>CAWGYW010000001.1:0-898572 GCA_963826985.1 uncultured Solirubrobacteraceae bacterium
CATGTGGTCGACCGCGAGATTGCGGGCCACGCGCAGGACCCACGCGAAGAACGGCACGTCGCGCTCCTCGTATTTGCCGATCACGTGGAGCAGCTTCGCGAACACCTGCTGGGTCACGTCTTCGGCGTCGTGAGGGTCGTGCAGGATGCTGCGCACGTAGCCGAACACGTTGTCCGCGTAGCGGGTATACAGGAACCCGAGAGCCTCGCGATCGCCCTCCTTCGCGCGCCTGACTGCCTGCGACACCAGCTGTGTCATCTGCTCGTCCGCCGCCTCGGCGCGCGAGGCGATCGGCGGCAGGTGCATGTCCGTCTTCATACCGCCAACGGCAGGCGCCATCCAACACCCCCTCTAGAAGTCGAGTTCATCCTTGTACGAGGCCGTCGTTGGGATCAGTCGCCGCGGTGGCGGATGCGGCCGCGCAGCCGGCCGTCACGCGATCGCGCCCGCGCGCCGTAGCCGTCGGCCAAGACGACGCGCGCCGCGCGTATCGCCAGCCGCGGACCGCCGCCGAGCAGGCCGACCATCGCCACGCCCATGATCGCGCTCGTCGCGCTCGATTCCGACGCTCGCCCAAATCGTGTCTCGCCCGAGCCGTCGTCGTCTCGATCCAGAAGGTCCTCGCTGCTCGAATATCGCTCACCAGTCATGCTTCCTGCTCCCATCTGTGGGTTTATAGGCAGCCCCTCCTCTCGGCTATGTAACCCCGTTCCCGTTTCTCTCGCCAGTGAAGCTACTCCTCCCCCGCGCCGTCGCCATGAGAGGATGTGACAAATTCGTTGCGTGCTTCTCGACTTGTGTCCAAGGGGAGCTCGTGACCGTTGGATCAAGCTCGGCCTCACGACGCTCGTCCCGTACCCACGACGGTCGGCAGCTGGGCGCGGCGTCCAGCGAGCGCCAGAGGTGTGGTGACCGGCGCCACGACGGCTTATCGAAGCCGCACGCCATCGTGTCTCCCAAAGACACGCAGCAGTCGCCCGACAGAGATGTCCCAAACCACACGAAGCATGCGAGCGACATGCACGAAGAGCGCTCAGCACCAGAAGCGATCCGCGCGACGATCAAGCCTCAGCCTGGGAGCGTGCGAACCGCGCCCGGGCTGCGCGCGACCGTCAGAGGACCCCGGAGGAGCGTCTCGAGGAGACCGTGCGGGTG
The DNA here is from genome assembly GCA_963826985.1 of uncultured Solirubrobacteraceae bacterium. Lineage (GTDB taxonomy): Bacteria > Actinomycetota > Thermoleophilia > Solirubrobacterales > Solirubrobacteraceae > Palsa-744. The sequence continues at coordinate 1,156 of CAWGYW010000001.1, forward strand.
AGCCGGTTCATCAGCGAGCTCGCGTACGGTGCGCGCGGCGATGCTCGCGCCCGATGACCTGCTCCTCGCGCTGACGAGCGCACAGGTCCTTACGGAGTCGAGGAAGGCTGAGCGCCACGGCGCGCATCGACGCTCGCGCGGCGTCTAAGGAGTTCTCAAAAGAGTTTTAGACGGGCTGGTTGGGGGGTCCTATCGAAGCCGAGCGCCATCGCGTCTCCCAAAAGCTCGCAGCTCTCGCCCGAGAGAAATGTCCCAAGCCACACGCAGCATGCGAGCGACATGCACGGAGCACGCTCAGAACCAGAAGTACACCGGCCAGAGATCGCGCGCATCGCGTTCAGCATCGCGCGTGCCGCGCTGAACGAACAGCATGCTGCGGTCCGTGATCTGCGCGCACGAACCGGAGCTCTGCTCACGAGTTGCTCGGGCGAGTGTTCACGCTCGCGTCGGCGGCGATAATCGCCGAGGTCCTTCTGTGGGGGCTGCAGCTCGCGCTAGCATGAGATCGATGTCCGCCAAGCCAGCCTCACCTGCCCCGAGCACTACGCCGGTCAAGCCCGAATCGGGCGTGATCACCGCGATGATCAAGCCTGAGCCAGGCGCGATTCTCGGCGGGCGCGGCAAGAGCCGTCCGTAGCAAGCCCGCGACGCGCGCCACGCCGGCGACAGCTCGAGCTCCGAAGCAGACGGGACGCGTCTAAGGAGTTCTCAAAAGAGTTTTAGACCGGCTGGTGGGGGTCTTTGTGGGGCTCGAGCATCGGGTCTAAAATTTGCTTGAGATCCTTTTAGAGGCTTTGAGGCCGGTCCCGCGTGAACCCGGAAACCAACCCCTACATACCCGCCGCCGGCTCGCGGCCACCCGTGCTGGCGGGCCGTGAGGAGGAACTGGACACGTTCACCGTCGCTCTCGGCCGGCTCGGGAAAGGGATCCACGCCCGCAGCATCATTCTCGACGGCGTTCGCGGCGTGGGGAAGACCGTGATGCTCCGCGAGTTCAACTACATCGCTCGCGAGCACCGCTGGATCACCTCGGGTGTGGTCGAGTGCGACGAGGGCGAGCAGCTGCCGCGGATCGTCGCCAAGCTCTGCCACCGCGCGCTGCGCGACCTCGACAAGCGCTGGAAGGCGGGGGAGGCGATGCGGCGCGCGTTCGGCGTGCTCAAGGCGTTCACGCTGACGCTCGGCGAGGACGGGCACTGGCGCTTCAACATCGACTTCGACGCGGTCACGTGCGTGGCTGATCGGCGGGCGCCTCGGGGAGATCCGAGCGGTCGGATCGCGTGTTCCATCCCAAGGCCAACCTATGGTGCTTGACAAGCGATCGATCCCGCTCGTCTTTTGACGACCAGGAGGAGAGGTAGCATCATGAAGGCCATGGCGAAAACGCGGACCAACGGGAAGCCCCAGCCTCTCAGCCCCGAGAGATTGGCTGAGCTGACGCGCCCCCCGAAGTACAACACGCCCGAGGAAAGACGCGCAGCCCTCGAGCGCGCTACTGAGGGACTCCGGGTCAAGGTCCGCGTCACGCCTGACATGTACGGCCGACGGTAGTTCCATGACTCCCCCAGGCGGCCGCAAGCCCGCCACGCGTGGCGTCTTTGCCCTTGAGGCGCAGGAGCTGCTCCTCCCGAACCCAATGGCGCTCGACACCAGCTTCGTGGTTGAGGCGCTGATCGCCACTCAACCACTCCATGGCGTATGCCGTGCCTTCCTCAAGCGGATAGATGAGGACGGCGTATCCGTCGCGACCAGCGAGCTGCTTCGCTTCGAGCTGGCCGAGGCGGTCTTCGCGATCGCGCTCAAGGAGCGATGGGGAGGCCAGTGGCGACGACACCGAACCGACGGACGCGCGCGTCGTCGTGCCGTACGCCTCCTGAACGACACCCTCACTCGGTATGACGAGATCCTCGGCGCCGTCAGGCATATCTCCATCCCGCTTGGCGACACCGCCAACCTCCCCGAGACCTTCATGATCGACTACGGGATCGCGTCCTACGGGTCGCATCCTGTTTTAGGAAGCGGGCGCGGCTCACACACGTCTAAGAAGTTCTCAAAAGAGTTTGAGACATGCTGGTTTGGGGTCGTTGCGGGGGCTCGAGCGTGGGGTCTAAAATTTGCTTGAGATCCTTTTAGAGGCTTTGAGGCCGGCCCCGCGTGAACCCGGAAACCAACCCCTACATACCCGCCGCCGGCTCGCGGCCGCCGGTGCTGGCGGGCCGTGAGGAGGAACTGGACACGTTCACCGTCGCTCTCGGCCGGCTGGGGAAAGGGGTCCACGCCCGCAGCATGATTCTCGACGGCGTTCGCGGCGTGGGGAAGACCGTGATGCTCCGCGAGTTCAACTACATCGCTCGCGAGCAGCGCTGGATCACCTCGGGCGTGGTCGAGTGCGACGAGGGCGAGCAGCTGCCGCGGATCGTCGCCAAGCTCTGCCACCGCGCGCTGCGCGACCTCGACAAGCGCTGGAAGGCGGGGGAGGCGATGCGCCGCGCGTTCGGTGTGCTGAAGGCGTTCACGCTGACGCTCGGCGAGGACGGCCACTGGCGCTTCAACATCGACTTCGACGCCGTCAAGGGCGTCGCCGACTCCGGCGACCCCGAGGTGGACATCGTCGAGCTCCTCGGCGAGGTCGGCCGCGCCGCCAGCGAGCACGGCGAAGGCGTGCTGCTGCTGCTCGACGAGATGCAGTTCCTCAGCCGCGCCGATCTCGGCCTGCTGTCCAAGGCGATCCACCAGATCAGCCAGGAGGTGCTGCCCGTGCTGATCGCCGGCGCCGGCCTGCCGCAGCTGCCGCTGATGCTCAAGGAGGACAAGCTCTACGCCGAGCGGCTGTTCACGTTCCGCACCATCGACAGCCTCGCGACACCGCAGGCCGCCAAGGCGCTCGCCGTGCCCGCGTCCCGCCAGAACGTCGCCTACGCGCCCGACGCGCTTGCCTACATCCTCGAGCAGTCCCACGGCTACCCCTACTTCCTGCAGCAGTGGGGAGAGGCCGTCTGGAACGAGGCCGACAGCAGCCCCATCGGCATGCAGGACGCGCTCGCCGCGCACGAGCTCGTCACCGACGAACTCGACCGGCGGTTCTTCAGAGACCGCTACGACACCGCCACCGAAGCCGAGCGCATCTACATGGCCGCCATGGCCGACCTCGGGCCCGCCAGCCACCGCTCCTCAGACATCGCCGCACGCATGGGGCTCACCGTCAAAACCGCCTCCGTCCGCCGCGACGGCCTGCTCAAGAAGGGACTCATCTACAGCCGCGTCGACACCGAGCTCGACTTCACCGTCCCGCAGTTCGCCGCCTTCATTCAGCGCATTCATCCATTCGACGCCGCGCAGCGGCCGCGGCGGGGGCGGCCGCCACAAGACACGTCTAAGAAGTTCTCAAAAGAGTTTTAGACGAGCTGGGTTGGGGCGCAGCGCTACCCTCGCCCTCGCCTGGGCCGACGGCTACGGGTATGCGCTCGTCCCCGAACACGGCGGCGATCTCCAGGTGACCGCCGAGCGCCTCGATGTAGGAGCAGGGGTCGATTGCTCGATCGAGAGAACCATCGCAAGGCGTGCGTAGCCTCCGAGGGCGATGAAGATCTCCCCCCTCGACCCCTGGGATTGGTGCGAGCTCGTACGCCGACGTTCGTCCGATCGACACTCCGCGCGAGCAGCGCGGGCATTCTCGGGAACTCATGCCGTCATCTCGCTCGTCCCGTCTGTGTTGACAACCTCCAACAAGTTGCTAGGCTGATGGCGAACAAAGACAGACACCCAGACAAGGACATTCGCAAGGCGATCAACGATGCTGAACGTGCCGGCTGGAAAGCACGCAGATCCGAAGGAGCGGGGCACCGTTGGGGAACCATGTCCTGCGGCTCCGGCTGCGAGATCGCGATCTGGAGCACACCACGACGGCCAGGCGACATAGCAAAGCGCGTTCGCGAGGCCGTCAAGAAATGCGACCACAACGCAGGTGCACCAAACATCGTAAAACAGCAGAAAAGCAAATGAGCGTGACCACCAAACCAACGATCCACAGCTTTACGCTCTTCTTCAGCGGCGCCAGTGCGCTGAACGACGAGCAGCTCGACTCGTTGTATGAGGCCGGCTGCGACGACGCCCTGTTCGGCGTGCGCGATGGTGCTCAGTACGGGGCGTTCGATCGCGAGGCCGATAGCTTTGGCGGGGCGCTGGCAAGCGCGATCGCAGACGTCACCTCCGCAGTGCCAGGTCTGCAGATCGTGCGCATCGAGCCCGACGAGCTCGTCACAATGGCTGCCATCGCCAAGCGCAGCGGACTCTCACGCGAGTACATCAGGCTGCTTTTCACCAACGAGCGCGGGCCTGGAGGCTTCCCGCCACCAGTCACATACGCAGACCACAAGACCCGCCTATGGCACTGGCCGGACGTCGCGCACTGGCTCACAGAGCACGAAAGGGGCAAGGTCGAGGTTGACGCCCACGCCGCGGACCTCGTCGCCGCCATGAACGCGGCCTTCGACCTACGCGAGCACGCCCGCCACCTCCACAACGGGCACGACCTCGCGCTCATAGCTCAAGCTCTCGGGAGAGACACCCTCACCCACCACTGAAACTCCCCTCCGCACGACCTCGCGCGAGGGACCCTCGCTCAGCTGTGCTTGCTGACGAGCTTGAGCTGGTCCTCGGGCTGAGAGATGAAGTCCAGCGCGACGCCGTGGTCGTCCGAGATCTCGATCATCTTGTGCTGGTCGTGCTCGGCGACGACGGTGCCCCTGGTCCCGGCTGGCCACTGCCCCGTTCCCTCGACCTTGTCGACGGGTTGGGTGAGCTCGACGTAGTCGTTCTCGTGGATCGCTTGCTCGACTAGCGGCATCATCCCTCCAGTTTAGGGGTTGGAGGTAGGCGCGCTAAAGCAGGAGTGTGGTGACCGGCGCCACGAGGGTCTATCGAAGATGAACGCCATCGCGTCTCCCAAAAACACGAAGCTGTCGCCCGAGAGGATCGAGCCAGAGCCAGGCGCGATTCTCGGCGGGCGCGGCAAGAGCCGTCGGTAGCAAGCCCGGGCGTCGCCGCTCACAGCCCGCGGCGGCCCACCACACACGGAATCGTGCGCAGCAGGATCTTCATGTCCGTCCACAGCGACCAGTTGGCCACGTACAGGTAGTCGATCGCGACCATCTCGCGCAGCGGCACGCGCGTGGGGCCGAGGATCTGCCAGGGGCCGGTCATGCCCGGCGTCAGCTCAAGGCGCCGGCGGTGCCAACCCTGGACGCGGACGTCCTCGTCGACCACCAGCGGCCGCGGGCCGACGAGGCTCATCTCGCCGCGCAGCACGTTCAGCAGCTGCGGCAGCTCATCCAGCGCGCTCTTGCGCAGCAGGCGGCCGACGCGCGTCACGCGCGGGTCATCGACGAGCTTGAACAACCCCTCCTGCGCTTCGTTGCGGTGACGCAGGGCGTCCTTCTGCGCCTCCGCGTCGTCGACCATCGTGCGGAACTTGAAGATGTGAAACTGCTTGCCGTAACGGCCGACGCGCAGCTGGCGGAAGAACACCGGCCCGCGACTGTCGAGCTTGATCGCCACCGCCGTGAGGATCATCAGCGGCGAGATCGCCAGCAGCCCCAGCGACGCCCACATGAGGTCGAACGCGCGCTTGACCGCCGCCGAGGAGCGGGTCAGTTCGAAACGCCTGACGCCCATCACCGTCACCCCGTGCAGATCGTCGAACTCGACCGAGGAGCCCACCACCTCGAGCAGCCGCGGCAGCACGCTCACGCGCACCCCCACCGCCTTCAGCGTGCGCACCAGGTTCAGCATCTCGCCGCCTTCGACGCTGTGCGGCGCGATGATCGCGCGGTGCACGTCGAGCGTCTGCGCGAGGTCGCGGATCTCCGCCAGGCGCGTCAGCGAGAAGCTGTCCGTCGACCACGAGGAAACCTTGTCCAGGTCCAGGTGCGCCACCACCTCCGCCTTGATGCCGCGGTGGCCGCTCAGCCGCGAGCGGATCGTCGCGGCCGAGGTCTCATCGCCGATCAGCAGGCAGCGCTCGGCCGGCGCGATCCGCAGCGAGATCCAGCGCGAGCTCGCGCGCGCGAGGATCAACAGCGCGGCCAGCGCCAGCCACAGGAACAGCGCCTCGTGGCGGTCGAGCTGACCTTCCACGAGCAGGCCGCCGGCGAGCCACGCCACCAGCGCGCACAGCGTCGCCAGCTGGATCAGCTTCGGCGCCTCATCCAGCGTCGTCTTTCGCAGCAGCGTCTCGTCGCGGTCATACAGGCCTTTCAGCTTCGCGCACAGCACCAGGATCGGCACCGCCGCGATCGCGGCCCACGTCAGCTGCAGCGAGCGTCGCGACAGCGCCACCGTCAGCAGGAACGCTCCCACCAGCGCCAGCACATCCGCCGCCAGCAGCATCCGCCGGAACAACGTGTCCCGCCGCATGCACGCGGCCGGCCCGCGCGCCTCCGGCAACCCCGACGCAACGGCGCCGCGGCGAGCGGTCAGCGCCAGGAACGAGCGCGAAGGTGCAAGCGGCTGAAGGCGCTGCTCCGCCCCGCTCTTCGTCTCCACGCTCACGACGCCTCAGCCTCCCTGCTGGCTACCTCGATAGGATGACACCACACCAACACGCTCCTTCAACGGCCCGAGACCGCCCTAGCTCGCACCGAGACGGACCAAAAAAGGCTGGTCTTCAGGCGCAGGAGCGCTTCCCCAACCCTTTACAACTGTGCGGCCACGGAGGGATAGCCTGCCGCACGTTCAGCCTGTAGCTGGACATCTGGAGCCTGCGATGGATCGCCTTTCCACCCTTCTTCCACAACCGGCCATGCCGACGAGCACGAGCCTCGTGCGCGACCGCGGGGGCGCCGTCGCGACAGCCGAGCGCGCCCCCAGCCAGCCGCCAGCGCCCACCGCGCCACTGGGCGAGCGCATCAGCCTGGTCCACGACTACCTGCTCGTCATGCGCGGCGCCGAGCGCACGTTCGCCGCGATCGCCGAGCTCTACGCCGCGGCGCCGATCTTCACGTTGCTGCACGACGCGCACGGCACCAACGGGCGCTTCGCCGGGCGCTCGATCACGACCTCGCCACTGCAGCGCCTCGGCGTCGACCAGTCCACGTTCAGGCGCCTGCTCGCGCTCTACCCGTTCGCCGTCGAGCGACTCAAGCTCGCGCAGTCGGACGTCGTGCTCAGCAGCAGCAGCGCCTTCGCCCACGGCGTGCGCATCCCCGACGGCGCGATCCACGTGTGCTACTGCTACACGCCGTTTCGCTACGCGTGGGACGAGGAAGCTTATGCGCTCGGCGAGATCTCGCCGCTGCTGCGCCCGCTGCTGCGCCGCCAGCTGCGCCGGATCCGCGCGTGGGACCTCGCCGCCAGCCGCCGCGTCGACTCCTACGTCGCGATCTCCCAGCTCAGCCGCGAGCGGATCAAGCGCCACTACGGGCGCGACTCCGTCGTCATCTACCCGCCCGTCGAGACCCACCGCTTCGCCCCCGGCACTCCCGGCGATGCGCTGCTGGTCGTATCGGAGATCCTCGGCCACAAGCGCCTGCGCCTCGCGCTCGAGGCCGCCCGCCGTGCGCGCGCGCCGATCCAGATCGTCGGCGCGGGCCCCCACGATGGCGCCCTCGCGGCCGACTACCCCGAGGCGCAGTTCCTCGGACGCGTCTCCGACGAGGAGCTCGTCGAGCTCTACGCCAGCGCCCGCGCGGTGCTGATGCCCGGCATGGAGGAGTTCGGCATCACCGCCGTCGAGGCCCAGGCCGCCGGGCGGCCCGTGATCGCCGCCGCCGCCGGCGGCGCGCTCGAGACCGTCATCGACGGCGTCACCGGTCGCCTCGCCAGGCTCGACGACGTCGACTCCTTCGCGTGCGCGATCGAAGACATCGACGCGCTCGACTTCGACCCCGCACGCGCCGTCGCCAACGCCGAGCGCTTCTCCGTCGCCGCCTTCGAGCGGCGCCTGTCGGCACACGTCGCCGGGGTGCTCGAGGGGGCGGGGCGGGGCTAGGCTCAGCGCACTGGTTACGGCCGGACGCTGATGTGAAGGGCGGCGACGCTGTCGTCGGGGCTCAGGCCGGCTCGATCGCCGGCCAGTCCAGCTGCTCAGCCAGTCCCTGTGCCCCTAGATCGAGGAGCCGACTGTGCTCGACCGGACGATACTCGCCGTCCTCGAGCGCCAGCCAGTCGACCGAGCGCTCCTGCGGGTCGACGATCAGCACCTCGTCGACATCGTGGGCGGTGTAGAAGGGAAGCTTCTCCCAGCTCTCATCACCCGGGGAGACGATCTCGATCACAAGCGCAGCGGTCGGATTCCACACCCCCCCTGGAGGGCTGCGGTGCAGAGCTCCGTCCGGTACCCGGAAGTCGTGTTCTGACTCGCCGAGGTTGCTCTGGCCGACCATCTTCAGGCCCGCCTGCTGAGCAAGCGGCCTGAGAATCGCGTGGAGCTGGCTTTCGAGATCGCCATGCGGTCCGGAGGGCGCGGGAACCATGTGGTAGACACCGTCCCACACCTCGTCGAGGCGATCAAGACCCGATCGGCGCCGACCCTCGAGCACCTGGCCGAGCCCAGCTGTCGGAGGGTCCAAGACGAGCGTCCGCATACGCCCAAGCGTAACAGCGCTCATGGAACGGCGATCGTGAAGGCGTAGCCGGTCGCGGTCGCGGTATCCGTGGTTGTGCCGGGGGCGTAGGTGTCCACCTCGTAGGGGGTGGAGGGGCAGTGGGTGTGCTGGGCGTTGACCGCGATCACGCCCGGCCCGGTGCCCGGGGCGCTGTAGCTGACCTCGGGCGAGACGGCTGCGATGCTGGAGGAAGCGATACCGGGTGCGGGGGTGATGCAGTAGACGCCGGCGCTCGGCTCGCTGACGGCGATGATGTTGGAAGCGCCGATCAGAGAGGCCGCGCTCGGCGAGGTGGGCTCGACGATGGCGTACGCGTCGATGCCGTTTGCACCGTTTGCACCGTTAGCGCCGTTTTTGCCGGCCGGCCCCGTTTTGCCGGTGGCTCCGGTTTTGCCCGTCGCTCCTTTCGGGCCGGCGGGGCCCGTGAAGCCGCGCGGTCCAGGGATCAGGCACGCGCGTACGTGCCGGCCGTGACTGATGACGATCACCGCGGTGCAGCGGCGCGTGCGGGCCTGATGGGCCGTGGGGCTCGTGCCCGTTCCCGCGAGCGCCGGGACAGCGATCGTCAGCGCGCCGACGACGGCGGGAGTCACAAGCAGCGAAAGCGTTCGGCGGTGCATGTTCATCGTCTCCTTGGTGGGGAACCCTGCCCCGAGAACACCTCGCCGTCGCAGTCGGAGCGGCGCTACGGCCGAGCGTTGAAGGCGTCGACGATGTCCTCAGGGCTCAGACGAACGTCGAGCCCATCCACGCCGAAGTCGCTGCGGGAGACGCCGACCAGGAGCGTCTCGTCGGTCGCGCCCGGTATCAGCGCGCGGTGTTGGATCAGCCTGCTCAGATCGCCTCGGTCGAGCTCGCCTCGGTCGCGCCACTTGATCGAACCGACGAAGTCGATCTGCTCGCTCGTGGCCTGATCGCGACCGCCGACGAGATCGACCTCCACGCTGCCGTCTCGGTTCCAGAACGAGCCCACGAACTGAGCGCCACCGAAGCGCTCGTCGGGAAGCAGGGCCTGGATTGCGCTGCGCACGAGCGGCTCGATCGCGTGGCCGGCGAACGATGTCCAGGACTCGCGGATCTGCCGATAGACGATGTCGCCGCGGCCACGCTCGAGCGCCGGGATGCTCGCGCGGATGAAGCGAAGCCAGAAGCGCAGGTAAGGATCGTCGACGTAGTAGCGCGAGAGCTTGGGGCGCGGCTGGGCCGAATAGGGCAGCGCCTTGTCGATCACGCGCTTTGCGATCAACGTCGCGAGCGTCGTCTCCAGCGTCTTGTTCGACATCTTCGCGCGCTGCAGGATCGACGTGAACACGCGCTCGCCGGCGCCGATGGCCTCGAGCGCGCCGCGCGCCTTCAGCTCCGTCGGGAACTCGGCCCCGAGCGAGCGTTCGCCGAGCACGATCAGGGGCGACTCGGGGTTCTGAAGCTCGCGGCGCAGGAACTTCCAAAGGTCGTCTCCGCGGGGCCAGATCTGCGCCAGTCGCGGGAAGCCGCCGATCGCCAGATAGGCGTCGAGCGTTGCCGCGGGAGGCAGGTCCAGCATGTTGCCGATCGCCGCCGGCGAGAGCGGCCCGATCGTCATCTCCGTCAGGCGTCCGTACAGCGGCCGGCCGTAGTCGTTCAGGGCAGCCATCATCGACAGGTCCGAGCCGATCAGCAGCAGCAGCACAGGCTGCGCCTCCATCCTGCGGTCCCACTGCTTCTGGATGATCGCCTCGATCGCGGGCTCGCTTTCGATCAGGAACGGCAACTCGTCGATCACGAGCACGACCGGCCGCCGAGCCGAGGCGTCGCTCGTCGCGATCGCCAGCGCGGCCTCCCAAGAGCCGATCGGTCCCGCTGCCGCGATCGCTGCCGCATCGGTCGCCGACGCGGCGATCTGTTCGCTGAAGCTGCGCAGCTCCCCGGCCGCGCTCTGGCGCGACGCGGTGTAGAACACGGCTTTGGCCTCGCTGCGCCCGATGAATTCCTCAACCAGGCGCGACTTACCGATCTGCCGCCTTCCGCGCAGGGCCAGCATGCGCCCCGATCCACTCTCGCGCACCCAATCGAGGTGGTCGTGAAGCTTCGCCAACTCGGCCTCTCGCCCGACGAACCGTCTCGTCGCCATTGCAAAAGTGTAGCACGGTAAACACTAGTCGATTACACTTCGCGCTACTACACCGCCATCTCGGTCGCCAGGCTCGCCGCCAGCGCGCTGTCTCAGGGCGCTAGCGTCTGGCCAGCCGCGACGAGGAAGGCGCGCCCGCGGGGCCGTGCCTGGAGACCCAGCGGCGATTGCCGCTCGCCGCGCCCGGGGCCTCGTCGCTCTCGAGCTGGCGCGGTTGCTCGCCGGGCTCGGGTCCGAGCGGGTCGCCCGGCAGGGGTCCGCCGTCGTCGCAGCGCAGCCACGCGCGTTCGAGCTCGATCCCCCACTGCCACGCCGCCACGCCCCCCAGAACCGCGATACCCGCCGCGACCGCCGGCGTGTGCCGGTCTCGTATCTGTGCCTGCATCGGTTGCCGCCCTTCTCTCGCCTTGGCTGTGGGCTTCGAGGGAGATGTCCGCCGATGACGCGCACGTCGACATCCGGCTCGAGAGGCCTCAATGGAAGCTAGCGCACCGCGCGCACATCCGGATTGTTCGCAGAATCGGAGAGTGTGCACTGATCTCACTGGTCTCCACTCAGACGAACGGTCCAGAAAAACGTCCACAGACGGTCATCGTGTAGTACAGTTGTCACGTTCCACGTACTCACTTCGATCGCATATTGAGAAAAGGTGAGACGTGAGTTTACTTTTGCCACACTCCATCGATCCCGACGCTGACGCGTGGGGATATTCAGCGTAAGAACGACTCATGGCAACAGCGACACGGGCGGGGACACATCGCTACGGCGGCGCGAAGGCGCGGGTGCGCCCATCGCTCGAGCTCGAGGCGTTCAGCGCGTTCCCGTACGGGCTGCTCGTGCTCGAGCGCGACGGGCGCGTCGTCTGCCGCAACGCGCAGGCCACGCGGCTGATCGAGGCGATGGGCCTGCCCGAGGCGGGCCTCAGCTGCTGCACGCTGCTCGGATGCCGCGCGCCCGACACCGTGCTCGCGGACGCGTGCCTGACCGAGCTCGCGATCGCCCGCGAGGCAGCGCTGCCCGAGATTCGCGTCGACATCGAGCTGCCCACCGGCCCGAGCGCCATGTGGGTGACCGCGGCGCGCACCGGCGGCGCCGGCTCGCGCGTGGTGATGCAACTGCGACCGGGCCTCGCCGGCGACCGGCGCCGGCGCACCAGCCCGCACTGGATGAGCGGTCCGCGGTTGCGCATACGCACGCTCGGGCGCACCGTCGTCGAGTCGGCCGAGGGGCCGATCGGCGGCGCGTGGCTGGACCAGCGCACCGGACAGCTGCTCAAGTACCTCGTCGCCGAACGCCAGCGCGCCGTCGCCATCGATCAGATCGGCGAGAGCATCTGGCCGGGGGCCGACTACCAGGTCGGGGCGAGCGTGCGCTACTACATCCACGCGCTGCGCCGCAAGCTCGAGCCCCAGCGCGGCGCTCGCGAGCCCTCCGCGTTCATCGCCGCCCGCGCCGGCACCTACCGGCTGGACCTCGACCACGTGGACGTCGACGCCGACGAGTTCGAAGCACACGTCAACGCCGGCCTCGCGATCGCCCAAAGCGACCCGCAGACCGCGGCCGAGGAGATCGAGCGCGGCCTCGCGCTCTACCGCGGCGACTTCCTCGCCGACCTGCCCTACGCCGAGTGGGCGATGCCCGAGCGCCACCGCCTGCACGACCTCGCGTGCATCGGGCTGCGCCACCTCGCCGACATCCGCGAGGAGCGGCGCGTGCTCGACGGCGCCGCCCGCGCGCTCGAGCGCCTCGCGACGCTGCAGCCATTCGACGAAGACATCCACCGGCGGCTGATGGAACTCGACATCATGCAGGGGCGCCGCAGCGACGCCGTGCGCCGCTACGCCGCGCTGCGCAGGCGGATCCGCCAGACCTTCGGCCACGAGCCCGACTTCACGCCCGCGGATCTCGCGCGGGGGCGGGTGTAGCGCGCCGGTCCACGAGCTGCTCATTTGACAAAGGCCTATGAAGGCCGAGAAGAGCTGACCGCTGGAATTGTCTCGCCGTCCGCCGATAGCCTGCTCGGCCGATGTCTGCCGCCAGCTCCGCCCCTACCGTCGGGCAACCGCTCCCGCGGGCCCATGATGCTCACGCCGATTCCGAGAAGCTCGAGTGGATCCTTGCCGAGCACGGACATGGGCCGGAATGGGCGCGCGTCCTCTCCGTCGCGAGCGATAGCTCGGAGCTAGTTTGGAGTGCGATTGCCGAGTCCGTGCTCGACGCGCCTGTATCTTCGATACGAGACCTGAGCCCTTTTGGTTTGGGCTGTGAGGTACGTGTTGTCCTCACGCTCAACGAGCGCACCTCGCCCATCCTGACGGCGTGGCACTATCGGCAGGCAGGGGATGCACCGCGACTGATAACCGCCTATCCGACTTCCTACACTGGATCCCATGCCAGCCGTCCGTGACATAACTGCCCTGGATCTGGTCGAACTCACGGAGCCGATCGGTGAGATTCCCGCAGGAGCTCGTGGCGGGGTCCTGGAGCTGCGCGACAGCGGCATGGCGATGCTCGAGATCACCAGCATGCCGCTGGAGCCAATTCTCGATCGGATCGTCTTCGCTCCGGTCGCGCAGCTGCGCCGCATCGGCTGACGCGGCCGCACGCCCGATATCCGCGCCGGCGCCTGGTGGAAGTTGGCATCATGCGGGTACGCCGAAGCGACGGCGCGGCGCGGCCGTGCGGCGCCGGGCTCGGCGGAGCGCCCGCCATGACCCGCAAGGCTCGCCACAACCAGCCTTTTTTGGTCCCCTCGAGGGCACCTCGCGGCGTGAGCGCGTGCGGGTCCGGCCCGTTGAACCCAAGTGTCCCGTTATTAGGTCGAGGCCCAACGTGACCGGGCTGCCCGCCGGGGATCCGCACGCCGAGCAGGGCGCCCGCAGCGTCTCGGTGCCGCTGACCGGCTTTGCCTGGGAGGCGATCGAGCAGGAGAGCGCGCGCCTGGGCGTGCCCGTCCACGAACTCGTGTCCTTCGCCGTCCTGTACTACCTCGCCGACGTCGACAGCGGTCGCATCGCCCGGCGAATCTCGCGCAGCCCCTACCCCGACGCCGCGCCCGCCGAGGACCCGCCCAGCGAGGACCCGCCGGCCGGCGCCTCGTCCTGACGCCCGCGCGCACGCCCCGTCGACGGCACGACCCCGCGACTCGTCAGCTCCGCCGTCAACGTGCGGCGCCCGCGGTGGTGCAAACCGTGCACAGAGCCTTCCGAGCGGCCCGTGCGCTGCGCGATCTCGCTCGGCGACAGGTCCGCGAAGTGGCGCAGCACCAGCACCTCGCGCTGGTCGGGCGGCAGCATCGCCAGCGCCTCCCTGAGGTCGTTCATGCGCTCGCCCTCACCCGGTCCGCCGCCGCCTTCGTCGGTCACCCGCACCTCCTCGACCGGGATCGCGCGCAGGTGGCGGATGTGGTCGACCGCCACGTTGCGCGAGACGCGCAGGATCCACGCGAAGAACGGCACGTCGCGCTCCTCGTACTTGCCGATCACGTGGATCAGCTTCGCGAACACGTGCTGGGTGATGTCTTCCGCCTCGTGCTGGTCGTGGACGATGCTGCGCACGTAGCCGCACACGTTGTCCGCGTAGCGCGCGTACAGAAAGCCGAGCGCATCGCGGTCGCCTTCCTGCGCCCGCCTGACCGCCTGCGACACCAGCCCCGGCGTCTCCAGGCTCTCGCGGCCGTCGCGACCGTGCGGCGCCGGCGCTCGATCCATACCCATGTTCATCCCCATGCACCCTCCTTGGTCCGCGGACGGAAACGTCCTCGGCGAAGCTAAGCGAAGGGTTGTTGCGCCGCTGTTTGCAGTCGAGTTAGAACAGCGTTAGAAATCCGCAATCAGCGGATCTCCTGGCAGCATCCGAGATCATTTCTGCCCCCGAAATTTAGTGGCTGTGGTGACCGGCGCCACAAGCGTTTATCGAAGGGGTGCGCCAGCGCGTCTCCCACAAAACGGATACGCCACGCGCGGACGTCGAGCCAGTAGCCTTGGCCTCAGTGAGCGGAGGAGGATCAGGGGTCAGGCTGCGCCAGGCGGTGCTCGTCGCCGGCGAGCTCGAGGTCGTAGCCTCGCAGCTGCGCAGCGCGCTCGAGCTCGACGAGCCCTTCCGCGACCCCGGCGTCGGCGAGTTCGGCCTCGCCAACACCGTCTTCGCCATCGGCGACTGCTTCCTCGAGGTGATCTCGCCGACGCGCGCCGACACCGCCGCCGGGCGCCACCTCGCCCGCCATCGCGGCGACGGCGGCTACATGGTGATCTTCGACCTGCAGGATCTCGAGGGGGCGCGCTCGCGCGCGCTCGCCGCCGGCGTGCGCGTCGTCTGGCAGATCGACCTGCCCGACATCTCCGGCACGCATCTGCATCCCGCCGACATGCGCGGCGCGATCGTCTCGCTCGACCGCTCCAAGCCCTACGGCAGCTGGCGCTGGGGCGGGCCGCAGTGGACCGCGCGCATCGACGCCGGCGCACCCGGGCGCCTCGCCGGGATCACCATCGCCGTTGCCGATCCCCTCGCCGTCGCCACGCGCTGGGGCGAGGTGCTCGGGCTCGACGTCAGTCACGGCGGTCGGGGCCCCGGTGGCGGTGAAGGCGGAGGAGGTGAAGGCGGTGGAGAACCGCTGCTGGCGCTGGATGGTGGGGAGGTCCGTTTCCAGGTCGCCGCCGACGAGCGCGACGAAGGCCTCGTCGAGGTCGCGCTCGAGCTCCCACACGAGCTGCCCGGTGGGGAAGACGTCGTCGAGCTCGGCGGCGTGCGCTGGCGGCGGGTGTAGGATCGGTTTGGTGAGCCCCGACAGCCAGATCGTCACCGGCGTCGACTTCGTCGCCATGCCCACCAACGACCTCGACGCCGCCGTCGAGTTCTACGGCACCACGCTCGGCCTCGAGCGCTCCGTCTACCACCCCGAGCGCCACTTCGCCGAGTTCGAGACCGGCACCGTCACGCTCAGCGTCATCGTCGCCGAGAAGTTCGGGCTCGACTACCAGCCCAACCACAACGCCCTTGCGCTGCACGTCGAGGACGTCGCCGCCGCGCGCGCCACGCTCGCCGAGCGCGGCGTCCAGTTCGCCGGCGACACGCTCGACACCGGCGTCTGCCACATGGCGTTCTTCGCCGACCCCGACGGCAACGCGCTGATGCTGCATCACCGCTACGCGCCGCGGGTCACGCAGTCCTGAGCAACAGCGAGCGCGCCGGCGTGCAGCTCACGCTCGAGCTGGTCGTTTAGTCGGGGTCGTCCAAGTGCGATACGCTGGTGGTGAGCACGCCCGAAACAGGTTGTAAGACCGGTTGCGCGTGCTTTCGCCCCATCAGATTGGGAATGCTCCGTCGGCGCACGCTCGCCTTCGCGAATAGGTCCTCTGCACCGTTGCCAGACCCACCGGGCTTTGCCCGGGAGGGATTTGAGACCTATCGGAGGTTCCCCATGTCCACAACAAGCCGCGCAGGGCCTGCCTCGGAAGTCGACCCGGATGGCCGACCGGTCGAAGTGTCGCGCCCGCGGGATCGGCGTGACGGGACCGTCGTGCGAGTGTTCGGGCAAGGCGCCGACCTGCTCGTACGCGCAATTCAGCTCGTCGTAAGCGTCGTCGTGCTGATCATCGTCGCCGGAATTCTGCTGGTGGTGCTCAAGGCCAATCCGGCCAACAGCATCGTCTCCGAAGTCCACAGCTGGGCGCACGCGCTCGCCGGTCCGTTCGACGGCATGTTCAGCTTCCGCAGCGCCAACACCGCCGTCGCCGTCAACTGGGGCATCGCAGCCGCCGTCTACCTGCTGGCCGGCGGACTGATCGCGCGGCTCGCCGGCGGCGGCACGAGAATTGGGAGGTGATCATGCTCACAATCCTTCTGATTGTCATCGTAGTTCTGCTGCTGACCGGCGGCTTCGGCTATAGGCGCCGCGGCCGCCGCATGTAGAAGCAGGTTGTCCGACGTGCGCTCCGGTATCGCCGCGGTCGCCGTTGTCGCGATCGCGGCGTCCGGGTGTGGCCAGACGACGGCGCCGACGACAGCGCCGGCGAAGACGCCGCTCGCCGTCTCGGCCCCGAGCCGACTGTGTCCTCCGAGCGACGCCAAGCCGCGTCACATCCTCAGCCGCTCGGCGGGCGACGTGCTCGTGCCCGGGCACCCCACAAGCGCGCTCATCTGCCGCTACTGGGGGAGGTCCGGAGTGATGCCCGAACCCGAAGACCTGCACGCCGGAGTCATATACGGCGAACACGGGCACGCCGAACGCAGCCTCGCGCAAGCGCGCCAGGTCGTGCGCCAGGACATCACCCGCGAGCTTGCCCGACAGCTCGACGCCCTGCAGCCGATCAGCCCGCACGCGAACTGCGATGAGGTGCTCGGTGGCCGCTCCGAGCTGTTCGTCTTTCACTACGGCGGGGTGCGCGAAGCGCGAGTCCTGATCGTCCTTCAGAACTGCGTCCCCGTCGGCAACGGCCGGATCGTCCGAGCCGGGCTTGGGCTCGGGCGCGGTGACGGCTGGGCGCATTGGATTGATGAAGCGATGCTCTGACAGCTCGGTCCAGACGGAGGACGGTGGACTGCTGATTCCCTGCCTTCCGCAGTCCCGGTAAAGCGGCGCCTCAGAGGACGCTCGACTGTGGTGTGCGTGTCATCAGTCGAAATCTTCAAGGCGCCTCTCGATCGCGGTGTAAGAAGCCGCTACACGTCGCAGCTCAACGAATGCCCGGACGATCGCGATGTTGACGGCGATCGCCGTCTTGCTCCGGAGAACGCCGGACAGCATCGCCACGCCTCGCTCTGTGAAGACGTAGGGCGCGTAGCGACGTCCGCCGCGCCCCTCCTTTGAGGTCGCAGAATGCGATCTCAAAGCGCTCGCCTCGTCCTTCGTCAACTGGAACATGAAGTCGGACGGGAACCGGTCGATGTTCCGCTTGGCCTGCTCGATCAGGCGGCGTGTCTGCCAACGCTCGGTCGTGGCGTTGAGCTATCGGAAGCTATACCCCCGTATCCAGAAAACGAGATATTGACGTATAGATCGTGATAGCTCTGCGGTGGGCGGCGCGAGGACGGCCAGCTCTTAAGCTCAGCGCTCGAACAGGTGAAGCCTCACCCGCCGCTCCTGCAGTACGGCGGATCGGGCGTTCCCGGGCCTGCGAGCCCCCTGACCGTGCTGCCGTCGCTGCAAGTCACGATCGCCTGGAACTTGCTCCCGTAGTTCCAGTGCTGGGAGAGCACGAACAGGTAGAAACCGTCGTCGTCGGGGCGCAGCTGCTCGCTCTCGTTGACGCCGAAGCCGCTGATCGCGATCGAGGTCGCGCTCGGGCTGGCGAACCCGAAGACGATCGTGCGCAGGTCGGCGCTCGGACACGTGGCAAATGTGCGTTCGCTGAAGAACCCGTGTGACAGTTCGCGCGTCCTTTGCAGTTCCCTGGCAAACAGCAGGCGCAGGGCGGCGACGCCGCCGGGGAGCCGTCGTGTGAGGCGTCGTGCGGCGCGGCCGCCCGCGCGCAGGGTCGCCAGCGACTGCTCGAGCAGCCGCTCTTCGCGCTCGAACGCGCCCTTCGGGCGATGCTGCGCCAGCGGCACCTTGACCGTGCTGCATCCCTCGTACGCGCTCGCTACACCGGGGAGGGTCAACGCGAAGTGGTAGATCGACTGCAGGTCGGGCTTCTGGGGGGTGCCCGAGATCGGGTAGTCCGCGGGGGTGATCAGGGCGCTGTTCGGGCCGGCCGCGTGGAACAGGTGGTCGTCGTGGAACACGTTGTCCTCGCCGATGAAGCCCATCTGAGCCCCGCGGATGCGCCCAAGCTGGATCCCGACGCCTGGTCTCGAGCCTCCTCCGCTGGCCGGCGACAGGGCTAGGCGGATCCCCCACGGCGGTCCGCCGGCGGGATCGGCCACGCGCAAGCCGAGCAGCTCGATGTTCGACGGCGTGAACGGCGCCGGGGGGTTTGGCGCGGGCGAGCCGACGCCGATCAGCGTCGTCGCTCCGTACGCGACCGCGCCGGTCAGAGCGAGGGCGGCCAGCCCGATCGCCAGCACGCGCGGGCTACGCCACCGGCGCCTCCTTGCCCTGTCACGGGGGCGCTCGAGCTCCGCCGCGATCTCACGTGCCACCGTCTCGCGGACCGCAGCCCATGCCGCCTCGTCGGGGGGCGGCACCTCGGAGCGAAAGCCGCGGACCAGATCGTCGTCGTCTGTCATCGCTGCATCTCCTTCGCCTAGCTCTGCTCAGTGTTCGAAAGGTCGCTCGACGCGCGCTGCAGGCTCGCCCGCGCGCGCGACAGGCGCGAGTACACGGTCCCCACCGGGATTCCCAGCGCCGCCGCGATCTCGCCGTCGGACAGCTCGCCCCATGCGTGCAGCAGCAGCACGTCGCGCTGGTCGGAATCGAGCGCCGCGATCGCGCCCGCGATCCGCGCGAGCTCGCTGGCCGCATCCGCGCGCGCCAGTGAGCGCTCCACCTCGTCCGCCAGGTCCTCCGCGCCCGTCCTGTCCATGCGCGCGATCGCCGCGAGCATCCTTCGCTCCGAGCGCACGTCGTTGCGCAGCACGTTCGTCGCGATCCCGTACAGCCACGGACGCGCGCTGTCGGCGCCCGCGTCGAAGTCGCCCCGGCGCCTGAACGCGACCGCGAACGCCTGCGCGGCCACGTCGTCCGCGCGATCGCCGCCGATGCGCCGCGCCAGATAGCGATGGATCGCCGCGAAATGGCGATCCACGATCGCCGAGAACGCCTGCGGGTCGGTGCGCGAGCGTGCCATCACCGCCGCGTCGCGCGGTGCCGTCGGTGTGGTCGAGGGGGTTCCCACTACACCGTCATTGTCCGCGGCCCCGTCGCGCCTTCCCCGGGAAGGTGCAAACGGGCGTGCAAGCCATCCGATCGGTGACCTAGCGTGGCGAACAGATGTTCGTGAGCTCCGACACGCCCTCGTTCCTCGACGACCTCAACGACGAGCAGCGCGCCGCCGCCACGCACCCGGGCGACACGCTGCTGATCCTCGCCGGCGCCGGCACCGGCAAGACGACCACGCTGTGCGCCCGCGTCGGCTGGCTGCTGGCCGAGGGCACGCCCGCCGAACGCATCCTGCTGCTGACGTTCACGCGCCGCGCGGCCGGCGAGATGGTCGAGCGGGTGCGCACGCTCACCGAGCGCGTCGCGCCCGACGCCGGCAGGATCCTCGGCGGCACCTTCCACGCCGTCGCGCACCGGCTGATCCGCGTGCACGCCACCGCGCTCGGGCTCGACGCTGGCTTCGGCGTGCTCGACGCCGGCGACGCGGGCGAGCTGCTGGACCTGCTGCGCCAGGAGGATGGCCACGTCGAGAGCCACCGGCGCTTCCCGCGCGCCGGGACGATGCTCGACATCTACTCGCGCACGGTCAACGCGCAGCGGCCGCTCGGCGAGATCCTCGCCGAGTTCTACCCCTGGTGCGAAGAGCACCGCGAGGCGCTCGCGCGGATCTTCCGCTCCTACACCGCCCGCAAGCGCACCCTCGGCGTGCTCGACCTCGACGACCTGCTGCTCTACTGGCAGGCGCTCACCGCCGACGAGGCGATCGGACCGCTGCTCGCCGGCGCCTACGAGCACGTGCTCGTCGACGAGTACCAGGACGTCAACGGCCTGCAGGTTGACATCGTGCGCAACATGCGCGCGACCCAGCCGGGCCTGACGGTCGTCGGCGATGACTTCCAGGCGATCTACGGGTTCCGCTCGGCCAGCGCGCGTCACATCCTCGAGTTCCCGCAGCAGTTCCCCGACGCCCACACCGTCACGCTCGAGCGCAACTACCGCTCGACCGCGCCGATCCTCGCGATCGCAAACGCCGTCTCCGAGCAGGACCGCGCCGGGTTCCCAAAGACGCTGTGGACCGAGCGCCAGGGCGGCGGCACGCCCGAGCTCGTCTTCCCGCACGACGAAGCCGCTCAGGCACGGGAGGTGTGCGAGCGCGTGCTCGCCGCGCGCGAGGAGGGGATGGAACTGCGCGAGCAGGCCGTTCTCTACCGCACCAACCACGACTCCGCGCTGCTCGAGGTCGAGCTCGTTCGCCGCCACATCCCGTTCGTCAAGTACGGCGGCCTCAAGTACCTGGAGGCGGCGCACGTCAAGGACTTCGTCGCGCTCATGCGGCTCGCCGACAACGCCGCCGACGAGCTCAGCTGGCTGCGCGTGCTCAAGCTGCTCGACGGCGTCGGCCCGACGCGCGCGCGTCGCATCCTCGAGGAGCTGCGGCCCGCGGCGGACGCCCCGCCCGAGCTCGAGCGCTGGGCCGCCGCGGCGGTGCACGTTCCCGAGGACTCGCGGGCGCAGGCGGGCGCCGTGATCGACGCGCTGATCGCGACCGGCGCCGGCTGCGCCGACAGCGCCGGCGTGCAGGTCGAGCGGCTGGGCGCGGCGATCGCGCCGCTGATCCGCCTGCGCTACCCCGACGGCGCCGTGCGCGTCTCAGACCTCGAGCAGCTCGCGCTCGCCGCGCGCGGCGCCAAGGACGTCCGCCACTTCGTCTCAGAGCTCGTGCTCGACCCGCCCAGCTCCAGCGCCGACTTCGCCGGGCCGCCGCACCTCGACGAGGACTGGCTCACGCTCAGCACCGCGCACTCCGCCAAGGGCCTCGAGTGGCAGGCCGTTCACCTGATCGCCGCCTACGACGGCAACTTCCCCGCCGACATGAGCACCGGCAGCGAGCAGGGCATCGCCGAGGAGCGGCGCCTGTTCTACGTCGCGCTCACGCGCGCGCGCCGCAGGTTGCACGTTTATGTGCCCGCGCGTTTTCACCATCACCCCGGTGCGCGCGATGACGCGCACGGGATCGGGCAGGCGTCGCGGTTTCTGAGCAGGGCGGTGCAGGGGCTGTTCAGGGTGAGCGGCGGGTCTGAGGTGGAGGTGCGCGGCGGGGCCGCGGCCGTGGCGGGGCGTAGGGTCGCGGTCTCGGTGGATGGGCTGTTCGGCTGAGGGGCTCAGGCCATGCTGCCGCGCGGCGCGACCCATACGCTCGGGAAGGCGAGCGTGGTGTGTTCGGCGAGCGTGTCGTAGTCGTGGTCGTAGTGCAGCACCCCAACGTTCGCGGTGGCGGCGATCGCGGCGATCAGCAGGTCCACCGGCTTGACGCGGTGCGAGAGGCCGGGCGCCGCGGCGAGCTCGGCCTGTGCCGCGAGGGCCGACTTCGCGGCCTCGGTGGTGAGCGGCGCGTGCTCCAGCGCATCCAGCCGCTTTGCCGTGAGCGCAAACGCCTCGCTGTCCCGAGCGCTGTAGCGCATCTCCAGCAGCGCCGGGGGGCACGTCCACAGCTCACCCGCGGCGAGCGCCGTATCGAACCGGTCGCGGGGAGCGCCGGTCAGGCGCCCGTCTGTGGCCCGCGCCCACACCGAGTGGTCGATCAGCAGCGCCTGGCCGTAGCCACTCAACGATGGATCCAGCCGTGCTCGCGGACCTCGTACGCCGCGTCCACGTCGATCCCCTCTCCCGTTCGCAGCTGCTCGACCAGCTGGCGGCGTAGCTCCGCTCGCTGGGCCTCGTCCTCGCGTTCGCTTTCGAGCTCTCGCAGTCGCTCGCGTGCCCCGCGGATCACGAGGTCACCCATGCGTACCCGCTCGCCGCGGAGGCGCAGCGCGTCGAGAGCCTCGCGTACGGGCGGTGTCTCGGTGACCGAGTGGCGGGCATGACGGGTCGGCACCGGGCTAGTGTAGCACCGCGAACAGCACCGGAATCTGTGGCCAACGGGACTACGCCTCGAGCCCCGCGAACCGCGGGTCGCGCCGCTCGACGAAGCTCGTGACGCCCTCGGCGAAGTCGGGTGCGGTGAACGACGCGAGCATCAGCCGGTCGGCCTCCTCGAGCGTGTCGGGCAGCGTGCGCTCGAGGTCCGCGTAGACCTGGCGCTTGATCGTCGCCATGCTCGCGGGCGAGCAGTTGACGACGAGCTCGCGCGCGTAGTCGAGCGCCCCGTCGAGCAGCCTGTCGGGCGCGTACACGCGGTTGACGAGGCCGAGCTCGTGCGCCTCCTCGGCGAACACCACGCGCCCGGAGAGCAGCAGGTCGAGCGCGTTGGCGGGACCGACCAGCCGCGGCAGGATCCACGAGATGCCGTGCTCGGCGACGAGCCCGCGGCGCGCGAACGCGGTTGTCAGCTTGGCGCCCTCGGCGGCGAAGCGCAGGTCGCACATCAGCGCCTGCACCAGGCCGATCCCCGCGCACGCGCCGTTGACGGCGGCGATGATCGGCTTGGGGATCGTCAGCGCGAAGGTCTGCGGGCGGCGCTCGCGCGCGTGCTCCTCCGCGGAGGGGCTGAGCGTGCCGTCGCCGATCGCCTGCAGCTCCTGCATGTCGGCACCCGCGCAGAAGCCCCTGCCGGCACCGGTGACGACGATCACGCGCACCTCCCGGTCGTGCCCGCACTGCTCGAGCATCCCGAAGTACGCGTGCTCCATCTCAGCCGTCCACGCGTTCAGGCGGTCTGGGCGGTTGAGCGTCAACAGCGCGACGCCGTCCTCGACCCGCATCTGCACGACCTCGGTCTCCACCTGCACGGCCTCGCTCATCGCTGCTCCCTCCGCTCGGCGCTTCTCGGCTTCCTTCGAGCCTACACTGCAACGGCCGCCGGCCCGAGCACGGCGTCGAGCAGGCCGGGGAAGCGCGCGTCGAGGTCCTCGCGGCGCAGCGACGACAGCTTCGAGGTGCCCACCTCGTGCTGCGCGATCACGCCCGCCTCGCGCAGCACGCGGAAGTGGTGCGTGCACGTCGACTTGGAGACCTCCAGGTCGAAGCTCCCGCACGTACGCGGCGTCGGGTCGAGGTCGAGCTCGCGCACGATGCGCAGGCGCTGCGGGTCGCTCAGCGCGTGCAATACGGCAGGCAGCTCCAGATCTTCACGGGCTGGGTGGTACAGGCTCATATCCTCATTGTACGACAGTCATCCAACATTTGCTACGATGATCGTCGTACTTTCGGACACAAAGGATAACGCGATGGCAGCCACCGTGATCGAGAACCCTGTGCCGATGCCCACCCCGGCCGCCGCCGAGCTCACCTCGAGAGATCCCGGCGAGCGTTCCGCCGAGGGGCACGCGACCAAGCCGCGCTCACGCGCGCTCTTGGTGCTCGTGTGCCTGGCACAGCTGATGGTGATCCTCGACGTGTCGATCGTCAACGTCGCGCTGCCGTCGATCCGCGGCGGCCTGGGCTTCTCGACGACGGGGCTGCAGTGGGTCGTGAACGCCTACACGCTCACGTTCGCCGGGTTCCTGCTGCTCGGCGGGCGCGCCGCGGACCTGCTCGGGCGCCGGCGCGTGTTCCTCGCCGGGACCGCGCTGTTCGCGATCGCCTCGCTCGCGTGTGCGCTCGCCGACTCGCGCACGCTGTTGATCGGCGCACGCGCGCTGCAGGGCATCGGCGGCGCGGTGATCTCGCCGGCGAGCCTCGCGATCATCGCGACGTCGTTCGCGGAGGGCCGCGAGCGCAGCCGCGCGCTCGGCGTGTGGGGCGCGATGGGCGGCGTCGGCGGCTCGCTCGGCGTGCTGCTCGGCGGCGTGCTCACGCAGGCGTTCGGCTGGCCGGCGATCTTCCTCGTCAACGTGCCCATCGGCGCAGGCGTGCTGCTGCTCGGGCGCGGCATCATCCCCGCCGGTCGCGCCTCGGCGGCGCACAGGCACTTCGACGCCAGCGGCGCGTTCTTGGTGACGGGCGCGCTGACCGCGCTCGTGTACGGCATCGTGCGCACCGACACGCTCGGCTGGGGCTCGGTCGGGGTGCTCGCGCCGCTCGCCGTCGGCGTGGCGCTGCTCGCGGCGTTCGCGTTCGTCGAGGGCAGGGTTGCGCGCGAGCCGCTGATGCCGCTGCGCGTGTTCGGCATGGCGCGGCTGCGCGCGGCCAACCTGATCGTGTTCCTGCTCTACGCGGCGGTGTTCGCGATCTGGTTCTTCCTGTCGCTGTACCTGCAGCAGGTGCTCCACTACGACCCGCTGCAGACCGGCCTGCGCTTCCTGCCGATGACGCTCGCGATCGTCGCCACCAGCACGCTCGCGCCGCGCTTCGTCGCCGCCTTCGGCGAGCGCCGGGTGCTGACCTTCGGGATGCTGTGTGCGGCCGTCGGGCTGTACCTGCTCACGGGTGTGCGCAGTGGCGGCACCTACACCGCGAACGTGCTCCCGGGCGGAGTGCTCGCGGGCATGGGCCTTGGCCTGTCGCTGGTGCCGGCGACGATCGCCGCGGTCGCCGGCGTTCCCGCGAAGGAGAGCGGGCTCGCGTCCGGCATGCTCAACACCTCGCGCCTGATCGGCGGTGCGCTGGGGCTCGCTGTGCTGAGCACGATCGCCGATTCGCGCACGCACGCGGACCTGCTCGCGGGCGCCAGCGGCGCATCGGCGCTGAGCGGCGGCTTCCGTCTCGCGTTCGCGGTGGCGGCTGGGCTCAGCCTCGCCGGGGCGCTTGCGGCGCTGGTGCTGCTGCGCGGGCGGGGTGCGCCCGGGCGGGAGTTCACCGACGGCATAGCGACAAAATGAGCAATGGCACAGGCCGGCGCCGAAATGTTCCTGCTCGCCCGATAGCCACCTAGCCTTCTGGCATCGCCAATGTTAAATCGGCTACGATGCCAGACCACGCGACTGGAGGCAGGGGGTTTGGGGGATGACGGACCGAATGAGCATGCGGCGAGTTCGTGTCGCTGCAGTCACGGCCCTGCTGGGTATTCTCGTCCTCGCCGGGGCTGACGCGTCTCGAGCGTCGGAACTGTTGACACCTCCGTCCACGGTGTTGTCGGCGCCGCTTGGCTCGCCGGCGACCCTTGCTGTGCCGGCGGTGTCGGCGCCGGCGGATTTGCTGGTCGGGGAGGCTGATGGGTATGTTGATTTGCCGGTTAGTTTGAGCGCGCCGGGGACGAGCACGGTGACGGTCAGCTACGCGACCGCGAACAGTACCGCTGTCTCCGGGACCTCGTGTGACGCCGAGTATGTCGGTGTGAGTGGCACCCTCACCTTCGCGCCGGGTGAAACGACGAAGGTCGTTCGTGTCGATCTCAACGACTGCGGCGTGTCGGGTTTTCGCTCCTTCACGTTCGATCTGTCCTCGCCTCAGAATGCCACGATCGCTGTGGTGGGTACCCGGGTCGGGATTGTCGGTGATGCGGTCGGGGTGGGGACGCCGGGGCTGTCTGTGCGTGACGCGGTGGTCGCGAATGGCGCTGGTGTTGTCGAGGTGCCGGTGTTGTTGGGTGGCCCTGCGGGGGCGGCCTCCAAGAGCGTCGTGACGGTTGCTTACGCGACCCAGGATGACTCGGCGGTGGCGGGCTCTGATTACACGGCGAGCAGTGGCACGTTGACGTTCGCGCCGGGGCAGACGGTCGCGAACGTGCCGGTCGTGATCGATGACCGGGAGGGCGCGCAGCCGACCCGGCGTTTCACGATCAGCCTCAGCGACCCCGGGAATGCTTCGATTGTGGTCGGCAGTGGTGTTGTGACGATCGGTGCTAGTGGTGGTGTTGCGGTTGCTGAACCGGCGGTGTCGGCGCCGGCGGATTTGCTGGTCGGGGAGGCTGATGGGTATGTTGATTTGCCGGTCAGTCTGAGCGCGCCGGGGACGAGCACGGTGACGGTCAGCTACGCGACCGCGAACAGTACCGCTGTCTCCGGGACCTCGTGTGACGCCGAGTATGTCGGTGTGAGTGGCACCCTCACCTTCGCGCCGGGTGAAACGACGAAGGTCGTTCGTGTCGATCTCAACGACTGCGGCGTGTCGGGTTTTCGCTGCCTTCACGTTCGATCTGTCCTCGCCTCAGAATGCCACGATCGCTGTGGTGGGTACCCGGGTCGGGATTGTCGGTGATGCGGTCGGGGCGGGGACGCCGGGGCTGTCTGTGCGTGACGCGGTGGTCGCGAATGGCGCTGGTGTTGTCGAGGTGCCGGTGTTGTTGGGTGGCCCTGCGGGGGCGGCCTCCAAGAGCGTCGTGACGGTTGATTACGCGACCCAGGATGACTCGGCGGTGGCGGGCTCTGATTACACGGCGAGCAGTGGCACGTTGACGTTCGCGCCGGGGCAGACGGTCGCGAACGTGCCGGTCGTGATCGATGACCGGGAGGGCGCGCAGCCGACCCGGCGTTTCACGATCAGCCTCAGCGACCCCGAGGAATGCTTCGATTGTGGTCGGCAGTGGTGTTGTGACGATCGGTGCTAGTGGTGGTGTTGCGGTTGCTGAACCGGCGGTGTCTGCGCCGCCGGATTTGCTGGTCGGGGAGGCCGATGGGTATGTCGATCTGCCGGTCAGTTTGAGCGCGCCGGGGACGAGCACGGTGACGGTCAATTACGCGACCGCGAACAGTACCGCTGTCGCCGGGATCTCGTGTGACGCCGAGTATGTCGGTGTGAGCGGCACCCTCACCTTCGCGCCCGGTGAAACGACGAAGGTCGTTCGCGTCGATCTCAACGACTGCGGCGTGTCGGGTTTTCGCTGCCTTCACGTTCGATCTGTCCTCGCCTACCGAATGCCACGATCGCTGGGGCGAGCACGCGGGTCGGGATTGTCGGTGACGCGGTCGGGGCGGGGACGCCGGGGCTGTATGTGCGTGACGCGGTGGTCGCCAACGGCGCTGGTGATCGTCGAGGTGCCGGTGCTGTTGGGTGGCCCTGCTGGGGCGGCTTCCAAGAGCGTCGTGACGGTTGATTACGCGACCCAGGATGGCTCGGCGGTGGCGGGCTCGGACTACGCGGCGAGCAGCGGCACGTTGACCTTCGGGCCGGGGCAGACGGTCGCGAACGTGCCGGTCGTGATCGATGACCGGGAGGGCGCGCAGCCCGACTCGGCGCTTCACGATCAGCCTCAGCAGCCCGAGCAATGCTTCGATTGTGGACGGCAGTGGTGTTGTCACGATCGGTGCGAGTGGTGGTGCTGCGGTTGCTGAACCGGCGGTGTCTGCGCCGCCGGATTTGCTGGTCGGGGAGGCTGATGGGTATGTTGATTTGCCGGTCAGTTTGAGTGCGCCGGGGACGAGCACGGTGACGGTCAACTACGCGACCGCGAACAGCACCGCTAGTCGCCGGGACCTCGTGTGACGCCGAGTATGTCGGTGTGAGCGGCACCCTCACCTTCGCGCCCGGTGAAACAACGAAGGTCGTGCGCGTCGATCTCAACGACTGCGGCGTGTCGGGTTTTCGTGCCTTCACGTTCGATCTGTCCTCGCCTCAGAATGCCACGATCGCTGGGGCGAGCGTACGCGGGTCGGGATTGTCGGTGACGCGGTCGGGGCGGGGACGCCGGGGCTGGATGTGCGTGACGCGGTGGTCGCCAACGGCGCTGGTGATCGTCGAGGTGCCGGTGTTGTTGGGTGGCCCGGCTGGGGCGGCCTCCAAGAGCACCGTGACGGTTGATTACGCGACCGAGGATGGCTCGGCGCGTGGCCGGCTCGGACTACACGGCGAGCAGCGGCACGTTGACCTTCGGGCCGGGGCAGACGGTCGCGAACGTGCCGGTCGTGATCGATGACCGGGAGGGCGCGCAGCCCGACTCGGCGTTTCACGATCAGCCTCAGCGAGCCCGAGGAATGCTTCGATTGTGGACGGCAGTGGTGTTGTCACGATCGGTGCGAGTGGTGGTGCTGCGGTTGCTGAACCGGCGGTGTCTGCGCCGCCGGATCTGCTGGTCGGGGAGGCCGATGGGTATGTCGATTTGCCGGTCAGTTTGAGCGCGCCGGGGACGAGCACGGTGACGGTCAGCTACGCGACCGCGAACAGCACCGCTGGCGCCGGGATCTCGTGTGACGCCGAGTATGTCGGTGTGAGTGGCACCCTCACCTTCGCGCCGGGTGAAACGACGAAGGTCGTTCGTGTCGATCTCAACGACTGCGGCGTGTCGAATCCGGGAACGTTCGCCTTCAACCTCTCCTCGCCCACCAACGCCACGATCGCCAAGGCGAGTGCGCAGATCCAGATCGTCGAAGGCTCGCTGGAAGGGACGACTCAGGCGGTCTATGTGCCGGCCTACGTGCTGCTCGGCGCCCCAGTACAATGCGCTCTTCCGCGCCTCCGGGCTTGCCAACTACGTGCTGGTGGGGGCGCCGTCCTGGCTCGCGGTCAGCTCTACCGGAGCGGTGACCGGCGTGCCACCCGCGGGAACCACCTCGTTCAGCTTCAGCGTCTCGGCGACCGGAAGCACGACTGCCGGGCCGTTCACCGTCACCGTCGAGAAAGCCGTACCGGTCAGCGGCACCGTCACGAGCAGCGACGGCACGACGATTGCAGGGGCGCCCGTCGAAGATTGCGAGGCTGTCACCGGCTGGGCCTGCCAGAGAACCGTCACGTCCTCGGACGGCAGCTTCACCCTCGAAGCTGCGCCCGGATCGAGCATCGTGCTGACGGCCCTTCCACCGAGCGGCTCGCAGCTCGTCACGGCGTCGACCGGCGCGATCACCGTTCCCGCAGGAGGAGTGTCAGGCGTGGACATCGTGGAGGGCGGGACGGGTCCGCTGCCTTCGGGTCTCCGGATCAACGGACAGTCGACCAGGCCGGTTATCAACTGGTCCGTCCCTTCGACCGCGACGCTGACCGGATGCCCCGAAGGAGTCGCGACCGTCTCGATCGTGGGAGAGAACACGTCTACGGGAAAGTACGATGGCGAAGTCATTCCCCTGACGGAAACCTCGGAAACCTCACCTGGTTCGGGGACTTACGTCGGAACCATTCCCCCTCTCTACCCCATCCATGGCCCGGTCAGCATCAGCGACTCCGTCATTTGTCCGCCGGAAAGCCCACTGCTTCCGAACTCAGGCCCGTCCTCCGGCGGCAATACCGTCGCCATCACCGGTTCCGGGTTCACCGACGCGACGGCGGTTAAGCTTCGGGGGGGTGCCGGCAACGAGTTTCACAGTGGAAGCCGATGATCTGATCGAGGCCGTGGCGCCGCCAGGGGCCGGTACCGTGCCAGTCAACGTTACAACGGATGGGGCGACCGAAATCGTCGACGACTACACCTATGTGGCGATCACATCGATCTCTCCGACGGGCGGTCCGGAAGCGGGCGGGACGGCCGTGGACATCGTCGGGACCGGGCTCGAATCCGCCAAGCATGTCCTCTTCGGTGACACAGCAGTGGAATTCACGCAGGTGTCAGAAGACGAGATCGAAGCGGTGAGCCCACCAGGTTCCGGTACGCAGGACATCACCGTCATCACGACGTTCGGTGGAGCGACTCCGATCACCCCATCGGACCGGTTTACCTACGGCGCGAGCATGTCGACGAAGCGGCAGGCGAAAAGCGCGCCCGCGACACCATCAAGCGGCAAAGGAGTCAGCACGCACTTGCTTCGAGCACCAGCGCGGACGAGGCGGTCTCAGCTAGTGAAGCCACTCACTGCCCGAATCGCACCCCGGCAATTCGTTGCCAAGTGGATTCTTCAGGGGTACAACCTAGGGCACCACTGGATCGGGGAACATCACATCGAGACACTCGTGGATGCCGCGGTCGCATACCAGAATCCGACCTGTGAGACCACTCATGCGGTACTCGAGGATCTGACGGAGGATCTTCTCGGTCTTCCATTCGTCCCTGAGGCAAAGGCCTTGGAGTCGACGGCGGCTTTGGCGGCAATCAAGAAGTTCGCCGGACCCACGATTTCAAAGCGCCTCATAAACGAGGTGGCGACCTTTACGGTGCAGGGCGAAATCGAAGCGATCCTCCACGAATTCAGCAAGTGGGCTGTTCGCAAGTACTTCAAACCGTGTCCGGGCGAAGATGCTAACGGCAATTTGCTGGTCGATCCGAGCGGGACCGTTCTCGACACGAACGGCAACCCGGTGAGCAATGCGACGGTGACGATCTCGCGATCGGACTCAGCCGCGGGGCCGTTCACGCCGGTCGAACCCAGTTCGCCGGGGATCACGCCGGCCGTCAATCCGGAGACCACCGGAGAAGACGGCGTTTTCCACTGGGACGTTTCGTCGGGGTTCTACGAAGTCCAGGCATCGAATGCGGGATGCACCGATCCCAACAACGCGGGCAGCTCGACCGCGAGCATCGGGCCCTACCCCGTGCCCCCACCCCAGGTTGGCCTGGTGATCACCCTCGCATGCCCCAACGAGCAGCCCCCGCCAGCGCCTTCCGTGACGAGCCTCAGCCTCGCAGGCGGGGCAACGGAAGGGGGAACGCAGGTGACAATTCTCGGCACCGGCTTCACGCCATCGAGTTCGGTGACCTTCGGGGACGCGGTCGCGTCGGTGACGTACCTGTCAGCCGAAGCGCTTGCAGTCGTGTCGCCTCCGGGGGCCGGGCTCGTAGACGTGGTCGTGCACAACAGCGGGAGGGACAGCGCGACCTCGGACGCCGACCAGTTCTTCTACGGAGCGCCGCCGGCCGTGACCGGGCTGAGCGTCGACCACGGATCCGCGTCGGGAGGGACATCGGTGACGATTTCGGGCTCCGGATTCACGAGCGCCACGGCCGTCGGTTTCGGTGGGCTCCCGGCGGCTTCGTTCAGCGTGGTGTCCGACACTGAGATCACCGCCGTGGCACCGGCCGCGCCCGTGGGCGTCTCGGAAGTGCAGGTCGTCACTCCCGCCGGAGGCAGCGCCACGACGTCGTCGGATCAGTTCACCTTCGATCCCGTGCCCCAGACAATCGCGTTCACCTCCACGCCCCCGACCAGCCCGGCCGTCGGTGGTACATACGCCGTGACCGCAACCGCGAGCTCGGGCTTGCCGGTGATCTTCTCGATCGATTCGGCCTCGACGTCGGGTTGCTCGATTCAGGGATCCACGGTGAGCTTCTCGGCCCCGGCGGGTACCTGCGTGATCGACGCAGACCAGCCGGGTGATGGCAGCTTCAGCTCCGCCCCCCGGCAGCACCAGGTGGTCACGGTGACCGAGACGCTGACCCCGTCCTTCGGCGGCTCGGGTGCTCCGAACGGCGGCGCTGGCTCGGGCATGGGCCAGCAGGGGGTCCTCGCCTACCAGGCCCCCACGCTCTCGAACCTCACCCTGCAACCCAGCGCCTTCTCCACCCGCGCTCACAAAAGCTCCCACCCGGGCACCACCATCAGCTACCACGACAGCCAGGCAGCCACCACCACCATCACCATCCAACGCCAGCTCCCAGGCGTACTCAAAGGCCACACCTGCCTGACTCCACCCAAACATCCCCACGGCAGCTCCCACCATTGCACGCGCTATGCCTCCGCTGGAAGCGTCACCCACAACGACATCGCCGGCACCAACACCATCCGCTTCAGCGGACGGCTCGACGGACACGCACTGCCCCCCGGCACCTACCGCCTGCTCCTCGCCGCTCGCAACACCGCCGGGCAATCCAGCCAGCAGCTCAGCACCACGTTCAAGATCATCAGCTGACGCTGCCGCGCCAGCGACCACGCTACGAGTTCCTCGACCTCGGTGAGCGCGTCTTGGCCTGGGCTGGCGCACGGTGCGTCACGGAATCTGGCCCGCCGGCAATCTAGGGGTGATGGCTGATCCAGAGGGCTTCGTGCCCTTCTATCGACAGGAGGCCGAGGCGGTGCTTTTGTTCCTCACGCGGCGCACGCTCGACGGCGAGGTGGCGCTGGAACTGACCGCGGAGACGTTCGCGCAGGCGTGGCGCGGGTGGGAGCGCGTGCGCGTGGACAGCAGCGAGGAGATGCGCGCGTGGCTGTTCACGATCGCGCGCCGCCAGCTGAGCCACTACTTCCGCCGCGGCCAGGCCCAGCGCGCGGCCGTCCATCGTCTGGGGATCCGCACGCCGAGCGTGCACGAAGACGACCTCGCGGCGATCGAGGACGCGGCGGGTCTCGGCGAGGTGCGTCACGGGCTGGCGATTGAGCTCGCGCACCTGAGCGACGAGCAGCGCGAGGCCGTGCAGCTACGCGTCGTCGAGGAGATGCCATACGAGGAGGTCGCACGCCGGCTCGGCGTCTCCGAGCCGGCCGCGCGAGCACGCGTGTCGCGGGCCCTGCGCGCGCTGCAGAGCTCGCTCGCCAGCGCGACCGTCGCCGACGGAGGACTCTCATGAGCCACAGGTTTCGCGCGCTCGAGGACCTCGAGGCGGAGCTCACGCGGGTCATCGCCGCTCGCGCGCACGGCGACGCCGGACGGCCCGGCTTGGCTCAGCGGCTCACCCGCGCCCGGCGCGGCAGCCGGCTGTGGCTGGCGATCCCGGGCATCGCTCTGCTGCTGGTCACGACGACGATCGCGCTCGCCGCCACCGGCGTGATCCTCAACGGTGCTGCGGTGTCTCCCAGCGGCTCGCAGAGCCCAGTCGCGGGCGCGGGCCTGCCGCTGCCCGGCCAGTCGCGCCTGCTGGCGCTGCGCGTCCCCGACCCCAGCGGCGGGCTGCCGTGGGGCATGCGCGTCGTGCACACCACGCGCGGGCTCGTGTGCGTGCAGATCGGCCGCGTCCAGGACGGCCGGCTGGGCGAGCTCGGGATCGACGGCGCCTACCACGACGACGGCAGGTTCCATCCGGTCGGCCCGGGCGTGCTGCCGACGTACGCGGGCGGCGCTTCGGAGGGCGGCGTGACCAGCGAACGCGGAAGCTGCGTGCTCGCCAACGGCGACGTCACCGGCAACGGCGAAGCCTGGGGCAGCGCCGTTGCCGCCGAATTCGGGGGCGTCGACGAAAACGCCGCGTTCGCACTCGAAGGGCATCCCGGCACGGTGGCGCACCCCGGATCTCCGGGGCCGCAAGCGCATCCCGGGCCGGCTGTGCACCGCCGCGACATCACCTACGGGATCCTCGGGCCGCACGCGGTGAGCGTGACCTACCGCGAAGGTGGCGCGCAGCGCACGCAGCAGGTCGTGCCAGGGGTCGGCGCGTACCTGATCGTGCAGCTGGCCTCCTCCAACTCGGTCCCCGAAGGCCACGGCGAGGCGCCGGGCACGGACACGCCCGGCGAAGGGCCGGGGACGACCGGCGTGCTCACCAGCATCAGCTACGAGCACGACGGCAAGATCTGCGAAAACGGCTACAACGCGAGGACCGGCGGGAAGGTGAAGATCCAGCACCCCTGCCCCGCGCCCAACCCATATCCGGCCGACCTGCGCGTCACGCCACCCGGCAGCTTCGTGCGCCGCCCGACGGTCGCGCTCGAGGTGAGCCACCATGCGGTCACCGCGGCCGTGTTCTCCTTCTCGGCGCCGTTCGCCGTAACCAGCGCGGCGGAGGGCTACTCGCTGTGGAGCAAGCCGTGCCGCGGCGCGCGCGAAGGGGGCGGCGTGGCCGTTCTCGACCGCAACGTCGCCAAGGGCGCGACGGTTCACCTCACGCTCCAGGACCCGTTCTCACCGCGCTGCACCGGCCGCTCGATCTCCGTCGAAGTCCTGTATCAGTCCTCCGGCCCCGACGCCAAACGCTCCTACGGGCGCACGCCGGGCGAATTGCTGATCGGCACCGCGACCGTGCGGCTGCCGCGCGGCGACCGGGCGGCGAGGCCACCGCGTCCCGCGCGTCGCTGATCGCCTCATCGGCGGGCCGCTCATCGCAACATCTGCATCATCGACTCACGCAGCGACGGGATCAGCTGCGGCGCCTCCAGCGCTTGCGGGACGAGGCTGTGGTCGATCAGGATCGCGTCGAACACCAGGCGGACGGTGACGCCGTGATCGGGCAGTGCGCCGGTGTCGACCGCGATCGCGTCGCCCGCCCCGAGATCGCCCTCCTGCACGATGCGCAGGTAGGCACCGGGTCGGGAGGCCTGGGCGAAGCGCCTGACGAACAGCGGGTCGTTCATACGCAGGCCCAGCTTGAAGCAAGGCAATCGCGGCTGGACCACCTCGAGCAGCGTCGTACCCACTCGCCAGCGCTCGCCGAGCAGCGCTCCCGAGACGTCGATGCCCTCGGTCGTCAGGTTCTCGCCGAACGCGCCCGGCCCAAGTGCACGACCGATCTCCGTCTCCCACGCGCGCGTGTCCTCGATCCCGTACGCATACACGGCCTTGTCCGGCCCGCCGTGCAGCGAGCGGTCGGCCTGGTCGTCGCCATCGAGGTTGACGCCGCGCACGCGGACGCGGCCCTCGACCGGCGACTTCCAGATCGCGGTGGACACGGTGCGTCGTTCGGTCTGGATCAGACGCGCTCGCCCAACGTTGACGCTCAGGACACGCACCCGAGGACCATAGCCAGCCTCGCAACGTGCGTACCGGATCGCGCCTGTGAAAGTTCCCGGGGTTGCAGTCCCGGTGTGCCGCACGGGGCTAGATCCGCAGCGGCGCCGGCCCCTCGTCGCGGAGTGTGGGGCGGAGCTCCCTGCGGGAGCTGATCCCGAGCTTGCCAAACACGTTGTGCAGGTGCCACTCGACGGTTCGGCGGCTCAGGAACAGGTGCGAGGCGATCTCAGGGTTCGTGCGACCGTCCGCCGCAAGGCGGGCGATCTGCGTCTCCTGAGCGGTGAGAACGTCGCGCGTCTCCTCGACGCGCTTGCGGACGGTCTCGCCCGTCGCGAGCAGCTCACGACGGGCACGTTCGGCGAACGCTTCGGCGCCCATCGACGAGAACATGTCGTATCCCGCGCGGAGCTGGCCACGCGCGTCGCGCCTTCGCCCCGAGCGTCTCAGCCACTCGCCGTACACGAGGTGCGACCGGGCGCGGTCGGTCGCGATGGGAGTGCGCGTGAGTCGCACGATCGCCTCGCGGTAATGGGCCTCGGCTTCACCCGCGTCGCTGAGCAGCGCGCGTGAGCGGGCGGCGACGCCGAGGCCCCAGTCGGTAGCGCTCGCACGGGTGCGCTCGTCCAGCCTTCGCATCGCATCCGCCGCGATGTCGTGCTGCCCGGTGCGAGATCCGGCTTCGACCAGCTCGATCAGCGCCCAACCGCAGAGATCGAGGTCGTCGTGCTCGCATGCTCGTTGCGCCGCCTCCAACGCGGTCTGGTGGTTGCCAAGGCCGTTGTTGAGCACGGCGGTCGCGTACGCGGCCAGGGTGACGGCGCGACCCTCGCCTCGACGAGCCGCTTCGTCCAGGCCGGCGGCGATCACGTCGAGCGTCTCCGCCGTACGCCCACGCCAGCCTTCCACGACGAGCGAGCCGTACCTGTAGGGCGCGTTGCCAGTCATCGCCATGATGTCGTTGGCCTCCTCGATCAGCGCCGAGGCCGCGTCGAACTCCCCTGCGAGCACGTGCGCGCCCGCGCGATAGGTGAGCGCGATCGGCAGGCTCGCGAGCGCGCCGGCTTCGCGAGCCAGCCGGACCTGAGTCGCGCTCAGCGCATCCATCGCCTCGTAGCCCCAGACGTCCGGCGCGATTCGACAGGCCAACCACAGCCAGCGCGTGTCGTCCTCGCTGAGAACCTCATCCCGCGCGAAAGCCTGCAGGGCCTTCTCGAGCGGGCGCGCGCCTGCTACGGAGCCGTCGCTGAAACGGATCGCCAGGCCGTCGAGCAGCAGGTCGATCTTACGTGGCGGCTGCTCTGACGGCGGTGCGGCGCGGGCGGCCTTGGCCGCCCCCGTCACACCCTGGCCGCTCGAGAGTCGACCGGCGAAGATCGCGGCGCCGAGCGCCTCCAGGTAGGTCTCGCGCGCCAGTGCGCTGTCGAGCTGCTCCATGCGCCTCGCCGCCTTCAGCAGCAACAGCGGCGCCTCGCCGCCGCGTGTGCGCGCGAACACGATCCGGGCCCGCAGTCGCTCGAGCCGCGCCCGCTCGAGCTCAACGAGCGGGCATATCTCAGCGGTCGCCAGAAGCTCCTCCGCGATGTCGTAGGCGGCCGTCTCGAACTTGGCTTGAGCAGCCGCGAGCGCGCGTCTCCCACGGCTCGCCGGGTCCGGTGTCAGCTCGGTTGCCCGCTGCAAGAACGCCGCGGCTGCCGAGATTCCGCCGCGGCTCTGCGCCCGACTTGCTGAACGCTCCAGCTCGCCTGCAACGCCCTCGTCAGGGCCGGTCGCCGCGTGCGCGCGGTGCCAGGCTCGCCGATCGGGGTCGAGCTCCCGGTCGGTCGCGTCCGCCAACGCCGCGTGGCTCCTCTGGGCGTCGCGGCGCGGCGCCGCCTGGTAGGCCGCCGAGCGCACCAACGGATGCCGGAACCTGACACGGGCGGCTATCTCGATCAGTCCCTCGGCTTCGGCGGGGGCGGCAGCGTCGGGTGGGAGCCCGAGTCTCTCGGCCGCCCGCCACAGAAGCGGCACATCGCCAACCGGCTCGGCGGCAGCCACAAGCAGGAACTGGCGAGTCTCACGGGGGAGCGACTGCACCTGCCGTCGAAAGCTCCGTTCGACGTGGCTTGCCACGGGGCCGCCGCGTGGGAGGGCGAAGCCTCCCGCCAGCTCCTCCGGCGTCAACCCGCGGGGCAGCTCCACCAACGCGAGCGGGTTTCCGCGCGTCTCGGCGACGATCCGGTCCCGTATCTGCTCGTCCAGTCGCCCGCGGACGACCGAGTCCAGCAGAGCGCGCGCGTCGGCGTCCTCGAGCCCGCGCAACACGAGGTCGGGTAGGCTCGAGAGCTCCCGCTCGTCGCTTGGCTCCCGCACCACGAACACGAGCGCCACTGACTCCACGAGCAGGCGACGCGCGACGAACACGAGTGTCTGGATCGACGCCCGATCGAGCCACTGCGCGTCGTCGACCAGGCAGACGAGCGGACGCTCCTCAGAGGCTTCGGAGACCAGGCTGAGCACCGCCAGACCGACCAGGAACGGGTCGGGTGTCTGGCCGGCGCTCAGGCCGAACGCCGTGCCGAGCGCCTCTTGCTGCGGAGCCGGCAGGCGCTGCAAATGACCCAGCAGTGGCGAGCACAGCTGCTGTGCGCCCGCGAACGCGAGCTCCATCTCAGACTCGACTCCCGCCGCTCGAACGATCTGGCATCCAGAGGCCCGGTCGGCCAGGTACTCCAACAAAGCGCTCTTGCCCGCCCCCGGCTCGCCGCGGATCACGAGCGCCTGGCTGCGAGCCGACCGCACACCCGCCAACAGACGGTCGAGGGCGTCGCACTCGCTCCGCCGGCCAAGCAGCGACACCCCCCGGTGACTAGTGGACATAGCCACATCGAAGGGTACGCTCCACGAGTCCATACAGGTGTGCACACCGGGCAGTCTCACGGGGGCGATGGCCGAGTCGCGACAGCGATCATGAGATCTCACTCGACCTCGTGGCATCGAGCGGGGTCACCGATCGCAAGGGAGCGTCACATGGCAACAATCACCGTCGGTCAAGAGAACTCGACGCCGATCGAGCTCTACTACGAGGATCACGGAAGCGGCCCGGCGGTCGTTCTGCTCAGTGGTTGGCCGCTCGACAGCCGTTCCTGGGAGCCCCAGGTGCACGCGCTCCTGGAGGCGGGCCATCGCGTGATCGCCTACGACCGGCGCGGCTTCGGTCAGTCGAGCCGGCCGACCGAGGGCTACGACTTTGACACGCTCGCCGGCGATCTCGACAAGCTGCTGAGCGCGCTCGACCTGCGTGAGGCCACGCTCGTCGGCTTCTCGCTTGGCACCGGGGAGCTGGCACGCTACATAGGCACCGTTGGGACCGAGCGGCTGAAGGCGTGCGTGTTCATCGAGAGCCTCGCCCCGTCGTTCGTCAAGTCCGACGAGAACCCGAAGGGAGTCGACCGCGCGACAGTCGACACCGTGCGGCAGGCGATCCTCGATGACCGGCCGGCGTGGCTCACGGGGTTGCTCGGGGACTTCCTCAACCTCGATGAGCTGCTCGGCACGCGGGTCAGCGAGGAGACCGTGCGCAACAACTGGAACGCCGGTGCCGGCGCGTCGCCGTGGGCGACCTGGGCGTGCGTGCTCACGTGGCTCGATGACTTCCACGAAGACATCAAGCGGATCGACATCCCGACGTTGATCCTGCACGGAAGCGCCGACCGGATCCTGTCCGTCGAGGGCCAGGGCCGGCGTCTGCACGCGGCGCTGCCGGACGCACACTATGTCGAGATCGAGGGAGGGCCGCATGTCATGTGCGTCAGCCACGCCAAGGAGGTCAACCGCGAGCTGCTCGCGTTCATGAGCGGCGAGTCGATGGTCGGGGCGGCGGCATGAGCGATGCACGGCCAGGAGACGCGCTGGCGGCGAAGCTCAAGCGCACCGAGCTCCAGCACAAGGCATCCTCGATCCCCGGGCGCGAGATCGTGCAGGTGCTCACCGAGATCCCCGTCGGCGTCGAGTCGGGCTGGCACATGCATCCGGGAGAGGAGGTCGGCTACATCCTCGCGGGAACGGTCGAAATGAAGATCAAGGGGCAGCCGACGCTCACCCTGCATGCCGGCGATCCGTTTCTGATGCCACCCCGAACGCCTCACAACGCGCTCGATCTGGGCCCCGACACCGGCCGGATGCTGTCCACGTACATCGTCGAGGTCGGAGTCCCCCTGGCGGAGTTCACCTCGTGATGGTCACGCTGCGGGCGTGAGCTCGACTCCGGCGTCGACCGCTCGGGTGAGCTCGACGATCGTGCTCGTCGTGAGCGCGACGTCGTCGAGCATCGGGCAGTGGCCAAGGCCGTCGAGCGGGATCCACCGCGCCTCCGGCACCATCCGGCGGAAGCGCTCCGCATACGCGGGCCACGGCAGGATTCGGTCCTTCGTGCCCCACGCGATCTGCACGGGCGAGTCGATGCTCGCGAGCTCGCCGAACCCCTTCGAGCTCAGCTCCTCCAGCATCGGCAGGTAGATCGCGCACGCGCCGGCCGCTTCGGTCATCTCCACGGCGAGGGCCGCCGGCAGCTCGGCGGGGCGCATCGCGACGTCGCGCAGCGCGATCGCGCGCAGGCGCGGGCGGCTCATCAGCCGTGCGCCGCCGGGGCCCAGCAGCTTGAGCATCCGGTGGTTCTGCCGGAACAGCCGCGCGAGCCGTTTGGTCTCCCGTCCCCCGTGGTTCCAGCCGCCGGCGGGTGAGAGGGCGGTCGTCGAGAGCGCCCGGCCGCGTGCGGCGAGCTCCAGCGCGAGCCAGCCGCCGAGCGAGTTGCCGACCAGGTGCGCGCGCTCGAAGCCGGCCGCGTCCATGTCGCGCTCCAGCGCGTCGGCGAGCGCATCCGCCGTCGCCGGCGACCCTGGGAGGTGCTCAGGGCCTCCGCTGTGCCCGAGCAGCGTCGGCACGAGCACGTCGTGATGCTGCTCGAGCGCCGGTAGCACCGGCCGCCAGACCGCCCAGCTCGCAGAGAAGCCGTGGATCAACACCATCGGCGAGCCGCTGCCGGCTCGGTGTGCCGCGACCGCTGGCATCCGCGGATCGTAGTCGATGGGCGCGGGCGGGTGGACGAGCGAGCGCGGCTGCTGCTGGCGCCTGAGCATTGCGTCCACTGCACGGGCGTCATGCTCAAGTCAGCCGAGCGGCCGGGCGAAGATGCGGGCAAAACAACCGTCGCTCAGGGCAAACCCGTCGTGAGGCGGGGACGCAAAGCCAGGGATCTCGCCAACGAGACCGCCCAGCCGCCGACCCAACAGATTCGGCTGGTCCCCATGGCATCGAGAAGCCAGCGTCTGGCTCCGTCCGTCAAGCAGCTCGCCCAGGTCGTCGTCGCGACGATGCTCGTCGCGGCTGCTCCGATCGCGATCGTCTGGTGGCTGCGCGCCTCCGGAACGATCTCCTCGGCGGTCCTATGCGTGTTCCTGGGGATGGGGCTTTCACTCGGCGTGTCACAGCTTGGCCGCGCGCTGTGGGAGAAGCGACCCGGCTCCGAAGACCTGCTGTTCAGCGAGCTGATGATCTGGGGCTACCTGCACCGCCTGCGCACCCAGCATCGCCTCGCCTCCGCGCTCGCCACGCTCGGGCCGATGAGCGACGCCCAGCGTCGCGACGTGGACGGCCTGAGCACGAAGGAGCGCGCCAAGCTGCTGGAGCGACTGGTCGCGGGGATCGAGACGCGCGACCCCCACCTCCACGGCCACTCGCGCAGGGTGGCCAGGCACGCGTGGATGATCGCCAGGCGCATGGGCCTCCCGCGCACCGAGGTCGCCCGGATCCGCACCGCGGCCGCGATCCACGACGTCGGCAAGATCGAGACGCCGACGGCGATCCTCGACAAGGCCGGCCCGCTGAGCGACGAGGAGTACGAGGTGATCAAGCAGCATCCGGGCAGCGGCGCGTCGATGGCCGCTGTGCTGCGCGATCCGGAGCTGACCTCGATGGTTCGCCACCATCACGAGCGCCTCGACGGCACCGGCTATCCGGACCGCCTGTGCGGCGAGCAGATCCCACTCGGGGCGCGGATCATCGCCGTCGCCGACACCTTCGACGCGATCACCTCCGGGCGCCCCTACAAGGCCGCAAGCCCGCACAAGAAGGCGATCGACATCCTCCGGGAGGAGGCGGGCACGCGCCTGGACCCAGCCGTCGTGCGTGCGTTCTGCGGCCACTACGCCGGTCGGCGCCCACTCGCCGTGTGGGCGTTCTTCGCGGGCCTGCCCGAACGCGTGCTCTCGTGGCTCGGCGGCAGCGTCGCTAGCGTCGCCTCCAGTGCGAAGGTGGTGGCGGTCGCCGCGCTCGTCGGTGGCGTCGCCGCCACGTCCTCCACGCTCGGGCTGGCGCCCGCCAAGCATCCTCCGGCCACGGCGGCCTCGGGCTCGACGAGCGCGTCACGGGCTCAAATCGCAGAGTCGGCCTCGGTGAATGGGCCGCTCGTTGCGGGCGCGGGCGCGAATGCCGGCCTGACATCGGAGCCTCGACATGCCGCTCGCGGCCACCACGCGGCGCCGATCCGGGTGGCGCTCGCTGGAGCGCCGGCTGGCAGTGTTGGCGCGACACAGCCGTCTGCTCCCGGCAGCGCCGGCGCAGGGTCGAGCCAAGGCGGCGGGCAGGGAGGGCACGAAGGGGCGCCCGCGGGCGAGAGCGAAAGCCCGAGCAAGGGCAAGAGCGAAGAAGCGCCCGCCAAGGGCAACGGCGAAACCCCGAGCAAGGGCAAGAGCGAAGAAGCACCAGCCACGAGCAACGGCGAAACCCCGAGTAAGGGCAAAAGCGAAGAAGCCCCGGTCAAGAGCGAACCTTCCACCAAAGGCGAAGCCGCTGCCAAAACCGAAGAAGCCACGGGCAAAGCCAAAGAAGTGGTCAAAGAAGTGGTGAAAGAAGTCGTCAAAGAAGTGCACGGCAAAGTCGAAGAAGTGACCGCCGTCACCAAAGAAGTCCTCGGCAAACTCAAATAGGCGGTCGCTGCGCCTGCTCGAGATGCTCGGAGGGCAGCCCGTCACGGGCGCGTGCCGGTTACGATGGCACCAGATGGCCTTCGGGGGTATCGGGCATGGTGGCGCCGGGCGCCTGCGGCGCTCGCTGGGAGCCGCCACGTTGGCGGCGGCCCTCGCCGGCGTGCTCAGCGTGCCCGCGGCAGCGGCGACCTGCACCGACAACTTCACCGGGCCCAACGACGGCCTGTGGTCCGCCGCCGCCAACTGGTCCAGCCACAGCGTCCCCGAACCCACGGCGGTGGCGTGTTGGCCGAGCAACATAACGGTCGTCGTGTCCAGCGACGTGGTCGCGATCGCCGCGATCGAAGGAGGTGGGCTGACGCTCGAATCCGCCGGCCTGGACTTCTACTTCGCGACGAGCACCTCGTCGCTGAGCGGAGCGCTCACCGTGATCGGCTCCAGCTACCTCTCCGAATCGTACACCGCCACGCCGGTCCTACTGGTGCTGGGCGGCCCGCTGACCTTCTCGGGCGGGCAGATCCGCAACGTCACCATCGTGCAAGCTGCGGGCACCAGCGTCTCGATCCCCGAAGCGGCGTCGGTACCGCCCGACCTCGACCCCGGCAGCTCGATCACCACGGGCAGCCCGGTGACGATCGGCAACCCGACGTTTCAGACCGGTGGCAGCGAAACCGGTATCGACACGACGAGCACGATCACGCTCACCCCAGGGCTGAGCCTGGGCACAGAGGGCGACGTCGCCACGTTCACCGCCGCAGGCATCGGGCCCAACACGGGGCCGAGGTACGGCTTCGGGGCGGACTCGCTGAACCTCACCGGCGGGACCACCACCGTGGCGAGCGGCACCACGCTCGAAAGCGGACCGCTCAACGTGCAGGGCGGCGTCCTCGAAGATGATGGCACCGTGGGTCAGGCGATGGTCCTCGGCAACACCGAACTCCAGCCGACGACGTTGACCGGCGGCACACTGAGCGGCACCGGCACCGTCGCCGGCTCGCTGACGAACAGCGCCGGCGCGCTCGCGCCGGGGGACGCGCCGGGCCGGTTGACGGTCGCGGGCAACTACAAGCAGGAAGCCGGCGGGACGCTCGCGATCGGCATCGCCGGAACCACGCCCGGCAGCGAATTC
Organism: uncultured Solirubrobacteraceae bacterium; assembly: GCA_963826985.1. Classification (GTDB taxonomy): domain Bacteria; phylum Actinomycetota; class Thermoleophilia; order Solirubrobacterales; family Solirubrobacteraceae; genus Palsa-744. The sequence goes on from CAWGYW010000001.1 coordinate 43,997, forward strand.
GACCAGCTGCTCGTGGGCGGCAGCGCGACGCTGGGTGGCACGCTGTCGCTCGCCGACGAAGGCGGCTTCACGCCCGCGTTCGGCGACAGGTTCAAGATCCTCAGCGGCGCCTCTTCGCGCGAAGGCACATTCGCGAGCAGCGCCGGCGCGAGCGCCGCCCTGTACGGGGTCGAATACAACCCGGACGGCGCGACGCTCACGACCAATCCGGTGACCCCCGCCAAATCGCCGGCGGGCTCCGGCGAAAGCTCCACCGGCGTCGCGTCCACGCCCAAGGCCATCGAAGAACTGCTGCTCGGCTGCACCAGCGCGCAACTGGTCCTCAACGACGTCTACATCCGCGGTCACCGCGTCCTGCTCAGCGGCAGCGCCGCCGAGAGCCTCGACGGCAGGAAGGTCAAGATCCTCCTCGACCAGGGCAGGCAGGTCGCCAGCGCCACGGTCGGCGCGAGCGGTCAGTTCACCACCACCGCGCCGCTGCCACCGGCCGAGCTGCGCGACAGCTCCTCCACGCGCTACAGCGCCGAGGTCGGCAAACTGCGCTCGCTGAACCTCAAGCTCACCAGGCGCCTGCTGCTGGAAGCGCCCAAGGCCAGCGGCACGACCGTCACACTCAGTGGTCGCGTGACGCTGCCCCTGACCAAGCCGGTCGCCCCGCTCGTCGTCGAACAACAGCTGGAATGCGGAAAGGGCACGATCGTGAAGACGATCACGCCGCCTGCCAGCGGACGCTTCCAGATCACGATCGCAGTGCCCGCCAACGCCAGAGCGGCCATCTACAGGCTCAAGAGCACGGTCGCCGCCAACGCGCACGCCACCAGGCACGGCTTCGCGACCTTCAGCCTGCCGCTGCCCGTGTCGCTGGGCTGAGGAGCAGCTTGGCCTGATCGACGCCGCTATTCGGCGGGCAGGATCCCCGGATGGGCCTTGACGTAGGCGATCCGCGCCCTGTCGGCGTCGACGCTCGCTTCGATGTCGCGCAGTCCCGACACGATCTGGCCGAGCGGCGCGCCGCCGAGGCCCTTCTCGCGTCGGCTGGGTCCTGCGTGCTCGGCTCTCGCGACCTGGCGGCGCATGCCGGCGAGCGTCGTCTCGTCCGCTCGCAGGCGCGTCGCCAGCGATGGCGTCCTCGGCGCGGGCGGTCCGGTGCCAAGGGGCGCGTTGGGGTTGGGCACGGGCTCGGTGACCGTGCGCCCGTCGCGCAGCGCGATCGTCGCGGTGATCGCGCCGCGGAAGAACTGCCCGTCGTAGACGACGACGAACACGTGCCCGGGTCCGCTTGGGCGCAGCGTGCGGACGTCGCGCGGCGTGGCCAGCGTGATCGAGACGACGTCCGCTTCGGCCACGCCGGTGATGATCGTGCGGCCGGGCAGCGTGCGCCGCTCGATCGCGGGTGGCGGCGGCGCGCTCGCTGCCTCCCGAGCGGACTCCCTTCGGGGCCGCCCTGGGTGTCGAAGCGAACGGGCTCGGGCCTGCGCCGCCCCTGCCCGTCGCCGCCGCTGCCCCAGCCTTCGGGGCCGGCGTGGAGGATGCCGCTCTGCGCTTCGATCGTGGCGAGCCGCCCGTCGACGATCCGCCCGGTGGCGCTCGATTCGCCGGGCCCGGCGGCGAACCCCCACGGCGCGCCGCCGTCCGGGTCGGGCGCGCGCGCCTGCGGCGTCTCGAGCGCCGCTGGCCCCGTGAACGCCTCCAGGCTCCTGGCGGTGATCGTCCGGCCTTTGACCGTGGCGGAGATCCGCAGCGGCACGTCCCAGTAGCGCGCGGGCAGAACCGCCAGGAACGCGTGGTTGGCGTCGAGCGCGAGCGGGCGTGGCGCGCCGGCGCCGAGCAGCAGCGGATGGGTCGCGTCGAGCGCCAGCAGACCGCTCACGACCGTCCGCAGCGGTCGCGGCGCATACGCGTACGGGTTGTTCACGTAGGTGACCGCTTCGGCGAGCGCCCCGAAGCGGGCGAGAGACCTCGGTTCGTTGCAGCCGCCGCCCACGCCGTACTCTCCGTCCGGCGCTCAGCGCCAGCGGCGCCCCGTCCGCGCGAGGCTCGAGCAGCCGGCCGTGCTCGACGAACCCCACCTGCGTGCACAGCATGCGCGTCGGGTGATAGCCGCTGCCGAAGTCCGCGCGGGGATTGGGCAGCCCCTGCCAGCTGCGCAGCGCCCATTCGGGGCCCCCCGCTGGGTCCTTTACGCGCAGCGTCTCGCGCACGGTGCGCATCAGCGGTAGGTCCGGAGGGGCGGGTTCGGCTTCGCTGGCAGGAAGCGGGTTGCGGTAGGCGGGCACGGGCGGTTCCGGCAACAGGCGGCTGCGGTGGCTGTGTGCGCACCCTTCGCAGACCGGCGTGAACGGTGGTTCGAGCAGGCCGCTCGAGCGGCGGTAGGTGAGGACGCTGCCGTCGCGCAGCCGTGCGGTCAGCGTCAGCGAGCGGGGATCGACGTGCCCGTCGAGCACCGCGAGGAAGACGCCGCCGTGCGGATCGATCGGCGAGCTCGCGCGGGGCGCCCGGCGCCGCTCAGGCGTGAGCGAGGCCACGCGCGGCGCCGCCGCTCCGTAGACCAGCGTTCGGGCCGGGTTGTTGCCCCAGGGAAAGCCCGTGCGTATCGCCCGAGCCGGGCACGAAGCGGCGCATCAGCACGAACAGCGGCTGCTGGCCCAGCCGCCCGCAGACCTCGTGGCGTCAGCGGTGCTTCGAAGCGGCTCGGGTCGCTGCGCCCGAGCTCCTGCGAGGCCTGCGCGCAGTTCTCGTCCGGGTAGGCGCCCGGGTCCGAGGTCCGCTTCGCCAGCAGACTTCCCACGGCGAGCCGCCGTCTGGATCGGCGACTTCGAACGCCGAGGACTGGGCGAAGGCGAGCGTGTGGCTGGCGCCGTCGCGGGTCACGATGACGACCCGCGGGCGACTTCTTCGACGTAGCCCGGGTACACGGTGATGAAGCTCCCCTGCGGGCCGAGCCGCAGCGATCGCGCTCCTTCGGGCCCGTACACGGTCACCGACCGCGCGCCGGCGCCGGCGACGCCGTTGACGACCGTGCGCGCGTCCTGCGAGCTGCGTGCCGACGAAGACCCTCGCCCCCGCCAGCACCGGCCCGTCGGGCGCTTCGACGCCACACGCGTCGACGCCGCCCAGCGGCAGTGCGCGGAACACGTGGTCGAGGCCGACGATGCCGAACTGGCCGCCGAGCACCTGCCCGACGGCGGTGCATGTCTCCCCGGCGGCCGTGCGCGAGAGCCGGATGTCCCACGGCGGTTCGGCGGGGTTCGGGTCTGGCGCATCGAGGCCGGCGAGGTGCACGCTGGCGGGCAGCGGCACGCCGCTCGCGCGCAGGTCCTGCGCGTTGGGCGCGGGCAGCGGCGAGCCCTGTGCGATCAGGATCGCCGCCGCGGCGACGCCCGCGAGCAGCAGCGCGAGCACGACCGTCAGCAGCAGCGTGCGCCGCGTGATCCCCGCGCGCGGGCGCCGCGGCTCGCCCAGACGGCGAAACTCGCTACCGAGCGCGTCGAGCACGGCGGGCGGGCGCTCGTTCACGAGCGCTCCCCGGTGGCAAGCTGCACGTCCAGCGCGCGGCCGAGCGCGCGCAACCCGCGCGACACGCGCGCCCGCGCCGCGAGCTCTGAGATCCCGAGATCGCTCGCGACCTCCGCGTAGGAGCGCTCCTGCACGATCCGCAGGTCGAGCGCCCGCCGCTGCGGCGCGCTCAGGCGCACGAGCTCGCCGCTCAGCGCCGCGCGCAGTTGCGCGAGCCCCGCGCGCTGCTCGATCAGCGCGAGGTCGTCCTCGTGGGCGACCGGGGTCTGGATGCCAAGGCGCCGCAGCGCGCGCCGCTCGACGCGGCCGCGCAGCAGATATCGCGACAGGCGGCGACGGGCGATCGTGTACAGCCATGCCTGGCGCTCCTCGCGGGAGTCGCCGCGCAGCCCGTGCCAGCCGAGATACGCGTGCGCGAAGGTCTCTGCCATCAGATCCAACGCGGTCTCCGCGTCGAACGTCCTGCGTGCGAAGAACACGAGCAGCGCCTCGCTCTCCCGTCGGTAGAAGGCATCGAACTCGCCGGCATCGGCCATCACCCTCAATGTGCCAGCAGGCGCAGAAACGTGACGCACGACCGGCGCGGAGCGAGCGTGGCGAGCTGGCCCGCGCCCGAGGCGATGAAACGAGGTCAGGCGAAAAGCGGCGAGCCGACCCAGTCGCCGGGGCCGCGGGCGCCGCGCGGGGCGAAGAAGTAGCCGCCGCCGACGGGGGTTATGTAGTCGGTCATTTCCTCTTCGTTCAGGCGGCCCTGGATCGTCGCGAACTGGCGCCGGATGCTCTGGTTGAAGGCGACGAAGGCGAGGCCCTGGTCGAGGTTGCCCGCTTCGTCGATGCCGCGATCGTAGTTGTAGCCACGGCGCAGGATGCGCTGGTCGGCGGTCTGCGGGGTGCGCGGGTTGGCCAGCCTGATGTGCGCGTTCAGCGGGATGCGCTTGCCTTCTGGGTCCAGGTCGTAGCGCGGGTCCTCGAACTCGTCGCTGCCTCCGAGCGGCGCGCCGGTGGCGCGGTCGCGGCCGATCATGTGCTGCTGCTCGAACATGCCGACGCGATCCCAGAACTCGACGTGCATGCGGATCGCGCGCATCACCTGGTAGGTGCCGCCGGTTGTCCATGCCGGCTCGCCGGAGCCGAGGCGGGCGGGCGGGATCCAGATCAGCTCATCCATCAGGCTCGCGTCGCCGGTGTCCGGGTTGGCGGTTCCGTCGCGGAACGCGAACAGGTTGCGCGGGCTGCTGCGGGGCGTCGGACCTCGCCTGGCGCTCTGGAAGCCGTCGAGGCTCCAGCGCGGGACCATGTGGCCGACCACCGCGCGCATCAGCTCGCGCAGCGTGTGCACGACCGTGTCCCTCTGCGCGGCGCAGATCGAGAGCAGGATGTCGCCGTCGCTGCGGGCGGGGTCGAGGTCGTCGGTTGGGAAGTTGGGCATTTTCTCGAGCTCGCCCGGCTTCAGCGCGGCGAGACCGTAGCGCCCGTCGAACAGCGAGGCGCCGAACGCGATCGTCACGGTCAGCTCGTCGGGAGCGTTGACCGGGCCCGAGGATCCCGCAGTCGGGCGGCGGGTCGTCGAGCTCCTCGGTGCCCACCGTGTCGCCCTGGGTGAGCTCGCGCTGCCCGCGCGCTGAGATCCTCGAGCGCCGCGACGAGCGTCGAGCGGTTGGGCGCGATCGAGTCGAGTGCGACGAACGTGGCCTGCGCGGGTGCGCGGTGTCAGGATCCCCGCCTGGTGGGGGCCGTCGAACGCCATACGCGTGCCGAGCTCGTTCGCCAGCGAGCGTTCGCCGAGCTGTGCCGCGCCCGGCTGCTTTGCCGCTGACTTGGTCGCGGCCTCCGCGAGCGCTCCGCCGGCCGCTCCGACGGCGCCCGCTCCGATCAGCGCCATCGAGCCGGTCAGGAACTCTCGCCGGTCAAGCGGGCTCATCGGCTCTCCGCCAGCTTCGGTGGGGCGCGATGGATTTCCGTCTCGAGCACGCCCGGCATCTGATCGAGCGCCGACAGCGCGCCCGCCACGTAGCCGTCGAGCTGCTCGCGTTCGTAGATGCTCAGCTGCGGGAGGCTCGGGTAGCCGCCGCGGTGAGCGCGGCGGATCGTGCCCACCAGCCCGCCGAGCATCCCAAGCTCGGTTCGCACTTCGCCCTCGGTGTTTTCGCGCCCCCCGAGCAGCGGCTCGAGCGTGTGGAACAGCTCCTCGGTGGCCGCGAGGCCCGCCGCCGTGCCGAGCACCCCCTGCCGGCTCCACGGCACGTCCATGCCGCTGAGCAGGTCGCGCTGGGCGTCCTCGAGGATCTCGTGGGAGCGCGTGGCATATTCGAGCGGGGTGATCTTCATCGTCGGGATCACGCCGCGCAGCTGTGCGAGATCGCGCTCGAGCTCGACGTCGTAGACGCTCAGCGAGTGCAGGCTCGCTCCGGTCCACAAGCCCATTTCGAGTCGATGCAAACCTGTGAAGCCGGGGTCGGCGGTGCCGCCGGGCAGGCCGCCGGGGTTGCCGTCGATCTTCTGGTTCAGCTCGCCGAACAGCCCGTACACCGCGCCCAGGTGCATGTAGTCGCTCCAGGTCGACTCCCACGCGCGCCGGGATACACCGAGGCTGCCCGACGCGAGCGCGCGGCCGAGCGCGGATGCGTCTGCGAGCGCCTGGGAGGTCCAGCGCACCGCATAGACACGGTATTCGTGCTCCGGGCCGTCGAAGTCCGGCGGCGGGATCGGGGTCAGGTCGGAGACCTGTTCGCCCTGGAGGTTGGTGCCCTCGTCCTCCAGATCGGCGACTTCGGTGCCGTAGCGGCTCGCGGGGATGTCGGTGCCGTAGACCTTCGAGAGCCGGCCGGCGAGCGGATTGGGCGTCGCACGGTCCGCGAGCGCCACCACCGAGAAGCGGCTGGCGTTGCCGCCGCCGCTCGGGGCCAGCGCAGTCCCCAGGAAGGTGCAGAGCGCGAGCACGAGCACCGCAAGCGAAAGCCACACGGCGGTGCGGCGACGTGTCATCCGATGCGGCGTCTCTTTCATTGGCAGCTGACCCGTTCGTGACCGGCGGCATGCGCCTGCTTCGCGCTATCCGCGACGCAGCCCGGTCTGACCGCGCAACATATGGCCGGTGCGGACCGAGGTTGTTACCAGGAAGTGTCGGCTGACGCTCCCGGAAGTTTTCATCGGGGGGAGTGTCGCCCCTGGAGCGTCGTAAACCAGATGTTGAACATGATCCTTAAAGCGGGACCGCGCGTTTTGCGGGCGCGACGTAATCGCGATGTGACGGGGAGGTTGCCGGAACGTAACACTCTCGGTCACAGGTTCCTAACGCCGGGGCAACCTCCTCTTCACACGCTGGCCGTGTCCGGCTGGTGGGATGCGGTCCGCGCGCCCAGACCTGGGGGGCCCGGGGCGCGCACACACTGCACGGCCGCCCACAAAAGCCAAAGGAGAAGGCAACTTGCGCATCGGCAAGAAGTACTTCGCGGCGCTCGCCGCGATGCTCGCCGTCGGAGCGGCCGTGGTCGGCATCTCGATGTCGAGCGCGTCCACCCGCCGGCGCCGCTGACGGCGGCGCTGACACCGATCCAGCACGTCGTCGTCATCTTCCCGGAGAACATCTCGTTCGACCACTACTTCGGCACGTATCCGTACGCGGCCAACACCGCCGGGCGAGCCCGAATTCCACGCGCTGCCGGGCACGCCCGGCGTCAACGGGCTGAGCAACGGGCTGCTCACGAACAACCCCAACGTCGACAACCCCAAGCGGCTGGGCCCGGCGGAAGCGCTGACGTGCGACCAGAACCACAGCTACACGCCCGAGCAGGAAGCTTCGATGGCGGCCTGATGAACGAGTTCGTTCAGAAGACGACGGGCAGCAGCTGCTCGGAATCCGGTGCGATCAACTCCTCCAAATACGGCCCCAAAGGGATCGTCATGGACTACTACGACGGCAACACCGTCACCGGGCTGTGGAACTACGCGCAGCACTATGCGCTGAACGACAACTCCTACGACAACCAGTTCGGACCTTCGTCTCCGGGAGCGGTCAACCTCGTCAGCGGCGACACCGAAGGCGCCGAAGCTCACGGTGGCTCGACCTCCAGCGTCGTCAACGGCGTGCTGCAGGGAGACGGCGAACCGTACTTCGACCAGTGCAGCAACGCGAGCAGCGCGCTGACCGCCGAAGGCCTCCCCGGAGGCGTGACGGTATCGCTGACGGGCAAGAACATCGGCAACCTGCTGAACGAAAAGAGCGTCACCTGGGGCTGGTTCCAGGGCGGCTTCGCCCCGTCGGCGACCGAAAACGCCGCCAAAGAAAAACGCGCGGTGTGTGGCACGAGCCACAAGAACATCGGCGCCGCAACGGTCACCGACTACGTGCAGCACCACGAGCCGTTCCAGTTCTACGAAAGCACCGCCAACCCCGATCACGTCGCCCCGAGCTCGCTCGAACAGGTTGGCTACAGCGACCCGGCCGGAACGAAATTGAACGAAGCGGTCAACCACCAGTACGACCTGTCGTGGTTCAACAGGGCCGTCACCGAAGGCAACATGCCGCAGGTCTCGTTCCTGAAGCCGCCCGGCTTATGAGAACGGGCACGCGGGCAACTCCGACCCGCTGGACGAACAGCGGTTCCTGGTCGAAGAGATCAACATGATCGAGGAGTCCAAATACTGGGCGAACACGGCGATCGTCATCGACTACGACGACTCGGACGGCTGGTATGACCACCAGCTCGGGCCGGTCGTCTACCCGTCCAATGACACCAGCGACCAGCTGAACGGCGCCGGCAAATGCGGCACCGTCACCAGCTGAAGACCCCGAACACAAGGACCGCTGTGGCGTCGGGCCGAGATTGCCGCTGCTGGTGATCTCGCCATGGGCGCGCAGCAACTACGTCGACGGCACGTTCACGGTGCAGTCGTCGGTCACCCGGTTCATCGAGGAAAACTGGGGACTCGGGAAAATCGGCGGTACCTCCGAGGACGCCACGTCCGGCACGCTCGACAACATGTTCGACTTCTCGAGGAGCGACAACCGCGCGCCGGCGATCATCCTGAACAGCGAAACCGGCGAGGTTGAACACGAAATCCCCTCGCCGGAAAATGAAGTCAGAGAAGGCAAAGAAGGCAAAGAAGGGAAAGAAGGGAAAGAAGGCAAAGAAGGCAAACAGGGCGAAAAAGGTCTGCCCGGAGCCGAAGGCAAAACAGGCCCTGCCGGTCAGGAAGGCAACGAAGGCAAAGCGGGCCCCGCCGGTCCGGAAGGCAAAGAAGGCAAAGAAGGGCCCGAAGGCAAGGTCCTGACGATCACGTGCACGAAAAAGCGGGTCGAAAACACCAGGTGCTCGAATGCGTGGCGACGGCCGCGACGGCGAGCGTCCGTAAGTACACCCGGGAGATCATGCTGCTCGTGCGCGACCACAAGATCGTGGCGCACGGCTCGGGCACGCCGGGTTCGCGGATCAGGCTCGCGCACCAGGGCCGCTTGAGCGGCAGGTACACGATGTTCCTCGAGATCCCGGGCGTGACGACGGTCACGCGCGCGATCAAGCTGTAGGGGGCGTCAGCGAGCGACTCTCAGCGGGGGCGTCCTTCGGGGCGCCCCCGCCGCGTTTACGCCGGGCCGGCCAGCTCACGTCGGGGTGGGAGTCGCGTGTGTGCCGGGGCTGGTGCTGATGTAGCGTTCAGTTGGTGCAGGCCTATGAGGCGACGCGCCAGCGTCACATCGAGCATCTGCTGCCTCAGATCGGCGAGCACTTCGAGCGCGTGGCGTGGTCTGCGGAGCGACTGCAGCGCCGAGCGAACGGCGCGGCTGCGTGAGCTCGTGGGGATCGGCGGTGGCAGCGGTCCTCCTGGCATCGCGATCGGCTGGGGCACGTGGAGCTGAGCGACGCTCGACGCGGATGACCTGCGGCATCTGCCGATGATGACGAAGGACGATCTGATGGGCAACTTCGATGCGATCGTGACCGATCCCGAGGTTCGCCTGGCGGATGCGAACGCGCATATCGCGCAGCTCGACGGCGACGCGTACTTCCGTGACGAGCTGCATGCGGTCGCGTCGGGCGGGTCGAGCGGCGTGCGCGGCGTGTTCGTGTGGGGATGGGATGCGTGGGCAACGGTGCAGCTGACGGCGCTGCGCCGCTCGCTGCTGGACCGCATCGGCGACCCGGAGCTCGCGTCGCGGCCGCCGGTGCTGATGGTCGTGGCGGCGGAAAACGCGACGCATTTCACGAGCGCGATGTCGGAGACGTTCGCGACGGGTGCGATCGAGACGCACCGCTTCAGGGTCGGCGCTCCCGCTGCGCGAGATCGTCGCGGGGCTGAACGCGGTCGACGGCGACAGCCTCGCGACCTATCCGTCGATGCTCGCGCGTCTGGTGGGCGAGGCGCGCGCGGGACGGCTTCGGATCCAGCCGCGGCGGATACTGACGATGGCCGAGCCGCTGCTGGCGGAGACGCGTGAGGCCGCGGAAGAGACCTGGCAGGCGCCGGTCGCGAACATGTGGGGAACCTCAGAGGCGGGCGTCACCGCCATCGGCTGCTTCAAGGGCGCCGGGATGCACCTCACGCGACGACCTGGTGATCGTCGAGGCGGTCGACGCGGACGGAGACCCCGTCCCGGCGGGGGTGCGCTCGCACAAGGTCGTACGTGACGAACCTGTTCAACCCGCTGATGCCGCTCATCCGCTATGAGATCAGCGACGAGGTCACGCTCCTGGAGGAGCCGTGCGCGTGCGGGTCAGTGCACCAGCGCATCGCCGACATCGAGGGCCGCAACGACGACACGTTCGTCTACGGGGACGGGGTGAGCGTGCACCCGCATCTGTTCCGCTCGATACTGGGACGCGAGCCCGCGATCTCCGAGTATCAGGTGCAGCAGACCGAGGCCGGAGCCGAAATCGCGCTCTGTGTGGAAGGCGCTGTCGACAGCGCTGCGCTCTGCCGCAAGCTCGAGCAGGCGCTCAGCGGCTCGGGGTGCCCCAACCCGCACGTGACGGTGACGATCGCCGAGGAGATCCCGCGGCTTGCGACCGGGAAGGTCAAGCGCTTCCTGCCCGCGACACGGGCCCGTTCTGGCTGAGCGTACGCTGGCTCTGATTCACTATCGTGCCGTCCGTGATGCGCCTATATCATCGAGAGCACGCGGGCCGGCCGATGCGCGTCGCCTGGGTGCTCGAGGAGCTCGGGGAGCCGTATGAGATCACGGTGATGACGCGTGAGGAAGGCAAAGGCGAGGAGCACCGCGCCCGCCATCCTCTGGGCCGCGTGCCGGTGCTCGAGGACGAGGATGGGTTCGTATTCGAGTCGGCGGCGATCTGCCTGCATCTCGCAGACCTGCATCCCGACGCCGGCCTGGCGCCGGCACCGGGGACCCACGAGCGTGCGCTGCTTTACCAGTGGACGATCTTCGCCCCAGCGGAGCTCGAGCCGCCGCTGATCGAGTCCGCGGTGCACGCCCAGAGCGATCCCGACCGCTCCGCCGCAGCGCGCGGGCGCTTTGACGAGGCTGCGCGCGCGGTGTCCAGCGCTCTGGATGGCAGCGACTATCTCGTAGGCGGGCGCTTCACGGTGGCTGACGTACTTGTCGGGGGCACGCTGGCTTTCACGGAGCGCATTGGCTTCGCCGATGAGCTCCCGGCGAACCTGAGGGACTACCTAGCGCGGCTCACGCGGCGGCCTGCACGCCAGCGCGCCCTCGAGCGCACGATGTCCGGCTGACGGCTGGAGCCCTTCGGTTGAGGAGACTCACACCCGCTCACGCGACGCGATGCGGAAGTCTCCCTGTTGGCACACGTCAGGGCCCGTTTTCGTCCAGACCAGGCGTCTCCCGCCGGCACACCGATGCGCTCGTTTCCACACGAGAGGAGCACAGGGTGGATCGGTTTTCGAGCCCGGCTGGCAGGGCGAAACTCTCTGTGCGCAAACCAAGGGCTGTTGGTCGCACCAGCCGTCCGTGTGACTTCAACCCTTTAAAGGTTGGAACGATGCTGGAGGTGCTGCTCTGGCGCAGTATGCTCCGGCCCCGATGACGGAGCACGCGCCTGATCCTGGTGCACTGATCGAGCGCTTCTACGAGTGCGCGTGCCAAGCGCTTCCGCTCGATCTGTCGTCTGACGATCCAGCCCATAACCAGTCGGTGTTCGGTGCCGCCTGGCCGGAGGGTCGCACCATCCCGGCGGCCGTGATCGTTGAGGTGGCTGCTCGGGCCCGGAAGTCGGGCACGAGCGTGCGAACCCTGCAGGTTCGCGGTGCGCGGATCATCGGCGCGCTGGATCTCATGCAGATGATCCTTGCATGTCCGCTCATGCTTGACGGCTGCTGGCTTGAAGGGCCGCTGATACTGCGAGGATGTGGGCTTGCGTCGCTACGCTTGGCTGGCTGCACGCTCAATGAGGAACTTGACGGGCGAGGGATGGCCATCCGTACCAGCGTTGAGCTGAACCAAGGACTTGTGGCGCTGGATCGGGTGTCGCTCGACGCCGCGAGAGTAGGGACTTGGCTGGACTGCACCGGCGGCCACTTCCATAGCCGCGATGGGATCGCGCTTTCGGCGAACGACATCCGCGTGGCGGGAGACGTTCTTTGCGGTGGCGCGAGAAGCGACTTCGACTCTCGGCGTCTCGCTGTCCCCGATGGCCAGCAGACCAAAGCGTTTGTCGCCTTTGGGGAAGTGCGCTTCGCTTGGGCGCAGGTGGGTGGGCAGCTCTACTTCAGCGGCGGACAGCTCAGAAACCCGAAAAAAATGGCCTTGTTCGCGGATAGCATCAAAGTCAACGGCCGACTTGCCTTCGGGCCTGAGTCTGTTGTCGAAGGTCAGGTATGCCTGCGCCGGGCGGAGGTCGGCGGACAGCTCCGTTTCGAAGGCAAGGTGACGGAACCCTCCCACGCGGAGACAGGGACTAGCGATGGTCCAGGTGTGTCGTTGCACCTCGAGGCCGCGAACATCAACCGTGCGCTGGCTATCAAACCGAAGCCACCGGCGGAGGGGATTATCAACTTGATCAACGCGACGGTCGGGTACTTGAAAGACGACGAGACCTCGTGGGCATACAAACGCTACGCGCTCTACGGCTTGCGTTTTGGGCAGCTCGGCGGCCCACGAGAGCAGAACAAAGACGGCAGCTGGCGTGAAGAACGCGCCTCCGGCACATCCTGGGGACGTGACAACGCCATGCTCGCACGACGTGCCTGGCTCCGCGGCGATCGGGATGGCTACCACGCACAACTTTACGATCAGCTGGCCGAAAACTATGCTCGCATAGGCCACGAAGCAAGCCGGCGCAGCATCCTGATCAGCAAGCAATGGGATCGACGCAAAAGCCTCTCAATCCCTGACAACTGGCTGAGCGCTGCACCATGGATGCTCAACCTAGCCTCCTGGGCACTTATCGGATACGGCTACCGCCCACACCGCGCCCTGTACTGGTTCGTCGCTCTGTTCGGCCTTGGCTTCGGCTATTTCGACTATCGCGGGCAGCAAGTCGTCAAGCCGCACGAGCCGCTGCTGCACAATCCGCACTTTTCTCCAGCGATATACACGCTCGACCTTCTACTGCCAGTCATCAATCTCGGGCAGCGCGAATACTGGATTGCCAAGCCAGGTGTCCCGCAAGACCTCTCCACCATCCTCATCATCGCCGGCTGGCTGCTTGCCACCGTATTTCTCGCCGGCGTCAGCGGCCTGGTACGCCGCTACAACGAATAGCTCAAGAGCAGTCGTTCGTTCGCAGCACTTTTCGACTGACTATCAGACCAGCCTCGACGCGCCGACGGTTCGCGCCGTCGATTCAGTGGAGCCAACCGGCCTCAACGCACCGCTTCACGCGGCTCGCGGGTGGCGTGATGTCCTTGAGCAGGGCTGCACCCAGGCCCGATGGCAGGCCATTCGCCAGCACTTCCCCCGGCGAACTCAGCGACCGGGGGTTGTAGGCAGCGGGAAAAGACTGGGCGTGCCGGACACATGTTCGAGTCGCGTCGCTAGCCCTTGCCATCGAACGCGAGCGCGGATAAGCGCGCGCGGTGCCTCGCTTTGGACGGTGAAACGCGACGTCGCAGACAAGAGTGAACACCATGATTGGAGGCTCAGCTGATGGCGTGAGCGTGTTCGAGGTGGTCGACCTGACTTTCGAGGTCCGTGCTCGATGCCCGGGCCCAACTCCACATGACCCGCCGGCTCCTGGTGGGCGGGAGATTTTGCATGGGCGCATGGTCGTCATGGGTTCGCGTCAAGCCACGACGTCAACTGCTGCGATTGAAAGTCGACGGCGGCTTCGAACCGGATAGGGATGATGGCCGCACCGGGCAACTCGGATTCGACCCGCTCGCGGACACTTGCCGCGACTGCGTCCGCAGGCTCATTGAGTACTCCATGATCCGCGTCGTCGCGCTTACCCAGGTATGTGACAGCGAGACGCTCAAGGGGATCGACGTTGTTCGCTAGCGCACGAACCAGCGCCTGGTCATGCAGCGAGTGTCCGAGCACAAACACTCGCTTAGCGCGCGATAGGGCCGCTTCAAACTGTCGCCAGATTGAGCTCACGAACGGGTGCGGGACGTTGTGTGGGTTCCTGTCATAAGCCTTTTGAAGGGAGGGCAGGATGACTGTTGGTACGATGTGCGGGTCAAACGAGCGCTCAACGGCCGGATTGCGGTGCGACATCAGGGTTGGGCCTTCTTCGCCCCAAAACCAGCCGACGCGGCCGTGCAGATATAGGACTGGAACGCGATCGGGCATACGGTCGAGCAGACCGTCCGGGTTGATCGCGATTTCGAATCTCCGGAGGTCGCGCGGTCGAACTCGAACCTCGCCGACGTCGGGCCTGCCGCCGATCGCCTCGATCGCTTCCTCGCCGATCGTGTCGTAGTTGGTCGTTGCGTAGACCCATCGCCTGGGAGGAGCCGGCAGCAACGACAGTATTCGATGCTCCGTGAACCAGGGCTCTTTGGGGGGGCCGGGAGACCGTCCCATGCGGAGACTGTGCAGCAGCCTTGCATAGGCATCCTGTGCTAGATCCCCATCCAGGTGCGGCGCGGCGAACATCTCGTACAGCGTCTTGTAGATGACCCCGATGAGCTCTTCGAGTTCAAACCCGACGGGATTTGGCTCCTGCCCCCGGAGAGGAGGTGGCTCGTCCGGGATGAGTGGTGCAACCAGTTGGCGGCTGCTTTTGAACTCTGCGACGGCACGAAGAAATCGTCCTAGTCGGTCCTCGAACTCTTCCGCAGCAAGTCCGCTCTCAAGCCCGGTCATCGCCAAGGACCACTGGTTTCTCTCGCGGAGTTTCTCAACGAGCCTGTCTGACCAGTCTGGCATCAGCGGCAGCCGCGCGTTATCCGCACCGAACGCGCAGCTAGCTCCGGCTCCCGTCACGAGAACGAGCTCGATGTCACGCATTTCGGGCACCGCCGAGAAGTCTATGGTCGTCGTACGCTGGGCGGTCAAGCTCTCGATCTCACCCAAGATCAACGGTCCCCAGCCGGGAACCAGATCAAGCGACACCCCGATCAGTCTTGCGTCCTGCAGTGCCGCGCGACACGAGCATACGGATCTCAGACGACTACCGATAGGAGGCGTCTCGTCGGTCGGCCCTTTCGCTCGCGCTCCGGACGAGCTGCGAGCATGTCGGCTGAGAATCGGCAGACGCCTGCTTCCGTGGTGCAATCCGGCAGCGTGCGGGTCGACGCGCGTCAGCGTTCGCCTCCGTCCGGTCCGGTCGTCTGCCCCGCCCTCGCTGGGATGCTCACTCGGGGCCACGCGACTCATGCAGCCAGCGACCTCGAGCGCGGGTGGACGGAGCGGCACGAGGAGTGGCTTCACGTCCGCAATCGTCTCCCCATGCTCGATGGGCGCCTTGAAGCTCGCCCGGGCGTTTGCCACGATGGGCGCACGCCTTGCGGCGCACGCAGCACGAACACCGAACGTGCGAGGAGGGGCCATGAGGATCGGGATCGTCGGGGCGGGCATGATCGGGGGCACGCTGACGCGCCGCCTGACGGCGCTGGGGCACGAGGTGTCGGTGGCGAACTCGCGCGCGCCGGAGACGCTGGCGGAGCTGGCGGAGGAGACGGGCGCGCACGCGGTGTGGATGCCCGACGCGCCGCGCGACGCGGAACTGGTGATCGTGACGATCCCCGAGTACAGGGTGCCGGACCTGCCGGCGGACCTGCTCGCGCCGGCAGCCGCCGGGTTCGTGCTGGTGGACACGGGCAACTACTACCCGCAGCAGCGCGACGGCTTGATTGCGGCGATCGAGCACGGGACACCTGAGAGCCGCTGGGTGGAAGAGCAGCTCGGGCATCCGCTTATAAAGGTGTTCAACAACATCTACTTCCAGCACCTGCTCGAGCGTGGCCTGCCGGCGGGAGCGGAGGAACGGATCGCGCTGCCGGTCGCGGGGGACGACGAGACGGCGAAGGCGCTCGTGATGGCGCTGGTCGACGAGCTCGGGTTCGACCCGGTCGACGCGGGCGAGCTGGGCGAGTCGTGGCGCCAGCAGCCGGGCACGCCGGTGTACGGCACGGATCTGGACGCGGACGGCGTCAGGCGGGCGCTCGCGCAGGCGAGCCCCGAGCGTCCGCCGGAGTTTCGCGCGGACAGCGCCGGCGGGTGAGCACGGGCGGAAACGGCCGCCAATGCCAGGAAAGTGGGATAGTTTGAATGGACAGGGCACACATGGGGGTTCTGATGGGGCCGGGATGCGGGCTTAGCCGGGTGGTTGCGGGGTCCTCGCGTGCTACGCGGCGGGGGGCCGCTGTCCTCGGCGTCGCGCTGACGCTCGGGCTGGCCTCGGCGTCGCCGGCTGCCGCTAGCCTGTGGACGGCCGCGGCCAACGTCTCAGAAGAAGGCCAGAGCGCATACGGACCCCAGGTTGAGGTGGACGCAGCGGGAGACGCAGTCGCCGTTTGGGCACGCTCCAACGGCAGCGACGATGTCGTGCAGGCGGCGCTCAAGCCGGCGGGCGAGCCCTGGGCAGCGCCGGCCGCTCTCTCAGAAGCAGGCCAGGAAGCATCCGAACCCCAGGTTGCGGTGGGCGCCGCGGGCGAGGCGATCGCCGTGTGGACACGCTCCAACGGCAGCAACAACGTCGTGCAGGCAGCGGTCAAGCCTGCGGGCGAACCCTGGGGAAAACCGGTCACTCTCTCAGAAGCAGGCGAGGAAGCATCCGAACCCCAGGTTGCGGTGGAAGCCGCGGGCGACGCGATCGCCGTGTGGACGCGCTACGACGGCAGCGACGACGTCGTGCAGGCGGCGATCAAGCCGGCGGGCAAGAGCTGGGGGAAAGCCGGCACCCTGTCAGAAGCAGGCCGGGATGCGCACGCGCCGGAGGTTGCGGTGGACGCCGCGGGCGACGCGACGGCCGTGTGGACCCGCTATGACGGCAGCGACAATGTCGTGCAGGCGGCGGTCAAGGCGGTGGGCGAACCCTGGGCAAAGCCGGCGACTGTCTCAGAGGCAGGCCAGGAAGCCTCCCAGCCCCGGGTTGCGGTGGACGCGGCGGGCGACGCGACGGTCGTATGGACCCGCTATATCGGCCTGAGCGCCGGCGGCATGAGCAACTACGTCGTGCAGGCGGCGATCAAGCCAGCGGGCGAGGTCTGGGAAGAACCGACCGCCGTCTCAGAAGAAAGCCAGGAAGAAGGTCTCGAACCCCGGGTTGCGGTGGACGCCGCGGGCGACGCGACCGCCGTCTGGACACGTTTCATCTACGGCTGCTGCCGCCTCGTACAGACGGCGGCCAAGCCGGTGGGCAAGCCCTGGGGAACGCCGACCACCTTCGAAGAGGGCGGTGACGCCCGGGTTGCGGTGAACGCGGCGGGCGACGCGGCCGCCGTCTGGACCCAATACCACGGCCCGGGCGACATCGTGCAGGCGGCGGTCAAGCCGGCCGGCGAGCCGTGGGGGAAATCGGCGACCGTCTCAGAAGATGAAGCCGCCGACCCCCAGGTTGCGCTGGACGCCGCGAGCCGCGCGACATCGGTGTGGACACGCTACATTGGCTTCGGCTACGGCAAGTTCATCGTGCAGGCGGCGCAGTACTCGCCCTCCACCGCGTTCACGATCGAAATGCTGCAGAAGCTCTCGAGCGAACCCACGTACACCAAGACCGAACTGAACAGCGAAGTCGGTGACACGGTGGACTACGAGATCATCGTCAAGAACACCGGCAGCACGAGCCTGGAATTCGGGGCGCTGAAAGACAGCGCATGCGAAAGCATCAGTCCCGCCGGGCCCACGGAACTCGAAGGCAGCACCGAAGAGACCTTTACCTGCACGCACAAACTCACACCCTTCGTCAAATATAGCGATCAAGCGTCGATCGAAGGCGACGAAGGAACTGGTACCAAGACGTCCAGCAGCGTGACCGTGGCGTTGGCGCCCGTCTATGAAGCGCCCGCGGGAACAGCCGACTCGAACAGCGGTTCATGTGCGGAATCGCGGGTTGCCGTGTTTGTCTGCTCGGACCTGCGTGCGGCGCTGACGTATGCGAATGCCGATCCGGGCTCGACGGTAAAGCTCGAACGCGGTGTCTATCAACTTGGCGAAGCGCACGGATATCCGTCTGCGGCGCGTGCGTTTCTCGAAATCACCGCGGGGCTCACGATCCGGGGGGCAGGCCCAGGAGAGACGACCATCGAACAGACGGACGGCCGCGATCCGGTGATCGTGATCCCCTATGACGCCGGTTTCTCGCAGATCGCAATAGAAGGCGTGAAGCTCACCGGAGGCGTCGCGGCGGGTGACGATGACGGCGAATTCTTCGGCTGGGAAAAAGGTGGCGGTGCGCTGAGGATCCTGGGAAGCGGTGCACCGTCCTCCTCGGTCACGCTCACCGACGACGATTTTACGGGCAACCTCGCGCACGCCAAAACCGCAATGGGAGGCGCGATCTTCAACAAGAGCACGCTCAACATCATCGACTCCACCATCGTCCACAACACCGCGCTCGCCGAAGGCGCAGCCAGCAACACCGAATTCGGCGAAGCGTATGGTGGGGGCATCTTCAACACAGGTCACCTGCTCATCGCGGGCTCGACAATCGCCGACAACACCGTTGAAGCGGGGGGCGTCAGGAGCAAGGCGGTGGGCGGTGGTGTGGACAGCGGCGTCGAAAACTTCACCAACCAGGCCACGGCCGCGATCGCTAACACGACGATCACCGGCAACATCGCCAGCGCCGGGATCACCGAGGATCCACCATACGTCTATGGCGGCGGTGTCGCCATTGACGGGGGTGACCTCAACCACGTGACCCTGTACGGCAACACCGCAAGCCCGGTCAACGCAGAACAGTCATGGGGCGGCAACGTCTACGAGCCTCAGAACGGAGGCGGCACCTGGATCAACAACTCCATTGTCGCCGACGGCAGCGCATCCGAAGGCCCCAACTGCATGTTCACGAGCGGCGGGTCCTACCCGGAAGACAATCGCGACAACCTCGAGGACGGCCCCAGCGGCGAATGCGGGTTTACGCTCGAGTACGATCCGCTGGTCGACGTCAACCCGCAGCTGATGCCCTTGGCAGACAACGGCGGACCCACCGAAACATTGGCGCTAGATCCCGGGAGCCCTGCGATCGACGCCGGTGCCGACTGCGAAGGAAGCTTCGGAGAGAGTGGCACGGGCTGGACGACCGCGACGGTGCCCCTCGATGTTGACCAGCGCGGCATGCCTCGCAACGGTCGCTGCGACATCGGTGCGTTTCAGACCGAGCGCCCGTTCGCTGCCGCCTCGCCACAAATCAGCGGCACTGCGGAACCAGGGAAGACGCTCACCTGCACGCCTGGCACCTGGACCGGCGAAGGCACCCTCACCTACACCTACGACTGGCTCCGCAACGGAAAGTCGACCGGCGAGGAGACGACCTCATATACGATCGTGCCGAGCGACGCCGAAAGCCAGATCGCGTGCCTGGTCACCGTCTCCGGGACCTACGGGTCTACTCAAGCAACCAGTCCTTCGATCGAGGTGCCACCAAGCTCTCCCACGGTCGTGTCGGGGACGGCGTCATCGGTCACCCAGACCACAGCGACGCTGAACGCGACAGTGAATCCCAACGGAGGGGACGTCACGAAATGCGAATTCGAGTACGGCCCACCGGAAAGCTATACGAGAAGCGCTCCGTGCACCGCTCTGCCGGGGTCGGGTGACAGCGCTGTCGCGGTGTCTGCGGCAATCACGGGCCTCGCCGCGAGCACGACTTATCACTTCCGCGTTCTCGCGACCAACTCGGAGGGGACGAGCGACAGTACCGGCGAAACGTTCGAGACGTTGTCAAACCCACCGACAGGTGAAACCGGCGATCAACTAACGACGCGACCGAGCCCGGAAGAAGAAATGGCCGCCGTCAAGAGACACGCAGAAGAAGCTGCGGCAAGAACGGGCGTGCTCGGCGTCAAAGAAACCGTGCCCGACGCCAGGCTGACGAAGACATTCCTAACGGCGAGCCCGGGAGGCACGCTCGGCGTTGAGCTGGGCTGCCCGGCCGGAACGATCGGCTGCACCGGCACGATCACGCTGAGGGCACTCAACGCCGTTGGCGCGGCGACAGCGCGGCAAGCCGAGAAGCGCAAGGCGGCGATCCTGACCCTCGCCGCCGGCTCATTCAAAATCGCTGGCGGTCACCTGGCGACGGTCAGGCTGCGCCTGTCGCCACAGGCACGCGCCCTGCTTGCACGCATGATGTTGCGCGTACGAGCAACCATCGTCGCCCGGAACCCCGCCGGTGCCACACACACCACGCAGACCATTCTCACGATCCGCGCCGCGAACACGAAACACGGCAGGATCGCGTAGAGCCGGCGGCAGCCCGCCGGGCTGGCGCCTTGAAGCTCGCGCAGGCGTTTGCCACGATGATCGGGTGAGCACGGCGCATCGCTACATCGTGCTGGACGTGTTCACGGACACGCCGCTGCAGGGCAACCAGCTGGCGGTGTTCGCCGACGCGAGCGCGATGGCGGCGGCGGCACATGCAGCCGCTGGCGCGCGAGCTGAACCTGTCGGAGACGGTGTTCGTGTTCGGCGCCGAGAGCAGGGCGAGGACGCGCGCATCCGCATCTTCACGCCGACGGCGGAGCTGGCGTTCGCGGGGCACCCGGTGCTCGGCACGGCGATCGCGCTGGGCGTCGAGCGCGGGCTCGATCGGCTGACGCTCGAGACGGGCTCGGGCGTGGTGCCGGTGACGCTTGGGCGTGGGGGAGACGGGAGGATGGGCGCTCGGCGCCGCCCCCCGAAGCGCCGCTGGAGCGCGAATCGCGTACGGGTCGATGCGCCAGCCGATCCCGGCGTGGCGGCGCTACGAGCGCGAGGCGGAGCTGCTGGCGGCGCTCGGCGTGCAGCGCTCGGGGCTGCCGGTGGAGGCGTACGTGAACGGCCCGCGCCAAGCGTACGTGGAGCTCGACAGCGAGGACGCGGTGGCGGCGCTCGCGCCCGACATGCGCGCGCTGGCGGCGCTCGGCGAGGTGGGCGCGAACTGCTTCGCGGGCGCGGGGCCGCGCTGGAAGACGCGCAAGTTCGCGCCCGGGCTGGGCGTCGCCGAGGACCCGGCCACGGGCTCGGCGGCGGGGCCGCTGGCGGTGCACCTGGCGCGCCACGGCAGGATCGCGTTCGGCGAGGAGATCGAGATCCGCCAGGGCGCGGAGATGGGGCGCCCGTCGCTGCTGCGCGCGCGGGCGACCGGCTCGGCGGACGCGATCGAGCGCGTCGAGGTGAGCGGCGCGGCGGTGATCGTCGCGCGCGGCGAGTTCACGTTGTAGCCTTGCCGGCGGTGCGCTTCAAGATCACACGCCACTCGGGGTTCGCGCCGCCGGACGACGCGCTCGACCTGCTGCTGCGCAGCGACTGGGCCCGAACCGCGACGGCGTCGTCGTTCGCGAAGGTCGGCGCGGAGATCTGGGCGACGCTGGAAGCGGACGCGCCGGTGTCGATGACGCACGACGAACGCGCGGACATCGGCCGCCGCGCGGTGCTGGACGTCATGCGCGAGGTCTGCGACGGGGCGCCGGGCCTCAACTCGGATTGGTTCGCGGTCGAGCTCTGAGCGCTAGCCGCCTGCACGGAGCCGCGCGCGTGGCCGCGCGTGCGGCCGGCGCTCGGCGTGTCGTCGCTGGTGCTGTCGCGGCGCCGGTCGCACCGGCCAGCACCGCGTCGTCGCGCGTCGAACGCCGCGGGCGCGCGCTCGATCCCGTTGAAGGACAGGCCGATCCCGGTGTCGGTGTCGGCGCGACGGCGAGCGAAGCCGGCGCCGGCGGTCCCGCAGAACTTCCTCGGGGCTGTCATTCGAGGTTGGCAGCCTCGCGCAGGATCGCGAGCGTACGCGGGCGAGGGCGATCTGGTGACGATGCTGCGTTCGCTGGGCGCGGGCGTGCTGCGCTTCGGCGGCGTGACGGCGGACGAACAGATCGCGTGGAGCGAGCGCGCAGACACCGCGGCCGGCGTGGGCGCTGGGCGTGCTGGAAGCGGGCGAGCCTCGACGAGCTCGGCAGCCTGGCGGCGCAGAGCGGCTGGCACGTGCTGCTGACGCTCGGCTTCGGCCACTTCGAACCGGAGGCGGCGGCGCGGCGAGGCGGCGGCGGCGAAGGCCGCGCTGGGGGAATCGCTGGAAGCGATCGAGATCGGCAACGAGCCCGACTCCTACGCGCAGGCACGGCCTGCGCCCGCAGCCGTGGACGCCGCTGCAGTACGACGAACAGGTGACGGCGTATCGCAGCGCGATCGAAGCGCTCGCGCCGGGCATCCCGCTGGCCGGCCCGGACACGTCGGGCTCGAGCGCGTATGAAAAGTGGGGGTTGAGCGAGGCGATCTACGAGCGCCCGGCGCTGCTGACGGGGCACCACTACCCGCTCGGCTGCGCCGAACAGCCCCCGCCGAGCATCGCGCGGCTGCTGAGCCCGCGGATCCGCGAACTGGAGGAACGCTCGCTGCGCCGCTACACTGTTCATCGCGCAGCGAGACCGAAGTGCCGTTCCGCCTCGACGAGACGAACACGGTCTCCTGCGGCGGCGTGCCGGGCATCAGCAACACGTTCGCGTCGGCGCTGTGGGCGGTCAGCTACCTGACGCAGGCGATGGACATGGGCGTTGCGGGGATCAACCTGCGAGGGCAACCCGGCCAACTGCGAAGGCTACACGCCGCTGTGCGCGCCGAGCGCCGAAGACCTCGGCGACGGCGCGCTGGTCGCGCAGCCGGAGTGGTACGCGCTGCTGCTCGCCCGCGCGCTGATCGGCGAGCGCCCGCTGCACACGACGATCAGCCCGGCCGGCGAACCGGCCGAACGTCGAAGCGACGACGTTCGTGGCAGCCGACGGCACGCTGCAGTTCGTGCTCGTCGACGACGACCCGCCGGGCGCGCGCAACGTGGCGATGCACCTGCACGTGGGCGGCGGCTTCCACGGCGCGACGATCCTGCTCGCTGACGGCGCCCTCGCCCGAAGCGCTGTCGGGCGTGTCAAGCTGGGAGGGCAGGCGGTGGCGGCGAACGGCTCGTGGAGCGAGCCCGCGGCTGCCGCACGCGGCGAACGCGGAACGGCGTGATCACGGTCGAGCTCGAGCCGAGCAGCGCGGCGCTGGTGACGGTCGCGCCGCAGGGCAGATGAGCGCGATCGAGGCCGAGCTCGCGCGGTACCTGCGCGGTCAGGCTGGCTGAAGGGGCTCGGCTGTGACCTCGAAGCCGGTGAGCGTGAGCGGTCCGAACGAGGTGATGAGCGCGACGTCGATCGCGTCGCGGCCGCGACCGACGATCACGCGCCCGATGCGGGGAGTGTTGTTGCGCGCGTCGAAGGTGTGCCAGCGGCCGTCGAGGTAGGCCTCGAACCAGGCTGCGAAGTCCATCGGGTCGGGTGGCTGCGAGAGCTCGACGCCGATGTCGGGGATGTACCCGAAGACGTAGCGGGCGGGAATGTTGAGCGCGCGACAGAAGGTGATGGCGAGGTGCGCGAAGTCGCGACACACGCCCTGGCCGGCCCGATAGGCGTCGGCGGCGGTGGTCCATGGGTTGGAGGCGCCGGGAACGAACTGCAGGTGGGTATGGACGTAGTCGACGATCGCCTGTACGCGCCCCCAGCCGGGCTCGAGCGCGCCAAAGCGCTGCCACGCCTCGTGGCCGAGCTCGTCGGGCAGGCAGAAGCGGCTGGGCATCACGAAGCTGAGGACCTCGTCCGGCAGCGAGGCCACCGGCATCTCGGCGGCGCTGGGCTGGATCAGGTCCGCGGGGCGCGCGAGCAGCACCTGCGCCTCGTAGGTGACGTGCGAGTCGCCGCTGGCGAGCTCGAAGCGCTCGCAGCGGTTGCCGTAGTGGTCGACGTAGCCGTGGTGCTCGGCGCTCGTGCGCCAGAGCTCGCCGCTGATGGTGACGCCGGGCTGGGGGCAGGGAGCGACCTGCATGATCGCCGCTGCCGGCTGCACGGAGAGCAGCCCGAAGCGGCAGCCGACGGTCAACGCCAGCGCCTGCTGAGGAGCAGCGCCGCAATCACCGACGGATACACGATCGACCATCTCGACAGTGAGCATGCCAGGTGAGCGAGGCGCGACACCAAGCGCCCCCGCGCGCCGCTCCTCCAGCGCGCAATGATCGAATGATAGATTCTATCTATCATGCCCGATCTCGTCTTCCAGACCCCCTCACCCGACACCGTCGAGCGCCGTGTTCTCGACCTGATCGACGACGCTCGCCGTCAACTTCGCTTTCGCGTCGCCGAGCCACGTCGCTGGATCGGCAGTCTTCGCCGTATGGCCTTCGCACGTGCGGTGCAGGGCTCCAACAGCATCGAGGGCTACAACGCCAGTCTCGATGACGTGCTCGCTGCCGTCGAGGGCGAGCCGACACTCGATGCGGACGACGAAACGCAGCTTGCGCTGGCCGGCTATCGCGACGCGATGACCTATGTGCTGCAGGTTGCGCAGGACCCGAACCCGCCAAGCGTCGACGAGGGGTTGCTGAAGGCGCTGCACTTCATGATGATCAAGCACGACCTGCAGAAGAACCCCGGTCGCTGGCGCCCTGGAGCGATCTGCGTTCGCAACGATGCGACCGGCGAGATTGCCTACGAGGGTCCCGACTGCGAACAGGTTCCCGCCTTGATCGATGCGACGATCCGCGAGCTGGAAGACAGCGACGCGCCGGTCGTCGTTCGTGCCGCGATGGCCCATCTGAATCTCGTCATGGTCCATCCCTTCAGCGACGGCAACGGCCGCATGGCACGCGCGCTGCAGACGCTCGTCCTGGCCCGTGAGCAGATCGTGGCGCCCGTGTTCTCCAGCATCGAGGAGTTCCTCGGACGTAACACGCAGGCCTACTACGACGTGCTGGCCGATGTCGGCGACGGCTCCTGGAACCCGCAACGCGACGCTCGCCCGTGGCTTCGCTTCTGCCTGACCGCGCACTACCGCCAGGCGGTGACACACCTGCGCCGTATCGAGGAGGCCGAGCAGACTCTGGGCCGCATGTGCCGAGCTCGCCGCCCGTCACCGACTGCCCGAACGTGCCGCGAGCGGCCTGTACGACGTCGCGCACGGTGTGCGGCTTCGCAACGCCTTCTACCGCAAGCTCGTCAAGGAAACGCTCGACGAGGACATCTCCGAGCTGACGGCGAGTCGGGACCTCAAGGCGATCGTCGATGCCGGCCTGCTCGAGCCCGTCGGTGAGCGCCGCGCGCGCTACTACGTAGCTCACGACCCCGTGATCGAGCTCAGACGCAGAGTTCGCCGGAGCCGCCCCGCGCGCGACACCACCGACCCATTCGACCTCGCGAACCAGCAGATGCAGCTCGACCTCGGCTGAGCTCCGCTTCTACGCTCGAGGACCCGCTCAGCCGAGATGCTCGGCGAAGAACCCCAGGATGCGCCGCCACGCGTCCTCCGCGGAGGGGTGGTGGTAGCCGACGCCGGCGACGTGGAGCAGCGGCGTGAGCACGAGGCCCATGTTGATGCGGTTGAGGAAGCTGTGTCCGGCGTCGGGGTACTCCTTGACGTCGTGCTCGACGCCGGCGGCGCTCAACGCGAGCTCGAGCCGCTGCGCGCGGCCGCGCAGGCCGGGGTCGCGGGCTCCGAAGCTCGCGACGATCGGGCACGCGCCCTGCAGCCGCTCGGCGGCGTCGGCCGGCACCTCGCCGTAGTTGACCGACGACGCTGCGTAGCCGCCGCTGGGCGCGCACAGCAGCGCGAAGCCGCCGCCCATGCAGAAGCCGATGATCCCGATGCGCCCGCTGCAGTCCTCGCGCGCCACCAGCAGCGCCCGTGCCGCCTCGATGTCCGCGTACGCGGGCCCGCTGCCCGAGCGCGACGCGCGCAGCGTCGCGACCACGCAGCGGATTCCGCGACCGGAGTACAGGTCGGGGGCGAACGCGAGGTAGCCGGCGGCCGCGAGCCGGTCGGCCTGCTCGCGAATGTCGTCGGACAGCCCGAGCGCGTCCATCACGACGACGACGCCGGGGTGCGGGCCGTCGCCCAGCGGCAGCGCGAGGTAGCCGCCGAGCTCCCCTGAAGGTGCGGCAAAGCTCAGATTGGGCATTGTGCGAAAATCTACCGAGGGTGAGGGGACAAGGAGGTCATCCGGTCCGGGGCTTGGGCAGGTGGGGGCTGCTCGCGGTCATGCTCGCGCTCGCCGCGCCCGCGACCGGCGCCGGCGCAGCCGTCACGATCGGGCCGGAACGGATCGTCGTGTCCGGGGCGGGCGCCGGTGCCGTGATCACGCGCTCGCCGTTCGGCATCGCCTACACGGACGGGAGCGGGCGCACGGTGCTGTCGGAGGCCGCCGGCCCGGGCGAACCTGGCGAAGGTCCGGTGTATGCGCCGCTGTCGTTCCTCGTGGGCGTCGACGAACCGTCGACGTTCTCCGGCCTGCAGGACGCGGGAGACCTGCTCTCGGACACCGAATCGGGAACCGGGTACTCGGCTCGCGAAGTGCTGGCGGCCGCGCCCGAAGGGGAAGGGGTGAGGCTGACCGTCTCGACCGACGATCCGTCCGGGCGCCAGCTGATCGTCACCGTCGCTCCGGCGGGCAGCGGCGCGATCCGGCTCTCCGCCGTGCCCAGCGACCCGACTGGCGTCGCCGCGATGGCGGACTCCTTCAGCTCCTCTCCCGACGAGGCGTTTCACGGCTTCGGCGGCCGCCACAACTCGCTCGACCAGCACGGGCAGGACTTCTACAACTGGGTCGACCAGGAGAACTTCGGCACGGGATCACCGGAAACCCTGTCCCCCGACGGCCCGCAGGCCTCCTACTACGTGCAGTCCTCGTTCGTGTCGAACATGGGCTACGGCTTCTTCCTCGACCGCGACGAGCTCTCGCACTGGCGCCTCGACTCCGAAGAGCCCGACGCCTGGCAGACGCAGGTCGCGGCCCCCGCGATCGACTACGTGGTCGCGCCGGGCACGATGACGCAGGCGAGCTCGACGCTGAGCGCGATCACCGGACGCCAGCGCGTCCCGCCGAGCTGGGCGCTCGGGCCGGTCTTCGACCGCGAGGGCGAACTCGCGGAGACCGCGTCGGCGTACGAAGCGCAGGTCCAGAGCGACCTGCAGCACATCGCGCGCTACAGGCTGCCGGTCGACGCGTACCGGATCGAGGACTGGCAGTTCCTCAGCAGGCCGGCGCTGGAAGGCGTGATCGCCCAGCTGCACGCCCTCGGCATCCATCCGCTCGTCTACTTCCGGCCGTTCGTGGGACAGGAGGCGATCGGCCAGGAAGAAGCCCCGGCGTTCGACGAAGCCATCGACGACGGCTACGTCGCGAGGACAGGCAGCGGCGCGCCGTACGTGTTCACCGACAACTTCGGCTCACCGGCCGGCCTGATCGACTTCACCAACCCCGCCGCCGTCAAATGGTGGGACGCGCGCATCGACGCGGCGCTCGAGCTCGGCGCGGACGGCTTCATGCTCGACTTCGGCGAGCAGGTCCAGCCGGGCATGCGCTTCAGCGACGGCTCGACGGGTGCGCAGATGCACAACCGCTATCCGGTGATCTACCAGCGCGTCACGCGCGAAGCGGTCGAAGCCTACGAATCGCTGCATCCGGGTCGCGCGATCTTCTTCTTCACCCGCAGCGGCTACAGCGGCGAACCCGGCAGCGCCGCCTACGAGAACGCGAACTTCCCCGGCGATGAGACGACCAACTGGGGCGCGGCCTCGGGGCTCGCGTCGCTGGCGCCCGACATGCTCAACCGCGCGATCGGCGGCGCGTTCGGCTACAGCACCGACATCGGCGGCTACTACGACCTCGGCGAAGCCGGCGGGCCGACCACGCGCGAACTGTTCCTGCGCTGGGCCGAGTGGGCCGCGCTGTCACCGCTGTTCCGGCTGCACGGCGCGCTCTCCGCGGAGCACACCCCGTGGGCCAAGGGCATTCACGCGGTCACGCTGTACAGGGCGCTCTCCGAGCTCCACGTCAGCGCCACCTCTCTGATCTCCGCGCTGTGGAAGCAGGCGGACGAAACCGGCGTGCCGATCACGCGCCCGCTGTACCTCGCCTACCCCGAAGACCCGCAGGCGGCCACGCAGGATCAGGAGTGGCTGCTCGGCCCCGACGTGCTCGTCGCGCCGGTCGTCGAACGGGGCGCGACGTCGCGCGCGGTCTACTTCCCGAGCGGCTGCTGGCGAAGCCCGGAAACCGGCCAGGAAGTGCTGGGACCGCGCTCTGAAGCGGTCGCCGCCGCACTCCGCCAACTCCCGTTCTTCTTCAAGTGCGGCACGCGGCCGTTCACGCCGCCGGGCAGGTTCGCGCGCGCCCTCGCGCACTAGCCGCGACGAACGCTCACGCGGACGGTGTCAGGAAGT
Source organism: uncultured Solirubrobacteraceae bacterium (assembly GCA_963826985.1). GTDB lineage: Bacteria > Actinomycetota > Thermoleophilia > Solirubrobacterales > Solirubrobacteraceae > Palsa-744. The sequence continues at coordinate 72,255 of CAWGYW010000001.1, forward strand.
AGACGCGCGTCGCCCGCGCGGGTTCCCAGGAGAAGACCCGCCATGTGCGCCCCGCGTACGTCACGCTCCCTTGGCGAGGGATTCGCGCCGGGCTGGCTCCCCCGGCGATTCGCCGCGACCCCGAGCGCACGTAGACAGGGCCGCCGCTGGTGCCCCGCAGGGTCCGCACGAGGGCTTCGTAGTGGCTTGCAAGCGGCCTCAGGCGAGCCGCGATGTGCATCGCGATGCTCGCCCACGCCCCGAGTCGCACCGACGCACAGCTCGCGGCAGAGGCCTTGCGGCTGGGGCTCGCGACGAACAGCGCGAGGTCGAGGGTGCCGCTGGGGAAGGCCTCGGCGTGCAGCAGATCGGCCGTGTAGGTGGAGCCGCGCGTGTGGATCGAGGAGCTGGGCCTGACCTTGGCGGGCGCCGGCTCGAGCGTTCCCATCAGGAACGAGCCGCTCCTGTAGAGGTCGATCGGAACGTCGATGAAGTGGGTGACGAGCTTCACGTAGCCGGCGTCGTCCTGCACCGACATCACAAAGCGGCCGACCTTCCTGCCCTGCCAGCGCAGCGAGCCCGTGACCGGAGCGAGCACGTCGGGTCCGCCGACGTCCGCCACGACGCGCCCGGCCTGGAGGACCCGCAAGCGCACGATGTGCCAGTGCGGGGTGTAGACGATCGTGTGCACCGCTTCGTAGACGGCCGCCGTGTCGTCGCTCGCCAACGCGCTCGCGAGCGCCTGTGAGCCGGTGATGTGCGCCATGTCCGCGTTCACCTCACGGCTGTGCAGCTCGCCGTTGTAGATTCCCCGCGCCGCGACTTCGTCGACCTCCGCGACCGTGGCGGCGCTCGCCTTCGCGCACGCCGCGGTTGGCGCGCGCGGCGCGACGCTCGGCATACTGCCGCCGGCTGCAGGGTCGGTCGCGGCGGTCAGGCGAACCGAGGCGCGTGGCGCTGTGCCGAGACCGGCGAAGAGAGCAGAGCCCAGGATCGCGCCGGCGACGGCGACGGCGAGCACGCTCGACACGACGAGTCGCGAGGCGATCGGGCGCTTTCCTGTCCCGAGCATCATCCAAGCTTCGCGGTTACCGGCTGATGCGCCGCTCGCGGGCGGCTTGTAGTAGCCGCTCGGCTGCGCGTCGGGCTCGCTTGCAACCGGCGGTGCTGATGTGCTCGTGGCTGTAGCCGGCGCGGGTCTTCATGCCGAGCAGCGTGCGCAGGGAGTTGCCGAGTGCTGTTCCATCGGGGCGGACCTTGGAGAGCTGGGTGACCGCTTCGTTGTGGTCTTCGCCCTGGACGTGCCCTCCGAGCGCGATGCAGCAGATGACGTCCGCGGCTGCGACGCCGCAGTGCACACAGAGCGTCACGTATGCGTCGGCAATGTCCTGCTCGTCGGCGGCGAACTCACGGATGATCTCGGCGCCTTCGAGGAACTGCTCGGCCTTGGCGAGCCTGCCCGCGATCGTGCCCTCATCACATTTGCGCAGTCGCGGCGTCATCGCGCTGTTTGGGCTCTGGAGCCCCGACGCAGCAGGCGCAGCGTGCCGTAGAGCTCGATGCCGTCGCGCGCCGCGTCCTTGAGCACGTGCTGGGGCTCGCTGGCTGTGAGCTCCTGCTCGCCGAATTCGAGGACCCTGGCGTCGTTCCCCGTCCACGCGCTCGTGTGCGCCTGCAGCGTCGAGAGCTGCTCCTGCCATCCGGGCTCGTCAGGCTCGCAGTCTGCGGGACGCACCACGAGCAGGTCCAGATCGCTCTGCGGCGTGGCCTCGCCGCGGGCGACGGACCCGAACAGCACGACGAGCACGGGGGGTTGTCCCCACCCGTTGACCGCGTCACGCAGCCGATCGAGCACCTGCGCGGGAAGGTTCGCAAGCCCTTCTATCCAGGACGCCGCGACGTGGTCTCGGTTGAGCTGGTAGAGGTTCGCGTTGCCGGCGGCGCGACGTGAGACGACACCCTGCTCAGCCAGGCGGTCGGCGGCGTTGCGAATCCCCTGATGCGAGCCGCGGCCGATGACCCGTTGCAGCTCGCGGCCGGTCATCTCCGCTTCCGCACGCGCGAGTACGCTCAGCACGTCCCCGTCCAGTGTGGGCGTGACCACCTGCAGCGGCCTACGGAAGTCCATGCCTGGATTATAACTCCACTTGGCAAGTATCTCTGCCGTTCTGCAATAATAGTTTACAGGCGGTCGGGGCGCGCGGCTGGATGGCCGTAGATGTTGGAAGGCCTGGCAGCTGCTGGCGCGTCAGGCCACCTCGGCGGTAGGATGCGTTGCGCCAAGCCGACGTAGCTCAGCTGGTAGAGCACCCATGCCGTCTACTCACCGGACGGGAGCGAGCTGGCCACCGTCGGCGAGGACCGCGCTGTGCGCATCTACTCGTCCACCACGCTGCGCCAGGTTGGTCCCGCCATATCGCTTGAAGGCGACTACCCCGTGGACCTGGCGTGGCGTCCCGGGTCCCGCGAGCTGGCGGTCACCACATTCGAGGGTATGACGTTTGTGATCGACGTCCCGCAGCGGGACTTCGCGATCCCGCCACTCGTCGACCCGAACGGCTACGAGTCGATCGATGTCGCGTGGGACCCTGTCGGCGAACTACTCGCGGTGACCAGCCGTGTAGAACGCGAAAGCGATGCGTATGACGGCAAGACAAACTTCTGGACCGTCAACGCCAGCACATGGGATCGCGAGATCTGCGCTGTAGCGGGAAGCGACCTCACCGACCAGGAATGGGAGCAGTATGTTGGCAGCGGCGCCGGTTACATCGACCTCTGCCCGGAAGACCGGTAGCCGTGCCGCGCAGACGTCTTGCCCACCACGCCGGGTCGAGGCGGTCGTCCTGTCCGATGACCGTGACGGCGTTGATGCTAGCGACGGTCGTGGTCGGATGCGCGGGCTCACGACCTCACGCTCAGGCGCACCGGGCGAGCCGGGGCGCGTATCCAAACACGTGGGCGCCGGTGCTCGCCTACGGCTCAGGCCAGGATGTGTTTCTAGCCGGCCCGGCCGGCCAGAAGCGTCTCATCGGGACATCCGGCGAGGCAGAATACGACGAACCCGAGCATCTGACGTGGTCCTCAAACGGACAGCTCGTCGCATGGCTCTCGATTGAAGGAGAGCTCAGCATCTTCAGTCTGGCGACGGGCCGCACGCTGTCGTGGCCGTGTCCTTGCGGCGGCCTCGCGTTCTCCGGTGCCACGTTGATGACGGTCGAGAGCGACGGATCCGCGGTGCTCTCGTTCGATTACCCGACTGGCCCGAACGCCAGGACTCTGGTGACGGGCCTGCCAGCAGTCGAATACCCGGAAGTCCTCGCCCCGTTTGACGGGGATCTCCTCGTCGCCGCAGGGATCCAGGGTCAGACGGGTGTCAGCGGTGGCCCCGAGCGCCTCTTCCTGATCGCGCCGAGCGGAGGTGCCGCTACCGTTGGCGCCGATCGAGGCAACGCGCAGATCGGGACAGCGATCGTCTCCCCAAACGGCGATGAGGTTGCCTACGTTTCAGGATCGGACGCCGGCGTCTGCTACGACCTAGCCTCAGCGGCGATCCTGAGCCCGCGAGAGAGGCACATCAGCCATCCAGCGATGCCCAAGAGCCAAAGGGCCTGGGAGATCCCGTGGCTGGGGTGGACAACCGCCGGCGAGCTTCAGGGGATCTTCGGACACCCAACGGACTGCCGCACGATCGGCGGCCCATCATCGGGGAACCACCCGGCCGAATTCGCGCTGTGGGCACTACGGAATGGGCGTTGGACGCGCTCGCCTCACATAAGCGGCACGGAGGTCCGGGAGACCGAAGGAGACGCGACGGCGATACTCACCCCGGACACGCCTGTCGCGCAGAAGCGCATCCTCTCGATCGAGCATCCGCTCGTGTATCGCGTGCGCCACGGCCGGTGGCGCGGCGCGACGTGGCTGGAAGCCGAAGCGGCTCGGTACTGGCTGTGCGCCGGTGCGCAGCGCGAGGAGGGCTCGGGCGAGGACGCCTACGAGCAGTTCGCCGCTCTGCACCGAGCCCAGCGGCTGTTGCCCGATAAGGATGACCTGCTCCGGGATGCGCTCGAGCGCAACGCGCGCATCATCGACGCCGCCAGCGACTCGATCGACGCTGCGCTTGCTGAAGCCTTCGACCGTCGAGGCCACGACATAGCGATCTCATTCGCTGGTCTGATCGACGCGCGACTTCACGTCGCCGCGTCGGGCGAGGAGGTGTGGATCGCGATCGCGACTCAGGCGACCGACGGGCGTTTCGTCGACGAGCGCCTGCGCGACGTGCTGTTCGGCCTGGTCTGGACTGCGGCGGACGCCGAGCTGTGGGAGCCTCGCGCGGACTGGCCGTCGGGCGAGCTCGCCTGGTTCGAGGTCGCCCGACTCGGTTTGGGCGAGTCGCCGAGCTGATCTGAGGACACTCCACCGACACGCTGAACGTCGGCCTCCTCGACCCCCAGCGAGTATGCAAGGGCCGAGGCCTTGCCGCCCAGCAGCGCCTGCTGCGCACGCTCCATGCGCTGCGCGAACTGGTCGCGGTGGCGATCCACGTACTCGTCGACCGCACGCTCGACCAGCTCAGCCTGCTTGAGGCCCGACATCAACGCGGCGTAACGGACCTTCTCCTTGGTGGCCTCGTGAACCTTGATCGGGGATTGCGCTCGCGACATAGGGGTATCTCGGTACTTCGGTACCAAACGATAGCACGCGCTGAGCCGCGCATATGCCGCGTTGGCCACCGGGGTGCCTGGAACTCCGTATGGGCGTGCGCGTAAGACCCCTCCCGCACTGTCTCTGACTTGCCCCGATAACGCCCCCAGAGCACCACGAGTCTCCAGGGCGGCAAGAAAATCGCTTGCCTATGCGGTTTTTGGGCAAGCCGACGCGGGGACTCGAACCCCGGACCCCCTCCTTACCATGAACAGGCATAGGGGTTTCCTTGTCGGTTGAGTCCCGTCGTTGCTGGGCTTTTAGGTCCCGTGGAGACTGTGGGGGACGGGCCGGGGCAACATTTTTCCCCGATAACGCCCCAAAAGCCTCTAGAAAACGCCCCAGGAACGACCAGGCACTTCTGGTCACTTTGGAGCGGGGATCATATCGCGGTCGTCGGCGATAACGCTAGGATTCGAGTTTCGCGCCGACGTAGCTCAGCTGGCAGAGCGCCGCCATGGTAAGGCGGAGGTCCCCGGTTCGATCCCGGGCGTCGGCTTCGCCCAAACCCGCGTCAGTCGAGCCGAGCTACGGTCGCCTGACATGTGGCCATCCTGCCTCGGCGCGCCGCGAGAGGGCTGTGAGCCGCTCCATGGAGCCCAGTGGAATCCGGCCGAATCCGTAGACGACCGGCGGAACACTGGCGCGCCATCAGGGCGCTGTCGCAGCGAGGACGTAGGCGCCCATGCCGGGGATCGTGAAGCGCAGCTCGCCGTTCTCGACGGTCAGGGTGCCCTGCTTGAGCAGGTCGTCGCGCACGCTGGAGAGCTGCTTGGTCGTACGCCCGAGCTCGTCGGCGACCGTGCGGCCGCTCGCCGACTTCCCGGCGGCAGCGACTGTCGCGACGGCGGCAAGGTAGCGCCTCTGTGTCGGGCTCGCGGCACTCCAGCGGGCAGCGTAGAGGCCGCGTTCGAGCTCCCGCTGCGCGCGCGGCAGCGCGGCCTGCGCTGCCGCGCGATCGATCCGCCGCTTGCCCGCCGAGGTCCGCCACGCATGGTGGCCGTAGAGCTGCACGGCATAGGGGTAGCCGCCGGACGCGTCGGCTAGCAGTCCGGCTGCCGCCTCGTCCATCGGACGCCCCGCCGCCTCGGCGGGCGCCCGCAGCGCTCGCACCGTGTCATCCCTCGCCAGAAGGCCGAGCTCGTGCCACGCGCCACGCTCCAGGTAGGTCACGGAATGCTCCGGGGATCGCATCAGCGGCAACCCGGCGAGGACGACGACCAACGGCCAGCGCTCACCCGCGCCCTCCTGCAGCAAGGCCGCCAGGGCGGCAAGCTCGGCACGCGCCGCGAGATGTGCCTCGTCGAGCGTCACCACGACGCCGGTGTGTCGAGCGCCCGCAAGCTCCACAAGCGCCGTGAGCACCTCTCGCAGCGAGGAGGCGGCCTGCTTGTGAGCGTCGGACGCGCGTGCAAGCTGGACCTCGCCGCCGACCCCCGGCAAGCCGGCGCGCACCGTCACCGACTCCGCCCGCAGCCCCCGCTTGCGCCGCGGCTGCTCGATCAGCTCATGAGTGCGCCCGATGGCCTCGATGAGATCGGGGGTGAACGCCGTGCGCGGCCGCATCTCCACATGCGCTCGCGGCCATCCGAACCGCGAGCCCGCGATCGCGGCCGCTTCTGAGAGCAAGACGGTCTTCCCAACTCCGCGGGCGCCAGCGAGTAGCACCGGCCTTGGCATCCGCCCGTCGACGGCGGCGACCTCGATCGCATCTAGGAGATCCTCGAGCACCTCCTCCCGACCCGCCAGCTCGGCGGGGATCTCATTGAAGCCGGGGCGATACGGGTTCTCGACACGCGCCATGGGCAGCAAACTAGCAGCGTCTAGGCTGACTAGCAATGTCTAGCCGGTCTATCCGCGTATAGCGAAGCCCAAACTCGGCTGTTTGCCTCGTCCTGGAAGGGATGTAGCGTAGCTGCCAGGCTTAAGCCATGCAGCTGATCCTCGATCAGGCGCCCCCGCCGCTCTCCAATCTCGCTGCCCTGGCGTGAGTTCTACGCAGGCGGCGCGTTCGGTCAGCGGGAGTTGGTGGACGACGGCGATATGCGCGGCGCGGCGAAGGAGCGCGGCCTTGACCTGGGGCTGGGTCAGGGACGGCTTGGAGCGCCTGGACAAGCTGGGGGCGTGGTCCCCAGTCGCGTTCTCAGCCGGCTACGTGACCGGCTTTGAGGTGCCCGCACAACCGCTGGAGAACATTCGGTTTCGCGAGGAGCAGGGCTGGGTGGAGTGGAGCGAGTACGCATGGGGAGACGATGGGTTCCTAACGGTGACGCCGCTGTACGCACCCTGGCAGCTGCTCTACCTCGATGAGGTGCTGCGCGCGACCAAGGCGGACTTCGGCATCGAGACCCTGCTTCTGCCCACCGAGGAGCGCGAACAGCACATCGAGAGCCTTCGAACCTGGCTGGAGCGGCAGGATGCGATTCTGTGCTCGCTTGGCGAGCGGTGGAGTGCGCTCATGAAGCTTTTGGTCGCGCTGCAGAATCGGTATTTGCCGCAGTTCACGGGATCCCATTCGGTGGTCGGGCTTCCGGACGAGGGCTGGGTCTTCGCTGGCCGCGAGTGGGCGCAGCAGAAGGCCGGGGAGTTGCTCGAACGACTGGGGTGCACCGACGACGAGGTTGCCGCGGTGTACGAGTTCCTCGTGGAGCGGGGTGTCGTGCGGGACCCCGATGATGGTCTGACGATGCTGCGCCGCGCACGTCCGCGCGCCTTCCATAAGCGGTGGCGGGGCGGACCCCGCCCCGCCCAGGACCATTTCGATGCCGCTCAGGTCCTGTGGCAGTTCTTGTCTGAGCTGCGTGGGAAGTCGCCGGGCCGGCCGGACTCGTGGCCAGCGGACAGCCGCCAAGTCGAGCGGTTCGAGTTGTACGACCGTGGCCCCGCAACGCCGTGGACGACGGAGGGAGTAAAGGAGCGGCTTGAATCGGCGGAGCTGTATCCCCCAGGCGTGTTCGTAATCGGTGAGGGCGAAAGCGAGCTGATCGTTGTTGAACGGCTGACCGAAGGATTGTTGGATCGGCACTTGATCCGGGAACTAGAATTCTTCGATTTGCGCGGTTCTGGTGCGTGAACCGCATCGCTCCCATTCTGAACCGTCCAGTCCCGGCCGGCAGGGAGGTCTGAGAGCACTTTGCCGCCGGCGTTACCGCTGACCACTTCGGAATCGCAGCCCAGGATCTGTTCACTGCCGCGCTTGCACGCGGCGCGAACGTCCTCGGGCGTCGCTAGGAATGTTGATGCTTTGCAGTCGGACGTAGCAAGCGAAGCGTGTTTGCCGGTTCCCGCACCCTTGCGACGCGTCGGTTCCGGGCGGGACTTCGAGGACGAGCATGCGTGAGCCGTCGACGACATCGACCGCGTTGGCAGTGAAGGTCACATGCGGTCTGACCCCGTCCGCAATGAGTTGCGTCATGCGGGTGATGAAGTTCCGGTCGGTGTCGCCAGCGAGCTTGCCGCTGAGGAGGAGGAGGAGGAGGACGGAATCGGCCGATACGCATTGACTTCTGCTCTATCGTGGAAGCCGGATCGCGGATCGCCGGCACCCCTGGCTGCTGACTTGGACGAGCCGCAGTCGTCTCGTGTCCGCTCGGCAGACTCTCGCTTCGCCTTCCGAAAGCACACGTCTGCCTACCAACAGCCGACGCGCTTGGACGTCGTCCAGAGCGGCAGTGTCGAGCAGGTCGGCGTGGACCATCTCTGAGCCGTGGAATCGCTCGTGCCCCACTCAACGCTCTCCGCCGATCCTGGCTGGGCTGACGGGGCGTACGCTCGACTCCTCTCGGGGCCGATTGGCGGTGTTGGGAGCAAACTGGGGACACAGCTCCGGTTGCCTCCATTAATTTGGACCTCGTACGCCCGATCTACGAGGACTCGGTATTGCCCGTCCGACTGTCCCAGCGGTCGTTGTACGCGCTTACGCCGAACAGTCGCGCGAGTGCGGCAAGTGGCGGGAGCATCGCGTTCTGTAGCCAGATGGGCGGGGCTGTCGCCCGGCTCTCGTGACGGAAATGCCAGATGGTCGCTCCGAGCTGAAGCGGGTTCTTCGGTGCTCCCCGTGGTGTGGTCTTGCCTTCGGCGGCGAGCCCCGCGAAGGCCTCGTGCATTTCCCTGGTTTTGAGCGCTGGGCGGAGTTCGACGATGCCGCTTACCTCGGTTGCTCCGCGGTTCTCCTCGGAGTGGCGGGTCCCGGCCGCCACCGTGATGGTCTCGCCTGGACCGAGCACGCGGGTCTCACCGTCGAGGACGAAGTGTGCTTGGCCTGCTGTGATGTTGAAGCGCTCCTCCTGGACCGGGTGGATGTGCTCGGTGATCTCACCGCCCGGCTTGCTCTGCCAGTTGAAGCGGACGACATCCTCACCCTCACCCGGGGGCTGAGCGATGAACTGGATCGTCTCGCCGGTGGCGGAGTTGACGAGGGATCGGTAGGCCTCGGTGGCGCTCATGCTCCTGCAGCCGCCGGGGTCGGGTCGGCCTGAGGCTCGGAGAGGGCCGTCTCGATGGGGTCCGCTGAAGGCGTGGGGGTGCCCTCGATATTGATATGGGGGAGCCGGGCCTCGAGCCAGCTCGGCAGTCGCCAGGTGACGGGGCCGATCAGCTCCAGCGAGGCCGGGAGGAGCATGCACCTGACGACGAGGGCATCCAGGAATACCGCGACGGCGAGGGCGAAGCCGAACTCCTTCAGCGTCCGCTCATCGCCGAGCACGAACGAGAGGAAGACGCAGACCATGATGGCGGCAGCAGCGGTGATCACGCGGCCGGTCAGGCTGACCCCCTCGGCCACCGCCGAGGACGCGTCCCCTCGCAGCAGCCACTGCTCGCGAATGCGGGATACGAGGAAGACCTCGTAGTCCATCGAAAGGCCGAAGACGACAGCAAACATGATCACCGGCACCCACGCCTCGATCGGCCCCTTCTGCACTCCGAGCAGGCCCCCGAGCCATCCCCATTGGAAGACGGCGACGGTGACGCCCAGTGCGGCACCGACGGTTAGCAGGTTGAGGATCGCCGCCTGCACGGGGATCACGATCGACCGGAAGACGAGCAGCAGCAGGAATGCCGAGAGCAGGATCACGAGGCCGAAGAACAGCGGCAGCTTGTTGGCGAGGTAGTTGGAGAAGTCGATTGATCCTGCTGTGAACCCGCCGACGAGAACCGGTGTTCCGGTGCTGTGCTCGAACGGTGGGAGGACCGTGTGGCGCAGGTGGTTGACGAGTTCGGTCGTGGCGAGCGCCTCGGGTGCCGAGCTCGGGTAGGCCTGCAGGACGGCCACGCTGCCCGACGGTGAGATCCGCGGCTGGGTGACGGCAACGACACCCGGAGTCCCAGCGACATCACTCCTCAGCGTCGAGAGCGCTGTGACCTGCTCGTGCCTTGAGATCTCGGCCACAAGGAGGAGGGGGCCGTTGAATCCCTGTCCGAAGCCCTGGGCGAGGAGGTCGAATGCGTGCCGTGAGCTCAGGCTGCTCGGGTTGTTTCCGGCGTCACTTTCGTCCAGTCTCAGCGCGAGCACCGGTGTCACGAGCGCGACCATGACCGCCAGGGAGACGATTGCGAGCGGCCAGGGGTGCCTCTGCACGGTTCCGCTCCACCGCCGCCATGCCGAGTGCTCGTTGGTGGCGGCGCTGGGGGCTGCTGCTGCTGCCGTGTCCCTCGCTGCGGGACGCGTGCGGTTGAGCCGTCCGCCGCGGGCGTCGCTGGGGCGCACGAGCCGCGGGCCAAAGCGAGCGAGCAGCGCGGGCAGCAGCGTCAGCGAGGCAAGGAGAGTGAGCAGCACGGCGATCACGGCGGCGATCGCGAGGCCATACATGAACGCGACGCCGGTCGCGAACATGCCCAGCAGGGCGATCATCACGGTCGAGCCGGCCAGGATGATCGCGCGGCCGGAGGTGTCCATCGCCTCGAGGATCGAGCCCTCGACATCGCCGATGGCGAGATAGCTCTCACGGAAACGGGTGACAATGAAGAGCGCGTAGTCGATCCCCACGCCCAGCCCGATCATCAGAGCCAGGTCGGGTGAAATGTTCGACATGCTCGTGACGTGCGTGGCGATGCCGATCAGTGCGACGCCCGTAAGCAGTCCGAGCCCGGCCGTGATGAGAGGCAGCCCCGCGGCCGCAAGCGAACCGAACGTCAAAAATAGGATGAGCAGCGCCGCGATGACCCCGACCCCCGTAGCCGGGCCCACGCTGAACCCCTCTGCCTGCTGAACCACCTGGCCGCCGGCGGCAACCTGAAGGCCAATCACGTGGACGGCTTTCACGTCGGCCAACAGCGGCTTTCCAGTGTTATTCGACAGCAGGTTGGCCTGCTTGTCGTAGTTGACCGTGGCGAACGCGGTCATCCGGTTGCCAGAGACCTGCAGGGCGCCCGCCGAGGCGTAGGGGCTGACGACGCCCGCGACGTGAGGGAGCGCCGCGACGCGCTGGAGCAGTGGTCCGATCGCCGCTCTCACCTCGGGCGAGTCGATGGTCCCCTGTGCCACACGGAAGACGATCGTGTCCACATCGCCGCTCTGGGCCGGGAACTCTCGTTTCAGCAGTTCCCTGGCCCGCTGGGACTCCGTACCCGGGATGCCGAACACGCTCGAGTAGCTCGGCCCGATGGCGTGGGAGAGCACGCTTGCCAGGACCGCGACCGCCAGCCATCCAACGACGACGCGGCGATGATGAGCCATGCACCAGCGGGCAAGACCCCGCATCACGCCCTGCTTCCTCGGGTGACGGTCAGACAGACCAACCCGCCCCCGGACCGACCTGCGTAGAAACACCGACACTAGTCCTCTGTTCGTGATTGTCAAGGACCCCCGGCTCCGCGGCCTGCGGAGGTGCGCTCCGAGGCGGTGCGTCAGTCAGGGGCTGGTGGTTTGTTGGGGACTGCTGAGGTGGGTGTGTTGGAAGTCGTCGTCGTACTTCAGGCCGTAGCCCAGCATTCGGTCCATGCCGATGTGGGCCAGCCAGATGAGGCCGAGTGCGCTCGCCAGCGAAGCGTCTTGCCACCAGCCGACAGCAACGAGCAGGCCGGGCAGCGGAGTGATGTGGAAAAGGTTGTAGACCCGCGCTCCGAGGCCGGTCCCGCCCAGGTAGCTGACAGCGGACAGATCGGGGAGCAGCAGTGTGAGCGGAATAAGCCACCAGGACCGGCCGGTCATCGTGTAGGCGAGCAGCGAGCCGGCCAGCAGGGCAGAGCCCTCCAGACGCAGCAGCCGCGTCGGTGCGCCGACCCCAGCGATCCCTCCTCGGGCAGCAGCGGCGCTGCTCATCTCGTTGCCGCCGGTTCGACTGTCCAGGTTGAGAAAGCTGCGGCGATGCCGTTGACGAGTCGCTCGAAGCTGCGATCGATGTCCACGGGGAGCCCGAAGCCGCCGCTGCTCTCGAGGGTGATGAAGCCGTGTAGCGCGGAGCGCAGCGCACGGGTCGCGTCGATCGCGTCGTCCTCACCGAGCTTGTAGCCGGCCAGGATGTCCGTGGCGACCTGGACGACGGCGCCGCTCGCGGCCTGATCCTCGGTGTCTCCCGGCGCCGGGGCGCTTTGCGCGGCCGCGTAGCGTCCCGGATGCTCGAGCGCCCAGGCTCGATAGGCGTTGGCGATCGAGGTGAGGGCGTCGGCTCGCTCGCGCCCGACGGCGGCCCGAGCGAGGACGTATGCCAGCTCGTTCTTGGCACGCACGGAGATACTGCGCACTAGCCCGTCCATGCCATCGATGTGCTTGTAGAGCGAGGGCTGGCGCACTCCGAGACGCCCGGCCAGCGCGGCCAGGGTCATCTGGGCTAGCCCGACTTCGTCGGCGAGCCGCTCGGCCCTTTCGATGACGAGGAGTTCTGTGAGTCCTGCTCTAGCCACGGTCGTTCACCGTGCTGAGGAACTCGACGATTGCGGTGGTGGTAATCTCGGGGCGCTGGGACTGGGGGTAGTGGCCGGCCTCAGGCACCATCACGACGTCAGCGTCCAGGGCCTGCGCGATCCAGTCTGCCTCCGCCCGCGGGTCCGGGAAGTCGGGGTCCTGATCGCCCATCACGACGAGCGCCGGGGCCGACACGTCGGCCAGGCACGCCTCGGCCGGCGTGTGGTCGGTGCGTGTGGTGAGCGAGAATGCCTTGGCGTGTCCCGGGCGGCGGAGACTCGCCACCACGTGCTTGCGGTAGTCCTCGAAGTCCTCGGGGCGCTGTCCGGCGTAGAGCTTGGGCATGTAGGACTTCCATGCGCTTGCAGCCCACGGGCGCGCCATCGCGACTCGCAGCAGTATGCGCTGGATCGCGCTCATCTCGCCGTTGCGAACGAACGGGCCGACGAGCACGAGGCCGTTGATGAGCTCGGGCTGCTTGGCTGCCGCAAAGGTGGCCGCCCCGGCGCCCATCGAGTTGCCGACGACTACCGCCGGCCCACCGAGCTCTTCTATGAGGGCAAGCACGTCACCGGCGGTCTCGACGTCACCGTAGGAGTCGAACGTCGCGTCGCTGTCGCCGTGGCCTCGCAGGTCAGTCGAGGCGACCCTGTAGCCCGCCTTGACCAGCGCCGGTGCGAGGAAGCGGTAGGCGCCTCGCAGGTCGCCCATCCCTGGGACCAGCACGACGAGGGGTCCATCCCCAGCGACGTCATAGGCGATCCGCCCCTCATGGCGGGTTAGGTAGATGGTCGTCTGGGCCGGAAAGTCTGTGGTTTGGGACTTCGTGTTTGTTGGCATGCCGGAGAATATACATAGCCCACCAGCTAATGTCAATAGCCTCTGGGCTGTTTATTCAAACGCACCTGCCGAGCGCCCTACGGCAACGGTCGCCAACGTCTCGCTCATCTGTCGGCACCGTTGCGTAGGGCGTCGATCGATCAGGCGTGCGCTGCGACCTCGCGGACTTCAATCTCCTCGAGCGTGACGCCGGCCGGAACTCCCGCCCTGGCCTGTTGACTCATCCCGTTGGCGGCCTGCTCGGTGTCGAACATGAACATCGAAAGGGCGGTGTCGTCCTTCGTGGTCCAGTAGCCGGCGACGAACCCTGGCGCCTGCGAGACCCTGGGCACCAACTGCTCGCGCAGTGCCTTCTCGGCGGCCTGAGGGTCGTTGATCGTGAGCTTGACGACGACGGCGTGCATTCTGGTCCTCTTTCTTTTGGTTGGCGATGGCCGTCCCGAAGAGACGGCCACTGAATCGGGGCCGGCTGGGCGGTCAGGCGACGGTGACGGCACCCGCAAGGCGGGAGCCAGACTCCGGATCGTGAGAGGGGAGGTAGACGGTCGGGTATTTCGCGCAGTGATCGAGGATCGTCTTGAGGGTCGCGATATGGACCTTGGCGCTCGGTGCGACCGCGTCGGCTCGCAGCGAGTGCAACTGCTCGAGCGTGTCCGTCGTGTCCCCAGCGAGCATCACGTGGCGGTCCGAATCATCGATACAGATGACCGACACATGCCCCGGGGTGTGTCCGGGCGTTTCGACGGCGACGATCCTCCCGTCATCGCTCAGCCGCTTACTGCGTGCGAATGCGCCGAAGGGTCCGTCGCCGAGAGCGAATCCCTCAGGCGCGAACCCAGGAGGCAGCGGCTGGTGGAGAACCCGGCGCATCAGACGCGAGAAGGGGGCAGCGACGTAGCGCAGCTCAACTTCGTTGTTCAGGACACGCTGGCGCACATGGACCAGGCCGTCAATGTGGTCGCCGTGGGCGTGCGTTAGCACGACCTCCGAGACATCTTCGAGATCCAAGCCTGCCGCGGCCATCGCGGCGGGCAGTTCCTGATGGCGCGTGACGCTCATACGTGCGAACACCACATCCTGTGCGGCCGCGGTCTCGCCGGTATCGACGAGCCTCAGGACTCCGTCGTGCTCGATTGCCCAGCAGTAGATCGGCAGTGGCTCTGACCAGTCGCTCGGCATGAACAGGCCGAGCTGCCGCCGCGGGCCCCGGCCCGGGTGCAGGAAGCTCTGCTTGACCTGAACGGTGCCTGTCTGGATCGCATGAATCTTCATTTCCTTTTGTCCTTTGTTTTGGTTGGTCGCTTCCCTGGGGTCTTTGGGGCGTCCGGTGGCGCGAACGCGAAGCCGCGCAGGATCAGCTCGACGACGTTCGTGGCCAGGCGCGCATCGATCGGTCCGCCCGTGATCATCAGGCGGTAGAAGAGAGGACCGCCGAGGACATCGAGCGCGAGTTCCACGTCGAGGTCCCCGCGCAGGTCACCCCGGTCGATGCCTCGCTTGAAGACCTCGCGCAGCGCCGCTCGCCGTCCGGTCAGAAAGCGGTCGCGAGCGATCTCAGCGAACTCCGGGTTGCGGCTCATCTCGTCGACTACCGTTGGCATCAGCCCGGCGGCCAGCGAGTTGCTGTAAAGCTCGACCGCCTCATTCATAAGCCCGAGCAGATCGGTACGGGTCGTTCCGGTGTCCGGCACGGCGATCTCGCTCACCAGCCCGCCAACGGCATCGGTCACCAGCTCGTCCTTCGAGCGGTAACGCCGGTAGATCGTGGCCTTGCCGACACCGGCCCGCGTCGCGACATCGCCCATCGTCAGAGCCTGCACACCGTGCTCGGCCATCAGCTCGAGCGTCGCCGCACGGATCGCACGGTCGGCCCGGACCTCACGCGGCCGGCCAACGGCTCGGGTGCCAGGCCGAGTCTCAGACATTGAGCTCATACGCCCGTGATCCGAGGATCGGCGGCCCGGCCTGTGACGGCGAGGCGGTCAGGGGTGTTGCAGCGAGCATGTGAGCCTCCTTGTCTTGCGGGCTTTAAGAACCAGCTCGTTCCGTAACCGGAACATAGCATAGTTCCGAAACTACCGCGTCTCGATATCCATCTGACGGACCGCTGTACCTCGTGCCCCCGTTCGGATGAGGTCGCCGGCGCCTGCCCAATGTCGGCCGCAACAGGCCGAACGCCGGTGCAACACGGTCGTCTTGCCCGACCCATTTGGACCGACGAGGCCGGCAGCCTGCACTGTTGGGCCAGAAGGCGAGCATGCGCCCGCCTTCGGTGCGAAAGCGGGCGCGCTCCAGCCGTACTTCGCACTCGCGCTTAGGACGACTTCCGAGCGCGTCGGCTAACGGAGGGCACGCGCCCGCTTACGCGGCGCGATGCGGAAGTGTCCGGACTGACACGCGTCGGTGCTCGTCGGCCGACCCGCCAGCTAATCGCCCACATAGTCGAATCCGAGCAGACGCGCGCACGGCCGCGATGTCGCCGCGTTGATGGTGCTAGCCGCATTCCGAGCTATCGTCAAAGCGATGGCCGACGAGTCAGTGCTCGAACACCCTGCCGAGATCTACAGCCCGTTTGACGCGGACGAGGTCGAGCGCCTAGCTACATACAAGGATGACGTCGAGCGCTGGACGAGCATGGCCTTCTTCACTGACCCGACGCGATCGCTCGGCCCGAAGAAGCCAGGCGAAGAGCGTACCTTCCGCCTCTCAGACATTGACGACGAAGCCGCCCACGCCGCGATGCCCCTCTTCCGCTCGCTTTACACGGGCACAGAGCCGACGAGCTTCAAGAGCACGATGAACTTGCTCAAGCGCCACGTGAGGCCATCGCCCCACCGTGACGAGGCGCTGCATGATCTCCAGGCCGTCAAGGACTGGGAGAAGGAAGAAATCGCGCACACACTGGGACTCAAGCTGAAGCTTGGCGAGCAGGAGTTCACGCCCGAGGCCAACATCAAGGCCCACCTTCACGGCGTCTATCTGCACAAAGATCCAGCGCGCCGACGCGAACTCAAGCCCTTTCCGGACGGCCTGGTGCGCAGCGAGATGCTAGGGAAGGCCTACACGCTCGGTCAGGTCTACTGGATCGGCCGGAACATCGTGGCTCCGATCCTGGAGGAGCCTTCGCTTTTGCCGGAGACTGCTGGGACCGTCACAGGCAACAGCTAGCACCCATCTCAGCACGTCTCGCACGGCGCCCGGCGGACTCCTGCTTCGCCAGTGCCAAGCAGCCGCGTCGCAAGGGTGGAAGTCTCGGCAGCGCGGCGTCACGGGTAGTCGTGGTGTCGCGTATACCGGGGCATCCATCGGCACACGCGGTGAAGGGTTGGCCCGGTCGCCTCGCAGGCCCGCCGTCAAGTCTTCGGCCAGCCGGTCCCGCGAGAGCGTTTCCTACCGCTCAATCGTGCTCGCGTCCCCCGGGGAGATGAGCGTGGCGCCGGGTATGTAGGTGGTTACGCGGCGCGGGTCGCGCGTAAGCAGCGGCCGACTTGTCACCGCTGCATGCGCGCCGATCAGGAAGTCGGGGAGGACGGCCTCGCGCGTTCCTCCCGCGCGGCGGTAGTCGGCGTGAGCGTTACCGGCAAGGAACGCCGCCGCTGTCGGGATCTCCTCGACGATCGCCATCGAGGGCAACGCCGAGTGCAGTTCCTCGATGCGTGGGAACCGTGGCGCGATCTCGGCGAGCACGACCGCGTTGAGGACGATCGCGCCTCGCTGGGCTGCCTGCGTGAGTTGCTCTTGCGACCAGGCCAGCCAGCGTGGGTCCTCGGTGAAGAGGTCGAGCAGAACGCTGCTGTCGACGAAGGTCTCCAACGCCGGCCGCTATCGGCGGGTGAGCGCCAGGATCTCCTCGGTGCTCATCTGGCCTGTGCCGGCGCCACGCATGCGGCCGATCTCCTTGGCCGCCCGGTCGGGGTCGACCAGTAGCCGCGCGCCGCGCTCGTCGAGCTCGAACTCGACGTCGCTGCCCGGCTGGATGCCGAGTGCCCGCCGCACCAGCAGCGGAATCGTGACCTGACCCTTCTGCGTGACCCGCATGCGGTAAGACTAGCAAGTAATACCTACGGTCCAGAGGGCCGTGCCCACGAGTAACGCCACCGAGCGACGATGGGCTGGCCATTGGCTGCTGTCGAGCTGCTGGTCGTGTTGGGTGCCTGGGTTCCGCGGGCTGCGTTGATCGCTTGCTCGCTGGGCAGCGCCGACTTGTCGGCCCCGTCCGCGATCAGGTGCGCGTAGTGGGTGAGCAGGGTGATAGGGCTGTGGCCCATCCACTCGGCGATCTGCACGATCGAGTGCTTGCCTTCGTGGATCAGGTGGCTCGCGAAGCTGTGGCGCAGGTCGTATGGGACGGGTCCGTCGTAGGTCCGCCGGGTCTTGCGCTTGCCATCCTTGATTATCGTCGTCTTGGTGATCGTGGCCAGGCCGACCACCTCGCATGATGGCTGCCAGACGCGCGAGCGCCAGTCGCGGCAGTCGTGGTCATCCCAGGGTGCGCCGTCCGCTTGGGCGAAGATCAACTCGCGTGTGCGCCCGCAGGCGAGCTCGTAGTCGTGCAGATCGACACGCAGGGCATCCAGCAGCGGTGGGAAGCGCGGCGGCCTATCGGTCTTCTGGCCCGGCAGGATCTCTCCGTCGACCCACTTCTGCTCGACCAGGATCGTGCTGGCACGCACGTGCTGGTATTCGAGGGCGAGCGCCTCCTCCGGGCGCAGACCGGCATAGGCAAGGACGCTCACAAGCGTCGCGTCGCGCAACCCGTGCTTCGGGTTGCGCAGCATATGTCGGCGTAGCGCCTCGACATCGGCCGGGCGCAGCGGCTTGATCGCGCGTGTGCGCCGGACCCGTGGCTTGGCGATCAGCTTCACGACGTTGACTCTGGCCCTGTCCCATTCGACGGCCCGCGCGAACATGCCCTGCAGCAGCCCTAGGCAGCTTCTGATCGTCGGCGCGCCGACGCCGTCCTGCTGAAGTTCAGCGACGAACTCCGAGAGAACAAGCGGCGTGATCTGGCGCAATTCCATTCCGCCGAGCCTTCTATCGATGTGCTTGTCCCATAGGCATCGGTACTTCTTGCGGGTCGCCGGCTCCAGCCGGGTCTCGGCATACAGGCGCCAGTAGTCCTCCATGAACTGCTCGAGCGATTCTCTGCCGGCGTCGAGCACGGGCAGATCGCCTGCCCGCTTGAGCAGCCGCAGCCTGGCGCGAAAGTCCAGCGCGTCCTCGGCACGGTCGAAGGTCCGGCCCGTGCGTTCGCCGCGCGCATTCTGAAAGCGGACGCGATAGGCGTAGCGCTCCTCGCCGCCGCAGCCGCGGCGCTCGCGGATTTCGACACCCCGTAGTGCTTTCCGTACGCTCATGCTTATACACGCCAACCTTGACAGCTTGTTGCACAGAGCCACGACTCGGCTATCTGCACGTCGCTGCCGAGCTCTTGCGTGACGCGACGAGGATCGAGACGGGTCTAAACGCCCCAAAACGCCCCACGCGCCCATGTGGCAGGCTGGCAACCGCCAACACAGCGGCGTTAGTTTGCAGGCATAACTGGCGCGCAGAAGAGGCGTGACCCCTTCCTTTGCACCCTTCCTTACCATGCAGGTGCTCTACCAGCTGAGCTACGTCGGCGCGATGTCCGAATCCTAGCGTGGTCGCCGCCGATCGCGATATGCTCGGCGCTCCAAATGACCCGGAGTGCCTGGTCTTTCCTGGGGCGTTTTCAAGGAGCTTTTGGGGCGTTATCGGGGGAAAGGTGTTCCCTCGCCCGTCCCGCACAGTCTCCCCGGGACCTAAAACCCCAGCAACGACGGGACTCAACCGACAAGGAGCCCCCCTGTGCCTGTCCATGGTAAGGAGGGGGTCCGGGGTTCGAGTCCCCGCGTCGGCTTTAGTCGAGTGCGATGGGTAGTGGGAGGCTGTAGGTGGCGAAGCTGTGCCGCGAGCGGGTGCTTTCCCTGACGCTCGTCGTCAGGCGGTAGATCGCGGCCTTCGCGCCCGCCGGAACCGGAACACTCACATGGAAACGCCCGTTCGCGGCCGGCTTGAACTTCAACACCTCGCGCGTGGTACCGCATTCGAGCTGCTGCTGGACCGTCACCAGCGCAACCGGATGAGCCAGCGGCAGAACCACCTGCCCCGACAGCACAACCGAGCCCCCCGAAACCGTCAGGGATTCCAGGCTCAACCTGCGCGTGAGCTTCAGCGACAGCGATCGCTGAGCGCCGGACACCGCCGTGTAGCGAGCGCTGTTGCTGTCGCGAAGCTTCGCCGATGGCAACGGCACGCTCGCGGAGAACGCCCCATTCGAGCCGACCGTCACCGATGCCACCGTCTTGCTCGCACCAAAGACGATCGACACCTGCTTGCCATCGAGCGAGCTCGCAGCACTACCGGTCAACTCCACGCGACCACCACGCACCAGCACATCGTTCAACACCAGCGCACGTTTGCTGCAACCCAGCAGCACTTCTTCGACGACCTTCGCCGTTTCGGTCGGGACGACCTTTGCCGTTTCGACCGGCACCGCCACCTTCGCCGCAGTCACCGTGTAGCCGATTTCCGCGCTCGCGCTCTGCCCATCCACGCTCTTCGCCATCACCGAATAGCTATGCACACCAACGACAGAAGTCGCGAGCGTCCCCACACCCCCAGAGGCACCATTCGAATCGACACACGATTCAAGCCCAGGACCACCAGCACCCTCAACACACGAAAACGCCGTAGGCACAACAGAGCCCTGTTCAAAGGACCCGCCAGACACCGGCGAACCAATCACCGCCGACGGCGGCGCAGGCGGCGGCCCGAAGAACACGTATGCATCGCCGTCCTCTCGTACACCGGGACCGACTTCTTCCACGACCGCTGTTGGGGCGCCCGCCAGGATCGTGCCCGCGCCGATCGCCAGCGCGTCACCGAACCCACCGCTTTCGGCGTGCGATGGGGTCAGTGTCTCGGCGGCCGTCGTCGGTTCCCATCCGGGCGCGGGCTCTGAGAAGACATATATGGCACCTTCCTGGGCGGTGGGGGTGGTGCGAGCGCCGACGGCGATCGTCCTACCGTCCACCGCCACCGAGGCGCCGAAGTCTTCGTAGGCTTCGCCTTCCCCGGTCAGCTTGGCGGTGGCTTCCGTCGTGTTCGCCCAGCCGGTTTCGGGTTCCTCGAAGACGTCGGCGCTGCCCTCGGTTTCGGTCCCTCCAACGTACGGGGCCCAGGATCCGGCGACGATTGTGCCGCCGGACATCGCGAGCGCGTTTTTTCCGCGCCGATCTCCGTACCTCCCGCGCCCGGCGCGCTCAGTTCTGCCGTCGGCGTTTCGGTGCTAGCCCACCCGCCGGGGGGCCGCTTGAAGAGGTCAAGCGCCCCGTCGCTTCCGTGTTTGGGCGCGCTCGTGACGATGATTTCTCCTTCGATCGCCACGGCCGTGCCGAAATATTCTTCGGCTTCACCGGAACCCAGAAGGCGGGCGGTGGCGGTTTCGGTCGTTTTCCAGCCACCTTCGGGCTCGACGAACACGTAGAGCGCACCCTGGCCGTAGGTGGTGTGGCCGGCGACATAGGTCGCGCGTTGACCCTGGACGATTGTGTTGCCGGAGATGGCGACCGCCGTCTGGCCTGAGCCTTCGCCGGCCCCGAGCGTGACCGGTTTGACTTCGACCGTGCCGACCCATCCCTGTGACGGGCGGGTGTAGACGTAGGGGCCCCAGACGATCGTTTCCGCGTTCGCCGACATCGCGAGCCCCCAGGGAGGATTCGAGTTGACCGACGATGGAGTGTGGAGTTCGGTCGTCTGCGTCATGTTCGTCCAACCGCCCGTGGGCTCGGTGAAGACATAGATAACTCCCAAACCAGCGTTTGGCCCCGCGATCGCGAGCGTCCTGCCGTCGGCGGAGGCCGCGACCGACGAGCCTATGTATTGGCCGGGGTCGCCTTTCGACGCGGTGAGCAGCGCGCTTTGCACGAACGGGTCGACCGCGATCGGGTAGCGCGCGTGCGCGTCGTCCACGACGATCAGCACGCGCTCACCTCGAAGCGCCAGGTGGGCTGCGAGGCGATGTCCGAGAGCGTCCGTGGCCGACAGGCCCGTGTAGCGCAGAACCGCTCTGCCAGCAGCCGTGCGCAGTGTGAGCCCGAGCTGGTTCGCGTCGAGCGCCGCGTGCAGGCCGCCGCTCAGGGCCAGCGACAGGGTGAGCGCGCCCGCAGCGCTCGCAGCCGGGCGGCGTGCGAGGCGAAAGCCCTGCTCGAGGCCCGCGGGGCCGTTCGCATACCACTCCTGCAGCGACCCTCGGTCATACACGACGCGGTTGTGACTCGCCCGTGGGATCGCCGCCGCCACCGGCGCGAGCGCCGCTCCACGTCCTACGGCGCCCAGCGACAGCCCGGCCGACCGGCCGTCGGCGCGGACCACCACGCCGGCTGCCCGGAAGCTCGTGGTCAGTCCCGCGCCGAGCGCGCTGAGGCCGCCGGCGCTGCGCCTGACCCAGTACGTGCGGTCGCTGCCGCCGATCGTGCGCGCGACCGCCGCCTGCTCGGGAAACGCCAGTTCGGCCAGCTCGTGCGGGGAGCGCGCGACAGAGCTCGCCCGCGGGACGCCAACCGGTGCGGGCCCCGGCCGCGAGGCCACGATGACCCCCAGGAGCGCCGCGATGCACGCGGCGAGGAGGTAGGCCGTGTGGCGCACATCCAGGGGCCACTGACGGCGAAGCACGAGAGGGCCGGAGTTCATCTTGTTTTCTTCCCCCCTGGCTGCTTATGACGGTGAGCCTTCTTGGCCGCGGTCAGCTTGAAGGTCGTGGACGGCCCGAAGCGTCCGATCGCGTCCACCGCGACGACGATCGCGCGCGTGCTCCCCGACGGGATACGCATCCTCGCGGCGGTGACCGTGTGAGATCCCGTGCTCAGCCCGTCAGCGGCGACGAACGCAACCAGATATGCGTGCGCGCGGGGCGTCGGCTTCCAGGTGAGCGTGCTTGCGTGTCGGCTCAGACCCTCGACGCGCCCGGGCGGGGAGTCCTCGACGCTGAACGGGGCGAGCGTCTCGCTGCTGCGTGGCAGCCCGCCGTTGAGCGTGATCGCGAGGATGTGGCGGTGGCTGCCGAGCCCGTCGGCGGGCGTGAACGCGATGGTGCCGTGCGCGCGCGTGGTGGTGAGCAGCAGCCGGCCGTTGCCGGGGCCGCCCTGTTCGAAGAGCTCGAGCTGCTCGCCGGGCGCCGTGGTCTGGCGGTAGCTGAGGCGCATGCGGCCGCCTGAGAGCGCCTTGACGGTTGCCGAGTCGTGCACCGGCGGCAGCGTGCGTGCGACGTTCACCGCGGTGATCGGGACGCTGCTCGAGCTGACGGTGTAGGTCCCGGGGCTGGCGTTCGGGAGCACGATGTAGCTCATGTCGCGTTCGCTGTCGGGGACGATGTAGCCGCCTGGCTGTGCTGCGGCGACCGTTTCCAGATGCAGGCCGCCCGGCCCTTCGACGGTCACCGGCGGCGCTCCGCCGTCACCCGAGACGCCGATCACCCGCGGCCCGGCCCGTCCTGTGATCTCGATCTCGCGGCCTGCGCCCGCGGCCGTCGCCCGGCTCGCCGTCGCTTCGAATGGCCCGAGGCTGCAGACATCCGTGAACACCTGTTGGGTGTGGCTCGGCAGCAGGATCCCCCAGCCGAGCGCGAAGTCCGAGCCCAGCAACGCGCCCTTGACTTCCGTGCACGCCGCGAACCCCTTGTTCGAGAACACGACCGACGCGCTCTGGCGTCCGAGCAGCGGCCAGTTCTCGACGCCTTCGGCATTGATGTTGAACTGTTCGGTGCCCTGGAAGAAGGCTTTGGTGATCGAAGCGCTGATCCCGAAGCCGCCGATCGTCGCTTCGACGTTGCCGCTCAGTTTCACTTCGCCGGGCTTGTAGGTCGTCTTGGCGCTCGCGAGCGGGAAGCCGAGCACCGAGCCCTTGCCGGACTCTTCGAACACGGGCGGCTGCGAGAACGAGTAGGCGGCCTTGCCCTTCAGTTCGACGGGCCACAGCCCCGCGATTTCGACGCCGAGCGTGATGCCGGCGCCGCCGGCGATCTTCAGATAGCTCTGCTGGCGTCCGCTGACCGTTTCGGTTTCCTGCGCAAAGCTGCCTTCGAGCGAATCGAGGAACAGCCCGGGATCGATCTGGATGCCGAGTTTCTGCGCCGCGATCGAGAGCTTCTCGACGCAGCAGCCGATCACCGCCGGATACTTTTCCGGGCCGATCGTCGTCGCCAGTTCGATCTCGCCCTTCCAGCCGAGCAGCCCGACGGTGAGGGCGCCACTCACCGTTTCGCTGACCGATTCATAGGAGAGCGAAAGGTTCTTCACGCTCAGCGGACCGAGCCACAGTTCGCCATCGATCCGGCCCGAGATGTTCTTCGTGACGCCGTTTTCGTTGGACGCGGTTATGCCGACAGAGATGCCAGCGCCGTACAGCGAGCTCGTTCGGCGAGGTGGTCTGTATGCCGCTCGGGTTCGAGACCGGGACCGAGCTGAAGATGTTCGGGAGTGTCACCTGCAGGCCGATCTTCGCCGTGCCGCCGTTTTCGCTCGACAGTTCGACCTGCGGCCAGACGGGCGGCACCTTCATCCCGGCGATGCTCCCGACGAGCGAGGCTTCAGCCGGTGGCGGCGCGCCCGGCACCTTGCCCTTGCCCCATGACGCAACGGACTGGTTGATGTCCTTGTGAGCGGTCATGTACGCACCGAGCACGCCACCGGTGTTCTGCGCCCACGTGAACGGGAAGGACACCGCGAGCGGCGTGTCGGTGCCGAGCTGCAGGCTGCTGGGACCGGTCGTCTCGAGCACCGCCGCGCCAGATGTCGACAGCGCGACGAGCGTGCCCGCTTCCGGGATGATCCCGATCCCGTCGACGGTCACGGGGCCGCTTGCCTCCCACACCGGTTCACCGGCCAGCGTCCCCTTGCCGATGCACGTGCCGCTGCGACCGACCATGAACAGCAGACCACTGCTCACCTTCGCCATCGACGGCGCCGCGCACGCGCTCGTGGCCGGCGGCGGAACGCCAAGACCGCCGCCCTTGGCGCCTTCCGCGACGGTCCATTCCACGATCGTCGGCGCGCTCGACGCTTCCCCGAATTGGTTGACGGCGACGATCTTGAAAACATGGCGGCCCGGTGCGAGCCCCGCCAGCTTCTGCGGCGAGGCGCACGCGAATTCCGGTTCGCCGTCAAGCGAGCATTTGAACGTCACACCCGTCTGTGCGGTGCTTGACTTGAAGACGATTTCTGCCGTCGAGGATGCGACCACCCCCGAAGGCGAGGAGGTTACTTCGGCCTGCGGGGCCTGGTTTTCGATCGTCCATTCACGCGACTCCGGTTCCGACGGCGGGAAGCCCTCGGCGACCGCCCGCACACTGAACGAGTGCGCCCCATCGACGACGTTGCTGTATGACGCCGGCGAGGTGCATGGCTTGTAAGGCGCTTTGTCCAGCGAGCATTCGTATTTCGCACCGGGGGCTGGGCTCGAGAATTCGAATGTGGCGCTGTGCAGGTTCGTCAGCGCAGGCGGGCTGGTCAGGATGTCGACGCGATACACCACGAGCTGCATGCGGAAGGCGCGGTACTGGCCTTCGATGAAGCCGGTGCCGGTGATCACGCCGTGGTCGTTGATCGACCGCGCCCGTTCCAGGAACCACGGCGATCCTGGTTCGAGCAGATCGTTGAGGTTGAGCAGATCGCCGTCCACGAAGGCGACCGCCTGCTCTTCTTCAACGCCCGTGTAGGACGCGCCGACGAGCACGTCTTCGTCGTTGATCCCATACACGTATGTCGATTTGCCCAGCGTCCCGACGGGAGTGAATTTGCCGTTCTTGTACAGATAGCCGTGCGAGACGCCGTTGGAATCGGTGCCGTTGACGGCGAGGTCGCCGCTTGCATTGATCCCGTCCGCTTCGCTGTAGTTGTCTTCGCCGGTGCCGCCCGCGGGGTTGCCGAGGTCCTGCATGTCGCCCGCGCCCTCGCCTGCCGGGATCACGAACGCATGGCTGATCAGCGCACCGCCAACAGGGCTGCCGGAGCAGCCGGCGCTGAACGTGCCGAATCCCCCCAGGGCCTGGCTGCCGGACGTGCCGGCGACGGCGCCGGCGGCGTCGATCGCCTCCGCCTCGCTGAACGCGCAGTCGCCTTCGGCGCCCACCGGTGAGTTGTCGAGCGTGCCGAGATCTTCCATGGCCCCGTTCCGGTAGCGGAACGCATGGCCGAAGAACGGGAAGATCGAATCCGGTTCGGCCCCAGGTTCGGGGCAGCTTTCGATCCGGTAGTTGGCTATGCCGACGACCGTCCCGGAGTCGTTGACGCCGGTGGACCAGCTGATCGCCGTTGTCGGGCTATCGATGTCATCGCCGCATCCCTCGCCTGTGTCATCGGCGAGCGTGCCGAGATCGGTCGCGGTGTATTTGCCCTGGGACTGCGTCCACGTGGCCGCGTCGTAGCTCTGGTGTTCGCCGGGCGCATCGGCCGGTTCGTTCGTCTCCGACCATCCGGCGATCTCGTTACCTGCCGGGTCGACGGCTTTCGCAAGGCTGTTTCCGGATTCCGATTCGCTGTCGTTGTTTTCGGTGCGCAGCGAGCCGAGATCCATTTCGCAAAGTTCGCACGTGTTCGGCCACACGGCGGCGTGCCTCGGCACACCGCCTGCGAGCTGTATGTCACCGACGACATCGCCGGCGCTGTCAACCGCGCCGCCGTGGCTGGCCATGCCGCCGATCGTGCCGAGATCGGTGATCAGCCCGATGTATTCGCCCGCGGTTCCCTCGCCTGCCGCGCGTGCGAGCACGCGAGCTCGGCGTCGGGCGTGATGGTGATCGGGAGCTGTGCGCGACAGCTTCGGGCCGAGTCCGTCGCGGGCGACCTCGCCCGCCACCCGTGTGCGCTCGCGGGCGATCTCGAGCCGCAGGCGACGCGTCATGGCCGGGCGCTCATGCCCGCCATGCATGCCAGCCGGACGGGCTTGGACCACCGCGGGTACGAGCACGATGAGCACCGCGAGCAGCGTCAGCGACGCCGCTGGCACGCGCCGGACAATTGCGGATGACCAGCCCGTCCCCCGTTCCACCGGACAAGTCATACCCGATCAGCGCCTCGTCGTGACGTAGACCTGCTCGCCGCTCGCATCGCCGACGGCACCGCCGGTCGCACGCCGGATCTCTAGCCTGACTGTGGATGGGTGAGGCGAGCGCGCATCGCGTGGTGATCGTCGGGGGCGGCTTCGGCGGTCTGCAGGCGGCGCTGGGGCTGCGCCGGGCGCCCGTCGAGGTGACGCTCGTCGACAGGCGCAACTTCCACCTGTTCCAGCCGCTCACCTACCAGGTCGCCACCGGCGCGCTCTCGCCGGGGGAAATCGCGTATCCGCTGCGCGCGATCTTCAAGCGCGACCACAATGTGCGGGTGCTGCTTGCGCAGGCCAGCGACGTCGATCTCGACACGCGCGAGCTGAAGCTCGAATCGGTCGAGGGGCTGCCGGCGCCGGCGTCGATCCCCTACGACACGCTGATCGTCGCCGGCGGCTCGCGCGTACTCGTTCTTCGGCAACGACGAGTGGGCGGCGTACGCCGAGGAGGTCAAGTCGCTGGAGAGCGCGCTGCTCGCCCGCGCGCGCATCCTCAGCGCGTTCGAGGCCGCCGAGATGGAGCCCGACCCGCAGCGACGCGCCGGCTGGCTGACGTTCGTCGTCGTCGGCGCGGGGCCGACCGGCGTCGAGATCGCCGGCCAGATCGCGGAGCTCGCGCGCGACACGCTCAAACACGACTTCAGATCGGTGGACCCGCGCGCCGGGCGGGTGCTGCTGGTCGAGGTCAGCGACCGCGTGCTCACGAGCTTCCCGCCGTCGCTGTCGGCGAGGGCCGCGCGCTCGCTCGAGCGCCTCGGCGTGACCCCGCTGCTCGGTCGCACTGTCGTCGGCGTCGACGCCGACAGCGTCACCGTCGACGACGGCGGCGGCAGGCGCGAGCGGATTCCCACACGCACCGTCATCTGGGCCGCCGGCGTCACCGCCTCGCCGCTCGCCGCCAAGCTCGCCGAACGCAGCGGCGCCGAGCTCGACCGCTCGGGGCGCGTCACCGTCGAGCCCGACCTGTCGCTACCCGGCCATCCCGAGGTGTTCGCGCTCGGCGACATGGTGCGCGTGCGCGGCGGCGACGGCGTCGCACACGTGCTCCCCGGCGTCGCGCCCGCCGCGATGCAGCAGGGCCGCCACGCCGCCAGGGCCGTGCGCGCGCGGCTGCGCGGGGGGCAGGCGCCGCCGTTTCGCTACCGCGACAAGGGCAATCTTGCGACGATCGGCCGTCGCGCCGCGGTCGCCGACATCCACGGCCTGCGGCTTAGCGGGTCGATCGCCTGGATCACGTGGCTGCTCGTCCACATCTGGTACCTCGTCGGCTTCCAGAACCGCATCGTCGTCTTCATCCGCTGGTCATCCAGCTTCGCCACGCACGGGCGCAGCGCGCGCCTGATCACCGACTCGCAGGCGACGCGCGAGCAGATCAGCTGACGCGCGAGCGGATCGCTGAGGCGCGGGGAGCTAGGTGATTCCCTCGAGCAGCTCGCCCGGCGAGCCCAGCTCGAGGCCGCGCGAGAGGATCACGATCGTCTCCAGCCTCGGCGAGCGCTTGCAGCGCTCCAGCAGGCTGATCTCCGTGCGATGCAGGTCGCAGATGTCTGCGAGAGCCTCCTGTGAAAGGCCTGCCCGGTCGCGGTAGTACTTGAGGTTCGCCGCAAATTGCTTACGGACAGTTTCCACCGTTCCAACTCTCGCGCTACGCAGACGAAAGTTCCACAGACGATTGTCATAGATAGCCAGCTATACAATGCCGTTTATCGGGATATAGAAACACGAATCTAGCATGTAGACAAGCGTCTGCACGGGCGTGGCTGGCCACGTGCGGTTGACAGCATGTCGTCAGCCGCATACCGGGGTGCGCCGATGCCGCGCGTCACGTGCGCGAGGGCCGGGCGTCAGGGGCGAGGGTTGGGAGTGAGGGGCGGGAGTGGGGGGGCTCCCGAGCGCCCTCGCGGGACTGCGCTACGCCGGGTCCGCGTCCGCCGGCGTGACCGTCGTCACCGGCAGGCCCATGCCCGAGACCTTGCTCGGAAGGTCCAGCTTCAGCCAGTGCGACACGTGCGTCGGCAGCGTCGAGATGATGATCTCGTCGAAGCCGCGCAGGTTGATCGCGTCGTGCACCGCCGCCACCGGGTCCGCGTCGCCGACGACGCCCTCAACCGCTGCGCCCGCCGCCTCGCTCAGCTTCGGCAGCGCCACATCCAGCACGCCCTGCGCATCGCCCGCGCTCTGGTCCTCCACGTCGACCAGCTTGTGCAGGCCGTGCGCGGAGTTCGGCACGAGCAGCGTGAACGTGCTCGGACCGCGGTGCGCGCGCTCGCGCACCGCATCCAGCAGCGGCTGCGTCGCCGCCGTCTTGTGCGCCACCACCAGCACCCTCGCGGAGGCCTTCGAGGACTCCATGACTCGCACTATAGGCTGTTCGCTCGTGCGTATCGAAGTCGGCGACGATCACATCGAAGTGCGGCTCGCCCTGTGGGAGAAGCTGCTCGGGCTGATGCGCAACTTCCGCGTGGCGCGCGCCGACATCGGCGACGTGCACGTCGTCGCCGATCCCGTCCGCGAGGCGATGCGCTCGGGCATCAAAGTCGGCCTGCGCCTGCCGTGGCTGCTGTACGTCGCGCGCACCATCCGCCTCGATGAAGTCTTCGTCGTGCGCCGTAGCGTCCCCGGCCTGTCGTTCGCCGTGGACAACGGCACCACGCTGCACAGGGTGCTCCTCAGCACAAGTCAGGCGGACGAGCTCGCGCGGGAGCTCGGCGGCGCCTGAGTCGGGGCTGCACGGACGTTCTCCGAGAGCGCGATCAGGGCGAGTTCTCGGCGCTGCGGAGCCCGCTCAGCATCCAGATGCCGAACAGGACGATGCACCCGAGCGCGCACGCGAACGCGAGCGCCGTGTGGTTGTGCACGCCGGAGATCAGGCCGCGGCCCGCGTCGAGGAACGCCGTCGCCGGGTTGATGCTCGCGACCGCGTGGATCCAGCCTTTGAGCAGGCTCAGCGGCACATACACCGGCGCGAGGAACAGCAGCAGGAACACCGGCGTCTGCATCAGCGGCCCCGCCTGGATCGTGCGGAAGCGGAACGCCACGCCCGCCGCCCAGCCGTAGCCGACCAGCGTCAGCAGCAGCGCCAGGCCGTACAGGCCGAACACGTCCACGCCGTCGCCCGTGATCCGCATCCCCGCCGCCAGCGCCACCACGCTCACCACCGTCAGCGTGATCGCCGCGCGCGTCAGCGCCACCAGCGCGTAGCCCAGCGCGATCCCGCGGCGGTCCTGCGCCGCCAGCATCAGCCGCCGCGCGAAGCCGCTTTCGAAGTCGAACGCCAGCGTGAAGCCCGTGAACAGCCCGCCGAACATCGCCGACTGGCACAGCACGAACACGAACTGGAACGCCGTGTAGCCAGCCGGGAAGCTGAATCCGCGCAGTCCCCCCAGCGCCGACAGCCCGCCCGCGAAGCTCGCCAGGAACACCAGCGGGAACACCAGCGACGGCACGAACAGGTCCGGCCGGCGCACGTACGTGTGCAGGCTGCGCCACGCGATCGTGCGCGCCACCTGCCAGATGCCGCCGCCGGTGTTCATGTGCGCTGCAGCCTGGTTCTCAGGGCGCCGGCCACCGCGAGCAGCGCGATCAGCGTCAGGCCGATCGCCACCGCGAAGCCGCGCCACAGCGCGGTGCCGTCCCAGCCGTATATGTACAGGCTGCGAAAGCCCTCGATCAGATAGGAGATCGGGTTGACGTTCGCGATCGAGTGAAACCAGCCGGTCTTCAGCAGGTTGCGCGGCAGGTTGCTCGAGGACAGGAAGATGAACACGAAGAACAGCGGGAACAGGCCCTGCACCGCCTCGCCCGAGCCCGTGCGCAGCGCGGCGGCGCAGCCGAGCGCGCCGAAGCCGACCGCCGTCAGCGCGCCCAGCGCGAGGATCACGCAGCACGCCGCCCACGCCCGCATCCAGGTGCGCGCCCGCGACGAGGCCCATCAGCATGTACACCGCCGACTGCAGCACGCCGAGCGCCGCCACGCCCACGAGCAGCCCCGCGATCAGCGACACGCGCCGCAGCGGCGTCAGCGCCAGCCGGTTGAAGAAGCCGCTCTCGATGTCCTCCGCGAGGTTCGTGCCGGTGTTGATCAGCGAGAACATCCCGCCCTGGATGAACGCCACGGCGATCGCGAACGAGATGTAGGAGTGCGTCGGAAAGCCCGGCAGGCGCGTCGCCGCCTTCAGCCCGCTCGCGTTCACCGCCAGCAGGATCAGCGGGAAGAACACGATCGGGAACAGCTGGAACGGCTGGCGCAGCGTCTTCAGCATCGAGCGCCGCGCCAGCACGCCTATCTGCGTGCACGTGCTCGCTCACGCGCTCGCCGGCCGCCGGATCCTGTTGCTCGTCCGTCCGCGTCCGCGCCGTCGCCGGCGCCCTCCAGCGAGCGCCCCGTCTTCGCCAGGAACACGTCGTCGAGCGTCGGCGTGTGCAGGCGCAGGTCGGCGATCGCGAGGCCCTCGGCGTCGAGCGTGCGCACGATCTCGGCGACGTCGCTCACGCCCTCCGGCAGGCGCGCCGCCACGCCGTTGCGTCGACGCTGCGCGCCTGCTCGCCGAAGCGGTGCAGCACCGCCGCCAGGCGCTCGCGCTCGCCCGGGTCCTGCGGGATCACCTCGACGCTCGGGCGCCCGATCGACGCCTTCAGCTCCGCCGGCGTGCCCTCCGCGACGATGCTGCCGCGGTCGATGATCCCGACGCGGTCGGCCAGCACGTCCGCCTCCTCCAGGTACTGCGTCGTCAGGAACACCGTCACGCCGTCGTTCGCCAGCCGGCGCACCTCGTCCCACAGCGCCGCGCGGCTCTGCGGATCGAGGCCCGTCGTCGGCTCGTCCAGGAACAGCAGCCGCGGGCCGTGCACGAGCGCCAGGCCCAGGTCCAGGCGGCGCTTCATCCCGCCCGAGTAGCCGCCCACCTTGCGGTCCGCCGCGTCCATCAGCCCGACGCGCTCGAGCAGCTCCGTGCCGCGTCGTTCGCCTTCGGCCCGGCCCAGCCCGTGCAGCGCGCTCTGCAGGCGCATGTGCTCGCGGCCCGTCAGGAACGGGTCGAGCGCCGACTCCTGCAGCGACGCGCCGATCGCGCGGCGCACCTCCGCGCCCTGGCGCACCACGTCCAGTCCCGCCACGCGCGCGCTGCCCGAGGTCGGCGGCAGCAGCGTCGTCAGCACCAGCACCGTCGTCGACTTGCCCGCGCCGTTCGGGCCCGAGGAAGCCGTAGATCTCGCCCGGCGCCACGCGCAGGTCGATCCCGTCGACCGCGCGCACGCCGCCCTTGAAGTCGCGGACGAGGCCCATCGACCTCGATGCCGTTGTCGCCCATGCCGCTCATAGCGTGCTCGCTGCCATCGTCAGCTTCCTTTCTCCGCCGGTGGGCAGCATCGCGACGTACGCGAGCTATGCCTGAGACCGGTGATCTCGTCGAAGCTCACCGCTTCGGCTTGGCTGCGCGAACGTGTGGCGGCATCTGCGGGCAACGATGCATTCCGTAAACGGTAATCGATTCTCGAAACAATCTATAACATAAATTTCGCTGGAGTATGATTATCCGTGAGGGTGAGGACGACGCGGACGGGCACGAGCACGGGGACGCTATCGGACCGCGCCCGGCGCGCACGCCGCGCCCTCGCCAAGCCCAGACGATGCCCTTTCGCTCGTCGGCTTCACGGTCTCCTCGTCGGCTACGCAGTATGCCGCGCGCTTTCCGAAGACGCTCGCGCCGCTCGGGCTCGAGCCCCGCGAGTTCGCGATGCTGCGCGTGGTCGGAGCCGCCGAGGGCATGTCCCAGCAGGCGGCCGGCGAGCGGCTGCAGATCCCGCCCAGCCGCATGGTCGCGTTCGTCGACGCGCTCGAGGCGCGCGGGCTGCTCGAACGCCGCCACAACCCGCGCGACCGCCGCACGCGCGCGCTGTACCTGACCGAGCAGGGGCGCGAGCTGCTCGGGCGCGCGTTCGCGCTCGCCGCCGAGCTCGAGCGCCGCCTGTGCGCGCAGCTGAGCGACGCCGAGCGCGAGCAGCTGCTCGAACTGCTGCACGTTGGTGGGCGTGCAGCTGGGGCTGTCGGCGCGGCGCGCACGCGCTGCCAACGCGGCGCACGCGGCCCGACGCGGACGCGTCGTCGAGAGAGCGCCAACAGCAGCGGGTCAAGTACGGGCGGTCGCGCCGGCCGAAGCTGAACGTGGATGCCCCTGCCCATGCTGTAACCCGCGGTGCCGATCGAGCGCGACGACGGCGCATCCTGCGCGCGCGCCGCACCGCCGCCAAAACGCGGATCGCGATGGGCGCTGATCGGGATCGCGCTGATCCTCGCCGAGCCGCGGCTGCTGCCACACCCGGCGCTCGGGATCGCCGGCTTCGCGATCGATCGAGCTGACCGCCGTCGTGCAGTTCGCGGCACTGCGGCCTGTCGTGGCTGAAGATTCGAGGAGTCCGCCGCCGGGGCCGCCGCCGTGCTGATCATCGGCCTCGGCGACCAGCACGTGACCGCGCTCAGCATCCTGTGGCTCGCCGCCATCGCCAGCGGCGTGATGGCGCGCGGCGGGCGCGTGCACTGGCTCGGCAGCGCGATCGTCTTCGGCGCGCTGCTGCTGCCGATCGTTCGCACCGAGCACCTCGGCGCCCAGTACGCGGCGATGTGCGCGGCCGCGCTCGGCGCTGCTGCTCACCTGCGGACGGCTCACGCGCGAGCTCAACCACATGCTGCGCCAGGCGCGCCGCAGGCCGAGAGCGCCGAGACGCTGCTGCTCGCGGGCGACATCGCCGCGCGCATGAGCCGATCGCAGCGAGCGTGCCGCAGGCCGCGGGCATTCGCGCTCCAGCCCGCACGCGCGCCGAGCGACGACGCTCAGCGCCGCCGAGATCGCGAGCGCCCGCAGACGCGCTCGCAGCGCCTGATCGCGGGCGACGGTCTCGACGATCGTCGTGCAGCCGATCGTCGACGTGCGCAGCGGCATCGTCCACGCCTACGAGGCGCTCGCGCGCTTCGGCGCAGCCGCGCATCGGCGGCAGCCCGCTGCACTGGTTCTCGCTGGCGCAGCGAGCTCGGGCAGCGCGCCGCGCTCGAGCGCGCGTGCCTGCGCAGCGCGCTCGAGCTGCTCGCCCAGCGCCCAGCTCGGAACCAGCCTGTCGCGTCAACCTGTCCGCGCCCGTGCTGCTCGAAGCACGGCCACGATGGCGATGCTCGAAGGCGGCCGGCGACGGCCAGCCCGACGACCTCGCAGGGCTGATCATCGAGATCACCGAGGAGACGCTCGTGCACGGCGACATGCAGCTGCTGCAGCGCGATCGAGCCGCTGCGCGCCCGCGGCGCGCGCCTCGCCGTCGACGACATGGGCGCCGGCTACTCGGGCCTGCGCCAGATCACCGCCGTGCTCCCCAGCTACCTCAAGCTCGACCGCTCGCTCGTGAGCGCGCATCCACCGCGACGACGAGCGCGCCGCGCTCGTCGGCGCCCTCGCCGGCTACTCGAAGCAGGTCGGCAGCCTGCTCGTCGCCGAGGGCGTCGAGACCGCGACGAGCTGCGCGCCATCCGAACGGCTCGGCGTGCCGCTCGTGCAGGGGTTCTACTTCAGCCGGCCCGGGCCGCCGTGGCCTCTCGTGGGGGGTGCGGGGGTCGGCGGTGGCGAGGCGCAGAGCGTTGCGGCGGGCGGCGGGTCGGGCAGGCCGAGCGGTCGTCCGACGCGCCGGCGAAGGCTGAGAAGCGCGGGGTTCTGCAGCCCGTCGGGTGAGAGTCGAATCCCTCAGGTCGGTTGTTTGCCAGCGCCCTTCAGGCCCGGGACCAGTACGCCGGTCACCGCCGCAATGAGGTGAGCCTGGGTGAAGCGGTCGCGCGCGTCCCGCAGGTACATGATCCTGCTCCATTGCGTCGAGCTGAACTGCGGTCGCTGCGCGAGGTCATCCAGGAGCGCATCGATACTCGGAAACGCCGCGTAAATGTCAGGCTGCAGCCGACTCATAGTCGCGAGCTTTCCGTCGAGCACCTCGCGCGCTCGCGGATAGCTCAGGTCGATCAATTGCGCTCCGCCAGGACGAGACACGAGCGCGACGTACGCGAGGTCGGCGTAGTGCTTGACCTGACGGTGAGCACACCAGCCAAGGATCTTCTCGGCGAGCGTCTCGTGTGGGTCCATGATGTAGACGGCGGGGCTCTCCGGCCAAATGTCAAGGTCGTAAGGAACCTTGAACGGAACCTCGAGACCGTCGAGCAGCATCCCTCGGAAGGAGACGTCGGCCTTGAAGCTGCGGTCGTCGGGATTGGGGATAAGCGAGGTGAAGACCGGATTGAACTCGATCGGCGCCGATTGCCAGGAGGTGCCCTGCGCGTCGTGGGGGACGAGCTCGGCGGGCATGATCTCGAGGTCGTCGTCGCTGTAGGCGAGCTTCGCCTTCATCACCGTGGGCGGGCTCACAGTCTCGGATGAGGTCGAGAAGTCAGCGTCGTAAACCGTGAAGCGCGGGCTGTCGAAGCAGCGAAGCGCCATCGACCCGGCGAGCACGCTGCGCTTGGAGAAGAAGTCCTTGGCCTTGAGGTTGAGGACCTCCACGACGCGGACCAGGTCGCGCACGAGGACCGGCTCGGGGATGTCGTGTCTGTCGGCCTCGGCAGAGACGCGGCGATCGGTCGGGTAGTCGATCACGGCGCCGAGGTCGCGCTGACCCAGCCCCGCAGATAATCCTCGGGCACGTTGAGCAGCACCCCCGTCTCACTATCCCGCTTGATCGCCTCACGGCTCATCTGAAAGCTGTTGCTCCGATCCAGGGGCGTGTTGGCTCCGCGGCCCGCGAGATCGGGGAAGTTGCGTTTGGCGATGGCGTCCAGACCCAGCAGACGCAGCAACAGAGCACACCGTCGCTCCATGCTCTTGCCTCGCCGCGCCGATATCGCACACACGAGATCCCAGTCGGTATCGGACTGCCGTGCGCGCGCCCAGCTGGTGATGACGGTCTCAGGCCCGGCGGCGAGATCGGGCCGCGAGAGACTGTCGACGAGGGTGCGCTCCATCGACGCTCGCCAGACAAACTCCTTGGCGTCGGGAAGGACCCTTACGCGCACGAGTTCGTCGTCAGGATCGGCGGGCCAGTTCGATCGGCTGAGCCGGACGAGCCGCAGTGTGCCGCTGGGAAGTTCGACCGATGTCTCGCCGAAGCTGCTCGCTTGCGGGATTGCGGCGTAGATCGTGTTGGAGTGCAGATCGGTGAAGCGGTAGTTGATCAGTGCGCTCAGATAGCTGATGAAGTACTCGCCGCGGGCACCGAGGATCAGCCCCGCGATGAGCTCCGCCGGGGCAGCCTGCGCCGCGGAGAACGTCCCGCGGGGCGCCACGAAGTAGCGTCCACGCCCGACGCGATAGAGCAACTGGTTGTCCGCCATGCTCTCAAGCAGAGCGTTGGGGTCCTTCGTCCACTGCGACAGCCACGCACGATCGCCGGCGACCGTGACCGAGTGTCGGCGCGAGTCGGCAAGCTCCTCGAGCACGCGCGAAGCCACCGGTCCGGCGGCGCGCACGGCCTTCTTGTCCGCCTTCGCCATGGTGTAAGCGTATCACGATTATCAGCCCCTGAAGTCGATAGTCGTGATTACGGTACACCCTTGGTGACGTTCTATAATGATTATCGGTCTTTGGAAGCGATACACGTGATGCAATCGCACCACCTACCGATGGCGCCACCAAACTCCTCAGCCACGATGGCGGCTGAAGCGCATCGGGCGATCTCGTGCAAGCTTGCGGAGGGCATGGCGGGGGGAGGATTCGAACCTCCGAAGGCAGAGCCAACGCGTTTACAGCGCGTCCCCTTTGACCGCTCGGGAACCCCGCCAGGGGTTCGTCAGTTTAGGGAACGCGGTGCGGGGTGGGGCTCATGGTTTGCTCGGCGTCGGGTGTATAGCGATGGTTATACGCCCGACGCAAGAGCAATATCGGTCGGTCGGTTGCCGCCGCGCGTGTGCCGCGACGCCACGGCGTGCCGCGACGGTGTGCCGCGACGGCCGGACGCGCTCAGGACGCCTCGCGCAGCTGCTGCGCTTCGGGCAGCGTCTGCAGCTTTTTCAACGTCCGGTTCTCGATCTGGCGGACGCGCTCGCGCGTGATGTTGAACGCGCGGCCGACCTCCTCGAGCGTTCGCGAACGCCCGCCGACGATGCCGTAGCGCATCTCGATGACCTCGCGCTCGCGGCGCGGCAGCGAGGCGAGCACACGCGTGACGTTCTCGCGGCGCAGCGCCTCCGAGGCGATCTCGAACGGCGATTCCGCGGAGACGTCCTCGACGAAGTCGGCGAGCGCCGAGTCGTCCTCCTCGCCGACCGGCTTCTCGAGCGAGATCGGCTGCTGGGTGATGCGCATGATGTCGCGCACCTCGCGCACCGTGCAGTCGAGCTCGTCGGCGAGCTCCGTCGGGTTGGGCTCGCGCCCGAGCTGCTGGATCAGCCGCCGTTCGGCGTGGATCAGCTTGTTCAGGCGCTCGACCATGTGCACGGGGATGCGGATCGTGCGTCCCTTATCGGCGAGCGAGCGCGTGACCGCCTGTCGGATCCACCAGGTGGCGTACGTCGAGAACTTGTAGCCGCGGCGGTAGTCGAACTTCTCGACCGCGCGGATCAGCCCCAGCGAGCCCTCCTGGATGAGGTCGAGCAGCGTCAGCCCGCGGCCGACGTAGCCCTTCGCGATCGACACGACGAGGCGCAGGTTGGCCTCGACCATGTGCTGCTTCGCGGCGACGTCGCCGCGCTCGATGCGCTTGGCCAGCGCCACCTCCTCTTCGGCGCTGAGCAGCGGCACGCGCCCGATCGAGCGCAGGTACAGCCGCAGCGAGTCGAGGCTCGGCTCGACCGCGAGGTCGACGTCCGGCCGCCTCAGCTCCTCCAGGCGCGCGTGCAGCTCGCTTCCGCGTTCGCCCTCCTCGTCGGGCTCGTCCGCGACCACCAGCGCGTGCTCGGGCGTACGCTCGGCGAGCGGATCGTCGCCTTCGCGATCATGCGAAGTCGTCGCCGCGGGACCGTGCGGATGCAGCTCGGGCGCGGACTCGCCCGCGGCGAGCACCTCGACCCCATGCTCTTCCAGGTAGCTCAGCAGCTCATGCGTCTGCTGGCCGGAGAGCTCCGCCTCCTCCAGCGCGTTCGTCAACGCATCCGCCGTCACGAATCCCCTCTCCTGGGACTCGGCGATGATCCCCTGCAGCTCCTCCAACTCCACCACGGCTGTGTCCGTGGCCCCCAACAGACCCTCAAGCCTCTCGCTCACTGGCCCTCCATCGACTCATCCGACTTCATCGGAACAGGAAAATCCCGCTCCGACCTCCCCAGCCTCTCCGCTAAGCCTCCCGTGCGTTGCGTTTTGCTCGATGAGTTGAGTGGCGATTGATACCAGAAATTCAAGATGGGGGAGTCACCTTCGCATTGTTCGCCCGGCGGCGAGCGGCACGCGCGCTACGCTTGGCCGCGGTGCGGGCGACTCGGCCGACCTCCACGCTGTCTCCCACCAGGGGAGCGGGCGACGACGTCCAAGCACGCGAGCCCGGGATCCCGGTGGGGCTCTCGCGGGTGGGCGTCAGCGGCGTGGAGAAGGTCGTGCGCATCCACGACGAGCTGTTCCTGGCGCGCCTTGACTGCTACGTCGATCTCGGCCGCGACCAGAAGGGCGCCCACATGTCGCGCTTCGACGAGGTCGTCAACGAGGCGATCGGCGAGGTCGTCCTCAGCGAGTCGCCGTTCCGCGCCGAGACGCTCGCGCGCCACATCGCCGAGCTCGTGCGCGCGCGTCAGGGCGCCGAGCGCGCCGAGGTGACGATCGCCGCGCGCTACCCCGAGCACAGACCAGCGCCCGTGTCCGGCATCCTCACGCAGGAGATCTACACGCTGCACGGCCGCGCAGTCGCGTTCGAGCACGGTACGCGCGGCACCGTCGGCGTCTCCGCGACGGGCATGACCGCGTGTCCGTGCGCGCAGGAGCTGGTCGCGGCGCGCGCACGCGAGCGGCTGCTCGCCCAGGACTTCTCCACCGAGCAGATCGACCAGATCCTCGACAGCGTGCCCGTCGCCACACACAACCAGCGCGGCCTCGCGACCTTGCAGATCGGCTGCACCGAGGGGTGCGGCGCGGAGATCGACGCGGCGACGCTGCTCGAGATCGCCGAGTCGAGCATGTCATCGGAGATCTACGAGCTGATGAAGCGCGCGGACGAGGTCGAGGTGGTCGAAAAGGCGCACCGGCGCCCGCGCTTCGTCGAGGACTGCGTGCGCGAGATGATCGCCGGCGTCGTCAGCAGCTTCACCGACCTCGACGGCGCCAGCTTCGTCTCCGCGCGCCAGGAGAACCTCGAGACGATCCACCAGCACAACGTCGTCGCCGAGCGCCACGGCCTGCTCTCCGAGCTGCGCGCCGAGATCGACTCCGGTGCGCCAAGCACACACCAGACGACGCTCGACGAGTGGCTCAACGCGGGTACGCGCGCGTAGCGGCCGGGTCCGGTCCGTAAGGCCTCCGAGGCGAACGCCGTATAGCAATGGTTATACGGCGTGCGCCGCGACGAAACTAGTGCGGATCGGGCGCGTGCTGGACCTGCTGCAGCTGCCGGCGCAGGCCGAAGAAGTAGTCGAGTCCGGAGAGCACGGTGACGAGCACGGTGAGGTACAGCAGCGCGCTGACCCACGCGGGCTGGCCGTGGACCGCGATGACGGCGAGGATGGCGAGGATCTGCAGGCACGTCTTGACCTTGCCGAACATGCTCGCGGCGATGACGACGCCGGCCTGCGTGGCGCCGAGGCGCAGGACGGTGACGGCGAGCTCGCGCGTGATGATCACCATCGCGATCCACGCTGCGAGGCGGTGCAGGGAGACGAGCGAGATCAGCGCGGCGACGATCAGCAGCTTGTCGGCGAGCGGGTCCATGAGCTTGCCGAACGTCGTGATCGAGTCGCGCGCGCGGGCGAGGTAGCCGTCGATGAAGTCGGTGAGCGACGCGAGCGCGAAGACGATCGCGGCGATCACGTCGCCGTCGGGCGTGTTGCCGAGCAGCGCGACGACGAGCGCGGGCACGAGCATGATGCGCAGCACGGTCAGCACGTTGGGGAGGTTCAGCGGGAACACGGCTGCCCAGCTTATCCCGCCGGCGCGCCGGCGAGTGCGAGCGGGGATCGCCCTTCGATGCTGGGATCGCGGAGCTCGAGGCGGCGCGGGTCGCGGAGGTTGCTATACCGGAGGCGCCGACGACTGGAACCGACAGAAGGGGAGGCGCAATGATCACTCGCACGCTCGGACCGGACGGTCCCGAGGTCTCCGCGATCGGCCTCGGCTGCATGGGCATGTCGGCGTTCTACGGGACGAGCGACGAAGGGGAGTCGCTGCGCACGATCGAGCGCGCGCTCGATCTCGGCTGCAACTTCCTGGACACGTCGGACATGTACGGGCCGCACACGAACGAGCGGCTGGTCGGCCGCGCGATCAAAGACCGCCGCGATCAGGTGTTCCTCGCGACGAAGTTCGGGATCAAGATCGAGCCGGGGCCCGACGGCACGCTGGTCCGCTCGATCGACGGCCGCCCAGAGTACGTGCGCGCGGCGTGCGACGCGTCGCTGCAGCGCCTGGGCGTGGAGCACATCGACCTGTACTACCAGCACCGCGTCGACCCGGACACGCCGATCGAGGAGACGGTGGGCGCGATGGCGGAGCTGGTCGCCGCGGGCAAGGTCCGCCACCTCGGGCTGTCGGAGGCGAGCGCGCAGACGATCCGCCGCGCGCACGCGGTGCACCCGATCACGGCCGTGCAAACCGAGTACTCGCTGTGGACGCGCGACGTCGAGCAGGAGATCATGCCGACGCTCGACGAGCTGGGGATCGCGCTGGTGGCGTACTCGCCGCTGGGGCGCGGCTTCCTGTCGGGCCGCTTCAGCTCGCCGGAGGAGCTCGACGAGGGCGACTTCCGCCGCTACGGGCCGCGCTTCACGGGCGAGAACCTATTGGCGAACCGCAAGCTCGCGGAGCGCGTGCGCGAGCTGGCCGTCGAGAAAGGGCTGACGCCCGGGCAGCTGGCGCTGGCGTGGGTGCTGCACCGCGGCGAGCACGTCGTGCCGATCCCCGGCACCAAGCGCGTGTCCTACCTGGAGGAGAACCTCGCGGCGGCGGACGTGGCGCTGAGCGACGATGAGGTCGCGCGCATCGCCGAGGCCGTGCCGACGGCGACGGGCGCGCGCTACGACGAGAATGGGATGCGCTCGGTCAACATCTGAGCTGCGCCCGCCGCGCGCACGTGTTGCGGGCTATGGGGTGCCGGCGCCCGGCGAGCGATGTCCGCGGGCGGCGGCTGCGCGCTTGCTGTGCACGCGGTTGACCTCGGCGGTGACGCGCTTGACGAGAACGGGGACGGGGACGCTGGCGGCCTGCGCGGGGGTGATCCTGCCGGCCTTGACCTTGGTGGCCAGCGCCGCCTTCCTGGCGGCGACGAGCGCTTCGATCAGGCCCGCTTCGGACCTGCCGGCGGTTTCCTTGGCAACCTGAGCGAGCGTGTGTCCCGAACGCAGGTCGCCGCGCAGTTGGGTCGTGCTGAGGCCGAGGTAGCCGGCGGCTGCCGCGAGCGCGTGACCGCGCCCGGCGACGTGCGCGCCCGCGCGCCCGTGCCGAGCGGCGGGCCCGCCGGCGCGGTCGACCTCGGCTGCGATCAGGCGAGGCAGGGCGGCGGCGGCGGCGGCGAGGCGTTGCTTGCTGGCGGCCTCGAGCGCGGCGATGAGCCCGGCTTCGGACTTACCGGGCGCGGCGTCCGCGATCGCTGCGAGCGACTTCCCCGACCGCAGCTCGCCGCGCAGCTGCACGGGAGTCGAGCCGAGATAGCCGGCGGCGGTCGCGAGCGTGCCGCCCCGGTGGTGAGAGGCGGCCGGCTGCGCGGCCATGACGACGGCGGTGGTCACGCCGCCGGCAACGGCGACGACGGCAACGCCGATCAGGAGCTTGTGTTTGAGCCTGTGTCTCATCGTGTCCTCCCCGTGGCTGCGAATGTCCGGCTGTGGAGATTGTGCATGCGCCTCCTAAAGGCCGCGCCAGCCCATGCGTAAAGGCTTGCTAAGCGTGGACGGGCATCTGTCTCGTGGGTGCCTGAGGCCTGCTGCTCGCCGGTCGACGTCGACCCTTAAGAAGTCCGCTGAGTCGAATACGCTGTCGGCTGATGAGGGTCGGCGTTTACATCGACGGTTTCAATCTCTATTACGGTGCGCGCGGTTTGTGCGGCCAGGGAAAACCGGGATGGCGGTGGATCGATCTGCGGGGGCTCGCCA
The DNA here is from genome assembly GCA_963826985.1 of uncultured Solirubrobacteraceae bacterium. Lineage (GTDB taxonomy): Bacteria > Actinomycetota > Thermoleophilia > Solirubrobacterales > Solirubrobacteraceae > Palsa-744. The sequence goes on from CAWGYW010000001.1 coordinate 113,984, forward strand.
ACCAGCTCGCTGCTTGGCCGGGATGCACCGTCACCCGTATTGTCTACTGCACAGCGCGAATCAGTGGTGCGGACAATCCGTCGGGCGCAGCCGATCAGGACGTCTACATAAAGGCTTTGCTCGCCGCCAAAGCCGTCGACCTGATCGAGTACGGCTCGTATGTATCGCGTGTCAAGCAGGCTCCGCTTGCCACGCCCGACCGCAATGGGCGACCGGTCCTGACCCGCTCGGCTCCGCCAGTCCTCGTGAAGGATGCGTCGGACCGTCCGGTGCGCGACGCCATTTTCATGGTGTCTCATGCTCGTCGCGAGGAGAAGGGGTCCGACGTCAACGTCGCGGCGCACCTCCTGCTCGATGTTCTCCAGAAGCACATCGATGCAGCGATCGTGATCTCGAATGACAGCGATCTCCGACTTCCTCTGGTTCAAGCTCGAGGGCGTGTGCCCGTCGGCACCGTCAATCCGTCCAGCAGTTTTCTGGCGGGCGACCTACGGGGCAAGCCCGATGATGGAGTCGGAGGGCATTGGTGGACCAAACTGCGTGCTGCCGACTTTCGGGCGCACCAACTCCGAAACCCGGTAGGCGCCTACGCAAAGCCAATTGGCTGGTAGGAAACATCGAGCCGGAGAGCTTGACTTGTTGGGCATTCGTTCCGATATACTGCACGTCTATACCACCCGGCCCCTCGTGGGCCGGGTCTTTTTTTTGCCCCGGCGAGGTGGCTCGCGACTCTCTGAGGACGAGATCGCCGTAGGTGCGAGGAGAGACCTCGCTTGGTGGGAGGGCGTCAGTAGCCGACGGAGTAGAAGCTGATGTGCCGGCAGCCGTCGAGCTTGTAGTGCGGCAGCGCGTGGTGGCTCGTGAAGACGACGATGTGCGGGTTTTCGCAGTGGATCACGCCGGAGTCCTCGTGCGCGTGAACGACCGTCTGCGGGTTGGTGCCGGTCCAGACGTAGTTGACGGTGTCGTTGGCGTAGATGAAGTTGGGGCCGTCGCCGGCGTGGATGACGGCGGTCTGGAACGACGGCCAGCCGGAGGGGTGGTAGTCGCCCCAGATGACGTCGCCGGCTTCGCCGCCGTAGATCGTGTCGTCGCCGTAGCCGCCGAGCAGGTAGTTGTGGACGTGCGGCCTGCCGGTGAGCGTGTTGTGGCGCCCCGCGGGACCCTTGTCCATCACCAGGTGCTGGTTGGCGGGCCAGCCGGCGTGGCTGGTCATTGCGACGGCGGAGGCTGCGAACACGAGTCCGACCAGCAGCACGACCGCGAGGATGCTCCGCGATGGACGCAGGTCTGCGCGGGCGAGGCGAGAGCGGGCGGGGCGCGAGCGAGCGGGGCGCGAGCGAGCGGGGCGAGAGTTCATGGCAGCTCCAGACTGTCGAGGCAGAGGTAATCCATCGTCGCCTCGATCCGTACCCCGACGCAATCCGCCCGAACTCGCACATGCGGCCAGCGCGCAGCCCAGTGGGCGGGCGGTGGCGAGCCGCGTGGAGGCGCACGCCCGAGGAGGCGCTGTCGCGCACGCTAGGGTGGGGCGATGCCACTGATTCCGATGGTGATCGAGCGGACGGCGCGCGGCGAGCGCGAGTTCGACATCTACTCGCGGCTGCTCAACGAGCGGATCATCTTCCTGGGCACGCCGATCGACGACCAGGTGGCGAACCTGGTGGTGGCGCAGCTGCTGCATCTGGAGAGCGAGGACCCCGAAAAGGACATCTCGATCTACATCAACTCGCCGGGCGGCAGCATCTACTCGGGCCTGGCGATCTACGACACGATGAACTTCATCAAGCCGGACATCGCGACGATGTGCGTGGGCGTGGCGATGTCGATGGGCTCGCTGCTACTGGCGGGCGGTACGAAGGGCAAGCGCGCGTCGCTGCCGAACTCGCGGATCCTCATCCACCAGCCGTCCGCGGGCTTCGAAGGGCAGTCGACGGACATCGAGATCCATGCGCGCGAGATCCTCAAGGTGCGCGAGCGGATCGATGAGATCTACGCGGAGTGCACGGGCAAACCGACGGCCGAGGTTCGCCACGACATGGAGCGCGACCGCTTCTTCACGGCCGAGCAGGCACGCGAGTACGGTCTGATCGACCGCGTGCTCGAGAGCCACTGAGCGCTAGGCCACGGAGTGCTCGATCGCGCCGAGCAGATCGATCTCGATGCGCACGACGTCGTCGCTGGCAAGGAACACGGGCGGGTCCTGGCCGAGGCCGACGCCGGAGGGAGTGCCGGTGAGGATCACGTCGCCGGCCTGCATCGTGCACGTCTCTGAGATGAACTCGATCAGCTCGGGCACCGAGAAGATCAGGTTGGACGTGTTGGAGTCCTGGCGCAGCTCGCCGTTGACCCACGTGCGCAGCGCGAGCGTGTGCGGGTCGGGGATCTCATCGGCGGTGGTGATCCACGGGCCGTACGGGCAGAAGCCGTCGGCGCCCTTGGCGCGCGTCCACTGCGGCTCGCGGCCCTGCAGGTCGCGCGCGGTGACGTCGTCGGCGACGGCGTAGCCGGCGACCGCGCGCCCGGGCCCCATGATCACCGCGAGCTCGCCCTCGTAGTCCAGGCGCTTGACGACCGCGGGGCAGTGCACAGGCGCGTCAGGCGGCGCGGCGGAGGACGGCAGCTTCATGAACACGAGCGGCTGCGCAGGGGCCTCGCCGCCGGTCTCGCGCACGTGATCGGCGTAGTTGAGGCCGATCCCGAAGATCGCACGCGGCGTGGGCACGGGCGCCAGCAGCGTCACCTCCGCCAGCGCCCACGAGCGGCTCTCGACGGGCAGCGCCTCCTCCAGGTCGGCCAGCCGCTCGAGCATCGTCAACTGCTCCTGGGCGTAGGCGAACACCCGCAGCGCGCCATCCTCCTCGCGCACCTCGCCCGCGCGGGGCGTCTCTGAGCCGGGGGGCAGGAAGGTGGCAAGTCGCATCGGCACGGAGCGTATCGGCGCGCGCCCCCGGCAGCGTGCCGGCGGAGGGGTGGCGGGCGCCGGGCCGGGCAGGGGAGTCGCGCGGGTGGGCGCGTCGGGCCAGCGGGCTATTGTCGCGAGCGCGCCATGGCCGGCACCACTCCCCTCGAGCGCACCGCCCTGTCGATCATCGCCGCTGCTGACCGCGCTGGCGGGCGTCGCCAACTACGGGACGTGGTCGGCGGTGCCGCGCTTCGCGCTGGCGACGCTCGCGCTGGCCGGGCTCGCGTGGGTGGTGTCGTTCGCCACCGAGCAGCTCGGCGAGCGCTTCGGGCCCGGGGTCACCGGGTTGCTGCAGTCGACGCTCGGCAACCTGCCGGAGCTGTTCGTCGTGATCTTCGCGCTACAGAAGGGCGAGCTGGTGGTCGCGCAGACGGCGATCATCGGCTCGGTGCTCGCCAACGCGCTGCTCGTGCTCGGCCTGGTGATCGTCGTCGGCGCGCGCCGCGCGCCCGACGGGCTGATGCGCTTCTCCAAGCGCCTGCCCAGGGACACCGCCACGCTGCTGCAGGTGACCGTGTTCATCATCGTGCTGCTCGGCCTGTCGCTCGCCTCGCACGACCCCGCCAGCCACCACGTCAAGGCGATCTCGATCGTCGGCGCCATCTGCCTGCTGGTCGTCTACATGACGTGGGTCGTGCCCTACCTGCGCGCAGACGTGCTGCCCGGCGCGCAGGAGCCTCCGGAACCACAGGAGCCGCAGGAGCCGGCGGAGTTGCCGGGGCCGCCGGAGCCGCAGGAGCCGGCGGGCACGGCCGCGAGCCCGAGCGCGACCGAACTATGGGATCGCGTGATCCCGCGCCGCAAAGCGCCACCCGCCTCAGCCCCGCGGCTGTCGCTGCGGCTGACGCTCGTGTTGCTGATCGTCGCCGGCGGCGGCTCGGCGTTCGTGTCCGACTGGTTCGTCAACGGCCTCGAGCCTGCGATCACCATCCTGCACATCTCCCAAGCGTTCGCCGGCCTCGTGATCGTCGCCATCGCCGGCAACGCCGTCGAGAACACCGCCGGCCTCGTGCTCGCATGGAAGGGTCGCTCCGACCTCGCGATCTCCGTCGTCAAAAACTCGGTCGCGCAGATCGCCGCGTTCCTGTTCCCGCTGCTCGTGCTCGTGTCCTTCGCGCTGAACACCACGCTCACGTTCGCCTTGGCGCCCGTTTACATCGGCGCGCTCGCGCTCACCGCGCTCGGCCTCTGGCAGGTCACCGGCGACGGCGAGGCCGCCGAATTCGAGGGCTGGGCGCTGGTCGCGCTCTACGTGATCCTCGCCACGCTCACGCTGTACGAGTAGTCAGCGCCAGCACGCGACCCGAGCCGGCCCCGTGAGGGGCCTCATAAAGATGTCGTTCGCGTCAGCCTTTGACGAGGCCGCTGATCAGCGCGCCCGCCACGCCGCCCGTCGCCGCCGCGCTCGTGTTCGTCTCGATCCCCTCCAGCGGCGCGATGAACAGCGTCTGGATCGCCAGCCGGCCGGGGCCCGTGAAGCGGTTCCACGTGAGCTTGCCGCCGCCGCCGAAGATGCCCGTCTTCAGGCCCATCGTCACCGCCTCCAGCTTCACCGTCGGATCCTTGTACAGCCACGCGCCCGCCTCCACGTCCAGCTGCTCGCCGTCGTCGAGCTGGACCAGGAACACGTTGCCGTGCCCATGCAGCCACACCAGCGCGTCGCCGTCGCTCGCGCGGAACTTGTCCATGAAGAAGCCCGAGCCGCCCAGCAGCATGCTCTGCACGCCCTTGATCCGTTCGAAGCTGTAGTCCAGGTTGTCCGTCGCCGCGATGAACTGGTGCTCGCGCACGTCCAGGCCTTCGCCCTGGCGCAGGTGCATCGGCACGCACTGGCCCGGCGAGTCGCGCGAGAACGCGATCCGCCCCGAGCCCGACGTGCGCGTCACGAAGAACTCCAGGCCCGCGATCTTGCGCTTGATCGCCCCCGGCAGCTTCTTCAGCTCGACGTTCAGCTGCGTCTCCTTCCACAGCAGCACGTGGTGCTCGAACATCACCGCACGGTCGGCGATCTCGATCTGCAGCTCCGGCACCAGTTCGCCGCGGATGTGGTACGTGACGCCAGCGAACGACTCGTCGTGGGCGCTCGGGGGGATCGGCTCGGGCAGGTGCATGGCACGTGTCTCCTTCTTTGGATGAGTGGGCGCCGCCGATCGCCACCGGCTGGTTGGGGGCGGTTGGGAACAGAATGACGGGCGGGGCGGCGCGAACTTCGCGGTTTACGCCGCCCCGCGTCAAGCTTGCTCGCACGCGCCCGCGCCGTCGGGTTCCATCGGACGCAAAGCGCGCTAGACTGCTTGAGACCTCGCGCCTGGGCGGGGTTTTTCTTCGCCCAGAGCCGCCCGTCCACGACCACGCAGGGATTTCGATCTATGGCCCGCGGAGACGTACGAATTGCTGTCACCCTCGCATGCGAGGAGTGCAAGCGTCGCAACTACCAGACAAACAAGAGCAAGCGCAACAATCCCGATCGGATCACGCTGCGCAAGTACTGCCGCTGGTGTCGCTGCCACACCAGCCATCGGGAGACCCGTTAGCGCGGGAGCGCTGCTGTGGCTCGTGATCGCAAACGTGCAAAGCAACGCCGCGCACGCGGCGGCGGTGGTGCGGCTGTCCGCCGGCCCGTCGCTGCCGACGGCGCCGCCGCCGAGCAGACGCCCACGCACGCGCCCGCGCCCGGCACGATCGAGCGCGCTGACCTGCCCGGTGCGCTCGACCACGCCGGCGCCGAGGTCGACGAGTTCGACGCCGCGCTCGTGCGCGGCGCCGGTGGCGTACCGCTCGCGCCCGAGGCCGACCTCCTCGACGAGGACGACTTCGACCACGCCACCGAGGACGCGCTCCAGGAGCCGCAGGGTCCCGGAGGCGGAGGGGCCGCTGGTGGCGGAGGCGGCGGTGCAGGTGGCGGTGGCGAGGTCGCGCGCCCGTCCGGTGCTCCGCTGCGCGGCGGCAACCGCGCGATCGGCTTCCTGCGCGCCAGCTGGGCCGAGCTGCAGCGCGTGCAGTGGCCCGACCGCCGGCAGGTCACCCAAGCGACGGCCGTCGTGCTCGGGTTCGTCGCGATCGCCGGCCTCTACCTTGGCCTCGCCGACTATGTCGCCAAGGAAATCGTCGAATTTGTCCTCTGACGCCCGATGACCTGCGCATATCGGCGTCCTCACTCGGTCGTGTGCCGAGCACACTTCCCTCGCGGCGTCCTTGATCTGCTCGATCCTCGGACGTCAGACGGTCAGCCCACCTCCATCTGCCATCTTTCCGTAACGCCCAGGAGCTTCTGAATGTTTCGCTGGTACGTCGTCAACACATATTCCGGCCACGAGAACAAGGTCAAGCACAACCTCGAGCACCGCGTCGTGTCGCTCGGGCAGCAGCGCGCCGTGCGCTCCGTCGTCGTGCCCACCGAAGCCGTGTCCGAGATGAAGGACAACCAGAAGGTCACCGTCGAGAAGCGCACGATGCCCGGCTACGTGCTCGTCAACATGGAGCTCAACGAGGACTCATGGGGCGTCGTCAAGGGCACCCCCGGCGTCACCGGCTTCGTCGGCGCCTCCCAGGAGCCCGTCGCGCTCACCCAGGGCGAGGTCGACCGGCTGCTGCACAAGGAGGTCGCCACCGCCACCCGCGCGCGCGCCCAGTTCACGATCGGCGAGTCCGTCAAGGTCGTCTCCGGCCCCCTGTCCGACTTCTCCGGCGAGATCTCCGAGATCAACGAGGACGCCGCCCGGCTCAAGGTGCTGGTATCTATCTTCGGGCGCGAGACGCCGGTCGAAGTGCAATTTGACCAAGTGAAGAAGCTTTAGGAAGGCACGATGGCAAAGAAGGTACTCACGACAATCAAGCTGCAGGCGAACGCCGGGCAGGCGAGTCCCGCGCCGCCGGTCGGTCCTGCGCTGGGTCAGCACGGGATCAACATCATGGAGTTCTGCAAGGCGTTCAACGCGCAGACGCAGAGCGAAACGGGCACCGTCATCCCCGTCGTGATCACCGTCTATGAGGACCGCTCGTTCACGTTCGTCACCAAGACGCCGCCCGCCGCCGTGCTGATCCGCCAGGCGATCAAAATCAACAAGGGCTCCGGCGAGCCCAACCGCGTGAAGGTCGGCACCATCACCCAGCAGCAGCTGCGCGACATCGCCGAGCGCAAGCTCGACGACCTCAACGCCCACGACGTCGACCAGGCCGCCAAGATCATCGCCGGCACCGCCCGCTCGATGGGAGTGGAGGTCGCGTCATGAGTGGCCACGGCAAGCGCTACTCCGAGCTGCTGGCAAAGGTCGACCGCGAGCACGAGTACCAGCCGTCCGAGGCGATCGCGCTCGTGCGCGGGCTGGGCGGCGCCAAGTTCGACGAGAGCGTCGAGGTGCACGTGCGCACCGGCCTCAACGTGCGCCACGCCGACGAGCAGCTGCGCGGCACCATCGCGCTGCCCAACGGCCTCGGCAAGAACGTCAAGGTCGCCGTCTTCGCCCAGGGCGACAAGGCCAAGGAGGCCGAAGACGCGGGCGCCGACGTCGTCGGCGCCCAGGACCTCGCCAAGCGCATCCAAGAGGGCTTCGACGACTTCGACGTCGCCATCGCCACCCCCGACATGATGTCCGTCGTCGGCCAGCTCGGGCGCATCCTCGGCCCCTCCGGCAAGATGCCCAACCCCAAAGTCGGCACCGTCACGATGGACGTCGCCAAAGCCGTCGAAGAGTCCAAGTCCGGCAAGGTCGAGTACCGCACCGACCGCACAGCCATCGTCCACCTCATCATCGGCAAGGTCAGCTTCGACGAGCGCCAGCTGCTCGAGAACTACGCCGCCGTGATCGAAGAGCTGGTCCGCGCCAAGCCGTCCGCCGCCAAAGGCCGCTACCTGCGCTCGATCACGCTCGCCTCGACCATGGGCCCCGGCGTCAAGGTCGACCCATCGAAGACACGTGAAATCATCGAGGAGGCGCCCGCGGCTACCATCGCCGCCTAGCGTTCCATCTTTCGCGGCTGTCGGCCGCGAAAGATGTGCCCATCATTTCCCACATAGGCCACCAGAGACCCCCGGCAGCCACCGCTCACGCGTGGCGCAAGCCCGGGACAGGAGCCCCATGAACCGAGACCAGAAGGCCGTCGCGATCGCCGAGATCGCGACCCACATAGACGAGTCTGACGCGATCTTCGCCGTCGACTACCGCGGCATCACCGTCGCGCAGGTCGCCGAGCTGCGCGCCAAGCTGCGCGAGTCCGACGCCACCTTCAAGGTCGTCAAGAACTCGCTCACCGAACGCGCCGCCGACCAATCCGGCGCCGAGGTGCTCAAGGACTACCTGTCAGGGCCCACCGCGCTCACGTTCGTACGCGGCGACGTCGCCACCGCCGCCAAAACCGTCGCCGACTACGCGCGCACCACCCAGCTGCTGCCGTTCAAGGGTGGGCTCATGGAAGGCGCGCCGCTCGACGTCGAGCAGATCCGCTCGCTCTCGCGCCTGCCATCCCGCGAAGTCCTCTACGGCCAGCTCGTCGGCATCGTCGCCTCGCCCATCGGCGGTCTCGTGCGCACGCTCAACGCGCTGCTCGGAGGTCTCGCCGTCGCGCTCGGCCAGGTCCACGCCAAGAAGGAGTCCGGCGAGATCCCCGCAGGTGAGGCGCCCGCCGCGCCCAAGGCCGCCGCGCCCGCCGCCGAGGAGGCCCCAGCGGCGGAGGCCGAGGCTGAGACGCCAGCAGCTGACGCTGAGCCGGCCGCCGCGGCGCCAGCGGCGGACGCCGATGCCGAGCCCACGGCCGAGGCCGAGGTTGAGGCAGCGCCCGAGCCCGAGGCTGCGGCCGAGCCCAACGCCGAGGCGGACACACAGACTGCATCGTCCCCCGAGGGGGAGCCGGACGCAGATGAGCCGGCGCAAGCAGACGACAATCAAGCGGACGTCTCGGCTGAGAGCCAGCCCGAGGACGCCGAGACGACCAAGGAGGACTGACTCACATGGCAACCAGCACACAGGATTGGATCGAGGAGCTCAAGGGCATCTCCGTGCTCGAGCTCGCCGAGCGGATCAAAGCGCTCGAGGAGGAGTTCGGCGTGTCCGCCGCAGCCGTCGCGGCACCCGTCGCCGCGCCAGCGGGCGGCGGCGACGCGGGCGGCGCCGAGGAAGAAGCGAGCACCACCGTCGACGTCATTCTCGCCGGCGCCGGCGACAAGAAGATCCAGGTCATCAAGGTCGTTCGCGCCGCCACCGGCCTCGGCCTCAAAGAGGCCAAGGCGCTCGTAGACGAGGCCCCCAAGCCGGTCAAGGAGGGCGTCGAACGCGAGGAGGCCGACAAGCTCAAGCAGGAACTCGAGGAGGCAGGGGCCAGCGTCGAGCTGAAGTGACGCTTCGCCGGTCCCGTCGGACGGTCGCGACTAAGCGCTACGCCGTCCCGTCCGACGGTCGCGACTAAGCGCTACGCCGTCCCGTCCGACGGTCGCGACTTCGTGGGCGACCGTCGGACGGGACGGCTTCGCTTGGGCGGGGGACTGCGCCTGGTCACCCTGTGTGGGGTTTTCCCGGCCTGCGGATGAGGTAGTGGAGCGCGACTCTTACCACCTCGTCGTCCGTATAGACAGATATCATGCATACCGTAGGGCTGGCAGCGTGTTAGCTCCAGGCTCCCGTCTTTGCCACGCGCTCTAGCGCAGGTGGCGATTGGCTGCGCCCAAATGCCTGACACAAAACCTGCGGCGTCGCCGTCGGAGGAGGGTTACACGGTGGATCTGCAGGAACGCGTCAACGCACTGTTTATGGCGAATGCCGAAGGATCTCCCCTCGAGCAACTAATGCAACGCGAGCCTGTCCTCGAACATGCTCCCCTCGCGACGGCGAACCCAGGTGCGAGCGAGACGCACGTCGTCGTCTTCGAATCTCGCCGAGAAGCAATCTTCAAGCCGTTCGACGGCCAGCACATCCCAGCCTGTAACCACTATCAGCAGGACCCGGTGGAGGCGGTCCTACACGAGGTTGCTGCGTGGCGGCTTGCGGCAACTATGGGGCCACCGTGGGATCAACTTGTGCCGGCCGCTGTGCTTCGTCATCTACCCGCCCTAGCAGGTGGAGCACTGATCAATCGGCGGCGAGGCAGTCCGGATCCGCAGGTCTTCGAAGAGGCTCGCGCACAGGCAGACGCTGCCGGGTTCTGGGACGCCTTGATTGGTCAACAGGATCGGCACGCTACGAACTTTCGCTATGAGTCCGAAACACGCAGTCTTGCGTTGATTGATCATGCCTTCTCGTTCGCGCTCTCCGGGAACCACTCGAATGGAGCAATCTTTGGAGCGCGACGGCGCTCCAAACATCGAGCCCAATTGACTCAGGCCGAGCTCGATGCGCTTGACGGTCTGCTCACCTCGCCGGATCTGCATGGCCTCCGGACGTACATCATCGAAGCCCGCGCTGATGCGCTCGAAAGGCGTGCCCAAGAGATGCGGCAGACTGGGATGCTCCTCCTCCCAGGCGTCTTTTAGTCCACCTCGGCTGCATTCCGCGGTTTTCCGTGCGATACTCCGGGGAGTCGAGATCTAAGGAGATCCGTGGATCTGGTCGAAAAGATCCACACAGCTCGCGGAACGAAGGAGGGAAACCAGATGGTCCTCGTCGAGATTCATAGTCCGGTGTACGACGAGGAGGCCGGTAGACAACGGCTGGTCTGGCGTGCGAGCGTGAAGGCGGACGGCGACGGTCTGGAGATTGCAGGAGACGCCCATATCGTTGCTGGCGGCGAACTACCGGTGCTCGATGCCATCACCGGCGAACAGCTTTCCGGGGTGGACGATGCCGAGCGCTGGGCTCGCAATCTTCCATATGCCTTTCGGGCAGGTGATCTTGTCGCGTCGATCATCCGTGACGATAGTCCCGCTGGCGCCGCCCCGCGTGAGCCTGATAGCGCTCCGCGCGAGACACCACGCGTTCCGTCGACCTCACCGGTGGAAGGCCGAGTCGCCGCAGGAACCTGCTGAGCAAGCCGTGGCCGTCGCCACGATGCCACACGCGAGCATCGACGAGCAGCGTCTCGCGTTCGGGCGGGTTGCCGAGCTCTACGATCGGGCGCGGCCGTCCTACCCGGCGAGCGTGCTCGACATGCTGTTCGACGTCGCGCAACTGCAGCCGGGCGCGGAGGTGCTGGACGTTGGTGCGGGGACCGGCAAGGGGACACGCCTGCTGGCAGACCGTGGTCTCGCGGTCACCGCTCTCGAGCCAGACCCGGCGATGGCCGCGGTTGCCCGCCGCAACTGCGACCTGTACGCGAACGTCGAGATCGAGCCGGTTGCGTTCGAGGACTGGCGGTCTGAAAGGCGCATGCAGGCGGTCGTCTCGTTCCAGGCGTGGCACTGGATCGAGCCGGAAGCTCGTTACGAGCTGGCCGCCGGGGCGCTGCAGGACGGAGGCTGGCTCGCCGCTATCTGGACGTTCCCCGAGTGGGCCACGACGCCACTGCGCGACGCGCTCCGAGCCGCTTACGCCCAGGCCGTTCCCAGCTTGGCCCCGGACTTCCCGATGCATCCCGCCAGCCACCCCACACGCCTGGCTGGCGACTGGGCGAGCGACATCGGCGATTGCCCGCGGTTCACCGCCGCCCAGGTACATGAGCACCGGTGGTCGGCGCGCTACTCCGCGGTCGAGTACCGCGAGCTCCTCGAAACGCATCAGGACCACATCCTGCTCGCTGCGGCCGAAAGGGCTCGCCTGCTGTCCGCCGTCTCAGAGGTCATCGACGCCGCCGGGCACCTCGAGCTCGACTTCGTCACCCGGATGTGCCTGGCACGCGCTGTCTGACGAGCACCGACGCCAAGGCGCACCGCCTCGCACATCTTTAGCCATCGCTAACAAATCCGCGCGTTTTCCGGTAAAGTGCCCTCCGCTAGCCGATAGTCGCAGCCGCCCGAAGCGCCGAGGTCGCGCCACATACGCGAATTCTCGAGGGGCGGGGTCCGTGAGCGCTGGCGGCCCTTCAGGGTAGGGATAGCCTGTGCTATCTTTCTTAGTCGCGCTTCGGCGCCCTCCTCTGCCCGTGTATCGCCCTCCGAAGGAGTCATTTCTTGGCTGCTGTAGATGCTCTCCGGACGCGCAGAAGCTTCGCGCGCCTGCAAAAGACCGTTGACGTACCCAACCTGATTGACATCCAGCGCCGCTCGTTCGCGTGGCTGACCGACCCACAGAACGGCGGTCTGCGCGAGACGATCGACGACATCTCGCCGATCGAGGACTACACCGGCAACCTCGCCGTGCAGTTCGGTGAGTTCACGTTCGACGAGCCCGTCGCGTCGCTCGACCAGTGCCGCGAGAAGGACCTCACGTACGCGCGCCCGCTGACCGTTACGGTCGCGTTCATCAACCGCGAGACCGGCGAGATCCGCGAGCAGTCGGTGTTCATGGGCGACTTCCCGTGGATGACCGAGCGCGGCACGTTCGTCATCAACGGCACCGAGCGCGTGGTCGTCACCCAGCTCGTGCGCTCCCCGGGCGCGTACCTGATGGAACCGAAGGACCGCGAGAAGCAGGTCTTCATCGCCAACCTGATGCCCGCGCGCGGCTCGTGGCTGGAGCTGGAGATCGACAAGAAGGGCAAGGTGTACGTGCGCATCGACCGCAAGCGCAAGCTGCCGGTGACGGTGCTGCTGCGCGCGATGGGCTACGCCTCCGACGAGGAGATCCTGCGCCTGTTCGACAACTCGCTGTACATCCGCAACACGATCGAGTCCGACACCGAGGCCACGCGCACCGAAGAGGGCGCGCTGATCGAGCTGTTCAAGAAGCAGCGTCCAGGCGAGCCGCCGAGCGTCGACAACGCCAAGGCGCTGCTCAACCAGCTGTTCTTCGACCCCAAGCGCTACGACCTCACGCGCGTCGGTCGCTACAAGCTCAACTCGCGCTTGAAGCAGGAAATCGACCTCGACATCCGCACGCTGACCCAGGACGACATCGTCGCGCTGGTCAACGAGCTCGTGCCGCTGCCCAAGATCCTCGGCATCCCCGAGGACGGCGAGGTCGAGATCAAGGACTACGCGGCGGAGGCCACGAGCATGCCGCGCGAGCCCGTCGCCGAGCACCTCGACGAGTACGAGCACTTCGGCAACCGCCGCCTGCGCACCGTCGGCGAGCTGATCCAGGAGGCGTTCCGGATCGGTCTGTACCGCATGGAGCGCGTCGTGCGCGAGCGTCTCACGACCGAGGACGCCGACACGATCACGCCGCAGACGATCATCAACATCCGCCCGGTGGTCGCCGCGCTGAAGGAGTTCTTCGGCTCCTCGCAGCTGTCGCCAGTTCATGGACCAGACGAACTCCCTGGCGGGGCTGACCCACCGTCGCCGACTGTCCGCGCTTGGCGCCGGCGGTCTGACGCGCGAGCGCGCGCCGATCGAGGTGCGCGACGTGCACCCGACCCACTACGGGCGCATGTGCCCGATCGAGACGCCCGAGGGTCCGAACATCGGCCTGATCGGGTCGCTGTCCTCGTTCGCGGAGGTCTCCGAGTACGGCTTCGTGACGACGCCCTACCGCGTGGTCAAGGACGGCGTCGGTCACCGACGAGGTCCGCCACCTCGACGCGACCCAGGAAGAGGAGCTGCTGATCGCCCAGGCAAACACGCCCGTGGACGAGAAGACGGGCAAACTGAAGGGCACCGAAATCCTGTGCCGCACGCAGGCCGGCCAGTACGTGACCGTCGGGCCCAAAGACGTCGACCTGATCGACGTCTCGCCCGAGCAGATCTGGTCGGTGGCGACCGCGATGATCCCGTTCCTCGAGCACGACGACGCCAACCGCGCGCTGATGGGCTCGAACATGCAGCGCCAGGCGGTGCCGCTGTTGAAGGCCGACGCGCCGCTCGTCGGCACCGGCATGGAGCGCCGCGCGGCGCTCGACACCGGCGACGTGCTGCTGGCCAAGAACGCCGGCACGGTCGACTACATCGACGCCAACCAGATCGTCGTGCAGAGCAAGGACGGCAAGAAGGACGAGTACGAGCTGCAGAAGTACATGCGCTCCAACCAGGGCACGCTGATCCACCAGAAGCCGCTCGTCAGCACCGGGCAGGCGGTCAAGGACGGGCGACGTGCTCGCCGACGGCTCCTCGACCGACAAGGGCGAAATGGCGCTCGGCAAGAACCTGATGGTCGCGTTCATGTCCTGGGAGGGCTACAACTTCGAGGACGCCATCATCCTGTCCAAGCGCCTCGTGCAGGACGACGAGCTCACCTCGATCCACATCGAGGAGTACGAGATCGACGCCCGCACGACCAAGCTCGGCGAGGAGGAGATCACCCGCGACATCCCCAACCGCTCGGAGGAGTCGCTGCGCAACCTCGACGACCGCGGCATCGTGCGCGTCGGCGCCGAGGTCATCTCCGGCGACCTGCTCGTCGGCAAGGTCACGCCCAAGGGCGAGACCGAGCTGACCGCCGAGGAGAAGCTGATCCGCGCGATCTTCAAGGAGAAGGCGCGCGAGGTGCGCGACACCTCGCTGAAGGTCCCGCACGGCGAGGGCGGCGTGGTGATCGACGTCAAGACGTTCAGCCGCGACGCCGGCGACGACCTGCCGCCGGGGGTCAACGACCTCGTGCGCGTGTTCGTCGCCAAGAAGCGCAAGATCTCCGAGGGCGACAAGCTCGCGGGCCGTCACGGCAACAAGGGCGTGATCTCGAAGATCGTCGACCAGCAGGACATGCCGTTCCTCGAGGACGGCACGCCGGTCGACGTGATCCTCAACCCGCTGGGCGTGCCCTCGCGCATGAACGTCGGGCAGATCCTCGAGACCCACCTCGGCTGGGCGGCCGCGCAGGGCTGGTACGACGACGGCACCGAGGCCTACAAGGAAGCCGACGCGGGCGCCGGCCCGCGCCGCGTGTACGTGTCCACGCCGGTGTTCGACGGCGCGACCGTCGAAGACGTCGACAACGCGCTGGTCAAGTGGCAGGACGCCCACGAAGGGCGCATCCGCATGGACATCGACAAGTCCCGGCGCGTCGGCGAGCAGGCCTCCGGCAAGATGACGCTGTTCAACGGCCGCACCGGCGAGCCGTTCGAGGAACAGGTGACGGTCGGGTACATGTACATCCTCAAGCTCCTGCACCTCGTCGACGACAAGATCCACGCCCGCTCGACCGGCCCGTACTCGCTCGTCACCCAGCAGCCGCTGGGCGGCAAGGCGCAGTTCGGCGGCCAGCGCTTCGGCGAGATGGAGGTGTGGGCGCTGGAGGCGTTCGGCGCCGCCTACACGCTGCAGGAGATGCTCACGATCAAGTCCGACGACACCGTCGGGCGCGTCAAGGCCTACGAGGCGATCGTCAAGGGCGAGAACATCGCCGAGCCGTCGATCCCCGAGTCGTTCAAGGTGCTGCTCAAGGAGATGCAGTCGCTGGCGCTCGACGTCAACGTCGTCTCCGAGGAGGGCCAGCGCGCGGAGATGCGCGACGAGGACGACGACCTGCTGCGCGCCGCCGAGGAGCTCGGCATCGACCTCTCCGGGGTTCGGGCGCTCGCCGGCGACGGCACCGAGGAGCCGCCCGCGGCGGAGGACGGCGCCGAGGCCGTCGCGAGCACCGGGGACGAGGACAGCGCCGAGGAGGACGACGGCGGCCGAGGACGCGGACGACGGACGTGTCGGCGTGGAGGAGCTGATCGACGTCGACGACACAGAGAACATAGACCTGGACAGCCTCGCCGGTGATGAGTCCGCCGAGGAGTTGCCCGATTCACCCGCGAGCGAAAGCGCACCCAGATGATCGACATCAACAATTTCGACGCCATCGAGATCAGCCTCGCCTCGTCAAAGCAGATCCGTAGTTGGAGCTCCGGCGAGGTCACCAAGCCGGAGACGATCAACTACCGCACGCTCAAGCCCGAGAAGGACGGCCTGTTCTGCGAGCGCATCTTCGGCCCGACCAAGGACTGGGAGTGCTACTGCGGCAAGTACAAGCGCGTGCGCTACAAGGGCATCGTGTGCGAGCGCTGCGGCGTGGAGGTCACGCGCTCGAAGGTTCGCCGCGAGCGCATGGGCCACGTCGACCTCGCCGCGCCCGTCAGCCACATCTGGTTCTTCAAGGGCGTGCCCAGCCGCATCGGCTACCTGCTGGACATGGCGCCCAAGGAACTCGAGAAGGTCCTGTACTTCGCCGCGTCGATCGTCACGTGGGTGGACGACGAGGCGCGCGCGAAGGACATCGACTCGCTCGAGAAGGAGGTCAACAAGGTCCTCGACGGCTACGCCGCCGAGCGCGAGGAGCGCGTGCTCGAACTGCGCGAGTCGCTGGCGCGCCGCGAGAAGTACCTGCAGAACGGCAAACAGACCAACTTCAACGACGAAGACCACCTGTGGGCGGACTCGCTCGACATCAACCTCGTCGAAACTCTCAGACGAGGAGCGCGAGAAGCAGGTCAAGGAACTGACGAAGACCTTCGAGGCCGACATCGCCGACACCGAAGCCTACATCGAGGACGCCGCCGAGCGCATGCGCAACGTGTGGGAGCTGTTCAAGACGATGGAGCCCAAGCAGATCGAGCACGACGAGACGACCTTCCGCGAGCTCAAGGAGCGCTTCGGCTCGTCCTACGGCTTCGGCGAGTACTTCCGCGGCGGCATGGGCGCGGAAGCGATCCGCGACCTGCTCCAGCAGGTCGACCTGGAGGCCGAACGCGTCGAGCTCGAGGACCAGGTCAAGACCGGCAAAGGCCAGAAGCAGGCGCGCGCGGTCAAGCGCCTGAAGGTCGTCTCGGCGTTCATCCAGTCGGGCAACAAGCCCGAGATGATGGTGCTCGACGCCGTGCCGGTGATCCCGCCGGAGCTGCGCCCGATGGTGCAGCTCGACGGCGGGCGCTTCGCCACCTCCGACCTCAACGACCTCTACCGCCGCGTCATCAACCGCAACAACCGCCTCAAGCGGCTGCTCGACCTCGGCGCGCCGGAGATCATCGTCAACAACGAGAAGCGCATGCTCCAGGAGGCCGTCGACGCGCTGTTCGACAACGGCCGCCGCGGGCGTCCGGTCACCGGGCCCGGGCAACCGTCCGCTGAAGAGCCTGTCGGACATGCTCAAGGGCAAGCAGGGGCGCTTCCGCCAGAACCTGCTCGGCAAGCGCGTGGACTACTCCGGGCGCTCGGTGATCGTCGCCGGCCCCTACCTGAAGCTGCACCAGTGCGGGCTGCCGAAGATCATGGCGCTCGAGCTGTTCAAGCCGTTCATCATGGCGCGCCTCGTCGAGCGCAAGTCCGCGCAGAACATCAAGGCGGCCAAGAAGATGGTCGACTCGATGATCGCCGAGGTCTGGGACGTGCTCGAGGAGGTCATCCACGAGCACCCCGTGCTGCTCAACCGCGCGCCGACGCTGCACCGCCTGGGCATCCAGGCGTTCGAGCCGCTGCTCGTCGAGGGCAAGGCGATCCAGGTCCACCCGCTCGTCTGCCACGCGTTCAACGCCGACTTCGACGGCGACCAGATGGCCGTGCACCTGCCGCTGTCGGCCGAGGCGCAGGCGGAGGCGCGCATCCTGATGCTCTCCTCCAACAACATCCTGTCCCCCGCGCACGGCGCGCCGCTGGCGACGCCCACGCAGGACATGATCCTCGGCGCCTACTACCTGACCTACGGGCCCGAAGCGGAGGAGCTCGCGAAGATCGACCGGGCGACGTACGAGCCGCGGCCGCACGTGTTCCGCACCGCGCAGGAGGCCGAGCTCTCCTACGAGGGCGACGTCGTCAAGCTGCACGACATCGCCGAGTTCCGCCCGTACGGGCGCGAGGGCGGCCACGTGCTCACGACGATCGGGCGGATCATCTACAACGACCGCATCGAGCGCGCGCTCGCGGAGGCGCTGGGCGACGAGTTCGACGCGTCCAAGTACGTGTTCGTCAACCAGTCGATGAAGAAGCGCGACACGACGCGGCTGATCGACATGCTCGTGCAGTCCTACGGCGCGACCACGATCTCGCTGGTGCTCGACGCGTTCAAGGACCTCGGCTTCAAGTACGCGACGCAGGCCGGCATCACGATCTCCAAGAACGACGTCGTCGTGCCGCCGTCGAAGCAGGCGATCCTCGACAAGTTCGACAAGATCGTCGGCGACATCACCAGCCAGTACGACGACGGGCTGATCACCCAGGAGGAGCGCCACGAGGCGGTCGTCGAGCAGTGGAACGCGGCCACCGACGAGGTCGCCGAGGCGATGATCGAGAACCTCGACGTGCTCAACCCGATCTTCATGATGGCCAACTCGGGTGCGCGTGGCTCGTTCAAGCAGATCCGCCAGCTGGCCGGCATGCGCGGCCTGATGGCCAACCCGAAGGGTGAAATCATCGAGCGCCCGATCAAGGCCAACTTCATGGAGGGCCTGTCGGTGCTCGAGTACTTCATCTCCACGCACGGCGCGCGAAAGGGACTCGCCGACACGGCGCTGCGCACCGCCGACTCGGGCTACCTGACGCGGCGTCTGGTCGACGTCGCCCAGGACGTGATCATCCGCGAGGCCGACTGCGGCACCGAGGAGTACATCGAGATGGCCGTGTTCAAGGCCGGCGGCGAACCCAACGACGTGCTCGTCGGGCGCATCGCCGCGCTGGACATCACGACCAAGCGCGGCCGCATGCTCGCCGAGCAGGGCACCGAAATCGGCCGCGCCGAGCTCGGCCGACATCGTCAGCGCGTTCGCCGACGACCACGAGAAGGGCGTCGAGGTGACCGTGCCCGTGCGCTCGGTGCTCAAGTGCGAGGCGCCCAGCGGCGTCTGCCAGGCCTGCTACGGACGCGCGATGGCGACCGGCGCGCTCGCCCAGATCGGCGACGCGGTCGGCATCGTCGCCGCGCAGTCGATCGGCGAGCCCGGCACGCAGCTGACGATGCGCACGTTCCACACCGGCGGCGTCGCCGGCGCGGACATCACGCACGGCCTGCCGCGCGTCGTCGAGCTGTTCGAGGCGCGCCGGCCCGAAGGGCCTCGCGAAAATCGCCGAGCAGGACGGCGTCGTCTCGATCGAGGAGACCGACAAAGCGCTCACCGTCGTCATCACCGACGACGCCGGCGAGGAGCACCGCCACGCCTTCCCGCGGCGCACGCGGCTGTTCGTGGCCGCCGGCGAGAAGATCAAAGCCGGCAAGCAGCTCAACGAGGGGTCGGTGTACCCGCACGAGCTGCTCGCGATCCGCGGGCGCACCGAGACCGAGCAGTACCTCGTCAAGGAGGTCCAGGAGGTCTACAAGTCCCAGGGCGTGGACATCAACGACAAGCACATCGAGCTGATCGTCCGCCAGATGCTCAAGAAGGTGCGCGTCGACCAGAAGGGCGACACCGACTACCTGCCCGGGCAGTTCGTCGATCGCTTCGAATTCGCCAAGGCCAACGACGCCGTCGACCAGGCAGGGCGGCGAGACGGCGCAGTTCGAGGACATCATCCTCGGCATCACCAAGGCGTCGCTCAACACCGACTCGTTCCTGTCGGCCGCCTCCTTCCAGGAGACGACCAAGGTGCTCACCGACGCCGCGCTGGAAGGCAAGATCGACCGCCTCAACGGGCTCAAGGAGAACGTCATCATCGGCAAGCTGATCCCGGCCGCCACCGGCCTCAAGCGCTACCGGCGGATCGAGATCGAGCCCTCCGAACCGCTGCCCGCGCGCGATCGACGACGTCGGCCTGCTCGACCAGGACGAGATCGCCGCCGAGCTCGGGCTCGCCGGCGACGGCTTCAACGGCGGCTACGGCCAGGAGTTCGACGCCGACCTCGCGTCGCTGGAGAAGATCGGCGCCGGCGGCACCGACCCCGGCTTCGCCGAGGAGCTCGCCGAGCTCGAGCTCCCCGACGAGGAGCCTCGCGGAGTAGCCACAGCGCGCATCGACAGAGGGGCCGGCCGGCGTCGCTGCCTGCCGGCCGACGACGCACTGTTGACCTTGCGAGGGGCGTATAGCGATGGTTATACGCCCCTCGACAAGGCACAGCCTCGCCCGCGCGGTCACATCGAGGGCGCATCCGGCAAGCCCGCGCCCAGTCCGCCAGCCGCGCCGCCTCGCGCGCCGTCAGGCCCTGCTGCGGATCGGTCTGCACGAGCAGCGTCGGCGCCGCGCGCGGCGGCGCCCACTCGTGGCAGGCGTCGTTGAGCGCGTCGTCGACCCACGCCAGCGCGCGCCCGCCGGCGTACGCGTCGATCGCGTCGAGCTTCCAGTGGGCGTTGGCGCGGCCGACCGCGCGCTCGAAGCGCAGGAACGGCAGCTCGGCGCGGCAGCCCCAGCAGATGCGGCAGATGCTCGTTGGCGCGCTCCTCCCAGCCGCTCGCCCACACCAGCTCGAACAGGCTCGACAGCTCGAGCAGGTGAGCGGCGGCGGTGGACGAAAGGAAGTGGGGTGTGCCGTCGATCGAATGGAACGAGCCCGTCGAGCGGCCGCTCGGCTCGCCGGCGCGCTCCCAGCCGGCCTGCTCCCAGCCGCCGAACAGCGAGATGACGCCGTCGATGTCGACCATCAGCAGCGGCGCGCTCGCGCGCTCTTGGGCATCGCCGACGGGCGTCTTTAGCTTCGCATACAGGTTCGCCAGGTACGCTGCCGAGGACGGTACGATCCGCTGAGTTCGGCCGGGCGCAGTAAAGCAGCCGCCGGCCGCGGCCGATGACCCGACCGTCGCCCCCCCAGACAATGACATGGATCTAGGCATACTCCTCGCGCTCGCCTGCGCCTTCGTGGCGAACCTGGGCTTCTTCTACAAGTACAGGGGCGCGAACTCCGTGCCCAAGGTGCAGGTCCTGCACCCGCTGCGCTCGGTCAGGGCAGCTGTACTCCTCGAAGTGGTTCACGCTCGGCATGATCACCGCGACCGGCGAGCTGGGGCCTGCACGTCGCCGCGCTGTCGCTGGCGCCGATGTCCGTGATCCAGGTCTCGCTCGCCGCGGGCGTGGTGTTCATCGCGGTCATGGCCGAGCAGGCTGTTCGGCTTCAAGGTCGGCCGCCGCCAGTGGCTCGGCCTGTCGCTGACCGCCGCCGGACTGGTGCTGCTGGGCGTGACGCTGCCGGCGATGCACGGCGCGCACTCGCACTTCTCCGAGCGCCGCGATGATCTCCTTCGAGGCCGGCCTGTTCGGTCTCGGCGGCCTGCTGATCATGGGCCCGCGCATGGGCGGCACGGTCGAGCACCACGGCGTGATGCTCGGCGCCGCCTCCGGCATCCTGTTCGGCGTCTCCGACACCGCCATCAAGGCGCTCACCGGCATCACCGGCGCGCACGGCCTCGATCGGCCTGCTGCTGAGCCCCTGGCTGGCGGTCGCGGTGCTCGCCTCGATCGTCGCCTTCTTCGCCTCCGCGCGCGGCCTGCAGGACGGCGAGGCGGTCCCCGTGATCGCCGTCACCGGCACCGCCGCCAACATCGCCGGCATCGCCGGCGGGATCGTCGTGTTCGGCGACCCGGTCGCCGGCAGCACCGCGGGCGTGCTGCTGCAGGCGCTCGCGTTCGTGCTCGTGATCGTCGCCGCCGCGCTGATGCCCGCTCCCGTGCGCGCCGCCGGCGTTCCGCAGCCGCCTAGCGTCGCGCTCGAGCCCGGCACTGCACGGCGCCGCGCGCTGCTAGCATCTCGCGCGATGCCGACGACCTCCCAGCTCGTGCGCAAGGGGCGCGTGACGCCCAAGAAGAAGATCGCCACCCCTGGACTGAAGTCCGGCAAGGGCCGCAAGAAGAAGGTCGCCGCACCGCAGCGCCGTGGCGTGTGCACGCGCGTGTACACGACCACCCCGAAGAAGCCTAACTCCGCGCTGCGCAAGGTCGCGCGCGTGCGCATCTCCGGATCGATCGAGGTCACCGCGTACATCCCCGGAGAGGGACACAACCTGCAGGAGCACTCGGTGGTGCTCGTGCGCGGCGGCCGCGTCAAGGACCTGCCGGGCGTGCGCTACAAGGTCGTGCGCGGCACGCTCGACGCCGCCGGCGTCAGCGACCGCAAGAAGGCGCGCTCGCAGTACGGCGTCAAGAAAAAGTAGGGTGAACCACTCGATGCCCCGCCGCGCAGCCGCCCAGATCCGGCCCGTCGAGGCGGACCCCATCCACCGCTCGAAGCTCGTCCAGCAGGTGATCAACAAGGTCATGCTCGACGGCAAGAAGTCGACCGCCGAGCGGATCGTCTACGACGCGCTCGCGCTCGCTCGGCGAGCGCAGCGACAAAGACCCGATCGAGACGCTCGACGCGTCCATCAAGGCGCTCACGCCACGCTCGAGGTCCGCTCGCGCCGCGTCGGCGGTGCCACCTACCAGGTGCCCGTCGAGGTGCCCTCCAGGCGCGCCCGCACGCTCGCCGTGCGCTGGCTCGTCGAGTTCGCGCGCCAGCGCCGCGAGAAGACCATGGCCCAGCGCCTCGCCAACGAGCTCATGGACGCGCAGTCCCAGCAGGGCGGCGCGTACAAGCGCAAGGACGACATTTACCGCATGGCGCAGGCCAACAAGGCCTTCGCCCACTACCGCTGGTAGCGACGCCGATGACACGGCGCGAGACGGCGTCCTCGCTCGCTCGTGTGCGCAGCACACTTCGCTCCCTGCGTCCTTGTCTCGCTTGGTCCTCGACGCCCTACCGGGTAGGGGTTCGAACCCGCGCATGCGCGGGTTCGCCGGGTGGCGCATGCGCCACCCGCAGGCAACGCCACATGTGGCGTTGCCCGGGCCGCACATGTGCGGCCCGCCGGTCGACGCGCGGGCCGACCGGAACAACACCGCCGGGGCGCGAGTTGGAAAGTGCGAGCGCGGCGGACATCGCCGTGAACCAGATGCTGCGCGCTGGCTTCGCTATCGGACCTCGGATGGGTTCCTTCGCCACCCGCGCAGTCGTCGCAGCTCCTCCAGATAGCGGGTATGCTCGCTGCCGAATGTCCCTAGCCGTCGTGTTCAAGGGTGCCGAGGGCCTTGTGCTCGCCGCGGATAGTCGGGTGACGCTTACGGCGATTGCTGCCCCGGCGCCGCCACCGAACGGAGTTCCAGACGGCTTTGTTCTTGCACCTCAGGTGATACACACCTACTTCGATAACGCGACCAAGCTGCTGAGTCTGAAGGGCCACCCTTACCTCGGGATCGTGACATATGGGCAGGGTGCAATTGGCCAGGAGCAGCCACGAATGGCGCACGGCTACCTGCCTGAGTTCGAACGCTGGCTGACCAAACTTAAGACGAGACGGCCCTCGGTCCGAGTAGTCGCGCGCGAGCTTGGGAAGTTCTTTGCAGGGCGATGGACGGAGGCTGGGATGCCGGACGACGGGGACCCGATGGTCTTCCTCGTCGCAGGCTTCGATGTGGGGAGCGCACACGGCCGCGTATATGAGGTCTCGGTTCCGAACGCGCCAGACCCGGTCGAGCAGAATGCGGACGGATTCGGGATTAGTTGGGGCGGGATGACCTACCTGGGCGAACGCCTGCTCAATGGCGTCGCGCCGCGCGCGATTGGCATAGCGCGGGATGAGCTCGACCTAACCGAAGAGCAGGAGAGCGGTCTGGCTGCGCGCTGGGAGCGGGAACTCGGTCTCTCAATCCCTTATCAGCTTCTTCCCTTGCAAGACTGTATTGATCTGTCAACATTTCTGGTCGATATGACTGCAAACGTAATGACATGGACCATAGGCATCCAAGGCGTTGGAGGAGACGTAGATGTCGCCACCATCACAAGTACGGACGGCTTCCAGGCAATCCAACAGAAGAAAGCCCATGCCTGGGAATGAACCAAGCAGGGTAAGCAGCGCCACAAGAGGGTCTGGCGATTGGCTGGCGTCCACGGCTGACATCCGGTTCATCAGCTTCCGGATGCCCGTCGAAGCGCCGAAGCCGATCCTCACCGTTGCGGTGAACCCCGGGTGGGAGGATGCTTGGGGCGAAGGTCAAGCTCGCGCAGCACTGGGTGAGATCGAGCAGGGTGCTCCGCTGCACTCGTTTGAGGAAGTCTTCGGCATCCCCCTTTAGGGGCGTCTATCGCTCCCGAGCGGCCATTTCTCCCGCCCGTGCCTGTCCGCTATACGGCGCGGGCGATGGGACACCTTAGGAAGCTCCCAGAGTTGGCCGACGCCGTCCGCGACCGACAGCGCGAACTGGAGACCCCTGGAGTGGCAGCACGGCTTGGGGAACCGTGCAAGGGCAGGCTCGGCCGATGCCGCAAAGTCCGTGTGGGGAAGCATCACCGCATGGTCTTTCTCGTGCGGTCAACGGACGTCGTGGTCCTATCCGTTTGGTATCGAGACGACCTGTCGGCGTACGCCGAAGCGAGGCGCGCCTTGCGGGAGCCGCTGCCGACCGGGCTGACGCCCTAGCTGGCAGTGGAGTGGCTGAACGACTATGCGACGCGAAGTGTCGCTCCAGATCCGTTGTACGCGGGTCACTCGTCCATGTAGACGATCGACTTTCGGCTCGACCCGCGCACACAGCCCTTGAAGGAAAAAGCTTTGGTACCTAACATTGAGGTACCGAATGTCTTCCCCGCCGACAGCCACGCTGGATCCAGACTTCCACCCGGAGGCGTCCGACCGCATCGAGCCGTACGTGTGGAAGATCGCCGGCGTGGTGATCCTCGGGATGATCATGTCGATCCTCGACACGACGATCGTCAACGTCGCGCTGCACACGCTGCGCAGCGACCTGCACAGCTCGATCGCGCAGGTGCAATGGGTGATCACCGGCTACCTGCTGTCGCTCGCCGCCGTCATCCCCGTCACCGGCTGGGCCGCGCGGCGCTTCGGCGCAAAGCGCGTGTACATGACATCGCTGGTGCTGTTCACCGGCGGCTCGGCGCTGTGCGCGGTCGCCACCTCCACCACCTCGCTGGTGCTCTTCCGCGTGCTGCAGGGCGCCGGCGGCGGCATGATCATGCCCATCGGCCAGCTGATCATGGCCCAGGTCGCCGGCCCCAAGCGCATGGGACGCGTGATGGGGATCGTCTCGATGCCCGCCATGCTCGCGCCGATCCTCGGCCCCGTCGTCGGCGGCGCGATCCTCGAGAAGCTGCACTGGTCGTGGATCTTCCTCGTCAACGTCCCCATCGGCGCGATCGCGCTCGTGCTCGCTTGGCGGATGCTGCCGAAGACCAACTCCGGGGAGGCCGGGCGCCTCGACGTCGTCGGCTTTGGGCTGCTCTCGGGGGGGTCCACGGCGGTCGTCTACGGCCTCAGTCAGCTCGGCTCCAACAGCAGCCTCACGGCGCCCGGCGTCGTCTGGCCGATCGTCGCCGGACTCGCCCTGTCCGCCATCTTCATCTGGCACGCGCTGCGTATCGAGCGCCCGCTGCTCGACATTCGCCTGTACGCCAACCGCGTCTTCGGCGCCGCCTCGCTGACCACCTTCGGGCTCGGCGCCGCGCTGTTCGGCGCCATGATCCTCGTACCGCTCTACTACCAGGAAGTCCGCCACGAGAGCGTCATCGTCACCGGCCTGCTCACCGGCCCGCAGGGGCTCGGGATGCTGCTCGTGATGCCGTTCATGGGTCGCATGACCGAACGCTTCGGCGGCGGGCGCGTCGCGATCGTCGGCGTCGCGATCCTGTCGATCACCACGCTGCCGCTCGCGTTCGTCGCGGCCAACACGTCGATCCTCTCGATCTCGCTGATCCTGCTCGTGCGCGGCGTCGGCATCGGCTTCGCGTTCGTGCCCGCCATGAGCGCCGCGTTCGCCTCGCTGCGCCCCGACCAGCTCTCCGACGCCACGCCCCAGCTGAACGTCCTGCAGCGCATCGGCGGCGCCATCGGCACCGCCGTGCTCGCCGTCGTGCTCCAGCGCGCCAGCGCCGGCGCGCACACCCCCACGCACCTCGCGCACGCCTTCGACAAGGCCTACTGGGGCTCCGTCGGCATCGCCGCGCTGTCGATCATCCCCTGCCTCGTGCTGCTGCGCGCCGAGAACCCACGCGCGCGCATGGACCAGGCACAGAGCAACGCCGAGGCTGCCGCCGAGCCGCTCGGCGTATAGGCGACACGCCATGGGCAGCCCCGCCACGCTCGCACCGGCCGTCGAGCCCGACGCCAGAGAGACACAGGTGACCGACCTCGGCATGGCGTTTCGCCGCGTCTTTCGCGGCTTCAGCCGGCTGCGCGGCCGCGACACCCACCTCGGCGGCGCCGAGCTCAGCCACGCGCAGTTCGAGCTGCTGATCGAGCTGCACGAGCGCGGCGAGCTGCCCGCCGGCGAGCTCGCGACCGCCGCGCGCCTGACGCCCGCCACCGTCACGCAGATGCTCGACCATCTCGCCGAGCAGGGCCACGTCGAGCGCGTGCGCTCGCAGACCGACCGCCGCGTCGTCGTATCGCGCCTCACGCGTCAGGGCAGCCGCGCGATCGAGGCCAAGCGCGAAGCGTGGAAGAGCCGCTGGGAGCACGCGCTCGCCGGCCTGCAGATCGACGAGCTGCGCGCCGCCACGCGAGTGCTCGAACGGCTCGCCGCGATGGTCGACGACGCGCCCGCCGACGAGGTCTGCGGGGCGTCTCCCGCGAGCACTCGAGCGCAAGCCGCCACCGGCAGGAAGCCCACTTAGGGCGCAGAATTCCTCTGCTATAGTCGAAACCGCGTCGCGGGTGGACGCGACGTACACGCGTGCTTCCCGCGGAGTCGGCTTCAAGATGGAGACCTCGAGCAGATAACGAACGCGGACCGGTCAATGCGAGACCAGCTGCGCGCGTGGGCCCGAGGGGCCTATTTTTTTGCCCTGACCGCCGCCACCCAACAACACCCCCACAAGATCAATGCCACGCAAGTTCTCACTCCAAAACACCCGCAACATCGGGATCATGGCGCACATCGACGCCGGTAAGACGACGACGACCGAGCGCATCCTGTACTACACCGGGCGCACGTACAAGATCGGCGAGGTCCACGAGGGCGCGGCGGTCATGGACTGGATGGAACAGGAGCAGGAGCGCGGCATCACGATCACCTCCGCCGCCACCACCGCGCAGTGGAAGGACCACCGCATCAACATCATCGACACGCCCGGCCACGTCGACTTCACCGTCGAGGTCGAGCGCTCGCTGCGCGTGCTCGACGGCGCGATCGCGCTGTTCGACTCGGTCGCCGGCGTCGAGCCCCAGTCCGAGACCGTCTGGCGCCAGGCCGACAAGTACCACGTGCCGCGCATCGCCTACATCAACAAGATGGACCGCATCGGCGCCGACTTCGACAAAGGCGTGCAGACGATGATCGACCGCCTCGGCGCCCACCCCGTGCCGATCCAGCTGCCGATCGGCGCCGAGGGCGACTTCCTGGGCGTCGTCGACCTCGTCGCGATGAAAGCGATCGTCTACAAGGACGAGCTCGGCAAGGAACAGGACGAAATCGAGATCCCCGAGAACCTGATCGAAGCGGCCACCGCCGCGCGCGAACACCTGCTCGAGGAGGTCTCCCACTACGACGACGCGCTGCTCGAACTGCTGCTCGAGGAAGCCGACGTACCCGAGGAGACGCTCAAGCAGGCGATCCGCGCCGCCACGCTGTCGACCAAACTGACGCCCGTGCTGTGCGGCTCGTCGTTCAAGAACAAGGGCGTGCAGCCGCTGCTCGACGCCGTCATCGACTACCTGCCCTCGCCGCTTGACGTGCCGCCCGTCGTCGGCACCGAACTGATCAAAGGCGAGGAGCAAGAGCGCGAGGTCGTGCGCAAGGCCGACGACTCAGAGCCGTTCGCCGCGCTCGCGTTCAAGATTGCCGCCGACCCGTACGTCGGCAAGCTCACCTACTTCCGCGTCTACTCCGGCAAACTCGAGGCGGGCGCGCGCGTGCTCAACGTCGGCACCGGACGCACCGAGCGGATCGGGCGCATCCTGATGATGCACGCCAACGAGCGCGAGGAGGTCACCGAGGTCTACGCCGGCGACATCGCCGCCGCCGTCGGCATCAAGCAGGTCATCACCGGCGACACGCTCGCCGCCCCCGACGCGCCCGTGCACCTCGAGAACATCGTCTTCCCCGAGCCCGTCATCAAGGTCGCGGTCGAGCCCAAGACCAAGGTCGACCAGGAGAAGATGTCGACCGCGCTCGGGCGCCTCGCCGAGGAGGACCCCACCTTCCAGGTGCGCACCAACGAGGAGACCGGCCAGACCGAGATCTCCGGCATGGGCGAGCTGCACCTCGAAGTGCTCGTCGACCGCATGAAGCGCGAGTTCGGCGTCGAGGCCAACGTCGGGCGCCCGCAGGTCTCCTACCGCGAGACCGTACGCGGCAACGTCGAGAAGGTCGAAGGCAAGTTCGTGCGTCAGACCGGCGGCTCGGGCCAGTTCGGCGTCGTCTTCATCAACCTCGAGCCGGCGCCCGGCGAGGGCTTCGAGTTCGTCAACAAGATCAAGGGTGGCGCGATCCCCTCGGAGTACATCCCCGCCGTCAAGAAGGGCATCGAGGAGGCGCTCGAGAACGGCGTCAAGGCCGGCTACCCCATGGTCGACGTGCGCGTCACGCTCGTCGACGGCAAGTACCACGACGTCGACTCCTCGGAGATCGCCTTCAAAGTCGCCGGCTCCTACGCCATCAAAGAGGCCGCCAAACGCGCCAAGCCGGTACTGCTCGAGCCGATCTTCGCGGTCGAGGTGGTCGTGCCCGAGGACTTCCTCGGCGACGTCATCGGCGACCTCAGCCGCCGCCGCGGCCACGTCGAAGGACAGGAGCGCCGCGGCAACGCGCTCGCCGTCACCGCCAAGGTGCCACTCAGCGAGATGTTCGGGTACGCGACCGACCTGCGCTCCAACACGCAGGGACGCGCCACGTACACGATGCAGTTCGACGCCTACCAGGAGGTTCCGCCGAACATCGCCGAGAAGATCGTCGAAGCGAGAACCGGCGAGCCAGTAGCCGCCTGAGCACACCAGCAGTCAACGAAAGCCGCATTCAGATAGATTTCTCAGGTTCGTCCTTCCAGGGGCGAACGACCAAGTCGATAAGGAGCGAACAAAAAGTGGCGAAGGAGAAGTTCGAGCGCGACAAGACTCATGTCAACGTCGGGACCATCGGTCACATCGACCATGGCAAGACGACGCTGACCGCTGCCATAACGACGGTCCTGGCCGAGCACGGGGGCGCGGAAGCCCGCACCTTCGCGGAGATCGACAACGCGCCCGAGGAGAAGGAGCGCGGGATCACGATCGCCACCTCCCACGTCGAGTACCAGACGGAGAACCGTCACTACGCGCACGTCGACTGCCCCGGTCACGCCGACTACGTCAAGAACATGATCACCGGCGCCGCCCAGATGGACGGGGCGATCCTCGTGGTCTCGGCGGCGGACGGCCCGATGCCCCAGACGCGCGAGCACGTCCTGCTCGCCCGCGAGGTGGGCGTCGGCTACATCGTAGTGTTCCTCAACAAGGCGGACATGGTCGACGACGACGAGCTGCTCGAACTGGTCGAGGTCGAGGTTCGCGAGCTGCTCTCCGAATACGACTTCCCCGGCGATGACATCCCGTTCGTCACCGGCTCTGCGCTGAAGGCGCTCGAAGGCGACGATGCCTACAAGGAGAAGATCCTCGAGCTTGCCGCCGCGCTGGACTCCTACATCCCGGATCCCGTGCGCGACCTCGACAAGCCGTTTATGATGCCGGTCGAGGACGTGTTCTCGATCACTGGCCGCGGCACCGTCGCCACCGGACGCGTCGAGCAGGGCATCGTCCACACCGGCGACACCGTTGAAATCGTCGGCGTGCACGCCTCGACCTCGACGGTCGTCACGGGCGTCGAGATGTTCCGCAAGATCCTCGACCAGGGCCAGGCGGGCGACAACGTCGGCTGCCTGCTGCGTGGCACCAAGCGCGAGGAGATCGAGCGCGGCCAGGTGCTCTGCAAGCCCGGCTCGATCACGCCCCACACCAAGTACAAGGCCGAGGTCTACGTGCTCAAGAAGGAGGAGGGCGGTCGTCACACCCCCTTCTTCACGGGCTACAGGCCGCAGTTCTACTTCCGCACAACCGACGTCACCGGCGTGGCCAAGCTGCCCGACGGCGTCGAGATGGTCATGCCCGGCGACAACGTCCAGATGGAGATCGAGCTGATCCAGCCGATCGCCATGGACCAGGGTCTGCGTTTCGCCATTCGAGAGGGCGGCCGCACGGTCGGCTCGGGCGTGGTCAGCGAGATCATCGAGTAGTACACGCGCGTCCATCCGAACACGTCGGGGTGACGCGCGCATTGGCAGTCCGATACGACTAATTCAGCCCCACCGCAAGGTGTGGCGGCGACGGGGCGGGTTCCGTGAGCAGGGCCCGCCCTCCAGCGCCGTCCGGCGGGGGCTCGGCGGGAGGCTCTTTCGCCGGCGATGTACGGCAACGAGCGCCCGCAGGTAAAAGCAGCACCCCAGACCACACGACACGACCAGATCAGCAAGGCGACTTCACATGGCAGCTAGCAACCAAAACAAGATCCGAATCCGGCTGAAGGCGTATGACACATCCGCCATCGAGTCGGCCGCGAGGGAGATCGTCGAGACGGCCACCCGCACCGGCGCCACCGTGTCCGGGCCGGTGCCGCTGCCGACCGAGAAGAACGTCTACTGCGTGATCCGCTCGCCGTTCAAGGACAAGGACTCGCGCGAGCACTTCGAGATCCGCACGCACAAGCGCCTGATCGACATCCACCAGCCGACGCCCAAGACGGTCGACTCGCTCCAGCGCCTGGATCATCTCCCCGCTGGCGTCGACATCGAGATCCGCCTCGCGACCTGACCCGCAATGCCCGCGATTCTCGCCAAGAAGCTCGGCATGACCCAGTTCTTCCAGGAGGACGGCAGCGTCGCGCGCGTGACCGTGCTCGAGGCGGGGCCGTGCCCCGTGACCGCGATCCGCACCAGCGAGCGCGACGGCTATGACGCCGTGCAGCTGGCGTTCGGCCTGGCCAAGGAGAAGCACATCTCAAAGCCCGAGCTCGGCCACCTGAAGAAGGCCGACGCACCGCCGATGCGCACGCTCGTGGAGTTCCGCGACGAGACCGGCGAGCTCGCGCTCGGCGAGAAGGTCACCGTCGACGCGTTCGAGGTGGGCGCGCGCGTGAAGATCTCCGGCGTCTCCAAGGGCAAGGGCTTTCAGGGGACGATCAAGCGCCACAACTTCGCCAGCGGCCCCAAGTCTCACGGCTCGCACAACGTCCGCGCACCAGGCTCGATCGGCGCGTCCGCATGGCCCGCGCGCGTGATGAAGGGCATCCGCGGGCCCGGGCAGATGGGCAACAAGCGCGTCACCCAGAAGGGCCTCGAGGTCGTGCGCGTCGACGCCAACGACAACCTGCTGATGGTCCGCGGCTCGGTCCCCGGCCCCACCGGCACGTTGGTGGAGGTGCGGACCGATGCCTGACGCTCCCTTCCTCGGCGCCGCCGGCGCCGCCAAGAAGATCGAGCTCGACGACGCCGCGTTCGGCGCGCGCTTCTCCGGGCCGCTCGTGCACCAGAGCGTGCGCGCCGAGCAGGCCGCCCGCCGGCGCGGAACAGCCGCCACCAAAACGCGCGGCAAGGTCTCCGGCGGCGGCGCCAAGCCATGGCGCCAGAAGGGCACCGGCCGCGCGCGCGCCGGCTCCAGCCGCTCGCCCATATGGACCGGCGGTGGCACCGTGTTCGGGCCGCAGCCGCGCTCGTACACGTTCAAGGTCAACCGCAAGGAGCAGCGCGCCGCGCTGCGCAGCGCGCTGTCGCTGCACGCCGGACGCGGCTCGCTCGCGATCCTCGACGCGAGCGCGTTCACCGCGCCCAAGACGCGCCAGGCGCTCGACCTGCTCGAGGACTGGAACCTGCCCACCGAGCCGTGGCCCGCGCTCGTCGTGCTCGTGCCCGAGGAGTCCGACGCCGCGCTGTCGTTCCGCAACCTCGCGCGCGTCGCCGTGCTCAGCGCCGAGAACGTCGGCGTCGCCGACCTGCTCGGCGCCGCCACGCTCGTCATCTCCGAGCCCGCCCTGCAGGCGCTCACCGCGCGCACCGCCAAGCCCACCAGGGGAGAGTCCTGATGGATCACACGCAGGTGATCATCCGCCCGGTCGTCTCAGAGAAGAGCTACGTGCTCTCCGCCGCCGACCGCTACACCTTCCGAGTGCATCGCGACGCGCACAAGACGCAGATCCGCCAGGCGGTCGAAGCGCTGTTCGACGTGCACGTCGTCGACGTGCGCACGATGAGCGTCAAGTCCAAGCCCAAGCGCCGCGGCAACACCGCCAAGGGCGGCACGCGCGAGTGGAAGAAGGCGATCGTGCAGGTGCGCTCGGGCGAGTCCATCCCAATATTCCAGGGCCTCGCAGCCCTGGAGGGCTAGGAATCGATAGATATGCCGATCCGCAAGCCACGCCCGACGAGCCCCGGCCGGCGCTTCGTGTCCTACCCGGACTTCGCCGAGGTCACCAAGTCAAAGCCCGAGAAGACGCTCGTCGAAGGCCTCAAGAAGAGCGGCGGGCGCAACGTGTACGGGCGCAAGACCGCCCGCCACCGCGGCGGCGGCGCCAAGCGCGCGTATCGGCGCGTCGACTTCAAGCGCCGCAAGGACGGCGTCGACGCGCGCGTCGCGGCGATCGAGTACGACCCCAACCGCTCCGCGTACATCGCGCTGCTGCACTACGTCGACGGTGAGAAGCGCTACATCCTCGCGCCGCAGCGGCTGACCGTGGGGATGGTCGTCTCCTCAGGCGAGAACGCAGACATCGCCGTCGGCAACTGCATGGAGCTAGCGCGCATGCCCGTCGGCACGGTCGTGCACAACATCGAGCTGCAGCCCGGCCGCGGCGGTCAGATGGCGCGCTCGGCCGGGGCCTCCGCGCAGCTGATGGCCAAGGACGGCGAGATGGCGACGCTGCGCCTGCCCTCAGGCGAGATGCGGCTGGTGCGCGCCGAGTGCAGGGCGACCGTCGGCACCATCGGCAACGCCGAGCACCAGAACGTCAAGGTCGGCAAGGCCGGGCGCAAGCGCCACATGGGCGTGCGCCCGCAGACGCGCGGCGTCGCCATGAACCCCGTCGATCACCCGCACGGCGGCGGCGAGGGCTCGACCACCGCCGGGCGCCACCCGGTCACGCCGTGGGGAGTGCCCACGCTCGGCTACCGCACGCGCAAAAAGAACAAGACCTCCAGCCGCTACATCGTGCGCGGGCGGCGTCGCGGGAAGGGTAGGAGCCGCTGATGAGTCGCTCGAGCAAGAAGGGGCCGTGGGTCGAAGAGCGCCTGATGGCGCGCATCGAAGCGCTGAACACGGCCAACAACAAAAAAATGCTGAGGACGTGGTCGCGCGCGTCGACGATCTTCCCGGAGATGGTCGGCCACACGATCGCCGTGCACGACGGCAAGAAACACGTGCCCGTGTACATCAGCGAGGCGATGGTCGGGCACAAGCTCGGCGAGTTCGCGCCCACGCGCGTGTTCCGTGGGCACGCCGGCTCGGGGAAGGTCAGGTAGATGAGCGCCGACGACGAGAAGGACGCTCAGACGCCGGCCGAGCCCGGCGAGGAGAAAGCGCCGTCCGCCAAAAAAGCCGCCGCAGAGAGCAAGCCGGCTGCGAAAGCCACGCAGAAGAAAGCAGCCGAGAAGAAGCCGGCGGCTGAGAAAAAAGCCGCGGCAGAGAAAAAGCCTGCAGAGAAGAAACCCGCGGCTGAGAAAAAGGCCGCGGCAGAGAAGCCCTCCGCCGCTGAGAGCAAGCCGACCGCGGAGGAACAGCCCGCCGGCGAGAGCGAGTCCGTGGCGGCCGAGCCCGCGGGCGGCAAACCGCGGGCCTCGGGAAGGTCCGCCAGCACGAAACGGCTCGCCAAGAAAGCTGCGAGTGCCGAAGCGGCAGCGCCCGGCGACGCTGCGGAGGCGCAGGAGCTCGCGAAGGCGGAGGTTGCGTCGAAGCCAGCGGAAAAGCTCGCGCGTCGTGCGGCCGCGAGCGGCAAAGGGACGTCGCGGCGCAGGGTCGTGCAAGCGCACGCGCGCTACGTGCGCACCTCTGCGCGCAAGGCTCGCATGGTGTGCGGGCACCTGCGCGGCAAGTCTGTACAGGAGGCACGCGCTATCCTCGCGTTCACCCCTCGCGAGGTGGCACGCGACTGGAGCAAGTTGCTCGAGTCCGCGGTGGCGAACGCCGAGAGCAACCACGAACTGCTCGAGGACGATCTGATCGTCCGTGAGGCTTACGCCGACGAAGGGCCGACGATCAAGCGCTTTCGGCCGCGCGCGATGGGACGCGCGACACCGATTCGCAAGCGCACAAGCCACCTGACGATCACGCTGACCCCGCGCCCTGAGCCGGGGACCACCAAGAGAAACCGCTGAGAGACTGAGAAAAATGGGACAGAAGGTTCATCCAGAGGCAATGCGCGTGGGCTACATCCACGACTGGAAGTCAAACTGGTTCAACGAGAAAAACTTCGCCGAGTACCTCGCCGAGGACGTGCGCGTGCGCGAGCACATCATCAACAAGCTCGCCCACGCGGGCCTGTCGGACATCACCATCCGCAAGGACGCTCAGGAGCTCGAGGTCAACATCCACACCGCCCGGCCGGGCATCGTGATCGGCAAGTCGGGGACCGAAGTCGACGCCCTGCGCCGCGACCTGCACCGGATGACCAAAAAGCAGATCAAGGTCAACATCCTCGAGATCAAGCGCCCCGAGCTCGACGCCAAGCTCGTCGCCCAGTCGATCGCCGAGCAGCTGCAGAACCGCGTCGCGTTCCGCCGCGCCATGAAGCGCGCGCTCACCAGCGCCATGCGCTCCGGCGCGAAGGGCGTCAAGGTCCAGGTCGCCGGGCGCCTGGGAGGCGCGGAGATGGCGCGCACCGAAAGCTATTCCGACGGGCGCGTGCCGCTGCACACGATGCGCGCGGACATCGACTACGGCTTCTACGAGGCGCGCACGACCTTCGGCCGCATCGGCGTCAAGTGCTGGGTAAACAAGGGCGAGATCATGCCCGAGGGCTACACCGGCGCGGACCTCACCGACATGACCGCACCCGCGCCCCCCAGCTCCGAGCGCGACGGGCGCGGCGGCGGCCGTGACGGGCGCGAAGGTCGCGGCGGCGGGCGCAACCGGCCCGGCGGCGGCGGAGGGGGCGGCCGCGGCCCGGGCGGTCCTGGCGGCGGTGGACGTGGCGGCGGCGGCGGACGTGGCCCCGGTGGGGCGGGCGGGTCCGGTTCGGGTGGACGTGGCCCGGGAGGTCCGGGCGGGCGCAGCGGTGGAGGCGGCGGACGCGGCCCCGGTGGGCCCGGCGGGCCTCGACCCTCCGGTGGCGGAGGTGGACGCTGATGCTGTCACCCAAGCGCGTCAAGCACCGCAAGCAGCATCGTGGACGTCGCCGCGGCAACTCGCGCGGTCAGCTGCACGTGCAGTTCGGCGACTACGGCCTGAAGTCGCTGGAGTGCGGCTGGCTGACCAATCGCCAGATCGAGGCCGCGCGTGTCGCGATGACGCGCAAGATCAAGCGTGGCGGCAAGGTGTGGATCAACGTGTTCCCCGACAAGCCGATCACCAAGAAGCCCGCCGAGACGCGCATGGGCTCCGGCAAGGGCTCGCCCGAAGGCTGGGTGGCGGTGGTCAAGCCCGGGCGTGTCATGTTCGAGCTCGCCGGCGTGTCCGAGCCGCTGGCGCGCGAAGCGATCCGCCTGGCCGCGCACAAGCTTCCGGTCAAGTCCAAGTTCGTGCTGCGCGAGGACTGACGATGAAGGCGAGCGAGATAAGAGATCTGGACGAGCGCGAACTGGCAAAACACCTCGCGGAGATGCGCAAAGAGGTCTTCGGCCTGCGCTTCTCCAACGCGACCGGCGAACTCGACAACACCGCGGGGCTCGGTCACGCCAGGCGCAATCTCGCGCGTGCGCTGACCATCGCCCGCGAGCGCGAGCTCGCGGCGGGCCCAGGCGACGGCAACTGAGCGATACACGACAGGACGAACTGACAGACATGGCTGACGAGACAGACAACGACACACCAGAGACCGAGCAGGACGCGCCCGAGCAGGCGCCCGAGGCGCAGGACGCCGGCGCCGAGTCGGCGCAGGCCGACGCGCCCGCCGCGCCTCCCGCCGAGCCCGTGGAGATCGTCCCGCCGAAGGAGCGCCGTCGCAGGGCGCGCTCCAAACACACCGACGCGCGCCCGAGCCGCACCCCGGAGGAGCGCCACGCGGAGCGGCTCGCCGAGCGCAAGACGAAGGCCGTCCGCCGTCGCGCCCGGCGCCTGCAGGAACGCGCGAAAGCCGCAACGCGCCGCGCTGCAGCGCCCGCGCCGCAGGCGCTCGCGCCCGTGCACGCCCCCGTCGAGGGCACGCGCAGGGTGCGCCAGGGGATCGTCGTCTCCGACAAGGCCGACAAGACGATCACGGTGCGCATCGACGTCGCGCGCCGCCACCGCCGCTACGAGAAGATCGTGCGCAGCTCGAGCACCGTGCACGCGCACGACGAGAACAACGACGCGCACGAGGGCGACACCGTGCGCGTCGTCGAGAGCAGACCGCTGTCGCGCACCA
This sequence comes from uncultured Solirubrobacteraceae bacterium, assembly GCA_963826985.1. GTDB lineage: Bacteria > Actinomycetota > Thermoleophilia > Solirubrobacterales > Solirubrobacteraceae > Palsa-744. The sequence goes on from CAWGYW010000001.1 coordinate 150,310, forward strand.
AGCGCTGGGCGCTCGTCGACGTACTGGAGCGCGCACGATGATCCAGAACGAGACGAGGCTGCGCGTCGCCGACAACTCGGGCGCGCGCGAAATCCTGTGCATCCGCGTCAAGGGCGGCTCCAAGCGCCGCTACGCGTTCGTCGGCGACGTGATCACCGCGACCGTCAAGCAGGCCAACCCCCAGGGGGCGGTCAAGAAGGGCGAGGTCGTGACGGCCGTGGTCGTGCGCACGAAGAAGCCGATCGGCCGCGACGACGGCACGTACATCGCGTTCGACGAGAACGCGGCGGTGATCATCGACGACCAGAACAACCCGCGCGGCACGCGCGTGTTCGGGCCGGTCGCGCGCGAACTGCGCGAGCGCAACTTCATGAAGATCGTCTCGCTCGCGCCGGAGGTGCTGTGATGGCCAAGCGCAAATCTGCCGCCGCTCGTCCCAAGCGCCGCTCGCTGAAGGTCCGCTCTGACGATCGCGTGCAGGTGATGTCCGGCAAGGACCGCGGCAAGACCGGCCGCGTGCTGCGGGTCGAACCGGCGAAGGAACGGGTGTATGTCGAGGGGCTGAACATGACCAAGCGCCACGTGCGACCGAAAGAATCGGCCGCCGGCCCCAGCGGCCAGAACACGGCCGCGCAGCTCGGCGGCGTGATCGAGCTCGAGGGCCCGATCCACATCTCCAACGTGATGCTCGTCGACGCGAAGGGCAAGCCCACGCGCGTCGGAATCCAGCGCGAGGCTGGCGGCGAGCGCGTGCGCGTGGCCAAGAGCTCCGGCGCGAGGCTGGACTGAGCACGATGGCGACGATGACCGACAGCGCGCCGACCGCTCGGCTGAAGACCCGCTACCTGGAGGAGATCCGCCCGGCGCTGATCGAGCGCTTCGGCTACTCCTCGGTGATGCAGGCGCCGAGGATCGAGAAGGTCACCGTCAACATGGGCGTCGGCCTCGCCAAGCAGGACTCGAAAATGCTCAAAGCGGCGAGCGAGCAGCTGGCGACGATCGCCGGGCAGCAGCCGAGCGTGCGGCGCGCGCGCAAGTCGATCGCCGCGTTCAAACTGCGCGAGGGCATGCCGGTCGGCCTCGCCGTGACGCTGCGCGCCGAGCGCAGCTACGAGTTCCTCGACCGCCTCATCTCGATTGCGATTCCCCGCATCCGCGACTTCCGCGGCCTCAACTCGCGCTCGTTCGACGGCCGCGGCAACTACTCGCTGGGGGTCAAAGAGCAGATCATCTTCCCCGAGGTCGACTACGACAAGATCGACCAGGTCCGGGGGCTGGACATCACGATCACCACCTCCGCCGCCACCGACATCGAGGCGTACGCGCTGCTCGCCGCCATGGGCATGCCGTTCTCCCCGCAGGGCCGCCCCAAGGGCTATGACCCCGACGCCGACGAGGCCGCCGCCCGCGCCCACGAGGAGTCCGAGGCCGCCAGCGCCGCAGCGGCAGCCAAAGCCGCCGCCGAACCAGCCCCCGAGCCCGGAGCCAAAGCCAAGGCCAAGGCGGCCGCCAAGGCCGAAGCCGCCCCCGTGCCCGACGCGCTCGACGAGGCCGAGGCCGTCGCCGAGGAGGTCGAGGCCGTCGCCGAGGAGGCCGAGGCCGAAGCAGAGATCGTCACGCCGGCCGAGGCAGCCGCTGAGCCAGAGGCCGAGACCGCCGCTGAGCCTGACGCCGCCGCTGAGCCCGAGGCGTCCGAGCAGAGCGACGCCCCCGCGGACGATGACGCGCAGACAACGGACAAGGAGAGCACCGACTGATGGCCAAGACCTCGCAGCGCGTCAAGCAGGCGCGCACTCCCAAGTACAAGACGCGTGCCTATACTCGCTGCACCCGCTGCGGCAGGCCGCGCGCGGTGTACAAGAAGTTCGGGATATGTCGCATCTGCCTTCGCGACCTCGCCCACAACGGTCAGATCCCGGGTATGACGAAGTCCTCCTGGTAGAGACCGCCACGAGAAACTCTTCACCCACAAGGTCTGTATAACCATGGCTATACAGACCTCGCCAGAGCAATAGCACCACCACCGCCACCAACCCAAACGAGCACCGAGAGCCAAGCCCAACCATGTCGATGACCGATCCGATAGCCGACTTCCTGACGCGCGTGCGCAACGCGATCCACGCCGCGCACGAGACCGTCGATGTACCCGCGTCGAAGCTCAAGGGCGAGCTCGCGCGGATCCTCGACGAGCAGGGCTACATCGACTCCTGGTCGGTGATTCCGGCGCCCGACGGTGCCGCGGGGCAGCTGATCCAGATCCGCCTGAAGTACACCGAGGACCGGCGCTCGGCGATCTCGGGGCTGCGGCGCGTGTCGCGCCCAGGGCGGCGCACGTACGTCGACGCGAAGCACATCCCCAAGGTGCTCGGTGGGATGGGGACGGCGATCGTGTCCACCTCGCACGGCGTGATGACCGGCCACGACGCGCGCGCGGCGGGCATCGGCGGCGAGGTCCTGGCGCAGGTCTGGTGAGCTGAGGCGATGTCGAGAATCGGTAGACAACCCATCCCCGTGCCCGCCGGCGTGACGGTCTCGATCGAGCCGGAGTCGGTCAGCGTCAAGGGACCGAAAGGCGAGCTCAGCGAGCGCATCCACAGGGACATCCAGGTGACCCAGGAAGGCGAGCAACTGGTGGTCACGCGCCCGACCGACCGTGGCGAACACCGCGCGCTGCACGGGCTCACACGCACGCTCGTCGCGAACATGGTGCAGGGCGTCACGAGCGGCTACGAGAAGCGCCTGGAGATCCAGGGCGTCGGCTACCGCGCGCAGCTCAAGGGCAAGAACCTCGAGCTGGCCGTCGGATACTCACACCCCGTCCCGATCCCAGCGCCGAGCGGCATCGAATTCGAAGTGCCACAGCCGACGCGCGTCGTCGTCAAAGGCATCTCCAAGCAGCTCGTCGGCGAGACCGCGGCGATCATCCGCAAGCAGCGCCCGCCCGAGCCCTACAAGGGCAAGGGCATCCGCTACGAGGGCGAGAAAGTCCAGCGCAAGGTGGGCAAGCGCGCATGAGCCCGTATAGCTGCGCTGGATCGGCGTCCTCGATCGCTCGTGTGCGCTGCACACTTCGCTCACTGCGTCCTTGCCCAGCTTGCTCTACGGGCTCATGCGGGGCGCCCGGATATACCAGGGGCCATTCATGACCGTCCTCACGAAGCAGACGCGTAGGCTCAAACGCCGGCGCAGGGTGCGCGCGAAGATCTCGGGCACGGCGACCAGGCCGCGGATCTCGATGTTCCGCTCCAACCGCGGCCTCTCCGCGCAGATGGTCGACGACATCGCCGCACACACGATCGCGGCCGTCAACTGGTTCGAGCCGGAGCTGCGCTCGCTGCCCAAATCCGACCGTTCCGTACGCGCCGCGCAGCTGCTCGCCGAGCGCGCGAAGGCAGCCGGCATCTCCGAAGCGGTGTTCGACCGCGGTGGCTACCAGTACCACGGCCACGTGCGCGCGTTCGCCGAGGCAATCCGCGAGGCCGGCATCACGGTCTAGGCGCCGAACGCTTCCCGCCCGCTACCCTCCTCCTGCCCATGTCCATATCGATAGATCGCTCAGTCAACCCCGCCGGCCTGGATCTCCAGGAGCGCGTGGTCGAGATCAACCGCGTCGCCAAGGTCGTCAAGGGCGGCCGGCGCTTCTCGTTCACCGCGCTGGTGGTAGTCGGCGACGAACGCGACGTCGTGGGCGTCGGCTACGGCAAGGCCAACGAGGTGCCGCTGGCGATCCAGAAGGGCGTCGAGCGCGCCAAGAAGGACCTCTTCCGCGTGCCCAAGCACGGCAGCACCATCACCCACCAGACCACCGGCATCTTCGGCTCCGGCCGCGTGCTGCTGAAGCCCGCCTCGCCCGGTACCGGCGTGATCGCCGGCGGCGGCGTACGCGCGGTGCTCGAGCTCGCGGGCATCCACGACATCCTCTCCAAGAGCCTCGGCACGCAGAACCCGATCAACCTGGTCAAGGCCACCGTCGCTGGCCTGCGTGGTCTGCGCACCCCCGAGGAGGTCGGCAAGCTGCGCGGGCTGAGCATCAACCAGGTTCTCGGGCTGGGCGGCGCGGCGACCAATGGCGTCACGCTGGCAGCGGACGCCCAGACGGAGACAACGACCGACGCAGCCGCGAGCGCCGACGCGCAGCCGGAGACGGCCGCCGCGGCCGCCACCGTCGCCGCCGACGAGTCCGCATGATGGCCGCGCTGAGCGTCACCCAGCGCCGCTCGAGCAACGGCGCCAACGGCAAACAGCTCGACACCCTGCGCTCGCTCGGACTGCGTCGCATCGGCCACACGGTCGAGGTCAAAGACTCGGAGCAGGCGCGCGGCATGCTGCACGCGGTGCGCCACCTGGTCGAGGTCGAGGAGGGCAAGTGAGCGCCGCCAAACAGGACGCCGACGAGCGCATCGGGCTGCACAGCCTCGCGCCCGCCCCCGGCAGCCGCCGGCCGCGCAAGCGCATCGGACGCGGCGAAGGCTCAGGCACCGGCAAGACCTCAGGCCGCGGCCAGAAGGGCGCCGGCTCACGCGCGGGCTCGAAGAGCAGGGCCGCCTTCGAGGGCGGCCAGATGCCGATCCACATGCGCATGCGAAAGCTGCGCGGACCGCACATGAAGAAGTCGATGCCGTTCGAGCCCTTCCGCACGCACACCCAGCCGGTGAACATCGCCGCGCTGGAGAGCCGCTTCGACGCCGGCACCGAGGTGACGCTCGAGCTGATGCAGGCCAACGGCCTGGCGACGCGCAAGGGCGTGCCGGTTAAGGTGCTCGCCAAGGGCGAGATCTCGAAGGCGCTCACCGTGCACGCGCACGCGTTCAGCGCCAGCGCGCGCGAGCGCATCGAGGCGGCAGGCGGCACCTGCCACCTCATCGACAGCTAGAATCGGGCGTTCCGCCCATGCTCTCGACAATCCTCAACGCCTTCCAGGTCGCGGACATCCGCAAGAAGATCGCCTTCACGGCGGGGATGCTGCTGATCTATCGCCTCGGCTCGCACGTCCCCGTGCCCGGCGTCAACCTGACCGCCGTCAACAACATCCAGAAGTCCTTCGGCGGCGGCGGCATCCTCAGCTACCTGAACCTGTTCTCGGGTGGAGGACTGTCGAAACTGGCGATCTTCGCGCTGGGGATCATGCCGTACATCACCTCCTCGATCATCCTGCAGCTGCTGCAGGTCGCCGTACCGTCGCTGGAGAAGCTCTCCAAGGAAGGCGAGGTCGGACAGGCGCGGATCACGCAGTACACCCGCTACCTGACCGTCGGGCTCGCGTTCGCGCAGTCGATCGGCTACGTGTTCCTGTTCCACAGCCTGCAGGCAAAAGCAGGCGAAAGCGTCATCACGCACTTCGACATCCCGCACATCTTCCTGATCGTCATCTGCCTTACCGCCGGCTGCGTGCTGCTGATGTGGGTCGGCGAGCTGATCACCCAGCGCGGCATCGGCAACGGCATCTCGCTGCTGATCTTCGCGTCGATCGTCTCGCGACTGCCCTCGGGCATCCAGACGTGGTGGACGACCCAGGACCAGGTGTTCAAGGTGCTCGCGCCGTTCCTCGTGCTCGCGGTCGTCGCCGGGATCGTGTTCGTACAGGAAGGCCAGCGGCGGATCCCCGTGCAGTACGCAAAGCGCGTGATCGGGCGGCGCATGACCGAGGGCGGCCAGACCTACCTGCCGCTGCGGGTGAACATGGCGGGCGTGATCCCGGTGATCTTCGCCGCCAGCCTGATGGCGTTCCCCCCGACCGTCGGGCAGCTCGTCAAAACCCACTGGGGACAGTCGCTGTCGGACTTCTTCACGCCCAACGGCTGGCACTACGTGATCGGCGAGTCGCTGCTGATCATCCTCTTCACGTACTTCTACACGGCCGTCACGTTCAATCCGGTCGACCAGGCCGACAACCTGAAGAAGTACGGCGGCTTCATCCCCGGCGTGCGGCCCGGGCGCCCCACCGCCGAATTCCTCGACCGCATCCTCGCGCGCCTGACGTTCCCCGGCGCGCTGTTCCTCGCCGCCGTCGCCGCGCTGCCGGCGATCCTGTTCTCCCAGACCCACCAGCAGTTCCAGTTCGGGGGGACATCCATTCTGATCGTGATCGGGGTGGCGCTCGAAACGATGAAGCAGCTCGAGGCGCAGTTGATGATGCGCAGCTATGAGGGGTTCTTGAAGTAGCGGTTCGGTGTGCGGCTATCCACCGTGGCGGGGACCCCCCGTTTGCGGATAGGCTGCCTCGGTCTTGTCTGAGTTGAACTTGATCCTGCTTGGCCCGCCTGGCGCCGGTAAGGGGACGCAGGCGGAGCGCCTGCGCGACGACTTCCAGCTGCCGCACATCTCGACCGGCGACATCCTGCGCGCGCAGGTCGCCGATGAAACCGAGCTCGGGATCGAGGCGCAGCGCTACATGGACGCGGGCGAGCTCGTGCCCGATGAGGTGATCGTCGGGATGATCACCGCGCGCGTCGCCGACGGCGACGCACGCGACGGCTTCCTGCTCGACGGCTTTCCCCGCAACGAGGCGCAGGCCGACGCGCTCGGCGAGGCGCTCAGCAGCCTGGAACGGCGCCTGACGGCGGCGCTGCTGATCGAGGTGCCCGACGACGATCTCGTGCGGCGCCTGGCCGGGCGCCGGGTGTGCGTGAAGAACCCCAGCCACATCTACCACGTCGACTTCGATCCGCCCAAGCACGGCGAAGTGTGCGACCAGGACGGTGCTCGTTTGATCCAGCGCGACGACGACAAGGAGGACGTGATCCGCCGGCGCCTGGAGGTCTACCACTCCCAGACAGAGCCGCTGATCGCCTACTACGACCGCGCCGCGCTGCTGCGCCGCTTTGACGGGCGGCGCACACCCGATGAGGTTCACGCCCATATCCGCGCGACCGTCGCCACGCTGCGCCTCGAGGAGAACTTGTAGCGAAGGATTGCCGCCTGGCGTGCATAGAGGACTGCCGCCCGTCCCCGCGGGTGAGGCGCGGAGAAGCGCTCAAGCTAAGCTCCTTGGGTGATCATCAAGAAGTCCCCCGAGGAGATCGAGAAGATGGCGCGCGCGGGGCTGGTCCTCGCGGCGACGCACGATCTGATCGAGAGCAACATCTGCCCGGGAACCAGCACCGCGGAGCTCGACAAGCTCGCCGAGCGCTTCATCCGCGCGCAGGGCGCGACGCCCACGTTCAAAGGCTACCGCGGCTTTCCGGGGTCGATCTGCGCCTCGCCGAACGCGATGATCGTGCACGGGATCCCAGGCTCGTATCGGCTCAAGCGCGGCGATGAGATCTCGATCGACGTCGGCGTGACGCTCGACGGCTGGGTCGCCGACGCGGCGCGCACGTTCGTCGTGGAGGATGTCGGCGAGGACATCGCCAGCCTGCTGGCGGCCACCGAGGAGTCGCTGCACGCGGGCGTCGCCGAGTGCCGCGCCGGCAACCGCGTGGGGGACATCTCCAACGCGATCCAGCGTGTCGTCGAGGCCGCCGGCTTCTCGGTCGTGCGCTCGCTCGTCGGCCACGGCGTCGGGCGCAACATGCACGAGGACCCTCAGGTCCCCAACTACGGCAAGCCCGGCAAGGGCGCGCTGCTGGAGGAGGGCATGGTGCTGGCGATCGAGCCGATGACCACCGCCGGGCGCCCAGGCGTGCGCGTCGGCGGCGACGGCTGGGCGATCTTCTCCCAGGACGGCTCCGCGGCGGCGCATTTCGAGTTCACCGTCGCGGTCACAGCGGCCGGACCGCTGATCCTGACGCCCTGGCATCTCCCCGTCGAGGCCCGTCGCGGCGGGGCGGGCCTGAGTCGCGCGAGTGGGTGCGCCGATGCGCCCGCCGAGGAGCCGCTCGCCGAGGGGATCGCGAGCGCAGGCTGACCTTGCTACCATGCGGAGTGCTGCCCAAGTGCGACGCGGTTTGCGTGCGCTAGGGCATGTCCTCGACTCGGTAGCGGCAGCCGCAACGGCAGCCAGAGCCGGGTCGCCGGAACACAGCCGCCGAAAGGGATCATGAAGGTAAGACCGTCGGTCAAGCCGATGTGCGAGAAATGCAAGATCATCCGCCGCCACGGGGTGGTGCTGGTGATCTGCCAGAACAAGCGCCACAAGCAGAGGCAGGGCTAAGTGGCGCGTATTGCCGGGGTCAACCTCCCGCTGAACAAGCGTTCGGAGATTGGGTTGACGTACATCTACGGGATCGGACGCTCGACGTCCAACAAGGTCCTCTCGCAGGTCGGCGTCGACCCGGACACCTACATCCGCGACCTCACCGAGGACGAGGTGGCGAAGCTGCGCGACGCGATCGACGACGGTCTGACCGTCGAGGGCGATCTGCGGCGCGAGCGCGTCAACGACATCAAACGCCTGCAGGAGATCGGCTCCTACCGTGGCCTACGCCACCGCCGCGGGCTGCCCGTGCGCGGGCAGAAGACGAAGACCAACGCGCGTACCCGCAAGGGTCCCAAGCGCATGCAGGTGGCGGGCAAGAAGCGAGCGGGTAAGAAGTAATGCCCCCAGCCCCCAAACGCGCGCGCGGTCGGCGCAAGCCGAAAAAGAACATCCCGATCGGGCAGGCGCACATCAAGACCTCGTTCAACAACACGATCGTCTCGCTGACCGACACCGCCGGCAACGTGATCGCGTGGGAGTCCGCCGGCGGCGCCGGCTTCAAGGGCTCGCGCAAGTCGACCCCGTTCGCGGCGCAGGTAACCGCCGACGCGGCCGCGCGCAAGGGCCTCGAACAGGGACTGCAGAAGGTCGAGGTCTACGTCAAGGGCCCGGGCTCCGGGCGCGAGACGGCGATCCGCTCGCTGCAGGCCGCCGGCCTTGAAGTCACCGGCGTCAAGGACGTCACCCCGCAGGCGCACAACGGATGCCGCCCACGCAAGCGGCGGAGGGTCTGATGGCCGTGAGCGCTTCGCCATACTGCGTCCTCGGTCGCTCGCGTGCGCAGCACGCCACGCTCCCTGCGTCCTTGTCTGGCTCGACTCACGACCATCAGAGAGGTGCCTCCTATGGCGCGTGATACTTCTCCCCAGTGCAAGCAGTGCCGCCGCGAGGGGCAGAAGCTGTTCCTCAAGGGCGAGCGCTGCCTGACGGACAAGTGCGGCGTCGAGCGTCGCTCCTACCCGCCGGGCGAGCACGGGCGCGGGCGCATGAAACAGAGCGAGTACCGCGTGCAGCTGCGAGAGAAGCAGAAGGCGCGCCGCTACTACGGCGTGCTCGAGAAGCAGTTCCACGGCTACTACGTCAAGGCCTCGCGCCAGCCGGGCATCACCGGCGAGAACCTGCTCGCGCTGCTGGAGTGCAGGCTGGACAACGTGCTCGTGCGTCTCGGCTTCGCCGCCTCGCGCCGGCAGGCGCGCCAGCTGATTCGCCACGGCCACTGGACGGTCAACGGCCGGCGCGTGAACATCCCCAGCTATCAGGTACGCCCTGGTGACGTGATCACGATCAAGGCGAGCACACCGGCGACGCAGGTGGTCAGAGACGCGACCGAGCTGACCGGACAGATACCCGCGTGGCTGCAGGCCGACCACGAGTCGCTCACGGCCAAGGTGCTGCGCAAGCCGGAGCGGCGCGAGGTCGCCGCACCGGTGCAGGAGCAGCTCATCGTCGAGCTGTACTCGAAGTAGAACGATCTTTGCCCGCGCTGTGGCCCATCCGGGCGGCGGCGCTCAGAGCCGGCGTCCTCCCCGACGCCGGTGCGACACCAAAACGACGTTAGGACTCTCATGCTCGACTTCCAAATCCCCCGGATCACTAGCGAGTCCGTGGAGCAGAATCGTGGCACGTTCACGATCGAGCCGCTCGACCGCGGCTTCGGCTACACGTTCGGCAACTCGCTGCGCCGCGTCCTGCTCTCCTCCCTCGCCGGCGCCGCCGTCACCAGTGTGCGCATCGAGGGTGTTGCCCACGAGTTCTCCACGATTCAGGGCGTCAAGGAGGACGTCACCGACATCGTGCTCAACCTCAAGGGCGTCGTCTGCCGGATGCACTCGGACGCGAGCGAGGTCGAGGCGCCGCTGGTCGTGACCGGGCCCGGTGAGATCACCGCCAAGGACATCGACCTGCCGGCGGGCGTCGAGATCCTCAACCCCGACCTGCACATCGCCACGCTCGAGAAGAAAACGAAGCTCGAGCTGTACATGACGATCGGCCGCGGCCGCGGCTACCGCCCGGCGGAGGAGAACAAGTCCGCCGACCAGCCGATCGGCGTGATCCCGATCGACTCGATCTTCTCGCCCGTGCGGCGGGTCGCCTACGCCGTCGAGCAGGCGCGCGTCGGCCAGAAGACGGACTTCGACAAGCTCACGCTGGACATCGAGACCGACGGTTCGATCGACCCGCAGGCGGCGCTCCGCGAGGCCGCCGAGCTGCTGATCAGCCAGCTCGCGATCTTCACCGACGCCGACCGCATCCAGGAGCTCCGCGCCACCCCCGGTGGCCAGCTCGACGGCCACGGACTCGCCGTCGGCGGCGGCTCACAGGCGGCGCTGCAGGGCGAGGAGTACGGGATCCTGATCGAGGAGCTGGAGCTCGGCGTACGCTCGTACAACTGCCTCAAGCGCGCCGGCATCCAGACCGTCGGCGACCTCATCTCCAAGTCCGAGGCCGAGCTCAACGCGATCCCCAACTTCGGCAAAAAGTCGATCGACGAGGTCATCGAAACGCTGCACGCGAGAGGGTTGAACCTGCGTCAGGATTGAGCCTCAGCGGTGGGTGCGCGCGGTACTCGCCTCGCCGCCCAGCCTCGGCCGGAGGGGAGTGAGTGATCGAACTCACGCCCGCCGCCGCAGGCGGCCGCGTGCGTTCGATCATCTACACTCCCCGACTCATGAGACACCAGAAGACACGCAACAAGCTCTCCCGCGACTCCGCGCACCGCAAGGCGCTGCTGATGAACCTGAGCAAGGAGATCATCGAGCACGAGCGCATCGAAACGACCGAGGCGAAGGCCAAGGCCGTCAAGCCAGAGATCGAGAAACTGATCACGCTCGCCAAGCGCGGCGACCTGCACGCTCGACGGCAGGCGCTGTCGACGCTCTCGCAGGACAAGTTCGCGGTACACAAGCTGTTCGCGGAGGTCGCGCCGCGCTATGCGGAGCGGCCGGGCGGCTACACGCGCATCCTCAAGCTGGGGCCGCGCCGCAGCGACGCGACGGAGATGGTCTTCATCGAGCTCGTCTGAGCTTGGTCACCAAGCTCACGATCGAGTACGACGGGGCGGACTTCGCCGGCTGGGCACGCCAGCCGGACAAGCGCACGGTGCAGGAGGAGCTCGAGCGCGCGCTGCGCACGGTGCTCGGCGAGACGACCGCCGACGGGCGGCCGCTGACGCTGACCGTCGCCGGGCGCACCGACGCCGGCGTGCACGCGTGGGGCCAGGTCGCAAGCTACGCGCACGAGGCCGTCGATCCGCTGCGCCTGAACGGGCTGCTCCCCGCCGACATCGCCGTGCTCGCCTCAGAACCCGCGCCCGACGGCTTCAACGCCCGCCGCGACGCCACCAGCAGGACCTACTGCTACCGCGTGCTCGCACGTCGCACGCGCTCGGTGTTCGAGCGTGACCGCGCCTACTGGTGGACCGGGCCGCTCGACAGGGCATTGCTCGAGCGCTGCGCCAGCGCGATCGTCGGCACGCACGACTTCACCGCGTTCACGCCCACCGAGACCGAGCACTCCCACTTCACCTGCAACGTCATCTCCGCCGACTGGCACGACCACGGCGATCTGCTCGAGCTCTGGATCGAGGCCGACATGTTCCTACGCCACATGAACCGCGTGCTCGTCGGCACCATGCTCGACGTCGCAAGCGGCTTGCGCACGCTCGAGGAATTCGTGGAGCTGCTCGGTGGGCGTCCGCGCGCGGAGGCCGGGCGCACGGCGCCGGCTCGGGGGTTGGCGTTGGCGCGGATCTCCTACGGCGCCTGATCTCCACGCGCGAGGACCGAAGCGGCCCCTATGCTGGACTCACCGATGCTCAACGTCCTCCTGACAAACGACGACGGGATCGAGGCCGACGGCCTGCAGGCGATGCGCCGTGCGCTGCTGGAGCTCGACGGCGTGCGCCTGGCGGTGATCGCGCCCGACGGCAACCGCTCGGCGATGGCGCGCTCGATCACGACGCGCAGGCCGCTGTGGGTGGAGGAGGTGCCGTTCGCGGACGGCACGCTCGGCTTCGCGACGGACGGCACGCCGGTGGACTGCGTGCGCCTGGCGAGCCTTGGGCTGGTGGAGGACTTCGAGGCCGATCTGGTGGTCGCGGGCATCAACCACGGCGCGAACCTGGGCGATGACATCACGTACTCGGGCACGGTGGCGGCGGCGCTCGAGGGCGTCGTGCTGGGGCTGCCCGCGATCGCGGTCTCACAGCAGTCGGGCGCGCGGGCGCTCGACTACCGCTTCTCCGGCGGCTTCGGCTTCGACGTGGCGGCCGCGTTCGTCGCGCGGCTGGTCGAGCGGATCGAGGACGTGCCGCTGCCGGCGCGCACGCTGCTGAACGTGAACGTGCCCGCGGGCGAGCCGGGTGGGGTGGAGGTGACGAGCCTCGGCAAGCGCATCTACCGCGACGAGCTGAAGCTCGAGCGCGAGGAGGAGCATCGCCGCCGCTACTGGATCTACGGCTCTGACCCGGGCTTCCACGACGAGCCGGGCACCGATCTCGCGGCGGTTGCGGCGGGTCGGATCGCGGTCACGCCGATCCACTTCGACCTGACCGACCGTCCGAGCCTGGACGCGCTGCGGCGCTTCGATCTGGAGGGATTGCTGGCCCCAGCCGCGCGCGACGCGCCGTGAGTGTGCCGCCGGACGTCGTCGCACGCGCGCAGGAGCTGCGCCGCGAGCTCGAGCACCACGCGCACCGCTACTACGTGCTCGACGACCCGGAGATCGGCGATGACGCGTACGACCGGCTGCTGGACGAGCTGCGCGCGATCGAGCGCGAGCACCCGGAGCTGGCGAGCGCCGATTCGCCGACACGGCGCGTCGGCGGCGAGCCGGTGGGGCGCCTGGAGAAGGTCCGCCACCTCGAGCCGATGCTGTCGCTGGACAACGTGCGCTCGGAGGAGGAGCTGCGCGCGTGGGTCGAGCGGATGCGCAACCACCTCGCGCGCGAGGGGATCGCCGACCCGGCGTTCACGTTCGTCGTCGAGCCAAAGATCGACGGCTTGGCGATCAGCCTGGTTTATCGCGACGGCGTGCTCGAGCGCGGCGCCACGCGCGGCAACGGCGAGGTGGGGGAGGACGTGACGCACAACCTGCGCACGATCGGCGCGATCCCGCTGCACGTCGAGGATGCACCGGCGCTGGTTGAGGTGCGCGGCGAGGTGTACATGTCGCTGCGGGACTTCACGTCGCTGAACGAGCGCCGCGCGGAAGCGGGCGAGTCGACGTTCATGAACCCGCGCAACTCGGCGGCGGGCACGATCCGCCAGCTGGACCCCGCGGACGCGGCCAAGCGGCCGCTTTCGATCTGGGCCTACCAGGTGGGCGTCACCGACGGGCTGTCGTTCACGAAGCACTCGCAGGCGCTGCAGTGGCTGCGCGAGCACGGCTTCCGCGTCAACGACGGCATCAAGCTGCTCGGCAGCGAGGACGAGGTGATCGCGCAGTGCCTGGAGTGGGAGCGGCGCCGGGGCGAGCTCGACTTCGAGATCGACGGCGCGGTCGTGAAGGTCGACGAGCTGGAGCTGCAGCGCAGGCTCGGCTCCGTCGGTCGCGACCCGCGCTGGGCGGTCGCTTGGAAGTTCCCGCCGACGACCGCCGTGACGACGCTCGAGCGGGTGATGTGGAACGTCGGCAAGTTCGGCGACCTGCGCCCGTACGCGGTGCTCGCGCCGGTGGAAGTGGGCGGCGTGACGATCAAGCTGGCGACGCTGCACAACGAGGAGGACATCGTGCGCAAGGACCTGCGCGAGGGCGAGGAGGTGATTGTGGTGCGCGCCGGTGACGTGATTCCGCAGGTCGTCTCGCCGGCGCCGCACGTCGCCCAGCACCAGCGCCGCCCGCCGCTGCCGCGTCCACCGAAGCGCTGCCCGTTCTGCGACACGCCCACGGTCAAGCCGGCGGAGGGCGTGTTCACGCAGTGCCCCAACCTCGACTGCCCCGCGCGCGCGTGGCAGCTGCTCAAGCACTTCGTCTCGCGCGGCGCGATGGACATCGACGGCCTCGGCGAGAAGCAGGTGGCGCTGCTGCAGGAGCACGGGCTGGTGCGCACGGCGGCGGACTTCTACCGGCTACGCGGAGAGCAGCTGCTCGAGCTGGAGGGCTTCGGCGAGATCTCGGTGAAGAACCTGCTGGCGGCGATCGAGGCCTCCAAGGAGCGCCCGTTCGCGCGCGTGCTGTTCGCGCTGGGCATCGAGGAGGTGGGCGAGGTGACCGGCCGCAACCTCGCGCAGCGCTTCCGCGACATCGACGCGCTGTTGGCAGCGACCGAGGAGGAGATCGCGCAGACACCCGGCGTGGGCGAGAAGATGGCCCACTCGATCCGGGCACAGTTGCACGACAAGCGCATGCTCAGCCTGATCAAAGATCTAGACGATCAGGGGCTGTGCTTTCACGAGGAGGGCCCGCCGCCGTCCGAGGGGCCGCTCGCGGGCAAGACGCTCGTGCTCACCGGCTCGCTGCCGGAGCTTTCGCGCGAGGACGCCACGCAGCGGATCCTCGCGGCCGGCGGCCGCGTGACGGGATCGGTGTCGAAGAAGACCGACTACGTCGTCGCGGGCGAGAGCCCGGGGTCCAAGCTCGAGAAGGCCGAGCGGCTGGGCGTGCCCGTGCTCGACGAGGCCGCGCTGCTGAAGCTGCTCGCCGGGTAGCCTCAAGCCGCCGGCCGTTTGCGCCGAAGCCAAACCCATGCCCGTCCGTCGTGGCATCCGCGGTGCGCTCGGAGCCCTTGCGATCCTGCTCGCGTCGCTGCTGTGCGGGTGCGCAGGCGGCGGCGAAAGCGCGCCGTCGGCGGCGACCTCGGCGGCGGGCGGCGGCGGGGCTCTCGGAGAACTCGCGCGGCAGGTCAAAGGCGAAGGCGGCGAAGGCAGCGGCGGTGAAGGCGAAGCGGGCGCCGGGGAAACGAGCGACGCCGAACTGAAAGAACTCGTCGACCGCGAAACCACCCCCGAAGAGCGCGAACAGGCGCGCGAAGCGCTCGAAGCCGAAGCAGAACCCGAAGCAGAAGCCGAACAGGGATCGGAACCCGAAGCCGAACAGGAATCCGGAGCCGAAACCGGGCAGGAACCCGAAGCCGCCGAACGCGAAGAAGCCTGACCCGTGCCCGCCGGCGGCCGTGCGCGTCAGTAGTCGGCGACGGTGATCGCGATGTTGTCCTGGAAGGTGTGCGCGGTTTCGACGGGGATGCCGTCGGTGAAGATGGCGAACGCGAGCGTGTGGCCGTCGGCGGCCTGGCAGTAGCCGACGAGGTTCGAGACGCCGGTGAGCGTGCCGGTCTTGCCCTGGCAGTTGCCTTGGGCGCGGGTATGGCGCATGCGCAGTTCGAGCGTGCCGCTGCGCCCGGCGACGGCGAGGCTGTTGCGCAGCACCGCGCCGATCGGCGTCGGCGCGAGCTCGACGAGCAGGTCGGCGACCTGGTAGGGAGACGTTTTGTCTTCTTCTGAGAGGCCGGAGCCGTCGACGACGTGCGGGTGGATGCCGAGCAGCGAGCCGACCGTCTTCGCGACGACGGCCGCTCCCGCCGCGGTCGTGCCGGCGCCGCCGTAGCGGGCGCCGAGATCCTTGACGAGCGTCTCCGCGAAGAAGTTGTCCGACGGGGGCAGCATCAGGCCGAGCAGCTGCGCGACGGTCGGCGACGGCGCGCTCGCGAGCTGGATGGCGCTCGCGGGGGTGGTGGCGGCTCCGTGGGAGCCCGCGATCGTGACGCCGTCGGCCTTCAGCGTCGCCCACAGCTCGCGCGCGGCGTAGGCGGCTGGCGCGTGCGGGGTGGGTGGGTTCCTATAAGGCCCGCTTTCGCCGCGGTTGAACGCGAGCGCGCTGAGCGTGCCTTCGAGGAACGGATCCCACTCGTAGTCGCTCGATGGCTCGCCGCGCAGCGAGTCGAAGTAGGACTCGTCGCCCTCGATCGAGCCGGTGACGTGGTGGATGCCGTCGGTGCGCACGAGCTGGGAGACAAGCGCGGAGACGCTCGCGCCGACGCCGCCGTAGTGGCTGCGGATGAACGCCGTGCTGCCGAACGTCGGGTCACCGCCGCCGCGCAGGTACAGGCTTCCTTCCCACACGCCGCCCGGCGCCATGTGCCCGACGCCGAGCACCGTCGTGGCCAGCCGCGTGGAGGCGCCCATCAGATCGAGCGCGGTGGTCGCCGTGTACAGCTTCTCGACCGACGCCGGCGGGCGCATGTCGGTGGCGCGCTCTGAGAACAGCGCCTGTTTGGCGGTCAGGTCGTAAACGTAGGCGCCGTCGGCGGAGCCCGCGAGCTCGAGCTGGTGGCTGAGGTTGCCCTGCAGTTCGGCGAGCCCGCCCTGGGCGCCGGCGGCGGACGGTGCGAGCGCGCTCGCCGTCAGCAGTCCGCAAACCAGAATTATGAGTCTCGCGGCAGAAGGTCGGCGCACGTGGCCATAGAATGTTCCTTGCATGGGCAAGGTTGTCAAGCTGGAACATGCGGGCAAGGGCAAGCCACGGACCGGGCGTCTGGCGGCCAGGGGGGTCGGACGGCCCGCTTCGGTCGACCGCAGGAACCGGCCCAGGCGCGATAAGACCGCGCTGGTGCTCGGCGGCGGGGGCTTCACCGGGGGCGTGTATGAGATCGGCGCGCTGCGGGCACTCGACCTGCTGGCAGTCAACAGCACGGTCAACAACTTCGACGTGTACGTCGGCACGTCCGCGGGCTCGTTCATCGCGGCGCTGTGCGCCAACGGCGTGACACCCGAGGAGATGATGCGCGTGGTCACGCGCCAGGGCAAGGTCCCGTTCAAAGACATCGACATCGGCGATCTGCTGCGCCTGAACGTGGGCGAGTTCGCGCGCAAGGCCGCGTTGATGCCGTTTCGTGCCGTCTCGACCGCACGGCAGCTGATCTCCCAGCCGGGCGGCGTGTCGCTGATGGACGTGCTGATGGGGCTCGCCGACGGCCTGCCGTCGGGCCTGTACACGGGCGCGGGCATCGAGACCTACCTGCACGAGGTGCTCAGCGAGCCCGGGCGCACCGACGACTTCGGCGAGCTCGCGTCCGAGCTGTACCTGACGGCGACCGACCTCGACACGTGCGAGCGCGTGGTGCTGGGCGTCGACGGCGCCAACGACGTCCCGATCTCGACGGCTGTGCGCGCGTCGGGGGCGCTGCCGATGGTGTACGCACCTGTACGCATCCACGACCGCGACCTGATCGACGGCGGCATGGTGTCGACGACGAACCTCGATCTCGCGATTCAGGCGGGCGCGAAGCTCGTGGTCGTGATCAACCCGATCGTGCCGTTCATCAACGACTTCTCCACGACCGTGAGGACGCTGCGCGGCAAGCGCCCGCAGCGTGTCTCGGACATGGGCTTCGCGCAGATCGGCTACCAGGTGTTCAAGCTCGTCGCCCACCAGCGTCTGCACGAACTGGCGAAGGGCTGGGAGGAGCGCTACCCGGGTGTGGACATCGTGCTGATCGAGCCCGAGTCGAACGACGAGCTGATGTTCCAGACGTCGATGATGAGCTTCACCTCGCGCGTGGAGATCGCGCGCCACGGCTTCGAGTCGGTGACCAAGCGGTTGGCCGGCGAATACGATCGCTTCGAGGAGATCGCCGAACGCCACGGCCTGGAAATCTCCGCCAAGCGCGTGCGCCGGGTGGTGGCGCACTTCGACGACGAGCCCGAGTCCGTGAGCGCGTGGCGCAAGATCCTCGAGGGCACCACCGGCGCGCTGCTGCGCCAGGCCGGCTCGACGGGCTGAGCGAGCGCCTCGGGCTGAGCGAGCGTCAGTCCGCCAAGCCGAGCGCGGCGGGGACGGACGCGGCCAGGTATCCGGGGATCGCGAGGATCGCCAGCGCGGTGGCGGTCATGAGCACGAGGCTCGAGGTGGCGTCGGGCAGCGTGACGGAGTGCACGATCGGGAAGTCGATCGTCTGCGCAAGCGCGCGGTCGGCCAGCTGCTGGCCGTAGAGCCCGAATACGGCGCCGGTGAGACAGCCGACGCCCACGAGCAACAGGCTCTCGAGCAGGAGCGTGCCCCACAGCGCGGAGCGAGGTAGGCCTTCGCATCTGAGCTTGGCCAGGCGCGGGCGGCGCTGCCAGATCATCGCGCTGATCGCCGCGGCCACGGCGAGCGCGGCGATCAGCCGAATCAGCGCGGCGATCTGCGTGAGCCGCGCGAGCGCGTCGCGGATGAGCGTGCTCTGCTGGGCGGTGCGCGCCTGCGCGGTATACGCGGCGAGCCCCGAGCCTGGACCGAGAGCGTGTGAGATCTCGCTCACGGCTCGGGCCGGCTGGACGCCGGTGGCGAGCTGGACGTCGTAAGCGCTCGCGTCCTGGCTGCCCCACGCGCGCGCGTAGTCGGAGGCGTTCATGACGATCGCGCCCGGCGCCCAGCCGATGTTGGTCGACAGCGCCGCGATGCGCATGCTCGTGGGGTCGGGGGTCGGCAGCGTGATCGTCTGACCCACGCGCAGGTGGCGTTCGGAGGCGATCGCCTGGGACAGCACGAGCCAGCCGCCGGCGCGCACGCGTTGTGTCGCCAGGCGCGCGTTGCCCGCGACGATCTGGTTCTCGGGCAGCAGCGGGGTGGACTGGGGCGGCGGCGCGATCACGAGCGCGCGGCGCTGGCCGACGTCGAGCAGCCCGCCGCGATACAGACGCACCGCCGTCACGCCCGGGACGTGTTCGAGCTTGCTTTGATCGACCGCTTTGAACGGGGCGGTGGCCATCAGGTCATATCCGCCGGCGGGCGCGACCCACACGTCGGCGAGCGCGTTCCTTTCGTGAGCGGCGTTGCCGAGTCCCGCGAGCAGGTCGTCGCGCGCCCCCTGGATCGCGACGCTGCCGAAGATCGCGATTGCGCCGGTTGCCGTGATCGCGACCACGCGCGCGCCGGCCGCGTTCAGCTCCATCACCGCGACGTGCGCGACGACGCCGACGGTGGCGCGCGCGATCCGCTGTACGAGCGCGAGCGTCACGCTGAAGGCGAGTGGCAGCACGAGCACCAGCGAGGCGATCAGCAGCACCATGCCCGGGATCGCCGCGTCGGGTGCGTTGAGCAGGATCAGCGTGGCCGCGCCGGCGCACGCGGCGCCGGCGAGCGCGAGCCATCCGACCTCGCGCTCAGCGTTGCCGCGGGTCCTGACGGCGATCACGGCGAGCGGGCTGCGCACGAGGCTCACGCGCAGCGGGCTGAGCACCGCCACGAGTGCGGCCAGCATGCCGCCGCCCGCGGCGAACGCCACGCTCTGCCAGCCGACGACGCGCTGGGAGCCGACCGCGAACGCGAGCGACAGGAAGGCAGGGTTGGAATGCAGCAGGTGGATCGACAGCTCGTCGCCGAGCGCCAGGCCGAGGAGGTCCGCGACCACGCCGAGGATCAGGGCGTCGAGCAGCAGCACCCCGACGACGGTTCCCATCGTGTAGCCGTCGCGGCGCAGGTCGACGACCAGGCGCCTGCGCTGGGGGACGGTCAGGAGCATCGCGTTGAACGCGAACAGGAACCCCACGAGCGCGCTGACGGCCGCGAACAGCGCGCTCGACTGACTGCTCGCGGTGGCGGCCTTGGCGAACAGCTTTTCTTCGTAGTCGATCGGCTCGACGTTCAGCCGTCCCGCGGCGAGCCGCTGTAGCGCCGCGCGTACGCGCGGCCCGGCGCCTGGGGCCGGCGCTATGAGGATGCGGCTCAGGCGTGCGGTGAGCCCCGTCATTTCCTGCGCGGAGGCGAGCGGGACGATCGCGACCGCGCTCGAGGCGAGCGCTCCGACCTGGCTTTCGTGCAGCTGCGAGTACAGCGGCAGCTCGGTCGTGCGCCCGGCGATCTGGAAGTGGACTTCCTGGCCGAAGCCGCTCACGCCGAGCGTGTGCGCGAGCGGAGCCGGCAGCACCACGGCGCCGATGCCGGCAAATGGGCGCAGCGCGGCATGACCGACGAGCGTCCCGCCAAGCTGCGAAAGGCTCGCGTCGGCGCCGATCACCTGCACCGACGTGGACCGTCGCCTCGTGCCGATCGCGTTCGCCCCCGATTCGAGCACCGGCGCGGCGACGCGCACGCCGTCGATCGCGCGCACGCGCGCGAGCACGCTTTCCGGCATGCCCAGCGGGCTGCGCGCCAGCAGCTGCAGCGTCGCATCGCCCGCGACGCCTCGGGAAAGCTCCGATACGGAGCTCTGCAGGCTCGAGCTCGACACGTGCGAGGCGAACAGCAGCGCGACCCCCGCGGCGATGCCCACCGCCGCCAGACACTCCTGCATCCAGCGCGCGCGCAGGCGCACGCGGTACAGGTGCAGGGCGTTCAGCGGCCGCACGGCTAGCCGCTCAGCGGCAGCGTCAGCGGGCTCGCGCGCTGAGCATCGGCCGCATGGGGCTCGGCCACGCGGTCCTCCTCGTGGTCGCGGAGCTCGCCGTCGCGCAGCGTGAGCGTTCTGTCGGCGTAGGCGGCCGCCATCGGGTCGTGGCTGACGATCACCGCCGCAAGCTTGCGCTCGCGGCACAGCCGGCGCAGCAGCTCGAGCACTTCGCGCCCGCGGCGGCTGTCGAGGCTTCCCGTCGGCTCATCGGCGAGCAGCAGACGCGGCTGCGTGGAGAGCGCGCGGGCGATCATCACGCGCTGGCGCTCGCCCATCGACAGCGTCTCCGCGCGATTGTGCATCCGCTCGCCGAGCCCGAGCTGTTCGAGCAGCGGCGCGACCTCGCGTCGGGCCTCGCCCCAGCGCCTGGTCTTCAGCAGCTTCAGCGTGGCGTTGTCGAGCGCGCTGACGCCCGGCATCAGGTCGAAGCTCTGGTGGACGAACCCGAGTTCGGAGAGCCTGAAGGCGGACGCTTCGCGATCGGACAGGCCCGCCACGTCACGGCCCCCGATCAGCACCGCGCCGGCGGTGGGCTGGAGCAGCATCGCGATCATCAGCAGCAGCGTCGTCTTGCCCGACCCGCTCGGCCCGTAGAGCACGATCGTCTCTCCTTCGCCGACCGTCAGCGAGACGCCGTCCACCGCGCGCACGAGCTCCCCGTCGCCGGCGCGATAGTGCTTTACGAGGTCGCGAAGCTCGAGCACCGGATCCCTCGGGTCTCCCGGCTCCCGTCCGTCACGCTCGAGCCGAGGAGCCACACCGCGCGACCGGCTCAGTCCGATACACGCCCGTTGACGTGCACGGTGATCGGGTCGCTGGCCGATTCCTGAATCGTGCCGCTGAAGCTCAGCGCCGTGCCGTGGATGTGCGCATAGCTCCCCGTCCCACCGACGATCGACATCGACCCCGAGAAGCTCGCTGTCGTGCCCGACCGGCGGAAGCTTCCGCTGCCGCGGCCTGAGATCGAGCCTCCGTGCGGGTAGATGTTGACTTCGGCGGTGACGCGGGTGCTGGATACGGTCGTCAAATGGACGTAGATCCTGCCCGTGGCCGTGCCCGACGCCGAGCCTTCCTCGTTGAGCGTGAGGTTGTGTTTGCTGGTCAGGTGCAGGTGCCCGGTCTCATCGAGTGACAGCGTCCGTGCGGCGGTCGCGCGCGAGCCGACCGCGGCGACGCTGGTGGCGTCGAACGGCAACGCCGCGATCGATAGGCCCAGCGAGAACGCCACAGCCGCGAGGACGCGTACGGGCTTTGCCGATCCGCTCATGGTGGACACGCAGCCGTGCCGAGAGAGGTACCGCTGGACCCGTCGGCGTAGGTGAATTCGCCGGCGAATGGGAAGCCGCCCGGCGGACAGGTGGAGGGAAGCCGAACGGCGTTGACGTCGCGCGCGTCGCCGCGCACGCGCGCGCCGATCACCAGCGAGAGCGTGACGATGGAGGCGTCCGGCTCGAGCGCCAGCGTGGGGATCGGTGGGATCGACAGCGCGAGCGCTTCGCCGTAGGGTCCTTCGGCGGGGAGCACGGTACCGGTGAGGATCAGCTGCTCGTCGAACGGGGTGTAGCCCTGGCCGAAGACCTCGATGCTCGGTTGCAGGTTGTTCAGCGGCCCGAGGAACACCCACAGCGACACGTTCTCGGAGATCGTCTGCGAGCCGTCGTGCGCCTTCACGAGCGCCTGTCCGTGGCCGATCGCCGATGCGGCGGGACAGCCACGGATCCCGCGCTCGCGCAGGCGCGACGCGCTGCAGCTGCGCAGGCGCGGCACTTCGAGCGTCACTCCGGCGGGAAGGCGCACGGTCGAGCGGCTCAGCGGCGCGGGCACGCCCCCGCGGGAGTCGGCAAACTCGAGCGTGAGGCTCAGCGACCCCTCGGCCCCGAGGCGGTCGGGCGAGAACAGCGGCGCGACGGTGGCGGAGGTTTCACCGGCGGAGGCCTGCGCGTGTGCCGAGGACGCGAGCACCGCGCACACGCTCAGCGCTGCCGGCATCGCGCACGCGCGCCTCGCCGCGTTCACCGCGCGGACGGTGCAGCCGTGTTGGCGGCGAAGTCTCGTACGCGGTTCCCTCTTCGCACGTACGGGCTGGTGTGACATATCGAACTGATACCCGTTTCATGAACTTCTTACCCTCGACGTCCGATCCATCGGAATTCGCCCTCGGCCCTAGAGCGCCTTCTCGACGGTGCTCAGCAGACGGTCGCTGGCGGCGGGCGAGCGCAGCGCGATGCGCACGTGGCGGGGCTCGCCGAGGGCGTCGCCGGCGGCGACGAGCACGCCGGCGCGCGCGAGGCGGGCGGCGATCTCGCCGCCCTGCAGCTGGTGGTGGGCGGCCCACACGAAGTTGGCTTGGCTGTCGGTGACGTCGAAGCGCAGCGCGCGCAGCCCGTCGATCACGCGCGGGCGCTCCTCGCAGATGGTGCGCACGCGCCGCTCGAGCGGCTCGGAGCAGTCGTGCAGCGCGGCGTAGGCGCCCGCCTGGGAGATCTCGGAGACGCCGAGGTCGGGCGCGAGCTCGGCGAGCAGCTCGCCGGAGCCGGGGGCGCCGATGGCGTAGCCGATGCGCAGGCCGGCGAGGCCCCATGCCTTGGAGAAGCTGCGGAAGACGAGCAGGCGCGGATGCTGCTCGAGCAGCTCGAGCGAGGAGCTCGACGGCTGCGCGTCGGCGAACTCGACGAGCGACTCGTCGAGCAGCACGGCGACGCTTGCGGGCAGCTGATCGAGCAGGCGTCGCAGCTCGGCGGCCGGCAGCAGCTCTCCGGTGGGGTCGTTGGGGCTGGCGAGCGCGATCGCGCGCACATCGGGCTCGCGCTCGGCGGCCTCCAGCAGGGCGTCGACACCGGCGGCAGCGCCGGCTCCGGCGTCTGCGTGGACGGGCACCGCGCGGCCGTGCGCGCGGCGCGCCATGATCGGATACAGCGGGTAGGACGGCCAGCGCGTGAGCAGCAGCTGTCCCGGCTCGAGCAGCGCGCGCGTGGCGGCGCTGAGCAGATCGGCGGCGCCGTTGCCGAGGATCAGGCGCTCGGGGTCGACTCCGTGGCGCTCGGCGAGCACGCCGCGCAGGTCCGATCCGGTGAGGTGCGGATAGCGCTGCAGCCCGCGGCGGGCGACGAACGTGATCGCGCTGACGATGCGCGGGTGCGGCAGCTCCGGCCAGGTGGTCAAGGACAGGTCGAGTGTCTCCACGCGCGCGAGCGCTTTGCGCCGGCGCTCGGCGGCCTCCTCGCGCAGGCCCTCGTTTACCTCCTCCTCGGTCATCCCCTCGAATTGGCGGTAGTAGTCGAGCAGGCCCATGGCGGTGGACTCGTTCTAGCAGCGATCGTGGAGCGCAGGGCGGCGGGCGCTCATACGGCGAGCGCCGCGGGCGGTTGGCCGCTCACGCGCCGTTGCCGCGCGTGACCAGGCCCGTGCCGGGCCCGTGGATGACGAGGAACCACAGCAGGAACCCGAGCGCGCAGACGACGGCGGTGGCAGCGAAGATCCTGCCGAGGACGCCCGTGCGCTGGTCGTGGCCGGCGGCGCGGCGCACGAGGATCCAGGCGTTGTCGATGCGTTTCATCAGCGACAGCGCGCCGAACAGCAGCGCGAACAGGCCGACGAACGAGACGAGGATGCCGAGGCTGACGCTGCCGCTGAGGTAGTTGGCCTGCGAGCCGAGCCACAGGCACGCGAGCGGGATCGGCCCCCAGCAGAGCAGGCACAGCAGCGTGATCGCGGCGAGCATGAGGCTGGCGATCGAGCCGTCGACGCGCTGGCGCACGTCGCTGCCGCGCTGGGGCAGCGAGCGAAACCGCACCGGCGCGGTGCCGGGGCGCCGCCCGACGAACAGGCCGCCGTTATCGGTTGGGTCCGTGCGCATCGCTACCTATGTTCGCAGGTATAGGTGGCGGCTCACGTCAGCTGGCGTACAGCGAGTCGAACAGCTCCGCGTAGCGCTCGTTGACGACGTTGCGCTTGACCTTCAGCGTCGGCGTCAGCTCGCCGGTCGGCTGCGAGAGGTCGTGATCGAGGATCGCGAACTTCTTCACCTGCTCCACCTGCGCGTATTTGGCGTTCGCGCGGTCGATCTCCTCCTGGATCAGCGCGTGCACGACGGGCTCGCGGGAGAGCGACGGGATGTCCTCGGGCAGGCCGTGCTCGCGCGCGAACACGGGGATCTCTTCCTCGTCGAGCGTGACCAGCACCACCGGGTACGGGCGCTGGTCGCCGTGCATCACCGCCTGGGAGATCCAGCGGCACTGCTTGAGGTCGTTCTCGAGGTTCGCGGGCGTCAGGTTCTTGCCGCCGGCGGTGATGATGATGTCCTTCTTGCGCCCGGTGATCGACAGGTAGCCGTCCGCGTCGATCGAGCCGAGGTCGCCGGTGTGCAGCCAGCCGTTCTCGACGGCGCCGAAGCTGGTAGACGCCTGGTTGTGGTAGCCGTTGAAGATGTTCGGGCCTTTGACCAGGATCTCGCCGTCGTCGGCGATCTTGAGCTCGACGCCGGGCAGCGCGCGCCCGACGGTGCCGAAGCGGTGGTTCTCGACGGTCGAGGTCGTCGCGGCGGTCGCGGTCTCGGTCATGCCGTAGCCCTCGAGCACGGGCACGCCGCACGCCCAGAAGAACTCGAGGATCTCTTTGGCGATCGGCGCGGCGCCGCTGGTGGCGTGGCGCACGTTGCCGCCGAAGATCGCGCGCACGTTTTTGAAGAGCTGCTCGTCGGCTTCTTCGAACGGCACCTGGAGCTCCTCGGGCACGGGTTCGCCGCGGGTGATCATGTCGCGCACCTTGACGCCGAGCGCGATCGCCTTCTCCGCGCGCTCGCGCTCTGCTGGCGGCTGCGCCTCGATCGCGCCGTGCGCGAGCGTGTAGATCTTCTCGAACACGCGCGGCACGGACGGCAGGTACGTCGGTTTGACCTCGAGCAGCTCGGGGACGATCTGCTTGGTGTCGCCGCCGAAGTACGCGAGCGTGCCGCCGAGGTCGAACACGGCGAGCTGGATCAGCAGCGCGAAGGAGTGCGCGAGCGGCAGGTACAGGTAGATGACCTCGTCGCCGTCGATCTCGCCCGCCTCGCTGACCATGTCGATGATCGCGCGGTAGTTGCCGTGCGTGAGCACGCAGCCCTTCGGCGGGCCGGTCGTGCCGGACGTGTAGATGAACGTCAGCGGGTCCTCCGCGCGCACGGCCGCGCGGCGCGCCGCGAGCTCACCGGCCGAGCGCGTGCGTCCGCGCTCGCGCACCTGCTGGAGCGCGATCGGCGCGAGCGGCTGCTCGCCGTTGGCGACGGCGCCGCTGGTCTGGGTGCCGTTCGCGTCGGCGTTCGCGGGCGGGGGGTCGATGACGATCACGGTGCGCAGGTTGGGCACGCGGTCGCGGATCTCCTCGATCTTCGCGAGCTGCTCGGCGTTCTCGCAGACGATGGCGCAGGCGTCGGAGTCGGAGATCACCCACAGGCACTCCTCAGGCGAGTTGGTCTGGTAGATCGGCACGGCGGTCGCGCCGGCGGACACGACGGCCATGTCCACGTAGGACCACTCGGGGCGGGTGTTGGCGAGGATGCAGACGCGCTCGCCGGGCTGGATGCCGAGGTCGATCAGCCCGAGGCCGATCTCCTCGACGATCTCCGCGAGCTGCGCGTACGTGACGTCATGCCAGGACCCGTCGCGCTTGTAGCGCACGGCGATGTGCTCGGCGTGCTCGGCCGCCGAGTGGGCGATCAGGTCGGCGATCGTCTGCGACCCAGTGGTCGCCGGGGCGGTCGTGGCCTCCATCAGACTCCTCCTCGATTACTCACGCGAATGGGGTTGAGATGTTAGACGCTGGCCGTCCGTTTGGATAGGCGGATCGTATGGCTGGCCGGGCGTCGCGATGCAGCGTGCGGCCCGCTGCTGTGGGCGGCGCGCCGGCGCGGTCGCCGCGGGGCGGCGTGCCTCCCCGGGCCGGGCGTCAGACGGGGTTGGGGACGTCGAGGAAGACGTGGCGCAGGCCGAAGCGCTCGGCGAGGTGCTCCCCAAGCGCGTTGACGCCGAACGTCTCGGTGGCGTAGTGACCGGCGGCGATCAGGTGCACGTGCGACTCGCGCGCGATCGCCATCGTGCGCTCGGCGGGTTCGCCGGTGAGCAGGGCGTCGGCGCCGGCGGCGGCGGCGTCCGCCGTGAAGTCGGCGCCGCCCCCGGACACGATCGCGAGGCGCCGTACGCGCGGCGGCCCGTCGTGGAACACGAGCGGCTGCTGTTCGGTGATCGATTCGACGCGGGCGAAGAGCTCGTCGGCGGGAGGCCTTCGTCGTCGTCGCTGCCGCTGCTCCCGGAGCCGCCGGCACCGTGGGCGTCGTCCTCGGAGAGGCTCGCGATGAAGCCGATCGGCTGGCCGTTGATGGGCGCGAACGGCGTCAGCTCGCCGGTCGCGCCGAGCGCGCGAGCGAGCAACGCGTTGTTGCCGAGTTCGGGGTGCGCGTCGAGGGGGAGGTGGTATGCGGCGAGGGCGATGCCGGCGTCGAACAGGAGCTCGAGACGGTGCTTGAGGAGCGCGTCGATCGTGCGCACGCCCGGGTTCCAGATGAGGCCGTGGTGGACGACGAGCAGCTCGGCGTGCTCGCTGGCGGCGAGCTCGAACAGGGCCGCATTTGCAGAGACGCCCGTGGCGACGGTGTTCACGCTGTCCGGGCCGGGCACCTGCAGACCGTTGACGCAGTGGTCCTCGAAGCGTGCCGGGTCCAGCAGACGGTCGAGCTCGGCGAGGATCTCGGCGGTGGGGGCGGGCATTGTGGCGAGGGTAGCGGGCGCGCGGCGCGGGGGTTGCGCGAGGCGTGGCTGGAGCGCGAATCGGCGCGTTCCGCGCGCGTGGGTGAACACAGAGCCCCGTGTTTGCAGCGCGTGTGGGATACTGGCGGGGCATCGGGGCGTGGCGCAGCCTGGTAGCGCGCACCGTTCGGGTCGGTGAGGTCCCGAGTTCGAATCTCGGCGCCCCGATTGGTTAGTGTTTTGCGAAGTCCAGCAAACACGGGCGAAAACCCCCGAAAACACGGGGGATCGGCGCGAGTCGTTTCGCCTGTGTTTGCGGGCTTTCGCTGGCATATCCGTAGGCAATCCGTAGACGCGGGACGCCGAACCCGTAGGAAATCCGTAGACCCGTCGGAGTCGGCCACGGGCTCCATGCCGGGGATCGAGCAAAGGGCGGTGTGAACGAAGTAGTGGTCCGCACGGAAAGGAGCGTGGAGCGGGGCTCCTGACGCGGCGCCTTGCTACGGCGTGGCGAACAGTTCTGCGAGCCGCCAGTTCTGCTCGCTGAACACTTCCGCAGCCGTCTCGGCTTGCATCAGCAACTCCGCGTCAAATATTTTAATGCCGAGCTCCGTGATAACCGGGAGTAGAACGGCAAACGCCTTTTCATAAGCCTCAGAATTTGTGTCGACCTTCACGATCCGCGATCGCAGCGCATGGGGGAGAAAGGAGAAGTCGTCATAAAATGACGACGCTGGGCAAACGGCGAGTCTCACCGCACTCTGCGCGATGAGCGCCTCGACGACAAACTCCAGATACGAGAGATCTCGGACCATGCCTCGGCGGCCATCCTCTGTCTCAAATGGCCGCATTGGGGCGCCTTCTGGCAGGAGTACCGTGGTCAGTTGGGGGAGATCGGCCAGGCGGGTCATCCGCGGGAGACCGTTTTGTGACTCAGCTGGACGCGGGCGACGCGCGATGATTTAGACACGGGACGGCTTGCGGCCATTGCCCGGCTCAGGCGGCGGCGAGGGCGGCTGCGAGATCGTCGGCGTTCGTCTCGATCAAGTTGGGCACCGTGATCGTGATCTTGCCGTTGTGTTCGACGAGCCATTTCGCGTTGACGATCGTGATGCCGATGATGTTGCCGTCGTTGTCCAGCCTCACGGCGTGACCCTCCGGGGTGCCGAACGTGTCGGCTGCGGCCTGTTGCTCGCCTCGGCGTAGGTAGAGGACGTCGCCGTCGCTGTCGTAGGAGACGTGATCGAACTCGTATGGACCGACGTGGACCGTCATCGTCGCCAGCCTCCCGTTCGCGGATCATTGGACTGCGGGAACGCTGTCACGACGCGATCGAAGTCGCCGCTGAACTCCGCGACCACCCGGATCCAGCGCAGCGGGCCTCCTTTGCGGAAGTAGCGTTCCCGTCCGGCTTGGAGGTCGGCTTCGCGGTGATCGGGCATCTCGATCGCGGTCATCGTCTCTTCAAGGTACTCGCTCATCTCGACATGCTGCTCGAGGACATGATTCCACGCCACGTCGTCTATCTGGACGAGATGGCCCTCGGGGTTGCGAATCTCAGCGATGACATTGTGCTCGGCGATTGGCCAAGGCTAAGCACGACTTGGGACGAACTTCTGCGCGAGGATGCCAGGTAGCGCCCCGCAGGGCGCCTGCGGCATCCACACAGGCCTCTGCCGCAGCGTCGCGCGACCGCCGGATCAGCATACACGTGTGCGGGATGGCATACGTCTGGCATCGGGTCGTGCAAGCGCCGGCATGGAGGCGGTCTGGAGGCCGCAAATGGACCGCAGAGGGCTCGAAATCCGCATCAGAAAGCCAACCCTAACCGTTCGCCCCGATTGGCTTAGAGAACCACGAACAGCAGCGAACACGGGCGAATATCCCCGAAAACGCTGGACATCGGGGGAGCGTGTTCGCTTGTGTTCGCGGCTGTTCGTGGTTCTGGAGACCGCAAAAGGACCGCAGCGGGCGCCAAAAGGAACCGCAAAAGGACCGCAGTCGTCCGCGAGCAGATGCGCGACAATCGCGGCTATGGGCGAGAGTCCCGAGATTGACTTGGTGCGCAGGGCTTGGGATGGGTTGATTGCGGTGGCCCGGAGGTCTTGGCCGAAGTGCTGGCGCCCGAAGCGCAGTGGTACGGCGTGGAGGACGGGTAGCTCTGCGATGGCCGCAAGGCAATCATCGACGTGATGAGTCGCAACCTCGCTGGCCGCTTGCGAGGCCGGGTCGAGGAAGCGATCCAAGACGGCCCGCGCGTGATGGTGGCGTTTCGTCCCAAGCAGCCGGCGCAGCTTGACCGTCCGGTGGATGAGGGGATCGCTTACATGGTCGTGACGATCCGCGACGGGCACATCGTTGAGATGAAGGGGTGCGCCGATAGGTCCGTCGCCGTGAACTATGCGCAGAGCGGCGGGTAGGCAGGGGCGGTCAGCGTCGTGGTGGTTGGCCGTGTATTCGTTGATGAGCGATCTGATAGACGCTGAGCGCTCCGGGGCCGGTGGGGTGACGCGTGCCGAAGGCGAGGCAGGCGAGGAAGGGCCGCCCGTCGCTGCCGATGCGCAGTTGGAAGACCATTCCCCACGTCCCGTCTGAGGTTGTCCGTGTCCTCGTAGAGCTTTGTATGGCGGTCCTCCCGCCTCGTCCGCTCGTGTTGGGAGCGTGACAGGCGCCAACCAAGTCCGCGAGGACAGGAGGAACCGCCATGAAGAAGGTATCCGTGCCGCAGGTCGTGACGGCTGTCGAGGCTGTCGAGGGTTCGCTGCCACCGGAGATCCAGGAGGCGCTCGGTGAGCTTGTGGGGGCAGCGAGGGAGGGATTGCTCGCGCTGAGCGTCGGTGTCGGGCTCGGTGTTGTGCATGAGCTGATGGAGCTCGAGGTCGCCGGGGTCGTGGGTCCGAAGGGCAAGCATGATCCCGACCGGACGGCGAAGCGCCACGGCCACGAGGACGGGTCGATGACCTTGGGTGGACGACGTGTGCAAGTCAGCCGGCCGCGGATGCGCACGGCCGATGACGAGCGGGAGCTGCCGGTCAGCACGTACGAGCACTTCGCCGACCGCGACCCGTTGACCCGTGCGGTGATGAACCGGATGCTCGCCGGTGTCTCCTCGCGCAAGTTCGCCGGTGTTGGGGAGCCCGTCGGCGAGGAGGTGCAGCGATCCTCGACGGCGACCTCGAAGACGTCGGTGTCGGAGATGTTCATCGAGCGCACCCGGACCGCGCTCGGCGAGCTGATGGGCCGGCGGCTGGAGGACGTGCGCGTGGCGGTAATGATGCTCGACGGTCTTGAGATCGCCGGGCGCACGCACATCGTCGCGCTCGGAATCTCGACCGAGGGCGTGAAGATCCCGCTCGGGCTGTGGGAGGGCTCGACCGAGAACGCCACGCTCGCCCGGACGCTCCTGGCCGATCTCGTGGACCGTGGCCTGGACCCCGAGCAGGCGATCCTGTTCGTCATCGACGGCGGTAAGGCGATCCGCCGGGCGATCAAGGATGTGTTCGGCGAGCGTGCGCTAGTGCATCGCTGTCACCGTCACAAGGAGAGAAATGTGTGCGATCTGCTGCCCGAACGCGACCGCCCCGCCGTGCTGGCGAAGATCCGCGGCGCGTGGGCGCTCAAGGACGCCGATCTCGCCGAGCAGCGCCTCGAACTCCTCGCTTCAGAGCTCGACCGCACCTGGCCCGATGCCGCCGCCTCGCTGCGGGAGGGGATGCCCGAGACGCTGACGCTGATGCGGCTCGCGATCACAGGAGGACTCGCAAAGACGCTGTGCTCGACGAACCCGTGCGAGAGCATGATCGAGATCGTCCGCCGCACCCAGCGCAACGTGAAGCGCTGGCAGGACGGCGATATGCGCAAGCGCTGGACCGCCGCCGGGATGCTCGTCGCCGAGCAGCAGTTCCGGCGGATCATCGGCTACCGCGACCTCGCCAAGCTCGTGGCCGCGATCGAACGCCACACAGCACGAGCCGCCCCTTCCAACCCCCGCCGCCGCCGTTCACGCCGAGACACCACAAACCGTTACTGTCTGACCGTCAAATCCCGGAGGCCGCTCCCAAAGTTCCACGACGACCCGGACATCCTCTGCTTCGAAGGCATGACCGCCAAGGCTGACCAGGATCCTGGCGGGGCCTATGTCGTGGGGACGAGGCGTGGAACGCGGCTCGGCCAGCTTGCCAGCCAGGCCCCGAAATGCCTTCTTGACGTCGGCGGAAGCTGTTGATCCAGCACGTGTCCGGGACGGCGGACGCGAACCTACTGGGCAGATCGCATTCGCGGTCCTCAGGCTCGCGATCCCGGGCCCGACGTCGCCAAGCTCATCCAGCGAGCCGATCAGCACGACCGGGCTCAAGCGCCTCGATCGATCGAACTGTCGTCGCTGTGGCTGGACAGCGAGTAAGGCATATCAAGAAAATCGCGCATAACTCGATTAATGCGTAAAACGCGTGTATTGCGCTAAACTCTGCTCGCACACGACCGAAGGAACTCGATGGCAGCCGTTCGCTCACAACCCAAGCTGCTTTCCACCAAGCAAGCTGCGGAGCTGCTGAATGTCAGCAAGCGCACGATTCTGAACTGGATCGAGAGCGAGAGGGTCCCCTACGTCAAGCTGCCGGGCGGCGACTATCGCATCCCGCTCGCCGGACTGCTCGCATCGCTGTCGGGTACCTACCGGCTCGATGAGGAGATCCGGGCTCTCGATGAGCGCTACGCAGCCCTCAGCGACGCTGACGTCCAGCGAGCGCTCAA
Organism: uncultured Solirubrobacteraceae bacterium; assembly: GCA_963826985.1. Taxonomy (GTDB): domain Bacteria; phylum Actinomycetota; class Thermoleophilia; order Solirubrobacterales; family Solirubrobacteraceae; genus Palsa-744. The sequence continues at coordinate 182,228 of CAWGYW010000001.1, forward strand.
CAGCGACGACTAGGTTCCTGGCGCGCACGTAGAGTGCCGCGGGATGCGGCCGGTCGTGCTCGACACCAGCGTGGTCTTGCCCGCGGTGCTCTCGCCGCGCGGCTACCGCCGTCGCTTCTTGGTCGTCCTCATGCTTGGAGCGCTCGCTGCTCGTCGCGAGCTTCTCCGTCAAGAGACCGACACGCCGCGCGCCGAAGCGGCGAGCACCGGCGGACAGCTCGGCGGGGCGTCGCTCGATGCGCTTGCCGAGCAAGCCGAGGCCAGATACCTGCGGCTGCGGGATGCATTGCCGACGGGATGCCCAGACGACTGGAGGCTGATCGTCTCCCGCCCGCTGCTGACCGAGTACGAGCGCAAGCTACGAGAGGCAGGGCCAAGGCTCGACCCGACGCTGCGCGAGGCCGACATCGACACCGTGCGCCACCAGATCACAGCGGTCTGCGCCGAGGTCACCGACGACTTCGACCCTGAGCTCATCCCCGCCTACACCACCGACCGCAACGACGACCCGGTGGTCCATACCGCCCTGCTCGCCGACGCGACCTGGCTGATCGCGGATGACACCAAGCACATCTGCACCCAGCCAGAGAGCATCACGGAGTATCGGCTACCAGGCACTGATCGACGCGTCAGCGCGGTGACCTTCAGCCGCTTCCTAGACCATCTCGTCGACGTCGATCTCGACCACGTCGACCCAACGCTGCTCCAGGTCGCCTTCCAGCCGCTCGGACACAGCTAAGCCATCACCCGATCTGCGGCGCAGCCGCCCGAGGCGCTACGGTTCACAGGTCGACACGCACACCAGGCAGACCGGTGGCGTACGACCATTCGAGGTTTGGGCAGTAGCTTCATCTCACTGCCCAAACCGCCTGAATCGACCCCAATATCTCAAGAGCCCAAGAGCAAGCAGCCAGCACAACAAACAAGCGATTTGCAGGAGTTTTCATGACGAATCCCGTCACCAGACGAGCGATTCGGGTCGGTGAGGTCCCGAGTTCGAATCTCGGCGCCCCGATTAAAAAGCCCCGCAAATGCGGGGTTTTTTGTTGGCGACGACGCTTGAGCGATCGGGCAGTGATTTGGCAGTAGACCTCCAGGCCTCCCGGGCGTGCGTGGCGAACCCTCCGTGTTACGGGGATTGGAAGTGGTCACCACACCAGAACGTGCGGTGAGGTCTCTGGTTGCCGTGGAGCTGTCGCCCACGTCTTCGCGGCGCACCCGTGATCGAGCGCGACCGTCAACCGGAGAGCCGATGCTGTCACCTCGCACGGGTAGACAGGTCGTCAGCTCTTCTGTCTCTGGCCGCGCGCAGCGCTGGCGGTCGCCGAGACTGAGTCCGCCCAGGCCGGCTGGTCGCGTAGCGTTCGCTCAGTTGGTGGGCCGCGTGTCGAGCTCTGTCCGGAGCTCGAGGCCGGGGCAGCCGTCGAAGACCGCGTCGTGAGCTACGAGCGGGATGTGCCAGCGGATCGCTGTCGCCGCGATCCACAGGTCAGCGTTGTGGCCTCGCTGGTGCAGTCCGTGCCCGATCTGCCGGCATTTGCTTCGCAGCTGTGCGACGGCCTCGATCGTCTCGATGTCAACCGGCAGGACGCGTGCGCGTGCGATCAGACGGGAGAGGTGCTCCGTCCGAGCCGCGCCCCAGCCGGCGCTGAGCGCGCCATAACGGGCCTCGGCTACTGTCTGCGGGGCGAGCGCGATGCGCTGCCCGAACAGGTGCTTCGCATAGCTTGTGGCGAGCGGCGAGCGCTCCCGCAGACGCGCGGTGAAGACGTTCGTATCGACGAGGACGGTCGCGATCACTCGTCGAGCGCCGCTGCGAACAAAGCCCAGTCCTCGTCGCTCAAATTGGGGATGTCGAAGTGCTCGTCCGAGTCGAGTGGCACGACGTCGGCCATCAGTTCCTCCAGCGATGGAGGATTCCAGAACTCGGCGTTTGCCCGCTCGATATGGTCGTTGCTCGCGGCTGGCTCTGGCATCACGTGATCTCCAAGACCAAGTGTAGTGGGCGGTCCTGGTCAAACGAAACGTTGTCTCGTCTCTCCCGCTGTTGGTTAGGGATATCGCAGCGGGATCTGCCGAGGAGTCCTCTGACAGTGTCGGTCTTCTCACCTGCGGCGGCGTGGCGGCATCGGCAGCAGCGGCGGGGGGGGGCGACATTCTGGTCGAGGTGCCTGAGAACTCGAGCGGGATGGGAGCTGAGCCGGGGCCTTAATCACGCGCGCGTGACGCGGCGATGCTGGCCTGAGACAGGAGTCGCAGATCCCATAGCAGTGCACCAGATCCGCCAGAGTGTCGTCGGGGCCAGCATGACTCAGGCTTCTGGAACGCATCGGGTCGTGATAGGCGTTTTGTCGGTTGGCGGGAACCTCTCGTGCTGCGCCCGCGTATGTCCGGCAGGTGTGATTTGGTGCCTCGATATGGGATCAAGAGGTGAGGTCGCTAGCGGGCAGGTCGCGATCACCATCTCCGTCGATCCAGCGGAGGCAGCGGGCATGACCTACGGTCAGCGTGAGCGATGGCTTGGGAAGCTCGCCGAGAGGAAGCTAGCTGAGGTCATCCCGCCGCGGACGTCAATAAATGGGGGCAGCAGGCAGAATCGTTGGAAGCCGTACACGAGAGGCCAGATCGAGCAAGCGTTCCGCGAGTGGGCCAAACGTCACGATGGGAAGGCCCCTTCGAAGGCTGACTGGTCAATTGTCCGCGATCCCGAGGGCTCGTGGCCGCGAGCGGCGAGTGACTCCTTCCTCAAGGCGATCAAGGCGCTCGCGGTGGAGGACGGGGTCAGCCTCGAGAGGACATCTCCATGTCGGGAGAACCCAGAGGAACAGGCGCGACGTGCCTGGTGTGCAGCACAACACGCAACTCGCTTGGCTGATGGGCGGTTGGAGGCGACAATTCACACCCATGGCTCGAGCGTGGAGTTGGCGGAACGCTGGGTGCCGGGCGACTTTGAGGTCGGTCTGGACCCTGGCCCCTACTGCAAGGAGTGCTTTCATGGCTCTGGCTGTAGGGGGCCGGAAATGTGGCCGTGGCAGTACGCCGTCGAGGTGATCGGCGGCCTCTCGCTGCGCTCGGGGGGAGACTTCCACGCGACCCGCAGTGAGCGGTCCCGCTTTGGGCGCAATCGGCAGATGGTGACCGGCGGCGTCTTTGCAGCGCCCGATGTTGTCTCTCTTGACGCCGCTTTGTCACGTTATGTGTCATGAGGGTCTAACGTCGTGGTGTCACGCCTGGCAGGTTGACTTTTGTCGTGCAGCGCCTGTATGCGCCCCGTGACCTGGTGGTTCAATACCCTCCAGTGAGGCCGGTTTAGAAAGCGGCTATTTGCAGGAATTGCGGTCCCGGGAGATGGTCGCGCGGCCTATCTGACTGGGCATCCAAAGGCAAGTACGAGTATCTCGGCGAGGACAAAGGCTACGAGCGGCGCTAGCGCTCAGGCCGCCAGCGCGTACACGTAGCGTGAGGTCGCGCAGAGAGACGAATCCCGCCAGGACAACGAGGGCCGCAGCTTGGTGTCGCGTCGCCCGCCCGCCACGTCTGGCGCATGGGCGCACTGGGCAGCGAGAGGGTTCGCACGTGTTCGTCGCTGTTCGGTGGTCTTGGAACGTGCGCTCGTTGATGATCCGACCGTGCTGTTCACGGCGGGAGTATCGGCGCAGATGGTTTGCAGGAGGCGTCCGTCCGTCGCGCGAAGATGCGCTCGTGATCGCCCTACACGCCGTCTGGTCTCGCGACTCGCAACTTTGCGTGTGGGGAGAGAGCTCCGATTTGCCCGCGCGGGCTCCACGGCGTCGAGGGGGCAGGCCGGCGAAGCCGCGGGCGCGCAAGCACCCGTTTGCCTGTGCGGCGCGGGATCTTGCTGGAGCGTTCGAGGTGTTGGGGGTTTCACTCGAACCAGGCACGCTCATCGAGCGTGAGCTGCACTTGCTGCTGCCTTCCCACGACGAGGGACCGCAGCATTCCCCGCAGCTTTTGCGGGGGGTGCAAGAGAGGTGCGCCGATGGTCCGGAGCTGCTCGATCCCTGGATGGTTCCGGCACTCGGGCTGAGGCCGGCCGCCGCGCTCGAGCTGCTGCTCGCCCAGCCGGCCGGCGGCTATGCCGGCGGCAACATCAATCCCCAGGGCGTGGCGCTCGGCGATTCGTTGCGGTTTCTGGCCGAAGCGAGCAAGCTCGCGCTCGAGCTGGTCGCGCGCGGTCGCCTGCTCCCCGGGTTGGTGCGGCGCGATGGGGGATGGCTCGGGTGGTGGCGGGCGATGCCAAGCGATCCCGAGGACGCAGAGCGCGTACGGATGCTGGTCGCGGCGATGCCGCCCCTCGTGCGGGCGGAGATCTCCTCCTGGGAGGAGCCCAACGCGCCCGAGGCTGTCGTGGGCGATCTGCTGGGGACGTTCGTCGACGCGTGCGCGCGGAGCTTTCTCGCCGACGGCCTCACAGGACGCAGAGCGGGCCGGCGCTCGAAGCGCAAGCTCCCGGTCGTTGATGCATGGCTGGCGGCGCTGACGGACCCCGCCCCGGTCGCTGTCGATGCGCACGAGCGGGAGCTGGCGGTGCTCGCCGAGGAGCTCGACGAGTGGCGCCAGGCGGGGGAGCGGTATGCGGAGCACCGCATGTTCCGCACCTGTTTTCGCCTGTGCGAGCCGGAGCAACGGGCGGAGTGGCTGGAGGGCGAGCTCCAGGCTGAGTCGGGCGGCGAGGAGCTGGGCGCGGATCGCGATGGGCTGGACCCCGATCGGTGGCGGGTCGAGATCCTGCTCCAGGCGAAGGACGATCCGAGCGTGCTGATCGGAGCCGAGGAGGTGTGGCGCTCCAACGGCGATGGGCTGCGGGCGCTTGGCCACCGGCTGGCGGACCCGCAGGAGCGGCTGCTCGGCGGGCTCGGTCATGCGCTGCGACTGTGGCCGGGCCTTGAGCCGGCGCTGCGCGAGGCCGCCCCAACCGGCGTCGATCTGAGCCCGGAGGCGGCGATCGGTTTCGTGCGCGATGCCGCTCCGGCGCTTGAGCAGGCCGGGTTCGGTGTGCTCGCGCCGCCTTGGTGGAACAAGCGGCTGCGGCTCAGTCTCAAGGTGGAGCCGTTCGATGAGATCGAGGAGGGCAGCGGGCTGTTCGGCCTGGATGGTCTGTGCGCGTATCAGTGGAGGATCGCGGTCGGCGATGCGACGCTGACGTTGGCGGAGCTGCGTGAGCTGGCGGCGCTGAAGCTGCCGCTGGTGATGGCGCGCGGGCGCTGGATCGTGCTGCGCCCGGAGGACGTCGAGGCGGCGCTGGCGTTCTTTGAGCTTCGCGCCGAACAAGGCCAGGCGCCGGCGGGCGAGCTGATCCGCGAGAGCCTCGAGCTGGGCGCCGGCGCCCAGGCGAAGACCGGCTCGCCGCCCGTCGAGATCGAGGCCGGCGGGTGGTTGAAGGAGCTGCTCAGCGGTGACGGCGAGCGCAAGCTGCGGGAGGTCCCCACCCCGGCCACGCTCGACGGGGAGCTCCGTCCCTACCAGCAGCGCGGCCTTGCGTGGCTCTCGTTCCTGTCGAGCCTCGGCCTCGGCGCGTGCCTGGCGGACGACATGGGCCTCGGCAAGACCATCCAGCTGCTGGCGCTGTTGCTCGCCGAGCGCGAGCACGCCGCGGGCCGGAGCAATCGGGGACAGTCCAATGGATCAGCTCAAACGCCCGCAACAAAGACCAAGACGGTCACCGGCAACCCTCGGCGCAAGCGCCTGGCGCCGACGCTGCTGGTCTGCCCGATGTCGGTGGTGGGCAACTGGGAGCGCGAGGCGCAGCGATTCGCGCCGGGCCTGCGTGTGCATGTGCATCACGGTCCCGAACGGCTGGCGGAGAAGAAGTTCGCGCGCGAGGCGCGCGCGAACGATCTGGTGATCACGACGTACGCGCTCGCGACCCGCGACCGCGACACGCTCGGCGCGGTGAAGTGGGAGCGGATCGCGCTCGATGAGGCGCAGAACATCAAGACGATCGACACCAAGCAGACGCGCGCGATCCGCTCGCTGGGCGCGCGTCACCGTGTCGCGCTCACCGGCACGCCGGTGGAGAACCGGCTGACGGAGCTGCACTCGATCATGGACTTTCTCAACCCGGGGCTGCTCGGCCCGGCGGCGACGTTCAAGCGCTGCTACGCGAGGCCGATCGAACGCTATCGCAACGAGCACGCGACCGCACAGCTGCGCCAGGCGACCGGCCCGTTCATTCTGCGCCGCCTGAAGACCGACAAGCAGATCATCGGTGATCTGCCCGAGAAGATCGAGATGCGTGTGGACTGCAACCTCACCAAGGAGCAGGCGAGTCTCTATGAGGCGGTCGTCGAGGAGATGCTGCACAAGGCGGGGCAGGCCGAAGGGATCGAACGGTCCGGAATCATCCTCGCGGCGCTGATCAAGCTCAAGCAGGTCTGCAACCACCCCGCGCACCTGCTCAAGGATCGTTCCGATCTGGGCGGGCGCTCGGGCAAGCTCGCGCGCCTGGAGGAGATTCTTGACGAAGCGCTTGCCGAGGGCGATCGCGCGCTCTGCTTCACCCAGTTCACCGAGTTCGGGCACATGTTGCGCACCCATCTGCAGGAGCGTCTCGGTCGCGAGGTCATGTTCCTGCACGGCGGCACCGCGAGGACCGCGCGCGATGAGATGGTGCGGCGGTTCCAGTCCGAGGACGGTCCGGCGGTGTTCGTGCTGTCGTTGAAGGCGGGCGGCACCGGGCTCAACCTGACCGCCGCCAACCATGTGGTCCACTTCGACCGCTGGTGGAATCCCGCGGTCGAGGACCAGGCGACTGACAGAGCGTTCCGGATCGGGCAGAAGAAGAACGTGCAGGTGCGCAAGCTGACGTGCGTGGGCACGCTCGAGGAGCGGATCGACACGCTGATCAACCGCAAGAAGGATCTCGCCGACCGCATCGTCGGCACGGGTGAGGCGTGGATCACCGAGCTCGACACGTCGCAGCTGCGCGAGCTGGTGACGCTCTCGGCCGGCGCGGTGGCGGACTGACGATGGCCTCGTTCGACTTCGACCACCACGCTTCTATGAGCGCTCGGTGCCACTGCCTGTGGAGGACGGCATCGAGGCGCGCAGCCGGCGCGGGGAGATCGGCGAGACCTGGTGGTCGCGGCGCTTTATCGAGCTGCTCGAGTCCTTTGGCGCTGGCTCGCGGCTGAAGCGCGGACGCAACTACGCCCGCTCCGGCCAGGTCGTCGAGCTCGATGTCGAGCACGGGGTGGTGCTGGCGAAGGTGCAGGGGTCGCGCTACACGCCCTATCGCGTGCGCATTCGCTTCAAGGCGCTCACCGAGTACCAGTGGCGCCGGGCGGAGAAGGCGATGGCGGCGCAGGCGCTGCCGCTCGCGAAGCTGCTCGCTGGCGAGATGCCGCACGACATCGAGGAGCTCCTCGACGCGTGCAAGCTGACGCTGTTCCCGTGCTCGGCAGGCGAGCTAGCCGCGACTTGCACCTGCCCGGACGGGGTGAACCCGTGCAAGCACATCGCGGCCGCCTACTACATCCTCGCCGAGCGCTTCGACGAGAACCCTTTCCTGATCTTCACCTGGAGAGGACGCGACCAAGACGAGCTTGTCGAGAGCCTGCGCAGGCGGCGCGCGCCCGCCGGGCGCGGCGCCAAGACGAGCACGACCTCGGCCGGGGCCTCCACTGTGCCTGAGCCAGGTGCATCACTGTCCACCACCGTGCTTGACTCATTCTGGTCCTGTGGGGCAGAGTTGGACACCTTCCACGTGAGCCCGCTCGCCGGCGAGGCGCCCGACGCGCTGCTGAGCCAGCTCGGGCCCGCCCCGGTCGAGGTCGGGGAGCACAACCTCGCAGAGGTCCTCGCGGACGCGTATGTGACACTGGCGCACGCGGCGGAGCAAAGAGCGCTGTCCGAGTAGGACTTCGCCGTCGAAGGCTTTGGGTGCGGCGGACGCCGAGCACTTGATCCGATTGCTCCAGCGATTACGAAATGGCGTCCAGCATTCGGTGGCCCGGGAATTTGACCATCTCCGCTCCTGCTCTTGTCGATGGCATTGACATTAGATTAGTGGGGCCGCTTGTTGCGGCAGGATGCCAGTCGTGAACGGTCGGTGTAGATAGAGAGCTGGCCAGAGGGCAGCAGCGCGAAGCCGGTGTCGAGCGTGACGATTGCCTTGGCGCCGGCGGCGATGGCGCTGGCCGCGTGTACGGCGTCGTAGGACGCGAGTCCGTAGCCGGTCATCAAGGCCCTCGCATGGACGGTCACGCGACGAACGGGGATCGGCAAGTGATTGATGGGCGAGAGCAGCGCGTCGTAACGGGTGACGGTGTGGTTGAGCAGCCGTGTCCCGGGACGGCGCGATCGTCCGTCGATGCGGTGTCCTCGCCAGCGCCCGCCCCAGCGTTCCTTCAGGGCGATGGCAAAGGCGGTCTCGGCGAGCTCGAGGGCGAGAAGGTCGCTGGTCACGACGGCGACGCCGCTCTCGACGATGCTCGCAAGGAAGGCGCTGCATGTGGCGTGAAGCGGCTGGGTCGCGAGCAGGGCCTCGACGACGAAGCTGGTGTCCAGGGCGAGCGGGTCGGGCAGCGCGAGCTGCTCCTGCTCGATCGCAAAGACGCCGCGAGTGAGGGCGGGCCGGCGCCCGCCTGTGACGCTCATTGGGACCTACCGGGGGCGGTACATGTCACGCGTGACGCGGACGTTCACACGAAGACCCGTGGTGGCGCGCTTCAGCGCCGCCCGCTTTTCCTCGGGGGTCTTCGCCGTAGCGGGAACCAGTAGCTCGGCCAGCTCCTCGGGGCTGAGCCGCTCGATCTTTCCATTGGTCTGCTGCTTCGCCACGGATCTCATGATATCTGTCGACATGCTGTCAGCCCGGCCGGACATTTCGGCCCGGTCTTCTCGCCGGCATCGTGCTCGAGGCCCTCCGGCGAGTTAGCAACGTATACATCTGTTCGCCATGGCATACACGTGGCCTGGGCCGGCACGATGCCAGGCATGAGCCCGGTATGCCCGTTGCAAACCCGTTGCAGACGAGCCGAAAATGGCTCTAGCAAGCCAACTGGAACCGATCGCCCCGATATTTCTTGTCTGCGAAGGCGGGCGAACAGGGGCGAAAGCCCCGGAGGATCTCCGCCCGTGTCGTGGCGGCGAGTGCGAGCTCGTCGTCACTTGCGCCGGCGAGCGCGTCAACCGCCGCATCGTCATGCGGGTCATCGGCCGCGAGTGCGGCGATTGCCACGCTCGCGTCGAGAGCGATCAGCCGCGCCACTGAGCGCGGAGCTCATCGAGGTAGCCAGAGGGGTAAGCAGAGCTGTCGAGCTTGCCCATCGCCGCGAGCCTTGGCCGAGCAATCCGCGAACTGCGCGAGCCACGTGAGAGATGGCATACGGCGTGTCTCGTCCGCGCGAAGGCGGCGGTCAGCGTCGTGGTGGTTGGCCGTGTGTTCGTTGATGGGCGACCTGGTAGACGCTGAGCGCTCCGGGGCCGGTGGGGTGACGCGTGCCGAAGGCGAGGCAGGCGAGGAAGGGTCGCCCGTCGCTGCCGATGCGCAGTTGGAAGACCATTCCCCACGTCCCGTCTGGTTCGGGGATGTAGATCTTGACGCAGCCGGGCAGGCTGGTGCCGTCTCGGGCCTCGGTGGCGCAGCGCTTGAGATGGTCGGGCGCCAGCCCCTCGGCGGTGAGCTTGTCACGTTCTCTCTGGGCGAGCGCTCGTCCGGTGTCCGACGAGGTGTGCTCGAGATCCTCGGTGAACGTGGCGTCGTCGACCTCGACGCGGAAGTGCGCGCCGGACCGGGATACGCTGGGCATCTACCCCTCGCCGTCAGCCGGCAGGAACGGGCCGTACTCGGCCTCGAAGGCCGCAAACTCCTCTGCCGTCGCGGGACGTCCGTCGTATTCGGGCATGATCGCCGGATAGGTGTCGGGCACTAGGGTCAGCTCGCCATTCGGCCGCCTGTCCTTGACGATGTACTCGCCGACGATGTCCCCTGACAGGGTCACATGGGGTTCAGATGCCATGTCGCCATGATCGCACGTGATCAGGCCCATTCGCAAGGCTACGTGCCCTTGGCGCACAGCGGCTTGCGCCTACTTCATGCGATCTCCATGATGGGCTCAGCGACCTCGGGGCGCCGTGGATAGTTCGCCATACGGTCGTTCACGATGGCATACGCCGGGTCTCAACGGTCCGAGAAGCCCGGCATAGGCGCGGTATGAGGACCGCAATTGGGACCGCAGGCGCCCCGAAAACCGCATAGGAAAGCCAACTCTAACCGTTCACCTCGATTGGTTAGTGTTTTGCGAAGTCCAGCAAACACGGGCGAAAACCCCCGAAACATGGGGGATCGACGTGAGTCGTTTCGCCCGTGTTCGCGGGCCTTCGGTGGTCGCGGCCCCCGCAAACCCCCCGCAACGGGACCGCAATCCCCCCGCAAGCGATCCGCGGCGCCACCGCTCCCGTCCGAGCGTTGGGGATCGGCGTCGGCCGTTTGCCTGTGTTTGCGGCAGATCTAGTCCGTTGGACGCCTGCCTGAACAGGCTCGGGTTGAGACTCTGGGAAGCGTCCGTCGTGGTCATCGGATACAAAACCCGTGCCGTACCGGACCATGAACATGCCTTGCCCCGCCGGATCGGGACTCATCACCTCGGTCCGGCGGGTGCCGTTTCAACCCGGCCGTCAGATTCCGACCGGGCCGCGTGGGAGCATTTCTGATGAGGTCCCTCAATCGGGGTGATGCCCGATTTTCGTGAGGTTCCTCTCGGCAATGTTCAACGGTTTAGGAGTCGTAGAACTCCTGGCCTGGCATCCCTGCTGATGCGCGTACCGAGTGCCAGAGGTTGCACCAAGTGCTGCGCAGCATGTAGCCGCCGCGGGTCGCCGGGAACACGATCTCGCCCTTGGTGCGGTCGATCGTCTTTCCTCGACGCGGCATCGTTTCTAGGTGCACTCGAAAGCGGGGGCTCATTACGACCCATCGGCCGTCGTCATCCTTGGGCCACGTGATCTTGCCGGTGTCGAGGTCAAGTTGCCAGCGCACATGGATCAGGTTCTCCCCGAAGTGAATATCGGGGCGATGCAATCCAAAGACCTCACCCGGACGCATCGCTGCGTCGCCCACGCCGAGGGCCGCGCCCTCCAGGACGAGCCCGTAATCGTCAGCCCGGCTTTCGCGGGCGGCGCGGCGCAGCCGCTCGTACTGGCGGCATCGAGGCGGATGCGGCGTACTGGGTCTTTTCCGCCATCTGGGAGATTGCCCCTGGACTTTCGGCGGGTACCTGCGATACGCTCGACCTCCATCCAAAGCTATCCCCGGAGGCCGCGATGAGAGCCATACGCGGGCGTGTGACGTCGTCGGACGCGAGAGCAGCGGCAAGGCGAGCGCTCGCCTGGGCGCTCCCCGGCACGCTCATCGCGTGCCTCGTCGCCGGGGCGGCCACGGCGGGGGCTGTGACGGAGGGCCGCTACGTCGCGGACAGCTACTACATCACGGGGACCAGCACCGCGGCGGCCGGCAACCTCGGGTGCGACCAGGCTGAGGAAGACTCGCTGTTCGGCAACAACAGCGCCGTGATCCTCGACTTCGGCGCGCAGATGTCCAACGACAAGGAAACGGAACTCCCCGGCCACAACCATCGTTTCGCCACCAACGCGCAGATCGAGGCGCTGACGGAGGCGTACGCGGAAGCTTATTTCGAATGCCTGCTCGACCCCGAAGTCTCCACCAGGGTGGCCATCGGCACCAACACCAGCGGCAGCGTCACCAGCGCGGGCGGGAAGACGTGGGCCGGGATCGTGGCGACGGTCGCGGACAAGGTGCTGGAATCGCCTGAATGGACGTCGCACGTCTCGATCTGGGGCGGAGACGACATCGAGCTCGCGTTCAGCGACGCCTCACCGGTGAAAGCGTGGGCGAAAAAGTACTCGGCGAGCACCGACTCCCCCTACATCGACTACGGCGCCGCGGAAGGGTGCTCGGAAACGACGCACAAAAACAGCAAATGCGAAAACGTGGACCACACGACCGGATGGACGCAGAAGGCCGTTTATCAAGTTAGCTGGGAAGTCAAAGGGGCCAACCCCGCACCCGAGATCTACCACGCCCCGGGCGACGCCAAGGAGTGGACACAGATCGATCTCTACAAGGAAGGAAAAATGCGGTTCATCGGCGTGCTGACCGACCGTGAAGCCGAAGTCGAAGTCGCCGAAAGGGAGCGAGAAAACGGCGAAGAAGTGGAAGAACCGGGCAACACCCCAATCGAAGGCTACGACCAGCTGAACGACGACCTCGAAGCGGCCGGGGTCCATCACGAAATCCCCTTCTCGCTCGAAATCTTCTGGCAGAAAGAATCACACGCCAGCGTCGTGGGGTCCCCGGCCAACACGACCGGCGCCGAGGACGTCACCGCGGAGAACGAAAGCGAACGCCCCGCCAGGATCTACGCGGCGTGCATGGCGCCGTTCGCAGGCTATCCGCCGGAAAAGCTGGAAGCGATCGAAGACGAATGCCGGGTCCGCCGAGCGGACAGTGAAAAGTTCACCGTCGCCGAGGAAGCCGCCCACAAAGCCGAGATGCGGAAAACGTCGGCCGCCCGCAGAGCCAGCCAGCAGGCGCAGGTCGACGCCGAGGCGCCGGCCGAAGCCCACTCGGCGCTGAGCGCCAGCCACGAAGGGCCGTTCGGAAGCGACCACGGCTTTGCCGCGACGGGACACTGGACCGGCGAAGTGGACGGCCGCTGGTACGAGGTGTACGCGGGCGCGAAGGTCGATCCGGTGAGCGAGGCGGCTACGCGCTCTGAGCTGCTCGTGTTCTCAGCGCCGGCGGCGCCGCAAGGAGACGAATCGTCGAGGTTGCTCGGCACGTTCGCACCTCCCGGCGGCGGGACCGAACCACTTACCATCACAGGGGCGAATGGAGACGTGCTGGAAGTCCAGACGAGCACCGGGGAAACGCTTCGGTTCGATGTTGCGACCCAATCATTTCTGAGCACCTAGCCCACTTCTCGCTGTTCGGCCGGCGCCGCTCGGGGGAGCGGCGCCTCGGCGGCCGCCGGGCGTGGACTGGGTTGGTCACGGTGCTCGTCCTCGTGGTGATCTTCGTCGCGGTCGCGGTGCTGGCCGGCCGGCACACCTCCGGCGAAGCCGGCGGAAGAATCCGGCAGGACCACGAAGCCCCGCCCGGCCGCGGCCAGACATTCGCCACGATCGACGTTTGGCTCGGTACGGTGGCCGGCCACGAGGTCGTCGTCTACGCGGGCGCGAAGACGCTTCCCGGCACGGGCACGGCCGTCCGCTCGGAGTTGCTCCTATATCGGCCTCCATCCGAAGGCCATGCGCCCGTGTTCGAGGGCGCCTTCGCTCCCCCCGGCGGCGGTCGCGAACCGCTCCGTATCACGGCCGCGCACGGCGACGTCCTGACGGTCGAGGCGCGGGGCGGACACGCGCTGCGCCTCGACGTGGCGACACGCCGCTTCACGTAGCCTGTGATCCCGAGCGCGTCGCGTAGCTCAGCGACGAGGCGACGCTCGCGGGCCCCGTCGGCTCGACGACGGGGCGGGCCGCCACCTCCGAGTGCTTCTCAGGGGAGTGTCTCTGGCAGGAGGGGAAGCCCGGTTGTGCGGGCTGCGGCATGGAGCCTGCGATCCCCGGGTGGCGAGCACCAGGTCCTCGCGGGGTAGCACGAGCGCGGCGGCGAGATGCAGCGCATCGAGGCTCCGCAGGTCCAGATCGACGGCCTGGTTACAGAGCATGACAGGGCACTTTAGATCCTCGCTCGCCACGATCCCGACGCCCCGAGGCGATAAGCCGGCATGGCTCAGGGCGGTTCGGTAATCGGTTCTACAGAGTTGATGCAATCGTGCTACGCTTGATCCAATGTCGGCTAGTGTCCCTACGCATCCGCTGATCCGCGAGGCGGTCTATCTGCATGAGATCGCGAGGCTGTCGGATGCGGATATCGCGCGGGCGACTGGGGTCGCTCGTAGCACCGCGCGCGCGTGGCTGGCGCATACCCGCTCCCCCACGGGAGATCGGGCGGAGCGTCTGATCGAGCTGTCGGCGCTGGTGGAGCGTCTGGCGCGAGTCATGGAGCCCTCGTACATCGCTGTGTGGCTGAGAAGGCCAGTGCCTGCGCTTCAGGAGCGAAAGCCGATCGACGTGATCGCGAGCGGCAACTACATGCAGGTCGCAGAGCTCGTCTCGGCGCTCGAAGAGGCACCCTTCACCTAGCGATCGTGGTCGCCACGGTCGAGCGAGTGGCGGTCGCTGGTTCGTGGTGGCGGCAGACACCACATGGGTCCGATCCACTCTGGCTCGCCACGCCGCCTTCGAGTGGGCGCTGGCAGCACGGGGGGACGGTCGCGGCGATCTACCTCGCAGACGATGAGCAAACGGCATGGGCCGAGTGGTATCGCGCGCTCGCGGAGATTGCGATGCCGCCGACCCACGGCATGCCCCGCGACGCATGGCGCTGGACGATCGCAGTGGGCGAGATCGCCGATCTGTCTACTCCGGCAAAGCTTGCTCTACTTGATCTACCCGTCCCGAGGCCAGGCCGACGAACGTGGGCGCCCTTCCAAGCCGCCGGCGAGCAACTACACGGCGACGGCTACCGCGGGATTCTCTACCCAAGTGCCGCACGACCAGACCACAAGGCGCTCTGCCTGTTCCGCGAAGGCGCGTTGATCCCCGGCGCCGAGCCGCAGCGACCGTCTGTGACCCACCGCGATCCACCGGCCCCTCCGACTGGCATGCGCACGTGAGCTTCGCACCTGCGATCGGCGCGCCGCTCGTGATGTGCGCGTCGCGCTGACTTCCAGCGTCATCTGTCGGACGGACCGCGGAGGACCGCTTGGGACCGCGTGCTGCGTGTTGGACCCGGCGCAATTGGCTACGGCACGGTCGTCCTGATTCGCGTGAGTCGCGGCGACTCACGCCGGATGGCGCGTCCAAGCAGCATTCGACGCGACTCTTGTGCAGGCGAGACACCGCGTTGCGTGGCTGCCAGCGGAGGTCGCAACCGCTGGCGCCAAGTCGTAGTGCACAGGCGCTTGGCTACGCTTCGGCGCGTGGAGCTGCAGCGGCGCATTGCGGAGGGCACGGGTGAGTTCTTGCTCTTCGCGCTGACGCCACCGCGCCTGACGACCGAACCGGAGCACGCCCGTCAGATCGCCGCGAAGACGCTCGAGCGCCTGCGCCCCGTGGGCATCGACGGCCTCGTGCTCTACGACATCGATGACGAGAGCGACCGCAATCCCGAGGAACGGCCCTTTCCGTTCCTGCCCACGATGGACCCCGCCGACTACCTCGCTCGCGATCTCGTCGGCTTGGAGGTACCCGCAATCGTGTACCGCGCCGTCAGCAAGTACCCAGAGCAACAGCTTCAGTCGTGGCTCAGCGAACAGGCCCCAACCCAGGCGCTGTCGGTGTTCGTCGGTGCGTCGTCCCGTGGAAAGCCGGTCGCGACCTCTCTGCCGCGGGCCTACGAACTACGGAGTGAGGTGCGCCCGGATCTCCTGCTCGGAGGGGTGGCGATCCCAGAGCGCCACTCGCGCGGAGGCACGGAGCACCTCCGTCTGCTTGCGAAGCAGGCTGCAGGTTGCTCGTTCTTTGTCACCCAGATCGTCTATGACATCAACGCCGCGAAGGACCTGGTCTCCGACTATCACTACGAGTGCGCCGCTCGTGGCCTCGAGCCGGCGCCGATCGTCTTTACGTTCTCGGTCTGCGGGTCGGTGAAGACACTGGAGTTCGTTCAGTGGCTCGGTGTCGATGTGCCGCGCTGGATCGAGAACGAGCTGCGCCACGCGGAGGACACCCTAGAAGCGTCCTACGACCAAGCCGTCGCTACGGCCGTCGAGCTGATCGCATTCTGCCGGCGCGTCGGCGTCCCGTTCGGGGTCAGCGTCGAGAGCGTCTCAATCCGCCAAGTCGAGATCGACGCCTCCGTCCGCCTCGCAACCCGGCTACAGGCAGAGCTACGTCGCTAATCCGCACCACCCGCATCGCAGGTGGGGCGGGAGGACCTTTGCCAGGTCCGTTAGGCATCGAGTCCGGCCGCCAGACCGAAAGACGAGAAGACCTCGGCGTCCTGGAACACCGAATTCCGACCGATGCCCTCGGCGGTGACGGTGAAGATCTGGAGCGTGTGCAGCTCGTATCCGCCACCGACGCGCCGATAGGCGGCGAACCCGGGCTGGCCGTTGGCCGCGACCGCCTTCAGACGCCAGTCCGTTCCAGCCGCAGCGAAGACCCACTCCATGAACAGGCCGTAGTTGCCGGGACCGGCGAACCAGTTGAGCATCGGCGGCATCTCCATGAGCACGTCCTCGGTGAGCAGCCGCTTGAGACCCTCGACGTCGGCGTGCTCGAACGCCTTCATGTAGCGATCGACCCAGGCGCGCTGCTCGGCTGCGGATGGCTCGCTGAGACCTTCCTGCCCGACCCCAACGTCCTTCACGCGGGCACGCGCCCGCTGCAGGGAACTGTTCACAGATACGACGGTCGTGCCGAGGATCTCCGCTGCCTCGGATGCGGAGAAGCCGAGCACATCACGCAGGATCAGCGCACCACGCTGACGCGCCGACAGGTGCTGCAGGGCGGCGGCGAACGCCAAGCGCAGGCTGCTGCGGTCGATCACGGCTCCAGCCGCATCGCCCGCGTCCAGCAACGAGTCCGGCAAGGGCTGCAGCCAGGCGACGTCCTCGCCCCGGACGAGCGGCCCGAGTGGGTCCGACGCCGCCACCAGCCCCGCCGGCAGCGGTCGGCGGCCGCGGACCTTCAAGGCGGTCAGGCAGGCGTTCGTCGCGATCCGGTAGAGCCAGGTGCGCAGCGAGGCACGGGTCTCGTCGTACTGCTCCCGCGCCCGCCACGCCCTCAGGTACGTGTCCTGGACCAAGTCCTCTGCGTCGTGAGCCGAGCCGAGCATCCGATAGCAGTACGCCAGCAGCTCCGTCCGGAACGGTTCGACCAAGCGATCGAAGCCTTCTACCTTCGTTGTCACGCCCACGCCCTTTCTGCTGGTTACGGGGAGGGGCTCACTGCCCAGGCGCCAGCACCGGGCTGTTGTGATAGGCGGCGATCAGCCACTGGCCGTCCCGCTTCTCGAAAACCCAGGTCGCGTTGACCTTACCCGGATCCGGAACCTCGGTCTGGCCAGCGAACAGGATGCCGGATTCGCTGACGACGATCGCGGCGTCCCTGCCGACGAAGCGCAGGCTGAGCTGCTTGTTGTAGGTCGAGCTGCCCTTGAGTGGCCCCTCGAAGGCCAGGGCCATGTTCTCGCGGATCACGTCACGGCTGTCGCGGAGCGAGCCGGTCATGATGGCGGTTGCGTCCGCGGTGTAGCTGGCGACCATGCCGTCGGCGTCGCCAGCCTCCCACGCCCTGTAGGAGTCGACCAGTGCGGCCTGGATGGCGGCCTCGTCTTCCGCACGACTGTCTGACATCGGATTCTCCTTGCGATCGGTTCGCTCGGGGTATTCCGGCGAACTCGTCACTACATACCGGCGGTGGGGTCCGAACTCATCGCGCCCCTGGATGAGGTGGCCGTCGTCATCGTGGCCGACGCCATCAAGCGGGTGTCCTGCGGGTGCTGTCGAGCGTGTGGGCCAGCCGAGGCCGGGCGCTGAAACGCGCCGCTGCCTTAAAGCACACGCCGCGCCCAGGTGAAGCTCTGGGCGAGCCAGCCGGAGGTGAGCGGCAGCACGTACACGCCCTGGCCGGATGAATGGATGACCCACTGGCTGGAGAGCGCGAGCCCCTCGTGGATGACGTTGGCCTCGGTGGCCTTCGAGTCGAAGTGGGCGGAGCCGAAGAACAGGAGATCGCCGGGCTGGACGTCTTCGAGGTGGATGCGCGCGCGCCTGGGGATTTCGCCGGCCTGTTCGGCGGCGGTGCGCCCGAGGATCTGCCTGCCCCACGCCAGCCCGGAGAGCTTGTACACGCGCCAGGCGAAGCCCGAGCAGTCATAGCCGCCGTGTTCGAGGCCGTCGGCGGTGTTGTCGGTGGTTCCGCCCCACACATACGGCATGCCGATCTTGGACACGGCGATGCGCAGCACCTCGAGCTGGTCGGCGTCGTAGTGCGGCAGCGAGAAGGCAGACAGCGTTTCGCGCGCCGAGTCGATCGCCCACTGCCCCGGGCCAGACGTCGAGCCGAGCACCTGCGCGAGCGAGTACGCAGCTTCGGCGCGGGTGATCGGATTCCACGGGTAGAGGTCCAGCGACTGCGTGCCGACCGGATGCTCGTAGCGCAGTTCCAGATAGCGCGCGACCACCTCGCTGCCGAAGTAGCCCGGCGGCTGCAGGCCGGCGGCCTGCGCCACCTGCTGGACGTGCTCGGCGGCTTCGCCCAGGCCGAGCTGCTCGACCAGCAGCGCGTCGAAGCGCACCACCGTGAGCGGCGCGTCGGCGCCGACGCTCACCGGTGCCGTCCCCTCGCGCACGGCCAGCGCCGCCAGTGCCTGGCTCTCTGCCTGCGCAGTCAACGGCGCGGCGCCGAGGAAGCCCGAGCCGGCTGCTTCGCTCATCAACCCTTCGCCCACGACCGTGCGCTGCGCCGTGGCGTCCCAATCGGCGGCCGTGGGCTTCACGCTCGGCGCGTGTGCGGATGGCGCCCGGGTGGATACGCTCGCCGCCGCCGGCGCGTGTCCAAAGCCCGCCGCGGGTACGACCAGCGCATACGAGGCTGCTGCGGCGCATGCGAGCAGGGACAGCCGTCGAGGGGTCACATCCGTTCATCGGCGCGAACGGCGCCCATCTGAGGATGAATGCTGCTTCTTGGACGCCTCACCGGCCGAGGACCGGCAAGGTGGGAGCCCCGGACCGCTGGTCGCGCTGAGGAGTTACTCCACCTCGATCTCGGGTTCGCCCGTGTGGAGGAGATCGGGCACCACGGGCACCGATTGTGTCTGTGCCTCGTGCTCAGCCAGTGGCTTCTGGATGTCCGGGCGGGCGATGGCGAGGTAGGAGACGAGGACGAAGACGGCCACGGCGAACACGATCGCCGTGGGGCCGTCGCCGAAGTTGATCCCGCTGATGTTCTTGGGCTTGCTGATGTAGTCGGCGAAGGACGCACCGAGCGGCCGCGTGACACGTAGGACATCCAGAACGCGGCGATGCCGTTCAGGCCGAACTGCCATCGCGCCAGGGCGGGGATCAGGATGATGACGCCGAAGAGGATGCCCGAGTCCAGGTAGCCCAGGTTCAGCGAGGTCGCGGTGAAGTCTCCGAGCGCGGTGCCGAGGGCAAACGTCGCGAACACCGTCGCCCAGTAGTACGCCTCACGCCGCTGGGTCGTGATGCTGTGGATCGACAGCGTGCCCTCGCTGCGCTGCCACAGCCAGAAGATCGCGGCCAGGATCACCGCCCACAGCAGGGTCGTCCCCGCATAGGGGATATGGACGTCGAGATGCAGGAAATCCGAGACGCCGGTCCCCGTGATCGCGATCGCGTAAGCCAGAGACCAGTAGGCGAAGGCTCGGTAGCGGCGGGTCTCGAACTGCAGCACCAGCCCGACGACGATCACAAGCACCTCGATCCCGCCGCCCTCGAAGTTGCCGTACGTCTTCAGGTAGTCCGACGTCGCCTCCCCGCCGGCGGTCGTCAGGATCTTCACCACCCAAAAGACGAAGATGACCTCCGGGACCTTCGCCGCCACGGGAGCGGGGAAGAAACGACCGATCAGCGGGACCAGACCATCGCCCGAGCCCGTCCCGCGGTCGGGGCTCGTCGAAGATCGGCGATGCTGGCGAACGGATCCCACGTAGCGGACGTCTCCTTCGGAGAGGACGAGGCCGAACATAGCAAGCAGCCCGCTCTCAGGCCGCAGTCGGGGCGCACCCCGGCGGCCGGGTTTCACCGATCAGGGGCTGGGTATCGAATACATATGACGATCGGCAGCTCCATCTTCCTGATAGCCGTGGGGGCGATCCTCCGCTACGCCGTGACAGCCAGCGTGTCGGGCTGTCGCTCACCACGATCGGGCTGATCCTGATGCTCGCCGGCATTCTCGGCTTGGTGCTTTCTTTGCTTTACCTCTTTGCCTGGAGACCCAGCCGAGTGGGCCCGGTCGAACGTGAACGCTACGACCCTCCCGGGCCCTACATCTCCTAGCCGCGGAGCGAAAGATCCCAGCGCCCGTCATGGGTAGCTGGTGCGGCTACGCCAGCACGGCGTCAGGGGTGTCGATCGTATCCAGATGCTGATCCAGGCCGGTGAGGCTGAGCAGACGCTGAACCTGTGCTGAGCCTTGGGTCACGGCGAACTTCTGGCCGCGTCCATGCGCCACGCCGCGGACCATGAAGATCGCTTTCAATCCGGTCGAGTCCAGGAAACTCACACCGCGCAGGTCGAGCACGATCGCGCCCCACCCATCGAGGTCCATGTCCGCCAGAGCCTCGTCGAGCAGGGCACAGCTGACCATGTCCAGTTCGCCATCGAGCTCGAGGATCAAGCGGTCCGGCCCCTGCCTCGTGGCGATGTGAAACTCCCCCTCGGTGCTCATCGCCCGCTCGATTCTAGCCCTCCGCCAACCTCAGCGAGCCGCAGCCCGAGAAGCGCTATGTCGTCGTGCGGGTGCCCGTCGGCGCTGTCAACCGCCGCCGTCTCGATCGCTCGGAGCATGCCCTGCAGAGCCAGCCCGTGCGCCCGTGCGCTGAGCTGCTCGGGTGCTGGCGCGGGTGCGGACCCCGCGCGAGCACGTGCCGCCTCGGGCACCCCGTCGGTATAGAGCAGCAACGTCTGCCCTTGGCAAAGCTCGACCGCGACCTCGCTAATCGCGATCGGGTCAACCAGCCCCAGCACGGTGCCGGGCTCGCCCACGGCGGATGCCGTCTCACCCGGGCCCACGATCAGGGGCCGGGGATGGCCGGCGAGCGCGATCGTGAGCCGCGCCCGCTCTCGGGTCCGGCCGGCCAGCACGAGGCAGACCGTGCACATCTGGCCCTCGGGCTCCTGCGCTCGAAGCATGCGGTGGAGCGACTCCAGCATCACCGCGGGGGGCGTGTCCAGCATCGACACCGCTCGCAGCGTGTGCCGTGCGAGCGCCGTCACGCTCGCCGCCTCGGCGCCCTTGCCGCAGACGTCGCCGATCACCAGCATCCAGCGTCCGTCGCTACGCGGGAACACGTCGTAGAAGTCGCCGCCAACCTCGTTCAGCTCGCCCGCGGGGCGATATGACGCGGCGATCTCAAAACCCGGCATCTGCGGCAACGAGTCGGGGAGCAGCGCTCGCTGCAGCACGCGCGCGATGCGGCTGCGCTCGGTGTACAGCCGCGCGCTTTCCACCGCTGTGCCCGCGCGGCGCCCGAGACGCACAGCGACGTCCAGGTCCGCATCGGTCAGTCGCCGGCCATTGTGCGAGGACACGAGCGTAATTGCGCCGAGCGTGCGTGCCGGAGCGGCCAGGGGCACGATGATCACGTCGCGCATGCCCATCTCGCGCAGCAGTCGCAGATGCCCGGCGTCGCGGGCATAGCTCGCCAGCGCCTCGGCGGTGATGTCGTTGAAGATCCGCGCGACGCCGGTACGGATGACCTCGGGAACGCCGAAGGCCTCGTCGAGCATCGGCCGGTAGCTTTCGTCGACCTGTTGTGCAAGCGCGAGCTTGTCGGGGTCATCGTGATGGACGGCCAGCCGCTCCAGCCGACCCCGCTCGTCGAGGACGTCGACGCTGCACCAGTCGGCCAGCTGACCGGCCGCGAGTCGTGCGACGCGCTGCAGTGTCTCGCCATAGTCCATCGATGAAGCAAGCACGCGACTGGCCTGTGCCATGAACGCCTCGGCGAGCTGCGCCCGCTTGACCGGGGTCACGTCCTCGAACACATTCGCCGCGTACAGCACGCGGCCGCTGCCGGGATCGACGATTGGCGACGCACGGACCACGACCCATCGCTCCTCGCCGGTTGCGCGCACGACGTTTCTCACCAGCAATGGCGGGGCGGGCTCTCCACGGAACAGGCGTCTCGCGGGCATCGCATCCAGATCCAGCTCCTCGCCCGCCTCGCTCAGCACGATAAACCGCGACATGATCGCCCCTGGCTTCGCTCGCGCGAGCTCCTCAGACGAACTCAGACCCAGCAGGTCGAGCGCCGCCTGGTTCGCGAAGACTGTCCGCCCCGCGTCGTCGACGACGGTGATCGCCTCGGCGAGATTTCTAAGCACGGCGTCCAGGCGCTGCTCGACCGCCTGCACGTCGCTGAAGAGCTGGGCATTGTCGATCGCGAGCGCCGCTCGTCGTGCGAGCTCGCTCACGAGCTGAAGCTCGCCTTGGTCGTACGGCTCGCTGTCCGCGAACCTCAGCGTCGACAGAGCCCCGAGCGTGCGTCCGCGGGCGGTCAGAGGCGCGACGATGGCCGACCGATAACGGTTCTCGAGCATGAACCCCGCGTGCTCGGAGCCCTGCGCAAACGAGCGCAGCAACTCGTGACTCATCTCCGCCATCAGCACGGCTTCGCCGCTACGGATCACGCGCGCCACCGGATGTGCCCCGCTCGGATCGAGCGGGAAACGTGATCGCAGCCTTTCGAGGCCCCTCGCACGTTCTGGGTCTGTCGAGGCCGCCGCGAGTTCGCTGATCGCGCCCTCGCGGTTGCAGAGGTCGATCACGCACAGATCCGCGAGCGCAGGGATCGTCAGCTGTGCCACGCGGCGCATCGTCGTCGCCAGGTCAAGCGAGCTGGACAGCACCGCTCCCGTCTCGACCAGCAATGCGATCGCCCACGGGGGGCGCTCTACTTGCGCGTCGGCTGCCGTCATGGGCCGTGGACGGTTCTCTTGGGCGCCGGGCGTGCTCGGGAGCGCCGAGCGGTTGGCGATCGCTCCAGACGCAGCATGAGTCGTTGCGGCCTGCCGGCAAGACGCTCCGCCGAGGCGCGGAGGTTGGGTTCTGTCGCGTATGCCGCAACCACGAGCCTCGCCACGTCCTCCTCGGAGAGCGGGCCGATCGCGACCTCCAGCGAATCGCTACCGGCGAGCAGACGAGCGTGCACGCCCGACGCGGACCACATCGAGGGATCGGCTCGCAACACAACGGACCCGACCCGCTGGACGTCCGCGTGCCTGTCGATCGAGAAGTGAGCACGGGCCGCCATCACTCGCAGCAGCCGAGGCAGCATGCCCTGCGCGATCGACAGCGGCGCCATCCCCACCTCGACCGCCTCGACCGAGCGATCGCCCGTGCGGGCGAATGCCTCGGCCAAGGCATGGCCTGAGCCAACGCCCTCCCAGGCGAGCGAGCCGGTCGAGAACGTCATCTCAACCTCGGTGCCTCCACCGGCCGGCTCACTCCATCGCGCGTTCCTTGCCAGAGCCTTGATCGAAGGCACTCCGACGCCGGCGAGCCCGCCGTCGACATCGCTCGGGAACTCGACTCGAGCGACGCCGTCGAGCGCCAGTCCCACCCCGCGGTCGCGCACGGTTACGACCATCGTCTCGCGCCGAACGAACAGCTCGATCTCGAGCGGTCCCTCCCCACCGTCATAGGCGTGCACCGAGACGTTGTTACACGCCTCCGTCACGGCGGTGGCGATGTCGTTCAAGTCGGCCGCGGAGAGGCCGGTCGCGGCAGCCAGGCCAGCGAGCGCCTGACGCACCAGCGGCACATTCTCGGCTCTGCTCGAGAGCTCCAAGCGGATGTGCGCGACCCGATCCATTGCGTTCATCGCGATCGCGCCGTAAGCAGCTTCGGCTGGATCGACCATGAGCGTAGACCAGCGGACGGTGGCGATGACCTTAGGTCACCTCAGCGGGCGGCCGTGTGAGCGCTCGTAGGCGGTCGAGCGACCGTCGCAGCAGCCGCGAGACCTGCATCTGCGAGACACCAATCCGCCCAGCGATCTCCGATTGGGTGAGCTCCTCCACGAAACGCATCCGCAGGATCACACGGTCGCGTGGTGGCATCTCGGCGAGCGCCGCGCGGAGTGTCACGTCGCACTCGATCAGCTCCAGGCGCTCGTCCTCTTCGCCCAGGGTGTCCGCGTAGCTTCCACCCGTCCGGTCGTCGCTGGGTCGCGGCGCATCCAGCGAGGACGTCTCATAGGCCTGCATGGCTGCCATCGCGTCGAGCACCAGCTCGATGTCGAGCTCGAGATACTCCGCAAGCTGGTTGACCGACGGGCTTCGCCCGTGCGCCGTGCGAAGCAGCTCCGTGGCATCGCGTACTTCGAGAGCCCGCTCCTTGGCTGCCCGCGGCACGTGCAGCGCCCAGCCCGAATCGCGGAAATAGCGGCGCATCTCTCCGAGGATCGTCGGCACCGCGAAGCTCGCAAACGGCCGTCCGTGGTCGACGTCATAGCGGTCGACGGCGTGCAGCAGACCAACCGCGGCGACTTGGAGAAGGTCCTCGAACGGCTCTGAGCTGCGCATATACCGGCGCGCCAGACTCCGCGTCAGCGGCATGTAGCGCTCGACCAGCCGCTCGCGGGCGGTCTCATCGCCGCTGCGCTGCCATGCCAAGAACAGGTCCCGCTCCTCAATCGGCTCGCGTGGCGCAACCGTGTCGCGGACCGCGGTGTCGCGGACCGCGCGCGGCAGGACCCTGTCCGAATCGCGGCAGTCTCGGACGGGGAGGGAGCTTGTCGATGCAAGGGGCATGCTGGCTCCTTTCCGGGTTGCTTCTGCTCGCTTCGCCGTGTGCGAACAAGCTGTCCGACACGGCCCTGATCTCAGTCCTACCCCGCCGTCTCGACGCTAAACACCCGCGACCCGCGATCTCAGGCTGCCTGGGCCTAAGACACCGCAGCCGGCGCGTATGTGACCGTCCGTTGCGCGGGTACCCTCGACGAGCGACATGCACGCGCTGAGGACCGCCATCACCGTCGCCTGGATCGTCTTCTGGGTCTACTGGCTGGCGTCCGCGTTCGGCGTCAAGGAGGGCACTGCCAGCGCGCGGCGGGTCCCGCTGAACGGTCTGAGCGCTCTCGCGGTCATCCTGCTCCTGCGCGTCTTCCGCGGCGGTGGCCTGGCCGTCGATAGCCCCGTGCTCGGAGCGATCGGGGCTGTTGTGTTCGCCTGCGGTATCGCTCTGGCGATCTGGGCGCGCATCAACCTCGGGCGCAACTGGGGGATGCCCATGACCCAGAAGGACGAGCCCGAGCTCGTCACCTCCGGCCCCTACCGTTTCGTCCGCCACCCGATCTACTCGGGACTGCTGGCCGCGGTGCTCGGCACGGCGCTCGCGACCAACCTCATCGGCCTGATCATCGTTGCCGTCCTGGGCGCGTACTTCTACTACAGCGCGTCCGTGGAGGAGAAGAACCTCGTCACGACATTCCCCACGGCCTATCCGGCATACCGAAACCGCACGAAGATGCTCATTCCCTTCGTGCTCTAGACGGTCCGCAGCGCTTCGGTGGGGGAGAGGCGCGCGGCGCGCAGCGCGGGAAGTAGACCCGCGAGCGCGCCGATCAGCAGCGCCGCGCCGAACCCGCCCGCCCACGCGAGCGTGGGGATCACGATCGCCCAGCCCTTGGCGGACGCGTAGATCGCGGTCGCGAGCGCCCCCGCGGCGACACCGGCCGCGCCGCCGCCGAGCGCGAGCAGGATCGCCTCGGAGAGGAACTGGGTGCGGATCTGCCCGCGGGTCGCACCGAGCGCGCGGCGCAGCCCGATCTCCGAGCGGCGTTCGAGCACCGAGATGACCATGATGTTCGCCACGCCGACAGCGCCTACCAGCAGCGCCACCGCGCCGAGCCCGAGGAACAGGCCGTTGAAGGCGCCCTCGGCGTCCGCGCGCGCTGTCAGCGCAGCCGAGGGCTGGCTGACGTCGACTTCGTTGGGCGCTTCCGGGTCCGCCGTCGCGGCGAGCACAGACTGCACGGCCGCGACCTGGCTGTTCTGCGCGCGCAGGTAGACGGTGGTCGAATGCCCGTTGAACCGCATGTAGCGTTCCGCCGCGCTGAAGCCGACGAGCACCGAGCTTTCGATTTCGGGCACGAGCACCGACGGGCCGAGGATCCCCACGAGGTACAGCCACTGGCTCGCCGCCCAGATCCGCTCGCCGGGGTACAGGTGGTCGATGCCGAGCCGCTGCGCGGCCGCCGCGCCGAGCACCGCCGCCGGCTCCCGCACGGTCGCGGCGTTCAGGTAGCTGCCCTGCACGACGCCGATGCCCAGCGTGCGCAGCAGGCCGAGGCTCGCCGCCTGGACGCTCAGGGCGTTGGTTTCGACGGCCGGGATCAGCGGCGAGCGGTAGACGTCGCCCTCGAGCTTCCCCGTCTCCGCGACGGATTCGACCGGTGCGATGCGGGCGACCATCGCGGGCGCGACGAGCGGCAGCTCGGCCGTCTTGCCGGCGAAGCTCTGGCCGTTTGAGACCGTCAGCAGGTTCGTCCCGAGGCGTTCGATCTCCGACAGCAGCCCCGCCTGGCTGGAGGAGGACAGGCCGAGCACGGCCACGATCGCGGCGACGCCGATCGCGATCCCCAACGCTGAAAGCCCGGCGCGCATGCGCCGGGTGCGAAGCCCGACGCTCGCCACGCGGGCGAGATCGGACGGGTGCAGCTTCTTCGGCTCGAGGGCCGCGGCGCTCACGACGACAGTCCGGGCGACAAGTTCACCAGCGCGAACGCCGCCGGACGCACGTGCTCGACGCTCGCCTTCACGACGTAGCCGCCGCGCGTGTCGTTTGCCGTGAAGGACGGCGCGACGGCGATCCCGCAGGCATCGGTCCTGATCGTGACGCTGCGTGCGTGCGAAACACGGGAATCAGTTTTTTTTGGGTTCTGCGTGCGCGTGGTGAAGCGTCCGCTGGGGCCGCGAGCGGGGGCCGCGAAGGTGACCGGCGCGCCCGGCACGGGGTTGCCCTCGGCATCGGTGACGGTGACCGCGAGCCGGATCGCGAACCGGGTCCCCGCAATGGTGGACTGCGTCGAGCCGACCCCGGGGGTGAGCTTGACGGGTTGCCCCGCCGATGCGGATGCGCGCCTTTCGAGCGCCAGGCACCACACGCCCGCGGGGGCGTTGGTCAGCGCGAAGGAGACCGTGCCGTACCGCGAGCTGGCGGTGACGGTGTAGCTGCCTGCGGCGCCGTTGGCGGTGAAAGGCGGCGCGAGGACCGTACCCGAAGCGTCGGCGCCGACGGTCGCGCTGCCGGTCCCGGTGGTGGCGAACACCCCGCTCGGGCCGCCTGGCGGAGCGCTGAACCTGACCGGGATCCCCGCCGCGGCGCTCGTCACCGGACAGCCGTCGCTGTTGGCGAGCGTCACCTGCAGGCCGCTTGCAAACGCCGTCCCGACAAGCGCCGTCTGCGGCGTGCCCGCGACGAGCGTCATCTGGTTCGGAGGGTTGGGGGACGGGCAGGCGGACGTGGTGGTGCTTACGCCGGGCGAGCCAGCGCTTTCCCCACCCTTTTCGCCCGCGGCAAACGCCGGCGCGCCCGCGAGCGCGCCCAGCACGGCGACGGTGCCCGCGGTCACAGTGGCCCCGGCACGCGCCCACCGGGCCTGGCTTCGCAGCCACGCGACCCTTCTAGGCATTCGCGGTCCCCACCTCGGTGTCGGCGACGATGCGACCGTCGAGCACCTGCACCTGTCGCGGCAGGCGCCCGGCGAGGTCATGGTCGTGGGTGATCACGAGGATCGTCGCTCCGTCGGCGTTCAGCTCCTGCAGCAGTGCGAGGATCGCTTCGCCGGACGCGCTGTCGAGGTTCCCGGTGGGCTCGTCCGCCAGCACGATCGCGGGGCGCCCGACGAGCGCACGCGCGATCGCCACGCGCTGGCGCTCGCCGCCGGAGAGCTTGCTCGGGCGGAAGCCGACGCGGTCGGCGAGCCCCACCCGGGCCAGCGTCTGCGCCGCGCGCTCACGACGCTCGGCGACCGCGACGCCCGCGTACAGCAGACCTTCGGCGACGTTCTCCAGCGCCGTCGAGTGCTCCGCAAGGAAGAACTGCTGGAAGACGAAGCCGATGCGCGTCGCGCGCAACGTCGCGAGCTCGCGATCGGCGAGCCCCGCCGCGTCCAGGCCCGTGATCGAAACCACACCCGAGCTCGGGCGCTCGAGCGTGCCCATCACGTGCAGCAACGTCGTCTTGCCCGAGCCCGACGGGCCCACGATCGCCACCAGCTCGCCCGCTCGCACCGCGAAGCTCACCTCGCGCAGCGCATAAACCGGGGGCTCAGCTCCGTAGACCTTGCTCACGCCCTCTAGCTCCAGCACCGGCTGCACGCTCATCGTGCTCGTCTCGCTCACGTCTCCGGCACCACCACGCGCTGGCCCGCCGACACACCCTGGCCGCTCACCTGCACGAGGCCGTCGGCGTCGTCGAACAGCCCGAGAGTGACCGCCTCCAGACGGTGCGCGCGGCCCTCGGCGACCTCCAGCGCGTAGCCGCCGCCCGCGAGCGCCAGCAGCGCGTCGATCGGCACCGCGAGCGCTTCCTGGACGCTTTCGGTGGTGATCGACACGTTCACCGGCGCCTGGTCCAGGTGTCCCGTCGCCGCCGGGTCGGTCGGCGTCACGTCGACTTCGATCGTCGGCGCGCCTTCTTCTTCGCCGCCGCCACCGGAATGGCCCGACGACGACGACGACGGCGACGTCGCGACGCTCGACACGTAGCTGATCCGCCCCGGCGTCGTCTGGTTGTCCGGCAGCGTGATCGTCACTGAGTCGCCGACCTTGACGCTCGCCTGCTGCGCCGCGTCGAGCGCGACCTTCACCTGGCGGGCGGTCGACGTGACGCCCAGCACCGGCCCCGGCATCACCGCCTCACCGACCGTCGGCGTCACGCTCGTCACGCGCACCGGCCCCGCCTCGAACGCCACCGAGCCGAGCAGCAGCGAGCCGGTCGCGCTCATCCCGCGGGCCGACTGAAACGCGCGGATCGCCGCCGCGGTCGCGGCGCTGAACGTGTCGCCCGCGAGGCCCCGCCCGTAGCCGAGCGCGTCGAGGTTCGCGTTCAGCTCGGCGACGTCCGCGCCCGGCGCCATCGCCGCGGCGAACGCCCGCGTCGGGTACACCGAGCCGTACAGCAGCACCACCGGCTGGCCGCCGATCTCATACAGGCTCTGTCCGCGGCTGACGATCTGACCGACCGGCGGCAGCTGCGTGAACGTCGAGCTCTGCCCGTAGAGCGCCGCCGAGGAGCGGGCCGTGGACAGGTTTGCCTGCGCGCTTGCGAGCTGCTTCTCGGCCGCGGAGACCTGCGCGCGGTCGGCGGTGGCCTTCGTCGCGGCGGCCGACGCTCCCTGCTCGGCACTCACGACCGCCTGCACGTCGCTCGCGCACAGTCCCGAGGCCCCACCCGCTGAGCCCCCGCCCGAGCGTTCGCCGCTCGACGGGGAGCCGCTCGACGCGCTTTCCGCGGCGCCATCGCCGGCGCAGTCGACCGCCTCCTTCGCGCGAGCGGCCGAGACCGTCGCCCGATTGTCCGCGAGCGTTTCGCCGTCAGCCTCGAGCGACGCTCTCGCCGTTCCCAGCATCGCTTCCGCGCTCACGACTGCCTGCTGCGCCTCCGACACCGCCGACGGCGCCGTCCCCGACGGCACGCGGACGCTCGACGAGCCCGCGTAGCCGAGCGTCCCGCCCACCTGCGTCTGCGAAGACAGCGCCTGGCGCGTCACCGTCGCAAGCGCGGTCGCGGTCGCGTTGTCGCCGGAGCTGGAGCCGGTCGAGCCGCCGAACGGGTCGGTCGCGATCAGGGCCGCCACAGCCGCGACGAGCACCAGCCCCACACCCGCCAGCGTCCTCCGGTTCCGGTTCGTGTGAATGCTGTGCGGCATCGTGTCGTTCGGGTCCGCTTCGGGGATCTGCGCCATCTCCCGGGTCGGTTCTACGCGGTGGCTTGTTTCGTCGCTGTTTCGCTCTCCACGGCGATCCGTCCTCAGCCTTCGGACGCGCTGTACGGCAGTCCCCTCGGGATCAGCTTCTGGCAGGTCAGCCGGGCTCGGGCGAACTGCGTCGAGTGGGTGTCGACGAGCTGGTCGAGCATTGGGAACTCCACCTGGCCGTCGGAGAAGCTGGGGTCGGGAAAGTCGGTGATGCCGTGTGAGCGCATGCACGCAGCCGCGCTCAGGTAGTACTGCTGCTGTTGGGCGGTGACCGTCGCGCGGGGGTGGCCACTCAGAGAGCCTCCCGCGGGGAGCAGGTGGCTGCAGGCGTTCTGGGCCGCCTCAGCCTGTGAGTTGGAGACCGCTCTCAGCGCGCTGACGACGCCGCCCTTGGGGATCGCGCCGCCGCTCGTGGGGTCGGGGAAGCCCGGCACGCCGTGCGAGCGCATGCACGCGGCGTACGCCAGGAGTCCCCCCGCCTGCGTGCCGCCACCGGCCGAGGCGCTGCTGCTGCTGCTGCTGCCGCCGCCGCTGCTGCTGCTGCTGCTGCTGCTGCTGCTGCTGCCGCCGCCGCCGCCGCCGCCGCCGCTGCTGCTGCTGCTGGTCGTCGTCGAGAGCATGGCCACGCTCGGCGTCGATGCGCCGCCACCGCAGCCCGCGATGGCGATCCCGACGGCGAGCACTCCGCCTGCCGTCACCGCGGCGCGGCGCGATCGGCGGCGCCCCCCGTTCGGGCTTGGGCCGGCGTGCTCGCGACGCTTCGGGGTGCTCCGGCGATGGACCAGCCACACGTTCGTTGCGATCAGCAGCGCCGACAGCGCGAGCAGCCAGCCGCCCTCGATCCACTGGAACGTCCAGAAGCGGCCAGCCGGCTGGTACGTGGTCCACAGCCTGTAGCCGTGCTGGACGAGGTACTGCCACGAGCCGAGGGCCTTCGGGACCCCGCCCTTCCCGGCCAGCTGCGGTCCCCCTTCCTGTAGGACCTTGCCGAGCACCGACTGGCTGACCGGCTGTCCGGCCCTGGTCGTCCACCGCTGGCTGATGATCCACGCGGAAGCGGGCACGTTCAGCTTGCTGGTGAGCAGTGCCGTCAGGTAGCGCTGGCGCAGGAACATCCCGGTCGCGAAGGCGAGCGCGGTGTAGGCGGCCAGCGTGGCGACGATCGCGGGCACCACCCGGCGCACGATGATGCCGGCCAGGCCGCCGATCGCGAAGGCGGCCAGCGTCCAGGCCGCGAACGCGACCCCGCGCAGGTCGAACAGGCCGCCGGCGAGCGGGGAGGACTCGGTGGTCAGAGACATCGAGTTGCCCGCGAAGTACGGGTGCAGGTAGGGCCGGTAGTACCACGAGAGCAGCACGCTGAGGGCTCCGGCGGCGGCGGCCACGACGACCGCGAGCGCCACCAGCTTGGCGAGCGTCCAGCGCCACGGCCCGAAGCCCTGCGTCCACGCGTAGCGGAAGGTGCCGGTCTCGAGCTCGCGGGCCAGCACGGGCGCCCCGAGGAACGCCCCGATCAGTGCCGGCACCGCCTGCAGCACGTAGCCGCTCGCCAGCACCCTGTCGATGCCGTTGAAGCTGCCGATCAGTTCTTCGCAGCCAATCGAGCTCGCCGGGTGGCAGGCGGTCGCGGCGGCGTACGCATGGTGCACCTGCAGGCCAAAGATCCACAGGCACACCGCCAGCGCGCCCAGCAGCGCGGCGACGCCAGTCACTGCGACGCGGTGCTGGCGCCAGGTGACCCAGGCCATCCGCCGCCACGGCACTGGCCGCGGGCGTGCGTCCTGTGGCGGGCCGGTGGGCACGAGCAGCGCCGTCATTTCGTCATCTCCGACGGCTGGGCCTCCCGGCCGCGGGCCGGGCCGGGCAGCGCCGCGGCGCCCGGCTCGCGCAGGTAGGCGAGGGCGAGCTCCTCCATGCCCACCGGGTGCGTCTCCCAGCCAGTCGGGACCGGATCCTCGGCGCTGGCGCGGACCAGCAGGTGGGCCTGTGCCGCGGCGCGGCGGACATGCACCACCGGCGACCCCGCATATTCGTCGGCCTCCGCGGCCGGGCCGGTCAGTACGCGGTGGCTGGCAAGCAGCTCCTCGACCTCGCCGGCCACCTGCACGCGGCCCCGCGACAGCAGGATGAGGTAGTCGGCGACCCGCTCGAGCTCGGCGAGCACGTGCGAGGACAGCAGCACCGACACGCCGTCGTCGGCGACCGCCGTCATCACTGTCGCCATGAAGTCGTGGCGCGCGAGCGGGTCGAGCATCGCCATCGGCTCATCCAGCACGAGCAGCCGCGGCCGCCTGGCCAGCGCCAGCGTCAGCGCGAGCTGCGCCTGCTGGCCGCCCGACATCCTGCCCGCCTTGCGCTTCAGCGGGATGCCTAGCTCGGCAAGCCGGGCCTCGGCGGATGCCTGGTCAAAGCGCCGGTTCAGGTTGCGGGTCAGGTGCAGCATGTCCGCGGCCGACAGGTTCCCGTACAGCGGCGTGTCCTGGGCGACGAACGCGATGCCGTCCAGCGCGGCCGGCGAACCGGGCGGCTGACCGCCGAGGACGGTGACGCGGCCCGCCGACGGCGCCGCCAGGCCGACCGCCAGGTTCAGCAGCGTGCTCTTGCCGGCGCCATTGGGGCCGACCAGCGCCACCACGTGACCGGCGGGGATCGCGAGCGCGCAATCGCGCAGCGCCCAGTTGCCGCCGTAGCGCTTGCCCAGGCTGCTTGCCTCGAGGACGTTCACGCGACGTCCCGCGTTTCCTCGCTCGCCGCGCCGCCGCCGCTGCGCGACCCGCCGCGGCGCTCATGGAAATCCCGCAGCGCCCTCGTGAACAGCGCCACGATCCCATCCTCGTCCAGGCCTGTCTCCTCCGCGGCGGTCAGCCAGAGGAGCAGCGAACGCTGCAGCGCAGCCAGCTCCGGCAGCGCGACCTGGTTGAGCGTCGCTTCGATGAACGTGCCCTGGCCGGGTCGCCCGGCGGTCAGGCCCTTCGTTTCCAGCTCGCGATAGGCCTTCAGCACCGTGTTCGGGTTGATCGCCAACGAGGCGACCACGTCGCGGACCTTCGGAAGCTGATCGCCGGGCTCGAGATAGCCCAGCCGCAGCGCGTGCTCGACCTGGTGCACGAGCTGCAGATAGGTCGGCACGCCAGAGGCCGCGTCGAGCCGGAACTCGATCGGCGATGCCGGCCCGCCCGGGGCGAGGCCCGAATCGCCAGCCGAGCCGGCCGCCGGGTTGACTCCTTTATCTATTGTCATAAGACAAAGTTACAGTGCGGCGGGGTGGGCGTCAACCCCCCACCCAACTTTGGCGTCGGCGGCTCACCGCAGGCTGCACGCGGCCGCCGCCCGCTCGAACGCGGGCGTGTTCATGTCGATGGAGCTCGGGATCGCGAGGTAGTAGCCGCCTCTGCCGAGGATCCCGCTGTTTGCGGCCGCGTTCGATGGAGGCGAGGTGGTCGGATCGGGGAACCGCGAGATCCCGTCCTTGCGCATACACGCGGACACATCGAGCATCCGCGCCAGCGCCTGCCCGGACGGGGGTTCGGGGCCCGGCGGGCCCTTCGGTAGCAGGCGCTGGCACGAGTGCGCGGCGGACTGGAACGCGGGCGAGCGCACGATGCTCGGCGAGCCCATCCGGACCGTCTGGCCACTGATTTTCGGGTCGGGGAAGCTCGGCACCCCGTGTGAGCGGATGCACCTGGAGAACGCGACCCCCGACGCGACGGCGCTCGCCGCGGAGGCAGAGGTGCTCGCGCCGCCCGTCGGGCTCGTTGAGCCTCCCCCGCATCCCGCCGCCAGCACCCCGCTCAGGAGTGCTGCGGCGGCGAGCAGCCAGGATCGTGGTGGGGGGAGCCCTTTGGCGTGGATGCTGTACGGCATTCGGTCTCCTTCGGGGTCGGCTTCGAGGTTCAGTGGTTGTGCAGCGGGAACGCGCACGCGGCCGCCGCCCGCGTGAACTGCGGCGACTGTTGGTCGATCGTGCTCGGGAATATGAGGATCACGCCTTCGATGTCGCTGATCACGCCGGCGCCGCCGGAGCCGAACGGGTCCGACGGGACCGAGGTCCGAGGGTCGGGGAAGTCGTAGACGCCGCGCTGGCGCATGCACCGCGCAATTCTCAGAAACCTCGCCAGAGTCTGAGCGGAGGGGGGTTCCGAGCCGGGACCGCCGGGCAAGCCGCCGCCCGGCAGGAGCTTTTGGCACTTCGCTTGTGCCGCCTTGAACAACGGCGATGAGATGAGCCCACGGCTCGCATGGAAGAGGAAGCCCCCGCCCGGGCTCGGGTCTGGGAAGTTGGGTACGCCATTGGAGCGCATGCACCTGGCGTAGGCCACCGCCGACTGTTGGAGGCTCGCGGGGCTTTCAGATGAGCCACCGCTTTCGGAGCGGGTGCTGCCTGGGCTCTTCACCGAGGAGAGGCGGGCGACGCCGGAACTCGACGAGCCGCCGCAGCCGGTGAGCGCCAGCGCGACGCCCAGGAAGGCAGCTGCGGTGAGCAGGCGCGCTCGCCGCGGGGTGAACGTCATATGGATGATGTGCGGCATCTGATCTCCTTCGGTGTCTGCTGCGCGGGCTTGCGTCGCGTGTCCCGGACCGGTTCTACGCGGTGGGTTGTTTCGGGGCTGTTTCGCTCCGCAAGGCAGACAGCGGTTTTGTTTGACGGAGCTCGCGAAACAGCGTTGAAACACCGCGGCGCTACCTTCCCGAGGAGGAGCTACGGATGCGTGTGCTTGTGATCGAGGACGACGAGGAGCTGGCCGACACGGTCGCCGCCGGCCTGCGCCAGGCGCGGATGGCGGTCGATGTCGCGCTTGACGGCCAGGCCGGTCTGACGCGTGCGCTGGTCAACGACTACGACGTGATCGTGCTCGACCGCGACCTTCCCGTACTCCACGGCGATGAGGTGTGCGCAAAGCTGATCGCCGCCGGCGGGCGCAGCCGCGTGCTGATGCTGACCGGTGCGGCGGCGAGTGACGATTTGGTCGACGGGCTGGGGCTCGGCGCAGACGACTACCTTGGAAAGCCGTTCGACTTCCCCGTGCTGGTGGCGCGCATCGGCGCGCTGGCCCGCCGCGCGCAGCCGAGTGTGCCGCCGGTGCTGGAACAGGGCGACGTCCTGCTCGACACGGCCAAGCGCAGCGCGCAGCGTGCTGGGTGTGATCTGGAGCTGACGCCAAAGGAGTTCGGGGCGCTCGAGCTGCTGCTCGCCGCCCAGGGCCGGGTCGTCTCGGCGGAGGAGCTGCTCGAACGCGTGTGGGACGAGAACGCCGATCCGTTCACGGGCGCCGTTAGGATCACGATCAGCCGGCTGCGCGCCAAGCTCGGCGATCCACCCGTGATCGAGACCGTCGCAAAGGCCGGCTACCGCATCGCGGGCGCGTGATGGGCGTCGCACGCCGGCTCGCACCAACGTCCTGGCTGCGACTGCCTCGCCGCACCGCCCGCCTGCGGCTCACCGCTCTGTACGGCGGCCTGTTCCTCGTCTCCGGCATCGCGTTGGTCGCCATCACCTACGGTCTCTTCGAGCGGGCGACCGAATACAGAGCGCCGCATCTACCGGCGATTCCCCGCGCTCCCGCCATCCAGCATCTCCAGCTTCCGTCTCCGCCCAACAAGCCCCTCACTCCCGATGGCGAATCGGTCGTCATCCAGCATCCGCCTCAGCTGGCACAGGCTTACCGGGAACTGGGGCAGGCCCGGCAGGAGATCACGCGGGCTGCGCCGCGACTCCTCTTCGGCGGTCTGCCGACACAGCTGGCGCGGATACAGAGTCAGGTGACACAGGCCCAGCGCCAGCTGGCGCAGGACCAGCGTCAGCTGGCGGACGCCGAGCATCAGCTGGCACAGGTAGGACCCGTCCAGGCCGCGCAGCGCGCCAGCGACTCACACGAGCTGCTGGTCAACTCGGGGATCGCCCTTGCGATCGTGGCCGTGCTGGCCGTCCTGGCCGGCTGGCTCATCGCCGGCAGGATGCTGCGACCGATCCGGACCATCACCCGCACCGCTCGGCGGATCTCCTCCACCAGCCTGCACGAGCGTCTGGCGCTCGACGGCCCGCAGGACGAGCTCAAGGAGCTCGGGGACACCCTCGATGACCTCTTCGGGCGGCTTGACGCCGCGTTCGAAGCGCAGCGCCAGTTCGTCGCCAACGCCTCGCACGAGCTGCGCGCGCCACTTACACGCCAGCGAGCCCTGATCCAGGTCGCGCTCGCCGACCCGGACGCGAACCTCGCGTCGTTGCGCGCGGCCCACGAGCGCGTGCTCGCCTCCGAGCAGCAGCTCGAGCAGATGATCGACGCGCTGCTGGCGCTCACCCGCGGACAGGCCGGGCTCGAGCGCCACGAGCAGATCGACCTCGCGGAGATCGCCTCCAGGGCGCTGATCACGCGCGAGTCAGACGTCGCGGGCCGCGAGCTCGACGTTCGCGCCACGCTCGCTCCAGCGCTGACCGCTGGCGATCCGCGGCTGCTGGAGCGCCTGATCACCAACCTGATCGACAACGCCATCCGCCACAACATTCCCCGGGGACACGTCGAGATCACTACCGGCATCCGCAACCAGCACGCGTTTCTGGCGGTCGCGAACAGCGGTGGCGCGATCTCCCCCGAGGAGGTGCCGGGGCTGATGCAACCGTTCCAACGGCTTCAGGGGACTCGCACCGACCACGGCGGCGGGAACGGGCTCGGCCTCGCGATCGTCGACGCGATCGCCGCCGCGCATCGGGCCACGCTAAGCGTCCAGCCGCGCGCAGACGGTGGGCTCGATGTCGAGGTCACGTTTCCCCCGGTATCTCTCGACGCGGAGCAGATCGCCCTGCTGGCGATATCGAGCGCGCCTATGTGAGCTGATGTTCGTGCGCGTAGCGGATCGCCTGCGCGCGGTCCCGCGAACGAGTCTTGGTGAACACGTGGTTGATGTGGGACTTGACGGTGTGTTCGCTGATGAACAGCTCGCTAGCGATCTCCCCGTTGGAGAGGCCGGCGGCGAGCAGCTTCAGTACTTCGGCCTCGCGCGCGGTCAGATCGTCCGGCAGTTCGACCGGAACTGATGGCCTGGCCGGCCGGGCGGACGCGGCGCCCGTGAGCAGCATCGCGGCGACCTCGGGTGGGAGGGTCGTGTTGCCCGAGGCGGCACCGTGGAGCGCCTGGGAGATCTCGCGGCGGTCCGCGTTCTTGGTCAGGTAGCCGCGGGCGCCTGCTTTTAGCGCGGCGATGATCGTTTCGTCGTCGGCGTAGGTGGTGAGGACGACGATCGCGACGTCGGGGTGCTCGCGGGTTAGCCGCTCGGTCGTGCCGACGCCATCGAGCACCGGCATGTGGAGGTCGAGGAGAACCGCGTCGGGGTGGTGCTCGGCGACGGCCGCGAGCGCCTGCTCGCCGTCGGCAACCGCGGCCACGACCTCGAGGTCGGGCATCACGCCGAGCAGCATTTGCAGACCCTCGCGCACGACGGTCTGATCGTCTGCGATCACGATTCGTAGACGGTCGGGGGGCGACGGATCGATGTCGCCGCTCATCGTGTTACCCGCGCCTGCACAACCCAGCGGCCACCGACAGGGCCGGCGTGGAGCTCGCCATCGATCAACCGTAGCCGCTCGTGCATTCCCGCGAGACCGTATCCGCCGGCGGTGGGGGGGTGTTCGATCGTCGCGGCGTTCGGGAGCGCGTTCTCGACGCGCAGCTCGACCCCGTCGTCGGTGTACTCGAGCGCGATCGCCGCCGGTTGGCCGTCGGCGTGCTTGGCGGAGTTGGTCACCGCCTCCTGGGCGACGCGCAGGAGCGCCAGGCCCGCGGCCGGGCCGAGCGCGTAGGGCTCGCCGGTGACCGTCAGCGCGCCGGGGCGGTCGTCGACGAGCGCGGCCAGCGCCTGCGGCAGGGGCGGCGCGTCGGTTCGCAGCGCGCTCACGGCGCGGCGGGTCTCGGTCAGGCCCTCGTCGACGAGCCGCCGCGCCGCTGGCGAGCGAGTGCAGCGCGCGGTCGATGTCGCGGTGCTCGGACAGCGTCACCTCCGTGGCCTGCAGCTGGATCCCGAGCGCGCTGAGCGAGTGGGCGAGCACGTCGTGGATCTCGCGTGCGATCCGGGAGCGCTCCGTCAGCGCGGCGGCGCGCTCGGCCTCGAACTGCGCCCGGCGCGTCTCGGCGAGCAACGCCTCGGCCTGCTCGGTCTGGATCCGGTACGCGCGCCGGTAGCGTCCGGCCATCGCCAGCCCCGCCAGCAGCGCCGGATACCCGAGCACCGTCCCGAGATCCGTTTCGGCGTAGCCGACCGCGCCGATCTCGACGGCGAGCACGCCAGCCAGGAACACGACCAGCACCCCCGCCAGCGGCAGCTCAACGCCAGCCGCCAGCATGCCGACGATCGCCAGCGCCAGCACGCTGGTGTCGTGGTGGGAGGTGGCGGCAAAGCCACCCACAGCGGTGATCACGGTCAGGCAGGCAAACCGCCACCGCCCGGCCCACGGTTCCGGCAGGCGCGCGCTCGCCCACCAGCCGAGCAGCGCCGCCGCCGCGATCGCCAGCTCGAGCGATGGCCGGCGGCGACGACTCCCGCGCGCGCTGAGCACGACCGCGGCGACGAGCCGAACACGGCCGCCCGCAGCCACCACGGCCCACGCCGCCAACAGCGTTACGGCCTCGGCGCTTTCCGATGCGCTTCAGCCAGCTGGACACCGTCGCTCAGCCCTCGCGTCCGGTGGAGCGGGAGAACCAGCTGGCGCCGAACACGGTGCCGTCCTTCTCGGGCGCGAACGGGATTCCGGCCGCGATCGCGCGGGGAACGACCACCAGCGCCTGGGCGGCACGGTTGAGACCGAGCACCAGCAGGATCGCCGTGGTCCCGGCGGCGAGGTGCGCGCCGGAAGCTTGGGCGATCGCCGCTGATTGCCAGGCGACTGATGATCAGCCCGCCCCACAGCCACAGGCCCCGCTTGGGGAGCTGCGCCCACAGGTGTCCGCCGCGGCGCTCGAGGCGCGTCATCGCGCCGAGACCGGCGCCAGTCGCGATGGCTATTGCCGCGCTCACGACCAGCAGCACGATATCCGTCGCGTCGGGATGCGACTTCTGACCGCTGATGTCGATGATCCCGATCACGGTCAGGACCGCGGGCAGCACGACCACACGCTTGCCGCGCAGGGCGCCGCCGACGAGCTGCTGCCCGATCACGTAGACGATGATTCCGAGTGCTACCAGCACTGTCAGAGGGGACATTTCGATACCTCCATCGTGGCTTGGATTGACGCCACGGACGCTATGGCGCCATCGCCCCGCGCACATCGCCCTGCGGTTTGTGGTCACCGGGTTGATTTCGGGTTGAGACTCAGGTTGAGCCCGGGTTGAGAGCCGCGTTTCGATCAACCCACGATCACCCCGCAAACCAGCCCGTGCGGCGATGACAGACCGCGTCTCGCCGAGCAGCATTGACGGCACACCGCAACCCCGTCGAAAGCGAGAACACAAATGCTCACCAACGCCCTGATCATCAACGGACTCGTCCTGTTCGCCGTGCTCGAGTCAGACCTCGGTCCCGCCCGCAAGCTCAGCCGCTTCCGGCTGCTGCGACCCCTGCTGCTATCCGCCTCGATCGTGCCGATGTTCCTGGAGGCGATCGCCACCCACGGCACCGGCCTCGCGCTGGAGATCGGCGGTGGCGTTGCCGGCATCCTGCTCGGCGCTCGCCGCGGCCGGCCTGATGAGCGTCCGCCGCGAGCCCGCGACCGGCCGGCTCGTGACCCGCGCCGGCGGCGCCTACGCAGCGCTGTGGATCGTCGTGATCGCCGCCCGCAGCTGCTTCTCGATCGGCGCGGTGCACTGGTTCAACCACCCGCTCGCGACGTGGATGGCCAACCACCAGGTCACCGGCGCCGCGATCACCGACACCCTGATCATCATGGCCGTCGCGATGACGCTCGCCCGCACCCTCAGCCTCGCCGTCCGCGCCGACCAGACCCGTCGGCGCACCGCGATTGCCTTCGGGATGTAACCCTGCGACAGGCCCGACGATGCGAGATCTTGGCACGACGGTGACTGCGGGCTTTGTGGGGACAGCCAGATACGGAGATCCTCGTGTTCTGCCTTATCTGCGCGCCGTCCTGGGCGGTGATCGTCGTGGGCATGAACAGCGCCCGCGAGCACAGGTTCGCGTTTGCGGCCAGCACGGAGTACGGGCCCATCGGCAGATCCAGGGCGAAGCTCGAGACGGGCGCGTCGGGGATCGAGGCGAACGTCGAGGTGGTGATCCCTTTCGCGATGTCCGTGTTGCCCACGAGGATCACGCGCACGCCGCTGTCTTCCAGCACGAGGTCGAGGTTGGGGAAGTCGGCGCCGCCATGTGAGACCAGGTAGGCGGGCCCCGTGAGCTTGCCGGGAAGCGCGGGCGTGGTCACGGTCGCGCTGCCAACCTTCGAGCTGGCCGGGCAGCTGCTGGGATCGGCGGCGAACGTCGCTTCGGGACAGGCTTTCTGCAACGTGCTCAGCCGCGTGGGGAGCTGCGGAGGAAGCTGGACGAGCACGGAGCGAATGTTCGCCTGGTGGGCGCCCTGCGTGAGGTTGGCCAGCAGACCGGCGCCGCCCGCTTTTGAGGTGTGGGCGCTGGTGGAGAGCGTGAGCTTTGGTGTGAACGCGAGCGCGCTGCAGTTGCCCACCTGGAACGGGCTCGACGAACCGTCGGTCGCACCGAACGTGGAGGTCAACGTCGATTCGGTCGCGAGCGGCCCGCAGTTGGTCGGGTTGAAGAGGAAGTTGGGCCGGTCGATCGCAACGCTGAGATCTCTCAGTCGCAGCGGCACGCCCTTGACGATCGTCGGCAGCGCGCTGGTGGCAATCACGCGGCCGGTGTACGGGTCGAGGTTGAGAGTGGCGCGGGTGAGCACGCAATCGCACGGCCCACCGCCGAGGTTGAACGGTCCCGCGGTCGCCGCCACCGGGATCGACAGGCCATAGGGCGCTCCGCTGTAGGGGCCCGTGAGGAACGCCGGACCGGAGAAGGTGAGGGGTTCGGGTCCGGCGCCCGCGCTGACCGTCGCGGTCCCGATCTGGCTGGCCGAGGAGCACGTGCCTTCGCCGGCCTGCGGTTCGCCGCAGAGGGGGACCGAGGAGATCGCGCCGAGCAGGCCGGCGGGCAGCGTGGTCGTGACCTGCGCGAGGTATTGCTGACCGTCTTCCCTGCTCAGGTTGAGCGTGTAGGACGTGTGGGCGCCGGCGTCGGGCGACGAGATGCCGGTGCCCTGGGCGAGCGAGAACGGCAGCGGCGCGGGGCAGCCGGCGGTGGCGAACGGCGTCGAGCTGAACGCCGCTGGCGTGCCCGTGTATGGAGTGAAGAGGGCTTCGGCGGGGGTGCTCCCGCATGCGAGCGGGTTGGCGAGCGGCGCCTGCGCGCCGCCGTCGAGCTTCAGGATGAGGTCGCTGAAGGGCAGCTGGGGGTTTTCCGCGAACGTCGCTTCCAGCCTGCCCGTGCTGGGGTTGGGGTTGATCGAGCCCCTGAGCCTCACCGACACGCCATAGACGCTCTCGGCGTCGAGGTAGATCGTGTACGGGGGTTCGGTGATCGGGCCGCCGCCTGGGCTGCCCAGGTACACGTTGCCCGCGAGCGAGCCTGCGGGCAGGTCGGTTTCGATCGCGACGGTTCCGATCTTGGAGGCCGGCGGGCATGCGACCGGGCTGGTGCTGCCGATCCCGATCTCGGCGGCCGTGCATGCCTGCAGCCCGCGTGCCGCGGAGGGGTTGAGCGTCAGCCCTTCGGGCAGCGTCACGCGAGCGTCCCTGATGTCGGCCGTGTTGATTTCGTCGGGGCCGGCGTTCTGTGGGACCTCGAGTTCGGTGACGGCGCCGTCGGGTTCGTCGGACTGAGCGGTTTCCGGTCTCACTTCGGCGATCGGTTTGAAGGGCACCTTCCCGCAGCCTTCGACACCCACCGGCGTGTGTGTCTGGGTTCTCGAGATCTGCCCTTCCCAGGATTCGACTTCGAGATATGAGGTCGTCGTGCTCGAGCATTCGCTGGGCAGCGTCAAGAAGTTCCCGCTACCCGCTCGGCCGTTGAAGATCAGCTTGGACTTCAGCACAGCCAACGGAACTTTCAGTCCAAGGACTTCGCCTTCCCTTGGGACGTTGTGAATTTCGAAGTACTCGTGGTAGTCGCTGCTCCAGCTGGTGTGGCCTTCGAGGTACAGGTGTACGCTGACAAGCGGTTCGACGGCGACGTGGATGCCGAAGTCCAGCGCGAGGCCCGGTGGCTGTTCGAGGTTGTAGACGGTGCCCGAGACGGTCAGGTCGTTGACGCCGTCGAAGGCGGTCAGTTCGGTCGTGCCGACCTGCGTGCTCGGACTGCATTCGTCGTTCTGGAACGCCGCGATCGAGCACTTCGGCAACGCCTCCGGGTCGCCCGCGAGACCGGGTGGGAGGTCTACGCGGATGTTCCTGATGGCGCCTTCCGGTTCTGCGCCGAGCAGCCCGTCCTTGTGGTTGAGCTCGAACGCCGTGATCCCCACCGGGGGGTGCCCGGCGGCCTGGGTGAAAGCTTCGCTCGGATTTGCTTCGACGCTCGCGTACGTGCAGGAGGAGGTCATGCAAGTGCCCGCTTCGAAGTTGTGTTCTCCCACGCCGAACGCGGCCTGCGCGATGGGTGCTGAGATGGCAACGGCCGTGCAAGCGAAGACGATGGCCGCTGCGGTTGACAACAGCGCGTGCAGCGAAATGCGAGCGTGGTGCATGCTCTCCCACCTCTCTCGAAGACCTCTTGCGCCATTTGTCTACCCGCTCGTGACCGTCGCAATCGCGAGCGCATATTGGAGCTTGTGGCGTAAGCTCCAATAAGGAGTCCTCGTGCCGGAGCTTTTGAGACGGGTCTAACGGCGCCGGCTACGCGCCAGGCGGCTGGTCGATGCGCACGAGGTTGCCGGACGGGTCGCGCACGGCGCAGTCCCGCGTGCCCCACGGCTGGTTGGTCGGCTCCTGCACGAGCTCGGTGCCCGCGGCGCGCAGCTTCTCGTAGGTGCCGTCGAGGTCGTCGGTGTGGAAGTGGACGCCGGTGATGGCGCCCTTGGCGAGCAGCGCGGCGAGCGCGTCGCGGTCGGCGGGGCTGCCGTTGAGATAGTTCGT
The DNA here is from genome assembly GCA_963826985.1 of uncultured Solirubrobacteraceae bacterium. GTDB lineage: Bacteria > Actinomycetota > Thermoleophilia > Solirubrobacterales > Solirubrobacteraceae > Palsa-744. Next base: position 225,030 of record CAWGYW010000001.1, read on the forward strand.
GAGGACGATCGCAACGCCGGGCTGGGAGGCGGCGCCGACGGTGATCCAGCGGAAGTCCTCGCGGGCGACGTCGTTGCGCACTTCGAGGCCGAGCGCGTCGCGGTAGAAGGCGAGCGCCTGCTCGGGGTCGTGGACCAGGACGAAGCAGGTGGAGAGCGTGAGGTTCATGTGCCGAACACTAGGGGGCCTGCGCGCCGAGCGTTTCTCCGATCCTGCGCTGCCGGCGGCTTCGGGCGGGTGAGCTCCCTGGCGACGCAGCCAGGTACGTTCGCGAGCGCGCTGTGGTCACGCGCTCGGTAGGCCGTCGGCGTCTCGCCCACAAGCTGCGTGAAGCGCGCGCTGAACGAGCCGAGCGACGTGCACCCGACCGCCACGCAGACCTCGGTGACCGACAGCTCGCCGCCGCGCAGCAGCGCCTTCGCTCGCTCGATGCGTCGCGTCATCAGGTAGGCGTATGGCGTCTCTCCGTATGTCGCGCGGAACTGCCGCGAGAAATGCCCGCTGGACATCAACGCGGCGCGCGCGAGCGCGGCGACGTCCAGCCCGCGCGCGTACTCGCGGTCGATCAGATCGCGGGCGCGACGCAGGTGCGCGAGGTTGGCGAGCTCCTCCTGGGTCACCGCGCGAGGATACTTGCCCGCATGTCCCCTTCTGCGAGCGCCGCGGACGACGCAGCGGCGCAGGTCGAGGAGGTCCGTGACGATCCCCGCGCTCGCTTGGGCTCGTGCGCCCGGACGTACGACGACCCGGCGGGTCGAACTGCTCGCTACCGTCGGTTTCGAAGGGCCGCGCTGTCGTTCATGGGGTGGCAGCTCGCTCGTGGCGTGCTGGTGGCGCTCGATGCCGAGGTACCCGGTAGCCGTTGGTGGCGGGCGGTCAACGAGCGCATGCTGCGCGACGGCTGCGAGATGGTCGCGCGCAGCCGCGGGCTGGGCGGTCAGCCGTCGGCTTCGACGGTGGGCCTCTGGATGGAGTTCGCCGCCGAGCCGAGCGCGCGCAGCTGGTATCGGGCGCACAACGCGAGCATCGTCGCCGCGTATCTCGACCATCGCCATCTGGCCGCGCAGGAGAGCGCGGTCGAGCGCTTCTTCCTGAACGTGGTTCTCTTGCGCGTGCTCTACGCGCACGCGCTCGTCGCGGCGCCGACGCTGTCTTTGGGCCGCTTCGCGCCGCTCGGCAGGCTACTCGGAGATCCGCGCCTGGGCATGGCGGGCGCGTTCCTGTCGCTGTCGCGCATACTGCCGGAGCGCTATCCCGCGCCGGATGACGTGCGTCTCTACGTCAACGCCGAGAACAACCTGGGGCGGTTGCTCGACTACGGCGTGATCCTGCCGCGTCTGCAGCTGCTGTACGAGTGGTCGGCCGTCGAGCTCGGCCAGCCCGCGCTCACCGGGCTGGTGCGCGATGGCGCTCCGAACTACGTCGCTCCGGCCGAGGCCGCCCCGTATTGGCATCCCGTCACGGCTCCGGCGATGGTGCGTCTGCTGGAACGAGCCACCAGGGCGCGGCCCTCGCGGGCCGCGCGCTGAGCGACAGCGTCTCATCAGCAGCGCTACCAGCGATACCAGCGCCGGCGGCCCAGCCCAGAGTCGATTCCTCCCACGAGGAAGCCGAGCAGCCATAGCGCGACCGCCACCAGCAGCACGAACCAGAGGACGTGGGCGGCGAACCCGAACCCTCCGAAGACCGCCAACAGCAACAGCAGAACCACCAGCGCAACCATGTTGAGCCTCCTTATCATTGGCTGCTGGTCCTCTACCCATGAGCTTTGCTGGCAAACAGGCGGTGTGCGGCGAGCTTTTTGTGCTCGACGCTCAGGCGTGGTGCACAAGCGGGCGTTGGGCCGACGCGGCGGGTGCCGTCGCCGCCGGAGTACGCCGGCGGAAGTCGAGTAGCTCCCACAGCGCGTCGGCGCTCACGCGCTCGAGCAACTCGCCGCCTTCGCGATGCTCGAGCGTGACGTCACCCACGAACCGGTGGTAGGCGCCCGCCCTGCCGAAGTCGAGCGTGAACACGTCCTTGTTGCGCTCGAAGCACACGGCATAGCTCACGCCGCCGTCGCGGTAGGTGTAGCGCAGGCAGTTCGCCACCTGCGCCCCCGTGGCCTCGTTGGGGTGGATGTCGGTGGCCGAGAACTCGATGTCCCGCTCGCCTGACGCGAGGATCTCCCCGCCCTTGGCCACCATGAACGCGGGGTGGCAGTTGTGCCCGTAGTCGGGATGGCTGATGAAGTTGAGCGTCACGACCGTGTAGTCGCCGATCCGCGCAGCTTCGATCCATCCGCGAGCGCCGCGTCGAGGTACCACCACTCGAAGCTCTCCTCGTCCGGGCTGGTGCGCAGGCCGTCCTCCCACTCCTGGATTACCCCCTCCGTCAACCCGAGCCGGCGGTAGTCCTCGCTGCTTGCTCCCACTACTGATTGCATGGTCGACGGCCTCCGTTCGTGAGTGTCCGTCGAGGCTACGGCGCCCTCTGCAAGCGAATGCGACGCATCGAATATCGTTCGCGACATGTTGGTCGGGATCGTCGCGGTACCCGGGTGCTTCGACTCCGGTCTCTCAGCGCTGATCGACGTGATGCGCACCGCCGAGGGTTTGCGCGCGCAGCTTGACCCCGCGATCGATCCGATCGGCATCACGCTGATCGGGAGCGATGACCGCGTGAGGACCGGCGCCGGCATGTCGCTAACGCTCGAACGCCGCCTGGGCGATGAGGCGGCGCTCGCCGGCCTGGATGTGCTCACGATTCCCGGCATCGGGGTTGGAACTCCCGCCTCGCTTCACGACGCGCTCGCCAGTCGCCCGCTGCGCGAGCTACGAAGGACGCTGGTCGAGTGCGAGCCCGGCCTGCCACTCGCCGCTGCCTGCACGGGCACGTTCGTGCTCGCGGAGGCCGGGCTGCTCGACGGCGAGAACGCCACCACCAGCTGGTGGCTGTCGGCCGAGTTCGCGCGCCGATACAAGCGCGTCGAGCTCGACATGTCGCGCATGGTCATCCACAGCGGACGCGTCACCACCGCCGGCGCCGCGTTTGCCCACATCGATCTCGCGATGAGCCTCGAGCCGCGCGCAAGCCCGCGGCTGGCCGACGGGGTCGCGCGCTTCCTGCTCGTCGACGAGCGCCCGGCGCTCAGCGTGCAGGCCGCAATCGGCCACCTCGCGGACGCTGACCGGCTGGTGACCGATTTCGAGGACTGGGTGCGAGCTCACCTGGACCAGGACATCAGCATCGCGCTCGCCGCCAACGCAATCGGGACGACGCGGCGCACCCTGGAGCGACGCACGCGCTCCCGGACTGGGCTGAGCCCGCACGATCTCCTCCAGCGCCTGCGCGTCGAGCGCGCACACCACCTGCGCCGCACCACCGGCATGAGCTTTGACCAGATCGCCCCGCTCGTCGGCTACAAGAACGGCTCCACGCTGCGGACCCTGCTGCGGCGACAGAGCACGACGGGTGGTTGAGCCGTCGCACGCAGGCGGCGCGGGCGCCGGCTGATCGTATCGGTGTCGCGCGTCGAGCACGAGTCCGCGCTCGATGCGATCGCGTTCGCGCTCGGTCTCGACGCGGCCGCGCAGCGTGTGCTGTCGAGCTAGACCGACGCGATGTGGGGCCGCGCGCGGCCCCACATCGTCGATATTGCCTCTATGCGGTGAGTCCGGTCAAGTCTCCCCGCGCTCGGTCGGAGTCAGCCTAAGCCCCAAAAGATCGGCACTACCAGCGTCCACGTGAAGGAAAGCATGAATAATGCGGGATTCAGCTGGTCTCCGTATTTCAATGGATCTCCTTTTTCTTCCGGGCTGTCAGCGAAACCCAGGTGATGGTCGTCTTCTTGTTTTTCGTTATCTTCTGCCTTTGAGTCGAACGCCCCCGCGAGTTTTAGTGTTTCTTTGTTTTCAGCCACTTTACATTTTTCGCCTTCGAGTTTGAAGCTGGCGATTTCTGGTTCTTCGCCTTTCCCGCTTTTCGGTGCGAATTCTTCATCGGTGTCCGGTTTGCCTTCGGATTCGCCGTCAGCTTTGAGCGTGTCCTTCATTTCTACGGTTTTGATCGTCGGGACTTTGCACGCCGGTTCCGTTTTGTCGACGCAGCTGACGAACTCAATCGATTTGAAGGAGGCTAAGGTGCTGTCGTTTTTGACTTCTCCTTTTTCCAGCTCCACCTTTTCGCATGAGATTTCAGGCTCGCCCGCTGCCTTCAGCAGGAGGCCTTCCGACACTTTGGGTTCTGCTGCAAATAAATCGGATGCGTGACCTTTTTCCAGTTCGAACTGCGTGGTCGCCGAGGCGGAAGCAGCAGCTACAGCCGCGACTGCGAAAACAGCCAGCATGCTCGCTACGAGCAACTTTGCTTTGGACATGATGCGACCTCCGTTCACCCCCCCTGATACGGCGGGGGCTATCGTGTTTGCGGCGACAGGTGGACGCTGCCACGCGGCAACCCATCGCCTACGCATGTGGGCGACGCTCGCAACATAGGCATGTGACGTCGGCCCCCCGGTGCGAGTCGCCGTGCCGAAGCATGCACGTGGTCCGAACACCAGTCAAGGCGCCGACCAGACGCGAGCGGGCGCCGCCGTCGCCCATCGCAGGCGACGCGCAACAAGCGCCCGTATCGGCAATTTATCCAGATCGCGTGAATCGTTGAGCCTCGGCGCTGGGCGCCAAGCGAGTCTCAGTCGAGCGTTTCCGATCTGCGCCGCCGGGTCGATCGGCGCTGCTGGCGAGGGGCTTCGACGATCGCGCCCGCGGCTCTGCCAGGCGCTTGAGCGTGGTCGTACGCGCTCGCGCCGGGCGCGGGGGTCTCAGACCAGACCAGGGCACCGACCAGTGCCTCCCACGGGGGCGACGGGTCGCCGAAAGCGCGACCTTGATCGCCGACACCAACGAAGGACGCCAGGTCGTCCGTGGAGGAAGCCATGAACCAGTTCACCGCCCCCAGTCAGGCCGTCGACGAGGTCGCGCTGCGGCGCGACTCGCTTACACGTGACGGCACGCGCGCGGTCTTCGGCCAGGTGATGGGCCTGGTCGCGCTGACGGTCGGCTTTGCCGCGCTTGGCGCCTACCTCGGGCGCGACCTCACCGGCGGCGCCGGGATCGCGTTCTTCGTCGGCACGTTCGCGTGCATCATCGGCCTGAACATCGCCAGCGGGCGCGGGCACGAGCAGCTCGCGACCGGGCTGCTGTTCGGCCTCGGGCTGCTCCTCGGGCTGGCCGTCGCGCCGGTGCTCGCGTACTACGCCAAGATGGACCCGGCGCCGCTGTGGCAGGCGGCGGGCACGACGGCGGCGTTCGTCGCCGCGCTCGGCTCATACGGCTACGCGACCCGGCGCGACCTCTCGTCGTGGGCGCGCACGCTGTTCTGGGCGCTGCTCGCGCTGATCGTGTTCGGGATCGTGACGCTGCTCGTGTCGATCCCCAACGGCAACGTGATCTATTGCGTGCTCGGCCTGGTGATCTTCGGTGGCTTCACGGTCTTCGACTTCAACCGCCTGCGCCGCGCCGACATGGCGAGCACGGTGCCGATCGCGGCGAGCATCTTCCTCGACATCTTCAACGTGTTCCTGCTGCTGCTCAACCTGTTCGCCGGCGGCAGGGAGTAACGAAGGCGATGAGCGCTTCGCTGCTGTTGTCAGGTTCGAGGAGGGAGACGTCATGAGCGACATACCCAATTCACACGACGTGGCGCGGCTGGGCCACGACCTTGCGGACGGGGCGGTGATGCCCCGCACGATCGCGGACGTGATGGTGGCGACCCTGAAGGCGTCCGGCGTACGCCGGGTGTATGGGCTGCCAGGAGACTCGATCAACGGCTTTACCGACGCGCTGCGCCGCGACGGCGAGGTCGCGTGGGAGCACGTGCGCCACGAGGAGGCGGCGGCGTTCGCGGCCGCCGGCGAGGCGGCGATGACGGGACAGCTCGCCGTCTGCGCGGCCAGTTGCGGCCCCGGGAACCTGCACCTGGTCAACGGCCTGTTCGACGCCAACCGCAGTCGCGTGCCGGTGCTCGCGATCGCCGCGCACATCCCGCGCGAGGAGATCGGCGGCGCGTACTTCCAGGAGACGCACCCGCAGGAGCTGTTCCGCGAGTGCAGCGTGTACGCGGAGCTCGTCAGCATCCCCGAGCAGCTGCCGCGCGTGCTCGAAATCGCGATGCGCCACGCGCTCGAGCGCGGCGGCGTGGCCGTGGTGGTCGTCCCCGGCGAGGTCTTCCTGCATCACGCGGCGCACGACACCCGCGCCGAGGCGATCCTGCCGAGCAGCTCGAGCGTGCGCCCGGCCGAGGACGCGCTCGCCGCCGCCGCCGAGGTGCTCAACGCGTCCGAGAGCGTGACGATCCTCGCGGGCGCCGGCTGCCAGGGGGCGCACGACCAGCTGATGGCGGTGGCCGACGCGCTGAAGGCGCCGATCGTGCACTCGCTGCGCGGCAAGGAGTTCGTCGAATACGACAACGCGTACGACGTCGGCATGACGGGCCTGCTGGGCTTCGAGTCGGGCTACCGCGCGATGGAGCATTGCGACGCGCTGCTGATGCTCGGAACCGACTTTCCGTACCGATCTTTCTACCCGGAGAACGCGCGCATCGTGCAGGTCGACATCCGCGGCGAGCACATCGGCCGTCGCATCCCCGTCGACGTCGCGCTCGTGGGCACGGTCAAGGACACGATCGGGGCGCTGATGGCGCACCTCGACGTCGAGCGCGACGCGACGCACCTGGCGCGCATGCGCGCGCACTACCGCCGCACGCGCGAGCGGCTCGACGCGCTCGCCGAGAGTCACGGCGACCGCGGCGCGATCCATCCGCAGCTCACCGCGATGGCGCTCGACAGGCTCGCTGCGGAGGACGCGGTGTTCCTCGCGGACGTCGGCACGCCGGTGATCTGGGCCGCGCGCTACCTGAGCATGAACGGGCGCAGGCGGCTGATCGGCTCGTTCGTGCACGGCTCGATGGCCAACGCGATGCCCCAGGCGATCGGCGTGCAGGCGTCGCACCCTGGGCGTCAGGTGGTGACGCTCTCCGGGGACGGTGGCATCTCGATGATGCTGGGCGACCTGCTGACGCTCCGCCAGCAGCGCCTGCCGGTGAAGGTGGTGGTGCTCAACAACGGCGCGCTGAGCTTCGTCGAGCTGGAGATGAAGGCCGACGGCATCGTCAACTTCGCCACCGACCTCGAGAACCCGAGCTTCGCCGACGTCGCCCGCGCGGTCGGGCTGCAGGGCGTGCGGATCGAGCATCCGAGCGAGCTCGACGACGGCCTGCGGGCGGCGTTCGCGCACGACGGCCCCGCGCTCGTAGAGGTGATGACCGAGCGCCAGGAGCTGTCGATCCCGCCGGGGATCACCGCGGCCCAGGCCAAGGGGTTCACGCTGTGGGCCACGCGCAGCATTCTCTCTGGGCGTGGAGACGAGGTCCTGGAGGTCGCCAAGTCGAACATCCGCGAGCTCGCCCTGCAGTGATGGTGGCGCCCGCTAGCACGTCCCACCCACAAGCATTCAGGAGATAGCCATGAGCACGACCGCCGCGCCGAGAACGAGCACGACCACCGCGCCGCAAGCCAACTTGGTTCTGGATGGCCTGGAGGAGATCACCCGGGCGCTCGAAGATCTCTACCGTGACCTGCACCTGCACCCGGAGCTCTCGATGCAGGAGCACCGGACCGCGGCGAAGGCCGCGGAGCAGCTTGAAAAGGCGGGCTTCGAGGTCACCACCGGCGTCGGCGTCACCGGCGTCGTCGGGGTGCTGCGCAACGGCGATGGCCCAACGGTGATGTTGCGCGCCGACATGGACGCGCTGCCGGTGAAGGAGGAGACGGGCCTGCCGTACGCGAGCACCGTGACCGCCACCGGCCCCGACGGCCAAGAGGTGCCGGTGATGCACGCGTGCGGCCACGACATGCACGTCACCTGGCTGTCGGGCGCCGCGAACCTGCTCGCCAAGGCGCCCGACGCGTGGAAAGGCACGCTGATGGCGGTCTTCCAGCCGGCGGAGGAGACGGGCGAGGGGGCCCAGGCGATGATCGACGACAAGCTGTTCGAGCGCTTTCCCAAGCCCGAGGTGATCCTGGGGCAGCACGTGCTGCCGCCCCCTGCAGGGCAGATCAGCTACCGGCCGGGGATCACGCAGTCCGAGGAGGACAACATCGAGGTGAGGCTGATCGGTCGTGGTGGGCACGGAGCGTGGCCCGAGGCGACGGTCGACCCCGTGGTGATGGCGGCCGCAACAGTGCTGCGGCTACAGACAGTCGTTTCTCGCGAGACAGCGGCCGACGAGCCGGTGGTCGTGACGGTTGGCGCGCTGCAGGCCGGCACCAAGGGCAACGTGATCCCCGACGACGCGCTGCTGAGGGTCAACGTGAGGACGTTCGACGAGGAGGTTCGCAAGCGCGTGCTGGGTTCGATCGAGCGGATCGTCAACGCCGAGGCGAGCGCGGCGGGTGCGCCGAAGCCGCCGAGATCAGCTACGGCGAGCACTTCGCGCTGACCACAAACGACCCGAAGCAGACCAGGCACGTCGCGCACGCGTTTCGCGAGTACTTCGGAGCCGGCATGGTCCACGAGCTCGAAGATCCGCTGTCGGTCAGCGAGGACTTCGGGTCGTTCGGCAGCGAGTGGGGCGTCCCGTCGATCTTCTGGTATGTCGGCGGCACCGACCCCGACCTCTACCGGCGAGCCGAGCAGGCGGGCCGGGTTGCCGAGGACGTCCCCACCAACCACAGCTCGAAGTTCGCGCCGGTGATGCACCCCACGCTTGAGGTGGGGATCCAGACCCTGGTCACGGCGACGCTCAGCTACCTGGGGACGTAGGGGCCGGGCGCGTGACGTTCGGCGATGCGCTCAGAGATCCAGCAGGAACCGCAGTGCGCGAGCGATCTCGAATATTGCCTCCTCGCCGGCGGTGCCGAGTCGGCCGACGAGGCGCTGCTCGGAGACGGACTTGACGTCCTCGCACTTGGCGTAGCTCACCTCGTCGAGCCCCGAAGCTCCGCGGTCGATCTCAACATGCGACGGCAGACCGCGATAGGTCGTCGTGATCGGGACCATGACCACTACACCGGCCCGGCTTTCGTTCAGCGCGTCAGCCGAGACGACGACGGCGGGGCGCTTGCCGGACTGCTCCCTGCCGACGGGGTCGCCGAAGTCGACCAACCACACCTCACCGCGGCGGGTGCTCACGACGAGCGATCACGTAGCGAGCCGCTCTCGGCAATGCGCTCGGCCTCGATCTCGTTCCACGCGCCAGGGTCAGCGCGCAGCAGCTCATACCGGGCCGAGAGCTCGTCGAAGAACACGCGCCGCTCGAGCGCGTCGGCGGCCTCGTCGAGCAGCTGGCTCATGGGGCGACCGGTCGCCTGCGCCAGCCTGGCGAAGCGATCTCGGGTCGGCTCGCTCACCCTGATGGTGGTGCTCATACCGGCAGTCTACAATATGGGCGCCTGATCAGGCTACAGGCTGCGGAGCGGGATGCGCAGTCGTCACGGCCGCAACGATCAGCCGCAGGCGAAGCGTTGCTCGTGCCGCAGTCGGATGACTCAAGACGCCGCTCGGCCCTTACCTCTAGTCTCGTCTGTCGATAGCAAAGATCTATGAACTGGGAGAGCACAATGTCGAGCACGCAGGAGACGACCAGCGAGATCACGGACTTCGAGGCCGGCGAAATTGCCCGTGCGAACAGCTCGGGCCACACACCTGTCGTGTTCGTGCACGGCCTCTGGCTGCTGTCCTCGAGCTGGGATCGCTGGGCCGAGCTCTTTCAGCAGGCGGGGTACGCGACCCTGCAGCCGGGATGGCCTGACGACCCGCGGACCGTCGAGGAGGCGAACGCCGATCCAGAGGTGTTCGCGAACAAGACGATCGGGCAGGTCGCCGAGCACTATCAGGCGGTCATCGGGCAGCTGCAGCGCAAGCCGGCGGTCGTGGGGCACTCATTTGGTGGCCTGCTGGCGCAGATCCTGGCGGGGAGGGGCTTGTCCGCGGCGACCGTCGCGCTCGAGCCGGCGCCATTCCGCGGCGTGCTGCCGCTGCCGTTCTCGGCGCTGAAGGCATCGAGCGCCGTCCTGCGCAACCCAGCGAACCGCCACCGCGCGGTGCCGCTCAGCTTCGAGCAGTTCCGCTACGGCTTCGCCAACGCGGTCAGCGAGGAGGAAGCGAAGGAACTGTACGACGAGTTCGCCGTCCCGGGCCCGGGAGCGCCGATCTTCGAGGCGGCGACGGCGAACTTCGACCCGTGGACCCAGGCCAAAGTAGATGTCGAGAACCCCGACCGGGGCCCGCTGTTGATCACAGGCGCGGACAAGGACCACCAGGTGCCATGGTCGATCTCCAACGCGTCCTACAAGCGCCAGAAGCACAACCCCGGGGTGACGGAGGTCGTCGAGATCCCCGGCCACGGGCACGCGCTCACGATTGACAACCGCTGGCAGGAGGTCGCGCAGATCGCGCTCGAGTTCGTCCAGCGGTTCGCGACACCGGAGTAAGCTGGCACGCCTTGACGGCGGATGGGCGAAACGGTGCCAGCAGGCCAAGCGGCGAACCCCGGTAGCGACGAGACCAAGCAGCGCGGCGCATCGCGGCCGCGCTGCTTTGGCGAGGGCGATCCCCTGATGGAGCGCTACCACGATGAGGAGTGGGGGTTCCCGGTGCTCGACGAGCGCGGGCTGTTCGAGCGGATGAGCCTCGAGGCCTTCCAGTCCGGCCTGTCATGGCGGACGATCCTCAACAAGCGCGATGCGTTCAGAGTCGCCTTCGCGAACTTCGAGCCCGAGCGCGTCGCGCGCTTCGGCGCCCGCGACGTCTCCCGCCTGCTCGCCGACGCCGAGATCGTTCGCAACCGCGCGAAGATCGAGGCGACGCTCGCCAACGCCAAGGCGACCGTGGCGCTGCGCCCGGCCGAGCCGCTCGATGCGCTGATACGCGGCTACGCGCCCGAGCGCGAGGATCCGCCGCCGGCCAGCTGGGCGGATGTGCAGGCAAGCAGGCCCGAGACGGTCGCGCTCGCGCGCGAGCTGAAGCGACGCGGCTTTCGCTTTGTCGGGCCGACGACGCTCTACGCGCTGATGCAGGCCTGCGGCCTGGTCGACGACCACCTCGCCAACTGCCCGGCACGGCCCGCCGCCGAGCGGGCGCGTCGCGCCGCTGGTCTGATCTAGGGCAACTGGTCCAGAACGACTGGTCCCGCCGGCGAGGACACCACTAGGTGGGGTATGGCAACATGGGCGCTCCCGTCCGGGAGGTCGAAGGTAGTGGCGCAGACACCAGAGCCGCAGGCGATTCTGATGGCCCCCGTGGAGGCCGCGATGTTCCTGGTGCTGTGCGTCGGGGAGGGTGCGGAGGACGACCTGCGCGACGTGCTGGCGGACGTCAGCGGGCTGATTCGTTCGGTCGGCTTTCGCGCGCCCGACGGCGGCCTCGGCTGTGTCGTCGGCCTCGGGTCCGAGCTGTGGGATCGCCTCTTCGGCCCGCCGCGCCCAGCCGAGCTGCATCCATTCGCGGGCGTGAGCGGTGAACGGCACACGGCTGTTGCGACGCCGGGCGATCTGCTGTTCCACATCCGCGCGCATCGCCTCGACCTCTGCTTCGAGCTCGCGCAGCGGCTCGTCGAACGCCTGCGCGGCAGCGCCGAGGTCATCGAGGAGGTGCACGGCTTCAAGTCCTTCGACGAGCGCGACCTGCTGGGGTTCGTCGACGGCACGGAGAACCCGGTCGGCGCGGCCGCGCCGGAGGCGGTCGTGATCGGCGAGGAGGACCCCGCGTTCGCCGGCGGCAGCTACGTGCTGGTGCAGCGCTACCTGCACGATCTCACGGCCTGGGATGCGCTGAGCGTGGGCGAGCAGGAGCGGATCGTCGGGCGCACGAAGCTCAACGACATCGAGCTGCCCGACGAGGTCAAGCCGAGCAACTCGCACGTGGCGCTGAACACGATCGTCGACGACGACGGCCAGCAGCGACAGGTGGTCCGCTACAACATGCCGTTCGGCCGCGTCGGCGACGGCGAGTTCGGCACGTACTTCATCGGCTACGCGCGCACCCCGGACGTGCTCGAGCAAATGCTGACGAACATGTTCGTCGGAAGCCCGCCGGGCAACTACGACCGCATCCTCGACTTCTCGACGGCTGTCAGCGGCAGCCTGTTCTTCGTGCCCACGGCCGCGTTCCTCGACGATCCACCCGAACCGGGCGTGCCTGCCGCCAGCCTCGCGGACGATGTGGCGGTTGGAGAGGATGATGACATTTCGCTGGGGATCGGTGGCATGCGATGGACGCGGTGATCGACGCTGACGCGACGGCGACGGCCGAGCGCCCACGCGCATCTGAGCGCCGACCCGCGATCCTCGCCGTCGACGACGAGCCGACGGTGCTCGCGGCGGTCTCGCGCGACCTGCGTCGCGGCTTCGGCGAGCGCTTCCGGGTCCTGCGCGCGGCTCGGGGCCGGAGGCGCTGGAGCTGCTGCGCGAGCTGCGCGCGCGCGGCGAGCAGGTGGCGATGCTGATCGCCGACCAGCGGATGCCGGGGATGCCGGGCACCGAGTACCTGGCGCAGGCGCGCAAGATCGTCCCGGACGCCAAGCGGGTGCTGCTGACGGCGTACGCCGACACCGAGGCCGCGATCGCGGCGATCAACGAGGTCGCGCTCGACTACTACCTGCTGAAGCCCTGGGACCCGCCCGAGGAACAGCTGTTCCCGGTCGTCGAGGATCTGCTCACGACGTGGGAGGCGGGCGCGGCGCTGGAAGCCGGCGGCGTGCGCGTGATCGGTCACCGCTTCTCGAAGGAGTCCCACGACCTGCGCGACTTCCTCGTGCGCAACCGCGTGCCGGCGCGCTGGCTGGACGTCGAGCGCGACGGCGAGGCGCGCGAGCTGCTGCAGGTCGCCGGCGTGGACGCCGAGCGCCTGCCGGTCGCGCTGCTGGAGGACGGCGCGGTGCTGGAGCGCCCGACGATCCTCGAGCTGGCCGAGCGGCTCGGCGTCGCGGGCGCGCCCGCGCAGGAGTCACTACGACCTGGTGGTCGTCGGCGGCGGCCCGGCGGGGCTGGCGGCGGCGGTGTACGGCGCCTCGGAGGGCCTGAGGACGGTGATGGTCGAGCGCGAGGCGCCCGGCGGGCAGGCGGGACAGTCGAGCCGCATCGAGAACTACCTCGGCTTCCCGGCGGGCCTCAGCGGCTCGGATCTGGCGCGCCGCGCGACCGACCAGGCGCGGCGCCTCGGCGCCGAGCTGCTGACGGTCCACGAGGCGGTCGCGCTTGCGCGTCGAGGGCGCCGCGCGGATCGTGGAGCTGAGCGGCGGCGGAGACGCTGAGCGCGAGCTGCGTGCTCGTCGCCTCGGGCGTCTCCTACCGCCAGCTCGACACGCCCGGCTTCGCCGAGCTGACCGGCGCCGGCATCTACTACGGCGCGGCGATGACCGAGGCGCGCGCGTGCGCGGAGCAGCAGGTCGTCGTGATCGGCGGCGCCAACTCGGCCGGCCAGGCGGCCGTCTACTTCAGCGGCTACGCGGCGCAGGTGACGATGCTCGTGCGCGGCGCGTCGCTGGAGAAGTCGATGTCGCACTACCTGATCGAGCAGATCGCGGCGCTCGCCGAACATCGAGGTGCGCACGGGCAGCGCGGCGGTCGCGGCCGAGGGCGAGGACGGCCATCTGCGGCGGCTGCGGTTCGCGGGCCCCGACGGCGAGCAGACGCTGGACGGCGACGCGTGCTTCGTGTTCATCGGCGCCGCGCCGCGCACCGACTGGCTCGAGGGCGTCGTCGCCCGCGACGAGCGCGGCTTCATCCTCGCCGGGCGCGACGCGCAGGACGACGGCTGGCCGCTGCAGCGCGAGCCGTACGCTGCTGGAGACGAGCGTGCCCGGGCGTGTTCGTCGCCGGCGACGTGCGCGCGCGCTCGATCAAGCGCGTCGCGAGCGCCGTCGGCGAGGGCTCGATGGCGGTGTCGCTGATCCACGAGTACCTGCTGGACGCGTGACCACGCACGCCGATCACCGGCTGGAGGAGCTGCGCAGCATCGACCTGTTCGACGAGCTCAGCGACGAGCAGCTCGCCGAGTGGGTGGCGGCCGCGGTGCTCTGACGCGTGGCCGCAGGCGAGGTGATCGCCGAGCAGGGCGAGGAGTCGCGCGGCGCTGCAGCTGCTGCTCGAGGGCGAATCGGAGGCGCTGATCGTCGATCGACGGCCGCACGCGAGCCGGTCGGCCGGCACGTCGCGCCGACCTGGATGGGCGCGATCGCGGCGCTCACCGGCGGCTCGCTCGGGGTGCGGATGGTGGCGCGTGACGGACTGCCGCCTCGCGCTGATCGCCGGCGGAGGACTTCCGCCGGCTGGCGCTCGCGCAGCCGGCGGTGCATCGGCGCGTGATGCAGCAGGTCGCAGCCGGTGATGAGCCGCGTCACCGCGATCGAGCAGAACCGCGAGCGGCTGGCCTCGCTCGGGACGATGGCGGCGGGGCTCGCGCACGAGCTGAACAACCCGGCGGCCGCCGCGCGCCGCGCCGCCGCGCAGCTGGCCGAGGCGCTCGACGCGATCGGCTCGGCGCTCGGGCAGTTCGTCGAGGCTCGGCGTCGAGCGCGAGGAGGCCGCGCAGCTGGTCGCGCTGCAGCAGCAGGCGGTCGCGCACGCGGCCGCGGCGACGGCGCTCGACGCGCTCGACGCCGCCGACGCCGAGGACGAGCTGCTCGGCGCGCCTGGAGGCAGCTGGGCATCGCGGAGCCGTGGCGCCTCGCCGAGCCGCTGGCCGCCGCGGGCATCGACGAGGAGTGGCTGAGCCGCGTCGCCGAGCTCGCGGGCCCGGCGACGCCCGCGGCGCTGCGCTGGGTCGCGGCGACGCCTGACCGCTGGGCGCCTGGCGGCCGAGCTGCAGGAGTCCACCGAGCGGATGTCGGCTGCTGGTGGGCGCGGTGAAGTCCTACTCGTACATGGACCGCGGCGAGCTCGTCGAGGTCGACATGCACGAGGGCCTGGAGACGACGCTCACGGTGCTCGGCTACAAGCTCAAGCAGACGGCGATCGAGGTCGTGCGCGACTACGACCGCGCGCTGCCGAAGCTCACGGTCCGCGGCTCGGAGCTCAACCAGGTGTGGACGAACCTGCTCGACAACGCGATCGACGCGCTCGGCGATCGCGGCACGATCACGATCACGACGCGACTCGATGGCGGTAACTGCGCGGTGGTCGAGATCGCCGACGACGGCCCGGGCGTTCCCGAGGAGGTCGGCGAGCGCGTCTTCGACCCGTTCTTCACGACCAAGGACGTCGGACGCGGCACCGGCCTCGGCCTGGCGACGGCGCGCCGGATCGTCGTCGACCGCCACGGCGGCTCGCTCACGCTCGACACCAAACCAGGCCGCACGGTCTTTCGCGTGCGGCTGCCGTTGACTGCCACATAGAGAGAAAGGTGGGACCATGGATCTCGAGCTTGCCGGCAGGGTCGCCGTCGTCACGGGGGCCAACAAGGGCATCGGCCTGGCGACGACCAAAGCGCTGCTCAGCAGGTCGCTCGCGCAGGAGTTCGGGCCGCGGGGCATCCGCGTGAACTGCGTCTCCCCCGGGCAGGTCGGCACGGATCTGTGGCTCGGCGCCGACGGCGTCGCGCAGGCGGTCGCCAAGGCCACCGGCGTGGACGCGGACGCGGTCCGCGCGCAGGCCGCGGCGGCGATCGCCACGCGCCGCTTCTCGACCCCGGAGGAGGTCGCGACGCTGATCGCGTTCCTGGCCTCGGAGCGCATCGCGAACGTCACCGGCGTCAACTACGTGATCGACGGCGGCCTGATCAAGACGACCTGAGAGATAAAGAGATTAAAGGGGAGGCGAGCGGTGGCTGGTCCCGAAGCGCTCGTCTCAGGGCCATCGCCGATGACACTGCGCGCGGCTTTAGACAGTGTTGGCCATAGCGCGGTCCAGCAGTAGCTGCAGCGCTTGCGCCTCGGCCGAAGTCGGGACGGGACGGCCGATGCCAATAGCTTCAAGTTCGATTTCGGCCGGGCCGGTGGTGAATCCGAAAATGTCGCGATAGATGTGAGCACGGATGGCTCCGCTGCGGAGCAGCCGTGTTTCGTTTATCGCCGTTAGGAAGCTATCGCTAACACCGGGCAATGGGTTGGGAACAGTGGCGATCGTAAATGGCCCGATTTGCATTCGCCCTTTGCGTTCCTGATTGGTCCGTTCATGGAGCGCCTTGAGGAAGCGCACGAAGCACGCTCGGGCGCGGGATTTGTGGGACAGGACGTTGCTGGATGCGACCAGGGCCGGCGTCGGCCAGACTTCGACAGTGGATTTCATGACCTTGCCGTAAAAGGCGCGTCCTGACGAGAATTCTGTGGATTCCATCTTGGCGATCCGGCGGGCAGGGCTGACGCCACCGCTACAGCGGATCTCTTCGAGGGCCAATTGCCCCGGCTTGGGGGCTTCGGTTTCGCTCCTGCTGCTGGTAAACCCCGGCAGGTCGCCGGCCCGCAGATTGACAGCGTGTGCATACGCGACGGCTTGTGCCTTGGTGATCGGCCCCGACGCTGGCGGGTTCACGCCGACCACCGAGGCGCCTGTACCTCCACATCCGCCAAGCAGAGCAGCCGCGAGCAGGGTGGCGCACCCTGCGACTCCACGCCGGAGCGTACGAATGCCCATGTTCTCAGCATCGGCACCGGACACCGCTCACAAGAGCCGTGCGAGCACGTCGTGTCAATGGCCGTCCGCTTCTTCTTCCCAATAACGCGTGCCCAGCGAGTATCCCGGCGCGCGCTCGCGCCAATCACGCGTTCACCGGCACGCTCGCCGTCTGCGCCGAGTCGACGATCACCTGCTGCAAACGGCGCACCGCATCGAGGTGCTCGCCCGTCCAGATCATCCGCACCGCGGTCGCGCTCACGTGGCCGTCCTGCGCGCTCAGATCGTGGCGTACCGCGTCGAGGAGGCGCCCGTCGGCGAGCCTGTCGTGGGGGAGGGGCTGGGGTGGCACGCGCCCGGTCAGGAGGCTTTGCGCGAGCTCGTCGTACCAGCGCTTCACGAGCTCGCTGCTCTGCAAGAGCTGCTCGCGGGCGGCCGTACGGTCGCCTCGCGCCGCCGAGCCGTCCTCGCGGCGCCACAGGTCGAGGACCGCGTCGGCGCCGAGACGCAGGCCGCCGACGCCGGTCACGCAGCCTGGTCATCTCGGCCAGCGCAAGCGGCTTGGCGCCGCGCTCGAACGCATAGCTGCGGAAGGCGTCGTCGAGTCGCCGGGCCGCCGCGGCCGCGCGGTTGGCGTCCTCGAGCGGCGGCGCGAACGGGCGCTGTGCCGCAATTCGCAGCACAGGGTCCCGTAGCGCACGGCGCTCGCGAGGTAGTCGGCGCTGTCCATGTACGCGTCGGAGAGCGCGCGCCGAAGCGCCGCGCCGGCGCCCCGCGGCCAGAACAGCAGTCCCACGACGAGGCTGACCGCGCACCCCAGGGCGATGTCCTCGACCCGCAGCAGCCCCACCCGCCAACCGGCGGGCTGGATGATGTTGAAGAGGAACACCAGCGTCAGCGTGAACGCGGCCTGACCCGCCGCGAACGAGATCGCGGCGGGCGCGACCCCGGCGAACAGGATCGCCAGCGGCAGCAGGAACCACAGGAGCGTCGTGTTGGTGCCGATCGCGAGCAGCAGCGCCGCGCCGATGACGAACCCGACGACGGTGCCGAGCAGCCCGCGAACGACGGTCTGTCCCGTGCTGAGCGCGTTCGAGCGCAGCACCGACAGCGTGCCGAGCACGACCCAGAAGGAGTGCTGGACGCCGGTGCGGTTGGCGACGAACACCGCGAGCCCCAGCGCGACGGCGCCGCGCACGCTGTTGTGCAGCCACACCGAGTTGCGGTCGACGTGCGAGCTCGCGCGCTCCTGCGCCGCCGAAAATGTCCCGGCGAGCCCCGCGGGCTGGCGGCCCAGCAGCCGCGCAAGCCAGCCGCGTCGCTCGGCCGCGGCGGTCAGATCGATGTTCTCGGCGATCCGCGAGACCGCGAAGCCCAGCTCCTGCGCGCGAAAGCTGGGGTCGAGCGAGGTGATGAACTCGCCGACGCCTGCGCCAACGGCCTTCCGGCCGGGGGACGCCAGCGGCTTGCGCGACCGGCAGGTACGCCGTCGCGCCGTCCTCCAGTCTGCCCCAGCGCGCCGCTGAGCTCGGCGAGCGCCGCGTGCAGTTCCGTGCAGTCGCCGCCCATGAGCGTCAGCAGGTCGGCGCCGCGTTCCAGCACCGCTGCCGCGGCCACCTCGACCGCGCACGCCGCGTGGTCGGCGGGGGCGCGCTCGCTCGGCGCCACGGCTGCGACGACGATCGCGTTCAGCCAGTTCAGCTCGTCGACGAGCCGCACGATCGCCCGCGCGGCGGTGCTCAGGCTCGTCGGCCGGTAGGGCGTGGCGAGGAACGTGCGGTGGAGCGCGGCGACCGCGGCGTCGGACTGCGCCACGGCCTGGTCGCGCTCGCTCGCGAACGCCGCGTCGCGGTCGCTCATCAGGTAGGCGACGGCGCGCGCGCAGCCTCGCCGCCAGCGCCCGGCACGCCCCCGACGCCGCCGCGCGCAGCGGATCGCGCGTCGGCGCCGGCCACAGCACGGCGACCGCGATCAGCGCGGCGCCCGCGGCCATGCCCCAGCCCGCCACGCGATCGGGTATCGAGAGACGCGGGCCCGGCGATCGTCACCGGCAGGATGAACGCGAGCAGCAGCGAGGTCGTCGCGCCGGCGAGCACCGAGCTGACGACGCCGGCGAAGATCACCCCGAAGCCGACGAGCGCCGTCGCCGCGGCCGCCAGCCACACGTTCTGGGAGACCAGCGTGCCGATGCAGACGAACGCGCATCCGGCGATCGCGAGCAGCGCCTGGTGGGCCAGCCGCTACGCGCAGCGGGCCGCCGAAGTCGACCAGCAGCAGCATCGCGAACGAGCCGAACGCCGCGAATGTGGCCAGCACGGGGTTGCCGATCACCTCCTCGCCGATCGCGAACATCGCCGGCATCACGATCGCGGTGCGCCCGGCGCGGCGCAGCGCGGCAAGGTCGCGGTCGCGCTCGGCAAGCCACCGCAGCGGGTGGGCGGCCTGGCATGCGCTCATGCCGCTGCCGGGGCCGCCGTCTTGGCGGTCAGGCGCGCGCGTCCGCGCGCCGCTGTCACCGCGGCGCTCAGCGTGTCGATGTCGTAGGCGCCGTAGTGGCGGCGTCCGTTGATGAAGAACGTGGGCGTGCCGGAGACGCCGCTCTCGTCGGCGCTGGCGACGTCTTCGCTGACCCGCGCCGCGTACTCGCGGCGGTGCAGCTCCGTCGATCATGCGGTCGGCGTCGATCCCGATCTCCGTGGCGTAGTCGGCGAGGTGCGTCGGGCGCAGGTCGCCCTGGTGCCCGAGCAGGGTGTCGTGCATCTCCCAGAAGCGGCCCTGGGCCGCGGCCGCCTCCGATGCCTCGGCGGCGATCTGCGCGTTCGGGTGCACGTCGTTGAGGGGAAGGTGGCGCCAGACATAGCGAACGTCGTCGCCGGAGGAGGCGAGCAGCTCGCGGATCACCTGCTCGGCCTGCCCGCAATAGGGGCACTCGAAGTCGCCGTACTCGACGAGCGTCACCGGCGCGTCCTCGGCGCCGCGGATGTGATCGCGCTCGGGATCGACTTCCCGGGAGAGGTCGAGGATGTCCTCGGCCGTGCCCGCGATCTGGCGCGCGCGCACGCTCGCCGGCAGGCGCCTGACGACCTGCAGCACCGTCCAGGCGAGCAGCGGCGCGAGCACCACCGAGCCGAGCGCGCCGAGCTTCGCCTCTTCCAGGCGCTGCCCGCTGAACGCGAGGCTCGAGATCAGCAGCGAGACCGTGAAGCCGATGCCCGCGAAGGCTCCGGCGGCGGCGAGCAGCGGCGGGCTCAGCGGGCGAGCGCGGGCCGTGCACCGCCGGCCGCGAGGCAAGCCATGAGGCGCCGGCGATCCCGACCGGCTTGCCGACCACGTAGCCGACGAGGATGCCGAGCGTGATCGGCGAGCCGATCGCGTCGCCGAGCAGGTGCCCGGTGACGTGCACGCCGGCGTTGGCGAGCGCGAACAGCGGCACGATCACGTAGCCGGTCCACGGGTGCAGGCCGTACTGGAGGCGCTCGTTGGGCGAGATCGCCGACAGCGACACCCTGCTGGGCCGAGCGCGCGAGCTCGGGCGTGGGCTGCTCGCGAAACGAGCGCGCCAGGTCGGTCGCGCGCTCGAGGTCCTCGCGCGAGGGTGGATAGGCGCTGGTCGCCAGGCCGACCGCCAGGCCCGAGATCACGGGGTCGACGCCCGACTCGAACATCGCGATCCAGAGGCCGACGCCGAGCGCGATCGACGCCGGCTCGCCGCCATTGCTGGCGCGTAGCGCAGAGCCAGCAAGCGCGGCGAACAGCGCTGCCGCGATCGCCAGCGCGAGCACGGACACCTTGGAGGTGTAGGCGATCGCGATCACGATCAGCGCGCACAGGTCGTCGACCACCGCCAGCGTCAGCAGGAACACGCGCAGGCGCGTGGCCGCGCGCGGCGTCAGCAGCGCGACGGCGCCCAGCGCGAAGGCGGTGTCGGTCGACATCGCCGCCCCCCAGTCGTGCGCGCCGGGGCCGCCGGCGTTGAACGCGAGGTAGATCGCGACGGGCACGGTCATGCCGCCGAGCGCCGCGACCACGGGGATCGTCAGGCGCCGGCGCTCGCGCAGCTCGCCGAGGTCGAGCTCGCGCTTGGCCTCCAGCCCGACGACCAGGAAGAACAGCGTCATCAGCCCCTCGTTGACCCAGTGGCGCAGGTCCATCGAGATCCCGTCGCTGCCGATCTTCACCGCGAGCTTGCGTGCTCCACAGCGACTCGTACGAGTGCGACCACGGTGAGTTCGCCCATAGCAGCGCGAGGATCGTCCCTGCCAGCAGCACGCTCGCGCCGCCGGTCTCGGTGCCCAGGAAGTTGCGGACCGGCGCCGCCAGGCTTCGCGCCCAGGCCGTGCGGCCGGCGTAGGGGGCGGCGGCGCTCGCGTCCTGGTTGCTTGGCAATGCCCCCCCGTCGCGCTTCTCAGGCCGTGAGCGCGACCGCGGCCTCGGGTGTGGCCACGACGAACGAGAGGCTCTCCTCGATGTAGAGGTGGACGCGCTCGCCGTCGTGTCGGTCATAGCCGATGGACAGATCCTGCCCGCAGTCATACAGGAAGTCGCCACCGCGCTGGCTGAGGACGACCGCACCCTGGACTCCCGGCGCCCAGACGATCGCGCCGTCGAGGATCTTGCGCAGATGGTCGAGCAGCAGCGAGCCGCCGTGCTCGGCGGTCTCGACGACGAGCCGGTACTGCTCGCGTCCGAGCGCCAGGCCGTAGGGCCCGCTGACGCCGCTGCGCAGCAGCAGCTCCACCGCGCCCGCGACGGCGCGAGGGTAGCTCTCCGCGTCCTCGCCGAGCGCCTTGGCCTCGTGCGGCGAGGCTTCCGCGACGCCGCGGATGCCAGCCTCGCTCCAGCCGTGCAGCACGGCGACGTTCTCGGCCACAGCGATTCGATGCGCGGCGTCGTCGAGCGAGGCGAAATCCACGTCCTGGGCGCCGCGATCGAGGTCGCGAAGCTCCGCTTGGGAGATCGTGAAGTCCGCGCGCAGCTCCGCCATTGCCAGCACGCGCCGCTGGCGAGCCGTCACGCCCTTGTGCGGGGATGCGCTGAGCTCGGTCGTGCGTCCCAGGTTCGTGGCCGAGTGCTCCCAGCCGTGCGGGCCGGAGAAGTCGACCAGCCTGCGCGCTGCGAGCGCGGGGGTCAGACGCTGCTTGGCCTCGCCGTCGATGGTCGCCCAGCCGACGTCGCTGATCGGTGCGAGCGAGCGTAGGAGATGGTCTGTCATCGCAAACACAAGGATATGCCCAAACTGGCGCCGAGCGAGTTGCGCGGCACGTTCATGAGTGCACCCGCGGCGGCTCGATGACGACGCGCCCGAGCCCGATGACCTCCATCTCGGTCTGCGGGGCGCACACGGCGATCGCGTTCGACTCGCGGCGCAGCGTCCGGCGCAACCACACGAACGCGGCCGAGCCGACGACCGCGGGGACCCACAGCGCGATCGCGCGATACGCGAGCACCGCGGAAGCAGCGGCGGTGATCGGCACCCTGTAGAGCACGAACGCTCCCACCAGGCCGAGGTCGACGCCACCGATTCCGCCGGGCACCGGGATCAGCCCGCCGAGCTCCCCGATCAGGTAGGCGATCGCGAGGATCGCCACGGGCGGCGCGGTGCCGAACGCGCGAAACGTCGCCCACAGGATCATGATGTCGAAGATCAGGTAGGCGAGGATTCCGCCGATCAGCACGGCGTTGCCCTCGCGCAGCAGCGCGACCGCCTCGTTGACGCCGTCCGCGACGGCCACGAGCGTCTTCAACGCCAGCGTGGAGCGCTTGGAGGACGCGCTCGCTTCGTTTGCCCGCAGGCGCACGTGCAACGAGCCAGCGCGGCGTCCCGCGAGCAGCGAGCCAAGGATCGAGCCGGCCGCGATCACGGCTGGCAGCAGCGTCAACGCGAGGTTCGTCTCTCCCGGCAGCACGCGCACGGCGAGACCGAGCCCGATCACGACGACGCCCACGACGTTGGCGACGCTTGTCAGCAGGAAGAAGGCCGCCGTACGCCGAGCGATCTCACTCGCGGGCATGCCGCCGCGTTTGAGCGCCCACGCTCCGAGCGCGAGACCCCCGCTCCGCCGGTGGGAAGCAGCGCGTTGGCGCCCACCTCGGACATCCCGATCTGGTAGCTGACGCGCCAGCTCATGCGCCTGCAGAACACCATCCGGAAGATCGCCACGTAGCCCAGGCCGGAGAGGAACTTCAGGCCCACGCCGAGGGCGAGCCACCCGGGCTTCGCGTGCGAGAGCCGTGCGCGCAGTCCGTCGAGTCCGGGCAGCAGCGTCACGACGACGACGACCGCGAGCACGATCGCAGTCAAGGACAGCAGCTGCCGGCGTAGCTTGCGGCGGCTCAGCTCCTCTGGTATCTCCAGGTCGTCGCCGGCGACGCTCGCCGTGCCCTGCCGCTCTAGCTGCGTACCGCCCACGCCAGCCCCACCGCCCCGCTGAGTCGCTCGGCCTCAAGAGTAGCGGCGCCGCCGAAGCTGAAGCGTCGCGTATCGCCCGACGGTACGAGCTGACAGGCCCGCTTCGCTTCTGTCAAAAGACGGTGATCGGCGTATTGAGGCTGGCTGGAAGGCCGAAGGTCGGGCTCGCTGGGGGCGAAGAGTGCCGTTGGCGGCAATGACGCGCGGCCGTCGCGATGGGAGGCTGCAGTCCCCGGTTGCGGTAGATGGCGTCTTCGCATCTGACCGCATCCTCGGGTCCCACGACAGATCGGCAGGAGGGTGGTCACATGGCTGTCTCAGAGGGCCGTGTCAAAGAGCTGATGCAGGGCACGAACAGGCCACGGCGAGCGCGGGCTTCGCGAGCGAAGTCCCGCGGCGCACGGCCGCGGGCGCCGCGGTTGCTCCCCGTCGAGGTGCACAGCCGACCCGCCCTGATCGGGCGCGATGCGCAACTGCGGTCGGCGGAAGAGCTGTTGGCTCGGGCTGAGGTTGCGGGAGCGTCGTTGGCGATTCGCGGCGGACCGGGGGTTGGCAAGTCGGCGCTGCTGCTGGAGGTCGCAGCGCGCGCATCGGAGCGAGGCACGCGAGTCCTGCGGGCCACGGGGACCAGCGCGGAGCAGGCGCTGGCGTTCGCCGGCCTGCACCAGCTGCTGCGTCCGGTTCTCGGCGAGGCCGAGCGCCTGCCCCGCAAGCAACGCCAGGCGCTGTTGGGCGCCTTCGGCATGGCCGACGCCGATAGCTGCGACGTCTTCCTGGTTGGGCTCGCGACGCTGGCGCTGCTCAGCGACAGCGCGGCGCAGAGACCGCTGCTGTTGATCGTCGACGATGCGCACTGGCTCGACAGCCGCTCGCGCGAGGTCGTCACGTTCGTCGGGCGGCGTCTGCAAAGCGACGCGATCGCCCTGCTGATGGCGACGCGCGAGGCATGCGAGGACGCCGTCGAGGATCCCGGGTTGGGCGAGCTGGCACTCGGGCCGCTTGACGACGATGCGTCCGAGGCGCTGCTCGATGCGAGCGCTCCCGGGCTGGCGCCGGCCGTCCGCGAGCGACTGCTGAGCGAGGCCGCCGGCAACCCACTCGCGCTGGTGGAGCTGCCGATCAGCGCACGTCGGCTGCCCGAATGCACGTTGCTGCCCGCGCAGCTGCCGCTGACCGCGCGTCTGCAACAGGCATTCGCGGCGTCGGCTCTGACGCTCCCGGCCGACACGCGGGGGCTGCTGCTGGTCGCGGCGTTGAACGACGTGGACAGCGTGCGCGAGACGCTCGATGCCGGGTCGATCCTGGCTGGCGCGCAACTGGCGCTGGAAGCGCTCACGCCCGCGGCAGGCGCTGGCCTGATCGAGCTCGACAACTGGCAGATCCGCTTCCGCCATCCGCTGATGCGTCCGGCGATCGTCCAATCCGCCACTCTCGGCGAGCGGCGGGCGGCGCATGCCGCGCTCGCTCAGGCGTTGGTCGCGTCTCCCGACCGGCGCGTGTGGCATCGGGCGGCTTCGATCGCTGGCACCGACGAAGACGTGGCGGCCGAGCTCGAGCTGGCCGCGCCCCATGCTCACACCCGCGCCGGGATCGGCGCCGGGATCGCCGCGTTGGAACGCGCCGCGCAGCTCAGCGCGGATCCCGCCCGTCGCGGCGCGCGGCTGCTGTGCGCGGCGGAGCTCGCGTTGGAGACCGGGCGCGAGGATCTCGTTCGCCGCCTCCTGGATGCGGTCGAGTCGCTCTGCCTGGAGCCTGTCGAGCGCGCAAGATCGCGCTGGCTCGGTGAGCTCTTGCGACACACCGAGTCGCCGAGCGCGGTCAAGCTGGATCGGCTGCTCGAGATCGTCGAGGAGCTGCGCGTCGCGGGCGCGAGCGAGCTTGCCATGAACAGGCTGCTGAGCGTCGCAACGCTGGGCTGGTGGACCGACCGCGATCCGCTCGCCAGCGACGCGCTCGCCAAGTCGGTGGCGGGCTTGAATGCGGCCGCCGACGATCCGCGGCGGCTCGCGGTCGAGGCCTTCGCCGCTCCGCTTCGACAGCCAGCCGACGTCCTCGAGCGGTTGTCTCGGGTGGATCCGGAGACCGTCCGCGAGCCGACCGCAGCCCTGCGTGTCGCGGTCGCCGCGCAGCTGCTCGGTGGCGTGCACGAGTCGGCGGGCAGCGTCGATGCGTCGGTCGCGAACCTTCGCCGCGAAGGCCGGCTCGCGGGCTTGGCGGAGGCGCTGGAGGCCCAGGCGTGGAATGGGATCTGGCTCGGGGCGTGGGACGAGGCGGCGGCGGCGGCGGGGGAGGCTGCGCGGCTTGCGCACGAAACCCGCAACCATCCGATTGCCGCAGCGGCTCAGAACGTCCGGGCGTGGCTGGCCGCGCTCAAAGGAGATGGCGAGGCGGTGCAGGCGTTGACTGATGCCTGCGAACGCTCATATCTGCCGGCCGGACGCACGACGCTGCTGGCGGTGGCCCACGTCGCTCGCGGCGTGGCCGCCTTGGGCGAAGGTTCCCACGCGGTCGCATACGACGAGCTGCGGCGCATCTTCGATCCGGCCGACGTCGCTCACGACCTGTGCGTGGGGCAGTGGGTGATCGGGGACCTGGTCGAGGCCGCCGTGCACTGCGAGCGCGGGCCGCAGGTGGCGGCGATCGTCGCGGAGCTCGAGCTCGTCGCCGCGCGAACGGGCTCGCCACTGCTGCTCGCGGGCCTCAGCTACGCCCGGCCGCTGCTGGCGGACGACGACGAGCGCGCGCAGGCGCTGTTCGAGGCAGCGCTCGGCGGGCTGGCGCTGTGGCCGTTTCTGCGCGCGCGGGTGCTGCTCGCCCAGGGCATCTGGTTGCGCCGGCGCCGGCGCGTGTCGGAGTCGCGGGCGCCGCTGCGAGGCGCCCGCGAGGCGTTCGACGCGCTTGGCGCGGCTCCGTGGGGCGAGCGCGCGCGCCAGGAGCTGCGCGCCTCCGGTGAGACCAGCCGCAGCAGGAGCGCCGACACGCGCGATCAGCTATCGCCGCAGGAGCTCCAGATCGCGCTGATGGCCGCCGAAGGCCTGTCCAACCGCGAGATCGGCCAGAGGCTGTTCCTCTCGCATCGCACGGTCGGGTCGCACCTCTACCGGGTCTTTCCGAAGCTTGGCATCACCACTCGCGCCGAACTGAGCCGGGCGCTGGGCGACACGCTCGCGGCGGCCGCGTAAGCGGCGAGTTCCACAGACTCATGCTAGCTGCAATGTTGGAGCCGGCTTTGGCTGCGAGGCTAATAACATGCCCATCCGCGTCCTGATCGTCGATGACAGCCCGTCGTTCCTCGACGCCGCCGGTGCGCTGCTGCAGCGCGAGGGGCTGACGGTGGCGGGCGTCGCCTCGACGGCGGAGGCTGCCCTGAGCCAGACCGAGGAGCTGGCGCCGGACGTCGTGCTGGTCGACATCACGCTCGCGCAGGAGAGCGGCTTCGACGTCGCCCGCCTGCTGAGCGAGCGCTATCGCGATGGTGGGCCCGTGGTGATCCTGATCTCGACGCATGCGCAGGACGACTTCGCCGACATGATCGCCGCCAGCCCCGCGAGCGCGTTTCTGGCGAAGTCCGCACTGTCGGCGCGGCAGATCCAGGAGATCGTCGACGCCGGCCCCAGCTCCAGCAGGGTCGCCGTCACCTGACGATCACCTAGCCTCGAGGAACGCCAGCACGGCGAGGACGCGCCGGTGATCGTCCTGGGTGTCGGCGAGGCTGAGCTTGCCGAGGATGCTGTGGACGTGCTTCTCGACCGTCCCCTCGGTGACCCACAGCTCGCGTGCGATGCCGCTGTTGGATCGACCCTGGGCCATCAGCGCGAGCACCTCGCGCTCGCGTGGCGTGATCTCCTCGAGCGGGTCATCGACGCGGCGCGCCGCGACCAGCTCCTGGACGAGCGCCGGATCGACGGCCGACCCGCCCTTGACGATCCGCTCGATCGTCTCGATGAACTGGCCGACGTCGGTGACGCGGCTCTTGAGCAGGTAGCCGCTGCGCTCGCCGCTGGCGAGCAGGTCCATTGCGTGCTCGACCTCGACGTGCGCGGAGAGGATCAGGATCGCGGTCTGCGGAAGCTCCTCGCGGATCAGGCGCGCCGCGTCGAGCCCCTCGGTCGCGTGCCCGGGCGGCATGCGGATGTCGATCACCGCCAGCTCGGGCCGCTGCTCGCGAACGAGCGCGAGGAGCTCCGAGCCGGTGCCGCACTGTCCGACCACCTCGTAGCCGGATCGTTCGAAGAGGCCCGCCAGGCCTTCGCGGAGCAGGATTTCGTCGTCCGCCAGCACGACGCGTGTACGGCCGCTGCTCACGCGCGCAAGTATGATCGAAACCCTTGCGGTTGTTCGGGGGGGTCGGTCTCTTGCAACGCTCGCGGAGGCGGTCACGGTTGTGAGCTCACTTGGTTTCGTCGGCATCTTGGTCCGCCAGCGCTCACCCGCTCGCCGGGCGGCGACCTGGGCGTTCGCGCTGATCGTGCCGCCGCTGATCGCGGCCGCCACCGAGCCGGCGCGCGCGTCGCTTGGGCTGTCGGGCTACTTCACGATCGCGCTGCTGGTCGTCGTCGTGGTCGCGCTGATGGGCGGGCTGCGACCGGCGCTGCTGGCGGTGCTCGCCTCGTGGCTGGCGGGCGACTACGTGTTCGCGACGCCGTACAACACCTTCCGCATCTACCTTCGCGCCGGCAACGCGCCGCTGGCGGCGTTCATCCTCGTCGGCGCCGCGGTGGGGCTGTTGGTCGACCAGCTTGCCCAACTGCTCGAGGAGCAGACGCGACTGCGCCTCGAGCTCGACGCCTCGCGCGCGCGGATCGTCGAGGCCGCCGACGAGACCCGCCGGCGCATCGAGCGCGATCTGCACGACGGCACCCAGCAGCGGCTGGTCTCACTCGGGCTCGAGCTGCGCTCCGCGATGAGCGACGTGCCCCCCGAGCTACCCGAGCTCGACGCGGAGCTGGTGCAAGTCGCCCACGGGCTTGCGAGCGTGCAGGACGAGCTGCGGGAGATCGTGCGAGGGATCCATCCGGCGATCCTCGCGATGGGCGGCATCGGTCCCGCGCTGAGGACGCTCGCCCGTCGCTCCGCGATACCCGTCGAGCTCGAGGTGCGCGCGCAGGCGCGGCTGCCCGAGCGGGTCGAGGTCGCGACCTACTACATCGTCTCTGAGGCGCTCACCAACGCCGCCAAGCACGCGCACGCCACGCGCGTGCGCGTCGACGTGGAGGCGGTCGATCACACGATCCGCATCGCGGTCGCCGACGACGGCATCGGCGGCGCCGACCAGCGTCGCGGCTCTGGCCTCGTCGGGCTCAAAGACCGCATCGATGCGCTCGGCGGCGCGCTCGCGATCCAGAGCCCGGTCGGCGGGGGGACGCGCCTGCGCGTCGAGCTGCCCGTCGGCGGCTGAGCGCGGGGCACGCTCAGCGGTTCGGCGCCTGCAGCGTCAGCTCGCCGGCGATGCACACGACGTGCCGGTCGGCCAGGATGCCGATGCGCATGGCGATGTCGCCGCAGACGGGGCAGCGCAGCACGGCGCCCGCGCCGCGGTAGGCACGATGGGCGCCGAGCGCGCTGCGCGCGCCGCACGTCTGGCAGTGGCGCTCGGCCATCGTCATCTCTGTCTCGAACACCTCCGCGAGCAGGCCCGCCAGGGCATTGCCGTCGAGCCACAGGGCGCGCGCGCCGATCTCGCTCACCTCACCCTCCGCTCGGTCCGAAGCGCTCGGCGTGGATCGCGCTCGGGGGATGGCCGATGCCAACGAGCGCGTCGGCGACGCTCTCCACGAACGGGGTCGGACCGCAGACGAAGATCCGCGGCAGCTCGCTGACGCGCGGCCCGATCAGCGCCAGCATCTCGGCGTCGACGCGGCGGTCGAACCCGCTCCAGCCGGGCGGCCTGGAGCGCGTCAGCGTGTACTGCAAGGTCAATCCCTGCGAGCCCGACATCCGCGTCAGCTCGTCGCGATAAAGCAGATCCTCCCAGCTCCTACTGGAGGCGAGCAGACGCGTGTCGATCGTCGATTTCCTGGCGGCGCGGTGGCGCAGCATCGCCATCAGCGGCACGAGCCCAGAGCCGCCGGCGACGAGCAGCAGCGGGCCGCCGTTCTCCACGCGCCAGGTGAAGTGCCCGCCGATCGGGCCGCGGAGCTCCAGCTGGTCGCCCTCGCGTAGCTCGCCGGCGAGGTACGGGGAGACCTCGCCGTCGTCGATGCGCTCCACGGTCAACGCCAGTTGCGGATCCTCGGGAGCGGAGGCGATCGAATACGAGCGCTCGGCCTGGTAGCCGTCTTCCGCGGTCAGGCGCACGTCGAGGTGCTGACCGGCTATGTGTCCCGGCCAGCCCGCCCGGTCGAGCACGATCGTCTTCGCGTGGGCGCTCTCGTCGACGATCTCGACGACGGTCATCTCGTGCCAGCGGATCGGCGCTCGCGTGAGCGTCAATCCCCCCAATAGCGCTCCTCCTTCCAGGGATCGCCGTGGTTGTTGTAGCCGGCCTGCTCCCAGAAGCCCGGTTCGTCTTCGGCGGTCAACGTCAGGCCGCGCACCCACTTGGCGCTCTTCCAGAAGTACAGGTGCGGGACCAGCAGCCGCGCGGGTCCGCCGTGCTCGGGCTCCAGCGGCTGTCCGTCGAAGTCGTAGACGATCCACGCGCGCCCGGCGGTGAGGTCCGCGAGCGAAAGGTTCGTCGTGTAGCCGCCGTCGGACCACGCGGTCACATAGCCGGCCTTGGTATCGACGCTTTCCAACAACGTGTCGAGCGAGACGCCCGTCCACTGTGTGCCGAGCTTGGACCACTTCGTCACGCAGTGGATGTCGACGGTGAAGGTCTCTGCCGGCAGCGCGAGGAACTGCTCCCACGTCCACGTGCTGTTCGCGGCGACCTCGCCGCCGATCGCAAAGCTCCACTGCTCGAGCGGCGTGCGCGGCGTCGGTCCGGCTGAGAGCACGGGGAAGTCGTTGACGACGTACTGCCCGGGCGGCACGCGCGCCGGGTCCACGTCGCGCCTGGGGCGGCCGTGAAAGCCACGAGAAATGGGTGCCATCGAAAGCTCCGATCTCGAGAGATACGGTTGCGCGGAAACCCACAGCTTCCGGCAACGGTGACCGGCCTCTCGCCGGTCCGCTCAATCTAACACCGCCGCCCGCGAGCGTGTCCTCCCCGTTCCGCCGGTGGCCCGGGTCTAAGGCGCCGATCGGCCCGGTCTCAGCCGCCGATTGCCCCCGTCTCAGCCGCCGATGTATGACATCTCGATCTTGGCGGGTGCCCGGCGACTCCGACCGCTCGCCGCGCGCAGCTCCGAGTAGCGGTCGGCGCGCGCGGTCCAGATCTCGCGCAGGTGCCCCGTGAGCCGCGCGTCGTCGGCCCCGCCGCGCAACAGCGCGCGCACATCGCTGCCTCCAGTAGCGAACAGGCACGTGTACAGACGCCCATCGGCCGACAGGCGCGCGCGGGTGCAGCCCTGGCAGAAGGGCTCGGTGACGGAGTGGATCACGCCGATCTCTCCCGCCCCGTCGCGATAGGCCCAGCGCGAGGCGACCTCGCCGGCGCGGCTGGCGGGTAGTCGTTGTAGCGGCCAGTGCCGCTCGATCGTCGCGAGGATCTCGCTCGCGGGCACGACCTGCTCCAGGCGCCAGCCGTTGCGTCTCGCCGACATCCATGTACTCGATGAAGCGCACGATCTCCGGTCCTCCGCGGAAGTGCTCGGCCATCGCCAGCAGGCAGTGGTCGTTGACGCCACGCCTGACGACCATGTTGACCTTCACCGGCCCGAGCCCTGCCTCGCGCGCTGCGTCGATGCCCTCGAGCACGCGCGCGAAGGGAACACGCGCGTCGCTCATCGCTTCGAATGCCCCCTGGTCGAGCGCGTCCAGGCTGACGGTCACGCGCCGCAGGCCGGCCCGCGCCAGCGCGTGCGCGCGGGATGCCAGCAGCGTCCCGTTGGTCGTTAGGGCGAGGTCCTCGATGCCCGGAATTCCGGCGAGCATCTCCACCAGCCGCTCGAGCTCGCGTCGCAGCAGCGGCTCGCCGCCGGTGAGACGGATCTTGCCGACCCCTTGGACGGACAGGATCCGCGCGACGCGGGCGATCTCCTCGAAGGACAGCAGCTCGGCGCGAGGCAGGAACCTGAAGTCGCTCCCGAACGCCTCGCGCGGCATGCAGTAGGGGCAGCGCAGGTTGCAGCGATCGGTGACCGAGACGCGCAGGTCGAGCAGCGGCCGCCCAAGCTCATCGACGATGCCGGCCATGCCGAGTCACGATACCCGCACGAGGCTGGAGCTAGGCTCTGGCTCGCGTCCATGACTCAAACGCTGACCGAGATCGACGAGGCTCGGCGGATCGTGCTCGAGCACGCGGGTGCTCTCGGGGGCGAGCCGGTGGCGCTGGCGGACGCGCAGGGCCGGGTGCTCGCGGTGGACGTCGACAGCCCCGAGGCGGTTCCGCCGTTTGACAACTCCGCGATGGACGGCTTCGCGTTGCGCTCCAGCGACGTTGCCGGCGCTGGCCCGCGGACGCCGGTGGCGCTGCTCATCGCCGGCGAGTCGCGCGCGGGGCATC
Organism: uncultured Solirubrobacteraceae bacterium; assembly: GCA_963826985.1. GTDB lineage: Bacteria > Actinomycetota > Thermoleophilia > Solirubrobacterales > Solirubrobacteraceae > Palsa-744. The sequence continues at coordinate 256,575 of CAWGYW010000001.1, forward strand.
CGTGGCCCCAGACGGTCGGTCCCGCACAGGCCGTGGCGATCTCGACGGGAGCGATGCTCCCGGCGGGGGCCGATGGCGTTGTCGCGGTCGAGCAGACGCACACGCGCGACGGTCACGTGGAGGTGCTCACGGGGGTCGCCCCCGGCGACTACGTAAGGCTTGCCGGCGAGGACATCCGCGCGGGCCAGCGCGTGCTCGCTCGCGGCACGCGCCTCGGCGCGGCGGAGCTCGGGGTGCTCGCGTCGCTGGGGCGCGCCGAGGTCGGCTGCTCGAGGCGCCCGCGCGTGGCGGTCATCACCACCGGCGACGAGCTCGTGGCGCTGGGAGTCGAGTTGACGCCCGGCGCGATCCACGACGCCAACGCGTACTCGGTCCCCGCGCTGGCCGCGCAGCTCGGCGCCGAGCTGCGCCCGGTTGCGACGGTGCCCGACGAAGCACAGGCGACCCGGCGCGCGCTGGAGTCCGCGCTCGCCGACGCCGATGTGGTGGTGGTCTGCGGGGGCGTCTCGGTCGGGGTTCACGACCACGTCAGACCCGACGCTGGCCGCGCTCGGTGTCAGCGAGCATTTCTGGGGCGTCGCCTTGCGCCCGGGCAAGCCGACTTGGTTCGGCACGTGCGGCGAGACGCTCGTGTTCGGCCTGCCCGGCAACCCCGTCTCGGCGATGGTGACGTTCACGCTGCTCGTCGCCCCCGCGCTGCGACGCGCTGAGCGGCGCGGTCGCGAGCGTCCGGCGCTCGGGCGCGAGGATCACGCGCGACTACGCGAAGCGCGCCGGGACGCGCACACGCTGTGCGCTGCCGCCTGCAGCTGGACGAGCACGGACTGGCAGGCGCGAGCCGACCGGCGATCAGGGCTCGCACATCCTGACCTCGATGCTCGACGCGGACGCGCTGGCGATCATCCCGACGGCCAGCGGCGACGTGCGTGCGGGCGAGAACGGTCGAGGTGCAGTTGCTGGCGCGGATCGTGGCCGGGTCTGCCGATGAAGGTGAGCGTGCGCCTGTTCGCGATCCTGCGCGAGCGTGCGGGCAGCGATCGCGTCGAGCTCGAGCTGCCGGCCGGAGCGACCGTCGCCGATGCGCTCGAGGCGCTCGCGCAGGTTCCGGCGCTGGGCGGCGTGCTCGAGCGCCTGCCGGTACGGATGGCGGTCAACCGCGACTACGCCTCGCCACAGCACGCCGCTTGCCGGCCGACGACGAGCTGGCGCTGATCCCGCCGCTCAGCGGCGGCGCGGGCGCGCGGGTCGCGGTGAGCGAGCGTCCGCTGAACTTGGCGGCGCTCGCGGCGAGCGTGTCGCGACCCGCGGGCGGGGGCGATCGTCACCTTCCAGGGCGTGACGCGCGAGGTGAGCCGGCTCGACTACGAGGCCTACGCGGAGATGGCCAGCGAGCGCATGGCGGCGATCGTGCAGCGACTGCGTCGAGCGCCACGGGCTGTGCGCCGCGAGCGCCGAGCACCGGGTGGGGCCGGTCGCGCTGGGCGAGCCGAGCGTGATCGTCGCGGTCTCCGCGCCGCACCGGGCCGAAGCGTTCGCCGGCGCGTGCGAGATCATCGACCGCATCAAGGACGAGGTCCCGATCTGGAAGGCGAGATCGACGCCGATGGGGCGGCGCGGCGCGTACCTGGAACGCCCGCTCCCGGCGCGGAGACGCTCGGATGAGCGAGCGAGCGCCTCACCCACCTCGACGAGCAGGGGCACGCGCGCATGGTCGACGTCGGCGCCAAGGACGCGCGCGCCCGTGTCGCCCGCGCGCGCGGCGCGCGTGCGGATGTCTGCTGAGACCGCGCGCGCGGTGCAGCGGGGGGACGCGCCCAAGGGCGAGGTGCTCGCCATGGCGCGCATCGCGGGCATCCAGGCCGCCAAGCAGACCGGACAGCTGATCCCGCTCGCGCATCCGATCACGCTGACGTTCGTCGACGTGCGCGCAACCGTGGACTGCGAGCGCGGCCTCGTCGAGCTCGTCAGCGAGGTCCACGCCGTCGATCGCACGGGCGTTGAGATGGAGGCGATGACCGCCTGCGCCGTCGCGGCGCTGACGGTCTACGACATGGTCAAGGGCATCGAGCGGGGCGTCGCGATCGAGCAGGTCGTGCTGCTCGAGAAGACGGGCGGGCGCAGCGACTGGCGCCGCCCCGAGGACGAGTGAGTGCCCGGCCGCGCGGCGATCATCACGATCAGCACGTCGAAGGCCGCCGGCGTCGGGCGCGACGAGAGCGGACCCCGGCTCGCGGCGCTCGCCCAACGTCTCGGCGTCGAGGTCATCGGGCGGGATCTGATCGGTGACGAGCGGGCGACAGATCGAAGCGCGGTTGCGCCACTGGGCCGACGTCGAGGGCTGCGAGCTGATCCTGACGAGTGGCGGTACCGGGCTTGCGCCCACGGACGTCACGCCGGAGGCGACGCGCGCGGTGATCGAGCGCGAGGCGCCGGGCATCCCGCAGGCGATCCGCGAGGCGTCCCGCGCCTCATACCGCGCACTGGATGCTCTCGCGGGGTCTCGCTGGGACCCGCGGCGCGAGCCTGATCGTCAACTTCCCCGGCAGCCCCGCCAGCATCGATCAGACCGGGGCTGCGATCGCAGATGCGCTCGCGCACGCGCTCGTGCTGATCGCGGGCAGCTCCTCTGCGCATTGACGGGGGCCGGGGTGACTTCCTACGCGCGCTCGGGAATGCCTACGCGCGCTCGGGGCTGTAGGGGCCTGGCTTTGGCCGCTGGCGGCCGCCGGGGAAGGCCAGACGCAGGATCGTGCGCTGCACCGTGCCCAGCTGCCTGCGCAGCGGGCCGGTGTTGTAGGGCAGTTCGTAGCGGCGGCAGATGTCGCGCACGCGCGGAGCGATCTCGGCGTAGCGGCTCGACGGCATATCCGGGAACAGGTGGTGCTCGATCTGGAAGCTCAGGTTTCCCGCGAGCAGGTGAAACAGAGAGCCGCCTTCGATGTTCGCCGAGCCGAGCAGCTGGCGCACATACCATCCCCCGCGTGTCTCGTTGGCCGCCTCCTCCTCGCTGAAGGTGTAGGTCTGGTCGGGGAAGTGACCGCAGAAGATGATCGAATACGCCCATACGTTGCGGACGATGTTGGCTGTGAAGTTGGCCGCGAGCGTGGACCTGAACGTGCGCCGCGCCGAGCTCGGGCCAGACAGCGCGGCCGCGAGTAGCGGGAACGCGAGGTAGTCCTTGACGATCTGCCGGCGCGCCTTGACGCCGATCGCCCGCAGCTCGTCGCGCACCTGCCGCTTTGACTTCTCGCCCGAGCGGATCGCGTCGAAGTTCAGGTCGTGCAGCGCGACACCCCACTCGAAGAGCCCCATCAGCAGCAGGTTGTAAAGCGGCTGGGCCAGGTAGACGGGATGCCATCTCTGCTGCGGGTCGATGCGCATGATCTCATAGCCGAGGTCGCGATCCTTGCCGCGGATGTTCGTGAACGTGTGGTGCTCGTAGTTGTGGGAGTGCCGCCACGCGTCAGCTGGAGAGGCGGTGTCCCAATCCCAGCTCTGCGAGTTGATGTCGGGATCGTTCATCCAGTCCCACTGGCCGTGCATGACGTTGTGGCCGATCTCCATGTTCTCGAGGATCTTCGCGACCGAAAGCGATGTGGTGCCAGCGAGCCACAGCGCGTCGCTGCGCGAGCCGAGCAGCAGCGCGCGAGCGGCGAGCACCAGCTGGCGGTGCAGCTTGATCGTCGAGCGTATGTAGCGCGAGTCGCGGTCGCCGAGATCGGAGAAGACCTCGTCGTGGATCGCGTCGAGCTCCCGGCCGAGCGCGTCGAGCTGCTCGGGGCTGAGCTGCCCAAGCGGGCTCTCGGGCGCCCCGAAGTGGGCGTCGTCGCCGCCGTGTCCCCCCGCGGCGGGTACGCCCGAGGGCGGGCCCTGGATCTCGTTGAGTCGCATCGCGAGCGGAGGACTGGTCTGGGTAGTGCTTGGCATGGAGGCCTTTCTTGCCGGTGGGGTCAGAGGTCGATCTCGATCGCGCCCTCGGGCGCGTTGACGCAGGTCCGCAGCATCTCCCCGGGCTGGCCGTGGACGCGACCGGTGCGCAGATCGCGAACCTGGCCCGAGCGCAGCCGTCCCACGCACGTGTGGCAGATGCCCATGCGACAGCCGTAGGGAAGCTCCGCTCCGGCCTGCTCGCCGGCCACGAGGATCGGCTGCTCGCCGTCGCTGCTCGCCCGGACATCGCTCGAGCACAGGTGGATCTCGCCACCCTGGCCGCGCTGCCCGTCGCCGACGCGCTCGGTCGGCGCGAAGCGCTCGATGTGAAGGCGCGTGGGATCCCCGTCGCGCCGCCAGCGCTCGCCGAAGGAGTCCAGCAGGCCAGCCGGGCCGCACACGAACGCCTCGCGCTCGGTCCAGTCCGGGCAGAGTCGCTCGAGCTGATCCGGGCTCACCCGCCCGTGTGTGGAGGTGATCCGCTGGTGCAGTCGGTAGCCGGGCTGGCGCTCGCCGAGCTCGTGCAGCTCGCGAGCGAAGATGACCCCGCCGGCGGTGCGCGCGCTGTGCACATGCACCACGTCGGGGGCCGTTCGGCCGCCAGCGATGCTGCGCAGCATGCTCATGATCGGCGTGATGCCGCTGCCGGCGCTCACGAACAGCAGCCGCTCGGGCATCGGCGAGGGCAGCACGAAGGTCCCTTCCACGCCGCCGAGTCGCACGATCGTCCCGGGTCGCACGCCCCTGAACAGGAAGGGTGAGACCTTGCCGTCCGCCACCAGCTTCGGCGTGAGCGAGATCCAGCCGTCGGGCCGCCCCGGATCGGAGGTCAGCGAGTAGGCGCGCCAGTGATGAACGCCGTCGACCTCGATGCCGAGGCGCACGTACTGGCCCGGTGTGTGACCTGGCCACTCCCAGCTCGGCTTGATCGAGATCGTGACCGCGTCGTCGCAGGCGCGCTCGATCCGTTCGATGCGCCCGCGCAGCTCGCGCGTGGACCACAGCGGGTTGACCAGCTCGAGGTAGTCGTCGGGCAGCAACGGCGAGGTGAACGAGCGCACGAGCCGCAGCGCGCGCAGTCGTCGTGGGGAGATCTGTGGAGCCGCGCCGCGCTCAGCCATCGAGGCTCCCGCGGGCTGGGCGGCGTGCACGGTCGGCCACGAGACGGGGCGGAGCGCATGGGCGCGATGTGGGCTTTGCAGGGAGCGCGAGCATTTACGACCTGAACCTATGATACCTCAAATGAGGTTACATCTAACATGGTATCCTCGTATGCCGTGGCATCGACGCAGAGCGACATGGCAGAGGCGGGCAGGCGTGGGCGTCGCGCGTCCCAGCCGTCGCAGGATGAGCAGAACCCCGGGCTGACGATCGAGCAGCTGGCAGCCGAGGTGGGAATGTCGGTGCGCAACATCCGCAACCACCAGTCGCGCGGTCTGCTGCCGCCGCCCGAGGTGCGCGCTCGCGTCGGCTACTACAACTCCCAGCACGTTGCGCGCCTGCGCGTGATCCTCGATCTGCAGGCCGACGGCTTCAACCTCACCGCGATAGAGCGCCTGGTGAGCGCCTCCGGGGGAGCGGCCGAACGCCTGCTCGGGCTGCGCAACGCCCTGGCGGCGCCGTTTGAGGCGGAGGTTCCCGAGATCGTGACCATGGAGGAGCTGACCAAGCGATTCGGCGCGGTCGACGGCAAGGACGTCGAGCGGATCGCCAAGCTGAAGCTGCTCGTGCCGCTTGGCGACGGGCGCTTCGAAGCGCCGAGCCCCGCGCTGTTGAAGGCCGCTGAAGAGGCGATGGCGCTCGGGATCTCGCTGCACACAGCGCTCGCGCTGGTCGAGCGCGTCAGCCGCGACTGCGAATCGATCTCGCGCGCGTTCGTAAAGCTCTACCTCAAGGAGCTGTGGGAGCCGTTTGTTCAGGCCGGGCAGCCGGAGGAGCGCTGGGACGAGGTGATCGAGGCGATCGGGGGGCTGCGCGCGATCGCCTCGGAGGCGCTGCTCGCGATCTTCAAGCAGCGTATGAGCGCCCAGGTCGAACGCGCGTCGGACAAGCTGCTCGCGCATCAGGTCAAGCGCACGCGCTAGACGCACACAAGCTAGGATCGAGCAATGTCCCACGCCGTGCTGGTCGATGAGATCGCCAATGAGCTCGACACGTGGCCCGGTGTGAGCATCGAGCGGGTCAACGAGGGCAGCGCGCTCGTGCGCTATGAGCAGCTTCTGCTCGGCGTCCTCGATCGCGATCGCTGCGTGGCGGAGCTACGCTTCTCCCACCCGGAGCATGACGAGCTCGTCGAACACGGGGATGCCGAGCCGGACGCCGGGATGCCCGACTCGGATGTCGTCGTGCACAGCGTCGATGGACCCTCCGACGTGACCGCCGTGCTCGAGTTGTTCGACCGCCGCTACCGCGACCTGCGCGGCGAAGAGGACCCGTACAGCTCGCAGGACCCCGCCTGAGGGAGCGCCCGTGCGCGCCCGCGCCCGTCGATCAGCCGTCGCGGACGATGCGCAGGATCACGGCACGCGAGGTGTGACCAGCCGCGTCCAGCAGCGCGGCCAGCTCCACTTCGCGCAGTTCCTCCGCGGCCTCGACGACGACGACCAGTGGCTCGACGCCGCTACCGGCGAGCCCGATCACGCGCCGAACCTCGCCGGCCTCGCGCTCGAGCGCCTCGGACGAGGGCAGCGACAGCACGACCTGGCCCGCGGCGGGCGCCTCGAGGACGCCATCGGCGTCGGTGGGGCCATGCTCGACGAGCACTTCGCCGCTGGTGACGCTCGCTGGCGCCTGGGCGCTCAGCTGCCTGTCCACGGCGCTGCCTCGCGGCAGCTGCACGATCAGTCTTGGCTGGTAGGCCATGGGCCGACCATAGCGCCTGTGGGAGCCGGATGAAGGCGCGCTGCCATGCATGGCACACGCAAGGCCAGGCGTACCGACACGGCACACACGCGCCGCCAGAAGCTGCTTAGCTCTGCGCTGTGCTCGGCCTGCCCGCTGCTGTGAGTGCGTGCCTGTTCGACCTCGACGGCGTGCTGACGCAGACGGCCAAGGTGCACGCCGCCGCGTGGAAGCAGATGTTCGACGACTACCTGCGCGCGCGCGCCGCGCGCACGGGCGAAGCGTTCGTCGCGTTCGACCCGGTCGCCGACTACGACGAGTACGTCGACGGCAAGCCCCGCTACGACGGCGTGCGCTCGTTCCTCGACGCGCGCGGGATCGAGCTGCCGGAGGGCCAGGACGGACGACCCGCCGGACGCGGAGACGATCCACGGGCTCGGCAACCGCAAGAACGAGATCGTGCTCGAAGCTGATCCACGAGGACGGCGTCGAGCCGTACGAGGGCTCGGTCGCGTACGTGAAGGCCGCCCGCGACGCGGGCCTGCGCGCGCGCGGTCGTCTCCTCGAGCACCAACTGCCGCGACGTGCTTCGCGCCGCCGGCATCGCGGACCTGTTCGAGGAGATCGTCGACGGCGTCGTGGCCGAGCGCGAGCACCTGCACGGCAAGCCCGCGCCGGACACCTACCTGGCCGGCGCGCGCGCGCTGGGCGTCGAGCCCGCGCAGGCGGCGGTGTTCGAGGACGCGCTGGCCGGCGTCGAGGCGGGCCGCGCCGGCCACTTCGGCTGCGTCGTCGGCGTCGATCGCGTCGGCCAGGCCGATGCGCTGCGCGCGCACGGCGCCGACGTCGTCGTGGGCGATCTGACCGAGCTGCAGGGGGCGTCGTGATCCAGCGCCTGTGCCGCGTGGTCGCGCCGTGATCCAGCACCTCGCCTTCCCGGTCGAGCCGTGGGTCGGTGCGCGAGACCGAGCTCGACCTCGACAACCTCGCGCAGACGGAGTCGGTGTTCGCGCTCTCCAACGGCCACATCGGGCTGCGCGGCAACCTCGACGAGGGCGAGCCGTTCGGGCTGCCCGGCACCTACCTCGCCGGCTTCTACGAGCTGCGCCCGCTGCCCTACGCGGAGGCCGGCTACGGCTACCCCGAGGCCGGCCAGACGGTCGTCAACGTGACCAACGGCAAGATCATGCGGCTGCTGGTCGACGACGAGCCGTTCGACGTCCGCTACGGCGAGCTGCGCCAGCCACGAGCGCGTGCTCGACCTGCGCGCCGGCGTGCTGCGGCGCAGCGCTCGAGTGGCGTCTCGCCGGCGGGGCGCGCCGTGCGCATCGCCTCGACGCGGCTGGTGTCCTTCGCCCAGCGCGCGGTCGCGGCGATCCTCTACGAGGTCGAGGCGCTCGACGGCAAGACGCCGGTGGTCGTGCAGTCCGAGCTCGTCGCCAACGAGGCGCTGCCGGGCGGCGAGGGCGATCCGCGCGCCGCGGCCGCGCTCGCGTCGCCGCTGGTCTCCGAGTACTTCGGCGACCGCGACACGCGCGCGGTGCTCGCGCATTCGACCCGTACGAGCGGGCTGACGATGGCGGCGGCGATGGACCACGTCATCGACGGGCCCGCCGGCACCGAGTCCAGCGCGCGAGAGCTTCGAGGACCTCGGCCGTCTGCTCGTGACCGCCGACCTGGAGCCCGGCAAGCCCCTGCGGATCGTCAAGTTCCTCGCCTACGGCTGGTCGGCGCCAGCGCTCGCGGCCGGCGGTGCGCGATCAGGTCGCGGCGGCGCTCTGGCGAGGCGCGTCACACACCGGCTGGGACGGGCTGCTCGCCGAGCAGCGCGACTACCTCGACGACTTCTGGGAGCGCGCGGACGTCGAGATCGAGGGCGACGCCGAGCTCCAGCAGGCGGTGCGCTTCGGGCTCTTCCACGTGCTGCAGGCCGGCGCCCGCGGCGGAGCAGCGGGCGATCGCCGCCAAGGGCCTGACCGGACCCGGCTACGACGGGCACACGTTCTGGGACACCGAGACGTTCGTGCTGCCGGTGCTCACCTACACGGCGCCGCACGCGGCCGCCGACGCGCTGCGCTGGCGCCACAGACGCTCGAGCTCGCGCAGGAGCGCGCGCGGCCGCTGGGCCTGTCGGGCGCGGCGTTCCCGTGGCGGACGATCCGCGGCCAGGAGTGCTCGGGCTACTGGCCGGCGGGCACCGCCGCGTTCCACATCAACGCCGACATCGCCGACGCGGTCGTGCGCTACCAGGCGGCGAGCGACGACGACGAGGCGTTCGAGCAGCGGCGCCGGGCATCGAGCTGCTGGTCGAGACGGCGCGGCTGTGGCGCTCGCTCGGGCACCACGACGTCGCCGGGCGCTTCCGCATCGACGGCGTCACCGGCCCCGACGAGTACAGCGCGATCGCCGACAACAACGTCTACACCAACCTGATGGCCCAGCGCAACCTGCGCGCCGCCGCCGACGCCGTCCGAGCGCCATCCCGAACGCGCGGCCGAGCTCGGCGTCGACGAGGAGGAGGCCGCCGCTTGGCGCGACGCGGCGGCGGCGATGCTGATCCCCTACGACGAGGAACGCGGAAGTCCACTCCCAGGCGGAGGCGTTCACCGAGCACGAGCGCTGGGACTTCGACGCGCACGGCCCCGGACCAGTACCCGCTGCTGCTGCACTTCCCGTACTTCGACCTGTATCGCAAGCAGGTCGTCAAGCAGGCCGACCTGGTGCTCGCGATGCATCTGCGCGGCGATGCGTTCAGCGTCGAGGAGAAGGCGCGCAACTTCGCCTACTACGAGGCGCTGACCGTGCGCGACTCCTCGCTGTCGGCGTGCACGCAGGCGGTGATCGCCGCCGAGGTCGGCCACCTCGAGCTGGCCTACGACTACCTGTCGCGAGGCGGCGCTGATCGACCTCGACGACCTCGAGCACAACACGCGCGACGGCCTGCACATCGCGTCGCTGGCGGGCACCTGGATCGCCGCGGTCGCCGGGCTTCGGCGGCATGCGCGACCACGACGGCGATGCTGAGCTTCACGCCGCGCCTGCCGCAGGCGCTCGCGCGGCTCGCGTTCCGCCTGTGCTTTCGCGGGCGACGGCTGCTCGTCGAGGTCGACCACAGGCAGGCGACCTACTCGCTGCTCGAGGGCGCGGCGCTCGAGATCGTCCACCACGGCAAACGGGCGACGGTCCGCGCGGAGCGAGCGCTCACGCGCCGAATCCCAGTGCTGCACACGGGCGAGCCCCCCACCCAGCCGGCCGGTCGCGCGCCGGAACGGCGCGTGCTGCAGAGCTGAAGCCGCAGTAGGATCGCCTGATCGTGAGCGAGTCGCCGATCGACCGACTGCTACGAGCTGTCGACGCGCTCGACGCCGACGCGGCGCTGGCAACTGCCGCGCCGAACATGTGCATGCTGACGGCGGATGGTCGCCGAGCCGAAGGAGCCGCGGCGGTGCATCAGCTGCTCGCGGACTTCCTCGGCACGCTGCGCGCCACCGCGCACACGATCACCGCGCAATGGCACCAGGAAGATGTCTGGATCGCCGAGGTCGAGGCGACCTACGAACTGAAGGACCGGACGCGGATCGCCGGGCTGCCGCGGGCTTTCATCCTGCGCGACGGCCCCGACGGCCTCCTCGACCTGCGCGTGTACGGCGCCCACGAGCAGCCGCTCGAGGACCACCGCGCGGGCGGCGGAGGGATGCACCTCGGCGGGTATTGGATTCCGCCGCTGTGACCCCGCAATACCCCACGCGTTTCTGACCATTGACACGCCGCGCACTCGCGGGATAGGTTGGCGTGGCGGGGTGGATCGCCGGGGAGGCGATCGTTCCATCTCGCTCGAGGGCGTCGTTCGCGAGCCAAACACACGAGGAGATAGGGAGTCGAGATGCTGAAGATCAGAGCGCTGTTGGCCGCTGCCGTCGTGGCCGCCGCCGTCGCGGTCGCCGCGGTGCCGGCCAGCGCAGGCGCAAGCCTGTACGTCCCGTACGGCAGCGAAGCACTTGTCGAAGGGGCGTGGAACGAGACGTGGGACCCGACGGCGCTGTCGGGTGGCAACAACAACTGCAAACCGAGCGCCGCGCACCCATATCCGGTGGTGCTCGTGCACGCGACGTTCGCGGATGAGGGATCGAACTGGGTGACGCTCGCGCCGCTGCTGGCGAACGCGGGCTACTGCGTGTACGCGTTCAACTACGGCGAGACGATCCTGTCGGGGCTGCTGGGAAGCATCGACGGTCTCAACCACATCACGCAGTCGGCCGAAGAACTCGAGAGCTTCGTCAACAAGGTGCTGTCCAAAACGAAAGCGTCACAGGTCGACCTGGTCGGGCACTCGCAGGGCGGGATGATGCCCAACTACTACCTGAAGTACCTCGGCGGCGCATCGAAGGTGAACGCGTTCATCGGCCTGGCGCCGAGCAACCACGGCACCACGCTCGACGGGCTGAAGGAACTGATCGACAACTTCCCGTTCGCGTCGCTGGCGCTGAACGTGTTCCTCGAAGTAATCGGGGCGCCGGCGCTGCCCGAACAGGAGGTCGGCTCGGCGTTCGAGAAGAAGACCTTCGAAGGTGGGGACACCGTCTCAGGGCCGCGCTACGTGGTGATCGAGACGACCCACGACGAGGTCGTCACGCCCTACACCAACGCGTTCCTGAGCGGCTCGAACGTGACCAACATCACGATCCAGAGCCAGTGTCCGAGCGACCCGGTCGGCCACATCGGGATGTTCGAGGACTCGCCGGTGATGCAGAACGTGCTCAACCAGCTCAGCGCGAGCCCGAACCCGTCGTTCGCGGCGACGTGCTCGAAATACGGGTTGGGCCTGTAGGCCGCGTGAGGCGGTAGCGCGGACCCACGCGCGGCCGGCCTGCACGACGAAGGCGATGGCCTCGGCCCCCAACAGCGGGGGTCGAGGCCGGTCTACGCGGAGCGACTGACCCGGTCCACATCGAGCGCGCTTTGGAATCGCTCGCTCTGGACTGACGCGCGGGGCTTGACAGACTCCGGTCTGCGGATTGCGTAACGCCAATTTCCGCGCAGAGTCCGGCATCCGGCGACGCACTCCTCGACGGGACGCGAAATCCTGGCGTCCGCGAGCGTCGTCATGCTTCGTGCCCCGGGGGCCCGAGGTCGGAGAGGACTGTGGACCAAATTACAGACAGCGTGTTTTTGACCGGTGCGACCGGCTTCGTCGGCATGGAGCTGCTGGCGCGCTACCTCGAGCGCACCGACCGGCGCGTCTACACGCTCGTGCGGGCCGCGGACGACCGCGAGGCCGCCGCCCGGATCGAACGTACGCTGCTGTCCCTGTTCGGGCCGGACCATCCGTATGCGCGGCGGGTGGTCGCCGTGCGGGGCGACATCACGCGTCCCGGGCTGGGCATCTGGGGCGGCATCGACGATCTCGCCGAGCGTGTCGGTGAGATCGTGCACGGGGCGGCGTCGGTGTCCTTCGAGCTGGAGCTGCAGGCGGCGCGCACGATCAACGTCGACGGCACGCGGCGCATGCTCGAGTTCGCCGAACGCTGCAACGCCCGCGGCGGTCTGCGGCGCTTCTCCTACATCTCGACCGCATACGTCGCCGGCGAGCATGACGGCTGCTTCAGCGAGGACGACCTCGACGTGGGTCAGCGGTTTCGCAACACCTACGAGCAGTCGAAGCTCGAGGCGGAGTGCCTGGTCGCCCGCTCGCGCGGGCAGCTGCCGATCACGGTGCTGCGCCCGAGCATCATCGTCGGCGAGCGCGACAGCGGCTGGACGGCGTCGTTCAACGTGCTCTACTGGCCGCTGCGCGCGTTCGCGCGCGGCTCCTACGCGGCGTTGCCGGCGCGTGGCGACGCGCCGGTCGACGTCGTGCCGGTCGACTACGTGGCCGACGCGACCTTCGCCCTCGCCCAGGCGCCGGAGGCGGAGGGCGCGACCTTCCATCTCACCGCCGGCTCGAACGCGACGAGCGTCAGCGAGGTGATAGAGCTCGCGACGCAGTTCTTCGGACGCCAGGCGCCACGTCTGATCGAGCCGTCAGTGTACCGAGGTGTCATGCACCCGCTACTCCTCCGCGCGGCCACCGATGAGCGCTCGCGTCGCGCGCTGACCCGCAGCGAGGTGTTCTTCCCGTACTTCGCGATGCGCGTCCACTACGACAACCGCCGCACGCGCGTGGCGCTGCGCGCCTCGGGCATCAGGACCGCGCCGCTGCGCACGTACTTCGTGCGCTTGGTCGAGTTCGCGCTCGCGGCGCAGTGGGGGCGGCGCCAGATATCGCGCGTGAGCGCCGCCCGCGGCGTGGCATTCACGGCGAGACCGCCCGCGCCCGCGCTCCACGCTCGACGCCGACTGGTGCTCGCGGAATGAGCGGCGAGCGACTGTCGGCGCTCGACGCGTCGTTCCTCGCGGTGGAGACGCCCACGGCGCACATGCACGTGGGCTGGGTCGCCGTGTTCTCGGCTCCCGCCGATGGGCGCCTGCCGAGCTTCCCGGAGATTCGCGATCACATCGCGCGGCGGCTGGCCTACGCGCCGCGCTATCGCCAGAAGCTTGCGTCGGTGCCGCTCGGCCTGTACGCGCCGGAGTGGACCGACGACCAGGCGTTCTCGGTCGATCGTCACGTCTACTGGGCGCCGGGCCCGCTCGACGACCTGGTCGACGAGGTGATGTCGATCCCGCTGCGTCGCGACCGCCCCCTGTGGGAGATGTGGATCTGCGAGGACGAGCAGGACGGGCGCGTGGCGATCGTCGGCAAGACCCATCACTGCATGGTCGACGGGCTCGCGGCGGTGCAGCTCGCCTCGCTGCTGCTCGACCCCACCCCCGAGACCGTCGCCTACGAGCCCGACAGCTGGCAGGCGGCGCCGGAGCCCGGGGAGGAGGCGCTGCTGGCCCGCGGGCTGCGCGACCTGCTCGGCCAGCCGCTCGATCTGCTGAGCTGGTCGCTGGGTGCGGCGAGCGCGCCCGCCCCGACAGCCAAGCAGGCCGTGTCTGGCGCGATGCGGGTGACGCGCGCGCTGAGCCAGCTGCTGCGCGCGGCGCCGACGAGCGTGCTCAACTCACAGCTCTCGCCGCTGCGGCGCCTGGCCTGGACGCAGCGTCCGCTCGCGGAGCCTGCGGACGATCAAGCGCGCGTATGGAACGACGATCAACGACGTGATCCTGGCGGCGGTCGCGGGGGGGATGCGCACCTACCTGACCCGCCGCGGCGAGCAGCCGGTGGCGCTGAAGGTGATGGTGCCGGTCAGCGTGCGCAGCGACGAGGACGTCCTTGGCAACCACATCTCGTTCGTGTTCGCCGAGCTCCCGTGCCACGAACCGGACCCGGTCGGGCGCCTCTACCAGGTGCACGCGGACATGATCCGCGCCAAGCGCGACGGCGAGCCACAGGGAGCGGACCTGGTGCTGAAGGCCGCGGCACGCACCCCGGTGACGGTGCAGCAGGCGCTCTCGCGGCTGATGGCCGGGCCCCGCGCGTTCAACCTCGTGGTATCCAACATCCCCGGTCCGTCGGTGCCGATGTACATGCTCGGATGCCCGCTGCAGGCCGCCTACCCGGTCGTGCCGCTGGCCGATCACCACGTCGTCTCCGTCGGCCTGCTGACGGTCAACGACCAGGCTTGCTTCGGCGTGTACGTCGACCGCCAGGCGCTGCCCGATGCGGACATGCTGGCCAGGGACATCGACGGCGCGATCACAGAGCTGCTCGCGAGCACCCAGCAGGTCAACGAGTCGGTCGGATCGCTGCTGATGCGCGCGCACGCGGCCACGCCCGACGGGCCCCAAGCTCACAGGGCGAACAGCGCAGCGGTGTCTTACACGACCCCTCCCAACGGCGTCACGTCGCAGACATCGGTGTATCACGGGGACGTGCCGCACTCCGCCTCGCCGCCGCCGGCGGCGCCCCCGCGCCGGTCCCACCCCGGCCGCAGCCCGTCGAGGCGCCGCTCGCCAACACGCAGCCCATCGAGGCGCCGGTCGCCAACGGGTTCGCGGGCGAGCCGCGCAGCCCCGGTTTGTGAGCGCTACGGGGCAGCGCCGAAGCGCAGGCCGTCCATCAGCAGGCGCAGCACGCGTCTTGCCTGGGCCGCCCACCGCTCGCCTTCGGCGGCGATTGTCCACACGGCGTTCATCGAGGTGAGGACGTCCTCGGCGGTGACGTCGGGGCGGATCGTCTTGGCGGCGATGCCCGCGGCGAGCAGCTCGCCGGCGGCGGCGCACAGCTGGTCGACCTCGTTGCGATAGACGGCCTCGATCAGCGCCTCGCGCGTCGGAAAGTGGCGATAGAGGGTGCCGATGCCGACTCCCGCGCCGCGCGCGATCGCCTCGAGCGACGCGTCCGGGCCGTCGCTGGCGAAGTGCTCGCTGGCCGCGTGCAGCAGCTTCTCGCGGTTCACGCGCGCGTCCGCGCGCATCGCCTTCGCCTGTCGTGACGGGTGAGTGGGGTCGATCGTAGCCATCGGCATCCCTTTAATTACTGACCGACCGCGCCACGATCGACGCGTTCGTCGAGTCGTGGCAGGGGCCGCTGCACCTGCTCGTCAACAACGCCGGCGTGATGGCGCTCAAAGAGCTCGAGCTGACGGGCGAGGGCTATGAGATGCAGTTCGCGACCAACCACCTCGGGCACTTCGCGCTCGCGCTCGGACTGCACGACGCGCTCGCCGCGGACGGGAACGCGCGGATCGTGTCGGTGAGCTCGAGCGGGCATCTGCGCTCGCCGATCGTCTTCGAGGACATCCACTTCGGCTTTCGCCCGTACGAGCCGTTTCTCGCCTACGGCCAGTCGAAGACCGCAAACGTGCTGTTCGCGGTCGAGGCGACACGGCGCTGGGCGCAGGACGGAATAACCGCGAACGCGCTGATGCCCGGCGGGATCGCGACGAACCTGCAGCGCCACGTCGATCCCGAGTACATGGAGCGCGCCCGCGCGCAGTCCGGCGGGCAGATCCGGTTCAAGACCGTCGAGCAGGGAGCGGCGACAAGCGTGCTGGTCGCCGTCTCACCGCAGCTGGAGGGCGTCGGCGGGCGCTACTTCGAGGACTGCAACGAGGCGCAGGTGCTCATGAAGCGCGGCGACGGTCAGTTCGCCATGCACGGCGTCGCCTGGTATGCCCTCGACGCCGCCGTCGCCGAGCGTCTGTGGGAGGAGTCGTTGTCGATGCTCGGCCGCTGACTCGCCGCCGCCTGGCGCGACGGTGCCGACCGCGGACGTTCCCACGCCCGCGGCCGGCACCCGAGATCCCTCGCCTACAGTGCCGCCTCGACCAGCGAGGTGAACTCGGCCTGGCCGGAGACGTTCGGGTGGTAGCTTTCCGACAGCGGGTCGGACTGCCCGTTGAGCCATTCCGAGGACGAGCAGACCTCGTGCGCTTCAAACGCGCTCGTCGGGTTGACGAACGTGAATTTCATAGCTTCGGCGCGCGCCCTGATCACGGCGTCGAGTTTTTCCGCCGATTCGTTCATTTTCTTCTCGTTGCCCGACGTCAGGAAGTTGACATTGCAGGTCGCGCCTTCCTTGGTGAACAGCTTCGGGTAGCCGAGCACGATCACCGTCGCCGTCGTCGCCTTCGCGCGAATGTCTTTGTAGGTGGTTTCCAGCAGGCCCGGCAATTTTTTGGCGATGAATTCGTTGGCTTCGCTGATCGCGCTGCCACAGGTGAAGTAGTACAGCGCACAGTTGATGATCACGTTGCTGAAGCCGGCGTCGTTGCCGCCGATCGTGATCGTCACGAGGCTCGTCGTGCTGCTCAGCGTGCCGAGCTGTTTTTCGTTCACTTCCGGCGTCTTCGCGCCGCTGCACGCCTGAAAGCTCAGCGTGTAGCCCTTGGCCGCGGCGACCTTCGGCCCGAAGGCGTCCGGGCTGCGGTCGCATTCGCCCGATTCTTCGTAGAACACACGCGTGCCCACGCCCGAGGAGTACGAGTCCCCGAGCGCCACGTACTGCGGTGCCGCGGCCGCGGCGGCCGCCGGCACGAGCACGCCAACGCACAGCGCCACCAGGCCGATGATTCGGCTTCGATTCCCCATTGCTGTTTTCCCTCTCTGTTCGATGGATGCGGACACAGACGCGCCGGAGCCATTTGGCACCCCGTCCCCTCGCGCGCGCCCTCGCGTCAACCTATCCGCACGCGGACCATCGCGTCAACGGGTTGGACACAGCCGCTAGAAAATCCCGATCCGGTCCGGGGGCCAGTAGGTGAGGATCGCCTGGCCGATGATCCAGCCGGTCGGGACCGGGCCCCAGAATCGGCTGTCGTCGGAGTCGCCGCGGTTGTCGCCCATCATGAACCAGTGCCCCGCGGGGATCTTGATCGGCGTGAGTGAAGTTGCACTCGCTGCTCGCTCCGCACGCTTTGATGTACGGGTCGCGCTCGCGCACGAAGCGGCTCGTGCCGGCGGCCTTGCGATAGACGTGGCCTTCCCTGACGTAGATCTCATCGCCCGGCCCGGCGACGATCCGCTTGATGAAGTTGACGCTCGCCTCCGTCGGGAATCGGCTGCGAGCACGCTTCGCCGCCGATCCTGACCGTGTGGCCATTGGCCCGCACACCTGCTGTTCGGCGCCCTCGGGGGGATGGAAGACGGCGATCTCGCCGACGTGCGGTTCGCTGAAGTCCATGTCGATGCGGTTGACGAGCACGCGCTGGCCGATCGCGAGCGTCGGCTCCATCGAGCCGCTCGGGATGCTTGTAGGGCTTGACGACGAACGCCTGGATGCAGCAGCGCGAGCCCGACCGCGATCGCGACGATCACGACAAGCTCGACGATCGAGCCGGCGCGGGATTTCGGCCGCTTCACGGGCGTGGCGAGCCGCTCGCGGGTGTGGCGGCGGGCTTGGCGAGGGCGTGAGCCGGCGGCGGTTCGGGCCCGAGCGGCGGGCCGACCTGCACCGCGCCGACCGCCGTGCCCGTCAAGCCGAGCACGACGCTCGCGAGGATCGCCCGCGCGCCGTGCGCGGATCGAAGCCACGGAGCCCGCGCCCAGGCGCGCACGCGGCCGCGGTGGACTCAGGCGCGGCCTGCTGGCGGCGGGCGGCGTCGACCAGCGAGCTCCTCAGCTCGGACATGTATGTCATCGCGTCTGCTCCAAAGCCTGTCTGAGGCTACGCAGACCGCGGCTGACGCGCTGGCGCACGACGCTCTGCGAGCAGCGACAGGCTGACGCGCGAGCTCGTCGTAGCTGCGTTCCTGGAGCACGCGTCCCCTGACCGCGACGCGCTGGTCGTCGGGCAGGCCCTCGAGCAGCCGCAGCGCCCCGCCGCCACCGGGCCCAAGCTCGTCGATGCGCTCGAGCGCCTCGTCGCTCAGGCGTCATCGGCTCGAGCCCGAGACGGCGCCGCGCGCGATCCTCGACGCGGCCGCGCTGCCATGTGTCGGCGAGCTCGTGTCTGGCGATCCCGAACAGCCATCGCACGTGCGGAGCCGAGCTCGGCGCGAAACAGGCGCGCCGAGGACAGCGCGGCGGCGAACACCTCCGCGGTCAGGTCCGCCGCGACATCCGGGCGCCGCGTCGCGCGCATGAAGAACGCGAGCACCTCCTCCTCGAAGCGGTCATAGAAGACGCCGAACGCGTCCGGGTCCTCGAGCGTGAGCTCGAGCAACTCGTCGTCGCCGAGGGTGGAGTAGTGGGAGGGGGTCATCAGCTACATATTCCGTTGAAGCCGCACCTTGTGACAAGCGAGAGGAAACGCGATGACATCACCGACGGTCCCACTTGCACGCCCCGATCTCAGCGGCCGCCCGCACCAACTGACGGTCGAGCTCGACATGAAGGGGCTCGATACTGGCGATGCTCGACGGCCGGCTGGCTCGCGCGTGAGCGAATGCCGCTTGCCGGGATGCGTCCTGGCTCACACGCTGCGCAGGGCCGCCGCGGGAGCGAGCCGTGCCGCGCGCACAGCCGGGTATAGGCCCGCGAGTGCGCCGAGCACCAGTGCCACGACGATCGCACCTGCCACCGAGACCACGGGCACGACCACAGTCCAGCCCTGGCTGTACGCATAGCCGGCGGTAGCGGCCGCGCCGAGCCCGATGCCGATCGCACCGCCGAGAGCGGACAGCAGCACCGACTCGCCCAGGAACTGCACCCCGATGTGCACCGCACGCGCGCCGAGCGCGCGGCGCAGGCCGATCTCCGGGCGCCGCTCGAGCACGGAGATGACCATGACGTTCGCGATTCCTACGCCGCCGACGAGCAGCGCCACGGCGCCGAGCGCCAAGAACACAGCGGTCAGGGTGCTCTGCGCATCGGCGCGCGCCTGCAAAGCGTCGGAGGGGCGGCTGACCTTGGTCTGTTCGGGGTTCTGGGCGTTCGCGGCGGCGCCGAGCAGCGAGTCGGCTTCGGGCACCCGTTCGGGATCGGCGCGGACGTACAGCATGCTGGCGTGGCGGGTGGTGGCGAACAGGCGTTTGGCGACCGGGTAGCCGATCAACGCGGCGCGTTCGATTTCGGGTGCCAGCGGCAGCGAGCCGATCACGCCGGCGACCGTGAACCACGTGTGTTCGATCAGCAGCTGCAGCGGCCGCCCGGCGGCCGACAGGCGCTCCACCCCGAGCCGCTCGGCGGCGACGAGCCCGAGCACGACGAGGGGGTAGCGTTCGTCGCCGGCGTTCAGGAAGCGCCCGAGGACCATCTTCCCGCCGAGCGTCGCGAGCAGCTGCGGGTCGGCGGCCTGCACGCTGATGCCATTGGTTTCGGCGGCTTCGATGAAGGCGCTGCGTCGTACCGCCGCCCCTGACACGCTCGTCACGGCGGCGGCCGAGCGCACGCTGTGCAGGTTGCGCACGTCCCTGACGGCGGCTTCGGGCAGCTTGGCCGCTTCGCCGAGGAAGGTTTCCCCGGGGGTGACCGTGAGCAGGTTGGTCCCGAGTTCGTTCAGCTCGGCGACCAGCCCGGCCTTGCTGGAGTCGGAGATGCCCAGCACGGCGACCATCGCGGCGATGCCGATCGCCACTCCCAGCGCCGAAAGCGCGGCGCGCAGGCGGCGAGTGCGCAGACCGACGCTTGCGACCCGCAGGACGTCGGCGGGCAGCAGCCGACTCGGTGCGAGGTCAAGGCTCATCGTGGACCAGGCGGCCGTCGCGCAGCTCCACGCGCCTGGGCAGCGTGGCGGCGATCTCGCGGTCGTGGGTGATCACGAGCACGGTCGTGCCCTGCCCGTTGAGATCCCTCAGCAGCTCGAGGATCTCGCGCCCGTTGCGGGTGTCGAGGTTGCCGGTCGGCTCGTCGGCGAGCACGATCGCGGGCGAGCTGACGAGCGCGCGCGCGATCGCCACGCGCTGGCGCTCGCCCCCGGACAGCAGCGCGGAGGTCTGTCGCATGCGGTGGCCGAGCCCGACGCGCTCGAGCGCCGCGGCCGCCGCCCACCGGCGCTCGCGGGCGGGGGTGCCGGTGTAGAGCAGGCCGTTGGCGACGTTCTCCAGCGCGCTGTCGGCCTCCATCAGGTGGAACTGCTGGAAGACGAAGCCGATGCGGCGCGCCCTGAGAGCCGCCAGGTCACGGTCGGAGGCGCGCGCGACGTCCGCCCCGGCGATCCGCACGAGCCCTCTGGTCGCCCGTTCCAGGGTTCCCATGATGTGCAGCAGGGTCGACTTGCCCGAGCCCGACGGGCCGACGATCGCGCAGAGCTCTCCGTCCCGCACGGTCAGGTCGACGCCGCGTAGCGCCTGCACGCCGCCCTCGTAGCTCTTGACGACATCCGACAGCTCGAGCACCGCTGCTCACTGCGACTCGATCACGGTCATGCCTTCGCGCAGACCAGCGCCTTCGACCTGGACGTAGCCGCCAGCGAACATGCCCGGCGTAACGGGCACCGTCACGCGGTGGTCCTGTGCGAGCGCTTCGACCGCGTAGCTGCCGCCGGCGGTGGCGATCAGCGCGGTCGCCGGGACCGTCAGCACGTTGCGGCGGATGCCCTTGACGAGTTCGACGCTCACGGGTGCCTCGTCGAGGTGGGCGACATGGCGGTCGAGCGCGATCGTCACCGGGATCGTCGATTCGCCGCTTTCGCCGCTGCTGCCTTTTGGTTCGTTGGCCGCGCTGCTGGATTCGCTCGCGACCGTGCCGACTTCGATGACGTGGCCGGGGGCCTCGCCGCCGCTCGGCAACTGCACGGTGACGCTCTCTCCGAGTCGGGCGAGCTGCTGCTGTTCGGGCTTGACCTTCAGCTGGACGATCTGCTGGGTGGAGGTGGTGGTCAGCACGACCTCGCCGGCGCCCGCGCCAGATTCTCCGCTGGGCGAGTCTTTGGCCGGGTCTTCCTTGGCGGGTTCGTCTTTGGCGGGCTTTTCTTTGGCTGGTGCTCGTTTCGCGGGCTTTCGTTTCGCGGATTTGCGTTTGCCAGGGGGCGAGCTTCTCCCTTTGTCGGGCGTCGTGGCGTCCGCGCCCGGCGGGTCCTGCCCGAGCGCCACCTTCACGGCGGTCACGCGCCGCGCGCCGGGCGCGAAGACGACGCGGCCGAGTTCTACTTCGCCGGTTTCGGTCAGCCCCTCGGCCTTCTGCCAGCGCTTGATGGCGGCGACGGTCGCTTCGCCAAAGGATTCGTCGTCGGTGATCGCGCCGTAGGGGTCGAAGCCGAGGTCGATCAGGTTCTCGTTCAGCTCGGACACGTCGGGTCCGTCGCTGACGCCCTGCTCGAGCGTGCGGTAGGCGGGGACCGAGCCGTACATCAGCACGACCGGCAGGTCGTCGATCCGCCACAGCGTCCCGCCGCGGCCGATCACGGCGCCGACGGACGGCAGCCAGGTGAAGGTCCCGCCGAGCCGGTCGTAGAGTTCGAGCGTCGTGCCATAGCCGAGCGTGCCGCTGACGGTCGAGCTTTCAGACAGCGTGCGCCGGGTGACGTTGGCGGTCGTGTCGCCGACGGGCACGCCGGTTTCAGGGCCGTGATGTCCCCCCGAGCCGGAGTCGAGCAACACGACCCCGAGCACGGCCACCACCGCCGCGGCCAGCGTGCCACCGATCAGCCAGCGCACGCGTCTGCGCCCCCAGGAGCGCTTCGCGGGGCCCACGGCTCAGCCGCCGGCCGAGGCGGAGCTTTCGGAGCTGAAAGAGCCGCCGGACTGGCCGACGCCCGGTGCGTGCTTGGGGATGGGTGGGAGCTTGCCACCCTTGCCCTTGAACGGCAGCAGCCCCTGGCACGCGCTCTGCGCTTTCTGGAACGCGGGGCTTTCGGGGTTGGGGCCCGCGCCGGGCTTGCTGCGGATCCCGATCGAGATGCGCCCTTCGGAGCTCGAGGCATGCACTTCGATGCCGTGGTCGCGCATGCACCTGGCGAACTTTTCGACGGCTTCCGCGCGTTCCACCTTTTCCTGCGGGGAGAGGTTGAGCTTCTGCGGTTCGGGCTGGTACTTCTTGCACGCCTTCTGGGCGGCTTCCATCTTGGCGGGTCCGCCAGCGCCCTTGATCTTCAGCCCGTGGCCTTCGCCGCCGGGTTCGGTCGCGGTTTCGGCTTCGATGCCGTGTTCGCGCAGGCACCTGGCGAAGTCGGCGAACTTCACTTCGGCCTGCTGTTCCTTGGCGGCAGAGGATGTCGGGGATGACGAGGAGCCGCCGCAGGCAACCAGGAGATAGGCTCGCCGATGCCACACACAGGACGGCGAGGGGGGCGAGCGGGGGACGGCGGCACATGGGGTCTCCTCTTCCGGTCGACAGGATGGAGACATCAAGCCGGCGCAGCCTGAGAATCGGCTTAGACGAAGCCGAGGAACTTCCTGAACGGCGTCCGCCACGGGGGGCTGCTCCGCGCGTGAGACGGCGAGCTCGGACGCGGTCATCTCAAGCGGTGGGAGATCGAGGATCAGGCGCGCGCCGCCGCCGGGATCGTTGACCGCGTGGACGGCGCCGCCGTGCGTCTCGGCCGTCTGGCGAACGATCGCGAGGCCGAGGCCGGAGCCGGGTCGCCCGCGTGCGGCTGGCGTCCTGAAGAAGCGGTCGAACACGCGCGGAAGGTCCTCCGGGTCGATCCCCGGACCGTGGTCGCGCACCTCCAGGCGGCCGTCGCGCACGCGCACCTCGATCGGCCCGCCCGCTCGCCCAGCGGGGAGGTTCCATTTGCACGCGTTGTCGAGCAGGTTGGCGATTGCGCGGTCCAGCCGCGCTGGCGCCGCGCGCACCATGCACGGCTCGACGTCGAGGCTGAACGCGCACTCCGGCGCGTGCAGCCGCGTGCGCTCGACTGCCTCGGCGGCAGCGAGGTCCAGCCGCACGTCCTCGACCTCGACCTCCTCGACCTCCGTCTTCGACAGGTCGACCATGTCGCCGACGAGTACCGTCAGCTCGCGCAGCTGCGCCTGCGCGGAGGCGACCGCGCGGGCACGCTCCCGCGGCGAGAGCGCGTCGCCCAGCGCGAGCGCGTCGAGGTTCGCCTGCACGCTCGTCAGGGGCGTGCGCAGCTCGTGCGAGGCGTCGGAGACGAGCTGGCGCTGGGAGAGCCGCGAGCGCTCGAGCGCCGCCAGCATCGTGTTGAAGCTGCCCGCCAGGCGCCCGAGCTCATCGCCCTCGTCGGCGCGGATGCGGTGGCCCAGATCCTGTGTGCGGGCCACGCGCTCGGCCGCGCCGGTCAGCCGGCGCACGGGCACGAGCGCCGCGCGCGAGACGAGCAGCCCCAGCGCGGCCGCCAGCAGCATGCCGCCGAGGATCACGATCGCGAGCACCAGCCGCAGATGTTCGAGCGTGCTGTTCACGTCGGTCAGCGGTAGCGCGACCTGCCACACGTGTCCTTCGCCGCGGGCGCGGTCAGCACGCGCATCTTCGTGCCGTTGACGCGTCGCGTCGCTGAAGAACGCGGGTCGTCGCCCAGCGGCGACGGCGCGGGCGGCGGCGGTGACGGGCAACCCCTCGCCTCCTCCGCCCGAGCGCAGCACCGGCCCAGCGACCTGAGCCAGCTGCGCGTAGCCGGTGGCGCTGCCGAACCCGAGGCTCGGCAGCACGATCTTGAAGGCGGAAGCGTTGCCGTTGTGGGCCTCGCGGATCACGCCCAGAAACTTGAGGTTCGCCGCGGGGCCGGGCAGGGGCTCGACGGTACCCGACGCGCTGGAGAAGCCAACGACCCCGCTGCCGACGATCCGCTGGGCTTCGCTGCCGCGCAGCAGCACCCTGCCGGGGGCGGGACCCGCCGCTTCAACTGACGAGGCGCTGCTGCCGGACGAGGCGCTGCTGCCGGACGAGGCGCTGCTGCCGGACGAGGCGCTGCCGGACGAGAAACCGCTGCCGCGCTGCTTGGACTGCCGCGCGCCGGAGCTGGCTCGCCCTTCGTGCGGAGCTTCCTTTTCGAACTTGGCCAGCTGGCTCGCGCTGAGCTTTTCCGTCCTGACCTGGACCGCGTGGGCGGCCGGGGACGAGCTCGTTGCGCAGGCTGCTGTCGATCTGCCCGCGCAGCTCATCGCGCGGTGACCACGTAGACGACCGCCGACGCGATCACCACGGCCGCCGCGACGGCGCTCGCGGCGAGCAGCACCATGCGCGAGCGAAAGCTCATCGCTGCGGCGACCTCAGTGCGTAGCCAACGCCTCGGACCGTGTGCACGAGGCGCGGCTCGCCCGCGGCCTCCGTCTTGCGGCGCAGGTAGCCGACGTACACCTCCAGCGAGTTTGACGCGGGGCCGAAGTCATAGCCCCACACGTGATCGAAGATCGTCGCGCGCGCGAGCACCTGGCGCGGATGGCGCATCAGCAGTTCCAGCAGCAGGAACTCGGTGCGCGTGAGCTCGAGCAGGCGCTCGCCGCGGCGCGCCTCGTGCGCGACGGGATCGAGCTCGAGATCCTCGAAGCGGAGCGTCTCGTCCTCTCCCTCCCAGCCGGTGCGGCGCAGCAGCGCCCGCAGCCGCGCGATCAGCTCCTCGCGCGCGAACGGCTTGACCAGGTAGTCGTCGGCGCCGGCCTCCAGGCCGGCCACGCGCTCGCTGACCTCCGCGCGGGCGGTCAGCATCAGCACCGGCGTACGATCGCCCGTCGCGCGAATCCGCCGGCACACCTCCAGGCCATCGAGTCCCGGCATGAGCACGTCGAGGATCACCGCGTCGGGTGGCGCGAGCGCGAGCATCCTGATCGCCTCGCGGCCGTCGACCGCGGTGCTGACATCGAAGCCGTCGTGCCCGAGGACCAGCACGAGCGCTTCACGCACCGAGGGGTCGTCGTCGACGACCAGCAGGTTCATGCGCCAATGCTGACGGGCGAGCCTGAAAGAAACCTGAACGGAACGGCGCATCAACTAGGCTGCGGCCATGAACGCGCAACCCGCGCGAGATCCAGCCGTCGCCCCGCTGCTCTCGGATGCCCAGCTGCGGGAAATGGCCGACTTCGGCAGCGAGCGGAGCGTGGCGGAGGGGGAGCTGCTGTTCAAGGTCGGCGAGGCGACGTTCGACCTGTTCGTAGTGCTCGAGGGCGAAGTCGAGGTGATGCGGACCGACGGCGAGGTCGTCGTCACGTTCGGCCCGGGGAACTTCATCGGCGAGCTGGGGCTGCTGACCGGCCAGATCAGGTTCCTCAACGCCCGCGTCGCGCGCGCGGGACGCGTGCTGGTGATCGCACAGGACGAGTTCCGGCGCTTGATGAGCGTGCGCCCGACGCTCGCCGACGTCATCTTCGCCACGCTCGTCGCGCGGCGGCAGATGCTGCGAACAGGGCCTGGCGCCGAGGCGATCCGCATCATCGGCTCGCGCTACTCGCCCGAGGCGATGAGCCTGCGGACGTTCGCCGAGCATCAGCGCCTGGCGCACACGTGGATCGACCTCGAGGACGCCGAGGACGTCGACGCCCTGCTCAAGAGCATGGGCGTGGGCGCGCAGGACACGCCCGTGGTGATCACCCCGACCGGGGTCCTCAAGCGCTGTACCGCTGAGGTGCTCGCCGAGCACCTCGGCCTGACGTTCCAGCCCAAGCCCGGCTACATCTTCGATCTGGTCGTCGTCGGCAGCGGCCCGGCGGGCCTCGCCGCCGCCGTTTACGGCGCATCCGAGGGTCTCGGCACGGTCTGTTTGGACGCCGTCGCGGTCGGCGGCCAGGCCGGCGCGAGCTCGCGGATCGAGAACTACGCCGGCTTCCCCAACGGCATCTCCGGTGGCGATCTCACGACGCGCGCCGGTGTCCAGGCGCTGCGACTCGGGGCGCGATTGAACTCTCCGTGCGAGGTCGTCGGCCTGCGCAGCGAGGCCAGCTTCCACGTGATCGTGCTCAAAGACGGGAGCGAGATCCCCACGAGGGCCGTGATCGTCGCCTCCGGAGCGCGCTACCGGCGGCTGCCCGTCGAGGACCTCGAGCGCTTCGAGGGCGCCGGCGTTTACTACGCCGCCACCGACCTGGAGGCGCGCGTCTGCGGCGGCTCGCCGGTGCTGGTGATCGGCGGCGGCAACTCAGCCGGACAGGCCGCCATCTACCTCGCGCAGAGCAACTGCGCCGTCACGCTGGCCATCCGGCGCGACGATCTCACGCAGACGATGTCGAACTACCTGATCGAACGCATCGAGGCCGATCCCAAGATCGAGCTGGTCACCGGCGTCGAAGTCCACGGCCTGGCCGGCGACGAGCGCCTCGAGCAGGTCACGCTCGCGAACATCGCCACCGACGAGCTGCACAGCACGCCCTGCTCGGGGCTGTTCTGCTTCATCGGCGCGAGCCCGGCGACCGAGTGGCTGGCCAGCAGCGGTGTGACGCTCGACTCCAACGGCTTCGTGCTGACCGACCGCCAGCTGCCCGACGTCTCAATCTCCGGCGCGTCCAATGCACTGCCGTTCGAGACCTCCACGCCGGGCGTGTTCGCCGCCGGCGACGTCCGGCTTGGCTCGATGAAGCGCGTCGCCGCGGCTGTCGGCGAGGGCTCGAGCGCCGTGCGATCGGTCCACGAGCGATTGGCGACGCGGACCTGAGCCGCCCGCTCGAGTGGATGTCCGGCGCCGTCGTCAGGGGCTGTCGTAGGTGAAGCTTCCGACGGTGACCACCCCCGAGCGTCCGCGGGCCAGCTCTCCGAAGAAGAACTCGCCGTTCGGTTCGGAGGACGGGATCGTGTAGATGACCCTGCCGTGCGCGATGCCGGGGCAGGCCGGGAACAGGCTGGTGGCGTTCTCGTAGCCGGAGGACAACGTCAGCTGGACACGTTCGCCTGCCTTGACGTTGCGCCCGAGCTCGGCCGCCGCCTCGCCGAGGTTGCCCGCCGCGCAGCGCCCACTCCCGGCCGGCTGCAGGCTCACGCCATAGTCGCTCAGCGCGCTGCTGACGGCCACGCGTGCTGTGAAGGAGATGCGCAGCTCGACCTGACGGGCGCCCGGGTGACCGGGAACCGGCTGGCCGTAGATCGTGCGCACGGCGACCGGGGAGGCCAGTTCGCGGGCGCTCGGGATGCGGATCTGCGGGAGCACGTAGCCGACGGGCGGCAGGCAGTGGCGCCTGCCGCTGCGCCAGTTGCCTGCGCGCGTGATCGTGCACGTCTGCCCGTTCGCGTAGGTGATCCGGCGTATCGGCTGCGGAAGCGGGTGGCCGTCGAGCGTGCCGCCGCCCGCCGGCAGCGCGCCCGACCCGCCTGCTCCGAGACCCAGTGCGACGATCCTCGCGGGCGTGCGTTCGACGATCAGGTAGGCGCCATCGCTGCCGACCGTCGGGATCGTGTGTATGCGGCCACCGGCGGCGTAGGTGATGCTGCGGGCATCTGGTCCCAGCAGCCCGTAGAAGATGTCGCGGGGGTCGCTTCTCGCACACCTACCGCGGAGGGTCGGCGCGGCGAGCAGGTAGCACTGGTGTGGAAGGCCGCTGGCCGACACGCCGTAGTTGCCCACGCCGAGGAACGCGTGACCGCGCGCGTCCAGCAGCACGCACTCGCCTTCCGCTTGGCTCGCCTGCGAGGGCAGCGCGTGAAAGCGCCCGTCGTCGTGGAAGGCGCCGTCCTGGCCGAGGACGCCGATGCGCCCGCCGACGAGACGCCCCAGCTGCACGCAGCCGAGGCCGCGGCTGGTGTCATACGTGCGCATCGTCCAAGGAGGGCCGCCGGCGGGGTCGGGCGCGGCGATGCCAAGCAGCCCCTCGCTTCTCGCGATCGCGACCCCGGCGCCCGCGTTCGCGGAGAAGCTTTGTTCAGATCTGACCGGTGAGCCGGTTTGGATCAGCTGTGTCGCCGCATACGCGACCGCGGCCAGCGCCAGGGCACCGGCCGCGAGCATCAGCGCCAGCGAGCCGCGGCGTGCGAGCGAGCCCGGCATCGGCGCGTGCTGCGCGAGTGGGCGCCAGGGCGCCCGCCGGGCGGCCCCTGTGGTCGTCGGCTGGACCGAGCGGGGATGCGATGCGGCGCTCAGCCGCGAGCATCAGCGACTCGCGCAGCTGGGGCAGCTCGCTCATCGTGCGTATCCGGTCAGCGATCGCAGCGCCCGCAGGCCGCGGCTGACGCGCTGGCGTACGACCAGCTCAGAGCAGTCGAACTCGCGAGCCAGATCCTCATAGTCGCGGCCGTCGATCACCCGGCCCCTCACAGCAGCCCGTTGCTGGGCGGGCAGCGCGTCCAACAGCGCCAGCGAGTCGAGCGGCGCCCTCGCGCCCAGCTCGTCGATCCGCTCCAGATCCTCGTCGCTCAACATCATCGGCTCCATTCCCAGGCGCCGGCGCGCGCCTGTGCCTCGACTCGACCGCGCCTCCAGCTCTGTGCCAGTTCGTGGCGGGCGATCCCGAACAGCCACGCGCGCGCGCTCCCCAGATCCGAGCGAAACGCTGGCAGCGATGCGAGCGCGACAGCGAAGACCTCCGCGGTGAGGTCCGCCGCGAGATCCGCGCGCCCGGTGGCCCGCCGCAGGAACCCGAGCAGTGCACCCTCATAGCGGTCGTAGAACACGCCGAACGCCTGCGCGTCGTCCAAACCGATCTCCAGCAGCTCCTCATCCGAGCACCTCGACAGATCACGTGACCCCACTGCTTCATATTGGAGTTGGGCCGAAGTTTGTGACCGGGATATGCTCCCTGCGATGACGCAGAGCGATCGGCACATCCCCGAGAACGCCCGCTGCTCCACGTGCGATGGCGCCGGCTGGACGCCGTGGTCGCCCGAAGGCGAGGAAGCCGGCGAGAGCAAGTGGATCGTCTGCCGCGCGTGCATCGGCACCGGGCGCACCGATCAGAAGGGGCGCAAGCGCCTGAAGCCGGCGGACGCGCCGAGCGCCTAGGGCGCCGCGGCTCCTAAACCTGGCGTTCGCGCCTGCGGAGCGTCCGCCAGGCCGCGCGGGCCTGCTCGAGCGCGTCGAGCACCTGCCGCCGGACGTCCTCGGCCGCGGCGGCCGCCTCGCGCAGTTGCTGACGTGTGCGCGCGCCCTGCGCCAGCAGGTTGAACGACCACAGGCCGGCGTCGAGCAGCCTTGCCGCGCGCTCGAGGTCAGTGAGACCGCCGCGTGCAGCCGTCTGCCGCGCAGGCCGTCTTCGATATGGCGCATGCGCGAGGCGAACGCCAGCTCCTGCAGGGCGACGATCGCGCGCGCGGCGATCAGCGGCTCGGGGTCGCGCGGGTCGACATCCGCGCCGCCGCCAGCTCCTCGGTGGCGACCTCGACCAGACGGCTCTGCAGGTCCCGCAGGGCGGCGCGCAGCGCCGGCGTCGTCGCGACCATCTCGGCGAACAGCGCCAGGAACACGTGGATCTCGTCTGGCAGGTCTTCGAGGTCTTCCATGTCCTTGTCGAGCGCGCGCAGCATCGCCTTCGTCGGCGATTCGCCCGGCTCGCGCTCGCGCAGCGCCGCCGCCAGGCGCGCGACGCCATCGTCGGCGCGGTCGAACACGAGCGACTCCTTGGTCGGGAAGTAGTTGTAGACCGTCTTCTCCGAGACGCCCACGATCGCCGCGATCTCCGCGACCTTCACGCGGTCGAAGCCACGCATGACGAACAGCGAGGTGGCCACGTCGGAGATCTGCTGGCGCGTGCGGCGCTTCTTGCGCTCGCGCAGGCCCGTCGTCCGGGTGGCGCCGGCGCTCCCAGCGCTCCTGCGTCTCGCGCGCGAGCGCGAACGCATCGGCCATCTCCGCGCCGAGTTCGCGGACCAGCAGCGTGTGGATACGGCGCTCGTCGGACAGCTCGTCGGCCTCGCCGTCGCCAGCTGGATCCACGTCGCGCGATCCCTCATCCGCCATCGCATCCATCCTACCAAAACTTCAGTGGCAGTATTTTTTCAGTTACTGTAGTATTGCTCGCAATGACCGAGACTGATGATCGAAGCCCACGGCCTGCGCAAGCGCTTCGGCGCGACCGTCGCGCTCGACGGCATCGACCTGGCAGGTGCCAGCCGGGGCGATCCTGGGCGTCCTCGGGCCGAACGGCGCCGGCAAGACCACGGCGGTGCGCATCCTCACCACGCTCTCGCATGCCCGACGCCGGCTCGGCGCGTGTCGCCGGCCACGACGTCGTCAACGAAGCGGATGGCCGTGCAGCGCAGCATCGGCGTCACCGCGCAGGACGCCACGCTCGACGAGGTCCTGACCGGCCGCGAGAACCTCGTGATGATCGGGCGCCTCAGCGGCCTGCCCCGAGCGCGAGGCGCGCGCGCGGGCCGGCGAGCTGCTCGAGCAGTTCGACCTCGTCGACGCCGCCGACCGCATCCTCAAGGGGTACTCGGGCGGGATGCGCCGGCGCCTGGACCTCGCCGCCGGGCTCGTGACGCGACCGCCGGTGCTGTTCCTCGACGAGCCGACGACCGGCCTCGACCCGACGAGCAGGGTGCGCATGTGGGACGTGATCCGCGGGCTCGTCGCCGACGGCGTGACGCTGCTGCTGACCACCCAGTACCTCGACGAGGCCGACGAGCTCGCCGACCGGATCGTCGTGATCGACCACGGCCGCGTGATCGCCGGCGGCACCGCCGCCGAGCTGAAGGCGCAGATCGGCGGGGCGCGCCTGGAGATCACGCTCAGCGAGCCGCGTCCCGACGCGCCCGCGGCGCTCGCGCCGTTCGTCGCCGGGCCCGTGCACGTCAGCCACGACGGGCGGCGGCTGCGCGCGGCGGTCGCACGCGCCGCCGGGTTGGCGACGACGGTCGTGCGCGCGCTCGACGAGGCGGGGGTCAGCGTCGACGACGTCGAGGTCCAGCCAGCCGTCGCTCGATGACGTGTTCTTCGCCCTCACCGGCCATCCGACCGCATCGTCCCCGGAGGGGCGAGGTCGGCCGCCGATCCGACCGGAGGTGGCCGCATGAACAAGCTCCGCGACGTCGCCGTGCTCACCCGGCGCAACCTCGTGCACATCAAACGCGAGCCGCTGCAGCTCTCCGACGTCACCGTCCAGCCGGTGCTGTTCACGCTGCTGTTCGTCTACGTGTTCGGATCCGGTGTCGTGCTGCCCGGCGGCGGCAGCTACAAGGACTTCGCGATCGCCGGCCTGCTCGCGATGAACCTCACGACCTCCTCGATGGGCACCGCCGTCGGGCTCAGCTCGGACCTCGGCAGCGGTGTGATCGACCGCTTCAGGACGCTCGCGATGTGGCGACCGGCCGTGCTCGTCGGGCGCTCGCTCGCCGACCTCCTGACCGCCGCCATCTGCGCCTTCTTCGTCGCCGCGACCGGCCTGGTCATCGGCTGGCGGCCCGATGCCGGCGCGGCGTCGATCGTCGGCGGGCTTCGGCATCTTCCTGCTGTTCAGCTACGGGCTCTCCTGGGGCTGCGCCTGCCTTGGCATGGTCAGCAAGAGCCCCGAGTCCGCGCAGGGGATCGGCCTCGTGATCCTGTTCCCGCTCGCGATCGTCTCCAACGCGCTCGTCCCCACCGAGCACATGCCCGCCGTGCTGCGAGCGCTCGCCGATTGGAACCCGGTCAGCGCTGTCACCGCCGCCTCGCGCCAGCTCCTCGGCAACCCCAATCCCTCGGCGAGCATCCACGCCTGGCCGATGCAACATCCGGTGCTCGCGTCGCTGCTGTGGTCGCTGGCGCTGATCGCGGTGTTCGCGCCGCTGGCCAGCTCGCTGTACAGGCGTCGCACCACCGACTGAGCGCGTGCGCGGCGAGCCCCCGGGACGAGCGCCTGACATGCTCCCGGCCGATGCGGCTCAGAGCGCTGACCCCCGCCGACTGGCCGCGAGTGCTGGCCCTCAACGCCGCCTCCGTGCAGGAGCTCAGCGAGCTGGACGAGCGGCGGCTGCGATGGATCCTGTCGCTCGCGCACCGCAGCCTCGCGGTGGAAGGCGACGGCGAGGTGGTCGCGTTCGCGCTGGCGATCGCCTCGGGTACGGACTACGACAGCGAGAACTACCGCTGGTTCGCCGCGCGCTTCGAGCGGTTCGTGTATCTCGACCGCATCGCCGTTGCCGCGTCGCAGCGGCGGCTCGGACTCGGCGCACAGCTCTACGACGCGATCGAGGCCGCGGCGGCGAGCTTCGAGCGCATGGTGTGCGAGGTCAACGTGCGCCCACCCAACCCCGCCTCGCTCGCGTTCCACTCCGCCCGCGGATATGTCGAGGTCGGTCGCCTCGCGCACGGGTCGACGAAGCTCGTGGCGATGCTCGAGAAGGAGCTATAGCCAGCCGCGCTCGCTCCAAGCAAGCTCGATGCAGGCGCCTCTCCGGTAAAATCCCGAACATGGGGGTAGCCGATCAGCTACGGATCGACGTGCGGCAAGACTCCGGTCGCGTGATCCTCACGCTGGCGGGCGAACTCGACATGGCCAGCTCGGAGCTGCTCGAGCAGGCTTTGGCCGGTGAGGATGTGCTGGGCGAGTCGATGGTTGTGCTCGACCTGCAGCAGCTGCAGTTCATCGACTCCACCGGGCTGCGCGTGATTCTCACGACGCTCGACCGCTGCCGCGAGCGCGGCCAGGAGTTCGCGATCACCCCGGGCTCAGAGCAGGTTCAGCGCCTGCTGAGCGTGACCGGCGTCGCCGAGCACCTGCCGACGATCGCCACGGCGGACGAAATCGTCGTTTAGCTCCTTTCGGGATAGCCCTCAGCAGCTAGGTCGGGCGCATGTGCACGCGCACGACGCTCCCGCCCGGCGCCGAGCGGATCTGAACCAGGTCGCACAGCTGGTTGACAAGCCACACGCCGCGGCCGCTGCTCGCGTCCATGTCCGGACGTTCGCGCCCAACCAGCGGCGCCTGGATCCAGCCCCTGTCGCGCACCTCGCACAGCAGCTCCTCGTCCTCCCGCCACCAGCGCAACATGCCGGCGCCGCCACCGTGGCGGACGCTGTTGCTCGCGAGCTCGTCCACGGCGAGCACCAGCTCCTGTGTGCGCTCGGCACCGAGCGTGTTCGCCATCGCCCACGCCGCGATCGTGTGGCGCAGCTCGGCCAGCGCGTGGCCGTCGAACGCCAGCTCGTCCACCGCCCCGCGCGGCGGGGGGAGCAGGCCGGCAAACGGGCGCGGCGGCTCGCGCACGTGCGGGTAGGCCAAGTTGTCATAGCTCGCTCCGTCCCAAGCCAGCAACGGGTGCGTGTGGCGGGCCGCCTCGATCACGTGGTCGTCGAGGCCGTCGAGATCGTACGGGCACAGCAGGTGCCACGCGGCGCCCTCGTCGAACGCGAGGTTCAGCAGCGCCTCATGGCGCTCGCACTCGCTCAGCTCGGCCGCGCCGCGCCCCGGCCACGCGGCTTCGCCGATGCCCAGCGCCGTGCCGTGGCCGCCCGCGTGCTCGCGCGCGAACTCGCGCCACACGGAGATGATCCGCGCGGGGTTGCGCCCGAGCAGGGACATGTCGGCGAAGCACACACGTCCGGCATCATCGCCCAGTGCCTCCGCGAGCGCCGCCGCGCGCGCGGCGGCGACCCCCACGAGCACGCTTGCTTCGCTCGCCAGCGCGCGCGTGACGAGCGCCAGCGTGCCCTCCACGAATCCGCGATCGCCCTCGGCGTAGAACAGCGCCTCGTGGCGGAAGCAGGCGCACGCGCGCAGCGGTACGCCCGTCGCCGTGCTCGGGATCGTGGCGTCCGCCTGGGCCAGTCGCACTGGCGCTGCGACCATCTTCGAACTCCGCTTCGTCGTAGCCTCCTCGCGCGTACCGCGCGAGCCGTCAATCGAGCAGCTGTTGTTTATATAGAGCCGAGATGCCCGGATCTGCTCGTCGGCAAACGTCCGTCCAGTTCGTCGCAAACGTGTCCGGTTGGCGCCATGCCGGAGCTCGCCACGTTTAGAGACCGGCGAAGCGGGCATATTCAGACTGCAGTGTTGTCCCCCCGAGCGGGGAGCCGCTTCCCCCGGCGGCGCCCGCCATCCATCGAGGGGTGACACGGCGGCATGTCGGCATGGCCCTGCCTCCCGGCGTCTGCCCTGCCGGCATGCCGCCCCCATCAGGGCGTGAGCAGCAGCAGCCAGGAGCTGGCCCGCGCGTCTGGGAGGCCGGCGCGTATCCGTCGGTCAGCGGTCCTCCGCGCGCTCGTCGAGGAGGCTCATCGCGAGCGTCCCGCCGGTGCGCAGCGGTCCGATGCGCAGCTGCAGGTTGCGCGGCGCGACCTTCACGCCGACGTCGAGACGGGCGCCGCTGATCGAGCCGTGGGCACCGGCCGCGAGCACGTCGGCGGCGAGCTGGACGTCGGCGATGCGGTCGGTCGAGAAGTACGCGCGCGCAGCGAGCGCGCTGAGCACCCGCGGCAGGACGGCGCGCGCGATCGCGTTCGGGCGCCAGCTGTAGCTCGACCGTGCCCTCGACGGGGGCTTGCATCCTCACCACGGCCGGGCTCGTCGTCGCCGTCGATCGGGTCGAGCGAGCGGGCCTTCGGCGTGCGAACTCCATGCGCACCTCCGTCCCGCCGCCCGCCGGCTGCGTGAACTCGACCCGGCGCGAGAGCGCATGGATCACGGCGAGGCCCATGCCCGCCTGGTGAGCCTCGTCGGCGCTCGGCCGCGCGGGCGCATGCCCATGCCGTGGTCGCGCACGACGACCGCGATCGCGTCCGGCGGGCGCATACACGTCGACCTCCAGCGGTCCCTCGCCGCCGTCGTAGGCGTGCATGCACGACGTTGTTGCACGCCTCGGTGACGGCCGTGTTGAGGTCGTTGCGTCTCGATCGCGTCGAGCGTGAGGCACGCGGCCACGCCGGTCAGCGCCTGGCGCACGACCAGGACGTTCTCGGCCTGTTCGGAAGGCTCAGGCGGACGTTCGGGATCTCGGCCATCGAGCGGCGATCGACCGGATCCCCAGGACTTCGCGCCTGCGCGATAGCTGCGGTCCGTCAGCGCGCGCTGTCAGCCGCATGCGTGAGCGTCCGCAGCTGCTCGAGCGAGCGGCGCAGCAGGCGCGAGACCTGCATCTGGGAGATGCCCACGCGCTGCGCGATCTCGGTCTGCGTGAGGTCCTCGACGAAGCGCATGTGCAGGATCACGCGCTCGCGCGGCGGGATATGCGCCGAGCACGGCCGTCAGCGTCGCGTCGAGCTCGACGAGCTCGTAGCGCTCGTCCTCGCCACCGAGCGTGTCGCCGTAGGCCACGACCTCGCCGTCGGCGCTCGGCCGCGGCGCGTCGAGCGAGAGCGTGTCGTATGCCTGCACCGCCTGCAGCGCGTCGATCACGTCCTCGATGTCGAGCTCGAGGTACTCCGCGAGCTGGTTGACGGTCGGCGCGCGCCCGTTGCGGTTGGCCAGACGCTCCTGCGCGTCGCGCACCTTCAGCGCGCGCTCCTGCGCTCCGCGCGGAACGTGCACCGCCCAGCCGGAGTCGCGGAAGTAGCGGCGCATCTCGCCGAGGATCGTCGGCACGGCGAACGACGCGAACGGATGGCCGCGCTCGGCGTCGTAGCGGTCGAGCGCCTTCAGCAGCCCGAGCGACGCGACCTGCAGCAGGTCCTCGAATGGCTCCGACGAACGGCCATAGCGTCGCGCCAGGCCGCGTGCCAGCGGCATGTACATCCGCACCAGCGCTTCGCGTGCATCGCGGTCGCCATCGCGCTGCCAGCGCCGGAACAGCGCCTGCACGTGATCGATTGCGCCCGGAGCCTCGGCCGCAGCATGCTCTGATGTTACCCCGTTCGGGCATGCGTACGCGCTCGGTGGGTATAGGGACGAAGTCTTCACGCCGCGCGTGCGCGTCGATGCGCAGCCTCGGCGGGACCTCTGCGGCGCTTATGGCCAGTCGATCCGCCCGGCCAGCTGGGTCGGCCCGAGGTCGATCAGGCTGCTGTGCTCGATCGGTTGGTACTCGCCATCCCCCAGCCCGAGCCAGTCGACGGTGTGCTGCTCTGGATCGAGGATCAACACCTCGTCCACCTCGTGGGCGGCGAAGAACGGGAGCTTCTGCCAGCTCTCGTCGCCGGGTGAGACGATCTCAACCACAAGCGCGGCGCTGTGCAGCCAGACACCCTCGGCGCCGGGACGGTGCAGGCCGCCGTCGGGCACGCGGAAGTCGTCTATGGAGTCACCCAGGTTGAACTCGCCCATCGCCGCCACCAAGCCGGCGTCGCGCGCTAGCGGGCCGAGGATCTCGGCGAGCTGCTGAGCGATCCGTGCGTGCTCGTAGCTCGGGGCGGGAACCATGTGCAGCACACCCTCCCACACCTCGTCGAGACGGTCCAAGCCGGAGCCTCGCCGACGCTCCTTGAGCGCGTCCAGCTCATAAGCGTATGGGTCAAGCACCAGCGTGGCCATGACGCAAGGATAGCCGTCGTCCTCGTCCTCGACGTCGCGATCCGGTCGAGGTACGGGTGCTCTCGAACGGGCCGAGCTAGGCTCAACCGCGAGATGCCGATACCCCGCGAGCCCCCGCCGAGCGTGCAGGAGATCCTCGCCGCCCGCACGGGCGAGGAGATGGCGCTCAACGATCGCTATCTGAACCCGCAGATGGGGCGGATCGTGCGCACGCTCGGGTTCGACAAGGTCTGGAGCGGGGGCGAGGGCGCGCATCTGATCGACGCCGACGGCGAGCGCTATCTCGACCTGTTCGGCGGCTACGGCGTGTTCGCGATCGGCCGCAACCATCCGGAGGCGATCGCCGCGATCGAGCAGGTGCTGGCGGCGCGCACGGGCAACCTGCCGCAGCTGGGCGTGACGCTGCTGAGCGGCGTGCTCGCCGAGCAGCTGCTCGCGCGGGCGCCGGACAGCGTCGCGGCGATGGTGCCCGCGAACACGGGCACCGAGGCGGTCGAGGCGGCGATCAAGATCGCGCGCGCCGCCACCGGGCGCCCGCGCGTTCTGTACGCCGAGCACGCCTTCCACGGGCTCACGCTCGGCTCGCTGTCGCTCAACGGCGGCGTCGAGTTCCGCGAGGGCTTCGGGCCGCTGCTGCCCGGCTGTGACCCCGTCGGCTTCGGCGATCTCGACGCGCTCGAGCGCGAGCTCGCCCGCGGGGACGTCGCGGCGTTCGTCGTCGAGCCGATCCAGGGCAAGGGGGTCAACATCCCGGCGCCCGGCTACCTCGCGGGCGCCCAGCGGCTGTGCCGCGAAGCCGGCGCGCTGTTCGTCTGCGACGAGGTGCAGACAGGTATCGGGCGCACCGGGCGCTTTCTCGCGCTCGAGCACTGGGGACTTCAGCCGGACATGGTCTGCGTCGCCAAGGCGCTGTCCGGCGGCTTCGTGCCGATCGGCGCGGTGCTCGTCTCGCGCGCCGCGTTCGACAGCGTGTTCGACGGCATGGAGCGCGCCGTCCGCCACGGCTCGACGTTCGGCGGCAACGACCTCGCGGCAGCCGCCGCGCTGGCGACGCTGCGGGTGCTCGAGCGCGAGGAGCTCGTCGGCCGCGCCGAGCGCATGGGTGCGCTGCTGCTCGAGCTGACGAGGCCGCTGGTCGAGCGCTTCGAGGTCGTCCGCGACGTGCGCGGGCTGGGGTTGATGTGGGCGATCGAATTCGGGCCGCCCGCCGGCGCGAGCGCGCGGCGCCTGTGGGAGACGGTCGAGCGCCGCCAGCCGGGCCTGTTCTCGCAGCTCGTCACCGTGCCGCTGTTTCACGAGCACAGGATCTTCTGCCAGGTCGCCGGCCACCACATGAACGTGATCAAGGCGCTGCCTGCGCTGACGATCGAGGAGTCGGAGATCCGGCGCTTCGCCGCGGCGCTCGAGCAGACGATCGCCGCCGCCGAGCGCTACCCCGCGGCGCTCGCGCGCTTCGGGCTGCGCACCGGGCTGCGAGCGGTGCGCGTCGGGCGCTAGCCGCCGCCGCGGCACCCTTTTGGCCCTCGTCACGGTTGCGTTCACACATCCGCTCCAGCCGACGCGGCCCGCGCCGCTAGCCTAGTCGGCCGTGCTCGTAACCAGAGATGACATCCGCAACGTCGCGATCGTCGCGCACGTCGACCACGGCAAGACCACGCTCGTGGACGCGATGCTGTGGCAGTCCGGCGCGTTCCGCGTGGGCCAGGACGTCGCCACGCGCGTGCTCGACTCGATGGACCTCGAGCGCGAGAAGGGCATCACGATCCTCGCCAAGAACACCTCGCTGCGCTACAGCGACGTCAAGCTCAACATCATCGACACCCCCGGGCACGCCGACTTCGGCGGCGAGGTCGAGCGCGGGCTGACGATGGTCGACGGCGTGCTGCTGCTCGTCGACGCCTCCGAGGGGCCGCTGCCGCAGACGCGCTTCGTGCTGCGCAAGGCGCTCGAGGCCAAGCTGCCGGTGATCCTCGTCGTCAACAAGGTCGACCGTCCCGACGCGCGCGTCGCGGAGGTCGTGGACGAGGTCTACGAGCTGTTCCTCGACCTCGACGCCGACGAGCACCAGATCGAGTTCCCGATCGTCTACTGCAACGCCAAGGCCGGCGTCGCCTCGCTGCACTACGACCCCGGGCAGCCGATCGAAGAGGAGAACCTCGCGCCGCTGCTGGACCTGCTGCTCGAGCGCATCCCCGCGCCGACGTACGACCCCGAGCACCCGCTGCAGGCGCTCGTCACGAACCTCGACGCCTCGCCCTACGTCGGGCGCCTGGCGATCTGCCGCGTGCGCCACGGCACCATCCGCAAGGGCCAGCAGATCGCGTGGTGCCGCGCCGACGGCTCGATCCAGCGCGCGACGGTGGCCGAGCTGTACGTCACCGACGCGCTCGACCGCGTCGACGCGCCCGAGGCCGGGCCGGGGGAGATCATCGCCGTCGCCGGCATCGCCGAGGTCACGATCGGCGAGACGCTCGCCGATCTCGGCGACCCGCGCCCGCTGCCCGTGATCACCGTCGACGAGCCCGCGATGTCGATCACGCTCGGCGTCAACACCTCGCCGCTGGCCGGCAAAGACGGCGACAAGATCACCGCCCGCCAGATCCGCGCGCGCCTGGACCAGGAGCTCGTCGGAAACGTCTCGCTGCGCGTGAAGGACACCGAGCGGCCGGACACCTACGAGGTGCAGGGGCGCGGCGAGCTGCAGCTCGCGGTGCTCGTCGAGATGATGCGCCGGGAGGGCTTCGAGCTGACCGTCGGCCAGCCGCACGTGGTCGAGCGCGAGATCGACGGCAAGCGCAACGAGCCGGTCGAGCGCCTGTCGGTCGACGTTCCCGAGGAGCACGTCGGCACCGTCACGCAGCTGCTGGCCGCGCGCAAGGGCCGCATGGAGCACATGACCAACCACGGCACCGGCTGGGTGCGGATGGACTACCTCGTGCCCGCGCGCGGGCTGATCGGCTTTCGCACGGAGTTCCTCACCGAGACGCGCGGCACGGGGATCATGCACCACGTCTTCGACCGCTGGGAGCCGTGGGCGGGCGAGCTCCTCACGCGCACCAGCGGCGTGCTCGTCGCCGACCGCCGCGGCGAGACCGTCACGTTCTCGCTGTTCACCCTGCAGGAGCGCGGCTCGCTGTTCGTCGGCCCCGGCGAGGAGGTCTACGAGGGCATGATCATCGGCGAGAACTCGCGCTCGGAGGACCTCGACGTCAACCCCGTCAAGGAGAAGCACCTCACCAACATGCGCTCCTCGACCTCCGACGTGCTCGTGCGCCTGGACGCCCACCGCAAGCTGACGCTCGACGAGGCGCTCGAGTTCGTGCGCGAGGACGAGGCGGTCGAGGTGACGCCGGTGTCGGTGCGCATGCGCAAGGTCGTGCTCTCCAAGCTGGACCGGCTGAAGGCCGTGCGCAGCGCGCGCAAGTGAGCGTCCGCTCGCTCGACGGCGTACCCGCCGGATCGACGAGCGAGATCCAGCTGCGCGGCCTGGTCAAGTCCTTTCGCGGGCCCGACGGGCCGATCCGGGCGGTGCGCGGCATCGACGTGCAGATCGCCGCCGGCGAGACGGTCGCGCTGCTCGGACCCAACGGCGCCGGCAAGTCGACGACGATCGACATGCTGCTCGGCCTGCTCGACCCGGACGAGGGCAGCGTGTCGGTGTTCGGTCGTCCGCCCGCGCAGGCGGTCGCCCAGGGCGCGGTCGGCGGCATGCTGCAGACCGGCGCGCTGATCAGGGACCTGTCCGTGCGCGAGCTCGTCGCGATGATGGCCTCGCTGTACCCGCGCCGCTCGACGTCGAGGAGGCGCTCGAGCTCGCCGGCATCGGCGAGATCGCCGATCAGCGCACCCAGAAGCTCTCCGGCGGCCAGACCCAGCGCGTGCGCCTCGCCGTCGCGCTCGTCAGCGACCCGCAGCTGCTCGTGCTCGACGAGCCGACCGTCGCGCTCGACGTCGAGGGGCGCCACGCGTTCTGGGCGACGATGCGCGCCTTCGCCGCGCGCGGCAAGACGATCGTGTTCGCCACGCACTACCTCGAGGAGGCCGACGCGTACGCCGATCGCGCGGTGCTGATGGCGCACGGCGCGATCGTCGCCGACGGGCCCACGACCGAGATCAAGGCGATGGTCGGCACGCGCACGATCCGCGCGACGCTGCCCGGCGTCGACGTCGACGAGCTCGAGGCGCTGCCGGGCGTCAGCGGCGCCGAGCGCCGCGGCGAGGCGGTCGTCCTGCGCTGCGCCGGACTCCGACGCGGCGATCAGGGCGCTGCTCGCGTCCCATCCGCACGCGCGCGACATCGAGATCGCCGCCGCCGGGCTCGAGCAGGCGTTCCTGCGGCTGACCGGCGACGGCGACGGCGACGGGGCACGGGCCTGATGCCGCTCGCCTACACGCGCTACGAGCTGCTGCGGACGCTGCGCAACCGGCGCTTCTTCCTGCTCTCGCTCGGCTTCCCGCTGATCCTGTACTTCGTGATCGTCAGCCCCAACCGCCACGTGCGCGACTTCGACGGCACCGGCATCTCGTTGCCGCTCTACTACATGGTCGGGCTGGCCTCGTTCGGGACGATGAGCGCGATGCTCTCGAGCGGCGCGCGCATCGCCGCCGAGCGCGCCGTCGGCTGGAACCGCCAACTGCGCATCACGCCGCTCTCGCCGCGCGCCTACTTCCGCGTGAAGGTCCTCACCGGCTACATGATGGCCGTCATCAGCCTGCTCGCGCTGTATGCGGCCGGCACCTCGCTCGGCGTCAGCCTAACCGCGGGCGAGTGGCTGAAGATGACCGGGCTGATCCTGCGTCGGCCTGGTGCCGTTCGCCGCGCTCGGGATCGCGCTCGGGCACATGCTCACCCCCGACTCGATCGGCCCGGCGATGGGCGGTGGCATCTCGCTGCTCGCGCTGCTCGGCGGCGTGTGGTTCCCGCTCGGCAGCCACGGCTTCCTGCACGACCTCGCCCAGTACATCCCCTCCTACTGGCTTGTGCGGGCGAGCCACGTGGAGCTCGGCGGCGCCTCGTGGAACACGATGGGATGGGTCGTGATGGTCGCCTGGACGATCGCCCTGGGCCTGCTCGCGGCGCGCGCCTACCGGCGCGACACCGGCCGCGTCTAGTCGAGCTTGTCGTAGCCCCACAGCGAGACGAGGTCGCGCCCGAGATACTCGCCTGCGGCTTGCACATCGCCCTTGAAGCGGCGGCGGAGCTCCTGGTCGAAGTCCTCGTCGGCCGGCGGCCGGTCTTCGTAGAGCGCCCGCCGCCAAACCGGGCCGAGCCTGCCGACGCCGGTCCTGGCACCGGCTTTCAACAGCGGTCGCAGGGCCCGATTTCGGGGAGCGTAGGCCGCCAGCCTGGTGATCTGGTCGAGCGCCACCGAGCGCGGCATCTTGAGCGTCTCGAGCTCCGCGCGTGGAACGGTGAAGCCGCTGTCCTCGACGCCGAGGAAACCAAGCACCCTCCTCACCGTCGCCTCGTTGTCGGCGCGCAGGTCGTCGTAGATCAGGACGAGCACCTGCTCGCGCGGAAACACCGCGTGAAAGCGCTCCAGCTGCTCGACGTAGCGGATGTGGTCGCTGTAGAAGACGGCGCTCGGCACCTGCGAGAACCGGGGCATTCGCCGGCCTTCGCGTCGCAGCGGCTCGAGCTCGATCGCCTTGCGGAAGCTCCTCTGGCTCTCGTCGTAGTTGCGCAGCGACTGCAGGTGGAACGAGCGCAGGAAGGCGGTCGGCTCGCGCAGGATCGCGATGATGCGGGCGTCCGGCTTGACCTCCGCGATGCGCCCGGCGGCGGTGCTCGAGCGCAGGTAGGTGGTCGAGGCCTCGCCGATCGTCAGATCCGGGGCCAGCCCCTCGAACAGCGCTCTGTACCCATCGAGCGTGCTGGGATGCCTGCGCCGGTTCGAAGGCGGCCGCCAGTAGCGCGTGCGCAACTCCGGCGAGAAGAAGCGCGGCTCCTTCACCGGCATCGCGATCTGAGGGTGCTTTCTGACCATCGCGGTCAGCGCGGTCGTGCCGCACTTGGCGTGCCCGACTATGTAGAAGTCGGGGATTCGGCTGGCCATCGCGGGAATCCTAGTGGGCGCGACACCGGGCGCCTTCAGGACGGTAGGGTACCGCCGATGATCGCAACCACAAGAGCCCCCTTCACCATCCGGGTCGCCGCTCGCGCCGCGTCGCTGGCCTGTGTCGCGCTGCTGCTCGCCGTGAGCGTCGCCGCCGCCGCGAGCGTCCCGACCTACCAGCCCGAGAGCCTGAAGACCTACGAACAGCAGCTCGCCAGCGGGCAGATCCAGGCCGTCACGATCAACAAGAAATTGCGCTCGCTGCGCGTCACGCTGAAGGACGGGAGCTACGTGCTCGCCAAATATGCGCGCAAACAAGAGCCCAAGAACGTCGCCGCGCTGGAAGCCAAGCACGTTCCCGTGACGATCCTCACGCCCGCCGAAGCCGCGAAACAGGTCACCAAGAAACCGGTGCACCACAAACTGCGCTACATCGCCGGCGGCATCGTGATCATCGTGATCCTGATCGTCGGGGCTGTTCTGTACATCAACCGCAAACGCCAGAGCGAACGCGAATAGACACTGCGCGATAGTCGTGCGGTTGACGCCGCGCGGGCAAGACTGAGAACGAGACTCAGTCTTATGATAGGTTGGCGAGCATGCTCGGACATTGGCGCAGCCTGCTCGCGGCGGTCCTCGTCGCGCTGTGTGCGCTGATCGCGGGCTGCGGCCCAAGCGGCCTGGTTTCGCCCGGTCAGG
Organism: uncultured Solirubrobacteraceae bacterium; assembly: GCA_963826985.1. Classification (GTDB taxonomy): domain Bacteria; phylum Actinomycetota; class Thermoleophilia; order Solirubrobacterales; family Solirubrobacteraceae; genus Palsa-744. The sequence goes on from CAWGYW010000001.1 coordinate 299,608, forward strand.
GGCGGATCCTCGCGGTCGGCGCCGAGAACCAGTACGCGAACGTGATCGCGCAGGTCGGCGGGCGCTACGTAACCACGCTTGCGATCGAGAGCAACCCGAATACCGATCCGCACACGTTCGAGGCGAGCCCGAGCGTCGCCGAGACCGTGGCGGCGGCGGGGCTGGTGGTGCAGAACGGCCTCGGCTACGACACGTTCATGGAACGCATCGAGTCCGCGTCCGGGGGGGTGGGATCCAATTCCAAGCGCAAGGTGATCGACGTGCAGAAGCTGCTTGGGCTTCCCGACTCCACGTCCAACCCGCACCTCTGGTATGCACCGCGGACGATGCCCGCGGTGGCGAGGGCGATCGCCGCCGACCTGTCGGCGCTGCAGCCCGCGCACGCCGCTTATTTCCAGGCCAACGCGGCCTCCTTCGAACGCTCGCTGACCCCGTGGCATGTGGCGCTCGAGCAGTTCGCAACGGAATATCCGCATACGCCGGTGGCGACCACCGAGCCGGTCGGCGACTACATGCTCGAAGCGGCGGGGACCGTCAACCTGACCCCATTCGGGCTGCAGGCGGACATCATGAACGGCGTCGATCCGGCGCCGCAGGACGTGACGCTGCAGAACGGCCTGTTCGCGAGCCACCGCGTGAAGGCGTTCGTCTACAACCAGCAGGTCACCGACTCGCTCACGCAGTCGTTCCTGACAGCAAGCCAAACGCTACGGCGTGCCGGTGGTGGCGGTGTACGAGACGATGCCGAGGCCAGGCTATGACTACCAGTCGTGGATGCTCGCCGAGGTGCGCGCGCTGCGCCGCGCGGTCGCCGAAAAGCGCTCGACGGAGAAGCTGTGACAGACCGCGGCGAGCACATCGGCGAGGAGCAAGCGCTGGCCGATGCCGACGAGATCCTGTCGGTCCAGGGTGTCGGCGTGCGCCTGTCCGGGCGCGAGGTGCTGCGCGACGTCAGCTTCGCGATCCGCCCGGGCGAGTTCACGGGGCTGATCGGCTCCAACGGCGCCGGCAAGACGACGCTGTTCCGGGTGATCCTCGGCCTGCAGCCGCCGAGCGCCGGGCGCGTGCTGATCGACGGTCGCCCGCGCTCGCGCCGCAACCCGCTGATCGGCTACGTGCCGCAGAAGTTCCTGCTCGACCCCGACATGCCGCTGCGCGCGCGCGACCTCGTCGGCCTCGGCATCGACGCGCACCGCTTCGGCATCCCGAGGCGCTCGCGTGCTCGCCGGGCGCTGATCGAGGAGATGCTCGAGGCGGTCGGCGCGGGCGACTTCGCCGACGCGCGCGTGGGGCTGCTGTCAGGTGGCGAGCAACAGCGGGTGCTGATCGCCCACGCGCTGATCGCGCGCCCGAAGCTGCTGCTGCTGGACGAGCCGCTGGCGAACCTCGACCTGCGCGCCGGCCAGGAGGTGGTCGCGCTGCTCGCGCGGATCGCCGCCGAGCAGCGGATCGCGGTGCTGATCAGCGCGCACGAGATGAACCCGCTGCTGCCGGTGATGGATCGCATCGTCTACATCGCCGGTGGGCGCGCCGCGAGCGGCATCACCGCGGAGGTCGTGCGCGCGGACGTGCTCAGCGAGCTGTACGGCAGCCACGTGGACGTGCTCAACGTGCACGGGCGCGTGCTCGTCGTCGCGGGCGCCGGCGACGGCTCGGACCTGCACGGGCACGAGGCGGCGCTACCCGGCTTGGAGATCGTCTCGTGAGCGCGCCGTGGTGAGCGCGCTGCTCGGTGGCCACCCCGCTGGCGCCCTGCCGGCCCCGGTGATCGAGCCGGGGTTCTTCGCCGCCGAAGACGTGCGCGTGGCGATCGTGGTGGGCGCGATCGCAGCGATCGTGGCGGGGGCGGTGGGGGTGTTCACCGTCATGCGCGGCCAGTCCTTCGCCGGCGAGGCGCTCGGCGACGTCAACACGGCCGGCGGCTCGGCCGCGTTCCTGGCGGGCGTCGCGCCGCTGTTGGGCTTCGTCGTCGTCGGCGTCGTCGCGGCGGCGGCGATGGAGCTGATCGGCATCCAGCGCCCGCGCGGGCGCGACCTGGCGACCGGCATCGTGCTCGGGGCCGCGCTCGGCCTGGCGGCGCTGCTGCTGTACCTGGTCACGACCGTACACAGCACGACCGGCGCGACGCGTGACGATCCTGTTCGGCTCGGTGTTCACGATCGCGAGCTCGACGATCCCGCCGGTGGCGGCGCTGAGCGTGGCGGTGCTTGCGCTCATGGCGATGCTCTACCGGCCGCTGCTGCTCAGCTCCGTCAGCGCCGAGCTGGCCGCCGCGCGGGGGATTCGCGTGCGTCTGATCGGCGCCGCCTACCTGCTGGCGCTGGCGATCGCGGTGGCGCTCGCGGCGATCACGATCGGCACGATCCTCTCCACCGCGCTGCTCGTCGGCCCGGCCGCGACCGCGCTGCGCCTGACCCGCAGGCCCGGCGTGGCGATCGCGCTCGCCGGGCTGCTCGGCGTGGCGGCGATGTGGCTTGGGATCCTGCTCGCGTACGACAGCTTCGACTGGCCGCCAGTGGGCACCGGCTGGCCGGTGAGCTTCTTCGTCGTCAGCCTGATCTTCATCGGCTACCTGCTCTCGGGGCTGCCTGGCCTGTTGCAGCGGCGGGCGCGGGCAGCGTAGATGTTCTCGGGCTTCATGGTCAACGCGTGGACGGTGGCGAGCATCGTCGCGGTGGTCGCCGGCCTGGTCGGTTTCTTCGTCGTGCTGCGCGGCTCCGCGTTCGTCGCCCACGCGGTGCCCAACGGCTCCTTCGCGGGCGCCGCCGGGGCGAGCCTCGTCGGGGATCAACACGCTGATCGGCCTGGGCGTGTTCTCGCTGCTGGGCGCGCTCGGCATCGGCGTGCTCGGCCGGCGCGGCCGCCACGACGTGGTGACGGCGCTTGCGCTCGTCGTGATGCTCGGGCTCGGCTCGCTGTTCCTGCAGCTTCAGCGTCGAGTACGCGCCGGAGGTCGAGTCGCTGCTGTTCGGCGAGGTGCTGGGCATCGCCAGCAACCAGGTGGCGCCGACCGCCGCGCTCGCGGTCGTGTGCGTGGCGGCGATCGCGCTGCTGTACCGGCCGCTGATGCTCTCCTCGGTGCTCGCCGAGGTCGGCGAGGCGCGCGGGGTGAGCAGCTTCAGGATGGAGCTGTGCTTCCTGGCGGTCGTTGCGCTGGCGAGCACGATGACCGTGCCCGTCGTCGGCACGCTGCTGATCTTCAGCCTGATGATCGGCGCGCCGGCCGCGGCGCGGTCGTTGACCGACAGGCCGCTCGTGGCGATGGCGCTGTCGGTCGCGATCGCGCTGATCATCGTGTGGAGCGCGATCGCGCGTCGTATGAGACCAACTACCCGGTCGGGTTCTTCGTCGGCACTTCGGCGCCGGCGGCGTACGCGCTCGGGCGCGGCTGGGCGGCCTACCATCGGTGACATGACTGCGCGACGCTTCACAGGAGTGGGTGCGACGCAAGCCGAGCTCGCGCTGGCGACCGCGAGCGGGCGCAAGCGCGGCGGCGCCAGGCGCGCGCTGCTGGAGCTGCTCGCAGGCCAGGAGTGCGCGCTGACGGCGCTCGAGATCGAGGACGCGCTGCGCGCGCGCTCGGCGCGCCCGGTGAGCCGCGCGAGCGTCTACCGGATCCTCGACGAGCTGGAGGCGCTCGGCGCTCGTGCCAGCGCGTGGAGACCGGCCAGGCGATGGTCCGCTACGAGCGCGTGTGCGAGCACGAGCAGTCACCACCACCATCTCGTGTGCGACCAGTGCGGCTGGTGATGCCGTTCTCCGACGCGGCGCTGGAGCGCGCGATCGACTCGCTCAGCGAGCGCGTGCCGCTGGCGGTCTCAGAGCACGAGATCGTGCTGCACGGCGCGTGCCGGGACTGCGCTGCCTGAGGGCGCTCAGGCAGCGACGCGGTCGCGCGCTGCTGAGCCTGAGAAGCGCATCGCGCCGTCCTCGACGCTCCCGAACCTGAGGCCGAGGATGTCGCGCGGATAGTTCTGATAGAGGCGCCAGGGCGGCTTTGAGCCCTGCTTGGGGAACTGGTCGATCGCGCGCTGCACGTAGCCCGAGGAGAAGTCGATCATCGGCTGGCGCTCGATCGCCGGGTCGCTGTCGTCCGGCACGCACTGCGCGTATCCGCAGGCGTCCATGTGGTTGAGCAGGCGGCAGACGTATTCGCAGGTGAGGTCGCACTTGAGCGTCCACGAGGCGTTGGTGTAGCCGATCGCGAACGCCATGTTGGGAACGCCGCCGAGCATCATGCCCTTGTAGCTGGTCGTCTGCGGGAGCTCGACCGGGCGCTCGTCGACGGACAGCTCGATGCCACCGAACGCGAGCATGTTCAGGCCCGTTGCCGTGACGATCACGTCCGCCTCCAGCTCCGCTCCGGAGGCGAGCGTCAATCCCCTCTCGTTGAACGTCTGGATCCGGTCGGTGACCACCGAGGCGCGCCCGGCGCTGATCGCCTCGAACAGGTCGCCGTCGGGCACCAGGCACATGCGCTGATCCCACGGGTCATAGCGCGGCTTGAAGTGCGTGTCGATGTCATAGCCGGGCGGCAGCTGACGCTCCACGCCCTTGCGGATGAGGCGCTTGATCAGCGCGGGGCGGCGGCGGCTCAGCTGGTAGAGCAGCGTCGCCAGCAGCACGTTCTTCCAGCGCATGAGCGGGTAGGCGGCCTTCGCGGGCAGCGCCCGGCGCAGGACGCCGGCGATCGGATCTTCGCCTGGCAGCGAGAGCACGTAGCTGGGCGAGCGCTGCAACATCGTCACGTGCGCGGCGCTCGCGGCCATCGCCGGCACCAGCGTCACGGCGGTCGCGCCGCTGCCGATCACGACCACGCGCTTGCCCGCGTAGTCGACGTCCTCGGTCCAGTGCTGGGGGTGCACGATGCGCCCGGCGAAGCGCTCCATCCCCGGGAAGTCCGGGGTGTAGCCCTCGTCGTAGCGGTAGTAGCCGCTGCACAGGAGCAGGAAGGAGCAGCTCAGCTCGACGCTCTCCTCGGTGTCGGTGCGTTCGGCGCGTACGTGCCAGCGCGCCTCGGCGGTCGAGAACTCGGCGCTGAGCACGCGATGGCCGAAGCGGATGTTGCGCTCGATGCCGCCCTCGCGCGCGGTCTCGCGCACGTACTCGAGGATCGCTGGCCCGTCGGCGATCGCGTGGGCGTCCTCCCATGGGCGGAAGCGGTAGCCCAGCGTGTACATGTCGGAGTCCGAGCGGATGCCCGGATAGCGGAACAGATCCCAGGTGCCGCCGATCGCCTCGCGCGCCTCGAGGATCGCGTAGGTCCTCCGCGGGCAGTTGGCCTGCAGGTGGTGGGCGGCGCCGATGCCGGACAGGCCGGCGCCGACGATCAGGACGTCAACGTGTTCTAGCGACATGGCTCCGTCCGCGTCATCGTCCGATCGACAATAGCCGCTTGGGCTCACGGCAGGCCGCAGAGCCGGTCGCTGAGCTCGCGAAGTTGCCGGCGCGCCTGCGCGTCGCGCGCCTGCGGATGTGGCTCGGCCGGCCGCATGCCGTTGAAGTACTCCCCGCTAACACCGTCCAGCTCGGGATCGGCGACGAGTCGTAGGGTCGCGTCGACCCCGTCCTGCAGCGAGCTGATCGGGTCGATGCCGCCCTCGATGACCATTTTCGTGGGCATGTACGTCGCCGGGTGCAGGCAGGTCGCGGTGATCGCGTGCGCGCGCAGCTCCTCGGCGAGGTCGAACGTGAACATGATCTGCGCGAGCTTGCTCTGGCAGTAGGCGCGCACGCCGTCATAGCCGTGCTCGAGCATCACGTCGTCGAAGTCGATCGGTGCCTGTCCGGCGGAGCTGACGTTGACGATGCGTGCGGGCGCCGAGCGTTCGAGCGTCGGCAGCAGCAGCCGTGTGAGCAGGTAGCCGGCGAGGTAGTTGACGGCAAAGCGCAGCTCGTAGCCGTCGCGGCTCTGCATCCGCCGGCCGTCGCCCGCGATCGTTGTGCCGATGCCGGCGTTGTTGACGAGCGCGTCGAGCCGGTCGACGTTCTCAACGACCTGGTTCGCGAGCGCTCGCACCTCACTCAGCGAGGCGAGGTCGGCACGCAGCCAGTGGAGGCTCTCGTTCCCGGTTGCCGAGCGGATCTCCGCGATCGTCTGGTGCCCGCGGTCGTCGTCGCGACCGTGCAGGAGCAGCGTCGCGCCCTTCGCGGCAAGCTCGCCCGCGAGCGCGCGCCCGAGGCCGTCTGTCGCGCCGGTGATCAGGATCGTCTGCTGGTTGACAGGTCGCATCGCGTCTCCTTCGAGTGGTTCGACCAGCCTAATCAGCCAGAGCCCATCCTGGGTCGGGATCGGCGTCGGCGGCGGCGGTAGAATTGAAGCGTGAAGTCCGCGGCGCAAACCCAGGAATCGGCGCAGAAGACGCCTTTGCTCTCGGTCGGCCATGAGGAGGAGTGGGCTGAGATCAACCGCGAAGAGGCCGAGCAGCTTCGCGCCAGCAACATGGCGCTGACGCCGGCCCAGCGACTCGAGGTGGGACAGCGCCTTTCCCAGCAAGCGGTATCACTGCTCGCCGCGTCCATCAGGGCCGGCCATGCCCCAAGACGAGCTCTCTGGTCCTGACCTCGCTGGCGTCGTCGCGGACGCCGACGCGGTCGGGCTCGACTACGTGGTGATCGGTGGTTTCAGTGTGATCTACCACGGTCACGTTCGGGCGACCAAGGACAGCGACCTGCTTGTGCCGGATGGTCCCGACGCCGACGCCGCGGTGCTGCGCTTCCTCGAGCGTGTGGACGGCAGGCGATTGCGCGACGGCAAGGTGCTGACGCCCGACGATGTCGCTGGCGGGGAGCATCTGCGCATCAACAGCCGGCGCGGCATCGTCGATCTCATGCGTGGCGGGCTGCCACCGCTCGACTACGACACCGTGGCGCGGCGCGCCGAGACGACCGAGTGGAATGGGCAGACAGTCCGTGTCGCGGCGCTTGCAAGCGTAGTCGGCTTCAAGCGCCTCGCCGGACGACCGCAAGACCGCGGTGATCTCGCCGAGCTGGAGGCGGTCTATGGCGAGCTTCCGATCGAGCCGATCCCGGGGCTCGACGACATCACAGAGCCAGCCAATGAGGGTGGTGCCCGCCCGGCGGACGTTTAGCGCCGATACCGGCACCGTCGTCGGTACAAGAGTCTTACGAGGACGAGCGCCGGTGCGTCGCGGCGGACGCAACGCCTGCCTGATTCTGCGGCCGGAGAGACACGATCGTGGCCCGCGCCGTGCCGCGCGGACCACAATCGGAACGACTGCTCGGCTAACGGACAGATGCGATCAAACAGCCGCGACCGCGTCAGCGGCAAGCTGGTCGGCTGTCTCTGTTTCGCCTCGCAGGAACGCCAGAAGGTCGGCGTTGATCGTGTCGGCCTGGGTGGTCGGCATGCCGTGCGGGAAGTCTTTGTAGGTCTTCAGCGTCCCGTTCGGCAGCAGTGCCGCAGACTTCGGCCCGGCGGCTACGTAGGGGACGATCTGGTCGTCTTCGCTGTGCATCACGAGGACCGGCACCGTGATCTTCTTCAGGTCCTCGGTGAAGTCGGTCTGCGAGAACGCGACGATGCCATCGTAGTGCGCCTTCGCTCCGCCCATCATCCCCTGGCGCCACCAGTTCTCGATGATCGCCTCCGAGGACTTGACGCCTGGCCGGTTGTAGCCATAGAACGGCCCCGTCGGCAGGGCCCGGTAGAACTCAGACCGGTTGGCGGCGAGTTCGGCCATGAGGCCATCGAACACGCTTTTGGGCAGCCCCTCGGGATTTGCGTCTGTCTGCAACATCAGAGGCGGCACGGCGCTGATGATCGCCGCCTTCGCCACGTTACTGTCACCGTGGCGGGCGAGGTAGCGCACGACCTCGCCGCCGCCGGTCGAGTGCCCGACGTGGATCACGTTGTCGAGATCGAGATGCGCGGTCACGGCGGCAAGGTCGTCGGCGTAGTGGTCCATGTCGTGACCGTCGCCGGTCTGCGTCGAGCGCCCGTGACCGCGCCGGTCGTGCGCGATCACACGGTAGCCCTGCGCCAAGAAGAACAGCATCTGATTGTCCCAGTCGTCGGCCGAGAGCGGCCAGCCGTGGCTGAACACGATCGGCTGCCCCGAACCCCAGTCCTTGTAGAAGATCTCCGTGCCATCTTGGGTCGTGATCATGCCCATCGTCTGTGCTCCTTTGTCTGGTGGGTAAGTGGGGGATGCATCAAGCTCGAAAGGTCCGCTGTCTCGAGCTGAAGACTCGCCGAGAGACGGTGGCCCGTCTGCACGGCCAGCGTCTATCTGGGACCCCCGTGAACCGGAATCTGCCGATACCTGCTAGCGGGCATGCTCTTGATCCGATCGCGCCCCATACGCTGCAACTCGATCTGCTCTTCCAGAACCTTGGCGAGCTGTCCGATCAGGATCGCGATGGATACCCCGCCACAGGCCGCCCCCAGAGGTAGCCGAGCACGCAGCCGAGCGCGAACACGGCCACGACGAGCAGCACCGGGCCGGAGTCCTCGACGAGCGCTCCGACGACGCCGGCGGCGAGACCGCCGGCGAGCGCCGCGAGCCAGGCCGGGTCATCGCCGATGGGGGAAAGCAGGCGGGTACGCCGGTGCACGCCGAGCGCCGCGTACAGCAACGCGACGGCGGTCGCGACAGGCATCGCCTGGTTTCGCAGCTCATCCCACGCGGCGCTGTAGCGTCGGACGATGATGTCGCGCACGTCACCCGCCGAGCGCGCGTGCAGGACGCTGCCGGTGAAGTGGCCGGCGCCGTGCGCGGTGGCGAGGTCGATCGCCGCGAGCCCGACGAGCGCGACGACGGGGCTGACGAGCACGATCAATGCGCGCCTGCGCGTGAGCGAGCCGGGTGCGAGCACGACCGTCGCGACCGCGAAGCCGAAGCTGACGAGGATCACGCCGCCGACGCCCGCACCGATCCGCGCCGAGCCCTCGACGACGGTGAGCACCACACCGGCGCCCGCCATCGCGAGCGCCGCGCGGCGATCACGCGCGGACGGGTACAGCGCGGCGGCGACGGCGGCGAGCACGAGCACGGCGAGCCCCGACTTGAGCTCGTTGCCGATGCCGTAGAAGCGCGCGCCGAGGATCGGGTCGGGACCGAGCAGCGAGCGCATCAGCAACTGCGTGCCCGCCAGCGCGTCGGCGCTGAGCGCGATCACGGCCGCGATCGCGGGGGCGAGCGGTGCGCGCGGCCACGCCAGCAGCGCGTCGGTGAGCACGCCGAGCGCCCCGCACGCGAGCACGATCGTCACGTACTCGACCGCCGCGCTTGGCTCGAGCGCCGCCGCGACCAGTACCGCCACCGGCGCCCACAACACCCCGAGCGCTCCCGCGCGCATCGCCCACGCCCGCGCGCGTTCCCACGGCGCGGCCGCCAGCAGCAACAGCGCCCACGCGCCGAGCAGAAACGCCAGCGCCTTCAGCCGCCGCCCGCCGATCACGCGCAGACGCGCCATCAGCGACCGCAGGCCTGCCGAGTGAAGCCGTCCGTCCGTGTCGATCGGTTCGCCGCGCATGTCCGCGGGTATCGGCACGCCGAGATGCGCGAGGATCGTCGGCGCGACGTCGACCGACACGATCAACCCGCGCTCGCGGGTGCTCTGCGAGCTCAGCTCCATGCCTCCGCCCGAGAGCCCATTTCCGCGAGCGCCCGAGGGCTCGCTGCCGCCGGAGAGCCCGCCGACGGCCGTCCACAGCAGCTCGCCACCCTGTCCGCCGGAGACGCGCTGCACGACGATCAGCAGCTCTCCAGGCGCACGCTCCTCGCTCAGCGCGGCCAGATCCGTGACGCCCGCCGCGCCGCCGGGCAGGTCGGCCACGAGCATGCGCCTTGCCGAGCGCAGCGCCGCGATGCGTGCCAGGAGCGTGGAGCCGGGGCCGAGCGACACGGCCGCCACGCGCCCGGCGCGGTCGGCGGCGGCGACGGCGTCGAGCTCGTCACCGCCGGCGATTCCCGCATAGCCCACCCCGCCGGGAACCTGGCTCGCGAGCAGGCCCGGGCGCAGCAGCTGGGGCGCGGCTTCGGCTCGCTTGCTGGCCGCACTCCAGCCATCGATCAAGCCGGCGGCGCCGTCTGTCCTCAGCGACAGCGCCGGCGGCAGCGCGTGGGGGTAGGCGGAGCTCGCCACGCGCGCGCCCTGGGTGATGTCGAGCAGCAGTTGCGCGGCCGAGTACTTGCCCTGGGCGGCGGACATGATCCCCACCGACAGGCCGCGGACGCTCGCCAGCTCGCTCTCTGAGGCGGGCAGGAACACCAGGACCGCCGAGCGCCGCGCGCTGGCGCCGGCGACCTCAATGCTGGCGGCGCTCGCGGTACGCGGACAGGCTCCAACCGCGGCCAGCCAGAGCAGGAGGGCAAGCGCCGCCCCCCGCCGGGCTGGGCTCAGCCCTCCGCTCCCTCTGTCGCCACGCCCCCGCGCCCGCGCGCGCCGGCGCCACCAGGCGCCGCGACGGGGCCGCGCTCCTCCTGCGCGTCGTCGGCTTCCCGGTGCAGCGTGCCCTCGACGTTCAGCCGCGGCAGCAGTCGATCGAGTCGCGCCGGCAGCAGCCAGGTAACCCTGCCTATGATGTCCAGCGTCGCCGGCAGCAGCAGGCAGCGCACGACCAGCGCGTCGAGGAACACGGCGCTTGCGAGGCTCAGGCCGAACTCCTTGATGATGCGGTCTTCGCCGAGAATGAACGACAGGAATACGCACACCATGATCGCCGCCGCGGCTGTCACCACGCGTCCGGTCAGCGCCAGACCCTCGGCGACCGCGCGCGAGCTGTCGCGCGTGTGCGTCCAGCGCTCGTGCATGCGCGATACCAGGAACACCTCGTAGTCCATCGACAGCCCGAACACGATCGCGAACAGCATCACCGGGATGAACGACTCGATCGGCCCCTGGGAGGTCCCCATCAGGCTTCCCAGCCAACCCCACTGGAAGATCGCGACGATCACGCCCAGCGACGCGCCGATGCTGAGCAGGTTCATGACCGCCGCCTGCAGCGGGATCACGAGCGAGCGAAAGACGATCAGCAGCAGCAGCGCGGACAGCAGCACGACGACGCCGATGAACAGCGGCAGCTTGTGGCCGAGCGTCGTAGCGAAGTCGACCGCACCAGCGGTCACGCCGCCCACGTACACGGTCATCCCCGTGCGCGCCTCGAGCGGCGGGATCACGTGTTCGCGCAGGCGCGTGACGAGCTTGGTGGTCGCGTAGGCCTGGGGCGAGGAGCGTGGGTAGACGGTGATCGTGGCGACTTCGCCGTCGGGGTTGAGTTTGGCCGGCGCCACCGACACGACGCCGGGCGTCGCGGCGATCGCCGCGCGCAGCCGCCCTACCGAGGTCGTCGGGGTCCCGATCGTGCTCAGCAGCACGCCGTTTTCGGCGGCTTCGCGCTTCGGGTTGGGCACTTTGGCGACGACCAGCAGCGGTCCGTTGAAGCCTTCGCCGAAGCCCTGCGCGAGCAGCTCATAGGCCTTGTGCGTGGTCTGGCCCGCGGGATCGTTGGAGGCGTCGCTGGAGCCGAGCCGCAGCGCGGTGGCCGGCGCGGCGATCACCAGCATCGTCAGCGCGGCGACCGCCGCGATCGTCCGCGGTCGCCGATGCACGAACGCGCTCCAGCGCAGCCATGCCTTGCCGGCTCCAGCCGTGCCAGCGGAAGCCGTGACGGCGACCTCGCCGGCCTGGGCCGCGGCGCGTGCGCGCGCACGCGCTCTGCGCCCGCCCGCGGCCACGCGCGCCCCCGCGATCGTCAGCAGCGCGGGCAGCAGCGTCAGCGAGGCGAGCATCACGAGCAGCACGCCGATCGACGCGGAGATCGCCACGCCGTAGAGGAAATCTACGCCCAGCAGCATCATCCCGAGCAGCGCGATCACGACCGTCGAGCCCGCGAACAGGACCGCCCGCCCAGCCGTGTCGATCGCCTGCACGACCGACTCGCGCGCATCGTGGAAGGTCGGTCCGGGCGTGGCGTACGCCTCTCTGAAGCGGGTGAGGATGAACAGCGCGTAGTCGATCCCGACGCCGAGCCCGATCATCGCGGCCAGCTCCGAGGAGAAGTTGGGGGTGTCGACCACGTGCGTGAACAGCGCGATCGCGCCGAGGCCCGTGCCGAGGCCGAACAGCGCGGTGACGATCGGCAGGCCCATCGCGATCAGCGAGCCGAACGTCAGCAGCAGCACGACGATCGCGGCCAGCAGCCCGACCGCGGTGGAGACGCCGAAGCCCGCCTGCTCGGTCGCCTCGATCGCCTGGCCGCCGAGCTCGACGTCGAGCCCCGGCCGCGCGTAGGAGCGCGCCACCTGCACGACGCGTTCCGGGGCGCTTTTGGGCAGCAGGTTGGCTTTCTCGTCGAACACGACGGTCGCGAAGGCGATCTTCTTGTTGGCCGAGATCGACTTGCCGGCGGAGGCGCCCGCATAGGGGCTGATGACGCTCGTCACGTGGGGCAGCGCCGCGACCTTGGCGAACATCGCGCTCATCCGCGCGCGTACCGCCGGTTCCAGAACGCTGCCGGAGCTGACCTCATAGACGATCGAGTCGCGGTCGCCGGCCTGGGCGGGGAAGCTGTGCTGGAGCAGGTCGGCGGCGCGCTGCGCGTCGGAGTTGGGCAGCGTGAAGTTGTTGGAGTAGCTGGTGCCGGCGGACTGGGCGAACGCGTTGACGACAAACAGCAGCAGCACCCAGCCGAGCACGACGTACTTGCGATGCGTGGTGGACCAGCGCGCGAGCTTCAGCATGACGTGTCCCCCAGCCTAGCGGGCGCACGGGCGCTACCTATACTCTCGCCAGCGATCGCGCTCGCAGCGGTCCGCGAGCCCTCGTTGACCAGGCGAACACCGTGACCGACCAAGAACTCGAAGAGCGGATCGCCGCGTTTGCGCGCTGGCACTACGAGTTCGAGTTCGACGGCGGGATCAGGACGCCGGTCCCCTGGCCGGGTCAGATCAACCGCCACCGCCAGCGGCGCCGCTACTTCTTCGACCGTCTGCTGGCGCTGATGGGAGGGTCGCTCAGCGGTCATCGCGTGCTCGACCTCGGCTGCAACGCCGGGCTGTGGTCGCTGAGCGCGCTCGAGTCGGGCGCGGACTTCGTGCTCGGAATCGACGCCAACCAGACCTACATCGACCAGGCCGAGCTCGTGTTCGAGGCCAAGGGCGTCGAGTGCTCCCGCTACGACTTCGTGCGCGGCAACATTTTCGAGCAGCAGCTCGACGGGCAGTTCGACGTGGTGCTGTGCCTGGGGATCATGGAAGTCAGCGCCAAGCCGGTCGAGCTGTTCGAGCTGATGTGCGGCGCCGGCGCCCAGGTGATCGTCATCGACACAGTGATCTCGCTCGCGCGCTCGAGCTTCTTCGAGCTCGCGAAGCTCCAGGAGCCGCGCAACAGGGTCGATCACGAGCTCGTGCTGCTGCCGAGCGCGCAGGCGGTCGTGGAGCTCGCCGCGGAGTTCGGTCTGCAGAGCGTCCCGCTCGCGTACAACATGACCGACTACGCGGGCATGGACGACTACCGCGAACAGCGCCGGCTGGCATTCATCTGCGCCCGCGATGGGGTGTCCCTGGCCCGGCTGCCCCGCGCCGCGCCGGCGCGTCCGCCCGCGGTGCGCTGGCTCGAACAGGTGAGCTCAGCGCGGCTCGGCGGCCGGCGTCGAAGCTGAAGCGCGCGCGGCGGGCTGCAGGTGCGAGAGGATCCGCGTCAACGGCAGCTGCAGCAGGTCCGAGATGCTCCTTGGCCCGGGCGTCCGCGAATGCGGCTCGCGTTTTAGCGCGACCACCTCCGAGCTGAGAAGGCGGTTGCCGTGGATCGGAACGCCGGTCCTCAGCGAGTCCAGGGCGGGGATTGCGGCGGTCGAGTCGCTGTGCTCGAGGATCTGGCGCAGAACGTCCTCGGGCGCTGCGACGAAGTCCTCGTAGTGCACGAAGATCCGCCGCTCGGGGGGATGGCGCAGGAACACGGACAGTGAGAGCGCGTGCGTCAGCCACAGATCGGCGTTGGTTTTGGCGATCGTCAGCGCGCGCCTGGCGGTGTCGTGGCGGCTGATCATGCGGTTGATCGAATCCACGACCGGCTTCGGGTCTCGCACGAGGAAGATCAGGTGCAGGTCGATGCCCTCGATCCGCTGGAGCTCGCGGGCGCGCAGCGGAAAGTGCGAGGTGTCGACCACATGTGTCGCTCCCGCGACGCGGGCGATCGCCGCGAACAGCTCCTCGGCCACGCGACGGTAGCGCGGTCGCAGGCGGCGCTTCTCGCGCCACGCGCGCACGCGAAACAGCGCGAACGAACGCTCGAGCAAGCTCCGCGACCTGTTTCCGTAGAGCTCGCTCGAGTCGGGAACCCGCTCGCGCACGCTCGCCCAGAACCGCGTGCGCTCGAGTCCTCCGAGCACCGGCAGTCCCGAGCGCACGAGGAAGCTCTCGAGCTCGCCCGCAAAGAAGATGTCATCGCAGTTGCCGAGTGTGACGCCGAGGATCGTGCTGCCGCTGTGTCCGGAGCCCATCACGTAGATCACCTTCGGCCGGGCGGCTGGCTCTGACATCAGCCGGCGGAGAAGATCTCGAGCTTGCCGGTCAGTTCGTGTGCGTTGGCGTCGCCCTCAGGCTCGACCACGTGCCCGTCGACGACGATTGGGCTGTTCCAATGGCCGCTGTCGCCGGCGAGCTTGGCGATCGGTCGCGGCGAGGAGGGCCGGTACACCTCGATGCCGCCGGCGGAGGGGTCATAGACGTAGAGCAGGCCGCCGGCCATCACGGGACTGGTCCCCGGGGTGGAGGCTTCCCATGCGCGGTACAGCCGACCGCCCCGGAGCACATATGCGGCGGTCGCGTGTTCGCCGGCCACGAACACCGTGGTGCGTCCATCGCGGCGCCAGACGGCCGGGGCCGTGAACAGCTCGCCTCCCCCGGGATCGAAAGCCGCTGGACTTCGCCGCCGAGCGGATGCAGGCGCGCGCGTGACGGCTGGTGCCCGTCCAGGCGCGAGAGCACGAGCACGCGCATGATGCCGTCCTTGCCCGCCAGCACGACACGGTTTTCGCCCAGCAGCGCTGGGGCGCTCGAGCCGAGATCGAGATCGCCGGTGTTGAGTTCTTCCTGGTTTGTCGGCGTGAAGGACTGGCGCAGGGTGAGGCTTGGGAAGTTGAGCTCGAGCACGCTGTCGCCGAAGTTGGTCGTGCCGTTCCACGGGGCGTTGCCGGTGTCGATCAGGATGCGCCCGCTGCCTGGCTCGACGACCGGCCCGCCGCGCGAGAGGATCGCCGAGTCGCTGGCCGAGCACGTGCTCGGGACTTGCAGTTCGCGGCGGTTCGCGCAAAGCGTGTTGAACACCTTCGCCAGCCGCCCGCTGGCGCGGTCGATGAGGACCACGTGGCCCTGGTACGGAGGGATGTCGCCGATGTAGCCGCTGGTCGCAACGACGATGTCGGGGCCGTCGATGTTGAGTGCGGCGCCGAGCTTCTCGTGGACTGGTTCGAGCGTCACCCGCACAGGCCAGGAGCCGCTCGTGTCCTCGCTGCCGTCGGCGAGCGTGAGCTTGTGGATCAGCCCGTTGGGGGAGGCCGCGTAGACGAACTGGCGGTCGGGGTCGGCGAGGGGGCTCGCGACCGTGATCTGCGCGCTGCCCGCCCACTTGCCGTAGCCGGGCGGCGTGAACGTCCACAGCAGCTTGCCGCTTTCGGCGTCGATCGCGATCGTCTTGCCGTATGTGGTCGTGACGATGATCACGTCATGGACGGCGCCGTCGACGAATACGCCGTGCAGGTAGATCGGCGAGGAGTCGACGGTACCCGCAAGCGAGACGGTGATCTGGCGCAGGCGGGCGACGTTGGCGCTCGTGATGCCGGTGGCCAGTTCGCTGACGTCGCCGCGCTGCGGGTCCAGGCCGAACTCCGGCCAGTCGAGCAGCTCCGCCGCCGAGGCCGGTTTCGCGCTCGGGATCGCGGCTGCGCCCACAGTCGGCGTGGAGACGTCGGCCGGCGCGGCGCTCCCGCAGGCTCCCAGCAGCACGCACGTCGCCAGCGTGAGTGCCAGGCTCCTAGGACGGCGGGCACGCATGCGATGAGGTTCTATCGCATCCTCCGATAGGCTGGGCGCATGGCGAAGACCCCGCAGGTTGGCGAGCAGGCGCCGGACTTCGAGCTGGAGGGCACCGACGGCCCGTTCAAGCTCTCCGACCATCGCGGCGAGCGCGTCGTGCTGCTTTTCTATCCAGGCGACAACACGATGGTGTGCACGAAACAGTTCTGCTCATACCGCGACCGCGCCGGCGACTTCGCGGCGCTGAATGCGACCGTCGTCGGGATCTCCTCGCAGGACCTCGCCTCCCACGAGGCGTTCTCCGCCAAGCACGCGCTGACGGTGCCGCTGCTGGCGGACGTCGATAAGGACGTGGCGCGCAAATACGACGCGTTCTCCTCGCGCCTTGGCGTCAAGCGAGCGGTGATCGTGATCGACGAGCAGGGCATCGTTCGTCACCGCCACGACCACCTGCTCGGGCTCGACTACCAGTCGGTGGACGAGCTCAAAGCCGTGCTGGGCGCGCTGCCCGCTCCGGCCGCCTGAGGGCCGCGCCGCTTCTCGCGCAGCGCACGCGCAGACTTCTTCCGCTCCGATCCGCCGAAGGAGCGCGATCGTGCGAACATTGGGTTCTGATGGGTTCTGAGGAGCTGCGTGCGTTGCAGACACCGCTCAAGGAGCGCTACCGCGCGGATCCCGAGGCGGCGGTCGTTACCTTGAGCGCGACCGGCGAGCTCGGGGACGGCATCAGCTGCTCTGTGAGAACCGGGGTTGCGCTGGCGAGCGCGGGGCTGCATCCAGCAAGCGGCGGCGACGGGAGCTTGCTGTGCTCGGGGGACATGCTGCTCGAGGCGCTGGTCGCGTGCGCTGGAGTCACCTTGCGCGCCGTGTGCACGTCGCTTGAGGTGCCGGTGGAGGGCGGCACTGTGTCGGCCGAGGGCGATCTGGACTTCCGCGGCACCTTGGGCGTGAGCAAGGAGGCTCCGGTCGGCTTCCGTGCGATCCGGCTTCGCTTCGACCTGGTGAGCGACGCGAGCGCGGCCGACCTAGACGCAGTCCTGCGCCTAACCGAGCGCTACTGCGTGGTTCTCCAGACGCTCCAGCGCTCGCCTGAGACGACCGTGTCATACAGCCAGCTACCCGATCAGGCCTGACAGAGTGGCAGCTGCGGGCCGCACCGGCTTCACGCGCTGCGACTGCTCACGTCCGTCCGTACTTTGCCTTACGGCGCACGCAGGCCATCCAGCAGGCGGGTGATCTCGGTCTCGATCCGTGCCAGCGCTTGCTCCGGCTTGGGATCGGTGGCGGCTAGCAATCCCGCCTCGATCAACGTGGACAGCAGCAGGTGGGTCGTGATCGTGACGTCGTCGCTGGCTAGCTCGCCAGCGTCGACAGCCGCCTGGACACCGGCCCCCAGAGCCGCGATGCCAAGCGGTGCCGCAGCCTCACGCCAGCTCTCCCATCCGAGCACCGCGCGACTCTGGCGCAGGCCGATCCGCTGAAGCTCCCCCGGGCTCGCGCACTCGCGCACATAGGCGATGCATCCAGCCAGGAGCTGATCGAACGGACCAGCACCGGCTGCCTGCTGAGCGGCGACCGCGCCCAGGCGGAGCATCGCGTCCCGCTCGGAGGCCTCGTAGGCGGCCTTGAAGAGATCGACCTTGCTGGCGAAATGGTGGTACATGCCGCCACGGCTGACGCCTGCGCGAGCGAGGATCTCCTCCGTCGCGATCTGGTCGAAGTCTCGTTCGAGGAGCAGATCGCGCATCGCGCGGACAAGCCGCTCGCGAGCTCCGGCGGGCGGGCGACCACGCTTCAGGGCGGACATTGCCGCCGCCGCTTCGGATTGGGAATTGACACCGGACAATCTCTACGCTACTTTACCGACCGACAATCGGTCGGTAAATCTATAAGGCCTATCGGTCGCCAACCGGCGACACCAACCAAGGAGGGCACAATGGAGCTATACGCAATCCTCAGGCGCAACGGCTGGCGATCGGGTGCCGAGCTCGAGGAGGCCGCTGCGCGCTCGACCAAGGTCGCAGACGAGCAGATGCCTGACGGCGTGCGCTGGATCCGCAGCTATGTCCTGCAGGAGGACGGCGGCCCAGTCGGAACCGTGTGCATATATGAGGCGGCAAGCGTGGACGCGATCCACAAGCATGCGTCGCTCGCGGATCTCCCCGTCGACGAGATCGTGCCGATCGCCGACACGGTGGTCGTGCGACCCGACCCAGCCCGCGCGGGCTTGTAGGCAGATAGTGGCCGGGCTCCACAAAGCGATGGCCGACACGACGGCGCAGTTCTTCATTCCCAACGAAGGCGAGCGTCGTATGCCGTCACCTGACTGTGGTTGCGGCGGCGCCCAGGCCAAGCGTGTGACCGCCGCGCAGCGGGTCGCTCAGCGCCCGCCCGCGCCCAGCGACGCGGCCTCGAGCTCCCCGGCGGGCCGCTCGGCGCCGGCGCGCGCGGCGTACAGCTCGGCGAGCTCGAGCTGGAGGTTGCGCGGTCGTTCGCCGGGCGCAACGGTGCGCCGGTGCCAGACGCCGTCGAGGTCGAGGTCCCACGAGCTCTGGTTGTCGGCGAAGCCGCGCTCGAGCGTATCGAGCAGCTCCGCGCGCAGGTCCGCGGACTCGATCGGCACCGCGAGCTCGACGCGGTGGTCGAGGTTGCGCGGCATCAGGTCGGCTGAGGCGATGTAGATCGTGTGCTCGCCGTCGCGCTCGAAGGCGTAGATGCGCGAGTGCTCGAGCAGCCGCCCGACGATCGAGACGACCCTGATGTTCTCGGAGATGCCGGGCACGCCCGGGCGCAGGCAGCAGATGCCGCGTACGTTCAGGTCCACGCGCACGCCGGCCTGCGAGGCCGCGTACAGGGCGCGGATGCAGCGGCCGTCCACGAGCGAGTTCATCTTCATCGCGATCCGCGCGGGGTGCTCGTCGGAGTGGGCGGCGATCGTGCGCTCGATCTGATCGACGATGCCGTCACGCAGATACGCGGGCGCGATCAGCACCTTGCGGTAGTGCAGCGGGCGCCCGTAGCCGGTCAGGTAGTTGAACATGTCGGCCACGTCCGCGCCGATCTGCTCGTCGGTCGTGAACAGGCCGAAGTCGGTGTACAGCCGTGCGGTCGCCGAGTGGTAGTTGCCGGTGCCGATGTGCACGTAGTTGCGCACGCCGTCGCCCTCGCGACGCACGACGAGCACGCACTTGGCGTGGGTCTTCAGCGCCGGCTGGCCGTAGACGACGTGCACGCCGGCCTCCTCCAGCGCTTTCGCCCAGTGGATGTTCATGCGCTCGTCGAAGCGCGCCTGCAGCTCGACGAGCGCCACCGCCTGCTTGCCGCGCTCGGTGGCGTCGATCAGGGCCGGCACGAGCGGCGAGTCATCGCTCGTGCGGTACACGGTCTGCTTGATCGCGAGCACGTTGGGGTCGGCGACGGCCTGCTCGACGAAGCGCTCGACCGACGTGGCGAACGACTCGTAGGGGTGGTGCACGAGCAGATCGCCTTCGCGCATCGCGCCGAGCACGTCGGGGCGCTGCCCCTCTCGGCGCAGCAGCCGCGGATGGGTGACCCCGACGACCGGCTCCTCGCGCAGCTCCGTGTGGCCGGGAAGCTGCACGATCTGCCACAGCGCGCCCATGTCGAGCAGCCCGTCGACGGGGTAGACCTCCTCCTCCTGCACGCCCAGCAGGCCTTCGAGCGCCTCGCGCAGCTGCTCGGAGCAGTGCGCGCCGACCTCGACCCGCACCACCTCGCCGAAGCGGCGGCGTCGCAGCTCGTCCTCGACCGCCTGCAGCAGGTCGGCGGCGTCGTCGGAGACCTCCAGGTCGGCGTCGCGGGTCACGCGGAAGACGTCGTAGTCGGCGATCTCCATGCCCGGGAACAGCGCGTCGAGGTGGTTGGCGATCACGTCCTCCAGCGGCACCAGCAGCGCGGGCTCGGGCGAGGGCTGCTTGAGCGTGACGAAGCGTGGCAGGATCTCGGTGGGAACCTTCACGCGCGCGAACACCGTCTGCGCGCTGATCGGGTCGCGCACGAGCACGGCGAGGCTGAGCGACAGGTTGGAGATGTAGGGGAAGGGGCGCCCGTGCGCGACGGCCAGCGGCGTCAGCGCCGGGAAGATCGCCTTCTGGAAGTGCCTGGCGAGCTCGGCTCGGCGCTCGTCGTCGAGATCGCGCACGCCCACCACGCGGACGTCCGCCGCGGCCAGCGCGGGACGCAGCCTGCCTTCGAAGCAGTCGGTCAGCCTGCGGCTCTGAGCGAGCACGCGCTCGCGGATCAGCGCGATCGTCTCGGAGGGAATCAGCCCGTCCTGGCTGGGGTTCTCGACGCCCGCGTCGATCTGGTCGCGCAGGCCGGCGACGCGCACCATGTAGTACTCGTCGAGGTTGGTCGTGTAGATCGCGCAGAACTTGACCCGCTCGAGCAGCGGCACGCGCTCGTCCTCGGCGAGCTGCAGCACGCGGTCGTTGAAGTCAAGCCAGGAGAGCTCGCGGTTGAGGTACAGCGAGGGATCCACCAGCGAGTGCTCCGTGGCGCTGTCGGGCGCGGCGGTCATGACCGCCGCCGTCTCGTCGGGGTTGTGCTCGCGATCGCCGTCCATACGCCTCTCAAGCTACCGCAGACACCAAGCGAACCGGTATGTTCACCGAATGAGTTGGCAATGGCCGGCTGGTGCCGCGTGCGGCTTTCTGATCGCGCTCGTCACGACGCCCGCGGGCGTCTCGGGCGCTGTCCTGCTGCT
This sequence comes from uncultured Solirubrobacteraceae bacterium, assembly GCA_963826985.1. Taxonomy (GTDB): domain Bacteria; phylum Actinomycetota; class Thermoleophilia; order Solirubrobacterales; family Solirubrobacteraceae; genus Palsa-744. Next base: position 320,335 of record CAWGYW010000001.1, read on the forward strand.
GCCGGTGCAGCTGAGCGTGCTGCGCGTTCCCAGCCCCACGGTGACGCCCACCAACCTGCTGTTCAATGTCGTCGCCGTGCCGGGCGGGCTGCTGCGCTTCTGGCATGAGCGGCGGCTGTTCAACTCGCTGAGCGCGCTGTTGATCGTGGGCACGCTGCCAGGCGTCATCGCCGGCGCGATCATCCGCGTGGAGTACCTGTCGGGGGGACGCACGTTCACGTTCATCGCCGCCGGCGTGCTCCTGCCGCTCGGCCTGTGGCTCCTGCTCGGCGCTCAGCGAATGGCTCCCAGCCGCCCCGAGCCGGGCCGGCGCGGGCGCGGGGCGATCTCGCTTCTGGCCCTTGCGGTCGGCGTCGTCGGTGGCATCTACGGCATCGGCGGCGGATCGCTGCTTGCTCCGGTGCTGATCGCCTCCGGGTTCTCGGCCTATGAGGTGGCGCCGGCCACGCTGCTGGCGACGTTCCTGACGTCGATCGCGGGGATCGCGACGTACGAGGTCCTGCAGCTCACGCACGGCGGGAGCGTCGCACCCGAGTGGATCCTCGGCATCTCGATCGGTCTCGGAGGTTTCGCGGGCAGCTATGCGGGCGCGCGCTTGCAGAGCCGTCTGCCTGAGGCCTCGCTGCGACGCCTGCTCGGGCTGATCGCGTGCCTCGTCGCCGCGCGCTACACCCAAACCGCCGTCCAGGGGTCATCATCGCGTCAGCGGCCCGTCCACGCGGTTGGCAGGTAGCGCGCCTATCTCATCTTTGGAGACACGTTCGCGCTCCCCTTTCGGACAGCTCGGCCGGCGCCGGTCACCACAGCTGTCGTCGCTCGGAGAGCGTCGAGCGGAGTTCGCTCGCCAGGCTCAGGTCAGCCATGCGGATAGCTCCTTCAGTGCGTCGGGGATCACGTAGTAGTAGGCCCACAGGCCCTTTCGCTCGGAATCGACGATGCCGGCGTCGCGGAGCTTCTTCAGGTGGTGGGAGAGCGTCGGTTGGGAGATGTCGAACAGCGGCACCAGCTCACAGACGCAGACCTTGCCGGCGTGCTTGCGCAGCACGTCCACCAGCTGCAGGCGGATCGGATCGCCGAGCGCCTTCGCGACCTCGGCCATCCGCAGCGCCTCGCCACGCGCAACGTCGGGGTAGACGACGGGCTCGCAGCAGCGCTCGCCGGCGGCGCGCTTCTGCTTGGGGGCCAGCTCCAGATCGACGAGCATCTATCTACGTATATCACTAACACTCACATCTATCAATGTAATACGATCTGCGCGATGGCCACCGACAGTGTGCGCATCGGCATCAACGGCTTCGGTCGCATGGGGCGGCTGGCGCTGCGTGTCGCGTGGGGCTGGCCCGAGCTGTCGTTCACGTACGTCAACGAGCTGAACGGCGATGCGAGCACGGCTGCTCACCTGTTGACGTTCGACTCGATCCACGGGCGATGGTCCGAGGACGTGCACGGCGACGATGACGTGCTTGAAGTCAACGGGAGCGCCCTCGGCTACAGCGGCGCGGCCGAGCCGGGGGATGTGCCGCTGGGGTGAGCTCGGCGTCGAGATCGTGCTCGAGTGCTCGGGCAGGTTCCGCACCGCGGAGCTCCTCGACGCCTACTTCCGTCAGGGGGTGCGCAAGGTCATCGTCGCCGCGCCGGTGAAGGGGGAGGCGCTGAACGTGGTCGATGGGCGTCAACGACCACCTGTACGAACCGCGGCGCCACCATCTGCTGACGGCGGCCTCGTGTACGACCAACTGCCTCGCGCCGGTCGTGAAGGTGATCCACGAGGGGATCGGGATCAGGCACGGGCTGATCACGACCCTGCACGACATGACGAACACGCAGACGATCGTCGACGCCCCCCACAAGGACCTGCGCAGGGCACGCGCGGCGAACGTCTCGCTGATCCCGACCACGACGGGGTCGGCCACCGCGATCGGGCTGATCTTCCCCGAGCTCGAGGGCAAGCTCAACGGCCTCGCGGTGCGCGTGCCGCTGCTCAACGCGTCGCTGACCGACTGCGTCTTCGAGGTGCGCCGCGCCACGACGGTCGCGGAGGTGAACGGTCTGCTCGAGGCAGCGGCCGCCGGGCCCGCTGGCGGGCATCCTCGGCTACGAGCGCGGCCGCTGGTGTCGGTCGACTTCAAGGACGATCCGCGCTCGGCGATCGTCGACGCTCCCTCGACGATGGTGACGGACGGGACGCACGTGAAGATCCTCGCGTGGTACGACAACGAGTGGGGTTACGCGAACCGCCTCGTCGAGCTCGCGCGCGCCGTCGCCCAGAGCCTTCCGGAGGACGAACGCATCGCAGTCTCCGCGAAGGCGACCGATGGCTAGCGGCGCGGCGACTGCCGCCGGGGGAGCCGCACCGCAAAGGCGCGAGGACCTGCGCAACTACGTGCTGGGGACCGCGGCGTACTGGACCGAGACGCTCGTCGACGGGGCGACTCGCACGCTCGTCTTGTTCTACTTCGACAGGCTCGGCTACACCGCGCTGCAGGTCGCGTCGCTGTTCGTCCTGTACGAGGTCGCGGGCATCGTCACAAACCTCGTCGGCGGCTGGCTCGCTGCCCGGCTGGGATTGAAGATCACGCTGTTCATGGGTCTCGCCACCCAGATCCTCGCGCTGTGCATGCTGGGCTTCGCGCCGCCGTCGCTGCTGGTGGTCGGCTACGTGATGGCCTCCCAGGCGCTCTCGGGCGTCGCCAAGGACCTGACCAAGATGAGCTCCAAGAGCGCCGTGAAGCTGGTCGTGCCCGAGAACGACCAATCCTCGCTGTATCGCTGGGTCGCGATCCTGACGGGGTCCAAGAACGCCCTCAAGGGCATCGGCTTCTTTCTTGGTGGCCTGCTGCTCACGCTGGTGGGCTTCCGGGCGGCGATGCTGAGCATGGCCGCGTTCGTGCTCATCGCCCTGCTCGCAAGCTCGAGCCTGATGCGCGGCTATCTCGGGAGCCCGGACAAGACCGCGAAGTTCACGCAGATGTTCTCCAACAACCGCGCCGTCAACGTTCTCGCCGCAGCGCGCATCTTCCTGTTTGCGGCCCGCGACGTGTGGTTCGTGGTCGCCCTGCCGTTCTTCATGTATTCCGTTGGCGGCTGGACTTTCTGGCAGGTCGGGACCCTGCTCGCGGTGTGGGTGATCGGTTACGGCGCCGTCCAGGCGCTCGCTCCGCGGTTCGTCCGCCGGCGGGTCGACGGCCCCGGCGGAGAGCCGGACGGCAAGACCGCGATCTGGCTGGCGCTCGGACTCGCGGTGTGTCCCGCCGCGATCGCGCTGGCCCTCACCGTTCATGTCGACCCTGCGATCGCCATCGTCGTCGGGCTGATCCCCTTCGGCGTCGCGTTCGCGATGAACTCCGCGGTCCACTCCTACCTGATCCTCGCCTACGCCGACAACGGCAAGGTCGCCATGAACGTCGGCTTCTACTACATGGCGAACGCAGTCGGGCGCCTCGCCGGGACCGTGCTCTCCGGGCTGATCTACGAGTGGCACGGACTGACCGCCTGCCTCTGGACATCCACGGGATTCGTCCTTGCGGCTGGCCTGCTTTCGCTCCTCTTGCCGAGCGAGGCGGCGAGGCGCACGCGGCCCACGCGACTGTCGCAGACGGCGTAAGACGTACCTTCCGCGCCCGTTGAGACCTACGCGTGCGCCAGGTCTCGATCTTCGCGCGGAACTACTCCGACGCGGGCACCGAGCGGCGCCAGTAGCGCCGCGAGCGTGCCGGCCGTCGGGTCGGTCTGGCAGCGCTCGATCCGCGAAATCTCTGCCTGGTTGATGCAGGAGGCGGCGAAGGTTCGCTCCCGAACAATGACAACAGCAAGCGGCGCTTCACAGAATCGTTGCACCGACGCTGCCTGTCTCCTATAGAAGTGTCTGATGGTCCTTACAGGAGGACTCCTGCGTGGATGACCGAGGGGCTTGAACCTGCGGCACCGTGCAAATATCGAACACAGAGCTCACAAGGAGGATACGAGCGTATGCGTCTATCACGAGTGTCGCTACTAATCGCGAGCGGTGTTGCATCGGCCGGTTTCGCCGTCTGGGGGCCGACCGGACTGGCCTCCGCTGCAACGCCGGTCACGCAGATCAAGAAGATCGTTCCAGCCAGCGGACCCGAGCTCTCCTCGATTCCGGTAGAGGTCAAGGGCTCGAACTTCAATACGGCGCCGGGTGCAACCACGGTGTCCTTCGGTGGCGAACCGGCGCTCTCGGTGAGCTGCGAATCAACCAAGGTATGTACGGCCATGACGCCGGAGCTCATCGCGGGCCCGGTGGAAGTGACGGCCACGAGCAATGGCATGACCTCGACCACGCCGATCACCTTCACCTATGAAACCTACTCGCCGCCGCTCGTAAAGATCATTCCAAAGCCGTCTGCTCCGGTGTTCAGCAAGACCAAGCTGTTGGATCGCTATGCCGGCATCTTCGATCCCGGCAACGTCTACCTGCAGATCGAAAACACGCTGTTCGACGCCGCGACCGTCAAAGGCCCCACGGGGTTGATCAAAATCCTGAGCGGCGAAACGGCGGGCTACAACCTGCCCGTCAACGAAAGCACGCCCTACGTGTTCACGATCGCATACGCGTTCGCCAATCGACAGACCCTTACCGTCTCGACCGAGACGCCTCGCTGAGCGGAGACGCCTCACTGAGCGTTCACGAGTCCGTGTCCCCATCGGATGGGGACACGGACTCTCAGGCGTTCGCGCTTCGCCGGGCAAGGGTCCTCAATTTGCGCGAGACGCTACGCTCCACCGAGAGGAATGGCTCGTCAGCTATGGCTACTTCGTCACGCGGAGGCCGAGCCGCATGGCACACGCACGGATGCAGCGCGCCGCTTGACCGAGCGGGGCCATGAGCAGGCGCGCGCGGCCGGCATCGCCATCCGCCGCCTGCAGGGGACATTCGACGTAGTGCTGTTCAGTCCCCGCGTGCGGGCGCGCCAGACGGCGGAGCTGGCGGCGGAGGGCTGGAGCGGGGAGCAGCAGGGGCGGCTGGCCGTCCACGAGCCGCTCGCGGGCGGCTTCGACGCGTCGCAGGCGCTCGATGCGCTCGTCGCCGTGCCTGCGAACGGACGCCTGCTGCTCGTGGGGCACGAGCCCGACCTCTCGCGCGTCGTCGGGGAACTCACCGGCGCGAGGGCGGATGTCAAGAAGGGCGGTCTTGCGATCGTGAAGCTAGATGCGATTGCCGCCCACCCGAGCGGTGAGCTCGTCGCCCTCCTGCGGCCCCGCGAGCTCGACCTGATCGCCGACGCCGCGCTGGAGGCCGTCGGCTCCCCACTCGGCGGGGAGTGACGAGGGCACGGCGCTCGGGTCGACGACCTCGAGCGATTCCGCCGCGAAGCGGTAGCCGATGCCGAAGTGGGTGTGGATGTAGCGCCAGCCGGGCGAAGCCTTCTCGAGCTTCTGGCGCAGCTTTCGCACGAACACGTCAACCGAGCGGTCGCCGCGCACCATCGTGTAGCCCCACAGGCGCGAGTAGACCTCCTCGCGCTCGAGGACGCGTCCCTCGGCGGCGGCGAGCAGCTCGATCAGCTCGAACTCGCGCCTGGTCAAGTCGATGCTGCGCTCGCCGACGAACGCCTGGAAGCGATCCGAGCGGATCTCGACCTCGCCTGCCTCGATCGGCGCGGTCTCGGTGCGGCTGGCGCTGCGCCGGCGTCGGCGCACGACGCTCTGCACGCGAGCGATCACTTCTTCTGGGTGGCACGGCTTGGTGATCCAGTCATCAGCGCCAAGGCGCAAGCCGCGCACCCGCTGGGCGACGGTCGAAGGGCCGGTGCACACGACGATCCCCAGCTCGGGCAGCGCCTCGCACAGCCGCTCGAGCCATCCCCAAGCCTGCGGTCCGAGCACCGCGAGGTCGACCACCAGCGCGCTCAGCCGCATCGACACGACCTCGTCCGCCGGCACCGGGCTGGCGAGCACGCGGTGCTCCCAAGCGAGCCGGTCAAGGCGCTTGCTCAGCACCTGGATGAAGCCGCTGTCGCGGTCCAGGACTGCGATGCGGAGGGATCCCGCGACCGCTCCTGCACCGTCAGGCGCCGCCGATGCGCCCCCCGCGTCTCCGGCGCTCACGCTCGAGCTCATCGCGGCGCAGTGTAAGCGATCGACGGCACCCGCGACAGCTTTGCAAGCCGATGTCACAGGATGTTCACAGGTCCATGCGATCGCTATTTGCGGGCGCTCCAGCGGGCCGCCGACGGCCCTGGCACGGGCGAGGAGCTGAGGCTCAGCTCGCCCGCGGGCCTGGCGGGCGGGGCGCGGGAAACTCGCGGAACAGGCCGGTGACCACGAACGCGACCTGCTCGCCGATGTCGACGGCGTTGTCGCCGATCCGCTCCAGCGCGCGCGCGACGAGCGTCATGTGCATCGCCCACTCGCGCCGTGTCGGGGTCGTCGCCGATCTCGATCGCCAGGCGGAAGATCTCGCGGTTCAGCCGGTTGATCTCGCGGTCCTGGCGCACGAGGTCTTCGGCCAGGCCGACGTCGCGCGCGGCGAACGCCGCCTTCGACTGGACCACCTCCGAGCGCGCGAACGCCCCCATCTTCGCCAGCGCGTCGAGCATCTCGCGGTGCACCGGCGGCTCATAGCCCGACAGCGGGATCAGCTTGGCGATGTTCACGCACTGGTCGCCCATGCGCTCGATGTGCTTGATCATGTGCAGCAGCGCCGCCACCAGGCGCAGGTCGCCCGCCACCGGCGCCTGCAGCGCGAGCAGCGAGAGGATGCCCTGGTGCACCTCCAGGTAGCGTCCGTCGACGCGGTCGTCGTCGGCGATCACCATCTGCGCGAGCTCGACGTCCTGGTGGTGCAGCGCCTCCAGCACGCGGTCGAGCTGCTCGACGATCAGGTCGAGGCCGCCGAGCGCGTTGGCCTCGAGCTCCTGCAGCTGCGCCTGGAAGTGGGCGCGCCCCTGTGCGTGCGATTCGTCGGGTGCCGGGCGGCGGGCGCTCGGCCGCGCCGGCGGGGAAGGACGCGGGTGGGCGCTCGTCGCTAGCCGAACTTCCCGGTGACATATTCCTCGGTTCGCGGATCGGTGGGTTTGGTGAAGATCTCCTGCGTGGGGCCGATCTCGACGAGCTTGCCGTCGAGCATGAACGCCGTGCGGTCGGCCACGCGCGCGGCCTGCTGCATGTTGTGCGTGACGATCACGATCGTCACGCGCCGCTTGAGCTCGTCGATCAGCTCCTCGATCTTGAGCGTCGCGATCGGGTCCAGCGCCGAGCAGGGCTCGTCCATCAGGATCACCTCGGGGTCGACGGCGAGCGAGCGCGCGATGCACAGGCGCTGCTGCTGACCGCCCGAGAGCCCCGCTCCGGGCTCGTCGAGGCGGTCGGCGACCTCGTCCCACAGGCCGGCCGCGCGCAGCGCCGCCTCGACCTTCGCGCGCAGGTCGCCGCGCCGGCGCGAGCTCAGCCGCGGTCCCGGCGGCGACGTTGTCGAAGATCGACATCGTCGGGAACGGGTTGGGCTTCTGGAAGACCATGCCGACCGCGCGGCGCACGGCGACGACGTCGACCGACGGGTCGTACACGTCGAGGTCCTCGAGCAGCACCCGGCCCTCGGCGCATGCGCTCCGGGGATCTCCTCGTGCATGCGGTTGATGCAGCGGACCATCGTCGACTTGCCGCAGCCCGACGGCCCGATGATCGCGGTCACCTCGTTGGCGCGGAACTCGAGGTCGATGCCCTTGACCTGTTCGGCGCTGCCGTAGAAGGCGCGCAGCTGCTCGAGCCTGACGCTCAGCCCGGGCTTGGCCGCGACGCTCGCGGGCGCGGGCGCGGCGCTGGCACCCGTGATCCGCAGCGGGCCCTGCTCGGGGCGTGCTTCGCTCGAGCGTGCGCTCGTCGCGGTCGAGCTCTGACTGGCTCTCTGGGTCCATGTCAGCCAACTCTGCGGTCGGTCCGTCGGGTGTCATGCAAGGCGACTCCTTCGCGCGATCAGGCGGGCGATGAGGTTCAGCAGCAGGATCATCACGACCAGCGTGAGCGCAGCTCCCCAGGCACGGTTGACGACAGCGGTCGTGGGGGAGGTGACGTCCTTGTAGATTTGCACAGGCAGCGAGTTCATGAACCCGCCGAGGTTGAAGGTGGTCTTCAGGGTGGCGGCCGCGGTGAACAGCAGCGGCGCGGTCTCGCCGGCGGCGCGGGCGACCGCGAGCAGCACGCCGGTGACCATTCCCGGCAGCGCCGTCGGCAGCACGATGCTGAAGATCACCCGCCAGCGCGGCGCGCCGAGCGCGAGCGCCGACTCGCGCAGCGCCTCCGGCACCAGCAGCAGGATCACCTCCGCCGAGCGGATGACGATCGGGAAGCATCAGCAGCGCGAGCGCGATCGAGCCCTTGTAGCCGGCGTAGGTGCTGCCGGTGCCGACGACCAGCACGATGTAGACGAACAGGCCGAACACGATCGAGGGCACGCCGGTGAGCACGTCGACGAAGAAGCGCACCGTGTTCGCGAACCAGCTGCTTCTGCCGTACTCGACGAGCCATACAGCGACGCCGATCCCGATCGGGATCGGAGATCGCCGAGGCGAGCGCGACGATCTCGATCGTGCCGAGGATCGCGCTCTTGATGCCGCCGATGTTCGAGCCGCCGAAGAACGTGTTGCCGGTCGGGTCGGTCGTGAAGAAGCTCGAGCTCCACGCGCCGAGGCCCTTGCGCAGCAGGTAGTAGACGATCAGCACGAGCGGGATCGAGCGCGATCGCGGTGCCCGCGAGGATGCTCCAGCGCGCGAGGCGGTCCCTGCGCCTGCGCGCAGGGCTGACCGCGAAGCGCGCCAGCCGGTCCGTTGATGCGCCGTGCGCGCTCATACGCCCGCCGCCGCGTCGCCGAGCGAGCTCGTGGCGCTCGCAGCCTGCGCCCGGGGCGTCCCGGAGCGGGTCCCCGCGAGCTGCCCTGCACGACCAGCAGTCGCGCGACCCCGTTGACGAGCAGCGTCAGCACGAACAGCACGAGGCCCGGCGGCGAACAGCGCCGAGCGGTGCACGCCCTGGGCCTCGCCGAACTCGTTGGCGATCACCGCCGCGAGGCTGTAGCCCTGGTTGAAGAGGTGGTGGCTGAGCGTCGGCGAGTCGCCGATCAGGATCGTCACGGCGATCGTCTCGCCGATCGCCCGCCCGAGCCCGAGCATCGCGCCGCCGACGATGCCCGAGCGGCAGTACGGCAGCACGGCGATGCGGATCATCTCCCAGCGCGTCGCGCCGAGCCCGAGCGCCGCCTCCTTCTGGTCGGAGGGCACCGTCGCCATCACCTCGCGGCTGATCGCGCTGACGATCGGCAGGATCATGATCGCCAGCATGAGCCCGGTGATGAAGTAGTTGGGGATCGTGACGAGGCCGCCGCCGATGAACGGGATGAACGACAGCCGGTCGGCGACCCACTGCTCGGCGCCCTGCAGCTTCGGCGCCAGGAAGAAGATGCCCCACAGCCCGTACACCACCGACGGCACCGCGGCGAGCAGCTCGACGAGCAGCGTCAGCGCCGCGCGCAGGCGCAACGGGCACAGCTCGGTCGCGTACACGGCCGCGGCGACCGCGACCGGGACGCCGATCAGCAGGGCCAGCGCCGAGGTGATCAGCGTCCCGACGAGCAGCGGCAGCGCTCCGAAGTGTTCGGCACTGACGTTCCAGTCGTTGCCGAACACGAAGCCCGATGACGCCTTCCTTGGCGAACGCGGGGCGGGCTTGGCCGACGAGGCGGATGAAGAAGTAGACGATCAGCGCGAGGATCAGCGCCGCGAGCGCCGTCAGCCCGTACTTGAGCGCCCTGTCCGGTAGGCGACGCGAGCGGTGACCGCTCGAGAACCGAACGGTCACCGCCAGGAATCGATGCTGCCTCCACGGCCACCTGTCTAGCGCAAACGCGGCCGTCGCGTCATCGTCAGCCGATCGCCGTGCCGTTGCACTGCAGGCCCGCGACCGCTTCTTTGGACTTGGCGAGGATCGCCGACGGCAGCGCCGCGTAGTCGGCCTTCGAGAGGATCGCCTGGCCCTGCGCCGAGCCCGTAGTCGAGGAACTTGACGACGCCCTTGGCGGCCGCTTCGCCACCGGGGATGCCGGCCTTGCAGAGATCCTTGTTGACGACGATGAACGTCTGCGAGGTGATCGGGTAGGCGCTGGCCGCCGGCGGGTTGATGACTTTGATGCCGAGGTTCGCCGGCACCGTCACCCCTTCGCCGGCGGCGCTCGTCGATGCCAGCGTCGGTGCGACGAACTTCCCGGCCTTGTTCTTCACCGATGCGACGGTGAAGTTGTGCGTGAGCGCGTAGGCCTGCTCGACGTAGCCGACGGCTCCGGTCGTCTGTTCGACCCCGCCGGCGACGCCGGCGTTGCCCTTCTCGCCTGTCCCGGTCGGCCACTGCACGGTCTTGCCTTCGCCGACCTTGCTCTTCCATTCGGGGTCGACGTCGGACAGGAAGCTCGGTGAAGCCGGACGGTCGTGCCCGAGGAGTCCGAGCGGTGGATCACCGTGATCGCCGTGCTCGGCAGGTTGACCCCGGGGTTCAGCGCCTTGATTTCGGGCGCGTTCCAGGTCTTGATCTTGCCGAGGAAGATGTTCGGCGATCGTCTTGCCTTCGAGCTTCAGACCGGTCTTCAGGCCGGGCACGTTGTAGGAGACGGTGATCGCGCCGAGGAACATCGGGATCTGGACAGCGGGGCTGCCGTTCTTGGCGATCGCTTCTTCGTCGGCCGGCTTCAGCGGCGGGTCGCTGGCGCCGAAGTCGACGGTCTTGCTCTCGAGCGCGGTGATGCCGGCACCCGAGCCGACGGGCTGGTAGTTGACGGTCAGGCCGGACTGCGCCGACGCCCACTGTTCGTAGACGGGGGCGGCGAACGTCGAGCCGGCCCCGGAGATCGTCGCGGAACTGCTGCTGGAGGCGGTCGTCGGAGTGCTGCTCGAGCTGCTCGTGGTTGTGGAGCTTCCGCATGCGGCAAGGCCGAACGCGAGTATCGCGCAACCTGCGAGCGCGCCCATCTTGTTCTTGATCACTACGTCTCCTCTGGCTGGATGGTCGTTTTGCCGGCACATGTGGCACGCGCCTCTCCGCCTACCGGCGTACCCGCAGCCAGTCTCCTCAACCGCCGGTAGCCTCCATGTGAACATTTCGTGAAGGCTGGGGCTGGAATCGGTATCCGAAGCCGGGGTGGGTATGGATGAAGCGCCGGTCGGGGAGCGCCGTCTCGAGCTTGCTGCGCAGCTTGCTCACGTACACGTCCACCGAGCGGTCTCCTGGGCGCAGCTCCCCGCCCCAGACGGTCCTGTAGAGCTCCTCGCGTGTGATGATCGCGCCGAGGCGCCTGGCCATCGCCACGAGCAGTTCGAACTCCCGCACCGATAGCATCAGCGCCCGGCCGGTGGCGAGCACGAGCCCTTCCTCGAGTCCTGATCTCGAGCTCGCCCGCGTAGAGCACGTCCGCGGGGACGTCTGCCACCGGGACGTCCGCGCTTTCCACGCTCTCCGGGAAGGCCGCCACGGCGCGAAGCGTTTCAGGCGCTTGCGGTGAAGGCGTTGCAAACTCGTGATCTAGCCGTGAAGAATCCGTGAATGGCAGGGGTCGTGGGGGCCTCGGCCGGGCTCGCGCAATATCCTCGCCCGATGAGCTTCCTGCGCCGCGGCGTCGACCCCGTCCTGATGGCGCTCGTGGAGGAGGCCGGGCGCAACGTGCAGCGCTGCGGCCTGCTGCTGCAACGACCTGCTGAAGGAGTACCCCGAGCGCGCCACGCTCGCGCAGGACCTGAAGGTGTGCGAGCAGGAAGGCGACCGCATCACCCACGACATCATCCACCGGCTGGCCGGTCGCGGGCGCGTGCGGGCGCCGTTCGACGCCGGCGACGGCTACGCGCTGGCGACCGCGCTGGACGACATCGTCGACCACTCCGAGCAGGTCGCCGCGCAGCTAGGGCTCTACGGCGTCGAGGCGCCGATGGAGCAGGCGGTCGAGTTCACCGAGGTGCTGGTCGGCGCCGGCGAGCAGATCGCGCAGGCGCTGCGCTGCCTGCGCACGGGCACCGAGCTGGGCCCGCACCTGGTCGAGATCCACCGCCTGGAGAACGAGGGCGACCGCCTGCAGCGCGACGGCGTCGCGTCGCTGTTCGCGGGGGGCATCGACCCGATGGTGGTGATCCGCTGGAAGGACATCTTCGAGTCGCTCGAGGCGGCCGTGGACGCGTGCGAGACGGTCGCGCACGTGCTCGAGGGGATCACGCTCAAGCAGCGTCGGCGCTCGCGGTGAGCGCGCCTGCGGGAAAGGCGAGCGGGGTCGAGCTGGAACGGCGAGCGGGGTCGAGCTGGAACGGCGGCTCAGCCGACGGTGCTCGGCGGCGCGCTCACTTCCAGTTGCGCTCCCTGCGGGTTGCCGATGAGGAACGCCTGGAAGTGCTCGGTCGCGCCCGCTTCGTCCTGCGGCACGACCGCGCGGCCGGCCGCGACGATCGTGCCGCCCCGGCGTGCGATCGCGTAGACGACGAGTTCTCGCTGGCCGACCGAGGAGTGGTTGACGACGCTGCCTTCGGCCGCGCCTTCGTGCCAGATGCGCTCCGACGATCGCGATGTGCGGAATCGGCCCGGGTACGTGTTCGCCTTCGCCGACCCGCGCGCTGATGCCTGCCGGGGTGCTGGAGGCCTGCACCTGGTCGTCGACCCAGGTCGCGGTGGCGTGCGCGCCCAGCAGCGGCACGGATGCGAGCGCGGCGGCGAGGCCCGGCGTGGCGTTCGTGTAGAGGGTCGCGCCGTGCGCGTCCCTGACGGTGATCTCGATCGGGACGTCACGAAGCGCGCTGGCCGAGCTGTTGTGGAGCGTGACGGCGGCGGCTGCCCCTTCCGAGCTGTGCAGCACCGCCGTCGCATCTACGACCACGATCCTGCTCGGTTTGGCGATCGAGAGGCTCAGCTGCGTGAGCGACTTGTGCTGGGCGGCTTCTCGCTTGGCGAGCTTTTCGAGCTTCGCGCTCTTTTCCTGTGTCGACTCGCAGCCGGCGAGCGCGAGCGCCGCCAGCGCACCAGAAGGGCACAGGCGAGCGATAGCAGCCTCACCCGAAGGCTCCGCTGACGTAGTCGCGGGTGCGCTGCCTCGTAGGACGGTCGAACACCTGCCCTGCGGGCCCGTACTCGACGAGCTCGCCGAGGTGCATGAAGGCGACGTGGTCGGCCACGCGGAAGGCCTGCTGGAGGTTGTGGGTGACGATCACGACCGCGACGCTCTCGCGCAGTCCCACGATCAGCTCCTCGATCGTCGCGGTGGAGATCGGGTCGAGCGCCGAGCACGGCTCGTCGAGCAGCAGCACCTCGGGCTCGGCGGCGAGCGCGCGCGCGATGCACAGCCGCTGCTGCTGGCCGCCGGAGAGCCGCAGCGCCGAGCGGTCGAGATCATCGCCGACCTCGTCGTACAGGCCCGCTCGGCGGAGCGCCTCATCGACAGCCTGCTCCAAGGCCGCCGAGCGTCTGCGCCGGCGGCGATGCGCTCCGTCGGGGCGCTCGGCCAGCGCGTAGGCGACGTTGTCGAAGATGCTCATCGGGAACGGGTTGGGCTGCTGGAAGACCATCGAGACCCTGCGGCGCAGCTCGTTGACCTCGAGCTCGTGGATGTCCTCGCCGTCGAGCGTGATCCGCCCGGCGCGCGCCGCCCCGGCGGTGATCTCGGTGAGGCGGTTGAGCGAGCGCAGCAGCGTCGTCTTGCCCGACCCGGAGGCGCCGATCAGCGCCAGCACCTCACCCTGGCGCACCGGCAGCGTCACGTCGCGCACGACCCAGTTCTCGCCGTAGGCGAGCCACAACGACTCGACGTGCATGCGCTCGCGCACGTGCGCGGCCGGCGCGCGAACGGCGCGTCCCCGCGGGCTGGGTTGAGAGGGCACGACAGGCGCGCCGTTGGTGACGGGGGCGGGGCGTGCGGGGGCGATTGTCGGCTCGTCCCCGAGCGCGATCCGCCGAACCGGCGGCGGCAGCGTGCCGCCCTCTACGGCAGGCGGATGGCTGGCGTAGATGTCGTGGTCGCTCACGGCTTCGCTCTCGAAGCGACCGTTCCCGGCGAGAGCCCGCGGCTCAGGCGCGTCACGAGCGCGTTCAGCGCCAGCACGATCACGAGCAGCACGAACGCGGCGGCGTACGCCTTGTTCGGGGAGTTGCCTTCGCCGGCGGGCGAGTACCTGTATACGTAGCTGGTGAGTGTCGAGCCACTTCCACGCAGCGTGCTGAGCAGCCGCGCGCCGCCGGCTCCCTGGAGCTTGGGCGCCGCGCCCAGCAGGATCACGATGATCGCGGTGTCGCCGATGATGCGGCCCATTCCCAGCACGACACCGCTGGCGATCCCGGGTCTGATCGAGGGCAGCAGCACGCGCCGTATGGTGGTGGCCCGTGTCTTGCCGAGCGCGAAGGAGGCCTCGCGTACACGCATGGGCAGCTGGGTGAGCGCCTCGCGTGTCGTGCCCACGACAAGCGGCAGTGCGAGCAGTCCCATCAGGATCCCGGCGGCGAGGAACGATTTGCCCGAGACCGCCCCGCCGCTGGTGCTCCCCGAGAGGAACCCGAAGAAGCCACGAGCGAAGATCAGCAGGCCGAACAGCGCCAGTACGATGCTTGGCACGCCCGCGAGCGTCTCGACCGCCGATTCGACCGCACGTGCGAGCCAGCGCGGGTGGGCGTACTCGGTCAGCCACGTCGCGATCCCCACCCCGGCCGGCGCCGCGATCCCGACGCCGATCGTGGTGACGATGAAGGTGCCGATCAGCGGGTCGAGGAAGCCACCGGATTGGCTTTCGCGAAGCGATGGCGCCGGCGATTCCACGAACAGGCTCAGGTGCAGGGCGGAGATGCCCTTGACGAGCATGTACAGCACGATCCAAGCGGCGACCAGGCACAGTCCGATCCCGGCCGCCCAGCACAGCCCGTAGCAGAGACGGTCGACCAGCGGCCACGATCCACTCGATTCGCCCTGCGGGCGCGCGACCGTCTTCGGAGCGGGCCTATCGAGCACCTGCGCGCTGGCCATCACGCCGATCCCGTAGCGCTTCAGCGGTTGTCTGACCGCCCATCCGCCGAACGACAGCAGCGCGGCAGAGAACAGCAGCACAGCGGCGATCGCGTACGCAGTGTGTGCGATCGGCGTGCCGGTCTCGCCGCCGAATTCTTGGAGGATCGCCGTCGCGGGCGTTTGCACCGGCTCGAAGAAGAAGGTGATCCCATCGAGCGGGTTGGCGTCGAATGGCCGCCCGCCGGAGACCATCGCCAGCATGATCGCCTCGCCGAGCGCGCGCGCCGTGGCGAGCACGACGGCGGCGGCGATCGCCGGGCGCGCAGTGCGCAGCGACACCCGCCAGATCGTGCGCCAGCGGTTGACGCCGAGCGCGGCGGAGCCCTCCCGCCAGGAGATCGGTACCGACGAAAGCGCGTTCGCGGTGAGCGCGATCATGATCGGCAGGATCATCACGGTAAGGATCAGCGTGGCGGTCATCAGGTCCGCGCCGCTGAGCTGCACGACATAGGCGACCGACTGCTTGCGTGCATTGCTGATCAGATGTTCGTTGATCCATGGGGCGATCGCCAGGATCCCGATCAGCCCGTAGATCACCGACGGCACGCCGGCAAGCAGGCGCACGACCGGCTCCAGCACGCGCCGAACCGGCGCGGGCGCGAACTCGGTCAGGAAGACCGCGGCCAGCGTGGAGATGACGAGCGCGATCACGACCGCGAGCACGGTCGTCAGCAGCAGCCCCCACAGCAGCGGCCACGCGCGAAAGTACAGCAGCGAGTGGCCCGGCAGCGCCGTGCCCGTCTGCATCGCGCGGAACTGCGTGACGACGTCGCCGCCGGACCCGAACCAGCTCAGCCCGTTGGCTGAGAAGGAGGGCCAGGCGTTGACCATGACCGTCACGAGCATCAGCCCGATCAGCGCCAGCACCGCGACGGCGAGCGCGCCGAGCGTACGCTCGGCGCGCCTGTCGCCTCCCACGGCGCGGCTCAGCGCGGTGCGCCGTTTAGGGCGCACCGGTGCCATCGTCCCGCTTGGCGTGTGCGGCCACGAGCGTCAGTGGATCGCGATCCAGCTGGAGTTGATGATCGTGTCGACGCTCTTGTTGCCGCTGGTCACCCACGCGATGAACTTGAGCGCTTCGCCTTTGGGTGCGCCTTTGGTAACCATCCAGAAGTTACGCACGCCGGCGTACTGGCCGGACTGCGCGTTGCGGAGGTTGCACGCGATGCCCTCGTAGTCGACCGGCGTTCACGCCGCCGGTGTAGGCGAAGGAGACGAAGCCGATCGCCTGCTTGTCGGCGCTCGACCGCGCTTCTGCTCGAGTCCGTTGGAGGACTCCTGGGTCGCGCTCGGGGAGATCTTCAGCGTTTCGCCCAGGAAGATGTGCTGGAAGGCATCCTGGGTACCGGAAGCGCCGTCGCGGTCGAACAGGTCGATCGGGCCGGAGATCCTGGCGCCTGGGACTTCGCTCCAGTCGCGGACTTTGCCCGTGAAGATTCCCTGCACGCTTTCTTCGGAGAGGTTCGACAGCGGGTTCGAGCGTGTTGGTGATGATGCACACGCCGTCGCGGGCGATCTTCGTGAACACGAGGCCATTGGGGTCCCGCCATTGATCGGGTCGCGCGAGGAGTCGCCGATGTCGAAGCGACCGGTCGCCGCGCCGTCGATGCCGATGTCGGACTGCGCCGCCCTGGACCTCGGGCGCCGGGATCTTCGGGAACTCCTTGTGGTAGGCGGCGGCGAGTTTCTCCTGCAGCGGCAGGACGGAGGTCGAGCCGCCGATGATCAGCCGCTTGGCGGCGAGCGCGCTCGCGGGCACGAGCGCGAGCGCGAGGGTCAGCGAGATCAGAGGGTGAGGGCGCGATGCGCGCGCACGATGCTTGCTCCTTTGGTAGGTAGGGGTAGGCTGGACATGAGCGGCGTCGAGCGCTCGGGCGCTCGGGGAACACGCTAGAGGTGTGATCGATGCGGTAATGCGCTGTGGAACGTCACCCCGCGCGAAGACTGTCGATCGCGGGCGCGGCTGGTGTTTCGTTTTTGTGAACGTCTGCACGCGGCAGTGATGGCGCATGTGAACATCTTGTGAAGATCGATTGGATGACGAGCTGTGAAGATCTTGTGAAGCACGCGTGGCGGATGTGTTGTTTTTGTGAACGGCCTTGCAATTCTGCTCGCGCTCGTGTGACGCTGGCAACAGTCGATCGGCGCAGCGTTCACGGCTGCCCTTGTGCGTCGCGGCGAGCTAGGCGTACGACGGTGGCGGGTTGCCCGGCGAACGTCTGTGCTCGGCCGCATTGCCGCGTCCGCCTCGATCGACGACGAGCCGGATACCGCTCTGATCAACCGACGACATGACCGACGACACCAACCCGCAGAGTCCCCGTCCAGCAACGGAGCCCGGTCCCTCCAGCAACGGAGCCCGGCGCGGCCGCCGGCAGAGCCGCCGTGCGCTCCGGTCTGGCGCACCGGCGCAACCCCGCGCTGGTCAAGCTCGGCGACGTCGCTCGGGCGCGCGTCGGATGCTGCTGCGCGACCCGCTGTCGCTGTTCCTGCTGCTCGCCTCGATCGGGCTGGCGGTCGCCTTCGCGACGCTGCTCGGCGCGATCAAGCCGGCGAGCTCGGGCAGGGCAGGTGCCGATCAGCACGGTGCAGACGCTCGCCAAGCAACACGAGATCGCGAGCGCGCTGCTGCTGGACCACGACAGCCGCGTCGAGGCGATCACGACAGCCGCGACGCCGCCGGTGCCCTCGAGCGGTGCCGCTTCCAGCAGACGCCCGCAGGCCAGCGACGAAGGTCGCCGGGCAAGTCCGGCAGTCGGCGACCAAAGACGCCCAGCACCGCGGCGTCGACACGCCGGCTGCGCCGGAAGCGCCGAACGGCCGGCTCGCGTCCAGCGCCTGTGGGCCGCCTATCCCGCCTCGGGCGCGCAAACCCAGCAGCTCTCAACGAACTGTCGGCGGGCGGCGCGGTCGTCGGCGTCGATCAGCAGGCGGGCAAGGGCACCGAGGCGATCATCGTCCAGTTCCTGATCCCGATCCTGCTGCTCGTGTGCCTGTTCTCGCTGTTCATGCGCCTGGGCGGCGACGGCGCCGCGGGCGGGATCGCCGGCTTCTCGCAGTTCACCGGCAAGGGCCGCAAGAAGGGCAAGGGGACGCGCGACAAGATCACGTTCGCCGACGTCGCCGGCGCCGGCGAAGCGGTGGCCGAGCTGCGCGAGATCCGCGACTACCTGGCCGATCCGAGCAAGTACCTGGCCGTCGGCGCCGCCGCGCCCAAGGGCGTGCTGCTGGTCGGCCCGCCCGGGCACCGGCAAGACGCTGCTCGCGAAGGCCGTCGCGGGCGAAGCCGACGCCGCCTTCTTCCCGCTGTCGGGCTCGGACTTCGTCGAGTCGCTCGTCGGGGTCGGCGCGGCCCGTGTGCGCGACCTCTTCCGCAAGGCGCGCAAGGCGTCGCCCGCGATCATCTTCATCGACGAGCTCGACGCCGCCGGGCGCAAGCGCGGCGCCGGCATCGGCCAGGGCAACGACGAGCGCGAGCAGACGCTCAACCAGATCCTCGTCGAGATGGACGGCTTCGCCGGCGACGGCGGCCTGGTCGTGATGGGCGCCACCAACCGGCCCGACATCCTCGACCCGGCGCTGCTGCGCCCGGGACGCTTCGACCGCCAGGTGGTGATCGACGTGCCCGACGTGCACGGGCGCCTGGAGATCCTGCGCCTGCACGGCGGCAAGCGCCCGCTCGCGCCGGACGCCTCGCTCGAGGAGGTCGCGCGCCAGACGCCCGGCTTCAGCGGCGCCGAGCTCGCGAACGTGATCAACGAGGCCGCCCTGCTGAGCGTGCGCGACGGGCGCGCGCAGATCGATGCCAGCGACGCTCGACGAGGCGATCGACCGGGTCGTCGCCGGTCCCGCCAAGCACCACATCCTCACCGAGCAGGAGCGCTGGCTGATCGCGATCCACGAGTCCTCGCACGCGGTCGTGACGGAGGCGCTCGGGCACACCACCTCGACGCGCAAGCTCTCGATCGTCGCGCGCGGCCGCCAGCTCGGCACCGCCGCGCACATGCTCTCCGACCGCGACCAGACGATCATGACCAAGCCCGACCTCGAGAGCCAGCTGATCGTGATCACCGCCGGGCTGGCCGGCGAGCGGATCGCCTTCGGGCACACCTCGACGAGCGTCAACGACGACCTGCACGCCGCGACCGCGCTCGCGCGCAGCATGGTCACCTCGTTCGGCATGTCCGAGGCGCTCGGGCTGGTGACGATCGGCGAGAAGAGCGGTGAGGTGTTCCTCGGCGCCTCGCTCCAGGACCTCGGCTCGGTCGGGCCCGAGACGCTCAACCTGATCGACAACGAGGTCGAGCGCCTGGTCGGCGACGCCGAGGCGCGGGCCGCGGTGGTCCTCGACCGCAACTGGAGCACGGTCGAGGAGACGGCCGCGGCGCTGCTCGAGCAGGAGACGCTCTCGGGCGTCGCGCTCGACGCGTTGCTCTCGACGGTCCAGGAGGTCTCGCTGGACGAGCTGAGCCAGGTGCGCCGCGCCGCGCCGCCACGCTTCACCACGCGCGACCCCAAGCAAGCCGGATGAGGGTCCGTCGGCCGCGCGTACGCGGCACATGCCCTCGCCGGCGATGGTCGTGGCGCTGCTCGCGCTGGTGCTTCTCGACCACGGGCCTCGCCGATGCGGCGCGCCACGCGGTGATCAGCGCGATCGAAGGCCACCCGGTCAGCGCCAAGCCCCACGCCGGCGGCGTGCTGCTGCTCGGCAGGAACAGGAAGTTCCCCGCCTCGGCGATCCCGACCGTCGCGAACGCCAACAGAGTCGACGGCAAACGGCGGCACAGCTCGATCGGCAGCTGCCGCCCGGAAACGGTCGACATCGGCACCTGGTGCCTGGAAAGCGCGCCCTATCCGCTGACCAAGGCAGACCTCGGCAAGAACAACTTCATCTGGGCGAGCAAAACGTGTGAGCAGCAAGGCGGCTGGCTGCCCTCTGCCTCCGAACTGCTGGGCGCGGCCGAACGCGTAAAGCTCGAGTCGGTGGTCCACGACTCCCAGCTCACCGCGACGATCGACCTGGACCCGACACGTGGGCTCAAGGACGAACGCGAGATGAGCTCATCGCTCGTGACCACCGAAGCGGGCTCGGCCGCCGCCGGCTTCGAGGGCGTCAGCGAAGGCGCGACCGGCGATCCCCGCCAGGGTCAGGCCAACCCGTTGCCGCTTCCCGCCAATCCGCTGCCCGAATCGCTGCAGTACGTGACCGTTTACGACAACTTCAACCAGGGTGGGTTCGCGGGCTCCGAGCCGGTAATGGACACGGCGAACTTCCGCTGCGCTTACAACCTGCTGCCGGGCGCCCAGGAAGAAAACACCTCGTGAGCTCGAGCGCGTCGATCGCCGCGGTCGCGCTCGTGGCGCTGCTGCTGGCGGCGGCGCCGGCCGGCGCCGTGGTCCTTCCGGCAGTCACGATCGACGGGCCCAGCGAGGAAATCGTCGGCTTCGGCGGTGTGGCGATGGCCGAAGACGGAACCGGCGGCGTCGTCTATTTGAAGCGCAGCGGCGGGGTACCGCACGTGTTCGTCTCCCGATTCGTCAACGGCAAGTGGCAGGCGCCGATCCAGGTGGACACAGAAGAGCCCTTTGCCGCCAGCTGGCCGCGGATCGGCGCCGCCGATGGCGGCGAGCTGATCGTCACGTGGGCGACCCAGTACGCACTCACGCCACCGCCCGAAGAAAAGCCCCGCTACGAGATGCTCGGCGCTGTGCTCGGTCCGGGCGGCGAACGCTTCGGCAAGGCGATCCTCGTCGATCGCGACATCAACGAAGCGACCGGCACAAGCCCCGAACTCGCCGTTAGCTCCTCCGGCCAGGCCGACCTCGTCTACAGGGTGGTCGAACAGGAACGCGCCGGCGTCGTCGCGCTCCGCCCCGGAGACGTCATCGAGAGCGTTCGCGTCGCCCAGTTCGACGGCCTGCGCTGGACCGGCCTCGGCGCCGTCAACCGGGACAGTGGCGTGGCGATGCGCCCGCCGACCGCCGCCAACGCGCCGCGGATCGCGATCGGCCCCACAGGCAACGGGATCGTCGTCTGGCAGGAGCCGGAACTGGGCGGGGTCGCGAGGCTCTGGGCGCGGAGGATCTTCGGGTCGGCCCTCGACTACGTGATGCCGGTGAGCGCCACGACGTACAAGGGCGCGCCGATCGCCGACGACGCCGAAGCTCCCGCGGTCGCGTTCACGCGGCTAGGTCAGGCCGAGCTCGTCTACCGCCAGCCGGCCGGGTCCTCCTCGCCGCTGCCCGGGCCGCGCATCCTCCTGAACATCCTCCCCGATGGCGAATCCGCCAACGGCGCCGAGTTCGAAGGCGCGAGCGTGCTCGACGAAGACGTCGCCGGCGGCAAGGCAGCGACGGTGGGGGCCCCGAGCATCGACATCGACGAACGGCGCAGCCTGCGCGTCCTCTACGACGCCGACGGGCAGCCGCGCCTGATCGAGGGCGCCGACCGCGGCCTCACCGGCGCGCTTACGCTCGGCCCGTCCTTCGCTGGGCCCGAAACGGCCGCGGTGAGCGTCATGAACCCCGAAGGCGGCGGCCTCTCAGCGTGGCCGAGCGCCGAGGGTGAAGGGCATGCGGCGGTCGCCGTGATGGAGAACTTCCCCGACGGCGCGGTCCAGACGGGGCTGGTCGCAGGAGGCGACGGCGGCGAAGTCAACGAACTGTCAGTTGGACGCTCCGGACTTGGGGACGGTCTCGTCGCCTTTCGTCAGGGACCGCTCGGCAACGCGGCGATCGTGGCGGCGACCGTGTCCGCGCCGCCGGCGCAGACACCGTTCGTGCTCACGCTGGTGAAGGGCTGGGTACGCCCCGCCCAGGCGGTCGTCTCCTGGCTGCCGGCACCGAGCGGCGATGGGCCGCTCACCTACAGAGTGGTCGTGGACGGCCACGTGCAGCCGTCGCCGGTTCCGGCCGGCGTGCACAAGGCGCGCATTGGCACGCGCGGCTTCTCCACGGGTACCTACGAAGTACAGGTGCTCGCCACCGACAGGTACGGCGAGTCGACGCTAACCGCGCCGGCGACGCTGCAGCTGGCCGACTCGCCCCCGCGTGTGGTCATCTCGCGCGCCCACCACGGCGCCGCTGTGAGCGTCAGGATCGTTGACCCCGCTGGGCTCGACAGAGCGTCCCTGAGGGTCAACTTCGGCGACGGCGTCTCCAGCCGCCACAGGGCGAACGCCTCGCACACATATCGCCGCGCGGGCGTCTACCGGATCACGGTTGTGGCGCGCGACAGCCTGGGCAATGCAGGCGTCGTCAGTCGCCTGGTGAGCGTCCGATGAGTCGTTCCGTCGATGTGTCGCCATCGAGGGCTGGCGCGAAGCCGAGACGATGCCTCGTGGCGCTGGCAGCGGCGAGCGCGATCGCGCTGACGGTTGCCATCGGCGCGCGCGCCGATGTCTTCTCTCCGATCGGCCTGGTCTCCTACGGCGCCATCGGGGGCGGCGAATTCGTGCAGCAAGCGGAATATTCCCACGACTCGGCCATCTCCGCCAACGGGCGCTACGTCGCATTCGACGGCTCGATCGGCGGTGTCACCGGCGTCTGGCGTCGAGATCTCACGACCGACGTGGTCGAACAGGTCGCCGGCGGGGACGCGGCGATGCCCTCGATCAGCGAAGACGGGCGCTACGTGAGCTTCACGACCAACGAAGGCGCGAGCCTGCCAGAAATCACCCACGCGCGACCGAACGCCGGCTCCCACGCTGAAGCGGTCAACGTATACCGGCGCGACATGGATACCGAACCGGCCGCCACAGCCGCCGAAGAAGCCGCGCGCCCGCCGGGGGAACGGGCGTTCCTCGCGGCCTCCGTCGCGTCGGGCTCTGAAGAACGGTTGCGCTACTCCGATACGACCTCGATAGAACGAGAACACGGCGGCTCCTACGCCGTCGGGCGCACCGCGATGAGCGCAAACGGCAACGAGGTCGCGTTCGTCACCGCTGCCGTGTCCAACCTCGTGGCCTATCCCGTGCTCGAAGAAGAAGAACGGGGTCGTGGCGAAATCCCGGTGCCGCACACGCCGGCTGGGCAGGTCGCCGTACACTGGTTCGACACGGGCGCTACCGAACTCGTCAGCCGCTGTCGCTTCGAATGCGGGCGCGGACCCGCGGCTGGGGCGGCCGAACCAGTCGTCGCCGGCGAAGACGAATTCGAGTCAGTCGGCGCCGTGACGCTCTCGGGGGTCGAATTTCCCGTGCATCCGAGTTTCGGCGCTTGGCCGGGAGCGTCGATCAGCGCGGACGGGACGACGGTGGCGTGGATCGGCGAGAACGTCGCACAGCAGGCTCCCACGCTGGCCAACGAAGAGCTCGAAGCGTTCTACACCGAACCGCTGTGGCGGAGGCTGCCCGCGGCCGAAAGCGGGACGCGCCGCGTGACCGGTGGCTCTGACCCCGAAGCGCCCGCGTGCGCGGCCAGCGGAGAGCTCGTGCTGGCCAAGGGCAGCGAGACCGCGAGCGATCCCTGCCAGGGTCCGTTCGTTCGCGAAGTCGCGACCTCCCACAGTGGGAGCCTGATCAAGCACCCGTTCGATGACACCCCACGCCTCAGCGGCAACGGCGAAGAGCTCGTCTTCGGCGCGAACGCTCGGCTCGTTGCCCAAGGAAGCGATTTCGATCGCTCAGAAGAAGAAGGGAATCCCACAGACGTCTTCCTCGTCGACATGCGGCCCGGTCTCACGCGCACAGAGGCGATCACGCCGCTGACGGAGGCTGGCTCACCCACGTCTGAAGCTGACTCCGCCGAGGTCACCGACTTCGAAATCTCCCCCGACGGCCAGCAGGTCGCCTTCAGCACCGTTCGGACGCTCTTCATCCTCGGCCAGCCGACGCTCATAACAGCCTCTCCGCCAGAGATCGGGATCGGTGAGCTTTATGACGCCGACGTGGCCAACGGCACGCTGACACGAGTGACGCGCGGCTACGAGGACGAGGGAGAACAGAGCCAGCAGCCGCACCACATCGTCTCGGAAGCCGGCGATACCTATGACTCCTTCGAATACCACGATCTGGGAGCTCTGACGCCCGACTTCTCGGGAAGCGGCAACGAGCTGGTGTTCACGTCCACCGCCGCCAACCTGGTCTACGGGGACGGCAACAGCCCGTTGGAGCCTTTGACGTGCTGTCAGGCCGGCGACGGCAGCGACGTCTTCGAGGTGAACCGCACCCGATTCGTGCCCGAACCCACTCCGCAATCGGTCTCTCCGCCGCCGCTGACGGCGGTGTGGAGCGCTTGGGCGCTCAGCGCGACCGCTCGAGCCAATGCCGACGGCAGCGTCACGCTGTTCGTCGAGGTCCCCAGCGCAGGCCGCATACAGGTGGCCGCGCGGAGTGGGATCGTGCTCACGCAAGCCACGCGCGGCCGCGGCGGCCGCCCTTCGCGCGCTCGATCTGTCCTCGTCACTCGAACCGTAGGGGAAAGCAGGGCCACGGACGCGGCGCCCACGGGCGGGCTGATCGAGATCGTCGTGCGCCTGCAGAGCCGCTACGCGTCGCTGGCCAGCCGCGCGGGCGGACTCCCGGCGAGCCTCGACGTCAGCTTCTCGAGCCCCAGCAGACCGACGCTCAAGCAGACGCTCGCCGTCGCTTTCACGCGCATTGCTCACGCGGCCCGCAAGGCCCGCGCCGGTCGGCACGCCTTGAAGGCGGCTCGGCGCGGGAGGTCGCGGCGATGACACGCGTGGCAATCGCCTGCGCGGCCGCGGCATTGAGCTTCGCGCTCGCCCTGCCCGCCGCGGCCGGCGCCGCAGAAGCGGGGGAAGGGACGGCGAGCTGGCGCCTGGAACAGCCCTCGCTGCCGCCTCCCCCCCCAGGCCAGTCATCCCCGCCGGCGCCGGTGTCGCTCGGGAGAGTCGGGGACATCGAGTTCTGGGAACCGCCGGGCTCGCCGCCCCAGGCCAACCGCGGGTTGCTGATCACGCACGGCAACGGCGATGCGGTGCCACCCGGGGTTTGGGCCTATGACGGCACCGGGTGGCATGAGATCGCGAAGGTGTGTGGCGCCACCAACGGGCGCATCGCCTGGGGTGGGCCCGCGGACTTCTGGACGGTCTCCGACCAGCGGCCGGGCCAGGCGGCGATCAACGGGCAGCTGCCGCCGCTGGAAGACAACTCGCTGTGCCACTTCTCCGACGGCAGCATCGTTGCCTCATACGCGCACCTCGCCTTCGAAGCGGACTCCTACGAGCAGATCTTCGGCGCCGCCTGCCTGCCGCCGCAGCCGCCGGAAGCGAGCTCGAGCGATTGCTGGTTCGGTGGCGAAAAGCTCCCGGAACCAGAGATCGGGTCCTTTCATCTGCACTGGAACGGCAGCACGCTCGAAGAGCAGCCCTACATGAACCAGGGCGATCCGGTGAAGGAAATGCGCCAGCTCGAAAACGCGATCTTCGAGAGCGTCACCTACAGCAAGCGAGACCTACCCAACGAAGAACGCGCATCGGGTCGCCGGCCGGTACTGCACTTCGCCGAAGCGGGAGGCGCGATGGAACCGTTGGAAGCCGAACTGCCTCTCTACGGCGCCAGTGGCGAGCCGACCGAAGAGCTCCAGTACCTGCGACTGGGCTCGACCGAAGGCGTGCTGTGGGCCGCCACGGGCATGCAGCCGGGGATCTCGGGCCTGACCAAAGAAGAGGAAGGCCAGGTGACCGTCCTACGCCGCCTCGGCGGAGCATGGACCCAGGTGATCGGCCCGGGCGAAGAACGGCGCCCCGGTAATCAGCTGCCAGACCTGTTCGAAAGCGAGCAGGAAGAAGCGGAACTGCTCGGCGGCCCTGCCAAGGACGCGGAAGTCCGGGCGATCGCCCCGGAACCGGGCAGCGAAGACGCCTGGCTCGCGCTGGCTCCGCCGTCCAACACGCGAGAAGTATCTGCTGTGGCGGTGCTTGTCCACATCTCGGCGCAGGGCGCGGTGCTCGGCGTGCAGACGCTCCCGGACGCCGCCGAACGTGCGCTGCCGAGCAACGCAACCGGCTCCGTGGCACGGCTCGTTTGTCCCGCGCTCGAAGACTGCTGGATGGCCAACGTCAACGGCTGGCTCTATCACCTCGCGCGCGACGGCGAACGGACGCTGCCGCGGAGCGAACTTCCGGGCTTTCCCGAAGGGAAGATCATCAGCGAACGCCCTGCTGACGAAGGGATCCCGCAGGAAGTCGCCGACGCCCCTCCGCCCGACGACTCGGGCCTGCCTCCAGAAGCACCCGAACCCACCACTATTAAAGCAGTAGTAACCAAGCCCGAAAACAAGGTGACGCTGCCGCTTCTCTCGCGCGTGCACAGTCGCCTGGTCAAAGGCACGATGCTGCAGCTGAGCTTCCACCTGGCGGTCAAGGCGCGCGTGCGACTGGTCGCCAAGCGTAACGGCAAGCTCGTTGCCGAGACGACCAACGAGCTCCTGAAGGCGGGCGAGCGCCAGGTCCTGCTGCGGCTGAACCCTCA
This sequence comes from uncultured Solirubrobacteraceae bacterium, assembly GCA_963826985.1. Classification (GTDB taxonomy): domain Bacteria; phylum Actinomycetota; class Thermoleophilia; order Solirubrobacterales; family Solirubrobacteraceae; genus Palsa-744. The sequence goes on from CAWGYW010000001.1 coordinate 346,802, forward strand.
CCTGTGGCCGACGAAGCTGTCGTTGCAGACGCACGCGCTGGCGCCGCTGCCGGTGGTGTCCTCGGTGACCGGCGAAGGCGTCAACGTGACGACGGAGACGACCGGCCTGCTCGCGGTTCCCTTCCGTACGCTCGTTGGCAAAGCGGATCGGCTGCCTTGATGCGAGGTGGATCTCGCCGGCACCGGTCTTGGCTGCCGGCCAGACTCGCAGGCCTGCTGCTCGCCGTGGGGGCGCTCGCGCTGCTGCTGCTCGGCTCCGGCCACGCGGCGCGGGCCGCCGCGGAAGCCGGCGGGCAGGAACCGCTCCCCTACACCGACGTCGCGGTCCCCGCCGAAAACGTCGTCATGCTCGGGGCCACGCCCGCCGAACCCGGTGCGCCGGGCGGAACGACATGGGGTCTGGGAGAACTCAGCGAAGGCGGGACAGTCGTGCCGAAGCTCGTCCGCTACACCCCCCCCTCCGAAGCGGGCGGCTTCCAAGAAGACGGCGGGTGGGAGCCGGGTCCGGCGCTGCCCGTTGGCTTTCAACCCGACCATCCGAACGAAAAGCCCAGCCCGCTCGAGGGTCAGCTGACCCCGGAAGGCTATGGCGTGCTCGCTGGCACGATCACGCACGAAAACGAACAGCAACAGGCGGTGCTCGTACGCAAGCCCGGAGGCGCCTTCGAAGCGACTGCTCAGGTACCCGTCGAAGGCCACGTCAAAGCCGGCGAAGAACCACTGCTGCACGAAGGGCAGACGCTGTTCGGAGAAAAGCGCGCGCCGCGCGCGCCGATGATCGCGCCGCTTGGCGAAGGCGACGGGGCTGCTGGCGCGCTCGTCGTGCCGGTCTACCCGGAAGCCGGCGTCGACGAAGCGGTCCTGCACTGGGACGGGCACAGCTGGACGCGCGAGCCGATCGAGATCCCGGCCGCGAGCGCGAAAGAATTCAAGGTGCTGGCCGTCGCGGCGAGCGATCCGCAGCACGCGTGGCTGATCGCACGCCTGTCGAGCGCCTACGGCGGTGGCGCGGTCGCCCTCTTCCACCGGGTCGAAGAAGGCGGCAAATGGATCTGGCAGCCGGTCGAAGCGGAAGCGGGGCCGGGCCAGGTGAAGCTGCCGCTGAGCGTTCCCGTGGCCGGAGGGGTGCCGGCTGCCGGCGAGCCCTTTGGGGTGTTCGGCGCCGATGGCTCGCAGATCAGCGTGGAGTCGCAGATCCTGACCGTGACCGACGACGGCGTCTGGGTCGACGGGGTGCGCACCGACGTCGAACGCCAGCAGCCGTACACGACGATGTACGTGCGCCTGGAAGGCGGCAGGGGCGTGATCGCGCACAGCTGGTGCAAAGCGGCGCCCGAAACGCCAGCCTGTCAGGAAACGCTGCCGCAGGAACCGCCGCCCCAGTATGGCCGCAGCATTGCCTGGGCCGGCGCCTCGCCGTACGGCGAGCGGGTCATCGCCGGCCTCTTCGAAGGTGTCACGCTGCGACTGCAGGGCTCCTCGTTCGAGCCGGTGCTCTCGATCGGCGGCGGCGAGACCCCCGAATCTGTGCCCGGGCAGCTCTACGGCGCCGCGTTCAGCTCGCCGAGCGAAGGCTGGCTGGGCTACCTCGTCCCGGTCCAGCTGACGACCTCGTCGGAGCCGGATCGCCTGGGGTACTGGCCGGTAGCGACGCGTCACCCTCTACTGGCGATCGCGCCCGAGCCGGGCGCGACCGTCGCCGCACTCTCGAGCGAAGCGCTCGCCGTCGGCGCCAGCGGGGGCGTAGCCCGCTACAAGCCCGTCCAGGGGTGGGTGCCGGAAAGCCTCTTCGGTCCCGGCGAGCGGATCGAAACCCCAAACCTACGCGCGGTCGCGTGGCCGACCAGCAATCGAGCGTACGCGGTCGGCGAAGCAGGGGAAATGTGGCTCTGGCGCGGTGAAACGGGGCTGTGGGAACGCGATCCGGCGACGCCGATCAACTTCCGCGACAACCTCTACGGGATCGCCTTCGACCCGGCGAACCCCGCGCGCGGCTTTGCGGTGGGCGCCCAGGCCGTCGGCCGCGGCGGCGTGCTCCTGAGCTACGGCAAGACGTGGAAGGAAGAAACCAAACTCCCCGCCGAAGTCCAGAACGCGCAGTTCACGGGGATCGCCTTCGCGGGATCCGAGGCGCTGGTCGCATTCAACCTCCAGCGCAACCCGAAGGAAAAAGGCTTCAACGGCGGCCTGCTCGTGAACGACGGCAGCGGCTGGAGCGTCGATCAGGAAGAGCAGCAGGTAACGGGCGCGGCTCGCGTGCAGGCCGTCGCTGGCCTGCCCGACGGCGGCGCGGCGGTGCTGGCCGGCGAAGGCACCGCCCGCCTGTACGAGCGCGAATCGGGAGGCGCGCCCTGGCGAGAGGTCGGGGCTCCGCTGCCCAGCGGACTGGCCGGATCGCTCGCGCTGTACCGGCAGAACGGAGCGCTGAGGGCACTCGTCAGCGCCGGCGGTGCGGGCGGCGTGACACAGGCGATCGTCGGCGAACCTCCGCCCGGGGTCCCGCCGTACGAACAACACAGCGCTGGCGTCGGTGGAGGTCCTGAGGCGGGCGCCCTGCTGCGACAGACCGCCACGGGCTGGAGCGATGAACAACACAGCGTCGACCCCGTCAGGCAGAGCAGGGAATACGACCTCTACGACGAGCCCTCCCATCCCGATCCGGCCTTCGCGGCCCTGGTCGCGCCGAGTGGCTCGGAAGCGTGGATCGTCGGTGGCATCACGAGCGAAGAAGAACCCGAGCAGACGGCCGACGTCGCGCGCTATCCGGCCGAAGGTCAACCGCCGAACGCGGGAGCCGCACGGGTTCCCGTGGAGCCCGAAGAAGTCGGGCCCGGTGGGTCGGGCGGAGTCACGACCCTCGCTTTCGGTGGCGCGGCCAGCTGCGCGGACCCGTGCGCGGATCGCGTAAGGACCGGCGTCGGGCCGGACGTGTGGCTCTCGAAGGCGCTATCGCTGGCCCAGGGCGCAGGCGCGTCGGCGTTCTTCTACGACGGGCCGATGATCCACTACTCCTCCTACAACGGCCCGCACGCGCCGCAGCCGCCGTTCGCCGAAGAATACGAGCGCTACGCGGGCGTGTTCGGCGGCGGGCTTCCGTGGCCCGTCTACGCCGCCGGCGGGGTCGGCGAACTCGAAGGCGAGGCCGCGCTCGTGCCGGCCTTCGAAGGTCTTGCCTCCCCGCTCGGGTCCACGCCGGCAACCGGCTGGATGCCCGCGGGCACGCAGCCCTCGATCCCCGAACGCGAGGGCTGCGGCTGCGCCGACGGCTACTACGCCGTCCAGAACCCCCATGTCGAGGTGGTGGTGCTCGACGACTCCGCCGGCGCGGGCGTCGGCGCCGCCCAGCGCGTCTGGCTCGAGCAGCAGCTCCAGCAGGCAGGGACGAGCCACAAGCCGGTGATCGTCGTGGCCGAAGCGGACCTCGGCCAGCAGCTCGAACCGGGCAAGCACGAAGAAGCCGCCGAAGCCCTGTTCGCGGCGCTCGCCGGGCGCGACCCAGACGGACAGGACCCGGGCGGCTATGCGGCCTCGGCCTACTTCTACGACGCGCCGGAAAACAACGTCGCCAGGACGATCTCCTTCAACGGCGCGAGCCTGCGGACGTTCGGCTCGGGCACGCTTGGCTACGAGCTGGAGGCGAACGAAAACACGACCGAATTCCACGGCGCCAAGGGCATCGAGTTCGGCGAAGTGCAGTGGGGGCACAGCAGCACCGCCGAACGGGCACAGGACCGCGCTCCGGTTGCGGTGCGGCTGATCCCGGTGATCGGGGAACTGGCCATGGAAGCGGAGGGCGGCACGTTGCTGCCCCGGAGCCGGCCGGCGCTCTTCCGCGGGCTGGCGCGCAGGCCGCGCGCGGGCTGCAGGGGCCAGGCCAACGAGAACCAGTGCGAAGAAAGCCAGTACATCCCGATCCCCTCGATCTGCGTGGGGACGAGATGCTCGGAAGCGGTCCTTCCCGAATACGAATTCCGCTCCTCGCGGCCGGACATCGGCGGCTTCGTCAAGATCAACACCGCCTCCGGCAGCTCGAGCACGGCCTCGAGCAACTCGGTGCTCATGAATGCCAAGGGGGAACCGGTCAAGGACGGGCGCGAAGAAGACGGAGAACAGGTCGGGGCGACATCGGGGCTCTTCTGCGCATACAACAAGGGCGAAACCAAGGTCACGATCAGCGCGGGCGGTCTCTCCTACACCCTGGCGGTGCAGGTGCAGGCTGGCAGCGTGCGCGAGCCGTGTGGAACGGTGCCGCTGCGCGAACTGCCTCCCGCCCAGACACACGTCGCGCGCCGCACCGCCGCCACCGCCGACCCAGGGCCAGCCGGCGGCGGCGCCGCCCGCAGCGGCGCCGCCGCCGATCCCGCTTCCGCCGCCGCCGACTGTGCCGGCCGCTCACCGGCCCGCCGTGCCAGCACAGCCGTTCGTGCCGCTCGTGACGCCGACGTCACCGGTGCTGGCGTTCGTGCCACCGCCCGTGCCCACGCCGGCAAGGCCCACACCGCCGTCGGGGACCTCCGCCGTCACCTCTCCCGTCGAGGTGGCCGAAAAGCAGGAAGAGCCGGAGGAGGCGCCCGAGTCGGTCTCCGCCAAGGCGGTCGCCTACTACCCAGCCGAACACGAGCCGGTCCCGTTGTACGTGCTGGGGATCGTCGTCCTGGCGGCGCTTGCGGGGGCTTCGGCGCGGCGCCGCGGGCGCGGCGGGCGCGCTGACGTGCGCGTGGCGCCCGCGACGATTAGCGCCATGCGCGCGCAGCGTCACTGGGCGCGCGAGCGACGACGGCCCCCGTGGTAAGCCGCGCGTCGTTCACGACTCGTTCACCGCTTGGCAACATGCTGGTCGATCGGGCCGGGCAAGCTGTCACCTGCATGCGCCACGCCAGCTCACGAACGCCTGCGAACGTAGCGCTCGCGATCCTGTTCGCACTCATCGCGCTCGCTTGTGCCGCTTCCTCGGCGAGGGCGGAAGCGTGGGGGCAGATCAACCGCTTCCCCCTTACGACAGGCAGCGGTCCCGGCGAGGTCGATGAAAGCCAGATCGTGAAATTCGCGGCCGGAAGCGATGGCAGCTACTACTTGCTGACGGGGAACGCGGCAACAGGAGAATACGTCCTCCAGCGCTTCGTTGCAGGCAAAATGCAGGCCAGCACAGCCTTCAAGCGCCCCAAGGAGGAAGAAGAAACGGACAAGGTGGGCAGCGAAGGGGAGAACGCGATTCTGGCCGTCGATCCCACTCGCAATCGGGTTTACGTGCTGCTTGTCTACGAACGCCGTGAACAGAACGAAAAGGAAGAAGCGGAAGAAGAAAAGGACAAAAAACGAGTCTTCCCGCTCGACGAAGAAATGTCCGCCGCGGGCTCTCTGTACGCATTCGAATACGACGCCGGCACGAAAGAACTTGTGAGCAAGACCAAAGAAGGCGCGCCGACGCCGCAGCTGGCGCGCAAAGTGCTCGGCGGCCAGGGGGAAACCCCCGGCGAAGCCCTGCTGGACCCGCGTGGCATGGCGGTCGATCCCGCCAACGGCGATCTCGCGATCTCCGGCAACCAGGACCTGGAGAGCAACGAACAGGTCGAGGCGGGCGCCGAGAAACAGTGCCGTCCCGCCGCCCAGTTCGTGGCGGTCGAATCCGGCAAAGAAGGCCAGATCAAGAGCCTCGCTTCAGGTGCCCGCTACGTCGACTCGACCGGCAAGATCCTCTTCGGGAAGACCGGCTGCGGCGAACAGGAAGAAGAAGAAGCCATCGAGCAGGCGCCGGCATCGCCGGTGTTCGCACCCGATGGGACGTTGCTCGGCTACGGCGAAGACGAACTGGTCGGCCCGGAAGGCGTGATCTGGGAACTGGCACCCGCCAGTGCGGACACGCACGCGCCCGGCGAAGTTCAGATGGTGCCCAGGGAGCTTTTCGTGGCGGAATCCCTGCCCACGTTCCTGCCGATCACCGGCGAAGAACAGCCAGCTTCGGTGATGTCGCTGGTTTCCGAAAGCGCCACGGACGGGACGATCTACCTCAGCGGCGACCACGTCGACGGTCAGCCCGCGCCGGCCGTGCTCCACTACAGCCGCCCGGTCGCAGGCGAACCGTCGATCACGGAGGTCGGCTGGACCGCGGGTGGCACCACCAACGAAGACGCGGGTCCCAACCCGTGCGATCTGCACAAAGCCGGCCACGAACCGATCATGCTCGGCGGCCTGAGCGGCGCCAAACACGGCTTCCTGGCACTCACCTTCTACAACGAATTCGAAGGTCCTCACCACGAAGTCAAGGTCGACCGGGCCGAAGTCCTGCAATTCGGCGAAGGGGGAAGCACAGTGGGCTGCCCGACGGTGCCCGTGACGACGCCCACGCAGAGCTACCATGGCGAACCGACGAACACGGTGCCGGCCAACACCAAGGAACCGCTCGAAGTCAACTCAGTGCTCGGCACCGTCACCAAGCCAGCGGCTGGCGCCAAGAGCGTCAAGTGGACCGTGAAGTTCACACCTACCAAAGGCGCGAGCACCGAAACACATCCCGAAGCGCAGTACGAATACAACGGCCTCCATCAGGAAGAACCCAACTATGGGATCGTCCTCAAACTCGAGCTGAACATCGAAAAGGCGGGCACCTACGAAATCAGCGACGTCGTCCACACAGACGACCTCGGCGATGAAGTCGCGCAGTCGGAAAACGTTGACAAGCTGAAAGTGACCGGAGGCAGGCTGTCGGTCAAGGCCAAAGCTCCCGAACCGCTGACGGTCCTCGCGCATGAAGAAGAAGCGAAGCTGGCGGCGATCATCGAAGTGCCGGGCGAAGAAAGCCTGCACTTCAAGAAGGTGACGTGGGAATTCGGCGATGGCACCAAACAGGAAGAATCGGGTCCGAATGAATCGCCGAACCCAGAAACCCTGACCATCAAACACGCGTTCAGCCGTTGCGGCACGACCCAGTCGACAAAATGCAAGATCAAGGTGACAGTCGAAGTGGAATCGGCCGAAGGTCCGCAGAAGAGCACGTCGGAACCGGTTGAAATCATCGTCAAGGAAAGCAAAGCCGAAACAAAAGAACGCGAACAGAAAGAACAGCAGGAAGCAAAAGAACAGCAGGAAGCAAAAGAACGGAAAGAACAGCAGGAAGCCAAAGAACATCAAGAAGCGAAAGAACAGCAGGAAGCCAAAGAACATCAAGAAGCCAAAGAACACCAGGAAGCGAAAGAACGTGAAGAACGCGAACACGGCCAAGGCGGGGTCGCCGGCTACATTGCGTCCTTCTCCGGGTCGTCACTGTCCGTGAGCGCCAGCGGTGCGACATCGATCACGATCACGTGCCCGAGCGGTGGCTCATGCAGCGGTACGCTGACGCTGCAGACGGCGAGCGCCGTGGCCACCTCGACGAAGAAGCACGCCCCGAAGAAGATCCTGACGCTCTCATCCAGTGGCTTCTCGCTCTCGGGCGGCGGCACATCGGTGACGCTTCACCTGAGCTCATCGGCCAGGGCGCTTCTGAGCCGCTCTCACGGGCTGCTGCGCGCAAAGCTGACGATCCTCTCGCGCGGTGCCAACGGCCAGCAGAACAGTATTACGACACATGTCGTGACGCTGCACTTGGTCGCCAAGAAGAGGAAGTAGTCCCCTCCTCCCTCTGCAAGACCGAACATGGGAAGGCTCGTTCTCGGGGCCTTCCTGCGAGCCAGGGTCCGGTGAGCGTGCATCATCGCTGCGTTCGCATGCCTCGCGGCGCCCTGCGCCCGCTCTGGGCGAGGCGACAATGGGCATGAAAATGTCAACGCCCTGTCAACCTAGTGTGAAAAAGATCCCGCAAGTCTGACCACAGGATCGTAACTCCGTTCGGATCTCCACATGACAGGCTTCTCGTCGGCGGGGCTCTGCACCCGCGTGCGCGGATAGGACATCCGCGTTGGAAACGGAATCCCAACAGGAGGTAGTCACGCAATGAGATTTCTCTCGGTGCGTCGTGCGGTACCAGTGGGTATCGCCACGGCCGCAGCGCTGGCGCTGGGCGTGCCAGGCGTCGCGAGCGCCAAAAAAGTCACCCCGCCGAAAACGGACGTGCTGGAACAGTGTGCCGGTGCGCTGAAAATCGAATCCGAGGGTTCGACGTTCCAGGGTCCTGCCGAGTTCGTGTGGACCGGTGTGAACAGCGAAAAAGGCAACGAAAAAACTGGCACCGGGTTCAACCTCGCCAGCAGTTCGCTGGCGTGTTCTGGCAGTCAGGGCAGCAAAGCAAAGCCGGAAGTCTATTACAACCAGACTGGCAGCGCCAACCGTGGTAGCGGCAGCTGCCTCAAAACGTGGGGCAACGGGATCAAAACGTTCGGTGAAGTCAAATCGGGCGAAACATACCCGCGCGTGAACAAGTTCCCGCTCTGCGGGACTGACGAAGCGCCGAGCAAAACCGTCAAGGAAGAATTCGAAAAATTCGCGGCTCCGGGCGGCGAAGCCGGCAACGGCGAAGCGATCGAGTCGATCCCGGTGGCGCAGGGCGCGGAGTCGATCATCGTTCACCTGCCGAAAGACTGCGTCGCCTCGAGCGAAATCACGACGGCAAAAGGCAAGACCGAAAAACTCGGCCGTCTCGCGCTCGACCAGGAAGTGATCGAGGAGATCTACCGCGGCACGATCAAAACGTGGTCCGCGGCGATGACCAAGGAGGGCACCGACGGTCACGACGTGCTGACGTGCACCGAAGGTGGCGCTGGCGACACAATCCGTCCCGTCGTGCGCGCCGACAAATCTGGCACAACGCACATCTTCAAGGAGTTCCTCGCGCAGGTCTATACCGGCACGTGGGCGGCTGAAGAATTCAACGAAGTGAACAAAGGCGAAAAACCGTGCACCAGCGGCGAACTCGGTGCCGGTGCGATCGTGACCTGGGCTCAGGTTGGCGAAGGTTGCGAAAACCAGCGTTGGCCCGAAGCCGCCAAAGTGCTGCGGCCCACCGAAACCGGTAACCCGGGTGTCATCAACGAAGTTCACAACACCGAAAGCAGCATCGGCTACGCCGACCTCGCGGTCGCTCGCGAAAAGGGCTTCTTCTCGAAGAAGACCGAGGGTGGCGAAAACAAAAAGGGCGAACAGAACAAACAGTTCTGGGCCGTCGTTCAGGACTCGGAACCCGGCAAGACGCCGGTGACGTACGAGGACCCGTCCGTGAGTGGCGACAAGGAAAAGGCCAATAACTCGAACTGCAAGAGCACGAAGTACGTGGCGGCGAAAGGCGAAGAATTCCCGCCGCTGAGCACGCGGTTCGACTGGTCGAAGGTGAAAGCAGAAAACGTCTCCGCGACGTATCCAATCTGCGGCCTCACCTACGTCCTGGCGGCGCGGCAGTACTACTACTACCTCCAGCCGTACGGTGTGAGCGAAGCTGAATCGCAGAAGATCGCCACGACCGTGCACGACTACCTGCAGTGGGTCGTCAACGCCAAGTCCGGTGGTGGAGGCAACATTCTCAAGAACCACGACTACGAAGCTCTCACGAAGACGGTGCAGGCCGAGGCCGAATTCGGAGCCGAGGAAATCGGCAGCAAGGAAGGCTAAGCGAGGACGAGTGCGTTCAGCGCTCGTTGACGCGAGCGTGACCGCAGTGGCGCACGGAAGCGCCGGTTTGAACCGGCCGCCCCAGGGATGGGGCGGCCGGTGTCTTTGTGCACGCCGATGCGCTCGGCGCGGCCGGGGCGACGGGGCCTGCGCGGTCGTATTGGGCCCAGGAGCCGCGAGCATGCAGCCGTGACGCGCGCGTATCGCCCTTGCGTCGCCGGCTGCGAGCGCCTACGATGATCTCGACTCGTCAGCAACGGTCACGAGATCTCGACATCTACCGCGGTCAAAAGGGCCAGGATATGCGCCCATGGCGGCGAGCAAGGAGGCGATGGAGGCGATGAGCGCCGAGGCCAGTCCCGGGCCCGGAGCGCGAGTTCCGTGGGGGACGCGGCCGGTTGCTGGTTCGCGTGGGTTTTTGGGGTTGGGTGGGCGTCGTCGGGTGTGGTTGGGTGGGATTGCGGAGTTTCGTGGTCCGGCGGCGTGTTTGCGGCGGGATTCGTTGTTTCGGCGGTTGTTGGTGGTGGCGGATGTGGTTGCGATTGTTGGTGCGTTTGTGTTGACGGTGGGGCTCTCGGCGCGTTCTGTGGGTTTGACGTGGGTTGCTGTTGCTGGGGTCCCGATTTTGGTGGTGTGCGCGAAGTTGACGGGGTTGTATGACCGGGATGAGACGTTGTTGCGTAAGACGACGTTGGATGAGGCGCCGAAGTTGTTTCAGTTGGCGACGTTGTGTACGTTGGTGGCGTGGTTGGCTGGGGGGTTGATCACGCATCGTCCGTTGGATCGTCATGAGGCGTTGTTCTTGTGGTTGGCGTTGGCTGGGGGGTTGTTGTTGGCGCGGGCTGGGTCGCGGGCGTTGGCGTTGCGGATCGCGCCGGCGGAGCGGTGTTTGTTCATTGGGGATGAGGCTTCGGCGGAGACGATTCGCTCGAAGTTGACGGGGCATGGGGGGGTCAAGGCGGAGGTTGTCGCGCATTTGGATCTGGATAAGGTCGCGTCGTGGTCGACGGACAGCTTTTCTGAGGTGCGGCTGGGGGAGATTCGTGATTTGGCGCAGACGCTCGATGTGCATCGGGCGATCATCGCGCCGCGGAGTGTCGATGGGGGGGAGATGTTGAATCTGGTGCGCACGCTGAAGGCGGTCGGGGTGCGGGTGAGCGTGCTGCCGCGGTTGCTCGAGGTGGTGGGTTCCTCGGTCGAGTTCGACGATCTGCATGGGGTCACGGTGATGGGGGTCAGACGGTTTGATCTGGGGCGTTCTTCGGCGGCGTTCAAGCGGGCGTTCGACTTGCTGGGTGCGATGGTGGGGTTGTTGGCGGTCGCGCCGCTCTTGGCTGTGATTGCTGTGGCGGTGAAGCTCGAGGATGGTGGGCCGGTGTTCTTCGCGCAGCAGCGTGTCGGGCGTCATGGCAAGCGTTTCCGGATGTTGAAGTTCCGCACGATGGTCCCGGACGCGGATGCGTTGAAGGACTCGTTGCGGGATCGCAACGAGGCGAAGGAGGGGTTGTTCAAGATCGCTGAGGATCCGCGTGTGACGCGGGTCGGGCGGTTGCTGCGGCGCAGCGCGCTGGATGAGCTGCCGCAGTTGTGGAACATCGTGCGGGGCGAGATGAGCCTCGTCGGGCCGCGGCCGCTGGTGCTCGACGAGGATCTGCGGATCGAGGGCTGGCACCGCCGCCGCCTGGAGCTGACACCGGGGATGACCGGCCCGTGGCAGATCCTCGGCCCCGCCCGCGTGCCCTTGAGGGAGATGGTCGCGATCGACTACCTCTACGTCGCCAACTGGTCGCTCTGGACCGACATCAAGATCCTCCTACGCACCATCCCCCACGTCCTCGGCAGACGCGGACTCTAAACACCAACGACGGGGTGCCCGGGAGTCAGGGCAGCAGGTCGAATGCCTCACGATGAAGCGGCACCACGGCTGTGAAGTGGCGGCGGTCGAGGGTCAGGATGACCGTCGCGTCGAGTCTTTCGGCGAGGGCGACGACGGACGCGTCGGTTCCTCCGAGCGGGAAGTCCGCATACTGGTCGACGAGTTGCGCCATGCGCACGAAATCCTCGCGGCTCGGTCCCTCGACGTCGAGCTCGGCGATGCCTCGTAGGAACGCGCTCTCGGCGGTTGCGCCCAGGCGTCGACCGACGAAGTAGGTCGCCTCGGCGACCACCAGCGCCGGCACGACCAGGCGGAGGTCGTCTCGCGAGAGCGCCGCGCGGCAGGCGATGTGGTCCTGATCGTCTGCGTCGGCCGCGGCGTAGAGCGGCCCGGCGTCAACGACCGCCAGGGTCGTCACTCCACTCCTGTTCCAAGAGCTGCTCCATGTCTCGTGCGGTGGTGCGGTGGCCGCTGTGGCCAAGCGCAGCGAAGGGGAGCTCGCGCGGTCTTCCTGTGGCAAGGCCGAGGTGCTCTGTGAGCGCCGCGCGCGTGACCTCCGACGCCGAGACGTGCCGTCGCTGCACCTCGCGGTCGAGGGCCTGTGCTAGATCGTCCGGCAGGGATATAGTGGTGCGCTTCATACATGCATCGTAGCATCACGACCAGCGTATCGAGCGGCTGCTCACTCGGATCGGGCGTCGCCAACTGGTCGCTCTGGACCGCCGTCAAGATCCTCCTACGCACCATCCCCCACGTCCTCGGACGCACGCCAAGGAGCACTGGGACCACAGCCACGACGCCAAAGACGCGGTCGTGAGCGGGATGGCGCACTCCGTACTTTAATCTGGCCAACGCGCATGCGAGATCTCCTCCTCGCGAGTCAGCGCCAGCACGTCCCTGGGCAGCTTGCCCACGGCGACCTCGGCGACGGTCACGTTCTCGAGAACCTTGCGCAGGTTGACCCGCAGCGCGACCCAGACCTGCTGGAGCGGCTCTGCGGAGCCCAGGTACTCGACCTCCTCGGGAGGCTGCCCGCGTACGCCAACCAACGGACCCTCCACCGCACGGATTATGTCTGCCAGGCTGATCTCATCGGCCGGCCTTGCCAGCCAGTAGCCACCCGTGCGCCCACGCCGGTTGCGCACGATCCCAGAGGAGCGCAGCTGGGCCAGGATGTTCTCCAGGAACGGCACCGGGATACTCTGAGCCGTGGCCACGGAATCCACCCGGCGGGGCGAGTCCGAGCTGCTGCCCGCAAGCTCGACCACAGCCCTCACGGCGTAGTCGGCCTTGGCCGTCAGTTGCATCCGCTGATTCTCGCCCACTTCGCTCCCGAACCGGGATAGTGGTCCAACGGTGACACCAGCGCCGTGCCCGGCGAGCTACGGGCTGCCGCCGACGGCTGGCTCGCACCAGCACCGGCGCGCCGTGTGTATCTGAACCATGCGATCCCTGCGAGCGTGAGAAGGCTCGCCACCCAGAAATTCAGGCGCTCCCCGAGGATGTGGTGGGCAGGGTCCACGCGCAGCAGCTCCTCGAAGATGCGAAAGGCCGAATACCCCGCGACGTAGAGCGCGAAGACTCCCGGCGTACGAATCCGCTTGTGTTTGATGAGCCAGACGAGCTTGGTTGAAGTAGTTGCCGACCCGCCGGATCGCCTGCGCCACCAGCAGCCCCGGAGCGGTCACGTCCATGAAGCGTGTGATGCTCACGCTGGCGCGGCGGGGTCACCGCCCTTCTGCCGCCACAGTCTGCGGGTCAAGATCACAGCGGCGGTGATGCCGACGACGTAGCAAAGGCCGTATAAGCGCAAGAACAAGCGGGCCGATGCGAAGCCCGTTGACCGAGGGGCTCGGTATCGTGGCTGGCATCGCTAGGGCTGTAGGCTAGGGGTAAGACGCGTCCTGCCGCTACTCGAGCAGATCCGGCTGCGGCGTGACGTCAGTGGGGCCCAGATCCGTGAGCCCACCCGAGCCCCGCCAAGGGCGCTTGACGGTAAGCCAGCTCAAGGCCGCAACCAGCAGGGTCGCGCACAGGATCCAGCCCAGCGCGGTCGTGCCGACGCCGACGTACTTCAGCCCTGAGGCCGCGACCACGAACGTGATCGCGGGCCTGATGTAGCGGTCGGGGGCGCTCGAGGAGACCAGCGAGCCGATCAGCACGGCCGGCACGCTGCCGATGATCAGCGATGTCGTGACGCCGAACTCGACGTGTCCGAACGCGAGCGCCCCGAGCGCCGCCGCGAGCGTCAGCGGCACCGCCTGGCTCAGGTCGGTGCCGACGAGCTGGTTGGCGCCGAGCATCGGGTAGAGGAACAGCAGCAGGATGATCATCAGCGAGCCCGAGCCGACGGAGGTCATGCCGACGATCAGGCCGCCGACCATGCCGATCGCCACCGTGCGCGCCGGCCGCACGTCGACGTCGTGCACGATCCCCACCCGCTTCTGTCCGCCGCGGCGGTCGAGTACATAGCGCAGCACCATCGCGGCCGCGCCGAGCAGCAGCGCTGCGCCGAGCGCCACCTCTATGTTCTTCTGGGCCGCCTTGTCGTTGCCCATCAGATGCAGCAGGTACGCGCCGAGGAACGCCATCGGCACCGAGCCGAGAACCATCCAGCCGACGAGTCGCCGGTTGACCGTGCCTTTGCGCAGGTGCACCGCGGCCCCGAATGGGCGCATCACGACCGCCGCCACCAGGTCGCTCGAGATCGCCGCCGAGGGCGTCACCCCGAACAGCAGGATCAGCATCGGCGTCATCAGCGCGCCTCCGCCGGCGCCGGTCAGGCCGACGAGAAAGCCGATGATCGCGCTTCCGAGGACGATGTATGGGTCTACGTGCATGGTTGGATCGCTCGCGGCAAGACGGGACTGGGCCCCACGCCCTCGGCACGGGCGCGGTCACGCACCGCGCCCTCCGAGCCGTCCATCGTAGATGAGGTTGCTCGCGTCGTGGGTGGGATTGGCCCGGATCCACGCGCCGGGGTTCCTAAAGAGGTCTTGCTTTAGATCCCGATGGTGTTTATGATGCGTGCCTGAGTAGGGGTCACGGAATCTCGACGACTGTTGGGGTTTGATGGACTCCCCGTGTGGGGTCCCATCGTGGCGGGCAAGGAGGCGGGAGGCGCTATGAGTGTGGAGACGGGGAGTGGGGCCGAGGCCGGGGTAGTCTGGGGACCTTCGTCGCTTGGCGATTCTGGGACGACGCTGGCCGGTTCGCGGCCGGTTGCTGGTTCGCGTGGGTTTTTGGGGTTGGGTGGGCGTCGTCGGGTGTGGTTGGGTGGGATTGCGGAGTTTCGTGGTCCGGCGGCGTGTTTGCGGCGGGATTCGTTGTTTCGGCGGTTGTTGGTGGTGGCGGATGTGGTTGCGATTGTTGGTGCGTTTGTGTTGACGGTGGGGCTCTCGGCGCGTTCTGTGGGTTTGACGTGGGTTGCTGTTGCTGGGGTCCCGATTTTGGTGGTGTGCGCGAAGTTGACGGGGTTGTATGACCGGGATGAGACGTTGTTGCGTAAGACGACGTTGGATGAGGCGCCGAAGTTGTTTCAGTTGGCGACGTTGTGTACGTTGGTGGCGTGGTTGGCTGGGGGGTTGATCACGCATCGTCCGTTGGATCGTCATGAGGCGTTGTTCTTGTGGTTGGCGTTGGCTGGGGGGTTGTTGTTGGCGCGGGCTGGGTCGCGGGCGTTGGCGTTGCGGATCGCGCCGGCGGAGCGGTGTTTGTTCATTGGGGATGAGGCTTCGGCGGAGACGATTCGCTCGAAGTTGACGGGGCATGGGGGGGTCAAGGCGGAGGTTGTCGCGCATTTGGATCTGGATAAGGTCGCGTCGTGGTCGACGGACAGCTTTTCTGAGGTGCGGCTGGGGGAGATTCGTGATTTGGCGCAGACGCTCGATGTGCATCGGGCGATCATCGCGCCGCGGAGTGTCGATGGGGGGGAGATGTTGAATCTGGTGCGCACGCTGAAGGCGGTCGGGGTGCGGGTGAGCGTGCTGCCGCGGTTGCTCGAGGTGGTGGGTTCCTCGGTCGAGTTCGACGATCTGCATGGGGTCACGGTGATGGGGGTCAGACGGTTTGATCTGGGGCGTTCTTCGGCGGCGTTCAAGCGGGCGTTCGACTTGCTGGGTGCGATGGTGGGGTTGTTGGCGGTCGCGCCGCTCTTGGCTGTGATTGCTGTGGCGGTGAAGCTCGAGGATGGTGGGCCGGTGTTCTTCGCGCAGCAGCGTGTCGGGCGTCATGGCAAGCGTTTCCGGATGTTGAAGTTCCGCACGATGGTCCCGGACGCGGATGCGTTGAAGGACTCGTTGCGGGATCGCAACGAGGCGAAGGAGGGGTTGTTCAAGATCGCTGAGGATCCGCGTGTGACGCGGGTCGGGCGGTTGCTGCGGCGCAGCGCGCTGGATGAGCTGCCGCAGTTGTGGAACATCGTGCGGGGCGAGATGAGCCTCGTCGGGCCGCGGCCGCTGGTGCTCGACGAGGATCTGCGGATCGAGGGCTGGCACCGCCGCCGCCTGGAGCTGACACCGGGGATGACCGGCCCGTGGCAGATCCTCGGCCCCGCCCGCGTGCCCTTGAGGGAGATGGTCGCGATCGACTACCTCTACGTCGCCAACTGGTCGCTCTGGACCGACGTCAAGATCCTCCTACGCACCATCCCCCACGTCCTCGGCAGACGCGGACTCTAAACACCCTTACAACGAGAGTCGCGCGGCGACGGGCCAAGGGCCCTCGCCGGTGAGCGACGCCCTCAGCGACCCACGCGTGTTCCGCGCAGGCGTGCCGTGGACGCCCGCGATGCGGGGTGTGCCCCGGGACGACGCCAAACATGCTGGGCGGGCAGCTGCGAGCGCACCGTCGCGCGCGGCGCCGTACCCGGGCTGACGTTCTCGGCGTCTGCGATCAGCACCGCGTCCGCTGCGGCCGCGCCGCGGCAGAGGATCACGGCGAACGCGGCGATCGTCAGCCATCCGATCGGGATGAGGATGAAGAGCATGGGGATCCTTGGAGTGTTCGAGGTAGCCCGTGCCGGTCCTGCTGACACGGATGTGAGATTGCTATCGGCTCGACCGGCACAGGCCTTAAATGCCCGCGGCTCGCACGCACAAACGTCCAGAGCGCCATGCGCCGCTCAGGCGGCTGTGGCGACGCGCTCGAGCGCCGCCGAGATCTGGTCGCAGACCAGCTCCGGGGCGAACAGCCGCTCGGCCTCCGCGCGCGCCTTCGAGCGCAGCTCCGCGGGCGTCGCGCGCAACCGCTCGAGCATCGCGACGATCGCCGCGACCATCCCCTCGACGTCGCCCGGCGCCACCGCCGCCACGACCGCACCGTCCACGCCCTCGATCGCGCCGACCTCGGTCGTGGCCACCACCGGCACGCCGGCCGCCAGCGCCTCGCCGACGGTCAGGCCGAACGGCTCGTACTTGCTCGCCTGCAGGAGCAGGTCGCTGCGCGCGAGCATCGCCGGCACCTCCGCCGGCGGGATCGCGCCGAGGAACTCGGAGTTCTCCGGGGGCAGGTCCTCGAGCAGCTTCGTGTAGTCGGAGAAGAGGCTCGTGCGGCCGATCACGCGAATGCGCACGTCGACCCCGCGCTCGAGCAGCGTCCTGGCCACCGCGACCACATCCTCGACGCCCTTGCGCACCGCGATCCGGCCGAGGACGAGGATCGTCGGGGGCGCGCCGATCTCCCGCGCCAGGTCCGCCTCGGCGAAGCGCCCCAGCTGCACCGGGTTGGGCACCACGACGGTGCGCTCCAGCGGAAAGCCGTAGTCGCGCACGAGGTGGTCGCGGAACACGCTGCTGATGCACACGAGCAGGCGCGCTCGCCTGATGCTCACCCGCTGCACCAGCGAGCGCAGCGACATCACCGCCACGGCGACCACCAGCGTGTACGCCGGCTGGCAGCGCAGGGCCAGCCGCCGCTCGGAGATCATCGCGCTCAGCTCTCCCCTGCTGTGCGTCTCGGGGTGGATCACCAGCGGGACGCTGCGACTGAGGCTCGCGGGCGCCGCCAGCGACTCGATGCTGGAGAACTGGTAGATCACGTCATACGGTTGCGCTCGATGCGAGCGCATCACCTGCCGGCGCAGTCGCACAGACGCGAAGCCGCGCGCGATCAGCCCCGACACGAACGCGCCGAGTCGCGTGCGGTTGTACCAGCTGCTCCAGCGCCACTCGCTCGTGCCCCAGATGAAGGTGACGTTCTCCACGCCGTCCAAGCGCTCGGGCATCGGGTGGCCGCTGCTTGGGAAATAGCAGTCGATCCGATGCCCGTGCTGCGCGAGGCCGCGGAGCAGCTCGGTCGCCACTCCGGGCACGCCGCCCGTTTCCTTGACGCCCGGGCTGGCGCCCAGCCAAGCTATGTGCAGCGATCTGCCTGACATCGCGAGACACCCTATACAAGCGTCGTGAGCACGCAGCGGGCCGCCGTCGGCGGATCGCGCTATCCGCCGCGCCGTTCGGCGGCCAGCGTCACCTGCTCTGAGATGCGCTCGCGGAAGACCGCCACGGAGAAGCGCTCGGCGTTCTGCACCGCACGCTCGGGGCTGAAGTCGAGCTCGTCGATGCTGGCGATCGCGTGCGCGAAGGACTCGACGTCGTCGAGCCGCGCAAGCCGGCCGGTCTGACCGTCGAGCACGGTTTCCAGCGCGCCGCCGGCCGCGGCGGCGATCACCGGCCGCCCGGACGCCTGCGCCTCCACCGCGGTGATGCCGAACTCCTCCATGCTCGGCACGATCACCGCGCGTGCGCTCGCGTACAGCCGCGCCAGCTCCTCGTCGTCGACACGACCGAGGAACTCCGCCTCCGGGTAGGCCTCGCTGAGCGCCGCGTGGTCGGGCCCGGAGCCCACGACCCGGATCGGCGCGTGCGTCCGTCGCGCTGCCTCCAGCGCCACGTGCAGACGCTTGTGGCGGACGATCTCCGAGACCACGAGCAGGGCGTCGCCCGGTTCGCCGGGAGCGAACCGCTCCGTCTCCACCGGGGGATGGATCACCACGGCCTCGCGGCCGTAGTAGCGGCTGATCCGTTCGCGGCTGAGCTGTGAGATCGCGATGAACGCGTCCACGCGGCGGCTCGTCGCGAGATCCCAGACGCGGATCCTCTCCAGCTGGCGGCGCAGCAGCGGGCGGATCGCGCGTGGGGTCTCGGAGAGCGCGCGCTGCTGCTCGTACCACGCGTAGCGAAACGGTGTGTAGCAGTAGCAGACGTGCACCGCGCCCGGCGGTACGCGCACGCCGTGCGCGAAGGCGCTGCTGCTGCTGAGCAGCACGTCGCAGGCCGGCGCTCGCAGGCGTTCGATCGCCCACGGATACAGCGGCAGCAGGCGCCTGAACGTCGCCTGGCTGACGCCCAGTCGCTGCAACGGAGACGTTGTGATCGCACGCCCCGCAAAGCGACCGTCCGTGCCCGCCTGGTCATACAGCAGCGTCAGGATCGGCGCGCCGGCGTAGAGCTCGGCGATCGCCGAGAACGTGCGCTCGGCGCCGCGCATCACCAGCAGGTAGTCGTGGGCCAGCACCACGCGCTCGCGGGGGGTTGGCTGTGGCGTGGACGACGCGTTCATCTACGGCAAGGCTATATTCCTGCGATGGCCGACACCGTGCTGCGGACTCTCGGCTGGCGCTCGCTGCTGATCAACGGCGATCCCTGCGTGCTCGACAGGTGGCTTTGGCTGCGCAAGCACCTGCGTCCAGGACACGCGCGCACGTTCGACGCGGGGTGTGGCAACGGCGCGTTCGCCATCTACGCGGCGCAGGCGGGCAACGAAGTGCTGGCGGCGTCCTTCTCAGAGCGCGAGCAGGAGCATGCGAGGCGTCGGGCGGGCGCGCTCGGCGTCCGCGGGATCGAGTTTCGCATCCTCGATCTGCGCGAGATCGAGGACCACCGCGCCGAGCTCGGCAGCTTCGACCAGATCATCTGCTTGGAGACGATCGAGCACGTGGCCGACGATGAGAGTCTCCTCGCCTCGTTGGTCACCCTGCTGAGGCCCGGTGGACAGCTGCTGCTGAGCGCACCGTTCGACGGTCACCATCCGCTGTATACCGAGGAGCGCCATCCCAGCCCAGTCGAGGATGGATTGCATGTGCGTTACGGCTACTCCAGCCAACAACTGCGGCAGCTCGCCCAGCAGGCGGGCCTCGAGGTCAGCAGTGAGGCGTTCGTCAGCGGTGTGATCTCGCAAAAGGTGACAGATCTGATGCGCCGGCTGACACAGCGCTTCGGGCGCCCGATCGCATGGGCGATCGTTCTGCCACTGCGGGCGCTGGTCGTGGTGGACGCGCCGCTGAGCCGGCTGCTGGGGTATCCGTTTCTGAGCGTCGCGCTCTGTGGCGTGAGGCGCGGCTAGCGTTTGCTCGCGGCGCCGGCCGTCAGCCGGCCAGGTGAGCGAAGTTCGGCCATAGCGCGAGGTCGATCTCCTCGCAAGCCTGTGCAAACGCGAGCACGTCGTCTTCATAAGCCTGCACGTAGGCCTCGCGGGTGCCGCGATCGAGCTCCGGCTTCTCGAGCTGGCGCCTGGGGTGCGCCCCCAGCTCGGGTTCGAACTCGAGGTCCTGGAGGCCGAGGAATGCGAACGTTCGTCGCAGCTGCGCCTGCGCTTCCAGCGCGCAGCGCTCGTACTGCAGGATCAGCACGCGCGAGCGATCGAAGTGACGCAGCAGGCCGAGCAGCTGGTCGTGGTAGCGCCCCCGCACGAATGCCTCGAGCGGTGCGTAGCGACTGAGTGGCGCGCCGCGCCTGGCTGCGACCGAGATGTCGAGTTGCAGTCCGGACAGAAATCGCTCGACCGGGTCACGCACGAGCATCAACAGACGCGCATCGGGGGCAGCGGCCGCGAGCAGCCTCGGTATCCAGGGGGCGCTCGCGTACAGCGGCGTCCACTCGCCCACCTGCTGCTCGCCGATCCGCGGGAAATATTCGTGGTAGCGCGTCACATCGCCCGGCTCCCAGCCACCCGAGTGAAACCGGTCGAAGTAGTGAAGCTCCTTTGCGGCCACCGGTCGAGCCACCTCCGGATGTGAGGCGATCAGGTTGAACCAGCGGGTGGTCCCGGACCGCTGCACTCCGACACCCACGAAGCTGGGTGGCCCGATGCGCCACCCGGCGGGGCACTCGGGCGCGGGCGCCGGCGTGTCAACGCCTCCGTCGGCCGGCAGCGAGGCTTGCTCCGCGTGCGCGTGACCCTTCAGGCGCGCAAGCCATCCAGCTCCGTGGCCCAGCCGCGGCGTGCGTGGCGCGTCGTGTCTCGTTCGCTGTCGTGACATGCAATGACCGGGGAGCCGCATGATATCTATCAAGTGCAGGCGTAACCCCATTCGCTCGCGGCGCGAGCGCGGCCGTCGGCTAAGCTCAGGCCGTGGAGGCGCGGACCGCAGCCCGAGCTTCAGATCAGCGAGAACACGGTCCGGTTGACGGCTCGCGGCGAGCGCTGCGCATTATCGTAACCGTGGCCTGGGGGCGGCTTTCCGGTGGCGCTGAGACGATGCTGCAAACGCTGATCGAGGGGGGAAGCGCAAACGGCTATGAGCTGCAGCTCGTGTTCCTCGAGCCAGGTCCATGGCCCGAGCAGCTCAGCCAGGCGGGCTTCCACGTCGACGTCATCCCTGCTGGACGGATCCGCCAACCCCATCGCTGGCTCGCGACCGTCTCACGGCTCGCCGCGATCATGCGCCGGGCTGAACCCGACCTGATCATCGACTGGGCGGCAAAGACACATCTGTACGGTGCGCCCGCCGCGATGCGCAGCGGCATGGCCGATCGCGTCCTCTGGTGGCAGCACGCGATTCCACACCGCAACTGGATCGACCAGTGCGCGACCCTGCTGCCCGCGATCGCCATTGGCGCCACCGCCACCGCCGCCGCCGAAGCCCAGCGTCGCATGTACCCATCCCGGCCGATGTTCGTGATGCCCGCCGGCACCTCGGCTCCGTCTGGACGCGCGCAGCGGGGCCCGCTCGAGCTTCCGCCCGGCGTGAGCGTGATCGGCCTGGTCGGGCGTCTGCAGCGCTGGAAGGGCCAGGACAGGCTGCTGCGTGCCCAGGCGATCCTGCGCGAGCGTGGTCAGCGCGCGCACGTGGTGATCGTCGGTGGCGACTCGTTCGGGCTCGAGCCCGACTACGCGGCGTCACTGCCGAGGATCGTCGGCGAATTGGGGCTCACAGATTCCGTCACCATGACCGGCGAGGTGGCCGACGCCGGGCCTTATATCGAGCAGATGGACATTCTCGTAAACGCGTCCGACCCCGAGCCCTTTGGGATCGTCCTCCTGGAGGCAATGGCCAGGGCTGTCGCCGTCGTCGCCGTCGACGCGGGCGGACCCACGGAGATCGTCACCGATCGCGAGACCGGCATGCTCGCGCGCTCCGGTGCGCCAAGCGACCTGGCCGACGCGCTTGAACCGCTGCTGGCCTCGCCGGCGCTGCGCCGTGAAATCGGTGAGGCCGGTCGCGAGCGCTTCGCACGTGACTTCACCAACGAGGCGATGTGCAAGCGCTTCGCTCACCACGCCAACAGGCTGATCGGTGAGAAAAAGCACACACTCGAGCGCGATCCGCTCGCGCCGCCGCTCGGCGCCGGGCGCGGTGGCTAGTGGGGGTCGTGCGAGCCGACCCCGAGCCGCGGGACCGAGAGACGGTCGCCGCGGCGGCGTGTGCGGTGACGATCATCGCCCACGACATCGGTCCGGTCGGCGGCATGGAGCGTGTGATTGCCGAGCTGATCCTGGGGCTGCGGGACCTCGGCCACGAGGTGACGGTGATCGCGCGTACGTGCGAGCTGCCGGCGAGTGCGGGCGTCGACTTTCACCGCGTGCGCGGTCCCGGTCGGCCATTCCTGATCGCCTACCCGTGGTTCCTGATCGCGGGCTCGCTTGCGCTGCGCCGGTGGGGGCGAGGAGTCATCCAGGCGACCGGCGGCATCGTGCTCGGTCGCGTCGACATCGTCGCCGTTCACTACTGCCATCAGGTCGGCCCGGCGAACCCCAGCCGTTCGACGTTGCTGTTCCGCTGGAACATCAAGCTCGTGCGGGTGGTGAAGCGACTGGCCGAGCGACTGTCGTTTCGCGCCAACCGCGCGGCGACGTTCGTGTGCGTGTCAGACGGCGTTGCCGATGAGGTGCGCGAGCATTTCCCGGAGCTCGCCGACCGCGTGATGACGATTCACAACGGCATCGACACAGATGCGTATGCGCCCGGCTCGCGTCACGAGGAAGCGGCCTCGATGCGCGAGCGGTTGCAGATTCCGCCGGACCGCCTCGTGGCCGTGTTCGTGGGAAGCGAGTGGGAGCGCAAGGGCCTGCGCCCGCTGCTCGAAGCGCTGACGTTCTCACCCGCGTGGAGCCTGGTGGTGGTTGGACGTGGCGACGCGCGGCGCTACCGCGAGCTGGCCGGCGCGCTCGGGGTGGCAGGCGCGGTCAGCTGGCTCGGGGTGACACAGGACGTCGGGCTGATCTACGCGCTGGCGGACGCGTTCGTGCTGCCGACCAGCTATGAGACCTTCTCGTTGGTCACCTTCGAGGCGGCCGCAAGCGGCCTGCCGATCCTGGCCACGGCGGTGAACGGGGTCAGCGAGCTGGTGCAGGACGGGGAGAACGGCTTCCTGATCGACCCGCAGGCGCGGAGCATCGCCGAGCGCCTTGGCCAGCTCGCGGACGACCCCGAGCTCAGGGAGCGTCTGGGGCGCGCCGCGCGGCGCTCGGCGCTGCGCTTTGGCCGGGGGACCATGGTCGCAAAGCACCACGAGCTCTACCAGCGGCTGGCCGTCGGCGGCGGCCCGGCCGACCATGGCCAGACGTAAGCAAAGCGGGACATCCCGCCAGGCCGTGTAGCATGTGTATGCGCTCTGCGAGCGGTGCCGGCAGAGCTTGCATCAGGGCCATGGTGGTCGGCCTGCACCGCTTTTCGACGCGGCCGGCGCACGCTACTCTTTAGCGGCCGATTACGTTGCTCTTTATGATTGGCTCGCCGCGCCAGGACGGACCCTACCGATGAACGAGACACCCAGCGCTACCGCCATATTCGCTCCGATATGGCGGCGCAAGTGGCTGATTCTCATCGTCGGGCTACTCGTCGCCGGCGGCAGCTATCTCTACTACAAGCGCAAGCCCGCAGAGTTTCAGCTGACGACGCAGCTGTACCTCGCCGCGGGCAGTGAAGAACAGCTCGGCGAAAAGGGAGTGAGCGCAAAGAGCACGGTCCTCGCCGCGAGCGTCCAGTCCGACATCATCAATTCGATAGTTGTCGAAGCCGTTCGCAAACAGCTCAAAGCACAACATCGTCACGTTGCGAAAGAGGCCGCGAAGGCGAAGGCGAAGGCGAAGGCGACCCCGAAAAGAGCGCGTTCATCACGGTCACCGTCGAAGCGCACAGCGCGAAGGCGGCGGCGCTGCTCGCCAACACCATCGCACAGGCTTACATAAGCGCCAGCACGCTCAATATTCACGCGGCATCAGGGACGCGATCTCGCTCGCGCGTCGCCAACTGCGCAAGATCGAAGCGCCACCGCCCGTCGCCGCGGGCAAGGCGAAAGGCTCGACAAAGGTCTCCGCCGCCAGCTCGGAGGGCAACATCATCCGCGAGGCCCAGCTGAGCACGAAGATCAACCAGCTGGAAGCGGCGATGACCGTGATCGCCGTCCAGCAGGTCAAGCCCGCCAAGCCCGCGGGCGCGCAGCTGCTCGGGCCCTTTCCGAAAAAGAACGCGGAGTTCGGCTTCGTCATCGGGATCGTCCTGGCCGCGATCGCCTCGTTCCTGCTCGGGCGCGTGGACCGCCGGCTGCGGACGCTCGCCGACGTCGAGGCCGTCTTTCAAACGCAGACGCTGACCGCGCTGCCGCAGGTCAAGCGGCCGATCCTCCAACGCGAGGGCGCGCCGGCCCCCGCCAAGCGTCTGATCGAGCCGATGCGGCGCCTGCACACGACCCTGGTGCTGGGGAACATGCTCGGCGCTCAGCGCCAGGATCCGCCGCGCTCGATCCTGTTCGTCAGCGCCGAGGCCGGCGACGGGAGTCGACGCTGATCGCAGAGCTGGCGCTCATACAGCGCGAAGCCGGGCGGCGCATGGCGATCGTCGAGGCCGACTTTCGCCATCCGTGCCAGGCGAAGCTGCTCGGGGTGGCACCGGGCACCCCGGGCTCGCCGAGGTGCTCGCGGGGGCGCTGACGCTCGGGGAAGCGCTGCAGAGCGTGCCCTCGAGCCAGCCGCAGGTCGTGGCCGGCGGGGCGCCGTCGGCGGCTTCGAGACGGCGACGGCATGCTCGCCTCGCGCTCGGACGGGGCCGTATCGGTGCTCGCTGGGTCAGCGCGGCGGCCGTCAACCCACCCGCGCTGCTCGCTGGAACCGAGATGCACGGGGACGTGCTGAGCACGCTGGCCCGGACTTCGACTACGTCCTGATCGACGTGCCTTCGCCGCTGGAAGTCAGCGACGCGATGCCCCTGCTCGCGGCCGTCGACGCGATCGTGCTCGTGGCCCGCGCCGGGCACACCCACGAGCGCTCCGCCCGGCGGCTGTGGCAGCTGCTTGCCAGCACCCCCACCGCGCCGGTGCTCGGCGTGGTTGCCAACGGCGTCTCGCCCGCGCGAGATGCAGACGTACGGCATCTCCCCGGGAGCGCGACGGCGGGGCTGGAAACCGCGATGCTGATCCGCCGATGAACGCCCCACGCATGCGGCTGCCGAGCCGGGCGGCCGGGTGGCATCCAGTCGTGCTCGGCCGGCGGATCAATGACGCCCTCCTGCTCGCGATCGCCGGGCTGATCACGCTGGCGCTGGCGCTGCTGATCGTCGTGGCGATGCCCAAGCCCAACTACCCGCTGGTGGTTGGCGGGATCGTGGGCGCGCTGGCGCCGTGGGGGTGTTCGCCGGCAGCCCGCGCCTGGAGCTCACCGTTCCGCTGCCTGGCCTTCTATCTGGGTTGCGTCAACGGCCCGCTCAAGCTGATCAGCTCGACGGGGCACCGTCGGCTCGGCGATCGCAGGACGTGCTGATCATCGCGATCTGCCTCGGGATGCTGCGTGCGCCAGCATCGTCAGCGGGCGCAAGATGGACGCTGCCGCCGCTGGCCGGATGGTGCTCGCATGCGTCGCGGTGGTAGTGCTCGAGGCGTTCAATCCGCAAACGCTCAACCTGCTCAAGGTCGGCGCCGGGTTCAGCGAGCAGCTGCAGTGCGTGCCGTTCTTCTTCTTCGGCTGGCTGCTGGTGCGCTCGAAGGCGCGCCTGCGCAGGATGTATCCTGCTGTCGGGGTGATCGCGCTCGCCAACGGGATGGTGGCCACCTACCAGACCCGTCTGGGCCCGGCCAGCGGCGGCCAGCCTGGGGCGAAGGCTACGCCAGAAATTGAAGGCAAGGCGGCACGCGTCTACAAGAGCGAAGGGGACGGGCACGTGCGGCCGACGGGCCTCGGCGACGAAAGCGGCGCAGGCGGCGGCACCGGGCTCGATCGCGATCGGTGGGCCTGCTGGCGCTGCTTGGCACGAGCGCAAACGAAGACCTGGCTGCTGGCTGCTGCTGTTGTTCGGCGCGCTCGCGGCGATCGCGACCGGCCTCGGGCGGCTGCAGGTCGTCGGCGCCGTGCTCGCGGTGATCGGCTACGCGCTGCTCACCGCCAGCGCCGGTCGCCAGGCTCGACGGCCGCTGCGTTGCTGATCGTGACCTCTGGCGGTGGCGCTTCCGTTTCTGCTGATCTTCGTGTCCTCGGCTCGGAGAAGGAGTCTTCTCGCGCTATTCGAGCCTCGCCTCGAGCGGCGGCTCCTCGAGCGACCAGCTACAAGGAAGACGAGCTGAAGCAGATTCCGAAGGAGATCGCGGTCGTCGCCGTTCGGGTTCGGTCTCGGGACGGCGGGCCCGGCCGCCGGGCTTCGGCGGGCAAGTCCACCGAAGACGTACGAAGGCCACAACGTCAACGCCGAGACGACCTACAACTTCATCTTCAAGGAAGTCGGGCTGCCGGGCCTGATCGTCTGGCCCGGCGTTCGTCCTCACGATACTGCTGCTCGCGTTTCGCCGGATGCGCCTGATCGCGGACCCCGAACTGCAGATATATCTCGCCGCCGTCTTCGCGCCGATCTTCGCGATGTTCTTCATGTCCTTCGAGGGGCCCGTCGTCGCAGAGCGAATTGTGGCGGCCCGTACTTCTGGTTCGCGGTCGGGTCGCCGCCTACTGGCTGGTCGGGCCCGGCTGGCGAGGCCGCGCGGCGGAAGACGCCGGATCGCGCCGCTGGCCAGCCATAGCGGCGGCGTCGTGACGAGCAGTGGGCACGCTCGGGAGCGGCAGCACGTCGACGATCCGCCCCGGCCGCGGCGGCGCGATTCGCTCGCACCAGCTCGATCTGCTGATCGGCGACAAGCGCCGGTACGTCGTGTCGCTCGCGAGCCTCTCGATGCTGTCCGGCTTCACCGAAGGGGCGTCGCTCGCGATCGTCGCCCAGGTCGCCGTACAAGATCGTCAACGGCAAGGGCGGCACGCGCCCGAGCCGGCCTGCTCCACATCGCGCGCCTCGGTGGGCACGCTGCTGTGGATCGCGCTTGGCGCTGGCGCTGTTCCGGCTGTTCGCTGCAGTGGCCGATCTCGGTCCTGCCCGGCGAAGATCGCCGCCGACGTGCAGCATGAGCCTGCGCACGCGGATCTTCCGCGCCTTCAGCGCGCCTCCTGGGACGTGCAGTCGCGCGACCGCGAGGGCACGCTGCAGGAGATCATGACCAACCAGACCAGCCAGGCCACCGGCGGCGCGCTGCAGGCGACGAGCCTGTTGAGCACGTCGCTCATGTTCCTGATCCTGATGGGCTTCGCGATCGCGCTCAGCCCGACCGCCGCCGGAGTCGATCTTCGTGATCGCGATCGGCCATGTTCGCGCTGCTGCGGCCGATGCGCATCGCTCGGCGCCGGCGCAGCCGCGAACTGTCCCGGGCGCAGGTGCGCTACGCGGGCGCGATCGCCGAGGCCAATCGGCTCGCCGAGGAGAGCCAGGTGTTCGGGGTCACGGACGCCCAGTACGAGCGCATCCTGGCTTCTGGTGCAGCGGTGCCGCAACTCTTCTATCCGCACGCAGCTGATCGCCAAAGCGGTCCCCAACATCTACCAGAGCCTGATCTTCGTGCTGCTCGATGCTGGGGCTGATGGCGCTGAACTCGGCCGGGGCAGGCCACGCCGGAGGCTGCTGGCGTCGTGCTGCTGCTCGTGCGGGCCGCGCAGCACGGTCAGTCGATGCAGGGCGCCTATCAGTCTCTGCAGCAGTCGCTGCCGTTCATCGACCGCCTGCGGCAAGCCGAGGCAGCGCTACACCGGCGAGCGCCCCGGTCCGCGGGCGACGCGCCGCTCACCGGGGATCTCCACGCTCGCCTTCGACGAGGTCTCCTTCGCCTACAACCCGGGGCGCCCGGTCCTCAGCCGAGATCAGCTTCGCGGTGCGACGTCGGGCGAAGCGATCGGCATCGTCGGGCCCTCCGGCGCCGGCAAGTCGACGCTCGTGCAGATCCTGCTGCAGCTGCGTGCGACCCGGTGGCCGGGCCGCTACCTGGTCAACGGCCGGACGTGCGCGAGTTCCGCCAGGAGGACTGGCACCGGCTGGTCGCCTACGTGCCCCAGGAACCGCGGCTGCTGCACGCCTCGGTCGCGGAGAACATCCGCTTCTTCCGCGACCTCGACGACGAGGCGGTCGAGCGCGCCGCGCGGCTCGCGCGCATCCACGAGGACATCATCGGCTGGTCAAGGGCTATGACACGATCGTCGGCCCGCGCGCGGACGCGGTCTCGGGCGGCCAGCAGCAGCGCATCTGCCTCGCCCGCGCGCTCGCGGCGCGCCCGCAGGTGCTCGTGCTGGACGAGCCCACCAGCGCCCTCGACCCGCATTCGGAGGCCCTCATCCAGGAGTCGCTGACCGCGCTGAAGAGCGAGCTGACGCTGTTCACGATCGCGCACCGCATGTCCACGCTCGACATGTGCGACCGCGTGATGGTGATCCTCGACGGCCGCCTGGCGGCCTTCGACACCCGCGCGGCACTGCAGGAGCACAACCCCTACTACCGCACCGCATCGCTGATCGCCGCCGAGCGCGGCGGGCGGCGCACTTCCTTGACGGCGATGACGCGCATCGTGTAGATGACAGCGATGGCTGGGCCCACGATCTCGAGCGATGCACGCGGCGCCGCGTGGCCAGGCCGGCTGCCCGACTTCTTCATCGTCGGGCAGCCGCAAGAGCGGCACCACCGCGCTGCACCACATGCTCCGCGCGCCACCCCCAGATCTTCATGCCCGAGAACAAGGAGCCGTGGTTCTTCGCCGACCGAGCTGCACGAACGCACACCGCCGCGACCCGCCGGGACGCCGCAGCTCGCTGGCGGAGTACTGCGCGCTGTTCGCCGCGGCCGGACCCGAGCAGCGCGTCGGCGAGGCCTCGGTGCTGTATCTGTGGTCGCACACGGCGGCGCAGCGCGATCGCCGCGGTCGCACCCGACGCGCGCATCGATCGCGATCCTGCGCGAGCCCGCCAGCCTGCTGCGCTCGCTGCACCTGCAGTTCCTGGAGACCTACATCGAGACCAGCCCGACCTGCGCACGGCGCTCGAGCTCGAGCGACGCGCGCGAGCGGCCGCGACGATGCCGCGCCTACACCTACTGGCCGCAGGCGCTCGCTGTACTCCGAGCACGTGCGCTACGTCGAGCAGCTCGAGCCGCTATCGCGAGCGCTTCGGCCCCGAGCGGATGCTGGTGCTGATCTACGAGGACTTCCGGCGCCGACAACGCTCGCGACCGTGCGCCCAGGTGCTGCGCTTCCTGCAGGTCGACGACACGGTCGCGCTGCGAGACGAGCCGAGGCCAACCCGACGGTCAGCGTGCGCTCGCAGCGCCTGCACGAGCTCGTGCACGCGCTCTACGGTCGGGCGCGGGCCGCTCTCGCGTGTCGCGAAGGCGGCGTTGAAGCGGGTGATGCCGCAGCGGCTGCGCCGCGACGGCGGTGCGCGCGACCAAGGAGCGGCTCGTGTACGCCGCGCCGCAGGCGCCCGACGAGGCGCTGATGAGCGAGCTGCGCGCGCGCTTCAAGCCCGAGGTGGTCGCGTTGAGCGAGTATCTCGGCAGGGACATGGTGAGCGAGTGGGGCTATGACAGCTGTCGGGTGAGACAGCGCCCGCGGCGCGCGGCGCGCGCGCGCGGCTCCCGGACTTCTTCATCGTCGGCCACGCCAAGAGCGGCACGACCGCGCTTTACGAGATGCTCAGGCGCCATCCGCAGATCTTCATGCCCGAGGACAAGGAGCCGTGGTTCTTCGCGACCGACATGCGCCCGCGCTTTCAGCCCCGCCGCGCGGGCGCGTCACCCGAGACGCTCGAGCAGTACCTGTCGCTGTTCGCCGGCGCCGCGCCCGAGCAGCGCGCGGGCGAGGCCTCCTCCTCCTACCTCTGGTCGCAGACCGCGCCGCGGCGATCGCCGCGGTGGCAGCCCGAGGCGCGCATCATCGCGATCCTGCGCGAGCCGGCCGACTTCCTGCGTTCGCTGCATCTGCAGCTGCTGCAGACGCACGTCGAGAGCAGTGCGCGATCTGCGCAAGGCGATCGAGCTGGAGTCCGACCGCAGCCGCAGGGACGGCACATCCCCCGACGCTCGCACCGGCCACAGCTGCTGCAGTACTCCGAGCACGTCCGCTACGTCGAGCAGCTGCGCCGCTATCGACGAGTGTTCGGCCCCGAGCAGGATGCTGGTGCTGATCTACGAGGATTTCCGCGCCAACAACGACGCCACCGTCCGCGACGTGTTTCGCTTCCTGGAGGTCGACGACCGCGCTCCGATCGATGTGCTCGACGCCAACCCGACGGTGCGATGCGCTCCCAGCAGCTCGACGACGTCGTCCACGCGGTGTCGGTCGGGGCCGGGCCGCCGCGCGCGGCGCGAAGGGGGTGCTCAAGGCGCTCGTGCCGCAGCCGCTCAGACGCAGCGCCCTGCGCTTCGCCCAGCAACGCGTCGTCCACGGGCGCCCGCAGCCGGTCGACGAGCAGCTTATGCTCGAGCTGCGCCGGCGCTTCAAAGGGGAGGTGAGGCGCTGAGCGAGTACCTCGGCGCGACCTGGTAACCCTGTGGGGCTATGACAGCCTCCCGTGAGAGCCGTGGGTCCGCCGCCACCCCTGCCGCCGCGACCGGCGCCGCCACCGCCGTCGCCGGGCGGCGGGTGCCCGACTTCTTCATCGTCGGCCACCACAAGAGCGGCACCACCGCTCTGTACGAGATGCTCAGGCGCCATCCGCAGATCTACATGCCGGAGCTCAAGGAGCCGCGCTACCTCGCAGCCGATCTGCGCGCGCTGGTGCCATCCTCGCCCACCCAGCCCGCAGACGCTCGAGGAGTACCTGGCGTTGTTCGAGGCAGCGACGCCGCAGCAGCGCGTCGGGCGAGGCTTCGCCCTCATACCTGCGCTCGCAGAGGCCGCCGGCGCGATCGCCGCGCTGCAGCCGGACGGCGCGCATCATCGCGATCTTCAGGGAGCCCGCGAGCTTCGTCCGCTCGATGCACCTGCAGCTGTTGCAGGAACACGTCGAGACCGAGCCGGATCTCGCCAGGGCGGTCGCGAACGAGGAGCTCGAGCGTGCAGGGCCAGCTGGTGCTCCGCTACTCCGACCACGTCCACTACACCGAGCAGCTGCGCCGCTACCACGACGTGTTTCCCCCCGAGCAGGTGCTCGTGCTGATCTACGAGGACTTCCGCGCCGACAACGAGGCCACCGTGCGCCGGGTGCTGCGCTTCCTCGAGGTCGACGACAGCGCTCCGATCGAGGTGCTCGACGCCAACCCGACGGTGCGTGTGCGCTCGGTGCGCCTGGATGCGGCCGTGCGCACGCTCTACGTCGGGCGCGGTCCGCTGGCGGGCGCCGCCAAGCGGACGGCCAACGCGCTGCTCCCAGAGGGCCTGCGCCGCGGCGCGCTGCGTGCGATGCGCCGCGGCCTCGTCTACGGCACGCCCCGGCCGCCCGACGAGCAGCTGGTGCGCGAGCTCAAGCGCCGCTACAGGCCCGAGGTGGTGGCGCTGAGCGAGTACCTCGGTCGGGACCTCGTGAGCCTGTGGGGATACGACCGCGTCGCCTGAGCGCTCAGCGCTACTGGGGTGAGGCGAGCCAGTTCACGACGCTCGAGGGCTCGGCGAACGCGGAGCGGGTGAACGGACCGGCGCCGGTCGCGGAGAAGACAAGGTAGCCGAGCTCGGAGAGCAGATCCCAGAGCCGGCCGGACGCGCCGTCGTACGCTCGCGCCGTCTCGGCCACGTGCTCGAATATCAGCAGCGGCCGCGCTCGCGCGAGCGTCGACGGTCCGCCTTCGAGCACGGCCAGCTCGGCGCCCTCGACGTCGATCTTGATCACCGCCGGCGCCAGCTCGGCGAGCTCCACGTCGAGTGTCGAGACCTGCACCTCGATTAGCTCCGGGCCGCCCCGCTCGTCGCTGATCGCAGGGTTGCGGTGCAGGCCGCTCCAGCCGTCGAGCTTGGTGAAATAACAGAATTGGGCCCGTCCTGGGCTGGCTGCGAGCGCGAGCTGTCTGCACACGACGCCCGGGAAGCTCTGCGCGATCTCGGCCGCCAGGCGCGGTATCGGCTCGAACGCGACGTGCTGCGCGCGGGCGCAATGCGAACTGCCTCTTTCAGGACCTGGCCGCGGTTGGTCCCGACGTCGACATAGGTGCTGGCCGGGACGCAGCGGCCGGCGAGCAGGACGGCGATCCGGCGAGCGCTTCGTCTTCGGCCTGGCGCGCGGAGCGGTACAGGGCGCCGACCAGCTCGGGGCGGCCCGAGCCGTCTCGCCGCGGCTCCGACGCCGCGGCGCAGTAAAGCGCGTGCGATCTCATCGGCGCGTCCTCTCTCGGCTGGCAACCCCGTCGTAGAGCGGGCGTAAAGGCGTGTGGGGGCCTCGCGGGTATCATAGCCCGCCAGCATGTCGCATCGGCGGACTCAGTGCTCATGGTGGTGCCGCGATGGGTGAGGGATGGCGGGGTTGTTGCGCATGTTGCGGCCAGCGCCGCGGCGCTGGCGCCGCGCGGGACGCGCGTGGCGATTCTCGTCGGCGAAGATCGAATCTCAGGAGATCCCCGACGGGGTCACGATGTATCGCAGCCCGGAGCTGTTCAACCACAAGGTCCCGGTGCAGAGCGAGGCTCGGAGAGGCGCTCTCGTGTGAGCCGTCGGTCGTGCACCTCAATCAGCTCGATGACCCGCAGTCGTCGAGTTCCTGCGGCGCACCGCGCCGGTGGTGATCTGCGCGCACGGCTTCGTCGCCTGCACGTCCGGCGTATCACTACTTCCGCTCCCGGGCAGGAATGCCTGCGCGCGCACGGGCCGGGATGCGTCGCCAACCTGCTGCGCTGCGCCCACACGCGCGATCCGCGGATCGCTGCGCGTCGCACTATCGCGCGCCGGGCAGCGAGCTGGCGGCGCTGCAGCGGCGGACATGGCGGTCTCCTACTCGAGCGCCGTCGACCGGCACCTGGCGGATCAACGGGATCGAGCGCCGGCGGATGGTGCCGTACTTCCCGACGGTCGATGCCGAGCGACCGGCTCCGGGCACGAGCGCAGCGCGCCGCGGGTGGTGTTCGCCGGGCGGGTGGTCGCGCCCAAGGGCGTCGCGACGCTGGTGCGAGCCGCGCGCGAGGTGGATGCGCGAGTTCCTGGTCTGCGGCGACGGCTGGCAGCTGCCCGCGATGCGCCGCCTGGCGCGGCGCCTGGGCGTCGAGGAGCGCGATCAGTTCAAGGGCTGGCTGGAGCCGGACGGGCTGGCGCAGGAGTTCGCCGACGCGTCGCTGGTGGTGCGTGCCTTCGGTGTGGCCCGAGCCGTTCGGGATCATCGGCATCGAGGGGTTCGCCGCCGGTCGCCCGGCCGTCGCCAGCGGGACGGGCGGGATCGGCGACTGGCTGCGAGGACGGCGTCTCGGGGCTGATGGTTCCGGCCGGCGACGCCGCGTGCGCTGGCCCGCGCCCTGAACGAGCTGCTCGCCGACCCGCAGCGCCAGCAGCGCATGGGCGCGGCCGGCAAAGCGACGGTGGCGGCGAGGTTCTCGCTCGAGCACCACGTGGCGGCGATCTCCGAGGCTTACGAGGCGGCGCGTGACAGCTGGGAGCCGGCGGCCCGCGGACGCCGCGGCCCTCATGGCGGCGACGTCCGTCCGCTGAGGACGTCCTCGATCAGCCCGCCGACGAGCGCTGCGCTGTGCGCGCGACGGCCATCGCGCGCTCGTGGAACTCGCGCCCGCGCGCGCCGAGCGCGTCGCCGCGCGACTGCGTCGGCGAGCAGGCGCGGCGAGCTCGCCGGCCAGCGCGCTGGCGGTCGGGCTGCGACGACGCGCGCGCTCCTGCTCGAGCAGCTCCGACCAGCGTCGCGGGCCGTCGAGCGCGACCACCGGGCGGCCGGAGGCGAGCGAGGCGGCGAGCGTTCCCTTGCGCGAGGTGGGGCCGGGCGAGGCGGCGCGGATCAGCAGCACGTCGCAGCGGGCGAGCGCGTCGGAGAGCTCCTGGGCCGGGAGCCGGCCGCTGAAGGACGAGCGCGTGCGCCACGCTCGCGCTCGCGCGCCGCCTCGAGCCACGCCTCCGCCGCCGCGGTGTCGGGCCCGGGTGCGCCGAGCAGCGAGCAGCCGCGGCTCGACGCCGCGACGGCGCAGCAGGCGCCAGCGCGTCCAGCACCAGCGCGCGCTGGCGCCCCTCGTAGGCGTAGCCGAACAGCCCGATGAGGCACCGCGCTCCGGGCTCTGCCCGAGGCTCGGCGGCGGCAGGTTCGAGAACACGGGTGCGAGCGCCAGCGGCCGTCCGCGGCAGCCAGCGCCGGGAGGCGCAGCCACTCGACGCGGAAGTCGGTCGGTCAGGCACGGCCGCCCGTGCGCGCGCATGACCGCGAGCAGCGCCGCCCGCTGGGTGGCGGCCCAGAGCTTGCCCCGCAGGCCGCCGCGGCGCCACGGGTAGGCGAGCTCGTGCACGAACGTGACGACCGGTACGCGCGAGCCGCGCAGCGCGGCGAGCGTCGCGCGCAGCAGCAGCGGCACGCCGCGGTGGGAGTAGGCGAAGCGGCGAGTAGTGCAACAGCGACCGCGTCGGGCCGCTCGCGCTGCGAGCTGCTCGGCGCAGCGCTCCTCGCCCAGGCTGCGGACCTCCGCGCGCGGCGCCCGCCAGCGAGCGTGTGCTCGCGGGCGAGCCAGTGCAGCGAGCACGACACGCCCTCCGCCGCCAGCGCCTGCCGCGAGCAGCGCGCGCGTGATCGCGCATCCCGGAGGTCTGGCCCCGCAGCGACATGCCGCACGACGGCATCGCGCTGCCGCGTCACGGCGCCGCAGCTGGGCGAGGTGCCATGCAGCTCTCCGCGGTAGGCGGCGTCGATGCGCTCGGTGAGCGCGTCCGAGCGTCGCCCGTGCGCCAGGACCAGGCCGTTGCGCGCCGGGATCGATCAGCTCCTTCATCCCCGTGTCCTCGCTGACGATCACCGGCACGCCGCACGCGAGCGCCTCGGCGGGAGCGTAGGCGAAGCCGTCCTCGTAGGCCGGGTGCACGTACAGACGCGCGCGCGCGCAGGCGCGGCAGCGGGTCGCCTGGCGCGATCGGCGATGCGCGGGTCGCCGGCGCGGCCGCTGCGAGGAAGCGGCGCATCGCCGCGCGTGCCCCAGCCCCCGACGAGCACGAGCCGCAGGTCGCGCGTGCGCCAGGCGCCGGAACGCGTCGACGCAGCAGCGGCACGCCCTTGGCACGGAGGCTGCCGACGTACACGACGTCGAAGGTCGTCGCTCTGCGGGCGCGCGGGCGGGCGTGTAGCGGGGGGCGGGGGTCAGGGGGAAGTACGCCAGCAGCGAGCTCGTCGAAGCCCTCCTCGAGGAACGAGTCGCGGACGTAGCGGGAGGCCACGTAGATGCGGTCCGCGCGCGCGTACTCGCGCGAGGTTGCGCCTGAGCAGGTGCGTGACCCACGGGCGCTCGATCGGGTACTGGCGGTAGGCGAGCTCGTGCTGGCGCACGACGCGGTTGAAGTGCGAGTTGGCCGAGATCAGCGCCGACCGACTCGCGCCGCGCGCGTCGGGCGGCGCGCAGCTGCGCCAGGGCGGGGCCGTTGAAGGCGATCAGATGATCGGCCGCCGGCAGCTCGGCGCGCGGCGCCGAGGTCGAAGTCGGCACTCTGCGCCCAGCATCCGCCAGGCGCGCGAGAAGCGCGCGAGCGGCGCCAGCGCGGCTGCCACGGCGCCGCGGTGCAGCCGCTCGCGCAGCGCTCCCGACGTGGGCCAGCCACACGTCCTGCACACGCACGCGTGCGGTCGCTCGCGCCGCTCGAGCGCGTCCAGGATCTCGCGCAGGTGGCGTCCCAGCCCGCCGCCGTCGAGCGGCGCGGGGCAGGACACGAGCACGCTGCCCGCCGGGCAGAGCCAGCTCCTGCGCGCGCTCGGCCTCGCTGCGCCAGCGCGCGCCGAGCGGACCGTCAGCGTCGTCCTTCGCGGCGCTCACTCACTCGAGCGCGTCATAGCCCCACAGGCTCACCAGGTCGCGGTCGAGGTACTCGCTCAGCGCCACGACCTCGGGCTCGAAGCGCCTGCGCAGCTCGAGCATGAACTCCTCGTCGGCAGGCGGTGGCTTGCCCCAGACCGCACGTTCCTGAAGGCGGATAGAACACGGCCTTGCGCAGCCTGTACGTGGTGAGCGCCTTGCCGACTTCCCTCGCGGCGTACAGCAGTGGGCCCCGTCCCGCCCGCAGCGAGCGCTTGAAGTTGTCGATTGCGACCGAGCGCACGGCGATCGTCGGGTTCGCCTCCACCGGCTCGATCGCGACCGTGTCGTCGACGTCGAGGAAGCGCAGCACCCGGCGCACGGTCGCCGCATTGTCGTCACGAAAGTCGTCATAGATCAGCACCAGCATCTGCTCGGGCGGGAACACGCTCGTGGTAGCGGCGCAGCTGCTCGACGTAGCGGACGCGGTCGGAGTAGATCAGCGCCTGCGGCCAATATGAGCTCTCGGGAATGTGCCGGTTTTCACGCCGGTCGGCATCGAGCTCGACGGCGGTGCGGAAGTCGCGCACCGTCTCGTGATGATTCTGCAACAGCTGCAGGTGCAGTGAGCGCAGGAAGCTCGACGGCTCGCGAATGATCGCGATGATGCGCGCGTCGGGGCGCGCGGCGGCGATGCGCCCGGCGGCCGAGCGCGACCACAGATAGGAGGAGGAGGCCTCGCCGATGCACTGATCGCTGCGCGCGCCCTCGAACAGTGACAGGTAATCCTCGAGCGTTTGCTCGGTCCGCCCGGTATAGCTGATGTCCCGCTCGCCGCGCGTCTGCGGATGCGGGTTGTCACGCGCGAAATACCAAGGCTCCTTGCCGGCGCCAGCTTTGTACTCGGGCATGAAAATCTGCGGGTGACGCTTGAGCATCTCATACAGCGCCGTGGTCCCGCACTTGGCGTGACCGACTATGAAGAAGTCCGGGATCCGGTGATCGTGAACGGGCTCGACCGGGTGTGCGGCGGACGCTGACACAGGCTTGATTCTAACGGCCGTCGTGGCGGGCCGGCGTGGCAGCGCCGTGTGGTGAGAGTTGCCAGCGGACCTCGAAGCCGCTGAGCGTCGGATCGGCGAGCAGCCGTCTGACCGCGTAGTTCAGGCTCAGCCGATAGCCACCGATCGCCTCGAGCCTGGCGGCGAGCGCCGGCGCATCCAGCCGCGTTACCTCGCCGGAGTCCAGCGCGGGCATCTCTGGCACGTCCTGCAGGAAGGACTTCCAGTAGGCATCGACGTCGCGGTTGGGCTCGCGTTCCAGGCCGTCGACCCACGCCGGCCAGCCGTGGAAGACGCAGTACGGCAGCTCGGCGTACAGCTCGACCGGCATGCCGGCGCCCGCGAGCCCCTGCCCGTAGCGTCGCGCCAGCACGTGGTCGACGTGCCCGCCGATGCCCGCGGGCGCGTACACGCGCGAGGCGCTGCGCCGTTGCTCTGCGAGCGCGCCGTCGAGCGCCGCCAGGCCGAGTTCTGGGCGCCGGCGGCGAAGGCTGATGTCGAGGGTCGGCAGCAGGCTGATGTCGGGCAGCGGTAGGTTCAGAGCCGTGCGGCCGGCGCGCGCGAGTGCGAGCGCATCCTCGGCCATCCGCCCGCGAGCTCGCTCGGCGGAGTCCACGCAGCCGCTCACGACCTCCCAGACGCCCGCGTGTCCCGGCTCGGGCAAGCCGGCGAAAAGATTAACCACCTCGACCTCGCGGCTGCTGGAAAGCACACTCCAGCAGCCAAGGACGGCGTCGTCCCAATGTGGGGAGAGCAGCAGCTCGGGGGCGTCGCGGTCATATCGCAGCAGCGGACGAAAGCTGCCCTCCTCGCGGGCTCCGCGCAGACCTCGATAGCGTCGTGACAACGCGCGTCGAAGGCGCTGCGGGCGGCTTTCGGAAGCGGATTTCATCTGCGCTGCAGAGCAGTATATGTTTGGCTCTACCGGCCAAGCGCGCCGAGCGCCCCTGATAGACTGGCAATCGATGACAGCGTCGGCCGAATCATTGACTGACGCGGGCGCCGCGCGGGGGAGGGTTCCCGATTTCTTCATCGTCGGGCACCACAAGAGCGGCACCACCGCGCTCTATGAGATGCTCAGCCGGCACCCGCAGATTTACATGTCCGCGATCAAGGAGCCGCGCTTCCTGGCGAGCGACATGCGCCCGCGATTCCCGCCGCCGCGCGGACGCGCGCTGCCGCAGACGCTGAACGAGTACCGCTTGCTGTTCGCCGACGCCGCGCCGCAGCAGCGCGCCGGCGAGGCCACGCCGTCGTATCTGTTCTCGCACACAGCCGCCGCGCGCATCGCCGAATTGCAGCCAACCGCGCGCATCGTCGCGATCCTGCGCGAGCCCGCGAGCTTCCTGCGATCGTTGCACCTGCAGCTGCTGCGCAGTCATGTCGAGTCCGAGAAGGACCCGCGCAAGGCGATCGCGCTCGAGACCGCCAGGCGCGAGGGCAGAAGCATCCCGCGACGCTCTCACCTGCCACAGCTTCTGCAATATTCAGAGCACGTTCGCTACGTGGAGCAGTTGCGCAGGTATGACACGGTTTTCGCACCCGAGCAGATACTGGTGCTGATCTACGACGACTTCCTCGCCGACAATCTCACAACGCTGCGCAGGACCCTCAGATTCCTCGAAGTCGACGACGAGCAGCAGCTCGAGGAGCTGAATGTCAAACAGACGACCCGTACGATGCGCTCCCAGCAGCTCGACGACCTGCTCTATTCGGTAACCCTTGGACAGTCGCCGGTGTCGCGTGCCGCACGAGCGACGGCGAAGACACTCGCCCCGCGCGAGCTGCGCCGTGACACGCTGCGGGCGATCCGGCGCGTCGGCGTGCTCGGGCCGGCGCCGGCTCCCGATGAGGATCTGATGCGCGAGCTGCGCGTACGCTTCAAGCCCGAGGTCGTGGCATTGAGCGAGTACCTCGATCGCGACCTGCGTAGCGCAGTGGGGCTATGAGGACCTCGACTGAACCGCTGCCACAGGGAGCTCTGATGCAGGACGGGCGCCGATCGATGAGCACCGTTGCCTTCCACCGGAACTTCCAGCGCTTCCAGGGCGGTCACCTGAAGGTGTTTCACTATTTCGAGCACGTGCGCAGCTCGCCGCTGTACGAGGCGCGGATCAGCTTCTCGGCAGACTCGCTGTGGGATGCCAGCAACCCCTGGTCGGAGCTGCGCGAGACGGTGATCTCGAGCGAGGACGCGGCCCGCGCCGACATGCTGTTCCTTGCCGGCATGGACTGGCGCTCGCTGGAGCCCGGGCGGCGCGTGGACTCGCCGGTGCCGATCGTCAACCTGATCCAGGGCTTTCGCCACACGCGCCTCGGCGACGCCGCTTATGAGTTTCTCGAGCACCGCGCGATCCGGCTGTGCGTGAGCGCCGAGATCGAGGAGCGGCTGCGGAGCCTCGGGTTCGTGCAGGGGCCGATCCTCACGGTGCCGATCGCGCTCGACCTGGAGCAGCTGCCGGCGCCGCGAGCCGCCGAGGAGCGCGACATCGACTGCGTGGTCCTGGCGGTCAAGGATCGCGAGCAGGGACGCTCGCTCGCGCGCCGGTTGAAGCGCAGGGGCCACAGCGTGCTGCTCGTCGATCAGCCGCTGCCGCGCGATCGGCTGCTCGGCGCAATGGCGCGGGCGCGGGTGAGCGTGCACCTGCCCGCCAAGGTCGAGGGCGCGTATCTGCCGGCGCTCGAGAGCATGGCGCTCGGCGCGCTCGTCGTCTGCCCCGACTGCCTCGGCAACCGCTCGTTCTGCCGCGACGGCGAGACGTGCCTGGTACCCGTCCGCAACGAGGACGCGATCCTCGAGGCGACGTGTGCCGCGCTGAGCGAGTCCGCGGACGCCCTGGCGCCCCTGCTCGCAGCCGCTCGGCTGGAGTGCGCATCGCGCACGCTCGACGCCGAGCGAGCGAGGTTCCTGGAGATCCTCGGCCGCGTCGATGAGCTCTGGGGCGCCTGATGCTGCACGTCGTCACCGTCCACTACCGCTCGCCGCAGTGGATCGAGATCCAGACGCGCTATCTGCGCGAGCACCTCCGGGTTCCCTACCGCACGTGGACCTCGCTGGAGGGCATCGATCCCTCCTACGCGAGCTATTTCGACCACGTCGTCGAGCAGCTCGGCACGCACGCCGCCAAGCTCAACCACCTGGCGATGGAGATCTCGCACGTAGCCGCGGATGACGACCTGCTGATGTTCCTCGACGGCGACGCGTTTCCGATCGCCGATCCGATGCCGCTGATCGAAGAGGCGCTCAGCAGGGCGCCGCTGCTGGCGGTGCGCCGCGCGGAGAACGTCGAGGAGCCCCAGCCACATCCGTGCTTCTGCGTGACGACCGTGGGAACCTGGCGCAGCCTGCCCGGCGACTGGACGGCCGGCCCGACGTGGATCGGAGCGCACGGAAAACCGACGAGCGACGTCGGCGGCAGCCTGCTGCGGCGCCTGGAGCTGTCGCAGACGCCGTGGGTGCAGGTGTTGCGCAGCAACCGCAAGAACCTCGATCCCCTGTACTTCGCGATCTACGGCGACGCCGTCTACCACCACGGCGCCGGCTTTCGCGCCGGCGAGCTCAGCCCGGCGCATCGCGAGCACGCGCCGCGAGCGCTGCCGGCCAGCCGCGTGCCACCGCTGCAGGCGCTGCGCCGCCTGGCCAACGGCTGGCGCTGGCGGCGCTGGGAACGCGCGACCAAGCGCTACCACGTGCGCCAGTCCCAGCTCGTCTACGAGCGGATCCGTGGTGGCGGGGACGAGTGGCTGAAGGAGCTGCGTTAGAACGACGCGCCGGGCGCTTCAGGCGTTTCCGGAGCTTCGGGTTCGAGCGAGGAGGCGGGCGCCGGCTGCACCTGGACGGCGAGCAGTTCGCTCGCGACGGCCTGAGTTTCCGCGTCGCGCGGCACTTTCACGCGGAAGACCTGCTTGCCGGCGCCGAACACCCTGTGCGCGAACGAGAACTGCGAGGCTTCGTCGAGCGTCGTCGTGGCGAGGACGTGGAAGCCGACACCTGAGGGGTTCTGGCGCTCCAGGTACACGGTCTGACCGGTGTGCCCGGGGGTGACCGTGCCCGAGAACGTCAGCGTCTGGCCCGCGTCGACCGCGCTCGAGGAGACCTGGGCGGTCAGCTCGGGGGCGACGCCCTCGAAGATCGCCGTCGAGGCAACGTGCGCGCCGCGGACCCGGTATGAGGTGCTCGTCGTGGGCGACTGCGCGGGGAACTCGTATTTGCCTTCGGTGTCGGTGTCGGTGGTGGCGATCGCCGCGAATGCCCCGCCGCGGGCGCGCGCGAACAGCGTCAGCGGCTCGTTTGCGGCGCCCGCCGCGACGCCGCTGATCGTGAGCGTGTGGCCGTAGGGCAGCGGCCTCGCCGAGGACGCGATCGTCAGGCGCGGATTCTGGCGCTGGGCGACTTCGTAGGTCAACGGTTCGGAGGCGGCGGCGAGCTGGCCGCGAGCGTGCACGACCACGCGGACGGTCGCGGGCCCGGCAACCGCGAAGCTATGGGGGATCGAGTAGCTGCCGTCGGCCTGCACTTCGCCTGCGCCGATCCGCCGCCAGTCTTCGGTGGCGGTGGCGCTCTCGCGCTGGAGGCTCACGGGCGTGCCCGCCGGCACGGGGCCGACGGTCCCGGCGAACGTGACAGTGCTTTCCTGCGGGTCGGCGCTCGCGCGTCGCGCGGCGTGGGGCAGCTGCGTGGCCGCCGCCGGCCCGGAGATCGTCACCGCTGGGGCCAGCTTGACCGCCTCGCGGCCGCTGCGAACGCGCTGCCAGCTGGCGTAGAAGACGCTGTTGACTTCCAGGGCCGCGGTCGTCAGCTGGAAGGCGCCTTCGGCTTCGGTCGTCGCTGTCCCGACGACGGTGAAGCCGGGCGTGCCGGCGAGGTGCTGGTCGATCGTGACCGCCTGTTCGGCCGCTTCGCCCGGCAGTGGACACGAGAGCGATCCGATGAGCGTCGCCGGTTCGCCCGCCGTGAGGCGCGCGGAGGCGACGCTGAGCGATATCTCGCAGGCGCCGGCGGCGCCGCGTTGGCGGTGGGCGATCGCGGTTGCCGGGGCGAGCGCGGCCGGCGCGAAGGCCAGCGCGGCCACGAGGATCCGAGGGTA
The DNA here is from genome assembly GCA_963826985.1 of uncultured Solirubrobacteraceae bacterium. Classification (GTDB taxonomy): domain Bacteria; phylum Actinomycetota; class Thermoleophilia; order Solirubrobacterales; family Solirubrobacteraceae; genus Palsa-744. Next base: position 388,772 of record CAWGYW010000001.1, read on the forward strand.
CGAGCGGCTCACCTCGTTTGCATCGGTTGCCGCCGCGCGATCCTTGAGCGCGCGGGCGCGGCGGCTAGCCGGCGCCGTTCAGCACGCGCGTGTAGACGTCCTCCAGGCGCGCCGCGATCGCGTCCGGGTGGTACTCCCCCAGGGCCGCTCGCGCGCAGGCGCCCAGCCGCTCGCGCTCGCCAGGGCTCTGCTGCAGCGAGCGCATCGCCGCCGCGAGCGACCCCTGGTCGCGGCTGCGGAACAGCCGCCCGGTCTCGCCGTCGTCGATCACCGTGGCGGGGCCGCCCTCGTCGGGCGCGATCACCGCGAGCCCGGCGGCCATCCCCTCGAGCACGACCGTGCCGAACGGCTCGGGGATCATGGAGGCGTGGACGAGCACGTCGAACGACGCGAGCTCGGGCCAGACGTCCTCGCGGAAGCCGCGGAACTCGACGCGCTCGCCGAGCCCGAGGCTCGCGACGAGCTCGTGCAGCTCGCGCTCGTAATCCTCCTCGCCGAACATCGGCGTGCCGACGAGCACCGCCCGCTCGCCGCCGGCGGGAAAGGCCTCGGCGAACGCGCGCAGGAACAGGTCCTGTCCCTTCCACGGGGCGATCCGCCCGAGCATCCCGAAGGTGGTGCCGTCCGAGTGCGGCGGCGCGGGGATACGTGGAGAGCTCGACCGAGGCCGGGATCACCCAGCTCAGCGGGCCGCGAACGGCGGCCGGGGAGCGTCTCGAGCGTGGCCGTCGGAGTTGGCGATCACGCCGTCGGCGAGGTGGCGGATGAGCGTGCGCACGAGGCGCACGGCGGGCTTGCGGGATGTAGTCCTCGGCGATGCGGTCGCGCACGTGCCACACGACCGGGACGCCGGCGGCCTTCGCCGCGATGCTCCCGTAGACGCCGGCCTTCAGCGAGTTCGTGTGCACGATGTCGGGGCGCAGCGCGCGCAGGCGCGCGGCGAGCCTGGCGATGTAGGCGAGCGTGCTGCGCGACGCTCGCGGGCGAGGCGCCGCCCGAGGCGCACCGTGTCGCGGCGCAGCGTCGCGCGCGGAGGCGGCGATCGGCATCACCTCGACCGAGATGCCGAGCCTGCGCAGCCGCTCGGCGAGCGGGCCCGTCCTCGCCGAGGATCACGTGCGGCGTTGACGCCGCGCAGGTGTGGGAGCAGGCGCATCAGCGCGATCTCCCCGCCCGACAGCCGCGCGACGTGGTCGAGGTACACGACCCGCAGGCGCTCGTCGCGCTCGCCCGCGAGCAGCTGCCGGTAGAGCGCGCGGTGGCGCTCGGCGACCGCCGGCCAGGAGAAGCGCTCGGCGTGGCTGCGCGTGGCCGCGCGCGTCGGCAGCTGTCCCGGCGGCCGCCGCGCGGATTCGCGCGGCGAGCGCCTGCGGCTGCGGCGGCGGGACGACCAGCGAGGGGTCGAGCTCGAGCGCCGCCTCGGGCAGGCCGCCGACGTCGCTGACGATGCTCGGCGTGCCGCAGGCGCGCCGCCTCGAGCACCACCAGCCCGAAGCCCTCGAGCGCGACGCTCGGCACGACCGCGACGTCGGCGGCGCGGTAGGCGTCGATCAGCTCCTCGTCGGAGACGCGGCCGAGCACGCGCACGCGGCCGGCGAGCGGCGCGCGCGGCGGCGCGCTCGGCGAGCGACTCGCGCAGCGGCGCCGTCGCCGACGAGCAGCAGCACCGAGCCCTCCGGCAGCGCGTGCTCGAGCTCGCCCCACGCGTCGAGCAGCACGTCGATCCCCATGCGCGGCACCAGCCGGCGCGTGCAGACCGCGACGAAGCGCCCGGCTCGATGCCAAGGCGCGCCCGCGCGCGCGCGCGAGTCGCCGGGGGTGAACGCGTCGAGCGCCACGCCCGGCGCCCACACGTGCACGTCCCACGGGCGCACGCGGTAGCGCTCCACGAGCACCCGGCGAAACGCCGAGGACAGGACCACGTGGGCGTCGACCCGGCGCAGCACCCGGCGCTCCAGCGCTGCCCGCAGCGCGTAGCTTGAGCCGCGAGCAGTCGCCCGCCGCGACGTTCTCCTGCGCCCACGGGCCCTGGAAGTGGAAGACCGCGGGCAGCCGCCGCGCGCGCCCGAGCAGCAGCGGCGCGGCCGCGTACAGCGCGAAATGCGCGTCGATGACATCCGCGCGCGTCGCCGCGCGCCCGGCCGCCAGCCAGAACCCGAGCATCCGGCGCGCAAGCGCGCCGTGCGCGCGCCGCCGACCACGTCGATCGCGGCGGCGCGTCCTCGGCCGGTCCGACGACCACGCCGCCGGCGCCTCCGGAGCTGCTCGAACAGCGAGCGGTAGTAGCGGTTCAGGCCGCCGAGGCTCGTGGGGAACCAGCCCATGCCCAGCATCAGCACGCGCGGAGCCGGCGTGGGCTCGTGCGGCGGCCGTGCGCTGGCGTCGTGCGTAGACGTAGGGGGCATGTTCATGGCTCGTTGGCGAGTGGCTTGGCGACGGTCAGGCTGATGATGGCGTGGCAAATCTTGAAAAGTCGGGATGTGCACCGTAATGTTCACACGACTCCAGTGGGTGCGCGCGACGATTGGGCGCTCCATCGGAGATCGAGGACACCGGCCCCGACTCAAGCCCGCAAGGATGCCAGCCACCTACCATCTTTCCCACCTGCGGACGCTCGAGGCGGAGGCGATCCATGTGATGCGTGAGGTCGCGGCGGAATTTGAGCGTCCGGTGTTGCTGTTCAGCGGCGGTAAGGACTCGATCGTGCTGTTGCGTCTGGCGGAGAAGGCGTTCCGTCCGGCGCCGTTTCCGTTCCCGTTGATGCACGTCGATACCGAGCACAACTTCCCGGAGGCGATCGAGTTCCGCGATCGGCGTGTCGCGGAGCTCGGGGAGCGGCTGATCGTGGCGAGCGTCGAGGACTCGATCGACAGCGGCCGTGCGGTCGAGGAGACGGGGCCGCGGGCGTCGCGCAACAAGCTGCAGACGGTGACGCTGCTGGACGCGATCGCCGAGCATGGCTTCGATGCGGCGTTCGGCGGCGCGCGCCGCGACGAGGAGCGCGCACGCGCCAAGGAGCGGATCCTGTCCTTCCGCGACGAGTTCGGCCAGTGGGAGCCCCACAAACAGCGACCCGAGGTGTGGAGCCTCTACAATGGCCGCATTCAGAAGGGTGAGCACGCGCGTGTGTTTCCGATCTCCAACTGGACTGAGCTCGACGTGTGGCAGTACATGGCCGAGGAGGAGTTGGAGGTGCCGTCGATCTACTTCGCGCACGAGCGCGAGGTGTTCGAGCGCGACGGCATGCTGTACGCGCTCAGCCCGTTCGTGGAGCTGCAGGCGGGCGAGGAGCCATTCCCGGCGCGGGTGCGCTACCGCACGGTCGGTGACATGAGCTGCACCGGCGCCGTCGAGTCCGACGCTGACACGCTCGCGGAGGTCGTGGCCGAGATCGCCGCGACGCGCATCACCGAGCGCGGCGAGACCCGCGCCGATGACCGCGTCACCGAGGCGGCGATGGAGGATCGCAAGCGGCAGGGGTACTTCTGATGGCCGGCACGGGTGGGTTCGGCGCACCGCGCACCATGCCGGTGAATCCCAACGGCAAGGTCCACGCCAATGGCACCGACGAGCGCGTGGGCTCGGGCGAGAGCGCGACGGAGGTCTTCCGGCGCCTGAGCGAGCGTCCCAGCGACCTGCTGCGCTTCGCCACCGCGGGCTCGGTCGACGACGGCAAGAGCACGCTGATCGGGCGGCTGCTGTACGACTCCAAGCAGGTGCTCAGCCGACCAGCTGGCGCACGTCGAGCAGACCAGCGAGCGCAAGGGCCATCGAGTTCGCTCGACCTGTCGCTGCTGACCGACGGCCTGCGCGCCGAGCGCGAGCAGGGCATCACGATCGACGTCGCCTACCGCTACTTCGCGACGGCCCAGCGGCGCTTCATCATCGCCGACACCCCCGGGCACGAGCAGTACACGCGCAACATGGTCACCGGCGCCTCCACCGCCGACCTGGCGATCGTGCTGGTGGACGCGCGCAAGGGCGTCCTCGCCCAGTCCAAGCGCCACGCGTTCATCAGCTCGCTGCTGGGGATCCCGCACGTGGTCGTGTGCGTCAACAAGATGGACCTCGTCGACTTCGACGAGGCGGTGTTCGACGCGATCGTCGAGGAGTTCGACGCGTTCGCCGCGCGCCTGGAGATGCCCGACGTGACCTTCATCCCGATCTCGGCGCTGCTCGGCGACAACGTCGTCGATCGCTCCGAGGCGATGCCCTGGTACCAGGGCCCGCCGCTGCTCTACCACCTCGAGCACGTCCACATCGCCTCCGACCGCAACCTGATCGACGTCCGCTTCCCGGTGCAGTGGGTGATCCGGGTGGGCGGGCGTCAAGTCGGTTCGGAGCTCGCCGACTACCGCGCCTACGCCGGCCAGCTCGCCGGCGGGATCATCCGTCCCGGCGACGAGGTCGTCGTGCTGCCGGGCGGGCAGCGCACGACGGTCGCCGGCATCGACACCTACGACGGCCCCGTCGCGGAGGCGTTCCCGCCGATGTCGGTGGCGCTGCGGCTGAGCGACGACATCGACGTCGGGCGCGGCAGCACGATCGTGCGCACGCAGAACCAGCCGACCGTCTCCAGCCGCTTCGAGTGCCTGCTGTGCTGGATGTCCGAGGAGCCGCTCAGCCCGCGCCGGCGCTACCTCGTCAAGCACACGACGCGCACGGCGATGGTCGGCAAGGTCGACGTCCGCTACCGCATCGACGTCGAGACGCTGCGCCGCGACGAGAGCGCGACGACGCTCGAGCTCAACGACCTCGCGCGCGTGCACATGGAGCTGAGCTCGCCGCTGGTGTTCGACTCCTACCGGCGCAACCGCGTCACCGGCAGCCTGATCGTGATCGACGAGGCGAGCAACGACACGGTCGCCGCCGGGCGTGATCCTCGACACCGAGGTCGAGGGCTCCGCGCGACGCGGACGCGCCGAGACCAAGACCGAGCGCAGCCCGAACGTGCGCTGGCAGGGGACGCGGATGACCCGCGAGCGGCGCTGGCAGTCGCTCGGGCCACGGCGGCGCGACGCTGTGGTTCACGGGGCTGCCGGGCGCCGGCAAGTCGACGGTCGCGGCGGCGGTCGAGGAGCGCCTGCTGGCAGGCCGGTCAGCCGGCGTTCCTGCTCGACGGCGACAACCTGCGCCACGGCCTCAACGGCGACCTCGGCTTCGACGAGCACGCGCGCACGCGAGAACGTGCGCCGCACCGCCCACGTCGCGAGGCTGCTCGCCGAGTCGGGGACGATCGCGCTCGTGAGCCTCGTCAGCCCCTACGCCGCCGACCGTCAGCGCGGCGGCGGCGCTGCACGCGGCCGACGACCTCGGCTTCCTCGAGATCTTCGTCGACGCGCCGCTCGAGCTGTGCGAGCAGCGCGACCCGAAGGGCCTCTACGCGCGCGCGCGCTCGGGCGAGCTCGCCGGGCATGACCGGGCGTCGGCGCGCCGTACGAGGCGCCCGCCGAGCCGGACCTGGTGCTGGGCAGCCTCCACGAAACGGTCGAGCAGGAGGTCGAGCGCGTGATGGAGCTGCTCGCCGCCAGAGGGTTGATCTCGCCCGAGCTCTGAGGCCCGGGCTCCGCTCGGGCGCGGGGCTTTTATCCGCCGGGCCTCTCCGAGGCGCGGGTCTGCCCGCGCCTCAGGCTTTCTTCTTCTTGCGTTTCGCCTTCTTGGTCGGGCGCGTGCAGCAGGACGCTGTTGCTGTGGCCCGATGCGACCGGGCCGGGCTTGACCTGCACGAACGCGCGGTAGTGGCCCGCGTCGTGCGATGCTAACGACGACGCTGAAACGCGAGATGCTCCTGGTGGCGCGCTTGACGACCGCGTCGAACTTGGTCGCGAACGTCGGCGCCGGTTCCTTTTCCGAGCGTTCGTGCTTGCCTTCCTTCAGCGGCTTTTCGAGCTTCCCGGGCTTTTCCGCTTTCGGCTTCGGGACCCTTTCGAGCTGGATGAAGACGTGCGCTCCGACCTCGGCCGGCGTGACCGTCCCGTACAGGCGCACGAATCCCTTCTTGCCGGACGAGCGAGCTTTCAGGATCACGCGCACGGTCACCTGCTCGGGGACGACCGCGCTGAGCAGCGGCACTGGCCGGCGGCGGCGACGGTCGCGACGCGGAACCTGGTGCTCGTCGACAGCGTCGGCCACGCGGAAGGAGAAGGCGCCGGTGGCGCTGGTCAGGATCGGGCCGCCGACGTTGGCGTACGGGGCCGTGTAGGGGTAGGGGGTGGCCTGCAGCACGATCGCCCGCCCGGCGTTGTCCGTCCCTGTGAGCGTGCCGGCGAGGACGAACGTGCCCCCGAGCGGGATCGGCGCGAAGGTCTTCGGCAGCACGAACTCGGTCTTCTTCTTGATCGGCCTGGCGGGCTTCGGCGTGTATTTGACGGGGAGGCCTTCACCGGGGCCGGCGCTGTTCGTGGCCACCAGCTGGTAGTAGTCGCCGGCCTGAAACCCGGTCGCGGTCTCTTTGATCCTTTCCGTCCTGGTCGTCGCGGACGGGCCTTCGAGCGTCCCGGAAGCGGTCGTTTTGCCGAAGGCCGGCGTGGGGCCGTACTTGAAGTAGTAGGTCGTCGTCAACGTCAGTGGATCGATCGTGCCCTCGAGCACGGCCGTGGTCCCGGCCACGTGTCCGACCCCCCCGGTCTTGACGATCGGAGGCCCGGGCGCCCTTTCGCTCGCGGCGAGGGAGATCGGCGCGAGCGCGAGCGCGAGGCCCACCAGAGCCAGGGCCAGCGAGATCATCGTGCGTTTGATCCTGAAGTTGTTCATGCCCGAATCCCTTCTCTGTTCTCGCTGTCCCGCGCACGTCCTTCGCTGCGTTCGGCCACGGACGCACGCCACGCGCTCGTGGGCTCACCATCATGAACCCGGCGAGTGCCCGAACGTTTCGGTGGCACGGGCACGAAATCGGCTACCGCCAGCGGCCGCACGATGCTAGCAATGGGTTGACATTCGGGTTGACGCTAGGCGCGGGCGCCGGTAGTCTGCGCCGCAGCGATGAGCTTTGTCGCGCGGTGTGGAGCCGCGCCCTCATCACCAAACCAGGGGGGGTCCAGATGCTCGGTATGACAGTTCGCCTGACGGGTGCGCGCCGCGTGCTCACGGTCGTGCTTGCGGCAGCCGTCTCGGTGGCGCTGGCCTGGCTGCCTTCCGCGGCGCACGCGTTCGGCTGCACCGACTCCTGGTCGGCGAAAGGCAGCGGCAGCTGGTTCACGGCGAGCAACTGGAGCGAACACAGGGTCCCGACCTCGACCGACGAAGTCTGCATAATCGAAAACCCGGGCGCCTCCTACACCGTCGAAATGCTGGGCACGAGCTCGGTGACGGTCAAGTCGCTGACGATCGGCGCCTCCGAACACACCCAGACGCTGGAGGTCGCGAGCTCCAACAGCGTCAACGCCGACCTCACGACCAGCTCCGGTATCGCCAACGGCGCGCACGGCGCGATCGTGCTCACGAACTCGGAAACCTCCGGCAACAACGTCACGATCGCGGGCCCGATCACGAACGCGGGCACGATCACCAGCGAACCGGCGCACGGCGGCGCGCGCAACCTGCAGGGCGCCCTCACGAACACGGGCACGCTCGCGATCAACGCCCCCACGAGCTTCAACGGCTCGAAAGCGGTGCTGAGCAACGAAGGCGCGATCGACGTCGCGACGGGTGTTGCGTTGACCGGGACGGTTGAAACCACCGTCGCGAACGCGGGCAGCGGCAAAATCGTGGCGACGGGCAGCGGCTTGGTGCAGATGGAACCGGGGACGACGTTCAACGAGGCGGGTACGACGAGCGGCACCAAGCCGGTGGTGGTGCGCGACGCCGCGCTGGTCTACTCCGGTGGCGGGGAAAGCCTGATCGAGCAGCTCGGGGAAGGCAGCACGCTGAGCGGCAGCATCGGCTCGAAACAGTCGCTGGTGCTCGCCTCCGACAACGGCGAGAACGTGAGGACGACCGCCTCGGCGAGCTTTACGAACGCGGGTTCGATCACGCTGACGAACACCGAAACGTCCGGCAACAACGCGTCGCTTGCGATCACCTCGCCGGCGGTGCTGACAAACGAAGGCACGATCACGACCGAAAAAGTCAACGGCGGCCAGCGCAACCTCGAGGGCGACATCGCCAACGCGAGCAAAGGCACGATCGCGATCAACACGCCCACGAACTTCAACACCACGAAAGCGACGCTGAGCAACGAAGGCGCGATCGATCTCGCGACGGGTGTCGCGTTGACGGGGACGGTTGAAACGACGGTCACGAATCGCGCCGGCGGCAAAATCGTGGCGACGGGCAGCGGCTTGGTGCAGATGGAACCGGGGACGACGTTCAACGAGGCGGGTACGACGAGCGGCACCAAGCCGGTGGTGGTGCGCGACGCCGCGCTGGTCTACTCCGGTGGCGGGGAAAGCCTGATCGAGCAGCTCGGGGAAGGCAGCACGCTGAGCGGCAGCATCGGCTCGAAACAGTCGCTGGTGCTCGCCTCTGACAACGGCGAGAACGTGAGGACGACCGCCTCGGCGAGCTTTACGAACGCGGGTTCGATCACGCTGACGAACACCGAAACGTCCGGCAACAACGCGTCGCTTGCGATCACCTCGCCGGCGGTGCTGACAAACGAAGGCACGATCACGACCGAAAAAGTCAACGGCGGCCAGCGCAACCTCGAGGGCGACATCACCAACGCCAGCAAAGGCACGATCGCGATCGACACCCCCTCGACCTTCAGCACGGCGAAAGCGGCGCTGCTCAACGAAGGCGCGATCGACATCGCGGCCGGCGAGAGCCTGCAGGTCAGCAACGAAACGTCCGTCACAAACGCCGCCGGCAGCATCGTCGCCGGCGAAAACGGGGCGATGGAGCTCGAACCGGGCACCAAGCTCACCGAGGGCGCGGGCACGACGTCCGGGAGGGTGGCGCTCAGAGACGCCAATCTCCTCTACAGCGGCACCGGCACGAGCACGATCTTCCAGCTCGGGGAAAGCAGCACGCTCAGCGGCAGCATCGGCCCGAAACAGTCGCTGGTGCTCGAGAGCAACAACGGTGAGAACGTCAGGACCACCGCCGCGGCGAGCTTCACCAACGAAGGGTCGATCACGCTCACGAACAGCGAAACGTCGGGCAACAACGCGACGCTTGCGATCTCCGCGGGTGTGCTGACCAACGACGGCACGATCACGACCGAAAAAGCGATCGGCGGTCAGCGCAGCCTGAACGGCAACATCACCAACGCGAGCAAAGGCACGCTCGCGATCAACGCCCCCACGCTGTTCAACGTAAGCGCAGCGGCGCTGATCAACGAAGGCGCGATCGACATCGCCGCCGGCGTCACGCTCTCGGCGTCTAACAGCGAGACGATCTCCAACGAAGGCGGCTCGATCACGACGACCGGCAACGGTGCGCTGGTAGAGACCAACGGAACCTTCAACGAGGGGCTCGGCAAGACCACGACGGCGAAAACCAGCCAACCGGTGATCCTCGACGACGCCACGTTGAACTACACGAACAAAGGCGCGAGCAAGATCGCGCTGCGCGGCACCGCCAAACTCACCGGCGCCGTCAACAAGGGTCAGACGCTCGACGTCCAGTCCGACAACGGCCAGAACGCGGAAGTCACCGCGGGCGGCTTCGTCAACAGCGGCACGATCGTGCTCACGAACGTCGAAACCTCGGGGAACAACGTGCGCCTGGAGCTCGGCGGAGCAACCCTTGAAAACAAGGGCAAGCTCGAAGCGCTCTACCCGGACGGCGGGACACGCACGATCGAAGGCAGCTTGGTCAACGAAAAGACGCTGACGCTGGCCAACGGCAAAGGCAATCCGCTGCAGGTTGACGGCAAGTTCACGCAGACCTCCAAAGGGACCATGACGATCACGATCGAAGGGGCGAGCACCAAGTTCGGCAGGCTGTCGGCCACCGAAGCGGTCTCGATCGAAGGCAAGCTCGCGCTCAAGCAGAAGAAATTCACGGCGAAAGCGGGCGAAACGTTTGCGATCATCAGCGGCTCCTCGCGGACCGGCGAATTCGCCAGCATCAAAGGCAACGCGGTCAAAGGCGGCTCGCTCCACTACATCCCGCACTACACGGCGACGGGCGTCAACCTGATCGTCGAATAGGGCTGGGGAGGGTGCGGACGCCGCACCTTGCGGCGTCCGTATCGTCATGGGCGCCTTGATGACAATAAACCTGATATGCTTGGTGAGGAATTGGCCACCGCAATCCGGAGCTCCCAATGATCCTCCTGCTCGTCATCCCCGCCTGGATACTCGTCCTCTCAATGGTCGCGGGACTGTGCGTGGCCGCGCGAGCCGGCGACCAAAGGCAGCTCGCGCAACCCCCTGGCTCCTCCGGCTGGAGGCGCGCCAGCGGCACGACGCGGGAGCCGCACGAGCATCTCGCGATCACCGCGCGCGCGAACCGCCGTCCAGCGCGGGTGTCCGAGTCGGGCGCATCGCTGCGCCGCAACGACGGCGTCGCAGCGTAGGCAGCGCCCAGAGCTCAACGCACCGCGGCGCGGCGGTGGGCGCGAGGCGCCAGCAGACCGGTGCGGCGGGGCTTCACAAAATCGTCACGCCGGTGGCGCCCGGCGGCCCGACCATACAGCGAGCAGCACCGAAACGGCGCAGCCGGCTCCGGCATGCGCTCTGACATGCCCGCGGCGCAGACACGAAGGTAGCCACCCTGTCCACCGAATCGATCGCAAGCTCCTCGTCCGCACACGCCGACGCGGCCGCACAGTGCGCGAGCTGCGGCGCGCCGCTGGCGCCGACCAGCGCTACTGCCTGGAGTGCGGGGCGCGGCGCGTGCCGATGAGCAGCGTGCTCACCGGCGAGCCGCCGCTGTCCGGCAGCGCCCAGGCGCCATCGTCCGCGCCGAGCGTGCCGCCAACGCCCCCGATGCCGCCGGGCAGCGCTCCCACCGGCGGACCACCGCAGCGCAACACCACGCTGACGGTGATCGCGGGCGTCGGCGTGCTGCTGCTGGCGATGGGCGTCGGCGTGCTGATCGGGCGCGCGGGCGCCGCCAAGCAGAGCCCCGCCCCGGCGCAGGTGATCACGCGTCGCATCGCCGACGTCCACCGCCGCCAGCACGGGCTCCACCGAAGCGTCTTTCACCGGCGACTGGCCGTCGGGGACGCAGCGGCTACACGGTGCAGCTGCAGACCCTGCCCCAGCCCGGCACCGCGGTGAGCGCCGTCGAAGCCGCCAAGACCGCCGCCAGCGCCAAGGGGGCCAAGGCGGTCGGCGCGCTGAAGTCCGAAGAATTCAGCAGCCTGACGGCCGGCAGCTACGTGATCTACTCGGGCGACTACCACAAGCGCGCCGAAGCCGAAAAGGCGCTCGCCGGCCTGAGGAAGAGCTTCCCCGGCGCGAAGGTCGATCAAGGTGTCCAACGGCGGATCGAGCTCCTCCGCGGGCGGCTCGGGGCTCCTCGGCTCGGGTGCCGTCGGCTCCAGCGAGAGCCACCCGGCGCCGCCCTCGGTGCTCAACAGCCTCAAAGGCGCCAAAGGCAAGAGCTATGAGGAAAAGTCCAAGAACCTCCCCGACGTGGTCGAAAGACGGGTGGACGTATGGGCATCCTGCGCGACACGAGCGATGGAACGGCTGGCGGCGCGAGCCGCCCGCGTCGCTTGCCGGCGGCGCCGGCTCAGGCGCCGGCGGTGCATCGCGCCGCCGATCCCGGCAGCGCGCCGGCAGCCGCGTCCGGAGCAGGCGCGCGCACGGATCTCGAGCGCCGGCGCGACGCGCTGGCCGAGCAGGTGACCGAGCTGCACTGGGATCTCGGCGGGCTGGCGTACGAGATGGCGATTCGCGATCACTTCCGCCTCGACGTGCTCGTGCGCCGCGCGGCGCTGCTGCAGGAGCGCGACGCCGAGCTGGCGGAGGTCGAGCGCCTGCTGCGCATGGAGCAAGACGGCGTCGCCGGCAACTGTCCCAGCTGCGCGGCGCCGCACAGCCGCGGCGCGCTCTACTGCTGGCAGTGCGGGACGACGCTGATGGAGCGCGCTGCCGAGCAGCACGGCGATCGCTGGACCAGTAGAGGGGCATCGTCATCGCCGCCGAGCGCCCCCAGCATGCGAGGACTGCGGCTCGCCGCTGGCCGGCGACCAGCGCTACTGCCTGCCTGCGGCGCGCGCGTCGGGCTCGCGCAGCCCGCAGCTCGAGCGGCTGCTGGCGCGCATCCGGCGAGCGCAATCACGGTGACCGGCGTCACACGCGGAGCGCGCCGTCGCCGCCCGACACAGCCGGGGGCCCGGCCCTGCCGAGGCCCGTAGCGCCGGCCGCCCGGCGGTCTCGGCTCCCGTCACGGCGCGTGTCGGCGCTGCTCGTGCTGGCGTTCCTCGGCTTCGGCGTGCTGCTGGGCAACGTCGCGCGCCGCCCCGTCGACGACACGCTCGCCTCGGCGCGCGGCCCCGTGCAAGCTCGTGCTACCGGCCCGCGGCCCGCCGGCTCAGCACCTCCACGCCGGGCGCCTCGAAAGCGCCGCCGCCCGACCAGCAGCGAACCGCCCGGCAGCCGAAGCGGAACCCAGCCGCCCACACCCGCGCCCGCACAGCGCGCCGGCGGCGAAAACGCCGTCGAGCTCGAGCGGCGGCTCCGGCTCGCAGAGCGAATCGCACGGCAGCTCGCAGGTCCGAACGCCTCGGCGGATGCGCCCGCGAAGAAGCTCCCGCCGATCAAGCACGTGTTCGTGATCGTGCTCTCCGACGAGCCCTACGCGTCGGTGTTCGGGCCCGACCTCGACGGCGCCCTACCTGGCGGGGACGCTCGAGCACCAGGGCGAGCTGCTGGTGCACTACGACGCGGTCGCGCACGAGGAGCTCGCCAACGAGGTGGCGCTGATCAGCGGCCAGGGGCCGACCGCGGAAACGGCGGCCAACTGCCCCAACTACACCGCAATCGCCCCGCACGGGCACGGGCGCCGACGAACAGGTGCTCGGCAGCGGCTGCGTGTACCCGCGCTCCACGCAGACGCTCGCCGGCCAGCTGTCGGCCAAGCACCTCACCTGGCGGGCCTACCTCGCAGGGCATCGACGAAGGCGGCCCGCGCCGGCGCGTGCGCGCACCCGTCGCTCGGGCAGCCCGACCCGACGGCCGACACAGACGGCGAGCAGCGGCGCCTACGCGACGTTCCGCAACCCGTTCGTGTACTTCGACTCGGTGCTCGACTCGCCGCAGTGCGCCGCCGACGACGTCGGTCTCGACCAGCTGCAGGGCGACCTCGCGAGCGCCAAGCAGCACGCCGAACTTCTCCTACATCGTCCCCGACCGCTGCCACGACGGCAACCCCACGCCGTGCACCCCCGGCGCCCCGGCGGGCGTCGCGCAGGCCGACGCGTTCCTCGAAGCAGGTCGTCCCCGAGATCACCGCCTCGAAGGCGTACAAGGAAAGCGGCCTGCTCGTGATCACCACCGACGAGGCGCCCTCCAGCGGCGAATTCGCCGACTCGAGCTCCTGCTGCGGCCAGCCGCTGTTCCCCAACGCGCCGTCCAAGACGCTCACCGGCGCGCCCCGCGGCGGCGGCGCCGTCGGGGCGCTGCTGCTCTCGCCCTACGTCAAGGGCGCGAGCACCAGCCAGGAACCGTTCAACCACTTCTCGCTGCTGCGCACGATCGAGGACCTGTTCGGCCTGAAGCACCTCGGCTACGCCGGGCTCGCCGCCGTCAAATCGTTCGAACCGGCGATGTTCACCGCCGGCAAGCAATGAGCGCCTACGCGCTCGGGTATTCGATACTCAACAGGCGCGGGTAGTCGGTCGCGGCGATTTCGAACACGGCGGTTTCGCCTTCACGGGAGACCAGGCGCGCGGGCGTCGGATTCGTCGAGCAGCGGATCGTAGGCGCTGACCGACGGCGGCGCCGCGGATTCCGGCAGGTTGCCGAGCGTGATCCGGAAGCGCTCCGCGGGCAGGTCGAAGCGCATGACGTCCGTCTCTGGGGCGCCGCGGTTCGTACAGCGTCAGCAGGTCGCGGGTCATCACGTAGACGGGGATCACGAAGCGCGTCGGCGAGGACTGGAACGGGAGCACGGCCAGCACGTCGCGGTCATAGAGGCTCGGGTGTGCGGCGCGTGCCGTCGCCGGCGAACTGCGCGTGGTTGCCTTCCTGGGCGATCGAGAGCAGCTCAGCTGGCGCGCCGGCCCGCCCGGGCCGGGGCCCTGGAAGTGCGCGAGCAGGTTGCGGAATCGCGGTCATCGTTTCGCCGCCGAGCTGGTCGCCCGGGTAGGCCCCCGGGTTCGCTTCGAGCGCCGATGAAGAAGCTCTGAGCGACCAGGCCGAGTCGCCGGGGCCGGCCGCGAAGAAGTACTCGCGCGCGATGCCCTTGTTGACGTTCGCGACGAGGCTGCGCAGCAGCGACCTTCGCCTGGAAGTGCTGCTTGTCGGCGGGCGTCAGCGTCGCTGACGGCCCGTCGGGGCGTGACCTCGTCGGGCCCATGACGCATGCCCCGGCCCGGGATCTGGTTGAACTCGGTGATCCACTTCTGCACCGGCACGCCGCCAGCCGGGCCGACTTCGCGGCCGTGCGGGAAGTGGTAGACGTAGGTCGTGAACGGCGCGATGTCGCGGATCAGCGTCTCGGTCGACGTCGCCGTCAGCCAGTACTCCGGGAACAGCGACTGGTATTCGGGGATGAACAGCGGCTTGTAGCTCTTGGCCGCCGACGTGTCCCTGCCGCCGAGGGCGTTGACCGACATGCTCCGCCCTTTCGTGGAAGGCCGCCGGAAAGTCTTTCGGGCCCGTGTACGGATGCTTGCTGAGCGCCGTCAGGCCCAGCGGTGCGTCCGCGCCCGACGGAAACGGGGTCTCGCTCGGCGAAGCCGTTGGTGATGCCCACTTCCGGCGAGAAGCCGTTGGCCGGGTTGCGAACGTAGGCGACCGTTTCGTCCAGCAGAGCCTTCTGGATTTCTTTGTTGACGATCATTTTGTGGGGCTTGCCGTGCTGTGGCGCGGTGCCTGTGCCTTCCGCTTCGCTTTCCACTTCGGCTTCCGTTTCGCCTTCACCGGCTTCCTGGCCTACTTCTTCCCCTTCCGAGCCGGCTTCGGTTTCCGAGCCGCTCCCCGCCGCGTAATAGTGTTCGGAGTTCAGGAACTGCGAGCCGAACGACAGCTCGTTCCAGACCTCGATGTCATAGCCGCCGGGGCCCACCACGCTCGCGGCCTCCTCGCAGACGGCGTGCACGTACGCCAGCCAGCCCGCGAGGGTGGCCGCAAAGGCAGGGTTCGTCTCACCGTCCGCGAGCTTCGGCGGCTGGAACGGCGCGTAGCGGAGCGTCGTGCCGCCGTGTGAGCCGGCCGCCAGCGGCGCCAGCAGCGGTCGCGAGAGGTGCGCCACGTCGCCGGCGCCGAGCGACGTGATCAGGATGTCGGCGCTCCCGGGGAAGCTCAGCCCGTTGAAGCCCGTCCTGCCGGGCACCACCTGAGCGGCGCTCGCCGGCGTGAGCTTGACGCTCTGCGCGCCCGCCGCCGCGGCGGCCGTCGTTTCCAGCTTGACCAGTTTGAACGGCGTCGGGTCTTCGCTGTTGGCGTCAAGCACGATCAGCGGTCGCAGGCCGTGCCGCTGCATGGCGGTCAGGCGCGCGCCGATGCTCGCCAGATGCGAGGGCAGCAACGCCGTCGGTTCGCTGTAGGAGAGCGCGTTCCAGCTGATCTGCATGCGCGCCAGCTTGAAGCCGCTTTCCTGCAGCAGCTGAGCTGTCGCTTCGGCGTATTCGTCGTTCGCCGGGAAGTTGATCCCCACCGAGTCCAGCAGCCGCGACGCCGGCCACGTGTCGATGTACGCGCGCCAAGGTTGCAGCCAGAACGAGCGCCTGCCGAACGACACGTCGGTCAGGAAGCGCGGGTCGATCGGGTCGTTCAGCGTTTCCCCGCTTTCCGGCTGCAGGTTGCCCGCGCCGTGTCCCGCGGCCGCGTCGGCTTCGTCAGCTTCGCCCTGTTCGTGTTCTTCGCTTTCTTCGCCGGCTTGCGCCGGAAGGCCGGCGCCGGCTTGCGGCGGTGGACTGGTCGCGGCCGGCGCTTCTTTGGTGGCGCCCTTGGCTTCGGCCGGCTTGACGCCGCGGGCGGGCGTCGGCGCGGTGGCGGCGGCTACACGCGTGCGGGCGGGAGCCCTGTGCGCGGTGGGGGCGGCGTGCCTGGTGCGTGGCGCCTGGGCATGGAGCCTGGTGTGAGCGTGGTCTTGGACAGCATGCTTATCGGCGGCGCGCCTCGCGGCGCTCGTCGCCGGCGCCAGCAGTGGCGCGAGCACGATCAGGAGCGTCGCAGCGCATGCCAACCCGGAGTGCGCGCCCGGGCGTCGGGTCTGGATTTGGGAGCGATCGCGGAGCATGCCTTGCTCCGAGCCGATCGACGGTCCCGCGGACCTGCATTACGACCCGCGAGACGCCACGGACGTTCGTTCAGCCGGCGCCGCCTTCTGGGTGCGCATGCGGCGGCGCTGTTGTGAGGAGCGCTGTAGTCGCGCTACACGCCCGCCGCGACGGCCGGGTCGGCCGCTCCCACGCGCCACGCCGAGACGAGTTCCTCGAACGTGATCGCCTCGCGTCGCTGTCCCGCGCGCCCGAGAACCCACTCCAGGGCGAGCATGTGGCGCGGGTGCTGCAGGTCGGCGGGATGCAGATCCAGGCGCAGGTTCTCACCGGACAGGAGGCTCCCGGCGCGGATCAGGCCGGGGGAGAGGACCCGGCGCAGAGGGCCGTCGGTGCCGATGTCCCATGCCGGCGCGAGCCGCTGCGCGCGATTGCCATCCGGTGCGGCGAACGTGCGGTGCAGGCGCAGCAGGCCCGCCCACCAGCGGAACCTGCGCGGCAGCACGCTGCGCAGCGCCGGCGTGTAGGCGTAGGCGGGCGCGACGAAGCCGTCCGGCTCGACGCCCGCGAGCTTGAGCACGCGCCAGCCCGCGTCGACCGCGCGACGGGTCTCTTCGCCGTCGAGCCCGACGAACTCGGCCGCGCGCCGACCGCGGGTGCGCGCCAGGCGCCGGCCGGGGAACGAGCCGCGGCGCAGATGCACGTGCTGAAAGCCGTGCTGGGCGATCGAGTCGCCGCGCGCCGGCGCTCGCCCAGCCAGTCGATCATCTCCGGGCAGCGCTCGCCGACCGGGTGCAGGTCGCGCGCCGGGATCACGAGCAGCGTGACGCGGTCGACGCCGTGGTCGTCGAGCCAGTCGCGGATCAGCGCGCAGCGCTCGAACGTCGCCGGCTCGATCCCGTGCAGCGGCGACGGCGATCGTCTCGCTGCGTGATGCGTGCTCGGGTTGCGCGCATACCGCGCTCAGGCGCGCGCCCGGTCGCCCGACGCCCGCGTGCGGGCGCTCGGCACGTGGTCGCGCAGGAGCGCCCGGTCGATAGCCATCGGCCAGCCGCGCCAGGGCGTGCTCCCAGGTGCGCGTGCGAGCCGCACGCAGCGCGGCGCCGGCGAGGCGCTCGCGCAACAGCGGCGAGCGCGCCAGCTCGAGCACAGCGCGTCCGCGAGCACGCTCCGCGTCCGGCTCGCACAGCAGCCCGCTGACGCGGTCCTCGATCAGCGAGAGCGGCCCGCCGCGCGCGACCGCGACCACCGGCAGGCCGCTGGCCTGCGCCTCGAGGATCACCTGGCCGAAGGTGTCGGTGGCGCTCGGGAACAGGAACATGTCGGCGCTCGCGTAGGCGCGTGCGAGCTCCTCGCCCTCGAGCCAGCCGAGGAAGCTCGCGCGCCGTCGCCGAGGCGCTCGCGCAGGCGCTCGCTGCTCGGGCCCGCCGCCCGCGAGCACCAGGTGCAGGCGCGGATCGCTGCGCGCGCGCCCGCAGGAACGCGTCGGCCAGCAGGTCGGCGCCCTTCTCGCGCGTGATGCGCCCGCGAGTAGAGGACGTTGATCGTCGCCCGCCGAGCAGCCCTGCGTCGCGCAGCGCGGGATCAAAGCGCGACGGTGTCGACGCCGCGGTCCCAGCGCATCACGCGCTCGGCGGGCATCCCGATCGCCGCCAGCGCCTCGTCGGAGGCGGGGCTGGGGGAGAGGACGACGTCGCAGGCGCCGTAGAAGGCGCTGACGGCCAGCGCCATCGCGTCGGCGACGCGCCGCTCGCCGGAGCGCAGCCCCGCGTAGGCGGTCAGCTCGGTGTGGTAGCTGCCGACAGCGGCAGGCCCAGCGCGCGCGCGACCAGCGCGCCGGCGATGCCGGCCGGTCCCGGCGAGCAGACGTGGATCGCGTCGTAGCCGCCGCCACCGTCAGACCCGCGAGCGTCTGCACCGCGGCCGGCAGGCTCGGCACGCCGATCCGCAGGCCCGGGTAGAACGGCACGTCGATCTCCGCCACCGCCGACAGGCGCCGGTCGACCTCCGGGTCGGTGCCGACGACCTCGATCTCGAAGCCGGGCACGCCGCGCTGGCGGATCTCCTCGATCGTGCGCGTGACACCGTGCATCGAGCCGATGCCGTCGGCGAGGATCGCGACCCGCGGGCGCTCGCCGTCTTCGCGCCGCGGCGCCGCCCACTGGCCCAGCGTCGTCGCCGGAGCGGTCGGGATCGCCGCGAGCTTCGCCTGCTCGCTGGCGAGGAACGCGGTCGCGGGCGCGTAGGGGATCGCGGCGATGCACGCCTCGAACAGGCCCTCGGCGGCGGCCAGCACCTCGGCCTCGCCGGTCGCCGCCGCCGAGCGCCACCTCGACCGCGTGGCGCAGCTTGCGCTCGTGCAGGCGGCATGCGCGGCGGTAGAGGTCGGCGTGGCTGAAGTCCTCCTCCTGCATGTAGCGCGATCAGCTGGCGCTCGTCGAGGTGGTCGAGCTCGACCGCGCGCAGCCACGCCCGCAGCAGGCAGCGGGCGTCCTCGGCGGTCAGGTCGCTGCCGACCGCGCCCTGGCGCGCGTCGCCCTCGCGCAGCAGCCGCCGCACCATCGTCATCACGCGCGCCGGGTCCGGCCGCTCGACGGCTCGCGCCGCGCGGTCCGCGCCGCCTCCGCCCGAACGAGCGCGCCGCGAGCGCGATCGCCGCGTGCGCCCACTTGGCGGCGCTGCCCTGCGCGCCGCGCGCGAGCACGTCGCCGGCTGCGCACGTGCGCGAGGAACTCCCGCGGCGTGCGCGCCGGCGGCGCTTCGGTGTACGTGCGCCCGATGTCGACGCCCGCGTGGTCGTCGCTGCCGCCGATGCCGATGCCGTCGCGCGTGGCGACGTACGTCGCCGCGGGCCGGTTGAGCTCGCGCGGCGCGCGCGCCGTTGCGGATCTCCCAGACGCCGAACAGCTCCGCCAGGCGACGGCGGTGGCGGGCGCTGAGCGGCGCCGCGACGGTGTAGTAGGGGTGCGCGAGCGCGCACACGATCTCCCGCTCGCAGCATGTACGCGGCGCACAGCTCGACGTCGCCGCTGTGCGCCTGCAGCCACTCGTGGTCCTCGGGGGTGATCCCGTAGCAGAGCACGTGCACGGCCTGCGGCTCGCCGCGGAAGTGCGCCGTCAGCTCCTCGGAGACGAACACGTCGGGGCGGTCGGCGATCTCGCAGCACGCCCGCGATCGTGTCGTGGTCGGTGATCGTCACGAAGTCCATGCCGCGCCGCTTGGCCAGCTCGTAGACCTCCTCTGGCGGCGTCGCGCACTCGGGCAGTCCGACGGCGCGCTGCACGC
The DNA here is from genome assembly GCA_963826985.1 of uncultured Solirubrobacteraceae bacterium. Classification (GTDB taxonomy): domain Bacteria; phylum Actinomycetota; class Thermoleophilia; order Solirubrobacterales; family Solirubrobacteraceae; genus Palsa-744. The sequence goes on from CAWGYW010000001.1 coordinate 408,340, forward strand.
CGAGCCTGGACTCCTGCGAGGCGGTCGAGTGGCAGTGCATGTCGACGCGGAGTGGTCGCCCGCGCAGCGCCGTCGCTCGGTGGCCGAGATCGTCGTCTGGCGCGCCGCCGTCGCCTCCTTCGATGTCGCTCCCCGACCGTCCATATCAGACAGAATTCCCTGCAAAGCGCGGTTCTTTTGTGACCAAGCGGGAATGATCGTGTGAAGCGACGGTGAAGATTCCTCGCCACGTTTCCGGCTAGGCGGTCGCGCAGACGCGCTCGAGCGTGTGCGCGGTATGCGCTCAGCGCGGGATCGGGGCGCCGAGCAGCGCCGCGGCCACGCCCACGGCGGCGGCTGCCAGCAGCGCTGGTACGACCGCGCGTCGCAGCATCAGCAGCGCGACGGCCGCGGCCGCGAGCACCGCGTACTGCCAGCTCTCGGCGAGCGCCGCCGTCAGCGGCACGGCCGCGCCGACGATCGCCCCGGCCGCGCCCGGCGCGGCGCCCGCGAGGAACGCGAGCACACGCTCGTTCACCAGCAGGCGCTCGAAGCGGGCGGCACCGAGCAGCACGAACGAGAACGACGGCGCGAACGCGACCGCGGCGGCCAGCAGCGCGCTGGGCAGCCCGCCGGCGGCGTAGCCGACGACCGCGACCGTCTGCACGATCGGCCCGGGGGTGATCTGGCCGAGCGCGACCGCGTTCAGGAACTGGCTGTGGCTCATCCAGTGGTAGGTGCTAACCGCGTCGGACTGCATCAGCGGCACGATCACGAAGCCGCCGCCGAAGGCCAGCGCGCCGACCTTCAGCGCCGTCCACACCAGCGACAGCGTGCCGCCGGGGTCGGCCGCGGTGGCGGTCAGCAGCGGCCAGGAGGGCAGCGGCCCGGCAAGTGGGTGCGCCGCCGCGCGCGCCAGCGGCCACGCGGGCGGCGCCAGCCAAGCATGCGGTCCCTTATCGGCGTGAACGAGCCGCCGGCCGGCGAGCTCGACCGCGCCGCACGCGAGCAGCACGAGCACGAGCCACGGTCCCGCCGTCGCCGCGGCGATGCCGCCGGCGAGCCCGTACGCGAGCACGGCGACGCGCCGGCGCTGTGTGCTCGCGCGCTCCCAGATCGGCCCCGCGACGCCGAGGCCCGCCCGCACGGCCACCGCGGCGACCGCCGCGCCCGCGCCCAGCCCGGCGCCACGCAGCCACGCCGGCGGCGATCCCGAGAGGAACAGCACGGCCAGGGCGATGATCGCCGCGAGCCCCGGCACGATGAAGCACAGGCCCCCGAGCAGCGCGCCGCGGGTGCCGCGCAGCCGCCACGCGCAGTAGATCGCAAGCTGTGTCGAGGCCGGGCCCGGGAGCAGGTTGGTGGCGGCGATCGCGCGCTCGAACTGCGGGCTCGTCAGCCAGCCGCGACGGGTCACGCACAGCTCGCGAAACAGCGCCACGTGCGCCGGCGGCCCGCCGAAGCCGATGCAGCCGATGCGGCCCCACTCGCGCACGATCTCGAGCAGCGACGGCGCGTCGTGGGGCTCGCTGTGCTCCGCTGGAGGCTCGCTATGGGTTGGACCCGCCCGCATCGACGGCAGCGTATGAACTTTCGCTCCGAGCCTCGGCGGGTGCGCCCGCTGTTGCGACGACGTTCCTGCTGCGGCGCTATCGGATGCGGTGGTGTACAGAGTGTTCTGTGGTTTACGCGATCGGGCTAAAGTCCGTATAGGTCGATATACTGTGGCGATCGATCCGATCGGCAACCCCTACACGCCTGGAGCTGGTTCTCGTCCCCCGGCGCTCACAGGCCGTGATGAGGAGATCGAGTCATTCCGGGTGCTGCTTGGCCGCTTGCGTGCTGGGCGCCCGGAGAAGAGCATGCTGGTTACGGGGCTCAGGGGCGTCGGCAAGACGGTGCTGCTGAACACCTTCGAGGCGATCGCCGAGGAGGCTGGCTTTCGGAGCGCCAAGAGCGAGATCACCCACGACACTGAGTTTCGTCCGCTGATCGCACGGTTGGCGCGGCGAGCACTCCTTTCGATCAGCCCCGCCAGCCGTATGCGGGAGCGTGCCCGCCAGGCGGCTGCCGTGTTCAAGGCGTTTACGTTGCGTACCCCGGGAGGGTTTGAGATCGGTGTCGACGTCGATGCGTTGATCGGACGTGCGGACTCCGGCGATCTCGGCGAAGATCTCTCAGACCTGTTCGCCGCCTTGGGCGAGGCGGCCGCAGAGCACGATACGGGTGTGGTGTTCCTGCTCGATGAGGTGCAGTTCCTCGCGCGTGGGGAGCTCGAGGCGCTGATCGCCGCATTGCACCAGGTCTCTCAGCGCGGGCTGCCGCTGACGCTCGCGGGTGCCGGCCTGCCTCAGCTCCCGGCGTTGACTGGCGCCGCAAAGTCCTACTCGGAGCGGCTGTTTCGCTTTCCCGCAATCGACCGCCTCCCGGCCGCGGCGGCCCGCGACGCGCTGCAGTTGCCAGCCCAGGCGGCAGGCGTCGAGTACCAGCGGCGAGCGACGGACAGGATCCTTGAGCTGACTGACGGCTACCCCTATTTCCTTCAGGAGTACGGCAAGCATGTGTGGAACGTGGCCGCCGGGCCGGCGATCACGCTTGCCGATGTCAGGCGAGCACACGACCTGGTTCAGCTGGAGCTCGACGAGAGCTTCTTCCAGGTGCGCATCGGCAGGGCAACGCAGACAGAGCTTGACTATCTAGCCGCGATGGCCGACCTCGGCACTGGTCCCTATCGCTCAGGTGAGATTGCCGCCAAGCTCGGCCGTCGCGACGCGGCGAGTGTCGCACCCACCCGCGGGCGCCTGATCGAGAAGGGCCTGATCTACAGCCCGGCCTACGGTCTGAGCGAGTTCGCGGTTCCCCACTTCCAAGAGTTCATGCGACGGCGCTTCCCACTCAGGGATACGACCCCACCGCTCGCGGAATAAGCTCCCGCGGCGATGTCGAGCCTCGTGCTCATCCCCCTCGCGTCGGCCATCAGCTACTTCCAGGCGATCGTGCTCGGGCTGCTGCAGGGCGTGACCGAGCTGTTTCCGATCTCGAGCCTCGGGCATACGGTGCTGTTCCCGACGCTGTTCGGCTGGAACAAGCTCGTCGACGCCCAATCCCGGCCGGAGTCCTTCTGGCTGGCGTTCGTGGTGATGCTCCACGTCGGTAGCGCGCTCGGCCTGCTCGCGTACTACTGGCGCGACTGGGTGCAGATCGTGCGCGCGTTCTTCCGCACGCTCGCCAAGCGCCGGATCGAGGACTCGACCGAGCGCCTGGCCTGGCTGATCATCGTCGCCACGATCCCCGCTGGCATCATCGGCCTGGCGCTCGAGCACCAGTTGCGCACGCTTACCGCCAAGCCGGAGATCGCGGCGATCTTCCTGATCGTCAACGGCGGCCTGCTGTTCGCCGCTGAGCGCTTCCGCCGCAGCGCGGAGGTGCGCGAACTGGCTCTGCGGGAGGGTGCCAAGCCCGACGGCGCGCGCGAGCTCGACACGCTCGAGTACCGCGAGGCGCTCGTCATCGGTGTCGCCCAGTCGACGGCGCTCGTCGCGGGGATCAGCCGCGACGGCGTGACGATGGGCGCCGGCCTCGCGCGCGGGCTCGATCACAGCGACTCCGCGCGCTTCGCCTTCCTGCTGGCCACGCCGATGATCCTCGCCGCGGGGATTGTCAAGCTGCCGGACCTGCTCGGCCACCTCGGCGACGGGATTCGCGGCCAGGCGCTGGTCGCGTGCGCCACCGCCGCTGTGACGGCCGTCTTCACCGTCGCGTTCCTGGTCAAATACTTCAAGACCAGGACCCTGGTTCCGTTCGCCGTGTACTGCCTGGCGTTTGGCGTGGCGATGGTCATCTACACCGTCAGCTGACGATGGCCGCGCCCACCCTGCCCAACACCACGAGCGCGCCCCTGATCTCCTACGCCAGCGTCAACGACGCAGAAGGGCAGTTCCGCGGCGAGGTTCGCGCGCTGCTCGAGGGCGGCGCGAAGCGGATCTGCGACGTCGGCGGCGGCGCGCACCCGATCGTCGGCCTCAAACAGATCCACGCGCGCGGCCTGGAGTACGTGGTGCTCGACGCCTCCCAGGACGAGCTCGCGCGTGCCGACGGTGACTACCAGCGCTTTCAAGCCGACATCCTCGACGCCGCGACCGTCCCCGAGCTCGCCAGTCGCTGGGGCGCATTTGACGTCGTCCTCAGTCGCTGGACCGCCGAGCACATCCGCGACGGCAGGCGCTTTCACGAGCAGGTGTTCAGGATGCTGCGTCCCGGCGGCACCGCCGTGCATCTGTTCCCGACGCTGTACGCGCTGCCGTTCCTGTTGAACCGCTTGCTCGAGCCCGGCCTGTCCTCGGCGCTGCTGTACCGCGTGTTCCCGCGCCGCGACGCCAAGTTCCCGGCGTATTACTCCTGGTGCCGGGGTCCCACCGGCAGGCAGATACGGCGGCTCGAGTCGGTCGGCTTCTCGGTCGAGCGCTACGCCGGCTACTACGGGCACGGCATGTACCGGCGCGTGAAGCCCCTGCACGCCGCGCACAAGGCGATCTGCGCGAGCCTGGTGGATCATCCGCTGCCGAGCCTGACGAGCTTCGCGCTCGTCGTGCTGACGCGGCCCGCCGTGCACCATCATTGAGGTCCGTGCCCGTCCCGCGAACCCCGCCGAAGATGTTCGAGACCCGCAGCCAGGCATGGCAGGAGGTCGGCCTGCTGCGCCAGATCAGCCCGCGCGTGGTCAAACGCGCGCGCCTGGAGGCGCTGGTGCTGCTGCCGCTGTTCGTGGGCATCGTGCTGCTCTACGACAACCGTGTGAGCCTGTTCGGCACGACCGTGGGGGCGACCCGCGCACACGAAGGCAAACCGGCCGAAGCCGCCCACAAGGTCCTCGAAGCCGGGCTTGAAACCCCGATCCGGGTGGTGACGGTGATCGCGCTGGTGATCCTCGGCTGGGCGATCGCGCGGGACATCGGCCGCGGCCTCGGCCCGCCGCTGTTCAGGCGCCTGGACCCCGCGACGGCGGGCACCGTCGGGTTCGTGATTCGCCTGGCGACGGTCGTGGTGGCGCTGTTCGTGGCGCTGCGCGTGGCCGGGATCGAAGCCAAAACGCTGGCGCTCGGGGGCGCCTTCACGGCGGTGATCTTCGGGCTGGCCGCCCAGCAGACGCTCGGCAACCTGATCGCGGGCACGGTGCTGCTGAGCGCACGTCCGTTCCGCGTGGGCGAGCGCGTGCGCTTGCAGGGCGGCCCGCTGGCCGGCCAGATCGAGGGCACCGTCAGCTCCCTGGGGCTCCTGTACACGACGTTCGCGACCGGCGATGACTCGATCCTGGTGCCCAACAGCGTCGTGCTGAACGTTGCGGTGCTGCCGCTGCGCGAGCCGGAGGCGGTCAACCTGCGTGCGCGCCTGCGCGCCGGCATGACCCCCGGCGACCTGCAGGAGATCCTGGAGAAGTCGCTGCAGACGCCGCTACGCGACGTCCCGCGCATCACGCTCGAGGAGCTCGACGGCGAGGAGGTGGTGGTGCGGATCGCGGCCACGCCACGCGTCGCCTCTCAGGGGCGTCGCTTGGCAAGCGAACTGCTGAGCATCGTCTCACGCGAGACGCGTTCGCGCGCGGCGACGCCGTAGCGCAGGAACAGATGGGAGTCGCTATGCAGCGCTCCCAGCAGCTCGAGCTTCACCGGCGGTTCGAGCTCCTTGCCGGCGAGGATTCGCAGCGCCTGATCGCCGGAGGACTCGCCGCCGGCGAGCAGCGGCGCGAGCGACAGGAACAGCTCGTCGAGCAGGCCTCCGGCGAGCAGCTGCCACGCCAGGTGCGGCCCGCCCTCGCACAGCACGCTGCGGACGTCGAAGCGCGCGCCCAGCTCGGCCAGGGCCGCCGCCAGGTCCAGCCGGCCGTCGCGCTCGGCGCGCACGTAGTCGACGTGTGCGGCGCTCGCGGGCAGGCTGGCCGCCGATGCGGTCAGGATCGCCACGCTTGCCTCGGGCTCGTCGAGCAGCGGGATCTCCTGCGGCGAGAGCGCGAGCCGCCCGGACACGATGCACGCGAGCGGCTCCTCGCTGAGCCCGCGGCGCACGCGCTCGGCTCTGCGTTCGGCGTTCGGGATGATCCGCCCGTAGCGCTCGGCTCGAGCGTGCCCGCACCCACGAGCACCGCGTCGACGGCGCTGCGCAGACCGTGGAACAGCGCCCTGTCGGCAGGGTCGCTGATCGCTCCCGAGCGCCCGCCGAGCGTCGCGCGCCCGTCGGCGGTGCTGATCATGTTGAGCATCACGCGCGGGCGCCCCGGGAGGGAGACGGTCCGCTCGTCCAGCCCGAGCCCCGCGACGATCTCCGCGACGCTCGCCGGCGCACCCGCCGGCAGCAGGCGCTCGAGCAATGGTGGCGGCATGGGCGCGGGGCCGGGATCGGAGCCTGCGTGCGCGTCCATCGCCCCACACTATCCACGTGGCTTGGTGGGGATCGGCCGCGCTCGGGACTGGCGCCGGCGCCGAGCGGGGATCGCATCGATTTCGGCCCGCAACAACTCGACAACACGTGACCATTGCGACGTGCTACGGTCGTGCTGTATGGCCGGCGGAAAAGACCGGCGAAAGTAGTGCAAGCGCTCGCAGGTCGAAGCTTCGTGAAGCATCCTCCGCGTGCAGCACGCACATACCGTGGAGGAATTGACACCATGCCAACTGGCACAGTCAAGTGGTTCAGCGACGACAAGGGGTTCGGCTTCATCACCCCGGATGACGGTGACAAGGACCTGTTCGTCCATCACACCGGCATCAACGGCGAGGGCTACCGGTCGTTGCAGGAGGGGGCGAAGGTCTCCTACGACCCGGAGCAGGGCGAGAAGGGTCCCAAGGCCGTAAACGTCCAGACGATCTAGGTCGGACCTATAGAACCACTGTCAGAGGGCCCGCTTCGGCGGGCCCTCTGCGTTTGTGCGTAGTTGCGGCGCTTGTGCGTATATCGTGCCGACGCTGAGTATGTCCGGCGACGCGAGCACCCTTCCCCTTCCCGCCGTCGGCGCCGCCGCCGGTGACGGCGGGAAGGTGCGCGCGGGCTTCGCCGGGCGCTTCTCACGCGGCCGCTCGGGTGCGCTCGCGGGCGCGCGGGCGGGCGTGCTGGCCGGGAAGCTGGCGTTGGCGGCGATCGTCGCGCTCAGCCTGTTCGTGGTGCTGATCGCGGCCAACCGGCCGAGCATCCTCACGCCGACCACGCACACCGGCTACTTCCCGCACTGGATGGCCGGCCCGCTCGGCGGGCTGCTTGCAGGGGTTCACCAACAACGGCACGACCCTCAAGTACCTGTTCACGGGCGCCGTCGCCGCCATGTACGTCGGCTACCTGCTCGTGCTCAAGCGCGCGCCGCGGCTGCCCGCGCGCTGGGTGATCGCGGCGATCGTGGCCGCCCACGCGATCTTCCTGCTGTCGCCGCCGCTGGCGCTGACCGACCTCTTCAACTACATCAACTACGGGCGCATGGAGGTCGTGCACAACCTCAACCCGTACACCACGATCCCGATCCTCGAGCCCCACAACGATCCGAGCTTCGTGCTCAGCAACTGGCATGAGCTGCTGAGCCCCTACGGCCCGCTGTTCACGCTGCTGACGTTCGCGGTGGTGCCGCTCGGCGTGGCCGCCTCGTTCTGGGCGCTGAAGGCGATCCTGATGCTGGCGAGCCTGGCGACGATCCTGCTCGTGTGGAAGTGCGCGCGGCTGCTCGGCCGCGACCCGGTGCCCGCGGTCGCGTTCGTCGGCCTGAACCCGCTCGTGCTCATCTGGGGCCTCGGCGGCGACCACAACGACTTCCTGATGATCTTGTTCATCATGCTCGGCTTCTACCTGCTGCTGCGCGCGAAAGCGCGTGGCTTCGCGCAAACGGTGCTGCCGCTGTCCGCGCTGGAGATGGGGGCGGGCGCGGCGTTCGTGACGGCGGTGGCGATCAAGGCGTCGGCGGCGGTGCTGCTCCCGGTCGTGCTTGGCGGGCCTGCTGCGCGCGCCGCGGGCGCTCGTGCAGATGGTGCTGGGCATGATCGCGGCGGGCATGGTCGTCGGCGCCGCGAGCCTGCTGGCGTTCGGCCTGCACATCCCCGACCTGAGCACGCAGGGGAGCGTGGTCCGGCGAGAGCGTCCCCAACCTGATCGGCCTGGCGGTCGGCGCGGGCGGCGAGAGCGCGGGGCTGCGCGCCGCGCTCAGCCTCGTGCTGGTCGCCCTCGTGCTCCTTTGCTGCTGGCTTGCCTGGGCGGGCGCGGGCCCAGAATTCCGTCGACGCCGGCGGCGGCGTCGCCCGCGCGATCACGGCATCCGGCTGGGCGAGCGTGGCGCTGCTGGTGACGCTCAGCTGGGTGCTGCCCTGGTATGTGCTGTGGGTGCTGCCGCTGGCGGCGCTGTCGAGCTCGCGCAGGCTGCGCGCGGCGGCGCTCGTGCTCGGCGTGTACCTGATCGTCGCCTGGGCGCCCGCCTCGGGCCTGCTGTGGAACGCGATCGACTTCCATCCGGAAAAGACCCCGCTCGGTCGCCTGCACCAGCGCTCCGTCAAGGAGCTGTTGAACTGATGTTGAACGGACGGGCGCGGTATCGCTGTCTCACGCCTCGCCGTCGGCCAGGATGTCGCGCAGGAACTCGCTCACCCGTCGCTGCTGGGCCAGCCGGTCGAAGGGCTCGGAGCTCCGCCTGCCGATCGCCTCGCGCCGCCGAGCGATCTCCTCGGGGCTCAGCGACTCCAGCAGCTCGACCAGCGCGTCCTCGTAGGTCGAGCTCCACGGGTAGCGCCCGGGCAGCCTCCAGAAGTAGCCGGCGTCGAGGTCATACGCGGCTGGGATCTGGCCGGTGATGATCGGCAGCCCGCTCGCCAGGTACTCGCTGAGCTTCGTCGAGTAGCGAAACGAGCCGACGCCGTCGACGCTCTGCGGCAGGCTCGCGACGTCGAACGCCGCGAGGTAGTCGGCGACCTCGCTCGGCGCCACGCGGCCGGGCATCAGGATCCGGGCTCCGAGCTCGGGGCCGGCCATCTCGCGCAGGCGATCGCTCCCGGGACCGTCGCCGATGATGCACGCGACGACGTCCGCGCGCCGCGTGCGCCGCACCGCGCGCACGAGCTCCGCGCCATAGGAGTAGCCCACGCGCGCGCGCCAGTTGAGCGAGCCGACGATCCCCACGACGAGCGCGTCCTCGGGGATGCCGAGGCGTGCGCGGACCGCCTCGCGGGCGCCGCCGCTGGCGTGCTCGCGCGGCCAGCCAGGCGCGCTCATCGCGCGCGGCGCGCCGAACGTGAGCGCGCGCCCGACCAGATACGGGGTCCAGCCGATGTAGCCGGCGCAGCGGCGACACAGAAGGCGCTCGTAGATGGCGCCGATGAACCCGGCGAGCGGCGAGCGTAGCGCCAGATACGGTCCCACGGCATCGCCGCTGCTGAGCACGAACGGGACCCTCGCGGCGAAGCTCAACGCCAGCAGCGTGAGCCCTCCGGCGAGACCGGTTCCCTCCATCACGACCAGCCGTGGGCGCCGCGCGCGCACCTCGCGGAACAGGCCCACGGCCGAGCGGAGCTTGCTGGCGTGATCGAATGCGACGCTCTGCGCTCCCAGCGGCTCGAGCAGGTAGCGCAGACGCTCGGCGTCGAGATGCTCGGAGCCCTGCGTCGCGAAGCAGAGGATCGGCGCCGCGCCGTCGCTCGAATGCCCGCCCGCCCCGTCGGCCTGTGCCGTCGCCATCGCGGTCAGTCGCCGTCCGCCGCCGGCGGCCGGCGCTCGAGCTTGCGCCGGCCCGCCCGGCGCTTGTCCTCCAGGCGGCGCGCGCGCGAGGCGGCCGTCGGGCGGGTCGCGCGCCGGCGGCGGGGCACCGCGAGCGCTCTGGCGAGGCGCTCCGCGAGCCTTCGCAGCGCGAGCTCGCGGTTGCGCAGCTGCGAGCGCTCGTCCTGGGCGACCGCCACGATGCGATCTCCCGCGCGCGCGAGCACGCGAGCTCGCTGCGCCTCGCTCAGCGAGCTCGAGGCGAGCACGTCGAAGATCGCTTCCACGCGCGAGGCGGTGACGTTCGCGTGCTGGCCGCCGGGACCGGAGGAGCGGCTCGTGCGCAGCGTGATCTCGCTGAGCGGGATCGACAGCCGCTCGTCGATGCGCAGCATGCGCTCCGGGCTCTCGGCCTCGCTCATCGCGGGCTGTGACGGCGGTTCACTGCGACTTCTCAGCGGACAGCTCGTGAATCACCCTGACCCGCTGCTCCTCGCCGGGAGGCACCTGACCGTCGCGCCCGATGTAGCCGTCCTTGCCGCCGGCGCACAGGTAGACCGCGTCCACGTCCCCGACGTTGCGTGATCCTGCGCACGGTCGCGGCGTCCACGCGCGCGAGGCCGCCCTCGTGCAGCCGCTGCACCGAGCCGTCGCCGAACTCCATCTCGATCGCGCCGCGGTGGACGAAGTACAGCTCCTCCTGCAGGTCGTGGTAGTGAAAGCCGGTCTCGATGCCCGCGGGCAGCACGATCGCGTTGACGCCGAAGGCCGTCACGCCGAGGCCCTTGCGGACCTTGCGAAAGCCCGGCCCGTCGCCGAGGTCGTCGAGATGCCCGACCGCGTAGCCCTCGCCGACGGTCACCTGCGGGTACTCGCTCGACGCCTCCATTTGGTCTCCTCGCTCGATCTCAGTGGTCGGCCACTCCGGCGCCCTCGGGCGACAGCGCGCGCGCCCTCCTGGGCCCAGCGCCAGCCCGCCGCTCATCGAGTATGCCTCGAACCGGAGGCGCGGAACGCCTGGGCGGCCATCGTCGAGCGCGAGCCGACGCGGCAGTAGAAGACGACGGGGCGCTCGCGGTCGATGGTGTCGGCCGCGGCGTGAGCTCGGCGAGCTCGACGTGACGCGTGCCGGCGATGTGGCCCGGCCTCGCGCTCGTAGGGCTCGCGCACGTCGATCACCTGCAGCGTCGGCGTCCTGCTCGAGCCAGTCGGCGACGCGCTCGGGCTCGATCTCGATTCCCGTCTGGGTTCTCTGCGCCCGCTCACGATCACGAGCCTAGCGCCACGGCGCGCGAGCCGGTGCGCGCCGAAGACGGGAACAGCGCGGGCTCTGCCTCTCATCACTAGGATCAGCAGGCATGGAGGCGGTCAGCGACATCTACACGATCCCGCAGGAGCATCTCGACTTCTGCGAGACGATCGGGCAGATCGCGCGCGAGAAGATCGCGCCGCGCTCGGCCGAGATCGACGAGCGCGCCGAATACCCGTGGGACGTGCGCAAGCTGCTGGCCGAGCAGGACATCCTCGGGCTGCCGTTCCCGATCGAGTACGGCGGCACGGGCACGGGCACGCTGATGCTGAACATGGCGGTCGAGGAGATCGCCAAGGTGGACGCCGCGTGCGCGCTGATCCTGATGGTCCAGGAGCTCGGCACGCTGCCGATCCAGCTGTTCGGCTCCGACGAGCTGAAGGAGCGCTTCCTGCCGCGCTGCGCCACCGGCGAGTGGTCGCCGGCGTTCGCGCTGTCCGAGCCCGAAGCCGGCTCGGACCCGGCGGGGATGAAGACGACGGCCGTCAAGGACGGCGATGAGTGGGTGATCAACGGCACCAAGAACTGGATCTCGAACCTCGGGGTCGCCGACTTCTACATCGTCTTCGCGGTCACCGACCGCGAGAGCCGCCGGATGACGCGCGTTCGTCGTCGAGGCCGACCGCCCCGGCTTCAGCGTCGGCAAGCTCGAGCACAAGCTCGGGATCCGCGCCTCGCCGACCGGCCAGCCGATCTTCGAGGACGTGCGCGTGCCGCAGGAGAACGTGATCGGCGAGGTCGGCAGGGGCCTGTCGGTCGCGCTCGGCACGCTCGAGCGCACGCGCCTGGGGGCGGCGGCGCAGGCCGTCGGGATCGCGCAGGGCGCGACCGACTACGCGGTCGCCTACGCGCGCGAGCGCCGGCAGTTCGGCAAGCCGATCAACGAGTTCCAGGGGATCCAGTTCAAGCTCGCCGACATGGAAACACGCACCGCGGCCGCGCGCGAGCTGCTGTACAAGGCATGCGCGATGGCCGACCAGGGCGCATCCCCAGCGCGCGAAGTACTCCTCGATGGCGAAGGTCTTCTGCTCGGACACCGCGATGGCGGTGACGGTCGAGGCGGTGCAGGTCCTGGGCGGCTACGGTTACGTCAAGGAGTACCCGGTGGAGCGCATGATGCGAGACGCGAAGATCACCCAGATCTACGAGGGCACGAACGAGATCCAGCGTCTCGTGATCGCCCGCACGCTCAAATAGGACCGAGGGCAGGCTCAGACCCGATGCGCGCGTCCACGCCCTCCGGAGACCCGAGTCCCCTTCGGCGCGTCGGGGTGGCCGCGCTCGTGGCGCATGTCGCTCGGCCTGGTCGTGCTGGTGGTCGGCCAGGGCTTCAGCTCGATCGGCGTCGTGCGGGCGCTCGAGGACGTCGCGCTGGGCGTGATCGTGGCGGCCGTGCTGATGGGCAGCGTCGCGTTCGTGGCGGTGCGGATGGCGGGCTGGCGCAACCCGGAGTCCGAGAGCGAGTTCGAAGAGATCGTGCGCTACTCCGAGCTGCTCGCCCGCGAAGGGCTGGCGGTCGCCCCGGAAGAAGGCGAGTTCATGGAGCTCGATCCGCTCAACGACAGCGACTTCGAGGAGCTCGTCCGCGACGCGCTCGACGATCTGCCCGACCTGCTGCGCAACGCGCTCGCGCACGTCGCGGTCGTGATCTCCGACGGCGGGCGCCGCGCCGGCGCGTACGGCCTCTACCAGGGCGACGGCGCCACGCGCGACAACACGCACGACCGCATCGTGATCTTCCGCGACACGCTGCGCCGCGACTTCGGCCACGACCCGGAGCTGCTGCGCGACCAGGTCACGCGCACCGTGCGCCACGAGCTCGCCCACCACGTCGGCTTCGACGAGCTGGGCGTCAGCCGCCTCGACCTCTGAGCGGGGCGCTGTGACGATGGCAGATCTGGTGAAGCCTCGCGGTTGCGCCTGCGCCGCACGGGTGCGGACCCGAGGCGACTGCCCGGACTTCTTCATCGTCGGCCACCAGAAGTGCGGGACGACGGCGCTGTACCTGATGCTCAAGAGCCATCCCCAGATCTTCATGCCCGCCGTCAAGGAGCCGCGTTACTTCGCCTCCGACCTGCGCTCGCAACACGCTCGCCAGCCACCGGGCGGACCGGCCGCGCACGCTCGATGACTACCTGTCGCTGTTCGCCGCCGCCGCCCCGAGCAGCTGGTGGGCGAGGCCTCGCCGCAGTACCTGAGCTCGACCGCGGCCGCGAGCGCGATCGCGGCGGTGCAGCCCGAGGCGCGCATCATCGCGATCCTGCGCGAGCCCGCGAGCTTCCTGCGCTCGTTTCACCTGCAGATGGTCTCGAGCAAAGTCGAGACCCAGCGGACCTTTCGCAAGGCGCTCGCGCTGGAGCTCGCGCCGCCGCCAGGGCAGAGCGCGTCCCGCGTCGCTGCCACCACCCGGAGGCGCTGCTGTACTCCGAGCACGTGCGCTACGTCGCGCAGCTGCGGCGCTTCGAGCCGTGCTTCCCGAGGGAGAACATGCTGGTGCTCATCTACGACGACTTCCGCCGCGACAACGAGGCGACCGTTCGCAGGGTGCTGCGCTTCCTCGACGTCGAGGAGACGGCGCCGATCGAGACGCTCGAGACCGAGCCGCTGAAGGCCGTGCGCGCGGTGCCGCTGTTCAACCTGACGCAGCGGTGCGGCGTGCGCGCAAAAACCCGGCGGCGGCGGGGCCGCTGGCGCGCGGCGTGAACGCGCTGACCCCCGGGCTGATGCGCAGCGAAGCGTTCCGGCGCGCTGGCGCCGGCTCGTCTACTCGGCGCCGGCGCCCCCCGAGGAGGCTCTGATGCGCGAGCTGCGCACCCGTTTCAAGCCCGAGGTGGTGGCGTTGAGCGAGTACCTCGATCGCGACCTGGTGGCCCTCTGGGGCTATGACGAGATAGCCTGAGCGGCCAGCGCAGGCCCAACCAAACGACCAAGGAGAGAGCCACACATGCCCGAAGCAGTGATCGTCGATGCCATTCGCACGCCCATCGGACGCGCCGGCAAGGGGTCGCTGAAGAGCGTGCGCGCCGACGACCTGGCGGCGATTCCGCTGAGGGCGCTGATCGAGCGCAACCCCGAGCTCGACCAGAGCTCGATCGTCGACATGATGATGGGCTGCGGCTTCTGCGAGGGCGAGCAGGGCTACAACATCGGGCGCGTCGCGGGCCTGCTGGCGGGCATCGACCACCACGTGCCGGCCTGCACGGTCAACCGCTTCTGCGCGTCCTCGCTGCAGACCACGCGGATGGCCTTCCACGCGATCAAGACGGGCGAGGGCGACACCTACATCGCCGCCGGCGTGGAGGCCGTCTCGCGCGCGGGCGGCGGCGCGCCGTTCGAGTTCAACCACGCGGTCGACGGCTCCGAGGGCGCCGCCTACGACGTGTACATCCCGATGGGCATGACCGCGGAGAACGTCGCCGAGCGCTGCAAGGTCAGCCGCGAGGCGCAGGACGAGTGGGCGCTGATCTCCCAGACGCGCGCGGTCGAGGCGGTCGCGAACGGGCACTTCGACAGGGAGATCGTCCCGGTGACGGTGCCCGCGCACAAGGACGTCGACAAGGAGGGCAACGAGATCGACGTGCCCGAGACGGTCGTCACCAGGGACGACGGCCCGCGAGCGGGCACGACGCTGGAGGGGCTCGCCGCGCTGAAGCCCGTGTTCAAAGAGGGCGGCACCGTGACCGCCGGCAACGCGTGTCCGCTCAACGACGGCGCGGCGGCGCTGCTGATCATGTCCGAGGAGAAGGCGAAGGAGCTCGGCTGCAAGCCGCGCGCGCGGATCGTCGCCTCGACGGTCGCCGCGATCCGCCCGGAGATCATGGGCCTCGGGCCGATCCCCGCGATCGAAAGGCTGCTGAAGGAGACCGGCATGACGATGAGCGACATCGACGTGGTCGAGATCAACGAGGCGTTCGCCGCGCAGATCGTGCCGTGCAAGGAAGAGCTCGGGATCCCCGACGAGAAGCTCAACCCGTTCGGCGGCGCGATCGCGCTCGGGCACCCGTTCGGGATGACCGGCGCGCGCATCATGACGACGCTGCTCAACGACCTCGAGACGCTCGACGGGACCTACGGCATCGAGTCGATGTGCGTGGCCGGGGGCATGGGCATGGCGATGCTGGTGGAACGGCTCAACTGAGCGCTGTGGCCGCGCGCCTCTGCCGATCGGTTCATGTCGTGTTCTGGCGCTACTCTTGAAGTCGTGAGGCGTTCTGTTTTGAGCACCACCCCAACGGCTGAGAAGCCCGCGCTGAGCGACGAGGAGCGCGCCGAGCGGCGGCGGCGGCTCGCCGAGCGCGTGTTTAGCCCGGGCGGGCTTGATCGGGATACGCTTGAGCACATCGAGCAGCTGACGGACAACGAGTCGTAGCGACCTGCGGTGGATGCCGTCGAGCTGCTGGAAGGCGGTTCGCCGTTCATCGCCGACACATCGGTATGGTGGCGGTTCTCCTCCCTCCCCGCTGAGCTTGCCGGGCTCGTCAAGCAGGCGATCGGCGATGACCGGCTGTGGATCACGCCGATCGTGCGGATGGAGATCCTCTACTCCACTCGCAGCACCTCCGAGTACACCGCAGTCGAGACAGAGCTCGACGGGTTCCGAATCCTGCGCAACGATCGAGCCGTCGCTGACGCGGCGATGAGCGCGGTCGGTGAGCTGGCCGAGCGCAGCGACGGGTACCACCGCCTGCCGCTGACCGACGCGCTGATCGCCGCAGCCGCCGCCGAGCACGGCGGCATCGCGCTGCTTCACCGCGACACCCACTTCGGAAAGCTCGCCGAAGTCCTCACATTCGAGAACGTCGAGTTTCCAGGGTCCTGAGCCGTCAGGCGTACACCGACGCCGCCAGCCTTCTGCAGACTGCTCGCGGCTCGGCAGCCGAGCGTCGATGACAGTGTGCTGGTGGCGCCGATTTCTCCAAATTGTCGGGCACTGATACCAACGGCGTGTGGGAAGGCTCGGTCCCCTTTCCACAGTAGATCGAATCGGGCTCTTGGAAGGCTTACCTCTCCTTCCGCGACTACGCCGGCAACAACGGGCGCATCGAAGCCAGCGAACTCGAAGAAAAAGGGCTACCCGGAACAG
Organism: uncultured Solirubrobacteraceae bacterium; assembly: GCA_963826985.1. Taxonomy (GTDB): domain Bacteria; phylum Actinomycetota; class Thermoleophilia; order Solirubrobacterales; family Solirubrobacteraceae; genus Palsa-744. Next base: position 424,425 of record CAWGYW010000001.1, read on the forward strand.
TGACCAACTCAGGGGGTTGGGTCAGACGACTTCATCACTTTGACGTCAGCATACCCAGTGCGTCCACGACGAGTCTGCACCTGTTCAAGGAAGAAGATGACCTTATCCCAGGTCGAAGCGTGGTCAATGCGCGCTCCCGTACGTATTCGCTTCGCCGCGGCTAGGGCGGCTTCGAGGTCGGGCTTATTCAACAAGCGTCTAGCCCGTCGCCCGACGAAGTCATTGCGACCCTCCAGAAATGCCTCAAAATCGTTCTTCCAGTGACCTCGCCGTCGGCCAGACAAGAGGTCAAAGTTCACTCTCACCATGGGGCATTCGGATCCGGCGATTTGAGCCCGGCAATCGTAGTGTCCGCTGTAGCGGGCTCGCGTGGAAGTCGGACGAGCTCGTACCCGACGCGGCCCGCTTCGATGGCATCACGGACGCGCCGCTCGCGCTTGCTGAGACTCGCTCTCCCAGTCTTGACCTCAACCGCTCACGATAGACCGACTTCGCGACACGGCATCCGCTCGTGCCTCCGTGAGCTCAGCATCTGTGTGCTTGTAGCGCGCCCGATAGGAGACTCCGGCCACGGCTAGCCAGACGATGATCCCGACCGCCACCACGAGTGCCCTCAGAGGGAAGTCTGTCAGGGAAGCGTGTCGAGCAGATCCTCGAGGCTGGTGGCGATCAGGCCGCCGCTCTGCACGATCAGCCCCTCGACCTGCAGGTTCACCGCCATCTCCGGCTCGCCCGCCTGGCGCAGGTCGCTGCGGATCCCCAATGCGGGCTTGCCGAGGCCTACCGCGTAGCCGATCTCGGCGGCGGTGCCGGAGTCGACCTCCTGCCCGTCGAGATGCGCGATCAGCAGCTCTGAGCCGGCGATCGCCCGCGCGTTGCGCTCGGCGACCTCGAGCATGAAGGCGCGCACCCTGCCCTGCTGCTCGGCCTGGGCGATCTCGGCGTCGCTCGTGAGCGCCCACGGGTCGACAGGCTGCACGCGCCGGGCGAGCGCGGGAAGGTAGACGTCGCGGTAGTAGCCGCGGGTCGCCTCGGAGAAGCCGAGCGGACTGGCGATGTAGCAGCGCGGCCTGGCGCCGTCGCGGAACAGCCGGCTGAGCTCATCGCTGAGCGCCATGCGGTGCGCCCCTCAGCGCGGCGGCATCCGCAGCGCGCCGTCGAGACGGATGGTCTCGCCGTTGAGCATGCGGTTCTCGACGATGTGGCAGGCCAGCTGCGCGTACTCGGCGGGCAGACCGAGGCGCTGCGGGAAGGGGACACCGGCGCCGAGCTTCTGGCGCGCCTCCTCGGGCAGGGCGGCGAGCAGCGGCGTGTCGAACAGGCCCGGGGCGATCGTGTTGACGCGGATCCCGTACTGGGCGAGGTCGCGCGCGGCGGGCAGCGTCATGCCGACGACGCCTCCCTTGGACGCCGAGTAGGCGATCTGGCCGACCTGGCCGTCGAAGGCGGCGATCGAGGCGGTGTTCACGCACACGCCGCGTTCGCCGTCGTCGAGCGGCTCGTTGGCGATCATCGCGCTGGCGGCGAAGCGCAGCAGGTTGAACGTCCCGATCAGGTTGATCGAGATGATCGTCTCGAACGGCATCAGCGGGTGCGGGCCCTTCGAGCCGGCGACCTTCTGCGCCCAGCCGGTGCCGGCGCAGCTGACGGCGATGCGCAGTCCGCCGTCGGCCCCGGCGGCCTGCTCGACGGCGGCCTGCACCTGCTCCTCCTCGCGCACGTCGCAGGCGACGAACTCGCAGGCCGAGCTCGCCGGCCAGCGCCTCGCCCTTCTCGGCGTTGACGTCGGCGATCGTGACGTGCGCTCCGCGCGCGTGCAGCGCGCGGACGGTGGCCTCGCCGAGCCCGGAGGCGCCGCCCGGAGACGATCGCCGCAGATCCCTCGATGTCCACGGCGGGAGCTATAATCCCGAACCCATGCCGCGTATCGTTCCGCGCCGTGCGACAGTCCGCGACCACAGCGTACATACGAGTCCTGTCATGGCTGAACGACCACCGCTTCTGCAGGCGGATCGCGCATAAACAGCACACGAATCGGCTCGTCGGCGCGATCTGGTCGCGGGCCTCGCGTTCCCTGCGCGAGCGTGAGGTGACGATCCTGGACGGCCCCGGTCGCGGCCTGCGCATCAACCTGCACGGCTCGGCGGTGACGTTTGCCACTGGCACGGCCGAGCGTCCGCTGCAGGAGGCGCTCGCACGCGAGCTGAAGCCGGGTGCGACGTTCTACGACATCGGTGCGAACATCGGCTTCGTGACGCTGATCGCGGCGCGGCTCGTCGGCCCCACGGGGCGCGTGGTGGCGTTCGAGCCGGTGCCGAAGAACGTCGCGGCGATCAGGGAGAACCTCTCGCTCAACGGCATCGACTGGGTCGAGGTGCGCGAGACGGCGATGGCGCGCCACTCGGGCTCGCGCGAGCCTGATCGTCTCGGATGTCTCGGCGTTCTCGCGCTTGGCGAGCGTGAACGTGCCGACGGGCGCGCGCGAGACGATCGAGGTCGCCGTCAACTCCGTCGACGAGATGCTGGCCGCCGGCTCGGTGCCCCCGCCGGACGTCGTCAAGATCGACGTCGAGGGAGCGGAGCTCGAGGTGATCGAGGGCATGCGCCAGACGCTCAGTGATCACCAGCCGGTGATCCTGTGCGAGGTCCACGACTGCAACGTGCAGTACGTCGAGCTGATGAACAGCCTCGGTTACGAGCCGATCAACCTCGACGAGGACGTCCCGGTCGAGCGGGGCGGGCGCAACGCGCACACGCTCGCGCGGCCAAAGACGCCGCTGGCGGCGTCCGCCTAACTCAAGCGCCGGCGAGGCGCGAGAGGGACAGCGCGAACAGCTCGTTCGGGTCGGTCAGCCAGCGCACGAGCTCGAGGCCCGCGGCCGCCAGGTCGCCGGCGAGGCGTTCGGGCGTGAACTTCGCGCTGATCTCGGTGCGCAGCTCCTCGCCGCGCGTCGAAGTGCACCGGCAGGTCCAGGTCGCGCACGAGCGTCGTGTGCTCGCGGCGCGCGCGCAGGCGCATCTCGATCCACTCGTTCTGCTCGTCGAACAGCGCCACGTGGTCGAAGTCCTCGGGGTCGAAGTCGGCCTGCAGCTCGCGGTTGAGCACGCGCAGGACGTTGCGGTTGAACTCGGCGGTGACCCCCTGCGAGTCGTCGTAGGCGGCCTCGAGCACGCGCGGGTCCTTGACCAGGTCGGTGCCCATCAGCAGGTGGTCCGATGGTCCCGAGCAGGCCGGCGATCTGGCGCAGGAAGCGCCGGCGGCTGCCCGGCGGGAAGTTGCCGATCGTGCCGCCCAGGAAGGCGACGATGCGCGGCCCGGCGGCCGGCGGCACGCGGTCGAGGTGGCGCTCGAAGTCGCCGATCACGCCGTGCACGCGCAGCCCCGGGTACTCGTTGGTGAGCGCCTCGCGCGCAGTCGCGCACCATGCTCTCGGTGACGTCCACGGGGATGTAGCGCTCGAGCGTGCCTGCCGCGTGCAGCGCGTCGAGCAGCACGCGCGTCTTGGCGGCGGTGCCGGAGCCGAGCTCGACGAGCTCGACGGCGCCGGTCAGCCGCGCGAGCTCCTCGGCGCGCTCCTCGAGGATCGCGCGCTCCGCGCGGGTCGGGTAGTACTCGGGCAGGTCGCAGATCTGGTCGAACAGCTCGGCGCCGCGGGCGTCGTAGAAGTGCTTTGGCGGCAGCTCCTTGAAGGGGCGCGTGAGACCGTCGAGCACGTCGTCGGCGAGCGAGCGTTCGTGCGTGCCGTCGAGGTGCGAGTCGATCCGGATCGACGCCTCGGCGAGCGGCTGCTGTGGCGGGGAGGACTCCATCACGCCTCCCTGGCCAGGCGCACGCCGGCGAAGATCTGGCGCCGCTGGGGCAGGTCCCAGTTGCGGAACGTGAGGCTGGCCACGCGCGGGTGGGTCGCCCACGAGGCGCCTCGCAGCACGCGGTAGGCCTCCCCGAAGAACACCTGCGAGTACTCGCGGTAGGGGAAGGGCACGAAGCCCGGGATAGCCGCCGAAGTGCGAGCTCGTCCATTCCCACACGCGGCCGATGCCCGCGAGCTCCTCGCCCGTCTGCTGGGTCCAGGTCGCCGCCCTCTCCCACTCCGCCTCGGTGGGCAGACGCGCGCTCGTGCGCGCGGGCGAAGGCGTCGGCCTCGAACCAGGAGACGTGGCACACGGGCGCCTCCGGGTGGCCGGCCGCCACCGCGCGATGATGCGTGATGTCGTGCTCCTCCTTCCACGCCCAGCCCTCGCGCGACCACCACTCGCGCCGCTCGTAGCCGCCGCCCTCGCTGAAGTGCATCCAGCTGGCGTTGCTGACCGGACGGCGCGCAAGCTGGAAGGCGGGCAGCTCGACCGTGTGGCGCGGACGCTCGTTGTCGTAGGCGAAGCCCTCCGCGCGGGCGCCCATCGCGAAGCTTCCCGCGGGTAGCGCCAGCCAGCCCTCGCCCGGCTCGCGCGGATCGAGCGGCCCGCCGAGCCGCGCCTGCTCGCTCGGCGGGCAGCAGCCCGGCGATCGCCATCGTCTGGCGCATCGTCTCGCAGTGCTGGAGCTCGTGGCGCAGCACCATCTCGCAGAGCACGCCGTCGCCGACCCCGCGCTCGGCGAGCACGTCGGCGGTGCGCGCGCTGACCGCCGCCATGTACTCCCTGGCGTCGTCCGCTGCGAGCGCCTCGATCTCGCCGCGCACGGCGCGCGGCGTCTCGAACGCGTCGTACAGCGCGGCGAGCTCGGGGCGCAGCAGCTCGAGGCCGCCGTGGCGGTGGGCGAGCCACAGGTCCTCGTAGGCGGCGATGTGGCCGAGGTCCCACACCAGCGGGCTCATGATCGGCGAGTGCACGCGCTCGAGCTGCTCGTCGTCGAGCGCCGCGACCAGCGCCAGCGTTCGCTCGCGCGCGGCGCCCATCGCGAGCAGCACCTGCGCGGCGTCGGGGGAGAGGGGGTTGGTCTTTACCGCGCGGGCTGCCATAGCTGGCTGTGCTGGGTCACTCTAGAACGAAAGTCCCCCGAGTCGGGGTAGGCGTTACGACGCTGGTGTCGTTCCAGCGCGCGAGCACCTGCGTGTTGCGCTCGTGGCCGAGCACGCAGATGGCCGCCGTGGACAGCCCGAGCCGCGCTCCGTGCTCCGGGCCGAGCGCGATCCAGCGCGCGCCGAGCACGCGCAGCATGTGCCCGTGCGAGAACGCCGCCACGCGCGCGTGGCTCGCGAGCGATCTCGGCGATCACGCGGTCGGCGCGAGCGCCGACCTCGGCCGCGCTCTCGCCACCGGGGCAGCCGTCGCGCCACAGCACGCCAATCCGGTCGCTGCTCCCGGATCTCGGGCGTCGTGAGCCCCTCGTAGTCGCCGTAGTCCCACTCGAGCAGGTCCGGGCGCAGCTGCGCGTCGGCGCCCAGCCCGCACAGCTCGCAGGTTTCGCGCGCGCGCACCGACGGGCTGACGAGCACGAGGTCGAAGCTCCACGCGTCGAGGCGCTCGCGCAAGCCCGCGGCGACCTCGCGGCCGTGCTCGGTGAGCGGGATGTCGGTGCGCCCGGTATGGCGCCCGTTGAGGCTCCACTCGGTCTCGGCGTGGCGCACGAGCACCGCCTCGCCGACGCTTGCGGCGCTCATGATGAGGACCCCGCCTGCCCCGCGGGTGCGGCGGCGTCGTCGAGCGATCACCGTCAGGCGCTCGCGCCTGAGCAGGCTCGCGGGCACGTGACGGCTGGGCTCGCCGAGCATCGCGGCGACCGCGTCGGCCTTGCTCGCGCCGGTGGCCAGCAGCACGCACTCGCGCGCCGCGCGCAGCACCGCGAGGCTCAGCGTGATCCGCTCGGGGGGCGGCTTGGGCGAGTCGTGCACGCCGAGGCAGACCGCGTCCTCGCCCGCGTCGAGCGTGGGTGCTCCGGGGAACAGCGACGCGACATGGCCGTCGGGGCCGATCCCGAGCACGATCACGTCGAGCACCGGCGGAATGCTAGGCGCTCTCACCGGCCACGTGCCGAGCGAGCTCCTCGGCATAGAGGCGCGCGCCCTCCTCGGGGCCCGCCTCGCCCTGCATGCGGTGCACCCGCTCCGCCGGCACGGCCGCCCCCGCGAGCAGCGTCTCGGCGGCCAGCAGGTAGTTGCTTTCGGGATCCTCGGGTCCGACGCAGCGCTCGTCGGCGAACCACAGCTCGACGCCGAGCGAGATCGCTCGGGCGTGGCGCCGAGCAGCTCGTATGTGCGACCCGGGGTGGTGCCGCCGCTGAGCGCCAGATGGGCGACGCCGCGCTGCTCGCATGCGCTGGCGCAGCCGGCGCGCGACGTGCGCGGCGGCCCGCTGTGCGACCGTCTCGGCGTCCTGGCAGGCGGTCAGGCGCGTCATGGCAGCAGCGTCCGCGCCGCCCGCAGCGCGGGCACGTAGGTGGGGTCGCGCAGCAGCGCCTGGCGGATGCCCTCGCCGAGCACGCCGGCCTCGCCGCGGGAGGCTCCGGGGATCGTCCATTCGCGTTCCTCGCCGTGCTCGTCGCGCCAGTTGCGCGCGCAGGCCGCCGGTGCCGCGCCGCAGCCGCAAGCGCAGGCCCGACGCGGTCTCGATCGTCACGCTCTTCAAGGCCCGGGACCTGCAGCTCGGGGGCGGCTTCCAGGCGCAGCGCCACGTCCTGATCGCCGGCGCGTGCGCTGTCCAGCGAGCGCGTCGCCGTCTGGCCGCCAGCGGCCCGAGCCTCCCAGCCAAGGCGCGAGGCCAGCCAGCCGACGAGCAGCGCGGCGGACGCGGTCGAGGCCGGATGGTGGCGCACGGTGACGGCGGCGATCGAGCGCAGCTCGCGGCGCAGCCACGGCGGGTCGAACGTCGCGGCCACGCGCTCGCGCCACGGGGTCGAGCGCAGCCACGCGAGGTCGACGACGTATGCCTGCGCGCTCAGCGCCGAGGCCCGGTCCAGCGCCTCGCGCGCGAGCGGCTCCTCGACGGAGTCCAGCAGCACCGCCTGGGAGAGCTCCAGCAGCACCTCGACGATCTCCTCGTGGCCGTGCGGGGACCACAGCAGCGTCGGCAGGTCGGTGACGACGAGCGGGTCGGCGATCGTCAGCAGGTCGTCGAGGTGGCGGTCGCCGAGCTCGACGACGACGGTCTCGCGCAGCAGCGCGATCTCGCCCGGCGCGGGCTCGCCTTCGGAGGCGATCATCACGCGCGCGTCCAGGCGCTCGCGGCCCGGCTCGTAGGAGAGCACGAGCAGGCGCGAGGCGTGGTAGCGCCCGACGCCGCGCAGGCGGTTGGCGATCTCGCCGCTCCATTCGCGATCGACGAACGCGATCATGTTGAGCACCCGCGCGGGCACGAAGTGCTCGTCTTCGGCGTGGCGCTCGAACAGCAGCTCGCGCAGCGCGGCTTCGATCGCGTCGGGCGTCGTGCCCTGCTCGCTCCAGACCGCGTCGCTGGTGACGGTCACTCGCCTACCTGCGCTCCGCGCGCGCCGCGCCCAGTCTCCGCGAGCTCATCAGATCGCGCGCCAGCTATCGCCCTCGCGCAGCAGGCCGTCGGCCTCCTCCGGTCCCTGCGAGCCCGCCTCGTATTGCGCCAGCGGCCCGGGGGTCTGCGCCCAGGTCCCGACGATCGGGTCGCAGATGCGCCACTGCGCCTCGACCTCGTCGTTACGCGTGAACAGCGTCGCGTCGCCGCGCATCGCGTCGGTGATCAGGCGCTCGTAGGCCTCCGGCGACTGCGACAGGAACGCGGTGCCGTAGAGGAACTCCATTTGCACCGGGCGGATGATCATGCGCGTGCCGGGGATCTTCGCGCCGAGGCGCAGCGAGACGCCCTCGTTGGGCTGGAGCGTCAGCACGAGCTGGTTGGGCTGCACGCCCAGCGAGCCGTCCTGGCTGAAGGCGAGGTGGGGGACGGGCTTGAGCGTCACCGCGATCTCGGTGATCTTGCGCGCCAGGCGCTTGCCGGTGCGCAGGTAGAAGGGGACGCCCGCCCAGCGCCAGTTGTCGACTTCCAGGCGCAGCGCCGCGTAGGTCTCGGTGATCGAGCCCTCCGGCACGCCCTCCTCCTCGCAGGTAGCCGGGCACATCCTCGCCGCCGGCGTGGCCGGGGCCGTACTGCGCGCGCACCGCCATCTGCGGAGACGTCCGCCGCGGTGGGCTGGGGGATCGCCTGCAGGACCTTGACCTTCTCGTTGCGGACCTCTTCGGCGGTGAAGCTCACCGGCGGCTCCATCGCGACGTGGCACAGCAGCTGCAGCATGTGGTTCTGGATCAGGTCGCGCAGCGCGCCGGCGGAGTCGTAGTAGTCGGCGCGCGAGCCGATGCCGAGGTCCTCGGCGGCGGTGATCTGGACGCTGTCGATGTAGTTGCGGTTCCACAGCGGCTCGAACATGCCGTTGGCGAAGCGGAACGCCAGCATGTTCTGGACCGTCTCCTTGCCGAGGTAGTGGTCGATGCGGAAGACCTGGGGCTCTTCGAAGATCGCGAGCACGCGGCGGTTGAGCTCGCGCGCCTCCTGCAGCGTCGTCCCGAAGGGCTTCTCGATGATGACGCGCACCTCGCGCGTGCTCGTGGCGGGCGAGCTTGGAGCTGCCGAGCTCCTCGACGATCACGGGGAAGAAGCTGGGCGCCGTCGACAGGTAGAAGGCGCGGTTCAGCGCCTCGCCGGCTTCCTTGTCGAAGCCGTCGAGGATCTCGCCGAGCTTGGAGTACACGGCGTCGTCGTCGAACGTGCCGCCGACGTACCTGACGCCTGCGAGCAGGCCCGAGAGCACCGCGTCGTCGGGCTTGCGACGCGAGAAGCGGCGGATCGCCTCCTCGCATTCGGTGCGGTAACTCCTCGTCTGCTTTGTGTTTGCGCGCGATGCCGACCAGGTGGAAACGCTCGGGCAGCGCTCCCTCGTGGGCGAGGTTGTACAGCGCGGGCAGCAGTTTGCGCCGGGCCAGGTCGCCGGTCGCGCCGAAGATCACGAGCGTCGTCGGCGCCACCGGCTGGCGCTCCAGGCCGGCGGTGAGCGGGTTATCCAACTCGGTCGCGGTGGTGGCCGCCATCACTTCTTGGGTGCCGGCTTGACGGCGTGGCCGCCGAACTGGTTGCGCAGCGCGGCGAGCACGCGGTCGGCGAAGTCGCCGTTGCCGCGCGAGCGCAGCCGCGCGTACAGCGAGGCTGTGATCACGGGCGTGGGCACGTCATGCGCGGTCGCATCGGCGATCGTCCAGCGGCCCTCGCCCGAGTCCTCGGTGTAGCCCTCGATCGCTTCGAGGCCGTTGCCGTCGGCTTCGAACGCGCGCGCGGCCAGTTCGCACAGCCACGAGCGCACGACCGACCCCTGTCCCCACAGGTGCGCGATCTTCGCGTTGTCGAGCTCGTACTCGCACTTGTCGAACACGTCGAAGCCCTCGGCGTAGGCCTGCATCAGCCCGTACTCGACGCCGTTGTGGACCATCTTCACGTAGTGCCCGGCGCCGGACGCCGCCGAAGCGCAGCCAGCCGCGCGGACCGATCGCGGCGCGGCTCTGCTCGTTGGTCTCGGGCGCGAGCACGTCGAGGATCGGCGCGAGTCGCTTGACCGCTCTCGGGGGGCCGCCGACCATCATGCAGTAGCCCACTTCCAGCCCCCACACGCCGCCGGAGGTGCCGACGTCGACATAGTCGATGCCGCTTGGCTTTCAGCGCCTTCGCGCGGCGCTTGTCGTCGGTCCACTTCGAGTTGCCGCCGTCGATGATCGTGTCGCCGCGCTCGAGCAGCTTCGCGAGCTTGTCGACCGTTTCCTGGGTCGGATCGCCCGCGGGCACCATGATCCAAACCATCCGCGGGGCGTCGAGCTGGCTGACGAGGTCCTTCAGGGAGTCGGCGCCGGCGGCGCCGTGCTTGACCGCCTGCTTGACGGCCTTGGGATCGAAGTCGAACGCGACCACCTCGTGCTCGGAGTCGCGGCGGATGCGGTGCACCATGTTCCCGCCCATCTTGCCCAGCCCGACGAAACCGATCTGTGTCATCTTCTGCTCACCTCGATCCGCCGTGCGGCCGGCGCTCTTGATTGGGATTTTTCGGGCCCGCCGCAGACCTCGACGGTCGGGCTCCGCTCGTGCACGCCACGATCGTAGTGGTAGCGGCACTGGTATAGGTTTCCGGCGCGCCACGTGAGCTCAGATCCATCACAGCTGCTGCCGGACCGCAACCTCGCGCTCGAGCTCGTGCGCGTCACCGAGGCCGCCGCGCTGGCGGCGGCGCCGCTCGTCGGCAGGGGCGACAAGGAGGCCGCCGACCAGGCCGCGGTCGACGGCATGCGCTACATGCTCCACTCGGTGCAGATGGACGGCGTCGTCGTGATCGGCGAGGGCGAGAAGGACGAGGCGCCGATGCTCTACAACGGCGAGCAGATCGGCGACGGCTCGCCGCCGCAGGTCGACATCGCGGTCGACCCGCTCGAGGGCACGACGCTGGCGGCGCACGGGATGCCGAGCGCGCTGGCGGTGATCGCGCTGTCGGCGCGCGGCACGATGTTCGACCCGGGACCGTGCGTGTACATGGAGAAGATGGCCGGCGCCCCCGACATCGCCGACCTGCTCGACCTCGACCGTCCGCTCGGCGAGACCGTCGAGCTGGTTGCCGAGCGCAGGGGCTGCCCGGTCGGCGACGTGATGGTCGTCGTGCTCGACCGCCCGCGCCACGAGCAGGGCATCGCCGCGATCCGCGCGGCCGGCGCGCGCGTGCGCCTGATCGCCCACGGCGACGTCTCCGCGGCGCTGCTGGCGGTCACCGAGCGCTCTCCCGTCGATCTGCTGTGGGGGATCGGCGGCACGCCCGAGGGCGTGATCTCGGCCGCGGCCGTCAAGTGCCTCGGCGGGCAGCTGCTCGGGCGGCTGTGGCCGCGCGACGAGGTCGAGCGCGCGGCGGCGATCGAGGCCGGCTACGACCTGGAGCGGGTGCTCGATCGCGACGACCTGGTGGCCGGCGAGGACGTGTTCTTCTCGGCGACGGGCATCACCGACGGCGACGTGCTGCAGGGCGTGCGCTACCCGAGCGCGGGCGGTGCGACCACCGAATCGCTGGTCACGCGCGCGCGCACGGGAACGATCCGGCGGATCACGCGCCACGCACGACCGCGCGAAGCTGCGGGCGGTCGGCGGCGAGCGCTATTCGACCGGCAGCGCGCCCAGCCAATCCTGAACGGCCGCTGGCGAACAAGCCACCGAACGGCTGCTAGCTTGATCTGGTGAAGGCTCGCACGGCCCTGCTAACGGTGGTTCCGTGTCTGGTCGCGCTCGCCGTTCTGGTCGCGCTCGCGGGGTGCGGGGCGACCGCGCCGCCCAGAGCATGCCGAACAGAACGCCGCGGCGAGCTCGAACGCAGCGAAGAAGCGGCGCAGAAGAAAGAGGAAGCGGCGGAAATCGAGCAGGACCACGAACTGCTTTCGGCGATAGAAGGCAAGAAGCGGGAAGAAGTCGCCGAACGCAACGCCAAGCACACGGAAGCGCTCGCCGCGGCGCGGGCAAAGAAGAAAGAAGAAGCGGCCGCGAAGAAGGCCGAGCAAGAGGAAGAAGCAGCCGAAGCGAACGCGAAGAAGCGCGAACAGGACGTCGAGGCGGAAGCCAGGAAGAAGCGGGAAGCGCTGCAAGCGCAAGCGCCGGCGAAGACGCGGACCGCTCCGGTGCAGAGCAGCAGACCTCGAACACGGCGGAAGGCAAACCGGTGAGCGAGCACGCAGGCACAGACGCCGAGCACGGGGCGGACACACGAATGAGCCACCGCGGGCGGCGTCGACGAAGCCGGCCGCGGGGATCGTCGCGGACCCCTGCGAGCACTGTTGCTCGGGCTGCTGCTGCTCGTGCTCGCCGTGCTCGATCGCGGGCTGCGGTGGCGGCTCTTCGAGCTCGGAAAAGCGAAACCGCGGGCTCGGAAAAGAGCGCTGAAGCGGAAGGCTTCGACGAGCGGCGAAGCCGCCGCCGAAGCGCGGCGCAAGAAGCGCGAAGCCGCTGCCGAAGCGGCGCTCGCGCTCGAAGCCAAGAAGCATCGCGAAGAAGCCGCGAAGGACGCTCAGGCTGCCGCAGCCGAACCGGCGAAGACGAAGAAGGGCGGCAAAGGCAAGGGCGCCGAAGAAAGGCTCGGGCAGGGAAGGGCGGCTCCGGCGCCGGCAAGAAGTCGGGCAAGAAGTCGAAGAAATCGAGCGGTGGTACCGCGGGCGGCGACGCCGCCGAAGAAGCCGCCGCGCAAGAAGTTCGCGGACGAAGAAGCAGCCGAAGTCAAGGCGTTCAAGAAACTCGAACAAGAAGCGAAGCGAAGTAGCCGGCTCAGGGATCGAAGCGGCCGACCCGTCGACTCGGCGAGGTCCAGACGCGCGAGCGAGCGCAGGAACGCGTGCGTGACGATCACATGGATGCGCGACTGCGTCGCGTTGTACAGCCGGCGGCTGAGCCTCGAGGCGATCGACGGATAGAAGTTCGCGACCTCGACCTCCACGTGCAGGCGCGCGTGCGCGGGGTCCTCGCCGGCGCTCCTGCGGACTTCGATCTGCAGGTAGCCGCGGCCGTCGCGCCCGCGCCTGCGAGACCAGCAGGCCGCGCGCGATGCGCCAGCGCACGAGCCCGCGCGTCGCGGTCCATCTCGTATTCGGGCGCCTGGAAGGTCAGCAGCTTCAGCGGTGCGCGCCAAGCAGCACGACCGAGCGCTCGCGCTCGCTGTAGCGCACGCGGATCAGCCCAAGCGTGACGCGCGTGAGAAAGCGCCAGTAGGTGCGCGCCAGGCGCTCCAGGTGCGCCGGCGTCCAGATCTCCTCGAGCGCGGCACTCCTCGATCACCAGATCGGCCTTCTGCACCGAGCGCACCGCGCCCGTGTCCCGAGTCGAGCGAAGTCGAGTCCCCGAGATCGGCGATCACCGCCCGCTCGCGGCGGGCTCTGGTCGGCTTCAGGCTGCGCACGGCACTTTGCAGGCTATCCCGTGCGCTGACGGGGCATCGCGACGATGACGTCCCCGGCTGCTGCTATCCAACACGTGTGGCCGACGCCGCGAGCCCGCATCGACATCCCGCGCGCGCGAGCCGATCGCCGAGCTCGCCGTGCGATGCGCTGCTCGCGCGGGCCGAGGAGCTCGCGCGGAGCTGGGCGATCGCGCTGATACTCGTGCGCCCGCTGGCGGCGATCGGCGAGCTCCCGCTCGAGGAGCTCGCGCGCGACGCGCCCGCGCTGTGCGCGCAGGCGCTGCGCGCGGTGCAGTCCGACGTCGAGCTCGAGCGCCTGCCGGACGGGGCGCGCCGAGCGCGTCGCGAGCAGTGCCGCCGAGGCGCGCGGCTGCGCCGGCGATGTGCGGCGCGCACGAGCCGGCGGCGCTCGTCGATGCCGTCGAGGCGCTGCGCGGCGTGCTGTGGGCAGGCGCTGCTCGACCAGCTGCAGCGAGCCGTCCGCGCGCGGATGCTCGCGCGACATGGGCGATCGGCTCGCGTACGTGTGCGCGGCGCGTGCTGGCGGCTGCCCTCGAGTCGACCGCCGCCCGTCGCCCACGCGCGGGGACGAGCGCGCATGGGCCGCCGACCCGACTGTCACGTGCGCTCGGCGGCGCGCGAGCCGAGCATGTACCGGCGCCGGCGGCGGGGCGGTGATCGTCGACGAGCGCGCGCGCGTGCCCGCGCCACCGCGGCGCGCGCATTCGCAGGAGTCGACGAGCCTTCGCCATCGTTGGCGCGGACGATGCCGCGCGCCCAGCGCGGAGCGTCCGGTCGCGAGATGAGTCACGCGCGGCCGTGACGCGCGAGGCCGCGGTCGACGACTCGCCGGGCGGGGCGGCGCTGGCCGAGATCGAGATCCGCGACGAACGGCGGCGAGGAAGGGCCGGCCGCGTGGATCGCGGTCGATCGGCGCGCAGCTCGCGCGCTTCGAGCGCGACGCGCTGCCGTTCGCGGTGCTGCTGGTCGAGCTGGTCGAGCTCGAGCGTCTGCGCCGGCGAGGAGCCGCCGGAGGAGCTGCTGCGCTTGGCGGCGCGGCGTGGAGCGGGCGCTCGCGGCGGCGCTGCGAGTCGTCTCGGGTCGCTCACGCGCGAGCGGCCGGGAAGGTGCTGGCTGCTGGCGCCCGGGACCGATCGGGCAGGCGCCGAGCGGCTGGCGCGGCAACTGATGCGCGAGCTGCCGCGCGCGAGCGCGGGCGAGCGCGCGCGCGCCGCTCGCCGTGGCGATCGGCACGGCGGTGTGTCCCGAGGACGGGCGCGAGGCGGCGGCGCTGGCCGCGCACGCCGACGTCGGGCTCTACGCCGCGCGCTCGGCGCTGCGCGCGTCGCGCGTGCGCGCCGCCTCGCCACTGGCCGAACGCGACATCGCAGGCCGCGCTAGCGGCCGGCTCGCGCTCGAGCTAGGCTTCGGCGGCGAGCGCGCCGCCCGGCGACGGCGGCGCTCGAGGATTCCGGCGGCAGCCCGAGCGTGGGGGTGTTGGCGGCCTTGCCGACGACGTGGGTCGCCGATGCGGACCGTCTCGGTGATGCCGAGCGCTTCCGCCGCGCCGGCCGTCAGGTCCCAGTCCGCGCCGTGGCCGTAGGGGCCGCGGTCGAGCACGGGCACGGTCAGGCTGTGGCCCTTGTAGGTGACCTCCACGAGCGTGCCGCACGGGAGCGTGCGGTTGGCGACGCCGACGACGCCCGGGGTTAGCGTCTGGCCGCAGGCGGTCTGCTTGCCGTAGAAGCCGGGGCCGAACCACGTGGCGATCCCGGTCGCGTGGACGCCCGTCGCGGGCGTCGAGCCTGGGTGCGGGCGGCGCGGCCGCGCCGCCGGAGCCGCTCGCGAGCGCGCTCGGCCTCGACGCGCAGCGCCGATCGCAGCGACGCGAGCAGCGCGAGCAGCACGCGAGCACGAGGCGATGTATGTCTTCGGGGCGATTCGCATCCTGTTCGACGCCTACGGGGTGAGCTGACGGGCTCGCGCGGCACTTCGTGCGGCGCTACGGCCCTGTTGGGCCGATTCGCCCCAGCGGATCGGCTTCGATCCGCATTGGGTCCCCCGCCCGCCGCGACCTGGGTCGCGGCGGCTCGGCGTTGCGCGGCAGTATACAGCGAGCCTCGGCTGCGCCGCGCGGTGAGCGCCGGCCGCGGCGCCGTCGCTCAGGAGAGCGGCAGGCGCGAGAGCGAGGTCCTTGAGCAGGCGCTCGCCGGTCGAGAGGCCGGCCTTGGCGAGCTCGCCGACGATCTCCGCGGCCGAGGCCACGAGCTCGGCGCCGCCGGGCGGATGCACGGTCCCGCTCGCGCGCTCGCCCTCGCACTCGAATCCCTGCCTGGGCGCCGGCTCGACGCTCGCGCCGCGCGGCTCGCGACGCACGCGCCGGGTGGCGCGCGCGCGTTGGGGGGTCGACCGACGCGCCGCTTCGGGCGCTTGGCGGCGCCGCGAGGCGCTTGGCGCGGCGAGCGCGGCCGTTGGCGCGCGCTGGTGCGCGCTCGCCGCGTCGGCCG
Organism: uncultured Solirubrobacteraceae bacterium; assembly: GCA_963826985.1. Lineage (GTDB taxonomy): Bacteria > Actinomycetota > Thermoleophilia > Solirubrobacterales > Solirubrobacteraceae > Palsa-744. The sequence continues at coordinate 439,794 of CAWGYW010000001.1, forward strand.
TTGCGGCCGGCGGGCGTCGCGGCGGCGGGGTCGGCGGCGGCGGCGCTCGCCGCGCGCGCGCGCCGCGCGCCGCGGGCTCGAGCGCTGCGGGCGGGTGCGGGGCAGCTTGGACAAGACGCCCGCGCCGTTCCGGAAGCTCGCCCGGGCGTCGTGCGCCGCGTCGACTGGGCGCTCGCCGTCTTTCGGGGGCTCATCGGCACATCATTGCTTAACGCGAGCTGCGAGCAGATCGGCAAGCGGTCCAAACATCGCCGCGACGCGTTAGCATGAGCGTCTGGAGAACCGACTGGATCTGTAACGTCGGCATGGTTGCGACCGTATGTCCGGCGATGTAGCTGTTCTCAGCCATAATCTCGCACGAGCCGCTCTCGCCTTCGGTTGTCGATCGCGGAAGAAATGGAAACACGAATGTCAGTAGTCGAGCTGCAGGAGCTGGATGAGGTCAAGGGCCTGCTGGCCAAGGGACAGCAGGTGGGCGTCCTCTCCTACGCGGAGATCACCAGGGCGATGTCCGAGCTCGATCTGGACGAGTCCGACGTCGAAGAGCTGCACGGCTTCCTCGAGCGCTCGGAGATCGAGCTCGTCGAGGACATCGACCCCGCGATCGCGGCCTCCGCGCAGGTCGAGCGCGCCCCCGACAAGCGCGGCCGGCGCAAAGCGAAAACCGCGCTCGACCTCAAGCCGGACATGACCACCGACTCGCTGCAGCTGTTCCTCAAGGACATCGGCAAGGTGCGGCTGCTCACCGCCCAGGAGGAGGTCGACCTCGCCAAGCGCATCGAGCGCGGCGACCTCGACGCCAAGCAGAAGATGGTCGAGTCCAACCTGCGCCTGGTCGTCTCGATCGCCAAGAACTACCGCAACCAGGGGCTGCCGTTCCTCGACCTGATCCAGGAGGGCACGCTCGGCCTCGTCCGCGCCGCCGAGAAGTTCGACTACCGCAAGGGCTTCAAGTTCTCCACCTACGCGACCTGGTGGATCCGCCAGGCGATCGCGCGCGCGCTGGCCGACAAGGCGCGCACGATCCGCATCCCCGTGCACGTGGTCGAGAAGCTCAACAAGATCGGGCGCGCCGAGCGCAAGCTCGTGACCGAGCTCGGCCGCGAGCCGACCGCGCAGGAGATCGCCGAGGTCACCGGCATCGACCCCGAGGAGGTCGACTCGATCAAGCGCTCCGCGCAGGCGCCGGTCTCGCTGGAGAAGCCGGTCGGCGACGAGGAGGAGTCGGAGTTCGGCCAGTTCATCGCCGACGAGCGCGCCGAGTCGCCGTACGAGCGCGCCGCCGAGATCCTCACCAAGGAGGCGCTGCGCGAGGCGCTCGAGAACCTCTCCTACCGCGAACGGCGCGTGCTCGAGCTGCGCTACGGGCTCGGCGGCGAGCACCCGCGTACGCTCGACGAGGTCGGACGCACGTTCAACGTCACGCGCGAGCGCATCCGCCAGATCGAGAACCAGTCGCTGAAGAAGCTGCAGTCGCTCGCGGAGGCACAGAAGCTCCGCGACGTCGCCTGACCTGACGGGCGCCTCGGGCCGCCTGACGGCGTCCTCCCTCGCTCGCGTGCTAGCGCACGCCACGCTCGGTGCGTCCTGGTCAGCGAACCCGATCCACCCGTCAGGAGAGGAATGGTCCATCCGAGCCGGGCGGCGCTCAAGCCACGCGAGTGCGCTGCCGATCAGGGAGACATGTTCGAAGTCAAGCCTGCTCTGCGTGAGCTCGTCGAGAAGGGCGGCTCGGACCTGCACCTGAAGGTCGGCTCCGCGCCGCTGTACCGCGTGCACGGCGAGCTGACGCTCGACGAGAGCGTCGCGCCGCTGAGCGCCGAGGACACCGAGGGCGCGCTGCAGAGCGCTGCTGAGCGACGAGGTCAAGCTGGCCGAGTTCGCGCAGGAGCACGAGGTCGACTTCTCCTTCGAAATCCCGGGCGTCGCGCGCTACCGCATCAACGCCTTCCAGCAGCGCGGCGTGATCTCGATGGCGTGTCGCGCGATCCCCCACCGCATCAGCACGATCGAGGAGCTCGGCGCTGCCGCCGGTCGTGCGCGAACTGGCCGAGGAGGAGCGCGGGATCGTGCTGCTGACCGGGACCACCGGCTCGGGCAAGTCGACGACGCTCGCGGCGATGATCGACCACATGAACCAGACGATGAGCAAGCACATCGTCACGATCGAGGACCCGATCGAGTTCGTGCACGCCGACAAGCGCTCGGTCGATCAACCAGCGCGAGGTCGGCATGGACACCGCCTCCTTCAAGCGCGCGCTGCAGGCGCGTGCTGCGCCAGGACCCCGACGTGATCCTGGTCGGCGAGATGCGCGACGAGGAGACCGTGCAGACGGCGCTGTCGGCGGCCGAGACCGGACACCTCGTGCTCTCGACGATCCACACGGTCGACGCCACCGAGTCGATCAACCGCATGCTCGACTTCTTCCCGCCCCACCAGCACGGCCAGGCGCGCAGCATGATCGCCGGCACGGTCAAGGGCGTGATCTCCCAGCGCCTCGTGCCGGGCGCCGACGGCGGCCGCGTGGCGGTCTGCGAGATCCTGCGCATGACCGGACGCGTGCGCGACATGATCATCGACCCCGCGCAGACGGGCAAGCTCGTCGAGGTGATCACCTCGGGCGGCTACTACGGCATGCAGACCTTCGACCAGGCGCTGTTCGGCCACGTCAAGGCCGGCCGCGTGACCTTCGAGGACGCCATGCGCGTCGCGTCCAGCCCGCACGACTTCAAGCTGCTGATGCAGGCCGACGGGCGCCGGGGGACGACGATGGAGGACGTCGCCGCCGCCGAGGCCAACCGCGACGTCGGAGCTCCAAGCCGTCGCTACGACCGTCGCTCAGCCGCCGCCTGACCGCGGCGCCGCAACACTTCAGTTGGTAAAGTAAAGGGCGAGATGGCCGTGGATGAGACCTGCCCGGTGTGCATGACCGCGGAAATCGTGTGCGGCAAGTGGACGCTGCTGCTGGTGCGCGACCTGGCCGAGGGGCGCTCGCGCTTCTGCGAGCTCGAACGCTCGCTGGCCGGGATCAGCCCGCGTACGCTGTCGCTGCGGCTGCGCGCGCTCGAGGAGGAGGGCATCGTCGAGCGCCACACCTTCCCCGAGGTGCCGCCGCGCGTCGAGTACGCGCTGACCGAGAAGGGCCGCGCGCTGCTGCCGATCATCGACGACATGCGCGCCTACGGCGAAGACTGGCTGGGCGCGGAGTGCGCCGACCGCGCGGCGGTCGTCCCGCCACGCGCTCGCGGTCGCCTAGCTGCCCGCGTAGCCGCGTCGCGCGGGCGCCGCGCAAGCTGCAAGACAGGGTGCGCCGGGCAGGAGCGCGCGCCGCGAGCGCGAACTCAGCGCACCATGCACTCACTCCAGCTCCAGGCGGCGCTGACCGAGTTCGTCGAGGCGGCCGCCGGCCAGCTCACGCTCGAGCTCGCCGCCGGCGCCGAGGTCCCGTTCGAGCTCGAGTCGCAGCGGACGCGCAGGGGCTCGAGCGCACCGACGCTGTACTGCTACCGGGCGCTGACCGGCGAGTTCATCGCCGAGCGCCGATCTGAGCTCGAGCGCCTGCCCAGCTACGGCGAGGCCGCGCGCGCGCTCGAGGGCTTCGACGGCCTCGACCGCTACCTCGCGAACGTCGGCGCGGAGCCGGCTCGCGGCGACATGCGCAGCTCGCGTGCGCGCAGCGATCCTGGCGCTGCTGTCGGAGGTGTTCGAGGAGCAGACCGACTTCGAGCTGCGTCCCGAGCGGCTGCGCGCTGCGCTCGAGCGCCTCGAGCGCGCGGTGCTCGCCGGAGCCGGCGAGACGACGCTCGTCGCCACCCTGCACGGCCTCACGATCGGCTCGAGCGAGCTCGCGCTCACGAGCGGCCTGACGATCGCCCAGCCGCACGTGCTCGAAGGCCTGCCCGAGGCAGCGCTCGCGCCGGAGCAGGCCGACGACGCACGAGCACCTGATCGTCGCGCTCGCTGCCGGCGAGGGCGACCCGCGCGAGGCGATCGCCCGCGGGCGTGAGGTGCTGAAGGACCTGCTGCGCGCGCTGCGGCTGTTCGGCGACGGCCGCGTGACGCTCGGCGCGCTCGCGTGGGCTCGCGTCGCGGGAGGCCGCTGGACGGCGCTCGCGCTCGGCGCGGGCGGGCGTCCCCACGGGATGCTGGTCGTGACGCCGAGCAGGAGGATGAGCTGCGCGCCTTCTGCAACCTCGTCTCGCGTCGCGCGCCGCACGGCAACGAGCTGGCCTGGGCGCTGAGGCGCTTCGAGCTCGGCTGCGAGCGCGAGAGCCCGCTCGAGGCGCTGACCGACCACCTGCTCGCGCTGCGCGCGCTGCTCGAGCCCGAGGGGCCCGCCAGCGGCCTGCTGCCCGGGCGCCTGGCGGCGCTGTGCGCCACCCCCGAGCGGCGCCTCGAGCTGACCGAGCGGGCCGTCGCCGCGCTGGCGCTCGAGCGCGACGCGATTGCGGGCACCGCTGGCACGCAGCGACGCCGGCCGCGCAGGAGCTCGCCCGCGACATGGCCGACCACCTGCGCGCGCTGCTCAGGGACGTCATCTGCGGGCATCTCGATCCCGACCTCGTCGGCCTCGCCGACCAGCTGCTGCTGGAGAGCGCGCAGGAGCTGGCGGCGGCGGCACGCGCGCTGGAGCAGAGCTCGCACGAGCTGGCCGCGCCCGCGCAGAGCATGTTCGAGCCGGGCGCGATACCCACGGAGCTGAGCTCAGTCGAACAGATGCTCGGCGATGCGAGCCAGTCCCAGGAGATCCTGGACGTCTTCATCTAGGTGCGGCACGACGATCGGCTCGTGCGCACGCCCCACGCCTCGGACAGGCGCGCGATCGTCTCCCGGTCGCGCGCGGCGAGCACGTCGAAGTCGGCGAGGTTGCCCGCCACGCGTCGCCGCCAGCGGCGCGCCGAGCGCGCGGCGCGAGCAGCTCGGACACCGCGCCGCTCGGTCATCCCGTGCAGGCCGTGCGTGTGCACGCGGTTGACGATCAGCTCGCCGACGGCCAGGTCCGACGCCGCGAGCCGTCGCGCAGCAGGAATTCCGCCTCTCGGGCCGGCTCGGGCTCGGGCGAGGTGACGATCAGGAAGCGTCGTCTGCGGTGCGCGCAGCAGCGCCGCCACCTCGCGGGTGCGCTCGCCGAAGCCCTCGATCACGCCCGAGAGCGAGCGGAAGAAGCGCGAGAGCTCGCCGAGCATGTCCACGCCCGTGACGCGCGCGAAGATCGCGAACACGAGCGCGGTGCCGCGCCCGAACACGCGTGCAGTCAGCCCGCTCGGGCCCGAGGAACACCTGCAGCGCGCGGCCTTCCAGGAAGCCCAGCAGGCGTCCCGGCGCGTCGAGGAAGTCCAGCGCGTTGCGCGACGGCGGCGTGTCGAGCACGATCACGTCGAAGTCGTGCTCCTCGTGCAGCTCGTACAGCTTGGCGATCGCGCTCAGCTCGTGCGAGCCGGCGACCGCCGTCGAGAGCTCGCCGTAGACCGGGTTGGCGAGGATCTCCTCGCGCGCCCGCTCGTCGGGCGCCAGGTGCGCGATCAGCTCGTCGAACGTACGCTTGGCGTCGAGCATCATCGCCCACAGCTCGCCCTCGATCGGGACCCCCTGCTCGGCGAGCAGCGCCGGATCGATTCGCGTGGGCTCGGAGGGCAGCTCCGTCAGGCCGAGCGCCGAGGCCAGCCGTCTGGCGGGGTCGATCGTGACCACCGCGACCTTCTGCTCCGCGCTGCGCGAGTCCGAGCGCGAGCGCCGCCGAGGTCGTCGTCTTGCCGACCCCGCCCGCGCCCACGCACACGAGCACGCGCTTGCCGCGCAGGCGCGCGCCCAGCGCGCCGCCGCCGCGCGGGGTGGGCGCACCGCTCACGGGAGGAGCACGAGCGCGGGGCGGGTGGGCGAGCCTGCCTTCCTTGCCATGTCGGGATCGTAGTTGCCGTGCAGGAATCGCCCGCTCGCTATGCGAATACCCACCGGACGGCTTTCCAGCAACGATCTCGAGTATCGGAGCCACCGTGCAAGGCAAGGCCAAGGTCATCGCGTTCGCCAACCAGAAGGGCGGCGTGGCCAAGACGACGACGACGCTCAACCTCGCCGCCGCGTTCGCGGAGGAGGGCCATCGCGTGCTGTGCGTGGACATGGACCCGCAGGGCAACCTGACGATGTCGCAGGGGATCGACCCGGACACGCTCGAGAAATCGATGTACGACGTGCTCGTCCACAAAGTGTCGATCCGCGAGGTCGTGCGCAAGCGCGAGATCGACGTCGCATGCGCGTCGATCGACCTCGCCGGCGCGGAGATCGCGATGTCGACGATGATCGGCCGCGAGCGTTCGCTGCAGAAGGCCTTCGAACCGATCCTCGAGGACTACGACTTCATCTGCATCGACACGCCGCCGAGCCTCGGGCTGTTGACGATCAACGCGCTCACCGCCGCCGACAAGGTGATCGTCCCCGTACAGTGCGAGTATCTGTCGATGCGTGGACTCATCCAGCTGCAGAACACGCTCGCGATGATTCGCGAGAACCTCAATCCGGGCGTCGACATCGAGGGTATCCTGCCGACGTTGGTGGACTCGCGCACGATCCACGCGAAGGAGGCGATCGAGATCCTCGAGGAAAACTTCGGCGACCGCGTGTTCGCCTCGCGCATCCGCAAGACCGTGCGCTTCGCCGAGGCTCCGGTGAAGGGCATGTCGGTGCTCAAGTACGAGCCCGACGGCGTCGCCGCCCAGTCCTATCGCCAACTCGCGCAGGAGGTACTCACCAATGGCCAACGCTAAACGCGCGAGCATGCGCGAAGGGCCGCTCGCGGCGCTGTTCCGCAAGACCGAAGAAGGCGAGGACCCGGCGGGCCCGGCGGACGACGGCGAGTCGCTCGAGCCCGGCGGTCGCGCCCCGCCGGCGAGACCGCGGCTTCGCCCGCCAGCGGCTCGGCGCCCGCAGTGCATCCGCGCGAGAGCGGGCTGCCGCACCCGGCGTTGAGCGCCACGCCGCTCAGCGAGCCGCGCGAAGAGGCTTACGTCCCTTCCCCGCAGGAGCGCCTGCGCCACGCCTTCTCCTCGGAGATACCCGAGAACGTCATGGAGCGTGCCCGCGGCCGTCCGGCCGCTGATCGACGACTACGTCACGCCCGCTCCCGGCGAGCGCGTCGGCGAGCGTCGGGCAGCCGGTGATCCGCGTCGTCGGCGTCGGCGGCGCCGGCGTCAACGCGGTCAACCGCATGGTCGAGGCCGAGGTCGAGGGCATCGAGTTCGTCGCCGTCAACACCGACCTGCAGTCGCTGCAGCAGTCGACCGCCGACATCACGCTGCACATCGGCGCCGAGCTGACGCGCGGCCTGGGCTCGGGCTCGGACGCGAACGTCGGGCGCCAGGCGGCGATGGAGGACTACGACCGCATGAAGGCGCTGCTGAAGGGCTCGGACATGATCTTCATCGCGGCCGGCGCCGGCGGCGGCACGGGCACCGGCGCGGCGCCGATCGTCGCCCGCATCTCGCGCGAGATCGGCGCGCTGACGGTCGCGATCGTGACCAAGCCGTTCGGCTTCGAGGGCACGCGCCGCGGCGAGCAGGCCGAGCGCGGCGTCAGCGCGCTGGCCGACGAGGTCGACACGCTGATCGTGGTGCCCAACGACCGGCTGCTCGGCGTGCTCGACAAGCAGACGGCGATGGTCGAGGCGTTCCGCGTGGCCGACGACGTGCTGCGCCAGGGCGTGCAGGGGATCTCCGACCTCGTCACCCTGCCCGGCCTGATCAACCTCGACTTCGCCGACGTGCGCACGATCATGAGCGAGGCCGGCAACGCGCTGCTCGGGATCGGCATGGGCGTCGGCGAGAACCGCGCGACCGAGGCGGCGCATGCAGGCCGTCTCCTCGCCGCTGCTGGAAACCTCGATGGAGGGCGCGCGCTCGATCCTGCTGTCGATCACCGGCGGCACCAACCTGTCGCTGTGGGAGGTCAACGAGGCCGCCAAGTCGGTCTCCGAGGCCGCGCACCCCGACGCGAACATCATCTTCGGCGCGATGGTCGACGAGAAGCTCGACGACCAGGTGTGGGTGACCGTCGTCGCCACCGGCTACGGCGACGAGGGCAGGCGCAAGAGCGTCAGCACGCTTCAAAGAGCCGGCCACGACCGGCGAGGTTCGCGCTCAGCGCGCCGCGCCGGCGCGGCCCAGCCAGCCGCGTCGCGGCCTCGCCGTTGACGAACTTGAAGTCCCCGAGTTCCTGCCCAACTTCTGAGAACCGTCAACGCTTCGCATAACTGCGTCCTCGGTCGCTCGCGTGCGTAGCACGCCACGCTCCCTGCGTCCTTGTTCTGCTCGATTGACGGCCCTCAGAAGGGCGCTACGTCCCGAAATGCGTGCCTCTGTGGTATCGCTCCGCAATGGGCGAATCTGAGAGGGGGGTCGTTGCGGCCGGGCATCCGCTGACGGCGCAGGCGGGGGCGCGGGTGCTGCGGGAAGGCGGCAACGCGGTCGACGCGACCGTTGGCGCGATGCTGACGTCGTTCGTGACCGAGTCGCTGCTCACCGGCCTCGGCGCGGGGGGCTACATGCTGGTGGCGGGCGCAGGCGTCGAGCCGACGCTGCTCGACTTCTTCGTGCAGGCGCCGACGCGCGTCGGCGACGGCTCGGAGGCGGAGCTGCTCGGGATCGACGTCTCCTTCGGCGACGCCCAGCAGGTCTTCTTCATCGGCCCGGCCTCGTGTGGCATCTACGGCACGCCCGCGGGCGTATGCGAGGCGATGCGCCTTTGGGGCACGATGCCGCTCGAGGACCTCGCCGCGCCGGCGGCGCGGCTCGCGCGCGACGGTGTCGTGCTCAACGCCAGCCAGGCCTACGTCGCGGAGATCCTCGTCGATCTGCTGACCTCGACGCCCGAGTGCGCCGCGTTGTGGGCGCCTGACGGTCAGCTGCTGCGCGAGGGCGGCGTGCTGCGCAATCCGGAGCTCGCGGATGCGCTGCTGCGTCTCGCGCGCGAGGGTGCCGAGCCGTTCTACAAGGGCGACATCGCGGCGGCCGTGTGCGCCTGGCTGAGCGACCGCGGCGGCTCGCTGCGCGCACCCGAGCTTGCCGACTACGAGGCGGTCGAGCGAGAGCCAGTCAGGATCGCGTACCGCGACCGGCAGATCCTCACCAACCCGCCGCCGTCGGCGGGTGGCACGCTGCTCGCGTACGCGCTCGCGCTGCTCGATCGCGGCCCCGCGCCGCCGCCTCTGAGCTCGGTCGTGGACGCGATGGCGGCGGCGCAGTCCGAGCGCACGCCCGAGTTCGTCGAAGGACTCGACCAGCAGGGCTTCCTCGAGCGCTTCCTCGCCTCTCGCCTCGGCTCAACGACGCACATCTCCGTGATCGACGCCGACGGCTTCGCGTGCAGCGCGACGTGCACCAACGGCGAGGGCTCGGGGGTCGTCGTCCCGCGCACGGGGATGCACCTCAACAACGTCATGGGCGAGGAGGATCTCAATCCGCTGGGCTTTCACCTGCATCCGGCCGGCCGGCGGATGCCGAGCATGATGGCCCCGACGGTGGTCATGCGCGAGGGCGAGGTCGAGCTGGTGCTCGGCAGCGCCGGCTCCAACCGTATCCGCTCGGCGCTGCTGCAGACGATCGTCGGCGTCGTCGACCGCGGCCTGTCCGTGCGCGACGCGGTCGAGGCCCCGCGCGTGCACTTCGAGGACGGCGTCGTGTTCGCCGAGCCCGGCATCGACCTCGAGGGGCTTACCGGCGACGTACGCATCGTGCGCTTCGGCGCCCTCAACCTGTTCTTCGGCGGCGTCCAGGCGGCGCTGAGGCAGGGGTCGCGGATGACCGGCGCAGGCGATCCTCGCCGCGGCGGGGTGGCGGTGAGCGCGTGAGGGGCACGGTCATCGGGGCCGGGCGTCGTAGGGCGGGGGGTCGCAGGGCGGGGGCGGGGAGGGTTGCGTTCAGCTGTCCGCGCTCGCCGCCCTGATCCTCGTGGCAGGATGCGGGGGCGTGGCGGCGCCCGACCTGTTCGTCGTCTCTCGCACCGGCTCCAGCCCGCAGGCGCGTCTGACGCTGCTGGTCAACGAAGAAGGGGGCGTCACCTGCAACGGCCGGGCCGCGCAGCAGAAGCTGGGCGATCCGCAGATCGTCAAGGCGAGGGAAATCCAGGAAGAACTGCTGAAGCCGTCCTCCAGCCATCTGTCGCTGCCGCCGCGTCCCGGGTCGGTGCTGAGCTACTACGTGCGCGACGAAAGCGGCGACGTTCGCTTCAGCGACAACTCCGCCGGTCAGCCGGCGGTATTGCGCAAGCTGCAGCTGTTCGTGCTGCAGACCGCGCAGGAAATCTGCCATCTGGCGGAGTAGTGGCGAGCCCCAGCGGGCTCACTGAATTGTGCGGATCCCCGGCTGACTTTCAAGAGCGATTGGTTCGCCGAAATTGCGGAAGCAGGCAACGGGTCTAAGCAAGGCCGCGCGAGGCGCCTGCGCGAGCAGGGCCCGGGCGCTCAGCCGATGAGCGCCGTTTCGATCCCGCTCAGGGCCGCGTCGAATACCGTCGTGCGGGTCTTGGCGCACGCCGGGGCTCGCGCGCTCTTGGCCTTGTCGAGCTTGCCAGTAGCGGAGCCGTAGATTTCGGGCCCCCATTCCTGCTGGGCGAATTTGGCGGCGATTTCCTTGAATTCGTACACGCATGGCCCTCCCAGGGCGATGAGCATCGGCGCCAGCTTCACGCTCATCTTCTTGGCGCTCGTGACTTCAATCGCCTTGGCGCCTCCGCCGCAGTTTTCGATCTGCGCCGCTTCGCCCGTCCTCACGAGCTTGTCGACCCTCGAGCGGTTCACCGCCACCTTGAAGGCCTGTTCTTCCCAATAACACGGGCCCAGCGAGTATCCGGCCACAAACAGGACTTCGCCGCCCACCGCCAGCGGCTTGCCTTCCGCCTTCAGTTCCAGCCGCGCCCCGCTGGACGCGGCGCTGGCGCACGCGACGGACAGCGCCAGCACGACGGCCGTCACAGCGAACAGGAGCGCCGACAGTCTCATTCTGCGCATCATGACCTATCCGAACCTGACCTTCCCGTTGGACAGCGCGCGCACCTGCGCACGCTCGATCAGCCGCATACGGTCGATCGCCGCGCGGATCAGAAGCGCGAGCAGGCGCAGTCGGGCGTTCTCGGAGCGCAGCTCGAGCAGCTCCTGCTTTGCGTCGACGGCGAACTCGACGGTGGCGGCCATGTGGTAAGCGTCCATCTCGCCGAGCTCGCTCGCCTCGATCTCGCGATCGGTCGCCTGCATGACCAGCTCGCGGTAGAGCTCGCGGGCGGCGTCGGCGGCGTCCTCGTCGGGCTCCTCGGTGGGCTCGGCGAGGAACTCGACCTCACCCGCCGGGTAGGGGAGGTGGTCCTGGCGCTCGAGCACCCGGAAGGGGCGGGTGCCGCGGGCGAGGATGTTGAGGCGCCCGTCCTCCATGCGCTCGAGCACGCGCTCGACCTCGCACGCGCAGCCGACGCGCTTGAGCTCCTCGTCGGAGAGCCACACGATCCCGAACTCCCGCTCTGGAGACCCCGGCTCGGCTCGCAGGCAGCGCTCGATCATCGTGCGGTAGCGCTCCTCGAAGATATGCAGCGGCACGCTCTCGCTCGGCAGCGCCACGATCCCCAGCGGGAACAGGGGGAAGTCGCGAGAGACTCGCTCGGGCATGCGCCCGATTTTAGGCCGGCGGCTTGCGCGCGGCGAGCATCAGGTTGTAGAAGATCGCCGGCGGCAGCCGCGACTCCAGCAGCCGGCGGTCGAGCTCCTGCAGCAGCAGATAGCCGCGGTAGGCGTACACGCGCCAGCCCCACGGCACGTCCTCGGGGTCGGCGGTCGCCTCGAGCGTGCGGTTGGCCCAGCCGAACCAGTTCGCCACGAGCTCCTCGCCCGTGACGCGCACGTCCTGCAGGCCCGCCGCACGGGCCACGCGCGCGAGCTCGGCCGGCGCGAACGCGTGGATGTCGACGACACCCTCGAGCGCCGCATCTGGCTCACTGGCGTCCGACGCCGGCGCGGGACGGGCGCCGATCGCGCGCCGCCACAGCGGCGCGACGGTGGTCGCCAAGCGCTTGGGCACGCGCGCCAGGCGATCGCCATAGCGGGACGGCTCGCCGGCGAACAGCACGGTGCCGCCGGGCGCGAGCACGCGCGCGAACTCGGCGAACGCGCGCGCCAGGTCGGGGATGTGGTGGAGCACGGCGTGGCCGAGCACGAGGTCGAAGCTGGCGTCCGCGAACGGCAGGCGCTCCGCGTCCGCCGGCTCGGTGTGGACCTCGAGCCCGAGGCGCTCGGCGTTGGTCTGCAGCGTCTCGAGCATGCCCGGCGAGATGTCGCTGCACGTGGCCTCTCCGATCAGCCCCGCGCGCAGCAGGTTCAGCGTGAAATAGCCGGTCCCCGAGCCGATCTCGAGCGAGCGTGGGAAGCGCCCCGGCTGGGCCCCGAGCGCCTTGCGCACCTTGGCTCCAACCTGGTTGAGGCCAAGCTCGCCGAAGTCGATGCCCCACTTCGAGTCGTAGTGTTCGGCGGCCACGTCGTGGTAGCGGGTGTTCGCGTCGCGGATCTCCTCGGCGCTCAGTGCGGGCGGCATGGGGCGGACCATATACTCGCGCGCCGTGCCCGCGCCTTGCACTCCCGGCGTGATAATTCGGACCGACGGCCTCTCATGACCTCAAGCCCTGACGTGGCTCCCACACAGAACCTGTACGCGCAGCGCGACCAGCCACACGGCGTGCCGCCGCTGGCGCTGACCGGCGAGCGCACGCTCCCGGACGTGCCCGAGGAGAACTACTGGTTCCGCCGCCACCTGGTCGTCTACGAGTGGATCGCCGCGCAGGTTGGCGGACTGCGCGCGATCGACATGGCCTGCGGCGAGGGCTACGGCTCGGACGTGCTCGCGCGCACCGCCTCGAGCGTCGTTGGCGTCGACGCCAACCCCGAGGCCTACGAGCACGCGCGCCTGCGCTACCAACGCCCGAACCTGCGCTTCGTGCGCGACCTCGTCGGCAGCTTCTCCGAGCACGCCGACGCGGTCGTGTTCCTGCAGACGATCGAGCACGTGCAGGAGCCCGGCGCTGTGCTCGATCACTTCCGCTCGCTCGTCGCGGAGCGGGGGGCGGTGTTCGTGTCGACCCCGAACGTGCTCACGCTTGCGCCGAAGGGCGCCTCGCGCTCGGACAATCCGTGGCACGTCCACGAGTACCGCAGCGAGGAGTTCGAGCAGCTCTGCCGCGCTCACTTCCCGAGCGTCGAGATGTACGGGCTGTTCCACGCGCGCAAGCTGCGCGCGCACGAGCTCGCGCTGCGGCTCGGATGGGATCGCGTGCACCCTCGGCTCGGCGTGACGCGTCGCTTCTACGACTGGTTCACGCCCGCGATCGCCGCGTCGGACTTCGCCCTGCGTGCCGCCGGCGACGCCGACATCGACAGGGCGCTGGACTTCCTCGCGGTGTGCCGGGCGTGACGAGCTCAGGGCCAGTGCCCGCGAGCGAGGCCGCGCGCGCGATCGCGGTGCGCTGGCGATCGTCCTGCACACGCACATGCCCTACGTCGAGGGCTTCGGCACGTGGCCGTTCGGCGAGGAGTGGCTGTGGGAGGCGATCGCCAGCTGCTACCTGCCGCTGCTCGACCTGCTCGACGAGGGCGCTGCGCTGACGCTGTCGCTGACGCCCGTCCTGTGCGACCAGCTCGAAGCGCCTGGTGTGTACGAGCGCTTCGCGGCGTTCGTCGAAGGCGTCCGCCGAGGAACTCACGAGGAGGACGCGGCCGGGCTGCGGGCCGGCGGCCACGAGTCGCTCGCGCTCGAGCTCGAGCGCTCGTGGCGTGACTACGCGGGCGCGCTCGAGAGCCTGCGCGCGCGCGGCGGCGATCTGCTGGGGTCGCTCGCGCGGCACGCCCAGTGGACCTCGTCGGCGACTCACGCGATCCTGCCGCTGTTGGCGACCGACGCGGGCGTGCGACTGCAGGTGCGTAGCGGCGTCAGCTCCCACCGCGAGCGCTTCGGCGAGCACTGGCGCGGCGGCTTCTGGCTGCCCGAGTGCGCGTATGCGCCGTGGCTGCAGCGCGCGCTGGAGGACGCCGGCGTTGGCGCCGTGTGCGTGGAGCTGACCAACCGCTTCGGCCTTGGCGCGCCCGAGCACCTGCGACCGATCGCCACCGACTCGGGCGTCGTGCTGGTGCCGATCGACCGCAGCACGATGTCGCTCGTATGGAGCGAACAGGGCTATCCGGCCAGCGGCGCCTATCGCGACTACCACCACCACACGATCCACCACCACAACCCCTGGAACAACGACGGTCGCCCGTACGACCACGCCGAGGCGCAGGCGCTTGCGCGCGAGCACGCCGCCGACTTCGTCACGCGCACGCTCGCGCGTCTGCGCGAGGCCAACGAGTCGGCGCGGGCGGGGGGGTCCGGATCCCCGCTGCCGGGTGGAGGCCTCGTCGTGTGCGCGCTCGACACCGAGCTGCTCGGGCACTGGTGGTACGAGGGCATCGCCTGGCTGCGGGCGGTGGTCCACGAGTGCGCGCGCCAGGGGCTCGAGCTCGTGCGCCTGGACGACGCGCTGGAGCGTAGCCAAGCGACGGCGCTCGCAGCCGAGACTGAGGGGGAAGGGTGGCAGGCGAGCACGTGGGGAGAGCACGGGGACCTCTCCACATGGTCGGGGCCGGCGGTGGCGGAGATGGCGTTCGCCGCGCGCGCCGGCGAGCTGGAGGTCCTCGCCAGCGGAGCGCGCGCGGGTGAGGTGGCCGTGCGCGAGCTGCTGGCGCTGCAGGCAAGCGACTGGCCGTTCATGGTCTCGCGCGAGATCGCCGCGCCTTATGCCCGCGAGCGCTTCGCCGGCCACCGCCAGGCGCTCGCAAACGCGCTGGCCGCCGGTGAGCACGCCGACGCCGCAGGCGTGCGCAACCTCGCCGTTCACGCCGAGCGCGCGTGCCTGCTCGACCCGTCGTAGCGGTCCGCAATGATCTGCTCCTCACACCTGTTCCGATCAGAGGAGTCCAGAGATGGCAGCCACGGAGCTTCAGCAGCAGCAGCCGCACGGTCCGCTCACGCTGGATCCGCTGCGGCACCACAAGCACTACCAGGGCGCCGATGACGGCGGATCGCCGTACGCCGGCGGTAGCAGCTTCATGGAGCGCGTCTCGGAGGCGGTCGCGAGCGGCATGGGCACCGTCGGCTTTCTGCTCGTCAGCTCGGGCATCATCATCGCGTGGGTCCTCTCAAACCACGTCATCCACTTCCTCAGCGACTCGTGGACGGGGCTGCTCAACGGCAAGGGCTTCGACCCCGCGCCGTTCATCCTGCTCAACCTCGTCTTCTCGGCGGTCGCGTTCTACACCGGCGCCCTGGTGATCATCGCCCAGAAGGCGCAGACCCGCACCGACAAGGCCAACGAGGAAGCCGCTGCCAAGCACAGAGACGAGCTCGCGCAGTTTCAGAGCGATCTGCTGCAGAAGAACACAGACCTGACCGAGCAGATCCACTCGCTCAGCGAGAAGCTGCACACGCTGACAGAAGAGGTGCACGAGGCGACCTGCAGGCGACGCTCGGCTCCTGCTTGATGCTCGGCGATCGCCGCCACCCGCGCTGCGCCCGCCCGCGCCCGGGTCGGTCAGTCAGTCAGTCGTGGTGGGATCAGCTATCCGGGTGCGTCTGAACGACAGGTTCGAGACCGGCTGGCGCGGATCCCGTCCGGTCTGACTCACCAGTCGTGTCGTTCGAGATATCGCCCGGCGAGTAGGGATCCTCCGCGGGGGCGAGCTTGCGCGCGTCCTTCTTGGCCCGCTTGTCCAGCCGACGCTCGCGCAGGCGGCTTTCACGGGTGAGCTTCGCCATCGTGGTCCTCTTCTTGCCGCTTCCGGCCATCTGGCTTCGATCCCTTGTCGTTGGAGTTTGAGCGCGTCCACGCCGGCATCATCCGGTGCGATCAGCTCACGTTGACCGGCGACGCGAACGCGGAGATCGCCGACGACGAAAGCTACGAAGGCCCATGCTCCGGGGCGGGGTGGATCCCCCAACCTGATGGATCGAACGTTAGCAGCAGCCACGGTCGACGGCCGTCACTCCCAGCGCATCGCCCGCGGTTCCTCGCGCACGCGGATCACGCTCGCGGGCACGCCCGCGACGACGGCGTTGGCGGGTACGTCCTTGGTGACCACAGCGCTGGTGCCGATGACGCTGTTCTCGCCGACGCTGACGCCGCGCAGGATGCATGCGCCGTAGCCGATCCAGACGTTGTGCCCGACGCGCACGTCGCGCTTGTAGATGCCCTGCGCGCGGATCGGGCGCTCGACCTCGGTGACGCCGTGGTCGAAGTCGATCATCATCGCGCGGTCGGCGATGATGCACTCGCGTCCGATCGACACGTGCTGGTAGGCGGAGATCGTGCACTCCTGTCCGATCACCGTCTTCGCGCCGATGCTCACCTCGCCCTCGTGCACGCGGATCTTGCAGGCATGTCCGATCCACGCCCAGCGTCCGATGCGCAGCGTCGCGTCGGGGCCGATCTCGAGCTTCACGCGCGGGCAGATGAAGCAGATCCCGTCGGTCTGCAGGCGTCTGCCGAAGCGCAGCTTCAAGAGCGCGTAGCGACCGAGCAGCAGCGCGTAGTGGCGGTTGAACATGCGGTGTGCGCGCATGAAGCGCAGCAGCGCGAGCGGTCCGCCGTGCAGCGGCGCCGGCGCCCGGCGCAGCGCCTCGCCGAGCTGCTCCGCGCGGGCCTCGGCGGCGACTGGATCGTCGGTGGCGGCGGCAAGCTCCATGGCGCTGGAATCGTATGGGACCGTCGCACAGGCCGGCCGTCAAGGGAGCCTGCGTGCCGCTCGGCGAGCTGAGCCGGGCACGGCCCCTGCGATGATTGCGCGCTCGATGGCCGAGCAAACGCTTGCCCAACGCCTACTCGACGGCGACCGCCGTGCGCTCGCGCGCGCGATCACGCTCGTCGAGGACAACCGTCCCGAGGGCTGGGAGCTCGTCAAAGAGGTGTACCCGCACACCGGCCACGCCGAGGTCGTCGGCTTCACCGGACCGCCCGGCGTCGGCAAGTCGACGCTCATCGGCGCGCTCACCAAGGCGCGCAGGCAGGCCGGGAGGACGGTCGGGGTGCTGTCGATCGACCCGTCATCGCCGTTCACCCAGGGCGCGCTGCTGGGGGACCGCATCCGTCTGTCCGAGCACTTCCTCGACCCGGGCGTGTTCATCCGCTCGATGGCCAACCGCGGCGCGTTGGGCGGCCTCTCCGAGGCTGCGCTGCAGGCCGCCCTGCTGCTCGACGCGGCCGGACGCCAGGACGTGTTCGTGGAGACCGTCGGCGTCGGGCAGGCTGAGATCGACATCATCGACCACGCCGACACGATCGTGCTCGTGCTGATGCCCGGCTCGGGCGATTCGATCCAGGCGCTCAAGGCGGGCGTGATGGAGATCCCGGACGTGATCGTCATCAACAAGGCCGACCATCCGCTCACCGACACGATGGTCCGCGAGATCCGCGGCGTGCTCTCGCTCGCCAACCTCGATCGCACGCCAGAGGAAGCGCGCGAACGCTGGCGGGTGCCGATCCTCAAGACCGAGGCCGCGCGCGGCGAGGGCATCGCGGAGCTCGTCAGCGCCCTGCAGCAGCACCGCGCGCACATCCTCGCCGCCGGTCAACTGGAGGAGCGGCGCAGGCGCAACCTGCGCAACGAGGTGATCGCGATCGCGACCGCGCGCATGCGCCGGCGCCTGGAGGAGGAGCTGCACGCCGACCCCGAGTTCCAGCGCCTGCTCGAGGAGGTCGTCCAGCGGCGGCTGGACCCGGCGAGCGCCGCCTCAGCGCTGCTCGAGCGCGACAGCGCCGACAGTCTCGGCTAGGGCCCGGCCAGTATCTACCTACACGCCCGCGGGGGCTGGGTCGGGTCGCACGACCACCGTGTCGGCGATCGGCACGATCTCGTCTACGGGGAGATCCGCGAGCGACGCATGCTTGTGGATCGCGTCCACGCTTGCCGCCTCATATATGCACACGGTTCCGACTGAGCCGTCGTCCTCCTGCAGGACATAGCTGCGGATCCAGCGCACGCCGTCAGGCATCTGCTCGTCTGCGACCTTGGTCGAGCGCGCAGCGGCCTCCTCGAGCTCGGCACCCGATCGCCAGCCGTCGCGCCTGAGGATTGCGTACAGCTCCATTGTGCCCTCCTTAGTTGGTGTCGCCGATGTGCAGGCCGGTAGACCCTATCGATTTACCGACCGACTGTCGGTTAGTAAACTAGCGCAGGGATTGTCCGGTGTCAATTCCCCATCCGAAGTCGCGGCGACAACGTCCGCCCCCAAGCGTGGTCGCCCGCCCGCCGGAGCTCGCGAGCGGCTGGTCCGCGCGATGCGCGATCTGCTCCTCGAACGAGACTTCGACGAGATCGCGACGGAGGAGATCCTCGCTCGCGCCGGCGTCAGCCGTGGCGGCATGTATCACCACTTCGCCAGCAAGGTCGATCTCTTCAAGGCCGCCTACGTGGCCTCCGAGCGGGACGCGATGCTCCGCCTGGGCGCGGTCGCCGCTCAGCAGGCAGCCGGTGCTGGTCCGTTCGATCAGCTCCTGGCTGGATGCATCGCCTATGTGCGCGAGTGCGCGAGCCCGGGGGAGCTTCAGCGGATCGGCCTGCGCCAGAGTCGTGCGGTGCTCGGATGGGACAGCTGGCGCGAGGCTGCGGCGCCGCTGGGCATCGCGGCTCTGGGGGCCGGTGTCCAGGCGGCTGTCGACGCCGGCGAGCTAGCCAGCGACGACGTCACGATCACGACCCACCTCCTGCTGTCCGCGTTGATCGAGGCGGGATTGCTAGCCGCCACCGACCCCAAGCCGGAGCAAGCGCTGGCACGGATCGAGGCTGAGATCACCCGCCTGCTCGATGGCCTGCATGCGCCGTAGGACAAGTACGGACGTGCGCAGTCGCAGCGCGCGAAGCCGGGGCGGCCCGCGCAGCTCCCGCTCCGTCAGGCCTCGTCACGGAGCTGGCGGCATGACACGGTCGTCTCAGGCGAGCGCTGGATCGTCTGGAGAACCACGCAGTAGCGCTCGGTTAGGCGCAGGACTGTGTCTATGTCGGCTGCGCTCGCGTCGCTCACGAGGTCGAAGTGAAGCCGGATCTCACGGAACCCAACCGGGGCCTCTTTGCTCACGCCCAAGGTGCCGCGGAAGTCCAGATCGCCCTCGGCCGACACAGTGCCGCGCTCCACCGGTACCTCGAGCGACGTGCACACAGCGCGCAAGGTGACTCCAGCGCACGCGACCAGCGCCTCGAGCAGCATGTCCCCCGAGCACAGCAAGCTCCCGTCGCCGCCGCTCGCCGGATGCAGCCCCGCGCTCGCCAGCGCGGCCCCGGTTCTCAACGAGCAGCTGATGCCGTCCCCGAGCTCGCCGGTCGCGCTCAAGGTAACGACCGCCGCCTCGGGATCCGCGCGATAGCGCTCCTTGAGCGGTGTCTGCAACGCACGCAGCTCCTCAGAACCCATCAGAACCCAATGTTCGCACGATCGCGCTCCTTCGGCGGATCGGAGCGGAGAAGTCTGCGCGTGCACTGCGCGACGAGCAGCAGCCAAGCCCGACGCTCCACTCCTTCGGGTCACTCCCCGGCGTGCAGCGAGCGCGCGGTCGCCGAGCGCTCCACCGCGCGCTGGTCGGGCAGTGTGCCGATCACGCGGTCGCCGACCGTGGAGGTCACGCCGAACCAGTAGCGCTCGTTCTTGTAGTGGTGCAGGCGATGGTTGCGCCAGATCGCCTTGTAGTAGCGCGAGCGCGCGCGGTGGGGGGTGTGGATCAGGAAGTGCGTCCACTCGTACGCGGCGAGGATCGCGAAGCTCGTGAGGACGCCCGTCGTCGCGTACGCCAGACGCGGGCCGCCGAGCACGAGGTGGATCGGGAACGACAGCGCCCAGTTCACCGCTGCGATCGCCACCAGGAAGATCAGCACCGCGTAGACGGGGAGCAGCACCCCCTCGAGCACCGCGGGCGCTTCGTGGTGGGCGCGGTGCTCGCGCGCGCTGAGGATCTCGACCTTGCGCCCCAGCAGCGTGAACGGCCGCGCGTGCAGCAGGTACACGTGGATCGCCCACTCCACGAACGGCGTCAGCGCGATCAGGCCGGCGACCATCACGAGATCGCGCCAGCTGAAATCGCCCTGTACGACGCGCGCGGCGAGCGCCAGCGCGACCGCGCCGAGCAGATACGGCGGCGAGGGCTGGCGCGCGAACACGCGCGCGCAGTCGAGCAGCGACGGGCCCGTCGCGTTCCTTGTCGGCACCGTCTCCGGGGACGCGGTCAGGGGGTCGCTGTGGGTCTGCGTGGGCGCGGACATGGCCCGGTCGATGCTAACGGACTGGTCTCGTTCGATCTGATGGATCATTCGAAAAGCAGTGATTACGACGTGGTAGCCGGAGCGATCAACGCCACGCGCGGATGCGCTACGCAAGTTTGCGTTACGCAGGCTTGCGTAAGCTGTGCTTCGTTGAGAATCGGTCCGATACGCTCACGCCGTGTCTGACGGACCAGAACGCCGCCGCGAGCGACAGGTCAAGCGCCCGGGTCGTCTGAACAGACCACACTTCATCTTCAACCCGACGGCGCTGGTCGGTCGGGGCAAGCACGCCGGACAGACGACCTTGCCGTGGGGGCTTCCGCTCCAGTACGCGCCCAGCGGCCCGATGGGCAGCGCCGTCGACCGGACCGGGATCTACGACCTCGCGATCACGGAGGCCATCTTCAGGCTGCTCGGGCCCGGCGATACGGCGGTCGATGTGGGCACGAACGTCGGCTACATGACGAGCATCATGGCGCGCCGTGTCGGCTCGGAGGGCCGCGTCGTGTGCTTCGAGCCTCAGCCCGCGGTGTTCTCGCTGCTCGAGCAGAACATCGCTCGCTGGAAGCAGCGGCCGGGAGCGCTCGGCCAGATCGAGCCGCATCGACTTGCGCTGTCGAGCGCCGCTGGCCGCGCCGCGCTGAACATTCCCGAGGATCGAGACGGCAACCACGAGCGGGCGTCGCTGCGCTCGTTCAAGAAGCAGAGCGCGACCGTCGAGGTGGACGTGCGGCGCCTGGACGAAGTCGTGGCTGCGCCGGCGCGCATCGATCTGCTGAAGGTCGACGCCGAGCGCCACGAGCTTGACGTTCTGGAGGGAGCGGAGGGAGTGCTGGGGAGCACGACGACGGTGATCGTCGAGGAGCACGAGGTGCCGCCGACGCCGGTCACGCAGCTGCTGCTCGAGTACGGCTTCCAGCTGTACGCGCTTCACGAGTCGCTCGCCGGCCTGCGCGTCAAGCCGCTCGATCCGGACGCGCCCCACGTCGGGTGGGACCACCCAATGTGCTCGCCACCCGCGAGCCGGATGCCGTGAAAGCGGCCCTGCGGCGGCCCGGGTGGCGTTCGCTGAGGCGCCGCTCGCGTTAGCTCGCGCCGTCCGGCTACGCGCCGAGCGCCCGCGCGATCACCATCTGCTGGACCTCGTCGGTGCCCTCGCCGATCGTGAGGATCTTCGCGTCGCGGTAGAAGCGGCAGACGGGGTACTCCTCGATGAAGCCGTAGCCGCCGTGTATCTGCACGGCCTCCTCCGCGCAGCGCACCGCCAGGCGGCCGGTCTTGAGCTTGGCCTGCGCGGCGGTCAGCGTGAAGTTGCGCTTGGCGTCCTTCTCGCGCGCGGCCTTGTAGACGAGCAGCCGCGCGGCGGCGATCTCCGTCGACATGTCCGCGAGCTTGCCCTGGATCGCCTGGAACTTGGAGATCGGCTTGCCGAACGCGCGGCGCTCCTTGGCGTAGGAGAGCGCCTCGTCGAGCGCGCCCTGCGCGAGCCCGACGCCCATCGCGGCGACGCCGATGCGCCCGATATCGAGGATGTGCAGGAACTGCTTGAAGCCGGCGCCGCGCGGCCCCAAGAGGTTCGCCTCGGGCACGCGGCAGTCGCTGAACGTGAGCGGCCGCGTGTCCGACGCGTTCCAGCCCATCTTGCGATACGGCTCTCCCTGCTCGTAGCCGTCGGTGCCGTTGGCGACGATGATGTTGGAGATCTCCTTCGAGCCGTCGCCGTCCTCACCGGTGACGGCCGTGAGGCACACGATTCCGGATATATGAGTGCCGGCGTTCGTAATGAACTGCTTGGCGCCGTCGATCACCCATTCGCCGTGCTCGAGCCGTGCGCGCGTGCGCGTGTTGCCCGCGTCCGAGCCCGCCTCCGGCTCGGTTAGCCCGAACGCGCCCAGCCGTTCGCCCGAGCACAGCCGCGGCATCCACTCGCGCCGCTGCTCCTCGCTGCCGAACACGTAGATCGGCTGCGTGCCCAGCGACGTGTGCGCGCACAGCGTGATCGCCACCGACGAGTCCACGCGCGTGAGCTCCTCCACGGCCAGCGCATACGCCAGCGTGTCGCCGCCGCCGCCGCCGTACTCCTCCGGGAACGGGATGCCCATCAGGTTCAGCGCGCCCAGCTTCGCGACGATCTCGTACGGGAACGCCTTCGTGCGGTCGAGCTCCTCCGCGACCGGCGCGACCTCGCCCTCGGCGAATTCCCTGACCGTGCGCCTGATCAGCTCGTGGTCGGGCGACAGGTCGAAGTCCACGGCGCGCATTCTCCCAGCTCTGTCACGATTGCGCCCAGGTGCCTGCGCCGCGTCTCATCATCGATTTCCTCAGGCGCGGTCAAACGGTCAGCTACGGCCGCGACCGCTCGCAGCGAGCGGACCTGCACCTGCCAGCAGGGCGTGGCCGCGCAGCGGGGCCGTATCCGGTGATGGTGCTCATCCACGGTGGCTCGTGGACGGCGCGCTATGGGCGGATCGTCATGCGCGGCATCGCCGGCGACCTGGTCAGGCGCGGCTGGGCGGTGTGGAACATCGAGTACAGGCGCGTTGGCAACGGCGGCGGCTGGCCGGCGACGTTCGCGGACGTGGCTGCTGCGATCGACCTGCTTCCCGAGCTCGACGCGCCGCTGGATCTCGAGCGGGTGAGCGTCCTCGGACACTCGGCCGGCGGCCATCTGGCGCTGTGGGCGGCTGGTCGCGAGCGACTGCCGGCGGGTGCCCCCGGCTCCCTCGATGGCGAGCCGCCGGTGCGCCTCGCGCGCGCGATCGCGCAGGCCGGCGTGTGCGACCTCGCCGGCGCCTACAAGCGCTGGCACGGCGGCGCCGTGCGTGCGCTGATGGGCGGCTCGCCCGAGGAGCTCCCCGAGCGATATGCGGCGGCCGACCCGATTCAGGCGACCCCGCTGAGCATTCCCGTGCTGCTCGTCCACGGCACGCTCGACGAGACCGTCTCGGTGGAGCTCAGCCGCAGCTATGAGCGCGTCGCCCGCGCCGCCGGCGGCGAGGTCGAGCTCGTCGAGATCCCCGGCGAGGCGGGGCGCCACCGCGCGCACATCGACCCGCGCGGCGAGGCGTGGGCGGCGGTCACCGCGCGACTGCCTGCCCCGCCGCCCGTGCCGCTCGTGCCGTAGCGTCGAGGCATCACAGGGTCGCCTCGGGGCGTAGCTCATACGCCACCGTCAGCGGCCTGAGTTGGCCGACGTATGGCGCGCCGTCGTGCGAAGCTCTGGGTGTGGATCAGCTTGCGGGCTTCCGTTCTTGGCACGTACGAAGTGCCTATCTTGCGCTCGGAGTCGCGATGCTCTTGGTGCCCGGACTGTGGCCCCAAGCCGTCGGCGCTGTCCGCGCTTCTCGACAACCTCACGTCTGCCGAATCCCACGGTTGACCGGCCTCGTGCTCACCGTCGCGCGAAAACGGGCGGCGAGAGCCGGCTGCGCCCTGCGACTTGCGGGCGCTCGTGTCGAGGCTCCGGAGGTCCAGACGATCCGCACACAGGCTCCCCGTGGAGGCTGGCATGGGCGATCCATCACCGCGTGGGTGAATCCCGTGTGCAGCGGCTCGGCGGCGGAAGGGCCAGGGATAAGCGAGCCGTTGATCACCGCGGGTCCAACGGAGTTGATAAGCGGGCTGTACGTCGTTGGAGGGCCGCTTCGCGTGTGGTCCGAACCCCGATGCACGCCCCGGCCGGGGGAGCCTGGGGCGGGGATCGTTACGGTCCGTGATCCGGCCGACGGCGCGGTCGTGGCTTCCCAAACTGTGACCAGGGGACAGCTGGCGACAATCCCTCTGGCCCCGGGCGCATACTCGATCCAGGGCACGTTCGGGGACGCGACCATCAACGAACACCCGGGGGAATCGTTCCTGACGACAGTCCAGATCCTGCCGGGGCAGACCGTCCGTCAGGACGTCTTTCTTGACGTGCCCTAGTTAGAGGCTGTCTGCCGCCGACGAACATCCGGCGCTGAACGATCACGCGCCTGCTCGACCGCGCTACCTCGCTTGGGCGCGTGACGCGCGGGACGTGAAGGCATCAGAGCCCGAGCTTGCGAACGCCCTCCTCGTTGAAGCCGAGGTGGTGGCCGACCTCGTGACGGACCGTCTGGACGACGTGTGCCCGCAGGCGCTTGGGATCGTCGCCGAAGTCCCGCACGAGCGTGTCGCGGAAGATCAGGATCTCATCAGGCAGGCCACCGCCCCCGAAGTAGGGGTTGCCACCGAGCCTCGAGCCGACATACATACCGTAGGCGTGGTTCTCGGCGCCGCGATCGGAGACCACGACCGCCACGTGCTCCAGCGCCTTCTGGAATTCGCTCGGGAGTTCGTCTAGCGCTGAGCTGACGAGCGCCTCGAACTCCTTCTCGCTGTAGTGCCGGGGTTTGCCCATTTGGGTGCCGAGCGTAGCTCACCCGCTCGCGCTTTCGGGCGCGCTGTACTTGCCTTGATCAGTCGCGGCTGGGCGTGATCTCCTCCAGCGCTTGCTGGTACGTCTACGATCAGCAGCAAATGAGAGATCTGCCGAGAGAGCTGCCGGGGAGCGAGTTGCTGCAACTGGGGCTTGACGACCTTCGGGCAGGTCGCGTGACCGAGTCCTCGCTGCTCGTTGAGCTTGCCGCCCCGCGGCTGCGTCCCCTCGGCCTCGAGATCCAGGCGATGCCCGAGTCGACAGACGGTGAGTCTGCAGAGCATCGGCTCTACGGCATGCTCTCGGATCGGTTGGGGGATGGCGCTCACAGTCGCTACAACGCGCTGCTCGGGCGGGTCGCCAGCTTTGCGAGCGCTGCCGAGCATGCGGCCTCCCGTTGACGGGGAACGGCTGCGCGAGCTCGCGCGCCGCCTTGGCAAGACGGCCTCCGCGCCAACTACGCTCTATCTCACCGGTGGTGCCACGGCAGTCATCGAAGGGTGGCGGCCCTCGACGGTGGATGTCGACATTCGTTTTGAGCCAGACCGTGACGAGTTGCTGAGGGAGCTTCCGGGTCTCAAGGAGGAGCTTTCGATCAACATCGAGCTCGCCTCCCCGCCTGACTTCATCCCCGAGCTGCCGGGGTGGCGGGACCGTAGCCCAGTCGTCTTCGAGGAGGGCAATGTCGAGATCCGCCACTTCGATCTGTACTCGCAGGCGCTCGCGAAGATCGAGCGCGGCTTTTCGCAGGATCTGGCGGACGTTGACAGCATGCTCGAGCGGGGGCTGGTGGACCCGCGACGGCTGAGGGAGCTGTTCGAGACGATCGAGCCTCAGCTGTACCGCTACCCGCATATCGACCCGGCCACCTTTCGTCGCAAGCTGGACGACGCCCTGGCATAGCCGCGCAGCAGATTCGCCGATTTCGCTACCTGGACTCTCAAGATCGTGTGCGATGGGCTCGATGCGGGTGGCGTGAGTCTTGTACGGATCCACTGCTACGGCTGCGATCGCACGGTTCCGGTCGAGGAAGGCGACATGGCTGGCGGCCTGCAGGCGGCCGGCTGGGCGCTCGAGCACGGGCAGACGTTCTGTCCGAGCTGCGCGCGCGAACGAGACCTGGCTGTCATCGACGACCATCCGGCTCAGACGGAGTCGGGCGCGGACGTTGGTGCGCCCGCCACACGTGAACCCGCCCCCACGCAGGTGCTCGAGCCCTTCCCCGTCAGCGGCGTGCTCGGCGAACGTCGCAGCGTGCGCACGTCGCGGTTGCTGCGCGCGAGCTTCAGCGTCCTGCGATCCGATCCGCAGCTGCTGGTGTTCCCCGCCGTGGCGATGACGCTCACGCTGATGCTGGGCGTGCTCGCGTTCGTGCTCTCGGTCTCGAGTGCCGGCGGGTCGCGCAGTGCGCGCAGCGTGATCTTCTTCGCGAGCCTCGTGTCCGCCTATCCGATTACGTTCGTGTCGCTGTATTGCGGTGTGGCGCTCGCGGCGGTGCTCGCTGGCCGTCTGGACGGCCGGCCGCTGACGCCGCACGACGGCTGGATGGCCGCCAGGGAACGGGTCGGGATCATCGCCGCGTGGACGCTGTTGGTGTGCACGGTCGGCGCCGCCCTGCGCCTGATCGAGCGCTACGTGCCGCTGGGCGGAAAGATCGTAGCTGCGCTCGCCGACCTGTCGTGGACGCTCGCCACGATGTTCGCCGTGCCGGTGCTCGCCTACGAGAATCTCGGACCGTGGGAGGTGCTGCGGCGCTCCTCGCGGATCTTCAAGCAGCGCTGGGGAATGCAGCTCGGCGGGATCGTCGGGATCGGCGTCGCCAGCATCTTCATCTACCTGCCGTTCATCGCGCTGCTCGTCATCGGCATTGGGAGCGGGGGCACCGCCGGTGCGCTGCTGACGGTGCTCGGCGGCGCAGGCCTGTTCGCCGCGATCGCCGTGCAGGCCGCGATGGACCAGATCTTCAGGGTCTTCGTGTACCGCAGCGCGGTCGGCCTGGACACGACGGGCGGACCGTTCTCGCAGAGCGATCTGCAGGCGCCGTTCGGGCGCAAGCGCGGGCGCTGGTCCTAGCGCGCTCGCCGTTAGCCGCAGATAGGACTTCGCGAGCTCGACCAGCAGGCGCACGCCGTAGCCGGACGCGCCCTTGCCGACGTACGCGCGGTCGAGCTCCCACGCCGAGCCGGCGATGTCCAGGTGCGCCCACGGCGTCTCGCCGACGAAGTTCGACAGGAACGCGCCGCCCACGATCGTGCCGGCCTTGCGTCCTTCGGGCGCGTTGTCGAGGTCGCCGTAGTTGCCCTTGATCAGCTCGTCGTACTCCTCGTGCAGCGGCAGGCGCCACACGATCTCGCCGCTGCGCTCGCCCGCCGCCGCGATCCGCCCCGCGCCAGCTCGTCGTCGTTGCTCATCAGCCCCGCGTACGTCGAGCCGAGCGCGACGATCACCGCGCCCGTCAGCGTCGCCAGGTCGACGATCCGCTCGGCGCCCTCGGCGACCGCGTGCCACAGGCAGTCGGCCAGCACGAGCCGGCCCTCGGCGTCGGTGTTGTTGACCTCGATCGTCTTGCCGTTGGCGGCGGTCACGATGTCGCCGGGCTTGATCGCGCGCCCGCTCGGCAGGTTCTCCGTCGCGCCCACCACGGCCACCAGCCTGAGCGGCAGTCGCAGGCGCGCGATCGCCGCGACCGCCTCGATCACCGCGGCGCCGCCGGACATGTCGAACTTCATCTCCGCCATCTTCGCCCCCGGCTTCAGCGAGATGCCGCCGCTGTCGAACGTCACCGCCTTGCCGACGAAGCCGAGCGACGCGGTCCGCGCGCGAGTGGCGTCCCGGCCTCGGGCCGTCGTATGCGATCGTGATCAGCGCCGGCTCCTGCTCGGAGCCCTGGGCGACCGCCGCGAACGCGCCCATGCCGCGGCGCGACGATGCCCGTCGCGTCCCTCGACCTCGACCGACACGCCCGTCGAGCTCGCTCTCGCAGCGCCTGCGCGTACTCGCCCAGCGCCGTCGGCGTGAGGTCGTTGCCGGGCCGGTTCTGCAGGTCGCGCGCGCGGTTGGCCGCCTCGCCGACCACCGCCGCCTCGGCGACCGCGTCCTCGAGCCCGTCCGCGCCGGCGACGATCAGGCGCTCGAGCGCGCTTCGCGGCGGCCTGCTCGCCGTCGCCGTCGTCGCCGGCGCTCGACTTGTGGCGCTCGAAGCGGTAGTCGCCGAGGATCGTGCCCTCGACGAGCGCCGCGGCGACCTGCGCTCGTGCGCCGGCGGCTGCCGTCGGCGCCGCCGGGCAGCGCCCAGCAGAGCGTGCGCGCCGAGTCTCGCTGCGCGCGCGCGCACGCGACGGCGGCCGCCACGCGCGCGCGCTCGGCGTCGAAGCTCGCCTCGCTCGCCCAGGCCCACCACCAGCCAGCGCTTGCCGTCGGCGTGGGTCAGCGCGAGCGCCTTGAACGAGCGTGCGCGCCTCGCCCGAGTCGAGCAGCTCGCCGACCTGCGCCGGAGCGTCCGCCGGCGCGCTCCTCGCCGGCGAACACGCCGATCGCGACCGTGTCGGCGTCGGTCGTGCCGGCTGCGTTGGGCGATTGCGGATATCTGCATGCGCCGCGCACGATATCCGGCATCACCAGCGGCTCGTCCACTACCATTCTCGCTCCCACGCATACGTTCCAGCCCGACCTCTCAGGAGCCGACTCGACTTCCATGCCCAAGACCGTGATCCTCGCCAGCGCGCGCACCCCCATCGGCAAGATGGGCGGCGGCCTGTCCACGCTGGACGCCACCGAGCTCGGCGGGCTGGCGATCGGCGCGGCGCTCGAGCGCGCCGGCGTCGAGCCCGAGCAGGTCGAGCACGTCGTCATGGGCCAGGTGCTGCAGGCCGGGCAGGGGCAGATCCCCTCGCGCCAGGCGCAGATCAAGGCCGGCATCCCCAAGGAGGTCTCCTCGGAGACGATCAACAAGGTCTGCGCGTCGGGGCTGCGCGCGTCGGTGATCCTCGACCAGGCGATCCGCGCCGGCGACATGCAGGTCGGCGTCGGCGGCGGCATGGAGTCGATGTCCAAGGCTCCCTACCTGCTGCCGCAGGCGCGCTTCGGCTACCGCATGGGCGACGCGAAGATGCTCGACGCGATGGTCCACGACGGGCTCACCAACCCGTTCTCGGGCAAGCAGATGTTCGTCGAGGCGACCGAGGTCGGCGACGAGCTCGAGATGACGCGCGCGGACATGGACCGCTGGGCGCTGCGCTCGCACGAGCTCGCGCTCAAGGCGATCGACGAGGGGCGCATGTCCGAGGAGATCGTGCCCGTGACCGTCAACGGGCGCAAGCAGAGCACGGTCGTCGAGATCGACGAGGGCCCGCGCCGGGACACCTCGCTCGAGAAGCTCGCCGCGCTGCCCGGCCTCGTCGGCAAGGAGGGCTCGCACACGGCCGGCAACTCGCCCGGCGTCAACGACGGCGCCGGTGCGCTGGTGCTCGCCTCCGACGAGTGGGCCGCAGGCCAACGGCAAGGAGGCGCTCGCCGAGATCGTCGCCCACGCGCAGAGCGCCAACGACTTCGCCTACCTCGCCACGACGCCCGCCAGCGCCGCCAAGAAGGCGCTCGAGAAGGCCGGCCTGCAGCCCGGCGACATCGACCTGTGGGAGATCAACGAGGCGTTCGCGTCGGTCACGCTCAACTCGATCCGCATGCTCGGCATCGACGAGGACCGCGTCAACGTCAACGGCGGCGCGGTCGCGCTCGGCCATCCGATCGGCGCCTCCGGCGCGCGCATCCTCGGCAGCCTCGTGCACGAGCTGCGCCGGCGCGGCGGCGGGCTCGGCTGCGCGGCGATCTGCTCGGGCGGCGGGCAGGGCGACGCGGTGATCCTGAAGGTCTGAGATGCCTGACAGCGTGATCGCCGGTCGACACGGCACTCGCAGCGTGACGGCGATCGCGCCGACGGTCGCAACGTGCCGCGCGGCGCCGCGTTCTTCGACCTCGACAAGACGCTGATGGCGGGCTCCTCGGGCATCTTCTTCGCCCGCGCGGCGTACGAGAGCGGGATGATC
Source organism: uncultured Solirubrobacteraceae bacterium (assembly GCA_963826985.1). Classification (GTDB taxonomy): domain Bacteria; phylum Actinomycetota; class Thermoleophilia; order Solirubrobacterales; family Solirubrobacteraceae; genus Palsa-744. The sequence continues at coordinate 469,535 of CAWGYW010000001.1, forward strand.
TCGCGCGCGCGCCTGGCGCGCGACGTCTACGAGAACCTGCGCTTCCGCCTGCGCGGCTCGACCGACGACCGCGCCGACGACGTGCGCGAGCGCGTCGGCAGAGATGATCGCCGGCGTGCGCGTGCGCGACCTCGAGCGGCTCTCCCCGCGGGTGCTCGCCGGGGTGCTGCCGCGGCTGTACCCGCAGATGCTCGAGCGCGCGTACGCCCACCAGGACGCGGGCGTGCCCGTCTACATCCTCACCGCCGCCTCGCAGGAGATGGCCGACCTGCTCGCGCGCGTGCTGGCCTTCGACGGCGGCCTCGGCTCGCGCTCGGAGATCGTCGACGGCCGCTACACCGGCCGGCCGGCCGGGCCCTTCAACTACCGCGAGGGCAAGGTCGCTGTCGATGCGCGAGCTGGCCGAGCGCGACGGCATCGACCTGGCGGCCTCCTACGCCTACTCGGACTCGGAGTCCGACCTGCCGATGCTGCGCGCGGTGCGCCACGCGGTCGTCGTCAACCCCGACGCCGCGCTGCAGGCGGATCGCCCTGCGAGGAGGGCTGGGAGGTGATCGAGCTCGACCGCCTCGGCCGGCGCCTGAAGGTGGCTCGGCGCGCTCGGCGCCGCGGCCGTCGCTCGGCGGCGCTCGGCACGCGCCGCGTCGGGCAGCGCGTGGGAGCGCGCACCGGCTCCGCGGGCATAATCTGCGCTGCGCATGGCCTCCGCCCCAGACCCAGAGCAAGATCCGCGTGGTCGTCGCCAAGCCCGGCCTCGACGGCCACGACCGCGGCGCCAAGATCATCGCGCGCGCGCTGCGCGACGCCGGCATGGAGGTGATCTACACGGGCCTGCACCAGACGCCCGAGCAGATCGTCGAGACGGTCATCCAGGAGGACGCCGACGCGGTCGGGCTGTCGATCCTCTCCGGCGCGCACATGACGCTCGTGCCGCGCGTCGTCGAGCTGCTGCGCGAGCAGGGCGTCGAGGACGTCGTGGTCACCGTCGGCGGCACGATCCCGGCCGAGGACATCCCCGAGCTCAAGAGCCTCGGCGTCGCCGAGGTGTTCACGCCCGGGGCGCCCACGCAGGCGATCGTCGACTTCATCCGCGGGGCCGTCGTCGCGCGCTAGCAAACCGATTGACTCGTCAGTCAACCGCGTGAACGAGCTAGGATTCACCCACTTAGACCCAAGGAGAGCCTGACCGAATGAAGATATGCGTCCTGGTGAAGGAGGTCCCGGACGCCGCCGTCGAGAAGAGGATCGACCCCTCGACGGGGCGCATGGACCGCAGCGGCGAGAAGAACCTCAACCCGTATGACACGCACGCCATCGAGGCGGCGATGCAGATCAAGGAGGGCGGCGCGGTCCCCGTCGAGGAGATCGTGGCCGTGACGATGGGCCCGGACAGCGCCGTGCGCGCGCTGCACAAGGCGGTCTCGCTCGGCGCCGACCGCTCGGTCCACCTCAGCGACCCGGCGGTCGCCGGCTCGGACGTGGCCGCCACCGGCTACGCGCTCGCCAAGACGCTGCAGCGCGAGAGCCCCGACCTGGTGCTGCTCGGCCAGCAGTCCGACGACGGCGAGTGCTACACGATCGGCGCGGTCGTCGCCGAGCACCTCGGGATGCCGTCGCTGACGCAGGTGATCAAGATGGACGTCGACGCCGGAGAGCCTGCGCTGCGAGCGCCAGGCCGAGTACGGCTACGACACCGTGCAGATCCAGCTGCCGGCGGTGATCTCCGTCGGCGACGCGATCAACGAGCCGCGCTACCCGTCGCTGAAGGCGATCATGGGCGCCAAGAAGAAGCCGCTCGACACCGTCACCGCCGCCGACGTCGAGCATCGACGCCTCGCAAAGTCGGCGGCGATAACTCCGCCGCCCAGTGGGTCGCCGCGAAGGCGCCGCCGGCGAAGGCCGCCGGGCGAGATCATCGAGGACGAGGACACCGGCGAGACCGTCGAGAAAATCGTCGCCTGGCTCGACGAGAGGAAGCTCTGTGAGGGTGGCGCAGACGAGTCCGGCAAGCGGGCCCCACTCAATCTCGAAGGGAATCTGAGATGGCGAACATCCTGGTTTACGCGCTGCACTACGACGGCGCGATCAACAAGAACTCGCTCGGCGCCGTCTCCGAGGGCGCCAAGCTCGCCGCCGAGCTCGGCGGCGAGGCGCACGCGATCCTGCTCGGCGAGAACGTCCCGCAGGACCTCGCCGCCTCGCTCGGCAAATACGGCGCCAAGAAGGTGCTCGTGGCCGAGGGGCCCGAGGGGCTCGCGCAGCCGCTCGTCGACGCGATGGCCAAGGCGATCACCGACGGCGGCTACAAGTACGCGCTGTTCGGCGGCGGCCTGCTCGGCTTCGAGATCGGCGCCGGCCTGGCCGCGCGCCTCGGCGCCGGCGTCGTGATGGAGGTCACCGCCGTGCGCGCCGAGAACGGCGAGCTGATCGCCGAGCGCCCGATCCTCGGCGACTCGTCGATCTCCGAAGTCAAATACCGCTCCGACGTCGGCATCATCATCGGGCGCCTGAACGCGTTCGAGATCAGGGACGTCGGCGGCGCCGACGCGCCCGTCGAGCAGCTCAGCTTCGAGCTCAGCCCGCAGGCGCAGCAGGCGACGATGCTCACCCGCGGCGAACAGCGCGGCGCCGACGTCGACATCGAGGGCGCCGAGCATCCTCGTCGCCGGCGGTCGCGGCCTCGGCAAGGCCGAGGGCTTCCAGCTCGCCGAGGATCTCGCGGCGGCGTTCGGCGGCAACGCCGCCGTCGCCGCCACGCGCGCGGTCGTCGACGCCGGCTGGTACCCCTACGCCGCCCAGATCGGCCAGACGGGCAAGACCGTCGCGCCGAAGCTGTACCTCGCGGCGGGCATCTCCGGCGCGATCCAGCACAAGGTCGGCATGCAGGGCTCGGAGAACATCGTCGCGATCAACAAGGACGCAAACGCGCCGATCTTCGAATTCTCCGACCTCGGCATCGTCGGCGACCTCAACAAGATCCTGCCCAAGCTCACCGAGGCGGTGAAGGCCAAGAAGGGCAGCTGACGTGGGCATCGCGACGCCGCGCTCCGAGGGAGGTCTGATCGTGCCGGACACGGCTCGAGCAACGGCAAGGTCGTACCGGCGGCCTACCCGCCGCCGGTCGACTCGCGCAAGGAGTTCATCAAGCGCGGCCTCGACGCCGAGGACGAGCTGATCGAGGTCGGCGTCGTGATCGTCGGCGGCGGCACCGCGGGCCTGGCGTGCGCCAACCGCCTGCTGCAGCTGCTCGCCGACGATCCGGAGACGATGGAGCGCCTCGGCGAAGTGCCCGTGGCGGTCGTCGAGAAGGCCAAGACCTGCGGCGGGCACAACCTCTCCGGCGCGGTCATGCGCCCGGGGCCGCTGCAGGAGCTGTTTCCGGAGATGACGCCGCGAGGAGTGGCGCAAGGAGGGCTTCGCGTTCGGCGAGGTCACGAAGGAGTCGGTGTACATGCTCACCGGCCCGAAGACCAAGCTTCCGGTGCCGATTCCGGCGGTGCCGAACTTCAAGAACCACGGCAACGAGGTCATCTCGGTCTCCGCGATGGCGCGCTACCAGCAGCGCCAGGCCGAGGAGGCCGGCGCCTACATCCTCACCGAGACCGCCGCCACGCAGCTGATCGTCGAGGACGGCCGGTCGTCGGCGTGCGCTCCGGCGACAAGGGGCGCGGCAAGGACGGCGAGCCGCTCGGCAACTTCGAGCCCGGCACCGACATCAAGGCCCAGGCCACGGTGCTCGCCGAGGGCTGCTGGGGGCACCTGACGGGCGCCGCGATCCAGGAGTTCGACCTCGCCGAAGGGCGCGAGCCGCAGGTGTGGGAGCTCGGCGTCAAGGAGGTCTGGAAGGTCCCCAAGCCGCTCGACCGCGTGATCCACACGTTCGTGCAGCCGTGGCCGCTGAAGGTCGCGGCCAAGTACGGGCAGCTCGGCGGCACCTGGATGTACCCGATGAAGGACGAGAAGACCGGCGAGGACCTCGTCTCGATCGGGTTCGTCGTCGACCTCAACTACCGCGACGCGACCACCTCCGCCCACGACCTGCTGCAGACGTTCAAGACGCATCCGCTCGTCAAGGGCATCCTCGAGGGCGGCGAGCGCGTCGCGTGGGGTGCGAAGGCGCTTCCCGGCGGCGGCTACTGGTCGATGCCGAAGCTGTCGATGCCGGGCGCGGTGCTCGTCGGCGACGCCGGCGGGATGGTGGACACGGCGGCGCTGAAGGGCGTGCACCACTGCATCAAGTCGGGGATGCTCGCGGCCGAGTCGATCTACGCGGCGCTCAAGCGCGGCGGCAACGACCTGTCCGACTACGAGGACACGGTCGAGAAATCCGCGATCGGCACCGAGCTCTACCAGGTGCGCAACACGCGACAGGCATTCCAGAAAGGGCTTCCTCGTCGGCAGCCTGCTCGCGGGCCCGTCGATCATGTCGAAGGGCAAGGTGCCCCCGGGTCGGCAGGCGTGGCACCGCGACGACGCCGAGCCGATGTTCGTCGGCGACACCAAGGACCGCTACCCGAAGCCCGACGGCAAATACACCTTCGACAAGCTCTCCTCGGTGTTCATCACCGGCAACGCCACCCGCGACGACGCCCCCAACCACATCCGCGTGCGCAAACACGTGCCGCGCGAGATCGCCGAGACCTGGCGCTGGATGTGTCCGGCCGGCGTCTACGAGATCCCCGAGGACGCGCCCGAGCACGGCCAGGTCGACGTGATCGTCAACTACACCAACTGCGTGCAGTGCGGCGCGATCACCGCCAAGGGCGGTCGCCTGACGACCCCCGAGGGCGGCGACGGGCCGCTCTACCAGATCACCTGAGCGCGCCGCGCGCGCCGAGTCGGAGACGCCAGCGCGCGGCAGCGCCGGGCGAAACCCCCGCCCGTTTCTGGGTGTTACGAGGATGTGATGAACGATCGTGTCCACTCGCACGTGCGCGCACTGCGCGTGCCCGGCGGCGCCCGCTCGCCGCGCTCGCGTGCGCCGTCGCCGTGCCGTGGCTGGCGCTCGCGCCCGCCGCGATGGGAGACACGGCGACGGCGTCGTCGCTCGGCGCGACGCCAGATCGTCGCCCACGCGGGCGCCGCCGCCGGCGCCGGCAGCGGTCAGAGCACCCCCCTGGCGGGCAAGGCGAGCGCGTCGGCGACGCTCGCAGCAGTGCGCCACCGCGACCGTCCCCCAGACCGAACGCTCGGCCACTTTCGCCGGCGAAATGAGCCGCGATCGCGGGCACGCGCGCGCATGGAGATCCGCATCGACCTCGAAGAGCGCGCTCCCGGCGAAACGAGCTTACCGCACGGTCAGCGCGCCCGGTCTCGGCGTGTGGCAGCAGCTCGACCCCGGGCGTGAAGATCTTCACGCACATCCAGCAGGTGACCAACCTGTCGGCGCCGGCCGCTCTATCGCGGCGCGCTGCGCTTCCGCTGGCTGAACGCCAAGGGCCGCCTGATCAAGACCAGGAACTGCGCACGGCGCGCTGCGAACAGCCGGCGGCGCCGTCTCCCAGCGCCGGGCACGGCCAGACCAGCACCACCGCGAGCACCACGACGGGCACCGGGGCAGGCTGATCGCCGCGTGCGACGTCGCGGCCCGCTAGAATCGAGCGACGATGAAGGCCGAGATCCACCCCAACTACGGTCGCGCGCACGTGCGCTGCACCTGCGGCAACGAGTTCATCACCCGCGCCACCCAGGACGAGCTGCACGTCGAGGTGTGCTCCAACTGCCACCCGTTCTACACCGGCCGCCAGAAGCTGATGGACACGGGCGGGCGCGTCGAGCGCTTCCAGCGCAGGGTCGCCAAGGGCCGGCTGCACTCGGCGCAAGCTCGGTCCGCGCAGTAGTCCGATGGCAGCGCCGTGGCTGACCCCGCGGCGCCTGCGATGCTGGTCGAGGCCGACGGCGAGCTGAGCGCCCAGCGCGACGCGCCGGTCGGCGGGCAGGCGGTGCTCGAGGGCGTGATGATGCGCGGCGTCGCCAACTGGGCGGTGGCGGTGCGCAAGCCGAGCGCCGAGCAGCTCGCCGAGGGCGAGCTCGGGCCGGAGGAGGCGGCGCAGGGCGAGATCGAGGTCACGACGCTGCCGCTGGACTCGGCGATGAGGCGCCACCGCATCCTGCGGCTGCCGATCTTGCGCGGCGTCGTCGCGCTCGGTGGCTCGATGGCGATCGGCTTTCGCGCGCTGGAGGTCTCGGCCAACGCGCAGCTGCCGCCGGAGGAGCAGGCAGAGGAGTCCGACGCTGAGAGCGCAGAGGGTTCGGGGGAGACGCAGGAGATCCCGCGCGCGGTTTGGGCGGGCACGGTCGTGGTCGCGGTCGTGCTCGCGATCGTGCTGTTCTTCCTGATCCCCGTCGGCCTGACCAGCCTGATCAAGAACCAGCTCGGCTCCTCGGTGCTGTTCTGGGTGGTCGAGGGACTGATCCGCACGACGCTGTTCCTCGGCTACATGCGCTGCTCTCGCGCGTGCGCGACCTGCGCCGCGTGTTCGAGTACCACGGCGCCGAGCACAAGACGATCTCCTGCTTCGAGGCGGGGCTGCCGCTCACGCCCGTCAACGCCCAGCGCTTCTCGCGGCTGCATCCGCGCTGCGGCACGAGCTTCCTGCTGGTGGTGATGATCGTCGCGATCTTCGTGTTCGCGCCGATCGGGCTGCCGGCGTGGTACTGGCTGGTGGCCACGCGCATCCTCGGCGTGCCCGTGATCGCCGGCATCTCCTTCGAGCTGATCAAGTTCGCCGGGCGCAACCGCAGCCGCGGCTGGGTGCGGGCGCTGATGTGGCCGGGGCTGAAGCTGCAGCTGCTGACCACGCGCGAGCCCGACCTCGACCAGCTCGAGGTGGCGATCGCGGCGCTGCAAGGCGGTGCTCGAGCGCGAGACGCCCGGCGAGCTGTCGGCCGCCGACCTCGTTGGCGTCGAGGTCGTCGCCTAGCTTTCAGCGGGCGCAGGCGGGACGGTCCTGCGGACGAGGTCCTCCCAGCCGTCCTTCAGCCGCTGCAGCGGCATTTCGCGCACCTCGCGCAGGTACAGGAAGAAGTCGGCGCCGAGGCACGCGAGCAGCGTCTCGGCGAGGAACTCCGCGTCGCAGCCCGGGTCTGCCTCGCGCAGCAGCAGCGTCATGTGCAGCCGGTAGACGGCGTATGGGGGGAGGCGAAGCGCGCCGCGCCGCCCTCCGCCGCGACGAGCAGCTCCGCGTGGCCGTCGAGCAGCTCGAGCACCGCGTGGCCGAACGCGATCAGCCGCTCGCGCGGGGGCGCGCCAGGGCCGAGCGGCGGCGCGCCGCGGATGATGTCTTCCTGAAACGCGCGCTCGCGCTCGCTGAGGACCGCGCGGGCGAGCGCCGCGCGCGAGCCGAAGCGGCGAAACAGCGTGCCCTTGCCGACGCCCGCGGCCTCCGCGACCTCGTCCATCGACACGCACCCCGCGCCGTGCTCGGAGAACAGGCGCTCGGCCGCGCACAGGATCCGCGCGCGGTTGCGCGCGGCGTCCGCGCGCTCGCCGACGCTCGTATCCAGCAGCGGCAGCTCGGCGAGCGCCGGCTGCTCCGCGCTCAGCGGGAGCGACTCGTCGGGATGCGCCAGCGGCGCTCGTGTGCGTGTGTCCATGTGCGCAAGGATACTAAATGGACCGCGGTCCGGTTGTGCTATGCTCCTCGAAAGTAAGCGGACTGCGGTCCGTAATCACCATCGAGAAGGAGCTCCAATGAGCACAGTCGCCACACAGCCGCTCGCCGCCGGGACCTGGAAGATCGACAGGATCCACTCCCACGTCGGCTTCGCGGTCAAGCACATGGTCGTCTCGACCTTCCGCGGACAGTTCGGGGACTACGACGGGTCGTTGACGGCCGACGGCGATGGCGCCCCGCGCCTGCACGGCACGGTCCGCGTCGACTCGATCGCCGTCAAGGACGAGAACCTCGCCGCCCACCTCAAAGCGCCCGACTTCTTCGACAGCGAGCGCTACCCCGAGATCAGCTTCGTCTCCTCCGCGGTAAACGTCGGCGACGCCGGCGAGCTCGAGGTCGAGGGCGAGCTCACGATCAAGGGCAACACGCACCGCGTGACCGCGCGCGGAAGCCTCTCGGGCCCGCACGCGGACCTCGCGGACGGCGAGCGGGTTGGCGTCGAGCTGGAGGCGGTCATCGACCGTCGCGAGTACGGGCTCGAGTACAACGCCACGCTCCCCAAGGGCGGGTTCGCGCTCGACAACGACGTCCAGCTGCAGGTCTCGCTGGAGCTCGTGCGGGAGGCGTAGGAGCGATGGAGATCCTCGGAATATCCGGCAGCCTGCGTGCCGACTCCCACAACACCCGCCTGTTGCGGGGAGCGCGCACGCTGCTGCCGTCCGGGGTCGAGCTCGTGCTGTTCGAGCGGCTCGGCGAGATCCCGCCCTACAGCGAGGACGACGAGCACGAGGCGCCTGACGCGGTCGCCGCTCTGACGGCCGCGATCGCGCGCGCGGACGCGCTGCTTGTGGCGACGCCCGAGTACAACGCATCGATCCCCGGGACGCTCAAGAACGCGCTCGACTGGGTCTCGCGACCGGTCGCGACGACGCCGCTGCGCGGCAAGCCCGCGGCGGTCGTGGGCGCCAGCACAGGCCTGTTCGGGGCCGTCTGGGCGCAGGCGGAGCTGCGCAAGGTGCTCAGCACGATCGGTGCGCGCGTGGTCGACCGCGAGCTGCCGATCAGCCAGGCCGAGGACGCGCTTGGACCCGATGGGCTGCCGCTCGAGCCCGCCGCCGTGCAGGAGCTCTCGGCGACGCTCGACGAGCTGCTCGAGTTCGCCCAGCCGATTCGCGCCGCCGCCTGAGCGGGCGCCTATTCCGCGGGCGGGGGTGTCGGTTCTTCGGTGACCGGCGCCCCCGGCGCGTAGTGGTTGGGGGCGTCGAACCGGATCGCGCAGCTAGCGCTGAGGACCTTCTTGCGCTTGATCTTGCGTCCGTGGCGCTTGCGCGCCTTCGTATACGAGTAGACCTTCAAGGCGAGCGTGCCGACCGCGGCTGCGTCGTTGGCGGCGCCGCTCAGCGTCAGCACCACCGGCCCCGCGCTTTTGAAGTCGAAGAAGTCGATTTCGGAGCTCGTGTAGGTGGAGCCCTTGCCGACCGAGCCGCCGGGAAATTCCCCGGTCCCGGAGAGCGCGCCGCTCGAGCCGATGGTCCACGGATCGCGTTCGCCGCCGCCGCCGAAGATCGCGAAGTACCAGTCCTTGCCGCACTGCACGCCGAATTTGCCCGACAGGTCCTGCTTCTCCTCGAGCACCAGCTGCGGGCCGTTTTCAACGCCGCCCGGCATCCATTCGTAGAGCAGGTGCACGGGCGCGCCGCCCGCCTGCGCGCACACGGGCGCGCCCATCAACGCACAGATCGCGGCCGCGATCGCGCCCCGACGGATCATGCGGCCCCCCCGGCGAATCACGCGCGCATTGTACGCTCGACCGATGATCGAAGAGCTCGTCAAGCAGATCGAGACGCGCTTCGCCGAGCTCGGCGAGCAGATGACCGACCCCGAGGTGATCTCCGACCGCGAGCGCTACGCGGAGGTCGGCCGCGCCTACAGCCAGCTCGAGCCCGCCGCGAAGCTCGCCGCCCAGTGGCGCCGCGCACAGGACGACGCGGCCGGCGCCGAGGAGCTGCTGTCGGAGATGGGCGAGGACGCCGAGATGCGCGAGGAACTGGGCGAGGCGCGCCGGCGGATCGAGGAGCTCGAGGAGGAGATCCGCCTGGCGATGGTCGAGCGCGACCCCAACGACGACAAGAGCGTGATCGTCGAAATCCAGGGCGGCGCCGGCGGCGACGAGGCGGGCCTGTGGGCGGGCGACCTCTACCGGATGCTCGTGCGCTACGCCGAGCGCCGCGGCTTCCAGTCGAGCCGCTGGACGTCGGCGACGGCAAGTACACGTTCGCGATCAAGGGCGACACGACCGGCCGACGGGGCCTACTCGGTGTTCAAGTACGAGGGCGGCACCCACCGCGTCCAGCGCGTGCCGCAGACCGAGTCCCAGGGGCGGATCCACACCTCGACGGCGACCGTCGCGGTGCTGCCGGAGGCCGAGGACGTGGACGTCCAGATCGACCCGAACGACCTGCAGATCGACGTCTACCGCTCCTCGGGGCCGGGCGGGCAGTCGGTCAACACGACCGACTCGGCGGTGCGCGTCACGCACAAGCCGTCGGGGATCGTCGTCTCGATGCAGGACGAGAAGTCCCAGCTGCAGAACCGCGAGAAGGCGCTGCGCGTGCTGCGCGCGCGCCTGTACGAGCGGGCGCTCGCCGAGCAGCAGGCCGAGCTCGCCGCCGACCGCCGCTCGCAGGTCGGCACCGGCGATCGCGCGGAGAAGATCCGCACCTACAACTACGGCGAGCGGCGCGTGACCGACCACCGCATCAAGCTCACCGTGCACAACCTCGACCAGGTCCTCGAAGGCGAGCTCGACGAGCTCACCGAGGCGCTGCAGTCCGACGAGAAGCGCCGGCGCCTGGAGACGCAGGCGCTCGAGTAGATGCGAGCACACGGGCGCCTGTACGCCCGGCGCGCCTGCGATCCTCTGCAGCCGCGATGCACGCGCCCTTGACCACCGGCACGCCAGCCCGCGACGCGCTCGACGGCGCGATCACCGCGATCGCCGCCGCCGGCTGCGAGACCCCGCGCCTGGACGCCGAACTGCTGCTCGCGGACGTGCTCGGCGTCCGGCGCGAGCGGCTGCAGCACCGACCGCGACCTGCTCGTCGCCGGCCCCGCGGTGCGCGCCTTCCAGGACGCCGTGCGCCGGCGCGCGGTCGAGCGCGAGCCCGTCGCCTACATCCTCGGGCGCCGCGGCTTTCGCCGCCTCGAGCTGGCCGTCGACCCCCGCGCCCTGATCCCGCGGCCGGAGACCGAGCTGCTGGTCGAGGTCGCGCTCGGGCTCGGCTCGGGCGCGCGCGTGCTCGACCTCGGCACCGGCAGCGGCGCGGTGGCGCTCGCGCTGAAGGACGAGCGCCCCGACCTGAACGTCAGCGGCAGCGACTTCAGCGAGCGCGCGCTGGAGCTCGCCCGCGCCAACGCCGAGCGCCTGGCGCTGGACGTGCAGTGGCTGCACGCCGACCTGCTCGACGGCGTCGGGCGAGCTCGACGCGATCGCTCGCAACCCGCCCTACGTGGCCGACTCCGAACGCGCGTCGCTCGCGCCGGAGATCCTGCGCCACGAGCCGCCCGAGGCGCTGTTCGCGGGCCCCGACGGGCTGGACGTGATCCGCGCGCTGCTCGCGCAGCTCGCCGAGCGCCCGGACGTGCGCTTGCTCGCCCTGGAGGTCGGCGCCGGCCAGGCGCCGGCGGTCGCCGAGCTGGCTCGCGCGGCCGGCTTCGACGCGATACGGTTCGAGCGCGACCTCGCACGGATACAGCGGGTCGTGGTCGCGGAGCGGCAGCAGGTGATGACTGCGGAGATCGGCGAGCAGCAGATGATCAGCGAGCAGGACGCGCGGCGCCTGGAGGAGTGCGTCGCCGGCGGGCGGCGTCGCGGTGTTCCCCACCGACACCGTCTACGGCGTCTGCTGCGACCCCGAGAACGAGCGGGCGGCGCGGCGCCTGTACGCGCTCAAGGGCCGCCCGGCGGCGCGCCCCGCGGCGGTCATGTTCTTCTCGCTCGAGCCCGCGCTCGAGCTGCTGCCCGAGCTGGAGCACGACGAGCGCGTCGCGCTCGCGGCGCTGCTGCCCGGGCCCGGTGACGCTGCTGCTGGCGAACCCGGCGCGGCGCTTCGCGCCCGCCTGCAGGGTCGATCCCGCCACGCTCGGGCTGCGCGTCCCCGAGCTGCCGCGAGCCGCTGCAGGCGCTGACGTCGCTGTCGCGGCCGGTGATGCAGTCGAGCGCCAACATCTCCGGCGAGCCCGACGCGCGCACGCTCGCGCAGGTGCCGCAGAGCATGCGCGACGGCGCCGACCTGGTGCTCGACGGCGGCGAGCTGCCGGGCAGGCCCTCGACGGTGATCGACCTGCGCGACTACAGCGCCGAGCGCCGCTGGCACGTGCTGCGCGAGGGCGCGCTGTCGCGCGCATCGTGCGCGAGACGCTGATGGCCTCGGCTGAGCCAGCGAGTGGCGGGATCCGGGCGGCTGCTAGCCTCGTCGAGCTGCCGCGACTGGCGCCTGAGGTGGAATCGACCACCGGGGAGCGGCAGCGAACGCCGCGCGCCTGGGCACCACAGTCCTCACCGCCGTCCAAGGAGAGCGCCGTGTCCGAGCTGAGCCCCGACTACTTCAACCGTCCCGCTCGCCGAGGTCGATCCCGAGATCGCCGAGGCGCTGCGCGGCGAGCTCGAGCGCCAGCAGGGCACGCTCGAGATGATCGCCTCGGAGAACTTCGTCCCGCGCGCCGTGCTCGAGTGCCAGGGCTCGGTGCTGACGAACAAGTACGCCGAGGGCTACCCCGGCCGGCGCTACTACGGCGGCTGCGAGTGGGTCGACGTCTCCGAGCAGCTCGCGATCGACCGCGCCAAGGCGCTGTTCGGCGCCGAGCACGCCAACGTGCAGCCGCACTCCGGCGCGCAGGCCAACACGGCCGTCTACCACGCGCTGCTGACGCCGGGCGACACGATCATGGGGCTCTCGCTCGCCCACGGCGGCCACCTCACCCACGGCATGAAGATCAACGTCTCCGGGCGCCTGTACGACATCGCCGCCTACGAGGTCGACCGCGAGAGCAGCCTGATCGACATGGACGAGGTCGCGCGCATCGCCCGCGAGCGCCGGCCGAAGCTGCTGCTGGCCGGCTGGTCGGCCTACCCGCGCCAGCTCGACTTCGCGCGCTTCCGCGAGATCGCCGACGAGGTCGGCGCGCTGCTGATGGTCGACATGGCGCACTTCGCCGGTCTCGTCGCCGCCGGGCTGCACCCCAACCCGGTCGAGCTACGGCGCCGACGTCGTCACGACGACCACCCACAAGACGCTCGGCGGCCCGCGCGCGGGCGTGATCCTGTGCAGCGAGGAGTACGCCAAGAAGATCGACTCGGCCGTCTTCCCCGGCCAGCAGGGCGGGCCGCTCGAGCACGTGATCGCCGCCAAGGCCGTCGCCTTCAGGATCGCCGCCAGCGAGCTGTTCGCCGAGCGCCAGCAGCGCACGGTCGACGGCGCCCGCGCGCTCGCCGCGAGCTGCTCGAAGGCCGGCCACGGCGTCAACGTGCTGACCGGCGGCACCGACGTGCACCTGATCCTCGTCGACCTGCGCGAGACCGAGCCGGCGCTGAGCGGCAGGCAGGCCGAGGACCGCCTGCACGAGATCCGGATCACCGTCAACCGCAACGCCGTCCCGTTCGACCCGCGCCCGCCGATGGAGGCCTCGGGCCTGCGCATCGGCACGCCCGCGCTGGCCACCCGCGGGCTGCAGGACGAGGACTTCGAGGAGATCGGGCGGATCCTCGCGGTCGCGCTGACGCCCGAATACGAGTCGCGCGCCGGCGAGCTCGCCGAGCGCGTCGGCGCGATCGTCGAGCGCTACCCGCTGTACGAGGGCCTGGCCCGCCGACCGCGCCTGAGCGCCGGATCGCCGCGGCGCCGCCGACCTCCGGGCCTGCGATGCTTTGCGCGAGCCGATGGCGCATCCAACCGAGCTCGACGCGCTTTACGCCTTCCTGGCCGCCGCGGTCGTCACCGCGCTGCTGACGCCCCTCACGATGCGCTTCGCGAGGGCCGTCGGCGCGATCGACGAACCGCGCGAGCGCGGCCTGTCCGAGCGCCCGACGCCGCTGCTCGGGGGCCTGGCGATCTTCGCCGGGGTGCTGCGTCGCGGGCCTGATCTGGCTGCCCGCCGGCTACGCCGCGAACAGCAGCCGCAGCTGTGGCACGGCGTGCTGCTCGCGGCCGCGCTGATCACGCTCGTCGGCGCGCTCGACGACCGCTTCGACCTGCACCCCGCGCTGAAGCTCGCTCGGCCAGGTGCTCGCGGCGGTGATCGTCGTGCACTTCGGCGTCGCCGTGAAGGCGATCACGCTGCCGTTCGTCGGGCACCTCGCGTTCCCCAACGCCGGGCCCGCCGACGGCGGGCCCGGTGCTGACGGTGATCGGCCTGGTGGTGATGATGAACGTCGTCAACTTCTCCGACGGCGTCGACGGCCTGGCGGCGGGCGTGTGCGCGATCATCGCCGCGACGATGGCGGTCATCGCCTTCGACCTCGGCCGCCAGCAGCCGGGCGTGCTCGCGGCGCTGACGGCCGGCGCGGCGCTCGGCTTCCTGATCTACAACTTCCCGCCCGCGTCGAGCTTCATGGGCGACTGCGGCGCGCAACCTGCTCGGCCTGCTGATGGGCGTGATCGCGGTCGAGGCGGCCGTCAAGACCGAGGCGGTGGTGTCGTTCGTGCTGCCGCTGATCCTGCTCGCGGTGCCGTTCCTGGACACGACCTTCGTCGTGCTCAAGCGCCTGAAGTACCGCCAGCCGATCTACCGGCCCGACAGCGAGCACTTCCACCACCGCATGGCGCGCATCGGCTTCTCCAGCCGCCGCACGATCGCCTACCTGTACGCCTGGACGCTGATGCTCGCGGGCATCGGCGCTGGCGCTGCGGTTCGTCCCCTACAGCGACCACAAAGGCCACTACCACACCGGCTGGACGCTCGTGATGCTCGCGCATCGGGCTGGTCGTGGTCGCCGCCAGCGTGTACCTCGTGTACGTGCTCGAGATCCTCAAGTTCAGGCGCCTGGACGCGATCCGCCTGCGGCGGCTGCGCCCGGAGGCCTCACCAGCGGAGATCGAGCTGGACGTCGCGAAGGACCTGGAAACCGGCGAGTTCGAGGCGGTGTCGAACGCCGGGGACGCGCGACGTGCACGTGCTCGACGACGCGGTGGCCGGCGGGGCTGAGCAGCGGGTCGGCAAGCGGCAGGTGGATGAGGACCGCGTAGGCGCAGAGCAGGAGCGTGGCGGCGCGCAGGCGCCGATCGCCGCTGACGGCCGCTAGCGGCAGCACCCAGATCGCGTACCACGGCAGCAGCCACGCCGTCGAGACCAGCAGCGCGATCGTGCTCCAGCCGGCCGCCACGCGCCAGTCCGCGCCGCGCGCGGTGCGCCACAGCGCGAACGCGAGCACCGCGAGGAAGCCGCCGACGATAGAGGTGGCGCCACCAGCTCGGCGTCCCGCTCAGCCCCACCAGGCGGGCGGTCTCGGCGGGCACGCTGTGCGTCGCCACCAGCTGCTGCTGCTCGCCGACCGCGTTGAGGAAGCCGAGCGCGTGCGCGCCGAAGCCGAGCAGGCCCACGAGCGCCACCGCCAGCAGCGCCGCGCACGCGCCGCCAGCGCCACCCGCACGCGCTCGCGCGCAGCGCGGCGAGGCGAGCACCAGGAACGGCAGCACGAGGCCGGCGGTGACCTTGACCCCGACGCCCGCCGCCAGCGCCGCCCGCGGCGGTGCGCGGATGCCGAGCCCGCCGCGCGGTCGCGCCGGCGCGTCAGCGCCAGCGCCAGCGCCAGCGCCAGCAGCAGCAGCGTGTCGTTGTGCGCTCCGCCGACGGCCAGCACCAGCAGCACCGGGTTCAGGCCGACGAACGCGACCGCCCAGCTCGGCGGAGCGGCCCAGCGCGCGCGGCGGCGCGGCGCGATCAGCGCGACCGCGCCGAGGCTCGAGACGACGGCGAGCGCCTTGAACGCCCACAGCCCGCCGGCCAGCCCCAGCGGCGCGAGCGCGTAGCTGAGCGAGCGTGAACAGCGGGCCGTAGGGCGAGTGCTGGAACGGCCAGCCGACGAACGGGAACACCGGGTCGGTCGGGCGCTTCGGCGGCGACGTGCGTGTACGGGTCGAGCCCGTGCAGCGCGCCCAGCCGCGCGAACGCCGAGGTAGCCGAACACGTCCTGGGAGATCAGCGGCGGCCCGAGCAGCAGGATCACGTGCGCGACCACGATCGCCGCCACGAGCGCCCGCGACCGGCAGCCGCCGCGCGACCACCAGCACGAGCGCGTAGCCCGCGCACATGAGCAGCATCAGCGTCTGGAAGCCGTCGCTGCGAGAGGCCGATGCCGAGGCCTGCGCAGCGGCCCGGCCAGCCATGCCGGCCAGCCGCCCGAGCGCGCGGGGACGATACTGGGATGGGCGCCGAGGCGGCGCCGGCGCACAGCAGGAAGCACGCACGCGACGATGCCGAGCAGCCCGAGCGCGCCGAGCGCGCGCGCGACCGCGCGGGCGGCGCGCTCGCTGCCGCCGCGCCGCGGTGCCGCGCTCCGAGCGCGCCGGCGATGCCGCGGCGGCGGTATCGGGGGTCGGCGGCCTGCATCGCGCCATTGTTGCGCCTCCGCCGCCCTGCGGGCGTCCGCTCGCGGTGCGGTAACCTGTAGCTGCAGGCCGTGCCACTCGGGGGGTTCCTGCGTGCACTGAGTCGGCGGCCAGCCGCACCGCCGCGCGCGGGTCGGCGGGCCGCACATGCTCATGCGACGTCGCAACCGCACACCGCAACCCGCGCCGGGCTCCGACGCCGAGCGCCGCGACGCGTGCTGATCCTCTCCGCCGACGTGGGCGAGGGTCACGCCGCGGCCGCGCGCGCCCTGGCCGAGCAGATCGAGGCCTCCGAGCAGCACGCCGAGGTCACCGTGATCGACGGCCTCGCGGCGATGGGCCCGCTCGTGCGCCCGGTCGTCGAGGACGGCTACCGCGTGCAGCTGCGCTTCATCCCGTGGACCTACACGCTCGTCTACTGGCTGCTCGAGCACGTCGCTGCCCGTTCGCGCGGTCGCGCGGCGGCTGCTGTGCCTGCTCGGCTCGCGCCCGCTGGCGCGCGCGATCGCCGAGCACGACCCCGACGTGGTCGTCTCCACCTACCCCGCGGTCACGGTCGTGCTCGCGCGGCTGCGGCGCACGGGCGAGGTGCGCTGCTCGACGGTCGCCACGATCACCGACCTGACCGGGCTGTTCTTCTGGGCCCAGCCCGGGCATCGACATGCACCTGGTGATGTACGGCGAGTCGATGCCGTCGGTCGAGCGCATCGCCGGGCGCGGCAGCGTGCAGCTCGTGCGCCCGCTGATCTCGGCCGAGTTCCTGCAGCCGCGCTGCCCGGTCGAGGCGCGCCGCGCGCTCGGCCTGCCCGAGGAGGGCCGCGTGGTCGTCGTCTCCGGCGGCGGCTGGGGGGTGGGCGACATCGCCGGCGCCGTGCGCGAGTTCACGCAGGTGCCCGAGGTCAGCGAGCATCGTGTGCCTGGCGGGCCGCAACGAGCAGCTGGCGCGAAGCTGCGCGCGCGCGTTCGCCGACGAACCGCGCGTGCGCGTGTACGGCTTCACCGACAAGATGCCCGAGATCCTGGCGGCGGCCGACGTGCTCGTGCACTCCACCGGCGGGGTCACCTGCCTGGAGGCGAGGGCGGCCGGGCACGCCCGGTCGTCTCCTACGGCCTGCCCGTCGGCCACGCGCGCCTGAACACCCGCGCGATGGCCGCGCTCGACCTGCTGCGCCTGGCCAACGACACCGACGAGCTGCGCACGCACGTCCAGGCGAGCTTCGCCGACGCGAGCGCGCGACGTCGCGAGCGCGCAGCAGCCGGCGCGACGGCGTCGCGGCCCGCCGGCGAGCCCGCGGCGGTCGACGTCGGTGCTGCAGGCGCCGCGGCGGGTGCGGCCGATCCCGCGCTGGCGGCTGCGCGCGGTCGCGCTCGCCACCCAGCTGACGCTGCTGGTCGCTGCTCGGCTCGTGGATGATGTCCACCGACGAGGTGACCGCGGTCGCGGACAAGCTGCTGCACGTCCACGAACTCGTCCACGTCGCGACCACGCAGCCGGACGTCGGCGTGATCGTGCACGCGCCCGCCGGCGACATCGCGTCCGTCGCCGCGCGCGCTGGCCGCGAAGGGGATCCACGTCTCCTTCGCCGACGACTCCGGCGTGCCCTCGCGCGAACGCGATCTTCGCGCTGCGCGCGCTGCGGCGACGAGCTGCTCCCGGAAGTCTCCGGCTCGGGGCCGCTGTTCGCTGGGTGCGCACGCGCGGCGTGCTGCGCTCGCAGGCGCGCGCGCTGGGGCTCGCACCACCGCTTCTACTTCCTGCGGCCCCGCGGCGGGCTGTCGGTCGGTCAGATGGTGCTCGCGCGCACCGACGGGGCGATCCCGGTCAAGGGCGCGCTGCGGCTGAGCGCCACCGGCGCGCTGCCTCAGCGTCCGATGCGCGCCGGCGACGTGCTGGTGGTCGAGCTCGACGGCTCGTCCGCCTCGGTGCGCGGGCTCGAGCGCATCGTCGCCTGGCTCGGATCCTCGGGGCTGCGGCGCCGAGCCGCTGGCGCGGCTGACGCGCTCGCCTTCCATCAGCGCCAGCAGCAACGGCGAGCGCGCCAGCATCGCCGCGCCCGCGATCAGCACCGCCAGCGACACGCCCAGCGGGACGCCGCCGAGCGGCGTGTGCGCCGAAGCGCTCGCCGAACAGCACGCGGCGCGAGCGCCACCGGCACGATCGTCTGAGTCACGAACACGACCGGCGCGACCTGGATCGCCGGGCGCGACTGCAGCGCGCTCATCTCGCTCAGCACGCCCACCGCCGAGGCGGCCGCCGTCGACAGGCCCCACAGCGCCGCCAGCGACCAGATGGTGCGCCGAGAGGTCGTCGGAGGCGAGCTTCGTCGCGACGCCGCTCCAGCCGAACGCGAGCCCGGCGCAGACCATCGTCAGCTCCGCGACGCGAGCGCCCGAGCGCGCGCAGCAGATATGGCAGCAGGCTCGCGAGCGCGAGGCGCGAGCGAGCACGAGCGTGATCGTCAGGTGCTCGCCGGTCTGGCTGGCGCTGCGCGGCGGCGCGCACAGGCCCGCGCCGACCACGCCGAGCACGATCGCGAGCATCGCCAGGTGCTCGGCTGCGCCCGGCGTGCTCGCCGAGCATCCGCTCGGCCGAGGAACAGCAGCACCAGCAGGCCCGTCGCGAGCGCCGGCTGCACGACCACCAGCGGCGCCAGCAGCAGCGCCACGACCTGCAGCGGCCAGCCGAGGATCGACAGGCCCGTGCCCAGCAGCCAGCGCGCGCGCCTGAGCAGGCCGCGCACGAGCGCCACGCGCAGGTGCTCCTCGCGCGGCGCCTCCTTGGCGTCCATCGCCTGCAGGGCGATCCCTAGGCTGTAGAGGGTCGACGCCCCCACCGCCGCCGCGATTCCCAGCACCAGATCGACCATGTCCGCCACGATCATCGCACTCACGCGGCACGCGATCGCGGGCGCGCTCGGCGCGCGCCGGCGCTCGCCGGCTACGCTGCTCGCCCGCGCGGCTCGCCGGCGCGATGGCCGCGCCGCTGCGCGCGCGCGCGCTGCGGCATCGAGGATCGCACCGCCAGCGGCGCGCGGCTACGCGCTGACGTTCGACGACGGCCCGCACCCGCAGGGCACGCCGGCGGTGCTCGAGATGCTCGCCCGCGAGCGCGTGCGCGCGACCTTCTTCCTGGTCGGCGAGCAGGTGCTGCGCAACCCCGCGCTCGCGCGCGAGATCGCCGACGCCGGGCACGGCATCGCGCTGCACTGCCACCGCCACCGCAACCTGCTGCGCCTGACCCCGCGCCAGGTGCGCGAGGACATCGCGCGCGCCGAGGACGCGATCGCCGCGCACACCGGCTGCTCGCCGACGCTCTACCGCCCGCCGTACGGCGTGCTCAACGCCGCCGCGCTGCGCGCTCGCGCGCGCGCGCGGCTGGCGCACGCTGCTGTGGAGCCACTGGGGCCGCGACTGGGAGGCGCGCGCCACCCCCGACGTCGATCGCCGCGCGCGTCACCGACGGCGCCGGCGCGGGCGCGGTGCTGCTGCTGCACGACGCCGACGACTACTCGGCGCCCGGACTCCTGGCGGCGCACCGCAGCGGCGCTGCCGCGCGTGCTCGAGACGCTCGCCGAGCGCGGGCTCGCGCCCGGCGCCCTGACGACGCCGCTGAGCCGGCCGGCGCAACGTCGACAGCTTGCGACGCGCGGATAACATCGACGGCTTGTCCACCGCGGCTCCGATCGACGCGCGCGGCTCCGCTCGCGTCGAGGCGTCCGCGCCAGCGCTGCCCGCGCAGCCACGCGCGCACGCGCTGGTGGGTCGAGGCGCTGATGATCGCGTGGCTGTGCTGGGTGTACGACGCGATCACGAACCTGGCGCCGCTGCGCCTGCACGCCGCGCTCGCCCACGCGCCGCGAGCGTGCTGCAGCCTCGAGCAGTCGCTGCGACATCGATCCCGAGCGCGCGCTCGACCACTGGCTGGCCGGGCACCACACGCTCGGCCTGCTCGTGTCCGACTACTACGACAACGCCCACTTCATCGTCACGTTCGGGCTGCTCGGCTGGCTGTGGTGGCGGCGGGCGGACATCTACCGGCCGCTGCGCAACACGCTCGTGCTCGTCAACGTGCTCGCGTTCGTCGTCTTCTGGCGCTTCCCGGTGGCGCCGCCGCGGATGCTGCCGCGGCTTCGTCGACGTCGTCGCCTCCACGCACGCGATCGGCTCCTGGCACACCGGCGCGCTCGCCTCCCACGCCAACCAGCTCGCCGCGATGCCCTCGCTGCACATCGCCTGGGCGTCGTGGTGCACGCTGGCCGTGTGGCGGATCTCCGCGCGCCGCTGGGCTGCGCGCGCTGGCGATCGTGTACCCGTTCGTGACCGCCTTCGCGGTGCTCTCGACCGGCAACCACTTCGTGCTCGACGTGCTCGGCGGGCTCGCCACGATCGCCGTCTCGGTGGCGATCGTCGAGCGTTGCTGGCGCCGAGCAGCGCCGAGCGCGCTCGGCCTTGCGGAGGCGCTCGCGGCCGGCGCTCGACGTCCGAAGACGCGGCTCCGATTCGGGCGCGTGACCGGTTGTCACAAAGTTGTTACGAAGTCCAAGACCGGATAGACTGGCGCCGCCGCCAGAGAGCGTATTCGAGGGACACCTTCGACGGCCCCCCTTCGGGGAGCGCCTGGACCCTCGCGTCTGTAGGGTGGCTCGACCCATGCAAGACTTAGCCATATTCAGACGACGCTCACGCACGCGTGCCCGCACGCACCGGGTTGACGCGCCGGCGGCATCCTCGGCGCAATCCTCGCTACCTGCGTCGTGCTCGTCCCCGCGGTCATCCATCGCGCTCGCGCTCGGTGCTCCGGCGCTTCGGCGTGCTGCGTGGGCGCGGGGGCGTGGCTGTTGCAGCGGGTGGCTCGCCGTGGTCGACCGCCGCGCCGATCAACCGGGCGGCCGAGCCGGGCCGCGGCTCGGGCTGAACCTGGTCGACTCCTTCGCCCGCATCTGGCTGCTCGCCGGCGGGATCGTGGTCGCCGCGCGCCGTCGGCAGCCACGAAGACGGTCTCGCAGCGGCGCTCGTGATCTTCGTCGCCTACTCGATCGCCTTCGCGAGTGCGTGATCGGCAGGGCGGCGGGAGGCAGGTCCCGGCTCATGAGCGCCGTCGCGGGAGCCCCACCGATCGCCCCGCGCCCAGCGGGGACGCCGCCGGACCGCGGACGCCGCCGGCCGAGAAGCAGGGCATGAGCCAGGCGCGCAAGATCGGCTACGCGGTCCTCGGCGTGTGGGTGGGCGGGATCGTGCTGTTCGTGATCCTGTTCGGCGTCGCCGCGCACAAGGCGCCCGACGGTCGCCAGCAACGTCTTCACCCCGATCGACGAGTTCAAGCTCGACACCTGGTTCAAGCTCGGCCCGATCGCCTTCAACAAGGGGGTCCTGTACCTGCTGCTGGCCGCCGGCATCACGATCGGGCTGATGACCTACATCGCCAAACGCCTGAAGGAGCGCCCCGGCCGCCTGCAGGTCGCGGTCGAGACGTTCTACGACTTCACCCGCAACATGACGAGGGAAAACTTCGACCACGCAGATGGAAAAGAAGTACTTCCCGCTGATCGCGACGATCTTCGTCTTCATCCTCGTCTCGAACCTGATCGGCTACATCCCGCTGCCGGTCAACTCGACCGAGAAGTTCAACCTCTTCGGCGCGCACCTGCCCTCGCTTCCAGATCTACGCGGCCGACACGAACGTCGCCTTCCCGCTGGTCCTCTCGCTGGGCGTGTTCGTGCTGTTCACCAACGAGGGCGTCAAGCACCACGGGCCGATCGGCTACCTGAAGAGCCTGATGCCGGGCGGCGTCAAAGGGCCGATCGTGCTGCTGATCTTCCCGATCGAGATCCTCTCGAACTTCCTGCGCCTGATCTCGCTGACGGTCCGGCTGTGGGCCAACCTGCTCGCCGGCCACCTGCTGATCGCGTTCATGGGCGGCGAGCTCGGGGTGCTCGTCGGGCCTGCAGCTCGTGTCCTGGTTCCTGCTGCCGTTCGGGATCGCGATCTTCCTGTTCGAGGCCGTGCTGATCGCCGGCCTGCAGGCCTTCATCTTTGCCATCTTGACCGCCATCTACATCGGCGGAGCGGTCGAAAGCCACTAGCAACGACAAGGAGCTATCGAGCGATGCTGTTCATGCACCTTCAGTGCAGTCCACCCGCTGCTGGCGTGGGGGAACCGACATCGAAGCAGAGCCAGGACGCCGGCCGCGCGATCGCGCTCGGCGTCGGCGCGGGCGGCGGCGCCGCCGGCGCCGGCGCCGGCATCGGCGCGGTGTTCAACGCCTCGATCCAGTCCAAGACCCGCCAGCCCGAGCTGCGCGCCGAGATCGAGCGCGACCAGTGGCTCGGGTTCGCGCTCACCGAGGCGTGCTTCTTCTACGGCCTGGTCGGCGGCTTCATCGCCTTCTTCCTGTAGGCCGCGATGCTCGCCGCCACCCACATCCCGCTCGCCTCCAGCGGCTCGTTCCTGATCACCCCCAACGTGGGGCTGATGATCTGGACGATCGTGGTGTTCGCGATCTCGCTGCTCATCCTGCGCAAGTGGGTGTTCCCGCGCATCGGCGAAGCGCTCGACGAGCGCGCGAAGACGATCGGAGGCGAGATCGACGCCGCCGACCAGACTGCGCAGCGAGGCCGACAAGATCCTCGCCGAATACCGCGAGCGCCTGAAGGAGGCCGGGCGCAGTCCGAGGAGATCGTCCAGCGCGCGCGCCAGACCGCCGAGTCGCACGAGCACGAGGCCCGCGAGCGCGGCCAGGAGATCCTCGCCGAAGCGGCCAAGAAGCGCCGAGCGCGACATCGAGGCCGCGACCAAGCGCGCGCTCGACGACATCCGCCGCGAGGTCGCCGACCTGACGATCATGGCCACCGAGAAGGTCACGCGCAAGACGCTCAACGACGCCGACCAGCGCCGGCTGGTCGAGGAGGCGCTGGGCGAACTGGACTTCTCCGGCCTGTCCTCCGGAGGCGCACAACAACTGATGGACGAGCTCGCTCAGCGTATACGCCCGCTCGCTGTTCGAGGTCGCCCGCGAGCAGGGCAAGCTCGACGAGCTGCGCGAGCAGCTCGGCCAGTTCGCGGACGCGCTCGAACGAGAACCGCGAGCTCGCCGTGTTCTTCTTCTCGCCCTACTTCTCCACCACCGAGAAGCAGGAGGCGCTCGGCGACGCTGCTCGACGGCGCCGACCGAGCTGTTCATCAACTTCCTCGCGCTGCTGATCGAAAACCACCGCATGCCGGTGATCTTCCGCATCCGCCAGCGAGTACGAGCGGCTGTGGGACGAGGAGAACAGGATGCTGCCCGTGGAGATCACGAGCGCGATCGCGCTCGACGAGCCGACCACCGAGAGCCTCGGCCGGACGATCGGCGAGCGCGCCGGGCGCAAGGTCACGCTCGCCGCGCGCGTGGACCCCGACATCCTCGGCGGCATCATCATCAGGGTCGGCAACTCGATCCTCGACGCCTCTATTCGCAACCGACTGGAGCAGCTGCGCAGGCACGTTGCCCAAGGAGCCTCTTAAGACATGCAGATCAATCCCGACGAGATCACCAGCATCCTCAAGAGCCGCATCGAGGGACTCGACAGCGGCACCGCCGAGCTGACCGAGGTGGGCACCGTGCTGTCGGTCGCCGACGGCATCGCGCGCCTGCACGGGCTCGAGAACTGCATGTCCTTCGAGATGCTCGAGCTGCCCCACGGCGTCACCGGCCTGGCGCTGAACCTCGAGTCCGACAACGTCGGCGCGGTGCTGTTCGGCGAGTGGGAGCAGATCTCCGAGGGCGACACCGTCAAGCGCACCGGCGAGCTGCTCGAGATCCCCGTCGGCGAGCAGATGCTCGGGCGCATCGTCGACCCGCTCGGGCGCCCGCTCGACGGCAAGGGCCCGATCGACGTCGACCGAGACGCGCCCCGCCGAGTTCAAGGCGCCCGGCGTCGTCCAGCGCCAGCCGGTCAAGCAGCCGATGCAGACCGGCCTGAAGGCGATCGACGCGATGATCCCGATCGGCCGCGGCCAGCGCGAGCTGATCATCGGCGACCGCCAGACGGGCAAGACGGCGATCGCGATCGACACGATCATCAACAACAAGGACACCGGCGTGCGTCTCGGTCTACGTCGCGATCGGCCAGCGCATGTCGACGGTCGTCGCGCTCGCGCAGACGCTCGAGGAATACGGCGCGCTGGACAACACGATCATCGTCGCCGCGCCCGCCGACGAGGCGGCGCCGATCAAGTTCATGGCGCCCTACGCCGGCTGCGCGATGGGCGAGCACTTCCTCTACAACGGCAAGCACGCGCTGTGCGTGTACGACGACCTCACCAAGCACGCCTACGCCTACCGCCAGATGTCGCTGCTGCTGCGCCGCCCGCCCGGCCGCGAGGCGTACCCCGGCGACGTCTTCTACCTGCACTCGCGCCTGCTCGAGCGCGCGGTCAAGCTCAACGACGACCTCGGCGGCGGCTCGCTGACGGCGCTGCCGATCATCGAGACGCAGGCCGGCGACGTCTCCGCGTACATCCCGACGAACGTGATCTCGATCACCGACGGGCAGATCTTCCTCGAGTCCGAAGCTGTTCAACTCGGGCGTGCGCCCCGCGATCAACGTCGGCATCTCGGTCTCGCGCGTCGGCGGCAACGCGCAGATCGGCCCGATGAAGAAGGTCGCCGGGAGGATCAAGCTCGAGCTCTCCCAGTACCGCGACCTGGAGGCGTTCGCGCAGTTCGGCTCGGACCTCGACGCCGACACGCAGCGCACGCTCGCGCGCGGCGAGCGGCTCGTGGCGACGCTCAACCAGCACGAGCGCGAGCCGCTGGCGGTGGAGGACCAGGCGGTCGCAGATCTTCGCCGCCACCAACGGCTTCCTCGACCGCCTGAACGTCGAGCGCGTGCCGGAGTTCCTGCTCGGCCTGACCGAGCGCCTGCACTCCCAGCACCCGGAGCTGCGCGCGAAGATCAACGGCGGCGACTGGTCGGATGAGGTCCAGCAGGAGGTGCGCGACACCGTCGACGCGTTCGCGCAGGACTTCGGCTACGACCTCGACGAGGAGGGCCAGCCCGATGGACGACGACGAGCCGCGCCCGCAGAGCGCCGGCAGCGACGCGCCCGCCCAGGAGAAGGAGGCGCAGGCGGCCTAGCGCCGCCCGCGGGGCATAGCCATGGCTTCTCAGCGCGACGTCAAGAACAAGATCGCCTCGGTCAAGAACATCCAGAAGATCACGCGGGCGATGGAGATGGTGGCCGCCGCGCGCCTGCGCCGCGCCGAGCAGCGGATCGACGCGCTGCGCCCGTACGCGGACGCGATCGCGCGCATGACGCGTCAGGCGGCCGCGGCGGCCGGCGCGGAGGCCGCGCGCCTGCCGCTGCTGCGCGCAGCACGAGATCCGAGACGAACGTCGGGCTGCTGCTGGTGACCGGCGACCGTGGCCTGGCGGGCGGCTTCAACTCGCAGATCATCCGCGCCGGCGTGCGCCTCTCGAGCCGAGCTCTCCGAGCAGGGGCTGACGCAGCAACTGGTATGCGACCGGGCGCCGCGGCGTCTCCTCGCTGACGCTTCCGCGGCAACGAGCTGAGCGGCGCCTACACCGGCTTCTCCGACCGGCCCGCCTACGCGGACGCGCGCACGATCGCCGACGACCTGATCCAGGCCTACGTCGACGGTCAGCGTCGACCGCGTCGAGATGATCTACAACCGCTACGTCTCGCCGCTGACCCAGACACGTCACGCGCCAGACGCTGCTGCCGCTCACCGGCACCGCGATCGGCGGCGAGCAGGGCGAGGATGCCGCGGCGGCGAGCGCCAGGCTCGCACGCGGCCGTCGAGTACGAGCCCGACCCCGAGAAGATCCTCAGGCGCCTGGTGCCCGACTACATCGAGATCTCGATCTACCGGGCGCTCGTCGAGTCCGCCGCGGGCTTCTTCGGCGCCCAGATGACGGCGATGCGCAGCGCGTCCGAGAACGCCGGCGAAATCATCACCGACTACACACTGCAGATGAACCGCGCGCGCCAGGCCGAGATCACCCAGGAGATCATGGAGGTAGTCGCCGGCGCAGAGGGACTTCGCTGAGAGCGCGCTACAACGAGACTGCACGAGAACCAGAGGAGACTGTAGAGAACAATGGAGGCCAGCATCGCCACAGAGGCAACACCCACGGCTCAGCGCCGCCAACGGCGACCGGCCAAGCGCAACGTCGGGCGCATCGAGGAGATCCAGGGCGTCGTGATCGAGGCCGTGTTCCCCGACCGGCTGCCCGAGATCAACCACGCGATCACGATCGTCCGCTCGGCGGCGAACACGCGAGGAGGAGGCACCGGGGATCAGCGCGGGCGCGGAGGAGACGCTGCTCGTGTGCGAGGTCCAGCAGCACCTCGGCGACGACCGCGTGCGCGCGGTCGCGATGGACACCACCGACGGTCTGGCGCGAGGCGCGGAGGTGCTCGACACGGGCGGCCCGATCACGGTCCCGGTCGGCGAGGTGACGCTCGGGCGGATCTTCAACCTGCTCGGCGAGCCGATCGACCTCGGCGAGCCGCTGCCCGAAGGACGTCGAGCGCCGCGGCATCCACCAGGAGGCCCCGCGCGCCGAGGACCTGACGCCGACGACCGAGATGTTCGAGACGGGCATCAAGGTCATCGACCTGCTCGCGCCATACGCGAAGGGCGGCAAGACAGGGCTGTTCGGCGGAGCGGGCGTCGGCAAGACCGTGCTGATCCAGGAGCTGATCCACAACCTCGCCAAGGAACACGGCGGGCTGTCGGCGTTCTGCGGCGTGGGCGAGCGCTCGCGCGAGGGCAACGACCTGTGGCTGGAGATGAAGGAGTCGGGCGTGCTCGACAAGACGATGCTCGTGTTCGGGCAGATGAACGAGCCGCCCGGAGCGCGTATGCGCGTGGCGCTGTCGGGGCTGACGATGGCCGAATACTTCCGCGACCAGGGCCAGGACGTGCTGCTGTTCATCGACAACATCTTCCGCTTCGTGCAGGCCGGCTCCGAGGTCTCCGCGCTGCTCGGGCGCATGCCCTCGCAGGTCGGCTATCAGCCGACGCTGGAGACCGAGATGGGCCAGCTGCAGGAGCGCATCACCTCGACGCGCGAGGGCTCGGTGACCTCCGTGCAGGCGATCTACGTCCCCGCCGACGACCTCACCGACCCCGCGCCCGGCGTCGGTGTTCGCGCACCTGAACGCCACCACGGTGCTCTCGCGCGCGATCTCCGAGAAAGGCATCTACCCGGCGGTCGACCCGCTGGACTCGACCTCGACGATCCTCAAGGCGGACGTCCTCGGCGATGACCACTTCCGCGTCGCCAACCAGCGTCAAGGAGATCCTGCAGCGCTACAAGGAGCTTCAGGACATCATCGCGATCCTCGGCATCGACGAGCTCTCCGACGAGGACAAGCTGACGGTCTAGCGCGCGCGCCGGATCGAGCGCTTCCTCTCGCAGCCGTTCTTCGTGGCCGAAGAGTTCACGGGAACGCCCGGCGCGTACGTGCCGATCGCCGAGACCGTCAGGGGCTTCCAGGAGATCATCGACGGCAAGCACGACGAGGTGCCCGAGAGCGCGTTCTTCCTGAAGGGCACGATCGACGAGGTCGTCGAGGCGGCCAAGAAGTAGATGGCGCAACTCGAAGTTCCCAGTGGAAGTGCTCACGCCGGAGGGCGAGGTCTTCTCACGACGAGGTCGAAATGCTCTCGACGTTCACGACCGTCGGCTCGATCGGGATCCTCGCCAACCACGAGCCGGTGCTGGCCAGGCTCGAGCCGACCGAGCTGCGGCTGTATCGCTCGGAGGGCGAGATCGTGCGCTTCGCCCAGGCCGAGGGCTACCTGCAGTTCGCCGAGAACCGGGCGCTGGTGCTCGTGGAGGAGGCGATCGCGCCCGAGCAGATCGACCGGCCGACCTTCGAGACCAAGCTCTCCGAAGCGCGTGCGAGCGCCGAGCGCGCCGCGGAGGGCAGCGAGGAGCAGGCGCGCGCGCTGCGCGACGCCAAGCGCTATGAAGCGTTCCTCGCCGTTGAGCAGTAGTCCGTCGCCGCCCACGCAAGGCCCGATCCGGCGCAGCAGCTAGCCTTCCCCGCTTCATGAGCGCCACACGCGAGCCAATCGGAGTGATCGGCACCGGCTACGTCGGGCTGGTCACGGCGGCCGGCTTCGCCGAGCTGGGCAGCGACGTCTGGTGCGTGGACATCGACGCCGCCAAGATCGAGCGCCTGCGCCGAGGCGAGGTGCCGATCTACGAGCCCGGCCTCGAGGAGCTGCTCGCGCGCAACGCCGAGCGCATGCACTTCTCCACCGAGCTCGCCGATGCGCTGGAGCACGCCGGCTGCTGTTCGTCGCCGTGGGGACGCCGCCGACCTACTCCGGCGACGCGGACCTGTCGGCCGTGCACGCCGTCGTCGACGCCGATGCCCGCCTCCAAGGACCACGCGCTGGTGATGAAGTCGACGGTCCCGTGCGGCACGGGAGCGTCGCTGCAGCGCGTGTTCGGCGAGCAGGGCAAGGACGGCGCTCGGCTACGTCTCCTGCCCGGAGTTCCTCAAGGAGGGCTCCGCCGTCGCAGGACTTCCTGCACCCCGACCGCGTCGTCGTCGGCGATGACGGCAGCTGGGCGGGCGACGCCGTCGTCGAGCTGTACGCGCCGCTGAACGCGCCGCTGGTGCGCACCGACATCGCCAGCGCGGAGATGGTCAAGCTCGCCTCCAACGCCTTCCTCGCGACCAAGATCTCGTTCATCAACGAGATCGCCAACGTCTGCGAGGAGACCGGCGCCGACGTCGTCGAGGTCGCCCGCGGCATGGGCCTCGACGACCGCATCGGGCCGAAGTTCCTGCAGGCGGGGATTGGCTTCGGCGGGAGCTGCTTCCCCAAGGACGTCGAGCGCTCTGAAGCAGCTGGCCGGCAACTCCGGCTACCACTTCCAGCTGCTGACGGCCGTGATCGAGGTCAACGAGCTGCAGAAGCGGCGCGTGATCGGCAAGCTGCACAAGCACCTGGGCGGGCTGGCGGGCAAGCGCGTGGCGTTGCTGGGCCTGGCGTTCAAGCCGAACACCGACGACATGCGCGAGGCCTCGTCGCTGGTGCTCTCGGCGCGCCTGCATGCGGATGGGGCGAGCGTGAGCGCGTATGACCCGGTCGCCGAGGACCAGGCGCGCACGCTGGTCCGGGGATCGAGTTCGCCGACTCGCCGCTGGACGCGGTCGAGCAGGCGCGACGCGGTGGTGCTGGTGACCGAGTGGCCAGAGTTCCTGGAGCTCGACTGGAGCGAGGTGGCGGCGAGGATGAGCGGCAAGGTGGTCGTCGACGGGCGCAACGCGCTGGACCCGGAGGCGATCCGCGCGGCCGGCCTGACCTACGAGGGCATCGGCAGGCGATGAGGCCCGCAGGGCGCCCGCGTCGCGCGTCTAGGGCCAGACGCTGATGCAGGCGGTGATTCTGGTCGGCGGGCAGGGCACGCGCCTGCGTCCGCTGACCTCGACGGTGCCCAAGCCGGTGGTGCGGCTCGTGGACCGGCCGTTCATCGCGTTCATGCTCGAGTGGCTGCGTGGGCACGGGATCGACGACGTGATCATGTCGTGCGGGTTCCTGGCCGACGGCGTGCGCAAGCGTGCTGGGCGACGGCTCGCAGCTGGGCATCCGCCTGCGCTTCGTCGAGGAGCCCGACCCGCGCGGCACGGCGGGCGCGCTGAAGCTCGCCGAGCCGATGCTGGACGAGCGCTTTCTGATGCTCAACGGCGACGTGCTGACGGACATCGACCTGACCGCCCAGATCGCA
This sequence comes from uncultured Solirubrobacteraceae bacterium, assembly GCA_963826985.1. Classification (GTDB taxonomy): domain Bacteria; phylum Actinomycetota; class Thermoleophilia; order Solirubrobacterales; family Solirubrobacteraceae; genus Palsa-744. The sequence continues at coordinate 499,516 of CAWGYW010000001.1, forward strand.
CAGCACGAGGCGACGCGGGGCGCGGGCGACGCTCGCGCTGGTGCCGGTGGCCGACCCGACGCGCGTACGGCCTGGTGATCCTGCGCGAGGACCGCTCGGTGCGGGACTTCGTGGAGAAGCCGAGCTCCGACAGCGTCGAAAGCAACCTGATCAGCGCGGGCGCGTACGTGCTCGCAGCGCGAGATCCTCGAGCTGGTGGCGCCCGATCGCAACGTGTCGATCGAGCGCGAGGTGTGGCCGGCGCTGATCGGCGACGGCCTCTACGGATTTCCCTCGGACAGCTACTGGCTGGACATCGGCACGCCCGCGCGCTACCTGCAGGGGACGTTCGACATCCTCGCGGGCAACGTCGAGACGGCCGTACGCGAGCGGCTGGGCAGCGACTGGCTGGCGATCGAGGAGCGCGCGCGAGGTGCACGGCCGGGTGATCCCGCCGGCGGTGCTCGAGCGCGGCGTGGAGGTGGCGACGGCGCGCACGTGGGCAGCCTGGTGGTGCTCGCCGAGGACGTGTCGATCGGCGGCGGGCTCGACGGTCGAGCGCGCGGTCGTGCTCGAGGGAACCCAGATCGGCGAGGGCTGCGAGCTGCGCGACTGCATCATCGCGGCCGGCTGTCGCGTGGGCGCGGGCACGAAGATCACCGGCGGAGCGGTGCTCGGCGACGGCGTGCGCGTGGGGGCGCACAACGTGATCACGCGCGGGGCGCGTATCTTCCCTGGTGTCGAGTTGCCCGACGGCGCGATCGAGTTCTAGGCTCCCACGTGTCCACGGCGACAATCCCCCCAGCACCACAGGAGGCGAGCACCAGATGAGCGACGGCGGCGCGACCGCGACACCCACCGCAGAGGAGCTCACACGCGCGAGCATCGCTCGGGTCGATCCGTCGGACCAGCTGGGCGACGTGCTGGCGCTGCCGGAGCACCTGCGCGACGCGCTGTGGCGCGTGGAGTCGGCGATCATGCAGGACTGGGACACGCCCGCCGGCCTGGTCGTGGCGGGGATGGGCGGCTCGGCGATCGGCGGCGCGCTGGCGCGGGCGGCGATGGGCGACCACGCCTCGCGCCCGATCTTCGTGACGCGCGCGTACGGGCTGCCGCCGTGGACGACGCCGGACACGATGGTGCTGTGCGCGAGCTACTCGGGCGAGACCGAGGAGACGCTCGCGTGCTACGAGTCGGCGGGCGCGCTGGGCGCCAAGCGCACGGTCGTGACCACGGGCGGTCGTCTGGCGGAGATGGCGCGCGAGGACGGCGTGCCGGTGATCCCGCTGCCGGGCGGCTTCCAGCCGCGGGCGGCGGTCGCGTACATGATCGTCGCCTCGCTCGAGGTCGCGGCGCTGTGCGGCGCCGGGCCCGCGGCTGACCTCGGAGATCGACGTGGCCGCGTCTCATACCGAGCAGCTGGTGGCCGAGTGGGGCCCCGACGCGCCGGAGGACTCGCTCGCCAAGACGATCGCGCGCGGCCTGCTCGGCACGACGCCGGTGATCGCCGGCGCCGGGCTGACCACCCCGATCGCCTACCGCTGGAAGACGCAGATCAACGAGAACGCCAAGCAGCCGGCTTCTGCCAGCGAACTGCCGGAGCTCGACCACAACGAGATCGTCGGCTGGGAGGGGGCGCGCGAGCTCGGGCGCTTCTCGGCGGTGTTCCTGGACGACTCCGACGCGCACCCGCGCGTGAAGGAGCGCATGGACCTGACCGAGCGCCTGATCGCCGGACAACGCGGCGGCGAGCTTCCGCCTGGAGACGCGCGGGCAGACGGCGATCGAGCGGGTGATCTCGCTGGTGCTGCTCGGAGACCTCGTGTCGATATACCTGGCGGCGCTGCGCGGGGTCGATCCCGGCCCGGTGAAGGTCCTCGACGAGCTGAAGGCGGCGCTGGCCGAGCGCTGAGCTGGCCGCTGGGTTGTGTGATAGCTTCAGGGCGGCCGAGGAGCGCTGCGACGGGCTCGGGTCCGCCACGCTCGGCCTTCTCTCCCTGCAGCAAGGGCGCTCACCTGACCGGACAGGAGGCTTCGTCATGTCAGCAATGACCCCCACAGCCACGCTGCACGCACCGACTTCAAGGTCGCCGACCTCTCGCTCGCGGAGTTCGGGCGCAAGGAGATCACGCTCGCCGAGCACGAGATGCCCGGCCTGATGGCGATCCGCCGCGAGTACGCCGACGCGCAGCCGCTGGCCGGCGCGCGCATCACCGGCTCGCTGCACATGACGATCCAGACGGCCGTGCTGATCGAGACGCTGACGGCGCTCGGCGCGGAGGTCCGCTGGTGCAGCTGCAACATCTTCTCCACGCAGGACCACGCCGCGGCGGCCGTCGCGGTCGGCCCGACGGCACGCCGGAGGAGCCGCGCGGGGTGCCGGTGTATGCGTGGAAGGGCGAGACGCTCGAGGAGTACTGGTGGTGCACCGAGCAGGTGCTGCGCTGGCCAGATGCCGGCGAGGACGGCTCGGCGGGCCCGAACATGATCCTCGACGACGGCGGCGACGCGACGCTGCTCGTGCACAAGGGGACCGAGTACGAGGCCGCCGGGCGCAGTGCCGGAGCCGGCGGGCGCCGAGTCGGAGGAGCTGGCGTGATCCTCGTCGGCTGCTGACGCGCTCGCTGGCGGAGGACCCGCAGCGCTGGACGCGCGATCGGCGAGGGCATCAAAGGCGTGACCGAGGAGACGACGACGGGCGTGCACCGGCTCTACGAGATGGTCGAGACGCGGCGAGCTGCTGTTCCCGGCGATCAACGTCAACGACTCGGTGACGAAGTCCAAGTTCGACAACCTGTACGGCTGCCGGCACTCGCTGATCGACGGCATCAACCGCGCCACCGACGTGATGATCGGCGGCAAGGTGGCGGTCGTGTGCGGCTTCGGCGACGTCGGCAAGGGCTGCGCGGAATCGCTGCGCGGCCAGGGCGCGCGCGTGATCATCACCGAGATCGACCCGATCTGCGCGCTGCAGGCGGCGATGCAGGGCTATGAGGTCAAGACGCTGCAGGACGTGATCGACAGCGCCGACATCTTCATCACGACGACCGGCAACAAGGACATCATCACAGGCGCAGGACATGGCGCGCATGAAGCACCAGGCGGTCGTCGGCAACATCGGGCACTTCGACAACGAGATCGACATCGCGGGGCTGGCGCGGATCGCAGGGCATCGAGCGCGTGAACATCAAGCCCCAGGTCGACAAGTGGGTGTTCCCCGACGGCCACGCGATCATCATGCTCTCGGAGGGCCGCCTGCTGAACCTCGGCAACGCGACCGGGCACCCGAGCTTCGTGATGAGCAACTCGTTCTCCAACCAGACGATCGCGCAGATCGAGCTGTTCACGAAGAACGACGAGTACGAGAAGCGGGTGTACGTGCTGCCGAAGCACCTCGACGAGAAGGTCGCGCGCCTGCACCTCGACGCGCTCGGCGTGAAGCTCACGCGGCTGACCGACGAGCAGGCCGCCTACATCGGCGTGCCCGTCGAGGGTCCGTACAAGCCCGACCACTACCGCTACTGATCGACGCATGAAGGCGATGGTGCTGGCGGCGGGCCTCGGCACGCGCCTGCGCCCGCTGACCTACGAGATCACCAAGCCGATGGTGCCGGTGCTGGATCGGCCGGTGATGGAGCACATCGTCGAGCTGCTCGGCCAGGCACGGCTTCGACGAGGTGATCGCCAACCTGCACTACTTCCCGGACTCGATCCGCGAGTACTTCGGCGAGCGCCTGTCCTACAGCCTCGAGCGAGGAGCTGCTTGGAACCGCGGGCGGCGTGCGCGGCGTGCGCGAGCTTCTTCGGCGAGGAGTCGTTCCTGGTGATCTCGGGCGACGCGCTCACGGACATCGACCTGAGCGCGTTCGCGGCCAGGCACCGCGAGACGGGCGGCGGTCGCGACGCTGGCGGTCAAGCAGGTGGCGGACACGCGCGAGTACGGCGTCGTGCTGCACGATCGCGAGGGCAGGATCACGGGCTTCCAGGAGAAGCCGGCGCCCGAGGAGGCGCTGTCGAACCTCGGCAACTGCGGCATCTACGCGTTCAGCCCGCGGATCTTCGACTACTTCCCCGAGCGGCCGTTCGTCGACTGGGCGCAGGACGTGTTTCCGGTGCTGCTCGAGAACGACGTGCCGTTCTACATCCACGAGATGGGCGAGTACTGGAACGACGTGGGCTCGCTGAGCGAGCTGCGCCACGGGACCTTCGATGCGCTGCGCGGCGAGCTGCGCCTGCAGGTCGAGGGCGAGGAAGTCAGCCCGGGTGTCGTGGTCGCGGGCGAGTCGCCGCTGCGCCCGGACACGGACGTCGATGGGCCGGCGTGGATCGGGCGCGACGTGCGCATCGGGCCGGGCGTGCGCCTGATGGGCCCGATCGTGCTCGGCGACGGCGTCAGCGTTGGCGCGGGCGCGCAGCTGCGCGACAGCATCGTCTTCCCAGGCACCGACGTCGCGGCCGACTCGATCCTGATCGGCGCGATCGCGGGCCACGGCGGCATCGTGCAGAGCCTGCGCCGCCCCAGCTGAGCCACGGTCGAGCGTCCACGGTGCACGACGGGTCCCCGGTCGCTTAACGCGAAGAGGCCCGCCGAAGCGAGCCCCTTCACGGAAAGTGAGACTATGACAAGAGTCATCGTAGCACGTTCCGATGACGAAATGGCTGTCGCTGGTCGCAACATGCATAGCGAGATGGCTCTCAATTGTCGCAATTTGCGTCTTCAACATTCTGTTGAGAGCCCATTTACATCCGCCGCGCTCGGGCGTAGCATCGGAGACACGACTAGACACGACCGAAGGAGCCTGTGATGCAGATCGACATCAAGGGTCGCAACGTCCCGGTCACCGACGAGCTGCGCATGCACGCGGAGCGCCGTCTCGGCAAGGTCGCGCGGCAGGTCTCGGACCTCGCACGCCTGGAGATCGAGATCTTCAAGGAGCGCAACCCGCGCGTCGCCGACAGCCAGGTGGCCGAGTGCACGCTGTATCTGAAGGGCGTGACGCTGCGCGCGCGCGACGCCTCCCCGGAGATGCTGCACTCGCTGAACCTGGTCGTCGACGAGCTCGCGCGCCAGGTCAAGCGCCACCGCGACAAACTGCGCCACCGCCGCGACCGACCGGCGAAGCTCGTCCAGCAGCCGGTCACGGCGGGCATCGCACCCGGCGGCCTGACGCTGCCCTCGCCCTGAGGGTCGCCGCCGAGCGCGGGTTCGCAACCTGGGCTTTAGCGTCGGGGGCTATCCTTGGCGCATGCCATCCCTGCTCGATCGCGCGCTCAATGTCGGCGAGGCAAAGAAGCGCAAGGAATACGAGAAGCGCGTCGCGCTGATCGAGGCGTTCGAGGGAGAGCTCGAGCACGACACCGACGCCGAGCTGCGCGAGCGGATGGACGCGCTGCGCGAGCGCGCGAGCGAGGGCGAGTCGCTGGACGATCTGCTCCCGGAGTGCTTCGCGGTCGTGCGCGAGACGGGCAAGCGCACGATGGGGATGCGCCACTTCGACGTGCAGATGATCGGCGGCATGGCCCTGCACGAGGGCCAGATCTCCGAGATGAAGACGGGCGAGGGCAAGACGCTGACGGCGACGCTGGCGGTCGTGCTGAACTCGCTGGCGGTGCGCGAGGCCGCTCCCGACGCCCCCGACGCGTCCGACACGCCCGAGGGCAGCCCGCGGGAGCGCAGGGGCGTGCATGTGGTCACGGTCAACGACTACCTGGCGCGGCGCGACGCGGAATGGATGAGCCCGATCTACGACGCGCTCGGGGTCTCCGTGGGGGTGCTGCAGAGCATGCAGCCCTACGAGGAGAAGCAGCGCGCGTACGCGTGCGACGTGGTGTACGGCACCAACTCGGAGTTCGGCTTCGACTACCTGCGCGACAACATGGCCAAGGACCTCGCCGAAAAGGTCCAGCGCGGGCACTACTTCGGGATCGTGGATGAGGTCGACAACATCCTGATCGACGAGGCGCGCACGCCGCTGATCATCTCCGGAGCGCCCGAACAGGCCGCCGACCTGTACGTGAAGTTCGCGCGCCTGGCGCCGAAAATGGTGCTGGGCAAGACGCCGGAAGGCATGGACCCGCGCATGAAGAAGCAGTTCGTGGCGGACTTCGACTTCGAGATCGACGAGAAGCAGAAGACGGTCGCGATGACCGAGCAGGGCGTCGCCAAGGCGGAGCGCTTCCTGGGCATCGACCACCTGTACCGCGCCGAGAACGGCCACCTGGTCAACCACCTGATCCAGTCGCTGCGCGCGGAGGCGCTGTACAAGCTGAACGTCGACTACGCGGTGATCGACGGCGAGGTCAAGATCATCGACGAGTTCACCGGGCGCATCCTCGACGGCAGGCGCTGGTCGGAGGGGCTGCACCAGGCGGTCGAGGCGAAGGAGGGGGTGTCGGTCCAGGAGGAGAACCAGACGCTCGCGACGATCACCTACCAGAACTACTTCCGCCTGTACGACAAGCTCGCGGGCATGACCGGCACGGCGCTGACCGAGGCGACGGAGTTCATGAAGATCTACGAGCTGCCGGTCGTGCAGATCCCGACGAACAGGGAGATGGTCCGCGACGATCGCAACGATCAGGTCTACAAGACCAAGGAGGGCAAGTGGAGCGCGGTTGTCAGGGAGATCGCGGCGCGCCACGAGGCCGGCCAGCCGGTGCTCGTGGGGACGATCTCGGTTGAGGTCTCCGAGCTGCTCTCCGAGCGGCTGACCAAGCGCGGCGTCAAGCACACCGTGCTGAACGCGAAACCCGAGCACGCAGCGCGCGAGGCCGACATCGTCGCCGAGGCGGGCCAGCCTGGCGCGGTGACGATCGCGACGAACATGGCCGGGCGCGGCGTCGACATCAAGCTCGGCGGCAACCCCGAGCACCTGGCGGCACAGCAGCTTGCGAAGGAAGGCGCCGAGCCCGCGGATGCCGAGGCCTACGAGCGGCGCATGAAGGAGATCCTGCCGGAGGTCGAGCGCAAGCTGGCCGAGAGCCGCGAGCTGGTGGTGGCGGCGGGCGGCCTGTTCATCTGCGGCACCGAGCGCCACGAGTCGCGACGCATCGACAACCAGCTGCGCGGGCGCGCCGGACGCCAGGGCGACCCGGGCGAGTCGCGCTTCTTCCTGTCCGCGGAGGACGACCTCGTGCGGCTGTTCGCGGGCGATCGCATCTACCGCATCCTCGACAAACTCGGCGGCGTCGACGAGGAGGGCAACGAGGAACCGATCGAGGCGGGGATGCTCTCCAAACAGATCGAGAAAGCGCAGAAGAAGGTCGAGGAGCAGAACTTCCTGATCCGCAAACGCGTGCTCGAGTACGACGACGTGATGAACGAGCAGCGCCGCGTGATCTACAAGTACCGCGACGAGGTGCTCGAAGGCAAGAGCATCGGCGAGGAGGCGCGCGAAGAGGTCGCGAAGGTGATCGAGCGCACGATCGACCAGTACACGCAGGCGGACTTCATCGAGGACTGGGACATGGACGGCTTGTTCATGGCGATCGGCCAGTTCTTCCCGCTCGACCTCGGCGACGAAGATCTCGACCGCGACACCGTCGACCGCAACGCGCTCACCGAGCGCATCATCGAGGAGGCGCTCACGCGCTACAACGCCCGCGAGGAGTCGCTCGGCACCGAGCTGATGGAAGCGCTCGAGCGCTTCCTGCTGCTGCAGACGATCGACGAACGCTGGCGCGAGCACCTGTTCGACATGGACTACCTGCGCGAGGGCATCCACCTGCGCGGCTTCGCCCAGATCGACCCGCTGGTGGCGTACAAGAACGAAGCGTTCATGCTGTTCGGCGACCTGATGAACAGCGTGTGGTCGGACTACGCGCGGATGATCTTCAACGTCCAGGTCAATGTTGATGGCCCGCCCACCCAGAACGGCGGCGCCCAGGGTGGCGCGCCGATCGCGCCGTTCTCCGCCGCCGGCAGCTCGACGCGCGCGGGCCGCGTGTCCTACTCGGGCGGCCACAGCGCCGCCGGCTCAGGCGCGCTGGCGGCCGCGGCGGCAGCCGCCGGGCTTGGTTCCAACGCGAGCGCGGAATCGGCGTTCGGCGAAAACGGCGGAGAAATGGAAGCGCTGCCGGTGGTCGAGCAGCGCGTGCTCGACGATGAGCACCAGGTCGGGCGCAACGACCCGTGCTGGTGCGGGTCGGGTAAGAAGTTCAAGAAGTGCCACGGCGCATAGCCCTGCGGCTGGGCGGCCTGCAGGCGTCGATGGTGCTGGTGGTTATGGCGCTGGTGCTCGTCGCGAACGTTGGGTCCAGCGGCGCTGAAGTTCGGGCGCCCGCATGTCCGCCGCCGGTGACGTCCACGTCGACGAGCGTCCCGCCAACCACCTCTGGCCCAGCCGCCGGCGTTCAACCGGCACCCGAACAGACGCTCGCGTGCGTCGGTTCGGTCGCGATCACCGGCGGGACGTACTCGCACTGGCTGGCGATCGCAGCGAAGGCGCTGACACCTACGAAGGGACACGCGCCCCCCGCGACGGTTCTGCTGGACGAGGTCATGCCGTTCCTGATCTCCTCCGATTGGGTGCAGGGAGAAGCCGCGGACATGGGCATCAGCGTGACGCCGGCGGAGGTCAAGAAGAACTTCGACCGCATCCGCGCTACGCAGTTCCACAAGCCCCGAGAATTCCGTGCGTTCCTGCGCAAGTCGGGGCAGACGGTCGAGGATCTGCTGTATCGGGTGGAATTGAACATGCTCTCGGAGCGGATCCAGAAGCGTGTCGTCGCCGGCCACCACGGCTCAGCCAGCCAGGAGCGCGCGCTATCGCAGTTCGTCAAAGCCTTCAAAGCCAAGTGGGAACCGCAGACTTACTGCGCGTCGGAATATGACGTCAAGGACTGCGGACATGTGGAGGGGAGCGTTTAGTCGCAGCAGCGGGCATGGCACGCGGCGACGGCGTTCGAGGCATGCTACGCCCAGGCGTCGCATGCCTCCAGACCTTCCACTCGGCGAACGGGCTTCGGCTAGGGCCGCCTGAACGCAAGCAGCCTACTCGCCTCGATCCGCGCCTACGGCGACTCGGGGATGCGCAGCATCCCAATCGAAGTCATAGACCGCCCGCGGATACTCAGCAAACCCGCCAGCCTCCGGCCCGCCCGGGTCGGTCTCGACGGCGCGTCCGTGCACGATCACGAGGAACGTCTCGAGCCCTCGCGTGACGGCGCCGCTGACGGCGGGGTTCGCGCGGATGTTGCGAAACCGGTTTGAGTGCTCGGCCGACCCGAACCAGAACTGGCCGCGGAAGAACAGGCCGTCGACGGGCGCCACTCGCGGTTCGCCGCGAGGCGTGACCGTCGCGAGGTCGAGCCGCTCTCGAACATCACTAAGAACCTTCTCACAGGTTTCGCACGTGTTTTTTAGAGCCCCCTTACCTCCCCCAATAGCCTCGGCTCGAATGAGCAGCGAGAGCATCGCGGCAGGAGGCCGCCGAGGAGTCGACTGGCGGCGCGCGGAGTTCGTGCTGACGCTGCTTGCGTTCCTGGGCTTCGTGACGCTGCCGATTCGGATCACGACGATCTACAGCGGCCTGCCGGCGCATCCACTGTTCGTGCACGTGCCGGTGGTGCTGATCCCGACGACGATCGTGACGGCGATCGTGTTCGTGTTCAAGCGCGAGTGGCTGTCGCGTTACGGGATCGCGCTGGCGGTGGTGTCGATCGTGGCGATGAGCTCGATCTTCCTGACGATGCAGGCCGGCGCGGCGTTGCGCGGCGCGCTGCACCTGCAGGGGCGGGCGGCGACGCTGATCTCCGAACACTCGCACGCCGCGCATATCCTGGCGATCGTCTACGTGGTGTTCACAGCGACGCTGATCGTGACGTTCGCCGCGCAGCGGATCTCCGGGGGCATGCCGACCGGCCTGGCGATCGTCGATGAGCTGCTGTCCTCGAAGGCGATCGTCACCGCGTTGCGGGTCGTGCTCGTGCTGCTGGCGATCGGCGCCGGCTACATGTGCTTCAGAACGGGCGATCTCGGCGCGAAGGCCGTGTGGCAGGGGCGCCTGGAAGCTGCACGGGGCGGCGGCTTTGGCGGCCCTCCGAGTGAAGGGCCTGGGCTGTTCGGGCCACCGTCCGGCGGCTAGCCCTGGGCAGGCGGGACCCTGCCGGCGGGGGCGACACCCTGCCGGCCCGGCGCGCAGCGTCTCCGCCGCGCGCCGGGAGGACAACAGCTCAGGGCAGGAGGGTGTTCGCCTCGAGCTTTTCTTCGTCGGTCTGCGTGCCGGAGATGCTCAGGCCGGAGAGCTCGCCGGGGGCGCCGCCGACCGAGGTCAGCGGGTACTCGCCTTCACAGGATGGTCCGCTCGTTTCGTAGCAGCCGGGTTTCTGGGTGCCTTCCTTGCTCACCTTCAGGCCCTCCGCTTCGCTGCTCACCATTTTGTTGCGCTTGATCTCGTGGAGGATCGAGTCCGACACGACGACGCTCGTGCCGCCGCATTCGAAGTTGGCGATGGTCTCGCCAATCGCCGGCGACCAGCGGATCAGCGCTTCGCCCCAGTATTCGTGCTTGGAGACGACGAGCAGCCCTTCGAGCGGAGTCAACAGAACCTCACCCGCGGGTGCCGCTTCGGTTTGGCAGGTGGCTGACGCCATCTTGCAACCGGTCAGCGTCACCTCGAGGCTCTCGGTGTTGCTGCTCGTGTATTCGCCGAGCGTGCTCGCCGCGGAGCATTCAACCGTCGGACTGGCCTTGACGTGGTAGCTCCCGCTGTAGAGGTACAGCGCCACTGCGCCTCCTGAAGCTGTGAAGCCGCGTTTGGCTCCCGGCCCTGACACCCAGTGGTACTTGGCGCCTTCTTCGACGTGTGCGGTGCAGCCCGAATTGGAGTAGCCGCTGCCGCCTTCGTGCTTTGCGTTCTTGATGCAGCGCCCGAATTCGGGCGGGGCGAACGCCGACGCGCTGACGACGGCGCACGCCACCGCCATGACCGTCGCCACCGTCGCCGCGATCGCCAGATGTGCAGGTCTCATGTAGATCCCCTCTCCCTCGCCGCCGCCCCACCACAAGACGGCTCTCAGTGCCGGGAGTCATTCCCGAACTCGACCACCATAATCGTGAGACGCACGTACTGTCAACCAGTCGGACTGCGGTACGCCAGCAGCGAGGTACCCGGCGGCGCGGCGACGCGCGCCGTGAGCCGGCGCTTCGCCGGTCGCTAGCCTGTCGTGATCGTGGCCGGCACCCCGTGGGACGCGCACACCTATGACCGCTCGAGCGAGCCGCAGCAGGCGTGGGCGGCGGAGGTTCTCGCGCGGCTGGAGGGCATCGCGCCCGACGCGACGGTGCTGGACGTCGGCTGCGGCACGGGACGCGTCACCGAGGCGCTGCTGGCGCTCGTGCCGCGAAGGGCGCGTGCTGGCCCTGGACGCGTCGGCGGATATGGTGGCGCTCGCGCGCACGCGTCTGGGCGACCGCGCGGAGGTCTGGTGCCAGGACGTGCTCGAGCTCGATCTCGACGAGCCGGTCGACGCGATCGTCTCGACGGCGGCGCTGCACTGGGTCCCCGACCACGATCGCCTGTGGGCGCGACTCGCCCAGGCGCTGCGGCCAGGGGGCGTGCTCGAGATCCAGTGCGGGGGAGAGGGCAACATCGACGGCGTCCGCGAGGTGATCGACGCCGTCGCCAGCGACATCGCACCCGGAGCTCGTCGGCTGGTCGCCGTGGGTCTTCGCGGGGCCGAAGGAGACCGAACGGCGCCTGCGCGACGCTGGTTCACCGTAAGCCGCTGCTGGTTGGAGGAGCGCCCCACGTATCCCCAGGACGTGGACGCATTCGTGCGCACGTCGATCCTCGCCGCGCATCTCGAGCGACTGCCGCAGGAGCGCCGGGAGCCGTTCGCGGCCGCGGTGGTGGCGGGGGTGCGTGTGCCGCTGGACTACGTGCGCCTGAACGTCTCGGCCGTGCGCGCGCCGGTTTGACCCTGGCGCACGCACGAGCGGACGACTACGTGTTCGGAAAGAGAACCTTGACCGTGAAGGCGTTGTCGCCAGCGGACACCTTGCTGAAGAAGACGCCATAGGCGGGCAGATCTTCGTTGAACGGCACTTCCTGCCCGTCGTAGTCTGAGCCCCAGAAGTTATCGTCGATGTTGATCGGTTGTCCGGGGGTCTGCCAGCGCGCAGGGAACGTCTCCCCTTTGGAGAGCTTGCAGTGCTCTATGTCCTCGCCGCCTTTTCTGCCGCTGCCGGGGTACTTGACCGAATTCGTCTTGTGAACACCTTTGCAGTGCAGGGTGTTGCTTTCTCCGAAATATTCACCGCCTGCGTATTCGGCCGTGAATGTCACGCGGGTCTTTTCCGGCGGTTCCTTCGCCGACGCTGTCGCCGAGAAAATCCCCAGCGTGACGAGTGCCGCGACTGCGAGTGCGAGCACGAGTGATCTACGATCCATGTTCATTCTCCTTGCCCTGTCGGGCTGAGTGCTGCGTCGTCCATTCCCTCTTGAAGAGGTGCCCGCGTCCCTGCGTATGCGAGATGCTTCGACGATGCCGAAGTCCAAGGGCTGGCGCGCTGACGGCACCGTACCACGCTCGACGTCATACTGTAAACACCATGTCCCGATGCTGTAATGATTCGTACTATCGGCACGACTGGTGCCTACGGCGATATGGGCTGCCGCCGGCGCATCGAGCTAGTTCAACCTGATGGACGGCTCGTCTGCGTATGAGTACCGCAAGCCGCTCGAGCACATCGTGGCTCGATATGACCGCCTCGCTCGGTTCTATCGGAGGCTGGAGTTCCTGTTCCTCATCACGCCACGCGCGCGGCGCAAGGCGGTGTCGGCCCTCGATCTGCGACCCGGCAACGTGGTTCTCGAGATCGGCGCCGGAACCGGACGCAACTTGAGATACCTGATCGACGCCGTCGGCCCGACCGGGCGGGTGATCGCGATCGATGCCTCGCCGGGCATGCTCGGAGAGGCGCGACACCTGGTGCACGATCGCGGCTGGCAGAACGTCGAGCTGCTTCGACAAGACGCTGCCGAGCTGGAGCTCGACGACGAGGTCGACGCGGTGCTGTTCAGCCTCAGCTACTCGGCCATTCCCGACCCGCGGCCCGCGCTCGCCGCAGCGTGGGAGCACCTGCGGCCGTCCGGCCGGCTCGTCGTGATGGATCTCGGACTCACGGACACCGCGTTTCGCGGCCTGCTCACACCGATCGCAGGCCTGCTGGAAAAGCTCGCCCCTGGTGATGCCTACTCGAAGCCATGGAACGATCTCTCCTCCTACGGAGCTGTCACGACGGAGCGCTTCATGCTCGATCTCTACTACGTGTGCGCGATCCAAAAGCCGGCGAGCTGGATCAGATCAGACCAGGTCAACCAGGTCTGATATGCTTTCGACTATGTCAGAGATGCGCACGTCGGCGGCCGTGACCGTCACCGAGGCCAAAACGCAGCTCTCGAGCCTGCTCGAGCGCGTGATCGGTGGCGAGGAGATCGTGATTCGCCGTGGGCAGCGCCCGGTGGCAAAGATCGTCGCGTATTCGCCTGTTGGTAAGCGGCGCATACCGGGCGATCTCGCGGGACAGATCTGGATGAGCGAGGACTTCAACGAGCCTGACGAGGAGCTGGAACGTCTCTTCGGGACGCGCGATTGAGCGCGTTGCTGCTCGACACGCATGTGCTTCTCTGGTGGCGGGGCGATTACCGGCGGATCAGCGCCCGTGCCCGCGAGGCCATCGCTGACCCTGGCCACGTGCTGTTCTTCAGTGCGGCGTCGATTTGGGAGATGGCGATCAAGCACGCGGCGGGCAAACTGAAGATTCCGGATGACGTTCTCGACACGTTTGAGCAGCGAGGCTTCACAGAACTGCCAATGAGCTCACGGCAGGGTTTGATCGCAGGCGCGCTGCCACCGCACCACGGCGACCCGTTCGACCGAATGCTCGTTGCGCAGGCACAGAGCGAGAAGCTCACACTCGTCACGAACGACGCTCGCATCGCCGCCTACGACGTGCCGGTGCTTTGGTGAGCCCCAGCACGACATCCCTGCAAGACGATCGCTATACGGCACACGCGCGAAGACAACCGGGCCCCGCCCTCACCCCACCACGCGCGACGTCGCCGGGCGCGAGCCCGCCGCGCTGATACCGTGACCACATGGCCACAGCCGCCCCCAGCGAGTCGACCCCGACCCCTCAGCGCTTGGCTGCGATCCGTGAGCAGATGAAACTGCTCTCGGATTATCTTTGACCCGGCTGAGCTGGCCGAGCGTGTGGCGGCGCTCGAGGGCGAGATGGGCGCGGGTGGCTTCTGGGATGACTCCGAGCACGCGGCGGCGGTATCGGCGGAGCACGCGCGCGCGTCCAAGCGCGTGGAGATGTTCGTAACGCTGCAGGCGGACGTGGACGACCTCGAGGGGCTGGCGGAGATGGCCGCGGAGGACGCGACGCTCGAGGCGGAGGTGGACGAGCAGATCGCGTCGGTGGAGGAGCGGCTGATGGAGCTCGAGGAGCAGCGGCTGTTCTCGGGCCCGTATGACGCGGGCGACGCGCTGGTGACGGTGAACGCGGGGGCGGGGGGGACGGACGCGCAGGACTGGGCGGAGATCGTGCTGCGGATGCTGATGCGCTGGGCGGAGCGCAGGGGCTTTGCGATCGAGCTGCTGGAGGTGAGCGAGGGCGAGGAAGCGGGGGTCAAGTCGGCGACGTTCCGCGCATCGGGCGAGAACGCGTACGGCCTGTTCGGCGCCGAGCGCGGCGTGCACCGGCTGGTGCGGCTGTCGCCGTTTGACTCGGCGCACCGCCGCCACACGAGCTTCGCGGGCGTGGAGGTGGCGCCGGTGGTAAAGGACACGGGCGAGGTCGAGATCAACGACGACGACCTGCAGGTGGACACCTACCGCGCGTCGGGCGCGGGTGGCCAGCACGTCAACAAGACGGACTCGGCGGTGCGCATCACACACCGTCCGACGGGCATCGTCGTGCAGTGCCAGAACGAGCGCTCGCAGTCATCCAACCGCGCGACGGCGATGGCGATGCTGCACGCGAAGCTGCTCGAGCGCAAGGAGCGCGAACGCCAGGAAGAGATCGCGCGCGAGAAGGGCGAGGCGCAGGACGTGAACTTCGGCTCGCAGATTCGCTCGTACGTGATGCACCCCTACACGCTCGTGAAGGACACGCGCACGGGCTTTGAGATGGGCGACGTCCAGCGCGTGCTCGATGGCGATCTCGACGGATTCGTGCGTGCCTATCTGCTTCAGAGCGCGTCGTCGTAGGGACTTCAGCGAGCGGCGCGGAGCTGTTCGCGCTCGGCGAGCCGGTTGCTGCGGCGCAGCTGCGCCTCTGACTCGCGGCGGCGCTGCTCGTCGGTGCTCGTGAGCAGCGGCGGCACGGGCATCGGGTTGCCCTGCTCGTCGACGGCGACCATCGTCAGGTACGCGCTGTTGCTGTGGCGGCGCTCGCCGGTGCGCGGGTTCTCGGTGTCGACGCGCACGCCGACCTCCATCGAGGTGCTCCAGACGGCGTTGACGCTGGCCTGGAAGGTGACGAGTTCGCCGACGTGGATGGGGACCCTGAAGGTCATGCGGTCCATGCCGGCGGTGACGACCCTGGCGCGCGAGTGCTTGACGGCGGCCAGGCCGGCGGCCTCGTCGCAGAGCTTCATGACGGTGCCGCCGTGCACGAAGCCGGCGCCGTTGGCGTCGAGCGGCCCCATCCAGTGGGCGAGCGTGGCCTGCGAGTCCGTGGCTGAGCGCGGATCCATCGCCGTGATCCTATGCTGAAGCGCAGTGAGCCCCGCTCTGCCCCCCGACATGCTCGCGCTGGTGCGCGCGGCGCTCGCGGAGGACGTCGGGACGGGCGACGTGACGACGCTCGCGACGGTGGCGGCCGACGCGCAGGCCAGTGGGCTGATCACGCAGAAGGCGCCGGGTGTGATCTACGGCCTGGACGCGGCGCAGGCGACGTTCGCGCTGCTCGATCCCGACGCGAGCTTCGAGCGCCTGGTGGCGGAGGGCGTGTGGCGCGAGCAGGGCGGGCCGGTGCTGTCGATCTCCGCGCGCGCACGGGCGCTGTTGACGGGCGAGCGCACGGCGCTGAACTTCCTCGCGCACCTGTCGGGCGTGGCGACGCTCTCGGCTCGCGCGGCGCGCGAGGTGCGGGGGACGGGCGCGCGCGTGCTCGACACGCGCAAGACGACGCCCGGCCTGCGGGCGCTCGAGAAGGCGGCGGTGGCGGCCGGCGGGGCGAGCAACCACCGCGCTGGCCTGTACGACGCGATCCTGATCAAGGAGAACCACATCGCGGCGGCGGGCGGGATCGCGGAGGCGGTACGGCGTGCCCGCGAGCGGGCGCCCGAGCTCGCGGGCACGCTGGAGGTCGAGGTGCGCGACCCGGATGAGATCGAGCAGGCGCTCGCGGCGGGCGCGCCGCGGCTGCTGCTGGACAACATGGACGCGTCGCAGCTGCGCGCGGCGGTCGCGCAGGTAGCTGGCCGCGCGGAGCTCGAGGCGAGCGGCGGCGTGACCCTCGAGACGCTCCGGCCGCTGGCGGAGACGGGGATAGAATGGATCTCGATGGGCGCCCTGACTCACTCGGCGCCGGCCCTGGACCTCTCGCTGATCATGGATCCCCTGCCATGAACCTGTCGCTAGCCCCAACCCTGCGGACGGCTTTCCAGTCATGAACCTGCCGATGGCCCTCACGTTGCCGATGGCCCCGAACGCGGGTGCCCTGTCGGACGCGGAGATCGCGGAGCTGAAGGACGAGGTGCGGGCGCTGGCGGCCGAGCGGCGCGCGGTGATCCTCGCGCACAACTACCAGGTGCCGGAGATCCAGGACGTGGCCGACTACGTCGGCGACTCGCTCGGCCTCTCGCGCCGCGCGGCGGCGGCGCTCGACGCGGAGACGATCGTGTTCTGCGGCGTGCACTTCATGGCGGAGACGGCGTCGATCCTGTGTCCGGAGAAGACGGTGCTGATCCCCGATCTCGACGCCGGCTGCTCGCTGGCGGACTCGATCGACTTCGACCAGCTCGCGTCGTGGAAGGCGACCTATCCGGAGGGCGTGGTCGTGATGTACGTCAACACGACCGCGGAGGTCAAGGCGCTGACCGACTACTGCTGCACGTCGGCCAACGCCGTGGACGTCGTGCGCCACATCTACGACACGCACGGCCCCGACACGGAGATCCTGTTCGGCCCGGACATGTGGCTGGGCGCGTACGTCGAGAAGCAGCTCGGCAGGCGCATGCACGTGTGGGACGGCGAGTGCCACGTGCACGCGGGCATCCGTCCCGCGGACATCGCAGCCACGCGCGCGGCGCACCCGGGCGCGGACTTCCTGATCCACCCCGAGTGCGGCTGCACGACGAGCATCATGGAGTACGTCGCCGCGGGCGACGTGTCGGCCGAGGGCGTGCACATGCTCTCGACGGGCGGGATGCTCAAGTACGCCGAGGACGCGGAGCACGACGCCGTCGAGGAGGCTTCGCAGCGCCCCGCAAACGGCTCGGCAGGTGAGGGCGCATCCGGCGGATCGACCGCGCCGGCGCGGCGCGAGGCGGTCGTGGCGACGGAGGTCGGGATGCTCTACCCGCTGCGGATGGCGGCCCCGGACGTCGAGTTCATCCCGGCGAACGCCGAGGCGTCGTGCAAGTACATGAAGATGATCACGCTGCCAAAGCTCCGCGACGCGCTGCGCGAGATGCAGTTCGAGGTGCGCGTGCCCGAGGAGATCGCGGTGAAGGCGCGCGTACCCATCGACCGCATGGTCGCGCTCGGGTAGCGTATACGCGAACATGTGCGCGATCGTTCGCGCATTCGCTAACATCGGCTCTATGAGCGCCATTGCGGTGGACGCCAACGGCAGGGTCGCCGGTGAGTTGATTCGCAAAGTTCGCGAGGAGAGCGGCCTGAGCCAGGCCGAGCTCGCCCGTCGAGCGGGCATGCCTCGCTCGGTGCTGAGCGCTTACGAGCACGGTCACCGCCAGCCGGCTGTCGCGGCCCTCGCGCGAATCGCGGAGGCGGTGGGTATGGAGGTCAGCGTTGGGTTGCCGCCGGCAGCCCGCCTGGACGTGACTCGGGCGGGGGAGATCCTCGCGCAGGTACTGGACCTGGCCGAGCAGCTTCCGCAGCGCCGGCGCGGCGAGCTGGCCTACCCGGCGCTGATCCGCTTCGCTGCGTGAGACCGTCCTCGCCGGATGACCGTGCGTCCACTGTGAGCGCCTCATGAGCGTGCTCGCCAGCCGCCTGCTCGAGATCGACGACGCGCTCTCGGCGGCCGGGCTTCGGCACGCGTTCGGCGGCGCGATCGCCCTGGCGTACTGCACCGAAGAGCCGCGCGGCACGCGCGACCTCGACGTCAACGTGTTCGTCCGCCCGAAGCTCGCCAAGGACGTGTTCGCGGCGCTTCCCGACGGGGTCGCGAGAAGCGACGAGGAGCTTGCGCGGGCCGAAGCGGAGGGCCAGATCCGGCTGTGGTGGCAGGACACGCCGATCGACATCTTCCTCAACGTGCACCCGTTCCACGACGAGGTCGCAAGGGGGTGCGCGAGGTGCCGTTCTCGGGTCGCCTCATCCCCGTGGTCGGTTGCACCGCGCTCGCGGTGTTCAAGGCGCTGATCGGCCGCACCAAGGATTGGGCGGATATCGAGGAGATGGTCGCGATGGGCGAGCTGGACGTCGCGGACGCGCTCGCGTGGATCAGCGAGATCGGCGCTGCACAGGCTCCAGCGGCCGCGCGGATGAAGGCGCTAGCCGCCTAACTCGCTCAGACGAGCATTGGCGGCGCCGATGGCTACCCCAGTTCGAATGGTTGCCGTCCTCGCGGTGCCATAAGCTTCGTGTATGGATGGCGCCGAATCGGGTCTGGAGGGCCTGCTGTCGTTCGTGTTCCGGCGCTCGGCCAATGCGATGGTGCTGGCGGACGAGCAGCGACGTTTCGTCGACGCCAACGATGCCGCCCTGCGGCTGCTCGGTTGCGAGCGTGAGGATCTGATCGGCATGCCGGTCGCCGACACGATCAGGCCGTCCGAACGCGAGCGCTCGGCGCGGGAATGGCAGGCCTTCATGCGCTCCGGCGAACACGCGGGAACGCGCAACGTCGTTCGCGCGGATGGCTCTGAGGTTCGGATCGAAGTCGCCGCGCGCTTCCTACGGGTGGGCGGGCGCCGGCTCGCGGTCTCGGTGACGCTCGCCACGAGCGATCCGCACGCTCCCCCGACGCCCGCCAGGGCGCGCCGGGGGTCACTGACCGGCCGCGAGCGAGAGGTGGTCACGCTGATTGCCCTCGGCCACGACACCAGCCAGATCGCCGACGGCCTGCTCGTCTCGCCCGAGACGGTTCGCACTCACGTTCGCAACGCGATGTCGAAGCTCGGCGCACGCACACGCGCGCAGCTCGTGGCGATCGCGCTCTCCACCGGCGAGGCGGCGCTGCTCGTCTCGAGCGCCCCAGCTGGCGAGGCCGCTGGGAGATCGCCCACTTCCACAACCTGATCTACCCGACGTGGTGACCGCGGAGGCGAACGGTTCAGCGCTGTGCGGCGTCGGTCGATACAGCGACTGTGACTGCAGCAGCAAGCGCCGACACCGGAATCCGGCGGCTCGCTCCGTGGCCCAAGCCGACGGCCCGCTCACGACAATGGACGGTGCGCTACGCGATCGCCGCGTACGTGGCCGCGCTCGTGATTCTGTTCGTGCTCGAGGTCGCGCTGGCACTCGCCGGGTTGCCGCTCGAGATCGCCGACGGCGCGCTGCTGTTCGAGATCGCGTTCCTGCTGACGCTCGTGCCGCTGTGGCGCAGCGGACGTCTCGGCATCAGAGATCTCGGCCTGCGCCCGGTCCCGGGGGCCCGCTCGACGGGACTCGTGCTCGTCGGCCTGCTCGCCTACGGCTGGTTCTCTGTCCTCTGGGTCTCTGGGCTGAACCTGCCTCACACGACGAGCAACTTCTCGGGTATCTCCCACCAGAGCCTTGGCGCGATCCTCGTCGCCGGCTTCGTCGCGTCCGTCGGCGCGCCCGTGGCGGAGGAGGTCTTCTTCCGCGGCTTCCTCTACCGCAGCCTGCGCAACCGGCTCTCGATCCTGCCCGCGTGTCTGTTGTCGGCGACGATGTTCGGGCTCCTGCACACGCAGTATCCGCTCGCGGTGCGCCCGATCCTCGTCTTCTTCGGCGTCATCGCGTGCCTGCTCTACGAGCGCACCGGCTCGCTGCTGCCCGGGATCGCGCTGCACTGCATCGTCGACGCGGGCGGCTTCGAGAGCGCGCTCACCGGCAACGAGCGGGTCGTCGCGACGCTGTTCGTGCTGCTCGCGCTCGTCCTGCTCGCCCGGCCACCGCTGCGAGCGCTCTCGCGCAGGCTGGCGGGCAAGCCGGCGTTTCGGGACTTCAGCGCGGACCCGCAGGTGCGCCTGCCGGTGGTCGACCATCGTCCGGACAACCCGTTCGCCCTGCCCGACGACGAGCGCTGGCGGCCGGGAGCGCCGGCGCGGATGGCGGTCCTGCTTGCCGGTCTGGCCCTCGCGCTCGTGGCTCTTCTGGATGCGCGCACCGACGTGCTCCCGGGACGGCCCACGAGCGCCAGCGCGGACGAAGGACACTATGCCCGGTGCGAAGACGCGGCCAAAGCGTCGCTCGCCAGCGTCGATCTCGCCGGGATCGAGCAGCTTCGCGCGGATATCCGCGGAATCACAGACAGGGTGAGCGGGCGCACATACGAAGCTGGCACTGTCGCGCCGCAGGCGGTGTGGAGCGACAGCGCCCCGCAACGGCTCGAACTGAGTACGCAGGCCGGCGGCACCTGGCCCGCGAGCTACGAGATACGCAGGTTCGCGCTCGACGGCGATGACGTCGTCGCCGACGTGTTCGCGCTCGGCTCACCCGCTCGCGCCCACCGCTTCTTCGCGCAGGCGTCAAGCGCTCGCTGCCACCTGCACGGACGGTCTTCAGCCGTTGGAGATCCGCCGCTCACCCGCAACCTGATCTGGCTCAACCCCGACGGCTTCACCCAGCAGGACGCGTTCCTGCAGCGCGGCAAGCTCGTGTACCGCGTCGCCGACGTGCGAGCACCGCGCTCCGGAGCATCCCCGGCCACCGAACAGGCCGAAGGTCTCGACACGGTTGATCGCCTTGCGTGCCTGCTCGCGGATGCCGGCTGCACTCGAGCGCGCGTCGCCGACGCACCGATCTGAGCCCGCGTCCCGGGGTGCGCTCGATTATGCGCCCACCGCTTCCGGCGCCGGCCGGAGCACCGGGGAGAGGCGGTTGACGCGCTCGACGATCACCTCCACGCCGTGCTTGGGCGCGAGCGTGATCCCGCGTAGGACGATCGGGTCGGGCCGCTCGCGCAGCGCTCGCAGCTCGACGGCCGCAACCGCGACGCGCAGCACCTCGGCCATCTCGGCGTGCGCGAGCGCCGCGCCGATGCAGCGCCGAATGCCGCCGCCGAAAGGCAGCCACGCGTAGGACTCGGCGCGGTCCTCGAGGAACCGCTCCGGGCGGAACTCGTGCGCGCGCGGATACAGGTCCTCGCGCAGGTGCACGAGCGCGATTCCGGGGTACACCTTGACACCGGCCGGGAGCTCCCAGCCGGCGACCGTGCGCGGGACCGTGAGCGTGCGCTCGGCCGCGTCGATCACCGGCCGCAGGCGCAGGGTCTCCTTGACGACCGCGTCCAGGTAGGCGTCACCATCGCCGCCGTCGAGCTCCTCGCGCAGGCGGGCGAGCACGCGCGGGTTGCGCAGCAGCAGCTCGAACGCGAACGCGAGGCCGGTCGCGGTCGTCTCGTGGCCGGCGCCCAGCATCGTGAACAGCTCGTCGCGCAGCTCCGTGTCGGTCATCCCCTGTCCCTGCTCGTCACGCGCACGCATCAGCAACGAGAGCACGTCCGAGCGCGTCTCGAGGTCGGGCTCGCGCCGGCGCCGGGCGATTTCCTCGTACAGCACCGCGTCGGCTGCGCGCAGACGCTGCGTGAACCGTCGGCCGGGGCTCAGCGGTCCGAGGTCCGCGCGCGCGGGCGCGAGCAGGAAGATCGGGCTGCTGTCGATCACAGCTACCAGCCGCTCGCGCAGGCGCTCGACGCGCTCGGGCTGGGTGACGCCGAACACCACGCGGCAGATCACCTCGAACGTAAGCGCACGCATGCGCTCGCGTAGCACGAGCTCCATACCCGGGCGCCAGCCGGCGAGCTCCCGCTCGGCGACCTCGCGAATGACCTCGCGATACGTGGCCACGCGCGAGCCCTGTAGCGGCGCGAGCAGGAGCTTTCGCTGGCGCAGATGCTCGGGCCCGTCGAGGATCAACACCGAGTGCGAACCCAGCACCGGCTCCATGAACGAGTTCGCCTCACCCGCGCGCAGATCGGACTGATCGCCCGTGAACAGCTCACGGATGGCGTCCGGATCGACGACATACACGCCGGTGCCGAAGCCGACCAGGCTCAAGGTGAACAGGTCGCCGTAGCGAGCGTGCCAGCGCCGCAGTGCATCGAGCGGCCGGCGGGCGAAGCGCACCGAGTTCACCGCCGCCGGTGCGCGCGGGCCGGGCGGAAGGGTCATGGGTGCAAGTCTAAGTCACGCGCGGGGCCTCGCATGCCGGTTGAGCGCCCCGATTCATGCGATCGTGCCGGATCGGCGAGGATTCCGTTCGTTAGCATTCGCATCATGATCGGCATTCCGCTCCTCGCCGTCGTGCGGCTCAGGTAGCCGGCGTGCCGTCAGACGCCCCCGATCCGCCGACCGGACCCGAGGGTGTGCCCGGGCGCATCACGGTCGGGCGCTACAGCTACATAGTCAAGCTCGGCGATCGCGACGGCGCGAAGCTCGAAGCGCTGGACGGCGGCAAGGATTCGGCCGTGCTCGCGCAGGCGATCGCAAAGGTCGAGGCAGCGCAAGGCACGCCAACGCCGCCCGCCGCGGAGCTCGACAGTGAGCTTGGCGTCGCCGACCAGGTGACGACCGCGATCGAACTCGCACGCAAGCTGTTCGTCCAGATCGCGCAAGGTCGCCCTCCCGATCTGGCGACGATCGATGGCACGGTCGAAATGCTGCTCGGCCTGCTGCAGCGACTCGATCTCGACGAACACTGGGAACAAGCTGTGCGACTGGCACGCGATCTGGCGATGCTGCTGGCGCTGCTGGAGCGCTGGATGGAGATCTTGCAGTCGCTGCAGACGGCTCTACGGGGCGCCGAGAAGGCGAAGGACATCAGCGGACGCGCGTGGGCGCTCCACGAACAGGGCACCCTGCAGCTCGCCGCCGGAAACCACGCCAAAGCCGACCGCCTGTTGGGCAAAGCACACGAACTGCGCGAGGAGATCCACGACCGATCCGGCCTGCGGATGACCGAACACAACCTGCAGGTGCTGTGCAAGACGCTCCGGGCTGGTCTGCACCCGCCACAGCCACGACCACCGCGCGAGTGGTTCCCGCTCCGACCGCCGCAGGCGCTGGTCTTCACGATGCTGCTGCTGGTGCTGGGAGGCGTCGCCGGCGCGGTCGTGCACGGAGCCGGTGGTCGCGTTCGAGTGGTGACCGTCAGCGCCGCGCACGGGGCTAAGCGTGGCCACAGATCTCGTAAGGTGCTCGTGAAGGGACATGCGCCCAAGGCATCCACCGTGCCGGCGAACGTTGAAGTGCTCGCCGCGCCGAAGTCGGTGCCCGGAGGCACAGCTGTTTCCCTGATCACGGCGAGAACGCTCAACGCCCATGGCGAGCTGATAGCCGGCCAATCGGTGAACTTCGCCGTCAAACCAGAGGACGGCAGCTTCTCCTCGCTCTCGGCGAGCACCAACGCCGACGGTTACGTCCAGACGAAGCTGACTTTCACCGGCGCGCGGAGCGCCGCTGTCGAAGACACCGTCGAAGCCTGCGCGATGACGCACGTGTGCGGCACGGTGCGCGTTCGCTGGCAAGCGCGCTCGACCCCAATCGCCGCCACCCGTGCGCCCAGCGAAATCACGTCCACCGGCGCTACCCTCAACGGCACGCTCAATCCCAACGACGCCATCGTCACGAGCTGCTACTTCGAATACGGCGCGGGCACCTCCTACGAACACACCGCGCCCTGCGCCACCTACGAATCATCGGGCTCGAGCCCAGAGGACGTCTCCGCGGCGGTCGTGGGTCTGGCAGCGAACACGCTCTACCGCTTCCGGCTCGACGCGCGCAGCGCCGCGGGCCCCGGCGAGGGCGAACCTGAAACGTTCACGGCGCCCGAAGCACCTGCGAAGCCCACCGTCAGCACCGAAGGCTTCACCGAACTGACCTCCAGCAGCGTGAAAGTGATGGGCAGCGTGAGCCCGAGCGGCAGCGGCGCGGAAAAGTGCGAGTTCCTCTACACGATCGCAGGAGAAACCAACTTCACCGGACCCCGCACAGCGAGCGTCGAATGCAGTGACTTTCGCTCTGGCGCGGGGACTAGCGGGGCCGCCGTCACGGCGGAGCTCTCAAACCTGGTGCCCGATCAGCTCTACGATTATCAGCTGCTCGCCACGGTCGAAGGTAGCTCCTACGATGGCGGCAGTCGCACGTTCCACACGGAGGAAGTGCCGACGCGGCAGGGCCAGAAACCCTCCGAACCCAGCTCGATCAAGTGAGCCGGGCGCAGCGTGGGCCGTGTGTCGGCGGCTCGCGGCCGGTCCGAGTCGAAGGCGAGTGGGCGCTCGACGCCGAGCGTCAGAACTCGTCGGCCGTGTGCGGGCCGACGCACGCCACCGCGAGGTTGTCGGCGACGCCCGCGGCGACCTCGCGGACCTCGTCGTAGGTGACCGCGTCGAGCGCCGCGATCGCCGCGTCGGGGTCGATGTCCTCGCCGAACACGATCTGCTGGTTGGCCGCGTAGCGGGCGACCGCGTTCGTGTTCTCGAACGCCAGCACCAGCCGCCCGGCCGCGTACGCGCGCGCGCGCTGCGACCTCCTCCTCGGTCGGGCCGTCCGCGCGCAGCTCGTCGACGATCTCGCGCATGCGCGTGTACGCCTCGACGCACTTCGCCGACTCGAGGCCCGAGCTGAGCTGCAGGATCGGCACGTCCGCGAACGCGTGGTTGATCGCGTACACCGAGTAGCACAGGCCGCGCTTCTCGCGGATCTCCTCGAACAGCCGCGAGCCCATCGAGCCGCCCAGCAGCGTCGAGTAGATCGACAGCGCCGCGCGTTCGCGCACGTCCGCGACGGCGATCTCCGGGCGGTAGATCATGCGCAGGTGCGACTGGTTGGTGTCGCGCTCGCTCGACCAGCGTCTGCGGCGCGAACGCCGGCGCCGGCACGTACGGCTCGCGGCTCCGGCAGCGACGGGAAGCGCGCGAAGCGCTCGTGCAGCTCCGCCTCGGCCGGCAGGTGCTCGAGGTTGCCCGCCAGGAACGCGCCGCCGCGCGCGCCCGCCCAGCGGCGCTCGCGGAACGCGACGATCCCCTCGCGCGTGAAGCTGCGCAGGTTCTCCTCCGGGCCCGAGCACCGTGCGCCCCAGCGGGTGATCGCCGAACGCCGCGCGGTCGATCAGGTACTCGGCGACCATCGACGGCTGGTCGTACGCGCGGTTGATCTCCTGGATCACCACGCCGCGCTCGCGGTCGAGCTCCTCGGCGTCCAGGCGCGGGCGCCCCACGAAGTCGCTCAGCAGGTCGATCGCCTGCGGCGCGCTCTCCGCGCGCACCGTGATGTGGAACGCCACCAGGTCGTGGCTCGTGTACGCGTTCAGCACGCCGCCCAGCCGCTCGGCCGTCTCGTTGACGTCCTTGTACGTCGGGTAGCTCTCGCCGCCCTTGAACACCAGGTGCTCGAGGAAGTGCGCCATCCCGTTCTCCTCCGGGCGCTCGTTGCGCGCGCCCGCGTCGAACGCCACGAGCACCGTCAGCGCGCGCGTGCCCGGCAGCTCGATGCGGTGGATCGGCAGGCCGTTCGCGGGGACCGTGGTCGTGCTCACGTCAGCCATCGCCCCACCCTAGAACGTTCGCAGCCGCTCGTGCCGCCTCGCTACGCTTGCCCCCAGCCGATGCCCCGTTCTCGCACGACAGCCGCTGACCGTCGCGCTCGCGCTGCTCGCTGCCGATTCTGCTGCTCGCGCTCGGCCTGTGGCTCGGGCGGGCACCCCGAAGACCTGCCCGGGTTCCTGCGCAGCGCGTTCGTCGCCAGCCCGCAGACGCAGGTCGTCGACGAAGCGATCCAGCGGATCGCCGCCGACTACTACCGGCCGATCCCCACCAGCAAGCTCGACAGCGCCTCGATCAGCGGCCTCGTCGCGAGCCTCGGCGACCGCTTCTCCCACTACCTCACGCCCAAGCGAATACCGCGAATTCAGCTCGCCGCCGCACTTCACCGGCATCGGCGTCGTCCGTCGCCACGCAGCTCGCCGCCAACCGCGGGCTGCTGATCGAGCGCGTCTTCAACTCCTCGCCCGCCGCCCGCGCGGGGCTGAAGGCCGGCGAACTGATCGTCGCCGTCAACGGGCGCAAGCTCGCACGGCTGTCCGCCGAAACGGCCACCTCGCTGATCAAGGGGCTGCCCGGCACCGACGTCCAGCTCGGGATCGAACCGCCGGCCGCCGGCGCGCTCGCACCATCGCGAGCGTCGCAGACGTCAAGATCACGCGCGCGGTCGTCTCCGAGCCCGTCGTCGAATCGCTCACCAAGACCGTCCACGGCGTCAAGCTCGGCGTCGTCGCGCTCGCCAGCTTCAGCCCCGGCGTCGCACGCCGAAGTGCGCGAAGCCGTCGAACACGAGCTGCACGCCGGCGCGCGCGGGCTCGTCTTCGACCTGCGCGGCAACGGCGGCGGCCTCGTCGAGGAAGCGCAGCTGATCGCCAGCATCTTCATCGCCAAGGGCGTCATCGTCACCACCCGCGGGCGCACGCAGCCGACGCAGGTGCTCGTCGCCACCGGCGGCGCCATCCCCGCATCGATCCCGATGGTCGTGCTCGTCGACGCCAACACCGCCTCCTCCGTCTGAGATCGTCACCGCCGCGCTGCAGGACCACCACCGCGCGACCGTCGTCGGCACGCACACGTTCGGCAAGGGCGTCTTCCAGGAGGAGCAGCCGCTGTCCAACGGCGGCGCGCTCGACATCACCGTCGGCGAGTACTTCACGCCCAACGGGCGCAACCTCGGCGGCGGCGGCGTCAAACAGGGCGCCGGCGTGATCCCCGAAGTGCCCGTGCCCAGCAGCGGCGTCGACACCAACCGCGGCCTCGACGTCGCGCTCAGCACGCTCGCCGCCAAAGTCAAGTGAGCCGCCCCGGCCCGCGCGGGCGCAGCGGCCGACGTGCGGACGACGGCGCGGGCGCTGAGCGTCGCGCCGCCGGCCCCGCGCCCGCCGGCGCGCTCGTCGCCGTGGTCGAGCGTCGCGGGCGCTTCCTCACCGCCGAGCCGCTGTTCCCGCCAGCGCGAGCGCGACGGCGAGCGCCGCGCACGGGCGCGGCGCCGCGCGCCTCACGCTCGGGCCCGCGCGCTCCGGCGCGCGGGCGGGTGCGCGTCGCCGCCGGCGACCTCGTGCTCGTGCAGAGCGCCGCGCGCGGCTCCGGCGCGCGCGTCGTGCGCGCGCTCGGGCGCCCCGACGTCGCGCGCGACGTGATCGAGGCGCTGCTGCTCGACCGCGGCCTCGCGCGCGGCTTCGACGCCGCGCTCGAGCGCGAAGCCGCGCGCCGCCGGCGAGCGCGTCAAGCGCGAGCCCGGCGAGCGGCGCGACCTGCGCGCGCTGCCGACGTTCACGATCGACCCCGCCAGCGCACGCGACTTCGACGACGCGATCTCCGCCGAGCCATCGACGCCGAGCGCGACGGCGTCGGCGAGCGGCGAGCGCGGGGAGCGCGCGACGGCCGTGGCACCGGCGACGGCGGAGCCGGTGCGATCCGCGTGTGGGTGCACATCGCCGACGTCGCCGCGCACGTGCCCGAGGGCTCGCCGCTCGACCGCGAGGCGCGCACGGCGCGCCACCAGCGTGTACGCGCCCGGCGCCGTCGAGCCGATGCTGCCGCACGCGCTCTCCAGCGACGCCTGCTCGCTGATGCCCGGCGTCGACCGTGCCGCCGTCACCGTCGAGATGGAGCTGCACGGCGCCGTGCGTCGCGCGCGCCGCCTTCTACCGCTCGCTGATCCGCTCCGACGCGCGCCTGGACTACGAGCGCGTCGACCGCATCTTCGCCGGGCGCCGAGTCCGCCGCCGAGCCGTGGGGCGCGCCGCTGCGCGCCGCGCGCGCAGGCCGCCGCCGCGCTCCAGCGCGAGCGCGAGCGCGGCGGCGCGCTCGTCGTCGACTCCGAGGAGCCCGAGTTCGCGTTCGACGAGCACGGCAACGTCGTCGCGATCCTCGCGCGCGCGCAGACCGAGTCCCACCGCCTGATCGAGCACCTGATGATCGCCGCCAACGAGGCCGTCGCGGCGCTGCTCGAGCAGCGCGGCGTGCCGTGCCTCTACCGCGTCCACGAGCGCCCCGAGCCCGAGCGCGTCGAGCGCCTCGCCGACCAGCTCGCCTCGCTCGAGGTGCCCACGCCGCCGCTGCCCGAGCACATGTCCTCCACGCAGGCAGCCGAGCTGCTCGGGGAGATCTCGCGGCGCGTCGAGCAGCACGTGCGCCGCACCGGCCACGGGCGCCAGGCGCTCAGCTCGCTCGTGCTGCGCTCGCTCAAGCAGGCCTACTACTCGCCCAAGAACCTCGGCCACGCCGGCCTGCACTCGGCCGCCTACTGCCACTTCACCTCGCCCATCCGCCGCTACCCCGACATCGTCTGCCACCGCGCGCTGCTGTCCGCCGTCGGCGGCGGCGAGGCGCGCGCCGCGCGCCGGCGAGCTCGTCGAGCTCGGCGCGTGGACCTCCGAACGCGAGCGCGACGCGATGGTCATCGAGCGCGACGCCGACGACGTCGCGCGCTGCTTCGCCCTCGAGCGGCTGCTGCTCGAGCAGCGACCACGACCAGCGTGTTCGCCGGCGAGATCACCGGGCTGATCTCCGCCGGCGCGTTCATCGCCTTCGGCAGCCGAGCACGGGGCAGCGCGAGGCACGGTGCGCCGGCGCTTTCGAGGGCATGCTCCCCGTCAGGCTGCTGCGCGCGCCTGCGTCCGGCCGCCGCGGGCGCCAGCGCGGCTCCGCCAGCGCCCGCCGGCGGCTCGCGCGAGGACGGCCGGCGGGGCCGCGATGCTCGGCCGGCCGCGGCGAGCCCGACGGCGGGCGCGAGTGGTGGGAGCTGAACGAGCAGGGCACGATCCTGCACGGCGAGCGCACCCGCGCCACGCTGCGCCTCGGCGACGCCCTCGACGTGCGCGTCTCGCGCGTCGACGCCATCCGCGGCCGCGTCGATCTCGACACCCGCGTCGTAGGGTCGCCGCGAACGCCGCGGCGGAGCCCGACAGGGCGGAGCCCATAATATCGGCAGCCGTTCGGCCGCGAGCTCGCGCCCGACCATCTACGCTCGCCGGATGGCAAAGGGCAAGGGCAAGCGCAAGGTCGGGGCGGGGGACGTCGCGTCCAACCGCTACGCCTCCTACCGCTACGAGCTGATCGAGCGCTTCGAGTGCGGGATCGTGCTCGAGGGCACCGAGGTCAAGGCGCTGCGCACCTCCGGCGCGCAGCTCAAGGACGGCTACGCGGCGATCCGCGACGGCGAGCTGTGGCTGCACTCCGTCCACATCCCGCCCTACGGCCCCGCCTCGCGCGAAAACCACGACCCCGAGCGACCGCGCAAGCTGCTGCTGCACCGCCGCGAGCTCGACCGCATCGCCGCGCGCGTGCAGGAGCGCGGGCTCACGCTCGTGCCCACCCGCATCTACTTCTCAGGCGCCCACGCCAAGGTCGAGATCGCGCTCGCCCGCGGCAAGGACCTCTACGACAAGCGCCAGGCGCTCCGCGAGCGCGAGACCAAGCGCGACATCGAACGCGGGATCCGCGAAGCGCAGACGCTGAAGACGGACGAGAGTCAAGCGAGACAAGGACGCAGGGAGCGTGGCGTGCTTCGCACGCGAGCGACCGAGGACGCCGTCTCGCGCCGGCTGTCGTTCGTCTAGATCGAGCGGAAGCTGTGGCCCGCGTACACGAGGATGTGCGTCTCGTGCATCCCGAACGCCAGCGCCACGATCAGGCCGATGTACACCGCGCCCACCAGCAGCCGGTGGCGCGGCGCCACGCGGTAGTAGGCCGCCTGCTCCAGCGAGCGGCTTTTGCGCTGCTGCCAGCGCCGGTACGTCTCCATGCCGCCGAACAGCGATGATGATCAGCAGGATCGGGTTGCGGGTACACGAACACCAGCGCCACCAGCGCGCCAAAGCCCAGCGAACCACATCCACGGCGCCATCGCCGCCATCGCGCGCCCGCCGTCGAGCGGCACCACCGGCAGCAGGTTGAACAGGTTGAGGAGGAAGCCGACGTATGCGAGCGCCAGCAGGAACGTGCTGCCCGTGATCGCTCCGACGATCGCCACCACCGCCGCCGCCAGGCTGCCCAGGATCGGGCCCGCCAGCCCCACGCGCGCCTCGGCCAGCGCGTTGTCGCCCAGCGACTTCGCGATGATCACCGCGCCCAGGAACGGGATGAACATCGGCGCGCTCGCCTTGATCCCCTCGCGCCGCAGCGCGATCACGTGGCCCATCTCGTGCACGAACATCAGCACCACGAAGCCCGCCGCGAACTCCCAGCCCCAGAACAGGCTGTACGCGGCCACCGACACCAGCGCCGTGCCCGCCGTCGTCAGCAGCTTGAATTTCGGCAGCAGCAGCAGCAACGCCTTGATCGCCGCGAAGAACTTCGCGATCAGCGCGCCGATCGCCGCCAGCGTGCTGCTGATGCGCTTGCGCAGGTTGCGAACCGGATGCGCGCGACCGTCGTCCTCGCCCACGCCCGCTGTCTCGCCGAACGGGTTCGCCCGTGCGGCGCCGACCGCGTGGCTCGGGTATGCGCCCGGCGCCAGCCGCGTGACCGACAGTGGCAGTCAGGGCAGCGGTGCGGGCACCGGCAGCGACAGCTCGGGATTGTCCATACCTCCCATTGTGGCAGCACTTCTAAGCCCTTCCTAACGGCTTTGCGCTTCGGTGCATGGGGGTGTTTGCGTGTGCCCGCCGACGGGTCTGCGCGCACCCGCCCGCGCACGCCAGCAGATTTCTGCGGAAGGTGCGGGATCAAGCGTCCAGCGGGGTTGCAAACGGTCCGGGTGCGAGCTATGTTGGATCCAGACGCGGAACCGAGCCGCAAAGAGCGAGGCCACCGAGGTGTGAGGCCGCGCCACCCGAAAGGAAAGGTCTTCGGGCCGGACCAGCGGGTTCCTCAAGGCGGCTTGGGACCGCGTCTATTTTTGTCTGTGCGCGGGTTGCGTTCGCACCTGTGCGGGGGTCGCGTCTGGCAGCTTTGCGCGGCCGATGTGCGTCGCCTCGCCGGCCTCCCGCCGAGTGCGCCCCGCGTCCAAGCCCGCGCTCCCCAGGCAGTACACTGGAGGGGCAGTACATCCCTGGGGACGACAGGCTTCGACGTGGTCGGCTCGTGGGGGTGGTCGCGAGTCGAGGTCCCGGGCGGCCTCGTAAAACACCCGGGAAAACCATAAGTGCGGACTCTCACGAGTACGCCCTCGCCGCTTAGTCAATAGCTAAGCCGTGAGGTCTCGGGCCCCGCTCGCCTGCGGCGGGGAAGGCCGGGATCAGAAAGCAGGCTCACCCGGTGCGGTCCGCCTCCGCCAATCCGGGGAAAGCTCAGGAGGCTGGTCCCCCGCAACCCCGCCGGCGAGGCGAGTCGGGGACGAGATCAGAGCGCCGGCTACGCTCGTAGAAGCCATTCTCACGCGATTACGGACGTGGGTTCGATTCCCACCGTCTCCACTGACAGCTGTCTGCGGTTTAGATCCACCCGCCAAGGGCGGTCAGGCGTTGGCCTTGTCGGCGAACCGCTGCCGAGCTGCCTGTCGGGATACCCCGAGGGCCAGCGCGATGTGGTTCCAAGACCGGCCGCGTGCCCGAGCGAGGACGACGGCCTCGCGCAAGCGGGCGTCATCGACTCGCACCGCCTCGGCGGCGGTTGCGATCTCGCGGAGGTCGTCGGTGCCTTCGACCTGGGCCGTGTCCGGGTCCAGCGAGTCGGCGAGTTGCTCGAAACGGCTCGCGGCCTGGTCGATTTCCTTGTCTGTGTGGCGGGTCATTGTCACCTCATCCGAGAAAGCGGTGGAACTTTGGTCTTAGGGGCTGGGCATGGATCACGACTGGGTCGTCGCCTTCGATATCGAGGACGCCGATCTCAAGGAGCGCCCCGTCCGTCGCCGGGCCGATGAGCATCGTCAGGTCGTCGTCGAGAGGTATTCGTCTCATCGCATTGCGAACCGCGTGCCATATGTCCGGCTCGGTGATCCCGTGCTTTAGCGCTGGCTCGCCGATCCGCACCTAGACAATATAGCTTGTCTGGCGGACGATATCGGCGGCTTCGCTCCGTCAGCGCCTGCCGGCTACACCAAGCTCAGCGGCAGTGCGCGCACGACCACGGGTTTGCGCAACGTACGGTCCTCTCCACTGACAGTTGTCTGCGAGTGCCGCGCTCGCGGACTGATCGCGGCAAACCGATCAGCGATGAGCGAAGCGCGGGGCCGGCTCGAAGTCACCGTGCAACACCAGGGGATCGAGGTCCGCGCCGTTGGGCCATACGACCGTCCCCAGCTCGTCGTCTACGCGAACCTGCGCAAAGTAGTCGGCGTCGGCGAGCGGCTCGAACACTGGGCCGTGCAGCTCTCCTGTGAGATCGACATCACGCGAGCTGCCGTCGCTGAAGCCGACCCTCAGCCGATAGTGGCCCAGCACTTGCGCGGATGTGATCCTCACGAAGTCCATCGCCTCATTTTACGGCAGCGGGTCGATCGGCTCGGGAGTGCCGCCCTCCTTTGCGCGCGCCCAGTCCGCTTCGAGCTCGCCGCGGTGCATCGCTGCCCACTCTGCGACGAGTTTGAGCGCGCGAGACGGCAAATCACCGACCAGCAGCTCGCCGCTCCCGATCGCGAT
The DNA here is from genome assembly GCA_963826985.1 of uncultured Solirubrobacteraceae bacterium. GTDB lineage: Bacteria > Actinomycetota > Thermoleophilia > Solirubrobacterales > Solirubrobacteraceae > Palsa-744. Next base: position 532,387 of record CAWGYW010000001.1, read on the forward strand.
CACCGCGTGGTGCTCGGCGTATTGGGCGTGGAAATGGGGTGGTTCGTGATCGTAGAAGTACATCGTGATCGCGATGCCGTAGAAGAAGCTGATCCTGGGCATCTCGCCATCATGACCGGCGCTTGGGATGGCCCAGTGGAATCAGCCGCATCCAGCGAGGACTCGCAGACAGATGTCTACTATCGTGGTCGTATGGCGAATCACAAGCGAGGGCGACCCAAGCAGCGTCGTGCCGGCTGCTTGCTGTGCAAGCCGCACAAGCTGTCGTCGTCGAAGAAGGCCGAACGCAGACGGGGTCGTCGCGACGCGATGCTGCACGAGTTGCGAGCGACGCACGACGCGCGGTGGTCGGAAGCACCCGCAGGCATGGCCACCAGCCTCCGCTCTACACCAGGCTGAGCGGCTCCGTCCGCACGGTCACCGATGCCGGGCGAGCTGCCGGCGCTCGCGAACTGTGCGAGCAGAATTGCCGGCTGGGTGCGGTAGTGCACGCCGCCAAGCTGCGCGCGCTCCTCGCGGCTGAGTGCAACCTGCGCGGCGCACAGCGCATACACACCCGCGACCCGGCCGTGGCTGAGTCGGACACGGACAGTTGCCTCCTGCGGCATGCTCAGCGCCCGCTCGATGAGCCATTCAGCCGCTCTCGCCGGCGAGACCTGGCACTGGCTGAAACGAGCGGATCGCCTCACCCAGCTCGGGCAGTGCGGCCACGACCCGTTCGTCGACGCGCACGTACGCACGCGCGCGTTCCAACACGTCACGCGAGGGTGATGGGTCCGGGCACTCACGGCGGTATGGAGCGTACCCGCCGTTCCCGTCGTCTCCAGCGGGTGGAGCCCCTCGGGCTGTCGTGCCTGGGCCTAAAGCGTGTGGTCAACATGCCGATATGGTTCCGGATGCTCCGCGCTGACAACAGAGCTCAGCTGGTCAAGCTTCCTTGGACATTGAGCCGGATGCTTTCGGGTCGCCGCTACGCAGTGCAGTCTGGGCGCAAGATCACGGAGTTGCGCTGGTCGAAGGCTCAGATGGGATCTGCTCAACAAGCTCAGGCAGCGGAGCCCGTACATGTGTCGCGTGACGGCCGGCGGAATCTCTGGCAATTCTTGGATTGCTTCTACTGGGATGACGACGGCTTGGACGCAGAGGACATCAAGGCGCTTGTCTTGCAGCGCAAGCGCCGCCTGGAGCAGAAGGTGCGGTCAGCCCACAGCCTGATGCGGGCCGAGGAAGACGGTCGTCCTACGCGCGTCCCTATTCCGACCGAGATGCGCCGCGCCGTCTTTGAGCGCGACGGTGGCCGCTGCGTAGAGTGCGATGGCCGCTTCGATCTGCAGTACGACCATATCCTGCCCGTCGCCCACGGTGGTGCTACGACGCTTCAGAACCTCCAGCTCCTATGCGCCGACTGCAATCGGCGCAAGAGCGACTCCGTCTGATCGCCTTATCGGCGGACGATATTTCGAGGTTTTTGAGAGACGTCCAGTAGGGCCGCCGCGTGGTCTAATCTGGCGTCTGTGGCTCTACTGATAGTTCTGACGGCCGTAATAGCTGTTGCCATTGCAGTCCCGTCGCGGCGGCTGGGAAAGCGGATGGGAACTCCGCCAGCGCTGCGTAATGCGACTCCAGAAGAGCAAGCAGCGCGGAAACGCGAGCGTGCCGCGCGACGGAAAGCAGAACTTGCCGTGCTGACAGTGCGAGAGCGGATCCTGTTCTATTCGTACTACGCCTTCTTGATTCCGGCGATGCCGGTCGGGCTCCTGTTGACGATCTACGGGCACGGTGCGACGCGCACCATCGGGCTTGTGTTGCTTGTCGTGGCCGTCCTGCTCATGGCGGTTCCAGTCGGACCGATGCTTGGCGGAAGGGTCAGGCGGCGCAGACGTGGGAGTTCGGCCCGGGAGAGCTCCTCGCTCTGACGCGACGCGCTGCTTCATGAGCTTCGCGCTACGCAGGACGCTTGGTGATGGCTCGAGCTCCGCTGCAAGCGGCCCGACGCGCTCGAGTCAGTCGCTTGCCCCTAGCCCGTTCGCGATGGCGTTGCGGTAGGCCAGCGCAGTGGTTGCCGGGTTCTTCTCGGTGCCCCCGCAGCACCCCGACAGCAGACAGTCCACAACGGAGTCGTAGAGCCAGATGAAGCCACCCTGGACAGGCGCCTCGATCTTGCTCCAGATTCGGTACTGAGCTTCGAGGTCGGATGGGCATGCACCGGTGTTGTTGTAGATGTTCTTACACCCGCCGCTCAGCGAGAAGCTGACGCCCTGAGGGGCGGAACCCCACCAGGGCTGACCGGCGAAGAACGCCGCATCGCCTGCCTTGAACTGCTTTCCGGGGCCTAGATTCAGCTCACTCTTGCAATAGAAGAAGAAGGTCGCCCCACCGTGTCTCTGGGCATCCTGCATCGCGAGTTGCGGGCTGGCGTAGTTCCCAGTCCGCAGCAGCTTCGACCAATCCGCTCCCTTGAACATGGCAACGTCAGGTGTTTCGACGATGCTCTTGCCAGGCGCACTTTTATGCCACCAAGGTCCCGGTTCGGCCTGGTTGGTTGCGAGCCCCGGGATGAGCAAGCATTTGCCGGCGGAGCCTGTGCTCGCGATGATCTCCTGCCAGGACTGCGCCACTCCTGTGTTGACGTTGTCACGTCCACCCGAATAGCACTGAAGATGCACGGCGTTGACGAACCCGGGCCCGGGGTTCTGATTTAGCTGTGTGAGCGTGTCCGCCCATGCCTGAGATTCGTAATAGGGGCACAGCGTCAGGCGCGCGTAGCCGATGTTGCGGAGCATACGACCGAAGTTGACCATCACCGACGCGACAACATTGTCCTCGTTATCAAGGTCGATCCCGTTGATGTCGCCGCCGGCGTTGGTCATCGCACGCTTCAACGCGTTGAAGTTGTCGTACAGCGGGTTGCCCGGACCGGGTACTCCACCTTTTAGGAGCGCCGCGATGTTGGTGAAGTCCCTGGTGCCGCCGGAACCGACGGAGAACAGCACTTCGATACCGGCGGCCCGCAGCTGCGCCACGGTGCTCGGCAGATTCATCGGTTCGGCCTCTTTGTAAACACCGCCTGACACGAAGATGGTGTCGTTGAGCTTGAGGTCACCATTGGTTTCGACGTGAACTGACCAGATGATCACGATCGAGTATTTCGCCGCCTTCAGGTCCTCGATCGCCGGCTTTCCACCAAACGCCAGCGCGCCGCCGGCGTAGATCCGCGTGGATACGGGCTTGGCTGCACTCATGCGCGGGGGAGCTCTGCTTCGAGCTCCGCTTCGAGTCGCGTGAGCCATTCGGCGGCGTAGGTGTAGATATCGGCACTGAGTTCCGCGACAACCGCGGGGAAGCGCGTTCCGGCTTGCCTCGCGGCGTCGGCAAGGGGGAGGATCTCTGTGCGTGTCCAGGTAGCCGCGGCTTGGTCGCTTTCGCGTAGGCGTCGGACCACCGCGATTTGGTCTTCCGGCGTGAGCGCGTCGGCGAAGAACAGGCGCAGTAGCCCCTCGTCGCGGATTTGCACCGGCGCCTGGCGTGATGAGCGTAGCCACGCGAGCAGTGCGGTCTCGCCCGCGTCGGTGAGCTTGTAGGCCGAGCGTGTGCGGGCTCCATGCGGGTCGTCGCTGCGGCTCACGAGCCCGGCGTGCTCGAGGCGCGCGAGCTCGGGGTACACCTGCGCCAGCGATGTTGGCCAGAAGTACTTCGTTGAGAGATCCGCGGTCTTCTTGATCGCGTAGCCCGAGCGCGCGCCGAGGCGCAGCATCCCGAGCACCAGGTAGGAGGTCGGCTTCAGCTTCATCTTCTGCCTGAAAGGCGCGGGCTGCTCAGATCGGGGCGCCAGTACCGGTCCCGTGAATCCGATTGCGGCATCGGCAGCCTTCTGTTTAGATGTATCCGGATCGTCACATCGTACTAGTCGGAGGTAAGGGATGGGCTCGCCTGACATGGAGGACACGGTGGCGAGCAAAGCGGCTACCAGCCCAACGACTGCCCACGCTCGAGCGCAACGTGACCGCGCGGCCGCGATCCGTGAAGCAGCGACGGTGGAGCAGCCCAAACACCGCCGGCTGATCACTTCTGCTCGACACGGCCAGATCCTCAGCGCGCTGATGTTGCCCGACTACCAGCTCGGTACGCCCTCCGGCCACGCGGTGTTGACGACCACCGGGCGCAAGACGGGCAAGGCGCGCCGCAAGGTGATCCGCGCGATCCGGCAGAACGACCACGTCTACATGGTCCAGCTGCGACTGCCGAAGCCCGCGACACAGACGCCGCTGATGCTCACCGCGTGGGTCTTGAACATTCGCGCCAACCCGCACGTGCGGCTCAGGCTCGGCCGCCGCACATATGCGGCCGTGATGCGCGAGATCGACGATCCGGCGGAGCTCGCCCGGGCCCGTGACATCTTCTGCGAGCCGGTCCACCTAGTCGATTACGGCGAGAGCGTGCTCCACCTGAAGGGGCTGCCGTCTCACCGCAAGATCCGAGACCTGCACCGCTACTGGTTCGACACGGGCGTGCCGCTCGTCGCCGAGCTACAGCTGCAGACCGACTGAAGTCGCACAACCTGATGCCTCCGCTCCCAGCGCCCGCTGCTCGTCCAACGCTCGAAGACCTCAACCGCTGGATGGTCGTCGGCTTCGATCAGCTCTATGGCCTCGAGTTCGAGGCCTATAGCGACCGGGAGGTGAGCGCACACGTCCGCATCGCCGAGCAGCACAAGCAGCCAACGGGGATCGTCCACGGGGGGCTCCACGCGACGATCGCCGAGTCGATCGCAACGATCGCGGCCGTCGTATCGGTCGCGGCCGAGGGCAACACCGCCATCGGCCTATCGAACAACACCAGCTTCATCCGCCCGATCAGCCAAGGACACGCCCACGCCGTCGGCCGACGCCGCCACGGCGGCCGCACCACACAGGTCTGGGACGTCGAGATCTCCGACGATGATGGACGCGTCTGCGCCCTCACCCGCGTGACGATCGCCATCCGCCCCCATGAGGCCTCACGCGATCAGGACGGGCGTTGCCAGTCGGGTCCTGTCGCGGGCCTGCCCGTGGTAGGCGCCGGCTGAACCCGGCGCCTACCAACACGTGCTTCTGAGTATCGCTACAAGTGTCGCCTAGAATTTTTCGCTGGCGATCACCGCTTCGGAGCTGGCGAGGTTCACTTCGCCATCGAGAATTGCGGTACTTTCACCAGCTTTGCTCGGGAGTTTGAGCTTTTGGTCGATGATCGGGTCGATCAAGAAGCTATAGGTTCCTCCGCATCCTTCGGCTCCCGGCTCGGAGAAGTCGTTTTCGACGAGCGAGTCACCCGTGATGCGCAGCGCTTGCTCGCCTTTTTCTTCGAGTGTTTCCTGTTTGCCAAACGCGCCTTTGAGCGATTTGAAGCCGCCCGGCGGATGGGTTTCTCCTGTGGTCAGCGTCAGTTTGACGGGGCTGGCTTCGGAGCCGACGTAGCAGGAGCTGCCCAGGAATGAGTTTTTCAGATGGATTCTCACGAGCAGCGTAAGTGCCGCTCCTTTTCTTCGCTCAAGGCGGCTTCGTTGAGGGTCGCCAGGTGTTTCGCGCTGGCCACGAGTTCGAGAACCGCAGTCACGCCGGTCATTTGTTGTTCGTAGACCGTTTTGCACTCCTCGCGAAGCAGTTTTTCGTCGAGTCCTTCTCCTTTGATTTCTTCGCAGCCGAGGACGCCGGTCAACCCGCCCGGCACAGCCAGTTCGGTTTTCGACAGCGTTTCATTGTTTTTTGCGGACAGAAGAGAGTATTCGCTTGGGTGTTCATGGTTTCCGGTGGACACCAGGCCGCCCTGAAGGATGAGCGATTTGTTGATTGGAACTTTGGTTGTGCCGACGGAGAATTCTCCGCTCGTCGTCTTGTCATAGAGGCACCGCGTGACTTCTTTGTTTTCGACAGTGCACTGGTTGAATATTTTGAAAATTCCCTTTGGTTCGGCGCTCGCCGGAGCGGCGAGGACGAGCGCCGCCAGCGGTACGATCAGCGTAACAGCGGTGGTGACAAGCGCCCGCCTGCTCGCGCCCGCCTTCCGAATACTGCGATCCCTCAGCATGTGCAGATCTCACTTTCTGTGGCTGACAGGGAAAGATCCTATGCTAGCGAATTATGCTGGTAAATGGGCTTCGCTCCCGAGGGCCCCTGGGGGCGGCAGGATCTCGGCTCAAGCCACGCCGTATTCGTCATGCCGGCGCCACCATGCACCGGCCTCGTTGCGCCCGAGCGGCGCGCGGTCGAGCCACGCGTACATGCCCCACAGGCCGTCGACGCCGCGCCCGTAGGCCGAGTAGGTGTGGAACACGACGCCGTCCTCGAGGGCGAATGCGCTCATGCCCGGTCCCTCTTTCCTGAAGGTCACGGGGTCTGTGCCGGCGCTCGAGGCGATCTCGATCAGCCCGGGGCTCTTCTCCGACGGCCGGAAGTCATCCGTGCGAAAGTTGTACTCGACGGCGCCCGACCGCCATTCCTGCTCGGTGTGCGTTACGTGGAAGTCGTGGTTGAAGTCGCTGTCGAACGACGACGCCCAAGGGAAGCTCCAGCCCATCCGGCGCTTGTAGTCCTGCAGCTTCGCCAGCGGGGCTCGCGAAACCGCCGTGAACGCGACGTCGTGGTTGAGCAGGTGCACGACCGAGCCGGAGAAGCCGTCAGCGATCGCGGAGCAGGACGGGCAGCCGGCGGTGAAGTCGGGCCCGAACATGAAGTGGTAGACGATCAGCTGCGAGTGCCCTTTGAAGAGGTCGACGAGCGACGCACTTCCGGCATCCGTCTCGAACGAGTACTCCTTGTCGATCGCGACCCACGGCAACTCCCGTCGCAGCCGCGCCAGCTCATCGCCGCGGCGTGTCAGCTCCTTCTCGGCGTCGAGCAGCTCGAGCCGCGCTGAAAGCCACTGCTCGCGAGTCCCCGTCCTGTGATCGGTCATTGCGTTCTCCTTTGTCGGTGTCAGAGATCGGTTGCGGCTTCGGCCCGCACGGCCTCGGCGAGCCGCTTGATTCGTGCCAGGCGCCTGTCCCATTGCGCCGCCACGCGAGCCATCGCCTCCGCGGCGTCGTCCAGCCGCGCGGGCCGCACCGCGTAGCGCACCTCTCGGCCGTGCCGCCGGCCCGCCACCAGGCCGACGCGGTCCAGCACGACCAGGTGCTTGGCGACGGCCTGTCGGGTGACCGGCAATTGCGCCGCGATCGTCGTCGTGGTTGTCTCGCCGTGCTCGAGCAGCGCGTCGAGCACGCGCCGGCGTGTGGGGTCGGCCACCGCCGCCCACAGGGCGTCATCCTCGGCGACCGCCGTGGTCATCAGCTCGTCGCCCCGCGTGGCTTGGAGGCCACGTAGTCGAGCAGTTCGCCGAGATGCTTCTCCCAGCCGCGTTCGTGGCTCTCGCGATAGCGCGCGTTGCTCTCCTCGTCATGCGCCACCGCGTCGATGCCGGTCTCGAGGACCCTCAACCGCGTCGCGCCGACCTCCTCGATGAGGGTGAACTCGACCAGCGCCGAGTTGCCCGCATCGGGCTCCGCGCCCGGCGGATGGTTCCAGCGGAAGGAGAAGCGGCGGAATGGCTCGGCTGCCACGACGCGAATCGGCACGATCGCGTCATATTCCTTGTCGCCGCCGCGGCCTCCGGGCCTCCACGTGAGCGTGCCGTCCGCGCCCGTGCGCCCCTCGACCTCCGCCTCGTCGCTGAACCAGCGGCTGATCTGCTCGGGCTCGGTTATGACGCCCCAGACGACCTCCGGGCTTGCCTCGATCAGGATCTCTCGTTCGACGCTGTCAGCGGCCACGCTCGGCCTCCTTCCGTTGATGTGCAACCGATGGTTGCGCGACATGGGGCCGCAGGATAGCGCACCGGGGTGGACCCACGCGGATGGACAGATCGGAACACCACGTCTGGTAAACTCCGCGCGCGCGGAGGCGTCAGCAAGTGGCGCTTGCCGTTACGAGGGGCATCTGGGGAGGCGCAATGCAGACCAGCAGGCGTGGGCGGGGACAGCGGTCGTTGCGAACGCTGATCGGCGGGCGCTCAGAAACCGCAACGCGGCCTGGACCGTTCCCCCATGCATGTAGGCCGGCCGGAGTCCTAACGGAAGCCGGCCGGCGCTCTGGAGCAACACGGCCCGGAGGGCCGACTGAGACGGCTCGGATGCCAACCAACATACAAAAGGAAGGCAGAGGAGAACATGAAGCCCATCAGGATCCTAGGCTTATGCATTATCGCGATGCTCGTGATTGGCGCTGTTGCTGCGTCAGGTGCATCGGCAGCTCAGCCTGAATACACCGCCTGTGTCAAGGTCAAAGGCGGAAAATTCGAAAAGGGATGCGCCAAAGAAGGTGGGAAGGGGGGATATGCGCTCGAGCCCGTGACCGCACCGGAGTCGCTGAAGGGCACGGCGGGAGCGACGGTGCTCGATGTCTTCGTCCCAGGGCTGGGCGTCGTCGGTACGACCGAATGCGAGAAGGCGAAGATCAAGGGCGAGATCGTCAATTCGACCGAAGAAGAAGTCGTCGTCACGTATGAAAAATGCTCCTCCAGTGGCAAAAAGTGCACCGGTGTCGCCGCTGGGACCAAGAAGGGAGACATCGTCACCAACGTACTCATCGGTAAACCCGTCGCGATCGAAGAAGGCACCGGAGTCGGTGACACGCTTTCGGCAAAGGGCGGAGGGAACGTCGACGAATATAACTGCGAAGGCGAGGAAATCTCAACGGTTGGCTCCATTACGGCTGAATTCACCGAAATGATCGGGGAAGCGAGCAAGAAGACGGGTGTCAGGTTCACGGTGAATGCAGAAGGTGAACCGACGATCTCGACCGAAGGCTCCAGGTTCAGCCTACTTACCACCATAAGAGGAGTGGGTACGCTGCCAGGCGGCGAGACCTCGTGGTGGCATGAGCTGATGGAAAAAATATTAAGAATACTCGCAAATACAGAATAGACGAACACTTTCGCTCGGTAGCGTGGGCGTTGCGTCTGACGTAGTACGTGTGGGGCCTACGGGCCCCACACGCATTTATACGCGCCACGTTGCCCACCAGACAGACCCGGCGATCCGCGCACAGCGTGTTGCGGCGGGGCGCGCCCGTGTCTCGTGCGCCTGCGGGCTGGGTGCCGCAGAGGCGAGCGAACGCGACACCGTGTTTAGCATCGCGCGCATGCAGGCGACGTCATGTCACAGGATCGCGGTTCTCGCAAACCTGTCTGTAGATGGCCGAACACGACGAGCAGCGAGACGCGGCCCTGGTGGCCGCCGTCGGACGGGGCGACGCGGACGCCTTCGACGAGCTCTACGTGCGCTACCTGCCGCTGGTCGTTCGGTGGTCGCTGCGCGCGAGCGGCAACCGTGAGGTTGCCGCCGATCTGACCGCCGAGGTCTTCGCCGCCTCGCTTACCGCGGCGCGTAGGTTTCGTCCAGAGCGAGGGTCCGTGGCGGGCTGGCTGCTCGGGATCGCGCGCAACAAGCTTCGCGAAAGCCAGCGGCGCGGGCGCGTCGAGGACTCCTCGAGACGGCGGGTCGGGGCCGAGCCGGTCTCGCTCACCGACGCCGATCTCGAACGTGTAGAGGAGCTCGCAAGCCTCGACGCGGACATCATCCCGCTCGTCGAAGCGCTACCGGCGACCCTCCGCGGGGCTCTCACCGAGCGGGTGCTGCACGAACGGCCCTACCAGGACATCGCGCTCGAGCTCCGTTGCTCTGAGTCCGTCGTCCGCCAGCGCGTCAGCCGCGCGCTGAGAGCCCTGAGGTCCCAGCTGGAGGAAACGTGAACGACTACTTCGGACGTGTTCGACAGGAGCTCCGCGGCGCCGTAGATCGTCGCTCGCACCTACCCTGGTATCTGCGCATCCGCCCACGTTCCTCGCGGCCCGCGATCGTCGCGCTAGTTGCCCTGGTCGCGACCGGGTCGGCGCTGGCGGCGAGCGGAGTCCTCAGGACCGGGGTCCCGGTCGGGGCGCCCGTTGCAGCGATCCCGAACGCCTACGAAGGCGCCGTCGTTCCCGGAAGCGTGCGGCTCCTGGCGCTGCGGGTCCCGGACCCCGACGGCGGGCCACCGTGGGGGCTGCGCGTGCTCGAGACAACCCGCGGCCTGACCTGCGTCCAGTTCGGGCGAGTCGTGGGCGGACGCCTCGGGGTTCTCGGCCAAGATGGGGCATTCGCCGACGATGGCGCCTTCCACCCGTTCTCGAGCGACTTCCTCGACGGCGTCGGCTGTGGAACCGATGACGCTCGCGGAAACGCGTTTGTCAACGAACAGTTCCATGGCACGCCCGCCAGCGCGCTTGCCCGCGATCAACAGCACACCTCAGGCGGCTGCTACACGTCCTCGTCCCGACGCAGGCACTGTCCACCCACGGAGCTACGGGATATCTACTTCGGGCTGCTCGGCCCGGACGCGCTCAGCGTCACCCGCACCGCGACGAGTGGCGGCGGCACGATCTCAACGTCCGGGTCAGAGGGGGCCTATCTGATCGTGCTGCCGCACCGCAGGACCGTCTGTGCGCCCGGGGCCCTGTTCTGCACGAGGGGCGAATACTTCAGCACCAGCGGCCCCGAACTGGTGCCCTACGAAGTGATCCGCGCGGTCGACTACCGCGGGGGCAGGAGCTGCGACGTGCCGACGCCCGCCCAGCGCCGGTCCGCGAGCGGCTCCACCTGCCGCGCCGTGGGCTACGTCGCGGCTGCCGGTCAGCGCGTTACGGCCTCGCGGCTCGCGAGCAGGGTCTCCGCTCACGCCGAACCGGCCAGGTTCTACTGCGAAAGGGCGCAACAGACCGTCCCGTGCAATGGCCCGGTTCCTCCCGGCTACCGACGCATCGACACGCGCCTCGGCCCGCCCGAGCTGCTCCTGGTCGTCGAATTCGTCGCACATGCTGCGGTCACGAACTTCGACAGCCACTATGAGATCAACACCAGCGACCCGCCTGACCCTCGCAACCGCCAATGCCCGGTGGCCGGCGCCAGCCAATTCGGCCCAACACAGACGAACCTGCGCGCCGGGCAGCGCGTGCGCTACACCGAGTTCGTCGATCGCGCCTGCCCGGGCCTCACGCGCATCCGCGTCGGCTACGTCACCGTCGATGGCCCGTCCGGCGACATGCCGGTGCCCGGCCTACCTGGTCAGAGCGGCGAAATCCCGGTCGGGCAGACGACGTTCGCCGTCCCCTGAGCGCCCGTCTCAGCCGCTGGGTCTGAGCACCCGCGCGCTGCACGACGCCAGCGGCGACGGAGTTTCTCGTTCTGGCCTTGGCGTGCGCGCCGCTCCGGGGACGCGCACCGAAAAGCTCCCGACCAGGATGCCGGTTTTTTCGTATTTGTATGCGTACACGACTTCGCTCTTGTGCTTGAACACTTCGTCGGGCTCATACAGGCTGACCGTCCCGTGGATCGTGCCGGGAGGCAGCGGACAGGTGGTCGTGCTGACCCTCTGGCCCACCGCGATGTCCGATTCGGTTCGGTAGCCGCCGTGGTTTTCAAAGCGAGCCCCTGGCACGTACCAGGCGAAGTTGTAGCCGCTCTCGGCGTTCGCGAGCGCGACGCGCGAGGAGATCGCGAGCCGTAGCTCGTAGCGGCCGTGGCGGGTGCGGATCAGCTTGGCATCGACGGGTGTCTCGACCTGTGGGTGGGTATATGACAGCGCTTGCGGAGCGACGTACCCCACCGGCACCTGCATGCTGGGTGTGCACGCGTAGGCGCCTCCGATCCAGCTGCGCCGGGTGAGGTGGCACGTCGCGCCGTCGCGGTAGTGGATTTCTCTGATCGGCCCGTCGACGGGGACGACGCCGCCAGCGCCGACCCCCGTGAGCAGCTGACCGATGGTCGAGCGCGTGACGATCAGGTAGGCGCCCTCCGGCCCGCTCGTCGCGAGCGTGTGGCGCTGGCCGCTCAGGACGTAGGTGATGCTCTTGGCGTCTGGGCCGAGCAGCCCGAAGTAGAGGTTGCGCTCGTCCTTGAGGGGGCACGGCGGCAGCGAGATCTGTCGCGCTGGCAGCTCGGGCCTGCCCGCGCGCATGGTGAGCTCGTCGGTCGTGTGGGTGCCCGGAGAGCCCGGCGCGTAGCAGCGGCTCTGCCAGGCGCTGGCCGGCTGCTCGCCCCAGGTCTGGTTGATGTAGAGCCTGTGGTAGCGATCCAGGGTGCTGCACCAATCGGCGGAGCCCGCTCCGCCGCTCGAGACGCTCAGTTCGTGATAGAGCCCATCGTCGCCGAACGCGTAGTCCTGTCCCACCGCGACGAGCTTGCCGGCGACCAATCGGGCGACCTCGATGCAGCCAAGGCCCCTGCTGGTGGCGAACTCTCGCATGCCCCACGGAGCTCCACCAGCGGGGTCTGGCGTGGATATCGGCAGCATTCGCACGGTCCCGGGCGTCAGCGCTCCATCGCCTGTCCTGGGTGCCGTGAAGAGCTGGACCGGCGCCTTTGGCGCCGGCGCGCCGAAGCGGATCACGCCGCTCGCCAGTGCCACACCGGCGAGGCCGAGCCCGACCGCGATCGCGATCAACGGCGTCCGGTGCCATCCGCGTCGCCGACGCCAGTCTGCGAGCGCCGCCACTCGCGGCAGGCGACGCCGCGCACGTCGTGCGGCGGCCTCGTGCAGCTGGTTGCGTACCTGCGGCAGGAGAGTCATGGTTGCTCCTCCAGTTCGGCTCTGAGCTTTGAAAGTCCGCGGCTGACCCGCTGGCGCACGACCAGCTCCGAGGTCTGAAGCTCCCCGGCGATGTCCGGGTAGGAGCGCTCGTCGACGATCCGCGCGCGGATCGCGTCGCGCTGCAGCGGGGGCAGTCGCTCCAGCAGCTCGGTCACCCAGCCGCTGGAGCTGGCAGCGCTCTCGACCTGCTCGAGCTCCTCCGCCGCGAGCTCGATCGGCTCGCGGATGCCCAGGCGCCTGCGCGCGTCGGCCTCCACACGTCCGTGGCGAAGGCTCTTGAGCAGCTTGTTGTGCGCGATCGTGAACAGCCAGCCCGCGGCCGACGGGTTCTCGGACCTGTAGCGGTGCGAAGCGGCGCGCGAAGTAGCCGACGACCGAGCGCTCATAGCGGTCGTAGAAGGCGGCGAACGCATCGGGATCTCGGCGCGATGCCGCGAGCAGCTCGTCGTCGCTCGCCTCCAGGAAGCTCATACCCTCGTTAACCCCGGGCGGCGTGTCCTGTGACCGCTCGCGCCAAGAACCCTCGTGGTCGGCCCTGTTGCTCAACCGTTAAGTTGCTAAACTCTTTGGTTGAATATAGATGGCGACCGACCAACTCAGCGTGACGTTCGCGGCCCTTGCCGACCCCACGCGCCGGGCGATCCTCGCGCGGCTCGTTGACGGCGGCGAGGCCACCGTCAACGAGCTCGCCGAGCCGTTCCCGTTCACCGTGCAGGCGGTCTCCAAGCACCTGAAGGTGCTCGAGCACGCTGGGCTGATCACGCGCGGGCGGACGGCGCAGCTGCGGCCGTCGCGGCTCCACGGCGAGCCGCTGCGCGAGGTGGACGCGTGGCTCGAGCAATACCGCGGCACCTGGGAGGGGCGCCTGGACCGCCTCGCTCAGCACCTCCACGACATACAACGAAAGGCAGACGATGAGTGAGCAGTTCGTGATGGTGGCACGCACGATCGTGATCGAGCGCGAGCTCGCCGCGCCCCGTGAGCTCGTATGGCAGGCGTGGACCGACCCCGACGAGGTCACGAAGTGGTGGGGACCCGAGCACTTCACGACGCCCCGCGAGAAAATCGAGTTCGACCTGCGGCCGGGCGGAGTCTGCCGGCTGACGATGGTCGGTCCCGACGGCCAGGAGTATCCCAGCGATGGGCACTTCGGGATCGTCGAGCCGCCCGCGCGCCTGTCGTTCGGCGAGGAGAGCACCGACCACCCGATGATCGAGTCCGGCGAGACCACGGTCGAGTTCCACGAGCTCGGCGACGATCGCACGAAGGTCGTCATCACCTCGCGCATGATCTGCGCCGAGGAGCTGCTGCCGATGGCGCGGGCGGGCTGGGGCAGCCAGCTCGGCAAGCTCGAGGCCCTGCTCGCCGGCTGAGCCCGCGGCGGGACGCCGCGGGTCCGCCCGCGGCGGCTACCAGCCGGCGCGTTCGCCTCCCGAGCAGCTCGTCTTGAGGATCGGGCTGCGGCACGTACGGGTGGTCGTCCCGTCGGCGTTCCTGGTGAGCGTCAGTTCGTCTCCGTTGGTGGCCGTCGCCGTCACCGAGTATTCGTTTTCGCCGTGGGTCGTGCCGCTCAGGTAGGCGTGGTCCTTGCTCGGCGTGATCGGGATCGTCCGATCCTCGGCGGCCACTTCGGCGAGCGTGACGTAGGCGTAGCTGCCGCCGTGGTCGATCGCGATCGTCTCCGCCGTGGTCGCGGCGTTGCGAGCGAGTTCCTTGGCCGACACGTCGGTCGCCTTCGCGGTCGTGCTCAGAAACGCCGGGATGGCGATCGCGGCGAGGACGCCGACGATCAGCATCACGACGAGCAGTTCGGGGAGCGTGAAGCCGTCGCTCTCGCTCGCGCGCGCGAGGCGCGGACAGACGCGGCTCTCAAGCAGCCCCGCGCGGGCGGCGGTACGGTTCGACGGGCTCGACTGCGATAGCGACATGGCCGGCTCCTTGCCTTGGTTGCAGCCGGGCTGTCTCGATGAGACCCCTGACTTTGCGACCCCGCCTCACGACGGGTTTGCCCGTTCAGAGTTGTTCGATTGCGGCGGAGTGTGCGCGTCAGCGCCGGCGGATGGAAGCGAAATTCGCTTCTGGGCGGTTTTCTGGACGAATGTACGAGCGCGCAGCCGCGAGCGCCACCGGGGCCGGCGTCCTCGGCGCTACGGGCCCGTGTAGGAGAACAGCGCCTTCGACGGCGCGCCGCCGCTGCCGGTGAAGTAGCTCTCGGCCGTCGTCACCGTCACCGGTACCTTCGCCTTCGCGGTCCCGACCGGTGAGACGGCGTCCACCGCGCTCGTCGAGCCGCACGCGAGCAGCGCCTGCACGGGCGTGAACGACTCCGCTTCCTGGCTCCCGAAGGCGACGGCGAGTGGGCAGCCGAGGTTCTCGCCGTGGATCGCGACCGCCGTGCCGCCGCTCGCGGGCCCCGAGTGTGGTTTGAGCGATTCCACCTGCGGCTGGCCGGGCGGGTACAGGAACAGAAGGTCGGCGCCCGACGTGGCGCTGCAGCCGGTGACCGTGCACACCTGGACGTTGGCGATCGCCGGGTTCTGCGAGACCGTCTGCGTGCTCAGCTGTGTGTCGCTTGTGGCGCTCGAGGAGTAGTTGGTGCCTTCGGAGGGCGGGCTCTGGCTGTCCTCGAAGCGCACGACGGTGACCTGCCCGAGCATCCCTTGGCCGCTGATCTGAAGCGGCGTACCGCCGGTGTCGGCGGCGCCGCTCATGCCGTTGAGCCGGACGCTGCTCGCCGTGTTCTGCACGGCCGAGACGTGCGGCACGCCCGCATAGCGCACCGGCGTCTGCGCCGAGTCGCCCGCGAGCGTGCGCACCGACAGGGGGAGGCTCGTGGGGTCGACGCTGGCCGTTTGCGCGGATTCGGCGATCGCCGGCGCGAGGATCTGGATCTCGGTGCCGCTTTGGAAGGCGATTTCCCGGTCGACCGAGGCTTCGAGGCCCGGCTTGCCGAAGAACGCGTAGTCGAACGTGAAGCGCGACAGGCCGCTGCCTCGAACGGTGACGAGCGTTTCGCCGGTCTCGCTCGCGAGGCTCGCCGCGCCCGCGGAGGTCGACACCGAGGCGATCGCCGGCATGGGGGCGTAGTCGAACTCGGTCGCTGCCGGGTAGACCTCGCAGCCGCAGCCCGCGGGCGCCTTCAGCGCCCCGTCCTGTTCGAACGTGGGCGCGCCCTCGAACGGCGCCAGGATCGGCGCCGTCGCGCTGGCTCCGCCGGCGCCGTGGACGACGACCTGGGCCTGGCAGATGTCGTTGCCGGCGTTCTCGCCCGCGTACACGCCCGTATCGGGGAGCGGTGCGCAGGCCGTGCTCGCGGAGTAGGGCGGAGGGGTGACGAGGATCTGTGAGTCGCTCAGCACTTTGAATGCGCTCGCGTTGACGCCGCCGAAGCTCACGCTGCCCGCGCCCGTGAAGTCGGAGCCGAGGATCGTCACCGCCGCCGGCGTGCTCTCGCTGCCGCCCGACGGGCTGAGGCCGGTGACGCTCGGCAGCGCGCCGGTGTGGCTCATATCCACGTACTCGAACGTCGAGGCGGGACCGGACGCGCTCGACTGCCCGTTCGCGAGCGTCACGATCACCTGGACAGCGCCGGCGCCGTCCTGCGCTGCTGGCGCCCCCGCCGGCAGCGTGTCGAGCGCTGGGGGCAGCGCGAGCGACAGAGCGGTCGAGCTGAGGACGTGGACGGCCCCCGCCGGAGCGTGCCACGCGCCGACCTGCACCCCCGACACGTCATCGACACCGGCGCTCTGGAAGCCCGCGCCGGCGACCGCGACGCTCTCGCCGCCCGCGGTCGAGCCGGAGCTCGGCGAGAGCCCGGTGACGGCCGGCCGGCTGGGCTGTGCGGCGTAGCTACACAGGTAGTAGGCGAGGCCCGGTGAGCCACCTGCACCCGTCAGTCGCGGCGAGCCCAGTCCCGAGGCCGGGTCATAGCCGTTCGTCGCGGCGAACGTCTTGCCGCCGTCGAGGCCGTACACGTCGTTGTCGCCTTCGGTGATGTCGTCGAAGGAGGCCGCGTACGCGGTCGGGCTCGAGGCGATCGCGTACAGCAGCGGGCTCACGAAGCCGACTCCCGAAGCCGTCGCCGCGTTCGCCCTGCACGTCGGCGAGGCGTCCGCGAGCGCCAGCATCGCCGCCCAGATCGGGCTGGCCGAGGAGGTGCCGCCGATCGTGATCCAGCCGTTGCCGAACCCTTCTTCCTTGAACGCCTTGCTGTAGAACGTCGGCGCGCCCGTGTACTCGTCCGCCTGTGCGGAGACGTCCGGCACGAGCCTGCACGGCGTGCTCGCTTCGGCTCCCGGCAGCGTCGCGTCGCAGAAGCCGGTCGCGTAGCCCGCGCGCTTCTCCACGCTCGCCGCGTTCGTGTAAGCGGCGCTCCCCGGCAAGGCGATCCCTGGGACGCTCGCGTCGCGCTGCCAGCTGGGCATCGCCCACGACTGCGAGATGCCGCCGCCGCCACCGCCGCCTTCCGGCCCGTCGTTCCAGACGTGCTCCTGCGCCGGCTGCGTGGCGGCGTTCGTGATCGTCGTCCCGCCGACGCCGAGCACGTAGGGCTGGCTGGCGAGTTCGGTCGTGGACAGCGGGTTCTGTCCCGGCTGCGGGATCGCTTCGCGGTGCACTTCTTCGCACGCGTCGCTGCCGGTGTCGCCGGCGGCGTTGAGGAACGTCTGCCCCTGCGCCGCGGCCTGTTGGAAGAGGTAGCTCTCGGCCTGCTGGACGCCCGGCTCGCCGGCCTGCGCCTCCTGCTCGCACGGCTCGCCCCAACTCGAGGTGATGATCTGGTCGCGGTCTTCGTCGATCATCGCCGTGATCTCCGCGAGTTCGCCGGCGAGCGATTCGGGTGCGTCATAGACGTCGATGCTCGCGCCGGGCGCCATCGCCGAGACATCCTCCACGTCAAGGACCGCCTCGCCTTCGCCAGCGCCCTGCGGCGAGCCTCCTTCCACGGGGACCACGCTGAGCCGGGCGATCATGCTCGCGGCGGCGGTCGCGCCGAAGTAGCAGCTGTCGAAATGGCGGATGTCCGCGGTGGCGAACGGTTCCTGCTCGTAGATGCCGATGTGCACCCCAGAGCCTGTATCGCCGAGCGCGTACAGGCCAAACGCGCCGTAGGCGTTCGCGATCTGATCGTCGGTCAGCCCGCCAGCTTCATCTGCGTCGCTGCTCGCCGCGCGGCACGGTCGCGGCGAGCCTTCGGGATGGGGGAAGCTGCCGGCCTTCGCCGCGGCGTACAGGTGCCGTCGCGAGGCCTTCGGGCGCAGTAGCCGCGGGTGCGGACGCGCGACTTCGTCGAGCCCGACGACGCTTGCCACGGAGCCGGCGATCGAGGCCGGCAGCGCCGGAGTGGACGTGGTCGCGCGCGCGAGCCGGCCGTCGGGCAGGCGGTATCGCTCGAGGCTGGTCGCGAACGCGCTCGCCACGCGCGACGCGGGTCCGGAGAACGGCACGAGCAGGCTCTCGCCGCTGACGCCGCCGCCGATGCGCCCGACGCGAAGGCCGTCGGCCCGGAGCTTTGCTCTCACCGCCGAAACCGCGGCCACCGGCCCGAAGCGCGCTGCGAACTGGCCCTTCGAGAGGTAGTGCCCGAATAGCGGCGAGTGCTTCGTGCTCACCTCGCCGATGAAGCTTTCGAGCGCGTGCGGGTCGCGCGGACGCACCAGCACCGCGCCCGCGACGGTCGCGCTGGATGCAGCGGGTCCGAGGTCGACGGCGCCGCGCGGAAGCCGTGGCGTCGCTCCGATCCTGACCAGCCCGTCCTGCCCGGCCGCCGTGGAGACCTCGACAGCGGTCCTGACGGCGAGCGCGAGCAAGAGCGCGACCAGCAGCAGCGCGGCGCCCGCGAGTCGGCGTCGGAGTCGCCGCTCGCCTGCATGCGAGTGCCCGCGGATGCGCCTGCGTGCGGCGCCTGACCTTCCGTGCTCGCTGCGTCCATCCATGACGACCTCCAGGCAGTGCGCCGCTGCTCCTCGTGCGGCTGGGGTTGGCGCTAGGGATAACAGACGCCCGGCCGGGGTGTCAATCGCGCCCGTCGCGCCGGAGGACTCCGGGTCGCGCGCGAGGGATGCGCCGGCAGCGGCTTTATGCGAACATATGTTCGTATGGGCTTGGGTGGATCGATAGGCGTCGCGCAGTGGAGTCCACCAGTCACGACGAAGGCTGAAGACAGATGTCCGTCGGTTGATCGAGTGGCAGATGAGCATCTACCACTCGGGCGAGTGGCAGTTGGACGTCGGTCGCATTCCTCTCTTCCGGCAGGAAGAGTTGGGCGATGAGCACGATGGAGGACTACAAGGCGGAGCTCGCGCGCTTCCTCGAGGGCTTCGGGGCCAACGTGCGCCGGGTCCGAGGGACCAAGCGACCCCAGGTATCTCAGGAACGGCTCTGCCACATCACCCGGCTGCATCGAACCGAGATCGGCAAAATCGAGCAGGGCCTGGTCGAGCCGCGGCTGACGACTTTGTACATCCTCGCGAACGGCCTGGAAGTGACGATCGACGATCTGCTCACCGGACTGTGGGTCCCAACCGAGCGCAGGCCCTCGCCGCGCAGCGAACCATGGTCTTGAAGCTTCGCCGGCTGCTCGGATGACCCGTCCGTCGACCCCCGACCCGGTGCTGGCGGCGACGTTGCGCCGGCTTCGCGCCGAACGCAACATCACCCGGGAAGCGCTCGCGTTCCGCTGCGGGATCACCCCGTGCGCGCTTGCTCGAATCGAACTAGCTCAGGCGGTGCCGGGCTGGAACACGGTGCGGCGGATAGCCACCGGGCTGGACGTCAGCATGGTCGAGCTGTGCGCCGCGGTCGAAGGCAGGGCCCCGGCGGCGCTGGCCTTTCCTTACTGAGCCTGCCCCGCGAGCAGCTCCGCGAGTCGGTCGTGCGATTCGCTCAGCCCGGTCTCCATGCCCGAGGAGAGCATGCCGTCGCGCTCCTCGGTCGTGTGGAACAGCGAGGTCGTCGTCACCTTCGTCCTGCCATCGAGGTCCTCGAAGCTGACGGTCTCCACGACCGCATGACCGGGCATGCCGTCCCATTCGAACGTCTGCACCAGGCGCTCGGGCGGCGTGACCTCACGGTAGGTCCCGCGGAAGCCCTGCTCGCGGCCCTCCGGGTCGCGCGCGATGAACCGCCATGCGCCGCCGGGCCGAACGTCCATCTGCTCGACGATCGTCGTCATCCGCCGGGGACCCCACCAGCGCGGGATCAGGTCGGGATCGGTGTATGCGGCGAATACGCGCTCCCGGGGAGCGTCGAACACCCGCTGGCTGACGATCTCGCGATCTGAGGGCGTGGTCAGCGTTGTTGCACCGGTCATGGTCTTCTCCTGATGGTCGTCGGTGGTGGCTGTGGTCATCGTGCTGCTCCTTTCGTCTGCGCCGTCCGGTCGGCGCTCAGCGCGGTTGCTCCCCGGTCTCCTCGAGCAACTCGCCGAGGCGATCGAGGCGCGCGTCCAGCATCTGGCGGTAGCTCTCGATCCACCGCTGGACGTCATCCAGGCGCCGCCCGCCCAGGCTGCAGCGGCGGGCGCGCCCGACCTTCTCGCTGCTGACGAGCTCAGCCGCTTCCAGGATGCGGACGTGCTTCTTCATGCCCGTCAGCGACATCCCGAACGGCAGTGCGAGCTCGGTGATCGTGGCGCTCTCCCGACCGAGGCGCTCGAGGATGCGCCTGCGCGTGGGATCCGCGAGCGCCGCGAGCGTCCCATCGAGCTCCTCTTGACACTGAACCATTCAGTTCAGTGTAGCAGGCGCGGTACAGTGAGGGCATGATCGGCGCTGCGGCGCATGGAGGAGTTGCAGGCGGAGGCGACGTATCACCGCGAGCGCTACCAGCTCTACAAAGCCAAGACGCTCGGCCCGCACCTGACGAGCGCGGTGCGCCTCAGGGAACTCGAGCGCGTTGTCAGGGAGCGGACTCGCGCCTGCGGGCGGCGGAGCGCGAGAACGAGGAGCCGACGGGCCTCGCGGCAGAGCCGCAAGACTGAGCGCTGAGCGGCGCTCAAAGCAGGTGCCGCAGCCGCCACCCGAGCGACGGGCCGCCGAGCGCGCGCACGGCGACCGCCGGCGTGGAGACGTCGTCGATGCCCTCGAGGATCACCGTTGCCATCTGCGTGCCGGCGCGCGGGCGCGTGAGGGTGGGTCGGACGGCCACGTGGACGGCGAGCTCAAGCCCGCCCCAGCCGATCTCCCTTAGCGCGCCCGCGATGGCGGCGGACGTGCGATGGCCATCGCTGTCGCTGACGCTCAGCACGCGCGTGCCGGCCGGCAGGACGGTCTCGACGTGCAGCGCGGCGGCGACCGAGTCGCCGAGGCGCTCGGCGCTGAGCAGCGCCGCTTCCACGAGCGAGCCTTCGCGCTGGCCGAGCACGACGCCCAGCACGGTCAGCCGCCGGCCGCCGACCGAAACGTGCTTGGCGAACACGAAGCAGCCGCCGGCGGCGCGATCAGAGCCCGTCTTGACGCCGACGTAGCCGTCGCTGCCGAGCAGGGTGTCGAGGTTGGCGACGTCGTCGGCCACCGGCAGCTCCGCGCTCGGCTCGGCGACGATTGCCGCGAACGCGGGCTCGCTCATCGCCACGCGCGCGAGCTTCAGCTGGTCGACGGCGGTCGAAACGGTTGTCGCCGGCGAAGCCGCTCGGATCTGTGTAGCGGGTGGAGCGCATGTCGAGCGCCCGCGCGGTCGCGTTCATGCGCGCGACGAACGCCGCGATGGTGCCCGCGTCGTGGGCCGCGAGCAGCGCCGCGATGTTGTTGGCTGAGGGCAAAAGCAGTGCCTCCAGCGCCTGGCGCTCGCTGAGCTGCTCGCCGGCGCGCACGGGCACGACCGACTGCAGCAGCCCGGCGCGCAGTTCCTCTTCGGCGACCTCCGCTGGCGTGATCGTGATCGTGAAGCCCTGTTGCTCGCCGGACAGCGGGTGTTCGCGCAGGACGAGGTACGCGGTCATCACCTTCGCCACGCTCGCGATCGGCACCGGCGTGAGCGCGCCGCTGGAGAGGATCGCGCCGAGGCCTTCGACATCCACCGCCGCCTGGCCCGCGCGCGGCCAGGCGAGCACAGGCGCGTCGCCGGGGAAGCGCACGTCGGTGGCGAGCGTGCGGCGGATGCTCAGCTGCCGGCGCGCCCTCGGTCGCCACGCGCCAGATCAGTAGGACGAGCAGCAGGATCAGCCCGAGCGCCACGAACGCGAGCGGTCGCGAGCGAGATCGGTGCCGGGGCACTGGCCGTCCGCGGGCCGCCACAGCTCGAAGACGCTAGCGCAGCCGCAGGCGGCTAGATCCGCCTGCCAGCTGCGATGATGCGGGCGTGGCCCGCCTGCCCCGCTCGACCCCGCCGACGCCGAGCCGGCGGTGCGCACGGCGCTCGAGCGCCTGCCGCCGCTCGCGATCTTCACGACGGTCGCCAACGCGCAGGGCACGTTCGTCAACTGGCTGCGCTTCGGCGGCGACTGCCTGGACGCGCGCTGGTTCGACCCGGTGCTGCGCGAGCTCGCGGTCCTGTGCGTCGCGCGGCTGACGCCGGGCGCCGAATACGAGTGGGTGCAGCACGTGCCGATCCTGCTCGCCGTCGGCGGCACCCAGGAGCAGGTGGCGGCGCTGGAAGACGATGACCTGGAGGCGGACGCGCTCGGCGAGGACGGGCGGTTGGTCGTGCGCTTCACCGGCCAGGTAGTCCGCGACGCGACTCCCGACGAGGCCACGTTCGCGGCGATGAGCGCGCGCTTCACGGCCGCGGAGGTCACGCAGCTGCTGCTCGTGGTCGGCCAGTACATGATGGTCGCGCGCGTGATGGCGACCGCGCAGCTGCAGGTCGACGCGGTGCTCGGCGCCGACGTGCTCGCCGGGGTCGAGCGCTCGAGCCGGGCGCGCCGGCAGGGCGCCCAGAACGCCTGACTGACGAATGCCCGCCCGCCGCGTCAGCGCGGCTGAGCGGCCGTCGCGACGGCGCTGCGCGCGCGGGCGCGGATCACCTCGGCGACCGCGGCGGGGTCGTCGTAGAAGGGCACGTGCCCGGCGCCGAGCGTCACGTGCGTCGCCCACGGCAGCACCGCGCGCGCTCGCGGCGCCTGCAGGCGGTAGGGCAGCAGCCGATCGCGCCTGCCCCAGGCGATCGTCACGGGCGTGCTGCGCAGCTGCTCGGGGCGTCGAAGCGGTAGTTGGCGAAAGGCGTCGAGCGCGCTCAGGAAAGCGGGCGAGGCCCACGCGTCCCTCAGCGTCGCGACCGCCTCCTCGGCGGGCAGCCGCGCGGGGTAGCCGAACGTCTGGGAGAACAGCGCGATGCGTCCCCGGCGCGTGCGCGCGAGCGCCTCGAGCGCCGGGCGCGGCGGGCGCGGGCGTCTGTGCGAGCGCGCGCAGCGAGATCTGGCAGAAGCGCAGTTCGGCGGGCGTCCAGAAGCCCGCCGGGGAGAACGCGCATGACCGAGCGCACCGCGCGCCCGCGCGCGAGCTCCAGCGCGATCGCGCCGCCCATCGAGTTGCCGGCGACGTGCGGGCGCTCGAGGCCGAGCTCGGCGAAGAACCACTCGAACGCGTCGGCGTACGCGGGGATCGTCGGCTCGATGCCGCTCGACAGCGGCGCCGAGCGCCCGAAGCCGGGGGAGTCGCAGGCGATCACGTCGAACTCGCCGACGAGCCGCTCGATCACCGGCTCCCACGCCTGCCAGTGGTGCCCGATGCCGTGCAGCAGCACCAGCGGCGGGCCTTCGCCCTCGCGGTGGTAGTTGATCGACAGGCTCATGCCGCCCCGGATCAGATCGGCGGCGCGCTCGGCGATCATGATCGTCGGCGCGTTGGTGTTGCCGCCGGTGATCGTGGGCATGATCGAGGCGTCGATCACGCGCAGCCCGTGCAGGCCGTGGACGCGCAGCTGCGAGTCGACGACCGCCTGCGGGTGGGTGTCGCTCATGCGCGCGGTGCCGACGGGGTGGTAGATCAGCATCAGGCGCCGGCGCAGGTCGGCTTCGAGCTCCTCGCGTCCTCGAGCGCCGCGAGGCCGGGCTTGAGCTCGGAGACGACGATCTCCTGCAGCGGCGATGCGCGGCGATCTCGCGCGCGAGGCGCATGCCGGCGAGCAGCGACGCGACGTCGTCGGGCTCGGACAGCGTGTTGGTGATGATCCGCGGCTTGGCGGTCGGGGTCGGCCGAGCGCAGCCACACCTGCCCGCGCGCCCTGCGGTGAGACGAGCACGGGCGCGATCACCATGCAGTGTCCGTCGTAGGTCTCGGCGCCGTGGTCTTCGTAGTAGGCGGCGCCCATGTGGAACTGGATGTCGGCCGCGGGCAGGCCGCCGCGCGTGCGCGTGAACGCGACGACCTCGGCGACGGTCGAGCTGAGCTTGCCCGATTTGCGCAGCAGCCACTCGGCGAGCGGCCTGGGCTTGTCGGCGCCGTACAGCGTGTCGCGTGTCGGAGACCTCCCACAGGACGGTCACGAACGGGTGGTCCTGGAGGTTGCGACCGACGCCCGGGCAGCTCGTGGCGGACCTCGACGCCGGCCGCCCGCAGCTCATCGGGCGCGCCGATGCCCGACAGCAGCAGCAGCTGCGGCGAGCCGATCGCGCCGGCGCTCAGCAGCACCTCGCGCTCGGCGCGCACGAGCTCGATGCCGCCGCGGCCCTTGCGCAGGCGCACGCCGACCGCCCGGTCTGCCCTCGAGCTCGACGCCGAGCACGGTGACGCCTCGTGCGCACCTCGAGGTTGGGGCGCGTGCAGCGCCGGGCGCAGGTAGGCGTCGGCGGCGCTGAAGCGCCGCCCGTTCTTCTGCGTGACCTGGAACATCGAGGCGCCGTCCTGCTCGGGGCCGTTGTAGTCGGCGATGCGGGGGATGCCGGCGGCCTCGCTGGCGGCCAAGCAGGCGCCGGCTGAGCGGTCGCGGCGAGCGCTGCTCGGCGACGTGCAGCGGGCCGCCCGCGCCGTGGTACTCGGAGGCGCCGCGGACGTTGTCCTCGGCCTGCTTGAAGTACGGCAGCACGTCGGCGTAGCCCCAGCCCGGCGCGCCCTGCGCCTCCCAGCCGTCGTAGTCGAGCGGGCGCCCGCGCACGTAGAGCATCGCGTTCATCGAGCTCGAGCCGCCGAGCGCCTTGCCGCGCGGGATGTACAGCGAGCGACCGTCGACGTGCGGCTCGGGCTCGGTCGCGAAGTCCCAGTCGAGCTTGGTGTGGAACTGCTGCGGGAACGCCGCCGGGATCTTGATCTTCAGCGAGCGGTCCTTGCCGCCGGCCTCGAGCAGCAGCACCCGCACGGACGGGTCCTCGGAGAGGCGGTTGGCCAGCACGCAGCCGGCCGAGCCGGCGCCGACGATTATGTAGTCGTACATCGAGCTCGCTCCTCCTCCGGGCACCCTAAGCACTCACGACGGCGGCTGGCTTTGGCAGCGGTGCGAAGCGGTACTCGGCGGCGTCGAGCTGCGCGGTCTGCTCGAGGTACTCGCGCATGTAGCCCGGCCAGTTGGCGACGATCCGCCCGTTCTCGTCGCGATACCAGGAGTCGCACTGCGTCCACGCGGTGCCGGCGAAGCGCGCCTGCAGCGCGCGGTCGCTCGCGGCCTCGACCTCGGCGCGCACCTCGAGCGCGCCGGCGCCGCGCGGTCGCGCAGCTGTTCCAGCGCCTGGCGGATGTAGGCGGCCTGCGCCTCCAGGTAGACGATGATCGAGCCGCCCGAGGTGTTCGTGTTGGGCCCGTACATGACGAACATGTTGGGGAAGCCGGGAACGGACATGCCGAGGTGCGCGTGCGCGCCGCCCGACCAGTACTCGCGCAGCTCGAGCGCCGTCGACGCCGGTGATCCGCATCGGGAACATGAAGTCGTTGGTCTTGAAGCCGGTCGCCCAGATGATGCAGTCGACCTCGTGCAGCGCCGTCCGTCCGGCGGTCGACGATGCCCGTCCGGCGTGATGCTCGCGATCGCGTCGGTGACGAGCTCGACGTTGTGCGCGCTGCAGCGCCGGCAGGTAGTGGGAGCTGAAGAGGATGCGCTTGCAGCCGAACGTGTAGTCGGGCCACGCCTTCGCGCGCACTCGGGGTCCTTCAGCTGCGAGCGCATGAACGCCGCCGAGCGCGCGGCCGCCGAGGCGCCCGATCGTGCCGCGGGTGGCGGATCGCCAGCGTCAGCGACTCGGTGTACTCGAAGACGAACCTGCGCCGGAACGCCTGCAGCCCCGGGATGCAGCTCGATCGCGGCGCTCTGATCGCGGCGTTGTAGCGGCGGTTGCTCGCGCGGCAGGAACCAGTTGCCGGTGCGCTGGAAGACGCTCAGGTGCTTGACCGTCGGGCGCGATCTCGGGCACGAACTGGACGGCGCTCGCGCCGGTGCCGATGACCGCCACGCGCTTGCCCGCGCAGCGGATAGTCGTGGTCCCATTCGGCCGAGTGGAAGCTGTGGCCGGCGAAGCTCTCGGCGCCCTCGATCGCGCGGCCGCGCCGGCTGGTCGAGCTGCCCCGTCGCGACGATCAGCGCGTCGGCCTCGTGCGTCTGGCGCCCTCCGCGGTCTCGACACTCCAGCGGCAGCGCGCCGCGTCCCACGTGCAGGCGGTGACGGTCGTGTCGGTGCGCACCAGGCGATCGATCCCGTGGTCGCGCGCGACCTCGTGCAGGTAGGCGTGGATCTCGGCCTGCGGCGAGCACAGGCGCGACCAGTCGCGCCGCTGGGCGTAGGAGAACGAGTACAGGTGGCTGGGGACGTCGCACGCCGCGCCCGGGTAGCTGTTGTAGAACCACGTGCCGCCGAGGTCGGGCGCCTTCTCGAGGATCGTGACGTCGTCGATCCCGTGCGCGCGCAGCTCGATCGCCGCGGCGATCCCGCCGAAGCCCGCGCCGACGATCAGGACCTCGAGCGCGCGGCTCGGTCGCTGTGGACGCACCGCTGGGCGGACATGCGACTCCTCCTCCGTTGTTGCCGCCAACCTTATGCCCTTCGCTCGGCACCGCTCGGTGCTGCTGGGGGTCCAGCGCGAGCGCGCGTCAGCCAGCCCGGCCGCCGGGATCTCCCGCGGGATCGATGTGGTGGGCGGCGTCGGACTCGTGGTAGTCGACCGGCAGGCCGCGCGTCGCGCAGCCGCTCGCGCGGCGGCGCGCGCGAAGTCGACTGTCGATCACCTGGTCGCGGCGGCCGTGCGCGATGAACACGCGCACCCCGGTGCGCGCGCGAGGTCGGGCTGCCAGCCCTCGACGTCGGGGATGAAGCCGGAGAACGCGAGGATCCCGGCGGGCGCTGGGCGCTCGGCGCCGAGACCCAGGGCGTAGCTCATCGACCGCGCCCATCGAGAAGCCGCCGAGCACCGTCCGCTCCGGCGGGATCCCGGTCTGCCGCCAGAGCTCGTCGTGGAGCTCGCCGAGCTGGCGGCGGGCCGCCTCGAAGCTGTCGGGGTCGGGGTAGCCGACGCGCGGCACCAGGTACCAGTGGTAGCCGGGGGAGCCGGCCAACTGCAGCGGCGCGCGCGGGGTGACCACGTGCAGGCGTCTGCGCGGGGTCGAGCACGTCGCCGAGCGCAGCAGGTCGTGCTCGTCGGCGCCGCGGCCGTGGTGCAGCACCAGCAGTCCCTCGGGCTCGCCGGCGGCCGGGCGCTCGCGGGAGATCAGCGCGCTCACGCGACCGTCGCCTCACCCGCACCCGACCGTGCGGCCGCCGCCTGCTCCGCGTGTGATCGCGCGGAGCTCACCCCGCGGCGACCGGCTCGCGGGGGATGTACGGCGCGAGCTCGCGGCGGGCGATCGACAGCTTGTGCACCTCGTCGGGGCCGTCGGCCAGGCGCAGCGTGCGCAGGTGCGCGTAGGCGCGCGGCGAGCCCGAAGTCGTCGGAGACGCCGCCGCCGCCGTGCACCTGGATCGCGCGGTCGAGCACCTTCAGCGCGACGTTCGGCGCGGCCACCTTGATCGCCGCGATCTCCGTGCGCGCGTGGCGGTTGCCGACGGTGTCCATCATCCACGCCGCCTTCAGCGTCAGCAGCCGCGCCATCTCGATCTCGATCCGCGACTCGGCGATCCAGTCGAGGATGTTGCCGCGCGTCGCCAGCGGCTTGCCGAACGTCACCCGCGAGACCGCGCGCTTGCACATCGCCTCCAGCGCCCGCTCGGCCGCGCCGATCGCGCGCATGCAGTGGTGGATGCGCCCCGGGCCGAGCCGCGCCTGGGCGATCATGAAGCCGTCGCCCTCCTTGGAGATCACGTTGGTGACGGGCACGCGCACGTCCTCGAACTCGATTTCGCCGTGCCCGTCCTGGTCGACGTAGCCGAACACCGGCAGGTTGCGCACCACCGTCACCCCCGGCGTGTCCAGCGGCACCAGGATCTGGCTCTGCTGCGTGTATGTCGGCGCGTCCGGCTGCGTCTTGCCCATCACGATCATGATCTTGCAGTGGGGGTGGAAGACGTTCGTGATCCACCACTTGCGGCCGTTGAGCACGTAATCGTCGCCGTCGCGCTCGATGCTCAGCGCGACGTTGGTCGCGTCTGAGCTCGCCACGTCGGGCTCGGTCATCGCGAACGCCGAACGGATCTCTCCCTCGAGCAGCGGCGTCAGCCAGCGGTCCTTCTGCTCGGCGGTGCCGAACTGGTGGAGCACCTCCATGTTGCCGGTGTCGGGCGCCGAGCAGTTGCACGCCTCCGAGGCGATGTGCGAGCGCCCGAGGATCTCCGCGAGCGGCGCGTAGTCGCGTTCGACAGCCCCGCGCCGTGCTCGTCGTCGGGCAGGAACATGTTCCACAGCCCCGCCTCGCGCGCGCGGGCCTTCAGCTCCTCCATGATCGCGGCTGGTGGTGCGGGTCGCCGGACTCGCGCAGCTGGCGCTCGTACACCTCCTCCGCCGGGTAGATGTGCTCGTCCATGAACGCCGTCAGGCGCTCCTTGAACTCGGAACAGCGCTGGCTCGGCTCGAAGTCCATCGGTCCTCTCCCTCGGTGACGGCGGTGGCCTGTGGTGGCCTAGGATCATCGCCGATGAGCGCAAGCACGGCGCCTACCGCGCCGCCGGCGTCGACTACGACGCGCTCGACGCAGGCAAGCGCCTGGCGATGGCCAAGGCGCTGTCCACCTCCTCGCTGCTCGCCGCCAGGGGCGGGCGCGCGCTCGACGCCTCGCGCGGCGAGCCGGCGTTCGTGTTCGAGCTCGGCGGCCAGACGCTCGCGTTCGTCGTCGAGGGGCTCGGCACGAAGTCGATCATCGCCCGCCAGGTGCTCGAAGGTCAGGGCATCGACCGCTTCGCCGACGTCGCCTACGACACGGTCGCGGCGATCGTCAACGACCTCTGCTGCGTCGGCGCGCTGCCGCTCGTCGTCAACGCGTACTTCGCGACCGGCGCCTCGGAGTGGTACCTGCAAGGCAGGAGCGCGTCCGCCGTCGCTGCTCGAGGGCTGGCGCGCGCGCGTGCGTCGGACGCCGGCTGCGTGTGGGGCGGGGGCGAGTCGCCGTCGCTACCGGGCATGCTCGCCGAGGAGGACATCGAGCTGCGGCGCCGCCGTCGGGGCCGTGCCCGCGGGGCGCGCCGCGATCCTCGGCGAGCGGCTCGCCGCGGGCGATGAGATCGTGCTCGTCGCCTCCAGCGGGCTGCACGCCAACGGCGCCTCGCTCGCGCGGCTGATCGCCGGGCGGCTGCCCGACGGCTACGCGACCGAGCTGCCGATGTATGGGAGCGTGCCCAGCACCGTCGGCGCGGGCGCGGCCGCCACCACGTTCGGCGAGGCGCTGCTGGAGCCGTCGGTCATGTACGTGCCGCTGATCGCCGCGTTGCTGCAGGACGCGGACGTCGAGCTCACCTACCTCAGCCACATCACCGGCCACGGCCTGCTCAAGCTGATGCGCCCCACCAAGGAGCTCACCTACCGCATCGAGCGGCTGCCCGCCGTGCCGCCGGTGCTGAGCTTCCTCGTCGAGCACGCCGGCATGGACGCGCAGGCGGCGTACTCGACGTTCAACATGGGCGCTGGCTTCGCGCTCTACTGCCGCGCCGGGCGGCGGCGAGCGGATCGTCGCGAGCGCCGAGCGCCTCGGCCTCGACGCGCTCGTTGCCGGGCGCGTCGAGGAGGGCCCGCAGGCAGGTCGTGCTCGAGCCGGTCGGCGTGCGCTTCGCGGGGGAGCGGCTCGAGCTGTCGGTGGGCCAAGCCTAATCCTTGAGCTCGAGCCTGAGTGTTCGCATAGCGAGATCCGCGACTTGCGGGTAGCGCGGCTCGCCGGCCGTAGTCAGGTCCCTCGTAACTTGAACGCGTCGAGCGAGACGGATAAGGTTCTGGTCAGAACTCGCCACTGTTCCCCGCGACATTGCAGGGGATCTCGATGTCGCCGGACCGGCATGGCTCCGGAGCTACCCGGATCGAGGCGGACCTGTCCATCAAAATGAGGAGAGAGAACCTGATGCGCAGAGCATCCACCTGTCTTGCCGTCCTGGGCCTGGCCCTGCTGGCCCTGCCGGGCGTCGCCTCGGCGCATGCCGACGGTCAAGTTCAAAGCTGAGGCCGTGCCGATCCCGGGCTACACCAGGGCACCGGCAACATCCTCGGCGCCGGCGCCGCGCTGAAGGCCGAATACCAGATCTCGGGCACCGAATACCACGGCTCGCCGCCGCCGATCGATCGGCGTCAACTTCTATCTGCCGCAGCGGCTCGAAGCTGCACACCGAGCGGCTTCCCGACGTGCTCGAAGGCCACGCTCGAACAGTTCGGTCCCGATCGAGTGCCCGAAAGGCTCGGCGGCCGGTCCGATCGGCAAGGTCGTCGGCTTCGTGACCTTCGGCGGCGAACGCGTCGAAGAGAGCCTGGAACTGTCGTCCTTCTACGCCGCCGGGCGGCGGCATCGTGTTCTTCACCGACGGGCACTCGCCGGTGTCGCTGGAAATCCTCTCCAGCGGCCGCTACATCAACCTCGGCGGCGCCGGCGGCTTCGGCCCGGAGCTCGAATCACGAAGTGCCGCTCGTCGCGAGCGTGCCGGCGCGCCGTTCGCGTCGGTCAAGACGATCACCGTCAAGGCCGGCTCGGCGATCGGGCCGAAAAACAAGCCGAAGAAGGACGATCTACTACGGCCGCGTCCCGAAGAAGTGCCCGAAGGGCGGCTTCCCGCTCAAGACCGAAGTGATCTTCGCCGAAAACGGCGAAGAATCCGAAACCGGAGACCGTCGACGCGCGACATACAAGGCGCCGTGCCCGCGCAAGTAGCCACGACCGGAGGGTTTGCGCCGTCGAGGGCGTAAGCTCGACATAGGCAGGCCGAGGGGCGACCTCACCGAAGGCTGGTGGGGTCGCCCGCTCGCTGTAAACGCAAGGAAGGATCGGGTTGAGGACGGAGATCGTGGGGTGGAGGAGATGGGCGGCCGGAATCGCCGGCGTCGCCTGCGCCGCCGCGCTCGTGCTCGTGGTGCGTGCTCGCGACCGCCGCCGGCGGCTCCAACGGCGGCTACACCGTGCGCGCGATCTTCGACGACGCCGGCAACCTGATCTCCGGCGAGAACGTCAAGATCGACGGCGTCAAGGTCGGGACCGTGAGCTCGGTCACGCCGACGCCCGAGGCGAAGGCGGCGGTCGTGCTGAACATCGAAAACCCCGGCTTCCAGGACTTCCGCGCCGACGCGAGCTGCACGATCCGCCCGCAGGCGCTGATCGGCGAGAAGTACGTCGACTGCCTGCCGACCCAGCCGCGCGTCGAAGGCACGCCGCTGCCGCCGCCGCTGCAGAAGATCCCCAGCGGCCGGGAAGGCGCCGGCCAGTACCTGCTGCCGCGTGCAGAACACCTCGAGCCCGGTCGACGTCGACCTGCTCGGCGACATCCAGCGCCTGCCCGAACGCGAGCGCTTCACGATCATCCTCAACGAACTCGGCGCCGGCCTCGCCGGGCGCGGCAGCGACCTCAACGAAGTCATCAAGCGCGCCAACCCGGCCCTGCGCGAACTCGACAGGGTGCTCGAAGATCCTCGCCAACGAGAACCACGTGCTCGCGAAACTCGCCGTCGACTCCGACAAGGCGCTCGCCCCGCTCGCGAGGGTGCGCGGGCAGCGTCGCGGACTTCATCGTGCAGAGCAACACGGTCTCGCAGGCGGGCGCCGCCACCCGCGGCTCGCTGGCGCGCAACCTCGCGCTGTTCCCGCCGTTCCTCGAACAGCTCGGGCCGGCGCTGGAACGCGTCCAGCGCTTCGCCGAACAGACGACGCCGACGTTCACCGACCTCAAAGTCGCGGCGCCCGGGCATCGACAAGGCGTTCACGAGCCTGCCCGGCGTTCTCGCAGAGCACCGAAAAGTTCTTCGAGAACCTCGGCAAGACCGCGAAGGTCTCCGGCCCCGCGCTCAACGGCGTCAGGCCGCTGCTCAAACAGCCTGAGAAGCCCTCGGCAACGCCGCGCTGCCGTTCACGAACAACTTCTCCCAGCTGTTCGAGAGCCTGCGCGAAACCGGCGGCCTCGAGCGGATCATGGACTTCATCTTCCTCGGCACCGGCGCGGCCAACGGCTACGACGCGCTGGGCCACTTCCTGCGCGCCGAGGGCGTCGCCAACGGTGCCTCGACGTACGCAGTCAAGCCCTCCTCGGACGCGCGGCTGCAGGCGCAAACTGTTCAACAACTCAGCCGCTGCCACCGCAGCGCGAGCCGCGGCGGCCGCGTCCGCGCGCTGTCCTCGTGCTTCCAGCGCGAGCGACTCGGGCACGAGCGTGCTGATGGCGCGCACGCTCGCGGTGCTCAAAGGCGCCACGCCCGCGCAGGCGATCGCGAAATACCCCGGCCCCACGACGACCGCCGGGCGAAGTCTCGGCGCACCGGCCTCGCCGAGCGGCTCGGCGGCGAGCGCCGCGCCGGTCGGCGGCTCGACCGCGGGCACGACCTACTACACGCCCGCGAGCGAAGGCTCGGAAGCCGGCGGGCTGCTGCTCAACTACCTGCTCGGAAGCGAATGACGCGATGACCCGACCGACCCGCGCTCCTGCCGCGCTGCTGCCCGCGCCTCGCTCGTGGGCGCGCTCGCGCTGGGCGCTCCCGCGGCGAGCCTCGCCGGCGAACCCGGCGCGGCGAGCACGACCTCGACGCACGACGCGCGAAGCCAGCGTCGCCGAGCACGCCGCGACCGCGCCGAAGCTCCACGCCGACGAGCACCGGCCAGGCGAGCGCCCAGCGCATCGTCCGCCGCAGGCGGAAGCGAGCACCGCCGAAGAACCGGCGCCGCCGCAGGTGCAGGCCCAGCACGCGCAGGGCACGACTCCCAGCGGCTCGCGCGCCGCGCGGCGCGCCAAGCCAGGAGACGAGCGGCGCCGCGGGCGGCGAAGCGCGCCGGCGCAGGCGAAGGCGTCGACCGCGAACGGCGTGCGCGCCAAGCACAGGGCGCCAGTCGCCGATCGACGCTCACGCCGTCGCTGCCGTTCTCGCTGCGATCCTCGTTCGGCGGCCTGCCCGGCTTCTTCATCGAAAGCTTCCAGATCCCGCCGTTCCTGCTGCCGATCTTCCAGGCGGCCGGCACCGCCTACGGGATCCCCTGGCAGGTGCTCGCGGCGATCAACGAGGTCGAGACCGACTACGGGCGCGACCTCAGCGTCTCGAGCGCCGGCGCCGAGGGCTGGATGCAGTTCCTGCCCTCCGAGTGGGCGCAGTACGGGGTCGACGCCAACGGCGACGGCTGCGAGGACCCGTACAACCCGGCCGACGCGATCTTCGCGGCGGCCAGGTACCTGCGCGCGGCCGGCGGCGACACGAACATCAAGGCGGCGGTCTTCTCCTACAACCACTCGCAGGCGTACGTCGAATCGGTGATGCTGCGCGCCCAGCTGCTGGGCGGCACCCCCTCGGAACTGCTCGGCGCGATCACCGGGCTGACCGAGGCCCGCTTCCCGGTGCACGCGGCCGTCGCACTACAGCGACGGCTTCGCCGACCGTCCCGGCGGCGGCGCGGGCCAGCCGAGGACGCTCGTCGGCACGACGATCTACTCGCAGGCGGGCGCGCCCGTGATCGCCGTGCAGGACGGCGAAATCGTGCAGATCGGCGACTCGCCGTCGCTCGGGCACTTCGTCGCGCTGCGCGACGCCTACGGCAACACCTACGTCTACGCCGAGCTCGGCGAAGTCGCGTCCGGTCTACCCGGTGCTCGAGCCGCACGTCCACAGCGACGCCCAGCCCGCGCATCGCGCGGCGCGGACGGACCAAGGCCGAACCCGCGCCCGAGCGGCCCGGCGACGCGCCGGCGCGCAGCCGCGCTCGCCGCTGAGCGAGGGCGCCGCCGTCTCGGGGCTCGCGCTCGGCGCCGCGGCCGGGCCTGGAATCGCCCGCCGAGCGCTCCCGCGCCGACGTCCTCGACGCCGACGCACGTGCCAGCGCCGCCGCACGCCGCCGGCGCACGTGCACGTCTTCACCGAAGGCGCCAACGACGTCTACCTGCATCCGCTCGTCGCCCGGCGTGCAGGTGATCGCGGGCACGGTCCTCGGCCACGTCGGCGCCGGACGCCGGCACGGCGTGCGGCGCGGCGACCGAAGCGCCCCCACATCGTCTTCCAGATCCGCCCCGCCGGCGTCGGCGCGCCGCTGATCGACCCCAAGCCGATCCTCGACGGCTGGGTGGCGCTCGAAGACACCTCGATCTTCAGGGCCAAGGGCGAGAACCCGTTCCTCGCGACCTCGCCGACGGTCGGCCAGGTGCTGCTCGAGTCAAAGCAGCAGCTCGAGCCGCAGGTGCTGCACGCATCCGCAGGGCGACGCCGGCATCCGCCTCGGCGCCTGCGCGCGCCAGGACGTGCAGGAGGGCAGGGTCGACAAGCGCGTGCTGGCGATGCTCGAGTACCTGTCCGTCTCGGGCCTGCGGCCGACCGTCTCCGGGCTGCCGTGCGCGGCGCTCGACGGCCGCCGCGCGCTCGCCGCCAACGCGCCCGCGAGCGCCAGCAGCGAGGACGTCGAGATCACCGCCGTCAACGGCATCCCGATCGCCGGCCACCAGGGCCCGGGCTCGATCGCCGATGAGACCGTGCGCAAGCTGCTGATGCTCCAGGGCCTCTCGCGGCCGCAGCGGATCGTCAGCCTGATGAGCTACCCGGGCGCCGCCGGCCGCGCTCGCCAGCCCGAGCGCCGCCGACGCGATCCACGTCGCGCTTCGCGGCGCTCGGCGGCGCCAGCGGCGCACGCGGCCGCGCTGTGCCGCGTCGGGGCTCACGCCGAGCGAGTGGATCGAGCTGATCGACCGGCTCGGCGAGATCCCCGACCCGACGGTCGGCAGCGGGCACTCGAGCGCGGCGATCCCGGACGCGCACGGCGCGCGCACGAGCGCGGAAGGAGAAGCCGGTGGCAACGACTAGCCCTCCCAGCCCGCCCGCGGCGCCGCCGCCGCCCGGCGCGCCGGGCACCGGCGCCGCAGCGTGCGGGCGCCGCGCACCGGCCCGATCCGGATCCTCGCGGTCGGCGCGCTCGGCGCTCGTCGTGCTGATCGTCGCCTACCTCGTGTTCGCCGGCGGCGGCGGCGCGACCTACAAGCTCGAATTCGCCGAAGCCGACCAGCTCGTCAGGGGCGACCAGGTGCAGGTCGGCGGCGTGCCCGTGGGCAGCGTCACGAACATCGAACTGACCCACGACTTCAAAGCCGCTGGTCACGATCCACGTCGACTCCTCGCTCGTGCCGCTGCACCACGGCACGCTCGCGCAGGTGCGCGTGCCGTCGCTGACGAGCGTCGCCAACCGCTACATCGCGCTGACGCTCGGGCCCAACAACAACCCCGACCTACCCGGCCGGCGCGACGCTGCCGGCGAGCGTCACCGGCGAAGTCACCGACCTCGACCAGCTGTTCAACACGCTCAACCCGAAGACGCGCAAGGGCCTGCAGGGGTTCATCCAGGGAACCGCCGAACAGTACGTCGGGCAGGGCAAGAACCTCGGCACCTCGGTCGAATACTTCGCGCCGGCGCTCGACGCCACCAACCACTTCTTCTCCGAGCTGTCCGCGACCAGCCGGTCTTCACGAGCTTCCTCGTCGAAACGGCGAAGGCGGTGACGACGATCGGCGCGCGCCAGGAATCGCTCGCGGACCTGATCGAAAACCAGAACACGACCTTCCAGGCGATCGGCGCCGAGCAGAGCGAGCTCGCGCAGCGGCCTCAAACAGCTGCCAGGGACGCTGCAGCCAGGGCAACAAGCACGTTCGCCGAACTGCCGGCGACGTTCGACGCGCTCAGCGAGCTCGTCAAGGAATCCAGGCCGACGACGAAGTCGCTGACGACGCTGCTCGAACGCCTGCGGCCGCTGCTGGTAACGGCCACGCCGGTCGTGACCAACTTCAGCCAGGCGTTCAGCCGCCCAGGACCCAACAACGACCTCACCGACCTCGTGCGCGCGCTGCCCGGCGCTCGCCCAGCAGCTGACGACGGACTCGCCGATCAGCGTCACCGCGCTGCAGGAATCGGTCCCGATCACCGCCGTGTTCGGTCCCTACGCGCCCGACCTCGCCGGCACGCTGCGCACGTTCGGCGAGGGCGCCGGCTACTACGACGCCGACGGTCACTACGTCCACGTCAACGGCGTGTTCCCCGACTTCAAGCTCGGCGAAAACGAAACGCTGACACCGGCGGCGAGCCGCGCAGGCGGCGCTCGAAGGCCTCAAGACCGGGCAGCTGCGCCGCTGCCCGGGCGCCGCCACGCAGCCGGCCGCCGACGGCTCCTCGCCGTTCGTCGACGGCGAACTGCTCAGCTGCGACCCCACGGAGACGCCCTGATGAACCGGCGCCGCAACTCCCTCGCCGCAAGCCCGCTGCTGATCGGTGCGATCACGACGCTGATCGTCGTCGTCGCCGTGTTCCTCTCCTACAACGCCAACAACGGCCTGCCGTTCGTGCCGACGTACAACATCAAGGTCGAACTGCCCGAGGCCTCCGGTCTGCAGCCCTCCAACCAGGTGCGGATCGCGGGCACGCGCGTCGGGATCGTCGGCTCGCCTGGAGCCCCATCAGAACCCGCGCACCGGGCGCCTCACGGCGATCGCGACGCTGAAGCTCGAAAAGAAGGTCGAACCGCTGCCGGCCGACACCAAGGCGGTCGTGCAGTCGGTCTCGGCCGTCGGCCTGAAGTACCTCGAACTGGAAAAGGGCAGCTCGCGCCAGACGCTGAAGGCGGGCCAGACGATCCCGGTCGCACAGACGCGCGAACCGGTCGACATCGAGGAACTCTTCAACATGTTCAACAAGCCGACGCGGACCGCGATCAAGATCAACACGAACAACTTCGGCGACGGCCTCGCCGGACGCGGGCTGGGCCTCAACAACACGATCCACGAACTGCGCCCGCTCGTGACGAGCGCGGTCCCCGTGCTGCGCAACCTCGCGAACCCCGCCACGGGGCTGCACGAGCTGTGGGTCGCGCTCGACCGCGTCGCCTCGCAGTCGGCTCCGGTCGCCCAGGTGCAGGCCGAACTACTTCAGCGACCTCGACACCTTCTTCAGGGCCTGGGCGAGCGTCGCGCCGTCGATCGAAGCGGCCAACCGCGGCGGGCCGGCGTCGCTGGAACAGGCGATCTACTCGCTGCCGCACGAGGCGCCGTTCTACGAAGACGCGGCCGAGTTCATGCACCTGCTGCGCCCGAGCGCGAGCTCGCTGCGCACGGTCGCGCCGCAGCTCGGACACGCGTTCAGCGTCGGCGCGGTCAACCTCGCGGCCGCCACCGCCCTGAACACGCGCCTGGCCGAATCCTCGCAGGCGCTCGAGGAATTCGCGAAGAACCCGATCGTCCCGCTGGCGTTCGAAGACTTCGCGCAGACGCTCGAAATCGGCAACCCGCTGCTCGCCGGGATCGCGCCCGAGCAGGCCAACTGCAACTACTGGACGCTCGCGTTCCGCAACCTCGCGAGCCTCGGCACCGAGAACATCGGCGTCGGCACGCTCGACCGCGCGAGCACGCTGCTGGCCCCGTCGGGCGTCAACAACGAGGGCTACCCCGCCTCGGCGATCGCCAACGGCCCCGACATCGAACGGGAATCCAAAGGCAACAGCGTGATCGTCCCCAACAACCACCTGCACTACAACCCCTACCCGAACGTCACCGGCCCCGGCCAGCCGGACGTGTGCGAAGCGGGCAACGAGGACTACGTCAAGGGCAAGGCGCAGATCGGCCACGCGAGCGAAGTCGAAAAGAACCGCGAATTCACGAGCCGCGAAGACAACCTGCTCGGCGAAAAGTACCCCGAAACGACGCTCGAGGCGCTCGGCATCGCCAAGCCGGCGCCGACAGCGAAAGCGAAGGCCAAGAGCAAGAAGAAGGGGAAGGGCAAATGAGCAGCCCGCGCTGGTGGCGCCGAGGAGAGCGCGTGCCTGTCATCGAGCTGCAGCGCTCGAACCCGGTTCGCGCCGGGGTCGTGCTGGTCGTGATCGTCGTGATCGCGGTGTACTTCGGCTTCACCAAGCACATCCCGTTCAAGCACGGCTTCCGCCTGAAGGCCGAGTTCGCGACCGCCGTCAACATCCATCCCAAATCGCCGGTGCGGATCGCCGGCGTCAACGTCGGCCAGGTGAGCTCGATCCAGCGCGACGGCAACACGGGCCTCGTGACGATGGAAATCGAATCGCGCGGCCTGCCGATCCACACCGACGCGACCGTCAAGATCCGCCCGCGCCTGTTCCTCGAAGGCAACTGGTTCGTCGAACTGCAGCCCGGCAGCCCGTCCGCGCAGACGGTCTCCTCCGGCTACACGATCCCGATCGCCCAGACCGCCGACCCGGTGCAGCTCGACCAGGTGCTCGACGCGCTCAACACCGACACGCGCGCCAACCTGCAGACGCTTCCTGATCAACTACGGCGAAGCGCTGACGCGCAAGCCCGAAGCGGCCGAAAACGCCGAACAGGACCCCGGAAGTCCGCGGTCTGAACGCGGCCGAAGCGCTCAACAAGATCTACGCGCGCGGGCCCGCCTCGCTGCGCGGCGGCGCGATCGACGCCCAGGCGATCACCGGCACCGAACCGCACGACCTCTCCAAACTGATCGCCTCGATCGGCAAGGTGACCTCAGCGCTGAACGTCCACGAACAGGACCTGAGCGAACTGTTCCCCAACTTCAACACGTTCTTCGCGGCGCTCGCCTCGCAGTCGGCGGGCCTGAAGACGCTCGTCGCCGAGCTGCCCGCGAACCTGCTCCAACGTCGACGCGGGTCTCGCCGGCCTCGACGCCTCGTTCCCGCCGACGCAGGCGT
Organism: uncultured Solirubrobacteraceae bacterium; assembly: GCA_963826985.1. Taxonomy (GTDB): domain Bacteria; phylum Actinomycetota; class Thermoleophilia; order Solirubrobacterales; family Solirubrobacteraceae; genus Palsa-744. The sequence goes on from CAWGYW010000001.1 coordinate 571,135, forward strand.
TCGCGCACGACATCCTGCCGGGGATCAGGAACACCAACCGCACGGTCGCGGCGACGCTGCCGTGGATCGAACAGGTGCAGGCCTCGCTGGCGCCGGAAGAGCTCGGCGGCGTCGCCAAGGGCCTGAGCCGCCTCGGTGCCCTCGCTCGCGCGCCTGGAGAGCGAACAGACGCCGCTCTACAAGCAGACCGAAGCGTTCAACGAGTGCATGACCAAGGTGATCTACCCGGCCGGCAACACCAAGCTCCAGGACGGGTCGAGCACGACCGGCGTCGAAGACTACAAGGAATTCTGGTACAGCCTCGTGGGGCTCGACAGCATCGGCCAGGGCTTCACCGGCAACGGCCCGTCGGTCCGGTTCCTGGTCGGCAACAGCGGCCAGACGCTGCGCTCGCAGCCCACCTCGGTCGTGGGCACGAACCTCAAGGGTGCTCAGCTGCTCGCGCGCTCGCCGCTGCCGCCGCTCGGCACGCGCCCCGCCTTCCCCGCCGAAGAGCCGCCGTATGAGCCGCTCGTGCCGTGCGACACGCAGGCGCTGCCGAACTTCAACGGCCCGTTGTCGCAGGGTCCCGCCGACGGGAGCGGCCAGGGATGACGCCCGCCGAGGGTCACGAAGGCGGGCTCAGCGTCCGCGACCAGATCGAGCGCTACCGCTCGGCGTTCATCGCGGTCGTCACGATGATCGTGATCGCGGCGGTCGTCGGCGGCTACATCCTCGCGCACGAGAACCTCAAGCTGCCGAGCTGGGTGCCGGTGCTCGGGCACACCTACTTCAACCTCGACGCCGAATTCCAGACCGCGCAGGCGGTCACCCCCGGCCAGGGCCAGGCGGTGACGATCGCGGGCGCGAAGATCGGCGAAATCGCGAGCGTCGACCTGCACAATGGGGTCGCGATGGTGACGATGAAAGTCAACCCCAAATACGCCAAGTACATCTACCGCAACGCGACGCTGCTGCTGCGCCCGAAGACGCAGCTGCAGGACATCACCGTCGAGGTCAGCCCGGGAACCCCGTCGGCGGGCAAACTGCGCAGCGGCGAGGTGCTGCCCGAGTCACAGACCGCCGCGAACGTCGACTTCGACGAATTCCTCGCCGGACTCGACGCGGAAACGCGCGCCTACCTGCAGGAGCTCGCTGGCCGGCCTCGGGATCGGCCTGAAGGAAAACGGCAAGCCGCTGTCGGCGGCGCTCAAGCGCTTCGATCCCGACCGCCCGCCTGACCGAAGAGATCGCCCAGCAACTCGAAGCCCGCGCACGCGAACGTCGCACGCTCGATCCACAACTTCCGGCTGCTGACCGAAGCGCTCGGCGGCAAGGACCAGCAGCTCTCAGCAGCTCGTCGACTCCTCGAACGCCGTGTTCGAGACGTTCGCCAACGAGGACGCGAGCTTCAAGAAGACGCTCGCGCTGCTGCCCGGCGCGCTGCACAAGACCGGCGTCGGGCTCGGCAAGCTCGCCGCCGCGACACACGTGCTCGGCCCGACGCTGCACAAACTCGAGCCGTTCGCCCGCGCGCTCGGCCCGGCCAACGAAGCGACGCGCAAGCTCTCCGAAAAGACGACGCCGATCATCAAGAACGAGATCCGCCCGTTCGCGCGCGAAATCCTGCCGGTCGTCAACGAACTCGGCCCGACGACGCAAAAGCTGAGCAAGGCGCTGCCGAAGCTCGCGTCGAGCTTCTCGGTGCTCAACGAATTCTTCAACGAGCTCGCCTACAACCCCGGGCCGAGCAAGGGCGGATTCCTGTTCTTCCTCGACTGGGGCAACCACGACCTCAACAGCGTGCTCAGCACCGCCGAAGCGCACGGCGTCGCTCGGCGCGCGGCCTCGTGTACTTCAACTGCAAGATCCTGAACCTGCTGAAGCGCGCCGCGGAAGTCAACCCGACGGTGAACCTGCTCGTCAACCTGCTCAAGCCGCCGACCAAGGAAGAATGCATCAGCCAGGGGATCCCGATCAAGGCCGGCGAAACGAGCGAGCGCGCCCGCGCGAAGACGCCGCAGGCGGCCCGTTCTCGAGCCTCGGTCAGCAGCCGTTCGGGGGGAAAGGCTGAGATGCAGAAGCGCGCGCCCACGCTCGGCAACATGCTCGTGATCGTCCTGTTCGTGCTCAGCTGCTTCGGGCTGCTGATGTTCCTGTGGGAGTCCTTCGGCGGGCCGCTGCCGCTGAAACCGAAGGGCTACCGCTTCACGGTCGCGTTCCCGCGCTCGTTCGCGCTCGCCGAAGAGTCCGACGTGCGCATCAGCGGCGTCGAAGTCGGGCACGTCGTCTCGCTCGGGCTGAACAAGGAAGGCCGCACCGACGCGACCGTCGAAGTCGCCGGCCGCTACGCGCCGATCCGCGCGAGCATGCACGCGATCCTGCGCCAGAAGACGCTGCTGGGCGAGACCTACGTGCAGCTGATCCCCGAGAAGATGACGGGGCCGTACCTGGCCGACGGTGGCCGGCTCGCCAACAGCCAGGTGGAACCGTCGGTGACGCTCGACGACATCCTCTCGGCGTTCGACGCCAAGACCAGGCGCGACTTCCAGATCTGGCAGGAAGCGGCCGCGGAAGGAATCAACGGGCGCGGCGAACAGATCAACGCGGACTTCGCCCAACTCGAACCGTTCGTCGAAAGCGCCAACAAGCTCGTGACGCTGCTCGACGCCCAGGAAGGCGCCGTCAAAGCGGTCGTGCACAACACCGGCGTGGTCTTCAACGCGCTCGCCAGCCGCGACCACCAGCTCGAAGGCTCGATCGCCAACGGCGAGCGCACCTTCCACGCGTCTGCCGAAGCCAGCCAGGCGTTCGCCGAAGCCTTCCGCGCGCTGCCCGCGTTCGAGCACAACTCAGCGCGTCGCGCTCAAAGAAACCGACCGGTTCGCCGCCGATCGCCGACCCCTACTTCAAGGAATTCCAGCCGACCGAGCGCCAGCTCTCGGCGCTGCTCCAGGCGGCCAAGCCGTTCGCGCCGCAGTTCAACAGCTTCCTCACCTCGCTCGGGCCGCTGACCGCGGCCGCGAAAACGGGTCTGCCGGACATGAAGAAGGCGCTGCAGCTGACCGTCCCCGTGCTCGAAAACTTCAGGCCGGTGCTGCACAACCTCGACCCGTTCCTGCAGTACCTCGGCGAATACGTGCCCGAGCTGCAGGCGTTCTTCGCCAACGTCACGGCCGCCTCGGAGGCGAACGAACCGAGCAGCGACTTCCCCGAACCGGAGAACGCGCCAAAGCGGCACCTGCTGACGGCGATGCAGGTGCTGACCCCGGAGAGCCTCGCGATCTACCAGAACCGCATCGGCACCGACCGCGCCAACGCCTACCCGCACTCCGGCGCCTACGGCTCGCTTGCCAGCGGGCTGCCGGTGTTCAGCTCGAGCGCCTGCGCGGACACCTCGCCGTCGGTCAGCGGCCCGGCCAACGAAATCGTCTCCGAAGAACTCCTCAAAGAGCTCACGACGCCGCCGAACGCGGGCGAATCGCCGCTCGCAAACGAACCGGGGACGGCCAACAAAGTCGCGGCGCCCGGATGCATCAAGCAGGGCCCGTTCACGTTCAACGGCGAAACCAGCGAATTCCCGCACGCGGTATACAAGGAAAAGTGATGACCGATGACTGACCAGACCACCGAGGACCGCCACCAGTACCACTCAAGCGACGTCGACTTCGCGGGCGACGCCGACGACGCGAACTGGTCGATCCGCTGCCTGGACGTGCACAAGCGCCTCGGCGGCGTGTCGGTCCTGGACGGGCTCAACGTGGCCTTCCCCGAGGACAAGATCACCGTCGTGCTCGGGCCCTCGGGCACCGGCAAGAGCGTGCTGATCAAGCACATCATCGGGCTGATGTTCCCCGACTCCGGCGACGTCATCGTCAAGGGGAAAGTCGTCAAAGACCTGACGATGCCCGAGCTGCTGGCGATGCGGCGCAAAATCGGCGTGCTCTTCCAGGACGGCGCGCTGTTCGGGTCGATGAACGTCTTCGACAACGTCGCCTTCCCGCTGCGCCAGCACACCGACTACTCCGAGGCGGTGATCGCCGAACGCGTGCGCGAGCGGCTCGGCGACGTCGGCCTCTCCGACGCGATGTACGACCTGCCCTCGCAGCTCTCCGGCGGCATGCGCAAGCGCGCCGGCTTCGCGCGCGCGCTCGTGATGGAGCCGGACATCGTGATCTTCGACGAGCCCGACTCGGGCCTCGACCCGGTGCGCACCGCGCTGCTGTGCGACCTGATCCAGGAGATGCACCAGATCCACAAAGGCACCTACCTCGTCGTCACCCACAACATCGCCTCCGCGCGCCAGATCGGCGAATACATCGCGCTGCTGTGGCGGGGGCGGATCGTCGAGGCGGGCGACGCGGAGAAGATGTTCTCCTCGGAGAACCCGTTCGTGCGCCAGTTCCTGAGCGGCTCGGCCGAGGGGCCGCTGACGATGGATTGAGCGCCGGTCGTTGCGCGCGGAGCGCAAGGGCGCCGGAAGGGAAGCTCAGTCGAGGTTGTCGAGGATCTCGGTGGCGCGTGACCACTGGCCGGGCGTCACGACGAGGTAGATGTCACCGCGCCCGCGCCGATCCAGCGGATGATCGGCGACGCAGCCCGCGTCGATCCCGAGCGCTCGCAACTGGTCGCGCCACGCCACAGCGGTGCTCTGATCCTCGAAGGTGCCGACCGTCTCCCAGCCCTCGAAGCGCGGATCGCCGATCGCCACCGGAGGCTCTCTGGCGACACCAGCCGATCGCCGGAAGAGACGCATTCACCCGGGCTCCTCGCCGGCCGTGCTCGACAGCCATTGGGGCGGGGTCCAGTCCCCCTCAGTGTCCGTGGTTTGCCCCACCTCGATCAGATGACCGTCGGGATCGCGGATGTAGCAACGGATCTCGTATAGGTGCTGCTTCGGCGGCGTCAGGAACTGAGCGCCACGGGCGCTCCATTCGGCGTACACGGCCTCGATGTCCTTGACGCGGATGTTGAGGAAGCTGCTGACCCGGTCGACGTCGGGTGGCGTCTCCAGGGTGACCGCGGGCTTGTCGTCGGTCGGGCCTCCGCCCCGATTGATGACGATCCAGCTGTTGGCGAGCGCGACGTTGGTCGGTTCTCCGGAGCGTTCCAACGTGCCACCGAGCACGTCGGTGTAGAAGCGCCGAGAGCGCTCGACGTCGTCCGAGACGATGAAGTGGGTCAGCATGATCCCCTCTGCCGGCGGTCTGAGCTCGGCCATCTGCCACCTCCACTGGTTGGGACTCATACCCCGCTGACACGCGGGGTCTACCGCCGATAATAAGAGCACGAAAGCCAGATGTAGATAGCCATCTGTTGCGGCCGGCGAGCGACCATGCGAACGTATGTTCGTATGGTCGTCTGCGTCCACATCCCTCGCTTCGAGCTGGTCGGTGGCGGCCGGCGAGGGCGCGAGGGTGGCCCAGCAGACGCTGGCGGGGCGCGCGCTGGCGGTGGCGCCGCTCGTGGGCGGCGAACAGCGCGTGGGGGAGGTCTCGGGGGCGGCGGAGGCGCGCGGAGTGGCGCGGGGGATGGTGCTCGGCGAGGCGCTCGCGCGCTGCCCCGACCTGGTGCTGGTGCCGGGCGACCCGGTGGCGGTGGCGGAGGCGTGGGAGAGGGCGTTGTGCGCCCTGGAAGCGATCGGCGCGGCCGTCGAGCCGGCGCGCCCGGGGCTCGCGTACTTCGAGAGCGGCGGGCTGCGCGGGATCCACGGCACGGCGGAGGCGACGATCGCCGCTGCCTCCCGCGCGCTCGCGCGATCCGCCGGTCCCTCGCCGTGGGGGGTGCGCATCGGCGCAGGGCCGACGCGCTTCTGCGCGCTGGCGGCCGCGCTGGCGGTGCGCTCGCGCCGCCCGCTGGTGATCGAAGGCCAGCCCACCCTCGAGGCCGGCGCTGGCTGGCCGGGCGCCCGATCGAGCTGCTCGGCTTTCGCGAGGACACGGCGGCGCTGATCGAGCCGCTCACGCGCCTGGGCGTGCGCACGCTCGGCGAGCTCGAGCGGCTCGGGCGCCCGGCGCTGAGCGACCGCTTCGGAGCGCCGGGCGCGCTCGCCCATCGGCTGGCCTGCGGCGAGGACAGCCCGCTGCGCCCGCGCCGCGTCGAGGAGTGCCTGGAGGAGTCGATGGAGGTCGGCGACGCGAGCTCGGGCGAGGCGCTGAAGCGGGTGCTGGGCGTGCTGGTGGATCGGCTGCTGGCCCGCTCCGAGCGCCGTGGGCGCACGCTGCGCGCCGCGACGCTCTCCGCGCGCCTGGTCGCAGGCGGCGGCTGGCGCGAGCGCGTGGTCTTCCGCCAGGCGCTCGCGGACCCCGAGCGCATCTGGCTGGCGCTGTCGCTGCGCCTGCTGGCGCTGCCCGCCCCGGCCGCCGTGCTGGGGCTGGCGGCAGAGCGCTTCGGGCCGCCGGCCAGCGAGCAGGGCGAGCTGTTCGGGCGCTCAGCGTCGCCGGCGCCGCACCGCGCGCCTGCGCGAGGCCGTCGCCCAGGTGCGCGCGGTGGCGGGGCCGGACGCGGCGCTGCGTGCGGTGTGCGTGGACCCGGACTCGCGCGTGCCCGAGCGCCGGGTGGTGCTGGCGCCGATCCCGGAGTGAGGACGCGCGCGTGGCCCGAGTCCTGAACGAGCCACGGCCCGCGCGCGTGCGATTGGACCCCGCCCGCCCAGCTGAGATGCCGGCGGAGGTGGACGGCGAAGCGATCGAGTCGCTGCGCGAGTCGTGGCTGGTGGAGGACCGCTGGTGGACGGCCGAGCCGCTGCGACGCCGCTACTGGGAGCTCGTGGGCGAGCGGGGCCGCAACGTGGTCGTCTTCCACGATCTGCGCACGGGCCGCTGGTTCGTCCAGTGAGATGGCCGTGAGCGCTTCGCCATACTGCGTCCTCGTTCGCTCGCGTGCCAAGCACGCCACGCTCGCTGCGTCCTTGTCTGGCTCGACTCACGACCATCTCATAATCAGATGAGCCGGCAGCCGTACGTCGAGCTGCACTGCCATTCGGCGTACTCGTTCCTGGACGGCGTCTCGCTGCCGCAGGAGCTGGCGCAGCGCGCGGGCGAGCTGGGCTACACGGCGCTCGCGCTGACCGACCACAACTCGGTCTCCGGCTCGATGGAGCTGGCGCAGGCGGCGGCGGACTACGGGGTGCGGGCGATCCACGGCGCGGAGATCGACGTCCTCGCCGGGCCCGCAGATGGGGCGGGGGCGGGCGGCGATGGCGCCCGGGGCGAGTCGGCCGAAGACTCGCCACCTCACGCTGCTCGTGCGCGACGAGCGCGGCTGGAGCAACCTCTGCCGGATCATCACGCTCGCGCATGCGCACACCCGCGAGCGCGCTGGCGCGGCGCGAGCGCACGGAGCCGTGGGTGGACGTGCAGGCGGTGCTCGACCACGCCGAGGGGCTCGTGTGCCTGACGGGCTGCGCCGAGCGCTCGCCGCTCGGCCGGCGGCGGCGCGAGGACGAGCGCACGGCGCAGGCGGCTGCTGGAGGCGTTCGGCCCGGAGGGCCTGTACGTGGAGCTGCAGCGCCCGTACGCCCGCGACGATCGCGCCCGCAACCGAGCGCTCGAGCGCACACGCCCGGCGCCTGGGGGTCAGGTGCGTGGCCACCGGCAACGTCCACGCGCACGCGCGCGCCAGGGCCGAGCTGCAGGACGCGTTCGTGGCGCTGCGCCACCACGCCGCGCTCGACGCCTGCGAGCCGTTGCGGCGCGGCAACCACAGCCACGTGCTGAGCACGCCGCGGGCGATGGCCAGCCGCTTCGCCGACCATCCGCAGAGCGGTCCGCGAGACGCTGGCGCTGGCCGAGCGGCTGACGTTCGACCTGACGCAAGGACCTCGGCTACCGCTATCCGGGGGCCGAGGACGAGGACTCCTCGCGCCGCCTGGCTGAGCTGTGCCGGGCGCGGCTGGACGAGCGCTACGGGGCGGACGGCTTGCATCCGGGCCCGGGTGCGCGTGGGCGCGTACGCGGAGGCGCAGGCGCGCCTGGAGGAGGAGCTGCGCGTGATCGAGCGGCTCGGGCTGGCGGGCTTCTTCCTGCTGCACCACGACATGCTCGAGCTGGCGCGCGAGGTCGCGGCGGAGGTGCGCGGGCCGGAGCTCGGTGCGCGCGCTGCTGGCGCCGGGACGCGGGCGGGGCTCGTCGGTGTCCTCGATCGTGTGCTACCTGACGGGGCTCTCGCACATCGACCCGATCGCGGGCAAGCTGGCGCTGGGGCGCTTCCTGCACGAGGACCTGAACGGGCTGCCGGACATCGACCTGGACTTCCCGCGCGACATCCGCGAGCGGCTGATCCCGCGCGTGCACGAGCGCTACGGGCGCGATCGCGCGGCGCTGGTGGCGGCCTTCCCGACGTTCCGCGCGCGCGGGGCGATCCGCGAGCTGGGCAAGGTGCTGGGCCTGCCGGCCGGCGAGATCGAGCGCGCGGCGCGCGGCGCGGACCCGTGGGGCAGAGGCTCCTGCCAGGAGGCGCCCGGTGCGGAGGCACCTGGCGCGGGGTCGCACGATCCCGGCGGTGCGCCGTCGGGATCGGCGGCGGGCTCGACGCGCTGGCGCTGGCTCGAGCGCCTGGTCGAGCAGGCGTACGGGCTGCCGCGCCATCTCTCCCAGCACCCGGGCGGGATGGTGATCGCGACGAGGCCGCTGATCGACTGCTGCCCGGTGGTGCCGGCGGCGATGGAGGGCAGGCAGATGGTGCAGTGGGACAAGGACTCGTGCGCGGACGCGGGCTTTCTGAAGATCGACCTGCTGGGCCTGGGGATGCTCTCGGCGGTGGAGCGCTGCGTGGAGGAAATCGCGCGCGTGCGCGGGGAGCGCATCGACCTGTCGCGCATCCCGTTCGACGATGAGCAGACGTTCAAGGCGATCCGCGCGGCGGACACGGTCGGCGTCTTTCAGATCGAGAGCCGCGCGCAGATGCAGTCGATTCGCCGCACGCGGCCCGAGAACCTCGACGACCTCGTCGTGCAGGTCGCGATCGTGCGCCCGGGACCGATCCAGGGCGGGGCGATCAACCCGTACATCGAGCGCCGCCGGCGCCTGCGCGAGGACCCGGCGTATCGAGGTGCCCTACGAGCATCCGGCGCTGGAGCCGGTGCTGCGCGAGACGCTCGGCACGATCATCTTCCAGGACCAGGTGATGCAGGTGGCCGAAGCGTTCGCGGGCTTCAGCGCCGGCGAGGCGGACGGGCTGCGCCGGGCGATGAGCCGCAAGCGCTCGCACGAGATGATCCAGGGCCACCGCGAGCGCTTCGTCGCGGGGGCGCTGCGCCACGCGGGCGCCGATCGGCAGACGGCGGAGCGCGTGTGGGGGATGGTCGAGGGCTTCGCGGGCTTCGGCTTCCCGAAGGCGCACAGCGCGGCCTTCGGCCTGCTCGCCTACCAGTCGACGTGGCTGCGGGTCCACTACGGCGCGGAGTTCCTGTGCGCGCTGCTGAACGAGCAGCCGATGGGCTTCTACGCCCCGGACAGCCTCGTCCACGAGGCGGAAAATCGGGGGATAGCGATCGTCACAGGCTCGACGTGAACGCCTCGCAGGTGCAGTGCACGGTCCAGGACGGCGGCGTGCGCCTGGGCCTGGGCTACATCAAGGGCGCGGCGAGCGCGGAGATGCAGGCGCTGGTGGCCGAGCGCGAGCGGGGCGGCCCGTTCGCGAGCCTGGGCGAGCTCGCGGGGCGCGCGGGCTGCAGGCGCGGCGACGCTCGAGCAGCTGGCGTGGTCGGGCGCCTGCGACGGCCTGATCGCCGAGCGTGATAGCCAGATGGGCGCGGATCGGCGCGCGGCGCTGTGGCAGCTGGGCATGGCGGCGCCGGCGGAGATGATGGACGCGGGCGAGGGAACCCAGCTCGCGCTGCCCCTGGAGCTGCCGGCGCCACCGCGCCTGCGCCCGCTCGGACGCTGGCAGCGGCTGATCGCCGACTACTCGACCAGCGGCGTGACGGTCGGCGAGCACGCGATCGCGATCCTGCGCGAGCGGCTGACGGTGCCGATGCTCGCCACCAGCGCGCAGCTGTCGCGGCTGCCCTCAGGCGGTCAGGTGGCGGTCGCGGGGCTGGTGATCGCCAGGCAGCGGCCGGGGACGGCGAAGGGCACGATGTTCCTGCTGTTCGAGGACGAGTTCGGCACGATCAACCTGATCGTCAGCAAGGCGGTCTACGAGCGCCACCGCCACCTGGCGCGGGCGGAGCCGCTGCTGCTCGCTAAGGGCAAGCTCGAGCGCTCGGAAGGGGTCGTCAACGTGATCGTGCGCGAACTCGCGCCGCTTGAGCGCTTCCTGTCGGGCGGCATCGGTGAGGCGGAGGGCCGGGCAGCCCGCGCGCGCGTTCACCAACTGCGCGGCCGCGAGCGCTCGGCGGCCCAGGAGGCGGGCACGGCTCACGGACAGGGCGGCGAGGACGTGGAGAGCGGCGAGGTGGTTGCGAGCATCCGCGCAGCGGCGCCGGCGGTGCAGAGCTTCGGGATGGGGCGGCGGCGGTAGCCGCGGCGGATCGTCTGTCTTCCCGGAGGTTCGCTGCATCTCGCAGTTGCCACGGTTGCGTCCGCCGGTTCGTCGCGTAGATTGCTCCGCATGCACAGTGAGAGCAAGATCATCCTCGGGGACAATCTTGAGGTGCTGCCCGGCCTCCAGGATGAGGCTTACCAGCTGATCTATATAGACCCCCCGTTCAACACTGGCAAGCAACAGACACGCAAGACCCTTCAAACCGTGCCCGATGAGGCCGGCGATCGTACAGGATTCATGGGTCGTCGCTACAAGACGCTATTGCTCGCCGAGTCGTCCTATCTCGATGAGTTTGACGACTACCTCGCATTTCTTGAGCCCCGATTGCGTGAGGCCTACAGGCTGCTGGCTATGAGTGGGACCTTCTACTTCCACATCGACTACCGGGAGGCGCACTACTGCAAGCTGCTGCTCGATGAGATATTCGGCGGCGAGTGCTTCCTCAACGAGATCATCTGGGCCTACGACTATGGCGCGCGCTCCAAGCGACGCTGGCCAGCCAAGCATGACACGATCCTGGTTTATGTCAAGGACCCAACGGGTTACTACTACGACACCGAGGCTGTTGACCGAGAGCCGTACATGGCACCCGGCCTGGTGACCCCTGAGAAGGTGGCAATGGGCAAGCTGCCGACGGATGTGTGGTGGCATACCATCGTTCCGACCAATGGTCGCGAGAAGACCGGCTATCCAACGCAGAAGCCCGAAGGAATCATCCGGCGCATGGTCCAAGCATCAACCCGTCCGGGGGATTGGTGCCTTGATTTTTTTGCGGGCAGCGGCACGCTCGGAGCGGTCGCCGCCAAACTCGATAGGCGTTACGTGTTGGTTGACTGCAATCCCGAGGCCATCCGCGTTATTAACGAACGACTGAATGTTCAGGTGCAGGACGCCATTCCCTCGCTGAACGGACAACCAGCGGTCCAGGCACACGTGTCGCACGAGGAACCGTTGACCGCACAGCTCTTCTGACAGGAGTCAGGCAAGCGCTAGGAGGGCTTCAACGAAGCGCTCGTAGTCAAAGCGGAAGGCCGAAAAGACATCACTGTCAGTCCGTGAAGGGTGAAACCACTTCTCTGCTGCAGTGCCGTCGATGTCGCGCCTGATGTCAAAGTCGGCGAGCGCACGGCTCCTCGCGACCTCGCGCAGCTTTACACCTTTCGTGCCCAGTGCGACTTGCGCGGCATCGAGCGCATGCCGATCGATATCCACCGTGGTGCGTCGCATCTGCTCCATGATGTCTTATCGACCGCTGTCCGGCCCGAGTCGCTACCCTCACCCCATCGCGCGCCTCGCCGACACCGACCTCGACGTCTTCCCGCTGTGCCTGGGCGGCAACGTGTTCGGGTGGTCGATCGACGAAGAGCGCTCGTTCGACGTGCTCGACGCGTACGTGGCGGGGGGCGGCAACTTCATCGACACGGCCGACGTCTACGGCCGGCGCGGCTCCGGCGGAGCGGGTGAATCCGAGCGGATCATCGGCCGCTGGATCGCCGCGCGCGGCAACCGCGACCAGCTCGTTATCGCGACCAAGGTCGGTATGTCTCCCGACGTGCACGGGCTCTCGCGCGCGACGATCAGGCGCGGAATCGACGGCTCGCTGGAGCGCCTCGGCATCGACACCGTGGACCTGTACTACGCGCACCAGGACGATCCGAAGACGCCGCTGGAGGAGACGCTCGGCGCGTTCGGCGAGCTGATCGGCGAGGGCAGGATCCGCCATGCGGCCGCCTCCAACTACAGCGCCGCGCGCCTGCAGGAGGCCGTGAGCATCGGCGAGGGCGCGGGCATGGCCTCCTACGTGGCATTGCAGCCGCACTACAACCTGCTCGAGCGCGGCGAGTACGAGGGCGAGCTGGCGGGCGTGTGCGAACGGCACGGGCTCGCGTGCATCCCGTACTTCGGCCTGGCCAGGGGCTTTCTCACCGGCAAGTACCGCCGCGACGGCGCCGACGTCGAGAGCCCGCGCGCGGCGGGCGTGCGCGAGAGCTACTTCAACGAGCGCGGTTTCGCTGTGCTCGACGCGCTGGATGAGATTGCCGCCGCGCACGAGACCTCGGACGCTGCGGTCGCGCTCGCGTGGCTGCGGGTGCAGCCGACGGTGCTCGCGCCGATCGCCAGCGCCACCTCGACGGGGCAGCTGACCGAGCTGCTGGCATCCGCGGAGCTCGAGCTCACCGATCAGGAGCTGTCGCTCTTGAACGCCCGCTCAGCGCCCGCGACCTGAGTTACCCGAGCCCACGAACTTCTTGCCCTGGCGCCACACGATGTCGACGCCGGCGCTCTTCAGGAGCTCCCGCAGATCCTCCCGCGGCTCGGTCGGGAGCAGCACGGCCAATCGCGGCGCCGGCTGCACGAAGCGGCGGTAGTCCAGCAGCTGGCCGACGGCCATGCGGATCGCCCCGCGCTCGACAGTTCCCTTCGCCTCGTACAGCGTGTTGGTGCTGCGGTCGATCAGATCCGCGAACAACGGCTTGGCCTCGCCCGGCGGCACGATCTTCAGCCGGCTGACCTCGTGACCCTGGCTCAGCAGATGCTCGCGAAACGCGGCCACCAGCGCCTGCTCCGCGCGCTCGGCCTCGGAGGCCTCCTGCTCGGGCGCCACGAACGCCCGCTCGCTCCAGCGCTCCTCGACGGCGACGTCCTCGACGCCGGCTGCGCCAGCCACGCGATCGAGCGTCGAGGAGCTCGGCTTGGGCGGCAGGCTGACGGGCCGCAGGCGGAACACGATCACGTTGCGGATCGGCCCGTTGCGAGCTTCCGGCGCGTCGGTCGTGTAGTGCGGGCGATCCGCAGCGAGCTCGAACTCCCCCTCGTAGGCGACCCGGCCCCGCGTCCCGATGAACAGCCTCAGGGCGCGGCCCTCGCGGGCGTGGCCGGCGATCGCCGCGTTTCCCGACTTCATCCGCTGATCGCCGCGCTGGCCTTCGCCCGTGTAGTGGAAGCACCCGTCCGCGCGCCAGCCGTCGAAGTGCCCGCGCGGCTCGTCGGCCGCCGGATCGCCGAACAGCAGCACGTTCGGCGAGCGCGTCGAGGGCCCGATGCGCCCGTGCGTGCGCCCGCCGTAGCGCTCCTGCAGTATCTCGCGTTCGATCGTCTCTCCCGGCAGCAGCGCCCAGATCGCGGGATCGCCGTGGATCGCACCGCTCGCCAAGGGCTGGCCATGCACCCCATGATCGCCTGCGGGCCGGACGATCGACCGGCGCTCCGCTGCGATCCGGGTCGTCGCTGGGCCTCGCGCGGCGGCGGAGCGGCTCAGCGCCGCACGAAGCTCAGCAGCTGCCCGTCGGGATCGCGCACCGCCAGCTCGCCGTCGGCCCCGCGCGCGAGCGAGGTGGGGGATGCCGTCTCGGCGTCGCGCGAGCGTGCGCTCGAGCGCGTCGAGCGCGTCCTGCTTGTCGAGCTCGAACTCGACGCCGCGCAGGCCCGGGCGCACTGTCGGGGGCGCTCGCGGCGCCCCGGCTCTGCCACGAGTTCAGGCCCACGTGATGGTGATAGCCGCCGGCGGCGAGGAACGCCGCGGACGGGCAGCTGCGCCTGCTCCTCGAGGCCGAGCGCGTCGCGGTAGAAGGCCGCCGCGCGGGGCACGTCCGCGACCTTCAGGTGCACGTGTCCGACGCTCGTCTGCGGCGAGAGCGCCGGCGCTGGCTCGCCGGTGAACTGCGCGAGCAGGTCGTCCAGGTCGAGCGGCAGCGTGACCATCCTCACGCCGCGCCCGTCGGCTGGGCGCTCCACAGTCATCGCGCGGGCGGTCGGCGTAGATCTCGATCCCGAGGCCGTCGGGATCGCTCAGGTACAGCGCCTCGGAGACGCCGTGGTCGGAGGCGCCCTCGAACGGCCAGCGCGCGCCGGCGACGCGCCGCACGGTCTCCGCGAGCGCCGCGCGGTCGGGGTGCAGCCAGGCGACGTGGTAGAGGCCGGTGGCGCCCGGCGGCAGCGGCGTGGGGGCGGCGATGTCGCTGAGCACGAGCGACGCCCGCTGCGGATCGGGCCCCAGCCGCGCGCCGTGCTCGTCGCGGGCGATCAGCGGCAGGCCGAGCACGCGCTCGTAGAAGTCGGCGCTGCGTCGCGAGGTCGCTGACGGCGAGCGCCACCGATGCGGATCCGCAGGCTCGGATCGATCGTGCTCATCGCGATGCGCGATCGACGCGCCTCATCGCTTCAGGGTAGTCTGATCGCCGATGCAACTTCCGCAAGCTCGGCTCGAGCGACATCGAGGTCTCGGAGATCAGCCTCGGCTCGTGGCTGACGTACTCGGGCGGGGTGGCGAGCGCGAGCAGGCGAAGGCGTGCGTGGAGGCGGCGTTCGACGCGGGCATCAACTTCATCGACACCGCCAACGTCTACGGGCGCGGCGCGGCCGAGACGCTGCTCGGCGAGGTGCTCTCCGACCACGAGCGCTCCTCCTACGTGCTCGCGACGAAGGTCTTCTTCCCGATGTCGGACACCGACAGCGGCCTGTCGGCGGCGCAGATCCACAAGCAGATCGACGCTTCGCTCGAGCGGCTGCAGACCGACTACGTCGACCTCTACCAGTGCCACCGCTATGACGATCGCAAGACGCCGCTGGAGGAGACGATGGCCGCGCTCACCGAGGTCGTGCGCGCGGGCAAGGCGCGCCACATCGGCTTCAGCGAGTGGCCCGTCGAGAAGATCGAGGAGTCGCTGGCGCTGGCCGGCGTCGAGCGCTGGGTCTCCAGCCAGCCGCAGTACTCGATGCTGTGGCGCGCGCCCGAGGCGGAGGTGATCCCGCTGTGCGAACGCGAGGGCATCTCCCAGATCGTGTGGTCGCCGCTGGCGCAGGGCGTGCTCACCGGCAAGTACCGCCCGGGCGAGCCGCCGCCGGCGGACTCGCGCGCGGCGAGCGACAGCATGAGCGGCTTCATCGACCGGCTGATCGAGCCGCGCGTGCTCGAGGCGGTCCAGCGGCTCGCGCCGGTCGCGGACGCCGCCGGGCTGACGATGGTCCAGCTGGCGCTCGCGTGGGTGCTGCGCCAGCCGAACGTCGCCTCGGCGATCGTCGGCGCCAGCCGCCCCGAGCAGGTGCACGCGAACGCGTCCGCGTCGGGCGTGACGCTCAGCGCGGACACGCTCGCGGCGATCGACGACGGCGCTCGGCGACGTCGTCGTGCGCTGAGCGACGCCGCGCGCCCAACGATCTTCATGGGGCCGCCGTCGGCGGCCGGGCGGGGTCGCGCCGTGTTGAGCAGCGCGACCCTCGACGAGCGTTGGCCGGTGCCGCTCAGGCGGCCTTGACGGCGGAGATGTCGAGCAGGATCTTGACCTTGTCGCCGACGACCACGTTGCCCGAGCCGAGCGCCATGTTGAACTTCATGTCGTGGTCGGAGCGGTTGATCTGCGCGGTCGCGGAGACGCCGACGCGCTCGTTGCCCTTCGGGTCGGTCTCGGTGCCCTCGAGCGTCGCGATCAGTTTCAGCGGCCGCGTGATGCCGTGCAGCGTGAAGTCGCCCTCGATCTCGAAGTCCTCGTCGTCGATCGCGCGCACGGATGTCGACTGGAAGGTGATCTGCGGGTGCTGGTCGGCGTCGAAGAAGTCGGCCGAGCGCAGGTGGCCGTCGCGCTGGGGCTCGCGCGTGTCGACGCTCGCCGTCTGCACGCTGCCGTGGGCGTCGATGCCGTCGGCGGTCACCTCGAGCGTGCCCTCGAACTCCTTGAACTGGCCCTTGACGGTGGCGATGCCGAGGTGTTTGACCTGAAATTCGACGCTCGAGTGGACCGGGTCGACCTTCCACGTGCCGGTGGGGAGCGCAGGTTGCGTGGTGGTCGTCTCGGGTGATGACATCGGATCTCCTTGTTCGAAGCTGGGTGCTGTCCAGGTCGGACGGGTCGCTCCCGACACTAGCAACATTACTTGCGTCCGCAACTAGTCTTCGGGCGTCACGCGGCTGGACGACAAGCGTCTGAAACGCGCGGCCAACGGGGCCGTACACGTCGTGGAGCACGCTCTCGGCCAGGCCGGTGCCGCCGTCGTGCAGCAGCGTGTGCGCGTCGAGGCCGATCCACTCGCCGCGCGGCTGGCGCTGCAGATGGATCTGAGATCGGCGTTGATGAACAGGAAGCGCTCGAACGGCAGCGCCGCGCCGACGCCGTTGCCGAAGTCGGCGGTCGCGGCCAGCCGCGCCAGCGGCGTCAGCTCCCAGCCTGCCAGCAGCGGATGGCGCAGCCGCATCCACACGCGTCCCGGGCCCAGCCCGTGGCTGTCGTCGAGCCAGCGCATCTCCATCGACGCTGCGCCGCGAAGCTCGGATCGTCGGAGCCGTCGAGCGCGAAGCGCACCGGGCTGGCCGGTCTCGGGCGCCGGCATCGGCTCGCAGCGCATCCGTGCGGCGCCGCTCGCGGACGCGGACGCGGCCGCCGCGGCCGCCGCGGCGGAGACCTCCTGCACGCGCAGCGCGCTCGCGCGGCAGACCACCTGCCCGCCGCCCGAGCCCGGGTCGGCGCCACCGTCTGGGGGCGCCGCGCGTAGCTCGGCCGCCAGCTCCTGCACGCGCCGTCCGGGGCGCACGATGCGCGTGGAGAGCGTCAGCGGCGCGAGCGGGATCGGGCGCAGGAACTCGAAGCCCAGGCGCGCGATGCGCAGCTGCGAGCCCGGCTCCATGCGCTCGAACGCGGAGGTGATCAGCGCCGCGGGCGCGCCGCCGTGCAGCGCGCGCGGATCCCACGGTCCGCGGGCATGCGCGGTCGGCTGTATAGCCATAGTCACACGGTCGCCGTCGGAAGGCACGTGCTCGCCGGGCCCGCCCCCACCAGGCGCATCGCCGAGAACTTGCTCGCCGTCGGCGAGGAAGATGGTCTCGCTCATCGCTGCTCAGTCCGGCAGCCGGGCGACGAAGTCGGCGAGGCGGCCGGGGTCGCGCAGCGGCGCGCCGTGGCCGAAGCACGTCAGCCGCGGCCGCAGCTCCGCCAGCCGGCGCGCCGAGACGCGGTTGCGGGCGGGGTCGGGCGTGAAGATCGCGGGCGGCTCGTGCAGGCCGGGGATCCCGGTCCTGACGTTGACGTTGTTGAGCACGTCGCCGAGGATCAGGACGCGGTCGGACTCGCGCCAGTAGGCGACGTGCCCGCGCGCGTGTCCGGGGGTCTCGAGCACGGTGAAGCCGGCGACCTCGTCGCCCTCGACGAGCGCCCGCGCGACGGGGTGCGGCGGTCCGGTCCAGAAGCGCCGCTGCAGCCGGTTCAGCCAGGTGGGCGCCTGCGAGTTGTAGACGCCGCCGGGGGTCTCCATCGCGGGCACGTCGCCCTGCCCGCACCACAGCGGGATCTGCAGGCGTTCGCAGATCGCGTGGCTCGAGCCCTGGTGGTCGGGGTGGGCGTGGGTGAGCGCGTGCGCGCTGAGCGTGCGTCCCGCGAGCTCGCGCATGATCCGCTGCTCGCCCTGGCGCGTGGCGGCGTCGATCAGCACGTCGCCGACGAGGTACACGTTGATCGCGTTCGGCGGCCAGCCGCGCAGCAGGTGGACATCCTCGGCGAGCTGCTTCACGAGCGCTAGCCGCCTCCCACGAGAAGCCGCGGACGGCGAGGTACAGCCCGAACACGCCCCACAGGGCGATCACGGCGAGCGCGTCGAGATGGCTGCCGAGGCCGGCGCCGGTGACCATCGCCCCGGACAGCCCGTCGATCAGCGGCTTCAGCGGCAGCGCTTCGGCGATCGTGCGCACGAAGCCGGGCGCGCTCGAGGAGTCGAACACGTAGAAGGAGATCGCGACGACCGGCAGGAACACGGCGTTGACGTACGCGGCGGTCGACTCGAAGTTGGGGATCGCGTGCGCGAAGGCGACGCCGAGCGCGGCGAAGCAGACGACGCCGACGACCACGAACACGATCAGCGCGCGCCCAGTGCAGCGGCCAGCCGATCCCGAAGAACGCGCGCCCGGCGAGCACGATGATCGCGATCTGCAGCGCCGTGTTGGTGACCGCGTTGGCGGCGACGCCGCCGAAGTAGGAGATCGTCGGCAGCGGCGTGCCGCGGATGCGCTTGAGCACGCCGCGCTCGCGCAGGAACACGATGTTGTAGGCGAGCGCGGTGAACGTGGTGGACATCACGCTCATGCCGGCGATCATCGGCACGAGCCGGTTGAGCTGGTGCTGGTTGCCGCTGAGCGCCGCGCCGGCGCCGGCGAGGAACAGCAGCGGCAGCACGAAGTTGAAGAACGCGGCGCTGGGGTTGCGCCAGAACATCTTGCGCTCGAGGCGGTACTGGCGCCAGCTGAGGGCGAGCGCGTCAGGCACGGCTGCCTCCCGGTTCGGCGCGGCGGCATCGACTCGTCGGTCGCGTCAGCTCCAGGTAGACGTCCTCGAGCGTCGGGCGCCCCACCGACAGCTCCTCCAGGCGCTCGCCCTTCGGCGAGCGCCTCGCCGGTGAGCTCGTGCAGCAGCGCCGGTCGGGTCGTCGGTCTCGCGCTCGACGAGCTCGCCGTCGCGGTCGCGGTAGGCGACGCGATAGTGAGCCGCGCCGCGGACGCCGAGCTCGCGCGGCGGTCCGATCGCGAGCACGCGTCCGTCCTTGACGATCGCCACGCGGTCGGCGAGCGCCTGCGCCTCCTCGAGGTAGTGCGTCGTCAGCAGGATCGTCTTGCCGAGCGCGCGCAGCGAGCGCACGGTCTCCCACGCGGCTCGCCGCGCCTCCGGGTCGAAGCCGGTGGTGGGCTCGTCGAGGAAGATCAGCTCGGGGTCGCCGACGAGCGCGAGCGCGAAGTCCAGGCGCCGCAGCTGCCCGCCGGAGAGCTTGCGGCTGCGCTCGTCGGCCTTCTCCTGCAGCCCGGCGAGCGCGAGCACCTCCTCGACGTCGCGCGGATGCGGGTAGAAGCTCGCCCAGTGCGCGAGCGCCTCGCGCGGCGTGATGTGGCTGTAGATGCCGCCCGACTGCAGCACGATGCCGATCCGCCGGCGCAGCTCGATCGAGCGCTTGGCGGGGTCCTGGCCGAGCACCGAGACCTCGCCGCTGGTGCGCGTGCGGTAGCCCTCGAGGATCTCCACGGTGGTCGTCTTGCCGGCGCCGTTCGGGCCGAGCAGCCCGAACACCTCGCCCCGTTGCACGGTGATGTCGATGCCGCGCACCGCCTCGTAGTCGCCGTAGCGCTTGTGCAGGTCGCGCACCTCGATCGCCGGCGTCTCTACCAGTGCACGCCTCTGGTCAGCGTCGCCATCGCGATCTGCTCGAAGGAGGCGCGCTCCTCGACGTCGGCGTGGCCCTTGGAGGCGGCCGAGTCGGGGAACACGCGGTAGGCGAGGTGCAGCAGCCGGTCGACGGCGCTCGGCGAGAGCGTGTAGGCGACTTCGCCGAACTTGCCCATCCACGTGCCCATCTCCTTGGGGCGGGCGCGCAGCGCCTCGCAGATCATGTCGGCGGCCTCCTCCGGGCTGATCGCGGGGAAGGCGTCGTACATCTTCGTGGGCGCGATCATCGGCGTGCGCACGAGCGGCATGTGGATCGTCGTGAACGTGACGCCGTCGCCGATCACCTCGGAGGCGACCACGCGCGTGAACGCGTCGAGCGCGGCCTTCGAGGCGACGTACGCGGAGAAGCGCGGCGGGTTGGTCTGCACGCCGATCGAGGAGACGTTGACGATGTGCCCGGAGCCGCGCTCGCGCATGTGCGGCAGCAGGCCGATGATCAGCTTGACCGCGCCGAAGTAGTTGAGCTGCATCGTGCGTTCGAAGTCGTGGAAGCGGTCGTAGCTGAGCGCGATCGAGCGCCGGATCGAGCGCCCGGCGTTGTTGACGAGCATGTCGACGTTGCGGTGGTCGGCGAGCACGCGCTCGAGCAGCCGTTCGATCGACTCGATGTCGGAGATGTCCGCCGCGTACACGTACGCGGTGCCGCCCGCCGGCGACGATCTCCGCGCGCACCTCCTCGAGCTTGTCGACGTTGCGCGCGACCAGCAGCGGCACGCCGCCCGCCGCGGCGACCTTCAGCGCGGTCGAGCGCCCGATGCCCGAGGAGGCGCCGGTGATCAGCACGTGCTTGCCGTCGAGCGCCTGCTTGAGCGTCGCGCCGCGGCGCAGCTGGTTGTCCATCTCGCGCTCCCAGTAGTCCCACAGGCGCGCGACGTAGTCCTGCAGCGGCGGCGGCTGCTCCAGCGGCGAGCCGGCGAGCGCGCGCGCGGCCTCGCGCGTGTCGAAGCGCGGCACCAGCTCCATGTGCGCGAGCACCTCCGGGGGGATGCCGAGGTCGCGCAGCGCCAGCGTGCGCGCCTGGCGCAGCGGCGGCAGCGCGAGGGCGAGCTTCAGCGGCCACTTCGGCAGCGGGTCGGTCAGCCGTTTGTCGATGCTCACCGCGAAGCGCGGCGCGTGCGCGACCGTCGCGAGCTCGTTGATCAGGTCATCGACCCGCTGCGGACGCGGGTCGGTGAGGTGGAACGCGCGGCCGTCGAGGTCGGGCTCGTGCGCGATCTGCTCGAGCGCGCCCGGCGACCCAGTCGACGGGGACGATGTTCGTGTAGCCGAGGTCGAGCCCCACCAGCGGCACCCACTCGGGCAGCAGCTGGCGCATCCGCTGGATCGCCTTGAAGAAGTAGTACGGGCCGTCGATCTTGTCCATCTCGCCCGTCTGCGAGTCGCCGACGACGATCCCCGGCCGGTACACGCGCCAGGGGATGTAAGGCTGCTCGCGCACGATCCGCTCGGACTCGTACTTGGTGCGGTGATACGGCGAGGGCAGGCGCTGGCCCTCGTCGAACATGTCCTCGGCGAAGACGCCCTTGTAGGTGCCGGCGACGGCGATCGAGGAGACGTGGTGCAGGTGCTTGGCGTCGAGCGCGCGCGCCAGTTCGACCGCGTGAGTGGTGCCGCCGACGTTGACCGCCGTGTTGCGCTCGGCGGGCGCGGTCATGTCGTAGACGGCGGCGAGGTGGAAGAAGTGCTCGACCTTGCCGCGCAGATCCGCCACCTGTTCCTTCTCGATCCCCAGCAGCGGCCGGCGCAGGTCGCCGATCACCGGCTGCACGCGCTCGGCGACCGACGCGCCGGCGAGCATGCTCCAGCGCTCGATCAGCTCGTCCAGGCGGCCAGCCGAGCTCTCGCGCACGAGCACGTACACGTTGCCCTGGCGCTTTTCCAGGATCCGCTCCACCAGCCGGCGTCCGATGAAGCCAGTCGCTCCTGTGACGAAGTAGGCCATTGCCACGCGAGCATACCTTGGCGCAAGCGCCTCCGGACTGAACGTAGCCCTCACCTTCACAAATGTGCCTGAAGTGTGGCAGCTTTGTGCACACACTGATACAATCTGCGGTATGGCTATTGACCTTTGAGCGTATGTACGGGAGGGTGCCAATGGTGAGAAGAACGACCATCAACCTGGACGCGGAGCTCGTGGCTCAGGCGCGCGAGGTGCTGAAGACGAGGAACACCACCGACACGGTGCACGACGCGCTGCGCGACGTGGTTCGACGTGAGCGCTTGAAACGGCTTGGCGAATGGGAGCTGGAGGGACTCACGTTGGAGGGCATCAAGGAGATGCGCCGCTCGCGCGTTGAAACGAAGCCATGGGGACGGTTCGCACAAGACGATGCGTCAGCTGGCTGACACGACCGCATGGCACTTGTCGCGTCGCGTGCCCGAGTTGCGCGGGCCGTTCGATCTGAAGACGTTCAGCGGGGAGATCGGCACCTGTCCGATAGTCACGCTGGAGCTGCTGCAGAGCGCTCGCAACGGTCGCGAGTTCGACGAGCGCAGAGTCGAGATGGGCGAGCTCCCGCAGTTTCCGATCGCCGCGCTCGAGTGGGCACGCGCGATCGACGTCTACCGCGAGCTGGCCCACCAGGGTGGCGCCCACCAGCGCAGCGTCGGGCACGCCGACCTGCTGATCGCCGCGGCGGCTGAGTCGGCTGGCGTCGAGCTGCTGCACTACGACGAGGACTTCGATCGCATCGCCGCGGTCACCGGCCAGCCCACGCGCTGGATCGTGCCGCGCGGAAGCCTGTAGGTCGAAGCCGTCTTTGCCGGGTGATGAGGCGTCCGCGTGGGGTCCCTCGCGCCCGCTCGGCGAGACCGCGCTACGCGCCCGCGCCGGCGCCGCCGCGGCCCTCGCCGGCGGCGAAGCGCTCAGCTCCGCGCGCGCCGTCCTCGAACACCTCGGGCCCAGCCTTGGCCTCCAGCGCGAGCGCGTCGGCGAGCGGCATGCCGAAGCCCTCGATCGCGGCGCGGCGATCGGCCAGCATCGTCCGCTGCGGGAAGCGCGCGAGCCCCTCGGCGAGCGCGAGCGCGCGCTCGAGGTGCGCTCCGGGCGCCACGATCTCGGTCAGCAGCCCCATCGCCAGCGCCTCCCGCGCGTCGATGATGCGCCCCGTGAGGATCAGGTCGAGCGCGCGGCCGAGGCCGACGATGCGCGGCAGGCGCTGGGTGCCGCCGTCGATCAGCGGCACGCCCCAGCGGCGCTCGGGATAGCCGAGCTTGGAGCCCTCCGTGGCGATCCGCAGGTCGCACCACAGCGCGATCTCCAGGCCGCCCGCCAGGCAGAAGCCCGAGATCGCGGCGATCGTCGGCTTCGACGGCGTCAGGCGGGTGAAGCCCATCGGCCCCTCCGCGCTCATCAGCCGTCCGGCCATCGTCTCGGTCGCCTTCAGGTCGGCGCCGGCGCAGAAGGAGACACCGCCGGCGCCCGTCAGGACGAGCACGCGCGCGTCCTCGTCGGCCTCGAAGCGCAGGTATGCCTCGTGCAGCGCCGCCGCGGTGGGCCCGTCGACGGCGTTGCGCCGGTGCTGGCGGTCGATCGTGATCAGCGCCGCAGCGCCGCGGCGCTCGTAGCGGACCGCCGCCTGGCCCGTCGGCTGCGGATCGGCGCCCGGCGCTTCGTGCCCGCTCTGCTCGGGCGCGCTCATCGGCGGCGGTGCGCTACCAGCCGCCGCGCAGGTGGCCGTTCGCGCTCAGCGCCTTGTGCGCGGCTTTGCGCGCGTCCTTGCGCTTTTCCAGGTGGCGCTGGATCATGCTCGCCAGGAAGATGAACGTCGGGAAGAAGATGACCAGGATGAAGCCCGCGTTGGTGACGACCTTGTCGTTGGTCGCTCCGTAGAAGCCGCGGCCGTCGTTGTAGGCGCTCGCCGCGGGGGCGAGCGCGAGCGACGCGAGCAGCGCGAGCGGGATCAGCGTTGCGAGCAGGCGGTTGCGCATCGGTGGCGCCGATCTTACCCGAGCACGCCGGCGGGGTGTTCGGCCGTGTGTGCTCCCGCGCACCTAGCGTATAACGATAGTTATACGGCGTTCGCGAAAGGACGAACCCGCCTGTTCGGTCACAGAGAGGACACAAACCCAGCCCCTACCATCAGCAGCCGATGGCTCTTCTGATCGCATCGGACCTGCACAAGGACATCGCCGGGCAGCCGCTGCTGCGCGGCGTGTCGTTCAAGCTCGAGCGCCGCGAACGGATGACGATCGCCGGGCGCAACGGCGCGGGCAAGACGACGCTGCTGCGGATGCTCGCCGGCGAGACCTCGATCGACCGCGGCGAGCTGAGCGTCGCCAAGGGCGTGCGCATCGCGCTGCACGACCAGCGCCCGCCGCGCGAGCGCGGGATGGCGCTGCGCGAGTACCTGCTGTCGGGGTGCGCGGAGGAGCTCGCGATCGAGGCGCAGCTGGCTGACCTCGAGGCGAAGATGGCGGCCGGCGCGAGCGACGAGGCGACGTTCGCGCGCTACGCGCGCGCGCAGGCGCGGCTGGAGGCTCGCGGCGGCTACCTGTGGCGCAGCCGCGCGACGGCGATGGCCCACGGCCTCGGCTTCCGCGACGCCGACCTCGAGCGCAGCCTGGACACGTTCTCCGGCGGGCAGCTGACGCGCGCCTCGCTCGCGCGCGCGCTGGCCACGGGCGCGGACGTGCTGCTGCTCGACGAGCCCACCAACCACCTGGACATCGAGTCGCTGGAGTGGCTCGAGCAGACGCTCGTCGACCTCGACGCGGCGGTCGTGCTGGTGGCGCACGACCGCTGGTTCCTGGAGGCCGTCGGCACCGCCGTGCTCGAGCTCGAGGCCGGCCGCTCGCGCTTCTTCGCCGGCACCTGGCATCAGTGGCGCCGCGAGCAGGCCGCGCGCGAGATGGCGCTCGGCAAGGCGATCGACAAGCAGCAGGCGGAGATCGAGCGCATGGAGCGGTTCATCGAGCGCTTCCGCTACAAGGCGACGAAGGCCAAACAGGCGCAGTCGCGCGTGAAGAAACTCGCGAAGATCGAGCGCATCGAGCGCGACCCGAGGGACGGCAAGGGGCTGGAGTTCGCGTTCTCGGCGCCCGAGCGCTCGGGCCGGGTGATCTTCGAGCTGCTCGACGGTCGCATCGAGGTGGGCGAGGCGGCCCATCGTGCTGCTCGAGCACGTCGAGCTGTGGCTCGAACGCGGCGAGCACGTCTCGCTGGTCGGCCCCAACGGCACCGGCAAGACGACGCTGATCGAGACGCTCGCCGGCCGCCGGCCGCTGGCGGCGGGCAGGCTGAGCACCGGCCACAACGTCAAGGTCGGCTACCTCTCCCAGCACGCCGAGGAGCTCGGCGCCGGCGGCCCGCCCGAGCAGAGCGTGCTCGACGCCGCGCAGCGCGCCACCGGCCTCAGCCCGGGCAAGGCGCGCGCGCTGCTCGGCCGCTTCCTGTTCTCCGGCGAGGAGGCCGAAAAGCCGCTCAGCGGGCTCTCCGGCGGCGAGCGCCGGCGCCTGTCGCTGGCGGTGCTCGTCCAATCCGGCGCCAACGTGCTGATCCTCGACGAGCCCACCAACCACCTCGACATCGAGAGCCGCGAGGCGCTGGAGGACGCGCTGCGCTCGTTCACCGGCGCGATCCTGCTGGTCTCCCACGACCGCGCGCTGCTCGACGCGGTCGGCACGCGCACGGTCGCGGTCGAGGATCGCTCGCTGCACAGCTACGTCGGCGGCTGGCCCGAGTACGTGCGCGTGCGCGACGAGCGCCGCGCCGCGGGCACGGGCCCGGGCGCGGGTCGGAGGCAGGGTCGGCGCGCTCGCAAGCTCTCCCGCGCTTGCGCCTGCGCCGGGCGCGGTCAACGGCGCATCGGGAGTCGTCAACGGGTCCGGCTCGCGGGCGGACGCCATCAACGGACGCGCGACCCTCGACGACGACTCATTGCCGGCGAAGCAGGGTCGCTCCAAGTCGAGCCGCAAGGGCCCGTCCAAGAACCGTCTGAGCGCGCAGCAGAAGGCCGAGCGCGCGATCGAAGCGGCGGAGGCGGCGCTGAGCGCGCTCGAAGAGGAGCTGGCCGACCCGGCGGCGTGGGCGACGCGCTACGAGGCGGCCAAGTCCGAAGCGCGCCACACGGCCGCCACGCGCGCCGTCGAGGAGGCCTACGCGCGGCTCGAGGCGCTGGTCGACTGAGCGAGCCGCGCACGGAGCTAACCTGCGCGTATGAGCGAACAGCCTGAAGACGGCGCGCAACGTGGCGATCATCCTGGCGATCGCCGCCGCCGTGTACTTCATCCCGGGCGGCGGGCGCGCGGCGAGCACGTTCGAAGCGGCGCTGTGGGTGGCGTTCGGCGATCGGCATCGGCTACCTCGGCCTGCGCATGTACCGCGAACACCACGTCGCGCTGTACGGGCTCGGCGACCGCCACCGCGGGCTGCTGTACGGGGCGGTCGCGCTCGGGTGTGTTCGCTGTGGGCGGTGCGCTCGCGCATGTGGTACGCGTTGCGAAGTGCGCGGCGGCACGGAGCTCGTGCAGGTGCACCGTTGGGACGGCCTGGGCGAGTCGCTGTGGTTCGTGCTGGCGGGGCTGGTCGTGTACTCGCTGCTGGCGGTGTACCGCCATGCGCGCGCCTACTGAGCGCGCTCGCCGTGGCGGCATCGGTGCGGCGCCTATCCTCGGAGCGATGGCTGCGACCGAGGAGCTGACCGACACGCACCGCACGCGCGCGCGAGCCTCGCCGAGCAGCGGCGCGCGCTGCCCGACCAGCCGGGCGTGTACCTGTTCCGGGACGCGCGCGGGCGCGTGATCTACGTCGGCAAGGCCAAGTCGGTGCGCAAGCGCGTCGCGTCGCACTTCTCCAAGGCGCAGGTGGGCGGGCGGGGATCATTCACCGGGCCACGCGGAGATGGTGGCGGCGGTCGAGCACATCGAGTGCGTGGTCGTGGCCACCGAGGCGGAGGCGCTGCTGGCGGAGCAGAGCTTCATCAAGCAGTACCGGCCGCGCTTCAACATCCGCCTGCGCGACGACAAGTCCTACCCGTTCATCGCGATCTCGCTCGACGAGGACTACCCGCGCGTGTACTTCACGCGCGAGCGCCACCGCGCGGGCCGCGCGTACTTCGGCCCGTACTCGAACGCCAAGCGCGTGCGCGCGACGCTCGAGGTGCTCGCGAAGGTGTTCATGTTCCGCTCGTGCACCGGGCCGGAGCCGGGACGGCGCAGCGGCAGCCCGTGCCTGGACTACTACATCAAGCGCTGCGGGGCGCCGTGCGTGGGCTACGTCTCCCGCGAGGACTACCGCGCGAGCATCGACGGCGTGATCGACTTCCTCACCGGGCGCTTCGCGGCGATCGAGCGCGATCTGGAGGCGCGCATGCGCGCGGCGGCGGCGGCGGAGGAGTTCGAGCAGGCGACGCTCGAGCGCAACCGGCTGCAGGCGGTCCGCTCGCTGCTGGAGCGCCGGCGCGTGACGAGCGAGTCGGTGGGCACGTTCGACGCGGTCGCCGTGGCGCTCGACGGGCGCGACGCCAACGCGCAGGTCTTCCAGGTGCGCGACGGCGTGCTCTCCGACCGCCAGTCCTTCTACCTCGCCAACGAGGCCGAGCGCGAGGAGGCGGAGGTGGGGGAGGAGTTCATGCTGCAGTACTACGGCGGCTACACGTCGATCCCGGCGCTGCTGGTCGTCCAGCGCGAGCTGGGCGAGTCGCGCGGCGCTCGCCGACGCGCTCTCCAGCCGCCGCGGCGGGCCGGTCGAGCTGCGCGCGGCCGAGCGCGGCGAGAAGCGGCGCATCCTCGAGCTGGCCGAGCGCAACGCGCTGCTCGCGCTCGACCAGGAGCGGCTGCGCTCGGAGCGCCGCCGCCAGAGCCGCGTGGAGGCGCTCGAGGGTCTGCAGCGGGCGCTCGGCCTCGACGCGCCGCCGATCCGCATCGAGTGCTTCGACATCTCCAACCTCGGCGGCACGCACACGGTCGCCTCGATGGTCGTGTTCGAGGGCGGCGCGCCGAAGAAGTCCGACTACCGGCGCTTCACGATCCGCACGCACCGAGGGCGCGCCCGACGACTTCGCCTCGATGGCCGAGGTGCTGAGCCGGCGCTTCGCCCAGTGGGAGCGCCAGGCGGACATCTCGCCGCACGACCGCGCCTACGACCGCAGCTTCGCGGCGCTGCCGAACCTCGTGGTGATCGACGGCGGCAAGGGCCAGCTGGCGGCCGGGCTGGGGCCGCTGCGGGGCTTTCGCGAGCGCGGCGTCGCGGTCGTGTCGCTGGCCAAGCGGATCGAGGAGGTCTTCGTCCCCGGGCGCCGCGCGCCGCTGGTGCTCGATCACTCCACGCCCGAGCTGCAGCTGCTGCAGCGCGTGCGCGACGAGGCGCACCGCTTCGCGATCACCCACCACCGCAGCCGCCGCGACAAGGCGATGAAGAGCTCGCTGCTGGACGAGCTGCCGGGCATCGGCCCGGCGCGCAAGCGCGCGCTGCTCACGCACTTCGGCTCGCCCGAGGCGGTCGTCGCGGCGTCCAGCGAGGAACTGCAGGCGGTGCCGGGGCTGCCGGCGAAGGTCGGGCGCGACATCCACGCTTACCTGCACCGCGCCGGCTGAGCCGACCGTGCTACCTGCCGCGCGCGTCCGCCATACGCGGCACAATCACTGACGATGGCCGTGATCAGGCCCCTGCGTCCCGCTGCGCGCCGCCGGCGAGAAGTCCGGCAAGCCGGTGATCGAGTCGCGCCTGGAGGACTTCGTGGTGATCACGGGCTTCTCGGGCGCGGGCAAGTCGACGGCGATGAACGTGTTCGAGGACGCGGGCTACTTCTGCGTGGACAACCTGCCGCCGGAGATGATCCGCTCGCTGGTGGAGCTGTTCGTGCACAAGGGCTCGAAGGTCGAGCGCGCGGCGGTCGTCTCGGACGTGCGCGGCGGCGTGTACTTCGAGGCGCTGCGGGCGGTCGTCGACGATCTCGACGCGCTCGGGCTGTCCCACCACGTGCTGTTCCTGGAGGCCGCCGAGCAGACGCTGGTGACCCGCTACAAGGAGACCCGCCGCCGCCACCCGCTGGCGCCGGAGGGCAGCGTCGCGGCGGGGGTGGCGGCCGAGCGCGCGCTGCTCGAGCCGCTGCGCGGCCGCGCCGACCTGGTGATCGACACGACCGGCATGTCGGCGGCGATGCTGCGCGAGAAGATCGCCGAGGAGTTCCTGCCGCGCCAGGCCGTCGGCCGGCTGTCGGTGACGTTCATGAGCTTCGGCTTCAAGCACGGTCCGCCGCGCGAGGAGGACCTCGCGTTCGACGTGCGCTTCCTCGCCAACCCCCACTACGAGCCCGAGCTGCGCGAGCTGACCGGGCTGGACGAGGCGGTGGTCGAGTACATCGCGCGCGACGGGCGCCTGGAGCAGCTGTACATCAGGCTGCACGCGCTGCTCGACTTCCTGCTTCCGCAGTACGTCGCCGAGGGCAAGGCGCACCTGGTGATCGCGATCGGCTGCACCGGCGGGCGCCACCGCTCGGTGGCGATCGCCGAGCACCTGGCCGCGCGCTATCGCGACCAGCGACGACCTCGACGTGGCGGTCGCCCACCGCGACATCGACAAGCAGCCGCGAGGTGCGTGATGCATCACCATCGCTATACACCTGCGGAGATGAGCGGAGGGATCTAGGTGTTTGCACACCTGGCCCGGCAACGGCGCGCTGATAGCCTCCGCCCGGCACGCCGGGCGATGGAGTAACGCTCCTGAGGCCCGGCATCGTTCATTTTCGCTTCAGGAGGCAATGAATGCCGGTACGCGTGGGGATCAACGGATTCGGCCGGATCGGGCGAAACGTGTTCCGCGCCGCGAGGGCGAGGAGCGAGGAGCTCGGCAGACGCGATCGAGTGGGTCGCGGTCAACGACCTGACGGACGCCAGGACGCTGGCGCACCTGCTCAAGTACGACTCGATCCTGGGGCCCTATCCGGGTACCGGTCGAGGTCGCGGCGAGGATGCTGCTGGAGGTCGACGGCGACGCAGCTGAGGGTGCTCGCCGAGCGCGACCCGGCGGCGCTGCCGTGGGGCGAGCTGGGCGTCGACGTGGTGATCGAGTCGACCGGCCTGTTCACCGACCGCGAGAGCGCCGCCAAGCACCTGGCGCAGGGCGCCAAGAAGGTGATCATCTCGGCGCCGGCGAGCGACCCGGACGCGACGGTCGTGCTGGGCGTGAACTTCGACGAGGTCTACGACCGCGAGCGCGCACGACGTGATCTCCAACGCGTCGTGCACGACCAACTGCCTGGCGCCGGTGGCGAAGGTGGTCAACGACACGGTCGGGATCGAGCACGGCCTGATGACGACGATCCACGCGTACACCGCCGACCAGCGGCTGCAGGACATGCCGCACAAAGACCTGCGCCGCGCGCGGGCGGCGGCGATCAACCTGATCCCGGCGTCGACGGGCGCGGCGAAGGCGATCGGCCTGGTGATCCCGGAGCTGCAGGGCAAGCTGAACGGCTTCGCCGTGCGCGCGCCGGTGCCGACGGGCTCGGTCGTCGACCTGACGGTCGAGTGCACGCGCGAGACGAGCGTCGAGGAGGTCAACGCGGCGCTGAAGGCGGCGGCGGACGAGCGGCCCGCTGGCGGGGATCATGCAGCTACACCGAGGATCCGATCGTCTCCACCGACATCGTCTCCTCGCCGTTCTCCTCGATCGTCGACTCGCTGTTGACGGCGGTGATCGACGGCACGATGCTGAAGGTGGTCGCGTGGTACGACAACGAGTGGGGCTACTCGAACCGCCTGGTGGACCTGGCGCTGAGGGTGCTGTGATGAGGAGCATCGACGACCTGGACGTGCACGGCAAGCGGTGCTCGTGCGCGTCGACTTCAACGTGCCGCTGGACGCAACGGACGCGGTGCGAGGGCGGCAGCCGGTGGCGTGCCGCTGGTGAGCGACGACACGCGGATCGCGGCGGCGCTGGCGACGATCGAAGAGCTGCGCGAGCGGGGCGCGCGGCTGGTGCTGGTCTCGCATCTGGGCAGGCCGAAGGGCAAGCGCGTGCCGGAGCTGTCGATGGCGCCGGTGGCCGATCGCCTGCGCGAGCTGACCGGCGCGAAGGTGACGCTCGCGCCGGCGGTCGTGGGCGATGAGGTGATGGCGCTGGCGGAAGCGCTCGGAGACGGGGAGATCCTGGTGCTCGAGAACGTGCGCTTCGAGCCGGGGGAGACGAGCAACGATCCCGAGTTCGCCAAGGAGCTGGCGGCGCTGGCGGACGTGTACGTCGACGACGCCTTCGGCGTGGCCCACCGCGCGCACGCGAGCAACGAGGGCGTCACGCACCTGCTGCCGAGCGCCGCCGGACGGCTGCTCGAACGCGAGGTCAAGACGCTCACGGGGATCCTCGAGCATCCCGAGCACCCGCTGGTGGCGATCGTGGGCGGCGCCAAGGTGGCGGACAAGATCAGGGTGATCGAGCGCTTCCTCGCGGTCGCCGACGTGGTGATGATCGGCGGCGCGATGTGCTTCCCGTTCCTGTGCGCGCAGGGGCACACGGTCGGGACGTCGCTGTGCGACGACGAGGACGTCGAGCACGCCCGCAGCGCCCTGTCGCGGGCCAGCGACACGCACACGCCGCAGCCCGGCCGCGCGCGCCTGCTGGTACCGAACGACCTCGTGATCGGCGAGCGCCTGGCGGCGGATGCGGAGCACCGCGTGCTCGACGGCGTGGAGGTGCCGCCGGGCTGGATGGGCCTGGACATCGGCCCCAAGACGGCGGCGCGCTACGCGAGCGTGATCGCGAGCGCGGGCACGGTCTTCTGGAACGGCCCGATGGGCGCGTTCGAGCTGGAGCCGTTCGCGGCGGGCACGCGCGCGGTCGCCGAAGCGGTCGCGAGCGCGCCGGGCATGACGGTCGTCGGCGGCGGCGACTCGGCCGCGGCGCTGGCGCAGTTCGGCCTCGAGCACGCGGTCGACCACCTCTCCACGGGCGGTGGCGCGACGCTCGAGCTGGTCGAGGGCGCGACGCTGCCGGGCGTGCAGGCGCTGGAAGGCGCCGGGGTGTCCTGTTGATGACAACAGCCCGTACGCCGCTGATCGCGGGCAACTGGAAGATGTACAAGACGGAGGAGCAGGCGGAGGAGTACATCCAGGCGCTGCTCCCGCGCGTGTCGGCGGTGGACGGCGTGGATGTGGCGATCTGCGTCCCGTTCACCGACCTGCGGGCGATGGTCGACAGCGCGCGCGGCTCGCGCGTCGAGGTGTACGCGCAGAACATGCACCAGGAGCCGGAGGGCGCGTACACGGGTGAGGTCTCGGCGCCGATGCTGAGCGAGCTGGACGTGCGCGGCGTGGTGCTCGGGCACTCCGAGCGCAGGGCGATGTTCGGGGAGACCGACAGGGCGCTGGCGCTGAAGGTCCCGGCGGCGCTCGCGGCGGGCCTCGTACCGATCCTGTGCGTGGGGGAGACCGAGGAGGAGCGCGACAACGACGACACCGACCGCAAGCTGCGCCAGCAGGTCAGGGACGACCTGGCGGGGGTGCCGAGCGAGCGGCTCGCGGAGGTGGTGATCGCGTACGAGCCGATCTGGGCGATCGGCACGGGCAGAGTGGCGACGCCCGAGCAGGCGCAGGAGGCGATGGCGTTCATCCGCGCGCTGGTGGGCGACCGCGACAAGCAGGCGGCCGAGCGGATGCGGGTCCTGTACGGCGGCTCGGTCAAGCCGGAGAACGCGGCGGAGCTGCTGGCGCTTGCGGACGTGGACGGCGCGCTCGTGGGCGGCGCGTCGCTGGACGCGGAGTCGTTCGCGCAGATCGTGGCGGCGGCCGCGCGATGAGCGCCTGGCCCGGCGCCGCGAAGCTGCCTGAGGAGGCAGGTGTGGTGGGTGGGGTGGGCGGGCACCAAAATTGCCGGCGCCGTGCGCGTGCCTGATCGTGCTCGACGGCTGGGGCATGGCGGAGCCGGGGCCGGGCAACGCGGTCTCGCTGGCGCGCACGCCGGTGTTCGACGAGCTGTGGTCCACCTACCCGCACACGACGCTGAGCGCGAGCGGGCGCGCGGTGGGGCTGCCGGACGGCCAGATGGGCAACAGCGAGGTCGGGACACCTGAACCTCGGCGCGGGGGCGGTCGTACGCCAGGACCTGGTGCGCATCGACGACGCGGTCGCGGACGGCTCGCTGGCGCAGAGCGAGGTGCTGCGAGCGGCGTTCGCGGACGCCGAGCGGGTGCACCTGCTGGGGCTCGTGTCCGACGGCGGCGTGCACTCCTCGCTCGCGCACCTGCGCGCGCTGATCGAGCTGGGGCGCACGCTGGCGGCGAAGGACCTGGTCGTGCACGCGTTCACCGACGGCCGCGACACGCTGCCGCACGCGGGCGCGGCGTTCCTTGCGCGAGCTCGATCGCACGCCGGGCGTGCGCGTGGGCTCGGTCGTCGGGCGCTACTGGGCGATGGACCGCGACCGGCGCTGGGAGCGCACGCAGCGCGCGTACGACATGCTCGTCCACGGTCGCGCGCCATACCACGCCGACAGCGGCGAGCAGGCGGTCAGGGACGCCTACGCAGGGGCGAGACGGACGAGTTCATCGAGCCGACGCTGGTCGGCGCGGAGGCGGCGATCCGCCCGGGGGACAGCGTGATCGCGTTCAACTTCAGGCCCGACCGCATGCGCGAGATCACGCGCGCGCTGGCGGAGGCGGGATTTGGTCCCCACCCAGCCGACGATCCCGGCTCCTCCGAGGAGCTGCCCGGCTGGACGGGCCGCGGCGGCGTGCCGGCGATCGCGCGCTACACGACGCTGACGCGCTACGAGGAGGGCTGGCCCTATCCGGTGGTGTTCTCGCGCGGAGCACCCCGCGAGCACGCTTCCGGAGGTGCTCGAGCGCGCGGGCGCGTCGCAGCTGCACGTGGCGGAGACGGAGAAGTACCCGCACGTGACGTACTTCTTCAACGGCGGCGAGGAGACGCCGATGCGCGGCGAGCGGCGCGAGCTGGTGCCCTCGCCGCGGGACGTGCCGACGTACGACCACAAGCCGCAGATGAGCGCGCGCGAGGCGGCGGCGGCGTTCGTTGGCGCGTGGCGGGAGGACGAGCCGCGCTTCGGGATCATCAACTTCGCCAACGCGGACATGGTCGGTCACACGGGCGTGATCGAGGCGGCGGTGAAGGCGATCGAGACGGTGGACGAGTGCCTGGGCGAGGTGGTCGCGCGCGGTCCACGAGCGCGGCGGCGTGTGCGTGGTGACGGCCGACCACGGCAACGCCGACCACATGCTCGAGCCCGACGGCAGCCCCAACACGCAGCACTCGCTGAACCCGGTGCCGCTGATCCTGACGAGCACGGGAGTGTCGCTGCGAGCGCAGGGCGGCATCCTCGCGGACGTCGCGCCGACGGTGCTGCAGGCGCTGGGGATCGAGCAGCCGGCGCAGATGACCGGGCGCTCGCTGATCGAGGGCCGCTAGTTCTGTTCATGGACGGCCTGCCGGCCGTGGATCGGCGTTCGCGCCGCACGGAAGGAGCTCGCGGGATGCCGTCAGAGGTGCAGGAGTCAGAGGTGCAGGAGTCAGAGGTGCAGGAGCCAGAGGAGCAGCAGCGCGGCGTTCGCGCCGGGGCAGTGCTTCGCGGCGGCTGCTGGCGGCGTCTTCATCGGCGCCGGCGTCAACCACTTCGTGATGCCGCGCGCGTACGAACAGATCGTGCCGCCGGCGCTGCGCGGGCACGCCAGGCGGATCGTGCAGGTCAGCGGCGTGGCGGAGATCGCGGGCGGCGTGGGCGTGCTGCTGCCGTGCGACGCGGCGCGCGTCGGGGCTCGGGTCTGATCGCGCTGCTGGCGGCGGTGTTCCCGGCGAACCTGCACATGGCGCGCGAGCCCGAGCACTTCCGCCGGATCCCGCGCTGGGCGCTGTACGCGCGGCTGCCGCTGCAGCCGCTGATGATGCTGTGGGCGTGGCGGGCGACGCGACGATGAAAGCGTTCTGCCGAGCGGTGCCTGCCGGCGCTGCTATGTTCGGTTGAGCACGCCGCTGGACCGGACCGCCATGTCGACCGTCACCGCCGTCAAGATCGCCACCCCCGAGCAGGAGGCCCTGACACTGGGGGAGCTGCGCGCGTGGCGTGGACTGCTCCGGGCGCACGCGTGCCTGGCCAAGCGGCTGGACGCGGAGCTGGAGCAGGCGCACGGGCTGCCGATGACCTCCTACGAGGTGCTCGGCCACCTCGAGGAGGCGAGCGGCGGGCGCATGCGCATGTGCGAACTGGCGGAACAGGCGCAGCTCTCGCGCAGCGGGCTGACGCGGCTGGTCGACCGGCTGGAGCGCGACGGCCTGCTGGAGCGCTGCTCGTGCGAACACGACGCCCGCGGGTCCTACGCGTGCCTGACCTTCACCGGGCGCGAGCGGCTTGCGGAAGCGCGCGGCACGCACCTGGCGGTCGTGCGCGAGCACTTCTTTTCGCTGTTCTCCGAGACCGAGCTGGGGATGCTGGCGGACATGTGGGAGCGGATCGCTCCCTGCGGCGGCTGCTGAGGGGGCTGTTTCGGAGACCCGGCGTTTGGCGTGCGCGCCTTCGTCGTAGGCTTCGCGAACGACGAAGTCGCTCCCGCCAAACTCCGGTGCGCCCGGGGGGACATCAGCAGTGCGCTCGTCTGGTCGCTGCTCTAGCGGGGACGGGGGTTCGGGCTTTCGGCACTGGGCTGCTCGGAGGTGGGTGCATATACCCGCAGGCCAGCCTCGCTTGCTGCGGTGGTCATGCGTACGTCGTACGCGTACATACACGTAAGGCGCTTGCCGAGATCGAGCGCGGTGGCGATGTGGATGGCATCTAGTGAGCGCAGCGTCGGAGGCGCGAGCTCGCAGGCTTGCCTGCGGATCTGATCTGTCAGGGGCAACAGGCGTACCCCGGCGAGCTGGGTGCGTGCGGCTGCGCCGTCATCTCCTGTCGCCCTGCGTGTCGCGCGCAGTGCCTCGACCTCGAGGATCTCCGAGGAGACCAGCACAGTCTTGGGGGTGAGCGCCGAGACCAGCGCGGGCGTCTCGGGCTCGGAAATCACCAGCTTCACGAACGCCGAAGTGTCCAGATAGACGAGCCTCTCCTCGGTCATGCCGTCAGAGTCTCTCGCGGCGCTGCTGCTCCAGTGCTTGCGAGGCCGAGTACGGATTCGCAGTGTCGGGTGCGCCGAGCTTGGCCGCAGCCGTGAGAACCTGCTCCGTCGAGCGCTCGGCGGGTGTTGCATGTCGCTGATCGAGCCAGCGGTCGAGCTCTGTGCCCTGGTTTGCGAGTAGCTCGCGCGCGCCGCGCAAGATCAGCTCACGCGCAAGTGTGGCCGTGGGCTTGCGCTCGCCCAGCAGCGGCCTGGCGCGCCTTAGCGCCTCGTCAAGCTCAGGATCGCGCGTCAACGCGATGCGGGGGTGCACGGTCGACATCAAACGAGTGTAACACCTCAGTTGCACCTCAGCAAACATTCCACCGCCACCCGGACCCGTGCAGACATGCGTTGATGCATCCTAAATAAACTTGACTTGTGGCGACTTAGATTTTATAATGGTGCTATCGGAACAACCACTCTTATGGAGGTACGCAACGATGGCACTTGTTAGATGGGAGCCGGTTCGCGAGGTGCGGACGGTTCAGCAGGAGATGAATCGGCTGTTTGGGACGTTCTTCGACAGCCAGGCGGGTTATGGCGTTCGGGCCAACGGCGGCCGGGCGCGGCGTTGGATTCCGGCGATGGACCTCGTCGAGCAGGAGGATCGGTTCGTGCTGCGGGCTGACCTGCCCGGCTTGAGCGAGGAGGACGTGAAGATCGAGCTCGACGACAACGTCCTGACGATCTCCGGCGAGCGCCGCTCGGAGCAGGAGGAGCGCAGGGACGGCTACTCCCGCGTGGAGCGCGCCAGCGGCAGCTTCTCGCGCTCACTGGTGCTGCCCGAGGGCGTCGACGCCGACAGCGTGGACGCGCGCTTTGAGAACGGCGTGCTCGAGGTCAGCGTGCCCAAGCCCACGCAGCGCAAGCCGCAGCGTGTGGCGATCAGCGTCGGGGGCAAGGCCGGCGCGATCGAGGGCGGCGAGCGCGCCGCACAGGACAGCGAGCAGGCTGCCGCCTAAGTTCAGGAGGCGTTCGCCCGGCGCCTACGCGTCGGGCGATTTCTCGTCGTCGTGCGGATGGCGCGTCGTGACCGCGGCGGCGCCATCCGCGCTCGTGCGCGGTCCGTGGCGGACGTGGCGGCGGTGCAGGACGAGCCCGCCGAGGATCGCCAGCAGCAATGCGAGGAGCCCGTAGATGCCGAACGCTTCGATGGCGCTGCCGGCCGAGTGCCCGAGGAAGTAGGCGATCAGCCCGATGCCGGTCGCCCAGCAGATGCCGCCGAGCGCGTTCCACACGAAGAACGAGCGCCAGCGCATGCGCGTGGCGCCCGCCAGCCACGACGCCCAGACGCGCAGGCCGAGCAGGAAGCGCCCGAAGAACACGGCCTTGGGCCCGTGGGTCTCGAAGAACGGCTCGCCGACTCGCAGCACCTCCTGGCGCTGACGGGCGAACGCGCCGGGGCGCTCGAGCAGCCAGCGCCCGCCCTTGCGGCCGATCACGTAGCCGATGTTGTCGCCGACGATCGCCGCGGCGGCGGCGATCGGGATCACGAGCGCGATCTGGAGCTTGCCCTGGCTGGCGAGCACGGCGGCGGCGATCAGCGAGGTCTCGCCCGGGATCGGAACGCCCGCCGGACTCGCTCATGACGAGCACGAACAGCAGCGGGTAGCCGAACGTCTCGACGAGGTGGTCGACGTTGAGGATGGCGGCCAGCATGGGGGCCGGGCGAGCGGCGATCGCTACTGGGTGTTTTCGGAGACGAGCTGCTTGAGTGCGCGGACGCCTTCTGAACGTCGGAGTAGACGACGTTGCGCAGCACGACTTTCGCGGGCGCGGGCGCGGTGAGGACCACGGCGGCGACGACCGCCACCGCGAGCGCCAGCAGCACGAGCAGCGTGGCGAGCAGCCGGCTCGAGCGACGGCGGCCGCTTGCCGGCGCGCGCTCGGCATGCTCGGCGCGCGCCACCGCCGATCGCGGCGGGCCCGGGCGCGGGCGGCGGGTGGCGACGGCGGCGGGGGCGCTCGCGCGCCCGGAGGAGGCGAGCACGCTCGTCGCGCCGGTGGCGGGCGCGCTGCCCCGTGCGGCGCGGCCGCGCCCGGCGCCGCCGCGCGGCGTTGAGCCGGGGCGCTCGCCGGGGGGAATGCCCTTGGCGCCGTCGCTCAGGCCGTGGCGCATCTCGAGGGCCGTCTTGTAGCGGTCGCGCGGGTCGAGCGCGAGCGCGATCGCGACCGCGTCGGCCAGCTCGGGGCTGACGGCGGCGACGAGCGTGTCGAGCATCGGCGGCTCCTCCTGCTGCTGCTTGAGCGCGAGCTCGGTCAGCGAGCTGGCCTCGTAGGGGAGGCGCCCGGAGATCAGCTGGTAGGTGACGACGCCGAGCGCGTACAGGTCGGCGCTCGGCCCGGCCTCCTCGCCGCGCGCCTGCTCGGGCGCGAGGTAGGCGGCGGTGCCGAGCACGGAGCCGACCTGGGTGATGCTCGACTGCTCGGTCGCCTTGGCGATGCCGAAGTCGGCGAGCTTGACCTCGCCTTCGCGCGCGCGCAGCAGGTTGCCGGGCTTGACGTCGCGATGCACGACGCCGTGGCGGTGGGCGTAGTGCAGGCCCTCGCACGCCTGTTCGATGATCGACAGCGCCTCGTCGACCTCCACCCAGCCCTGGTCGCGCAGGATCTCCGCGCAGGAGGCGCCTTCGATGTACTCCATGACGATGAAGTACTGGCCGGTGCGCTCGTCGCGGCCGGAGTCGAACACCTGCACGATGTTCGGATGCACCAGGCGCGCCGCGGCCTGCGCCTCGCGCTGGAAGCGCGACACGAACGCGGGGTCGTCGGCGAGATGCTCGGCGAGCAGCTTGACGGCCACCTGGCGCTCGAGGCGCAGGTCGAGGGCCAGGTGCACGGTGGACATCCCGCCGAAGCCCAGCCGGCTCTCCAGCCGGTAGCGCCCCGCGATCTCGACCTTGCTCATTTCGCGGCTTCCTGAGCGTTGCCGCCGGCGTTCGCGCCCGCGCCGCTTTCGGTGGCCCGCGCCGGCGCCCGGGGCGCCGTTTTCACCGACGCCGGTGCCCCCACCCGGCCCGCTGGGCGCACCCGTCGGGGGTTCGCCGCTGCCGGGCGCGGGCGTGCCGCCGGCCGGAGTCGTGCTGGTTGGCGTGGTGCTCGGCGTGGTCGTCGGCGTTGTCGTGGGTGGCGTCGTCGTTGTCGTGGGTGGCGTCGTGGCGGTGCTGGTGGTCGTTTTCGCTGTCGTGCTCGTCGAGGTGGTCTGCGCGAGCGGCTGCGCGCACAGCGCGAGCGCGCGAGCGCGCAGGTTCTCGATGCCCTGGCGCAGCGTCTCGCGCAGCCCGTTGTCGAGGCTCGCGGGCAGCGCGTCGAAGTCCTGTTCGGTCTTGAGGATCGCGCGTTCGGTGACCGAGCAGCTGCCGTTGCCGGTTTCGGCGTCCTGCGCGACCGTTTCGAAGTCGCTCTGCAGCGGCCCGGCGTCGGCGACCGGGATCAGCTTGCCGCTCGAGCCGCCGCAGGAGACGAGCAGCGCGGCGGCGAGGCCGAGCATGCCGGCGAGCGCCGAACGCACGAGCGCCGAGCGCAGGCTGCGGGCAGGCGCGCTGGGGCGAGTGGACGCGGGCGTCGGCGATGGCCGCTGGCGCGAGCTCACTGGCCGTACTCCAGGCGCTCGGCGAGCGAGTCGGGCAGGCGCGCCGCGCGGATCGCGGCGGCCGCGCCGGCGATGTCGTAGTCGGCGCGCTGGAAGGACGCGGCCATGTCGTCGAGGTCGAGCAGCAGCCACGAGGCGCGCGGGTCGCCGTCGCGCGGCTGCCCGACGCTGCCGGGGTTCAGCAGCCACTCGCCGTCGGCGACGTCGAGCTGCGTGCCGTCGCGCCGCGGCTCGCCCGTGGCGAGCTCGCCCTCGTGGCGCGCGAACGACAGCGCCACGTGCGAGTGGCCGATCAGGCAGATGCGGTGCGGCTGGGCGTCCAGGCACAGCTCGGCGAGCAGCGCCGAGAGCACGTACTCCCAGACCGGGTCGCGCGGGCTGGCGTGGTAGAGGCCGACGGACCCCTCCGCGTCCCTGCGGGCGCAGGCTCTTCAGGAAGGCCAGGTTCTCCGGCGCGATCACCTCTTTGGTCCACTGCGCGGCGAGGCTCGCGCCGCGTGGAGAACTCGTCGAGCGGCGATCTCGCCGGTGACGGCGAGGTCGTGGTTGCCGGCGAGGCACACGGCGGCGTGCTCGCGCGCGAGCTCGACGCAGGCGTCGGGCTCGGCGCCATAGCCGACGAGGTCGCCCAGGCACCACAGCTCGGACGCGTCGCTGGCCGCGACCGCCTCGAGCGTCGCCTCGAAGGCGTGCCGGTTGGCGTGGATGTCGGAGATGACCGCGACCTTCATCCTTGCAGGGTACGAACACCGTTGTTCTGCCGAGCGTTCCACGATCACTGCCGCTGCAAGGGCGCAGCCAGCCTCTGCGTGCGGCGCCGCTCGCCACACGGCCGCTAGTCGGCGTCGCCGCCAGCCTCCGTGCCGCCGTACTCGGGCAGGTTCTTGATGCCCTCGCGGGCGCTCCACTTCGAGTAGTTGTCCTCCATCGCGTCGATCAGCTCGCGCATGAAGCGCGGCGAGAGGTTGACGCGCGAGACGACGACGCCCGGAACCTCCTCGGACTCGACCTCGTGGTCGACGCGGGCGAACGTGACGGTGAACTCGTAGTCGGAGTGGCTGACGTTGGCGAAGTTGGCGTATACGCCCCCCATGATCTCGGGGGAGAGGTGGATGTTTATGTGGCGCTCGGCGCCTGAGTCTTGGTCGTTC
The DNA here is from genome assembly GCA_963826985.1 of uncultured Solirubrobacteraceae bacterium. Taxonomy (GTDB): domain Bacteria; phylum Actinomycetota; class Thermoleophilia; order Solirubrobacterales; family Solirubrobacteraceae; genus Palsa-744. The sequence goes on from CAWGYW010000001.1 coordinate 611,576, forward strand.
ACGCAGCTAGTATCGCAATCCCCGAGACCGAAGCCATGACCGACCCCGCACCCGACGACGACGCATGCCCCGCTGGAGAGCCTGCGCCGTGCGGTGCTCGCGGCCGCGGAGGAGCTCGCGGGTGGCGCGCCGGCGCCGGCGGGCGCACGCCGATCACGCTCGAGCGCCCGCGCCGGGCGGAGTTCGGCGACTACTCGACCAACGCCGCGCTGCTGCTCGCGCCCGGCGCGGGCGTGCCGCCGCGCGAGCTCGCCGAGCGTCTGGGCGGCGCGCTGCAGGCGCGGCTGGGGGCGAGCCTCGAGCGCTTCGAGGTCGCGGGCCCGGGCTTCGTCAACCTGTTCATGTCGGACGCGTGGCTGACGGCGGCGCTCGCGCAGGCGCTGGCGGCGGGCGAGCGCTTCGGCGCGGGCGCGGCCGCGCGGCCCGAGCGCGTCCTCGTCGAATTCGTGTCGGCGAACCCGACCGGCCCGATGCACGTCGGCCACGCGCGCAACGCCGCCTACGGCGACGCGCTCGCGCGCATGCTCGCGCTGCAGGGCCACCGCGTCGAGCGCGAGTTCTACGTCAACGACGCGGGCTCGCAGGTGCGCAAGCTCGGCGAGTCGATCCAGGCGCTCGCGCGCGGCGAGCCGGTGCCCGAGGACGGCTACAAGGGCGACTACGTGGTCGAGCTGGCGGCGCGGCTCGACGGACGCGGCGAGCATGGACCCGGCGCGAGCTCGGCCGCGCGGCGGTGGCGATCGTGATCGAGCGGCATCCGCGCCTCGCTGGCGGCGTTCGGCGTGGGCGAGTTCGACGCGTGGAGCTACGAGAGCGCGCTGCACGAGGGCGACCCGAGCCCGGTGGCGCACACGCTGGCGCTGCTCGAGCAGCAGGGGCACACGTACCGCAGCGAGGGCGCGCTGTGGCTGCGCACGACGGACTTCGGCGACGACAAGGACCGCGTGCTCGTGCGCTCGAGCGGCGAGCACACGTACTTCGCCGTCGGACATCGCCTACCACCAGGACAAGCGCGAGCGCGGCTTCGAGCGCCAGATCGACGTGTGGGGCGCCGACCACCACGGCTACGTGCTGCGCATGAAGGCCGCCTACGAGGCGCTCGGCGGCGACCCCGAGGAGCTCGAGCTGCTGATCATGCAGCTCGTGCACCTGATCAGCTCGGGCGAGCGCGCGCAGATGTCCAAGCGCGCGGGCGAGTTCGTGACGCTGGACGAGCTCGTGGCGGAGATCGGCGTGGACGCGGCGCGCTGGTATCTGCTGGCGCGCTCGCACGACACGACCGTCGACCTCGACCTCGACCTCGCGCGCGAACAGTCCAGCGAGAACGACGTGTACTACGTGCAGTACGCGCACGCGCGCATCGCCTCGATGCTCGCGAAGGCGGGCGCCGAGCGCGTGCGCGCGGCGAGCGCCGACGCGTCGGCGGAGCTCGAGCGCGAGCCGCTGCACGCGACCGAGCGCGCGCTGGTCGAGCAGCTGCTGGCGTTCCCCGCCGAGCTCGCGGAGGCGGCGGAGCGCCGCGCGCCGCACCGGATCGCCGCCTACGCGCTGGCGCTCGCGCAGACGTTCACGGCGTTCTACCGCGACTGCCAGGTGGTCGGCGCCGAGCCGCAGGCGCTCGAGTCGTTCCGCATCGCGCTGTGCGTCGCGAGCGCGCGCACGATCGCGCGCTGCCTGGGCCTGCTCGGCGTCGCGCGCGCCGGCGCAGATGTAGCCGAGTAGAAGCGCGTCAGTCGAAGCGCGCGAGGTCGGACTCGAGCCGCGCGCTGTCGGCCGGGCTGAGCGTCGTCGGCGCGCGGCCCGCGACGCGCGTCGGCCTGCGCGCGGGCGCGGCGGCGCCAGCTGGGGAGCAGCACGCAGCACCGTCGCGAGCAGCGCGAGCACGACCGCGAGCGGGACGAGGTAGACGGCGAGGTCGAAGCCGTGCGCGCTCGGCAGCCCGAGCACGGTGGGGCCGTACTGGGCGACGAGCGCGCGCTTGATTTCGGCTTCGTCCTCGCCTTCGTCGATCAGCTGCTGGATGTATTCGCGCTCGAGGTCGGCCTGCGGCGACTGGGACTCATCGAGCGCGACTTTGCACGTCACGCACATCGCCTGGCGTTCGATCAGCGCGCAGCGACACACGCGGCTCGCGCGGAGCGGCTGCCGCGCCGGCAGGCGAGCCGCGAGCGCCACGAGCGGCCGCGGCGAGCGCGCAGCGAGCGGCCACGGAGCAGCGGCGAGGCGACGCTCGACCGGCGAGCGCCTCACGAGCTCTCCGCGAGCGCGAGCGCGCCGCTTGACGAAGCGCCTGTTCGATCTCGCCGCGGGAGATCGCGACGATCCGTCCCTGGCGGTTGATGATGAAGCTCTCCGGCACCTGGCGGGTGCCGAAGGAGTGGGCGAATTCGCCGGTGGCGTCGCGCAGGATCGGGTAGGTCAGGTGGTAGCGGCGGACGAAGCTCTCGGAGTCGGGCGAGTCGTCCTGGTAGGTCACGCCGAGCACGGTCGCGTCGTGCCGTTCGAGGCTGCGCTGCGCGTGCTCGAGCATCGGCGCCTCTACCTGGCAGGGTTCGCACCACGAGGCCCAGAAGTTCAGCACGACGACCTTGCCCCTGAGCGACGCCAGCGTGCTCCGCCCGCCGGCGCCGAGCACCGGCAGCGCGCGCGTGGCGTCCGGCGCGGGCGGGTAGTGCCCGCGGGCGACCAGTTCGTCGAGCGTGCGGTTGGCCGACTGCGTCGGAGACGCCGTACAGCAGCAGCGCCACCAGCGCTGCGCCTGCCAGCGAGGCGAAGATCGGCAGGATGCGGCGTCTCACGGCCGACAAGGTTAGACGCGCCGCGTAAACTGCGATCCGATTGCGGCGGTAGCTCAGTTGGTAGAGCGCAAGCTTCCCAAGCTTGAGGTCGCGGGTTCGAAGCCCGTTCGCCGCTTGAAGCGCCAGAGCGATATCGGGCGGTGCGCTCACGTCGTCGCCGATAGGGTGCCGAGTTTGTGTGTCGGCTCGGTGGCGGTTGGGCCGGAATCCGAGCGAAGCGCGCTTGTTAGCCTCTGCGCCCAAGCCACCCGGGCTCTCGGCGGCTCCGTGCCGGCGATAATCCGGATCTCTGGAGACTCTGGTTTCTGGATGCAAAGACTCGATATATCGGCTCCTCTCTCATATATCGGCCCCCAACTCGCCGCTACATAGTCGGAGCCTCCTCTGCAGTGTCACCGGCGAGTTCGCGGTCAATCGCGTTCTAACCGGGCGTCGCCGGTAGCGAGCCAGGCATCTGACCAAGCCTGTGCGGTTCGCGGCGTAACTCAGCTGATCCCTTCGAGCAGGTCGCTCGGTGAGGCGAGCTCGAGGCCTCTGGCGAGTATTACGATCGTCTCCAGCTGCGGCGAGCGCTTGCAGCACTCCAGCAGGCTGATCTCTGTGCGGTGCAGTCCGTAGACGCCGGCAAGCGCCGCTTGGGAGAGTCCCGCCCCGTCTCGATACCGGCGGAGATTAATGGCGAATTGCTTGCGAGCCGTGTTCATCGTCTCAATGCCGGCGTTCGTCGGGCATTTCGCTGCGCTCGTCCTCCGGCCTCGCCCGCGAAACGAAGAAGCAAGCGGGCGGAGCCCCTGATCTTAGATCGCTATGACGTCTCGCCCGCGGACTATCGCGGAATCCGAGATTTGACTACGATTCCGACCTATGGAGGAGCGGGGCAGGAGGGAGCGCTCGATGCGTTCGCCCGTCAATTGGACGGTTCTTGGTCTTGTGATCGAACGTTCGAGCTATGGGTGGGAGTTGTGGACGCGCTTTGAGCGGCTATACGGCGACGTGTTGCCCATCGGCAGCGAGTCCAACGTCTATGGTGCGCTCGACGCACTTCGGGACAGAGGGATGATTGAGGAGGTGAGGGAACCACGAACGGGGGCATCTGGCGCAGGCCGGCAGCCCAAGCCGCACTACCGTGCCACGGCTGAAGGCTTGGAGGCTTATGCGGCGTGGGTGATCGCTCAGGCCCGCGAGCATAATCGGCGTTCGTTCCTGTTCGCCCGTCAGTTGGGGGCTCTTGCTCAGGCGCCGGAGACTGCTCTGGGGATTCTCGAGCGTTACGAGCAGGCGTGCTTGGACGATAAGGGGGCGAGGATCCCGACGGTGAGCGAGTTTCCAGCTCGTGTCGTTCCGGGGCTCGCGGATCGTCTGGCGTCTGCTTATGGTCGTAATGTGATGGTGGCGACGTTTGGGTGGATCGATTACGCTCGCCATGAGTTCACGGCTCTTGTCAGTGAGAAGCCTCGGTCGCGATGAGCCTGCTTGAGCTCAGGGCGGTCGGGAAGGCCCATGTGCGTCGCTCGCGTCGGATCCAGGTGTTGCGCGACGTGTCGCTCGAGGTCGACGTCGGCGAACTTGTGGCCGTCTGGGGAGCGCGGCGCTCGGGACGCTCGACCCTCCTCGCCGTCGCAGCCGGCATTGAGCCGCCCGATAGCGGCGCGGTGCTCTTTGAAGGCAAGGATCTGACCGCCCGAGGCGGGACGGCGCTCGGGGACGGGGTCGGGTATTGCCATCAGGGCGTTGGCGGGGCCAGCGGGCGGAGAGTGATAGACAATGTGCGGGCTGGTTTGCTCGCGCGTGGGGTGTCGGTGCCTGCGGCGCATTCGCGTGCGCACGAGGCGCTACAGCGGGTTGGTGTGGAGCGATTGGGCGACCTCATCCTGGGGGATCTCGATGCGGCTGAGGCGGTCTTGGTGGCGATCGCGGGTGCTTTGGTATTGAGGCCGCGCGTGCTCGTGATCGACGAGCCGACGAAGGGCGTCGACCTGCTGGAGCGCGATGAGATAGTGCTGTTGTTGCGTTCGCTGGCCAATGAAGGCATCGCGATCTTGGTCAGCGATGGTGACGGCAGTGGGCTCTCAGATGCCGACCGGGCGCTGACGTTGACCGGAGGCGAGCTGCGTGGCAGGAGGACCCCGAGAGATGGGTGCGCTGGTCCCGATGCGGCGCCTCGGGAAGCGTAAGGCGGTGTGAGCGCCGAGCGTCCGGGCGAGAGCCGTCGGCTCGAGCTCGAAGGAGTCGTCAGGTACTACCGTGGCGTTGCTGAGGAGGTACGCGCTGTTGACGGCGTGAGCATGACCGTCTCGTCGGGTGAGACGGTCGCGTTGTTGGGGCCGAGCGGCTCGGGTAAGACGACGCTGCTACTGCTGATGGCCGCGCTGCTGCGCCCTGAAGCGGGGGCGGTTCGGTACGGCGAGCGTGATCTCGCTTCGCTCTCGGAGCGAGAGGTCTCCGGGTATCTGATGAACGAGGTTGGGTTTATCTTCCAGCGTAGTCATCTTTGGCCGCGTAGCTCGGCGATCCGAAACGCATCGGAGAAGCTGATCGCGACGGGGGTTGGCGTCCTCGACGCGCGGGAGCGTGTGATCCCTTGGCTTGAGCGTGTAGGTCTCGATGATCGCCTTGAGCATCCCGCGGGCCAGCTGTCCGGCGGTGAGCGCCAAAGGGTTTCGATTGCGCGGGTGCTTGCGTGCGAGCCGAGGCTGATCCTGGCCGATGAGCCCGACGGGCAGTCTCGATAGCGCACGCAGTCGCGAGGTTGTGCAGCTGCTGCGCTCGATCTCTCATGATCGCGGCGCGATGGTGGTCCTCGTCACGCATGACAAGGATGTCGCTGCGCTGGCGGACCGCTGCTACACGCTACGCGACGGCAAATTTATCTCCGGTGAGAGCGCCAGCGAGCCAGGCGTATCAGCGATGCGGGAGTGAGCGCGATGGCGCGCTTTGAGAGCGTCCCGCCGCGGTCCTTGATGCGTCTCTCGGGGTTGCTGTTCTTCTATCGAGAGCGGCTCCACCAGCAGGCGGTCGAGGAGATGTTTGCGGGGTTGGGGATCGCGGTCGCGGTGGCGCTGCTGTTCGCGGTGACGGTCGCGAGTCAGAGTATCGCTGGCTCGGCTGAAGAAGTGAACCGCGCGCTGGTTGGGCCGGCCACGTTCCAGCTCCGGGCGCGTGGCCCTGAAGGACTTGCTGAAGCGCTACTTGGGCGCGTCGAAAGCCTGCAGGGAGTGCAGCACGCCGCCCCGATTCTGGAAGAGGACGCGACGATCATCGCTCGAAGTGGCGTGAGCGTGCCCGTGAATCTTGCGGGGACCGATGTCAGCCTGGCGGTCCTTGATGGGCTGGTGCATACGCTGCCGATCTCGACGCTATCCAAAGGCGGCGTCGGGCTAAGCAAGGCCAGCGCCGAAGCCCTCCGGCTACCCGGGACCCGCGTGCAGTCGCCTGAGCCGACGGTATTGCTTCAGCTACGTGGGCAGGCGACGGTTCTGAGGGTCAACGCCGTGCTCGGACCGGAAGCCTTCGGTGCGCTCTCGCAAGCGCGCGTAGCGATCATGCCCCTGGAACGCCTACAGGCGCTCGCTGGCCTGGCCCATCGCCTGACGCGCATCCTCGTGCAAAGCGCTCCAAGCCAGGAGTCACGGGTACGTTCGGAGCTGACGAGCCTGGCCGCTGGGCGACTTACCGTAGCTGCGCCCAACCAGGATGTGCAGCTCCTGCATGAGGCTCTGCGCCCAAGCGAACAGGCCAGCCTGTTCTTTGCCGCGATCAGCGCGCTGCTCGGATTCTTGCTCACGTTCAACGCCTTCCTTTTGACTGTACCCGAGCGCCGGCGAGCAATTGCCGACCTACGGCTGCGTGGCGTTCGCTCCAGCGCGATAGTGCAGATGGTCCTCTTTCAGGCGTTCTGCCTCGGAGTCATAGCTACCGTGATCGGATTGTTGGTTGGCTATGGCTTGTCGGTCGGTGTCTTTGCTCAAACGCCAACCTATCTCGCTACGGGATTCACCCTCGGCAGTAGCACAGTCGTTGGGATAGCGCCGCTGCTGGTCGCGGGTATCGGGGGCGTGCTGGCAACGTGCCTCGCGTCGATCGTCCCCCTGCTCGATTTGCGTCGTAGTCGCGCCGCGAACGCTGTATACCTAGATGACGGCGAGCCCGGAAACGCGCTTGGCAGCTGGGCAGCCCTCGCGCTTGCGGTCGCGGCCGCTGCCCTCGTGATAGTACGCATCGTCGCTAACTCTCTGTGGCCGTCTCTCGCATTGGCCTGGAGCGCGCTGCTTGCGCTAGCCGCCGTTCTTTGTGTGCCGATCCTCTACCGCGGCGTCTTGCGTCTCAGCGAGATGACTACTCGGCGCTTTCAGGCTCGCCTCAAGCTGCTGCCATTGGCGCTGGAATCACTCAGGGAGACGACGCTGCGCTCGCTCGCGCTGGTGGCGACCGGAGCCGCAGCGCTGTTCGGTGCGGTGGCGCTCGGCGGTGCGCGCGACGACCTGCTACAGGGAATTGGTGGGTTCTCAACGCACTACGCGCAAGAAGCCGCGATCTGGGTGGTCAGCCCCAACGACAACCAGTCGGTAAGCGCATTTTCCCTTGGTGGCCGAGAGCGACTCATCGCCCGGCTACAGGGCGTGCAGAGCGTGAACGCAGTCGGCGGGGGACTGCTCGACTTCGGCAAGCGCCGCATATGGGTTCTAGCATGGCCGTCCAGTAGCCCTCTTTCATTTCTTGACGGACAGATCATCGAGGGCGAGCGGTCCACGGCCGTCGCACGTCTCCGAGCAGGCGGTTGGGCTACCGTCTCCCAGCAGGTCGCCGCCGAACATCATGTAGGCGTCGGCAGCAGACTCGTCCTGCCGACGCCAAGCGGCGAACTGCCGCTCAGAATCGCTGCGCTGACGACGAACTTCGGCTGGAGCCCCGGAGCAGTGGTCGTAAGCACCGCCGAGTATGCGCGCGCCTGGCAAACAGACGCGGTAACGGCACTCACTGTCAGAGTCAAAAAGGGGGTCGACCCGGTAGTGGTGCGTAGGGAGGTCGATCGTGTACTCGGCCCCAAGAACGGACTCGAAGTGCTCCTCGCTCAGACGCGAGAAGCGAAGATCATCGGGTCGGCTCGCGAAGGCCTGAGCCAGCTGGCGACAATATCAACGCTCTTGGTCATCGCCTCGATAATGGCGATGGCCGCTGCGCTCGCCTCGGCGATCTGGCAGCGACGAAACTCGCTTGCGGCCCTGAAGCTCTCGGGTGTCAGGCCATCCCGCCTACGCAGGTTGCTGCTGCTTGAATCGGCGGTCATGCTCGGCGTCGGAGCGGCCGCGGGCGCCGCTTGGGGGATATATGGCCAGGTCGCGCTCGACGGATATCTAACAGCCTCGACAGGCTTCCCAGTCACGCGTCTGGGCGCGAGCTGGCGACCGCTCGAGGTGCTCGTGGTGGTCTTCCTCGTTTCGCTCGCCATCTCCGTGGTCCCCACGTGGTTCGCAGCGCTCGTACCGGCGCGCGTCGCGCTTGAGGAATAAGCCACTCCTTACGACCGTCGCGCGGCTGCTCCAGGTGGCTGCTCCAGGCAGCTACGCTGGCGGTTAGGAGGTCATGTCCGACATCGGTCCTCGACGGTTCATCGCAGGTTCTTTCTGGGCGCTCGCGTGCGCCCACGCCCGCTACTGGTCGAGCGTCGCCCCAATCGTGCGCGATCAACTCCGCTGGTGGGAGACACGTGCCGCGGAGATCGTCGATCCACGTCTAAGGGATCTAGCCCAGGGCAAGCTAGCGAACGAGCGCTTCAATGTTGAGGCTGGTGCGATGATCGCGACCGTCGCCCCCGCACGGTATCGCGAGCCTACGGTCGAGGCGATCGTGGCGCTGCAGGTGATGTATGACTATCTGGACGCGCTAACCGAGCAGCCAACAGCTGATCCGATCCGCGACGGCCTTCGATACTCACAGGCGTTTACAGACGCGGTTACAATATCCACGCAGCCCGCCGAAGACTACTATGACCATCATCCGGGCGGAGGCGACGACGCAGGCTACCTGGCTGACCTAGTCCTCACGATACGGGATGCGATCAGCGGCTTGCCCGGCTGCGCCGCGCTCTCAGACACTATCGCGGTAGGGACTGCACGCTTTGCTGGAGCGCAGGTCCGCGTACACGCCACGCCCCGCACAGGAATGAGGCAGCTTGAAGAGTGGGCGACCCATGAAGCGACCGGCAGTGGGCTGCAGTGGCGCGAGTGGCTGTTTGGAGCGATGGGTTCCGTCGTCGCTGTCCACGCGCTCATCGCGCTGGCAGCCGACGAGCATTCGACATCTAAACAAGCGGACGAGCTCGACGAGCTATACCTAACGCTCTGCGTGCTCACAACGGCACTCGACCACCTCGTCGACTATGAGCACGACACACAGATCGGCGAGCAATCCTACATCCACCTGTACGAGACCCGCCAAGAACTCGCCCAGCAGGCAACGATCATCGTCCGCCGGGTAATCGATCGCGCCCGCCGCATACCCAACGGGCCGCACCACCTCATGATCCTCTCGGGCGTCGTCGCGTACTACACCTCCCAGCCGAGTGCGATGAGAGAGTTCGCACGCCCAGTAACCGAACATGTGCGCGATCAGCTGCGACCACTGATCACACCCACGCTTGCGACGATGCACGCTTGGCGCTTGGTGAAGCGGTTGCGCTCAAGCGCGTGCGTGACGCGTCTGACGCGGGCACGGAACAGTCGTCCGCGCGACCGCGGAACTATCGTCCTGGAAGATAAAGCGAGCCATGAACGGGAACCCTCCACGAGGACAGACCGGGGGCAAGATGAGCCCGCGCGGGGAGTAAGCAACCCGGCGAGCGCGGACTGAGCGGTAGTAGATGAAGCGGTCCGGGCCACTCTCCAGCGTCCCGAGCGTCATCTGAAAACGCGTGACCGCGACGTCGGGAGCACCCGGCAACGTTGGAACAAGCGGAACATTAGTGTCGATTTCCTCGCCGTAGGGCGCCGGGGCGGGAGCGATCATCGCGGGAAACACGATCTGCGCCGAGACCGGGGTCCGGGCGTTTGCATACACCATCAGAGCCAGACGACCATCCTTCACGGGACTCGAGAACACTTCTACCTGCGCACTCTCGACGACCGCTTCGCCACCGATCGGGATTTCTGCCGTTGCAGTCCCACGTCCCATCAGCGCATCGGCTGGGCAGCCTTCCGGGCCACTTTCTTCTAGTCGAGAGCGCACACAGTTTTCAAGGCCCAAGCCACTTGTTGCCAGGCCCATTTCGTCCGGCAAGAACATGCCGACGCCCGTCAAAGGCATCGAATCGCCCACAGGAATACTCGAGATCCGAAACCCAATCGAGATCGTTGTCGGCGCCCCAAGGTGCTCAGGGCTGAGCGACACCTGCAGACTCGCGTTCTGCGACGCCGCCACAGCGGTGTAGGGGAACGTCACAAGGAGTACTACGACTAACGCGCCCAGAAGGAAGCTTGCAGCACGAAATCTTGAGCCCTTCGCGCGCCTCAAGCTAGTAGGTGAGGCTGCCGGTCGTCTGTATCGTCACGCCGAGGGTATTCCGATTGTAGACCCCGTACAGGCGGCCGCCGCCGCGGGCGTGTACGTAGTGACCGGTACCGCCGAGCACCGTCACAGTGCCGCTGAAGCTCGCGTAGCGCCCGGATTCGCGCAGCGAGCCGACACCGCTACCGCTGATCGACCCTCCTCCCCGTGGATAGAACGTGAACGAGCCAGAGATGTCCGCAGCTACCCGGATACGCGCCTTCACGGAGCCCGCAAGCGGCCCAGAGCCTGAGCCGCTCTCAATCAAATACGCGCCCTTCGCGTCGACATAATCCAGGTGGGCAGTAATCGAGAGGCGCTCCGAGCGCGCTGCCCTCGCCTCAGTATGGATCTTGGCGCTAAGACCAGACGACAGAGGCACGACGAACCCCAGGACAGCCGCGATTTGGGCCACCGCTCGCCAGCGGGACGGAATGGACGCTACAGGTCTGGCCACGCGGAAGATTCTACTCCTCGGTGACTCCTTTCGGGGGGCTGCCCAACGAGGGCAGATTCCGACGGTCCGGACAACCTCATAAATCTGAGCCCTCAAGATTCGCATTACTTCGAGCGGCTGGGACTGACAACGTGGCGAGAATGGTTGCACCAAAGACCAATCTGCCTACACGCGGCTGTGATGTCTAGTCCAGCGCCAGCTACTGCTGCCCCTTCTGAAGTGCGCCGGGGAGGTAGCTCGCTGCGCTCGCGTGGCGACGGCGTGGTCATCGAGTTGTCGGCGGCGCAGGTTGAGGTGGTGGTGCGTGCGGCTGCTGGCGGTGGCAGCATTTCGGTGCTTCTCTCGGGGAGCGGGGACTTGGGTGAGGCGCTTGCGCCTGCGCTTGAGCAGTTGGATTACCGGCGGCTGTCGCGGTCGCTGCTGGCGGGCCTGGTGATGCTGGCGTCCTTTCCGGCGGACGGGAGCTATCTGGGTAACGCGCAGCCGGGGAGTATCGCTCAGGGGCGGGTGTTCGGGTGAGCGGCGATTGTGGTGTTTTGATCGCGTTGACTGATGCGCAGGTGGAGCAGGTCCTGCGCGAGGCCGCCGGCCGTCCGCACCCGGGGAGCCTGCTTCCGGAGATCGGCGAAGTCGATGTGCTTTCCGGTGCCGTGTTGGCGCTGTTGCAGGACGAGTCGTGCTCGCGCTCGGCGTTGCGGGCGCTGCTGGTACTCAATGCGCTGCCGCCGGATGGCAGCTGGCGCGAGCTGACAGCCATCGCCACGGAGCTGGGCATCTCGCCGAGTACGACGCATCGTTACATGCACACGTGGCTGGCGCTCGGGCTGGTCCAGCGGCACCCGCGATCGCGGCGATATCGCCGCGATCGGGTCCAGGATGGGAGCGCGCAACGCGCGGGGACGAGGGGTGGTGCTGATGCGGGCTGAGCGCAGGCGTCGAGCGCGAGCTGCCCGAGGGCATCGCTGGGTTGGGCCCGCCCGCCGTACGCCGGCTCGTGCCGGTGGGGCGGCGCTGGGTGCGCTCGATGCTGATCTGCTGGTCGTGCGCAGCGAGGGGGCGCTACGGGCGATGGTGGCTGATCTGCGCTGGAGTGGCCGTGCACAGCCGGTGGTTGGACTGACCTGTCTGGCGGAGATCGATGAGGCTGTGCTCGCTGCACGGCGGGTGCGTGCGATCGTGGGTGCGGGGCCGCGGATCTACTACGTGCCGGGCGAGTACCTGCTGCGCCGCCTTCAAGGGATGCTCGGCCGGCGCCTCGCGCTGCCCGCTGGCAGCGTGCGGGTTTGGTGGCCCGGCCTGAGAGCGCCGAGCGACCCGACGGCGCATCCGCTGGTGCTGGCACTCGACTGCGAGTCCCAGAGCGACATGCTGGCGGAGTTCGCCCGCCTGTTCGACCTGAGCCGGCCGCTCGTGCGCGGGGAGATCCAGGTGATCGAAGATGCGCGCCGGCTCGCCGAGCACGAGCTCGCCCAGGCGCGCGCTCAGAACCGCAGCATGGAGACTGAGCTCTCCGCGACGCTCACGCGCGCGCAGCAGGCCGAGCGCGCCCTCCAGACCGCGCGCCTGCGTTCCACGAGTCCTGAGCAGAGCCGATGAGTCCCCCGACGAAACGGCCAGCCGCTGGAGAGGTGGCCGGTGGGAGTTCTCTGGGAGCGGCGAGCGAACGGATGATGCTGATGCGCGCGTTCGGCCAGAAACTGCGGCAGCTACGGCACGCAGCGGGCCTGACCCCAGACAGTCTGGCCCACAAGTCCCGGGTTTCGCCGGCAACGATCAGTAACGCTGAGAACGCGCACAAGGAGCCGTCGCTGTCTCTGATCCTGAAACTCTGCGACGGGCTCGAGCTCACCCCCAACGAGCTCATCGGCGATCTGCCCATCCCCCAAAAGCGCAGACGCGGATGATCGGACGCAAACGGGCTGGCACGCCCACACGCCCTGAACGTCGACATGAACCCCTGCGTGTAGAGGCGTGCGCTGCGGCTCGCCGGCGAGGCCCTTGGCGGCCGGGAGCTCCTCGACGCTGCGCGGAGGGGCGATGAGGACCGGCGGCATCTCCGCTACCCGGGTGCGATGCCTGGCTGACCGTCTGGTTGGCTCGGCGATCCCGTCTGTCGTCCTCCCTGGAGCATCTCCGCTCGGATCAGCTCGACCGCCAGAGGCGAGAGCGCCCAACCGCCGATCTCATCGCCGTGCCGGCGTACCGATGCGCGGCCCTGAGCACCCCGCATGGACCTGCGCCGGTTGCCGATCTTCTCATTCGCGAACAGGCACCCGTTGGATTTGATCTCCGGCACGAGTTCGGAGTTCGCGGCCCATGAGAGCACGGCCGACAACACCGCGCCACGCATGGGCGCGGGCCGACGCCCCCACCTTGGCATGCCTCGTCGCCTCGCGAAGATCTCGGGGGGCGTCAGGCCCGTTCAACTCAGACGCGGCCCGCCCGGCGAAGGCCACGGCGTAGGCTGCTGGCGGCTGCGGCTTGCATTTGTAGGACTTCAGGCCGCTTTTCGCGACGTACGCTCGTTACCCCGAGCGCCGCCGCGGCCTGCCTCGTGGTCAAGAGATCGCCACGGGTAGCGGGTGCGCCCGCCGACATCGTGACGACTCGGCCCTGCTGGCCGCCGAGCTTCGAAGTAGGGTCGGATGGGCGCAATGGGGTCTGCATCGTCGACCACGGCTTCGTGGGGGCCGTTTGGGTCACAGACCCCAACGGCCCGAGACCGGCCAACGAATTGAGCGCCTGTGCAGCAGGAGCCCCGCCCCGCGGCCCGCGCTCAGGCGGGACGCGTCGCGCCCACGGCGCACACTCCCCCAACGGGCAGCGGTTTGCAGTACCCGTGCAGTACCGGGCCTCAGGCGAGCGGCTGAATATGCGTGATTTGCAGGCCATATCCTAGATATGGCCGCGCGCTTCCCAACCTTGAGGTCGCGGGTTCGAAGCCCGTCCGCCGCTTGGTCTGGGTGGGCGCATTTCGAGCGGTTCCAGGAAGAACGCCAGCACCCGTACGGGCGGCTGTTCGAACGGATTCACAACTCACCGTGACGGCGCCTGTGTCCTGGTGCCGCGCTCACGCAGCTGAAGCGCTCCAGGGGGCCGCCGGCTGGCTAGAACTCTTGAAACTTCAGTGTTCTTTAGGCTCAGAACGGATATATCGAACTATGATGCATATATCAGTCTACTGAACTTCGGGTTCAAGAGCCACAGAAACCATACAGGGGAAAGCGAGATCCAATGTCCAGAACCAGTTCAACGATCACCAAGACCGCCCGGGACGAGCAGGAGCCGGCGTGGTCGATCCCGAGCCTGCGCGAACCGCGCTACTCGCAGTCACTGGAGCGCGGTCTCGCGATCCTCGGCTGTTTCACGCCCAAGCGCCCGGTGCTCGGGATCGCCGACATCGCGGACGATCTGGGCATGAGCCGCTCGACCACGCATCGCTACGTGATCACGCTCGTGGCGCTCGGCTACCTCGAGCAGGGCGCTTCGCGCAAGTACCGTCTGGGGCTGCGCGTGACCGACCTGGGGATGTCCGCGCTCAACTCGACGGGGCTGCGCGAGCACGCGCATCCGTATCTGGAGGAGCTGCGTCAGCGCACCTCCTACACGACGGGTCTCGGCGTGCTCGACGGTGGCGAGGTCCTGTTCGTCGATCGCGTGCGCAGCTTCCGCCGCGGGCCGGACGCGGGCGGTCTGGACCTGCACACCGGTTCGCGCCTACCCGCCTACTGCACGTCGATGGGCAAGCTGCTGCTGGCCAGCCTCCCCGAGGACGAGCAGCGCGAGCTGCTCTCCCAGGTGAAGCTCACCAAGCGCGGCCCCAACACGATCACCGGCAAGAGAGCGCTGCTCGATGAGCTCGACGAGATCCAGTCCGCTGGCTTCGCCGTCGATGACGAGGAGCTCGCCGCGGGGCTGTACGCGATCGCCGTGCCCGTCCGCAACGAGGCCCAGGACGTCGTCGCCGCGGTCGGCCTTTCCGCGCACAGCTCGATGATCTCGCTCGAGGAGCTCGTCGACGCGCTGGCGCCGCATGTCGTCTCCACGGCGGATCGCATCTCCGCCCGCCTCGGCTACAGGCGCGACGACGAGCAGCGCTAGCGTCAAGATCGGCAGCGTGAGCCTGGCTTGACAGTACGTCCGGAAAGCTGCTAAGACGAGCAGCTCTATGACCGAGGACGACGCCGAGGCGAACGAGCAGGAGGCTCGATCCAGGGAGCGCCTGGAAGCTGATGCGGTCGCTCAGGGCGTGTGGCGCGACCTCAGGGGCGGGGGCTTCATCTTCAGCTCCCGACGGCTGTGGCTGCTGTCGATGGCGCTCTACCAGAAGGGCCACCCGCGGCTCGCGGGGCTGCTCAAGAACGTCAACTCGATGATGTACCACAACTCGCTGCCGGTGGAGGCGCAGGTCAGCCCGGACATCGCGCTGGGTCACCACGGGTTCGGCACGGTCCTGCATCCGAAAGTCGTGATCGGGCGCAACGTGAAGATCTTCCAGAACGTCACCATGGCCGTGCGACCGACGGCCGGCCCGCACGAGATCGTGATCGAGGACGGCGTCGTGATCGGCGCCAACAGCGTGATCATGACGCCTCGTCACAGGGGGATTCGCATCGGGCGGGGAGCGCGGGTGGGGGCCGGCGCGGTCGTGACCCACGACGTCCCAGCCAGGATGATCGCGGTCAGCGCGCCGGTCGAACTGCGCGAGCGCAGGACCACCAACAGGGATACCGCCGCGGACTGAGTCCGAGGACGGAGACGCGCTCGCAGATGGCTGTCTGAGACAGAAACATATCTTCCAGAATCGCCTCGGCGGGGCCAAAGTCATCTCGTACACGGAAACTATTGCGAAGACTGGAAGGCGGCTCGCGGCCAGCGTGAGCGACTGGGGGAAGGCGGCGCGCGTCCAGCATCAGCGGAGGTCCTGTCGTGGCATTGCTTCGACGCGCACGCACACCGATCGAGGTTCGCAAGGCTGAGCGCGAGCTGTTCTTCTGGACGGCTCGCCAGGCCATCGAGCTGGTCGTGCTCGCGGCGCTCGCCGCCTACGTGGTCGTGTCGCTGCTGGAGGGGAGGATCCCCGGAGGCGAGCTGCTGTCGCGGGTCCTTTGAGGCCTTGCGCGCGACGTTTGCGTGAGGACCCGGCTCGACTAGCTCCGGGTCCTCACGGTGCGCGCGCGAGGTGACTGCACACCTACTCATGATGAACCCCCGCGCGCCGCTCGCCGCTGCGGCTCCGGGCGCTGTGAGTGGCTGGCAACCACAGCAGCGCGCCAAGGCCGATCGTGGCGTGCGCAAGCCTAATCGAGACGCAGACGTCTGTCCGCATGCGTCTCTGACCCTGCAAGCTCGCCTGCAGGACCCGCTCAGCTGACCGCGAGGCGCCGCTCGGCCGCCCAGTTGCGCAGGAACTCCGCCGTGTCGGCCGCGGCGAGCGGGCGCGCGAACAGGAAGCCCTGGCCGCTGTCGCAGCGCTCGCCCTGCAGCAGGCTCAGCTCGTGCGCCTGCTCGATGCCCTCGGCGAGCGTCTCGATCGACAGCGCCTTGCCGAGCTGCACCAGCGTGCGGATGATCGTGTGGCCCTCCTGGTTGTGGGTCATCTGCGTGATGAACGAGCGGTCGATCTTCAGCGCGTCGACGGTGAAGCGCTGCAGGTGGGCCATCGAGGAGTAGCCCGTTCCGAAGTCGTCGATCGCGATGCGCACGCCCAGGCGCTTGACGCTCGCCAGGCGCATCGCCGTTCGCTCGATGTCGCGCATCAGGGCCGTCTCGGTGATCTCCACCGTCAGCGAGTCCGGCTCGAGGCCCGTCTCGCGCAGGGCACGTTCGACGTCGGCGACGAACTCGTCGGTGTCGAGCTGTCGCGCCGAAACGTTGACCGCGACGCCGATCGGATGGCCGGACTCGCGCCAGCGCAACGCCCTGGCGGCAGGCCTCCAGCAGCACCCACCTGCCGATCTCCACGATCAGCTCGGTCTCCTCCAGCAGCGCGATGAACTCGTTTGGCTGGACGGTGCCGCGGGTCGGGCTGTTCCAGCGGATCAACGCCTCCATCCCGGTGGGGCTCATGTCCTGGAGGTTGAACGTCGGTTGGTAGACCAGGAAGAACTCGTCGTTCTCCAGCGCCATGCGCAGATCCATCTCGAGTTCCATCCGCGACTGGACGGCCGTCTGCATGCCCGCTTCGAACAGCACGTAGCGGTGGCGTCCATCCCACTTCGCCTGGTACATCGCCACGTCGGCGTCGCGCAGCAGTTCCTCGGCGCACTCCCTGTCACCGGCCGCGATGCCGATGCTGGCCGTCACCTTGAGGCGAGCTCTGGCCGTGTCCGGCGAGCTTGAACGGCTGGTCGAGCGCTTCGAGCAGACGCTCGGCGATCAGCTCCGGGCCGGCTGCGAACGAGAGCTCGCTGGCGATCACCACGAACTCGTCGCCGCCGATGCCGCCCGACGGCGTCGCTCTCGCGCACGACGGCCGTCAGCCTCGAGGCCACCGCCTGCAGCAGCTCGTCGCCGGCGGCGTGGCCGAGCGAGTCGTTGATCGCCTTGAAGTTGTCGAGATCGATGAACAGCGCGGCGAGCGGCGTCTGCTCGCGACGGGCGCGCAGCATCAGCTGCTCGACGCGATCCAGGATCAGCGTCCGGTTCGGCAGTCCCGTGAGCGCGTCGTGGGTCGCGAGGAACGCGAGCTCGCGCTGGCGGTGCTCGAGCTCCTCATCGGCGCTTTGGCGCTCCGACTCGAAGGACTCGCACATGCGCACGAGCGTGACGTTCAGGCTGCGCTGCAGCATCGCCAGCGCCTCCTCCAGCACCGCCTGCTCGAGCTCCAGGGCGGATGCGCACTCGCGCACGACCTCACGTGCCGCATCGCACCAGCGCAGGCAGCGCTTGGTGACCTCGTTCAACGGCGCCGCGCGCTGCGAGGCGAGCTGCCCGAATATCTGCCACGCCTCCTGTCCGACTTCCCGAGCCGCGTCGGCGCCCTCGCCGGACATCCAGCGCGCGACCGCGATCGTCGAGACGGCGCCGACGCGTGCAAAGCGCTCCTCGACCGCCGGATCCAGCCGGCGACTCGATGCCTGCGTGCGCGCGAGCATCGCCTCGACGACGTCATCGACGCGGGCGTGCAGCGCATGGCCGAGGCGAGCAAGCTCATACTCCTGCGAAGTGGGTGGTGAATTTGACATCGAGGCAGCGATCGACACCGATCGCTGGCCCCTTGATCGGTTGTCGGATCGACCGCTTGCGTCTGCAATCGACAACAATGCCAAGCGTGTACGTGAACCGTCGAGTTAAGACAACACAAATCCCGGCGTGGAGCTCGCCGCGGACTGCGTCACGTCTGCGGGTCGCTCGATGACGCTCGCCAGCGCATCGACCACCACGGGATCGAACTGCGCGCCGGCGTGCTCGCGGAGCTCACCGACCGCGGCCGATGCCGGCATCGCCTTACGGTAGGGACGATCGGTGGTCATCGCGTTGAATGCGTCACAGCAGGAGATGATCCGCGCCTCGAGCGGGATTTCCTGGCCGCGCAGCCCGTCGGGATAGCCGCCGCCGTCCCAGCGCTCGTGGTGCCCGCGCACGATCCGCCCGACGTTTCCCATGAAGCCGCCGACACGCTCGAGCATTCTCTGGCCCTCGACCGTGTGCGTCTTGATCAGATCCCACTCGTCCGGGTCGAGCTTGCCCGGCTTGTTGATGATCGCCTTCGGCACCGCGATCTTGCCGATGTCGTGCAGCAGGGCCCCGAACTCCACGGTGCGCTGCTGTTCGACGTCGAGTCGCATCTCGCGCGCGACGTCCAGCGCCAGGCGCACGACGTCCTTGCAGTGCTCGCCCGTGTACGTGTCGTCGGCTCCGACCACGTCCCCGAGCAGCAGCGCCGTGCCGCGGTAGGCGTCGTTCAGCTCGATCAGCTGCTCGAGCCGGGCACGCCGCTCCTTCGAGAACCACCTCAGCACCCCGAACAGCGGAACGATCAGCAGTACCGCCCACGGGCGGCCGATGGCGGCAATCGCAACGGCGAGGCCGAGCGGCGCGAGCGCCAGGTCGATCAGGTATATCTGGCGCACCTCGGCCGCGAGCTCCCTCACAGTGAGGCCGTCGCACAACCGTTCCCGCACCGCGTTGGCGAGGAAGTCGCATGTGAGTTGAGCGGCGAGTGCCAGTGCCAGCACCAACCACTGGCCATCCGGGCGCGGGTCGTGCGCGAGCACCAGCACGAGCGCCGGACCCAGCGCGAACCAGCTGTTCGGTGCGACCGTGAGGATGCGGCTGGGCGGCGTGCGCCGGGCCACGATCGCGGGCGCCATGCCGAGCGCAAGTGACAGCACCACTAGCAGCGGAACGAGCGATGCCGGCACCGCGAACAGCATCGGCACGAACAGCACCTGCGTCGGTACGGTGAAGCCCGCGCCGACGTCGATGCGGACTTCGCCGGCAGCCGCAACGCCGACCACGTACAGCGCCGCGATGGGCAGCGACAGCTCGCGTGTACGGCCGCCGAGCAGGGCGAGGGCGAGCGCCGCGAGGATGAAGCCGACGCCGACGATCAGCTCGGCAGCGCGTTCGGAGTCCGGCATCCGCTGCGCTCGGCCGGCGAACGACGCGCGCAGACGCTCCGATTCTGTGAAGCCGTAGGCAGACATGGGCTATCGCTGCATCGTCATGAATATGCCTTGGGCTAAGTGGTCGCTCGAACAAGCGTCCATATCCCTTGCCCTACAGCGCTCGGCGCTCCATGCTGCTCACCTGCTCGGACAATCAGTCTGAAAAAGGCAAACTCACCGCGAGGTGGGGACGCAAAGCCAGAGGTCTCGCGCAACGAGATAGCTCAGCCGCCAGCACACGCACGGAGGCTCTTGTGTTCTCGTTCCCCGCACTCACCGGAATCCGACCGTACCGGTCACACCGCTTCTCGCTTGCCACCGCGCTTGCCATCGCCAGCCTGATGCTCATGACCTGGCTGGCGGCGCCGGCGCGGGCGGCGCTGATCAGCACCGGCGGGTGCCAGCAGGCGAGCCTCTCCCAGCCGTTCCTGCAATGGGGCGACACGAGCTCCTACGAGCTCGTCCCCGGCGGCGACTTCGAGGGCTCGCTGTCGGGCTGGACGCTGACCGGGGGCGCCCAGCGGGTCGCCGGCAGCGAGCCCTACGGGGTCACTGGTTCCGTCGGCGCCTACTCGCTGGGCCTCGCGGACGGCGCCTCGGCGCAGTCGCCGTTCGTATGCGTGAACGCCTCCTACCCAGTGTTCCGCTTCTTCGCCCGCAACGACGGACTCCTGTCCACGGTGCTGGTGCAGGTCGTCTACGGGACGGTGCTCGGGCCCGTCGCGCTGCCGCTCGGCGCGGTCGCGCTGGGCGGCGATTGGCAGCCGACGCTACCGATGCTGACCGGCTCGGTGCTCATGGGCGCGCTCTCCGGGGGCACCGCCGAGGCGGCGCTGCGTTTCACCGCGTTGACGGGCTCTTCTGACATCGACGACGTGTTCGTAGATCCGCGCATGAAGTAGGGCCCGCCCGGCCCGCGCCCGCTCATCTGCCGCCGAACCGCCGCTGGCGCATGCTGAACTCCTCGAGCGCTGCCTCCATGTCCTCGCGCGAGAAGTCCGGCCACAGCTCGTCGCTGAACACCAGCTCCGAGTACGCCGACTGCCACAGCAGGAAGTTCGACAGCCGCCGCTCGCCGCCCGTGCGGATGATCAGATCTGGGTCGTGCATGTCTGGTGCATACAGGCACTCACGGAAGTCGTCTTCGCTGCCCGCGCGAAATTCGCGGGCGGCGTCGACGATCTCGGCCCGCCCGCCGTAGTTGAGCGCCACGAACAGGGTGATCAGGCGGTTGCGAGCCGTCAGCGATTCTGCCCGCTCCATCTCCCGCACCAGCTCTTGCGCGACGCCGTGGCGGCGCCCGATGAAGCGCATGCGGACACTGTGCCGGTGCAGCTCGGGAGCCTCGGCGGCGATTCGCTGCGCGAGCATCGAGATCAAGCCGCGAACCTCCTCGATCGGCCGCGACCAATTCTCGGTCGAGAACGAGAAGACCGTTAGCTGCTCGATCCCCAGCTCGACCGCGTCTCTCAGGCGCGCCTTCAGGGCGTCGGCGCCTGCCCGGTGACCCTCGTTGATCGACAACCGATGCGCGCGTGCCCAGCGGCCGTTGCCGTCGATGATGATCGCGACATACCGTGCGGTGCCGGCGGGTGGGTTCTCGGGCGCCGCCAGGCTGCTCATATGCTTCGGTAGGCCGTGGCCCTTGCGCTGGAGCGGGCGCGCCATCGCCCCCGGAGACGCTTCGCGGCACGCCACGCGCGCATCATGCTCATCGTCGGCGCGAGCAGCGGGCGGAGCTGGCGGCCGATGCGCACGCTGACGGGCCGCGCGAACGCGTCGGAGGCCGTCGGGGCTGAGAGGTAGTAGGCAACCACGCCGACGAGCGTCATCACGTGGTGGGCGCCATCAGGCACGTTGCGCGCGTGGTGGACGGCATCCTCGATCACGCCGGCGAGCCGCCCTGCGAGCAGATCGCAATCGTCGTAGTGCTGGATGTATCCCGCTCGCCCAGCGCTCGCGTCCAGCTCGCGATCGATCACGCTGTCGAGGACCGTTGGCAGCACGGATATCAACAGATAGATCCGGTCGAGCTCGAGCGCCCGCTCGTTTGTCGTGTGGCGGTCGCTCGCGGCGGCGATCAGCGCGTGCACGGCCAGCACCGAGCACGCGGCACCGGCCAGGTACTCTCGCCACTCCAGCGGCGTATCAGCCGCACGGCGCTCTGCCCATAGCCGCAGCTGCTCGCTCGTCGACGGCGTCATTGCATGCATGCGAAGCTGAGCCTCCGCGCCCCGCGCTGCGCTGCTTTGGAGAACCTCGCCGAGGCTCGTGCTCGCGGGGAGGCCGGCTAGCGCATGCCTAACGCTGGCGACGAGCTGCGCGAGGTAGACGCCCTCGGCGCGCGAGTGATGACGGTAGTAGTCGCCGTCTGGGACCGCCGACGGATCGACCGCGTCCGTAAACGCCGTGAAAAGCCGCTCGCCGTCGCCGCGCGCCTCAGCTGCCGGGAACTCGGTCAGGCCGTCCAGATAGTCGTAAAGGACCTCCGCGGCCACGATCGCCTCGACCGTGCGCCGGCGATGCGCGCGCGGCGCGAGGGTGGCCAGCATCGCGGCGGCCTCGGCGTTGAAGCCCTCCTCGTCGAGCTTCGACACCGCCAGTGCGCGCAGCACCGGGTCCTCGATCGTCCGCGCGCGCTGACGCCAGCGCTCCAGCTCGCTTCGCGCCAGCGGCGCCACGCGTGACCAGTAGCGCACATTGACGAGCACCAGCGCCAGCCCGGCTCGTGCCGCGAGTCGGCGATCCAAGATCTCGACCGTGGCGGCAGGTCGCTTCGGCGCATCTCGGCGCCACGTCCGCGCCGCGGCGATCGCCGCAGGCCTAGTCATCGAGCGCGAGCGTGGGGGATACGCGCGACGCCACCCAGCCGGGGATCGCGACAGCGATCAGAGCGGCCGCGATCACCAGCGCAAGGATCTCGAACGGACGCCCGCTCGCAGCCAGGCCTGCCACCGGGAAGCCGGTGACGTGCTTGAGGTAGCTGTCGATAACGACTTGGCCGTAGATCCCGGCCACTGCACCAGTTACACAGCCCGCGCTCAGCATTACAAACGATTCTGACAGGAGGACGCGTCGGATTCTCGCGGGCCGTACGCCCGACAGTCGCATCGCCGCGAGTGCCGGGCGCCGCTGCCACACGCTCGAGCCCAGCGCCGCCGCCATTGCGAGGATCGCGGCGACCACCAGCAGCGTCGAGATCTCCCCGAGCCGACTGAGCCCTTCCCTGGTCAGCGCGTCGATCCGCGTTTCCAGGGTGCGCGCCGTCGCGACTTCGAGGCCTCCTCCGAGCACGCGCGCGATCGCCAGGCGTGCGCTACGTTCGTTCGTCCCCCGCACGAGTTGCACACCGAGCGCCGTCGGCATCGTCGTATGCCAATAGCGGCTGTAGTCGGAGCTGGCCATGAGGATCGCCCCGGGGCTCCACGCGAGGTTGGTCGTGGTCGCGGCGAGCGCGAAGCGAACGTCGCCGGAGGGGGTGGGCAAGGTCAACCGGCCGCCGATCCGAACATGCTGCTGTTCGGCGATCTCTTGGGAGACCGCGATCCAGCCGCCTTCGCCAAGTCGCCTGATCGCCACGCTCGCACTGCCACCGACGGTTTGGCCGCTCAATACCATCCGATTTGCGCCAGGCGGACGCGCGATCAGCCACGTGCGTCTTTCGCCCAATTCCAGGAAGCCGCCCTGGAATGTGCTGACACTGGCGACGCCGGGCACCGCTGCGATGCGCCTGGCGTAGTCGTCGGCGGCGAATGGCATCGTCGCTTGGTTATCGCCCGGGTTGCCCACCCACAGCTCAGCGTCGCTGGCATAGTTGCGTGCGAAGCCGCCGATCCCACGAAGTAGATCGTCTCGAGAGCCGCCCAGCGCGACTCCGCCGAAGATGGCAACGGCGCCGGTCGCCGCGAGCGCGAGCGAGCGCAGGGGCGCGGCCCTCAACGCGGTCAGCGCTACCTGCAGGATCGTCAGACGCTGATAGCGCGCAGCCAAGCTCGAGCACGCCCGCATCACGGCGGCGAACGCCAACGGCACCGCTAGGACAGTCGCCAGCGCCAGTACCCCGCTTGCGACGAAGCCAAGCGACGCCTGCACTCTGTAAAGAATCGTCGCCAACGCCAGCAGGGAGAGGACGGCGAGTGCCAGGCGCTGCTGGCTGCCGCGCCCGAGCGCGCTCCCTTGCGCTTCATCTTCGAAGTACACGGCGTCCAGCGCCCGGCCGCGCCGCAGGTCGAGCAGCGGTACGGCCGAGGCCATCGACGTCGCCACGATTCCGCCGCCCAGCGACAGCAGCAGTGGACGTATCCCGACGACCGTGTTGGTGCCGATGGTAAACGCCTCCGCGAGGTATCCCGAGGACTGGTGGAAGGCACCCAACGACAGCGCATAGCCAGCCAGCAGGCCCACCAGCGAGGCGGCGATCCCGAGGCACAGTGCCTGAAAGGCCACGATTTGCACGATCGCGGCGCGCTTCGTGCCGATCAGGCGCAGGTCGGCGATCGCCTGCCTGCGCTCTGGGACCGTCAGCAGCATCGCGTTGAATGCGAATAGAAACCCGAGCAGCGCGCTGATCGCGGCGAAGAACCCGCTCGCCTGATCGCTGGGGTGTAGCGCTTGGTGCAACAGTGCGACTTCGGCACCGGTCGTTGCGACCGTTATGCGCCCGTCGGCAAGCCTGTTCAGGGCGACGCGCACGGACGCTTCGTGACCTGGGCTCGTCTCGATCAGGATCCGCGTCAGCCGCCCCTGCAGGTCGGCGAACCGCTGCAGGCTTGCCAGCGCGAGCACCGCAACCGACGCCTGCGCCAGTGCGCCGGCTGCTTCGCGCCCGAGCACCGTGGCGACTTTCAGCCGGTGGGCCGTGCCGCGCAGATCGAGCGAGACTTCGACACTCGCGGCATTCGTCGCCGTCACCCCGAGCTCTTCGGCGCTTGCGCGGGTGAGCCCGATCGCGCCGGGGGAGAACGCTGAGATCGGGAGCGTGCGCGCAAGGCCGTCCAACTTCCCAAGGCTGACGTCGGCGCCGGCGAGGTCGACGTTCGCGCGGTGCCCTCCCGGACCCACGATGGTTGCGCTCTGTTCAAGCACCGGTACGGCCTGCTTGACCCCGGCGAGGTGTTGCACGCGTGCGAGCAGTCTCTGATCCAAGCCGTCGGGGCCGCGCGCGTGCAACTGTAGGTTCGCCGACCCCACCACGGCGTGGACCACTTCACCGGCCGAGCCCGCGACGCTGGCGTTGGCGATCAACGCGGCGAATACGAGCGCGACCGCGATCGCGATCCCGAGCCCCGCGAGTAGCTCCTGAGCGAGATGCACGCGTAGGCGCCTGCGGTAAAGGAAGATGAGCGCGCGGGGCCGCAGCAGGGTCCTCGGCTCGAGTGGCCCGGAGCCTTTCAGGGTGCTCACGCCGGACTGATCGGTGAGTGCTGGGTATGCGCGAGCGGATCGTGCTCGGGGGCGTCGAGGTCGCCGGCGTGGAGCTTTCCGTCACGCAGCGTGTAGCGCCGGTCGGCGGCGGTCGCCGCCTCCGCATCGTGTGTCACGAGCACGACCGTCGCGCCACGCTCGTGCGCGATCGCGCGCAGCAGCCCGGCGATCTCCTCGCTGCGTGCGCTGTCGAGGTTGCCGGTCGGCTCATCGGCGAGGATCAGCCTTGGCTCACCGGCGAGCGCCCGCGCGATCGCGACCCGCTGGCGCTCGCCCCCCGACAGCTGCTCCGGCGTGCTGCGCAGGCGCTCGCCGAGGCCGACGCGCTCCAGCCACGGGCGCGCGCGAGCCTGGGCTTCGCGCGCGCCGACGCCGCCGAGCATCAGCTTGATGGCGGCGTTCTCGATCGCGGAGACGCGGGGCATCAGGTGGTAGTTCTGGTAGATGAAGCCGACGTCCCTGAACAGGTACTCGCTCACCTGGCCCTCCGACAGCGACGCCAGGTTGCGCCCGTCGTAGTGCACGGTGCCTCGCTCGGGTGCCAGCAGCGCCGCGATCAGCAGCAGCAGCGTCGTCTTGCCGGAGCCACTCGGTCCCAGCAGCGCGACCATCTCGCCCTCGGAGACGGCCAGGCTGACGCCGTCGACGGCGCGCACCTCCTCGCCGGCTCCGCGGTAGTGCTTGATCACCCGGTCGAGCTCGAGCACCGATCCTTACTCCGCGACCGCCGGGCGTCGGAGACCGCTCGCGAGCCGGCTCGGCATCAGGCGCTTTTGCGTATGGGCACGACCGCGGCGAGCTCGGGGGCGTGTCGTCCGCGCAGCTCACCGTCGCTGAGCGCGAGCGCGCGTGCCCCGGACAGGCCCTGGGACTCGCCGGTGCTCGCCAGCACCGCGATGCCCTGCTCGCTCAGCGACAGCAGCAGCCGCAGGATGCCGTCCCGCTCGAGCAGGTCGACGCCGATCGTCGGCTCGTCGATCAGCAGCAGCCGCGGCGCGAACGAGAGCGCCCGTGCGATCGCCGCGCGCACCGCCTCCCCGCAGTCGAGCTCCTCCGGTCTCGAGGTCGCGCAACGTCCGATCCCGGTCCGCTCGAGCGCCTCGCGGGCGCGACTCGCCGCCAACTTCAGCGGCACGCCGCGTGCGAGCAGCCCGACGACCATGTGGTCCAGCACGCGCCGTCCCTCGCTGGCGACGAACGTCTTGCGGCAGTAGCCGATCCCGTCGCCCAGCCGCTCGCCCTCGCGAGCGGAGAGATCCTGACCGTCGAAGCGCACCACCCCGGCGTCGGGATGCTCGATGCCGGCGGCGAGCCGCAGCAACGTGGAGCGACCTGAGCGCCGCCTGCCCCACACGCAGACCATCTCGCCCTGCTCGATTCGCAGCGAGACGTCGCGCAGCACGAGATGTTCGCTCAGCGGGCCGTAGCACTTGCCTACGTGCTCCAGCTCGAGCAGGCTCATCGCGCCTGGATCTTGCCCGCGGCCAGCGCCTTGAACTCGCTGCGGGCGTAGTCGATCCACGGCAGCCTCGATTCGATCGCCAGCCGGCGCTCCTCGGACACGAGCCGTGCGGCCAGTCCGGCGGCCGCGTCCACGCAGTCCCCGCCGGGCGCCGGCAGTGGCATCCCACCCGCTTCCGCCAGGCACTCCTGCCCGTAGCGCTCGATCACGTCGAGCGCCATCTCCGGCTCCTGCGCGAGCACCGCCAGCTGGCGGGCAAACAGGCGCGAGCGCCGGAAGTCCTCGCGCATCTGCAGGATCAGGCGCTCCTGGTAGCTGCGCACCCCCTCGGAGGTGGCGCGATAGCGCGGCTTGGGCTGGCGGCCGGTGCGCGTCCCCGGGATCTCTTCGATCAGGCACCGGCATTGGAGCGAGTCGAGCGCGGTGTACACATAGGAGACGCCGCTGAGCTGCAGCATGCCCGCGTACGTCTGTTCGAAGCGTTGCGCTAGCTCGTACCCGTAGCTTGGGCGCTCGATCACGAGCCCAAGCAGCGCCCAGTGCACGGCCGACTGCATCGGGCTCGCGTTTCGCTTGGGGCGCTTCTCGGCCACCGATCTCGCGCTCATCTTGAGATACAGACTAATCTCAGCCACCGTGAATAAAAGCGACGTTTCTAACTTTTCCGGACAGTCACGATGTAGAACATTCAACAGCCTGACTTGTCAGCGCTTTTGACGTACTGCATGATCTGTTTCCGTGAAAGTGGATAGCGATACATCGCTCCGGTTCTCCCGGAACACTGGTACACGCCGGATCCGGCGCCCGGAGCCGGTCGCGAGCGCCGAGGCCAGCCCCGAGGCGAGCGCTGAGGCCAACGGACGTGCGGGCGACGAACGCACGGGGACAGCGGCCGAGAAGGTTGTGATCGAGCTATCGCCGGCGCAGGTCGACCGTGTGATCCGCAGCGCCGCCGACGGCGGCAGCATCTCGATCCTGCTCTCGGGACTCAGAGACGTGCGCGAGGTGCTGGCGCGTGAGCCTCGCCAGCTCGAGGACAGCAGGCTGTCGCGCTCGCTGCTCGCCGGCCTGCTGATGCTCGCGTCGTTTCCCACCGACGGCAGCTACCTCGGCAACGCCGAAATCGCGCGCATGCTCGACATGAACCCCAGCACCACCCACCGCTACGTCTCCACGCTCGTCGCGGTGGGCCTGCTCGAGCGCGACCCCTCGACGCGCCGCTACAGGCTCGTATGAGACCACAACGGACAAGGATCCACGGATGGCATTCTCGATCGACGATGGACTTCTGACCGGCCTCCTGGAGGTCCCAGATCCCGACTACCAGGTCGTCGCGTCGGGACGCGAGCTACAGCGACTGTGCGCGGAGATCCTCGGCCCGCGCGAGCAGCCGGTCATCGGGCTGACGCTCGACGAGGACGGCGCGCCCGTGCTCGCCTGCGCCGACGTGCGCGCGGTGCTCGGCGTGGGTCCGCGCATCTGCCTGCTCTGCGACGACGAGCTGCTCGCCGGGTTGCGCGAGGAGCTGGGACCGCGGCTCGCGCTCGATCGCGGCGGGGTGCGTGTCTGGTGGCCGGGCGCCTGCCTGCGCAGCGATCCGGCCGAGCACCCCGCGGTGATCGCGCTGCAGGACGAGCCGGACGCCGCCACGCTCGAGGAGCTCGCGCTCCAGTTCGACCTGACGCGCCCGCGCGTGCGCGCACACGTCAGGTTGATCGAAGACGCGCGCGCGTTCGTCGAGCACGAGCTCAGGGTTGCGCAGCAGCAGAGCCACAGGGTCCACGAGCGGTTGCGCGACACCCAGATCGAATGCCACAGCCTGCGCACGCGCGCCGAGGCGGCCGAGGCGAGCCTCGCGGCCGCCCAGCGCTCCTCCGATCGCGGCCGGCGCTGAAAAACCGTCCGATTCGGGCCGGCGCCCACGTAGGGGGGCTCAGGCGGTGTAGGAGGACGGCGCCGGTGGGTCCCTGCGGGTGCCGTCCAGCAGTTCCAGCAGGCCCTGGCCGGTGGTCCCGCCGAGCACACGCAGGCGGTGCAGCCGATAGCGGTCGTCGCTCGGGTGCGCCCAGCCGGGCACGACGGTTGTCGAGCCGATGAAGCCGGCGGCCTTCACCGCGGCAACGACAGCGGGGTCGTAGTGGCCGGAGGGGTAGCAGAACCAGTTCACCGGGACATCGAAGCGGTGTTGCAGCGTTTCCCTGGCGACGGCCACCTGCTCGTGCAGCTGTTCGGCGTCCAGGGTGATCAGGTCGGCATGGCTGATTCCCTGCGTGTCGAGCTCCCAGCCCGCCGCCAGTAGGCCGCGGATCTGTCCTTCGCCGAGGCCGCCCTGCGACGGTGGCAGACCGCTCAGCTGCAGGTTCTCATCGCCGACCCAACCCAGCCCGCGCAGCACCGGCAGCGCCTGCGTGTACTGCGAGTTGTAGCCGTTGTCGAAGCTGATCACGATCGGCTTGCCCGCCCCGAGCGAGGAGCCATGGCGCCAGTAGGCCTCGACCTCGTCGAGCGTCACCGCGTGCCAGCCGGCGCCCTTCAGCGCCTGCATCTGTTCGGCGAACTCCGCCGGCGGCACGTACAGGCCCGGGAAGGGCGCGCCCGGGGGAGGGGCGGCGATCACGTGGTACATGAGGATCGGGACCGGGTTGGTCCCGGGCGGGCCGGTGCTCGCGCCCGTGTGCGCCGCGGCGGGCGCCCTGGTGCCGGAGGCGCTCCGGTGCGCAGCGGAGGCGTGCTTGCTGGCAGCATCGGTGGCGGACGCGGCGCGAGTCGGGCTCCCGCCCGATCCAGCCGTCGCGATCGCGATCGCGGCTACGGCGACCGCGACGGCCGCGAGCAGGCCGACCGCCACCAGACGCCGGCGGCGAATCGCCCGCCGGCGCTCCTCACGACGCGCGCGCAGCGCCTCGATGTCCATCAGTCACCACGCAGGCTGGACGGTAGCGGCTGCCCCGGCGGCGGCGGATCATCGCGCAGCAGCTGCGGCACGGTCACGAGCTGAAAGCCACGAGCGCGCAGCGTCGTGATGATCGTCGGCAGCGCGGCGATCGTCTGCGTGCGGGTGCCGCCCGCGTCGTGCATCAGGATGATCGCGCCCGGATGCGCGCCCGCGAGCGCGCGTTCGACGATCGTCGAGACCCCCGGCTGGAGGTAGTCGTCGGTGTCGACCGACCACAGCACCATCAGCAGGTGCAGCGCGTGCAGCTCGCGCATCGTCGTCGCGTCATAGGAGCCGTACGGCGGGCGGAACAGCAGCGGCCGCGGGCCGCCGAGCAGCTCGATGCGCGCGATCTGTTCGAACAGCTCTTCGTGCTGGTCGTGCGCGGACAGCAGCGCCATTTCCGGGTGCGTCTCGGTGTGGTCGCCGATCACGTCCCCGTCCCTGAGCTCGCGCAGCGTCGAGGAGCTGAAGTACTCGAGCATCTTGCCGATCTCGAAGAACGTCGCGTGCACGTGGTAGCGCTCCAGCACGTCCAGCACCCCCGGGGTGTACGGACCGGGGCCGTCGTCGAACGTCAGCGCGATCTCGCGGCCGCGTTCGCCGCCTTCTTTGACGAACGGCGTGTACGCGAGCACCGTGTCGACGGCCGCCCGCTGTTCGGCCTGCGGGTCGCTCGGAGGGTGGGCTCGCCGCGGACGGCCGCCCGCGCGCGCGCCAAGGCGCGGCGTCGAGCGTCGCTGTGCGCCGCCCCCCGACAGTGCCACGACCAGCAGCGCGAGCAGGCCGGCGAGCGCCGCGACGGCGGCCGTGCGGCGGCGGCGGATCCGCGCGCGGCGAGAGCTTGGAAGCAGTTTGCGCCCGGCGCTCATGCGCAGATGCTAGATGCGGCGATATCGCCGGCGCGGCGGCCAGCGTGCGAGCGAGTGTGGCTGGGGCCTACCCGGAGTGGTTCTCATTCGGGTTCCGGTCCCACCTGCTCGATGAACGCCGCGAGCGCTTGCACCTGGCGCGGCTGCTCGTCCAGATGCAGGCGGGCCAGCGCCGCGAGCATCGGCGCCGGGTCATAGCCCGCGAGCTCGTTGGCGCGGGGGTGCAGCAGGCCTTCGCGCACGAACCGTTCGGCGACGAGCACGCTGCGGCCGTCGGCGAGCCGCACGCGGTGACCGGCGAAGCTCGAGAAGCTCGGCGCGAGGCCGCGCGCGGCGCTCGCGAGCAGATGGCAGGCGGCGCAGCCGTCGGCGACGATCAACGGCGCGCCCTGCTCGATCAGCCGCTGCTCGTGCGTGAAAGGTTCGGTCACGTACGCGGGCACAGGATCCGAGCTGGTGCCGGTCGCGCTCGGCGCGGCGCCGGCGCCGCAGCCGCAGAATGCGCATGCGAGCGCCGCGACGATCGCCATGCCGGCAGGGGGTTGGACTCGGGCCGCCACCTGCCGGGCTCGATGTAGGTTTAGAGACATGACTTACGGGTACAGGACGGTGCACGGGGGTCAGATGTGATGATCGCCGCGCAGTGGGGCTTGGAGTCTCCGCGCGAAACGTCGATCGGGTCGAGCTCCCTGCGGTCGAAGTACCCAGGCAATCCCACGATGACACGAAAAGAGGAGTAGTGGAGAGATGAGGCTGACGTTCGAGAGGTTCTCTGGCCGGATCGCGGTCACGCGCCGGCGCGGACTCGTCGTGGCGCTCGCGCTCGCGGCGCCGCTCGTGGCACTCGGTGTCGCGTCGCCCGCGCTCGCGTCCCTGAAGTTGAAGGAAGAATTCCTGCCGTTCGCCGACTGCCCGCTGGCGAGCGCGAGCGTGTGCCTGGTCTCGACGACCACCAGCGGCGAGTTCGTGATCGACCACAAGACCGTCCCGATCGAAGTCCCGGTGACGCTGCAGGGCGGCCTGGCAGGCGAATCCCTGTACGAACAGCCGTTGCTGGGGGCGGCCGACGGCGACACGCTGTCGAAGACGCCGCTGACGGTGCCCGGTGGGCTGGTCGGGATCGGCGGGCTCGGAGGAGAAGTCACCGCGACCGCCGAACTGGCGGGCCCGCCCAGCTCGGTGATCATCGACCGCTGGAACCTGATCGGCGAAAAACGCCGGCGGTGACGCTGCCGATCAAGGTCAAGCTGAGCAACGAAGTGCTCGGCGAAGACTGCTACATCGGCTCGGACTCAGAACCGATCGTGCTGCACCTGACGACGGGCGCGACGAGCCCTCCCGCTCCGACGGAACCGATCAAAGGCAGCGTCGGCAATCGCCAGGCCGGCAGGGCGAAGGGCAAAATCCGCTACATCGAAAAAGCCAAGCTCGTCGACAACGACTTCGCGGTCCCCGGCGCGAGCGGCTGCGGCGGCGAACTGTCCTCGGTGATCGACCTCGTGCTCGACCTCGACGTCGGCATCCCGGCGACGCCGGGAGAGAGCACCGCGATCATGGAAGGCACGCTCGAGGAAACCTCCAAGGAATACGCGCTGAAGTACCTGCCGAAGCCGAAAAAAGCCAAGAAATAAGGGTAAGGCCGACCGACCCCCGCTGGCCGTGGCGCCGCGCGTTGCGGCCGGCGGGGGCTGAGCCCGGGGGCCGGGCGGGCGGGCCCGGGTAATCCCTGGGTGAGTACGCCCATACAACCCACCGCTATCCTGAGTCAGAGCCTCAGGATGACCACGAAGACCGCAGAGCCGACCGTCGCCGCCGCGCCGTCCAACGGCGCTCGCGAGGTCTTGGAGCTGGACGTCTCGGGGATGACGTGCGGCTCGTGCGCGGCGCGCGTGCAGCGCGCGCTCGCGCGCCAGCCGGGCGTGACGCGAGGCGCTCGTCAACTACGCGACCGGGCGCGCGACCGTCGAGCTCGACCCCGGCGTCGTTGACGTCCGAGCAGCTGACGGCCGCGGTCGCGAGCGCCGGCTACGGCGCCGCGCCGGCGGCCGCGAGCGCGACCGAGCAGGCGCACGCGTTCGAGGCGCTCGAGCACGAGCGAGGCGCGCGAGCAGGCGAGCCTCGTGCGGCGCATCGCGCTCGCGGTGCCGCTGACGATCGCGATCGTGGTGCTCACGTACCTGCAGCCGCACGATCAGACCGCGCGCTGGATCACCGCGGCGCTCGCGGTGCCCGTGCAGTTCTGGTGCGGGCTGCCGTTCCTGCGCTCGGCGTGGGCGCGCGCGCGGGCGCGCGCCACGAACATGGACACGCTGATCGCGCTCTCCACGCTCGCGGCTTCGTGTACTCGACCGTGATGCTGCTGAGCGCCGACACGGTGTACGAGCACGGCGTCCCCGTCGGCAAGTTCGACATGCCGCTCTGACTACGACATGGGCGCGATCATCATCGCTGCGCTGCTGATCGCGCGCTGGTGCGAGGCCAAGGCGCGCAGCAGCTCCGGGCGCGCGGTGCGCGAGCTGGCGCAGCTCGGCGCCACGCAGGCGCGCCTGCTCGACCCCGACGACCCGAGCGCCCCCGAGCGCCTGGTCCCCGTCGAGGAGGTGCGCCGCGGCGACGTGTTCCGCGTGCGTCCCGGCGACAGCGTCCCCGTCGACGGGATCGTGATCGCCGGCGCCTCCGCGGTCGACGAGTCGATGCTCACCGGCGAGTCGCTGCCGGTCGAGAAGGACGTCGGCGCGCTCGCTGACGGGCGCGACGCTGAACGTCGACGGCGTGCTGCAGGCGCGCGCGACCGCCGTCGGCGCCGACACCGCGCTCTCGCAGCTGGTCGCGCTGGTCGAGCGCGCGCAGGCTTCCAAGCCGCAGATCCAGCGGCTCGCCGACGAGATCGCGCGCGTGTTCGTGCCCGTCGTGATCGTGCTCGCGGCGCTCACCGCGCTCGCGTGGATGCTCACCGGCCAGGGCCTGCAGGGGATGTTCGCCTCGATGCACCTGCAGCGCGGCATCGACGCGACGATCGCCGTGCTGATCGTCGCGTGCCCGTGTGCGCTCGGCCTGGCGACGCCCGTCGCGATCCTCGTCGGCACCGGGCGCGGCGCGCGGCTCGGGCTGCTGATCCGCGGCGCGGAGATCCTCGAGCGCAGCCAGCACCTCGACACGATCGTGCTCGACAAGACCGGCACGGTCACCACCGGCGAGCTGTCGGTCGCCGACATCTGGAGCGCCCCCGGCGAGGACCCCGACCAGGTGCTGGCGCTCGCCGCCGTCCGCCGAGGCCGGCTCCGAGCACCCGGTGGCGCTCGCGATCGTCGCGGCGGCGCGCGAGCGCGGCCTGCGAGCTCGAGCCCGCGAGCGAGTTCCGCTCGATCCCCGGGCGCGGCGTGCGCGCGCTGCTCGACGGCGCCGAGCGTGTGGGTCGGGCGCCCGAGCGCGCCGGCAGGACGCGCCGCAGCTCGCGTCACGTGCTCGAGCGGCTGGGAGGCGGACGGGCGCACGGCGGTCGTGGTCGAGCGCGGCGCAGCGGATCCTCGGCGCGATCGCGCTCGCGGACACGATCAAGCCCGAGGCGCGCGCGGCGATCGCGGGGCTGCGCGCATGGGCATCGACGTCGAGCTGCTGACGGGCGACAACCCGCGCGCCGCGCACGCGGTCGCCGCAGGCGGTCGGCATCGAGCACGTGCTCGCCGGCGTCAGCCCGAGCGGCAAGCTCGAGGAGATCGCGCGGCTGCAGGCGCGAGGGCCACCGCGTCGGGATGGTCGGCGACGGCGTCAACGACGCCGCCGCGCTCGCGCAGGCCGACCTCGGGATCGCGATGGGGACCGGGCGTCGGCGCGGCGATCGAGGCGGCCGACATCAGCGTGCTCTCCGGCGACCTGCGCGGCGTGGCGCGCGCGCTGCGCCTCGCGCGCGAGACCTACACGATCGTGCTGCAGAACCTCGGCTGGGCGTTCGGCTACAACCTGATCGCGCTGCCGCTCGCGATGACCGGCCTGCTCAGCCCCGCGCTCGCCGCCGTGGCGATGGGCCTGTCGAGCATCACCGTCGTCACCAACAGCCTGCGCCTGCGCCGCTTCGGCGCGCCCGGCCGCCCGACGCCCGTGCGCAGCCGCCGCCAGCGGCTCGCGAGCATCGCCACCGCCGCCGCGATCCCGGCGGTGCTGCTCGGCGGGCTCGTGCTCGGCGACCCCAACTCCTTCGCCGTGCCGCGCAGCGCCTCGATCACGCTCGCCGAGCCCGCCGGCGAGACGCTCGAGGTCTACGCCGAACCGCTGCGGCCGGGCAACGTCAACCTGCACCTCTACCTCGAGGGCACGACCAGCGCGCGCGTCGGCTATCCGCTCGATCGCGATGCGCGCCATCTCCGCAGACGGGCAGCGCACGCGAACGTCAACTTCTACACGGCCGGCACCGGCCACGAGATCGCCGAAGTCCGCCTCACGCGCGGCGTCTGGGACTTCCACGTGGCGGGCGCCGACGCCGCCGGGCGCCCGCTGCGCGGCTCGTTCGCGCTGCCGATCAACTGACCGGATCGAGATCTGTGCTGTTCGACGTGCCGCATGCGGCACGTCGCGGGCCGGCGCATGCGCCGGCCCGGACCACGGTGCATGCACCGTGGTCGACGACGATCGAGCATCGCTACACCAGCAGCTGCATCGCGGCGAACATGTACGCCATGCCGAGCGTCATCGCCGAACATCGAGACGCGCAGGTCGCGGAAGCAGACGAGCGGCTCGGCCGCGGACATCGCGACGGCGCCGCCGGGCGTGATCGAGAGGCTGCCGCCCCGAACAGCGTGCGTGTGGTCGACGTCGCGCATCCTGTTGGTCACCCACAGCAGCGACTGCGCCGCGAAGTACGCGACCAGCAGCCACGTGAGCGGAGCCTGAAAGCCGCTCGGCGACCACATGTAGGCCATCGCGCCCATGTCGATTGCCATCACCAGCCACAGCACGTTGACCGCGCGGCCGCTGACCGCCTGCACGAGGATCCACAGCGAGGGCGGCGATCGCGCCGTTCGCGAAAACGAGCTGCCAGAAGCCGCGCGGGATGTTGAAGTGGTCGAGCGAGGCCGGCGCGAACATGAACGCCATCCCGAACGCCATCAGCACGTGGCCCGAGTGCCAGATCCGCCGCTGGCCGTCGTCGCTGTCGAGCACGTGGCGGATGTGGATCGACGATGATCGCGACGAACACGAGCGTCCAGATCACCGCCAGCCAATCGGGCAGGATGTTGGTCGTGCCGTGCGCCGCGCTCATCGACATGCCGCCGATCGACGTCGTGTGGCCGCTGCCGTCGTCGCCCATGCTCATGCCGCTCATGCTGCCCATGACGACGCGAAGGTATCACACGCGAATCGACAGGTGAATCGGCGCAGTGGATGGCCTGCCTCGATGGCCGCGCGGCCAGCTCGCCACGGGTTTAGTATTTGGCTGGCGATGAGCGGCCTTCGCCCAGTGCTCGGTCCGCGCGGGCGTTCGCGCCCGCTGTGGCGCATGGCGTCGCTCGTGGCGCTGATCGCGCTCGTGGCGCTCGCGCTCGGTGGCGCGATCGACCCGCTTCAGAGCGGCGCGTTGACGATGCTGCCGGCGCTCGCGCTGGCGATGATGATGCTCACGCGCCCGTACCTCGGGGAGCGGGTGCTCGCGCGGCTGCGCTCGCGTCGCCGGCCACGTCGGCGCGCGGCGGCGAGGATCGTCGTGTGCGCGCGTCCCCGCGCATCCGTGGTTCGCGGCGGACGTCTGATCGCCGCGGCGTTGGCTGGCCGCGCGCCGCCGCTCGCGCTCGCGGGCCAGCGCTAGAGCGCTCGCGCTTCGAGCGCCCGGCTGTCCGCGTCTCCACCGCCAGGCCCCGCCACGCGGGGCAAGTCAACGACGCCGGCCGACCGCTGGCCGGCCGCGATCGACAGCGATAAAGGAGTCGCCATCATGTTCAACCTGCATCGACCGCCGTGCGCAATGGCGCACGCGCCGTCATGAGCGCCGCACCCGAGAGCGCCGCGTCTGCGCGCGCGCAGCCCGCGAGCGCCTCGCTCGGCGTGCGCCTGCGCGTCACCACCCGCGGCATCCAGATCGCGCTCGGCCTGATCTGGCTGCTCGTCGGCCTGCTCCAGTTCCAGAGCTTCATGTACACGCACGGCATCGTCACCGAAGTCTTCGGGCCGGCGGCCGAAAAGCAGTGGTCGATCGTCGGCGGTCCGATGAACACGATCGATGCCTTCTACGGCCGCGACCTGACGCTGTGGAACACGCTCGCCGCCGAGATCCAGTGCGCGATCGGGCTCGGGCTGATCCTCAGCAGGAGGACCGTGAAGCCCGCGCTGATCCTCTCCTTCGCGTGGGCGCCGGCGGTCTGGTGGTTCGGCGAGGGCTTCGGCGGGCTGACCTCCAACACGCTGCCCTCGCCGCTGATGGGCGCCCCCGGCGCGGTGATCCTGTACGCGATCGTCGGCCTGCTCGTCTATCCCACGAGCAAGCGGGAGGGGCGCTCGCCGGCGGACTCGGGCCGCTCGGCGATCGCGGCGGGCTGTGGGCGTGGTCGGGGCTGTGGGCGACTGATGGCGGGTCTGTGGCTGGTGAACGTCAACCGGGCGAAGGGCGCGACGCACGAAATGATCAAGGGCATGGCGGAAGCCTCCCCGCACTGGCTCGCCAAGTTCCAGGACTCGATCGGCGGCCACACACAGGGCCACGGCACGACGATCGCGGTCGTGCTCGCGATCGTCTCCGTGGCGGTCGCGGTCGGCGTGTGGACGCCGCTGCGCTGGCCCGCGCTGGCCGTCGGGATCGTCCTCTCGCTGGCCTACTGGGTGCTCGGGCAGGACCTCGGCGGACCGTTCTGGATCGGCGACGCGACCGATGTCAACGCGGGGCCGCTGTTCGTGCTGCTCGCGGTCGCGCTGTTCCCCGTGCGCGCAGCTACGCGGCGAGGCTGTATCCGGCCGCTTCCACGGCGCGTGCCGGAGCGGCATCGTCGTCGACGCGCTCGCCGCTGACGATCGAGCGCGCCGTTGTCGAGGCTCACGTCCACGGCGCTGACCCCCGGTAGCGCGCCGACCTCCTCGCGCACCGCCGCCACGCAGTGCTCGCAGGTCATGCCCGTGACGTTGAAGGCGCGCTGCTCTGAGTCGCTCATCTCACGGGCATTTTATCCGAGCTCATCCGGCTCGGGGTCAACCAGCGTGGCGGTACCACGGGCGGCCACGATCACCGGCGTGCCCGTCGGCAGCGCCTGCTCGCCGTGCACCCGAGCGAGCAGCAGCTCAGCGCCGGCGGGCTCGCGTTCGGGCGGATGTGCAGCAGCGCGTCATGACCGTAGTAGCGGCACTGCTCGACGCGGCCCGCGAGACCCGCTGCGCCGTCGTCGTGGGCGCCGTCCGCGCGCTCGTGCACCTCGAGCTGCTCGGGCCGGCATCATGACCGCCCCGCTTGCGGCGCCCCGGGTCTGCCCGCCGCGCAGCTCCAGCGTGCCCAGGCTGCGTGCGCGCCGCGCCGTGCTCGAAGCTCGCGTCGATCACGTTGACGGCGCCGAGGAAGCGCGCGAGGCGCTCGTCGGCCGGGCGCTCGTACAGCTCGGCGGGAGCTCCCTGCTGGATGATCCGCCCGTCGCGCAGCACCGCCACGTTGTCGGCCAGCGACAGCGCCTCCTCCTGGTCGTGGGTGACGAGCACCGTCGTCACGCCCTGCTCGCGCAGCAGCGCGTGCACCTCCTCGCGCACGCGGCTGCGCAGCGAGGCGTCGAGCGAGGAGAACGGCTCGTCGAGCAGCAGCGCCTGCGGGTGGCGCGCCAGCGCACGCGCGAGCGCCACGCGCTGCTGCTCGCCGCCGGAGAGCTCGTGCGGCAGGCGCTTGGCGAGCGGCGCGATCCCGACCATCTCCAGCAGCTCAGCGACCTGCTCGCCGCGGCGCTCGCGGCGGGCGAGGCCGAAGCCGACGTTCTCCTGGACGCTGAGGTGGGGGAACAGCGCGCCCTCCTGGGGCACGTAGCCGACGCTGCGCCGCTCGGGCGCGAGGTAGGTGCGCCCGTCGTCGAGCGTCTGCCCGCCGAGCGACACCGCGCCCCGCTCGGCGCGCTCGAAGCCCGCGATCACGCGCAGCAGCGTCGTCTTGCCGCAGCCGGAGAGGCCGAGCACGGCGGTCAGCGATCCCGGCTGCACGTCGAGCTCGACGCCCTGGAGCACCGGTGTGCTCGGCGTAGCCCTTCCACAGCTCGCTGACCGACAGCCGGCTCACGCTGCCGCGCCCCGTGCGCGCGAGCGTGCTCATGCGGCGGCTGAGCAGGTAGGCGGGGACCGCCGAGATCGCCACCATCAGCGCCGCGTACGGCGCCGCGGCGCCGTAGGAGAGTTCCGACGTGTACGCCCAGAACTGGGTGGCGAGCGTGTTCACGCCGGTCGGGTGCAGCAGCAGCGTGGCCGTCAGCTCGGTCGCCGAGGAGATGAACACGAGCGCGAACGCCGCCCCGAGGCCGGGCGCGATCAGCGGCAGCGTCACGCGCCGCCAGACCGCCGCCGGGCGCGCGCCGAGCGAGCGCCCGACCTCCTCCAGGCGCGCGCGGGGCCTGGCCCATCGCCGAGCGCACGCCGACGACCGCCAGCGGCAGGAACAGGATCGCGTAGGCGACGATCAGCTCCAGCGCGCTCTGGTAGAGCGAGAACGCGTAGCGCACCGAGAACGACACCAGCCCGAGCGCGACGACCAGGCCCGGGAGCGCCATCGGCAGGTATGCCAGGCGCTCGATCAGCACCGTCACGCGGTTGCGGTGGCGCATCGCGAGCGCGCGACACGGGCACCGCGAGCAGCCGTCGCAAGCGCGGCCGCCGCCGGCGCTGTACGCGGCCGTGTGTCCCGCCGCCGCGAGGATCGAGGCCGACGGCAGCGTGCGTCGAGCTGCCGCGCGCCATCCAGTAGACGAGCGAGCCGAGCGGCACGCCGAGCGCGAGCGCCGCTGAGCGCACCCAGTCCCGCGAGCACCGGCGCCGCGAGGCGCCCGAGCGCGACCCTCGGCGCGACCCGTGCGCGCGCCCGGGCCGGCGGCGCGGCTCGGACGCGCGCGCCGGTCAGCGCCAGCTCGCCGCCGAGCGCCGCGATGCTCAGCGCGACCAGCACGAGCGACAGCACGCACGCGGCGACGGTGTCGAAGCCGAGCTTGAACTCGGTGAAGATCGCCACCGTGAACGTCTGGTACTGGACGATTTCAAAGGCGCCGTACTCGGCCAGCAGCGCCGAGCGTCACGAGCAGGCAGCCGCCGAGCACCGCCGGCCGGATCTGGCGCAGCGTGACCCGCCAGAACGTCCGCCACGGCCCCAGGCCGAGGCTGCGCGCCGCCTCCTCGAGCCCCGCGTCGAGGTTCGCCAGGGCGCTGGCCACCGGCAGGTACACGAGCGGGTACAGCGACAGCGTCATGATCATCACCGCCGCCAGGTAGCCGTGCAGCGCCGGGTCGATCGAGACCCAGCCGAAGCCGACGACGAAGTCGGGCACGCCGAGCGGCAGCACCAGCGCGACCGCCCACAGCCGGCGCGCGGGCAGCGTCGGTGCGCTCCACGCACCATGCCGCCGCGACGCCGAGCAACGGCGCACAGCAGCGGTGCACGCGAGCGCCAGGCGGACCGTGTTCCACAGCAGCACCGCCACCGAGTGGCGCAGCAGCAGGCGGCGCACTTCGCCCAGTCCGGACTGCTGCGCCTCGACGACCAGGAAGGCGAGCGGCAGCAGCACGAGCG
The DNA here is from genome assembly GCA_963826985.1 of uncultured Solirubrobacteraceae bacterium. Classification (GTDB taxonomy): domain Bacteria; phylum Actinomycetota; class Thermoleophilia; order Solirubrobacterales; family Solirubrobacteraceae; genus Palsa-744. Next base: position 651,402 of record CAWGYW010000001.1, read on the forward strand.
CGGCGGCGAGCGCGGCGCCGGCGACGCTCACCAGCGGCCAGCGCCGCCGGCCCGACCACGCCCATGCCGCGCGGCGAGTCGCGCCGGCGGGCTCGGAGGCTGGCGGGTCGGCGCGAGCGTGCTCATCGCCGCCCTACAGCAGTCCGAGCTTCTGCTCGAGCGCGAGCGCCATGGCTGCCGTCGCCCAGCTCGGCCGGGCGTCAGCGGCGACGGGCTGCAGCTCGGCGAACGGGCGCAGTCCGGGCGCGGGCGCGACGCCGGGGCGCAGCGGGTACTCGTAGCTGTGGCTGTGGGCGATCGTCTCCTGCCCGGTCCTGCTGACGAGGAACGCGAGGAACTTCTGCGCGGCGGCCCGGTGGGGGCTCGACTTCAGCACCGCGGCGCCCGAGACGTTCACGAGGTCGCCGGGGCTCCCCGGCGGCGTAGTAGTGCAGGGCGGAGTGCATCGCGCCCGCGCCGATCTCCGCGCGCAGGCGGAACCAGTAGTAGTGGTTGATCAGCCCGACGGCGCTCTCGCCGTTGTTGACCTGCGCGACGACCGTCTCGTTGTCGGGGTAGGTCTTGCTGTTCGCCTGCAGGCCCTTCAGCCAGCGTTCGGCGGTGGCGAGCGCCGTCGAACTTGACGATCGAGGTGATCAGCGGCTGGAAGTCGGTCTCCGAGGGGGCGAAGCCGACCTTGCCCTTCCACTTCGGGCTCGGCCAGTTCGAGGATCGAGCTCGGGCAGCTGCGACGGGCTTGATCTGCGAGGTGTTGTAGACGAGCACCGACACCCGCGCGGAGACGCCGACCCAGTCGCCCTGCGCGGAGTCGTAGCGGCTGGGCACCGCCGCGAGCGTCGAAGGCGGCGACCGGCGCCAGCAGGCCGTGCTCGCGCAGCGCTTCGAGCACCGGCGTGTTCTCGGTGTAGAAGACGTCGGCCGGCGAGCTCGAGCCCTCCTGCATGATCTGGTTGCCCAGTTCGGCCTCGTCGCCCGTGCGCACGTTGACCTTGATGCCCGTCTGCTTTTCGAACGCCGCCACGAGCGCGGCGGTCGTCTGTTCGTGCTGGCCGTTGTAGAGCGTGATCGCGCTCGCCGCCGTGCGCGAGGAGCCGCAGGCGCTCAGCGCCAGCGCGCAGGACGCCAGCGACGGCGCCGAGGAGTGGAAGCTTGCCACGGCTCATGTCGTAAATCCGATCTGTGCGGTCGGGATGACACGGGAACCGTACCACAGCGAGTTAGGGTTGCCTAACTTTTGGTCCGGCGACCAGCCGCCCATCGTCGGCGCGCCGGTTCGCCGCCGAATACGTGAGAATCAGCGCATGCACGTGACCGCCAAGGCCGACTACGCCGTGCGGGCGGTCGTCGAGCTCGCCGACAGCGCCCAGGACGCGCCCGCGCAAGGTGGACGAAGTCGCGCAGGCACAGAGCATCCCCGTGTCCTTCCTGGAGAACATCCTCACGCAGCTGCGCTCGTCGGGCATCGTCCGCAGCCAGCGCGGCCCCGAGGGCGGCTACTGGCTTGCGCATCCCGCCGAGGAGGTCAACCTCGCGCAGATCATCCGCGCGGTCGAGGGTCCGCTCGTGGGGGTGCGCGGGCAGCGCCCCGAGGAGGTCGAGTACGCGGGCTCGGCCGAGAGCCTGCAGCAGGTGTGGATCGCGCTGCGCGCGAACCTGCGCAAAGTGCTCGAGAACGTGACCGTCGCGGACGTCGCCGCCGGGCAGGCTGCCCAAGGAGGTGCTCGCGCTCACGCGCGAGGAGCAGGCCTGGCAGACGCGCTAGCGATCTGCGCAAAAGCACGTGTGGCCCCGGCTGCGATCCGGCGCGAGCGGCACGTCCTACGCGCTCTCGATTGCTCGAGAATCGAGACCTGGCCGAGTCATATCGGTTTTATGATGTAGCGGCTGAAGAGTTGGGTATTTGCACGTGCAGAGTCGGTGCGCGTGGGTTACCCTGTCAAGGGTTCAGGCACGGTGCTTGTCAAGGGTAGCTCCCGCTTCTCGCGCCGTCTCGACACCCAATCCGATCGCTCTCAGCGCCCCGTCACCAAAGGAGATCCTGCCCGATGTCAGCCCCACCCACAGCCGCTTCGCTCGCCTCAAGCCCGACGGTCACGGACGCCGCCGAGGCCGCGGTTGAGGCGATCGCCGGCGCGGCCAACCAGGAGGTGACGTTCTCGCTGGCGCTGACCCAGGACCAGAAGGACATCCGCGACTGGGTGCACGGCTTCGCCGCCGACGTGATCCGCCCGGCGGCCCACGAGTGGGACGAGAAGGAGCAGACGCCGTGGCCGATCATCCAGGAGGCCGCGAAGATCGGGCTGTACGGCTTCGAAGGGCTCGCGCAGTTCTTCGCCGACCCGACCGGGCTGACGCTGCCGATCGTCAACGAGGAGCTGTTCTGGGGCGATGCCGGGATCGGCATGTCGATCATGGGCACCGCGCTGGCGGTCGCCGCGATCTTCGGCCAGGGCTCGGGCGAGCAGATCGGCGAATGGATCCCGCGCTGCTTCGGCACGCAGGACGACATCAAGGTGGCCGCGTTCTGCGCGTCGGAGCCGAACGCCGGCTCGGACGTCTCCGGCGTGCGCACGTCGCGCGAAGTTCGACGAGGCGGCCGGCGAGTGGGTCCTCAACGGCCAGAAGGCGTGGGCGACCAACGGCGGCATCTCCGACGTGCACGTCGTGATCGCCTCCGTCGACCGCGAGCTCGGCTCCAAAGGCCACGCCGCGTTCGTCGTGCCGATGAGCGAAGCCAAGGGCATCTCGCAGGGCACGCAAGGTCTCCAAGCACGGCCTGCGGGCCTCGCACACCGCGGACGTGTTCCTCGACGACTGTCGCGTCCCGGCCGGCTACGTGCTCGGCGGCAAGGAGAAGCTGGACGAGCGCCTCGCGCGTGTGCGCGAGGGCAAGCGCGGCAACTCGCAGGCGGCGATGCAGACGTTCGAGTCCTCGCGCCCGACGGTCGGCGCGCAGGCGCTCGGCATCGCCCGGGCGGCCTACGAATACGCGCTCGAGTACGCCAAGGAGCGCGAGCAGTTCGGCCGCAAGATCGTCGAGAACCAGGCGATCGCGTTCACGCTCGCGCGGATGAAGATGGAGATCGACGCCGCGCGCCTGCTCGTCTGGCGCGCCTCGTGGATGGGGCGCAACCAGGTCCCGTTCGAGAACGCCGAGGGCTCGATGAGCAAGCTCAAGTCCGGCGAGGTGGCCGTGTGGGTGACCGAGCGCGCGATCCAGATCCTCGGCGGCAACGGCTACACGCGCGAGTTCCCCGTCGAGCGCTGGCACCGCGACGCGAAGATCTACGACATCTTCGAGGGCACCGCCGAGATCCAGCAGCTCGTGATCGCGCGGGCGATCTCGGGGATGCACATCAAGTAGCCCTGTAGAGCCAAATCTGGAGAGTGCGTTTCGGTGAGAAGTGCCCTGTCGGGGGGTGCTCGTCCAGGCTGTGGGGCACGCCTCGCGCCAGTTCTCGCGCCAGTCGTGCGACCCTTTGTCGTGTCAGGATGTCGCATAGGCGTCGTGGAGCGCCCGAAACGACTGCCGTCAGCGTGCTTGCGGCGGCAGTAGCGCCGTCTTGTGGCGACCACGCCGTCGTTCCCCAAGATTTCCCGACTCGGAACCTTGCAACTCGAGCGAACCTCGTGCTTCTGGAGGCAACGCCAGCTAACTGGAGCGAACTCGACGTGCTACCGGCGACTCATAATCGGTAGGTCGCGGGTTCGAGTCCCGCCGGGCCCACTTCCAAAACACCTGCAAACGCAGCAAAAGCACGGAAAGGAGCCGATCACGAGTCCGGGACGGTACCCCGTCTCTCCCTAGCGGGCGTCGCCCGGTCGCCAAGGCTTGTTTAGGCGCCTGCGTCGGCAGTGCTGGCACGCCCGTGAGGCGCCGAGCCTTCGGCAGCGAACCTGTGGGCCGGTTCGGGCGGGTTGGGGTCTATATCCGCATGGAAGCAACGACAACATCACAGGCTCCACTGCAGCAGGACCGGCTGCTTCGCCCCGATCAGGCCGCGTGGTATCTCAACGTCAAGACGAGTTGGGTCTACGAGGCTGTGCGGACTGTCAATGGCCATCGGTTTCTCCCCATGTACGGCCATCGGTTTTCCCCACCGGCGGCCATCTTTTCTCCCCACTGGCGGCCATGGGTTCTCCCCATGACGTGGGGTTCGCGGTTTCGACGTAGCGGAGGCCGTAGGCCGTAGCGGAGTCGAGACCGCGGCGCTTTCAGCTGGCCAGGGGCGTCACCCCCTTGCCGGCCGTTGCCTGGGAGAGCCGGTAGGACTCGGTTCCGTCGGTGAGGATCACGTGTGCGTGGTGCAGGAGCCGGTCGACGGTGGCGGCGGCGAGGCTCTTGGGCATCAGCTCGTCGAACCCGGCGGGGTGGATGTTTGAGGTCAGCGCGATCGAGCGGCGCTCGTAGGCGCCGTCCACGAGGCGGAATAGCGCCTCGGCTGCGTCGGGTGAGACTGGGAGCAGTCCGACATCGTCGAGGATGATCAGGTCGGCTTTGATCAGTTTCGCGATTGCCTTGCTGACGCTGTCGTCGGCGCGGTGGCGGGTGAGCAGCGCCGCGAGGCTCTCGAGGGTGTGCCAGACGACGGTTCTGCCTTGGTCGATCGCGTGGTGTCCGAGCGCCTCCACGAAGTGGCTCTTGCCGGTCCCGGACGGCCCGCAGACGCAGAGGTTCTCCGCGCGGGAGATCCACTCGAGCGTCTGGAGGGACTGTTGGGTGGCCTTCGGTATCGGGCTGGCCTGTTGCTCCCAGACGTCGAGTGTCTTTCCGGCGGGGAGCTGGGAGGAGCGCCGGCGGTTTGCGATCGTCGCCCGGTCGCGCCCCGCCGCCTCTTCTGTGAAGAGGACGCGCAGGATCTCCGCGGGCTCCCAGCGCTGCGCGGCCGCGGTCGCGATCACCTCCGGCGCGGCCTTCCGGACATAGGGCAGCCGCAGGCGGCGCAGGAGCGCCTCGAGCTCGCCCGGCAGTGGCGGTGGGTCCGGTGCCTTGACGCTCACAGTGCCTGCTCCCACTGCTCGGCGATCTCGGCTGCCATCAACAGCTCGAACGCGAGCTCGCGTGCCCGCCGGGCGTCGATCGCGCAGAGCGCCGGTGCCATGGCGCGCCAGGCCGGACGGTCCGGGTCATCGTGGAGGACGATCTCGATCTCCTGGACACGGACCCCATTGGGGTACTCCTCGAGCTGGTCGGGGTGAACGTGGGCTGTGACGTTGAAGTAGCGCTCGTTCATCGCCCGAACCCCTCCCATGCGGCGGTCGAGCGCTGCAGCGTCTGCTCCTCTGAGCTCCTCGCCGGGAACGGGATCACCTTCCCGGACTGCTGATGGGCGAGCACCGCGGCGAGGTCTCCCTCGCCGAAGCGCCCCGCCTGCGCGCAAGAGGCCAACGCCCGCTCGAGCTCCTCCTGACCGTGCAGCTTCGCGAGGTCGACGGCCTCTGCCATCTTGCGCCTCACCCTGCTCGTCCCAGCCGCCGCGGCCTTCAACAGCCACGCCTCCGCGCCGGGACCGAGCGCTAGGAACGCCGCCTCCTCGCCAGATCGCGCGCGGGGGCGTCGCTCAAGGGCCCCAGAGGGCCTCGGCGGATAGTGATCGTCGTTGATCGCCGGCGTTCCGGGCGTCGTGAGGGGATGACGCGCGACCTCGTGCGGGCCCTCTGGCGAGTCGGCGTGAACCACGACGAGCTCAGAGCCATCAACGCGCGCCCACACCCGCTCGTCGACGAGCCGTGAGGGGACCGAGTAGAGCGCGCCGCCCACGCTGATCGTCGAGGACCACGAGACCTTGCGCGTCTGGCCGAAGCAGAGCGTGTGCGGGACCTTCGTCAGCGGGTGCAACCGCTCGCGCTCCTCGGCGAGCATCACCGCCGGTGCTCGGCGCGTGACGCGGTGCTCGCGCGTGTTCACGCGATCACAGAAGGACTCGCACGCATGCTCGAGCTCGGCGAAGGACCCATAGCTCTCACGGAGGTTGTGCTCGGTCGGGACGATGTCGGCCTTGGCGATCCTCACCGTCGCCTCCGAGCCGCCCTTGCTCTGCGGGTCCGCCGGCACGCACGAGGCGATGCTCAGCCCGTAGTGACGCGCGACCGCCACGATCTGCGGGTTGCGCACCGCGATCCCGCACACCTGGTCGATCGAGACCGTGCGCTCGTTGTCGGTCAACGCATAGGTAGGCGCGCCGCCGAAGCGCCTGAGCGTCCGGTCGAGCGCCATCACCACGCTCGCGAGCGTCTTGTCCCTCAGCGCCAGCACGACGCGATAGCGGCTCCATGAAAGCCAGGCGCAGAACAGCACCGTGCCGCGCCCGTCGACCACGGGCCCGTCACCGTAATCCCACTGCATCCACAGCCCAGGCTCCGGCACCCACGGGCGGGTCTTTCGCCCGTGCTCCACCCGCCACCGGCGCTTCGCGGCCGCCACCGCTCGACGGGTCGTGCGCTCTGAGCCCCGATAGCCGATCGCGATCAGCTTCTCATGCGCCTTGTCCGCGCGGATCTTCCCGCGCGAGCGCTCCACCAGCTCCTCGATCTTCCCGGCGAACGGGTCTACCTGTGGACGCCGGCGCACGTGCACCGGCAGACCACCGCCCGCCTCTTCCCGAGCCCGCACCCAGTGCGCCACCGTCTTGTGATCACAGCCCGCAAGCTCCGCCGCTCCGCGCAGCGAACCCGCCAGGTCAAATGCCTCAAGGATCTCCATCACTTCCTCCGCTCTCTTCAAGCCGTCCTCCTCGACGTGCCTCGTAAACAAGGCACCGGGGAGTACCGGGCGATCAGGACAGGACAGTGGGGAGATCCGATGGCCACCCATGGGGAGAACCGGTGACCGTCAGTGGGGAGATCCAGCGGCCGCCTACGGGGAGGTTTGCATGGCCGCCGTCAGCGGACCGGGCGTTTGCCGTGCCATCGGGTCGGGCGGCACATCCGCTTCACGCGCCCCATGCTCGATGAGTGGCTCGCCGAGCAGCCGCGACGGTAGCGGCAGTTTTCCCAAGCTTAAGGTCGCGGGTTCGAAGCCCGTCCGCCGCTTACAGCGCCAGAGCGATATTTGGCTCCGGGGAGGCGCTTTCGCGCTCCAACCTTGGCCGGGAAGGACGCGACCGAATACGAACAATAGCGGGCCAATCGGACACGGATGTGCAGTACCAGTGCAGTACCGGCTCCTGCTCTCTAGGGCTTTGCCGAACGGTGCCGAGTTCGTGTGATTCCTCGGTGGCGTTGGCCGGAATCCGAGCAAAGCGCGCTTTGCTGGCCTTGTACGTCGCGTGGCCGCTACGCTCTCATGCGCCCCTCAAATTTAGGAGGTTGCGGGTGGGTGAGTTGCTTGTGCTTGATGGGGTGTGCAAGGGGTTTTGGCGGGGCCGGTCTTGGCTTGGTGTGTTGAAGGATGTCGGGCTGGAGATTGAGCGGGGGCAGGTTGTTGGGGTCATCAGTCAGCGGCTGGGCGGAAAGACGACGCTGCTTGAAATCGCGGCTGGGATGCAGAGGCCCGACGCGGGCACCGTCACGCTGGCTGGCCGGCCGCTTGAGAGTGCGAGGCAGCCAGGGTTGCGTGGCTGGTGGGCCGCCCGCCGTGAGCGCGCTGCCGCGCCGAAGCTCGGGCATGACCTGGTATGGGTCACGCGCGATGGGCCGCGTCAAGAGCTTGAGGTCTCCAAGTATGTTGGCTGGCCGTTGGCGGTGCATGGGCGCTCCGACGTTCGGACGCTCGCGGCTGCCGCGCTGGAGCGGGTCGGGGCGCAGGACTGCATTAGTCGACAGTGGGGGGAGCTCTCGAACTGGCAGCGGTTGCTGGTTGGGCTTGCGCGCGGGTTCGCGGGCACCCCGCAGCTCGTCATCATCGACGACCTCCTGGACGGGCACACAAGCCAGGACACCGATGTGGCGTCTGACCTGCTGCACTCGCTCGTTGAAGAATCCGAGCCTCGCTGCGGGGTGCTGTTGAGCGCCGGCTACTTCGACTCCGCGGTCGTGCTCGCCGACGAGGTATGGGAGGTGTCAGGCGGAAAGCTCACGCGCGCCTCCGGGCCGCCCGACGCAGACGAGGACCACGACGAAGACCTCGACGACGTGATCGTCAACTTCCCAAAGCGCGCCGATTCCGAGAGCGCTTAGGACACCCAGGATCCGAGACCGAGGTTCGGGCGGGAGATGGGGCGCCGGGCAGTTGCAGACAGCCGCTACGAGCCGGGCTCCGACGGTTGTCGTTGTGATAAGGCAGAAGCGCTCTTGTCTACAAAAGTCCTATAGGCTGGCCATATTCCGCCTAGTGAGCATTTTGCTTACGATCCGAGGATGTCCACGACCAAGGTAGGGGAAACAAGCCAGAAGATCCTGTGTCTCGGGTTCGTGATCCAGCACGAGGACACCGCCCAGGGAGTGGATCGCCGCATGAAACGGCGCTTCTCCTCGGAGCGCTTCACGCGCGGCATTGCACACAAAAGTCTGCCGAGCTTGGCGGAAGATGGATTTCTCGAGCTCGTAGAAGAAGGCACGGCGCAGCCACTGGATCGCTACCGGGCCACGCCGAAGGGCGAAGAGCTCTTTTACGAATGGCTGCGCCAGACCGAACTGCCGCCGACGGTGCGCGACGCGACGCAATGCAAGCTGGAGTTCTACGAAATGGCTGAACTCCCCGAAGCCATCGAGTCGTTGGGCGAGCAACAAGAGGCGTTTGGCGTCGCTACTGACATCGCGCACGAGCGTCTGCAGGAAGAGAAACGCGCCCGTCGGGAAAGACGAAGGCGGGGCCTGCCGACGGACTGGCGCCTAGAGCTGCGTATCGCGAAAGCGAAAGACGCCGTGAAACTCGGCGGCATGCTGACTAAGAGGCTCAAGGAGCTGCGTGCGGATCTCCAGCAGATACTCGACGCCTACAACATCGAGATCGGCGAGGTTGCGGGTGGGTGAGTTGCTTGTGCTTGATGGGGTGTGCAAGGGGTTTTGGCGGGGCCGGTCTTGGCTTGGTGTGTTGAAGGATGTCGGGCTGGAGATTGAGCGGGGGCAGGTTGTTGGGGTCATCAGTCAGCGGCTGGGCGGAAAGACGACGCTGCTTGAAATCGCGGCTGGGATGCAGAGGCCCGACGCGGGCACCGTCACGCTGGCTGGCCGGCCGCTTGAGAGTGCGAGGCAGCCAGGGTTGCGTGGCTGGTGGGCCGCCCGCCGTGAGCGCGCTGCCGCGCCGAAGCTCGGGCATGACCTGGTATGGGTCACGCGCGATGGGCCGCGTCAAGAGCTTGAGGTCTCCAAGTATGTTGGCTGGCCGTTGGCGGTGCATGGGCGCTCCGACGTTCGGACGCTCGCGGCTGCCGCGCTGGAGCGGGTCGGGGCGCAGGACTGCATTAGTCGACAGTGGGGGGAGCTCTCGAACTGGCAGCGGTTGCTGGTTGGGCTTGCGCGCGGGTTCGCGGGCACCCCGCAGCTCGTCATCATCGACGACCTCCTGGACGGGCACACAAGCCAGGACACCGATGTGGCGTCTGACCTGCTGCACTCGCTCGTTGAAGAATCCGAGCCTCGCTGCGGGGTGCTGTTGAGCGCCGGCTACTTCGACTCCGCGGTCGTGCTCGCCGACGAGGTATGGGAGGTGTCAGGCGGAAAGCTCACGCGCGCCTCCGGGCCGCCCGACGCAGACGAGGACCACGACGAAGACCTCGACGACGTGATCGTCAACTTCCCAACAGCCGAGAAGCGAGGATCACGAGGCACTGGTTACGCGTAGGTGCTCGAAATACGTGATCTCGCGAAGCATCACCAGCTCGATCGTGTGGCGGTCCGGGCACTGGATGGAATAACGATGACCGTCGCGCGAGGCCAGTTCGTTGCGGTCTACGGTCCGAGCGGTTCCGGCAAGACTACGCTGTTGGACCTGATCGTCGGCCTGCGCAGCACGCCGGACAGCGGCAGCATACGTGTCGACGGCCGCGAGGTCGCCGGGATGTCCAACAAGGAAGCAGACGAGTACCGGCTACACAAGCTCGGCATCATCGGCGAGTCCGGTGTACTCCAGCAGGGAGCGACCGCCGTCAGAGCAGCGGCCATTCGCGTGGCGATGGACGACGCGCGTCGCGCCGAAAAGAGGGTCGCGCCGCTGCTGGTTAGCCTGGGGCTCGGCGGTAGGCTGAAGCATCGTGTAGAGCAGCTTTCGATGGGCGAGCGCCAACGCGTCGTGATTGCGCTCGCGCTTTCCACCGACCCGCAGCTGGTGCTCGCCGACGAGCCAACCGGGCGCCTCGACAGTGAGAACACCCGCCTCGTCCTTACGCTGCTTCGGGAGCTCTGCCGCGAACGCGGCGTCGCGCTGCTACTCGCCACCCACGACCGCGAAGTCGCGGCGTTCGCTGACGAGGTTCTCGAATTGCACGACGGAAAACTCCGGCCGTACGCAGCCGATCCGCGGCCGGCGCTCGTCGATGGCATCCGCGAAGGGAAGGCAGCCTCGTGAGCCTCAAGAGCACCCGCTTCCTCTACGGGGCGCACATCAAAGCCCGGTCAGTGCTCGTCCAGCTCGCGTTTGCGATCTTCGGTGTTGCGGTCGGTGTGGCGCTTCTGTTTGGATCGCAAATCTCAAGCACCAGTCTGACGCACTCCGCCGCCGAGCTAAGCACCACGCAACTCGTCGGCACATCGCAGGTGCAGCTGGACGCGCGGGGACCAGAAGGCTTCAGCGAACACGTGCTCGAAGAAGTCCGTCGCCAGCCAGGAGTGCAGAGCACCTTCCCGGTGCTCGAGCGCCAGGTCAACGTGATCGGCAGCTCTGGGGAACGCTCTGTCGATTTGATCGGCGTCGAACCGACCGCGCTGCGCGCGACGATCCCGCTGCTGCGGCAATTCTCCGCGAACCTGCTGCGTCACGCCCACGGGATCGCTCTGCCCGAGCCGCTCTCGAACGAAATCAACGCTGGCGCCATAGTCCGGTTGCAGATCGGCGCGCGATTCGTGAATACGCTGGTCGGCACGACGCTCACGCCGGCAGACATCGGCCGGCTCGTCCACAGCCCTGTCGCCGTCACCTCGATCGACTATGCGCAGAAGGTCGCCAACGCCCAGGGCCGGCTCAACCGCATCTTCGTCCGCTATCGGCCCGCGGACGCCGCGGCGACCCGCAGTGCGCTGGCCCGGCTCGCGGCGCGCTCGAACATCAACCTGAACCCGGCCGGCTTCGACGCGCAGGTGTTCGGCGTAGCTGTCTCGCCGGAGAGCGAGAGCGAGCTGCTCTTCAGCAGCATCGCTGCGTTGGTCGGGTTCATGTTCGCCCTGAACGCGATGCTGATAACGATCCCGGCGCGTCGCAAGTTGATCGAAGATCTCCGCGAGCAAGGCGCGACCCGCAAACGCACAGTTCAGGTGCTGCTATTCGACGCTTCAGTGATCGGCGTGCTTGCGTGCGTGCTCGGGCTGGCGGTGGGAGACGCCCTCTCGATCCTCGTCTTTCGCACACAGCCCGGCTACCTCTCGTTCGCGTTCCCGGTCGGCAACGCGCGGGTCGTGACGTGGCAGAGCGTCGCACTCGCCGTCGTAGTCGGGATGCTCGCGTCCGTCTTCGGGGTGCTGTGGCCCGTACGACATATCCTCGCCCGCCGGCTGCGGACGGCTCAGAGGCTCACGCTCACCCACGGAACACAGATCGCACTGCTGATCCTCGGAGTCGTGTGTCTGGCGATCACGACGGCTGTCCTGCTCGCCGACACGGGAGCCGCGGTGTTCGGCAACGCCACGCTGATCGTCGCGCTTGCCTGTCTGCTGCCGCTCCTCCACAGGCTCCTGCTGAGGCTGCTTGCGCCGGCCGTGATGCGCGTGGGCGGCGTCGCCGCGGAAATGGCGGTCGACGAGCTCCGCGCGCCGCAGACGCGAGTCCGCTCACTCGCGGTCGCGCTCCTCGGAGCCGTAGCGGTTTTCGGGGTCGTCGAGTTCCACGGCGTCGCGACGAACCTGCAGCGCGGGCTCGACGCGTCCGCCCGCGACCTGGACTCAAGCGCAGACATTTGGATCACCCCGCGCGGCAGCTCAAGCCTGCTGGGCACGATCACCTTCGCTCCATTCGACTCGGAACGTCTTGCGCGCATACCTGGCGTCAGCCGCGTCGGCACTTACCGCGGTAGCTTCCTCGACTGGGGTGCCCGCAGGCTGTGGATCGTCGCGCCCGCCAGCAACTCCCGCAGCGTCGTACCCAGTAGCCAGCTTTTGGATTCGAACGCGACCTTCGCCTCGGCGCGCGTCCGCGCGGGCGGTTGGGCAGTGCTCTCGCAGGCCCTCGTCTCCGAATACCAGTTGCACATCGGCCAGTCGTTCACCCTCCCCTCGCCGCACCCCCTCGCATTGCGCCTAGCCGGTGTCACGACGAACCTCGGATGGCCACCGGGCGCCGTCATCCTGAACTCCGCGGAATACGCACGCGGCTGGGAAGGAAGCAACCCCACCGCATACGAGCTTCAGACCCAGTCGGGTATCCCGGTCTCCGCCGTTCGTGACCGGGTGGGCGGCGTGCTACGCTCGCAGCCGGGCCTCGTCGCGGAAACGTCGCTTCAGCGCCAGCGACGTCACTACGCGCTCGCGGCGCAGGGCCTGCAGCGGCTTACGCAGATCCGGTGGCTGATTCTCGCCTCGGCGATCCTCGCGATCGTGGCCGCAATGGGCTCCCTGGTGTGGCAACGACGCGACCGGATCGCGGCGGATCGCAGCAACGGCATCACGCGAATGGTGCTGTGGCGCGCGCTGGTTTGGGAGAGCGCGCTGCTGCTCGGCGCTGGCAGCCTGATCGGGGCGGTGTGGGGGCTGTATGCGCAACTGCTCGGCAGCCACTTCCTGTCGACGGTGACCGGGTTCCCTGTTGTGTACTCGATGGAAGGCGATGCTGCGGTCTCCGGCTTCGCGTTGGTCAACGTAGTCGCAGTCGCAATCCTGGCGTCGTGGGGATGGATCGCCGTGCGTGTGCGGGCCAGGTCCGTCAGCCCGGCGTACTGACACGCATCCGAAGGGCTTCCGAGGCGGCGCTTCGAACCCAGCACGGCTCTCGCTCAGACAACTGTGCGCCCTCTTCTCGGGAGTCGCGCGAGAGCTGACGTGGGGACTGCCGGCGGTCGCGCGGGAGGTCCGCTACTGGCGGGCGCTCGCCGAGGGGATACCACAAGCGCCGATCCGTGACGACGCGCTGTCGGCGATCTGCCGAAAGCGCGGGCAGACCGACGGCGCTGCTCTTTTCGCGATCCTTCCGCGCGCACGCAGCCCGCAGCTTCTGCGGCTGCTCGTCGCCTACCAGCTCATCTGGGACTATCTGGACAGCGTCCACGAGCGTGCGCCCGACGAGCTCAACGGCCGACAGCTTCACCTCGCGCTGATCGACGCGCTGCAACCAGGGCAGGAGCGCGCCGACTACTACCGTCACCATCCCTGGTGCGACGACGGGGGCTACCTCGCCGCGCTCGTGGAGACCTGCCGCGACTGCTGCCTGGCGCTGCCGGCATATGAGCAGATCCGGCCGCTCGTGGTTCAAGAGGCACGGCGCGCGCAGGTTCTCGCGCTCAACCACCAAGACCCGTACCGCCGTGACACGGCACTGAAGGCATGGAGCGAAGCGGAGTTCCCTGCCGGCCACGAGGCGAGCTGGTTCGAGCTGAGCGGCGCATGCTCCGCCGGCCTGACGATCTTCGCGCTGCTTGCCCTCGCGACCGAAGCGACGTGCGACCCGGGTGAGGTCGACCGGACGCAGCGCACCTACTTCCCGTGGACCTCGGTCGCGGCGACGATGCTCGACAGCTACGTCGACCAGATCGAGGACGCCGACTCCGGCGATCACATCTACATCTCGCACTACCCCTCCCATGCCGTTGCGGTCGAACGCGTCGGCTGGATGCTTCGTCGCTGTCTGAGCGAGGCCGCCGCGCTGAGAGGCGGCGAGAAACACATTGTCATCGCAGCCAGCATGGCGGCGCTCTACCTCTCAAAGGACAGCGCCCGCATACCGGCAATGCGTGACAGCACCAGGACGCTCGCCGTAGCTGGCGGTCCACTAACCCGCGTCCTGGTGCCCGTGCTGCGGCTGTGGCGAACCGCCTACGCCGTGCGATCCACCTAACCCACAAAAGGAGAAGGAATCATGTTCACCAAAACCCCATCGCTGAAGATTCGCCTCAAGGGCGAGCTGCCACCGAGCGGTCGCCTCCCAGCGACGCTCCAGACTGCAGGTTGCCGCTGGTTTGCCTACCGCTACTTCGAGCAGGCCCACCGACGCTTCGGCGACCGCTTCTGTGTCTATCCGCTATACATGCCGCCCCTCGTGTTCCTCTCAGACCCCGAGGACATCCGCGCTGTACTAACCGCCGACCCGGCCGTTCTGCACCCAGGCGCCGGCTCGAAAATCCTCACACCACTGATCGGTGAGCGCTCACTCATGCTGCTCGAGGGAGACGAGCACCTCGCCAGCCGCCGCGCGATCAACCCGGCATTCCACCAACAGATGATCCGCGAGCAGACAACGATGCTCATTGAGATTGTTGAACGGGAGGTCGCCGAATGGCCGCGGGACACTGCGGTCGCGCTGCATCCCCGCATCCGGTCGCTGACCCTGCGGGTGATCCTAAGAGCGATCTTCGGCGAGGAGCCCGACGTGCTCGAACGACTGCACCGCGAGCTGATGCGCGCGCTGACGATCAGCACGAGCTTTCTGCTGCAGGAGCCGAACCTCCGATATCTGCCTGGTTGGCGCGCGACGTGGCACCGATTCGTCGACGAGCGCGCCGCCGCTGACGAGCTGATCTACGGTCTGTTGTCCAAGCGGCGAACTGAACGCGACCGGGGACGCGTCGACCTGCTCGAAATGCTTCTCGACGGTGAGCAAGCAGACGGCTCGCCGATGACCGACAGGGAAATCAGAGACAACCTAATGTCGATGATCCTGGCTGGCCACGAGACGACGACCGGCGAGCTGGCGTGGGCGTTTCAATTGCTCGCACACAATCAGCAAGTGCAGGACCGGCTGGCAGATGTGATCGACAGCGGCGATGATGAGCAGTACCTGACGGCGACCGTAAACGAGACAATGCGCCGCAGACCAGTGTTCCTGTTCGTGATTCCGCGCGAGGTCGTGCAGCCGACAGAGATTGGCGGCGTGACCTACCGGCCGCCCGCGCACCTCGCGGGCTGTACGTACCTCATGCACCACCATCCCGAGCTCTATGCGCGGCCGTACGAGTTCCGGCCCGAGCGCTTCCTTGACGAAGCCCCGGCGCCGCGCACGTGGCTGCCTTGGGGTGGAGGACGCAAGCACTGCCTAGGCAGGCACTTCGCGATGCAGGAGATCAAGGCGATTCTCTGCGCAGTGCTCGCCGAGACGCGCGTGCTGCCAGTCGCCCCGCGCATCGAGGCGCCGCGCTGGCGAAGCGCGATCCTCGTGCCCGGCGACGGAGGGAGAGTCCGACTAAGACGCCGTCGATAGCCGAGTCGGCGGGTCGTGCCGGGGTCATTCTCGCGCGCTGCGGACACAGAACTGCGCCGCCGACGTTGCCTGGGCAACGCTTCCTGGTGCCAGCGCAACGTTTCCATTTCCAGGGCTCACTTCCGAAAGTTGGCCCGCAAAAGCTGTGTCAATATGCCGAACCATGTCGCGCGATCGGACATTGCATTGGGCCACAATGACAAACGATCCACCGGCGCGCTCCTCCATATCACGAGCCGTCACAGGTCCCTGGCGCAGCAACAGCAAGGGGTGCTGTGTCCTGTGCAACCAAGTTGATGTGGCCGGCCGGGGTGCAGGCGCAACTCACGGCCTTCGAATCTTCCGTCGCTTCCTCGATGAGCCGATTGGCTTGAGCGAGCTATCCAGCGCCCGCTCGTTCGCCGGCGGTGCGGGCGCCTGCAGACTTGTGCATTGTCAGGCCAACGATGGACCCGGGCGTGTTCCCATGCGCCGGGGACCGGCTGACACGCTGAGGACACGACCACGGGCAAGTTCCCGAACCCGCAGATCGCGGGCGGCAGTCGGTCCTGTCCACGCGGCGCCCCGCCCGACCGGCGCTCACGTTGGCAGCCGAGGATGCGATGTCTAGTCCAGCGCCAGCTACTGCTGCCCCTTCCGAGGTGCACCGGGAAGGTAGCTCGCTGCGCTCGCGCGGCGACAGCGTCGTGATCGAGTTGTCGACGGCGCAGGTTGAGGCGGTGGTGCGTGCGGCTGCTGGCGGAGGCAGCGTGTCGGTGCTTCTCTCGGGGCGCGCGGACTTGAGTGAGGCGCTTGCGCCTGCGCTTGAGCGGCTGGATGACCCGCGGCTGTCGCGGTCGCTGCTGGCGGGCCTGGTGATGCTCGCGTCCTTTCCGGCGGACGGGAGCTATCTGGGTAACGCGCACCTCGCGCGGATGCTGGACATGAACCCCAGCACCGCGCACCGGTATATATCGACGTTGGTGGCGGTCGGGCTGCTCGAGCGTGATCCCGACAGCAGACGCTACAGGCGGCCCCGATGAGACGGATGAGATTGGGTACGGTCGTCGCTTCGTCGGGGAGTGTCGCTCGGGGGCGGGTGTTCCGGTGAGCGGCGATCGCGGTGTGTTGATCGCGTTGACTGATGCGCAGGTGGAGCAGGTCCTGCGCGAGGCCTCCGGTCGTCCGCACCCTGGGAGCCTACTTCCGGAGATCGGCGAAGTCGACGTGCTTTCTGGCGCCGCGTTGGCGCTGTTGGGGGATGAGTCGTGCTCGCGCTCGGCGTTGCGGGCGCTGCTGGTACTCAATGCGCTGCCGCCGGATGGCAGCTGGCGCGAGCTGACAGCCGTCGCCAGGGAACTGGGCATCTCGCCGAGTACGACGCATCGCTACCTGCACACTTGGCTAGCGCTCGGGCTGGTCGCGCGGCACCCACGATCGCGGCGATACCGCCGCATGCGGGTCGAGGATGGGGGCGCGCAACGCGCGGGGAGGACGGGTGGTGCTGATGCGGGCTGAGCGCAGGCGTCGAGCGCGGGCAGCGGCCCGAGGGCATCGCTGGGCTGGGCCCGCTCGTCGTACGCCGGCTCGTGCTGGCGGGACGGCGGTGGGTGCGCTCGACGCTGATCTGTTGGTCGTGCGCAGCGAGGGGGCGCTGCGGGCGATGGTGGCTGATCTGCGCTGGAGTGGCCGTGTACAGCCGGTGATTGGAGTGACATGTCTGACGGAGATCAATGAGCCTGTGCTCGCTCCGCGGCGGGTGCGCGCGATCGTGGGTGCCGGGACGCGGATCTACTACGTGCCGGGCGAGCACCTCCTGCGCTGCCTTCAAGGGATGCTTGGCCGGCGGCTTGCGCTACCCGCTGGCAGTGTGCGGGTTTGGTGGCCTGGCCTGACGGCGCCAAGTGACTCGAGGGCACATCCGCTGGTGCTGGCGCTCGACTGCGAGTCCCAGAGCGACATGCTGGTGGAGTTCGCCCGCGTGTTCGACCTCAGCCGGCCGCTCGTGCGCGGGGAGATCCAGGTGATCGAAGACGCGCGCCGGCTCGCCGAGCACGAGCTCGCCCAGGCGCGCGCTCAGAACCGCAGCATGGAAACCGAGCTCTCCGCGGCGCTCACGCGCGCGCAGCAGGCCGAGCGCGCCCTCCAGACCGCGCGCCTGCGCTCCACGAGTCCTGAGCAGAGCCCGTGAGTCACCCGAGGCAACGGCCAGCCGCCGCACGCGTCGTGTGTGCTGGGTGTCCTCGTGTCGCGTGTTCAATACGCGAGATCGAGAGGTAGCGGTGGCGGAGAAAGCGACGGCCCCAGGCACGCGTCGGGTGCGCCGGTATGCGGTAGCTGGCCCAGACAAGCCGGAGAGAGACGACGTCTTGCTCGAGTTCGGCCAGAAGCTGAAGGCTTGTCGGCGCGCGGCTGGCTTTACGCAGGAGAGGCTGGCTATCTGCTGCTTCGTGCCCCGTGATCAGATATGGGGCTTGGAGGCCGGCAAGCGAGCTGCAGACGTGCCCGATCTACTCGTGCTCGCGGACAGGCTGAGTGTCTCGGCGGCAGAGCTCATCGCCGGCCTGGAGGCACCCCTTCGCCGTGTGGGCACTGCGCAAGTGCTCGATCAGGTCATCCGCCAGCCCGGGATCAGCGCGGAGGATCTCGCGACCTCGCTGGGACTGCCCTACTCGTATGCGTTTGAGATCGCCGTCTACCTCCAGGCCACGGGCGCGATCATCTCCCACCGGAGGGGATGGCACCCAACGACGGCGACGACACGCAGCATGACGGGCTCATGACACGCGGAGACTGGCCCAGGCGAGCGCGCGAAGTTAGCTTTGGGGCGCGCTGGGCGTGCGTCACTCGCCGAGCCGCCTGCAGTGAGGCGCGGGGGTGCGTAGCGAAGGGTGCCTGAGAACGGCGCGGTTACGGTAGTAGTAGCAAGCTTCGACGGTCTAATGGGGTTCGGGCTCACGGCCGCGCTTCACAAGGATCGCCGCGTGCGAGTCCTCGCCAGCGATCTCGTAGGTGCGGATCTGCAGCGGGAAATCGCGCGGCATCGGCCGCGAGTCGTGATCTTCGATGAGGCAGTCGAGCATGAGTTTCTCGTGCGTTTGGGATCGCGCAAGCCAGCGATTGGTGCGGTTGTGCTCGCTCACCGCCCGTCGCAGGTTCTCCGCACATCGCTTCTGGCGGTGGGCGTCACGTGCTTGGCGCGGGCTGCATCGCCAGCGGAAGTTCTCGCGGCGGTCCATTCTGCGGCACATGGTGAGCCTGCGTTCTACCGTGCGGATGATGAGGCCGCGGCAGGCGGTCTGGTTGTGGGCGATGTTCTCACAGAACGCGAGGCGCAGGTGTTTGAGCTGCTCAGCCGGGGCCGGTCGTACGTCAAGATCGGCCACGCGCTTCAGATCGCGCCCGAAACGGCCCGGTCTCACGCGATCAGCATCTGCGAGAAGCTCAACGTCAAAAGTAAGCGCGAGCTGCGTGGCAGGTCTCTATCGACCAGGCTTTGATGCTCGTATCTGGATAGTTGCGCTCGTGTGCGGTTGCTAGTGGTCACTCCCCAAAAAAATCCCCACTTTTTAGCAAAATATCCCCGCTTTTGGGGATAGGCACAGGCCTATTGCGCATGTACCGTCTGCCTCAACTATTCTTCTATTCGGGCTGTCGTTGACTCGGGTAAGCCCGTGTTTGGGGGCAAATGATGACGCTGGCTCTGCGGCGACTGGCGGTGTGCGTGTTGTGCAGCGGGGGGCTACTGTGCTGGCCTGTGGCCGGCTCGGAAGCCTCTGGCACGCCGGCACGCTTTGGCCTGCTATCCGCTGGCAGGCCAGCGGTAGGCGCCGAAAGCGATCCGCTTTCAGGCGATTTTCAGGGCAGTCCGATCACCGACGGCCTTGTGATTCCGGGCTCGCCGGTGGAAGCTGAGCAGTTGCAGGCGCAGCGAGAAGTGCGCTGGAGGAGCGCGGAGGCTGTGGCGGAACGCTACGCGTCTCGTAGGCGGTTCGCGCACCTGAACGCAGAGCAGGCAGCGAAGGTGGCGCGCGAAGCCTTTCCGGTCATGATCGATCAGTCGGCGGGTGGGCCGCCGCAGCTGCCGGTGGGGCAGAGTATCGTCGGCTACCCGAGCGACAACACTGCGCGGCTCGCTCTTGGCGACGGTAAGCGGAGCGTAATCGAATCGCTGGCGCCAATCGCCGTGGAAAGCTCGCCCGGTCGCCGCGCGCCTGTTAACCTGAGCGTGGGAAAGGCCGCGGGCGCGTTTGAGCCCAGGACACCGGTGGTCGAGGTGCGTATCCCCAAGCATTCAAGGGAAGGGGTCCGACTTGCGGCTACCGGTGTGTCGCTCACACCCGTCGATGCCTCGGGGTCGCCGCTCGCGGGCTCCGAAGGCGCGGTCGATGGCATGGGCGTGATGTACGCAGAAACGCAAACCGACACCGATACCGTGGTCAAGCCGACTACGACGGGGTTCGAGGCGGACAGCGTGCTGCGCTCGATTGAAAGCCCGCAGCAGATCGACTTTAGGGTGGGCTTGCCGACCGGCGCACGTCTTGCGCGAGAGGGAGGGCGGCTTGGCACGGTGAAGGTGATCGACCGTGGCGCGGTGCTCGCCTCAGTTCTTGCTCCATCTGCGTGGGATGCCGGCGGTCGGCCGGTGCCCGTCTCGATGGCGGTTTCTGGTGACATCATCCGCCTCACGGTAGATCACCGAGCGGGTGAATATCAGTATCCGATCATTGTTGACCCGGTGATCGGTGACGAACAGCTCTTCGTGCTCGGCAAATACTTCCAAAGTCATTGGAAAGTCGACACCTCCGACGGCCACGAAGGACCATTCCATTTCGAGGAATACCCGGGCGAAAAGATTGATGACTACAACGATGGGGAAGAGATTAAAGAAGGCGAATGGGGCGGCTTTGACTACGAAGCGCAGGGTGAATCATCGATTTACAGACTCTCGCACTTCAGCTTTGAAGAGGAGGCCGCAGGCGGCGGCGATCCGATCGAGAATTGGCTGAACATACAAAGTAAAACCGGCAAAACCGAGACCAACGAAAAAGGCTTTCAGGAAGACAAATGGGGAAACGTTGAAGAATGCACGCTCGAAGACACCAAAAACAATTACAAAGAACACACATGGGAATGCGTGCCAAATGAAGTCACGCCGGAAACGGCAGGCAATTCCCTCACCTTCGTCCAGTTCGCGGAGAAAACGACCACCGAGTCAGTTGTCGCGGCGGTAACTAGCGCCGATGTGTGGCTCGTCCAGACGAAAAACTCGACACCGAGCTTCGACACCAGCGACGTAGACATCGATGGCCCACACCCAAACGCTCTGTACGGCTCTGAACGTTGGCTACCCGCCGATCAAGCATATGTCAAGGGAATCGCCACTGATCCGGGAGTCGGGATCAGCGAAGTCAAGTGGACTTCCCCTAGCGATTCCAGTTGGAAAACCGTCGAATCGTTCCTTTACCCGTCCCACGCGGAAGCGTGCCAAGGCGTGATCTGCAAACAAGAAGAGACAAACGCAGAGCCACTGACCGGACTACCGGAAGGAAAAGACACGGTCACCTTCGCCGCTCGCAACGCGACGGACGCCGAAGCAGAAGACGCAACCACGTCCGCGACGGTATATGTCGACAACGCACCGCCGCACGGCATCAAATTCTCCGGCTTGGGAGCCGGTAACGAAATCGGCGAAGGCGAGTACACGGTGAAGGCCGAAGCGACCGCCGGAGACGCGGGAATGCTGGCGCTCCACTTGGAAGTCGACGGCAAACAGGTCGAAACAGCGGGCGCGCTAGGGCAGTGTGCTCCTGGTCCGTGTACGGCGAGCGCCGAATGGCCAATCAGCGGCAGCGAATTTGGTGCTGGGGAACACAAGCTCACGGTGACGGCGATCGATAGGGCGGGCAACGTCGCAACGGAAACGATCACGCTCAAGGTGCATCACGCGACATCGGTGCCGATCGGCCCGGGCTCGGTGAATCCTCAGTCGGGTGAGTTCAGCATGACTGCTAATGACGTATCGATATCCGCTCCGGGTGGGCCCTTGACGGTCACGCGCAACTATCGCTCGCGTCACCTGACGGCCGGAAGCGAAGGGCCGCTAGGGCCACAGTGGAGCCTCGCAGTGGGTGACCAGGAAAGCATCACCAAGCTTCCCAACGGCAGTGCCACGCTAACCGCAGCCACGGGCGGGCAGACGACCTTCGCAAGCAGCGGCGGCAAACTCCTCCCGCCGACCGGCGATTCCAACCTCGCGCTCACCGAAAGCACGAACGAAAAAGGCGAAACGACAGCATACGTCCTGAAGAACGCCGCTAACGGGGCCACGACCAAATTTACGGCATCGAGCGGAGCCACCGCGACTCTCTGGACGCCGTCTGCGCAGGAAGGACCGTTGCCCTCACAGAAGGTGCGCTACACCTTCCAGACTGTCGAAGGCGTGACCGAGCCCGTGCACGCCTTCGCACCCGAACCAGCAGGGGTCTCGTGCGGTGAAGAAATCAAAGCACTAAAAGAAGGCTGTCGCGTATTGACCTTTGAATACGCCCACGAAACGACGGCAAAAGGCGAAAAAGCGAGCGAATGGAACGCATATAAGAACCGTCTGAAAGAAATTCTCTACACGGCCTACAACCCGGCTAGCAAAGAAATGGAAACGACCCCGGTCGCCCAGTACGCCTACGACGCGCAAGGACGACTACGAGCAGAGTGGAACCCGCAGATCACCCCAGCGCTAAAGACGACGTACGGATACGACCAGGAAGGCCATGTGACAGCGGTAAGCTCCCCTGGAGAGGAGCCATGGATTATCCGGGACGGCACCGTCCCGGGCGACGCGAACTTGGGACGACTACTCTCGGTCACACGGCCCGCCCCTGGAACGCCGACAGAACTAAAATCGCAGGAGGAAGAGGCACTGCCCTCCAACACGAGCCTCCCCACGTTGTCGACGACAACGCCCCAGGTAGGGGTCAAGCTTAGTGCCAGTGAAGGGACGTGGAGCAACAGCCCGCTCGCGTACCGCTACCAGTGGGAACGCTGCACCGGCACCGGCAAATGCGAACCCATGGTCGGGGCCGTTAACCAGAGCTACTATCCCGTCAAAGCGGACGAAGGCAAAGACCTTCGGGTAAAGGTGAATGCTCTCAACGCCGACGGGGGCATCGTCGCCACGACCGCGAAATCGGGAAGCGTGGCGACGGGAACGGTGAACTCGCCGGCGCCTGAACCGCCGTCAGTTGGCTCGAGCTCAGTCTGGACTGTCGACTACCAGGTCCCGCTATCAGGCTCTGAACTCCAGACAATGACGAAAGCAGAAGTGGAAAAATGGGGGCAGAAAAGCGAAGAGACCCCGGTCGAAGCGACTGCGCTCTTTCCACCGGACGAGCCCGAGGGATGGCCCGCCCAATCGTACAAGCGCGCAACGGTGCTCTATCTCGATAGTGCCGCGCGCACCGTCAATATCGCTTCACCGGGTGGTGGTGTGTCGACCACCGAATACAACGGGGACAACGATGTCATCCGAACCTTGAGCCCGGACAACCGCGCGACGGCATTGAAAGAAACCTGCGAAAAAGAAAAATGCAAATCCGCCGAAGTCGCAAAACTGCTCGCCACGGAAAACACCTACGAAGAAAAAGGCAGCGAACCAGGCACCGAGCTGCTCAGCACGCTCGGACCCGAACACAAAGTCGAGCTGACGAACGGTACCCAGGTCCAAGCGCGCGCACACACGGCCTACAGCTACAACGAAGGCGCACCGGAAACTGGGGGCCCCTACCACCTCGTCACCAAGACGACAGAGGGCGCGGTAGTCGCTGGTACCGAAGAACCGGAATCTGTGCGCACCACCAAGACCTCCTACAGCGGCGCGGGCAACCAGGAAAACCTCGGTTGGAAACTGCGCAAGCCGATCTCGGTGACGACCGACCCCAATGGGCTCAATCTCGTCCATACCACCGAATACGAACCAAGCACGGGCAACGTAACCGAGACGAAGATGCCCGCCGCGGCCGGCAAAGACACGAAAGTGCCGCCCACCTACGCGTCGAAGTTCGGAACGAAAGGGACCGGCGCCGGACAGCTCGACGGCCCAGCCGGGGACGCGATCGGCGCTCACGGCGATGTCTGGAGCGTCAACTACGCGGCGAACAGCATTGAGGAGTTCTCCGCGAGCGGCTCCTTCATCGAGACGATGGGCTGGGGCGTAAGCAATGGCGAAGCCAAGCTCGAGACCTGCACCAGCAGCTGCAAAGCCGGTCTAGCCGGCTCAGGTGCTGGACAATTCTCCGGCCCGTGGGGGATCGCGATCTCCGGCGAAAAGATCTATGTCGCTGACTACGCGACGGATAACGTCGAGGTGGTCACCGAAAAAGCCGAAGCGGTGATGAGCTTCGGCTCGAAAGGAACCGGCGCGGGAGGGATGCAAGGCCCGGCATTCGTCGCGATCAGCGCGGGCGGGGACGTATGGGTAGGAGATACAGCCAACGCGCGGCTCGACGAGTTCAACGCGTCGACCGGGGCGTTTGTAGAGACGATCGGCTTCGGGGTCAGCAATGGCGAAGAAAAGTTCGAGATCTGCACCAGTGCCTGCAAAGTCGGGCTCGGCTCTACGGGCAACGGCGGGTTCACCTACGTGCAGGGCATCGCCATCACAGGAGGCCATATCTACGCTGCCGACTCGACGGAGAACCACATTGAGGAGTACAAGGAAAATGGCGAATACATCACCCAGTACGGCACCAAAGGCACCGGAAACGGACAATTCAGCGGCCCAACCGGCCTAGCCGCGGGTCCGGGGGCGTTGTACGTCAGCGACTCCGTCAACGACCGGATCCAGAAGCTCACGACCGGATTCTCCTATCTCTCACAAGTCGGGTCCAAAGGCTCGGGCGCCGGCCAACTCTCCGACCCAGAAGGCGTCGCCGTCAACACGGCGGGCGAAATATACGTCAACGACTACGAAAATAGCCGCATCGAGAAGTGGGTGCCGACCATCACCGGCAACGAAGGAGCCCACGACACCAAGGCGATCTACTACACGACCGAAGTCAACGAAGAATACAAAACGTGCGGCAAACATCCCGAATGGGCCGGCCTGGTGTGCGAGACGAGGCCGGTCGCTCAGCCGGAAAGCGGGCTGCCCGAACTGCCCGTCACCACGACTACCGCCTACAACAAGTGGGACGAGCCTGAAACGACGGTGGACGCCGTCGGCTCGAGCACCCGCACGAAAACCGAGAGCTACGACGCTGCTGGACGTGTGAAAAATGAGAGCACTATTGCAACAGAAGGAGCCGCGGTGCCGACTGTCACCGACGAATACAGTGGTGAAACGGGTGCCCTGGTCAGGCAGTGCACGAACGAAGGCAAAGCGTGCACTGAAGGTAAACCGAAGACGATCACGAGTGTCTTCAACACGCTCGGAGAGCTCACGAGCTACACTGACGCCTCCGAAATCACGGCGACCTACGAATACGACATCGACGGACGTATCCATAAAACTAACGACGGGAAGGGCACCCAGACCTACACATACAACACGACGACCGGCCTGTTGAGCGAACTCGTCGACTCCGCGCACGAAGGCTTGAAGTTTACGGCGATTTATGACGTCGAAGGCAACATGCTGAGCGAAAGCTACCCGAACGGCATGACGGCCTACTACACCTACAACCCGACCGGCACAGCCACCGGCCTCGAATACAAAAAGCTCACCGACTGCACCGAAGAAAAAGAAAAATGCAAATGGTTCACCGACTCCGTCGTCCCGTCGATCCACGGTCAATGGATTTCACAGACCAGCACCTTTTCCAAACAGGCATACACCTACGATGCCGCCGGACGCCTCACCCAGGTGCAGAACACCTCAACAGGCAAAGACTGCACCGCGAGGATCTACGCCTACGACGAAGACACTAACCGCACGAGCCTGACCACCCGCGAATCAAGCAGCGAAAAATGCGCCACCGAAGGCGGCACGCTCGAAAGCCACACCTACGACACCGGCGACAGGCTCACCGACCCCGGCATCGCCTACAACACGTTCGGCGACATCACCACGCTACCCGCGAGCGACGCCGCCGGCAAAACCTCAGCCGAAAACCTCACGAGCACCTACTACGCCGATAACCAGCTCGACACCCAGACCCAGAACGAAGAGACGATCGGCTACAACCTCGACCCCGCCGAACGCACCATCGAAACAGTCTCGACCGGCAAAAAAACCGCGGACATCGCCTCCAACTACGCCGGACCGGCCAACGAACCGTCCTGGACCTCGAACACGTCGGGCGAAACCAGCCGCAACATCCACGGCATCGACGGGCAGCTCGCCGCAGTGCAGAACAATTCCGAAGTCCCGGTGCTAGAGTTGGCGAACCTCCATGGCGACATCATCGCAACCGCCTTCTACTCGGAAACCGCGACAGAACTGGCCTCCAAGGCCGACACCAGCGAGTTCGGCGTGCCGACCCTAAGCGTGCCCACCAAATACTCCTGGCTCGGAGCGATCGAGCTCGCTACCGAGGAACTTCCGTCCGGGGCGATCGACATGGGCGCACGCTCCTACGTGCCCGAGATCGGACGCTTCCTACAACCCGACCCGATGCCCGGCGGATCAGCCAACGCCTACTCCTACACGTTCGGAGACCCCGTCAACAGCTCAGACCCCAGCGGCGAATACACGTGGGGTTTCTCAACGGCGGTCGTAGCATCGCTCAACGCAACAGGCGAAGCAATCATCGCCGCCACTGCGGCGCGCGAAGCGGCCGCCAGGGCAGCCGCAGAAGCTGCCGCGAGACAAGCAGCTGCTGCAGCGGGCGCGGCTGGCCCGCAGTATGGGGAAGAAGGGGAAGAATGGGAAGAAGGGGAAGAATGGGAAGAAGACGGCGGATACGAATACGCGGCTAACGAACACGGGATCACGCCGAGCAACCAAGAAGCCCGGGTCGGACCGGCGCTACTTGTCCAGCCGCTAGACGAACATGCTGGCGGGCGCGAAGCTGGTAGCAGTGCTGGGTCCGTGGTGCCGCTCTGCCTAGCCGGTCCGGAAAGCCCGTGTGGCCACGACGCGAGGGGGAAAGTGGGAGAGAAGTGTGGGTCGATGTACAAGAATAAACCTTGCCACCATGGGGGTGGTGGGAAAGGCGGAGGCGGACAGCCGAAAGCGAAGAAAGAGTGTCCTCCCGGCTATCATAAAATTCCGCTGGTAGAAGTCTGTATCTCATTTGAATGGCCCTCGGGACCGACCCCGGTCCCGCCCGGCCCAGTTCCCACCCCGGTGCCAGAGGGCTGATGGGCTTCGCGGAGATGGCGGGCTCTTAGCATGGATTTCTTTGAAATGGTATGGGAGTTGCTGCGGGAACTGGTGTTTACGCCGTGGTATCGCGGGCGCAGTCGCAAAAGGTGATCGTAGGCGTTGAGGATGCGAGGAAGCGAGCCGAGCTACCGACGCCTTGGGCGACCGGCGAGCCGCTGGCGTTTGGGGCGTGCTTGATACGACCAGCCGAGTGGCGGGTGCGAGGTGGTCGCGCAGCAAGGGTGGTGACCGTAACGTCCGCTCGTCTCTGTCGTGGATAGCCGCAGCCGTCGAGTCGATGTGCGGCGTTCGTGGCTACCGATGACGGCAGATCCACGTCGATGGACGGCGCGCTACGCGCTGCTTGCGTATGGGGCATCATGGCTCGTCATCGGTTGGGTTTCCCTCGGAGCATGTCTGCCCTTGGGCATTCGGATGTCGGACGGCGCGGGTCTCCTGTGCATAGACGCGGCGTGGCTCGCAGCGCTGGTTCCTCTGTACCGAGTTGGCGTGCTGCGGGCGGTTGACTTGGGTCTGCGGAAGTCTCCTGCTGGACGGTCGCTTGGTCTCGCGCTTCTCATGCTCGGCGTGGCGAGTCTCTTTGATGACGTCTGGCGGTCGGCGCTTGCGCCGGGACCTATCTCTAATCCGTTCTCCGGTACCTCCGACAGGAGTATGGCGACGATCGTGCTTACCGGGGTCGCCGCGGTCGTGACTCCCGCAATCGAGGAGGTCTTTTTTCGCGGTCTGCTCTACCGATGTCTTCGCAACCGCTTTGCTGTCCTTCCCTCTAGTGTGATGATCGGTGTCATGTTCGGGTTGGTGCATACAGAGTATCCGCTCGGTGTCCTCCCCGAGCTCGCCGTCTACGGAATGCTCGCGTGCCTGCTCTACGAGTGCACCGGATCGCTGTTGCCAGGGATAGCGCTCAATGTTTATCTCGACGCGGGTAGTTTCGAGCAGGCTCTCACGGGCACAAGCGCGGTCGTCTTTTGGGGTTTCGCCCTGCTCGCGCTCGTGCTGGCGGCGCGAAGCGTGCGGTCGCGAACGGAATGGTTGTCTCGTTAGACGCTATGAGAGCGCCCGCGCCCCTCTTGCAGCGGTATCGCATGAGACTCGGGTCTCGCCTCTCGGTCAAGTGTCCCTTAGCTCGATCCTTCTTCGTGTGTTGAGTCTCCGGCTTATAAATCTCTATCGTGGCGTTACTTCGTGGCCCACTCTGGCGGGGTTGCGCCGGGTTTCCATGTCTTGGTGACGCCGCCGCCTTTTTGGCGTAGGTGTTGGGCGTAGTCGTTGAGTTGGGTTTGGAATGCGAGCTCGTCGCGGGGGTCTAGGCGTGTTTCGTCGAGTTCTGCCCGCCATATGGTGAGTGCGGCGAGTGTCTCGGTGGTTGATTCGTCGGTCCACCATTTGTCTTTGAGTGCGTTGAGGTGGTGGGGGTAGCGGCCGTGTAGGGCGACGATGGCGCCCCACATTTTGGCCGGACCCCGTTCATCGGTCCACCTGCTGTGAGAGCTGGTGGTTGTTGTTGGTGTGAAGGGTAGTGGTGCCGCCGTGTTGCGGAGGGAGCCCGTAGGGCGGTGTGCTGGGCATGGCGTTTGAGATCGGAGGTGTGAGTCCTGTCCTGGGACCCTGACAGGGGGAACCCAACATTGATGAGGCAAGGGCGCGGCTCGGAGTTCACCGGGCGGTCCCAGTGCGGCTGTTTGCGCTGCGGGGCTTCCGTGAGGGCGGGTCTGAAGGAAGCCGTAGGTGTGTCGTGGTCGCGAACGAGAGTGAAGCGCCGTAAGGCGTCCTTTGGGTGGGTGAGCTGGCCGCCAGCGGCGATGCCCTGTTCCTGTCGGTCCCGGGGGCGTATTGGCGACGTGATCGCGGCGAAATCTCAGCGTTTTACCCCAGGAGGTCTGCTGGGTTCCGGCCGGTTGGCCGGTAGGCCGGAGAACGAGAGGACGACGGTTGATGGCCCAGCAGAAGTCGGAGGATCGCGTACTACTGGAAGGCGGGGTAATGCCCGCTGAGCGTGCCGGGTCGAGTCCTGGTGGGCGAGGGAAGGCGATCCCGGTTGATCAAACGGCGTGGCAGCTTTGCCTGCCGATCGCGACAGCAGAAGACCTGGAAGGGTCCGCTCGTGTGGTGGCCTCGAACCTGTCGGGGACCGGCCAAGCGGGGGTGCCGGAGGCGATCGTCAATGCAGAACAGGCCACGTCGGTGACGATGGAAGGGGTTGTGAGCCGTTTGACGGCGGCGTTGGTGAAGGTGGTGTCGAACAAAGGGGCGCCCGGGCTTGTTGGGCAGACGGTCGGCGAGCTGCGTGAGCAGTGGCCGACCGCTGGCCGGAGGCTGGCCACTGCTTTGCTGGATGGGAGCTATCGGCCTGGCGCGACGCGCCGGGTGATGATCCCGAAGGCGGGCGGCGGCCAGCGCGGGCTGGGTATCCCGAACGTGATCGACCGGGTGGTCTGTGAGGCCGTGCGTCAGGTACTCGAGCCTGCGTTCGAGCCGACGTTCCACCAGTCGAGCCACGGGTTCAGGCCGGGCCGTGGTTGCCACACGGCGATCGAGGAGGCCAAGCAGCATCTGCAAGATGGGTACGGGTGGGTGGTGGACATCGATCTGGAGAAGTTCTTCGATCGGGTCTGCCACCAGCGGCTGATGGCCCGGCTCGCGCAGCGAGTTCCGGACCGGCGGCTGCTCGTGCTCATCGGACGGTTGCTGAGGGCCAAGATCGTGATGCCGGACGGTGTTGTGGTCGCAAACGAGGAGGGCGTGCCGCAGGGCTCGCCACTTTCCCCGTTGCTGTCGAACATCGTGCTGGACGAGCTTGATTGGGAGCTTGACCGGCGTGGTCACCGGTTCGTTCGCTACGCGGATGACGGCAACGTCTACGTTAAGAGCGAGCGAGCGGGGCTGCGGGTGATGGCCAGCTTGAGGAGGTTCATCGAAGGGCGTTTGCGCCTGAAGATCAACCAAGCCAAGTCAGCGGTCGCTCGTCCGGAGGACTGCCATTTCCTCGGGTTCAGTCTGCGAGTAGATGCGCAGAGCGGGACCGTGGAGATTCTGCTCTCCCAGCGCACCAAGCGCATGGCGATGGCGAAGATCCGCCAGCTCACGCCGCGATTGTGGGGACGCACCCTTCAGGGGTGCATCCTGCGGATCAACGTGTGGCTGCGGGGATGGCACCAGTACTTCCGGATCGTCTCGCCCGGCGAGCAGTTCGTGTTGCGCGCTCTTGACGCCCATATCCGGCGTCGGCTGCGTGCGATCCTGCTGCACCACTGGAAGCGCCGTCCGACGATCGTTCGCAACCTCATCGCCCTCGGCGCCAGCCCGGGGGCAGCATGGCACGGCGTCTACACGGGACGCAGGTCCCTATGGGCGCTCAGCCATATCCCGCAAGTCGATAACGCTCTGCGGACCCGGTTCTTCACCGACCGTGGACTCGACTCGCTGGTGCTGCTGCACCGTGATTGGCACGAGGAGATCGTCGCCCCCACCCGCCCGCAGCTCACGATGGAGTGGGGATAGATCAAGGTCGATAACGGCCGGCGGCGGGGTTCATAACCCGCCGTCCCGAGGAGCCGTGTGTGAACAGCACAAGCACGGTTCTGTGGGAGCCGGGGCGGGCAACCGCCCCGGCTACCCGACGAGGGAGCCCGTAGGGCGACCGGAGCAACGCGGCGGGCGCGGCATCGGCGGCCCCGGGGGCCGTTTCGGTGCGGTTTTCACCTTGCGCCGCTGAAACAGACCCGTTCTCGGGCGATCTGAGGGCCTTCGCGGGGCTGGTCAAGGGAATCACCTTGCCCTCCTCGGCCGCTTGGGCCCATGCCCTGGCAAAGCGGGTCGGCGCCATCATCGCAAGCGCGGAGTGCGGCCGGCGCTCGTTGTAGTCCTCGCGCCAATCGGCGACCATGACCTGCGCCTCGGCCAGGCAGCTGAACTGCTCGACAGCGAGCAGCTCGTCACGGACCCTGGAGTTGAACGACTCGACGTAGGCGTTCTGCCAGGGGGAGCCCGGGTCGATGTAGGCGCTGCCAGCACCGGAGAACCGGCACCAGTCCTTCAGGGCGTTAGCGGTCAGCTCGGGGCCGTTATCGCAGCGGATGTGCTCGGGTGCCGTGCCCCGCTCTCGGGTCAGGCGGTCGAGCACGGCGACGGTCTGATCGGCGTCGATGCGACGCTCGCAGCTCATCTGGAGCGCCTCGCGGGTGAACTCATCAACGATGTTCAGGAGCTTCAGGGTCCGCCCGTCCGCGGTCTGATCGAACTGGAAGTCAAGCGCCCACACGTGATCGGGGCGCTCCGCGGACAGGCGATCCGCCGGCACCGTCGACTCGCCGAGACGCAGGCGCTTGCGCCGGCGCTGGGGGACCCGCAGGCCCTCCTCGCGCCACAGGCGCTGCACACGCTTGCGGTTGATCACCCAGCCCTCCTCGATCAGCTGGGAGTGCGCTCGCCGGTAGCCCCAGCGCGGGCGATCCTTAGAGAGCTTGCGCAGCCTCCCGCGGAGCGCCGTGTCGTCTTGAGCGACACAGGGCTCCCTGCGCTGGGTCGAGCGGTGCTGGCCGACGATCTCACACGCCCGACGCTCGGAGAGCCCCTTGCGGTCCATCAGCATCAGGACCGCCTGGCGCCGCCGGGCCGGGCCTACCAGTTTCCCGACGCCACCTCTTTCAGCGCGTCGATCTCGAGCTCCTTGTCCGCCACGATCCGCTTCAGCCGCGTGTTCTCGCGCTCGAGCTCCTTCAGCCGCTTCACGTCGTCGGCCTTCATCCCGCCGTACTGCGCGCGCCAGCGGTGAAACGTGTTCTCGGACACCTCGAGCTCCTTGGCGACCTCCGGGATCGTCTTGCCTTCGCCGAGCATCCTTTCGGCCTCCCGCAGCTTGCGGACGACCTGCTCGGGCGTATGCCTGCGTCGCTTCATCTGAGTTCCTTCCCCGTCCATCATCGTGGACGAGTAGAACTCTCACAAGCACCGGACCGAATCTAAGGGGTCGGGCCAACTACGCCGTGCACCTGGTTCTTGATCCGGGTGCGCGCGCGGATCATCGCCGCGCGGCGAGCGACACGCCGGCGCAACGCGAGCGTCGCCTCATCCGGCACCCACACCTCGCTGAGCATCCCCGAGGAAAGCAGCCGCGCGAGCATCGCCGCGTCAAAGCGATCGGACTTCACCCGCGCGTGAGAGATCGCACGCGTCTGCGCCGCATCCGAGACAACGACCCGGCCGACGTTGCTTTCCCGCAAGATCCGCGCGATCGCCATCACGCTGCCGCTCGCGTCCAGCACGACCTCATCCTCGCTGCCGAGACCCGCCGCGAACTCCCTGATCGCCTCCGGCGTGCTCGCGATCCGCCCGACCTGCGAAACCCGGCCATCCTCGCAGACGGCGATCTCGCAGAACTCCAAGTGAACATCAACACCGAAATACCGCAATTTCCGCTCCCTTCATAGCATCGAACACATGACTGGAAGGCGCGGCGGGCAAGCGACAAATACGGATTCGGGCTCTCAGCCCAACCAGGTGAGTCGCAGGGGCGGCCATATAGTCATTGACGGGCTCGCAGCCCAAATGCACGACGGCCTGCCCCACCATTGCGTCTTCCCACAAGGCCCCTGTCCCGGTCAAACGACCCTACGAACACGACCGGACAACAGCCCAGTCGATATTTCATACCCGTAGTCTGTCCGGGCTTGGCGGTGTGCGCCGGCCGCGGGAGCTTGCGAGCGCCAGCGAGCGGCGAGCGAGCAGCCCGAAGGGCTGCCGGCCGGCTTGCACGACGCCAGGGTCGGTGGAGAGCCGACCGGAGGGAGACTCGGTTACAGCCGGCGAAGCCGGCGTGCGCTATCTGGTCGTTGCTGGTCGGCCGCGCCGTCGGCGGTCGGCAGCGCGGCGATCTGAGGGGTGATCAGACCGGCTGAGCGACTTTACGATTTCAGGCTGCGACGAGGATGGGTTCCAGCGCGTCGGCTCCGAGGTGCTCCGGTGGCAGCGTGAGCGTCAGCCGCCCGTCGCGTTCCAGGATGTGACGGACGTTCAGCAGCGTCAACCCGATCACCGCGCCGCTCTCGTCGTAGTGGATCGCGTGCCCGTCGGGCGTCTCCAGGCCGCGTGCTGCAGGACGGGGCTCACCGACGTTGAGGTAGAGCACGTCGCCGCGCTCGTCGTAATGGTGATGGTCGAACGGGATGCCGGCGATAGTGATGGTCATGATTTCCAGCCGCGCGGTGGGTTTTCCTGGACCAGTGCGGTCACGACCCACGCGGGCTCGTCACTGAAGTCTACGACCACCCGCAGCCACCTTCGGGGATCGACGTGTCGCCGATAGAAGTGCTCGCGGCCTGGGATAGCATCGTCAACGCGGTAATCGGGATGCGCGACGGTGCCGAGAATCAGTTCGTGCTCGTCTACGAGCTCCGGCCGACCCAGGGACAGGTGCAGACGGGTGCCGGCGTCGAAGACGACAAGGCGTCCGTCGGGATCGGTCGTGCTTGGATCGTTCTCAGCCACCCAGACAAGCTACGAGCAGCGCCAGACACAGTCGTCCCGAAGTCGCGAGCGCTCAGGGGAGCTTCGCCTTGTCGAGCATCTGGATGAGGGCGGGGCGGCGGCGGTGCTGCTCGCGCAGGTCGAGGAGCTGGTCTGAGAACCAGTGGTCCTGTTCAGAGGCGCTCGCGGCTCGGCGTGCGTGCTTCAGCATCGCGATCGCCCTCGCGTATGCGCGGCGGCCTGTCTGGAGCAGCTCTTCCCCGGCGACGAGCATGTACAGGGAGAGCGCCTCGTCAGGGTGTGTGGCCTCGCGTGCTTGGGCGAGGCGGGCGCGGCGATCGCCGCCTGGGTCCCAGGTCGGGTCCTCGGTTGCGACAACCCACGCGGTGTCAGCGTCGCCCTCCTGCAGAAGCGCGTCGACGTAGCTGCCGCGGTCGCGCTCGCGCAGCGCCCGCCGGGCGGCCTCACGCTCGAGTCCCCAGGCATCGAGGGCCTCCGCGGCGCGTCGCAGCGTCGAGTAGGTGCTTGCCGACGGTGCGCGCTCGTGCTGCTGGCGACGCAGCGCTAGCGCTTCGATCGGCGCGCCGCCGCGCTCGTGCACGCCGCAAGCGACGTCGTAGAGCTTGTCGACCTGCCAGCCGCTGGTCTCGGCGATGCCGCGCAGCGCAAACGCGAGCACATCGTTCTCGCGCTCAAGCTCTGCCATCGCTTCGCACACGGCGATGAACTGGTGCGGAGTGCTGAGGTCTCCGCCGAGCAGCGCGACGACGGCCTCGGTGTCGCCGTCGAGTACGGCGAGCCGCTCGCGTGCCCTCCGCACCGCGAACAGCTCGCTGCCGTCGGTGTGGCGCTGTTCGATCGCTTGCCTGTAGGCGGCGAGGCCGTTCTCGCCGAGCGCCGCGCGGTAGCGGACGGGATCGATCTCGAAGAAGTCCTGGTCGTCGCAGCTGAAGCGCACCATCCACTCGGCGAGCGTCAGCGGGTCGGCGACCCACGCGGCGCATACCTGTGCGTGCAGGTCGAGCAGCTCGCGGGCGAGATCGCCGATCGTCCCGTTCGAGTCATCCGCGTGCATGATCACCTTCACGACGTGCCCGACCGACCGCTCTATCAGGGCGAGCAGCTCAGCCGAGGGCGACGTCTGTGCGGCGAGATGCAGCTCCTCGAGGACCGGCTGCGCCGCGCGTGCCCACGCTGAGCTCTCGTGGTAGTCGAGGAACCGGCGGGTGCGCAGCCCACGGTCGACCTCGCGGCGCAGCTCGCCGAAATCCCCCTCGCTACGGGCTGCCGCGAGCAGGACGTGGCGTTCCACATCCGGATGGCGATCAACGGCGGAGCGCAAAATCTCGCGCAGCTCCTCAGCCGATAGATCGCACACGACCTCCTTGACGTCCTTGGACTCACGGCGAGCTCTTGTGGGCACCGCGCAATCGTGCCATCTGGGCCGGCGTGGCGCTGCGTCGTGGTGAGGCTACGATCGCGCGGTGAGCGCGTCGCCTGAGAGGCCCGAGATCGTGGTCGTCTCACCGCTGAAGGAGTGGACATGCTCTGCGTGCGGAGACACCGATGCCGGCTGGCTGACGATGGATGACGGCGGCCCGCTATGCCTTTCCTGCGCGGACCTCGCGCACCTGACATTCCTTGGCGCCGGAGATGCGGCGTTGACGCGCAGGGCACGCAAGCACAGCCGGCTCTCCGCCGTCGTCGTGCGTTTCAGCCGTGCGCGCAAACGCTACGAGCGCCAGGGCGTGCTCGTCGAGGAGCCGGCACTCGAACAGGCCGAAGCGGAATGCCTCGCCGACGAGGACGCCCGCTTGCGGCGTCGTCAGCGAGAACGCGAGCGGCGTGCCGTCGAGGACGCGGACTTCGAGCGTGAGCTCGCGAACGAGATCGGCCGGTTGTTCCCGGCCTGCCCCCCTGAGTGCGTAAAGGAGATCGCCTCACACACCGGCAGGCGCGGCAGTGGTCGCATCGGCCGGACCACCTCGGCGCGGGCGCTCGACCCGACCGCGATCACGCTCGCAGTGGCTGCCGCCGCGCGTCATCGCGAAAGCGAGTACGACGATCTGCTGATGGCTGGCGTCGACCGATCGCAGGCACGAGAACGCGTGCGCGCAACGGTGGGCAGCGTGCTCGAAGCATGGCGCACGCCGCCGGGCTGACGCGCTCCGACGACGTCTGCACTGCACAGTTGCGTGGCCGGTTTGAGGAAGTTGGGGTCTATATCCGCGATGGCCCCAATATCGCCACGTGCAGTAGCAGCCACTGCCGCCCAAAAACGGAGCGCACCCGTCCTCGCGCTGAGCGTCGAGCAGGCGTGCGAAGCGCTCGGCGTGTCCTGGGACACCTGGCGCGCGCATATCGAGCCCGACATGCGGCTTGTGCGGCTCGGGCGTCGCAAGCTGATCCCCGTCAGTGAGCTGCAGGCTTGGCTCGACCGGCACGCGGAAGGCGTCGGAGTCGGGAAGTAGGATGCGGGCGTCTTACAAGGCGCCCCCGCGCCGTTGGCGCGGCCGGGGGCATGGCAGAGGAGGTTGAGCTCCCCATGCAATCGGCACCGTACACCGCTGCATCGTCTGGAAGTGAGCTCTGATGGCCACGGGAGTGCGTCAACGCCACGGCCTCAACTGCAGCCGCAAGAGGCGCTGTGACTGCCCGTGGGAGGCATCGGTCTACAGCAAGCGCGATGCGAAGAAGATCCGCAAGACGTTCCCGACAAAAGCGGCGGCGGTCGCATGGCGTGATGACAGTCGCTCTGCCGTGCGCAAGGGCTCCATGTCTGCTCCGACGGCGATCACGGTCACCGAGGCGGCCGATGCGTGGCTTGCCCGGGCCCGTGCCGGCACGAGCCTGACACGCTCGGGAGACCCATACAAGCCGAGCGCTCTACGTGCGTACGCCGACGCGATGCGGCTTCGCGTGAACCCCGCGATCGGCTCGATGCGGCTGTCCGAGGTCCGCACGATCGACTTGAAGCAGCTGCTCGTCAATCCCCTGATCGCCGAAGGTCGCAGCGCGTCGAACGTGGGCGTCACGGTGTTGCCGCTCAGGGCTATCTACCGGGAGGCGATCGAGGAAGGTGTCGTGGCCGTCAACCCACGTCGGGCCTCAAGCTGCCGCGGGTGCGCAGCCGTCGTGACCGGATCGCCACGCCGGCCGAGTGCGCCAAGCTGCTCGCGGAGCTGTCGGCGGCTGACCGGCGCGTGTGGGCGACCGCGATGTACGCGGGTTTGCGGCGCGGCGAGTTGATGGCGTTGCACGTCGAGGATGTGGACCTGCCCGGCGGCGTGATCCGGGTGTGTCGTGGGTGGGACGCTGAGGCGGGGGAGATCGCCACGAAGTCGGGGAAGGACCGCAAGGTGCCGATCGCGGGCGCTCTGCGCTCCCACTTGGCCGAACACGTGCTCGCGCTTGGCTGGCGTGAGGGTCTGCTGTTCGGGGCTGCGCCGGCCGCCCCGCTCTGTGACCGGACGCTGACCGAACGCGCAGATCGGGCGTGGGAGGGCGCCGGGCTGAACAGGATCACGTTGCACGAGTGTCGGCACATCTACGCCTCGCTGATGATCGCCGCCGGCGTCAACGCCAAGGCGCTCAGCGAGTACATGGGGCACTCGAAAATCGCGGTCACGATGGATCTGTATGGCCACCTGATGCCCGGCAACGAGAGCGAGGCGGCGGGTCTGCTCGACGCGTACCTGGCGGCGCAGCAGGGCCGGGCGGCGACGGGCTGAAACGCGCAGCGAGCGGCGCGTCTTTCTCGGTCCACGTACCTGAAGCACGAGCCTCAGCTCGCGCCAGTCTCGCGCCAGTCTCGCGCCAGTCTCGCGCCAGTTCAGCCCTGATTCGACCGGATTCCAGCGGACTCAGCCGGAGCGTGTTTGGCTCAACCGTGCGGAAAATGGCTCAACCATGCAGGTCGCGCGTGATCTACGACATCTTCGAGGGCACCGCCGAG
The DNA here is from genome assembly GCA_963826985.1 of uncultured Solirubrobacteraceae bacterium. Classification (GTDB taxonomy): domain Bacteria; phylum Actinomycetota; class Thermoleophilia; order Solirubrobacterales; family Solirubrobacteraceae; genus Palsa-744. The sequence continues at coordinate 688,563 of CAWGYW010000001.1, forward strand.
ATCCAGCAGCTCGTGATCGCACGCGCGATCTCGGGGATGCACATCCGCTAGCCGCTCCGACCGCACGGCATAGTTTGAAGCAGGCGCTAAGAGCCGGCCGCCAGGCTTGACATCGGCTACGCGGACGAATAGCGTCTGGACAAGAGGGATGTTGGTGTGAGCGCGTGGTCGATCGCGAACAGCGGTTGGGGGAGTTAACCGTTGCCGCGCCGTTTCCTCCGTCGGCCCTGGAGGGGGCCGACAACCGCCTCGTAGTCAGAGGACTTGATCGCAACGAATGGAGACAGACATGAGCGGAAGGATTCCAGCGAGGTCCGCCAGGCTGGCTGCGGCGCTCCTCGCGACCACCGCCATCGCGGCCCTTGCGGCCGGGACGGCAAGCGCGAGCGAAGTGATCTACAACAACATCCCATCGAAGGCATTGCCGGCCCTTGGCTTCGAGTCGGATTCCGTGTGGGAATTCGGCGGCGAGGTCCAGTTCGGAGGTACGGCGCGCACGAGCCCGATGATCTCTGTCCTGATGGAGAGCTACGCGTGTCAGAGCGGAAGCGGCGCTGCGTGCACGACCGCCATGGGCGCGAGCTTTGAATGGCCGATCACGGTCAGCGTCTACAAGGTGGGCTCGCTGAGCTCGCCGATCGCGCGGATCACGAAGACCGTCAAGATCCACTACCGGCCCTCCGCGAGCGCCAAGTGCCCGCTGGAAATGCCCGAAGACGTCAAAGGCTACGGTAAGGAATGCGCCTTCGCGAAGGCGACCAAGGTCACGGTTCAAGCTTCCCGACGCCAAACTGCCCGCGCAGGCGGTCATCGCGGATCGCTTTCAACACCCAGACCTACGGCGCCGAACCGACGGGCGAATCCGGGCCGGAGAACTCGCTGAACGTGGCGATCAACGCGGACTACGTCTGCAACGCGGAACACGTCAACAAAACGACCGGCGCCTGTGAAGGCGAGGACTACGAAAGGGTGGCCGTGGCGCCGCCCGCGGTGGGCTCGGACCCGCTCCCCGAACAGGTCTTCCTCAACACGACCTATGGCGCGATCGACTGCGGCGGCACGCTCGGCTCCTTCAGCGCGACGGGGATCGAACCCGGCTGCAACTGGGAGTACGAACAGCCGGCGTTCGAAGTAAAGGCCGGTTAGGAGGGCGGGCGCCAACCGCCAGCCGATGTGCGCGAAGGCCCCGCTGCGGCGGGGCCTTCGTCGTGCAGTGGGCGTCTACCAGGCCTGGCCGGCGCCGCAGTGCGGGCAGCAGACGGTGGTCGAGACCGGCGCGTCGAACACGCAGCCGCAGGGGCAGCTGTATGAGGCATGGTCGACCGGTCCGCCCGCCTCGCGCACGCGCGCGACGGCCGGATCGCATGCGCCTGACGCGGGCTCGCGCACGAGCTCGCCCGTCGCGGCTGCGCGTCCACGCCGGTGCCGGCGCGAGTGTCGCGGCTCGCCGCGGGGGTGCAGGAGGCTCGGTCTCATTGATCGCCACCTCCTATAACGTCATCCACGCGTAAAGGTTTCGCCGTGCAACGCATTGTTTCCTCGTCGCGCCGCGCCGGCGGTGCGACGAATGCCAGCGCCAGCGGTTGCCGACGCGGGGGCATAGGGCGGTTTGCGATACTTCGTCGGCGATGAACCCCTCGCGCAAGCGGACGGTGCGCCTGGTCGTGGCGCTCAGCGCGGCCGTGGTGCTGGCCAGCGCGCTGATCTACACGAGCTTCAGCGCCGCCAGCCCGGCGCTCACGCCGAGCCAGCTGCTGCGCGAGGCCCAGCCCGGCCGCAGCTACCAGCTGACGGGCACCGTGGTCGAGCGGCTCGGTGCACCGCGAAGGCGCCGTGCTGGACTTCAGCGTCGAGGACCGCGTCGGCGGCACGACGGTCCCGCTGGCGTACACGGGCGATCGTGCCGGACCCGTTCCGCGAAGGGCGCGAGGTGATCGTGACCGTCGAGAAGCAGGGCGGGCGCTACGTCGGCGAACGCAACTCGCTGATCACCAAGTGCCCGTCCAAGTACAAGACCGCTCCGCCGAGCGAGAACCAGAACTCCTGAGTGCGCTGGCGCACGGCGCAAACGTCCAGCCCGGAGCGTAGGCGCTGATGGCCGGCCTCGGCTTCGCCTGCCTGCTGCTGGCGCTCGCCGTGTGCGCATACGGCATCGGCGCCTCGCTGTACGGCGTGCGCAGCGGGCGCGTCGAGTTCTCGGAGTCCGGCCGGCGCTCGGTGTACGCGCTCGCGGGGATCCTGACGGTCGCGATGCATCGTGCTGGAGATCGCGTTCCTGCGCAACGACTTCGCCTTCAACACGGTCGCCGACACCTCCAGCCGCACGACGCCCGCGCTCTACCGCGCCGCCGCGGTGTGGTCCTCGCAGGAAGGCTCGCTGCTGCTGTGGGCGTGGCTGATGTCGCTGTGGTCGAGCCTCGCGCTGTTCCTGACGCGCAAGCGCCTGCGCGACGTGGCCGCCTACGCGACGGCGATCCTGCTCGGCTTCGGCGGCTTCTTCGTGGCGCTGATGGTCTTCTACGCCAACCCCTTCGCGACCACCCACCCGGCGCCGCCGGAAGGCGCGGGGCTGGATCCGCTGCTGCGCTTCCCGACGATGATGATCCACCCGCCGATGCTGTACTCGGGCTACACGCTGTGCACGATCCCGCTCGCGTTCGGGATGGGCGCGCTGCTGGCGCGCCGGGTCGACGCCGACTGGATCAAAGCGATCCGCCGCTTCGCGTTCGCCGCGTGGCTGTTCCTCGGCGTCGGCATCCTGCTGGGCGCGCTGCTGGTCCTACTCGGAGCTCGGCTGGGGCGGCTACTGGGGCTGGGACGCGGTCGAGAACGCCTCGCTGATGCCGTGGCTGACCGGCACCGCGTTCCTGCACTCGCTGATGATCCAGGAGAAGCGGGGGATGCTGAAGGTGTGGAACGTCTCGCTGGTGCTCGCCACCGGCACGCTGGCGATCATGGGCACGTTCCTCGTGCGCAGCGGCATCCTCAACTCGATCCACGCCTTCGGCGGGCAGACGCTCGGCGTGCCGTTCGTGTTCCTGATCGCCGCGCTGATCGGCGGCTCGATCTACCTGGTGGTCTCGCGCCGCGACATGCTGCGCTCCGAGCATCGCCTGGACTCGTTGCTCTCGCGCGAGTCGATCTTCCTCGCCAACAACCTCGTGCTGGTGGGGCTGTGCTTCGTGATCTTCTGGGGCACCTACTTCCCGCTGATCTCCGAGGCGCGTCACCGGCCAGGAAGCCTCGGTGGGGCCGCCGTGGTTCGACCGCTACACGGTGCCGCTGGCGCTGATCCTGGTGCTGCTCAGCGGCATCGGGCCGGTGATCGCCTGGCGCCGCGCGACGCTCGCCAACGCCCGGCGCAACTTCCTCGTGCCGCATCGCTTGCGCGCTGCTCGTGCTGGTCGCGCTGGAGATCGCCGGCGTCGACGCAGAAGCCGCTTGCGATTGCGATGTTCTGCTGCGCGGCGCTTCGTGTTCGGCAGCATCGGGCAGGAGTTCTTCCGCGGCACGCGCGCGCGACGCGCGATGGCCGGCGAGCCCGCGCCGCTGGCGCTGCTGGCGCTCGTGCGCCGCAACCGCCGTCGCTACGGCGGCTACATCGTCCACATCGGCATCGCCGTGCTGTTCGTCGGCGTGGCCGCCTCCTCGTCCTTCCAGCACGCCTCGCAGCTGGGGCTCTCGCCGGGCCAGTCGACCCGCGTCGGCGCCTACGCCGTCCGCTACGTGCGGCCAACGGCGACGATCACGCCCAAGTACGACGAGGCGCACACCGGCTCGACGCTGAGCCTGGGCGCGCTGCTCGACGTCACCAAGCACGGGCACCACGTCGCCACGCTGAACCCCAGCGAGGGCTTCTACGCCTCCCAGGAAGCCAGCCAGGGCACGGTCGGCAGCCTGATCGGCGGCCAGCCCGTCAGCCACGTCGCGATGGACGGCGAGCTTCACGCGCAACGTCTGGACGGCGATCGCGCCCGACATCGAAACCCCCGCGCTGAAGCGGATCGTAAGCGTCGGCAACAGCACGCTGCCAGCCGGAAGACGCGCTCGTCGGGATCGCCTACCTCGCGCGCGCCTACCTGAAGCACCCGCCGCCGGCGCAGTTCAACTTCCTCGTCTCACCGCTGGTGATGTGGATCTGGATCGGCGGCCTGATCAGCTTCGGCGGCGGGCTGATCGCGATCTGGCCGGCGCCCAGCGTTGTGCGCCGGCGCGTGAGCGTGCGCTCGCGCGCGCGGGCCCTGCGGGGCCTGGCCCGCGCCTGACGCGCGCGGGTGGGCGGAATCGTGGGCAGGCGCATCAGTTCGGTGACGGCGTGGCCGTTCTGATCGCGATCCTGACGCTCGCGCTGATCGGGCTCGTGGTGCTCGTCGTCGGCGCGCCGCTGCGACGCGCGCGCAGGCCCGGCGACGCGGGGTCGCCGGCGCGGGACGCTCGGGATCGGCCGCCGGCGTCGCGCGTCAGGCATCAGCTGCGCCCGCGGCGTCCGCCGCGGCCACGCACGATGACCTCGAGGCGGCACGCGAGGCGAAGTACCGCGAGATCCGCGACGCGGAGCTCGATTTCCGCACGGGCAAGCTCTCGCAGGAGGACTACCAGGCGATCGACGCCGAGCTGCGCGCGGAGGCGATCGAGATCCTCGATCGGCTCGAGCGGCTGGCGGCCGGCGGGGACGGCCCCGAAGGACCGCTCAGACTTTCTTGAGCAGCAGGAACGCGTTCAGGAAGAACAGCACCGCGAAGAAGATCGTCCAGCGGTTGAGGTTGCGCTCCACCAGCGAGCCACCGCCGAGCGGACCCGTGCCACTGCCGACGCCGAAGGCGCCTGAGAGGCCGGAGTCCTTGCCCGAGTGCATCAGCACCAGGAAGATCAGGATCACCGCAATCGCGACCTGCAACACCGAGAGGATCGTTTCCATCGCGACCCAGAATATCGCTTTGGCTGGCGCTTTGGTGAGCTACGGGCACGGCACGCTACGGGCACGGCACGCTCGCCGCGGCCGTCGTGGTCGAGCCGTCGGCGAACGTGGACGCGGCCGCGAACGCAAACCCGCCCGCGTGGCAGCTGTCGGGGACGACGATCGTGCCACTGCGCGAGATCGTCAACGACAGCGTCCTCACGGATGCGTCGGGCTCGTACACGAGCGTGGGGATCGGCGGGATCGAGATGGTCAGCTGTGAGCCGTATGGCGCGTCGTCCTCGCCCCGCAGGACGCCCGTGCTGAGCGTCCGCTCGTCCAGCGGCGTGTAGCCCTGGCTGAGGATCTCGAGCGTCGGGCTCGAGCCGCGGTTGGGACCGCGGAAAGCCCACGCCGCGGCCTGCTCCGGGAGCATCTGCGAGCCCGCGTGGACCTCGAGCGCGGCGCGGCCGCGCCCGAGCAGCGATCCCGAAGGACAACCGGCCGCGCCCTGGCGGCGCAGGCGCGCCGCGGGGCAGCTGGACACCCCGCGCAGGTCGATCCCGAGTCCCGCCGGCAGCCGCACGACGATCGTGCGCAGCGGCTCAGGGACGCCTTCTTCTCCGCCGGAGTAGCGCAGCGCGAGCGTCAGCGCCGCGCTCGCGCCAAGCCGGTCGGGCACCAGCGATGGGTGGATGCTCGCTTCGGTTGGGGCCTGCGCCACGGCAGACGCCGCGCAGCCAAGGCTTGCGAGCCCGGCGAGCAGCAGCGCCCGCGCCGCCATCCGCATCACTTCGGGCAGGGAACCGTGCGCTTGGCGAGCACCGTCGAGCCGTCCTCGAAGCTGAACTTCGAGGCAACCGGCCAGCCGCCGCGTGGGCACTTCTTGGGCAGGATGATGCCCTCGACATGGAACAGCTTGCGCTTGCCGTGGATCTTCTTGTAGTAGGCGACGTTGTGCGCGCCGAGCGTCAGGAAGGCGGTCTTGGCGGACGCGTCCGAGGCTTCGGGGAGCACTTTGATGAGCGGCACTTCGACGCTGAAGCCGAGGCCGTAGGGCCGCGGCCCGGTGATCACCGTGGCCGTGAAGATCACTTCGATCGACACTGGGGTGGACCCCTTGAGCAGGATCAGCAGCGAGACGTGTCCCGGCTTGTTGTCGGCCAGGAAGAAGTCCAGCGTGTATGCCTCGTTGATGATTTCGTGGGCGAGTTCGTAGACGCCTTCGCCGCCGCCGAAGCCTGCCTTCGAATCCGCCGGGCAGCCCTGCGCACCGAGCTGTTCGAGCTTTTCCTTCAGGCACGTGCCCGTGCCTGCCAGGTTGAGCGTCACGCCCGCCGGGCCGAACACGTCGACATGGGTGATCGGCGAGGGCACCGGCAGGTTCGTCGAGCCGATCGTGGCGCTACCGAACGCGTTCGTAGGCGCACCGCGCAGGTTCGGCGAGAAGCCCGCTTCGGTGATCTTCACGGTCTCTTCGGCGAGCGCCGGCGCGACCGCGGCCAACGACACCGCGCAAACCAGCGCTACAACGATCCAACACCGCCTGGCGCTCATGTTCGCTCCCCATCCGCGTCGTGCGACCGGCATCTTCGCCGCTCCTGTCATCCTCATCAACCCTCCGCTGTCAACAATAGAGCGTTCGCGCGATCTGTTACAAGCGCAAGGCGCAGAGAGTTCCGGGGGCGTCCGCGCGGCAGGATTGGGGCCCGCCGCCGCGAACACGCGATGGCCGGCCAACCGCGACGCTTCGCCCGCGGGCATCGTTAGGGTGCCTGGGCCCCGACCGCCATGGAATCAGAGCACTCCACGTTTTGCCGGCGCGATTACGAATCCTTTACGGATTCGTGGTTCGCTGCCGATAAGAATCCCGGTGGGCGTACCCCGCATTCGTGGGCAAGCTGCGCCGACCACCGAAAATGGGACGTCCCCCGAGATGATCGATATCCGCGTATGCCGCCCGTGAACCGCGCCCGCCGGCGGGCTCTGCGCGCGATGCTGTCCGCCCTCGCGGGCGGCGGTCTGACGGCGGCCGGTCTCGGCGGCCCGCTCGACCGGCGCGGCGCTGGGCGCGACCGGCAGCGCCGGCCAGCGCCGCGAAGCGGGCAGCGGCGCTCAGGAAACGGCGAAACGGCGACGAGCTCCGACGCACCGCGCACCACGACGACGCCCGCGACCACGAGCACGCCGAGCGAAACGACGACCGGCGGCGAGCACCACGACCGCACGGCGACGCCCGGCGAGCACGCGCCCACGAGCACGCCGCAGACGAGCGCCTCCGCGGCCCCGGCTGCGGAAGCCCGACGGTGGTGCTCAAGCGCAAGCAGAAGGCGACCGCCAGCGCTCCCTCGAACCCGAGCCAGACGACCACCACGGCGAACGGCAGCGAAGCGGGCAAGGCCGACCAAGCACAGCGAAAAGGCCACGGGCCCGAACAACGTGGCGTCCTCGCCGCAGATGGTCGCCGCCGAGGCGGGCGCGCTGGCGGCGATCCTCGCCTCCTCGGAAGCCTCGGACCAGGCGCTCGTCCTTCTACCGCATCCCGCTGTTCCTGCTGCCGATCTACAAGGCCGCCGCGGTCCAGTACGGCGTGCCGTGGCAGATCCTCGCGGCGATCAACGAAATCGAGACCGACTACGGCAGCGACCTGTCGGTCTCGACCGCCGGCGCCGTCGGCTGGATGCAGTTCGAGCCGAGCACCTGGCTGCAGTACGGCGTCGACGCGCTGAACGCCGGCTACGCCGACCCGTACAACCCGGTCGACGCGATCTTCGCCGCCGCGCGCTATCTGCGCGCCGCCGGCGCCGCGACCAACCTGCGCGCGGCGATCCTCGCCTACAACCACTCCGAAGAATACGTCGAATCGGTGCTGCTGCGGGCGAAGCTGATCTCCACGCTATCCCAAGGCGGTGATCGCGACGCTCACCGGCCTGGTCGACGGCCGCCTGCCGGTGACCGGCAAGCGCGTCGCCTGGGAACCGCTCGCGCCGCGATCGCCCTCGCCGTCGAGCGCCACCGCCGGAGCCAGCGCGGCTCCAGCGCGCTCCGGCGCGCGCGAGCACGGCCGACGCGCCGAGCCCCGGCAGCGCCGCCGCGGGCGCATCCGCGAGCGCTGCCGGCGCACCGGGCTCCTCGCCGCCGCCGCCGCCGCGCCGCTGCGGCCGCCGCAGCGCACCGCGCACGCGGCCGGCGTCGGCTCCGCGCTGCAGCTCGTCGAACTGCTGAGCGCTCCGAACGCCTCGGTGGTCGCCGTGCAGGACGGTCGCATCGTGCAGGATCGGCGACTCGCGCAAGCTCGGGAAGTACCTGGTCCTGCGCGACGTCTACGGCGACGTGTTCACCTACGCCGGCCTCGGCAGCATCGCGCCCGACCTACGTCCTGCCGAAGCCGCCGCAGCGTGCAGGCCGAAGTCGCCGGTCGTCGAAGCGGCGAGCACGCGCGACCCCGCGCCCTCGCAGCCGGCCAGCGCGGGCACGCAGTCGCCGCTCACGCTGCAGCGTGAAGACGCCGCGTCGCGCCGGCGCGCGTCGGCCGCCGGGCAGCTCTCGGTCGCAGGCGGCACGCAGGAAGCGACGCCCGCCGGGCATGGACAGGGTCCGCCTGTTCGCCCACCCGGGCAACCCCGACGCGCGCGCGGCCGCGGCCGCCAGCGCCGCCAGGAAGGCGCGCACCAGCAGCGCCGGCCAGCGCCTGCCGCTGCGCGCGGGCTCGGTCGTCGCCTCCGGCACGGTGCTCGGGCGTGTCAGCGTGCCGCCCGGCGCGCGCGACGGTCACCTGCGCTTCGCGATCCGGCCCGCGGGCGATACGCGAAACGGTCAACCCCGGTCCGGTGCTCGCCAACTGGGCGCAGCTGCAGAGCGGCGCTGCACCCGCAGGGGGCGAAGGCGACGAACGCGCTGCTCGGCGCGACCGCGAGCGACGTGTTCCTGCTCTCCAAGGCGCAGCTGGAGCGCGCCGTGCTGTCGGACCCGGGATCACGATCGATGCCTGCGCGCGCCACGAAGTCGCCGCGGGCGTGGTCGACAGGCGCGTGCTGGCGGTGCTCGCGTTCCTGTCGCGCAGCGGCCTGGAGCCGACCGTCAGCGCGCTGCGCTGCTCGCAGCGCCAGTGCACGCCGGCGATGCCGCGACTGCCTGCACGCGGCGATGAGGTGGACATCTCCGCGATCAACGGCACCCCGATCGCCGGCCACCAGGGGCCGGAAACGATCACCGACCTGACGATCCGCGCGCTGCTGACGCTGCCCGCCGGATTCGTGCCGCACGAGATCGACAGCCTGATGCGCTACCCGGGCTCGCCGAACACGCACGCCGCCTCGGCCGACTGGAACCGCATCCACCTCGAGTTCCGCCGCCGGCCGCCACGCGCAACGCTCAACCCCGCGGCGACCGCGACGGCCGCGCACTCGGCGCGCTCGGGCCGCACCGCGCCCGCGCCGCTGGTCACCACCAGCGCGCTGAGCGCCGCGCAGTGGAGCCAGCTGATGCAGCGCGTGGCGGCGCTGCCGGTGCCGACGATCGCCAGCCAAGCCGAGCTCGGCGGCGATCCCGGACCCGAAGCGCCCGCTAGGCAGCGCCGTCGGCCCGCCAGGACCGCGCCGGCTGGCGCGGTCCTGGAGCCGATCAGCTCTGTGCTGAGCGGTACGTCGTAGCCAGCCGTGTGGCGGGTGCCGCGCCGGGCGCCGCACCGGCGCCGGGTGCGCCGCCGTTCGCCTGGCCGCGCGCGAAAGCGCCGAGCAGGTCGCTGCGGCACTTGGCCTCGGCGGCCTTGAACTTGGCGCTGTTCGTGTCGATGCCCTTGGTGTTGAAGATCGGGCCTTTGCCCGAGGTGTTGGGTTCCGGCACGTTGACGCCGTTTTCTGCGCATGCACGCCGCGAACTTCGCGAGCGCCTGTTTGGCCGCCGGAGCTGCTGAAGCCACGGACCGCGACCGCCGGAAGGCCGCCGCGCGAGAAGTGCCGCCGCACTTCTTGATGGCGGCTTCGTACTGCGCTTTGCGTGACGCCCTTGGGCAGCGCCGGGCCCGCGCGCCGCCGAGGAAGCCGCCGGCGCCCGGCGCGGCGCTGGCCGGGTGTGCGCTGTGGGCAGCGTGATGCCGTTCTTCTTCAGGCATTCGCGCAGCGCCGCGAAGCGGCCTCCCGAGCGCTCCGCGGCGCTCCGCCGGTGGTCGGCGTCGTGGCGCTCGCGCTGGCGCTCGCGGTCGTGGTGGAGGAGCTGCTCGAGGAGCCGCCGCACGCCGCCAGCGCGAGGCTGGCGAGCGACGAGGAGCGAGCGCCGCGATTGCGGGCCTGCTGCTGTCTGCTGTTGATGTGAGGCATGGACTTCCTTTGTTGGTGATCTTGTTGTCGTGATTCGCTGCCCGCCGGTGCGGCGCTGGTCCGATCGGTCGCGGACTGTAGCTAGCCAGCCGCCGCCGAACAGCGAAGGTTCGCCGCCGCCGCTGCCGGTCCCGCGCGCCTGCGCCGTGCGTCGGTGCCTGCGCCGCCGCCGCCGAACAGCGCGGCCAGGCCCGCCGCCGGCGGCGCCGACGCTGATCGATTCGGCGCTGACGGCGCCGCCTGCGCCGGTGGCGCCGGTGACCGTCACGGTTTCGCCGGGATGGATGCCCTTGACGCTCGATTTGACGGTCTTGGTGACGCTCGTGGCGGCCGAGGTCGTGACCTTGACGGTGTTGCCTTCGGCGTTGGTCACATACAGCGTGTCTGCCGGCGAGGTAGGCGACGGTTCCGGCGGTCGGTCGGGTGAAGCCCGCTGCTCGGCGCCCGCCGACGTCCAGCCACGCCGGCAGCCGCCGAGCCGGCTGCGCCGCGTACCGCCGCGCAGGGCGCGCAAGCGCGAGGCGAGGCTCGCCGCCGCGCAGCCGGCGGACGAGCTCGAGGACGTTTGGCCCTTCTCGACGAGCACGCCGCCGATGAAGCCGCACGCGATCAGCAGCACGCCGAGCAGCGCCAGGAAGATCGGGTTGCCGCCCGTCCCGAGCAGGCGCCGGCGCGGCCGGCGGGGCAGCTCCTCGGGTTCTCGAGCCAGCCGTCCGTCCTCGACACGCTCGTAGTCGGCGCTCGTATGCCGCGGGTGCCGGTGCGCGCGGACGGCGGTGCTCGCTGCGGGTGGCTGCTCGCTCGGCAGGCTGCTCTTGGGAGATGACGGGCTCATGGTCGGGCATTGCGGGCTCCTGATGGGGGGAGGTGGCTCACTCAAAGCGCAGCGCTTCGATCGGTCGCAGGCGGGCGGCGCGAGCCGCAGGATAGGTGCCGAAGAACAGCCCCGAGGCGAGCGCGGCGCCGAACGCGAGGAAGATCGAGTAGGTGGCGATCTCGGGATGCACGCCGGCGATTTCGAACTGGCTGCCGATCACGCCGACGGCCACGCCGGCGATGCCGCCGAACAGCGACACGAGCACGGCCTCGGTCAGGAACTGAGTGAGGATGTCCGCAGCGTCTGGCGCCGACCGCCTTGCGGATGCCGATCTCGCGCGTGCGCTCGGTGACGCTCACGAGCATGATGTTCATCACGCCGATCCCGCCGACGAGCAGCGAGATCGCGGCGACCTCTCCGAGCAGCGTCGTGAACACGCTGCTGGTCGAGCTCGAGGTTTCCAGCAGCGAGCCCTGGTTGAGCACGCTGAAGCCCGGTTCGGCGGTGTCCTTGATCTTGTGGCGTTCCTCGAGGATCGTGCGTGACCTCCGCTTCGGCGGCGTTGAGCGAGGATTCGGACTTGGCCTGGACGGTGATCGAGTCGATCGGCCCGGTGCCGGTGAGCGAGTCCTGCACGGTCGTGATCGGGGCCATCACGACGTCGTCCTCGTTGGTCGTGCCGTTGGTGCCCTTTTTGGCGAGCACGCCGACCACTTCGTAGTTGCTGCCGTTGACCTTGATGTTCTGGCCGACGGCGCTCTGCGCCGGCGAACAGTTCCTGCACGACCGTCTGGCCGATCACCGCCACGCGGCGGTGCTTGCTGACGTCTTCGGCGGTGAACGACGCGCCTTCCTGGAGCTTGTAGCGTGTGGGCGGTCAGGTAGGAGGGGGTCGTGCCGATGAACGACGACGGTTCGTAGCTCGTGCCGCCGTAGACGAGTTTGACGTCGCTGGCGTCGACGACCGGCGAGGCGCTCTTGACGTCGGGGGCGAGGCTCGGGTTCTGCAGCGCTTCGGCGTCCTGCTTGGTCAGCGACACGCGTGGCCGCGGTGCTCGCGCGCGCGCCGAAGCGAAAGCCGCCGCTGGCCTGCACGACGAGCACGTTCGTGCCGAGGCTCTGGATCGTCGACTGGACGGCCTTGGAGGAGCCGTTGCCGACGGCGATCAGCACGATCACCGAGGCGACGCCGATCGTCATGCCGAGGATCGTCAGCCCCGAGCGCAGCTTGTTGGCGGTGATCCCGCTCCAGGCGATGCGCAGCATCTCCGGGCCGATCATGGCTGCGCCTCACGCGCCGGCGTCGATCGGGAGCGGTGCGCGGACTTCTGGCTCTGGAGCACCGGCGGGGCGTCGTGCACGCCGAGCGTGCGACGGTCTTCGACGATCTCGCCGTCGCTCAGGCGGATCACCCGCTTGCTCTGTTCGGCGACGTCCGGCTCGTGGGTGATCAGGACGACCGTGCGCCCTTCTTCGTTCAGGCGCGCGAAGATCCGCAGGACGTCCTCGGTGGAATGCGAGTCGAGGTTGCCCGGTCGGCTCGTCGGCGAGGATCAGCGCGGGGTTGGTGACGATCGCGCGCGCGACCGCGACGCGCTGCTGCTGGCCGCCCGAGAGCTCCGAGGGCTGGTGGCGCATGCGGTTGGCCATCCCCACCGAGCGCAGCGCCCGTTCGGCGCGCTGTCTGCGCTCCGCGCCGCGCAGGCCGGCGTAGGCGAGCGGCAGCTCGACGTTGACGAGCGCGCTCGTGCGCGCGACGAGGTTGAAGCTCTGGAAGACGAAGCCGATCTTGCGGTTGCGCAGGTCGGCGAGGTCGTCCTCGTCCATCTCGCTGACGTCGACGCCGTCGATCAGGTAGCGCCCGCTCGTGGGGACGTCCAGGCAGCCGAGGATGTTCATCAGCGTGCTCTTGCCGCTGCCCGAGCTGCCCATGATCGCCACGAGGTCGCCGGTGTCGATCTGCAGCGAGACGTTGCGCAGCGCGCGCACGCGGATCTGGCCCAGGTCGAAGATCTTCGTGACCGCGTGTACCTCGATGACGGGATGCGGCGACGATCGCTGCGGCGCGCGCCCGCGGCGAGCGCCGCCGATGCGCGCGCGCCGACCAGCGGCTGGCTGCGCGGCGACGCGAGCGGGCGTCCGGCGCGGGCGCGCGAGAGCCGGCGCATCAGCCGCCGCCCCTGAAGAAGGCGCCGCCGCCGCCGCCCGCGAGGCCTCCGCCACCGCCGCCCAGTGCCGCCGCCGAGCGCCGCCGCCGCCGCCGAGGCGGCTGCCGAGCCTCGAGGTGAGGCTCGAGGCGCTCGAGCTCGTGCGTCGCTGCGGCCGGCAGCACGACCGTTTCTCCGGCCTTCAGGCCGCTGAGGATGATCGTCGAGCTGTTGCCGGCGAGCCCCGTGACGACGCGCTGGCGCACCTGCTTGCCGCCGCGCTCGACGGTGACAGTGTCGGCGGTGATCGCGCTGGTGGGGACGTTGATGCCTTCGGCCTGCTTGACGACGACTTCGGCGGTCGCGCTCATCCCCAGCTTCAAGCCCGCCGTCAGCTGGTCGAGCTGGAAGGTGACGTCGTAGCTGACCGCGCCGCTGCTGCTGGTCGAGAGCAGCGCGACTTCGCTGACGTGCGCCGCGAGCTTGCGGCCTTCGAGCGCTTCGACGGTGACCGTGGCGATCTGGCCGACCTTGACGTTGCCGATTTCCGATTCGCTCAGCGCCACCACGAGCTGCATCGAGCTGAGGTCGCTGAGGACGCGAACGCCGAGCTGGACGAGCTCGAGGAGCTCGGTCGAGCTGGACGTGCTCGACGCGCCGGTCGCCGAGCGGCCCGTCGCGCCGGCCGCGCCGCCGGCTCGCGCTCGATCCCGAGCCGCTGGAGGAGCTGCCGGCGCTCGAGGCCTCGCGTCGTGCCGCTGCCCGAGACGACTTCCCCGACCTGGCCGGAGAGCGAGACGATCGTGCCGCTCTCGGGCGCGTACAGCTTGGTGTCCTGGACCGCCTGTTCGTCGCTCTGCACCGTCAGCTTGTCGCTCTTGACGGCCGCGCTGGCGGAGGCGAGGTTCGCTTCGCGCGTCGCCGTGCTGATCGTGGCTTTCGCGGCTGAGCTTGAGCTCGCTTCCGTTGGCCTCGCGTCGCTTCGCGTTCGTGCCCGTCGTCGTGGTGCTTCTTCGGAGCGCCGGTCGTCGTCGTGCTCGTGCTCGGCGTTGTGCCGCCCGGCGCGGTCGTGGCGGGCGTCGTGCGGTGGGCGTGGTCGCTCGCGGGCGTGGTGCTCGCGGGCGTGGTGGTGGCGGCGCGGTCGCTGTCGGGGCGCTCGTGGTCGTCGGCGGTCGTGCGTGGTCGGCGTGGCGGTCTGCGCGACGCGTGGTCGCTCGTCGAGCGGCGGCCGCGGCGCCGCCGCTGGCGTCGGCCCCGGAGCTGCTCGAGCCTTCGCCGTCGGTTTCTTCCTCCTTGGCGAGGTTCGCTTCGGCGGACTGCAGGCTGGCCTTGGCCTGTTCGAGCGTCACTTCGGCGCTCTGCGGATCGAGCGTCGCGAGCAGCTGGCCCTGCGTGACCTGCTGGCCCTGCGTGACGTAGATGTGCGTGACCGTCCCGCTCGGTCTTGAAGCCGAGGTTCAGCTGGCTGAGGGCCTGCAGGTTGCCGCTGCCGGAGACGGTCGACTGCACGACGCCCTGCGCGACGGTCGCGGTGCGGGTCACAGTCGCCTGGCTGCCGGACGCGGGCCCGACGACGAGGACGGCGGCGGCTATCGCACCGGCGCAGAGAGCCCCCAGTGCGTAGACGAGCCAGGATGCTCCGGTGCGTTCGGTCATCGTGTTCCACTTAGATAGTCGGCCGGAGCCGTAAGAGGGGGCGAAGAAAGGCTGCAAGCGGGCCTAAATTCGCCTAAAGCCTGGCGATCGTCCTGCTTTATCTTTGAGCCTTGCCACGTCGGCACAATCGGCGCTCTGCGATGATCCGCGGAGATGCCCAGCTACGGCGGGATCGACCTCGGTGGGACCAAGATCCAGGCGGCGATCGTCGACGAGGAGCAACAACGTGCTCGGCTCGGCGCGGCGGCCGACGCCCACCGACGGGCGGGCCGGCGGACGTCGCCGCGGAGATGGAGACCGCGCTGCGCGACGCCGCCAAGGCGGCCGAGCTGGAGCCGGCGCTCGCTCGCGGGCGTCGGCGTCGGCTCGCCGGGCACGATCGAGGACGGCAACGTGACGAGCGCGCGCAACCTCCCGGGCTGGGAAGGCACGTTCCCGCTGGCCGAGGAGCTCGAACGCGCGCTCGGCTGTCGCGTGGCGGTCGGCAACGACGTGCAGGTCGCGACCGACGCCGAGTTCAAGCTGGGCGCCGGGCGGCTCGTACAGCTCGCTGCTGGGCGTCTTCTGGGGCACCGGCGTCGGCGGCGGCCTGATCCTCGACGGCAAGCCGTGGACCGGCCGCGGCGGCGCCGGTGAGATCGGCCACGTGGTCGTCGAGATCGACGGCGCTCGCTGCACCTGCGGGCGGCGCGGCTGCATGGAGGCGTACGCGGGGCGGGCGTCGATGGAAGCCTACGTGCGCAAGCTGCACGAGGAGAAGGGCCGCAAGACCGATCTGTTCAAGCTGATGGCAGGAGCACGATCGCACGCGCCTGACGAGCGGCATCTGGGCGCGCGCGCTCGAGCAGCGGCGACAAGCTCGCGATCCAGACGCTCGAGCGCGCCGTCAGCGCGCTCGGCGCGGGGATCGCGTCGGTCGTCAACGTGCTCGACGTCGAGGGCGTGATCATCGGCGGCGGGCTCGGGATCAGGCTCGGTCACCCCTACGCCAAGCGGATCGCGGAGGCGATGCAGCCGCACCTGTTCGCCGACTCGCGCCCGCCGCACGTGCACGTCGCGGCGCTCGGCGACCTCGGCGGCGCGATCGGGGCGGCGCTGCTCGTGGAGTGAGCTAGAGGCCCGCGAACGTGATCACGACGAGCGCGATCGAGAGCGTCGAGGTGACCGCCACGGTGACCGCCGCGGCGCCGTCGAGCAGGCCGCGGCTCGCGCGCTCGCCCATCACCTGCCGCGAGCGCGCCAGGCGCCAGATGAAGAACAGGTTGATCGGCAGCAGGAAGCCGTTGACGACCTGCACGCCGACGAGCAGCGAGATCACCGGGACGCCCGGGATGATCGCGACGAACGCGCTGATCATGATCATCGCGGTGATGATGTTCACGAACACGGGCGCCTCCTCGCGGCGCCTGCCGACGCCCTTCTCATAGCCGAGCGACTCGGAGACCACGTAGGAGGTGGCGATCGGCAGGATCGCCGCCGCCAGCAGGCTCGCGCCCGAGCAGCCCGACTCCGAACAGCACCTCGGCGTAGCGGCCGGCGAACGGGTTCAGCGCGCGTGCGGCTTCGGCGGCGGATGAGATGTTGTGGATGCCGTGCGTGAACAGCGTCGCGCCGGTGGCGATGATGATGAACGAGGCGACGACGTTGGCGAACACCGCGCCGGCGACCGCCTCGCGTTCCTCGCGCGGCAGCTCGTCCTCGCGCACGCCGCGCTCGACCACCGCCGACTGCAGGTAGAGCTGCATGTACGGGGTGATCGTCGTGCCGGTGGTGGCGATCAGCAGCACGAGGAAGGCCGAGTTGGTGTGCAGCTGGGGCACGACGAGCGCTTTGCCGACCGCTCCCCAGTGCGGGTGCGCGAGCACCGCGGCGATCGGGTAGGCGAAGAACGGGATCGTGAACCAGATGAAGATGCGCTCGGCGGAGCGATAGGAGCCGCGGACGATGATCAGCCAGATCCCGACCGCCGCGATCGGCACGGACACCTGTGCGGGCACGCCCGCGAGGCCGAGCGCGGCGCCGATGCCGACGAAGTCCGAGATGCAGATGCCGGTGTTCGCGATCAGCACGGCGCTCGTGGCGAACACCGACCAGCGGATCCCGTACTCCTCGCGCACGAGCTCGGCCAGGCCCTTGCCGGTGACGACGCCCATGCGCGCGGCCAGCATCTGCACGAGTGCCAGCGAGATCGTGATCAGCACCATCGTCCACAGCAGCTCGTAGCCGTACTTGGCGCCGACCGAGGAGTAGGTGGCGATACCGCCGGCGTCGTTGCCGGCGTTGGCGGCGATCAGGCCCGGGCCGAGCAGCCCCAGGAACGCGAAGATGCGGGCGCGGCGCGGGCTAAGCCGGGCAGGCAGACGCGGTCGGCCACGGGTGGCCGACCGGATACGACGCATGACGGGCGGTACTCGGACCGCCATCGAACTGTCCGCTGGGAGCCTTCATCGAGCAGCAGTCTATTCAGTGAGCGCGCGAACCGTCGCGCTCTCGCGGTGCGCGAGCCCGCGTGCGCGCTGTCAGTCCTCGCCGAGCAGCCCGAAGCGACGCCGCCAGCCGCGCGGGAGCATCGCCTCGAGCACGTCGTCGACGGTGACGACGCCGAGCATCCGACCGTGCTCGTCGGTGACCGGGATCGCCGTCAGGTTGTAGTCGGCCATCAGCCGCGCGACCTCCTCGAAGGACGCGTCCGGACGCAGGCAGGGCGTCTCGTGCTTGACGACCACGGCCAGCTCGCATGCGGCCGCGACACGCAGCAGCGCGGTCACGGGCACGCTGCCCTCGAGCGGCCCGGCGGCGGAGCTCGACGAACACGGTGCTCAGCAGCTCTGGGGCGATGTCGCTGGCACGAACGGCGTCGAGCGCAGTCTGCCGCGGAGGTGCTGCCGCGCAGCACGATGAAGTCCGGGCTCATCAGCCCGCCTGCCTCGGCGGGGTCATAGCCGAGCAGCGCGCGCACCTTGATGCGGTGGCTGACCGGCAGCAGCGCGAGGACCGGCTCGCGGCGCTCCTCGTCGAGCTCGCCGACGATGTCGGCGGCGTCGTCGGGCGCCATCCGCGAGAGGATCTCCGCGACCTGCGTATCGGGTCGATCCTCGAGGAACTCGCGCTGATGCTGGTCGTCGAGCTCCTCGAAGACGTCGGCCTCGAGCTCGCGGTCGTCGTCGCCGACCGCCTGGATGATCTCTTCGCCCTCGTGTCGCGAAGCGGCCTCGACGAGGTCGGCGATCTGCGCGGGGTGGAGCTTGGCGAGCTTCGGGTGGGGGACGCGCAGGCGTACCGTCGGCACGTGCCCGACGAACGGCTCGACGCCGGCCCAGTCGAGGAACTCGCCGGTGGCGATGTGCGCGCCGAGCGCCCTTCGGCAGCAGCCTGCGCAGCCCGCCGCGGGGCCCGGTGTCGACGCCGACCACGCGCCAGGACCCGGCGACGAGCGCGAGCTCGATCTCGTTGGCGCGCACGAGGCGCGCGCCCTCGACGTTGATCAGCTGCCGGTCGAGCAGGTCGCGCTCGAGCAGCACCTCCTCGGCGCGCCGCTCGAATGGGCGCAGGTCGAGCTTTGCCTTGCGCATGACGACGCCGTCGGTACCGATCTCAGAGACGCGATCGGCACCGAGGAACGACGGCCGTCCGGCGACGTTGACGAGAAAGCCGGTGATCGGCGGATAGCCGACGCCGCCGAGCCGCACGATCAGATCCTCGACCTTGCCGAGCCGCTGTGCCGTCGGCGTCGCGCAGCGGGCTGCCCACGACGGATGAGAGGTGCAGGATCGGTGGTGCCTGTGTGGCTGGCGCGCTCACGCTGTCATCGTACGCCGGTGCTCCCGTTCTGGATCTCGATCGCGGTGCTGTCGCTCGCTCAGGGCGTGCTCGTGGCGGCGCCCGGCGCGCTCGTCGCTGGCCTGCCGGCGCGCCTGCGCAGCCGCCGCTGGGCGCTGATCCCGCCGCTGTCGGTGATCGCGTTCGTGTTCGGCGCGCGCGCCGCCGAACACGCCAGCGCGCAGGGCCTGACGTATCTCGCGCTCGTCGCCGTGCCGCTGCTCGCGGCGCTCGCGCTCGGCTGGCTGCTGTGGGACGCGCGGCCGCCCACTGGCCGCGCGTCGCCGCGCGTGCTGCTCGTGCTGCCGCTGTTCGCGCTCGCGTGGGCCGACCGCGGCGGCCTGGCGGGCGAGGCGGCGGCGCTGGCGCTCTCGGCGCTCAGCTGCGTGGCGCTCGGCGTGCTGCTGGCGACGGTGACGCCGCCGCGCTGGCTCGCGGCGGGGATCGTCGCGATGGCGATCGCCGACACGGCGCTCGTGGTCTCCGATCTGCTGCAGCGGCCGAACAACGCGCTCAACGCCGCGCATCCGGCGGCGGGCCTGCCGCAGCTGCAGAGCGCGGTGTTCGGCTCGGCGGTGATGGGCTACGGCGACCTGTTCATCGCCGGCGCGCTCGGGGGCCTGCTCGCGGCGACGGTCGGCCGCTCGCTGCAGCTGCGCGCGGCGGCGCTCACGGCGATCCTGGCGCTGCGGCTTCGACCTGCTGTTCTTCGCTCGTCGACGAGCTGCCGGCGACGGTGCCGGTGGCGCTCGCGCTGATCGCTGACGTGCTCAGGCGCCGCCGGCGATTCGCTCGGCGAGCGGCGAGCTCCGCGGATCGCGCGGCGAGCGGCGCGCAGCGGCTCCTCGGCCGCGGGCTCCGGCCGCGCGGTGATCGCGCGGGCGCGTGATCTCGATCGCCGTCGGGCGCGAGCACCTCGCGCTCGGAGGCCGCGCCGGCCTGCTCGATCTTGCGCACCTGGGGGATCACGCGGTGGTCGAAGGAGCCGATCGCCTCGTTGTAGGCGCCGACCGCCGAGTCGAGCTGGCGGCCGACCTTCGCGAACGGCTCGACGAAGCGCCCGAGGCGGCTGTGCAGCTCGCGCGCGGACTCGGCGATCTCGCGCGCGGACTCGCGCGATCAGCTCCTGGCGCCAGCCGTAGTGGACCGCCCACAGCAGGCCGATCAGCGTCGTCGGCGTGGCCATCAGCACCTGCTGGCTGACGCCGTACTCGATCAGCGCGGGATCCTGCGCGAGCGCCGCCTGGTAGATGCCGTCGGAGGGCACGAACATCACGACGAACTCCGGCGTGGAGTCGAACTGGCGCTGGTAGCCCTTGGAGGCGAGCTTGGCGATGTGCTCGCGCGTCTGGCGCGCGTGGCGCGCGGTGTGCAGCTCGCGCTCGTCCTCGCCGCTGGCCTCGAGCGCGGACAGGTAGGCGTCGAGCGGGACCTTCGAGTCGACCACGACCAGCTTGCCGCCGGGCAGGCGCACGAGCATGTCCGGGCGCAGCGTTCCCTCGCCGGTCTGGATCGTGCTCTGCTCGAGGAAGTCGCAGTGCGAGACCATGCCCGGCCATCTCGACCACGTTGCGCAGCTGGATCTCGCCCCACGAGCCGCGCGTGGTGGGGCGCTTGAGCGCCGAGACGAGGTTGCCGGTCTCCTGGCGCAGCGTGCCGACGCCCTCGCCGAGCTGGCGGATCATCTGCGCGAGCTCGCCCTGGGCCTGGCTGCGCTCGCGCTCGAGGCGCCCGATCTCGCTCTCCATCCTGCCGAGCTTCTCCTGCACCGGGGCGACGATGCCCTTGATCTCCTCCGTGCGCCGGGCCATCTCGCCCGCCGCGCGCTCCTCCTCGGCGCGGCGCGCCTCGGCCACGCGCTGCGCCAGCGACTCGCCGGTCTGCGCGAGCACGTCGACGCGAGATCGCCGTCAGCTCGTCGCGCATGCGCCCGCGTCTCGCGCGCTGCGCCGCTGCGACGAGCACGCGCCAGCGCCGCCGCCGACGCCGAGCAGGTCCTCCGACGATCAGCAGCAAGCGCGATCGAACCAGCATGATGACGCCGTCCTCGGACGGTACGGCTGCGAGACCGCAACGACGACGCGCCGGCGTCGGCCTGCGCGCGCACGTCCGCGCCGGGGCGCGACTCGCTGCTGCGTGCCGCGCTTACGACCACCGGCGGCTTGACCACGACATCCGTCGACACGCTGGCTACTGCTCGTGGCAACCTCCCCGGAGCTGTATGGCTCGGGGAGTGCTGCATTGAGGGATGAATTCATTGAGGGGCTGTGCCTGCGGGCCATGGCCCGCACGCACGTATTGGAGGATGTGAGATGCAAGCCATGAATGGCTCTGCTAGTTTCGTTCCGTGGACGCGGGCGTCTGATCGGCGTGTCTGACGGCGCTCGCGTTGACGCTCTGCGGCGTTGGTGTTCGCGCCGGCGGCGCGCCAGCGCCAAGCACCGCGCCGGCACGACCACCGTCTACCTGGCCCTCGGCGACTCGATCTCGCTTCGGCTACACCGAGCAGAACAGTTCAACGAACCACTACCCGACCGAGTCCCCGTCCTACTTCGAAGAAGGGTTCACCAACGACTTCGCCAAGGACCTCGCGCAAAGTCAGCGAGGTCGGCAAGAGCATCACGGCTCGTCAACTGACGCCTGCCCGGGTGAGACCTCGAACGGGCTGATCGGTGAAAACGAAGATGCTCGGCGGCAGAAATCTCGACCGAACCGGAACTCGCGGCTCCGGCCCGCTACCAGGGCCTCGGCGACTGGCACCCGTGCGCGTACACACAACGTCGACGGCCTCCCGCTGCACAACCGGCTACGGCTCGACTCTCGCAGCTCGAAGACGCGCTCAGCATCCTCGACCGAACGACAACACGATCACGCGATAAACCGAACGAAGTCAAGGCGATCACGCTGAACATCGGCTCCAACGACGAGCTCGCGCAGATCACCCAGTGCGAGGACGAAGTCATCGGAATACGCAGAAGGCAAAAGCAAGTACGGCGATGCCTCGGCGTGCAGTCAGCTACAGCGCGCATCGCCAAAACAGTCGATCGATCCCGCACATCCTCAAAAACCTCGGTGACATCCTCGGCGTGCTGGACACCTACTACACCGGGCCGATCATCCTGCTCGGCTTCTACAACCCGGACTCGTTCGTGCTGCCGGGCAGTGACGGACTGCAGGAGGGCGACCAACGAAGCGGTCGAAGCAGACATCCTGCCGCTACTTCCCGAACGTGACGTTCGCGAACCCGTTCCCGGTGTTCAACAAGGACGCGCGCACCAAGGCCGCGGAGGAGCAGGAAAGCGATCTGCAAGTACACGGAAATGTGCAACCCGAACGTGCAGGCCCCGGGCTGGAAGCTCGGACGGCAAGGACGGCGACATCCACCCGACGGTCGAAGGGCTACAAGGAGCTGGCGAAGCTGGTCAACGAGGCGTACCAGGCCAACCCCGCCAGATGAGCCTTTGAGCTAGCATGGCAGAAGACGCGCATCAAGGGGGCGCCCGGGCCTAGTCGGCCGGGCGCCCCTTCTGCGTGCTCGTAGCTCGCGCGCGGCGGCTTCGAGGATGCCCAGCATCGCCGGGGCCGCCGGCACCAGGCGCGCGCCGGCGGGCGCGGCGGCGATCACCTGGCGCACGGGCGGCGCGGGGGAGAGCGCGCGGATGGCGATGTCCTCGCGCACCACCGACAGCGCGAGCTCGGGGATCAGCGCGACGCCGACGCCCGCCGCCACGAGGCCCTGGACGGTCTGGTAGTCGTCGCTCTCGAAGGCCACGTTCGGCTCGAAGCCGGCGGCGTGGCAGCTGCGCACGACGTGGCGCGCGCACGGGCTCGAGCTGGCGGTCTGCACCCACGCTTCGCCGGCGAGATCCTCCAGGCGCAGCCGCTGCCTTGCCGGCCAGCGGGTGCTCGCGCGGCAGCGCCAGGTACATCGGGTCCTCGAGCAGCTCCGTGCGCGTCAGCTCGTCCTGCCGGCAGCGTCTCGCCGGCGAACTCGAACAGCAGCGCCAGGTCGAGCTCGCCGGCGCGCAGGCGCGGCACGATCTCCTCGGGCTCGCCCTCGGCGAGCGTCAGCTCGACCTCCGGGTAGGAGGCGCGGAAGGTGGCGATCGCCAGCGGCATCAGCGTCGCTCCGGCGGTCGGGAAGGAGGCCACGCGCAGCCGCCCGCCGCCGCAGCCCGGCGATCGCCGACAGCGACGCCTCGGCCGCCTCCAGGCGCGCGAGGATGCCCTCGGCGTGGCCGACGAGCGTCTGTCCGGCGGCCGTCAGGCTGACGCCGCGCGGATGGCGCTCGAGCAGCGCCATCCCGGTTTCGGCCTCGAGCGCCGCGATCTGCTGGGAGACGGCCGACTGGGTGTAGGAGAGCGCGTCGGCGGCGGCCGAGAACGAGCCGCGGTAGGCGACCTCCTTGAGGACCTTCAGGCGGGCCACGTTGAGCATTAGTATCAGCTTATATCAGAGATCAATAACAATTATCTGGTACTGATGGCAGGACGGATGTCAAGATTGGGCGAAAGCACGACCGAAAGAACCAGACAAGCCAACTTGCCGGCCTCGCGGCCGATCACACGAAGGAGAGAGTCCAATGTCCACCAAGATCATCGTTTCCTACGACGGCACCGCCAACGAGGACGACGCGATCGCCCTCGGTCGCCTGTTCGGCCGCGCCGGCGCCGAGGTGTCGCTCGCTTACGTGCGCCACAACCCCGAGACCGACAGCGATGCGCGAGGAGATCGCGCAGGCCGAGGCCGAGAGCGTGCTCGACCGCGGCGTCGAGCTGCTCGGCGACTCCGGCGGCCAAGCGCCACGTCGTCACCGACCGCTCGACGCCCGAGGGCCTCGCGGCGCTCGCCGAGCGCGAGGGCGCCGACGTGATCGTGTTCTGCTCGGACTCGCACACCGCCAAGGGCCACGTGGCGGTCGGCAACTCCGCCGAGCGCCTGCTCGAGGGCGGCGCGCACCGCGATCGCGATCGCGCCCGTGGACCTCGCCGAGCGCGTGGAGAGCGCCGGCATCCAGCGCATCGTCGCGGTCGGCGACGCCGACGGCGGCGCCGCCGAGACCGCCGAGGCGCTCGCCGGCGCGCTCGGCGCGACGGTCGCGCCGGTCGCCAACGACCAGGCCGACCTGCTCGTGATCGACTCGCGCGCCGACGCGCCGCAGGGCCGGGTCTCGCTCAGCTCCTCGGCGTCGCACCTGATCGAGACGGCCACCTGCCCGGTGCTGGTGCTGCCGCGCGGCGTGACGCTGGCGTTCAGCGGCGCGCACGCCCCCGCCGCCGCCTAGCAGCGCACGCGCTGAAGCGCTCAGCGCGTGCGCGCGCGGCCACGGACCTAGCGAGCGGTCCGGCCGCGCGCACGTGCGCAGCAGGTAGCGCGCGAGCGCTGCCGCGAAGTCCAGCGAGCCGCCCACGAGGTGGCCCGGCCGGGCCCGTCCACAGCCACGCCTCGGCGCGCCGTGCGCATGGGCTGGGTGGACTTCGCAGAGGCCGCATCGGGCGGCACGGTATCGTGGCGGAGGTGCCGGTCGCCCTGAAGACAACCGTCACCGAGCTCGGCGACTCGCGCGTGCGCCTGCAGGTGCAGGTGCCCGCCGAGCGAGGTCGAGGGGCGCCTGGAGCGCAAGGCGCAGCAGCTCGGGCGCGAGCTGAAGCTCCCGGGCTTTCGCCGCGGCAAGGTGCCCGCGCCGCTGGTGATCCAGCGCATCGGGCGCGAGGTGGTGCTCGAGGAGGCGGTGCGCGACACGCTCTCGAGCTGGTACTCCGACGCGATCGAGAGCGCCGGGATCGTGCCGGTCGGCGACCCGCAGCTCGATCTCGGCGAGCTGCCCCCGCAGGGGCAGGCGCTCGAGTTCTCGATCGAGATCGGCGTGCTGCCGAAGGCCGAGCTCGGCGAGTACAAGGGCCTCGAGGTCGGACGTCGCGAGCCGGAGGTCGCCGACGAGCAGATCGAGCAGGAGATCGAGGCCATGCGCGAGCGCCTGGCGCGCCTGCAGACCGCCGAGCGGCCCGCCGCCGCGGGCGACTTCGTGGTCGTCGACTACGTCGGCTCGCTCGCCGCGCGAGGTCCCCGACGGCGAGACACCGGCGGGAGCCGCGTGGGAGCCGTTCGCCGGCGGCGAGGGCCGCGACCAGCTCGTCGAGCTCGGCTCCGGCAACCTGATCCCCGGCTTCGAGGAGGGGCTGCTGGGCGCGAGCGCCGGCGAGACCCGCACGCGTCGCGCTGACGTTCCCCGACGACTACGGCAACGAGGAGCTCGCCGGGCGCGAGGCGTCGTTCGAGATGACCGTCAAGGAGGTCAAGCTCAAGGAGCTGCCGGACGTCGACGAGGACTTCGCGATCGACGCCGGCTTCGACGACCTCGAGGAGCTGCGCGAGGACATCCGCCAGCGGCTGCTCGAGGCCGACGAGGAGCGGATCGAGGTCGGAGTTCCGCCAGGCCGCGCTGGACGCGGCCGTGGCCGGCGCACGCGTGCGCGGTGACGCCCGAGCTGGTCGAGGCGCGCGCGCGGGAGATGTGGGAGCGGATGCTGCACTCGCTCTCCCACCGCGGCATCTCGCGCGAGGCCTACCTGCAGATCGCTCGGCCGCCAGGAGGCAGGAGATCCTCGCCGAGATGGAGCCCGAAGCCGAGCTGGCGCTGCGCCGCGAGGCCGTGATCACGGCGGTCGTCGCGGCCGAGGGCATCGATCCCTCCGAGCGAGGAGCTGCTCGAGGCGCTCGCGCCGACCGCCGAGCGCGAGGGGATCGAGCCGCAGAAGCTGCTCGAGCGAGCTGCGCACGCGCCGGGCGCCTGGAGGAGGTGCGCGAGGACCTCGCGGCGCGCGAGGCGATCGACCTGATCGCCGGCTGCCGCGAAGCCGATCCCGCTCGCGCAGGCGCAGGCGCGCGAGCAGCTGTGGACACCCGCGAAGGCCGCGGAGGCGCGCCGGCGGCGCGCGCCGGCGAGCCGGCGAGCGCGCCCGCGCGGCTGTGGACACCCGACCGATCGAGGACCGGCCAGCTAGCCTCTCTAGAGGAATCTGGCCGGCGAGGCGAAACAAAGGCGAGGACTATGCGCCGGAAGCGAGGACAATGAGCCCACTGGTACCGATGGTCGTCGAGCAGACCTCGCGCGGCGAGCGTGCGTTCGACATCTACAGCCGCCTGCTCAACGAGCGGATCATCTTCCTCGGCACGCCCGTCGACGATCAGATCGCGAACCTGATCGTCGCCCAGCTGCTGCACCTGGAGTCCGAGGACCCCGAGAAGGACGTCTCGCTGTACATCAACTCTCCCGGCGGCTCGGTGTACGCGGGCCTGGCGATCTACGACACGATGCAGTTCATCAAGCCCGACGTGCAGACGATCTGCGTCGGCATCGCGATGTCGATGGGCGCGCTGCTGCTGGCGGGGGGCGCCGCGGGCAAGCGCATGGCGCTGCCCAACGCGAAGATCCTGATCCACCAGGTCTCCTCGAGCTTCCAGGGCCAGGCGACCGACATCGAGATCCACGCCAAGGAGATCATCGACGTGCGCCGGCGCCTGGACGAGATCATCGCCAAGCACACCGGCAAAGAGCTCGAGCAGGTGCGCAACGACACCGAGCGCGACTACTTCATGAGCTCGGAAGAGGCCAAGGAGTATGGCATCATCGACCGGGTGATCTCCGAGCACTAAAGGCGCCCGCTGAGCGGCGCGAGGCTGTGTCCTCGGTCGCTCGCGTGCGTAGCACGCCACGCTCCTGCGTCCGTGCCTCGCTTGCTCAGCGAACGCCTTTTCGGGGAGCAGCATGGGAGGGCGGTAAACGGATATGGCCAGACCGACAGATTCCAACGAGCAGCTGCTGTGCAGCTTCTGCGGCAAGTCCCAGCGACAGGTCAAGAAGCTGATCGCCGGGCCCGGCGTCTACATCTGCGACGAGTGCATCGATCTCTGCAACGAGATCATCGACGAGGAGCTCTCGGCGCCGCCGGCGTTCGACATCGAGAACCTGCCCAAGCCGCGCGAGATCTACGAGGTCCTCGACGAGTACGTCGTCGGGCAGGACCCCTCCAAGCGCACGCTCTCGGTGGCCGTCTACAACCACTACAAGCGCGTGCAGATGATGATGTCCGGCGACTCGGACATCGAGCTGCAGAAGTCGAACATCCTGCTGCTCGGCCCCACCGGCTGCGGCAAGACGCTGCTCGCGCAGACGCTCGCGCGCATCCTCAACGTGCCGTTCGCGATCGCCGACGCCACCGCGCTGACCGAGGCCGGCTACGTGGGCGAGGACGTCGAGAACATCCTGCTGAAGCTGATCCAGGCCGCCGACTACGACGTCAAGAAGGCGGAAACGGGGATCATCTACATCGACGAGGTCGACAAGATCGCGCGCAAGGCCGACAACCCGTCGATCACGCGCGACGTCTCCGGCGAGGGCGTCCAGCAGGCGCTGCTGAAGATCCTCGAGGGCACCCAGGCGTCGGTGCCGCCGCAGGGCGGGCGCAAGCACCCCCACCAGGAGTTCCTGACGATCGACACCACCAACGTGCTGTTCATCTGCGGCGGCGCGTTCGCCAACCTCGACAAGGTGATCGAGCGGCGCATCGGCCACAAAGGCGTCGGCTTCGCCGCCGCGATCGAGGCCAAGGCCGAGCGCGACACCGGCGAAGTGTTCGAGCAGTGCCTGCCCGAGGACCTGATCGAGTACGGGCTGATCCCCGAGTTCATCGGCCGCCTGCCGGTGATGTCGGCCGTGCACCAGCTCACGCGCGAGGACCTCGTCTCGATCCTCGTCGAGCCGCGCAACGCGCTCGTCAAGCAGTTCCAGCGCTTCTTCGCCTTCGACGGGATCGAGCTGGTCTTCTCCGAGGACTCGCTCGTGGCGGTCGCCGAGAAGGGCCTCGAACGCGAAACCGGCGCGCGCGGTCTGCGCTCGATCATCGAGGAGATCCTGCTCGAGGTGCAGTTCGAGCTGCCCTCCCGCCGCGACGTCAAGAAGTGCGTCGTGACCAAGGAGACCGTCGAGAAGGGCCTGACGCCGACGCTCGTCACCGAAGCCGCGCCCGAGGAGGCCGAGGACGCCTCGCTGCGCGAGGAGTCGGCCTGAGGTCGGCTCGACCGGCGCCGCCGGCGCTCGGCGTGCGCGACCGCTACCATCGCGGCTGTGTCCAGGCGCACCGCCGCGCACAAGTCCAAGCTCGAGCGCCTGCGGGCGCTGCCGTGGGCGCGATGCTGCTGCAGGCCGTCGTGCGTCGTCGGCCGGCGCTGGCATGCGCTCTCGGCGAAGGACCGTGCCCGCCTCGCTCGCCTCGCTGCGCGATCCCAGGGCGGCTCGGCAACCTCAGCGCCAAGGAGCGCGCGGAGCTGCGCAGGCTGGTCGGCAAGCTCGACCTCAGGGCTCGGGCGCGAGCTGCTAGCGCTCGCGCGCGCGAGGACGCGGCGCAGGCGCCGTCGCCGGCGCCGGCGCCCGCGCGTGCGCGCAAGCGCACGTGCTGGACCGAGGCGCAGGCCGAGCGCAAGCTGCGCTCGCTGGAGCTGTTCGGGATGCGCTTCGGCCTGGACCGGATGCGGCGGATGATGACCGTGCTGGGCTCGCCCGAGCGGCGCTTCGACGCGATCCACGTGCTCGGCACCAACGGCAAGTCCTCGACCACGCGGATGACCGCCGCGATCCTCGAGCGCCACGGCCTGCGAACCGGCGCCTACCTCTCGCCGCACCTGGTCTCCTACCGCGAGCGCGTCCTGATCGACGGGCGCGAGCTGGACACCGACGCGTTCGCGGCGGCGATCGCGCGCGCCGTCGTGGGCGGCCGAGCGCGTCAACCGCACGCTCGCCGAGGACGACCACGTCACCCAGTTCGAACTGCTGACGGCCGCCGCGCTGTGGGAGATGGCCCGCCGGCGAGGTCGACGTGGCGGTCGATCGAGGCCGGGCTGGGCGGGCGCTACGACGCGACCAGCGTGATCGACGCGCGGGTCACGGTGCTCACGAACGTCGGGCTCGAGCACACCCGCTGGCTGGGGCCGACCGTCACGGACATCGCCGAGGAGAAGCTCGCCGTCGTGCGCGCCGAGACGCGGCGCTCGTGCTCGGCGAGGACCTGGCGGCGCCGGCGCTGGCGGTGGCCGAGCGCGTCGCGCGGCGAGCGCGGGGCGCGGATCGTGCGCCCGCGCGCCGCGCGGCGTCCGACCGAGCTGCTCGCCCGCGGCGCCTTCCAGCGGCGCAACTTCGCGCTCGCGCGCGCGGCCGCCGAGGCCTATCTGCAGACGCGCGGCATCGCGCTGCGACGAGCATGCGGTGGCGCAGGCTGCCGCCGCGACAGCGATTCCGCGGGCGCCTGCAGCTGCTCGACGGGGACCCGCCGACGGTCCTCGACGGCGCGCACAACCCCGACGCCGTCGCCGCGCTCGTGCGAGTCGCTTCCAGAAGTGCTCGGCCCGCACGGGCGCCGCTGGCGCTGGTGCTGGGCGTGCTCGAGGACAAGGACGCCGCGGCGATGCTCGGCGACGCTGATGCCGCTGCGTCGAGCGGGCGTGGTTCACCGCGCCGCCCGAGCAGCCGCGCGCTGTCGCCGGCGGCGCTGCAGTCGCTCGCGCGCCAGCTCGGCTTCGAGGCGACCGTCTGCGAGCCGAGGCCCGCGCGCGCGCTCGAGCAGGCGCGGCGCTGGGCGCGCGAGCACGCGGGCGCGGTGCTCGTGACCGGGTCGGTGTACCTCGTCGGTGAGCTGCTCGGCCGGCTCGAGCGCTCCGAGTCCGCGCCGACGGAGCTCGCGGCGTCGCAGGAGCTCCGCCAGATGAGCGACGACGGTCCGTCGGTGCTCACGATGATCGGCGCCGTGGCGCTGATCGTCGCGCTCGTGATCCTCGTGTTCTTCGCTGCTGGCTACGGTTTCGGCCGGCTGTTTCTCTAAACTCAGCCGGCCGATGCTCCCCTTCGCATATTTCGGAATCGAAAGCAGCGGCTTGAATCTCGCCGTCGATCTGCTGATCCTGTTCGTCGTCGTCCTGTACCTCTCGCTGATCTACTGGACCTACGCGGACGCGCGCCGCAGGATCCTCGATCCGATGCTCGTCGGCTGCGCGACGCGTGGCCTCGCTGTTCCCGTTCGTGGGCACGATCATCTACATGATCCTGCGCCCGCCCGAGTACCTCGAGGACGTGCGCGAGCGCGAACTGGAGACGCAGGCCGCCGAGGCGCGCCTGCGCCAGCTCGACCAGACGCTGTGCCCGCACTGCGACTATCGCGTCGAGCGCGACTTCATCCGCTGCCCGAGCTGCCTGCGCAAGCTCAAGGAGCGCTGCGCGAGCTGCTCGCGTCCGCTCGACCAGGCGTGGACGATCTGCCCGTACTGCGAGGCCGACGTCCCGGGCCTCTCGGCGCCGCGCTCCGGCGCCGGCGTCGCAGGCGTCGGCCGCGCGCTGCGAGGAGCGAGCCGTCGACGCGAGCTCGAGCTGACGCCGGCCGCCGCCGCGGAGGCGCCGAGCGCGGCAGCCGGCGGAGCCGGCGCTGGCGCTGCCGAGCCGGCGGCTGCCGGCCCAGCGGCCGGCGCGCGCGCCAGCCGTCCCGGCGGTCGCACGCGCCCGAGCTCCTGAGCAACGCGCCACCGTCCAAGACCGACCAAAGGAACCCATGGACCGAACGCTGATCCTCGTAAAGCCCGACGCCTTCGCACGCGGCCTGAGCGGCGAGATCATCGCCCGCTTCGAGCGCAAGGGCCTGCGCATCGTCGCGCTGCGGCACATGACCGTCACGCGCGAGCTCGCCGAGCGCCACTACGCCGAGCACGCCGAGCGGCCGTTCTTCGGCGAGCTGGTCGACTTCATCACCTCGGGCCCGATCGTCGCGATGGTGCTGGAGGGGACCGACGCGGTCAAGGCGGCGCGCCAGCTGATCGGCGCGACCAACCCGCTGGAGGCCGCGCCCGGGAGCATCCGCGGCGACTTCGCGATCGAGATGGGCGCCAACATGGTGCACGGCTCGGACTCGCCGGAGTCCGCCGCGCGCGAGGCGGCCCTGTTCTTCGCGGACCTCTAGCGCGTCGCCGGTGGCACGCCGCCAGCGCGCCGCTCCCGCTCGTCCTCGCGTCGCGCTCGCCGCAGCGGCGGGCGCTGCTGGAGCGCCTGGGCGTCCCGTTCACGGTCAGGGTCTCCGACGCCGAGCGAGCTCGAGCAGGGCGAGGACCCGGCGCGGTGGCCGTCGAGAACGCGCTGCGCAAGGCGCGCGCGGTGCGCGCGCGCGGGCGCGCCGAGGCGGTGCTCGGCTGCGACACGATCGTCGTGCTCGACGGCGTGATCTACGGCAAGCCGCCCGACGCCGCGCGCCGCGCGCGCGACGCTGACGGCGCTCGGCGGGCGCACGCACGAGGTGCTCAGCGGGCTGGCGCTGCTGCTCGCCGACGGCGATCGCCGATCTCGAGCGCACGGCGCTCGCGCGCACGCGGGTCACGTTCCGCGCGCTCGACGAGGAGCTGCTCGACTGGTACGTGGGCACCGGGGAGTGGCGCGGGACGCTCGGGCGGCTACGCGATCCAGGGCGCCGGCGCGGCGCTGGCGCTGCGCGATGGACGGCGAAGAGGAGAACGTCGTCGGCCTGCCGCTGGCGACGCTGCTCGAGCTCTACCCGGAGCTGCTCGCGGTCCCGCCGATCGCTGCTCAGAGCTCGGCAGTGCAACATGACGCAATCCGGCTGCTGGCACGCTGCGAGGTCCGATGGCAGATCTGGAGGGCGAGCGGGGAGTTCGCTAGACTGCGCCCCGGGTGCGCCCCGATGAGCGCCGGCCGCCGAACGCTGCCGCCGATCGACGGCGGCGCCGGACCGGATTTGAGCGCGCCCGCTCTCTCTATATGGGCATCTTCAGCTATCTGACAGGGTTCGGCGGCCGCGACATGGCGGTCGACCTGGGCACGGCCAACACGCTCGTGTACGTGCGCGGGCGCGGCATCGTGCTGTCCGAGCCGAGCGTCGTGGCGATCGACTCGCGCACCGGCGAAGTGCACGCGGTCGGCATCGAGGCCAAGCGCATGCTCGGGCGCACGCCGGGCACGATCCAGGCGATCCGCCCGCTCAAGGACGGCGTGATCGCCGACTTCGACGTGACCGAGCAGATGCTCAGGCACTTCATCCAGAAGGTCCACCAGAACCGCTGGGCGCACCCGCGCGTGGTCGTGTGCGTGCCCTCGGGGGTGACCGGCGTGGAGAAGCGCGCCGTCGAGGAGGCGTGCCTGTCGGCGGGCGCGCGCACGGCCTACCTGATCGAGGAGCCGATGGCGGCGGCGATCGGCGCCGGGCTGCCGGTCGGCGAGCCGACCGGCTCGATGGTCGTGGACATCGGCGGCGGCACCTCCGAGGTCGCGGTCATCTCGCTCGGCGGGATCGTCGTCTCGCAGTCGATCCGCGTCGGCGGCGACGAGATGGACGAGGCGATCATCAACTACGCCAAGAAGGAGTACAAGCTGCTGATCGGCCAGCAGACCGCCGAGGAGCTCAAGCTCGAGATCGGCTCGGCGTGCCCGATGGCCGAGGAGCTGCAGGCCGAGATCCGCGGGCGCGACATGGTCGCCGGGCTGCCCAAGACCGTCGTGCTGACCAGCGAGGAGATCCGCCAGGCGCTCGAGGAGCCGCTCAACCAGATCATCGACGCGGTCAAGGAGACGCTCGACCGCACGCCGCCCGAGCTCGCCTCGGACATCATGGACCGCGGCATCATGCTCGCCGGCGGCGGCTCGCTGCTGCAGGGCCTCGACGAGCGCCTGCGCGAGGAGACGCAGATGCCCGCGCACCTGGCCGAGTCGCCGCTGACGTGCGTGGCGGTCGGCTCGGGGCGCTCGCTCGAGGAGTTCGAGGCGATCCACCGCTCCAACCGCACCTCGCGCAACCGCCGCCGCCGGTGTAGCGGGTGGTCAGCGACGACCCGCCTGCCGCCGCCGTGGGTACTCTGTCGGCTGAACGCTTCGGAAGGTACTCATCGGTGTACGACAAGACGGTACGGCGTCGACGAGCGGTTCTCGCGCTGCTCGTCGTGCTCTCCCTGCTGCTTCTGACCGCCTACTTCGGTGAGGCCCCAAACGGACGCCTGCACGCGCGTGCAGCGCGACTTCCTGA
The DNA here is from genome assembly GCA_963826985.1 of uncultured Solirubrobacteraceae bacterium. Classification (GTDB taxonomy): domain Bacteria; phylum Actinomycetota; class Thermoleophilia; order Solirubrobacterales; family Solirubrobacteraceae; genus Palsa-744. The sequence continues at coordinate 721,284 of CAWGYW010000001.1, forward strand.
CGGTCGTCTCGCCGATCCAGGACGGCGCCAACAAGGCGCTGAAGCCCGTGCGCGACCTGTTCGGCTGGTTCGGCAACACGCTGCACGCGAAAAGCCAGCTCGACGCAGTCGCTCAAGCAGACCGACAAACTGCGCCGCGAACTGGTCGCCGACCAGGCAGAAAAACGCTCCTACCGCGAGCTGCTCGCGCTCGACCACCTCGACCAGCTCGGCGTCAGCGACTACCACCCGGTGACCGCCACGGTGGTCGACAAAAACCCGAACCTCTGGTACTCGACGGTCACGATCGACAAGGGCGAATCGTCGGGCGTGCGCGTCAACGACCCGGTGATCAACGAAGAAGGGCTCGTCGGCAGGGTCGCGCAGGTCGCGCTCCGACGGCGCGCAGGTCGACCTGATCACCGACAGCTCGATGGGCGTCTCGGCGCGGATCGGCACGAGCGACGCGACCGGCCTCGTGCAGCCGAAGGTGGGCGAACCGAACGACCTGCTGCTGCGGTACCTGCCCGGCAACACGCAGGCCAACGCCGGCGAATACGTCGTCACCTCCGGCACCGTCACGCCGCCGGCGAATCGCTGTACCCGCCGGGGCTGCTGATCGGGCAGGTGACCTCGGTCAACGAAGAAAGCGCGTACAAGTCGGTCAACGTGCACCCGGTCGCCAACCTGCACGACCTGGACATCGTCCAGGTGCTGACCGCGGGGGCGGGCACGCGCCCGTCCAACCTCAGCCAGCTGGCCGCCAGCCTGCCGGCCGGACAGGCCGCGCCCGAACGGCGGCGAACAGCTCGCCTCCACGCAGGTGGGCGGATGAGCGGCGCCGTCTCGCGGTCCGCTCGCGCTGCGCCTGGCCGCGTTCGCGCTCGTCGTCGTGTTCTTCCAGATCGGCGTCGTCTCCGAGGTGCCCGTGTTCGGCGTCAACGCCGATCTGTGCTCGCTGCTGGTCGCCTTCGTCGGGCTGCTGTGCGGCTCCACGGTCGGCGCGGCGTGCGGCTTCGCGGTCGGGCTGTTCGTCGACCTCGCGCTGCTGCAGACGCTCGGGCTGACCTCGCTGATCTTCACGCTGATCGGCTACTGGTGCGGGCGGCTGCGCGAGCTGCGCGACCCGCAGGCGGCGCTCACGCCGCTGCTCGTCGGCGCGGGCGCGACCGCGCGTCTCGCTCGTCGGCTACTCGCTGATGGAGTTCATGCTCGGCGTCGACGCGCCCGTCAGCTTCGAGCTGCTGCGCCAGATCGTGCTCGGGGTCGTCGTCAACACGATCGTCGCGCTGCCGATGTGGGCGCTGACGCGCCGCGCGCTCGAGGGCGCGCTGCCCGAGGATCCGCGCCGGCGCCGCCGCCGGCGCGCCTACACGACCGGTGGTCTGAGCCCGCTGTCCAAAGCCATGAGCGCGATCGAGCCGGTCCGGCCGCGCGACCCGCGCGTGCCGGTCTCGCCGCAGCTGGCGCTGCGCGTGGCGATCATCGGCGGCGTCGCGATGGTGATGTTCGGCGTGATCTTCTTCCGCCTGTGGTACCTGCAGGTGCTCTCCGGCGAACAGTACGTCACGCAGGCGAACGCCAACCGCGCGCGCCATCTGCCGATCGCCGCGCCGCGCGGGGCAGATCCTCGACCGCGAAGGCCAGCCGATCGTGGGCAGCACGACGACCAACGCGGTGCAGATCGTGCCCGAGCGAGCTGCCCGCCGGCATCTCCTCCCAGGTGGCCGAATACCAGAGCAGCCTCGACGAAGCCGAAGCGGTCGCGCACGTGGCGCGTCGCGCGCCTGTCGAGCTTCGAGGCTTCGCTCGGCGGCGTGCGACGCCTGACGCACGCGCAGCGGCGTCGAGCTCGAGACGCCTGCGAGCGGGCGAGCCGCCCCGCGCGCGTGGCGGTGCCGCCGCTGCCCGCGCTCGGCGGTGCAGCTCGCCGAGCTGTTCGAGCGCCTCGGGCCGCGTGATCGGGATGAGCGCGCGCACGATCGACGAACGCGTCGTCGAGGGCATGACCGCAACGCCGTACGCGCACGTGACGATCAAGACCGCCGCCGGGCGGCGGCGCGCTGACCGAGTTCTCGGCGAGCGCGCCGACGAATTCCCCGGGGTCGTGCAGGAACCGGTCTCGATCCGCGAATACCCGTACGGCGAAATGGCCGCGCAGGTCCTCGGCTACGTCGGGCAGGTGAGCGAACCCGAGCTCGAAGAAGCCGGCGTTCCGCGGCGTCAAGCAGGGCACGATCGTCGGCCAGGCGGGCCTCGAGTACTACTACGACCACTACCTGCGCGGGCGAGCCGGGCGTGCAGCGGGTCGCGGTCAACGCCGAAGGCCAGCCCGTGCCCAGCAAGCTGCGCGCCGACGCCGCCGCAGGCCGGGCACAGCCTGCAGACGACGCTCGACCTGGGTCTGCAGCAGGGCGAGCGAAAAGGCGCTGCTGGAAGGCATGGAACACGCGCGCGCGGGCGGCAAACCGGCGATCGCGGGCGGCGTTCGTCGCGCTCGACCCGCTCAACGGCGAAGTGCTCGCGATGGGCTCCTCGCCGAGCTTCGACCCGAACAGGTTCGCCAAACCGCTGAGCTAACGCGAATACGCACGCACTGACGGGCAGCGGCGGCGACGAACCCGGCCGGCTGACCGATCTGCGCCGACGAAGGCGAGTACCCGACGGGCTCGACGTTCAAGCCGATCACCGCGATGGCGGCGCTCGAAGCCGGCGTGATCACGCCGAGCGAAGGCCTCGGCGCGGGACAGTGCATCTACGTCTCGACCGAGCAGTTCTGCAACGCCGGCGCAAGCCGACTACGGGGCGGTCGGGCTGGTGGAAGCGCTGAAGGTCTCCTCGGACACGTACTTCTTCGAAGTCGGCGAGCGCGCCAACGAACACGGCGGCAAAGTCATCCAGAACAAGGCCCACGAGCTCGGCGTGGGCGAGCCCACCGGGATCGACCTGCCGAGCGAGTTCCCCGGCGTGGTGCCGGACCGCAAGTGGCTGGCCGAACAGAACGAGCTCGAATCCAAGTGCGAGCGCGCACACCACGGCCAGCCGCTGCTACATCGTCGGCCGAACCGGGCGCGCCGTGGACGGTCGGCTACAACATGGACCTGGCGGTCGGGCAGGGCGAGCTGCTGACCGACCCGCTGCAGATGGCCGTCGCCTACTCGACGCTCGCCAACGCCTACCGCGACGGCGGCAACGGCACGGTCGTGACCCCGCACCTGGGCAAGCAGATCGACGAAGCCAACGGCAGCCTCGTGCAGACGCTGCGCTTCCCCAGCGCGCCACGTGCACCTCAACTACGAAGACCTGAGCCTCGTGATGGAAGGCATCCACGAGGCCGCCAGCGAGCCGGGCGGCACCTCGGCGGACGTGTGGGGCGGCTGGAACCAGGAACAGGACCCGGTGTACGGCAAGACCGGCACGGCCGAACGCACGGGGCACGTGGAACAGTCCTGGTACATGTGCTACATCGGCGACGCGCAAGCGCCCGATCGTGATCGCCGTGACGGTCGAAGAAGGCGGCTTCGGCGCCGAAACGGCCGCGCCGATCGCGCGCCTGATCGCCTCGCAGTGGTTCGGCAAGCCGAAGAAGTTCGTCGCCGGGAGCTCGCAAGACGCTTCTGAGCCCGCTCAGCCCGATCAAGCCCACCGAAGAGGCGCCGCCGGCGCCGCCGCGCGCGCTGCGCCTGCCGCTCGACCCGCTGCTGACGCTCGCGGTCATCGGGCTCGGCGTCTGCTCGGTGATCACGCTGAAGGCGGCCACGCGCAACCTCGTGCCCAGGCGACCCGCACTACTACGTCGACCGCCAGGCGATCTACCTGGCGATCGGCTTCGCGCTGATGCTCGGCCTCTCGCGCCTGGACTACTCGCGCCTGCGCCGCTACAGAAACGCGATCTACGCGGCGCTGATGTTCAGCATCCTCGCGGTGCTCGGCCTCGGCCACTCGGCCAACGGCGCGCAGCGCGCGATCAACTTCCCGCTGTTCTCCTTCCAGGCCTCCGAGCTCGGCAAGGTGCTGCTGATCGTCGCGCTGTCGGCGTTCATCGTCGAGCGCGCGCGGCACCTGCGCGAGCGCGACACGACGGTGCGCGTGCTGATCGCCGCGCTCGTGCCGACGATGTTCGTGATCGCCCAGCCCGACCTCGGCTCGGGGCTGGTGTACATGACGATCGCGTGCATGCTGCTGTTCGTCGCCGGCACCTCCTGGCGGCACCTGGCGGCGCTCGCGGCGCTCGTGTGCGTGGCGATCGCGTTCGTGCTCGTCGCCGCGCCGGCGGTCGGCGTGCACGTGCTCAAGCCCTACCAGGTGGAACGCCTGACGGCCTTCCTGCACCCCGATCGACTCGCAGAAGGAAGCCGAAGCCAAGGAAGGCAGCCAAGGAAGGCGACCGACCCCACCTACCAGCAGCAGGAGTCGAAGATCGCGATCGGCTCGGGCGGCAAGACCGGCCGCGGCGCCAACGCCAGCCAGGTGCCGTACGGCTTCGTGCCCGAGAGCGACACCGACTTCATGTTCGCGGCGGTCGGCGAAAAGTACGGCTTCGTCGGCGCGGGGCTCGTGCTGCTGCTGTACGCGCTGCTGATCTCGCGCACGCTGCGCGTGCTGCGTGATGGCCAAGGACCTGTTCGGCTCGCTGATCGCCGCCGGCGTAGCGGCTATGCTCATGTTCCAGGTCTTCGTCAACGTAGGGATGACAATTGGGATCATGCCCATCACCGGCGTCACGCTTCCGCTCATGAGCTACGGCGGCTCGTCGGTGATCGCGACCCTGCTGGCGTCGGCCTGCTGCAATCGATCTACGTCCAGGCGCGCGCCTCAGCAGCGCTGAAGGGCCGCGTACTGCGTTACTAGATCAATGACTGCGAACCAATGTCCGCCGAGCATCCCTCATCAGACCCCCAGCGCCGTCTTCGCGCGGGGTGCTTCCCACCGGGCGCTCCGGGTGCGCGCAGGCTCGCCGACCCGGCGCCCCTCCAGCCCGACGCTCGGCTCCGTTTCCATACCGAAAGACTGGATCAAATTGAAAAAGCAAGTGCTTGTCAGCGTCGACCGCGCGGAGACGCGCGTGGCGCTTCTGGAGGCGAGCGGAACGCCCGCCGCCTCGCGTTCCTCCGCTGCGGCTCGCAAAGCCGCCAGCGGCCGCAAGCGCGGCGGAGGCCCGGAGGCCGGCTACCGCGTCGCTGAGCTCTACATCGAGCGCCGCGGCGGGCGCTCGATCGTCGGCAACATCTACAAGGGCAAGGTCGACAACGTCCTGCCCGGCCTGGAGGCCGCGTTCGTCGACATCGGCCTCGAGAAGAACGGCTTCCTGCACGTCGATGAGATCGTGCTGCCGGGCGTCGAGACGCCCAAGCGCGGGCGCGGCGGAGGGCGGCGGGCGCAAGATCTCCGACCTGCTCAAACCCGGCCAGGAGATCGTCGTGCAGGTCGTCAAGGACCCGCTGAAGACCAAGGGCGCGCGCCTGTCGATGGAGCTGACGATCGCCGGGCGCTACATGGTCTACGCGCCCACCGGCGAGGGCGTCGGCGTCTCCCGGCGCCTGGAGGACAAGGAGCGCGAACGCCTGCGCCGCCAGACCGCGAACCTGCAGACTCGACGGCGGCGGCGTGATCGTCCGCACCGCCGCGCACGGCGCCAAGCGCGAGGACTTCGAACGCGAGCTGAAGTACCTGCACAAGCTGCACGAGGTGCTCGTCAAACGCGTCGAGGAGACCGTCGCGCCGGATCTGGTCTTCCAGGAGGCCGACCTGTCGGTGCGCGTCGTGCGCGACATCTTCTCCGCGCACTTCGAGCGCGCGATCGTCGACGACGAGCAGCAGTACCACCGACTCGTGTCGTTCTTCACGCGCACCGCCCCCGAGCTGGTCGAGCGCGTCGAGCTGTGGCAGGAGCGAGGAGCCGCTGTTCGAGGCATACGGCGTCGACAAGGCGATCGAGGGCGTGCTCTCGCGGCGCGTCGATCTGCCCAGCGGCGGCTATCTGATCATCGACTACGCCGAGGCGCTGACCGTGATCGACGTCAACTCCGGCAGCTTCATCGGCCGCGGCAAGGGCGCCGGCCTCGAGGACACGATCACCAAGACCAACCTCGAGGCCGCCGAGGAGGTCGTCAACCAGCTGCGCCTGCGCGACATCGGCGGCATCATCGTGATCGACTTCATCGACATGGCCCGCGCGCGCAACCGCGACGCGGTCATGAAGACGCTGCGCAAGACGCTCGACGAGGACCGCACGAAGACGTTCACCGCCGAGATCTCAAAGCTCGGCCTGGTCGAGATGACCCGCCAGAACGTCACCGAGGGCGTGCGCGAGATCATGAGCCGCCCGTGTCCCGACGTGCGAGGGCGAGGGCGTGATCCGCTCGGAGGAGACGATCGCGATCGAGTTCGAGCGCAGGCTGCGCGACGTCGCCGTCGAGCACCCCGACGCGGAGGCGTTCCTGGTGCAGATCAACCCGCGGGTGAGCACCCAGTTCACCGGCCACGGCTCGCGCGTGCTGCACGCGCTCGAGGCGGAGACCGGCAAGTCGTTCCTGTTCGAGGGCTCCGAAGGGCTCACGCTGGATCACTTCGCGATCACCTTCATGGGCACCCGCGCGGAGGTCGAGGAGCGCGCGCTGCCGTTCCGCCAGGGCGATGAGGTGCTCGTCGAGATCGTCGAGCCGCACATGTACGACGTCGACGACGCCGTCGCCAAAATCGACGGCTACATCATCTCGATCGCCGGCGCCTCGCCGTACGTCGGCGAGAAGCGCATGGTGCGCATCGACCAGGTCGGGCGCACCGCCGCGAGCGCGCTGCTGCTGGACGAGTCCGGCGAGGTCGTCGCGGCGCCCGTGCGCGCGGTCGACACGCGCTCCAACGGACGCGGCCGGCGCCGCTCCCCGGCCGCCGCCGGGCGGCGCACGCGCCGGTCCGAGCAGGCCCGAGCCGCGCGGCGCGCAGTCGCCGCGCACCCGTCGAAAGCGAGGACGCCGAGGCGCGCCGCGAAGCCGGGCTGAGCGAGTCGCCGACGGCGATCGACACCGAGCCCGAGGAGCGAGCTCGCGCCCGAGCTGCTCGCCGGCGCGGACACCGCGCAGAACGGCGCCGACGCGCTCGAGGGCGATGGCGGCGAGGATGGCCTACAATCCAAACCTCGGCGTCGTGGCCGCAGGGGCGGACGGCGCCGTTCGGCTGCCAAGGCCAAGGCCACCCCCGAGTAGGCGAGAGCTCAGCTGGCGCAGGCCGCGCCGAGCGCGCCCTCCCAAGCCACAGAAATCGAGACCCACACAGACATGTACGCGATCGTGAAGACCGGCGGCAAGCAGTACCGCGTCGAGCGGGGCCAGACGCTGCTCGTCGAGCGCCTGCCCGCCGCCGAGGGCGCCGACGTGGCGCTCGAGCCGATGCTGTACCGCTCCGATGAGGCGGTGTTCGACGCGGCGGGTCTGGCCAACGTCAAGGTCACCGCGAAGGTGCTCGCGCACGTGCGCGGCGAGAAGCTGCGCGTGTTCAAGTTCAAGCCCAAGCGCGGCTACAAACGCCGCACCGGCCACCGCCAGGAGCTGACCCAGATCGAGGTCACCGAGATCAGCGCCGGCGGCGCGAAAGCGGCGGCAAAGCGAGCAAAGCCAAACAGGCCGACGCTCCTACCGAGACGCCCACGGCGAGCAAGGAGAAGGCTGCAGATGGCTCATAAGAAGGGGCTCGGCTCGAGCCGCAACGGCCGCGACTCAAACGCCCAGCGCCTCGGCGTCAAGACGTTCGCCGGGCGAGACCGTCACCGGCGGCGAGATCATCGTGCGCCAGCGCGGCACCCGCTTCAAGCCCGGCGCCGGCGTCGGCATCGGCAAGGACGACACGCTGTACGCGCGCGCCGCCGGGACCGTGCAGTTCAGCAACGGCTGGCGCGGGCGCGTCGTCAGCGTGCTGCCGGCCGCCGACCAGGGCCTGACGGTGCGCGCGCATCGCGCCCGCGGCGAGGCGCGTGGCTGACTGGCCGCGGGACGCGCCGCGCTGGGCGTGGCCGTGCTCGCCGCGCCTGAGCAGGTGACCTCGCGGATGGCTGGGGAAGGACGACGCTCGAAGCTGCGCGATCGTGGGCGATCTCGCGCGCTCGCTCGGAGCGCGCGACCTGGCGCTCGGCATCGCCGCGCTACAGACGCTCGAGGATCCGGTGATCGGGCCGCGAGTGCAGGTGGCGTGCGCGCTCGTCGACTCGGTTGACGTGCTCGCGACCGTCATCGCACGCGCGAGCCTGCCCGCGCAAAGGGCTGCTACGGGACGGTGGCCGTCGCCGGCGCGGCAGCCGGCGCCGGCTTCTACTTCTCGCATACGCTCGCGCATACCTGAGCCGTGGCTCCCGCCGCAAGCGGAAACGGCAGGTGAGACGGGCCCGATGTGGCAACGGCAGGTGAGAACGCGGTCCGATGTGCGCATGGTCACCCCGCCTGCGCCGTCGGGCGGATCAGGATCTCGTTGACGTCCACGTGCGGCGGCTGGGAGATCGCGTAGATCACGCGCGCGGGCGATGTCGTCGTCCTGCAGCGCGTCCGCTCGGGCGGTTGTCGAAGAACGGGCGTGTCGGTCATGCCCGGCTCGATCAGCGTGACGCGGATGCCCGTGCCATGCAGATCCTGGCGCGCGGCCTCGCCCATCGCGGTGACGGCGTGCTTGGTGCACGAGTACAGCGAGCCCGGCAGCACGCGCCGGCCGGCGACGCTCGAGGTCAGCAGCAGGTGGCCGCGCGACTCCGTCAGCGCGGGGATCGTCGCGCGCAGCGTCAGCGCGGCGCCGTAGACGTTCGTGAGCACCATCTCGCGCCAGTGCTCGGGGGTGTCGTTCGAGAAAGCCGCGCGGGCCGCCGAAGCCGGCGTTGGCGAACGCCACGTCGATCCGCCCGAACGCCTCGAGCGCCGCGTCCACCATCTGCTGCTGCTGCTCCCACTCGGTCACGTCGCAGCGCACCGCCAGCGCGTGCTCGGCGCCGCCGAGCTCCTCGGCGAGCTCCTGCAGGCGCTCGAGCGAGCGGGCGGCGAGCACCACGCGCCAGCCCTCCGCGTGCGCGCGGCGGGCGGTCGCGGCGCCGATCCCCGAGGAGGCGCCCGTGATCAGCAAGACACGGTCTGCGGCGGCGGGGTTCTGGTCGCTCATGGGCGCTGTCGCTCCTTTGTGCTCGGCGTGGACGGTCTTCCGAGCCTCTACCCATAGCCGATCCGCGCTCGGCTGGGAGCGGCCGCTGCTGTCACGATGGGTCGGCATGCTTCACGATCGCGCGAGGATCCATGTCCAGGCCGGCGCCGGCGGCGACGGCTCGCGCGAGCTTCCGCCGCGAAGCGCACGTGCCGCGCGGCGGACCCGACGGCGGCGACGGCGGGCGCGGCGGCGACGTGGTGGTCGTGTGCGACGACTCGCTGCGCGACCTGCAGAGCTTCAAGCGCCGCAGCCACTACCGCGCGGGCGCGGCGGGCACGGCGCGGGCTCGCTGCGCCACGGCGCCGACGGGGCAGACGCTCACGCTCCGGGTGCCACCGGGCACGCAGATCGTCGGGGTGCAGCGGGGCGCGCCAGACGACGGCGCCGAGCAGGACGCGGCGATCGCGGCGCAGGGCGACGAGGGCGACCTGCTCGGGCGCCGCTGGGAGCTGCTCGCGGATGGGCAGCGCGCCACGGTCGCGCGCGGCGGCAGCGGCGGCAAGGGCAACAAGCGCTTCGCGACGCCCACGCGCCAGGCGCCGCGCTTCGCCGAGCGCGGGCTCGTCGGCGAGGAGGGCTGGCTCGAGCTGCGGCTGAGGCTGCTCGCCGACGTCGGGCTCGTGGGGCTGCCCAACGCCGGCAAGTCCTCGCTGCTGGCGCGTCTCACGCGCGCCGCGCCGAAGGTCGCCGACTATCCGTTCACGACGCTCTCGCCGGTGCTCGGCGTGCTCGAAGGCGATGAGCGCCAGCTGTCGTCGCCGACATCCCCGGCCTGATCGAGGGCGCAAGCGAGGGCGCCGGGCTCGGCCACGACTTCCTCGCCCACGTCGAGCGCACGCGCCTGCTCGTGCACGTGCTCGACATCGCCCCCGAGATCTCGATGGGCGAGCAGGCGGACGCCGTCGCCAACCACGCCACGATCGAGCACGAGCTGGCCGCGCACGACGAGCGCCTGGCGCGGCTGCCGCGCGTGCTGGCGCTCTCGAAGGCCGACCTCGTGCCCGCGGAGCGCGTGCGCGCGAGGCCGTCGCCGAATGGCGGCGCGCGGCTCGGCGCCGAGGTGCCCGTGATCGCCACCTCCAGCGCCACCGGTGCCGGCGTGCGCGAGCTCGCGGAGCTGCTGCTGCGGCTCGTCCCCGACGCTCGCCCTCGCGACCGGATGGCCTGGGGGAGGGCGGCGTCGCGCAGGCGAGCAGGAGCTCGCCGAGCACATGGTCTTCCGTCCCACCGCCGGCGCCGGCTTTCACGTCGAGGCAGCTCGGGAGGGGACGTTCGCCGTCAGCGGCCGCGGCATCGAGCGGCTGCTCGAGCGCTTCGACGTCGACAACGAGGACGCGATGGCCTACCTGGAGGGCAGGCTGCGGCGGATCGGCGTGCTCGGCGCGCTCGAGGCCGAGGGCTTCCAGCCGGGCGATGAGATCGAGATCGCCGGCGTCACGTTCGAGCTGGACCCGCACGAGTAGGGAGGAAGAATAATAACTTATATGTTTTGATTGCTTTATGTCGGCCGCAGCATCGATTCTCAAGGACGCACGGGGTCGAGCCGGGCTGACACAAGCTGAGCTGGGAAGTCGGCTCGGGATCAGCCAAGCTGCGATTGCCAGGCTCGAGCGTCCCGGCGCGAATCCCACGGTGGCGACGCTCGAGAAGGCGCTGGCGGCGACCGGCCACTGCCTTGTGTTGAGTGCACCTTCACGCCCAGGCGTGGACGTGAATCTGATCCGCCAGCATCTGGAGCTATCGCCCGCTGACCGCATTCGTGGCATAGAAGCCACGTATGCCGCGGCACGCAAAGCTGGTATTCGCTGGAAGCCGCCCGGCGGGGTTGACGGCTGAAGCCGAGCTGCAACATCGCCCGCCGGCCCGTCGCCACGGTGGCGCGAAAGCCCCGTGCAAATAAGCTCAGGGCATGAGACGCGTGGTCATCAAGCTCGGATCGAGCGTGGTCGCCGACAGCGAGGGCACGCCGCGGCATGGACGTGCTCGCCGCCGTGTGCGACCAGCTCGCCCGCCTGCATCGCGAGGGTGCGGAGGTGATCGTCGTCACCAGCGGCGCGATCGCGCGCGGGATGCGCTGTGATGGACCTGCCCCAGCGCCCGACCACGATCGGCGCGCTGCAGGCGGCCAGCGCCGTCGGCCAGGGCAAGCTGTACCGGATCTACGACGAGCTGCTGCGCGAGCGCGGCGTCACCAGCGCGCAGGTGCTGCTGACGTTCTTCGACATGAGCGCGCGCACGCACTACCTCAACGCCCGCCAGACGCTCAGCACGCTGCTCGAGTGGCGCGTGCTGCCGGTGATCAACGAGAACGACACCACCGCCACCGACGAGATCTCCTTCGGCGACAACGACTTCCTCGCCGCCCAGGTCGCGGTGCTCGTCGCCGCCGACGAGCTGATCCTGATGACCGACATCGACGGGCTCTACACCGCCGACCCGCGGCTGCACCCGGACGCCCACATCGTCGCCGAGGTCAGCGACTTCGCCGCGCTCGACGAGCTCGAGATCGGCCACACGACCTCGCCGCTCGGCTCCGGCGGGATGCGCTCGAAGGTCGTCGCCGCCGAGATGGCCACCGCCGCCGGCATCCCCACCGTGATCTGCAACGGCGTGCGCGCGCCAGGCGCTCGCCGCGGTGCTCGCCGGCGAGCGCGAGGGCACGCGCTTCGCCGCCCGCGAGGCGCGCTACTCGAGCTTCAAGCTGTGGCTGAAGTACGCCAAGCCCTCGCGCGGCACGCTCGTGATCGACGCCGGCGCCGTGCGCGCCGTGCGCGAGGGCAGCGCCAGCCTGCTGCCCGTCGGCGTCGTCGAGGTCGATCGGCGAGTTCGACGCGGGCGACGCCGTCGAGATCGCCGAGCTGCCCGACGACGACCAGCGCCCGCGGACGCACGCTCGCGAAGGGCATCTGCAGCTACTCCGCCGCCGAGCTGCGGCAGCGTGCTCGGGCTGAAGTCCGACGCCGTGCGCGAGATCCTCCCGCGCGCGAGCGACGAGGCCGTGCACCGCGACTACCTCGTGCTCGACTGAGACCAGCAGCGACTTTCGGGGAGACAATTTCGCTCCTCGCCCGCGCGCCGGCCATGGTGGCCGGTCGCAATGCCGCTGAACGAGCCCGCGGATACAGCCCTGTCGTACCCTGTGGGCATGGCAATCGCCGTCTCATCCGTCGCCGACACCTGCGCCGCGGCCAAGCGCGCCGCGCGCGTGCTCGCGCGGACCGACACCGCCGTCAAGGACGCCGCGCTCGAGGCGATCGCCGCCGCGCTCGAGAGCCGCCTGCAGGAGATCCTCGCGGCCAACGAGCGCGACATGCAGCTCGCGCGCGAAGCCGACATCGGCGACGCGCTGCTCGACCGCCTGCGCCTGGACGAGGCGCGCGTCGGCGCGATCGCGCGCGCGGTGCGCCAGATCGCCGCGCTCGCCGACCCCGTCGGCGAGGTGATCGACGGCCACCGCCTGCCCAACGGCCTCGACGTGCGCAAGGTGCGCGTGCCGCTCGGCGTCGTCGCCGTCGTCTACGAGGCGCGCCCCAACGTCACCATCGACGCCGCCGCGCTGTGCCTGAAGTCGGGCAACGCGATCGTCCTGCGCGGCTCCTCCTCGGCGACCCACTCCAACGCCGCGCTCGCGCAGATCGCCGCCGAGGCGGCCGTCGCCGCCGGGCTGCCCGACGGCTGCGTCAGCCTCGTCGCCGGCGGCGGGCGCGAGGAGCTCGCCGAGCTCGCCACCCAGAAGGACAGCGTCGACCTGATCATCCCGCGCGGCGGCGAGGGCCTCAAGGACGCGCTGCAGGCAGTCGCCACCGTGCCCGTCATCTACGCCGCCTCCGGCAACTGCCACGTCTACGTCGACGCCGCCGCCGACCTCGAGCAGGCGCTGGCGATCGTCCTCAACGCCAAGACCCAGCGCCCCGGCGTGTGCAACGCCGCCGAGACGCTGCTCGTGCACGAGCGCGTCGCCGCCGAGTTCCTGCCGCGCGTGCTCGCGCGCGCTCGCCGCCGCCGGCGTCCAGCGTCCGCGCCGACGCACGCACCCACGACGCGATCGGCTCGCAGCAGCGCCATCCCCGATCTGATCATCGAGGACGCCACCGAGGAGGACTGGGCGACCGAGTACCTCGCGCCGATCATCGCCGTCGGCGTCGTCGACTCCGCTCGAGCAGGCGATCGAGCACATCGCCCGCTACGGCAGCGGGCACTCCGAGGCGATCGTCACGCGCGACACCGCCGCCGCGCGCGCCTTCCAGCTCGGCGTCGACGCCGCCTGCGTGTACGTCAACGCCTCCACCCGCTTCACCGACGGCGGCGAGTTCGGGATGGGCGCCGAGATCGGCAACTCCACCCAGAAGCTGCACGCGCGCGGGCCGATCGGCCTGCGCGAGCTGTGCACGTTCAAGTACCTCGTCGAAGGCGACGGGCACGTCCGCGCTTGAGCGCCGCGGCGTGGCCGACCGGTCCGATCGCGAGCATCGCTCGGCATCCTCGGCGGGACCTTCAACCCGCCGCACCTCGGGCATCTCGCGGTCGCGCGCCACGCGCGCGAGGAGCTCGGCGCTCGAGCGGGTGCTGCTCGTGCCCGCCCACACCGCGCCGCACAAGGCCGGCGGTCGCGGCGGTGCGGGCGCGCAGGGCGGGCGCGATCCGGGTCCCGAGCACCGCCTGCGCATGTGCGAGCTGGCCGTCGCGCGACGAGCCTGGGCTGTCGGTGTGCGCCGTCGAGATCGAGCGCGGCGGGCTGTCCTATACCGTGGATACCTTGAGATCCATGCACGCCAGCCATCCCGACGCGCAGCTGACGTTCATCGTCGGCGCCGACACCGCCAGCACGCTCGGCTCCTGGCGCGAGCCCGCGCAGCTGCTCGAGCTGGCGCAGCTGGCCGTCGCCGCGCGCGCGGGCGCCGCGCGCCAGCGCGTGCTCGACGCGCTCGGCTGCGCATCCAGCTCGGCCGCCGGCGCTCGCGGCGAGCGCGCGCAGCGCGGCCGACGGCGTGCGCTTCCTGGAGATGCCCGCGATCGACGTCTCCTCCTCGATGGTGCGCGAGCGTGTCGCCGCGCGGCGAAGCCGATCGAGCGGCCTCGTCGGGCCGGCCGTCGCCGGCTACATCGCCGAGCACGGCCTGTATCGCGCGCGCGCCGAGGCAGCCGATGAGCGCGCCGAGCGAGCCCACTGCTGGGCGAGGCGCTGCTCGGCGCGATCGCCGGCTACGCCGCCGACAAGAAGGCGATCGACGTCGTCGAGCTCGACCTGCGCGGCGTGCTCGGCTACACCGACTACTTCCTCGTCTGCTCCGGCAACACCGGCCGCCAGGCCAAGGCGATCCACGACGGCATCCTCGAGGGGCTCAAGCACGAGCACGACACGCTGCCGCGCAGGGTCGAGGGCTCCGCACAGGCCGGCTGGATCCTGATGGACTACCTCGACGTGGTCGTCCACATCTTCACGCCCGAGACGCGCGAGTTCTATCGCCTCGAGCAGCTGTGGGGCGAGGCGCCCGCGCGCCCCGAGGCTGCGCGCAGCGCCGGCGAGCGCTAGTCGTAGTCGGAGACGTCGGCGCGGGGCGCACGGGACAGCCGGTGCGTGCGGCCCATGCAGTCGCGATCCGGCCGTCTCGGAACTCTCCGAAATCGGTTGACTAGCTCGCAGGCCAGGCGTTAGGGTCGCTGCGATAGCGCCGCCGAGGGAGCGGCGCGCGGAGACAGAGGGGAACATCATGCACTACTCGATCGCAGATCGCGGGAGGCATCGCACTCGTGCTCGTCGTCGCGCTGCTCTGATCGCAGCAGCGCTCGCCTACTGCCTCACCGCGCTCGTCGCCACCGGCGCGCGCCGAAGGCCCCGGGTCGGGCACGCCGACGGTCGTCAGCCTCGGCGACTCGTTCATCTCCGGGGAGGCCGGACGCTGGGCCGGCAACACCGACGAAAGCTCATCCAAGACCGACGCGCTCGGGTCGACCGCCTACTACGACAACTCCACCGACACCGCCGAACTGATCAAGGGCTGCCACCGCTCGAAGTCGGCCGAGGTCTACATCGGCGGCGGCGTCAACGGCGAGAACCTCGCCTGCTCCGGCGCCAAGACCACGAGCTTCACCACCGAAGGCCTGTTCAAGCCCGGCATCGACTTCTACAACTCCGGTGGCAACGAAGGCCAGGCGCTGATGCTCCAGCACTTCGCGGCCACCCACAACGTCAAGCTCGTCGCGCTGTCGATCGGCGGCAACAACTTCAACTTCGCCGGCATCGTGCACGACGTGCGTCGAGGACTTCCTCGAGTCGACGATCTTCTGGCGACTTCTACTGCAGCGAAGAAAGCTCGGTCACGAACAACTTCACCTCCAGCAACGTCAACAAGATCAAGGGCGAAATCGAGACCGCGATCAAAAACGTGGCCACGGCCATGACAAACGCCGGCTACTCGAGCTCGCAGTACACGATCCTCGTCCAGGACTACCCCTCGCCGATCCCCAACGGGTCGGAATTCCGCTACACGCAGAGCGGCTACAGCAGGCAGTTCACGGGCGGCTGCGGCTTCTGGAACAAGGACGCCAACTACGCCAACGCGACGATGCTGCCGACGATCGACAACACCGTTCTCGGCGCCGCGTCGGCCGTTGGCCTGTCGAACGTGAAGACGATGGAACTGTCCTCCGCGTTCAACAGCCACCGCCTGTGCGACAAAGGCGTCGGGCTGCTCGAGGAAGAGGGCCTGTCCAACTGGAAAGCGACCGAAGCGGTCAACAAGAGCGAGTGGTTCAACCAGATCCGCACGATCGAAACGCTCACCGGGCCCTACGAACTCCAGGAAGACATCCACCCCAACTACTGGGCGCAGCTGGGGCTGCGCAACTGCCTGACCCAGGCATACAACGCGGGCACGCCCAAGGGCGGCACCTGCACCACCTCCGGGACAGGACTCAACTCGGCCGGCGAGCCGAACATGTCGCTGCACTAGCCGCGTAGGCGGCAGGGGCGGGTGCGAAGATGGGCCGGTGAGCTCATCGCACCCGCCCCGTGTGCCGCGCGTCAGCGCGGTGATGCGAGAGGGCGAGCGGGTCACGCCGCTCGAGCTGTTCTTCGATCTCGTGTTCGTGCTTCGCGCTCACGCAGTGCACGACGCTGATCGCGCGCACGCCCACCTGGGAGGGCACGCTCAAGGGCCTGCTCGTGCTCGGCGTGCTGTGGTGGTCGTGGACCGGCTACGCCTGGCTGACGAGCGTCGTCGACCCAGAGGAGGGGTCCGTGCGCCTGGCGATGTTCGCCGCGATGGCCGCGTTCCTCGTCGCCGCGCTGTGCGTGCCCGGCGCCTTCGGCTCCGAGGCGCTGCTGTTCGCGTGCGCGTACGCGGTCGTGCGCGCCGCGCACATCGCGCTGTTCATGATCGCCAGCCGCGATGACCCCGGGCTGCGCCGCTCGGTCATCGGGCTTGCCGTCAGCACCGCCGTCGGCGTCGGCCTGCTGCTCGCCGCCGCGTTCAACCGCGGCGCCCTGCAGCTCGCGCTGTGGGGCCTCGCGCTCGTGCTCGACCTCGGCGGGCCGTTGCCTGTTCGGCATCGAGGGCTGGAAGCTCGTGCCCGGGCACTTCGCCGAGCGCCACGGCGCGAATCGTGATCATCGCCCTCGGCGAGTCGATCGTCGCGATCGGCATCGGCGCGCGAGCGACGATCGGCGCCGGCGTCGTCATCGCCGCCGTGCTCGGCATGGTCGTCGCCGCCGCGCTCTGGTGGGCGTACTTCGACGTCGCCGCGATCGTCGCCGGCAGGCGCCTCGCGCGAGCGCACGCGGGGCGCGAGCGCAACCGAGATCGCGCGCGACTCCTACTCCTACCTGCACCTGCCGATGATCGCCGGCATCGCGCTGATCGCCGTCGGCCTCAAGCGCACGCTGCTCGCCGTCGACGATCCGCTGAAGCTCGTCCCCGCCGTCGCGCTGCTCGGCGGCGCCGCCGTCTACCTGCTCGCCCACGTCGCCTTCAGGCTGCGCAACATGCACTCGCTCAGCACGCGGCGCCTGGTGTGTCGCGATCGTGCTGCTCGCGCTCGTGCCCGCCGGCGCGGCGCTACCCGCGCTCGCGACGCTCGGCACCCTCGCAGCCGTGCTCGTCGCGCTGATCGCCTACGAGGTGCTGCGCTACGCCGACGTGCGCGAGCGCGTGCGCCATCAGGCGGTCGGCGGCGGCGTGCCCACGTAGTACTCCTGCAGCGGGGTTGACGCGGGCGGCGGGGTTGGCGCGGGCAGGGGGCTTCGCGCGGGCGCGGGGCTCGGCGCGGGCAGGGGGCTCGAGGCGGGCTCTCCGCGCGCCAGCACGAGCACCAGCGCCTGCGTCAGCAGCGCCACCGCGCGTCGCCAGCGCGAACGCCGCCGCCGTGTCGAGCGTGCGCAGCGACACCGCCAGCGTGAAGCAGAACAGCGCGAACGCGCCGAAGCCGCTCACCAGCCCGCGCAGCAGCCGCAGCAGCTCGTCGGTGCCGCGCTGGGCGTGCGTGAACGTCGCCAGCACCGTCGCGATGATCGGAAACGGTGCCAGCAGCCCGCTGAGCTGCGGCCCGAGCCAGCCTGCGACCGCGGTCAGGCTGAGCACGAGCGCGCACGCGCACGCCGCCCGCACCGGCAGATCCCACGCCGGCGGCGTCGCGTGCTCAGGACGCCCCGCGCCCGGCGCGCGGGAGCCACGCAAGCCCCAGCGCGAGCGCCACCGCCGCCAGGCCCAGCGCGACGCCCACCGGCAGCGACAGCGCGCTGAAGATGGCCGTCGCCAGCGGCGAACGCGAGCCAGCCGATCAGCATGCTCGCGCCCCAGAACAGCCGCGGCGCCAAGCGCGCGTACACGACCACGAACGCGATCAGCGAGACCAGCCCCAGCAGCGTGCCAGCGGCCGCGCTCGCCGCGAACGCGCGCCCGTGCGCGAGCGCGTACACGAGCAGGATCGGTCCCGCGACGACCGGCAGCCCGCGCGATCAGGCCGCCCACCCGCGGCCCGTAGCGCCGCGCGACGAGCGAGGCGCCGACGACGAAGCGTGGGGGCGAGCAGCAGCTTGACGGCTAGCAGGGCCACCCGCAGATGATTGCGCAGCGCACACCCGACTTCCTGCGGCGCGGGCTCGGCCACGCCTGCCGCGAGGTCGTCGAGCAGCTCGCCGATGCGGTTACGCGGGCGCCGCGGCCGGCAGCTCAGCGAGCTGCTCGCGCGCCTCAGGGCTCGCTTCGAGCGCGCGGATCAGGATCGATGCGACGACGCCCAGCAACTGCTCGGGAACGCCGTCGGGGTCGGCCAGCTTGAGCATTCCGAGACCGAGGCTGAGGCCGAGCAGCGTGTTCGCGAACTGCTCGTGTGCCGAGGCTGGCGTCTCGACGCCGGCGTCGGCGGCGCTGTCGACGCCAAATCTGACGAACGTCGCGCGCAGCGCGTCCAAGCCGCCGGCAAGGCGCGTGCGCAGCTTCTCCTCGCGCTGGGCATAGCTCCACAGCTCGACGAACAGGCGGAACGGGTCGGGGTCCTCACCCAGGCGTCGCATCCAGCTGTCGCTGCCCGCGAGCGGGCGCTCCCACGTGGGGCGATCGCGATCCAGGCGCGCGCGATCGAACAGCGCCAGCTGCTCGGCGATCTGGCCCGCCAGATACTCCTGCAGCAGCGCCAGCAGGAGGTTCTCCTTGCTGCCGAAGTGCGCGTACACGGCGCCCTTGGTGAAGCCCGCGTCCGCGGCGACCTCGTCGAGCGTCGCGCCCGCAAAGCCGTTGCGCGCGTACACACGCGCGGCGGCCCCCAGCAGGCGCGCACGGGTGGCCGCCTTGCGCTCGCTGCGGTCGAACTGCCCGCGCGGCATCAGCTTGACAGATACTGATCAGTAGATATACTCATACGTATATTGTAGTGGGATAACCAAAAGGAGCTCTCATGAGCAGGCACACCGCGCAGCTGCCGCCCGGACCACGCCTACCGGCGGCCTGGCAGACGATCCTAGCCTGGAGGCATCCCACCGCCCTGCTCGAGCGCTGCCGCGCGCGCTACGGGCGGCGCTTCACGCTGCGCGTGCTCGGCCAGCCGCCGTTCGTCGTGCTGTCGGACCCCGAGGAGATCAAGCAGGTGTTCATGGCCGCGCCCGACGTGCTGCATCCCGGCGAGGGCGCGCGCATTCTGGAATCGATCGTCGGGCGCAACTCGGTGATCCTGCTCGACGAGGACGCGCACCTGGAGCAGCGCAAGCTGATGCTGCCGGCGTTCCACGGCGAGCGCATGCAGCGCACCGCGGGCGTGATGGCGGAGCTGGCCGAGCGCGAGCTCGCGCGCTGGCCGCGCGAGGAGGCGATCGCGCTACACCCGCGGCTGCAGCGCCTGACGCTCGAGATCATCCTGCGCGTTGTGTTCGGCCTGGAGCAGGGCGCGCAGCTGGAGGAGCTGCGCGAGACGCTCACCGAGCTGCTCGGGTTCGCCGAGAGCCCGCTTTCGCTATTGCCGTTTGCGCAGCGGGTGTTCAACGGGCACGGGCGCTGGGCGCGCTTCCCGGTGCTGCACGACTTGGTCGATCGACAGCTGTTCGCGCTGATCGAGCAGCGTCGCGGTGAGCTCGGCGAAGACGGGGGAGATGGTGGCGCGGATGTACTCGGGATGCTGCTCAGCGCGCGTCACGAGGACGGCTCGCCGATGAGCGCGCAGGAGCTGCGCGACGAGCTGATGACCGCGCTCGTCGCCGGGCACGAGACCACCGCCTCGCAGCTTGCCTGGGCGTTCGAGCGGCTCGCGCGCGAGCCCGCGGCCAGGCGTCGCTTGACCGAGGAGCTCGACGAGGGCGCCGGCGACGAGTACCTAACGGCCAGCATCAAGGAGATCCTCAGACTCAAGCCCGTGCTCGCCGAAGCCGAGCCGCGCGTGGTCAAGCGTCCGATCGAGATCGGCGGCATCGAGTACCCGCCGGGAGTGGCGCTCGTGGCGAGCGCGTACCTGGTGCACCGCGACCCCGACATCTACCCGCAGCCCGACGTCTTCCGACCCGAGCGATTCCTGGAGTCCGACGAGCAGGGGAGCAGTGGGCGGACGTCCAGTCAGTACACCTGGATCCCGTTCGGCGGCGGGCGCACCCGCTGCCTCGGCGCGAGCTTCGCGCTGCTGGAGATGAAGGTGGTGCTGAGCGCCGTGCTCAGGGCGTGCGAGATCGCGCCCGCCGATCCCGCGCCCGAGCGCACGCGCAGGCGCAGCATCACCCTCAGCCCCGCCGGTCAGGCGAGCGTGATCCTGCGCGATCGCACCGGCGCACGCGCAACCGCGCGCGCCGAGGACGTGGTTGTCGTCAGCTGAACTCGGCGAACAGCGCGAGCTCGCCCGAGAGCTGCTCGTAGAGGTGGCGGCGAAGCTGCGTGTGGATCTGGGAGATGCGGCTCTCGGTGACCCCCAGGCGCTCGCCGATCTCGCGCAGCGTGCGCTCCTCGACGTACAGCATCACCGCCACTTCGCGCTCCTGCTTGCTCAGCCGCGCGAACGCCTTGCGAAAGCGCGCCTTGGCTTCCTGGCGCTCTGCCTGCGCGATCGGGTCGCAGTCCATGTCGGCGCTCTCGAGCGTGTCGATCTGCTCGATCGCGGCGCTCTCCTCCGAGCGCACCGGCCGGTTCAGCGAGCCGACCTCCGCGAGCGCCACCTGGTCGAGGCGGTCGCTCAGCTCGCGCCGGGTCATCCCCGCCGCCGCCGCCAGCTCATCGCGGCTCGGCTGGCGTTCGTGCAGCGAGGCGAAGCGCTCGCGCGCACCGTTGATCGCGCGCTCGTCGCGGCGCAGCGAGCGCGGCGCCCAGTCCTGGCGGCGCAGCTCGTCGAGCACCGCGCCGTGGATGCGCGTCCACGCGTACTGCTCCAGCGACGCGCCCCTGGACGGGTCATAGCGCTCGATCGAGTGGATCAGCGCCTCCAGGCCGCACGACAGGAAGTCCTCCACATCGCAGTGCGCAGGGACCTCGCGGACCTTGCGGTAGACGATGTGGCGCACCATCGGCATGAACATGAAGATCAGCCGGTCGCGCAGCTGGAGATCAGCGGTCCGTCGATACTCCTGCCACGCGGACAGCACCTCGGCTGCCGATGGCCTCACTGCCTGCTTCGTGCCTATATCCATGGTCGTGCTCCGGTTTCGAGGGAACTGGTGTGGGAATCACCGCCCGCGACAGCACTTCTCTCGCGTCCGAGTGCGGCTCGTTGAAGCTGAGCCTCGCGAGGCTGCGCGGTGCGGCCATGGGCCAGCATCGGAGGCGCGCAGCGCCGACTTGAGGGCTGCACGAACGCGTTGCGAACGGGGTGTATTCGGGGCGTTGCGAGTGCGGCGCGCGCCTGCGATCGCGCGGGCGTGCGTCCTAGTGGTGCGTCAGTCGTTCCACCACGCGTCTCCGTCGCCGTCCGCCGCGCGCTCGATCTCCTCGAGCGCGATATCGGTGCGGCGATCCTCGACCATGCTCTGCAGCGCCTCGCCGATCGTCGGCGCCCACACGCGCCGTGCGACGGCGACCCGTCCCGGCTCCTCGTCGAACTGCTTCCATTCGAGCTCGACCAGCGGCACGCGCGACGGCGGCGCGTCCTCGGGAACGGGCGCGCCCCAGCCATACAGCGTGATCTGCGCCTGCCAGCCGTGCGGGCACAGCTCGCCCATCACCGCAAGCGCCTGCCACTGATCGGCCACGGGCTTCGGCCGCCGATGGCGCCGGCGCAGGTACAGGCCGATCAGCACACACGCCCCGGTCATCACCGCGATCAGCGGCACGATCACGAACGTTTCATACAGGGGCGCGTACGTGCTTCCGCCCCGATAGCTCGCGATCACCAGAGCGACTGCGGCGAGGCTCATGGCATGCCTGGAAACCCGCTCGATCCGGCTTGAGAAAGCAGATGCAACCCGCTAACTCTCATCGCACTCTCACAGTAGCTGCTCTCGCACGGATCGTGGCGCAGTTGCGCTGAGCCGTCTCTTGTGGCCCAGGCGCGAGGATGCGCGTCGGCATCGCGCGCGCTGTGGCACCATCGGGCTCGTGAGAGGACAGGCGAGCGCCGATACTCAGGCTGCGATCCTGCGGCGGGTGCGCGCGATCCCGCCTGGCTACGTGCGGACCTACGGCGATGTCTCGCCGGGCGCTCCGCGGCTCGCCGGTTACGTGCTCGGTCACACCTCCGCGCGCGAGCTGCCGTGGCACCGGGTCGTCCGCGCCGACGGATCGCTCGCGAAGGGTGCGCGCCAGCGCAAGCTGCTCGAAGCCGAGGCGGTCCCCTTTCGCGGGGAGCGGGTGCTGCTCTCGCGCGCTCGCCTCGACGATCTCGACGCGGCCTGAACAGCGACGCCGCGCGACCGTGCTCCTGCGTGCGGCCGCGAGCGGCTTGACAGCCAAGCGACGGGCAGGGCTATAGTCGCGCGATGGTGGAGGGGAGACTCGAGGGCAAGGTCGTGCTGATCACCGGCTCGGCCGGCGGCATCGGCGCGGCGGCCGCTCGGCGCATGGCGGCGGAGGGTGCGCGGCTGCTGCTGAGCGACGCCGACGAGCGGCGCGCGGGGGAGCTTGCGCAGGAGCTTGGCGGGGGTGCGCAGGCGCTCGGGCACGACGTCACGAGCGAGGAGCAATGGCAGGCGGTGCTCGACCACGCGCTCGCGGCCCACGGGCGCATCGACGTGCTGCTCAACAACGCCGGCGTGTTTCTCGCGGCGCCGATGACCGAGACCTCGCTGGCGGATTTCCGGCGGGTGATGGACGTCAACGTGGTGGGCGTGTTCCTCGGCATGCGCACCGTCGCACCGTCGATGGTCGAGCGGCACGCGGGCTCGGTGATCAACGTCTCCTCGGTCGCCGGCGTGATCGGTCCGCCGATGCTGACGGCATACGCGGCAAGCAAGTGGGCGGTGCGGGGCATGAGCAAGGTCGCCGCCAAGGAGCTCGCGCAGTTCGGCGTGCGCGTGAACTCGCTGCACCCCGGCCAGATCGACACCGACATGAACGCGCGCCAGCGCGAGGAGACCCCCGAGCTGATCGACAGGCTGATCAGGGCGATCCCGCTGCGGCGCGTCGGCGCACCCGAGGAGGTCGCCGCCGCGATCGTCTATCTCGCCTGCGACGAAAGCGTGTACGTGACGGGCTCCGAGCTCGTCATCGACGGCGGCGTCACCGCATGAGCCCACAACCCCAACGCTTGGAGATGCGCAAATGAGCACGATCAACCGTCAGGTACGACTGGCCGCCCGTCCCTCCGGGCTACCGCAGGCCTCAGATTGGGACATGGTCGAGGAGCCGCTGGCGAGCCCCGGCGCGGGCGAGCTCGCGGTGGCGATCTCGCACGTATCGCTCGATCCGGCGATGCGCGGCTGGATGAACGCGGGCGCCTCCTACATAGATCCCGTCGAGATCGGCGACGTCATGCGCGCAGGCGCGGTCGGGCGCGTGATCGCCTCCGAGCACCCGGGCTTCGCGGTTGGCGAGCACGTCTACAGCGACTTCGGCGTGCAGGAGTACGCGCTATCGGACGGCAGCGGCGTGCTCAAGGTCGACCCCGAGCTCGCGCCGCTGCCGACGTATCTCGGCACGCTGGGCATGACCGGCATGACCGCTTACTTCGGGTTGTTCGACGTCGCCATGATGCGCGAGGGGGAGACCGTCGTCGTCTCCGGCGCGGCGGGCGCGGTCGGTAGCGCCGCCGGGCAGATGGCGAAGATCAAGGGCGCCGCGCGCGTGATCGGCATCGCCGGCGGCGAGGAGAAGTGCCGCTGGCTCGTCGAGGAGCTCGGCTTCGACGCCGCGATCGACTACAAGGCGCAGGACGTGCGCCGCGCGCTGCGCGAGGCCGCTCCGGACGGGGTGGACGTGTACTTCGACAACGTCGGCGGCGAGATCCTCGACGCGGTGCTCACCCGCCTGGCGCGCGGCGCGCGCATCGTGATCTGCGGCGCGGTCTCGCAGTACAACAGCACCGACGGCGTGCGCGGGCCATCCAACTACCTGTCGCTGCTCGTCGCGCGCGCGTCGATGATCGGCATGGTCGTGTTCGACTACGCGCCGCGGTTCGGCGAGGCGGCCGCCGAGATCGCAGGCTGGATGCGCGAAGGCCGCCTGATCTCGCGCGAGCACATCGTCGAGGGCGGCGTCAGCGCGTTCCCCGAGACGCTGCTGAAGCTGTTCACCGGCGAGAACGTCGGCAAGCTGGTGCTGCGCGTCGGCCCGAACTGAGCGAGTCGGCGGCTCGCCGGGCGCGGCACTCCGCGCGCCGCGCGCGTCAGTCGTTCCACGATACGTCGCCGTTCTCCGCGGCCGCCTGCTCGATCTGCTCAAGCGCGACGTCGGTGCGGCGGTCGTCGACCATCGTCTGCAGCGCCCGCTCGATCGTCGGCGCCCACACCCGGCGCTCGACCGCGACCCTGCCCGGTTCCTGCTCGAACTGCTTCCACTCCAGCTCTACCAGCGGCACGCGCGAGGGCGGCGCGTCGTCGGGCACGGGTGCGCCCCAGCCGTACAGCGTGATCTGCGCCTGCCAGCCGTCGGGGCACAGCTCGCCCATCACCGCCAGCGCCTGCCACTCGTCGGTCACCGGCTGCGGGCGGTGCTGGCGCCGGCGCAGGTGGGTCGCGATCTGCGCGACCGCCAGCGCCAGCAGCGTGATCAACAGCGCGATCACGAACGTTTCGTACGCGCCCGCGTGGGCGTGCCCGCCCTGGACGCCGCTCGCCAGCACGAGCCCCGTCGTCGCAGTGCTCATTGCGCCTCCAGCTCCGCGAAGCCGTCGTCGATCGACTTCGGAGGCTGGTAGCCGAGCTGCGCCCGTGCCTTGTCGATGCGGATCGTGCACTCCTCAGCGGAGACCCAGTAGGCGAAGCGGGTCAGCGGCGGGCGGCCCGGGAGCGGCAGCAGGCGCCAGGCCGTCTCGCCGGCGGAGGCGAGCGCGGCGGCCACCGGCGTGGGGATCGTGCGCATCGGTGCGGCCAGCCCCTGGGTGGCCAGCAGCCGGCCGACGAACTCGCGGAACACCACCGGCTCGCCGTCGGTCACGAAGTAGGCGTTGCCGGGACGCCCATGGCCGGCGCCCAGCACGAGGCCCTCGACGACGTTCTCCACGTGGGTCGTGGAGGTGCGGTGGCGGCCACCGCCGATCCACGCGAAGCGCCCCGCGCGAACCATCTGCGCGATCACCGGCAGGAGCGTCGTGTCGCCACGTCCCCACACGAAGCGCGGGCGCACGACGACGGTCTCCAGGCGCTCGCTGTTGGCCGCGATCACCGCCTGCTCGGCGAGGGCCTTCGTCGCGCTGTACAGGGCGGGGGAGTCCGGTCGCAGCGGCGCCGTCTCGTCGACTTCGACCAGCGGCTTGCCCGCGAGCAGCGCCGCCTCGGTGCCGACGTGCACGAACCGCCGCACGCCGGCGTCCTCGCACGCGCGCAGGACGTTGTGCGTGCCCTGTACGTTGCCGCGCTCGAAGTCCTCACGCCGGCCCCAGTCCCCGAGCGTGGCGGCTGCGTGGAACGCGAGCTGGCAGCCGTCGGCGCCCGCGCGCATCGCGGCGACGTCCGCGAGGTCTCCCGCCACCGGCTCGGCGCCGCGCGCGCGAACGCGCTCGGCGGCGGCATCGGAGCGGGCGAGGGCGCGTACGAGATGGCCTTCGGCGCACAGCCGCTCGATCAGCCGCCCCCCGATGAAGCCCGAGCCTCCTGTGACGAACACCCCCGTCATCGTCTGCTCAGGCTAGACGGTGCGGGGCGTCGGCGTAGCCCGCCGATGCGGCGCGCGAGTTGTTGGCGAGTTGTACGAAGTGGTTGACAGTTGTGTCCAGGGCGCATTACGCTGGTCACAGGCTGTGCGCTCGCGGTTTGGAGATGAGGCACTGGGGTGTTCGCGAGCGCCGGCGAGGGAGGGACAACCGAGATCTGGAGGGGCATGATGCTTAGGCGAGGGACACGTCGCAATCGGGGTCAGGATCGACCGGGGGACGGAGCGGGGAAGCCGCGCACGTGGCTGACGGCGCTGCGGCGGCCGCTGTTCGCGGCGCTGGTGCTCGCGTTCGTCGGCGTGGGCGCGGCAGGTGCGCTCGCCGGCGGCGGCGCGCCGACCGTCGAAACCGAAAAGCCGACCGGTGTGGGACGCACCGGCATGGTCTTGAACGCGACGGTGAACCCGAACGGCTCGCCCGTCAGCGAATGCTTCTTCGAATATGGCACCTCCGAAACCTCGCTGACCAGCACGGCACAGTGCTCCTACTCTCCGGGCGCCGGCGAAACCCCCGTCCCGGTGTACGCGACGCTCGAAGGCCTGCCTGAAAGCACGGTCTACTACTACCGCATCCACGCCAAGAGCTCCGCTGGCGAAAGCTCCGGAGGCGTGCACGAAGTCACGACGCTCCCCGCCGCGCCCAGATCCAACACCGAACCTCCGCAGCCCGTCGGGCGCACCAGCGCCACGCTGAGAGCGTTCATCACCCCGAACGACTCGGAAGTGAGCGAATGCTTCTTCGACTACGGCACGACGCCTGGAGAACTCGACGACCAGGTCAGCTGCTCGCCCGAACCCGGCGCGGGCAGCGAACCGGTCGCGGTCACCGCGACGCTCACCGGCCTGCAGGAAAGCACCGTCTACTACTACAAGGTCGCGTCGCGCAACGCGTTCGGCTTCGAACAGGGCGGCAGGGTGAAATTCGAAACGCTGCCGAGCGTCCCCAACGCGAACACCGAACCGGCGCGCGCGGTCGGCCACACGACGGCGACGCTGAAAGGGTTCGTGACCCCGAACGACGCGCTCGTCGAAGCCTGCTACTTCGAGTGGGGCGCGCACTCGATCGACGAAAACATGGCGCCATGCGAACCCGCGAGCCTGGGCTCGGGCGAAGAGCCGGAGCTGGTCACCGCGCAGCTGACAGGCCTGAAGGAAAGCGAAACCTATAGCTACGCGCTGGTCGCCGTCAACGATCGCGGCACGAACATCGGGGGCGGCACGCGCTTCTCCACGCTCCCCTATCTGCCGAAATCGGCGATGAGAAAACCAGCGGAACTGACATCCGAATCGGCGTTGCTGAGGGCGGCTGTGAACCCCGAAGACGCGGCGATCACCGAATGCAGATTCGAATACGGCACGACCCCGGCGTTCGGCGGCAGCGCGGCGTGCAACATCCTGCCGGGCGCGGGTGAAAGCTACGTCAAAGTGAGCGCGCCGGTGACCGGGCTCAGCCCGACCACCCTGTACTACGCGCGGCTGAGGGTGAGCAACGTCTATGGGACCGTGTACAGCGAGAAAGAACCGTTCACGACGTTCGCGGCCGGGAAACTCCCTGTCGTGACCAAGCTCAAACCGACCAAGGGCGGATCCGCCGGCGGCACGTCCGTGATCATCAAAGGCGAATTCCTGTCCGGCGCCACGGCGGTCACGTTCGGCGAAACCGAAACGACCGACATCACCCAGGACTCGCCCGAGCAGGTCACCGTGATCTCGCCGGAGGGCGTCGGCACGGTGGACGTCGTCGTGACGACCGCGAGCGGGGAGAGCAAAACGAGTAACGCCGATCGCTTCACCTACGGGGGGCCGACCGTCACCGGGGTCAGCCCCGCCAGCGGCTCGACGGGCGGCGGGACCGAAGTCACGATCACCGGAACGGGCTTCGAACCGGGCAGCTCGGGGACCACCTTCGTGTTCGGCAAAGCCGCCGCCACCTCGGTGGAATGCAGCTCGAGCACGACGTGCACGGCCGTCTCGCCGCCCGCGAACAAAGGCAAAGCCGGCACCGTGCAGGTGCGCGCAACCGTCAACGGCAAGAAAAGCCCGGCCAGGACCGACGACTTCACGTACACCGCGTAGGGCTGGGGAGGGGGGAGTCGTTCGCCGGCCGCTGGAGTGCGCTCCAGCGGCCGGGCGGTGGCCTCGGCGACTGCGCGCGGAGGGCGGCGCTCAGGGTTTGGAGTCGAGCCCGAAGTCCTGGCGCATGCCGGGCAACGCCGCGCGGTCCTTCTCGCGGCCGGAGGCTTCCTTGGACTTGACGATGTCGAGCGTGGCCGCGACGACGATCGTGAGATGGCCGAACTCCATCGCGCTCGCCTCGCGCATCCAATCGTCGTACATACCGATGCCATCAGCCCGACGCACCACCTCCAATCGCCCATGCCGTGTTTCGAAGCTCGTGCCCAGACCCCCGACGTCGACTTTCATCAAACCGACTTCCGCAAGAGCGCGGTTGAGACGCTGCGCATTACCCTCCTCGGCCGCAATGGCGATGTCGAGGTCTGCGGTTGCCAGCCCAGCCTCGGAGCTGCGCCGCGACGCCGCCGACGATCACGAACGCGACGCGATTGCGGACCAGTGCCTGGAGGAGTTGAGCTTGATCGTCTGCGAGCGTCATGAGTACGTGGACTCGAGCAGCGCCTGCAATCCTGGCACGCGCGTGCGTTCTGACTCGCGGGGAGATGCGTCGGCAATCCGCAACAGGTCACGAGGGTGGGCGACGAGCACCATGGTTCGCCGATCGACGGTCACAGGCAGTGCGCTTCGACGAAGGTCACGATAGTCGCCAGTGCCCGGGATGTTGCGAGCGATGGCCAGCATCCCGCCTCCCGGCATGGTCCAGGGCTCGCGGGCGTCCGATGCTCGCCAGCGGTCCTCGACATCGACCGGGACCAGGCCGGCGGCCCGAAGCTCGCGATCCGTCGCCAGCGGATCCGCAGCGACGAATTCGACCTGCGCGCTGGCCGGACGCTGTGGCGCTCCGAGGAGCGCCGCTCCCACTTGGCCGACTACGACCGTCCGGGTGTTAGCTTCGGCAAGCCATCGAAGTGACTGCTTTGCCTCGCTCACCGCTTCGGCCGAAAGCAGCCGCGCGAGCCGTTTGGCCGGCGACAGACCAAGCTGCTCGCTGACGCGATCGGCGAGACTCGTGTCGCGCTTGCTGAGCCTTAGAACCAGGTCGAGCTCACACTCGCCGACGAGCGCGGATACAGCTTCGAGCGATGGAACCTGGCTTCCTGACTCCCAGCGGGCGATCGTCTCCCGGGGGCGTCCGCTGCGCGCGGCAAGCTGCTGCTGGGTAAGACTAGCCCGATCGCGTGCAATCCGTATTACGTCCTGGGCGCGCACTCGATCAATGTAACGCAAGCATCACGGCCGATGTGATGAATGCATCACATCCTGCATGACGGCTCCGTCACGGTGGCTGGGCGTGATGCCTCATGGGTTTCGGCGTGCAGTGTGCGACTCCTGGCTTGTGGACTCGATGGAACTGTGGTTCGTGCCGAGCGCGCTCCGAATGAGCCGAGCATCCGAGCGCACGGGCTGCGTCGGGGTGTCGGGGCTCCTGCGTTAGCGTTCTGTGCATGGCGGAGCAGGTCCCGGCCGTGAGCGATGTGCTCGACGCGATCGAACGGCGCAACTGGGCGCGCCTGCGGCGGCTGCTGCATCCCGCGATTCACTGGACGACGGCGGTCGAGGAGCATCTGCACGGGGCCGAGGAGGTGATCGCGCGGCTGCTCGAGGACCCGCCGCCGGCCCCGCCCTCATACCACGAGGTTCGTGACGGTCTCATGTACCGCTGGATCGACTGTCCGGGCTGACCTCCCCCGCCCTTGATCGCCCTAACGCTTGACGATCGCTTCCCCGACGATCAGGTCGTCCTCGCCGAGCGGGAAGCGTTCGCGGTCGTGTTCGTAGACGACGCGCACCCTGACGGTGTGACCGCAGGCGTTGGCAAAGATGCCGCGGAGCTTGACGTGGAGCACCTCGCCAGCGCGGACGTCCCGTTCCACGGGGGTGCCGCTCGTGCCCATGTGGCACGGCGAGGGGATCTCGACCGTGTAGCCGCTGAGCGCGCTCCTCACGGCGCGCGGCGCCGTGAACGTGACCACCGCGGTGCCGCCGGCCGTGAGCCGGACGCCGATCGGGCGGTGCAGCCGTCGCGGCCTTCCAGGCTGGAAGGCGACGAGCGGGCGGGGACACTGCGGATGGCGGCTCGATGCTTCGCTCGCCGGGCGCGATTCGCTGCAGAGCCTCCCGTGCACGCGGTAGGCGACTGAGGAGATGGCGCCCTGGGGGGTGACGAACGCGGTGGTGCTGACGGCGCCGCCGCCCGTCTCGAAGCCGGCCTTCGGGGGGCTGGGGAGCACGACGAGGTATGCGCCCGAGCCGTGAGCGACGAGGATGGTGTGCTCCTGGCCGTCGGTCCGATAGCTGACGCTCACCGCGCGCGGACCCAGCAGGCCGTATGAGATCCAGCGCCGCGCGCTCCGCGGGATCGCGCCCGGATGGCGCGCGCCGAACACGCCGTTCTGGGGGATGCTCGCTTCCTGCGAGGTCGTCTGCCCGGGCGCCAGGCAGCTGGACACCTCCGTGGTGCTGCGGTGATAGCCGACCACGTCGGGCGCCACCGGGTGAAAGCGCCCGTCGTCGGCGAAGGCTCCGTCCTGGCCAAGCACGCCGAGCTGCGAGCCGTCGATCCTGCCCACCTGCACGCACACGAGGCCTCTCGTCGTGTGCACCACGCGCATTCCCCAGGGCAGGCCGCCGGCCGGATCGGCGACCCGCATCGGCAGCAGGTAGGTGCCCCGCGTCGCGACGCCCGCGCCGGCGCTCGCGACGGGGCGCACCGGCGGGCGCACGGCCGAGCCGGTGCTGAACGTGCCGGTCACCGCCAGCGCCACCGCTGAGGCCACCAGCAGCGCTGTCACCGCGGCGGCGGCGCCCACGGGGATCGTCCTGTGTCGCGCCGAGCGCCGCGTGCGTCCAGGAGGATCCGCGCTCGCCGCGTCGACGAGCTGGCGCTCGAGGCGATCGAGGTAGTCGCTCACTCGGGCGCCTCCAAGCCAGCCCGCAGCGTCCGCAGCGCCCGGCTCACCCGCTTTCTGACGACCGCCTCCGAGCAGCGCAGGTTGCTGGCGATCTCGGCGTACTCCAGTTCGTCGAGGATCCGTGCCTTCAGGGCGGCGTGCTGGTCGGCCGGCAGCAGCTGCTCGAGGCTCCCCGCGACGTCGGTGCTCGCCGCGAGCTCCTCGATTCTGGCGACATCGCGATCGTCGATCTCCAGCGGCGCCAGCGCCAGCCGTTCGCGCGCGGCCTGCTCGACGCGCCCGCGGCGGACGCTGTCGATCAGCTTGTTGCGGGCGATCGTCATCAGCCAGGCGACCGGCTGGTCGGGGATCGCACGCGCGCTGTCGCGGACTGCCAGCAGCGCCGCCGCGAACGCCTCGGCCAGCAGGTCGGCGGCGGTCTCCGCGTCGGGCACACGGGGCCTCAGATATGCCAGCACAAGGGCCCTCCTTCGCCTGTAGAACTCGCCGAACGCCTCGCCGTCGCCATCCCGCGCGGCGCGCAGCAGCACGTCATCGGGGCGCGACGAACCGTTCATCTACGAGCATTGACGCACAGGGCGCGAAGTTGTGACCACCGCCGCAGCGGGGCGCCTACGGACCCGCGCGGCTTCAGCGATTGCCGCTGACGACCCGGTCGCGTCCCGAGCGCTTGGCGTCGTAGAGCCGCTGGTCGGCAGAACGCGTGAGGGCCGCGAGCTGCTCGGGGTCATCCGTGGAGGCGACGCCCACGCTGGCGGTCACAGCCAGCCCGGCCGGCGAGCTGCCCCCACGGCTCGTCGCGGATCCTCTGACGGATTCGCTCGCAGCAGGCGGTGGCAGCCTGCATCTCGGTCACCGGCATCAGGACGAGGAACTCCTCGCCGCCGCTGCGAACGACGATGTCCGCCTGGCGGAGAACGTCGCACAGCAGCGCCGCCACGCGCACGAGCACGTGGTCGCCGATCTCATGCCCGAAGCGGTCGTTGATCGACTTGAAATGGTCCAGATCGACGATCGCGAGACTGAACCAGTCGCCCCGCTGCTCGCTCGCAAGGCGCTCGATCTCGCGGGCGAAATAGCGGCGGTTGTGCAGGCCGGTGAGCCAATCGCGCTCGGCCTGCTCCCGAAGACGCTCCTGGAGCGCTTCGAGCTCGCCGGCGCGACGCTCGAGCTCGGTATGGGCCTCCGCGAGCTGCCGGTTCTTCGCCGCCAGGGCCGCGCTCGTCTGGCGAGCCGCGCGCACCTCGAGCGTCGTGCGTTCGAGCTTCAGCTGCAGCTCCGACAGCTCCCGAAATGCCTGGCGTTCGAGCTCCGCGCTGCGCGCGAGGGCGTCATACGCCTCCTCGAGCCTGCCCGCCGCGCGCAGCGTCGAGGCGAGCGTCGAGAGGATCAGGCTGCGCGTCTGGGGCACGCGGTCGCCGAGCCAGCTGAGCACGCCCTCGCCGGCCTGCAGGGCGCCGTCCAGCTGCCCGAGCGTCATTCGCGCCTGGACGTCGGCGCGGACGGTCGCTCCAAGGACGTACGGGTTGGGGTCGCCGGCGGCACAGGCAGCTCGATCGAAAGCTCCGCGTCCGCAAGCGCGTCCTCGGTCGCTGCCTTGCAGCAGACGAATGTCCGCGCGCGTCGAGTGGATCACGCCCAGAGCGAAGCTGTTGGCGCCGATCACGCGGCCGGCGACGGCGAGCGCTCGCTCGAGCTCGCTCGCGGCCGCGTCCAGGTCGCCCTGCTGCTGGAGGTAGCAGGCGAGGTCGTTGCGTGAGATCGCCTCCTCCCATGGGTTTCCGGCCTCGATCGTGAGCGCGAGCAGCTGCTCGATCCGATCGCGCAGGTCGGGGACGCCGACGTTCCCGAAGATCGGGCATGTCGCACGGCGGGCGTAGAGCCGCAGCTCCAGATCCTGTGCGGCATCGGCGTGCTCGACGGCAAGCTGGGCGTGGCGAAGCGCCTCGCGTAGGAGCCGGTGAAGAAGCTGATCTGCGCCTTCAGCGTCGCGACCTCCGCGCGCGCGCCCACGTCCTGGCTCGCCTCCGCGTGGCGCTCCGCCTCCATCGCGAGCACGAGCCCGCCGCGCAGATCGCCACGATGCAGAGAGACCATGCCCTGCAGAGCGAACGCCCGCGCGCACAGCTCATCGTCCTCGAGCGAGCGGCCGAGCTCGCAACAGCGGATCGCGTCCGCAAGGGCGCCGGCCGGATCCTCGTAGTAGACGCCGCGTGCGCCGGCCAGCTGCAGCCGCGCCTGCCCGGCGTGATTGCTCCCGGCGAGATCCAGTTCGGTCGCGGGGGAGGAGGCCATGGGAGAACGGTGGACGCCTGCCTCTGTCTATCGGCAGGTCCGGACGCGGACTTGACGGGCGAGCGCCATGCGGGCTTGCGCAGCGGGCCGAGCAGCCCGGTGCGTCCGGCTCGAGGTCGAGTCCTTCGCGCCGCGTGGCGCGCGAGCCGCTGTCAGGAACCGTTGTTCAGGGATCGCCTGGTACGGGCGGCAGGGCTCGTTGCGCAGGCTCGGGCAGGGCGGCAGCCCGGTGGGCACGGTGACGCCGGGCACGATCGGGAGGATGAGGCTGGAGGGCATCCCGGGCCCGAACGCGATCGACACGTTGGCGGTGGTGCCTTCCGGCTGGGTCTGGTCGAAGGACCACACGGGCTGAGTGCCGTTCGGGGCGGAGATCATGACCCTGATGCGCGAGCCCGCGCGGTAGGCGTGGCCCTCGAAGTACAGCGGGATCGTGACCGGGACGAATTCGCCGGCCGGCATCGCCTGCACATCGGATGCGAGGAAGGTGGGGATCGGCTGCAGCGCGGTGGGGGTCTCCTCGAACATGTTCGTCGAGGTGGTGGCGAGCTTGCGCTCGCTCGCGCGGATCCAGCCGTTCTGGACGAAGGTTTCGTTGCCGTCGCGGGCGCACTTCGCTGACCGTCGCCTGGAGATCGACGTCCGGGGTGGATGACTTCACCCAGAGGTTGACGGCGCCGCCGCCGATCGCGGTGGTGTCGCTGGTCGAGCGGTGCGGACACGTAGGAGACGGCGGAGCCCGCCGGCGGCTGCACCCAGTTCCAGCCCACTGCGGACGCGACGCCCCACAGCCCGCCCGGGCCCGCGCCGCCCGTGTAGTCCGTCAGCGGCGTGGCGTTCGCATCCGAGGTGTAGGAGTCGACGCCTTCGGCCGTTGCCGGTTCTTCGTCGAGTGCGCCTTCGGGCCCGAGGTACCACGAGCGAGCGTCGTGCCCGGGATCGGGAACGCCGAGAACGACTGTTCGAATGCCGGATAGGGGTTGCCGGGCGTTTTGCCGCCGTCGGCGAGGATCCGGCGCCGTTGTCGAACAGCACCCGGATCTCCGGCAGAGCCTGTGAAGGCCGACAGCGCCGTCGAGTACTTCGTCTGTTCCTGGATCGGGTCCGGCGGCAGCGTGACCTGGTCTCCCTCCGGGAGCCCCATCGCGGCCGCATAGACGATCGGCGCCAGCGCCATGCAGCGACTCCCGTGTTGCTGATCGGCGCCTGGTGCGCGACGAACAGCTCCAAGAAGTCATCCAGCCGGTCGAGGGTATACGGATCGAGCGAGTCGATATGGGCGCCGTTGGTGAACGTGAACCACTTGTGTTCGGTGCCGGTGAAGTGCTCGGCGAGATCGGCGCAGTGCCCGCCGGTCTGCTCGTCCTCCCACTGGCATGCCATGAACGTCGGAACGTCGATGTTGTGGACGAACGTGACCGGGTCAAGCGGGTCGGCGACAGACGGGTTGTAGGTCGCGTTTTCTTTGACTTCCGCCAGCAGGTTCGTCGCCTCTCCGTGCAGATCCTGGTTGGCCGCGCAGGTCGTATCGCCTTTCTGGATCTGTTCGTAGGCCCAGTGCTCGCCGCTGGACGGGCCGGCCGGCTCGGCGTCGAACTGGCGGTCTTCGGCCCAGGGCACCGCGAAGCCGGTGTTGAGGACGCCACCGGGGTAGAGCGTCGTCGCCGTCGCGTCGACCACCGACAGCGGCGCGATCGCCTCGAGCGCCGGCGGGTCGGAGCTGAGCGGCGAAGAGCTGGCTGATCCCGCCGTAGGAGACGCCGAACATCCCGACTTTGTGGTCGCAGCACCCACGGCTGGTGGGCGATCGTCTCGATCACGTCGTAGGCGTCGAGGTTCTCGCAGCGGTTCGAAGTAGTCGAAGGCACCGCCCGAGCAGCCGGTGCCGCGCATGTTCACGTCGACCACCGCGAAGCCCATCTCGTTGGCCACCGCCGCGAGGCCGCTTTCCGGGCCCGCGGGGTTCGCGTAGCCGTATCCTGAGTATTCGATCAGCGTCGGGTACGCACCTTTGTGCTTCGTCGGCGGGGAGGCCGGCGGGTGGACGTCGATCGCCAGCTGGGTGCCGTCGCGCGTCGTCAGGTAGGTGTATCCGCTGTCCGGGATCGACTGCTTGTAGATGCTGCGGTCCCAGGGCGCCGCCTTTTGTGTGTGGACGGTGATCGGCCCGGATTCTTCGCTCGTCGAGGTCAGTTGGACCCGGTAGCGCCGTCCCGGCGCGACCTTCCGGAACAGCAACCCCCCGAGCGAGTCCGCGCTCTGCGTGGCCACCGTTTCGCCGTTCGAGCGCAGCAGCGACATCTGAGCGTTCGGGGCCAGGCCGGTGACATACACCTGTTCCACGCTTCCGTGCGCGCTGAAGGCGGACGCCGTCGCGGCGACCACGAGCCAGACGGCGGCTGTCGCAAGCGTCGCGAAGGCGCCGATCCGCGCGCGGCGCCGGAGCGCGGACGCGGCGACGCGGACGCCACCGGCCCCCACGCCGCCCAGCGAACGACGATCGCTGCTTGCTGGCGCCGCATGCAACGGCATCCTCCCATCCCTCACATCCCCCATGCGCGTAGTAAACACCATTTGAGCCGTCACGTCTAGAGCGCACGGGCGCGCTGTGATGCTTCTGTCCGGTTGCGCTCGCTGAGCTGCGGGGCCTTTCGCCTGCTTGTGAGCAGGAATGTGGTGATGTACACTCGCGTCAGCGCTGGTATGGGTTCTGTGGCGCGATTCGGGGCTGGGGGATGGGGAGCGGACGGCGAGGGAGGCAGGTTTTGACGGGACTGCATGGACGCGGACGCCGCAGGGCGCGTCGCACTTTGGTCGGCGCCCTGCTCTCGATGCTCGCGGCGCTGGCCTTCATGATCATTCCTGCGCTCGTCGCGCTCGTCGCGCCCGTCGTCTCCTACGGCGCCTCGCTGGCGCCGGTTGGACTCAGCGGCCTTCAGGAAGTGACGCCCACGCCCGCGCTGCGGGCCGCGGGGCAGGGCGCAGGCGCTATGCGCAAGCCGCGAGAGCCGGGGATCTCGCTCACGCCGTCGGCCAGCGAACCCTACTGGGCGTGCCCCGAAAGCTCGTGCGAGGCGATCGTCGATCCCGCGCCTCTGACGGTCGACGCGGGCGGCCGCGACAGGTTCGAGCTGCCGGACGGCAAGAAACTGGAAGGGGGCGGCGTGAAAGGCGGCTACGACCCTCAGGACCTGCAGTCGGCGTACAAGATCCCCACGAGCGGAGGCGAAGACGAGACGATCGCGCTCGTCGACGCCTACGGCTATCCGACCGCCGAAGAAGACCTTGCCGTTTATCGCGAAAAGTATGGGCTGCCGCCATGCACGAAAGCGAACGGCTGCTTCAAGAAGGTCAACCAGGCGGGCGAAGAAGCGAACTACCCGGCCACGAACTCGGGCTGGGACGCCGAGAGCGCGCTCGACATCGAGATGGTCTCGGCCGCGTGCCCCCACTGCCACATCATGCTCGCGGAGGCCGACAACGACGAATACGGGCTGCACGAAACCGTCGAGACGGCCGCCCGCCTGGGGGCGAGCGAGATCTCCAACAGCTACGGCAGCAACGAAGAATATTGCGGCGAGGAATGCGAAGAAAATGCCCTCGCCTACGACCAACCCGGGATCCGCGTGTTCGTATCCTCCGGCGACAGCGGCTACGACAACGAAGGCGGAGTTGTCGGCGAACGTAGAGCGCCGGACTTCCCCGCCGACCTGCCGAGCGTGATCGCCGTCGGCGGCACCGTGCTGCACAAGGCGTCCAACGCCCGCGGCTGGACCGAGGAAGCGTGGAGCAAAGCCGGCAGCGGCTGCACCTCGCTGTGGCCGAAGCCCGCGTGGCAGCAGGACGGCGGCTGCGCGACACGGATGGACGATGACGTGGCGGCGGTCGCCGCCTGTGAATCGCCCGTCTCGACCTACAGCCCCGAGGTCGTCGGGTCAAAGACGAAGTCAGGCTGGCGACTGATATGCGGCACCAGCGTCAGCTCCCCGCTCGTTGCCGGGATCGAGGCGCACGCCAGCGATTATGCGCGCTCGCTGCCGGGCGCCGAGGCCTTCTACGAGGACCCGGGCGGGCTGTTCGACGTGACCGCCGGCAGCAACGGCAAATGCACGCCCCCGGAAGAACACGCCTACTACTGCAACGCGAGGGCCGGCTACGACGGCCCCACCGGCCTTGGCACCCCAGACGGGCCGCTCGAGCTCACGAGCGCACCGCCGCTGGCGATCACCACGCCTGCCAGGGACGTCGCAGAAGGCGACGCGACACTGCAGGCGAGCGTCGATCCGCAGGGCGGGGAAACGACCTACCACTTCGAATACGGCACGAGCATGAGCTACGGCACGAGCGTGCCGATTCCCGACGCATCCGCCGGCTCCGGCAATGCGGCCGTGGCGGTCAGCCAGACGATCTCCGGACTGGAACCCGACACCACCTATCACTACCGCGTCCGCGCCACCTCGGCTGCCGGAAGCTCCTACGGGAAGGACAGCACGTTCTCGACAGCTCCGCCGACCGTCACCGCCGTCACGCCCGCCGGCGGCAGGGCGGACGGTCTCGACGCGGTAACGATCACCGGGACGAACCTCGACGGCGCGACCACGGTCGAGTTCGGCTCGCAGCCGGCGCACAAGTTCACGGTCAGCTCCGAAACCTCGATCACCGCCCTCACGCCGGTGGGCGGCAATGGCGAGGTGGACGTGACCGTCACGACGCCCACCGGCACCAGCGAAACGAGCGCCGCCGACCGCTACACCTTCGTGCTCGGACCGACGCTCGGGTGGGGAGAGAACGAAGGCGCTCTCGGGAACGACACCTTCGATCTCGACAGCCATGTCCCCGTGGAAGTCAGCGAAGTTCCCGAAGTGGTCGGGCTCGCCGCCGGCGAATTCGACAGCTTCGAGCTGCTCGCCAACGGCACCGTGATGGGATCTGGCCCCGCCACATTCGGGCTCACCGAGCGGTCGAACATCAGCGACGTCCCGGTCCCGATCTGCAAGGTCGACGTGGTCGACTGCCCTGAAAGCGATTATCTCGACGAAGTCAGCGCCTTGGCCGCCGGCGGCGAGCACGTGCTCGCGCTGCTGCGCAACGGCACGGTGATGGCCTGGGGCGAGAACCAACACGGCGAGCTGGGAATCAAAGCCGAATCTGGCGCCGGGGTGCCGGCGCCCGTATGCACGGTCTTCGAATCGACCTGCGAGCCCGAACACGTGCTCAAAGAAGTTGTCGCGATCGCGGCGGGTGAACGCTTCAGCCTCGCGCTGCTGCACGACGGCACCGTGATGGCGTGGGGTGAAAACGCCGCCGGCGAGCTCGCCACCGGCAAGAGCAAGGGTCCGGAAAAGTGCACGCCCCTCGGATCGAAGAAGGTCGCCTGCAGCCACATCCCGCTCGTGGTCGCAGGCCTCTCCGAAGTGACCGCGATCTCCGCCGCGGGCGAACACGCGATGGCGCTGCTCGCGAACGGTCACGTGATGGCCTGGGGCGCCGACAGCGAAGGCCAGCTTGGAGACGGCGCCAGCAAGACGGCCGCCACGCCGACCGCCGTGTGCGCTTCCGGCGAACTGGCGCGGTGCGCGCACGACCTCGAAGGCGTCAGCGCGGTCGCCGCCGGCGACCACACCGGCCTCGCGCTGCTGAGCGACGGCGACGTGCTCGACTGGGGCTCCAACTACAACGGGCAGCTCGGCGATGGCTCGTTCACGGGCCCCGAAAGCTGCGGCTCGGAAAGCTGCAGCCGCAGTCCGGTGGCCGTCAGCGGCCTGAGCGAAGTCAGCGCGATCGCCGCCGGGAGCTTCGACACGAGCAGCATGGCCGTCGCCGGCGGCGATGTCATGACCTGGGGCGGGAACTCGTGGGGCCAGCTCGGTGACGGCACCGACGCGGCGAGCGACGTGCCCGTGCATGTGTGCGCGGCGTTCGCGTCCGCGCCTTGCCCGGAAGGGCCGTATCTGAGCGGCGAAGTAAGCGCGATCGCCGTTGGCGGGCAGCGCGACCTCGTGGGGTTCAAGGCGCCTGGGCCTTAGCAGCGCAGGGCACCGCCGGTTGGAGTCGGCTGATGGCGACTACTTCTTCCAGGGGTCGACAAGGTGGATGCCGAGACCCTCGAAGTGGCGCACGTTGCGTGTCGCGAGCGTCGCCTTGCGGCTACTCGCAACGCCGGCGATCTGAACGTCGCGGATCTCCACAGTGCGGCCGGCACGCTGCCGCGATGCCGCGATCGTGCCGGCGGCGTCGGCGGCCGCGCGGTCGAAGAGCTGCACGCGGCCGTCGAGATCCTCGACCAGCAGCCTGTCGAACTCCTGCTCCAACTGGCTGCGGCGACGGCCCTTCGCAAGCAGACTCCAGCCCCATCCGCACCTCGAAGACGGTGATAGAAGTCGTCCAGACCGACTCCGATGGCTGCTCGTCCAACCACGCCAGTACGGTCTGGTCGGGCTCACGCTGCATCAACGCCGAGAGCACATTCGTGTCGAGCAAGATCAAGGCGCGCGCCGATCCGGGTGCTCGCTATTCGGCTCGGCGCTCACTTACTCCAGTCGGGCCGGACGTGCCGGCTGCCCGCGCAGTTCGGGAAGCTCTGTCTCGAGTCCCACGCCCGCAAAGCGCGCTGCGATCCGCGAGCCCAGCCCGACGCGGGCATGCTCATCGCTCTGTACGGCGCTCCGCAAGATCTCGCGTGCCTCCTGCTCGGTGCTGTGACCATGCTGACGTGCGCGGCGCTGCAGAGCTGCCTTCACGTCATCGTCGAGCCGTCTGATCAAGATCTGCGCCACGGCCGGGAATGATAGCACGCTATCATTGCTTGGCGCGCGCCTCTAGCTTTCCGCCTTGCGGCGTGCTGCTCGTCTAGACATCTGGATCAGCGCGATGGCGACCACGTAGAAGACGGCCCCAAACCCCGATCGTCTTCAGCAGAGGCCCCAGGCGTAGACATCAACGACACGATCAGACGGCTATCGGGACGCTAGATGTGTGTAGGGTCGGTCGCGGCTAGCCCGCGGCGTGTAGATCCATTGGCCGATGTAAAGTCCGAGCAATGAACCGGCTCAGGAATAGGAGTTCCTGAAGCGCAAGCTGCTCCTCTCAAGCTCTACGGCAAAGAGGCACATACTCGCTGGCGTCATTATCGGGGTTATCACCACTCTTGTATGTACTGTAGTTATGAGTGCGGCGCGCGTTCCGATTCACATTGCAGAACGCCTTATATCGCCTGCGGAGCCGGAGCTAGAAGCGGCTAGGGTCCTCGGCGGCTCGTGGGGACCCACAAGGA
Organism: uncultured Solirubrobacteraceae bacterium; assembly: GCA_963826985.1. Taxonomy (GTDB): domain Bacteria; phylum Actinomycetota; class Thermoleophilia; order Solirubrobacterales; family Solirubrobacteraceae; genus Palsa-744. Next base: position 761,765 of record CAWGYW010000001.1, read on the forward strand.
TCCTTTATCGCTGCGGACTAAATGGATCTTGCGACGGTCCCAACCACGTGCAGTTTAACTCGACGATCAATCGATTGATTCTTGGTGACGAGCGCTATTTTCTTAGCGCAAAAGTCCTCGGAACCAAGGAGCCTCCCCAACACACGGTCATTGTCAGGCCCGGCGACACAGTGCAGATCTCAGCAGTTGTCGTCAACGATGCGGAATTTCCAGGCCCAGGGTCAACCGCTGATGGAACGCGATTCCGCTTGACGGTTCCGGCCAACAGCGCCAAGGTCATGCCCATTTCTGGTTACATATCGGCGGAAAATGCTCAGCCAAGCTATGTGTATGACTCGCTCTACCTGCGGTCGGATGAGCGATTCTCAGTCGAATATCTTTCAGGAAGTGCGATGCTTGTCCCTTCTAGCACTCCCGGCGAATCGCACTTGAGTGACCGAGTCGTTGAGGAAGGGACGCCGATCGGCTACCAAGATCCCAACGGGATCTTTCCCGGGTGCGAATGCGACAGCGCCACGGTTGAGCTCGATCTCTACATTGAGTCCCCTAAACCTTCTCCCCCGGAAGAAGCTACATCTGTCAACTAGCTTCAGCTTCAAAGATGAGTTCGCGTCGCGATGCCCTGTCGCTCGATCTGGGCGCTGTCACAGTCGCAGGTCCCCGATCCAAACGACGACGGCGTTGTCCAGCCCCGTAAGGGCTGAGCGCGAGAGCGCACGATGCCCAGCAGATCGCAGAAAGCCATCGACCGATACGCCAAGGCGCTTATCGATGGCCTGCCACTGAGACGCCTAAATGATTGAGCAGCGGCCGGTGAACCCGCGTCAGGCTGAACAAGCCAGATGCAGGACGCGCTCTCTGCACGCTGTGTGCTTCCGACCAGTCAGAGCCTGGTCGATTTCGTCCTGGCCGACTGTTGGAGCTTTCTCGCGCCTATAGCTCTCGGCGCCTGGTTTACACCAGCACCTTTGTGTCCGGCGAAATGGAGCTAGTCGGGCTCGAACCGACGGCCTCTGCCATGCCATGGCAGCGCTCTCCCAGCTGAGCTATAGCCCCGGGAGTCCTCATGGTACCGGCTGAGCCGGCTGCTTTTCAACCTCGGACGGGCTCCTAGAGATCCACGCCCCAGTTGCGCCTGAGGGACGTGCGGAGCTCGTAGTCCCGCGCCCAGTGGACGCCTTCGGCCTGGTTGTTGCCCGTCGGCGTCAGGCGGAGGCTCATGGCTTTGCAGCCCGCGACCTCTCGGACAGGGATCAGATAGCACTCGTCGGTGTCCGGTGCGTAGACGGCGATCGCGTCGATCTCGTCGGCCGTGTAGGTGGTCAGACGATAACCGTGCGGCGTGTGCCTGCTCGTGGAGCAGCGCGTGGTGAGCACGCCTCCGTAGCGCGAGGCCCACTTGCACTGGAGCCGCAGCAGCCGCTCCCCGATGTCGACGACCAGGTCGTATCTCCCGCCCTCGCACCGGGGGGCGCATCACCATCAGGTCCAGGCGAATGAGAGCCGCCGAGATCTCCGCCTCGGCGACCGCTCCCTTGCGAGAACTGCTCAGGTTCAGCATTGGAGCCAACGCTACCGGGCACTTTGTGACAGGTGGTGCGCCTTTGCAACAAGTCTGCGCCCAGTATGTGCCAACTTCGTGGCGCGGGCCGCGCTCACGCGGCGCCCCGCCTGCCGTCCAGCGCCCGTCGCTCGGCCCCGGCGGTGCCGGGCGCCGCCCCTACCCCCGCGGAATGAACTCCGGCACGTCCAGATCGTCGCTCGGCCGTGGCGGGCTGCCCACCCGCCGCACACGCCCGCGGGGCGCGTCCTCGTCCTCCTCATCGCTCCCCGACGTCACCTGATCCAGGCGCGCGGTCATGCCGCCGTGGGTCAGGCGCACGTCGCGGATCAGGCGCTCGGCGTTGTTGCGCAGCGACGTCGACAGCTCGCGCAGGTTGCGCGAGACCTCCGTGCCTTCGCTGAGGATGTCGCGCGCGACGACGTGCGCCTCGCTCGTGATCTCGCGCGCTTCGTCGCGCGCCTTCGCCTTCGTCTCCTTCGCCTGCTCCTCGCGCCTCCTCGTGCAGGCGCGCGAGCTCCTCGCGCCCGGCCGCCAGCACGCTCTTGTCTCCTCGCGCGCCTCCGCCTTCAAGCCGCTCGGCCTCCTTGCGCGCGCTCTCCAGCAGCTGCTCGGACTCCTCCTGGCCGCGCGCGCGCAGCTGCTCGGACTCCTCGCTGCGCGGACGTGCGCACGCGCTCTGACTCCTGGTGGGCGGTCGCCCACACCTGCTCGGACTCCCTGCGCGCGTCCAGCGAGCAGCCGTTCGGCCTGTTCGTGCGCCTGCTCCAGCGTCTGCGCCGACTCCTCGCGCGCCTGCTCGAGCGTCGCGCGCCGCCTCGTCGCGCAGCGCGCTGGGCCTCGCCCTGCAGCTCGCTCGCCGCCGCGACTCGCCTCGCGCGTCAGTCGTCTCGGCCTGCGTGCGCGCGTCGCTCGAGCAGCTCCTCGCGCCTCCTCCTCGGCGGCCTGCACGCGGATCTCCGCGGCGCGGTCCGCCTCCTCGATCCGCTCGCGCGCGCGCGTCTCCGCCTGCTCGCGCAGCTCGAGCGACGCGCGTTCGGCCGCGCCGACGATGCTCGCCACGCGACCCGCCGCCGCGCTCAGCGCGTCGGGCCCGTCGTCCTCGGCGAAGTGCGGCTCCTCGTACTGCTGCTCGAGATCTGCTGACTCCTCCACTGCGGCCATCGTAAAGCGCGGCGCGGCGACTCGCGTCCGGCCCCGCGCCGCCGCGGGCTTGCCGCGACGTCTCGCGCGGCCGGCGTGCCGCGCTACGTCGAGACGTGCGATGGCAGGAACAGTTGGAAATATGTCCTTGCGGACAAGCGCGCGTTGGAGGATCATCGCTCCGATGGCAACCGCGCGCAGGCCCCGCCAGATCGCGATCGTCGCCTACCCCGGCGTGCAGAGCCTCGACGTCACCGGCCCGCTCGAGGTGTTCGCCGGCGCCCAGCGCCTGATCGAGGCCACGCGCCGCCGCGAGCGCGGCTACCGCGTGCGCGTGCTCAGCCGCGACGGCCAGCCGCTGCCCACCTCCAGCGGCCTCGCCATCGCCCCGCACGCGCGCCTGCAGCGACGCGCCCACGCCGATCGACACGCTGATCGTCGCCGGCGGCGCCGGCCACGTCGAGCGCTGCCGCCGACCCCGAGCTCGTCGACTGGATCGCGCGCGCCTCCGCGCACGCGCCAGGCGCACCGCCTCGGTGTGCACCGGCGCCTTCCTGCTCGCCGCGCGCCGGGCTGCTCGACGGCCGCCGCGCCACCACCCACTGGGCCTCCGCGCAGCGAGCTGCAGCGCCAGCTACCCGCAGCGTGCGCGTCGACCCCGAGCCGATCTTCGTGCGCGACGGCGCCGATCTGGACCTCCGCCGGCGTCACCGCCGGCATGGACCTCGCGCTCGCGCTCGTCGAGGAGGACCTCGACCGCGACGCCGCGCTCACGATCGCCCGCCACCTCGTGCTGTTCCTGCGCCGTCCCGGCAACCAGTCGCAGTTCAGCGCCACGCTCGCCGCCCAGCGCGCCGAGCGCGAGCCGCTGCGCGAGATCCAGCGCGCCGTGCTCGAGGACGTCGCCGGCGATCACTCCGTCGAGGCGATGGCCGCGCGCGCCCACATGAGCCCGCGCCACTTCGCCCGCGCCTTTCGCGCCGAGACCGGCGTCACGCCCGCGCGCCACGTCGAGCGCGTGCGCCTGGAGGCCGCGCGCACGCGGCTCGAGGACACGAGCGAGCCGATCGCCGCGATCGCCGCCGCGTGCGGCTTCGGCACCGCCGAGACGCATGCGCCGCGCGTTCCTGCGCACGCTCCACGTCGGCCCCGCCGAGTACCGCCGCCGCTTCCACGCGCACGCCCGCACGATCTCGCGCCGCGACACGCAGCGCACGCAGCCCCGTCCCGCCACCACGCACTCCCAATAAAAAGGAGACAGCACATGAACATCGCGATCGTCCTCTACGACAAGCTTCACCGCGCTCGACGCGATCGGGCCCTACGAGGTGCTCAGCCGCCTGCCCGGCGCGCGACCGTCACGTTCGTCGCCGCCGAGGCCGGGCCCGTGCGCACCGACAACGGCATGCTCACGCTCCTCGCCGAGCGCTCGCTCGAGCAGAGCTCGCGCAGCCCGACATCGTGCTCGTCCCCGGCGGCCCCGGCGAGGTCGCCGCGCGCGCCGGCGGCCCCGTGCTCGAGTGGCTGCACGGAGGTCGACCGCACGAGCACCTGGACGACGTCCGTGTGCACCGGCTCGCTGATCCTCGCCGCCGCCGGCCTGCTCGACGGCAGGCGCGCCACCAGCCACTGGCTCGCGCTCGAGGAGCTGCGCACGCTCGGCGCCGAGCGGTCGGTCCAACGAGCGCGTCGTGTTCGACGGCAAGCTCGTCACCGCCGCCGGCGTCTCCGCCGGCATCGACATGGCGCTCGCGCTCGCCGCGCGCATCGCCGGCGACACCGTCGCGCAGGCGATCCAGCTGGGCATCGAGTACGACCCGCAGCCGCCGTTCGACGCCGGCTCGCCGCAGCAAGGCGCCCGCGGAGATCGTCGAGCTGCTGCGCGCCCGCAGCCGCTTCGAAGCGCAGGAGCAGGCGCTCGCCGCGCCAGGTGATCCGCGGCGGGCGGCCGTCGCGTCGCCCCAGGCCGCCCGCTAACCTGCGACTGCCGATGGCAGAGCACCGCTACGACCCGCACGAGATCGAGCCCCGCTGGCAGGCCCTGTGGGCGCAGCGAGCGCACCTGGGAGGTCGTCAACGAGACCGCCGCCGACGCGCGCGACGGGCCGCGGCGCGGGGTCGCTCGGCGGCGGCGCCACAGCGCGGCGGGCGCGCGGCCAACTCCTACGTGCTCGAGATGCTCCCCTACCCCAGCGGCGAGCCCCACATCGGCCACCTCAAGTGCTACTCGGTCGGCGACGCGATCGCCCACTTCCACCGGCGCCTCGGCGCGCGCGTGCTGCACCCGATGGGCTACGACGCCTTCGGGCTGCCCGCCGAGAACCACGCGATCAAGACCGGCGTGCACCCGCGCGACTCGACCGCCGAGTCGATCGCCTCCTTCCAGCGCCAGTTCCACTCGTGGGGGATCTCGATCGACTGGTCGCGCGAGCTCGCCACCGACGAACCCTCCTACTACCGCTGGACGCAGTGGATCTTCCTCGAGCTGTTCCGCGCCGGGCCTCGCCTACCGCAAGGAGGCCGCCGTCAAGTGGTGCCCCAAAGACCAGACCGTGCTCGCCAACGAGCAGGTCGACGCCGACGGTCGCTGCGAGCGCTGCGGCGCGCTCGTCGAAGTCAAGCAGCTCGAGCAGTGGTTCCTGCGCATCACCGACTACGCCGAGCGGCTGCTGAACGACCTCGACGGGATCGAGTGGCCCGAGCACGTCAAGACGATGCAGCGCAACTGGATCGGGCGCAGCGAGGGCGCCGAGGTGACCTTCCGCTGCGAGGCAGCTCGGCGTCGACTACCCCGTCTTCACGACCCGCCCCGACACGCTGTTCGGCGCCACCTTCTTCGTGATGGCGCCCGAGCACCCCGACGTGATGCGCCTCGCGCAGCGGCACGCAGTACGAGCAGGCCGTCCACGACTACGTCAACCACGCGCTCAACGAGACCAACGAGGAGCGCGGCAACGCCGAGAAGCCCAAGACCGGCGTGCCGCTCGGGCGCACCGTCACCAACCCCGTCAACGGCGAGCAGATCCCGATGTACGTCGCCGACTACGTGCTCATGGAGTACGGCACCGGCGCGATCATGGCCGTCCCCGCGCCACGACGAGCGCGACTACGCGTTCGCGCGCGCCTTCGAGCTGCCGATCCGGCGCGTGATCGTCCCGCCCAGACGCCGACGACGCCGTCGAGGCTGCGCCCGGCGAGGACGGCCTGCCCTACACCGGCGACGGCTTCCTGATCAACTCGCCCGCCGACTTCGACGGCATGCCCAACCGCGAGGCGCTCGGCGCGATCGTCGCGTGGCTCGACCGCGAGGGCAAGGGCCACGCGTCGGTCAACTACCGCCTGCGCGACTGGCTCGTCTCGCGCCAGCGCTACTGGGGCACGCCGATCCCGATCCTCTACTGCGAGAGCTGCGGCATGGTGCCGGTGCCCGACGAGCAGCTGCCGGTCGAGCTGCCCGACATCGAGGACTACACGCCCAAGGGCCGCTCGCCGCTCGCCGCCGCCGAGGACTGGGTCAACGCCACGTGTCCCGAGTGCGGCGGCAGCGCGCGCCGCGAGACCGACACGATGGACACGTTCGTCGACTCCTCCTGGTACTTCCTGCGCTACTGCGACGCGCGCAACGAACGCGCCGCCTGGGACCCGGCGGCGCTGCGCGAGTGGATGCCCGTCGACCAGTACATCGGCGGCGTCGAGCACGCGATCCTGCACCTGATGTACGCGCGCTTCTTCACCAAGGCGCTCGCCGACCTCGGCCACCTCGACTTCCAGGAGCCCTTCCAGGCGCTGTTCACGCAGGGCATGGTCACCAAGGACGGCGCCAAGATGAGCAAGTCCAGGGGCAACGTCGTCTCGCCCGCGTCGATCGTCGAACGCGTCGGCGCCGACACCGCGCGCTGCTACATCCTGTTCGTCGGCCCGCCCGACCAGGACGCCGACTGGTCCGACGAGGGCGTCGAGGGCGTGCACCGCTTCCTCTCGCGGCTGTGGCGGCTGGCCGCCGAGACGGCCGAGCGCGCCGGAGCGCCGCGCGCCGAGCTCGCGCGCCCGCGGGCGCCGCCGGCGATGACCTCGCGCTCGCTGCGCAAGACCCACTGGGCGATCGACAAGGTCAGCGGCGACCTGCGCCGCTTCGCGTTCAACACCGCGATCGCCGCCGTGATGGAGCTGCTCAACGACTGCTCGCGGCTGCGCGAGACCGTCTCGCTCGACACGATGCGCTTCGCGCTCGCCACCGCCGCCTCGCTGCTGTTCCCGTTCGCCCCGCACGTCAGCGCCGACATCTACGAGCTGCTGACCGGCGAGCGCGTGTGGGAGCAGCCGTGGCCGCAGGCCGAGGAGGCGCTGCTCGAGAGCGACTCCTACGAGCTCGTCTGCCAGGTCAACGGCAAGGTCCGCGACCGCGTGCAGGCGAGCGCCGACGCCGGCCCGCAGGACGCTGAAGGAGCTCTGCCGGGCCGCCCCCAACGTGATCGCGCACATCGACGGCAAGGCAGATCGTCAAGGAGATCGTCGTGCCTGGCAAGCTCGTGAATCTCGTGGTGCGGTAGACCGGCGAACGCCTGGGGCGCGCCGCGTAGACTCGGGCGTCGATGCCCGAGCTGAAGCCCGCGTACCTGATCCACGGCGACGATCACGGCGCGGTGGCCGAGCGGCGGGCGGGGCTGCGCGCGCTGGGCGAAAGCCAGGAGGGGGGAGGCGCGAGCGTCGAGCTGCTCGAAGGCGACGCGGCCACGCCCGCGGGCGTCGCCGGCGCGCTCGCGGCGATGACGCTCGCGATCGGGCGGCGCGTGATCATCGTCGAAGGCGTCGAGCGCTGGCGCGAGGCCGACGTCGAGAAGCACCTCGCGGCGAGCGCTCGCGCAGATGCCGCCGGAGACGACGCTCGCGCTGTTCGCGCGCGAGGAGGCGCGCGCGAAGGCGCCCGCGGCGCTGCACGACGCGGTCAAGCGGGCCGGCGGGCAGGTCGTCGCGCAGCTGACCGTCAAGCCGTGGGAGCTCGCCAAGTGGGCGCGCGAGCAGGCCGCGCGCCTGGGCCTGTCGCTCGACACCGCCGCCGCCAAGGCGCTCGTCGCGCAGGTGGGCGAGCGCCAGCAGCGGCTGCTGCGCGAGCTCGAGAAGCTGGCGCTCGAAGGCGACCGGATGACGGCGGGGATGCCGCGGCGGACGCCGTTGGGGGCGCCACGCGTGCGGCGCCGACGCCACGCCGCACGCGTGCCGCGCCCAGGCGGATCGGCGTGGAGGACATCGAAGCGCCGCGCCGCGCACTCGAGCGAGTGGCGCGCGTACGCGCTCGCGGACGCGCTCGTCGGCGCGGACGGCCGCGAGGCGACGCTCTCCTACCTGCGCCTGCGCGAGCAGGGCGAGCGCCTGTCGGGCCTCACCTACCTGATGGCCCAGCGGCTGCGCGACGCGCTCGCGGTCGCGGTGCGCCTGCAGGCGGGCGAGTCGGTGGCCGAGGTCAAGCGCGGCCTGCGCATGCCCGCCGCGCGCCGCCGAGCGGTTCGTCGCCGACGTCGCGCGCAGCGACGTCGAGCGCCTGCGGGCGGCGCTCGCCGCGCTCGCCGACCTCGAGCTCGACACGCGCGGCGGCGCGCCGCTGGCGAGCAGCCGCACGGCGCTCGCGGGGCTGGGCGAGGACACGCTCGCGCTGCGCGCGATCGAAGTCGTGACAGCTACGACCTAGACGGTCGATAGGCAAGCGAGACAAGGACGCAGAGAGCGTGGCGTGCTTGGCACGCGAGCGACCGAGGACGCAGTATCGCGCCGCCTAGCGGCCGGCCACGCGGCCAGTGTCCGGGCCGCGCGGGACTTCTTGCGCGCGCCGGTGTTCTTGTGCAGCGCGCCGCGCTTGACGGCCTTGTCGATCGTGCTGACAAGCTCGCGGTGGGTGGTGTCCGCGCGCGGCGCTGTCGCCACCGGCGACGAGCGACTCGAGGCTGCGGAAGTAGGTCTTGATCGTGGAGGTGTAGCGGCGGTTCTCGAGACGCTCGCGCTCGGAGCGCAGGATCCGCTTCTTCTGTGAGTGGATGTTGGCCATGAGCAGTGCTGGAAGGCGCCGCTGGATAGCGACCCGGGCGCGCGGCCGACCGATCGCTCGATCGGTCGCCGTACTATAGCGGCCTTGTCCGCCAGCGCAGAAGCCTTCGGCGAGGAGCCGGTCGTTCCCGCGCCGCCGGAGGGCGGCGGCGCGGGCGGGGGATCGCCCGCAACACGGCGATCTTCTCGTTCCTGACCGGCCTCTCGCGGGTCGTGGGGCTGCTGCGCGAAATCGTGTTCGCGAGCTACTTCGGCACCAAAGGCTTCGCCTCCGCGTACACGATCGCCTCGCAGGTGCCGAACTTCGTCGCGCAGCTGTTCGCCCAATCGGCGCTGTCGGCGGCGTTCGTGCCGGTGTTCACCGAACTGCTGCAGAAGGGGCATCGCAAAGAGGCGATGCGGCTGGCCTCGACGCTGTTCTGGATCATGCTGATCGGCCTCGGCGCGATGACGGCGTTCTTCATCCTCGCCGCCGGCTTGATCATGCCGCTGTTCATCGGCTCGACGTTCAACAGCCAGCTCAACGCGCTGACGGTCGGCCTCTCGCAGGTGCTGTTCCCGGTGGTGCTGCTGCTGGGCCTGAACGGCCTGCTCGTGGGGATCCTGCAGTCCTACGACCACTTCACGATCCCCGCGATCTCGCCGGCGGTGTGGAACCTCGTGATCATCGTGCTGCTCGTCGTGCTCGCGCCGCACTTCCACGGCGAAGACAAGATCTACGCGTACGCGATCGGCATCCTCGCGGCGACCGTCGTGCAGCTGCTGATCGCGTTCGGTGCGCTCGGTCGGATCGACTTCCGCCTGCGCGTCCAGATCGACTGGCGCGACCCGCGCATCAGGCAGGTGTTCACGCTGATGCTGCCGGTCACGATCGGCCTGGGCATCGTCAACCTCGACCAGCTGATCAACTCGGTGTTCGGCAGCGCTAGTCTCAGAACACGCCCCGCGCGCGATCGACAACGCGTTTCGCGTCTACATGCTGCCCCAGGGGGTGTTCAGCGTGGCGGTCGCGACCGTGCTGTTCCCGACGCTCAGCCGCATGGCGTCGAGACGCGACGCCGGCGCAATGCGCCGCACGGTTGGCAGCGGCATGCGCCAGATCAACCTGCTGCTGATCCCGGCGGCGGCGTTCATGGTGGTGCTGCCGACGCCGATCGTGCGGCTGCTGTTCGAACGCGGCGAATTCAACGCCCAATCGACGCACCTGGTCTCGATCGCGCTGTTCTGGTTCGCCTTCAGCCTGCCGTTCGGCGGCCTGAACCTGCTGCTGACGCGGACCTTCTTCGCCGTGCAGCGGCCGTGGATCCCGACGAGCCTCGCGGCGATGAACATCGTCGTGGACATCATCGTCAGCATCGCGCTGTACAAGCCGCTCGGGATCGCCGGGCTGATCATCGGCACGATCACCGCCAACATCGTGATGACCGCGCTGCAGTTCCACCGCCTGCGCACCGGCCTCAACGGCCGCCTGGAAGGGGCGCAGACGACGATGATCACCGTGCGCATCATCGTCGCCTCGGCGCTGCTCGCGGGCGTCTCGTGGGTCGTGTGGCGGCTGCTCGACGACGCTGCTCGGCGCGTCGCTGCCCGCCCAGATCGTCAGCGTCGGCGCCGCGGCGATCGCGGGCGTGCTCGTGTACGTGCGCGCGGTGCTCGTCATGCGCATCCCCGAGGCCCACCAGGTCAGCGGCATGATCCGCGCGCGGCTCGGGCGGGCGTAGCGCTCGAGCAGAGGCCGGGTGAGCCTAGGCCCACCCGGCTTGCGCCCGAACATGGATCGCCGCTTACTACATACGTCCCAGGACTGTGTGTTTCGCCTGGGCGGCTTAACACTCTCGACACCTGGACAGGCCGCCCCGCTTGCGCGTGGCGCGTTGCCGCGGCTGAATGAATCCTTGTCGAGTTGGCGATCCGCCGGACCGTCAACGCTAGCGGGTCTCCACGCGGGCCGCTGGCGCGGCCGGCCGCGCGGCGCGCGCCATCTACGCTGTAGCTCGACCCATGGACCAGGCCCACATCCGCAACTTCTCGATCATCGCGCACATCGACCACGGCAAGTCGACGCTGGCGGATCGCATCCTCGAGCTGACGCACACGGTGGCGGCGCGCGAGATGCGCGCGCAGCTGCTCGACTCGATGGACCTGGAGCGCGAGCGCGGGATCACGATCAAGGCGCAGGCGGTGCGCGTGTTCTTCACGGCGAAGGACGGCGAGACCTACCAGCTGCACCTGATCGACACGCCGGGGCACGTGGACTTCACGTACGAGGTGTCGCGCTCGCTGGCGGCGTGCGAGGGCGCGCTGCTGGTGGTGGACGCGGCGCAGGGCGTGGAGGCGCAGACGGTCGCGAACACGTACCTGGCGGTGGAGTCGGGCCTGGAGCTGATCCCGTGCCTGAACAAGATCGACCTGCCGGGCGCGGAGCCGGAGCGCGTGGCGGGCGAAGTCGAGCGAGCTGATCGGCGAGCCGCCGGAGTCGATCCTGAAGATCAGCGGCAAGACGGGCGAGGGCGTGGGGGAGGTGCTGGAGGAGCTGGTCGCGCGCGTGCCGCCGCCCGAGGGCGACCCGGACGGCCCGGCGCGGGCGCTGATCTTCGACTCGGAGTTCGACCAGTACCGCGGCGTGATCGCGTACATCAGGGTCGTGGACGGCGTGTTCCGCAAGGGCGAGCCGATCCGCGCGATGGCGACGGGCACGGAGGCGGACATCGACGACATCGGCTTCTTCAGCCCGCAGATGATGCCGACGGACCAGCTGGCGGCGGGCGAGGTGGGCTACCTGATCACGGGCCTGAAGGACGTGACGCTGCTGCGCGTGGGAGACACGCTGACGACGCGCGCGAAGGCGGGCGGCTCGGCGGGCCGTGCGCACCCCGGCGAAGCGACGGAGCCGCTGCCGGGCTACCGCGAGGTCAAGCCGATGGTGTTCTGCGGCCTGTTCCCGATCGACTCGGACGACTACCCGGACCTGCGCGACGCGCTGGAGAAGCTGGTGCTGAACGACGCGGCGCTGTCGTGGGAGCCGGAGACCTCGGACGCGCTCGGCTTCGGCTTCCGCTGCGGCTTTCTGGGCCTGCTGCACATGGACATCGTGCGCGAGCGCCTGGAGCGCGAGTACGACCTGGAACTGCTGGCGACGATGCCGTCGGTGGAGTTCGACGTGACGCTGACGAACGGCGAGGAGCTCGAGGTGCACAACCCCTCGGACATGCCGGACCCGGGCACGATCGAGGAGATCCGCGAGCCGTTCATCACGCGCGTCGGTGATCGCGCCGAAAGAGTTCGTGGGCGCGGTGATGGAGCTGTGCCAGGAACGCCGCGGCGAGCACATCGGGCATGCACTACCTGTCGCCGGAGCGCGTGCAGATGACGTACGAGCTGCCGCTCGCGGAAATCGTGCTGGACTTCTTCGACCAGCTGAAGTCGCGCACGCGCGGCTACGCGTCGCTGGACTACGAGATGAGCGGCATCGAAGCCGTCGGACCTGGTGAAGCTGGACGTGCTGCTGGCGGGCGACACGGTGGATGCGCTGTCGATGGTGGTGCACCGCGAGAAGGCGTATGAGATGGGGCGCACGCTGACGGAGAAGCTGCGCAAGCGGATCCCGCGCCAGCAGTACGACGTGCCGATCCAGGCGGCGATCGGCGCGCACGTGATCGCGCGCGAGACGGTGAAGGCGTTCCGCAAGGACGTGATCGCGGGCTGCTACGGCGGCGACATCACGCGCAAGAAAAAGCTGCTGGCGAAACAGAAGGAGGGCAAGAAACGGATGAAGCAGGTGGGCCGCGTGGAGGTGCCGCAGGAGGCGTTCCTGGCGGTGCTCGAGCTCGGCGATGAGTGAACCGCAGCCGGGCGGGCCGGTGCGGGTGCTGTTCGTGTGCCTGGGCAACATCTGCCGCTCGCCGACGGCGGAGGGCGTGATGCGGGCGCTGGTCAGCGACGAGGGCCTCGAGCAGCGGATCGTGGTCGAGTCGGCGGGAACTGGCGGCTGGCATGTCGGCAGCCCGCCAGACGCGCGCGCCGCCGAAGCAGCGCGTGCGCACGGCGTGGCGCTCGACGGTACGGCTCGCCAGGTGCGAGCAGAGGATTTTGAGGATTTCGATCTACTGGTGGCGATGGACGGCGAGAACCTGCGCGCGCTGAGGTCACTTGCGCGGGGTGAGTCCGAGCGCGAGAAGGTGCGGCTGCTGCGCGAGTTCGACCCGGCGAGCGCGGCGGCGGGCGAACTCGACGTGCCGGACCCGTACTACGGCGGCGAGGACGGCTTCGAGCGGGTGTTCGAGCTCGTGCGGGCGGCGTGCGCGGGCCTGCTCGAAGAGCTGCGCGACGCGCCGTGACGCTGCCGGCGGGCGCCCGCGAGCTCACGCGGGTGGGCGGGGGCGACATCAACGAGGCCTTCCACGTGCTGCTGGCGGACGGCGAGGAGGCGTTCGTGAAGACGCGCGCGGACGCGCCGGCGGGCGAGTACGCGGCGGAGGCGGCGGGCCTTCGGTGGCTGGCTGAGCCGGGCGCGCTGCGAACGCCGCGCGTGCTGGAGCTCGACGAGCGCTATCTGGCGCTGGAGTGGATTGCGCCGTCGCGCTCGGGGCGCCTGGACGCGGCGGGCGCGGAGGATCTCGGGGGGGCCTCGCGGCGACCCACCAGGCCGGCGCGCCGTGCTTTGGCGTCGCCGGCAAGCGCGGCGCGGCGGGGCCGGGCGCGGTGCGCGAGCCCGGGGCGGCGGCTGGCGCGGCGCCCGCGCGCTTTGGCTCGCTGGCGCTGTCGAACGAGCCGACGGCGGACTGGGCGAGCTTCTACGCGGAGCGGCGCCTGCGGCCGCTGGCTCAGATCGCGCGCGAGCGCGGCGCGCTCGAGCGATCGACGGTTGCGGCGGTGGAGGCCGTGTGCGAGCGCCTGCCGCAGCTGGTCGGCCCGGCGGAGCCGCCGGCGCGCCTGCACGGGGACCTGTGGTGGGGCAACGTGATGGTCGACGCGAGCGGGCGGCCGTGGCTGATCGACCCGTCGGCGTACGGCGGGCACCGCGAGGTCGACCTGGCGATGCTGAGGCTGTTCGGCGCGCCATCGGAGCGGGTGTTCGCGGCGTATGAGGAGCCGGCGCCGCTGGCGGCGGGCTGGCGCGAGCGCGTCGATCTCTACCAGCTGCTGCCGCTGTTGGTGCACGCGCTGCTGTTCGGCGGCTCCTACGCGGCCGCGGTGGGGCGCGCGGCGCGCGTGTACGTCGGCTGAGCCGGCTGAGGCGGCTGTCCCGCCGCGTCGCGCGCCCACGTTGGCTGAGATGGCTGTCCCGCTGCGGCGCGCGGGTCGGAGGGGAGGGTGTGTATGCGAGTACGTTCGCGACGCGCCGACGCCTTTACCTGCTCTCGCGGGTGGTGGTCACGCGCCACTACCGGCGGCCGCTGACGCTGGCGGAAGTGGCGCGCGCGCTATCGAGCTCGCCGCGCGAGCTGCAGCGCGCGTACGCGCAGTTCGGGCGAGACGACGTTCAGCGAGGACCTGCTCGAGCGTCGCATGGCCGTGGGCGCGCAGCTGCTCGTGGAGCAGCGCTCGATCCGGGTGGCGGACGTCGCGCGGCTGGTCGGCTACAGCCGCGGTCCGCACTTCGCACGCGCGTTTCGCCGCCATTACGGGCTCTCGCCGGCGCGCTTTCGCGAGGCGGCGCTTCAGGCGCAGGTGCGCCCTCAGACGGCCGCGCGCTCGCCGTCGGTGGGCTGGCCCAGCCCCGCGTGACCGTCGGCCGTCTCTTCGCCGTCGAGCCCGTCGAGCGCCTCGGCACCGGGTAGGCGCAGGCGCATGAGCGTGCCGCCTCCGGGGGCCTGCTCGGCGGCGACGCTGCCGCCGTGCTGGCTTGCGACCTGACGCACGATCGCGAGCCCGAGGCCGGAGCCCGGTCGCCCGCGCGCCTCGGCGCCGCGGTAGAAGCGGTCGAAGATGTAGGGCAGGTCGGCGGCGGCGATGCCGGGGCCGTGGTCGCGCACGGACAGCTCGCCCGCGGCCAGGAGCACCTCGACGGGCTCGCCGGGCGGGCTGTACTTGACGGCGTTGTCGATCAGGTTGCGACGGCGCGCTCGTAGGCGCGCGGGCACGCCGCCGACGAGCGTCGGCTCGAGCTGTTCCAGCAGCGGCGTCTCGGGCGCGTCGCCTGCGGGCGCGTTCGGCGACCTCGCCGACGAGCAGGTCCAGGCGCAGTTCCTCGGCGTCGGCGTGCGGCTCGTCGCCGCGGGCGAGGTCGATCAGGTCGTTCATCAACAGCGTCAGCTCCTCGATCTGCTCGACGACGTCGCCGAGCAGCCGCTGGCGCTCGTCGGGGTCCATGTACTCGCCCTGCTGCTGCAGGATCTCGATGTTCGTGCGCAGGCTGGTGACAGGCGTGCGCAGCTCGTGCGAGGCGTCGGCGACGAGCTGGCGCTGCGCGTGCACGGAGTCGTCGAGCGCGCTCATGGAGTGCTCGAGCGCGTCGAGCATCGCGTTGAAGCTGCCGGCGAGCCGCCCGAGCTCGTCTTCGCCGGAGGGCTCGATGCGCCCGCTGAGGTCGCGCGTGACGGCGACGTGCTCGGCGGCGTTGGTGAGGCGCTTGAGCGGCTGTACGGCGGCGCCGGCGACGAGCCGCCCGAGCAGCGCGGCGAGCGCGATGCCGCCGACGACGAGCAGCGCGAGGATCAGGCGCAGGCGGCTGAGCAGGCTGTCGACTTCGGTCAGCGGCTGGGCGAACTGCACGACGTGCCCCTTGCCGAGCGCCTCGGCGAGCACGCGCAGGTGGATGCCGTTGACGGTGGCGTCGCGCAGGAACGGCTGGCCGCCGTGGGCGGCGAGCGCGCGCGTGCGGGCGTCGACCGGCAGCGAGACGCCCGGGGCGGAGCGTTCGACGATCGTGCCCTTGGCGTTGACGATCTGCTGGTAGCCGCGCACCTGGTCGGGGCCGGGGGAGAGGCCGCTGAAGAGGTTGCGGGCGTGCGGGCCGGCGAGCAGGCGCGCGCGCCGGCGGAACGCGGCGCCGCCGAGGCCTTTGGTCTCGACCTCCCGCACGAGGCCGCTGCTCGCGCCGGCGCGATGGCGCAGCTGGCTGTCGACCTGGCTGTGGAGCTGGTCGGAGGTGAGCACGTAGGTGAGGATCGACGCGAGCACGACGGCGATCGCGACGGCGGCGGCCGAGACGATCGTGATGCGCCGGCGGAAGCTCATGGCGCGCTGCGCAGCACGTAGCCGACGCCGCGCACGGTGTGCAGCAGGCGCGGCTCGTCGCCGACCTCGGTCTTGCGGCGCAGATAACCCATGTAGACGCCGAGCGAGTTGGAGCTCGAGCCGAAGTCATAGCCCCACACGCTCTCGAAGATGGTCGAGCGCGTGAGCACCTGGCGCGGGTGGCGCAGGAACAGCTCGAGCAGCAGGAACTCGGTGCGCGTGAGCGACAGCATCCGCTCGCCCCGCCACGCCTCGTGTGCGCGCAGGTCCAGGCGCAGGTCGGCGAACGAGAGCGAGCTCCTCGCTTGCCGTCGTCCTCGCCCGCGCGGCGCAGCAGCGCGCGCACCCGCGCGAGCAGCTCGCGCAGCGCGAACGGCTTGACGAGGTAGTCGTCGGCGCCGGCGTCGAGGCCGGCGACGCGGTCGTCGACCTCGCCGCGCGCGGTGAGCATCAGCACGGGCGTGCCTGTCGCCGCCTTCGCGCAGGCGCCGGCAGACCTCGAGGCCGTCGATGCGCGGCATCGCGATGTCGAGGATGATCGCCTCGTAGGGCGCGGCGCCGAGGCGCTCGAGCGCCTCGTGGCCGTCGCGCGCCCTGGTCACGTCATAGTGTTCGAGCGTCAGCGCGCGGGACAGCGCGTTCTGCACGGCGGGCTCGTCGTCGACGACCAGTATGCGTGCTTGCTCGGCCATGATCGAGGCGCCGCCGTGTCGGCGCGCGCCGCCGCCGGGCGCGGCGATGCGGACGTGGAAAGACGCAGTTATGAGGCTAGCGTGACGGATGCCGGGACATGCGCCGAAGGAAAGCGAAGAGATCGCTAAGAATCGGACGGGAGAGCGCGACCATCGCCGAGCAGCGAGACGGTCACCGCAGGAGAGCGCCGGTGAGCTCGGCGGCGCAGTCGCGCACGCTGCGCAACAGCATCATCAGCCTCGCGATCTTCTTCGCGCTGGTGGTGGCGCTGCTGCTCGGCGTCCCCGGCCTGGACGAAGCGGCTGATCGGATCACGCAAAGCGAACGTGCCGTGGATCGGCGGCGGGGATCGTCCTGGAGGTGCTCTCGTGCCTCGGCTACGTGGTCCTGTTCGAACTGGTGTTCGGCAGGCTCGGGCGCAGCCTGAGCTCGCGCCTGTCGCTGGCGGAGCTGGCGGTCAACTCGGTGGTGTCGGTGAGCGGCCTGGCGGGCATCGCGCTCGGGGCGTGGGTGCTGCGCAGCAAGGGCTTTCCGGTCGATCGGATCGCCAAGCGCTCGGTGCTGGTGTTCGTGATGACGAGCGCGGTGAACGTCGGCGCGGTGATCGTGATCGGGCGTGCCGATGTGGCTGGGGGTGCTGCCGGGCTCGCGCAACGCGCTGCTGACGCTGCTGCCGGCGGCGGCGGCGCTGGCGGCGATCGCGGGAACGCTCGCGGCGGCGGCGTGGGCGCGGCGCGCGGCGGCGCGCGCGGCGCCTGAGAGCGCGGGCGCGTGACGGTGGCGCTGATCGCGGTGGGCGGCGGCGTGCAGGATGCGCTGGCGATGATCCGCGCGCACGACTGGCGGCTGCTCGGGCGCGGTCGGCTACTGGCTGTTCGACAACCTCGTGCTGTACGCGTGCCTCGCCGCGTTCGGCCACGCGCCGTCGTTCTGGGTCGTGGCGATGGCCTACCTGGTGGGCATGCTCGCCAACTCGATGCCCGTTCCGGGCGGCTTCCTCGCGGTCGAAGGCGGGCTCGTGGGGATGCTGCTGCTGTTCGGCGCGCGCCCGGCGTCGGTGGTGATCGCGGCGGTGATCGTCTATCGCGCGATCTCGCTGTGGGTGCCGGCGGTGATCGGCTCGCTCGCGTTCCTGAGCCTGCGCCGCGAGATCGGCAAGCCCGACGCGCGCGCCGGTGCCGGGCTGACGCGCGCCTCAGGCAGTTCCCTGCCGGTGATCGCCTTAGCGGTGTAGGCCTTCTGCGGCGGCGGCGTGCTGGCAGACGTGGTGGGGCAGGCTGGCCATCACGCGGGCGAGGCTGGCGCTGACCGGCCCGGACAGGCCGGGGCAGTAGACGGGCGGCGGGCAGCGCGGCGGAGGACGAGCCGGGGGCGTTCAGCGGGCGCAGCTGCTCGCTTGCCTGCAGCGCGTGCGCGTAGGTGTCGGAGAAGATGTCGATCGCGACGCCTGCCGGTGTAGATCTCGATCGCGCGGCCTTCGTCGTAGACGGTCGCGGGCACGCCGCGGACGAGCGATGTTGCTGCTGCGTGCCGAGCGCGGCGTTGGAGTGCAGCCCGTAGATGACGGTGGTGACCTGCAGCGGCAGCTGGCAGCTGCCGCCGCCGATGATGCCCTTGCCCTGCACGCAGTCGCCGTAGTAGACGCTGTCGCCGACCAGTCGGATGTAGCTCTTGAGGCCGTCGGCGGCGGCCAGCGGGTGCCCGTCGAAGCTCGGCCCGACCCAGTAGACCCTGTAGTAGGGGAACGTCTGCGCTTCGGCGAGCTCGCTGGCGAGGATCGGCTGCGGCTGGCTGGTGCCGCAGCCGGCGAGCGCGAGCGCCGCGCAGATCGCGCCGAGCAGCGAGCGCCGCCCTGGCCGCGCGGCGGCAGCGCGGTGTCGTGGCTGTGGCGGCGCGTCATGGCCGTCATTATCTTGGCGTGCGCACGCGAAGCAGAGCCGTCGGAAGCACAGCTACTTCCGGGCCCTCGGACTGTTCTACGTCGTGCGATCCCGCCGCGATCACGGCGGATGTGCCGGGGTCCGGTGGGGTAGCACACCGGACCCCGGTCGATCTTCGCAGCGGGCGCGCGCGCGGGCGCGCCGGTAGCCGACGTGCTCACGTGGTGGCTGCTGGCGTGGACGGCGGCGCTGATCGCGGTGTGGCTGGTGGTCGATCCGCGCACGCCGGATCTCGCGGCGCAGGTGTACCGCGTGGGCCTGTTCCGCGAGCTCGGCTTCGCGGTGTGGGACGAGCACTGGTACGCGGGCCACAGCCTGCTCGGCTACAGCCTGATCTACCCGCCGCTCGCGTCGCTGGTGGGCATGCGCGCTGCTGGCGCGCGCTGTGCGTGCTGGCCTCGAGCGTGCTGTTCGCGCGGCTCGTGCGCTCGGTGTACGGCGCGGCGGCGCGCTGGGGCGCGGCGCTGTTCGCGGTGGCGGCGCTCGGCGACGTGTGGATCGGGCGCCTGACGTTCGCGCTGGGCGTGTCGCTGGCGCTGGCGGCGGGGCTCGCGCTCGCGCGCGGGCGCTGGCTGTGGGCGGGCGTGCTGGCGGCGCTGTGCGCGGCGGCGAGCCCGGTGGCGGGCGCGCTGCTGGGGCTGGCGGGCGCTGTCGGTGGCGCTCGCGCGGCGCTCGCCGCGGGTGCTGCTGGTGCTGGCGGCTCCGGCGGCGGTGCGTGGTGCTGGCGCTGGCGGCGCTGTTCCCGGAAGGCGGCTGGGAGCCCTATCCGATCCTGTCGTTCGCGGCGACGATGGCGGTGGTGGCGCGTTCCTGTGGGCGCTGCCGCGCGGGGCGCGGCTGCTGCGGGTCGGCGGCGTGCGTGTACCTGCTGGCGTGCGTGGCGTGCTGGCGGTGCACTCGCCGGTGGGCAGCAACGTCGAGCGCTACGGGGTGCTGCTGGCGGGGCCGCTGCTGCTGTGCGCGCGGCTCGCCGCTCCGGCAGGACGGGCGATGTGCCGGACGCCGGAGCCGGTGCGCGTGATCGGCGCTCGCTGACGCCGGCGGCGGCGCTGGCGCTGTGCGCGATCGCGGTGTGGGTGGTGTGGGGCCCGGTGCGCGAGACGCTGGCGGTGGCGGGCAGCGAAGCGACGAGCGCCTCCTACTACGCGCCGGTGGAGCGCTTCCTGGCGGGCGTCGCAGGCGCCGCCGGGCTCGCCGGTGCGCGTGGAGGTGCCGCTGACGCGCTCGCACTGGGAGGCGGCGCTGCTGGCGCCGAGCGTGTCGCTGGCGCGCGGCTGGGACAAGCAGATGGAAACGCGCTACGACGGCGTGCTGCTCGACGCGCGGGCTGACGGCGGCGGGCTACGAGCGCTGGCTGCATCGAGCAGGCGGTCTCCTACGTGGCGCTGCCGGACGTGCCGCTGGATCCGTCGAGCGCCCAGGAGGGCGCGCCTGATCCGCAGCGGGCTGCCGTACCTGCGCGAAGTGTTCAGGAGCGCGCACTGGCGCGTGTTTCGCGTGCTCTCGCGCGACGCCGCTGTCCTCGGGCCCGGGCCGGCTGACGTCGCTCGGGCACGACTCGTTCGCGCTGCTGCGCGCGCACGCCGGGGCAGCTTCGTGGTGCGCGTGCGCTTCACGCGCTACTGGACGATGACGCGCGGCGCGGGTTGCGTGGCGCCGGCGCCTGGCGGGTGGACGGCGGTGAGCCTGCGCGCGCCGGGCCCGGCGGTGTCGCGGCGCGCTTCTCGCTCGCCGCGCGTTCGGCGTCGGGGCGGTCGTGCTGCGGGGGTGCGTCGTCGTAGCGGGCGGCTGGGCGCGCGGCGCGCGCTGCTGAGGCGCGGCGCAGGAGCGGGCGGCTGGCGGGCGCGAGCCCGTACAGGCCGGTGTACGCCGGTGAGGTAGACGTCGGTGCCGTCGCTGATGACGGGGTCGAACGCGCCGGTGGCCTTTTCGAACAGCACGCGGCCGGTGGAGATGCCGAGGCCGAAGGTGCGGTGGCTGGCGAGGTCGGCGAAGTAGACGACGTCGCCCGACGATGGTCGCCGAGCCGGAGATGCGCCCGTGGGCGTTGAAGCGCCAGCTGACGTGCCCGGAGCGCGCGTTGAGCGCGTAGAAGCTGCCGTTGTAGGAGCCGATGTAGACGGTCGGGCCGAGGCCGGGGGCGTTGGTCGACGGCGGGCGAGGCGTACACGTAGGCGCCGGTCTGCACGGCCCAGTCGAGCTTGCCGGTGGCGGCGTCGTAGGCGTAGACGCGCCCGTCGGTGTTGCCGAGGAAGACGCGGCCGTAGACGACGGCGGCGGTCGAGTAGAAGGTGCCGCTGCCGAGCAGCGCGCCTTCGGAGTTGCTGACCCACAGGCGGTGCCCGCTCTGCTCGGAGATCGCCTGCAGGCGCCCGGAGTAGTCGCCGAAGTAGAGGACGCCGCCGGACGAGGGTGGGGCTGGCCTTGACGGCGCTGGCGGCGTGGTAGGTCCAGACGACGGCGCCGGTGCGGTCGTCGAGCGCGTACACGGTCCCGTTCTGGGAGCCGAAGAACACGCGCCCGTCGTCGATCAGCGGCGAGGACTCGCTGGCGCTGGGCAGCGCGCGCCACCAGCGGACGGCGCCGTTGGCGCTGTTCGAGCGCGATCACGCGACCGGGGCTCGTGTGGGGTGGCCGCTGTAGAGGATCGTGACGTAGACGGTGTTGGCGGTGACGGCGGGGGAGGAGGCGGAGAGCTGGCCGAGGCGCGCGGGACCAGAGCACGTGGCCGTTGCGCTTGTCGATCGCGCTGAGCACGGCGTCGTCGCCGAGCTGGAAGATGCGTTCGCCGTAGATCACGGGCGGGAACTCGAGCAGCGTGTGGCTGTCGTGCACCCACAGCTGCTTGAACGGCGGGTGGACGTTGGCGGGCGCGGGGAAGAAGCGGGTGTGGTCCGTGGTGTAGCCGTAGAGCGGCCAGGCGAAGCGGCTGGGGCCGCTGGCGGGCAGCGTGGGCGTGGGCTGCGGGATGAAGCGCGCGTGCGGGTGGTAGATGTTGCCGGTGCGGTGGCGCTCGTAGAGGTAGCCGCCGAGCACGACGGCGCCGATCAGCACGACGAGCACCGCCACGGCGATCGCGAGGCGCGCGTGGAGCGTGAGGAGCTGACGCCTGCGGTGCTCGCTCACCGGCTGCGGCGGCCGCTCAGGCGGCGAGCTTGCTGGCGGGCCGTGCCGGCGGGCGTGGTCGAGGTGGGCGGCTCGCTCGTCGGAGGGCAGGCCGGCGGCGGTCGTTCGCTGTGGTCGCGCGCGGCCGTGCCGGTGCCATGGCGGGCGCGCATCGGCGCGCCGATGGCCGGGCGTCGCGCCGAGCTGGGCGATCAGCCGCGCGACGCTCAGCGCGAGCAGCCACAGGCAGGTGACGGCCAGCGGCGGCAGGCGTGAGCCCGGAGACGAGCGCGAGGACGTCGTGGTTGCCGTTCAGCGACCAGTTCCACAGCAGATAGTCGCCGACGGTGAGTCCGGAAACGAAGACCAGCGGCCTGTGGGACACGGGCAAACCCTAGACCTGTTCGGGGACGGATAGCCGCGCGAGCGTCCGCAGTGGCCGCGGCGCCTATGATCGCTCGCCGTGAACGGTGTGCGGGAGGGGTCAGAGGCCCAGCAGTCGGAGGTGTTCGCGCCGGGCCTGCTCGAGCGGCCGCGTGGCGCTGGTGACGGGGGGCGGCACGGGCCTGGGCAAGGCGAGCGCGCTGGAGCTGGTGCGCTGCGGCGCGGCGGTGACGATCGCGGGGCGCCGCGGCGAGGTGCTCGAGCAGGCGGCCGCGGAGATCGCGGGGCTGGGGCGGGCGCGGTGGACTGGGTGGTCGGGCGACGTGCGCGAGCGCGAGCGAGGCGCGGCGGCTGGTGGAGACGGTAGCTCGAGCGCCGCGGGCGCGCTGGACGTGCTCGTGAACAACGCGGGCGGCCAGTTCTTCAGCCCGGCGGAGCTGATCGCGGCGAAGGGCTGGCGGGCGGTGTGGCGGCTGAACGTGGAAGGCATGCTGAACATGTCCGAGGCGGCGTTCGAGCTGGCGCTGGAGCGGGCGGGCGCGGGGACGATCGTGAACGTGACGCTCTCGCCCCACCACGGGATGCCGGGGATGGCGCACTCGGGCTCGGCGCGGGCGACCGTGGAGGCGCTGACGCGCGAGCTGGCGCAGCGCTGGCAGCATGCGGGCGTGGCGGTCGAGCGGCGGTGGCGGCGGGCACTTCGACACGGAGGTGCTGGCGAAGTACCCGGCGAGCGTGCGCGCGGGCGCGTCGCGGCACGGTGCCGCTGCAGCGGCTGGGCACGGTCGCCGAGCACGCGTGGCTGGTGGCGCTGCTCGCCTCGCCGCTGGGGCGCGCGTTCAGCGGCTCGACGATCACGCTGGACGGCGCGCGCGACAACTGGTGCGGGCCGTGGCCGCCGCCGGGGCTGGCGGACGAGTCGGGGAGGTGCCTACGGAGGAGCGGCGGTAGGGGAGCGGGGCGGGCAGGGGGACAAGGTCCTCGGTGAGTCCCATAGCCGCTCGGCCCCAGCCGGGCGCGGAACGGCGAAGCGGCGGACGAAGCGGCGGACGGGGATCGAACCCGCATCATCGCCTTGGAAGGGCGAGGCTCTACCATTGAGCTACCACCGCACGGGCGAAGCCGCCTCGGTGGGCGGTGCGCCGGTGATGACAGTTTGCACAAACGACGTCGCACTTGGCGATCTCGTCGAGCACCGAGTCCCAGTTGCGGTCGCGCAGGCCTTTGGCGATGTTGAAGCGCTTGTGTCCGAGGTGGTCGAACTCGAGCACAATCGGATCGGTCTCGCCGCAGTCAGCGCACGGCCGCTCGCGGAAGAACGCCACGAGATAGGCGGCTCGCTCCGCGACGAGCGCCCGTTTACGGCGGACGGCGTTCGCTACATAGCGCTCGCGGTGCGACGCGTAGTGCTCGCGTTTGTAGTCCGCTCGGCATGGTCGAGTGTAGTTGTCTCGCTGACCACGGGCCTTGCGGCGCCAGGCGAAGTCCCTTGCGGGCTTGCTTTGGCCGCAACGTCCACAGGTCTTTGTCGATGGCAGTGTCAGCCTGCACGAACATATGTTCCCATGACGGGCGGATGCTCGACTGCGCGCGGCCGGATTGTCCGTAGACTCAAGTGCCGCGGGGAGTGGCGCAGTCTGGTAGCGCACCCGGCTGGGGGCCGGGCGGTCGCAGGTTCAAATCCTGTCTCCCCGATACGTTCGTACTCCGAGCACAGCCGGGAACACGCGGGAAAACCCGCGTAAATGCTGAGGCTTGCCGGAGGCTGTTCTCGCCTGTTCCTGGCTGTTCCCGGCACGCGGGACCGCAACAGGACCGCAGCGGAGGCTTTTGCGGTCCTTTGGCTGTCCGATCAGAACCTTGGACGTTGAACCAGCCAACGTCAATGCGATCGGCTTGCTGAGCGCCGACAGCGGGGGCGTTGTCGAGCGGCTAGCGTGATGGGTCATGCGCGCCGCGCACAGGACGAAGCGCAACGAAGGGGAGAAGACCAGCCTTTGTCGCGTGCCATTCGCCAGGATCGGTTGATGTCGCCATCATGTCCAATATCCCTGACGAGATCAGCGAACGAGCCGGATTCGCGGGTGGCCCACTCCGCCGCCCCTCAGCCCGCAAGGCTTCGGTCCAGTGTTCCTCCGCCGAGCCAATTCTCGCCTCCTCGCGCGAGACGTAGATGTCCGGCCCGCTCCTGCGTGTCAGAGCGACATAGGCTCGCTCGAGATCGGTCTGCCAGCCGGTGACGCATGGAGGCGTTCGTCGACTGGATGATCAGCAAGGGCTCGTGCGGGCAGCCGCCGCTGAGCCGCAGCGCTCGGCCACCCAGCAGATCTTCGCCACCGTGGAGCCCGACAACCCATCGCTCGATCTTCGGACGGTCGATACCTACGACGTGATGGGTCGATATGAAACGCTCGGGGCGGATTTCTGGCCCGCAGCACTCGCCGCGAGCGGTAGTGGAGGATTGGCTGCGATCCGGCCAGTTAGCCGCGACGCCGCGTTTCTCTCCGATGCCATCCGTATCGTGAGCAACATGACCCTTGGCCCGCGACCTACCGCCGTCGATCTGTTCTGCGGGGCAGGTGGCCTCAGCCAAGGAATCCGTGACGCGGGGTTCGAGCTAGTCGCGGCGGCGGACCACGATCCAGACGGTTGCGCGACGCTACGCCTCAACTTTCCCGGAACTGTATTGGTGGAGGGTGATTTGACCGACCGCCATAAGCATGCCGCGGTGATTGACGCGGTTGGAAGCCAGCGGCTCGATCTGCTTGCGGGCGGCCCCCCGTGCCAAGCGTTTAGTCAGATGCGAAATCACGATCGACTGATCCACGATCCACGGAACCGGTTGTACCGGGAGTTTGTAGAGATCCTCGACGATCTGCGCCCGCGCGCCCTTCTGCTCGAGAACGTGCCCGGCATGGATCAGCTTCAGGGGGGCGCGGTTAGGCGCCAGATCGAGAGGGATCTCTCGCTTCGGGGCGACTACACCGTCATCTCTGGAGTTCTCGACGCCGCGGACTTTGGAGTACCGCAGCGCCGCCCGCGTCTCGTTTTTGTAGGCGTCGAGAATGGCGGTACCCCCGAGCTGCCAAAAGGGACAGGAATTAGTCGCCACCTCCGCACTCCACCGTCCGGCGAGCCGGACACAGCCCTCTCGCACGAGCGTTTGGAATGGCTCGGTGTCCTTTCCGACGCCGATGACAGTCGAGCCGTAACCGCGGCTCAAGCGGTTAGCGACCTACTCGAACCCGGTGACACCTACGCCGGCACTGCGGCATCGGGCTACCAGCGGCTCATGCGGCGTAAATCCGCTGGCCCGCAGGACCACGAACCGTCGCGCATCCGGGAGGATACGGTCCGCCGCCTCGAAGCAATACCACCCGGTGGCAACATTTACGACCTGCCCGATAGGCTCCGTCGGCGCTACCTTGGTGGCGCGAAGTGGGGCCCGGCTGGCGACGGCGAGAAACTTGCCCGCAGGCACTTCTACGCCTACAGGCGTTTGCATCCCGACTGGGTAGCATGGACTGTCAACACGAAGGCTGACTTTGCTTACCACTACGGGCCGCCTCGGGGGCTCTCTGTTCGGGAGGCGGCTCGTATCCAGAGTTTTCCTGACCGATTCCACTTCACCACTGCGCCGCCCGGCACCCGTGGGCAGATCAAGAATGGTGCACGGCACTCACGCTATAGGCAGGTCGGCAACGCTGTTCCGCCCCTCCTCGGCCGGGCGGTCTGCGCAGCCATCGCCGATCTGCTTGGAGTTGAGCGGCCACATCTTCGGGCTGCGGCCTGAACGAACACCTCACCGGGCGACCTAAAGCTGGCGCATCCGGGATACTCGCAGCACCATGAGCCCCGCGGCCGATAGTCACGGTCCGTTCAGTCACCCGAACCGTGTACGTCTCATCGACGAATACTTCGGGGAGCGGAGGATTGACCCCCACGAGGCCTGGAAGGACGTCTACCGGCTGCTTCTGTGGAGCGATCCCACAACTGGCCTTGCCCACTGCTACGAGTCTGATAAGGCCCAGCCCGGACGCCCTTGGTATGCACGGACGCTCGCGTTCCACGCGTGGCTCGCGGATCAATTCGCGGTCCGCCAAGCCGAGCTTCCCGACGCGCTTGACTGGATGTTCCGGCGTGTAATCAAACGCGTCGCAGACGAGGACGCCGCCCGGCGTCAGCGACTCATCGAGAAGGCTGCCACTCAACGCGAACCGTACGAAGCTGGTATGCCGGCTCCCGGCGAGGATTCGGAGCTCCATCAGATCATCGAGCCGCTCCTCCCTCGCGAGCTGGCCGATCGCCCCAATGATGAACTCGTCCGTGATGTCCTGCAGCGAGTACGAGTACACATCGCTTCGGAGAATAAGCGCAAGAATCTTCTGGGACGCGGATTTGAGGACGTACTCGCGGGTGTAATCCGTCGCGTCGCGCGCACTCCGCCTGAGACCCTCGGGACACAGACCCCGATCGAGCAGATACGTGGCTTCCGGCCGCCTAGGGATGGCGACAAGACGGAGAAGGTCGATCTGTGGGTCGAGCCAGATTATGGCGGTCGCACTCTCGTCTCGGCGAAGTGGTCGGTTCGTTCCGATCGCGAGAAGCAGATGCGGAGCGATTTTCTCACCTACATCGATTGCAACGAGCTGCGCGAGCCGTTCGAGTACGTTTGGGTCACCAATGAGTTTGACCCAGCAAGGCTCGTGGCGAACGCGACGGCCACGTATGGCAACAGCCACGTATTCGCAGCTGTCGTGCACATCTGTCCTAGGGCACTCGAACTCGTTCACGAACTTGACAAGCCAGCCTTGCCGAAGTCCTGTGCCGAACTGAAGTACGCGCTTGATACCGATCGCATCATAAGCCTCGGTCGCTGGCTCAGCGATCTACGGAGCGGCTAGTGGCGGCCTGCCGTTAGCATCGGAGCACGTCGCCGATTTTCATCGCGACTTGCACGGGATCCTCGTGCTCCCAGAACCGTAGTACCGTCCAGCCCGCCGCCTCAAGAGCGGCCGCATGGCGCGCGTCACGCTCGCGATTCCCCTCGATCTTCGGCACCCAGTAATGCGCGTTTCGTATGCCTGGCCGCTGCGCGTGCTCTGGACAGCCATGCCAGAAGCAGCCATCGCAGAACACTGCGACATGCCGGCGCGTGAAGACAACATCGGGGCGGATCGGCCGCATGCCCCGCAAACGGATTGGGAAATCGACCCGGAATCGCAAACCAGCGGCGTGTAGTGAGGAACGGACGGCCAGCTCGAAGCGCGTGTCACGACGCCGAATAGCGGCCATATTTCTTGACCGTCCAGGCGTCGTCGGAGTCGGAGTCGGCGATGAGTTCAAGGGGAGAAGCCGCCTAGGTACGTGGACGATAGTGGTCTGGCAGACCGGAACTAGGGGCCAGGTCAGTAGGCGGTGCTGTGCTTCCGTGCATATCTGCTCAAGCCGTCGGAGACGCATCTTGATTTGGGACCGCAAAAGGACCGCAGAGGGGCCGAAAACCCCATAGCAAAGCCAACTTGAACCATTCTCCCCGATAGGTCATGTTCTGCGAAGGCCAGCGAACACGGGGCAAAACCCCCGAAAACATGGGCCGTGCGGGACGCCGTTTGCTTGTGTTCGCGGCTGTTCGATGGGCTCGGTGACCGCAAAGTGGCCGCAGACGGCGCCTTGCGGCCGGATTGCCGGCCGCAAAACGGTGCCCCTGTCTAGCGTGCCGGCTGTCAGACGACCGGGTCGCGGGCCTGCATCGGCAGCCGGAAGATGAGCGCAAAGGCGGCGGCGACCGGTATCAGGCACGCCCAGGCGGTGATCGCGAGTGCGTGCGTCGGCGGAGGGCTGGCGAAGGCTGAGAAGAAGATCGTTCCCAGGGCGGCGACGCCGATCGCGCTCGAGAGTTGCTGTACCGCCTCGAGCACGCCGGAGGCGGAGCCGACTTCGTCCATCCCGACGCTGGCGAGGATGAACTCGAACAGCTGCCCCATCGACATGCCGGCGCCGGCGCCGATCAGGAACAGTCCGGGAGCAAGGTCCAGCGTCGAGGCCGTGTGCGCGCCGGTCACGGTCAGGGCCAGGACGACGGCCCCCGCACCGACGGCCGCGACGCCAACGTGCAGCAGGTGACGGCCGAGGCGTCCGACGAGCGCCATCCCCGCGCCCATCCCGACGATCAGTCCGACGACCATCGCCAGCAGCGTCAGGCCCGCGTGGATCGGGGAGAAGCCCTCGCCGAGCTGGCCGAACAGCGACACGCACAGCAGCAGTCCGCCGAAGGCGCCGAAGAACGCGAGCGCGACGAGGATTCCGCTCGTGTAGGTCCGGTTGGCCAGCAGTCCCGGTTCGATCAGCGGATCGCCGTGGTAATGGCGCTCCCACATCACGAACGCGCCGAGCAGTGCCGCTCCGGCGCCAAGCATGATGAACGTCCAGGCTGGCCAGCCGGCGGCGCGGCCCTGGATCAGCGGGTAGATGATCGCGGTCAGCGCGAGTCCGACGAGGATCATCCCGCCGATGTCTAGCCGGATTCCGGGGTGGGCGACGGTTCGCGGCAGGACGCGCAGGGCCCCGGCGAATGTGGCGATGCCGATCGGGACGTTGATCAGGAATACCAGCCGCCATCCGATCCCCCACAGGTTCGCCTCGACCAGCGCGCCCGCGAGGATCGGCGCGGCAAGCATGGACAGTCCCATCATCGGCCCGAAGGCGCCGAACACCTTGCTCATCTCGTCCTCGGCGAAGACCTCCTTGAGCATCCCGAATCCCTGGGGGATCATCAGTGCTCCGAAGGAGCCCTGTAGCACCCGGAAGGCGATCAGCACCAAGGGTGAGGGGGCGGCCGCGCAGGCGGCGGACATCGCGGTGAACCCGGCGGAGCCGACCAGGAACAGCCGGCGGCGGCCGAACATGTCTCCGAGCCGCGCGCCGGTGATCAGGAACACGGCGAACGCGAGCGTGTAGCCCGCGCTCAGCCACAGCAGGGTGGAGGCGCTGCCGCCGAGCGCGTGCCGGATCGACGGGCCGGCGACGTTGACGATCGTGGCGTCCATCAGATCCATCACGTTCGCCGCGAGGACGACCGCGAACACCAGCCAGCGCAGCGGGTTGCGTGCGACGGGCTGGGCCGCTGCGGCGGGGTGGGGTGGGGCGATTGTTGCGGGCATTGGCGGGCTCCTCGACGTGGGCGAACAATGTTCGTTCCGAACACTGTACGTCACAAACGGTGTTCGCGTCAAGTAGGATGCGGACATGGACGCTCCGACCCGCCCGCGCTCGACCCGTGACCGTCCGGCGAAGGCCCCGCTGAGCGAGGACGCCATCGTCGATGCTGCACTCGCGATCACCCGCACCGAGGGGCTGGATGCGGTGACGATGCGGCGAGTCGCGGCCGAGCTCGACACCGGCGCCGCCTCGCTCTACGTCTACGTGCGCAATCGCGACGAGCTGCTGCGCGCGATGATGGACCGCGTCGCGGGGACGGTTCCGCCGATCGCCGCCGACCCGGAGCGCTGGCGCGAGCAGGTTCACGACCTGATGCGCGGATTTCGCGACGCGCTGGAGGCTCATCCTGGGCTCGCGTCGGTGCTGACGGGCGAGCCGCCGACCACCGAGAACGCCCTCGCCGGGGCAGAGAGCCTGCTCGGAATCCTGCTCGCAGGCGGCATCACCTCCCAGGACGCCGCGTGGGCCGTCGACATCCTGATGCTGATCGTGACCGCGACGGCCACCGAGGCCGATGTTCGCCGCGCCGCCGGGGACGGCGCCGAGGTCGACGTCTTCCGCATCCGGGACACCTTCGCCGAGCTTCCGGCTACGCGCTTCCCGCTCCTCGTGGGCCACGCCTCCGAGCTCGTCGCCGGCGCTGGCGACGAGCGATTCCGCTTCGCCATCGACACCTTCCTCGACGGCCTCGCTGCCCGCGCCTCCCAGGCTTGATCTATGCGCGGTGACCAGCGGGTAATCGCCCGCGAGCCGTTGCCGACCACGCCCTCCAGCGTCGTGGAGAACACGACCTGCGGGTCAGCTCCCGCATCACGGTCCGGCTGCTATCCGCCGTTGCGTTCGCGGTGCTTGCACCCCGGCCAGCAGCAGGGCCGGCGCTGGCCTTCCTCCAGCTCTTCCCGGGTCCGCCGGATGCGGCGCTCTCGGGTCTTCTCCTGCTTGGCATCCTCGACCCAGCAGATGAACTCGTTGCGGGCCAGGGGCGTTATGTCCTTCCACGCGTCGAGTGCCGTACCGTTGGCCACCAGCGCCGTACGCAGGTCCGCGGGCAGCTTGTGCACCACTCCACCGGGCACGCTCGGACCGCTCACAGCCTCATGGTAGTGAGCCAGGACTTGGCTGGACGCTTGCACAGCCCAGTATCAAACGGCGATCGGCGCCGCGGTGGCCGAGCGTGACGCGCCCACCGAGGCGACCACCACCAGGGCGATGCCGAGCAGCGCGCGGGCGCCGAGATGCTGGCCGAGCACGAGAAACCCCGCGAGCGCCGCGATCGCCGGCTCGAGGCTCATGAGCACGCCAAAAGTCGGCGGCGAGATCCGCCGCAGCGCCTCGAGCTCGAACGAGTAGGGGATCACCGACGAGAGCACGCCCACGGCCGATCCGAGGGCGAGCGAGGCGGTATCCAACAGGCGCCCGCCGCCGGCGATGCCCACGGGAAGCGTTGCGAGGGCCCCTACGCACATTGCAAGGGTGAGGCCCGAGGAGCCCTCGAATGCCCGGCCGAGCCGAGCGTTGAGCAGGATGTAGGTTCCCCACAGGCCGCCTGCGGTGAGCGCGAGGGCGACGCCAACGCCGTTGAGCCCACCCACGGCGCCGCGGGTCAACGCGAGGATGCCCGCGATCGCGAGCACGACCCACAGGCGGTCGGCCCGACGCTTGGAGCCCACGACCGCGACCGTCAATGGACCCACGAACTCGATCGTCACCGCGATTCCCAGCGGGATCCTGTCGAGAGCCTCGTAGAAGCTCAGGTTCATCGTCGCCAGCACGAGCCCGAATACGCCCGCGAGGAGCAGCTCTCGGCGTGTGCGCCCGCGCAGGCCCGGTCGCCGGATCGCCAGCAGGATGACCGCCGCCGAGGTCAGGCGAAGGAAGACCGTGTCGCCCGGTCCGAGCTGCTTGAACAGGGTTGCGGCCAGCGCCGAGCCGAACTGCACCGAGGCGATCGCGCCGACCACCAGGCCTCCTGAAGGGGCGCGGGCAAGCGGGCTGGCGCCGCTCGCCGACGTCACGGACTCGGCCATTGGCCTCGATCGTAACGTCGGGGTACTGGATCCTCCCAATCACGGCTCGGTTGCCGTGCCCGGTCCCGGCACCACCGTTTGCAGGAGCTCGTCCCGCGGCGTGCCAGTGAAGTTCCTGATCGAGGGCACGGCGATTACCGCGAGCGTGATGACCAGGAAGATGCCACCGGCTGCGTACAGGGTGCTCGAGACCCCGACCACCGCCGCGATCGGTCCCGCCAGGGCGAGTCCGACCGGCGTTAGCGCGTAGGAGCCCACGGTGTCCCAGGAGGTCACCCGCGAGATCTCCTCGGCGGGTATCGCCTGCTGCATCGCCGTGAACCAGACGGCGTTGAAGAACGTCCCCGTGATGCCCTCGATCAGAGCGGTGAGGAGGATCAGCCACAGCGTCGCATGGGCCCCGAGCAGCACCAGCGTCAGCGGTGCACCGAACAGGCTGATGACGAACGCCGCCCTGAGCGGATGGGCCGGTTTCCAGCGCAGCGCGAAAACCCCACCCGCGAGCGCTCCGATGCCCGTGACCGCGCTAATTGCCGCCCATGCTCCCGGTCCGCCGAGAGCCTTTTCGCAGACCTCTGGGCCGAGGACCCTCAGCGTGCTGAAGCCGAACGCGAACATCAGCGTGAAGTAGCCGACGCTGATCAGCAGCCATCGACGCGAGCTGAACGCTTTCCAGCCGTCGCGCAGCTCGCTCAGCACGCTCGTCGTTCGCTCGCGCGCGACCTGCGGCACGTGCGCGATGCGCAGCGCGGACAGGAACGCCGCGCTGAGGATGAACGTCGCGGCGTCGATGGCGAGCCCCCATCCCGCGCCGACGCCGACGACGAGGACCCCGGCGATCGCCGGCCCGATGATCGACGTTGCGTTTTCGCTCAGGCCGAGCGTGGCGTTTGCCTGCCGCAGGTCCTCCGCTGCGACGACCTGGGGAACGAGCCCGTTCGCCGCCGGCGTGAAGAACCCGTCCGCCATGCCATAGACGGCCTGCAGAACCGCGAGCTGCCACACGCGCGCCGTCCCGCCGAGGATCAGCGCCGCGCTCGCTCCCTGCGCCGCGAAGCGCACGAGATCCGACGCGAGCATCACCCGCTGGCGCGGCAGCCGATCCGCCCACACTCCGCCGATCAACACGAACAGCACGAGCGGCACCGTCTGCGCCGCGAGGACTATCCCGAGATCGCTGAGCGAGCCCGTCAGGTGCAGGACCGCGAACGTCAGCGCAACCGGGACCACCCGGTCCCCGAACGAGGAGACCGCCCGCCCCGCGAACAGCAGGCGAAACGATCGCTCGCGAAGCGGCCCCGTGCGCACCGCCGAAGCCTACGTGCCGCCCGGACGCGCATCCGACGGCGGATCTCGACGAGGCTTACTCGCCCGTTCCGAACCAGGTGCTCAGCGCGTGGCGCAACCCGGCATCTCCACCGTCGCCCACCCAAACGACATATCCGTCAGGCCGGATCAACACGGCGGTGGGAGCGGTGACCGCGCCGAGCACCGGAAGCTCCCATGGGCCGACGTACTCAGCGTCGATCAGCTGGACGCGGTTAGCCCATGGAGTGATGTCGAGGACGCCCGGGTCACCGAGGTTCAGCAGCACCGGCTTGGCGTCGTGCAGCAGCTCGAAGACCCGCAAAGGGCCGTCGGCAGTGACGAGGTCGAGATCGGGCATGCGGCGTCCGAGCAGCGGATGGCCCTCGTCGCATCGCCCCCGGGGGGGAAGGTCGTAATGGATGTCCAGCCCGGAGACGATGCCGACCAACCGCTTGCGCGGCTCGTCCATCTTCGCCAGCTCCGAGACCACCTCCACCAGCGCCTTCGTGCGCTCGTCCCCGCGCTGGAGCGCGGTCTGAGCCATCGTGTGCCGCAGCGCGCGGGCGGTGACCGGGTGGCGCTCGTCCTGATAGGTATCGAGCAGGCTCGCCGGGGAGCTCCCCTTGACCACCTGCGCCAGCTTCCATCCCAGGTTCACGGCGTCCTGCACGCCGAGGCTGAGGCCCTGTCCGCCGGCCGGGTAGTGCACGTGGGCCGCGTCGCCGGCGAGCAGGACTCGTCCCGCGCGATAGGCCGCGGCCTGGCGCGTCATGTCGGTGAACCTGGAGATCCAGGTGGGGTTGTGGATCCCGAAGTCGCTGCCGTAAACGGCGATCAGCGCCTCGCTGAGATCGCCCAGGGTGGGCTCGCTGCTGGCTCCGAGCTGGCGCTCGGTCACCGTGACCCGCACCGGCCCCCCATCCTTGTAGACCACCTCGCCGTCGCGGATCTCGTACTCCAGCCTGCCGATGCCGTGGACGCCGAGGGTGTCGCGCCGGATGCCTAGCTCCGGCTCCTCGCTCACCTCGACCTCGGCGATCAGGTTGCTCCTCGTCGCATCCCACCCGGGGAACTCGATGCCGGCTGCTTTACGGATGAGGCTGCGCCCTCCGTCACACCCGACGAGGTACTGCGCCCGCAGCAGCCGGCCGCCCGACAGCTCGACGTTGACGCCAGTGTCGTCCTGCGTGAAGCCCGTCACCTCACATCCGTAATCGATCCGCACCGGCAGCTCGGCGATCCAGGCGGCCATGATCCGCTCGATCTCGTTCTGCCAGATTCCGAGCGAATACGGATGACGCGTGGGGAAGTCGCTCATGTCCAACACCGTCGTCGCGATCATCGATGCCTGAGCGACCTGACCCTCCGCGAGGAATCGATCGGCGACTCCGCGCTGATCGAGCACCTCGATCGTGCGTGAGTGAAAACCGCCGGCCCGGGAGCCGACGAGCACATGATCGCGACGCCGCTCGATGACGGCGGCATCGACCTTCGCCAACGCCAGCTCAGCCGCCAGCATCATCCCCGCCGGACCGCCTCCGGCGATCACCACCGCATGCTCTCTCACGGCTGTGATCCGATCGCCGACCTCGTGCGCGCCGACAAGCCGATCCGCGTCGCGTCCTGGCCGATTCGCGGCAGGCTGCCGAGCGCCCCACCCGGCAGGTTGGCTGCCGTGGCCATCAGCGCCGACTTGATCTCGAATGGCCGCAGCCCTGGGTGCTTGGAGCAGATGAGCGCAGCGATCCCGCTGATGTGGGGCGCGGCAAATGAGTTGCCGGTGACGCGCATCGTGCGGCCGCCTGCCCACGGGACCTCGACATCGATCCCGGGGGCGAGGAACTCGGTCGGCGGCTCGGGGTTCGCGTAGAACTCGAACGGCTCCGAAGCCAGATTGCAGGCAACGCTTGTCACCGAGCTGTATAGAGAGGGGAACGTGACCCCAGGCCGGTTGTCGGCCGAGGTGACCACGAAGCAGCGTCGGAAGTAGGCCTCGTCGCAGATCTCGTAGAACGGCAGCGCCCAGTCGCGCTTGGATGTGCTCAGCGACAGGTTGATCACGTCGTAGCCCTCGGCGATCGCCCACGCGAGCGCGCGCAGGAAGACCTTGCTGCGCCCGGTGAGGGCCTGGCCGAGGACGCGCACGCTGGTGATGCGCGCCTCTGGCGCGAGCTTGTGGATGATCCCCGCGCACGCGGTGCCATGTCCGAACAGATCCTCGTGAGGCCCTGGCTCCTCCAGCACCTCGCCGTCGTCGGAGAGCCGCAGGGCGATGCCCGTGTCCGCGTCGACGCAACCCTCCAGCGCTGGATGGTCCGCCTGGATGCCGCTGTCCAGAACCGCGACGCGAACACCCCGTCCGCTGGCGCCTCCCCAGGCCCACTCCGGGGTGATCATCGGGATCGAGACGAGGTCGGCTGTCGATGCGCCGAAGATCGACTCGCCACGCGTCCACGCGGGTCGAGGCGGGACGGCGCTCATCCGGGCAACCGCCGCCCACCCGGGTGAGCACAGCTGCACGGGCCAGGGCCGCGCTCAACCACCGGCGAGCAGCGCTCCAAGCGCCAGCGCGACTGCCTCATAGCGCGTGCGATCGCGCGCGGCGAGCTGGGCCAGCTCGCCGCTGAGCTCGCTGGGGGAGGGTGCGGCCGTGGACCCGCCGCGGTCGGCCACCAGCTCGGCGCAGGCGACATCGGCGAGCAGTGCCGCGACCCGCGTGGCCGCCACGTCGAACGGCCCGTGCCCGGGGCGGCCGTGGAGCTCGAGCGCGCCAATGGCCCCGTCCTCGCCGATGCACGGCAGGCACATGGATGCCCGACCCGCGGTCTGCGGATCGTCGGCCCCAGCCCCCTCGGGCGCCGCGGCGGCCGGTGCCAGCGACATCGACTGACCACCGGCGAGCACGAAACGCACGGCCTCGTCTCCGGGTCCGAGTCGATCGCCGACCGCGCGCTGCGGGTCCGGGCCCCTCGAGGCCAGCACCACGATCTCCTCGCCGCGCACCGCCACGACCGCCGCGCCGGCGGCGTCGGTGAGCTCGGCGGCGGCACGCGCCACAGCGCTGAGCACCGGATTCTCGTTTGCGCTCATATGGCACGTCCCGTTACCGCTGGCACGTCGACTCCCGTCGTAGCTGAAGACAGTCGCTCATGGTATGCGTTGAAGTTGACACCCCAGCAAGGCGTCTGTAGCGTGGCGAGCGGCGTACGCGCACCTACCCCGGCAACCAACGGCGGTGACGGATGGATCTGGAGACGGGGAGGGGAAGCAGCGGACAGGTGCTCGCGTCGCGACCGCGCAACCGCGCGAGCGAGGCGCGGTGTGCGAGGGCGGATGGCGAGCGTCTGAGCCTCTCGGCGCTGCAGCACGACCCGAAGTACTCGCTCGAGGGCGTCGAGCGCGTCATCCCCCCGCAGCAGACGATCGAGCGAATCCTGCCTCTTCTCGGGGCTATCGGGGTCACCCGCGTCGCCGACGTCACTGGGCTTGACCGCGTGGGAATCCCCAACTTCACAACCGTGCGCCCGCGCGAGGCGGGCTTCGGCATCTCCTACTACAACGGCAAGGGCGCCACGCCGGCCGCCGCGAAGGCGGGGGCGCTGATGGAGGCGCTCGAGCGCCACACCGGCGAGCTGTGCGACCTGCCGGTGACGCGCGCGACCCGCGCCGCGATGGCCGAGCATGGGGCAACGGTCGACCCCGGCGCGATCATCGAGCCGCACCTGCGACGCTACGTGCCGGAGACGGTGCTCGAGTGGGTGGAGGGCTGGGACATGCTCTGCGACCGGCCCACCTACGTCCCGCTCAACTCGGTCATCTGCCCCTACGAGCCAGTCGACGGCGCCGTGCAGATGTACCTCTCTCACACCAATGGCCTCGCCTCCGGGAACACGCTGGAGGAGGCGCTGTGCCACGCGCTGTGCGAGGTGCTCGAGCGCGACAGCGCTGCGCTGTCGGATGCCGGCGACGCGCTCGCCGGCGTCGTGCGCCGGCTGCGTGCGAGCGCTGGCGTTGACCCGCCGGCGGGGGCCGAGGACTCGAGCGCCCCGCCCCGCGCGCGCGTGATCGACCTCGCGACCCTGCCCGCGCTCTCTCGCAAGATGGCCGCGCAACTCCAAGCCGCCGGCCTGCTCGTGTACGTGCGCGACATCACCTCGCCCGTTGGAATCGCTGCATTCGAATGCGTGAGCATCGAGCGCCGGCTCGACGGTCGGCATCTGGTGCATGGCGGCTACGGCTGTCATCCCGACGCGCGCGTGGCGGTCAGTCGAGCGCTGACCGAGACGGCACAGAGCCGGCTCTCGTTCATTCAGGGCGGGCGCGAGGACCTGCCGCAGATCGTGCGCACACCCGAGCCGTTCGACGCCGAGCGGGCGTTTGGTGACATCCCTCAGCATCCATATGCGACGGTCGCCTCGCACGAGCACGCATACGTCGACGAGGACATTCGTTGCATGCTCGAGCGGCTGCGTGGCGCCGGCTTCGAGCAGATGGTGGCGGTCGACCTGACGCGCCGCGAGCTTGGAGTGCCGGTCGTTCGCGTGGTGGTTCCCGGGGCGGAGACCTGGAGCGTGTTCTTCAGCCATGGCGTGAAGGCGAGCCTGGGTCCACGGGCCCAGCGGGTTCTCCACGAGCGGGTGTCCGGCTGATGGGGTCTGCGCCGATCGTCTACCTGGGCCCCAGCCTGCCGCGCGCTCGCGCACAGGCGATCCTCGACGCCGACTACCGGCCACCGGTCAAGCGTGGCGACCTGCCCGCCCGCCACGCCGGCACGATCGTCATCATCGATGGCGAGTTCGGCCAGAGCCTGTCGGTCTCGCCCAAGGAGATCCTGAGGCTGCTCGACGACGGCACGACGGTGATCGGCGCCGCCAGCATGGGTGCGCTACGCGCGTTGGAGCTCAACGCCTACGGGATGCGCGGATGCGGGTGGGTGTTCGACGCCTACCGTTCGGGGCAGATCGACGCTGACGACGAGGTTGCCGTCATCTACTCGCCCGAGGATCTGGGTTGTCTCACCGTGCCGCTGGTCAACGTCCGCGCTTGGCTCGCCGAGCTGACGCTCAGAGGCATCGTGCACCGCACCGCCGCAAGTGCGCTGCTGGACTGCGCCGCCCACCAGTTCTATGCCGATCGCAGCGAGGTTGGTCTGCTCGCAGCGTGGAGGCGGCTGGTGGGGCCCGAGGAGCTGCAGCGCCTGCTCGATGCCACGGGTGGCACAATCACCGACATCAAGGCGACCGACGCCGAGCGGGCGCTTGTGTTTGCTTGTTCCATTCACAACACAGACCAACTGGAGGATGACGATGGCCGAGAAGCAGCCGAGCCCGATGCTCAACGAGGTGTTCTCCAGGGCGGTGGTCGACGATGACTTCCGCAGCCAGCTGTTCGATGACCGTGCCGCAGCTCTTTCGGAGTACGAGCTGACCGACGTCGACCTGGAGTACATCGACAGCGTTCCGCGTCAGAAGTTCGACGAGACCGCCAAGGAGATGCGCGAGGGCAGCGTGGCCGGCGCGATGATCGGGATCGGCATCGGCGGACATTTCGGCGTGGACGCCTCGCCCAGCAGCTGACGCTCAGCGCCCGGTCTACAGGTACGCCGTGATCGCCTGCGCGAGCGCGCTCGCCGCGAGCCGCTGGAACGAAGGCCGCACGAGCAGCGCCGCGTCGGTGGCGTTGCGCATGTTGCCGCACTCGATCAGCACCTTCGGAACCGTCGTGAGGTTCAGTCCCGCGAGGTTGTCGCGGGCGGAGATGCCGCCCGTCCCGTCGTAGTCGCTCACCGGCATCCCGGTGATCGCGTGGAAGCGGGCGAGCACGATGCGGCCGAACGCCCTGGAGGCGGCGATCACGCGATCGTTGGGCCCGTCGGCGACCGGCTCGAGGATCGCAAAGCCGCGACCGCTCGCGGGCCCGCCGTCGGCATGGATGTCGATCGCCACGTTCGCGCCCGCGCGGTTGATCAGCTCCGAGCGCTGCGTCACGCACGGCCCGATACCGCTGTTGCTCGTGCGCGTGAGGACGACCTTCGCGCCCTCCGCGCGCAGGTCGCCAGCCAGGTACTCGGCGACGTTGAAGTTGAACTGCGCCTCGGTGTAGCCGCCGTCGGTTTCGGTGCCGGTCGTGTCGCACGCCTCCTGTTCGCGCCCGTTCCAGATCAGGTGATCGATGTAGGCGGGGTCCGTGTAGTTGCGCCCGTTGTGGCCGGGGTCGATGCCCACGACCTTGCCGGCGAGAGGCAGCGAGGCGCTCGTGGCCGCCGGGCCGGCGCCTGCGACCGTGCCGGCGCCTGCCACAGCGCCGACGAGCGTTAGCCCGGCCAGGACCCACACGATCAGCGTCGCCGCGACCCGAGTACGTGCGCTGCCCAAGATCACCGGCCCGATCCTTCCACACACAGCTCGGGATAATGCTGCGATGACGGCGTCCCCCGATGGCGCGCGGTCCGGAGAGGACGCAAAGGCACCGGCCGAGGCCAAGCAGACGGCGCGCCCATCGGCGTGGGCGCCGTTTCGCTCCCGGGATTTCGCGAGGATGGCCTCGGCGCAGTTCGTGAGCAACGTCGGCAGCTGGATGCAGACGGTCGGCGCGCAGGAGCTGATGCTGACGCTGACGACGTCGGCCACGCTCGTGGCGTTGATCCAGACGGCCGCTGGCCTTCCGGTCGTCCTGCTGTCCATACCGGCGGGCGCGATCGGCGACCTCGTCGACCGTCGCCGGCTGCTGATCGCCGTCGCAGTCGTTCATGCTGATCGCGGCGCTGGCGCTGGCCGTGCTCGCGCTCGCCGGGCTGGTGACGCCGTGGGTTCTGCTCGCGCTGATCTTCGCCGTCGGCGCCGGGCAGACGCTGACCTCGCCGACGTGGCAGACGCTGCAGCCCGAACTCGTCGCGCCGCGAGGACCGAACGCAGGCGATCGCGCTCGGCGCCGTCAACCAGAACCTCAGCCGCGCGATCGGCCCCGCGATCGGCGGCGCGCTGTACGCGGCGAGCAGCGCCGCGGCGCTGTTCTTCGTCAACGCGGTGAGCTTCGTGCCGGTGATCGGCGCGGTCGCTCGCTGGCGCGGGCGCGCGCGCCCGGCGAGCGCCGCCGCGCCCGAGCACGTCGTCGAGGCGATCCGCGCCGGGGCGCGCTACGTCGCCGGCAGCCCGGCGCTGCGCGTGATCCTGCTGCGCGCCGGGCTGTTCATGTTCTTCGCCAACTCGCTCTGGGCGCTGCTGCCGCTCGTCGCGCGCACGCGGCTGCATCTCGGCTCCGGCGGCTACGGGCTGCTGCTCGGCGGCGTGGGCATCGGCGCGGTCGCCGGCGCGGCGGCGCTGCCGCGCCTGCGCGGCGCGCGTCGACGGCGCGGCCGCTGATGACCAGCGGCACGCTCGTGTTCGCCGCCGTGACGCTGGCGCTCGCCTACGTGCGCGTCAGTGCGCTGGCCGCGTTGGCGCTCGTGATCGGCGGCGTCGCGTGGATCCTCGTGCTCTCGACGCTGAACTCCCAGTACCAGACGACGCTGCCCGGCTGGGCGAAGGCGCGCGGCATGTCCTACTACCTGGTGATCTTCCAGGGCGGCGGCGCGCTCGGCAGCGCCGCGTTCGGCGTGATCGCGCAGAACGCCGGGCTGACGCGACGCGCTGCTCGCCGCCGCCGTCGGGCTCGCGCTCGTCGCCGCTGGCCGGCATGTGGCTGCCGTTCAAGGCGATCTCGCCCGCCGACCTGCTGCCGGCCGGCGACTGGCCGGACCCGCGGCTCGTCGACGCGACGGCGACCGACGGGCCGGTGCTGGTGACGCTCGAGTACCGGCCGAGGCCGGGGCTCGAGCAGAACCTCGTCGAGGCGCTCCACGCCGGGCGCCACGCCCGACGGCGCACGGGCGCGATCAGCTGGCGCGTGTGGCGCGACGCGGCCGACCCGGGCCGCGTGCTCGAGCAGTTCGTCGTCGGCTCCTGGGATGAACACCTCCGCCAGCACGAACGCGTCAGCCGCCGCGACCAGCAGCGCCTGCGAGGAGATCGAGGCGATGACCGACCCGAGCCGGCCCACGACGGTCACCCACTGGCTCGCGCCGCTGCCCTAACGTCTAGGGACCGTGGGCAAGATCTTCGACGGCATCGACGACACGCTCGCGCGCTGGATCGCGGCGCAGCCGCTGTACTTCGTCGCCAGCGCGCCGCTGGACGCCGACGGTCACGTCAACGTCTCGCCGAAGGGTCCGATCGGGACGCTGCGCGTGCTCGACGCGAGCACCGTCGCCTACCTCGACCTCGTCGGCAGCGGCGCGGAGACGATCGCCCACGTGCGCGAGAACGGGCGCATCGTGGTCATGCTGTGCGCCTTCCAGGGGCCGCCGCGGATCGTGCGCCTGCACGGGCACGCGGAGGTGATCTGCGCCGGCGACACGGGGTTCGCCGAGCTGATCGGCAGATGCGAGTTCGAGGGGCCCGAGGTCGCCGCCGCGCGGCGCGCGGTCGTGCTCGTGCACGTCACGCGCATCGCCGACTCGTGCGGCTACGGAGTGCCGCTGATGGAGTACGAGGGCCAGCGACCGCACATGGACGCGTGGGCGGATAAGAAGGTGCGGGTCGGCGGCCCCGAGGCGCTGCTCGACTACCAGCGGGAGATGAACTCGCTCAGCATCGACGGGCTTCCGGGCGTCGCGCTGCCGTAGGCCGGCCGTCGGCGATTGAGCGCGGCGCTCGCGCGGCGCTCGAACTCCCGTTGTTCGCGGCGTTTCGATCCCTGGCGTCGGGGCAATCTTGAGGAGCGTCTGATGCGCGCCTTACCTTGGCCTCAAGTGGGCGCGCCAGCATTCCGATGAGGATCGACGTCCGCCCAGTTCAACCAGGGGAGATCTGATGGCCAGGATCATCGTCACAACCGACCGCAGCGAGCAGCCCGCCGGCGCTGTCCTCTTGGACGAGCGCGTCTACCCCGTGCATCTCGCCACCGACCATGCCGCTACGCAGCTGATCGAGCGCCTGGCGTGGGCGGTCCGCGACGCCGAGCGCAGCGAGCAGGCGACGCCGGCACGCTAGGCAGGGCCGCCGGCGCCAAGAATCGCCGGTGTATCCTGCTGCCAATGGTGGTGGGGAGCTGGAGCAGGTGCCGCGCGCTTGCCGCTCGGATCGCGGCGATCAGGGCACGCGCCTCGCGGATTGCCGGGATCGCGGCGCTTGCGGGCGTCGCGCTCGTCCTCATGCCGGCGCTTGCCGCTGCCGCGCAGCCGGTCGAGCTGGCCGCGCCGTACGAGTACCTCGGATGGGGCGATCCGCAGCCGCCCGACCAGCGTGATGGCCGCCACCGGCATGCAGGACCTGACGCTCGCGTTCATCCTCGCCCACCACGGCGTGCGAACCCCGAGTGGGACGGCGAACGCCCGCTGCTGGGAGGCTCCGATCAGGCCGCCATCGAAAGCATCCGTGCGGCCGGGGGCGAAGTGGACGTGTCCTTCGGGGGCTGGAGCGGCAAGAAGCTCGGCAGCGCCTGCAAGAGCCCCGCCGACGCTCGCCGCCGCCTACCAGAAGGTGATCGACGACTACTCGCTGAAGGCGATCGACATCGACATCGAGCACAGCGAGTTCACCAGCAAGAAGGTGCGCAAACGCGTGATCGAAGCGCTCGCGATCGTGCAGGCGCGAGGACCCCGGCCTCGAGATCTCGATCACCTTCGGGACCGCCGAAGACCGGGCCCGAACCGGACGGCATCAGCCTGATCGCACGACGCGGCCGCGATCGGCTTTCAGCCGAGCGCTGGACGATCATGCCGTTTGACTTCGGCGCGCCGCTCACCGACATGGGCCACGCCTCGATCAGGGCGCTCGAAGGGCTCGCCGCGCGACCTCGTCTGCGCATACGGGATCTCGCCCGCCGGCCGCCTACGAACACGCGGGCATCTCCTCGATGAACGGCGAAACCGACGAAGCCATCGGTGCTCGTCAGCGTCGAAGACTTCGAAACGATGCTCGCGTTCGCCCAGCAGAACCACCTGGCGCGGTTCACCTTCTGGGCGGTCAACCGCGACCGCCAGTGCACGCGGCGGCGAGAACACCGGCGAAGACTGCAGCGGGATCGCCCAGTCGCCATACGCGTTCACCGACGTGATCGCGCGAATACCACGGTTGAAGGGGCGGCGCGGCCGCGCTCCAACGCCGGCGCGGCCGGCGCGCCCGCCACGCGGCGCAGAGTCGAGCGCGCCTCAGGCGCGCGCGCTCGTCTGCGGGTCGAGCCGCGACATCGTCACCGCCGCGTGTCAGCTCCGAGTTGGCGCCGCCCATGTAAAGGCCCTTGACGGGCGGCACGTCGGCGTAGAAGCGCCCGTGGCCGATCTTCACGTGCGTCTCGCCCGCGAGGCGGCGGTTGGTCGGGTCGGCGCTGACCCACACCGGCTCGCCGTGGCCGTCGCTGCTCGGCAGCAGCGCCTCGAGCCACGCGTGCGTGTCGACCTCGCAGCCGAGTCGTGTCCCGTGCCGTCCTCGGGCGCCGCCCACAGGTAGCCGGAGACGTAGCGCGCGGCGATGCCGCGCCGGCGCAGCAGCACGCAGCGAGAGGTGCACGAAGTCCTGGCACACGCCCGCGCCCATCTCCAGCAGGTCGCGCACGCTCGAGCCCACGTACGTCGCTCCCGGCCGGTATTCGAAGCGGTCGGGGACCAGCTCGCACAGCTGTTCGAGCGTCTCCAGCGGGCTGTCGGCCGTCGAGTCGCCTCGTGCAGGTCGTCGAGGCCCGTCGAGCGGCGGCTGGTCCTGCCACGGCAGCGCGAACTCGCCGGCGGCGTCGACGTAGGCGGGGCTGAGCAGGCTCTCCCACGAGCCGTCCGGCGGATCGGGCGGGGGGGAGGTGACGACGCGCGCGCGCACGTCGATCGTCAGCTGCTCGTGGCTCGTGGGGATGCCGAACTCGAGCACCTCGGTGCCGAAGTAGTCGAGGTGGCGGCTGACGCGCGCCTCGGGCTCGATGCGCGTGTGGAACTCGTCGCAGCGCTGCGTCGAGGTCGTCGCCGGGCGCACGCGCAGCGCGTTGAGGTTGTCGGTGACCGGCGCGTCGTAGCGGTACTCGGTCAGGAAGCGGATCGCGAAGTGCACGTGCGCGCTCACCTCCTCAGGCCGGCCGCCGCCGCGCCCGCGAAGTAGCGCTCGGCGACGTCCTGGTCGATGCGCGCGAGCTCCTGCTGTGTCTGTTCGCATATCCCCGTCAGCTCCGCTCCGTCGGGCAGCGCCCGGCGCTGGAAGTCTAGGTCGGCCGCCAGTCGACTCACGCGCAGCACGGGCTTGGAGTTGCGCGGGCCCGCGTCGGCGCTCGTGAAGACCTCGTGCAGCGAGTCCACGCACGCGGCGACGCTGTCGGGGTAGGCGCGCTCGAACAGCAGGAAGCGCGCGACCGGGTGCGCGTTGGGCGGCGCGGTGACCGCGCGCAGGTAGGCGTGAAAGCCGCCGACCGCCTGCAGCAGGATCAGCGCGTGGCCGTCCGCCGGCGCCGAGTCCCCCGCGGGCAGCGCCACGCGCAGCATGCGCAGCACCATGTCCGAGATCTCGATCAGCCCGCCCGCGTCGAGGAAGCACTTGGCCTCGTCGCGCAGCATCGAGCGGTTGGCCACGCCCCAGATCAGCGCCGTGCGCTCCTTGACGTACTGCGAGGCCAGCGACGGGCCCGCCGGCGCCGCGACTGAAATCCCGCCCAGCCCGGCTGGCCGGCCGCCGCGCAGGCCCAGCGCGGTCGTGTTGATCGCCTCCCACATCTCCGCGCTGATCACGTCGCGCACCGTGCGCGCGCCCTCGCGGGCGCGCTCGATGCTCGCGAGCATCGAGCCCGGTCGCTCGGCGTCGAGCGTCAGCTGCCCGAGCGCGCTGGCCGTTGCGCGGGTGCATGCGGCTCTCGTCGACGTCGCCGAACATCGCCAGCAGCCCGCCCGAGCCGAAGCTGACGCCCGGCGTCGTCTCGGAGGTGCCCTGCAGCTCGGCCTGGAAGACCGCCTCGAC
The DNA here is from genome assembly GCA_963826985.1 of uncultured Solirubrobacteraceae bacterium. Taxonomy (GTDB): domain Bacteria; phylum Actinomycetota; class Thermoleophilia; order Solirubrobacterales; family Solirubrobacteraceae; genus Palsa-744. The sequence continues at coordinate 806,334 of CAWGYW010000001.1, forward strand.
GGCGCGCGCGGTGAACTCCGCCCGCGCGAGGTTGCGCCCCAGCCAGTACAGCTCGTGCGCGATCCGCGCGAGCATCAGCCGCGCGAGCGCTGCTGCGCTGGCGCTGCTGCTGCTGGGGTGCCTGCTGCTGTTGCTGCTGCTGGCCGGTCCACGCGCCGTAGCGCAGGTCGGGCAGCGCCGGCGGCTGCGTGTCGGCGATCGGCGGGCCCGCGCGGTCGGCGTCGTCGCCGTCCTCGAGCACCCACGTGTCCTTCGAGCCGCCGCCGCGCGAGGAGTTGACGATCAGCGAGCCGTCCTCGAGCGCCACCCGCGTGAGGCCGCCGGGGACGATGTCGATGCGCTCGCCGAACACCGCGAACGGCCGCAGGTCGACGTGGCGCGGCTGCAGCACCGCGTCGGCGCCGACCGTCGGCACGGTCGACAGGCGCACGACGTCCTGGGCGATCCAGCGTTCGGGGTGCGTGCTGATCACCGCGGCGCATCCGCTGCGAGCTCGACCTCGTCGGCGTGCGGGCCGATCATCACGCCCTTGCCGCCGGACTCGCCGGTCGGCTTGACCACCAGCTCGGTCGAGGTGCTCGAGCACGTGCTCGAGCACTTCGGGGTCCGACAGCAGGTAGGTCCTGACGTTTTCGAGGATCGGCTCCTCGCCGAGGTAGAAGCGGATCATCTCCGGCACGAAGCAGTAGATCGCCTTGTCGTCGGCGACGCCGGTGCCGAACGCGTTGGCGATCGCGACGCTGCCGGCGCGGTAGGCGCGCACGAGCCCGGGCACGCCCAGCAGCGAGTCGGCGCGGAACTCGAGCGGGTCGACGAAGTCGTCGTCGAGGCGCCGGTAGACCGCGTGCGCGCGCTCGAGGCCGCGCGTGGTGCGCATGTAGAGCACGTCGTCGCGCACCACCAGGTCGGAGGCCTCGACCAGCTCGACGCCCATCTGGCGCGCGAGGAACGCGTGCTCGAAGTAGGCCGGGTTGGCCGGCCCGGGCGTCCACACGACGACCGTCGCCTCGCTCTCCGCCGACGGCGCCACCGAGCGCAGCGCGCTCAGCAGCAGCTGCGGGTAGTGGTCGACGGGGCGCACGCGGTAGGAGGCGAACAGCTCGGGCACCAGGCGCGCCATCGCCGCGCGGTTCTCGAGCACGTAGGAGATGCCCGAGGGGATGCGCACGTTGTCCTCGATCACCTTCCAGGTGCCGTCGCTGTGGCGCACGAGATCGCAGCCGGCGACGTGCGTGTAGACGCCGCCGGGCGGGCGGATGCCGTGCACGGCGCGCGCGAAGTGCGAGCACGAGGCGACCAGCCGCCACGGCACGAGCCCCTCGCGCACGATCTCGCGCGCGTGGTAGACGTCGTCGACGAAGTGGTTCAGCGCGCGGATGCGCTGGGCGAGGCCGCGCTTGATGTCGCGCCATTCCTGGCCGCTGAGCACGCGCGGCACGAGATCGAGCGGGAACGGCCGTTCTTGCGTCGCCGTCCCGTCGTCGCCCGCGCCGCTCGGTCTCGAACGTGATCCCCTGCTGCATGAAGATCGCGTCGCGGCGGCGGCCCGCCTCGATCAGCCCCTCCGGCCCGAGCCTGCGCAGCTCCTCGACGAGCGCGCGCGCCGTCGGCCGCGGCGTCCCGTCGTGCTCGAACAGCTCGTCCAGGAACGGCGCCTGCGGGCGATATGCGTCGCGTCGCCGGTGTCTGCACCCCCGAGCTCACCACAGGATTCTCCCGCGGTGGCTGCGTCTTCACCTTCGACGGATGGAGAAACCGGGACCGTCGGAGGTGCGCACCTGTCACAGGCCCGATTGGCGCCCGTCGGGAGCGCCCGCCGCCGCGGCGCGCGGCTCAGGCCCGTCGCCGGAGCCCGCACGGGCCAGCTCAGCGCGGCCAGCGGCCGTGGCGCTTGAAGTACTCGCGCGCGGCCTGCTCGTCGTCGCGCTCGCGATCGCCGGTCGACGCCGATGCGAAACAGCCAGTTGAGGAAGTAGATCGCAAGGCCCGCGCTGACGATGCTGGCGCCGCCCTCGAGGTCGGTTTCGCTGCCGAACGCCATGATCGACGACGCCGGCGACCGTGACCGACGGCGGGCAGCACGTAGCGGATGCCGACAGCAGCGCGATCTGTTGCGCTCGTTGCTCATGCGGGCTGTAGCGGCGGGGGAGCCGCCTCCTGCTCGAGCTGCTCCGCGCAGCGGCGCGCGGTGCGCCTGCGCCCAGCGCGCTGGTGCTGGCGGCGCCGAGCGCGAGCACGCCCGCGCCGCAGCCGGCGATCACCCACCACGGCGGGGTGGCTCGCGGCGGTCGAGGTGCACGCCGATCTGGCTGCCGACGGCCGCGCCGAGGATCGAGCCGGTGACCGCGACCCCGAGCGCCTGTCCGACCTGGCGGCTGGTGGATGCGACAGCGGCGGCCACGCCCGCCTGGTTGTTGGGCATGCCGGACACGGCGGCGTAGGTGATCGGCGGGTTGACGCTGCCGAAGCCGACCCCGAACACCGCGTACACGCCGAGCAGCAGCGACAGCGGGGTGGATGCGCGTCAGCTCGTCAGCACCAGCGCGCTCGCCGACCATGCAGCTGCCGGCGATGAACAGCGGCAGCCGCGGCCCGCGGCTGCCGACCGCGCGGCCGGACAGCGGGCTGCACGACGAGCGCGGCGAGCGCCATCGGCAGCGTGCACAGCCCCGCCTGCAGCGCCGAGTAGCCGCGCACGTCCTGCAGGTACAGCGTGTTCAGCGAACAGGAAGCCGCTGAACGCCGCGAACGCGCTGATCGCGATCAGCGTGGCGCCCGAGAAGGGCGCGCTGCGGAAGAAGCGCAGCTCGATCAGCGGGTCCTTCCGCCGCGGCTCGTACAGCACCAGCCCGAGCACAGCGAAGCGCGGCGAGCGCGAACAGTGCCGATGGTCTGCGCCGAGGACCAGCCCGCGCTCGGCGCCTCGATGATCGCGTACGTCAGCGACGCGAGCGTGACGATCACGAGCAGCTGCCCGACGGGGTCGATGCGCCGCGCGCGCGGCGCCCGCGACTCGGGCACGTACAGCGCGGTCAGGACCACCGCGGCCAGCCCGATCGGCACGTTGATCCAGAAGATCGCCCGCCAGCCGACGGCGTCGGTGAGCGCGCCGCCGACGATCGGCCCGAGCGCGAGGCTGATGCCGACGACGGCGCCCCACGCGCCGATCGCGCGGGCGCGCTCGCGCGGCTCGGTGAAGACGTTGGTGATGATCGACATCGCCACCGGGTTGAGCATCGAGCCGCCGACCCCCTGCAGGGCGCGCGCGGCGATCAGCCAGCCGAGCGTGGGGGCGAGGCTGCACAGCAGCGAGCCGAGGACGAACGTCAACAGGCCCGACCTGGAAGATGCGCCTGCGCCCGAGGCGGTCGGCGGTCGAGCCGGACAGCAGCAGCAGGCTGGCGATCACGATCACGTACGCGTCGATCGTCCACTGCAAGCCCGAAAGCGACGCGTGCAGATCGCGGTGGATCGACGGCAGCGCGACGTTGACGATCGTGTTGTCCATCGCCACGATCAGCAGGCTCATGCAGCAGATCGCGAGGATCAGGCGTGCGCCGGCGGTCGCTCAGCTCGGGTGTACCGTTCACGCCTGATCGTTTTAGCGTCCCCGACCGCCCGCTCCCGGCTCGCGGCCGAGACGCGCCCCCGAGATCGGAGGCCATGCCCGCACCGACGATCGATGAGCTCGACGCTCGCCGACGAGCCCGCCCGCTGGGCGGCGCTGGGCTTCGACGTCGCCGATCGCTGCACCCAGATCGGCAGCGTGCGCTGCGCTTCCCGAGCCCGCGAGGTCGGGCACGCCGGCGGCGGAGCCGATGAGCTCGTGGCGGGAGCTGACGCGCCGCCCTTCCGCGGAGAGCGCTCCCGTCCCGGGCATCGCCGGCTGGTCGCTGCGCGACGCTCACAGCGCGGAGCTCGACGGGCTGCCGACGGCGCTCTCCGAGCGCCCGCTGCCGGACCCGCGCCGGCGCATCCCAACGGCGTGCTCGCGATCGACCACGTCGTGGCGGCCTCGCCGCGACCTCGACCGCAGCGTCGCGGCGCTGCAGGCGGCCGGCCTCGATCTGCGCCGCGTGCGCGAGCAGCCGACGCCCGCGGGCGCGCCGCGCCAGGCGTTCTTCCGCCTCGGGCGGCGAGATCCTCGAGCTGATCCAGGAGCCGCAGGAGGTCGATCGCGCGCGCCGGCGGCGCGCGATCACCCGGCGCGCTTCTGGGGCCTCGCGCTGCTGGTCGAGGATCTCGACGCGCGCCGCGGAGCGCTTCGCCCGCACGTCGGCGAGTCCGCGCGCGGCGGTGCAGCCGGGCCGGCGGATCGCGACCGTGCGCCGCTCGGCCGGGCTCGACGGTGCCGCTCGCGCTGATGAGCGCAGACGAACGAGCCAGCGGAGGATCGATGAGCGCAGACGAGCTGTTGGAGCGAACGGTCGACGACTACATCGAGGAGCAGCTGATCGGCGAGGACGCAGGCGCTCGAGCTGGCGACGCGCGCGGGCGCCGAGGCCGGGCTGCCGCCGATCGCGCTGACGCCCGCGCACGGCAAGCTGCTGCACCTGCTCGCGCGCATCCACGGCGCCCGCAGCATCCTCGAGCTCGGGACGCTCGGCGGCTACAGCACGATCTGGCTCGCACGCGCGCTCCCCGCCGACGGGCGTCTCGTCACGCTCGAGCTGAACCCGGCCTACGCCGCGGTCGCCGCCGCGAACGTCGAGCGGGCCGGCCTCGCCGGCCTCATAAAAATAGAAGTCGGACCCGCGCTGCGACGAGCTCTGCGCGCGCTAATCGACGAGGGCGCCGGTCCCTTCGACCTGGTGTTCATCGACGCCGACAAGCAGGGCACGCCGGAGTACTTCGAGCTGGCGCTCGAGCTCACGCGGCCGGGCAGCGTGATCGTCACCGACAACGTCGTGCGCGACGGCGCAGCTCGCCAACGACGCGACCGAGGACGCGCGCGCGCTCGGGATGCGCCGCTTCCACGAGCTGCTCGCCGACGAGCGCGCCACCGAGCGCGTGAGCGCCACCACGGTGCAGACGGTCGGCGCCAAGGGCTACGACGGCTTCACGCTGGCGCTCGTGGAGCGATAGGCTCGGGTCTGTGGCGGGAGAGCTGAAGCTGGGGTTGAACACGGGCTACTGGGCCGGCGGGCCGCCGCCCGGCGCGGTCGAGGCGGTCGCCGAGGCCGAGCGGCTGGGGTTCGACTCGATCTGGACCGCCGAGGCATACGGCTCGGACTGCCTGACGCCGCTGGCGTGGTGGGGCGCGTCGACCGAGCGCATCAAGCTGGGCACGGCGATCGTGCAGATGTCCGCGCGCCAGCCCGCCGCCACGGCGATGGCCGCGATGACGATGGACCATCTCTCAGGCGGGCGCTTCATCCTCGGCCTCGGCGTGTCCGGGCCGCAGGTCGTCGAGGGCTGGTACGGGATGCCGTTCGCCAAGCCGCTCGCGCGCACCCGCGAGTACATCGCGATCCTGCGCGACATCTGGGCGCGCAGGGGGCCGCTGACGGCGCCCGGGCCGCACTACCCGCTGCCGCTGCCCGACGGCACCGGGCTCGGCAAGCCGCTGAAGGCCTCGATCCACCCGCTGCGCGAGGACATCCCGATCTACCTCGGCGCCGAGGGGCCGAAGAACATCGCGCTGTGCGCCGAGCTGTGCGACGGCTGGCTGGCGATGCTGTTCTCGCCGACCGTCTACGACGAGCTCTACCGCCCGTCGCTCGAGGAGGGCTGGGCGCGCGAGGGCGCGCGTCGCAGCGCCGCCGACTTCGAGGTCTGCGCGACGGTGCCGCTGATCGTCACCGACGACGTCGAGGCGGCCGCCGACGCGCTGCGGCCGTTCTACGCGCTGTACTTCGGCGGCATGGGCGCCAAGGGCGCCAACTTCCACGCCAACGTGCCGATCCGCATGGGCTACGAGCACGAGGTCGACGAAATCCAGGAGCTGTACCTGAGCGGCAAGAAGGACGAGGCCGGCGCCAAGATCCCGACCGCGCTGATCGAAGAGCTGTCGCTGATCGGCCCGCCCGAGAAGATCCGCGACGACCTCGCCAAGTGGCGCGAGTCGGTCGTCACCACGCTGCTCGATCTCCGGCGACGCCGCGACGCTGCGCACCGCCGCCGAGCTCGTGCTCGGCTGACGCCGCCGCGCGCCCGGCGCGATACCCGCGCGTGGCCTGTGCCCCTCGCGCGCGCGGGATCATGGCGAGCGTGAGCGTCCTCGACTGGCCCAGCGGCCTGCCGGCGGCGTCGAGCGCCCGCACGGCCACGAGCGGCCCCGCGCGAGCGCCGGCAGCGCGCTCTCGAAGCCGCTGCGAGCGCACGCTCGCGACGGGCGCGCAGCCGCTCGCCGCGTGCGCCCGCGAGCAGCTGCCAGCGGTGCACCTCGGTCGCGCCGTTCCAGCTCGCGTACACCGTCTGCTCGCCGCCGTGGCCGGCCACCGCGATCGCGGGGGCCTCGGCGGGACGGGCGCTGCCACGGCAGGCGAAACGCCCTGTAGGACTGGTAGCTCTCGCCGAGCACCGCGTCGAAGACGATGCGCCCGCCGCGGTCGAACTCGGAGACGCGCGGCACTTCGCCCCAGCCGACGAACACGTTGCCGTTGGCCAGCAGCTGCACGCTGCCCTGGCTGCCGGCGAGGATCCCCGGGTGCGTGTACTGCTCGCGCAGCGTCGCCGTCATCGCCCGCTCGTCGAGCGTCGAGGATGAGGCCGCGAGAGAGCTTCTCGACCGCCGGCGCGGCGCCGTTGTCGAACAGCGTCAGCGTGCCGTCGGGCTGGCGGCGCGCGTCGTGCTGCCAGGCGAACGCGCTGCCCGCGCCCATCGCGAAGTCGCTGCGCTTGCCGCCCAGGCGCCAGACGATCGTCGCCGCGGCGGTCGAGCTTGTAGACGGTGTGCGTGCTGCGCCCGGACACGAGCAGGTTGCCGTCGCCGTCGAGGTCGACGGAGTTGATGTGGAAGAAGTCCCAGTCGGGCGTCACCGGCGCGTAGGACTCCCGTAGCGGGATGTGATCGAGGCTGTGCCACTCGAGCAGCAGCTTGCCGCTCGGCGAGGTCGATCTCCTGGAAGATCGCGTCCTGGATCGTGCCCGTGCGCGAGCCGCCGACCGCCGACAGGTCGGCGCCGACGACGACGTAGCTGGTCAGCAGCGCGGTGTCGCGCGGGGTGATCACGAACTCGTGCAGGTCGCCGCGCAGCCCGCGCGCCGCCTGCACGCGGCGGATCGTGCGATAGCCGGCGTCCGCGATCACGTATTCGCCGACGCCGTGGCCGAGTTCGATGCTCGCCCTCCCACCACGTCAGCACGGGGCTGCCGCGGTAGCGCTGCACGCGGAAGTTGGTCGTCACCTTGCCCGCGAGCGGGTTCTCCCAGATCGCCTGGCCGCTGTTGTCGGCGATCACCGCGCCCGCCTGGCCCGCGGGGGCGTTGTACGGCGCGATGAAGATCGGATCGCGCGACGCGCCCGGCTCGCTGCGGGTGACCGTCAGCGCCGGGATGCGCAGGTCCGGGCGCGTGTGCCAGCGCGGCGCCAGCGGCGGCTCTGGCGAGGGCGACGGGCCGCCGCGTGGAGCGTGCGCTGTGGGGAGTCCAGCGCGCCGGCGAGGAGCTCGCCCACGCCGCCCGTGAGCGGCCAGCCCGGCCGCGCCGCCCGCGGCCGAGCGGAGCAGCTGCCTGCGGGTGATCGTGCGGCTGGCTCGGATCTTCACGTCCCTCTCACGTAAGCACGCGCGATGAAAGCCTTTCTGAAGAAAGTTGGCGTAGGGTCCAGGGATGGCCGAGACCGCATCCTCCGCAGGAGGGTGACCCCGCCCAGCAGCAGCGGCAGGTGTTCGCGAACTTCCAGTTCGAGATCTACGCGCACGGCCTCGGCGGCCAGACGCCGAAGCTGCCGATCGCCGCGGGCGAGCTCGAAGCGCGCGCGCGCGAGCGGCTGAGCGCGGAGGCCTTCGGCTACGTCGCCGGCGGCGCCGGCTCCGAGCTGACGATGCGCAAGAACCTGCGCGCGTTCGAGCGCTGGGAGATCGTCCCGCGGATGCTGCGCGACGTCTCCGAGCGCGACCTGAGCACGACGGTGCTCGGCACGAGCGATGCCGGCGCCGGTGCTGCTCGCGCCGGTCGGCGTGCAGTCGATCGTCCATCCCGACGCCGAGCTGGCGGTCGCGCCGCGCGGCGGCCGCGCACGGGCTGCCGGCGATCCTCAGCACCGCGGCGTCGCACTCGATCGAGGAGGTCGCCGAGGCGACCGGCGACGGGCGCCGCTGGTATCAGCTGTACTGGCCCAGCGACCGCGAGCTCGCGGCGAGCTTCGTCGCGCGCGCCGGCGACGCCGGCTACGAAGCGATCGTCGTGACGCTCGACACGTGGCTGCTCGGTTGGCGCCCGCGCGACCTGGCGCAACGCCTACCTGCCGTTCCTCAAAGGCGAGGGCGTCGCCAACTACTTCAGCGATCCCGTGTTCCGCGCGCGCGCTCGAGCGCACGCCCGAGGAGGACCCGGGGCCGGCGATCGGGCACTGGGCCTACCAGTTCGCCAACCCGCGCGTGACGTGGGCGGACCTGGAGTGGCTGCGCGAGCAGACCGCGCTGCCGATCGTGCTCAAGGGGATCCTCCACGCCGAGGACGCGCGACGCGCGCTCGAGGCGGGCGTCGACGGGCTGATCGTCTCCAACCACGGCGGCCGCCAGGTCGACGGCTCGATCGGCGCGCTCGACGCGCTGCCGGCGTGCGCGAGGCGGTCGGCGCGGACTTCCCGGTGCTGTTCGACAGCGGCATTCGCACCGGCGCCGACGTCTTCAAGGCGCTCGCGCTCGGCGCCGACGCGGTCTGCCTCGGGCGCCCGTACGTCGTGGGGGCTCGCGCTCGACGGCCAGGCGGGCGTCGAGCACGTGCTGCGCTGCCTGCTCGCCGAGCTCGACCTGACGCTCGCGCTCAGCGGCTACACCGAGATCGCACAGGTGAAGCGCTCGGCGCTGCGGCGGGCCGACAGCGCCGGCGAGGACCCGCGCGTCTGACCTCGACTCGCGCGTGGGTCCGGCGCGGTCTGACGCCCTCGGCAAAACCAAGCGCCTGACGCTGATCGCGTGCATCCTCGGCTCGGGGATCGCGATGCTGGACGGGACCGTCGTGAACGTCGCGCTGCCGACGATCCAGCGCGCGCTCGGCGGCGGGCTGGCCGCGCAGCAGTGGGTCGTCAACGGCTACCTGCTGACGCTCGGATCGCTGATCCTCGTGGGCGGATCGCTCGGCGACCTGTACGGCGAGCGGCGCATGTTCGCGATCGGCGTGTCGGGCTTCGGCGTGGCCTCGCTCGGGTGCGCGCTGGCGCCGACGATCGGCTGGCTGGTGGCGGCGCGCGCGCTCCAGGGCGTGGCCAGCGCGCTGCTGACGCCGGCTCGCTGGCGGTGATCGTCAACACGTTTCCGGAGTCCGAGCGCGGCACGGCGATCGGGGCGTGGACGGCGTGGGGGACGATCGCGGTGGTGATCGGGCCGCTCGTCGGCGGCGAGCTGCTGGCGATCGCCTCGTGGCGCTGGATCTTCGTGATCAACGTCCCGCTGGTGGTGGTCTGCGTGTCGCTGATCCGCGTCGCGATCCCGCCGGCGCCGCCGCGCAAGCGTGGTGAGCGGCGCGTGGATGTCCCGGGCGCGCTGCTGTGCGCGTCGGGCCTCGCGGGGGCGGTGTTCGCGCTGATCGAGCAGCCGCGGCTGGGCTGGTCGAGCCCGGCCGTGCTCGCGCCGCTGCTCGGCGGCGTGGCGTTGTTCGCCGCGTTCGTCCTTCACGAGTCGCGCGCACGCGACCCGATGCTGCCGCTGCGGCTGTTCCGCCGGCGCAACTTCTCGGCGGGCAACATCGAGACGTTCTCGATGTACGCGGGCCTGTCGATCCTGTTCTTCTTCCTGGTCATGTTCCTGCAGCAGATCGGCGGCTACACGCCGCTGAAGAGCGGCCTCACGACGGTGCCCGTGACCGCGGTCATGTTCGTGCTCTCGCGCCGCTTCGGCGCGCTCGCCGACCGCTACGGGCCGCGCCTGTTCATGGGCGCCGGGCCGCTGGTGTGTGCGGCGGGGCTGATGCTGTTCCAGCGGGTCGGCATCCACATCTCCTACGTGCGCGACGTGCTGCCGGCGCTGCTGGTGTTCGCGCTCGGCCTGTCGATGACGGTCGCGCCGCTGACCGCCGCGGTGCTCGCGGACGCGACCGAGGACGACGCGGGGATCGCCTCGGGCGTCAACAACGCGGTCGCGCGCGTCGCCGGCCTGCTGGGCACGGCGGCGGTCGGCGCGGCGGTGTCGGCGGCGTTCGTCGCCAACCTCGACGGTCGTCTCGCCGGCGTCACGCTGGGCGCCGCCGGCGCGCGCGGCGCTCGCGCAGGCCAGGCGCCTGCCGCTCGGCCTTCCCGACGTGCATGGCCTGCCCGCCGCGCAGGCGCGGGCGCTCACGCGCGCCGCCCAGCAGGCGTCGCTGCACAGCTTCCACCTCGGCATGGCGATCGCCGCCGTGCTCGTCGCGATCGGCGGCCTGGTGGGGGCGGCCGGGATCCGCAACCGCCACGGCGCGATCACCGCCGAGCACTGCCCGACGGGCCAGCTCGTCGGCACGGGCCGCGAGCTGGCGCAGACGGCGTCCGCCGCGTCCGCTTGACTTCGCGGCGATGAGGCTAGATGTTCGCGCCCGGCTGTGGTTCGTTGTCGTCATGCTCGCCGCGCTCGCGGCGCCGGCGGCGGCCTCGGCGAACCTGTACTGCGTCAACGAACCCGCGTGCGTGAAAGCCGGCGGCAGCTCCGAAGGCAGCGAAGGCATCGGCTTGCAGAAAGCGCTGACGAGCGCCGAAGGTCACGCCGGCAGCACCGTCGAGATCGGTCCCGGCACGTACTCGCGGGCAAAAGGCTTCGTCTACAGCTCCAGCGCGCTCGTCACGATTCGCGGCGCGGGCGCCGGCACGACGGTGCTAACGACCCCGCTCGAAAACAACGACACCGTGCTCGTCTTCGACAGCGAAGGCTCGACGCTGTCCGGTCTCAGCGTCGCGATCCCCGCGGGCGAAGGCCAGCAGGGCATCTCGCTGGACGGCGGCGAGGTCGAAGGAGTCTCGATCTCGGGCGGTGCCGGGAAAAACATCCCGACCGGGCTCTCGATCAGCCGTGGCACGTTCTTCGACGGGTCGATCGAGATGAGCGAAGCGCAGACGAGCGTGGGGGTCAGCGCGAGCGGCGGCGAACTCCTCGACTCGACGATCAGCGGCTCCTACGGCGTGGACGCGTCGATCACGGCGACGATCCGCGGCTGTCGCATCTCCAGCAACACGTTTGACATCGACGCCGTCTACACCGAACCGCTGACGGTCGAAGACACCTTCGTGTACCTGCGCGGGTCTCCTCCGGCCGCGATCTCCCTGAGCGCCAACAGCGGCGGCGACACGAAGGCGACGCTCCGTGGCCTGACGATCGTCGACGCCAACGGGACCGAGTCGGGGATCGAAGTCGAGGCCAGGGAGGGCGCCTCGACGACGCTCGCGCTGGAAGACTCGGTGATCGGCAACTTCGCGCATCCGATCCTCGAGGCGGCCGAAGGGCACGGGTCGAGCATCGCCACGACCACCGACTACTCGAGCTACGAAGCGAGCGCCGACAAGCAGGAATCCAGGAAAGAATCCGAACCCGCCGGCACGCTCCCGTCACCGCCAAGCGATGAAAACCCCGCCGCCGCGACCCCCGACTTCGTCCACCCGGTATTTGGAGCCGGCGGCTTCAGCGAAGGCAACTGGCGGCTGCTGGCCACATCACCGCTGATCGGCGCCGGTAAGCCCGGCGCGCTCGCGGCCGGGGAATTCGCGACGGACCTCGCTGGCAACCCGCGGATTGTCGACGGGGCACGCGACGTTGGCGCATACGAGTACCAGCGCGCGGCGCCCACGGTGAGCGTGAGCGCGACGCCGCTGAGCGTGCAGGTGGGCGTCCCCGTGAGCTTCAGCGGCTCGGCGAGCGTGATCGAACCGGGCGATGCGATCGCCGGCTACCAGTGGACGTTCGACGACGGCGCGAGCGTGGCCGCGGGCGCGACCGCGACGCATGTGTTCGCGACGGCGGGCACGCACACGGCGACGCTGACGGCGACCGATGTCGTCGGCGTGAAGGGCACGGCCACGGTGAGCGTGACGGTGCTCCCGAACGTTGCGCTTTGCGCGTGTATACGTCCGCGGCCGACGATCTCGTTGTCGATCGCCCCGCACAGCTTCCGCGCCGCAAGCAAGGGCGCGAGCATCGCCGGCGCGCCCGCCGGCGCGGCGCGTGAGCTTCGAGCTCTCGGCGGCGGGAAGCGTGACGTTCACCGTCGAGCATGTGCTCAGCGGCGTCAAGCACGGCCACTCGTGCGTGGCCCCGACGCACGGCGCCACGCACGGCAAGCGCTGCACCCGCGACGTGCTCTTGCACGGATCGTTCGCCCACGCCGGCCTCGCGGGCGCCAACTCGCTGCGCTTCAGCGGACGCCTGCACGGCCACGCGCTCGCGCCGGGCAGCTACCTGCTGATCGCCACGTACACCGGCAATGCGGGAAGGGCGAGCGCGAGCGCGCCCTTCCGCATCGTCGGCTAGAGCCTGCCCTAGGCCTCGCGCGCGTAGTCGCGCATCGCCTCGATGATCGGCGCGAGCCGGCGCCCGCGGGCGGTCAGCCGGTACTCGACGGTCGGCGGGCTCGACGGGATCACCGTGCGCTGCACGAGGCCCGCCGCCTCGAGGTCGCGCAGGCGCTCTGAGAGCATCCGCGGGGAGATCCCGGCGACGGCGTCGGCGAACTCGTTGAAGCGCAGCGCGCCGGTGAGCGCTGCGTAGATGATCGATAGCTGCCAGCGCCGCTCGAGGAGGTCCGCCGTCTGGCGGACCTCCACGGGGACGGGCTCACATCTACGCGTGCGCGACATCGCGAGCGGGCTCCAGGGCGCGATCGAGGACCTCCTGGACGGTCATCACCGGATGGAAGGTCATCTGCTCGCGCACCTCCTCGGGGATGTCGTCGAGGTCGCCGCGGTTGCGCTCGGGCAGGATCACGTCGGTCAGGCCGGCGGCATGGGCGGCGAGCGCCTTCTGCTTGAACCCGCCGATCGGCAGCACGCGGCCCTGCAGCGTGACCTCGCCGGTCATGCCGACCGTGTGCTTGACCGGGCGTCCTGACAGCAGCGAGGCAAGCGCCGTGACCATCGTGACGCCGGCGCTCGGACCGTCCTTGGGGATCGCTCCGGCGGGCACGTGGACGTGGAACTCGCGGTTCTCGAACGCGTGCTCGTCGATGCCGAGCTCCTCGGCGTGTCCGCGCACGTAGGAGAGCGCGATCTTCGCGGACTCCTTCATGACGTCGCCGAGCTGACCGGTCAGCACGAGGCTGTTGCCGCCGGAGCTGCCGCCCTTCATGGCGGTCGCCTCGACGAACAGCACGTCGCCGCCGGCGCCGGTCACGGCGAGACCCGTCGCCACACCGGGGTGAGCGGTGCGCGCGGCGGACTCCTGGAAGAACTTCTGGCGTCCGAGCGCGTCGCGCACGATCTCCAGGTCGATCTTCACGGGTGCCGTTGCCTTGCCTGAGGCGATCTGCGTCGCGGTCTTGCGCAGGACCGTGCCGAGGTTGCGCTCGAGGTTGCGTACGCCAGCCTCGCGCGTGTACTCGGAGATGATCGTGCGCAGCACGTCGTCGGAGATCTCGACCTCGTCCTCGCGCAGGCCGTTGCGGTCGCGCTGGCGCGGCCACAGGTAGCCCTTGGCGATCGCGAGCTTCTCCTCGGAGGTGTAGCCGTCGAAGCTGATCACCTCCATGCGGTCGAGCAGCGGCCCGGGGATCGTGTCGGCGACGTTGGCCGTGGCCAGGAACATCACCTGGCTGAGGTCCAGCTCGACGTCGAGGTAGTGGTCGCGGAACGAGTGGTTCTGCGCGGGGTCGAGGACCTCGAGCAGCGCCGCGGAGGGGTCTCCGCGCCAGTCGGCGCCGACCTTGTCGACCTCGTCGAGCAGGATCACGGGGTTCATCGTGCCGGCGTCCCTGAGCGCCCTGACCAGACGGCCGGGGAGCGCGCCGATGTAGGTGCGCCGGTGCCCGCGGATCTCGGCCTCGTCGCGCACGCCGCCGAGCGACATGCGCACGAACTCGCGTCCGGTGGCGCGAGCGATCGACTCGCCGATCGAGGTCTTGCCGGTGCCGGGCGGTCCGATCAGCGTCAGGATCGCCCCGGACTTGGGGTCGGCCTCGATGTCGCGGTCCTGGCGCAGCTTGCGCACGGCCAGGTACTCGGTGACGCGGTCCTTGACGTCCTCCAGGCCCGCGTGGTCGGCGTCCAGCACCGCGCGTGCGGCGACCGGGTCGAGGTGCTCCTCCGAGCGCTTGCCCCATGGCACCGCGATCAGCCAGTCCAGGTAGGTGCGGATCATGCTCGACTCGCCGGTCTGCTCGCCCATGCGCTCCAGGCGCGCGAGCTCCTTGAGCGCCTGCTCCTTGACGGGCTCGGGCATCTCGGCGTCCTCGATCTTCGTGCGGTACTCGTCGGCGACGGACGCGTCGTCCTCGCCGAGCTCCTTGCGGATCGAGTCCATCTGCTTGCGCAGGAAGTACTCGCGCTGCTGCTTCTCAGCGCCCTCCTGCACGTCCTCGCGGATGCGCCTGCGGACCTGCAGCTCGGCGAGGCTCTCGCGCTGCAGCTTGACGGCGAGCTCGAGGCGCTCGGTGACGTCGAGCGTGCGCAGCAGCTCGACCTTCTGCTCGTAGGTGAGGTTGGGCGAGTAGCCGGCCGAGTCGGCCAGCGCTCCGGGCTCTGCGATCGCGCGCAGGAACGCGGAGATGCGGCCGTCATCGCCGCGCAGCTCGAGGATCTCCTCGACGGTTGCGCGGTACTCGCGCTCGAGCTCGCGTGTGCGTTTGTCGGTCGGCACCTCGTCGGGGCGCTCGTCGACCTGGACGCGCAGCTCGCCGCTCGCGCCGGTCTCCGCGGCGCCGATCAGCGCGCGGTGCTCTCCGGAGAGGGACACGGCGCGCCCGCCGCCGGGCAGGCGGATCTTGTCGGAGACCTCGGCGATCGTGCCGACCTCGAGGAACTCGTTCTCGTGGCGCGGCACGAGCACGACGCGCTCGTCGTCGCCGACGTCGACGGTCAGCGTGATGCCCATGTTCGGGAACACGACCGTGTC
This sequence comes from uncultured Solirubrobacteraceae bacterium, assembly GCA_963826985.1. Taxonomy (GTDB): domain Bacteria; phylum Actinomycetota; class Thermoleophilia; order Solirubrobacterales; family Solirubrobacteraceae; genus Palsa-744. Next base: position 821,504 of record CAWGYW010000001.1, read on the forward strand.
GTCGAGCGGGATCAGCCGCAGACGCGGGCTGGGCTCCAAGGGCGGGGTGGGGGGCTTCTCTGAGGCGGATGGCATAGTGGATCGCTCCATGTGAGGTTACGAAAGTGTAGTTAGTATAGCGCGGGGTGGTTGCGCGCGCAAGTACTTTGGGGTCATGCCGGAAATGGCGTTGTAGAGCCAAGTTCTGGGAGTCTCTGGTGTGTGATCAAGCCGCATAGTCCGGTGGCGACTGGCAGAACACTCGTCAGCCGTCCCAAGCGCACGGTAGAAAATCTGGGTGGCCGCTTCCATCGAGCAACTCAGTTTTGAGCTGACCGCCAACGCCATGACCGAACTCGAGCGCGCGTTCGGGGGATTGCGGATGTGCGCAGGCACAGTGCTCGGCGCGGCGTCGATTGCGGGCTCTTTCCTTGGAGCCAAGGCAAGCCACGGATGGCTCGATGCGTGGGCCATTGTGGCGATGATCTCGTTCGCGCTCTGCTTCGGTTGCGCCATCTGGGTGCTCCTGCCACACGACTTCGGTCTCATCGCTGGCGGGGAGGAGCTGCTCGCCGTCAGCGATCGGGAAGGAGTAAGCGATCTGGCCGAGGCGTACCGCACCGTCGGTGGCTGGCTTGAGCCCCAGCTCCAGGCCAACAGGCGTACGGTCGCCCGGCTGTCAACATGGCTGAGCGTCAGCTGCATACTGCTCGCCGTCGAGGTCGCGTTGTGGACGCTCAGCCTCGTGGGCTAAGGTGAAGCGGTGGCGACGAGGTCTTCCGAGAGCCAGTTGAAGCCCAATCCTCCGGCACGGCTGCCCGTCGATGCACCGCCGGGCTTCATCATCACGGAGCTGCCCAACGGGCTTCAGGTTGCAACCAGGCGGATGGCGCGTGCGTTGCGACTCCCGCGGTTGTGGAGGGCGGTCTCAGGGCGTAGCCGCGATCGGACCGGCAACGCCGGCCGCGCTGTTCATTGAGTGGATCCGGCGGGTCTAATCCGGCCCATCGAAGCTGACATCGACGTTCTGCTCGTGCACCCGCTCCTCGACCTCTGCCGCTGAGGTCAGAGCGCGCCTGTCTGCCTCGAGCAGCGGATCCGAGAAGAAGCTGCGCGGCCACAGCCGGCGCACGCGCACGACGTTGATCTCGGCGGCGAAGATCGTCAGCTGCGCACCGAGATAGAGCCAGGCGAGCAGCCCGAGCACGAGCGCGAAGACGCCGTAGAGGGGACCGGTGCGCTTGAGCTCGTGGTCGACGTAGAAGCCGCCGAGGTGCTGGAGCAACTGCCAGAAGACGGCTGCGACGACCACGCCTGGCAGCAGTTCCCGCCAGGAGACGTCGACCGCGGTCAGCAGTTTGAAGGCGGTCATGAACAGCGCGAGGTTGAACACGAACGCGATGAGGATCCCGGCGGCGACGGCCGCCGCCGAGTGGCTGGCGGAGCCGACGAAGCCGGCGGCGGTGGTGGAGACGATGAACAGCGTGCCGAGGATCGCGAGCATCGCGAGGCCCCGCAGACGCGCCTGCAGGAAGTTGGGGCGGTCCTTGAAGGGCACGCTCCAGATGCGGTTGAACGCGTTCTGGGTGGCGCCGGTGATGCCGGTGCCGGCTAGCACCGAGCCGAGCACGCCGATCGTCAGGCCGGCGCTCGAGCCCGTCAGCGATTCCAGTTTCAGCTGGTCGCTGATCAGCGGGAACTGCCCGAGCGCGCTGTCGAGGATCCGGTGGCGCTCGCCGGGGTCGCCCTGGAGCACGAAGCCGAGCACGGTCACGAGAACCAGCAGTAGCGGGAACAGCGAGACGAAGCCGTAATAGGCGATCAGCGCGGCGAGCTGCCCCGCCTGGTCATCCTGGAACTTCTTCAGCACGGCGGCGAGGAAGCGCAGCCGCGAGCTTTGCTGCTGGTGGAGATCGAGGTCGTGGAGACGGTCGCTGAGGCTCATCGGGCTCGGAGTGCGGGTCTGGTCGGTCGCGGCACGCGTACGTGTCTACCCGATGCGCGCGCGGGACGCGGTGCGCGTGGCAATTGGGAGGGGGGTCTTCGCGGCGCTGGGCCCGACATCCACGTGTGCCCAGCGCGGGAAAGCTGCAAGAAAGTACGCCGAGCGCACCGTGCTCGTCGCCCGGCACGGCTGCGCGGCGGGTGTCCGACGCGGCCGAGGAGGTCGCGCTGGTGGCGCGCGCAAAGCGGGAGCTGTTGCTGCGAGTGCATCGCCACCGACTGCGAGCGGAGGATCTCGAGGACTGCTACAGCCAGGCGACGCTCGAGCTGCTGGCGCACGCGCGTCGCGGCGGGCGCTTTGCCAGCAGGTTGCATCTGGCGAACACACTCGAGCAGCGGTTTGTCTCGCGGGTTCGCGATCGCCGGCGCGCGCTCTCTGGACGCAGTCCTATGCAGGCGGCGCTCGAGGCGGCGATGTCGCTCGACCGCACGAGCGAGGAGATCGAAGTCGTCGACCTGCGCGCCGAGCTCGAGACGCTCGTGATGCTGCGCCACGACCTGCGGCGTGTGCAGGCACACGCACGGCGACTCACCGACGATCAGCGGCTCGTGCTCGCGGCTCAGGTTGGACAGATCAGCCCCGCCGACTTCTGCCGGATCCATGACTGGTCCTCGGAGAAGTACCGGAAGGTGGCGCAGCGCGCGCGCACCCGTCTCAGGTCGCTGATGGCCGGCGAGGAATCGAGTGTCCCGCCTGCCGCTCAGCCGTCGGAAGGGGAGACAGGGACGCTCTATGAACCTCTCTCCCCCCACTCATAGACCTGTCCCCTGGGACGCCGGCGGCCGGTTTCACGGACGGCGGCACGGCGATTCTCATCCGCGCGCCAGCGGCCGGGATCTGGGGATCTCCCCGCTTCGGGTCCCGGTCGCCCGCGTGCACGGTTTCGCGGAGGCGCGATGATGCTGCTGCGACGAGCGCCGCGCGAGGTCTACCGCGTGTACGGCGAGGAGGAGTTCTTCGCCACCGCCGCGGACGAGCGTTCGGAGCCGACCGATGGGGCCGGCGAGCAGCGGCTGCAAAGGGTCGCCGGGGCGACGGTGCTGCTGGCGGCCGCGGGCGCGGTGGGCGGCCTGATCGCGATCACCAGCCTGTCAACTGCCGCAGGCGCCCGGCCGGCGGGCGGGCGGATCTGCTCGCGGCCGTGCGCTCGTCGGACCACGCGCGAGCCGCGCGCTCGCGGGTCTGGCGCGAGCCGGCGAGCCCTGACGGAGCCGATCGGCCGGGTGTGCTCGCGAGGCGTGACGGCCAGCGCTCCGCTCGCATCCGCGGCGTGATCGACGCAGGCGCGCCGTGGCGCGCACGGGCCGGCTCACGCCCGCACGCTGCTCGTGCGGCGGCCGAAGCCGAGCGAGCGGACCTCGCCGGCAGTGGCCCCCAGATTCAGCCGGTCGCGGGCTCCTCGCCTGCGCAGCCTCTGCGTACGACTGCGAGCGTGGCAGCGCCATCAGAGCGCTCCGGCCAGTCAGAGTTCGGCTTCGAGCGCTGAGGAGCGAGCGTGTCCCGCGAGCATCCGCAACCCACGGTGACGATCGCCAACCGTGCGCTGTGGCGGATCCGCCTCGTTCGCGGGCTGCCTCGCTACCTGCTGTGCGCGGCGTCGGTTGCGGGGCTGGCCGCGAGCGCCCGTTTCGCGATCGCGCCGCCGACATCCGTGCTTGCCGCGGCGGCGGTGCACGCGCCGGCGCCGCCCGATCGAGCGGCTGAAGCGTACGCGGTGCTGTTCGCGCGCCGCTACCTGACGTGGAACGCCGCCGAACCGCAGGCTCAGCGCCAGCGCGCTCGAACCGTTCCTTGGCTCCGGCGTCGAACCGGACGCCGGTCTCGAGCTTCCTCCGAATGGGGAGCAGCGGGTCGAATGGGCGGAAGTGGTCCAGGCGCGCGACGCCGGCTCCGGGCGAGCACGTGTACACGGTCGCGGCGCAGACGGACACCGCAGGGCTTCTGTACCTGACGGTGCCGGTCGCGCGGACGTCCGACGGCGCCCTCGCGCTGGCCGGCTATCCGGCGTTCGTCGGCGCGCCTGCGGCAGGGCCGGCGCAGAGCCCCGGGCATTTGCGCGAAGTCGCCGACCCGGCGCTGTGCGACGGTCGTGCAGCGCGCGCTGCGCAACTACCTCGCCGCCTCCTCCAGCGAGCTCGTCGGCGGACCTGACCGGTGACGCGCACGTCTCGCTGCCCGAGCAGCCCCTGAGCCTCGAGTCGATGCAGCGCCTGGACTGGGCGCCGGAAGGCAGCGCGGTGCTGGCGACGGTGCAGGCGCAGGACGGGCGCGGCGCCCGTTACACGCTCGCCTACGAACTCGATGTCGTCCGCGAACAGGGACGTTGGGAGATCTCGGCCGTGCAGGTGGACCCCGATGCGTAGATCCCAGACCCCAAGGAGACCCGATGAAGATCCGATGTTCTCGCTGGTTGATCGTCGCGCTGCTCGCTTGCCTGTTCGCTGCCTGCGCGCCGGCGCCCGCGGCTTGCGGAGGTCACGAGTACGAACGCCGCCGCGCGCGCCTCCCGCGGCGGCGCCTGAAAACGGCGGCAGCTCGCTGGAATCGGCCGCGGCAAAGGCTGGCAGCACGGGGCGGGCGGTCGCGATGAGCCTGATCGGGCTCGCGTTCGCGGTCGCCGCCACGGTGCTGGCGTTTCGGCGCGACTTCAAGGAGGCGGCCGGCGTGTTCGCGGTCGGGATCGTGTCGGTGCTGCTGGCGACGCCGGCGGGCGTGAGCCTGCTGCGCGACACGGTCACGTCGCTGTTCGGGGCGCAGTGATCGAGATCCGCTCCTACCGCCGGGTGTTCGACCTGGAGCGGCAGGATCTACAGCGTCGATCAGCTGCGACTGAATCCCGGCGGGGTGCCGGTGCGCGGGGTCGTCTACTTCCTCGCGATGCTGCTGGCGGGCCTGGTTGCCCGCGAGCTGCCGCTGCTGGGAGCCCTCGTCACGAAGCTGCCCTGGTATCTGCGCGACATCGCGCTCCCGGCCGCGGGCGCCACGGTGTTGAGCGCGATCCGGCTCGAGGGCCGCACCTTTCACCTGGCCGCGCACGCGCTCGTGCGCTACTGGATCGGGCCGCGTCGGCTTGCGGGCGTGCGCAGGTGCGCGCCGGCTGGTGCGGTGTGGTGGCCGCAGGAGCTGTTGATGCTGCCCGACGGCTCCGACGGTCGTCTGCGCGGCCTGCGCTACACAGGCCCGGGCGCGGTGCTCGTGTCGATCGAGCACGAGCGTCGGGGACGCGCGACCGAGCGAGGTTCGAGCGCCACCGCAAGACCCGGTCTGCGCCCCGCGCTGACGATCACGCAGCCCGCTGGGGCTCGAGCGCTGGACCGCGGCAAGGTGATCGCGCTCGGCCCGCGCGCCCGGCTGCGCGTGCGAGCAAGCGATCCGCAGGGCGGGTGAGCTCATGACGGCACCGATCGCGTTCGTTTACGGGAACTGCGTCTTCGCCCACGGGCTCGACGACGCGTGGGCGGCGTTCGCGGTCGAGACGGCCTCCTACGCGTGGTTGAGCGAGGAAGGCAAGCGCGCCCGCTTCCTCGCGCTGATCGGGGCGCTGGAGGCGATCGAGGCCGATGTGCAGATCCTGCGGGTGTGCGGGCGCTGGCAGCTCGAGCGCTATGCCCGCGGGCTGCGCGAAGCGAGCGACTCGGTGTCATCTGCCGCTCACGCTCGTGCGCACGCCCGCGCCCGTGAGCGCTACATCGCCGAGCACGTGCGACGGCTCGGCGACGTCGGCGCGGCGCAGCCTGTCGTGTTCCTGCTGGTGAGCCTGCGCGACCCCGAGCGCGATGTCGCCACCTACATATCGCGGGCGGCGGGACAGCATCCCGGCGAGTGGTGGAAGGGTCTCAGGCGCGCGCTGGCGGTGCGCGATCGGCGTCTGTTGAGCGCCTCGGAGCTCGAGCGGGTCCGGGTGCGCGCAGACCACGCGCACGCGCGGCTGGAGGACTTTCTGCCGGTGCGCGAGGCGCGCGGCGTCGAGCTGCAGTGGCTGGTGCGCCGCGCTTACTGCCGGGGCCTCGGCGAACCGGTCATCGACGAGCTGCACGAGCCGCGCGCGCTCGTGTTCGAGCGAAACGGCGAGGCCGTGCTGGCGCCGCTGGAGGGCGATGTCATGCGCTGGGCGGACGGCTATGTCGAGAACCGCGGCAGGTTGCTGCGGATCGAGTCCGAGCTCGGCACGAGCTGGCAGGCACAGCTGGTGCTCGGCGCGCTTCCCGAGCGGATGCAGTTCCCGGGTGCGCGCGCTGAGCTGATGTTCGCGCCGCCGGAGAGCCTGCCCTTCGGCGTGGACCTCTCGCTCAACGCGCGCTTCCTGCCGAACGAGCTGGCGCTGCGGATCGCGCGGCGGCGGATCCAGGACGCCGATCAGATCGTGCGCGCGGAGTCCGGCGGGGAGCAGGGGGTCTCCGATCTGGGCTACGAGCGCACGCAGGAGGCGCGTGACCTGCTCGCGCTACCTGCAGGCGTCGAGCAAGCCGCCGCTGCTGCGCGCGACGCTCGCGGTCGCGGTCGCGGCCGCGAGCGAGGAGCGAGCTCGAGGAGCGCGTGGAGATGTGCAGACGGGCCTACGGCGAGATCCGCCTGCACCGGCCGCTCGGCGATCAGCTGCAGCTGTTCCTCCAGCATCTGCCGGGGCAGCGCACGAGGCTGGCCGGCTACGACGACACGCTGACCGCCGAGCAGATCGCGGCGATGATGCCGACCGCCGCGCACGTGGCGGGATCGCGCAAGGGCTTCTACCTCGGCCACACGCTGTCGGGCTCCAGGCAGCCGGTCACGTTCAACCTGCGGGAGGGCTCGGACAGCGACCGCAACACGACGATCCTGAGCGTCGGGGCGCTCGGGTCCGGCAAGACGACGCTCGCGCAGAAGCTCGAGTACGAGGGGTTCCTGCAGGGCGCGCGGGTGATCGACTGCGACCCGAAGGGCGACCATCGCTTCCATCTGCTGCCGGATGTGGCGGCGCACGTCGAGTGCGTGACGCTGCGCCCGGACCCGGCGCTGCGCGGCATGCTCGACCCGCTGAGGGTCGCGCCCGGCGCATCTGCGTCAGGACGCCGCGGCGTCGTTCCTGCGCGACCTGTTGCCGGGCAGGGCGGAGCCGGCGTGGGAGACGGCGGTGGTTGGCGCGGTCGACCGCGTTCTCACGCGCTGCGCGGAACCGACCTGTCGCGAGGTCGTGCGAGCGCTCGAGGAGGGCGATGAGACGGACGTCCAGGTCGGCAAGGCGCTCGACGTGTACGCCCGCTCGGGTCTGACGCAGCTCGGGTTCGCCGACCCCGCGGTGAAGCTGCCGCCCGTCGGGCATCGCCAGGTCACCTATCTGCCGATCCGCGACCTGCCCGCGCCGCCGCCCGGGATGCCGCGCTCGGAGTACTCGCAGGCGGAGCGGGTGGGCGAGCAGATCGTGCGCCTGATCGCGATGTTCGCGATGCACCTGATGGGCTCGGAGCGGGAGCGGCTGAAGCTGTTCTGCTTCGACGAGGGCTGGCGCCTGCTGAGCGATCCGGTCGGGCCGCGACGCTGCTCGGGTCGCTGCAGCGGATGGGTCGCTCGGAGCTGGCCGTGCCGATCATCAGCACGCAGCTGGTGACCGACGCGCTGATCGGCGAGCGAGAGTCGCTCGAGAACCTGATCGGTGCGACGTTCGTGTTCGGCATGCGCTCGCAGGCTGAGGCGGGGCGGGCGCTTGCGCTGCTCGGACTGGACCCGGAGGACAGGCGCATGCGCCAGAGCCTGCTCGAGCTCGAGGCCGGTCGATGCCTGTTTCGCGATCACAGCGGACGCGTCGAGGCGATCCAGGTGGAGGTGGTGGCGCCGTCGTTGTTGCGCGCGTTCTCGACGACCCCCCGAGCTGAGTGAACACGAAGCGGCTCGCGCTGGCGGCGCTCGTAGGGCTCGTGGCGGTCGCCGATGCGGGACTTGGGGCGGCGTGCGCGGCGCCTGCCGCGCGCGCCAGCAGGATCGCGCCAGCGCGCCCAGCCACCCGGCCGAGCTCGCCCGGCCACGGGCGGCCCGCCGACCCACACGGCCCCGAGCAGCCCGCCGCTGACGACAGGCGCCGGAGGGCCGGGTAGGACGAACGGCGGCGAAGAAGCCGCGTCGGGCGCACCGCAGGCCGCCGCCGACCCGCTTGTGAGCAACGGCCTCGGCAGTCCCACGTGCAAGGGGGCGCTCGGCGAGCGAACTCTCGCGCACCAGCAGACGCAACTGCGAAACGTCCGGGTTCGTCGCGGCGCCCGCGCCGACCGGCGATTACGGCATCGACGTGCACATCGACATCGGGCTGCTGGGCCTCAGCTCCGGATGGCTGCTGAGCATCGTCCAGGACGTGATCGTGACGCCCCTGTGGATGGCGCTGGTGTGGGCGGTGCACGCGCTGTTGGTGATGCTCGAGTGGTGCTTTGAGATCGACCTCTTCGATGGCGCGGCAGCGTCGGGACTCGGCAGGGGGCTGCGCGCGATGCAGGCGGCGTTCACCGAACCGTGGCTCGCGCTGGCGCTGGCGGTGGCCTCGGTACTGGTGCTCTACCACGGCCTGATCCGCCGCCGCGTGGCCGAGACCCTGGGCGAGGCGCTCGTGATGGGCGTGATGATGGCCGGCGGTCTCTGGGTGATCGTCGATCCGACGGGAACGATCGGCGCGCTCAGCGAATGGGCCAACCGAGGCGAGCCTGGGAACGCTGGCGGTCACGGCCAGCGGCACGCCGGCGGATCCTGGGCGCGCGCTTGGGAACAGCCTTGGGACGCTGTTCGCGGCCGCCATCGAAGTGCCGTGGTGCTACCTGGAGTTCGGCGACGTGGGCTGGTGTCGCGAACCGTCGCGGCTTGACCCGCGCCTGCGCGCGGCGGCCCTGAAGATCGCCGCGGAGGAGATCGCGCAGGTCGGTTGTACGCCGACGATCGTGGCGCCGGTGCCGTGCGTGCCGGTCGGAAGCGCCGCGGCGAGGGCGCTCGATCACAGCGCCGAACTGTTGCGCGACGCGCGCAGCAACGGCGCGATCTTCCTGGCGCTACCCGCGAACGGGCCGGCGCGCAACTCGATCAACGAACAGGGCTCGCTGCTGCGGACGCTGTGCCAGAGCAGCGAAGCGACGGATTGCCGCGGCCCGACGGCCGCGCAGGCCGAGTTCCGAACCAACGGCGGTACGTGGCCGCGGCTCGGGGGGCTTGCTGCTGATCGCCGGTGGCCTGCTCGGCATGCTGCTGCTGCTCGGGTTCGTCGCGGTGCGGCTGCTCGCTCGCCGCGATCTTCAGCCTGCTGTACCTGCTGCTGGCTCCGGCGATCGTGCTGGCGCCGGCGTTCGGCGACGGCGGGCGTGCGCTGTTTCGCAGGTGGGCGGCGCAGCTGCTGGGGGCGGCCGTCTCAAAGCTGGTGTTCTCGTTCCTGCTGGGCGTCGTGCTGGCGGTGCTCGCGATCCTGTCGGGCCTCGACGCGCTCGGCTGGTGGACGCAGTGGCTGCTGATGTCGGCGTTCTGGTGGGGCGCGTACACCCATCGCCACCAGGCGCTCGGTGCGGCCGGCGCCGCGCTTGCGGATCGGGGTGCAGGGAGCGCACACGTCCAGCGACGCTCGCTCGCGCGCAGGATGAGCGAGGCGTTCGAGACGCCGCGCAAGGGGATCGCCGCGGCGCGCTGGGCGAAAGGCAAGTTCGAAAAGCAGGCGCCCGAGCAGCAGCAACGGGCGCGCGCGCAGGTCGGGCGCCAGCGGGCGCGAGCCGGCATCGAGGAGCAGGTGACGCGTGCGCTCGAGGGCGAGCACCGCGATGCGCAGGAGCGAGCGGACGGCGCCCCGGAGATCCAGCGTCGCCTGGCGGGTGAGCGGGCGCGCCTGGAGCGCATGGGGCGCGAGCGCGCCGATGCGCTGGCGGGCGGCGACACGCGGCGGGCAGCCGAACTTGGGCATCGCGAAGCCCGCGTGAGAGGCGAGATCGAGCGCGAGCAAGAGTCCCTGAGCTCGGCTCAGAGGATCGTGCGCGACGGCGAGCAGGCGCAGCGGCGAGGAGGCGAGGCGCACTCGCGCGAGCGCCGCGAGGCACACGGTCGCTTCCTCGATGCGCAGGCGGCGCTGCCGGCGGGCACGGCGGCGCGGCGCGGCGAGGAGCGGCGGGACTACGCTGCGCTCGCCGCGCTGGCTGGATATGGGCGCGCGGAGTACGAGCGGCTTGACCCGCGCCGCCGGCGCGCCGCGCGTTTGGAGATCGACCGCGAGCTGGCGTTGCGCAGAGAGCTCGGTGCGACGGCGAGCACGCTCGAGTCAGCGCCGGAAACGGCGCGGCTGCGTGGCCGCGACCGACGTAAGGCAGACAGGGAGTTCGACGGCACGCTGCAGCGGCGCATGAACGATGCGGGGCACAGCCTGCCCGCGTCGCGCACGAAGCGCTCCGGCGTCGAGACCTGGCGCGAGGAAGGCCGCGCGAACGCGGGCGTGCCGAGCTCCGCGGACTCCAGCGTGATGCGCGACGCGTTCGAGGTGGTGGCGCGACGCAAACGCCAGCTCGGCAAGGGGCGCCCATGACGGCGGGGTCGGCCGCAGCGACCGGACGCGATCGCGGCATCGGTGCAGGGTTCCCGGCATTCCTGGCCGCAGGCGTGGCGGCGGTCATGCTCGTGCTCGTCGCGGCGCTGAGCGCGCTCGGCGGCACGCCGGTCGGCGCCGACAGCGTGCAGTCCGCCGAAGCTCAGGGCGAGGGCGTCTCGGCGTTGGCGGAAAGGGAAATCCCGCCGTTGTATCTGCGCCTCTATCGGCAGGCCGGCGAACGCTATGGCCTGGACTGGGCGATCCTCGCCGGCATCGGCAAGGTCGAGTGCGACCACGGACGCGATCCCGCGCCGTCGTGCACCCAGGAGGGCGCCGTCAACTCGGCGGGCGCGGGCGGGCCGATGCAGTTCCTCGCCTCGACGTGGGCCGAGTACGGGGTGGACGCTGAAGGCGCTGGCCCGCCCGACCGCTGGAACCCCGCGGATGCGATCTTCTCGGCCGCAAACTACCTGCACGCGTCGGGCGCACCGGCGGATTACCGGCGCGCGATCTTCGCGTACAACCATGCGGAATGGTACGTGGACGAGGTCGAGTCCTGGGCGGCGAGATACAGCGCTCCGCCAACAGGCTCCGATCGGACAGGCGCGCACGCATCGCTCGCGGCTGACCCGCTCGCGGAAGGCGGGGAAGAAGGTGCGGAATCGGTGGCAGGCGCCGACGTCCGCCTGCAGGAAGAGAGCCCGACACCCGTGCGCTTCATCCCGGGCGAACACGCCAGGCTCGATCCCGGAGACGGCCATCTGGCGCTCGTGCCGGCGGGCGTGCCGGCGACCGTCCAGGCGATGGTGGTGGCGGGCAACGAGCTGCAGGAACTGCCGTATGGCCCGGGCGGGCACCCCGACCCGCTGGGCGCGACCGAAGAGGACTGCTCGAGCACCGTCAACTACGTCCTCTATCGCGCCGGCGTGCGCCCGCTCGCGGAAATCCTGCACGAGAACCCATTGGCGCAGGACTACGTCAGTTGGGGAGCGCCGGGTCCCGGTCGCTGGGTGACGATCTACGCGAGCGCGAGCCCGACGCCGCACGTGTTCATCGTCGTCGCGGGGCTCAGATTGGACACCAGCCACGACGGCACCGACGTCGGCCCGAACCGCTACGAAGACGGCCCCCGCTGGCGCATCCTCGATGAGATCCCGACGTGGGCGCACTGGTCCGTACGCCATCCGCCGGGGTTGTAAGGTGCCGGCATGGCAGCCCGCAGAGTGGACTACCTACTGATCGGAGGCGGCCTTGCCTCTGCCAACTGCGCGCGCTGGCTGCGCGAGGAAGGCGCAGAGGGCGAGGTGCTGCTGGTGGGCCGCGAGCCGGACCCGCCCTACAACCGCCCGGAGTGCTCGAAGGGCTATCTGCGCGGCGAGGAGACCCGCGAGGAGCCGCTGTTTCGCCCGAACGACTGGTGGTCTGAGCAGCGCGTGGAGCTGCTGACGCGCACGAGCGTGACGGGTCTTGACGTGGAGGCCCGCACGGCGACGCTGTCGAGCAAGGAGGAGATCGAGTTCGACAGGGCGCTGATCGCGACGGGCGCGAACGTTCGGCGCCTGAACGTGGGCGGCTGCGAGCTCGAGCAGATCCACTACCTGCGCACGCTGGGCAACGCGGACGCGATCCGCGCTGGGGTGGCGGACGCGGAGGAGGTGGTGCTGATCGGCGGCTCGTTCATCGCGTGCGAGGTGGCGGCGTCGCTGACGTTGCTGGGCAAGCACTGCACGGTGGTGATGCAGGAGCAGACGACGTTCGAACGGAACGTGGGCGCTCGCTGCGGGCGCTTCTTCCAGGAGCTGCTCGAATCGCACGGCGTGCGCTTTCACCCGGGCGATGAGCTGGAGCGCTTCGAGGGCGAGGGCCGCGTCGCGAAGGTTGTCACCAGGCACGGGCTGGAGCTGGCGGCGGACGCGGTCGTGGTCGGCGCGGGCGTGACGCCGGACGTGCAGCTGGCGCAGAAGGCGGGCCTCCAGATCAGCGAGCGCGGCGGGGTTCGCTGCTCCTCGCGCCTCGAGACCTCGGCGCAGGGCGTGTTCGCTGCGGGCGACATCTGCGAGTACGACTCGGTCGTACACGGCGGCGCGCCGGTGCGCGTCGAGCACTGGGACGTGGCCTTCAACCAGGGCAAGACCGCCGCCCTGAACATGCTCGGCAGGGACGTGCCGCACGCGGTCGTGCCGTACTTCTACTCGGTGCTGGGAACGTGGGGCGAACTGGAGGCAGTGGGACCGGCGTATGCGTGGGACGAGGAGATCTTGCGCGGGTCCTTCGCGGAGGGCTCGTTCACCAACTGGTATCTGCAGGACGGCGTCGTCAAGGGCGCGCTGACGTGGGGGCGCTCGGATGACCTCGACGCGGCGCGGCGGCTGATCGTTGACGGCGGCGCGCTGGATGAGCGCGAGCGCGCGGCGCTCGGCGATCTCGACTCCGACCTGGCGGCGGTGAGGTCCCCCTGATCGCCGCGGGCGTGCCGCAGTTCACGCGCGAAGCCGAGCACCTGCTGCGCGCGCCGGGGATGTTCGACTGGTCGACGGTGACGCTGCTGGCGCTGGCGGTGTACGTCTACACGGTCGAGGCGCAGCAGGCCAACTGGAGCGCAATCCTCGCCGGCCTGGCCTTCTGGCTGATGGACTGGTTCAACGAGATCGTCAACGCGCTGGTGCTGCACTTCAACGGCAAGGCGGCGTTGTGGACGGTCACGGGCCACAGCAGCTTCGTGATCCTGATCGGCCTGACGATCGAGATCTCGCTGTTCTTCGCGATCAACGGCGTCGTCTTCGCGAAGATCCTGCCGCCGGACCGCTCGATGCGCATCCTCGGCCTGCCGAACCGCTGGGCGATCTCGATCGGACTGTCGCTGGTGTCGGTGGGCGTCGAGCTGCTGCTGCACGCGGACGGCGTGTTTCACTGGTACTACTGGTGGTGGAACGTGGCGAGCTTCCCGGTGATAGTCGTGTTCGGCTACCTGACGTTCTACGTCGTGTCGTTCGCCGTCTATGACATGCAGCGCATGGCGCGCAAGCTGCAGGTGGTCGGCGGCCTGGCCGCGCTCGACCTGATCGGCGGCCTCGTGTTCGGCCCGCTGCTCGGCTGGATCTGAGCCCCTCGACGTGTGTACCTTGTCGAGACAGCCGCGGACCTGGCCGGGTTGGCGCCAAGCGGGTCTTTAGCCCCAAGGAGTGGGTTCGACTCCCACCAGGTCCACTGCGGGATCGGCCTGCTGCGCGGCCAGCAGCGAGGCGCCGAACGCCGTGAGCAGGAGATCGCGCAGCTGCTCGCGGGGCAGGTCCTTCGAGCCGGTCCAGTCGAGGATCGCCGCGTCCATGTAGCCGAGCCAGCCCCTGATCGCGATTCGCAGGGCCGGCCGCGGCGCCCGCCCCCCGATCAGCTCGCGCAGCAGCGCGTTCATCGTCTGCTCGCGGAAGCCCTCGACCAGCTCACGCGCCTCCGGCAGCGTGGTCGCGCTCTGCATCAGCTTCGCCCACACGGCCGCGTTCTGCTCGATCCACGCGAGGTAGGAGTCGATGCTCGCAGCGAGCTGCTCGAGCGGCGTGCCCTCGCCCTGCGGCTCGATCGCCGCGCGCAGCTCCTGCGCCTTCTCGCCGACGGCCGCCTTGAACAGATCGATCTTGGAGGGGAAGTAGTGGTAGAGCAGCGCCTTCGAGACGCCCGCCGCCTCGGCGATCTCTCGCATCGAGAGCTCCTCGTAGGCGTGCCGGCTGAAGGCCACGGCGCCGGCGTCGATCAGCTGCCGTCGGCGCTCGTCGACCTGCAGTCTCGTGTATGCCGGCTGGCCCATCGACGAGCAGTCTAGAACATTGTTGACCGGCGGTTGACAAGCGGCCGACCGGGCGCTACCGTTGCCTTGTCAACCGCCGGTCAATAGGAGGCCGAAGATCATGCCAGGGATGCCGCAACCGCTGAACGTCGAGGACCGCATGGCCGCGCTCGAGCAGAGCTCCGCGGACGCGGTCTGGACGCTGCGCGAAGAGCTCGAGGAGATGCTGGGGCGGATCGACCGGCTGGAGGCGGCTTCGCCCGCTTCGCCGCGTGTCGAAGCGGGCCCGGGTGCCAGGCCGGAGCCGAGAGCCCGATCGACGCAGAGTGGGCCGCGGCTTCAGAGCGAGCCGCGGCTTGAGAGCGAGCGGCGGCTCGAGGGTCCGCGCGCTCGCGCCGCGGGACACGCCTCGCGCAGGGCGGCGAGCCTCACGGCGGGCCAGTCGCTGAGCGATCTGATCGGCGGGCGCGTGCTCGCCTGGATGGGCGGCGTCTCGACGCTCGTGGGGACCGTGCTGTTCCTGGCTTTGGCTGTCGCTCACGGCTGGATCGGCCCGGAGGCGAGGATCCTCATGGCCGCGGTCGCGTCCTCGGCGCTGATGGGCGCCGGCGTGTGGCTGCACGATCGCCGGGGCCGCACCGAGGCTTCGGCGGCAATGGTCGGCGCTGCCTCGGCGGCGATGTTCGCGACGCTCGTCGCGGCGACGCAGGTGTACGGGTTGCTGCCGGCCGCCATCGGGCTGCCCCTGACACTGGCGGTCGGAGCGCTGAGCACCGTGCTTGCGGTTCGCTGGGCCGGAAGCGCGGTCGGGGGCATCGGTCTGCTCGGCGGCCTGCTGTCACCGGTGCTCGTCGGCGCCTCCCCGAGTGCGCTCACGGTCGCGGTGCTGGGGCTGACGGCCGCATGCGCCACCTGGTGCGTCGTGCGTACCGGGTGGGGATGGCTCGGCGTGGCCGGCGTCGTCGTCTGCACGCCCCAGTGGGCAGCATGGCTGCTGAACGGGCAGGCTGCGGCGAGCGACCTCGCCGTGCTCGCTTTCTTCGCGGCGCTCGGCCTCGCGGGCGCGATCGGCGTGCAGGCGCGTTCCGGACAGGAGCGCCTGTGCGCGTCCGCGGCCGCGCTCGCGACGCTCAGCGCTCTCTCGGCGGCGCTCATCGGCCGGCTGGGGCTCGGCGAAGTCGCCGGCGGCCCGATCGCGGACGCCTGGCTGGCCGTGCTCGCGGTCGCTCACCTCGGGACCGCGGCGGCGCTGCTGCGTCGTCGCGTGCTTGCGCCGGCGCTCGGGCGCCTGCTGATCGCGATCGGCGTGGTCGCCGCCGATGTCGCGTTGGCTCTGAGCACCGGCGGCCTGCCGTTGCTGATCGTCTGGAGCGCGGCGGCGAGCGGGTTCGCGTTGCTCGCGCGCCGGACCGCGCGCGGGGGTGCGGATGAGGCGCTCGTGGGAATCGGGCTGGGAGCCCATCTCGCGCTGGCGCTCGTGCGAGCGCTGCTCGTGGTGCCCCCGGGCACACTCGGCGCCGGTGAGCAGCAGCTGCTGCCGCTGCTCTCGGTGTGCGTGCTCGCCGCGAGCTGCCTGGGCTCGGCGCATCTGCTCGGAGCGGCACGCCCGGCCTGGCGTACAACGCTCAACGGCCTCGGCCTTGCGACGCTCGCGTACGTGACGGCAGGGAGCCTCAGCGGTCCCGCGCTCGTGTGCGCGTGGGCGCTCGAGGCGCTGGCGCTAACCCGCATCGCGCGGGATGGCGGCGACGTCGCGGCGCGCCACGGCGGGTTCGGCTTCCTCGGCTTGACGGGGCTGTACGCGCTGGTCGCCGAGGCTCCGCCCGACGCGCTGGTCGTGGGGGCGCCCGACCTCGCGCGAGCGTCCCTGAGCCTGGGCGTCATCGCCGCTGCGATGTTCGGCATGGGTCGTCTCTACGCACCGGCCTCCCGCCAGCGCGCGTACGTGCTGAGCGGCGCCGCGGTGACGGGCGTGCTCCTCGTCTCCGTCGCGCTCATCAGCGCCTTTCAGCCGAGCGCGGGCGCGGCCTCGGAAACGCTGCTCGATCTCGGCGTGCGCCAGCAGGGCCAGCTGCTGCTGAGCATCCTCTGGAGCGTCCTCGGGCTCGCGGTCCTGATCGTGGGTCTCAAGCGCCGGCTGCCGCTGCTCCGCAGCGCGGCGCTCGTGTGGCTGATGGTGACCGTCGCGAAGGTGTTCCTGTATGACCTGTCGACCCTCACCTCGCTGTATCGCGTCGCGTCGTTCGTCGTCCTCGGGCTGCTGCTGCTGGCAGGTGCGTTCGCCTACCAGCGCCTGCGCCCGCCCCCGGTTCCCGATATGCGCGCCGTCCACCCGAGCCAGCTCTAGCCTATGCGGCCTCGCCACGCGTGGCGGCGAACCCCGTCGCCACGCGTGAGAGCTCGTGTGAGGAGATCACGCGGTCGATCAGGCCGTACTCGCACGCCTGCTCGGCGGTGAAGTAGCGGTCGCGGTCCATGTCGTCGTGGACGCGCTCGAGCGGCTGGCCGGTGTGGTGCGCGTAGATCTCATCGACGTGTCTGCGCAGCTCGAGCGTCTCGCGCGCGTGGATCTCGATGTCGGCGGCCTGGCCCTCGAAGCCGCCGGAGGGCTGGTGGATGAGGATGCGGCTGTTGGGCAGCGCCATGCGCTTGCCGGGGGCGCCGCCGGCGAGCAGCAGCGAGCCCATGCTCATCGCCACGCCGAAGCAGATCGTCTGCACGTCGGGCTTGATGAACTGCATCGTGTCGTAGATCGCGAGGCCCGAGTAGACGACGCCGCCGGGGGAGTTGATGTACAGCGAGAGGTCCTTGTCGGGGTCCTCGCTCTCGAGGTGCAGCAGCTGTGCGACGACGAGGTTCGCGATCTGGTCGTCGACGGGGCTGCCGAGGAATACGATGCGCTCGTTCAACAGGCGCGAGTAGATGTCGAACGAGCGCTCGCCGCGGGCGCTCTGCTCGACGACCATCGGGATCAGTGGCATCTGGGCTATCCTTTCGACAACTGGTCGGTTGTCACACACGATAGCAACCAAATGGTTGTCAACGGAGGTGGATGATGGCGGTGCGGCGAGAGATAGACGTCGATGCGTCCCCCGAGGAGGTGTTCGAGGCGCTCGCGACCGAGGAGGGCCGCGAGCGCTGGCTGTCCGAGCCCGAGCGCGAGATCCACGTCGAGGTGCTCGACGCGCCGCACCGCGTGGTGTGGTGGTGGGCGGCGGCGGATGAGCCGGCGACACGCGTCGAGTTCCTGATCGTCGGTGGCGGCGGTCACGACCCGGCGACTCGCGTGGTCGTGACCGAGAGCGTGCCGTCGTTCCCGCTGGCTACGCTCGCGGCGAGCTTCGGGCTGGTGCTCGCTTGAGACGCCTCGTGCCCGTCCTATGAGCGACGCGGTTGGCCCGGTGTTCGCGGCGCTGGCAGACCCGACCAGGCGGCTGATGGTCGAGGAGATGCTGCGCGATGGCAGCACGAGCGTGCCCGCGCTGAGCGCCGTGCTGCCGATCACGCGCCAGGCGGTCGCCAAGCACCTCGCGACGCTCGACCACGCGGGGCTCGTCGAGCGCGCGCCGGCAGCCGGGCGGGAGGTCCGCTACCGGCTGCGCGCGGGCGCGCTTTCGCCCGCGGCCGCGTGGATGCAGCGTGCCGAGGGCGCCTGGGACGCGCGGCTCGTGCGCCTGAAGGACGCGGTCGAGAGCGGTCGGCCGCGGTGAGCTGGCCGCTCGCGCTGAAGCGGCCGCTCGCGGGAGTGGGCGCCGTGAGCGTCGTGCTGGCCGCGCTCGCGCTGGCTGGCTGTGGCTTGATCGCCGCGTCGGCGCCTACCGCCGTGCAGCTGCTCGTCACGCGCGAATTCGGCAGCGTCGCGGTGCACCGCAGCGGCGCGCTGCGGGCGAGCTCGGGCGAAACCGTGATCGAGCTGCTGAGCAGCGAGCTGCCCGTGATCGCGGGCCCCGGCGGCAAGCGCGTGCGGGGCATCGACGGGCTCTCGAGCGGCCCGCAGGCGGGCGCGCCCGGGCAGACGGATGAATGGTCCTACTACGTCAACGGCGTGCAGGCGTCGAAGGGGCCGGCGGCGACGAGCGTGCACCCGGGCGACCACGTCTGGTGGGACCTGCACGACCAGAGCCAGGCCAGGGACATCCCGGCGATCGTCGGCGCGTTCCCCGAGCCGTTCCTGAACGGCGTCGAAGGCGCTCGTCTGCCGGTGCGCATCGAATGTGCGTTCGTCGACGACGCCTGCCGCGCGGTCACCGCGAGCCTGCGCGCGGCCGGCGTGCCGGCGGCGGTTGCGGCGATCGGCAGCGGCGGCGCGCCGGAAACGCTGCGCGTGATGGTCGGGCCGTGGTCGCATCTGAACGGCGATCTGGAGGCCGAGAGCATCGGCCGCGGGCCGGGCTCGAGCGGCGTGTACGCGCGCTTCTCGGCCAACGGGCAGGCGCTCACGCTGCTCGACCAGCAGGGCCGCGCGGTCCGGACCCTGGCCTCCGACGCGGGGCTGGTGGCGGCCACCAAAGGCGTCAAGGAAGCGCCCGTGTGGGTGGTGACGGGCACCGACGAGGCCGGCGTGGAGCTCGCCGCGCGCGCGTTCAACCGGACGATGCTCGCGAACCGCTTCGCCGTGGCGATCGCGCCGGGCGGGGCGATCGCGCTGCCGGTGCTCGCGGCGCCGGCGCGCTGAGCAGGCGCTCGTTCACCCCTTCTTTAGCGAACGTCATACCCTTTGAAGAGATGTCCGGACACGCATACACGGCCGCCGCGCTACCGCCACGCCATGCCGTGCGCCGCCTGGACCCGCGCCGTGGCGCCGCCGGCCCGCTCGCGCTGGCCGGCCTGTGCCTCGTGGCGCTGGCGCTCGTGTGGGTGCTCGCCGAGCTGGTGCCCGCGGTGCAGCTCAAGGATGCGGTCGCGCTGCACGATTTCACGCTGCTGAGCAGGCCGCGGGTCGACCGGGTCGGGAACTTCCTGCTGCACCTGCTCGAACCGCTGCAGTTCGTGCTGTGGGGCACCGCGCTGGTGGCCGTCGCGATTGCCCGCGGACGCTGGCGCGTCGCGCTCGCGGTCGTGGCGGTGATGGCGCTCGCGCCGCTGACCTCCGAGACGCTCAAGCCGCTGCTCGCGCACCCGCACGCCTCCGTCGGCGGCGTCACGGTCGGCCCCGCGTCCTGGCCCAGCGGCCACGCGACGGCGGCGCTCGCGCTCGCGCTCTCGGCGGTGCTCGTGGCGCCCGCGCGCCTGCGCCCGCTCGTGGCCGCGCTCGGCGCAGCTTTCGCCGTAGCCGTCGGCTGCGCGCTGCTGATCCTCGCGTGGCACATGCCCAGCGACGTGCTCGGCGGCTACCTCGTGGCGAGCCTGTGGACGGCGCTCGCGGTTGCCGCGCTGCGCGCCGCTAACCGCCGCTGGCCGCCCCGTGAGCTCCGGGGTCCCACAGCGGCTCCGCGCTAGCGCCCGCTCCCGGCTCCCCCTCCGGGGACGATCCGACGTTGGCGGCGCGGCTGAGGATGAACAGCAGGTCCGACAGCCTGTTCAGGTAGCGCACCACCTCGGGATTGACCTCGTCGCCGACGGCGATCGTGCGGCGCTCGGCGCGGCGGCAGACGGTGCGGCAGACGTGCAGGTGCGCGGCCGCCGGGGTGCCGCCGGGGATCACGAACGAGCGCAGCGGCTCGAGCGTCGCGTTGACCTCGTCGCACGCCTGCTCGAGCCATCCCGTGTAGTCGGGCCCGACCCGCAGCCGCGGGCGCGGGGAGGAGTCAGAGCCCCGGTCGGGCGCGGCGGCTTCCGCGGGGTCGGGCGTGGGGTCCGGCACCGACAGGTCGGCGCCGACGTCCAGCAGGTCGTTCTGCACGCGCGCCAGCCACACGGCGAACTTCTCGGGCAGCCCCGGCTGTAGCAGCGCGACGCCGATCGTCGCGTTGAGCTCGTCGACGGTGCCGTATGCCTCCACGCGCGGATGCAGCTTGGAGACACGGCTCATGTCCCCCAGGTGCGTCTCGCCGCCGTCGCCGAGCTTCGTGTAGATGCGGGTCAGGTTCACGGTCATAGCTATGGGCCGCCCTTCAGCCGGACTCGATCGGCCTTCGGCCTGGGTTGGCCTCAGAGCCGAGTCTCGCATACCGCACCGCCGCTCATCCGTGCGATCAGATACGTTCTCGCACCTCGTATGAGGATCGGCGTTCCGAAGGAGACCGCGACGGGCGAGCACCGGGTGGCGCTCGTGCCGGAGGTGGTGGGCAAGCTGCGGGCAAAGGGCCTGGACGTGGTCGTGCAGAGTGATGCGGGCGCGGACGCGATGCTGACCGACGCGGCGTACACGGCGGCGGGCGCGCAGATCGCGAAGGACACCGCGGAGGTGTGGCACAGCGACGTGGTCGTGACGATCGCGCCGCCGGACCCGCAGGCGATCCGCGGGCTGGGCCCGGGCTCGATCCTGATCGGCTTCCTGGCGCCGCTGACGAGCCCGCAGACGACGAGCGCGCTGGTCGAGGCGAAGGCGACGGCGTTCGCGATGGAGGCGATCCCGCGGATCTCTCGCGCGCAGGCGATGGACGCGCTGTCCTCGCAGAGCAACGTCGCCGGCTACCGCGCGGCGCTGCTTGGCGCGGAGGAGATGGGCCGCTTCTACCCGATGCTGATGACGGCCGCCGGCACGATCCCGCCGGCGAAGGTGCTGGTGCTGGGCGTCGGCGTCGCGGGGCTGCAGGCGCTCGCGACCGCCAAACGCCTGGGCGCGCGCACGACCGGCTACGACGTGCGCCCGGAGGTCGCCGAGCAGGTGGAATCGCTGGGCGCGCAGTGGCTCGACCTCGGCGTCGAGGCCAGCGGCGAGGGCGGCTACGCACGCGAGCTGACCGACGAGGAGCGTGCGCGCCAGCAGCAGGCGCTGACGGATGCGATCAAGGGCTTCGATGTGGTGATCACGACCGCGCTCGTGCCCGGCCGCCCGGCGCCGAAGCTCGTGACCGCTGAGGCGGTGGAGGGTATGAAGCCGGGATCGGTGATCGTCGACCTCGCCGGCGAGGCGGGCGGCAACTGCGAGCTGACGGTGCCCGGCGAGACGGTCGTGCGCCACGACGTGAAGATCGTCTCGCCGCTGAACCTGCCGGCGACGATGGCCGAGCACGCCTCGCAACTGTTCGCGCGCAACGTCCAGGCGCTGCTGGAGCTGTTCGTGGGCGAGGACGGGGCGCTGCATCTCGACTTCGACGATGAGATCGTCAAGGGCGCGTGCATCGTGCACGACGGCGAGATCGTCAACCCCGGCGCGAAGGCGGCCGTGGAAGCGGCGGGCGCGAGCTCCGCAGGAGCCTCCTGATGATCATCGCGAGCACGCTCACGACCAACCTCGCGATCCTCGTGCTGGCAGGGTTCATCGGCTTCGTCGTGATCTCGAAGGTGCCGAACACGCTGCACACGCCGCTGATGTCGGGCACCAACGCGATCCACGGGATCGTGCTGCTGGGCGGCCTGCTGATCGTTGGCCTGTCGGGCAACGGCACGTTCAACAAGGTGATCCTCGTGATCGCGATCGCGTTCGGCACGATCAACGTCGTCGGCGGCTTCCTCGTGACCGACCGGATGCTCGAGATGTTCAAGACGAAGCCCAAGCCGCCGCCGGCGCGCTCCGGCAAGGGCGATGAGGACGGCAAGGGGAAGGCGCCGTGAGCGCAGCGCCCCTCGCCACCACCTTCCTGCAGGACCCGAGCTTCCTCGACGTCCTCTACATCATCGCCTTCGCGCTCTTCATCCAGGGCCTGCGCGGCCTGTCCGGGCCGACGACGGCGGTGCGCGGCAACCGCATCGCGGCGGTCGGCATGCTGATCGCGGTGGCGGCCACGCTGCTGAACCGCAACGAGGGCAACTGGGGCCTGATCGCGCTCGGCATCGCGCTCGGCACGGCCGTCGGCGTGCCCGCGGCGCGCCAGGTGAAGATGACGGCGATGCCGCAGATGGTGGCGCTGTTCAACGGCGTCGGCGGCGGCGCGGTGTTCCTGATCTCCTGGTCGGAGTTCCGCCTCACGCACGGCTACACGGGCACCGCCACGTACATCACGATCTTCTCGCTGTTCGCCGCGATCGTCGGCTCGGTCTCCTTCTGGGGATCGAACATCGCCTTCGGCAAGCTCCAGGAAATCATCCCCGGGCGCCCGATCAGCTTCGGCTCCGCCCAGCAGGTCGTCAACGGCGTGCTGCTCGTGCTCGCGGTCGCCGCCGCCGTCTACATCGCCACCGGCGAGCACTCGCAGGGGATCTTCATCGGCATGCTCGTGTGCGCCGCGCTGCTCGGCAACGCCGTCGTGCTGCCGATCGGCGGCGCTGACATGCCGGTCGTGATCTCGATGCTGAACGCGTTCACCGGGCTCTCGGCGGCGGCGACGGGGATCGCGCTGAACAACCCCGCGCTGATCGTCGCCGGGATGATCGTCGGTGCCTCCGGCTCGATCCTGACGAACCTGATGGCCGTCGCGATGAACCGTTCGATCCCGGCGATCATCGCCGGCGGCTTCGGTGGCGGAGGGGCGGTCGAGGGCGCCTCCGGTGCGGGCGAGCACGCGGGCACGGTGCGCTCGACGACCGCCGCGGACGCCGCGATCCAGCTCGCGTACGCCAACCGCGTGATGATCGTCCCCGGCTACGGGATGGCGGTCGCCCAGGCCCAGCACGCCGTGCGCGAGCTGACCAAGGCGCTCGAAGCGCGCCAGGTCGAGGTCAGCTTCGCGATCCACCCGGTCGCCGGGCGCATGCCCGGGCACATGAACGTGCTGCTCGCCGAGGCCGACGTCCCGTATGACCAGCTCGAGGAGATGGAGGAGGCAAACCAGGAGTTCGGGCGCACCGACGTCTCGCTCGTGATCGGCGCCAACGACGTGACCAACCCGGCCGCCAAGAACACGCCCTCCTCGCCGATCTACGGGATGCCGATCCTCGAAGTCTCCGAGAGCCATTCGGTGATCGTCATCAAGCGCTCGATGAACCCCGGCTTCGCGGGCATCGAAAACGAGCTGTACTACGAGCCCGAGACGACGATGCTGTTCGGCGACGCCAAGACCGCCGTCAGCGAGATCACGGCCGAGCTGGCAAACATCTGAGGATCTTCGTCAGCCGAGTCCGGAGGGTGCATGCACCCTCCGGCGGGGCGGCACATGTGCCGCCCCGGTTGAAGGGCCGCATGCGGCCCTTCACAGGCGGGCGCATGCGCCCACCTGAACCGCGGGGGACGCGTTCGGGGTCTGCGAGACTGCGGTCCGTGATCGAGCGTAGCCAGGCTCTCGCGGCCCTCGCGGACGACGAGTTCGACGTGGTCGTGGTCGGCGGCGGCATCACCGGCGCGGGCGTGGCGCTTGACGCGGCGGCGCGGGGCTACAGCGTCGCGCTGCTCGAGCGTGCGGACTATGCGTCGGGGACGTCCAGCCGCTCGAGCAAGCTGGTTCACGGCGGGTTGCGTTATCTGCAGCACTTCGACCTCGGGCTCGTGCGCGAGGCGCTGCTGGAGCGCCAGCTGCTGGTCGCGCTGGCGCCGCACCTCGTGCGCCCGCTGCCGCTGGTCGTGCCCGCGTTCGACGGCGCCCATCCCGACCGGCTGGTGGGCGTCGGGCTGAACCTGTACGACGTGATGTCGCGCGACCGCGACCGCCGCCGGCGCGCCGAGTCCTGGAGCCCCGAGCGCCACCGCGTGATCTCCGGCGAGGAAGTGCTCGAGCTGCTGCCGGCGCTCGCCGCGCGCGAGCCGACCAGCGGCTACCTGTTCTACGACTGCCAGACCGACGACGTGCGGCTGGTGCTGACCGTGCTCGGGCGAGGCCGAGCGCTTCGGCGCGGTCTGCGCCAACCGCCTCGACGTCACCGGCGCTGCTCGAGCGCGACGGTCGCGCCGCACGGCGTGCACGCGCGCGACGTCGAGAGCGGCGAGCGCTTCGAGGTGCGCGCCGCCAACGTCGTCAACGCGACCGGCGTGTGGGCCGATCGAGCTGCGCCCCGCAGGAGCTCCACGACGAGGCCGAGCTGCCGCGCATCCGTCCGAGCCGCGGCACGCACGTGACGCTCAGGCACGAGGATCTGCCGCTGGTCGGGGGCGCGATCGTGCCCGGCGGGTGGCGGGCGCACGATCTTCGCGCTGCCGTGGCTCGGGCACACGCTCGTGGGCACCACCGACAACGACTACGAGGGGCCGCTCGAGCACATCATGCCCTCGGGCGAGGACATCGACGTACCTGCTGGAGGCGGTCAACGCGTTCTTCGGCAGCGAGCTCGGGGCCGGACTCAGCTGACCGGGCGCGTTCGCCGGCGTGCGGCCGCTGATCTCCACCGGCGACCCCAAGAAGTCGGTCGACATCTCGCGCAAGGCCGAGCTGTACGAGACCTCCTCGGGGATGATCACGATCACCGGCGGCAAGCTCACGACGTGGCGGCGGATGGCGAAGATGACCGTCGATCGCCTGGTCGAGCGCGACGCGCGCGACGCGCCCTGCCGCACGCACGAGATCCCGCTCGGGCAGGCGATCGCCGGCCGAGGAGCTGCCGCGCGTGGAGGGGGTGGGGGCGGTGGGACCCGATCCCTATCAGGCGCTCGCCTCCCGCTACGGGCACGCCGCTCGCGAGGTGCTCGCGCTGGCCGCATCCGAGCGCGGCGAGCTGGCCCAGCCGATCGTCGCGGGCCTGCCCGACCTGCTCGCCGAGGTGGCGCTCGCCGCGCGCCACGAGCAGGCGCGCAGCATCGGCGACGTGCTGCTCAGGCGCACGCGCCTGGGGCTGCTGGCGGCCCGCGAGCTGACGGGTGCGGTGGGCGAGCAGAACGGGCCCGCGCGGGGTTCCTCCGAGCACCCCGCGCCCGTGCGGCGCGTCGGCGAGGTGCTCGCGCGCGAGCTGCACTGGAGCGGCGAGCGCCTGGAGCTCGAGCTCGACGCGCTTCGCCGAGGAGGCCGCCGCCGAGGGGGTCGCGGCGAGCCCCGAGCCGGCGAGGACGTGCCCGCGGCCGGCTCGCCGAGCCGGGCACGATGCCGTGAGCGCGCCCGCGCGACAGCTGCGCGCGTGCGAGCTGACGCTCGAGCTCCCCCCACGGGGACAGGCGGCGCGCGGCCGTGGCTGATGGGGATCGTCAACGCCTCGCCGGACTCGTTCAGCGACGGCGGGCGATACGCGAGCCTCGACGCGCAGGTGCGGCTCGCGCGCGAGCTGCTCGCCGCGGGCGCCGACATCCTCGACGTCGGCGGCGAGTCGGCATCGACCGGACGCCCGCCGGTGCCCGTGAGCCGAGGAGCTCGAGCTCGTCGTGCCGCTCGTGCGAGCGGCTCGCCGGCGAGCTGGGGGCGCTCGTGTCGGTCGACACCTACAAGCCCGCGGTCGCGCGCGCGGCGATCGCCGCGGGCGCGAGGATCGTCAACGACGTCAGCGGCCTGCGCGACCCCGAGCTCGCGGATGTGTGCGCGCGCAGCGGCGCGGCGCTCGTGCTGATGCACACGCTCGCGGCTCCCCGCGAACGCCTGCAGGACCCCGAGCTCTACGGCGACGTCACCGGCGAGGTGATGCGCGTTCCTGCGCGAGCGCATGGCGCTCGCGGTCTCCCGCGGGGTGGCACAGCGAGCAGCTGATCCTCGATCCGGGCCCCGACTTCGCCAAGACGCCCGCGCAGACGATCCGGCTGCTCGCCGAGGTCGGGCGCCTGCACGAGCTCGGCCGCCCGCTGCTGATGGCGATCTCGCGCAAGGACTTCATCGGCGCGCTCACCGGCGCGCGCGCCGCGCGAGCGCCTGGCTGGCACGCTGGCCGCGCTCGCCCACGGCGTGCGAGCACGGCGCGCACATCTTCCGCGTGCACGACGTCGCCGCCGCCGCCGATTTCCTGGCGGTGCGCGCCGCGCTCGCAGCGCGAGGCCGAGCGCGGGCAGGGATCTCGCGCTCGCCGAGGAAATCCGCTACGAGCGCGCCGGCGGCGGCTGAGCGGCGCGGGCGCGTGGGGGGCATGGCGGGCGTGCGGGCGGCTGCGCCCGCCGGGCGAGCCGCTAGGCTGAGGGCATTCACGGGTGCCCGCCGCTGTCCAACGCGGCGGGACGCCAACCGCCCATCCACTACGAAAGAGGGAACATCCGATGACAGTACTCGAGCGCTCCGAGCTGGAGGCCAGCCCGCTGGCCGACCTGCACGCGATCGCCAACCAGCTCGGCCTGGAGGGCTTCAGGCGACTGCGCAAGGCCGAGCTGATCGCCGCGATCCTCGGCGAGACCGGGTCCGGCGGCGACGCCGCCGACGCGGCGGAGGACAGGATGCGCGGCGAGGAGGAGCGCGCCCCGCGTGCGCGCAGGCGCCGCCCCTCGCGCTCGCGCCGCTCGCGCGAGGAGGACGCCGAGGACGCGGACGAGGAGGACCGGGCGCCCAGCGTCGGCGAGGACGAGAGCCCGGAGCTCGTATCTGACGATCGACGCCGACACGTTCCCCACCGCTCGCCGCGGACGCAGCCGGCGCTCGCGCCCGGCTCGAGCTCCGACGGCCCGACGCGGACTCCGGGACGCGGCGAGACCGACGCCGACGGTCCGCAGGAGGCCGGCGCGCATCGCCGCCGGCGTGGTCGAGGTGCTGGGCAACGGCTCGGCGTTCCTGCGCGTCGATCCGCCCGAGCCCTCCGACGAGGACGTCTACATCTCCGCCGCCCAGGTGCGCCGCTGCGAGCTCGTCTCCGGCGACCGCGTCACCGGGCCCGTGCGCACGCCGCGCCGCTCCGAGCGCTACCCGTCGCTGGTTCGCATCGACACGATCAACGGCGCGTCCGCGGACACCGTCTCCGACGGCGCCCGCTACGACGAGCTGCCCGTCGACTGGCCGCGCGAGCGGCTCGCGCTGGGTTCCCAGGACCCGACGCTCGAGGCGATCGAGTGGCTGACCCCGCTCGGCCTGGGCTCGCGCGTGGTGATCGTCGGCGCGCGCCACGCGGGCAAGACCGAGACGCTGCGCCGCGTCGCTGGAGGCGGTCGCACGGACGCGAGGAGCTCGACGTCAGCCTCGTGCTCGCCGGCGCCAGGCCCGAGGAGATCGCACAGTGCGCAGGAGGGCCCGGTGGCGCCCGTCGCGGCGCTCAGCTTCGCCGCGTCCGCCGACTCCCAGGATCAGGCGGTCGAGCGCGCGCTCGACGCCGCCAAGCGCGTGGCCGCGCGCGGCGGCAACGCGCTGGTCGCGATCGACAGCCTCGACGGGCTGCACCCGCACGCGGCGCGCAAGGCGCTCGCCGCGGCGCGCAACCTGCGCGACGGCGGCTCGCTGACGGTGATCGCGATCGCCGAGCGCCCGCTCGGCGGCGAGACGACCGTGATCGCGCTCGACGCCGACGCTCACCTCGCACCGGGCAGCAGCCGATCCTCGACCTCGCCGCCAGCGGCACGCTCAAACCCGAGCTGCTCGTCGGCGAGGACGGCGCCGAGGCGATCACCCGCGCCCGCGCGGCGCAGTCGAGGCGGCAAGCTAGCCTCCGGATCGAACTACGCGTCCAGGGTGCCGATGGGCAAGCGAGGCAAGGACGCAGCGAGCGTGGCGTGCTTTGCACGCGAGCGAGTGAGGACGCCGCCTCGCGCCGCTCAGCGGCACCCGGCTAGCGCCTGTAGGCGACGCGGCCCCAGGAGGGCTCTGGCGCGAGCTCGATCGGCTCGCCGCCGCGCGCTGAGTCGCCGTCGCGCCCGCCCGCCGGCTGCACGTAGCCGAAGCCGCCGGTGTGCTCGTCGAAGCTCACGGCCAGCTCGCCCTCCTTGACGCGCTGGTCGAGCCATGCGCCCCGGAACACGAGGCGGCGCAGCCAGTGCACGAGCGAGCGCTCGGCTGGGCCGACGAGCTCGGGCCAGCAGTCGTTGACGTGTTCGCCGAGTCCTGACGCGGGGTCGAGGATCTCGCCGTTGACGGCGAGGTTGACGAGGTCTTCGAGCTCCTCGTCGCCGAGGCGACCGCCGACGAAGCCGAGCTTCAGCGCCGCCTGCTCGCAGCGCTCGGAGAAGTCGACCTCGTTGAAGGTGAAGCGCAGCTCGCCGTATTCGAGGACGAAGTCCTCACCCGAGTCGTAGTTTTCGCGTCGCGCCGTTTCCATGTTGTCCGGTCTGATCGGGCCGCCTCTGGGCTCCCCAACGAGGTCGCCCGACTCCGCCCGACCTCGGCTCGTCGGGATCATACGTCGCGGTTCCTGCTTTCGCGGCTGCGGTGCATGGGATGTTGCACGTCGCGCGGGCTGGCGGCTGAGGCATCGTGTAGCCTCCCGGACCGATGGCACGCCTCTCAGAGCACGGACTGCGCAAGTCGGTCGGCGTCTCGGGACTGTTCGCGACCGCCTACGGCAACGTCGGCTCCTCGATCTACTACGCGCTCGGGCTCGTCGCCGCGCACGCGCTCGGGCTCACGCCGCTGGTCTTCGTGTTCGCCGGCGGCCTGTTCGCGCTGACGGCCAAAACCTACGCCGAGGGCGCCTCGATGTTCCCCGAAGCGGGCGGCTCCTCCTCGTTCGCGCGCCACGCCTTCGACGACGTCGTCTCGTTCTTCGCCGGCTGGGCGCTGAGCCTCGACTACATCCTCACGATCGCGATCTCCGCGTTCTTCGTGCCGCACTACCTCAGCGCGTTCCCGGGCCTCGGCGCGCTCAAGCACAACCCCGACGACATCTTCGGCGGGCTGATCGTCGTCGCCGTGCTCGCGTGGCTGAACATCCGCGGGCTGGGCGAGTCGGCGAAGCTCAACATCGTCCTCGCGCTGCTGGACCTGCTCGACGCAGATCCTGCTCGCGTGCTCGGCTTCGTGCTGGTGCTGAACCCGCTCGCTGCTCGATCAACCAGGTCCACCTCGGGGTCGCGTGCCGAGCTGGAAGGAACTGATCTTCGCGCTGTCGCTGGCGATGCTCGCGTATACGGGCATCGAGACGGTCGCGAACATGGCCGAGGAGTCCAAGGATCCCGGCAGGCAGGTGCCGAAGGCCGTCAACCTCGTCGTGCTCGCGGTGCTCGGCGTGTACGCGGGCATCTCGGTCGTCGCGCTCTCGGCGCTGCCGGTCATGCACCACGGCGTCGGCTACAGCGCGCGAGCTCAAACAGTCCTTCACCACGCCGGGCTACGCGACCTCGCTCGGGCGGCTTCTTCGAAAACGACCCGATGCTCGGCGTCGTCGAACACCTCGGCCTGCACGGCACCGTCCTGAAACTCGGTCCCGCTACTACCTCGGGCATCCTCGCCGCGACGATCCTGTTCATCGCCACCAACGCGGGCATGATCGGCATCTCGCGCCTGTCGTGGTCGCTGTCCGAGCACCGCCAGCTGCCGCAGCTCTTCTCGCAGCTTCACCCAAGCTACCGCACGCCGTGGTTCACGCTGATCTTCTTCTCGATGCTCGCGAGCACGCTGATCATCTACGGCAACACCGAAGTGCTCGGCAACCTCTACTCGTTCGGCGCGATGCTCTCGTTCACGACCGCGCACGCGGCGATCGTGGCGCTGCGCGTCAGCGACCCGGACCGCGAGCGCCCGTACAGCACGCCGTGGGGCGTACGCATCAAAGGCTCGGTGATCCCGATGGCCGCGGTGATCGGCGGCATCGGCACGTTCGCCGCGTGGGTCGCCGTGACGGTGCTGCACACCGAGGCGAAGATCGTCGGCATCCCCTGGATGGTCATCGGCATGGGCGGCTACTTCATCTACCGCAAACGCCAGGGCCTCGATCCGCGCAAGAGCTACAAGATCGCAGCGCGCCGAGCGCCCGGCCGGACTTCGAGGAGCTCGAGTACAGGACCGCGCTCGTGCCGATCTTCGGCGACGACGTCAGCGCCTCGGCGCTCAGCAGCGCCGCCAAGCTGATCGGCGAGGACGGCGTCGTGTACGCGATCTACGTGCTGCCCGTGCCCAGCCAGCTGTCGCTCGAGTCGGGCCTCGAGGAGGAGGAGGCGCGCGGCCGCTCGGTGCTCGAGAGCGCGCGCATCCAGGCCAGGCGCCGCGGGCATCAAGATCCACACCGGCCTGATCCGCACGCGCAACCCCGGGCTCGGCGCTCGTCGAAGAAGCCGAACGCGTCGGCTCGGACGTGATCTACTGGTCGGCGATCCATGCGCCCGCGGGCGAGCAGCGCATCGGTCCGACCGCGGCCTACCTGCTCAGCAAGCGCCCGTGCCGCGTGATCATCGAGACCGAGAACCGCCGCGCCCGCGCGCCCGCACGCGCGTGACCGCGCTACGGCGTGAGCGCCGCGCGCAGCGCCTGCTCCAGCTGCGGCTGAGCGAACTCGTAGCCGAGCACGAGCGCCTTGGCGGGCATCACGCGCGCGCCGCTGGTCACGATCTCCGCCATCTCGCCGTACAGCGCGCGCAGCGCGAGCCCCGGCACGGGCAGCAGCGACGGGCGTCCGAGCACCCTGCCGAGCGATCTTCGAGAACTCCCGGTTGGTGACCGGCTCGGGTGCGGTCGCGTTGACGGGCCCGCTCCAGCGCTCGTCGTCGAGCGCCGCGAGCATCATCCCGACGACGTCCTGCGCGTGGATCCAGGACATGTACTGGTGGCCGCCCGCCACGGGGCCGCCGACGCCGAGCTTGAACGGGGGCAGCATCTTCGCGAGCGCGCCGCCGGCGCGGTCGAGCACCACGCCCGTGCGCAGCTGCACGACCCGCGTGCCGCCCGTCCCGTATCGGCGAGCTCGCGTGCCGCGGCGGCGGCGGCCTCCCATTCGACGCACACCCGCGCCAGGAAGTCGCTGCCGGGCGGGGCGTCCTCGTCGAGCGGCTCCTCGCCGTGCGCCCCGTAGTAGCCGATCGCGGAGGAGCTGAGCAGCAGCCGACGGGCGCGCCTGCGCGAGCGCGAGCCCCGCGACCAGGTTGCGCGTGCCGAGCGCCCGGCTGTCGCGGATCGCGCGCTTGGCCCCCGCGCTCCAGCGCTGCGCGACCGGCTCGCCCGCCAGGTGCATGACCGCGTCGCGCTCCGCCAGCGCCTGCACCGGCGCCGGCTCGCGCGAGCGCTCCCACGCCAGCGCCTCGACCTCGCCGAGCCGCGCTCGCGCGCGCTCAGGGTCGCGCGTGAGCACCGTCACCTGCGCGCCGCGCTCGCGCAGCGCGGCCACGAGCGAGGATCCGATCAGGCCGGTCGCGCCGGTGACGGTCACGCGCATGAGCGCACATGCGGTTCTCAGCCTCTCACACGCGCCCGTCGACCACCTGGGCGCCGGCGGAGGCACCGGTGACGGCGTCGCCCTGGGCGAAGCCGACCTCCTGGCCGGCGAGCGCGGTGCCGGCGGCGCGCGCCTGCTCGGCGACAGCGGCGGCGACCGCGGGGGCGACGTCGCGGTTGAACACCGACGGGATGATGTAGTCCTCGCGCAGCTCGCTCTCATCGACGATCGCCGCGATCGCGTAGGCGGCGGCCATCTTCATCTCCTCGGTGATCGCCGGCGCGCGCACGTCGAGCGCGCCGCGGAAGATGCCAGGGAAGCACAGCACGTTGTTGATCTGGTTGGGGTAGTCCGAGCGTCCGGTCGCCATGATCCGCACATACGGCGCCGCCTCCTCGGGGTTGACCTCGGGGTTGGGGTTGGCCATCGCGAACACCATCGCGTCATCGTTCATCCGCGCCAGCGCCTCGGCCGGAAGCGCGCGGGCGCCGGAGACGCCGATCAGCAGGTCGGTGCCGTCGATCACGTCCGCCGGCGTGCCCGCGCGGCAGTCGGGGTTGCTGACCTCCGCGAACCAGCGCTTGACGCTGTTCATCGACCCGTCGAGGTAGTCCTCACGCTGCACGTGCACCGCCCCGCGCGAGTCGGCGCCGATGATCTGGCCGACGCCCGCCGCGAGCAGGATCTTGGCGACGGCGATGCCGGCGGCGCCGAGCCCGATGATCAGCACGTTCAGCTCCTCCAGGCGCCGGCCGGTGAGCTTCACGGCGTTCAGGAGCGCCGCGAGCACGACCACGGCGGTGCCGTGCTGGTCGTCGTGGAAGACGGGGATGTCGAGCTGCTGCTTGAGGCTGCTCCTCGATCTCGAAGCAGCGCGGCGCGGAGATGTCCTCGAGGTTGATGCCCGCCGAAGCCCGGAGCGATCAGCTTGACCGCCTGCACGATCTCGTCGGCGTCGGCCGTGTCGAGGCAGATCGGGAACGCGTCGACGCCGGCGAACTCCTTGAACAGGCAGCACTTGCCCTCCATCACCGGCATCGCCGCGCGCGGCCCGATGTCGCCCAGCCCGAGCACCGCGGTGCCGTCGGAGACGACCGCGACGGTGTTGCGCTTGATCGTGTACTGGAACGCCTTGTCCTGGTCGTCGGCGATCGCCCGGCAGACGCGCGCGACGCCGGGCGTGTAGACCATCGAGAGGTCATCGCGCGTCTTCAGCGGGTGCTTGTTGGCCTGTTCGATCTTGCCGCCGACGTGCAGCAGGAACGTGCGATCGGTGGTGTCGATCACCTCGGCGCCCGTCGATCGCGTCGATCGCCTCGAGGATCCGCGCCCAGTGGTCGCGCCCGGAGGCGTCGACGACGATGTCGCGCAGGCTGTGGCCGCCGTCGACCTCCACCAGGTCGACGGCGTCGACCATCCCGCCGGCGTCGCCGATCGCGCTCGTGACGCTGCCCGAGGATGCCCAGGGAGTCGTCGAGCTTGACGCGGATCGTGAGGCGGTACTGCGCGCTCGGGGTGGCGCTCACTTGGTGGAGCTCCTCGGTCATTGGCGGGACGGGATGTTAGGAGCGTATCCCGTTCGGGCCGCACGTCTGGATGCAGCCGATGACCTTCGCGAGGCCGCGCCTCGGGCTCGACTGGGTCCACCAAGCCTTCGCCCTTGCGTGCGTGCCTCGCTCGGCCCTCGACCACCCCAGCCGCACACCCCGAACGGGATAGGCCCTTAGGCGGTCTGTAATCGCGCGGCGCGCCTCGTAGAGTGCTCGGTCGTGAACGCCGAGCGCCGACTGTTCCTGATCGACGGCCCCAGCCTCGTCTACCGCGCCTTCTACGCGCTGCCCGAGTCGATCGCGACCTCGACCGGCGTGCCCACCAACGCGATCTTCGGGTTCGCCTCGATGCTCGTGAAGATCGTCACCGAGTACGGCGTGCAGCCGACGGTCGTCAGCCTGGGACGCCGGCACCTCCGGGCGTACCGAGCTGTTCGCCGAGTACAAGGCGCAGCGGCGCTCGCGCCCGGACCTGCTCAAGCAGCAGTGGCCGGCGATGGAACCGCTGGTCGAGGCGTTCGGCTACAGCAACGTGCGCGTCGAGGGCTACGAGGCCGACGACGTGATCGCCTCGCTCGCCGAGCGCGCGCTGCACGCCGACCCGCCCGTGCCGGTGACGATCGTGACCGGCGACCGCGACGTCTTCCAGCTGATCGACGAGCGCGGCCTGGTGAAGGTGATGGCGACCGCGCGCGGCATCACCGAGACGAAGATCTACGACCGCCAGGCGGTGATCGACCGCTACGGCATCCCGCCGGAGCTGATCCCCGACTTCTACGGCCTGAAGGGCGACACCTCCGACAACATCCCCGGCATCCCCGGGATCGGCGACAAGACCGCGAGCGAGCTGATCCAGCGCTTCGGCTCGCTGGAGGAGCGTGCTCGCGCACGTCGATGAGATCAGCGGCCCCAAGCGCAAACAGAACCTGCTCGAGCACGCCGAGGACGCGCGCGTGTCAAAGCGCCTGGCGACCGTCCAGCGCGATGTCGACGGTCGACTTCGACATCGCCGCCGAGGCGGTGCGCGAGCCCGACCGCTCGCGCGCTGCGCGAGGTCTTCCGCGAGTACGAGCTGCGCGACCCGCTGCGGCGTCTGGAGGAGGCGCTCGGCGACGCCGAGATCGGCGGCGCCTGCCCCTGCCGCGGACGTGCTGCTGACGGCGCGCGCGATGCGAGGGCGCGGCGGCGGACATCGCGCGCGTGGGCGGCGCGGAGGACGAGCTGTGCGTGCGCGTGCGCGCGAGCGAGCCCCCCGAGGGCGCGCTGTTCGCCGACGGCGCGCCGTGGCGCTTCGCCGTCGCCGCCGCCGGCGAGGTGCTCGATCGGCGACTGCGATGGGCCGGAGGAGGTCGTGGCGGCGTGTGGCGGGCGCCCGGTCGTGGCGCACGACGCCAAGGCGCTCGGGCTCGTGCCGCCGGGCCTCGTGCACGACACGCTGCTGGGCGCCTACCTGCTCGAGCCCGCGCGGCGCGGCTACCCGCTGGCCGAGCTGTGCGAGGAGCGCGGGCCTGGCAAGCGACATCGAGGATCCGCTCGCCTCCGACGCGGTGCTGCTGGGCGCGCTCGCCGACTGGCAGCGCGAGCAGATCGCCGAGCGCGGCCTGGAGGGCGTGATGCGCGACATCGAGCTGCCGCTCGTCGCCGTGCTGCGCGAGATGGAGCTGCTCGGGCGTGCGGCTCGACCTCGAGCGCCTGGCGGAGATCACCGGGCGCGTCCACGAGGAGACCGACGCGCTGGAACGCGAGATCTTCATGCTCGCCGGCGAGGAGTTCCTGATCTCCTCGCCGCAGCAGCTGGGCGAGATCCTGTTCGAGCAGCTCGGGCTCTCGCGCAAGCGCCGCGGCAAGACCGGCTACTCGACCGACGCTCGCGTGCTGCAGGCGATCCGCTGCAGAGCACGAGATCATTCCCAGAGATCGAGCGCTGGCGCGAGCTCTCGACGCTGATCAAGACCTACCTGGACGTGCTGCCCGAGCTCGTCGACGAGCGCTCGCGCATCCACACCACGTTCCTGCAGGCGGTCGCGCAGACCGGGCGCCTGTCGAGCACCAACCCAAACATGCAGAACGTGCCGATTCGCACGCCGCTGGGCCGCGAGATCCGCGGCTGCTTCGAGGCCGAGGAGGGCAGCGTGCTGATCTCCTCCGACTACTCGCAGATCGAGCTGCGCGTGCTCGCCCACGTCGCCGGCGAGCCCGCGCTGATGGAGATCTTCGAGCGCGGCGAGGACGTGCACACGGCGACCGCCTCGCGGGTCTTCGGCGTGCGAGGCGCACGAAATCGACCCGGGCATGCGCTCGAAGGCGAAGATGATCAACTACGGGATCGTCTACGGCCTCTCGGACTTCGGCCTGGCCGACCGCCTGAACATCCCGCGCGAGGAGGCCAAGGAGTTCATCGACGCCTACCTCGAGCGCTTCCCGCGCGTGGCGGAGTTCATCGCCGCGACGATCGAGCAGGCCAAGGAGGAGGGGTACGTGAAGACGCTGTGGGGCCGGCGCCGTCAGATCCCCGAGCTGCGCGCGCGCAACTACCAGGTGCGCACGCTCGGCGAGCGCCTGGCGGTCAACACGGTCATCCAGGGCACCGCCGCCGACATCATCAAGCTCGCGATGGTCCGCTGCCATCGGCGCGCTCGCGCAGTCAGAGCTGAAGACGCGGCTGCTTCTGACGATCCACGACGAGCTGCTGTTCGAAGGCCCTCCCGAGGAGGCCGCCGACGCGCGCGCGCTGATCGAGCGCGAGATGGTCGGCGTGTGGGAAGGGCGCGAGCCGCCGCTGGCCGTGGATATCGGCACTGGGCGGACGTGGCTGGAGGCGAAGTGAGCTTGGCCGAGGTAGAAGCAGGGATGGACACGGTATGAGTCGCAGCCTCGCGGTGCTCGTCGGCGTTGGGGCTGGGTGCCTGGTCGGGATGCAGGCTCCGATCAACTCGCGGCTGGGGAAAACCGTCGGCAGCTTGCAGGCGGCGACGTTCTCGTTCCTCGTCGGCACGGCCGTGTTGCTCTTGATCGCGGCGTTCGTTCGCGGCGGGCTCGGTAGCCTTGGCAAGGTCGTCAGCTTCCGTGGTGGGCGCTCGTCGGGGGGCTGCTTGGGGCGGTGTACGTGACCGTCGCGCTGATCGCCGTGCGCACGCTTGGTGCGAGCGGGCTGACCGCGGTCGTGATCGCCGGTCAGCTGGCGATCTCCGTGGCGATCGACCGCTTCGGGCTGTTCGGGATCGCCAAGCAGCACATCGACGCCTCGCGCATCGTCGGGCTGGTGCTGCTCGTGGTCGGGGTGGTGCTGGTGGTGCGCAAGTAGCTCAGCCGAGCGCCTGCTCGAAACCCTGGCGCCAGCTCGCGTACTTCGGCTGCCAGCCGAGCTCGCGCTTGATCCGCGCGTTGCTCGCGCCGCGCAGCTCGTTCATCATCTCCACCGCGATCGGGCCGGCCGCGAGCCGTCCGACCCACGCCGGGACGCGCCAGGGCGCGGGCGCGCCGACGGCGCGCGCGTACGCGGGCATCCACTCGCGGATCTCAGCCGGCTCGTCATCGACGACGTTGTAGGTCGCCGGTCCCGGGTGCTCGAGCGCCGCCAAGGTGGCGCTCGCGGCGTCCTCGACGTGCGCGAACGAGAACACGCCCGCGCCCGCGCCCACGATCGGCAGGCGCCGGCGGCGCAGGTTGCGCGCCCACGAGCCGTCCCCCGCAAACGCGGTGCCGGGACCATAGAGCTGGCCGTAGCGCAGCACGATCCCGCCCGCGTCCAGCAGCTGGCGCTCGAGCTCAGCGAGCGGCTCGGCGATCGACGGCAGCGTCGTCGTGGCCAGCGGCGCCTCCTCGTCCTTCACGCGATCGCCCTCGGCTGCGTAGGCGAACGCGATGCTCTCGCCGACGATCCGCTGCACTCCAGCCGCGCGCGCGGCGGCGATCAGGTTGCGCGTGCCCTCCTTGCGCAGGCGCCCGGTGCTCGCGGCGTCCCGCTCGAAGCGGCGCATGTTGATCTCCTGCGGAAGGTCGGTCAGCAGGTGCACCACCTGCTCCGCCCGCGCGCTCGGCGACCGTGCGGGTCAGGTGCTCGGCGTCGTAGGCGTCGCATATGCACGCCTCGATCCCGCGCTCGCGCAGCGCGCCCGCCTTCTCGGCGGAGCGCGTCATCGCGATCGGCTCGTGGCCGGCCGCTGTCAGCGCCGGCAACAGCCGCGCGCCCGATCGACCCCCGTCGCGCCCGCCACGAACACCCTCACGTTCTTGCCTCCAGCGCCGCGGTGCGCCACAGCCATGCAAGCAGCACGGTCGCCGCGGCCAGCGTGAAGAAGTCGAAGTAGCCGTTCCACGCCGGGTGGGCCTTGCCGATGTCGATCAGGTGGTTGACGCTGTGCAGCGCGTACTGGATCGTCGTGAGCGCGAGCACCGGCACGCGCCAGGAGGGGCGTCTGACGGCGATCAGCAGGCCGATGCCGATCGCGCCGTAGAAGCTCGCGACGTCGCGGATGTAGTGGCCGTTGAAGGCGCCGAACGGGCCCACGTCGGTGTAGAAGCCGTGGGGGCTCACCGCCATGAACAGCGCCAGGCCCAGCTGGATGACGGCGAAAGCGCCGAGGCCCA
This sequence comes from uncultured Solirubrobacteraceae bacterium, assembly GCA_963826985.1. Classification (GTDB taxonomy): domain Bacteria; phylum Actinomycetota; class Thermoleophilia; order Solirubrobacterales; family Solirubrobacteraceae; genus Palsa-744. The sequence continues at coordinate 859,021 of CAWGYW010000001.1, forward strand.
CCGCCACGACCGACGGCGCGGGGCCGTGCAGCGCTGCGCTGCCCGTGGGCTGCTCGTAGGCGGCACTCACGCAGGGCACGATATGGCCTCGATGCGGGCCTGCCAAGGTCCAGTTGCGCGGTTCTGCTCGATGCCAATGCGCGCCGGCAAGGAGCGCGCGGCACGGTCCACGGGCAGCTCAGGAGGCGCTCTGCACCTCGGCGAGCGCCTGCGCGATCAGGCGCACGCCCTGCTCGATCGCCGGCTCCGAGAGGTTGCCGTAGCCGAGCAGAATGCCCGGCGCGCCGCCGTGCGCGAAGCGGTGCCAGGACAGGCCCTCCATGCCGACGCCACGCGCCGCCGCCGCCGCCAGCAGCGCCGGCTCGTTCGCGGTCGTCCGGGAGCTCGACGAGCTCGAACAGGCCAGCAGGCGTGCCGCGCGGTCGTCCATCGGCAGCGATCGCGCGAGCGCCTGTAGCAGCGCATCGCGGCGGGCTCTGGTAGCGCAGGCGCATGCGCCGCACATGCCGGTCGAGCTCGCCCCGTTCGATGAAGTCGCACAGCGCGAGCTGCCCGATGACCTCCGAGCCGCCGTCCTCGATCGCCTTCGCCGAGATCAACTGCCAGGCCAGCCACGACGGCAGCAGCATCCAGCCGAGGCGCATCGCCGGCGCCAGACGCTTGCTGGCCGAGCCGATGTACAGCACGCGCTCGGACGCCAGCCCCTGCAGCGCGCCGACGGCGACGCGGTCATAGCGGAACTCAGCGTCGTAGTCGTCCTCGACGATCAGCCGCTCGCCGTCCTCCGCCCATTCGATCAGCGCCGCGCGGCGCTCGCGGCTGAGCACCGCGCCGGTGGGGAACTGATGCGCGGGGGTCACGAGCACCGCGCGCGCGTCCGTGGCGGCCAGCGCCTGCACGTCGAGGCCCTGCTCGTCGACCGGCACCGGGATCGTTCGCACGCCCGCCTGCTCGGCGATCAGACGGTGCACGTGCCAGCCGGGGTCCTCCATCGCGATCGCCTCCACGCCCTGCCCGTGCAGCCAGCGGCACAGCATCGAGAAGCCCTGCATGAAGCCCGTGCACACGAGCATGTTCTCGGGGTCGGCGGCGGTGCCGCGCACGCGCCCGAGGTAGTCGGCAAGCGCTTCGCGCAATGCCGGCACGCCGCGCGGGTCGCCGTAGCCGACCGCATCCAGCGGCGACTGGCCGAGCGCGGCGCGCAGCGAGCGCAGCCAGCGGTCGCGGGGAAAGCCGGCGAGGTCGGGCAGGCCGGGGTGGAAGTGGTAGGGGAAGCTCGGCAGCAGCGAGCGCGCGGGCACGCGGGGCACGGCAGCGCGGGCGGCCCTGGCGACGCGCACGGCCGCGCCCTGGCGGGTCTCCAGGTAGCCCTCGGCGCGCGAGCTGCCCGTAGGCCTCGGTGACGACCCCGCGCGAGACGCCCAGCTCGGTCGCCAGGCCGCGCGTGGAGGGCAGCCGCGTGCCGGCCGGCAGGCGGCCGCGGCGGATGTTCTCGCGCAGCGAGCGCTCGAGCTGCTCGTGCAGCGGCAGCTCGCCGGAGCGGTCGAGTTCGACCAGCAGCTCCGGGCCTGTAACTGGTCCATCTAGCTCAAGCATTACTGGAACTGTATAACGGACCAGTGCCGGCGTATGGTGATCGTCACCGCAACCACCAGGAGGATCGCCATGAGCCTGCCGAGCCGGAATGCGAAAGAGCGCGAGCGATCGGGTCACGATCGTCGGGGGAGGCCTTGCCGGACTGACCGCGGCGATCACGTGCGCGGAGGGCGGCGCGAACGTGTCGCTGCTCGAGGCCCACGCCGCGCTTGGTGGGCGCGCGCGCAGCAGCGAGGGCCCGTACAAGGCCAACTTCGGCCCGCACGCGCTCTACAAGGACGGCCCGTTCTGGCGCTGGATGGCCGAGCGCGAGCTGCTGCCCCGCTACGCGGGCCTGCCGCTGGCGGGCGTCAGGTTCCGCTGGCAGGGAGAGGTCAGGCGCACGCCGCCGCTCGGCGCGATCCCCTCGGTGCTGAGGCTGCGCGGGCGCGAAGCCCCGGTCGAGCTGGACTTCCGCACGTGGGCGGAAAAGCACGCCGACGAGCGCACCGCGGCGATGCTCTCGGCGGCGGCCGGCGTCTACAGCTTCCACCACGATCCCGGCGCGCTGTCGGCCGCGTTCGTGTGGCCGCGAACGATCCGCTCGCTGCTGAGCCCGCCGCCGGTCGCGCGCTATCCGATCGGAGGCTGGAGCGCGGTGGTCGGGCTCGCTGGAGGCGTCGCGCGCGCGAGCTGGGCGTCGCGATCGAGACGGGCGCGAGCGTCTCCGAGCTGCCCGAGCCGCCGGTGATCGTCGCGACGGAGCTGGCGCAGGCGCGCGAGCTGCTCGGCGACGAGCGCCTGCGCTGGACGAGCGGTCACACGCTCTGCATCGACCTCGGCGCTGCGCCACCGTCGCGGCGACCCGTTCGTGGTGTCCGACCTCGACGAGGCGGGTTGGATCGAGCGCTTCACCGCCTCCGATCCGTCGCTCGCGCCCGCCGGCGAGGAGCTCGTGCAGGCGCACATGCCGATCCGTCCCGGGGAAGATCCGGCATTGGCGGCCGCGCGGCTGGAACGGCTGCTCGATGGCTCGCTGGCGGACTGGCGCGAGCGCGAGACCTGGCGCCGGCGTCAGGTGATGGACGCGCGCAGCGGCGCGCTGGACATGCCGGGCACGAGCTGGCGCGACCGTCCGGCGGTCGATCGCGGCGACGGCGTGTTCCTCGCCGGCGACATGGTCGCCGCGCCCGGCCTGCTCGCGGAGGTCGCGTGGGCCAGCGCGATCGATGCCGGCCGGCTCGCGCTCGCGGCGCTTCGGCGAGCACGCCCCGGCTGCGCAAGGTGGCTTGAGCGCTCCGCCGCAACTCAGGCGGGCTGAGCCGGCTGCTCTCAGCGCGACGCGGCGACGGCCAGGAGGCCGGCCGGCGAAGGGCTCGATGGCCGCGCGCCGACGAACGACGGCGGCGCGATCGCGAGGTAGTGGCCGAAGACCCACGCGGTCAGGCGGCGGCTCTCGAACGCGCGGACGATCGCGGTCATGGCGCGGCTCGGCGTGATCTGCCCGACCGCCCGCTGGACGTTCAGCAGCCAGCGGTATTTGCGCTCGTGCGAGTCCGAGAAGGCGCCGTAGCGCGGCGAGCGCCTGCTCGCGTGTGCTGCCGGCCGTCGATCACCGCGCGCAGCTCGCGCCCGCATGCGAGCCCGAAGTAGAGCGCCGTGCGGATGCCCTCGGCGGTGAGCGGGAGACAGTGCCCGGCGGAGTCGCCGACGAAGAACACGCCGTCCTCGACCGCGCGGCGCAGCTGGTGGGGGATCCAGTTGCCCTGGTATCCGTCGGGCGGCAAGATCGAGATCGTGCGCGAGCCGCACGGTCGGCTCCTTGACGTGGTGGGCGGGCCAGAACGAGCCGATGCCGACGCGCAGCTCGTCGCGCGCCGGAAAGCTCCAGCCGTAGCCGGCGCGGATGTAGCGGTGGTCGATCCACAGCTCCATCTCCTCGCCGTGCCCGTCGGGGTGCACCTCCAGGCCGCGCGAGAGTCGGGCGTTGGGCGGCTGGATCGGCGTGGCGTTGGAGAGCACGCGTCGCCAGCCGAGCGCGTCGACGATCAGCGGTGCGCGCAGCTCGCCGCGGTCGGTGTGGACGGTGCTGCCGTCGCGGCCGGTAACGGTCGCGGTCTCGAGCTCGAGCTCGGGGCAGGCGGCCTGCTCCCACAGCAGCGCGCACAGCTCGCGGTAGTCGAACGTCGAGAACGACCACGGCAGCGGCCAGCGCGCGGTGCGGTACGGCGTGTGGACGACCATCTCGTCGAAGCTCTGGCGCCACGACGCCCATCAGCTCGAGCGCGCTGCAGCCACGTCGGTGGGCATCGCGCACGCGGAGGTCTGTCGCTCGCCGAGCTCGTAGCGGTCGATCATCAGCACCCGTCGCGCCCGAGCCGGCGAGCTCGCGCGCGACCGCCAGGCCGGCGAAGCTCGCACCGCAGACGAGCACGTCGCAGTCGCGTTCCAGGCGGGTTCGCTGCTCTCCCCGCTTCGTCGCTCGGACAGGCATCTGGCCCGCAATGATACGGCTGCGCTACGCTTCGGCCGGTGCAAACGGTGATGGAGAATCCCCAGGCCCGCGTGGTCGACGGGTCGAACGGGCTATTGCTCGAAGTCGACGGCCAGATCGTCCCCAACTACGACGCGACGTTCCGGCCGATCGAGGAGGGCGAGGTCGTCACCGGCCACGTCGTGCGAATCGACAAGGACGAGGTGCTCGTCGACATCGGCTACAAGTCCGAGGGCGTCATCCCGGCGAACGAGCTGTCGATCCGCAAGGCCGTCGATCCCAACGAGGAGGTCCACCTCGGCGAGGAGGTCGACGCGATCGTCATGACCAAGGAGGATCAGGACGGCCGCCTGATCATGTCCAAGAAGCGCGCCCGCTTCGAGAAGGCGTGGCGGCGCATCGAAACGGCGGCCGAGTCCGGCGAGCCGGTCGAGGGCACGGTCATCGAGGTCGTCAAGGGCGGGCTGATCATCGACCTCGGCGTGCGCGGCTTCCTGCCGGCGTCGCTCGTGGACATCCGCCGCGTGCCCAACCTCGACGAGTACATGGGCACGAAGATCGAGACCAAGGTGATCGAGCTCAACCGCTCGCGCAACAACGTCGTGCTCTCCCGCCGCGCGGTGCTCGAGGAGGAGCGCAAGGAGGTTCGCCAGCAGATCCTCGACCGCCTGCAGCCGGGCCTGGTCGTGGAGGGGCAGATCTCGAACATCGTCGACTTCGGCGCGTTCGTCGACCTCGACGGCATCGACGGCCTGATCCACATCTCCGAGCTGTCGTGGTCGCACGTCAACCACCCGAGCGAGATCCTCGACGATCGGAGACACCGTCAAGGTCAAGGTGCTCGACATCGACCGCGACCGCCAGCGCATCTCGCTGGGTCTCAAGCAGACCCAGGAGGACCCGTGGCAGCGGATCGTCGACACCTACAACGTCGGCGACGAGCTCGCCGGCAAGGTCACGAAGGTGGTCACGTTCGGCGCGTTCGTCGAGATCCTCGATGGCGTCGAGGGCCTCGTGCACATCTCCGAGCTCGCCGCGCACCACGTCGAGAGCCCGCGCGAGATCGTCCACCCGGGCGATGAGATCCGCGTGAAGATCCTCGAGATCGACTCCGAGCGCCGGCGCCTGTCGCTGTCGGCCAAGCGCGTCGAGGACCAGATCCTGCCGGTCTCGCGTCCCGGCGAGCCGGCGCCGCGAGCCGGTCGCCGAGGCTGGCGAGGCGGAGGCGCCGGCGAAGGCGAGGCGGTCGCTGAGGTTGTCGCAGGCCGCCGAGGCCGAGGCTGTCGAGGAGCTCGCCGAGGCCATCGAGGTTGCCGACGTCGTCGAGGCGGCGGTCGAGGCCGAGGCTGTCGAGGAGACTGCTGGAGGCCGCCGAGGTCGCCGAAGAGGCTGCCGAGGATCGCGGAGGCCGAGCAGGTTGCCGAGGCTCCGGAAGCTGTCGCGGCGCCAGAGCTGGCGCGAGGGCGAGCAGGACACGGCCGCCGCCGAGCAGGCCGCGGCCGACGGCGAGCGCGGACGGCGACGCGCCGACGGCCGAGTCCGCGCAGCAGGACTGACGCGAGCTGAGCGTCTCCGGGAAGGCGCAGCCGGCGGTGCCGTTCGTCGGGCTGACCGGCGGCATGGGGTCGGGCAAGTCGACCGCGCTCGAGGCGCTGCGAGGTCTCGGCGCCGAGGTGCTCTCCAGCGACGCGGTCGTGCACGAGCTCTACGAAGGCGCCAGCAGCTGCGCGACGCGGTGGTCGCGCGCTTCGGCGCGGACGTGGCCCCGGGCGGCGTGGTGGATCGCGCGGCGGTGGCGCGGCGCGCGTTTGCGACCGCGGAGGACCGCGCATGGCTCGAGGGGCAGGTGTGGCCGCTGGTGGGGGCGCGGGTGGCGGAGTGGCTCGAGCAGGCGCGCGCCATGCGCCCGCGCCGCGGGCCGCCGTGGTCGAGGTGCCGCTGCTGTTCGAGGCGGGCCTGGACAGCTGTATGACGCGACGATCGCGGTCGATCTCCGAGGAGTCGCTGCGCCGCCGGCGGGCGGCCGAACGCGGGCACGCGCTGGTGGACGAGCGCGCGGCGCGCCAGCTCTCCCAGGAGGAGAAGGCGCGGCGGGCGACGTTCGTGGTGCGCAACGACGGCAGCGTGCGAGGAGCTGGAGCGCGAGCTGTCGGCGGTTCTTGGCAAGCTTGGAGGATGAGCCGGCGGGTCTTCGGCACGGTCGCGGCGATCGTCGTGACCGCGCTGTTCGTCGGGGTCGTCGGCGTCGATGCTGCACCAGGCGGCGACGCAACCTAGCGCTGCCGCTGAGCGACGCGAGCATCATCCGCGAGCAGGCGGCCGCAGAAGGACCTCGACCCGGCGCTGATCGCGGCGGTGATCTACGCCGAGACGAAGTTCGACCCGCGCCCGTCCCCGGCGGGGGCGCAGGGGCTGATGCAGATCCTGCCCGACCACCGCCTACTACCTGGCGCACCTCTCGGGCGGCATCAGCTTCACCGCGAGCGATCTCGCCGACGCCGAGCGTCAACGTCGCCTACGGCAGCTACTACCTGCGCTATCTGCTCAACCACTACGACGGCAACGAGATGCTCGCGGTGGCCGCCTACAACGCCGGCCTGACGAACGTCGACGAATGGGTCGCGCGCGCCCACGCCGAAGGCACGCAGCTGCGACCCGAAGCGATCCCGTTCCCGGAGACGCGCGAATACGTGCGTCGTGTGCTCAGCGCGCAGAGCGCCTACCGGGCCACCTACCCGCGGCAGCTGGGAATCCAGTAGCGAGCGAGCGCCGCAACGCCCGTCGCGGCTGCACTCGGGGGAGCGCTCTGGCGAGGGGCTACTGCTAGGAGGCAGCTTCCGCGCATGCCAGATTTCAAGCTCGACTCCATCTTCACGCCGACCGCCGACCAGCCGAAGGCGATCGCCGCGCTGGCCGAGGGCGTCGAGCAGGGCGAGCGCTTCCAGACGCTGCTCGGCGCGACCGGCACGGGCAAGACGATGACGATGGCGGGCGTGATCGAGGCGGTGCAGCGGCCGACGCTCGTGATCGCCCACAACAAGACGCTCGCGGCGCAGCTGTGCAACGAGTTCCGCACGTTCTTCCCGGAGAACGCGGTCGAGTACTTCGTCTCCTACTACGACTACTACCAGCCGGAGGCGTACGTCCCGAGCAGGGACCTGTACATCGAGAAGGACTCGGCGATCAACCAGGAGGTCGACCGCCTGCGCCACGCGGCGACGGCGGCGGTGTTCGCGCGCCGCGACGTGATCGTCGTCGCGTCGGTGTCGTGCATCTACGGCCTCGGCTCGCCGGAGACCTACGAGATGAACATGCAGATCCTCAAGCGCGGCGAGGAGATCGACCGCGACGGGCTGCTGCGCAAACTCGTCTCGATCCAGTACACGCGCAACGACAGCGTGCTCTCGCGCGGCAGCTTCCGCGTGCGCGGCGAGACGCTCGAGGTGTTCCCGGCGTACGCCGAGACGGCCTTCCGGGCGACGATGTTCGGCGACGAGGTCGAACGCCTGCAGCAGTTCGACCCGCTGACCGGCGAGCTGCTCGCCGACGACCTCGAGCACGTGGCGATCTGGCCGGCGACGCACTACAACGTCAAGGAGGGCACGATCGAGGCGGGCGTCGCGGAGATCGGGCGCGAGCTGAACGAGCGCTGCGAGCAGCTCGAGTCCGAAGGCAAGCAGCTCGAGTCCCACCGCCTGCGCCAGCGCACGCAGTACGACATGGAGATGCTGCGCGAGGTCGGCTTCTGCTCGGGGATCGAGAACTACTCGCGGATCCTCGACGGGCGCCCGCCCGGGTCGACGGCCGTACTGCCTGATCGACTACTTCCCCAAGGACTTCATCTGCCTGATCGACGAGTCCCACCAGACGGTGCCGCAGATCGGCGGCATGTACGAGGGCGACCGCTCGCGCAAGCAGACGCTCGTCGACTACGGCTTCCGGCTGCCGAGCGCGCTGGACAACCGCCCGCAGACCTTCGAGGAGTTCCTGTCGATCACGCCGCAGCTCGTGTTCGTGTCGGCGACGCCCGGGCGAGTACGAGCGCACGCAGTCCACGCGCGTCGTCGAGCAGATCGTGCGCCCGACCGGGATCGTCGATCCGGCGGTCGAGGTGCGCGAGACCAAGAACCAGATCGACGACCTGATGAACGAAGTCCGCAAGCGCGTCGAGCGCAACGAGCGCGTGCTGGTGACGACGCTGACGAAGAAGATGTCCGAGGACCTCTCGCAGTACCTGCTGGAGATGGGCTTCAAGACGCGCTACCTGCACTCGGAGATCGACACGCTCGAACGCATCCAGATCATCCGCGACCTGCGCCTCGGCGAGTACGACGTGCTCGTGGGCGTGAACCTGCTGCGCGAGGGGCTGGACCTGCCGGAGGTCTCGCTGGTGGCGATCCTCGACGCCGACAAGGAGGGCTTCCTGCGCGGGGAGACCTCGCTGATCCAGACGATCGGCCGCGCGGCGCGCAACATCGAGGGCACGGTGCTGATGTACGCGGACAAGGAGACCCGCGCGATGAAAGCGGCGATCTCCGAGACCGACCGCCGCCGCGAGATCCAGCTCGCCTACAACGAGGAGCACGGGATCACGGCGGCGACGATCGTCAAGGGCATCTCCGACATCGCCGAGTTCCTGCAGGCCGAGTCGAAGGTGCCGCGCGGGCGCAAACGGCGCACCGCCAAGCGCGGCGGCGACGCGTGAGATGCCCAAGCATGAGCTCGAGCGGATGGTCGTGGAGCTCGAGGAGGAGATGATCGCGGCGGCCGACGACCTGCGCTTCGAGTACGCCGCGCAGCTGCGCGACGAGCTGCGCGAGCTGCGCCGCGACCTGCAGGAGATCCGCTCGGCGGAGGCTCCCGTGGGCGAGAACTTGCCTGACGAGACTGCCGGCCGGGACATGGCTTAGGATGCCGGCCGTGGACTTCGATCGGCAGGCAATCGAGCGCAGGGACTTCCCGATCGGCCGGCGCGGCTATGACCCGGCCGCCGTGGACGCGCACCTGCGGGCGCTCGCCGACGAGTTCGAGGAGCTGCAGCGCGCGGCGATCACCGGCGGCAGCGACGCGTCGGTCGCCTCGACCGCGGGGACGCAGGTCCAGAGCATCCTGCAGGCCGCGGAGACGGCGGCCGCCGAAATCGAGCGCCACGCGCTCGAGAACGCGCGCCAGGTGCGCGAGGACGCCGACCGCGACGCCGACCGCACGCGCGAGGAAGCCGTCGAGCGCGCGCGCCAGCACGTCGCGGCGGTCGCGCAGGTGACCGCGAGGCTGCTCGAGCACGTCGGCTCGATGGACGGCGAGGTGAGCGCGCTGGTCGAGAGCATGCGCGCCGGCGCCGGCCGCCTCGCCGCCGACCTGTCGGCTGTGGAGACGGGCATGAGCGAGCTCTACGACGCCGCCTCCGGGCGCGCTGGCGCGGCCGTTGAGCCCGCGCCACCGCGCCAGTACGAGCCCGAGCCGCGGCAGTTCGAACCCGAGCCGCCGCGGCGTTCGAGGCCGAGCTCGATAGCGCCCTGCAGGACGCGCGCCGCAGCCGGTCGGCGCGACGCGTGCAGTCGGGGGCGCAGGAAGCCGGCGCGGGCGGCAGCGATCTCGACGGCGCCCGCCTGATCGCGCTCAACATGGCGCTCAACGGCGAGTCGCGCGCGGACACCGAGCGCTATCTGGCCGAGAACTTCCAGCTGCCCGATCGGCTCAAGCTGATAGACGAGGTCTACTCGGCGATCGAGGGGTAGGGCGGGCGCGCGGAATGCGCGCCGAGCACGAGCAGCGATTCGCTCAGGCATCCCAAGCGGGGCGTATCTTCGCGTGCCAGAATGAGGCCATGGCGACTCAGGCTGCTCAACACATCCCGACCGACTCTCCGCTTCCGCTCTACCGGCTGGACGTCGACACGTACCGCCGTCTGGTCGAGGGCGGCGCGTTGGAAGGTCTCGACGTCGAGCTGCTGGACGGGTTGCTCGTCAACAAGCGTCCCCACAGCGACGATCCGCTGCACCGGATCGACGTGGGCACTTACGAACGGATGGTCGCGACGGGTGCGTTGGAGGGCCTGCCGATCGAGCTCTTGGAAGGGCTGCTGGTCGAGGTGAGCCCGCAGGGCGTGAAGCATGCGACGACGATCATGCGCCTCACGCGTCATCTTGGGACGGCGCTCGCTTGGCTGCGAGTGCAGCTGCCGCTGGAAGCCGAGTGGGATGCGGTACCTGAGCCCGATCTGGCGCTGGTGGAGCTGCCCAATCCACGACATCGCCATCCCCGCACGGCGTTGCTGGCCGTCGAGGTCGCGGTGAGCTCGCACAAGAAGGACCGTGAGACGAAGGCGAACATGTACGCGTGGACCCCGGTGCCGACCTACTGGCTCGTCGATGTCCCCGCGAAGACCATCGAGGTGCGCACCGAGCCCGGCCCGGACGGCTATGCCCGCTGTGAGGTCTACGGCCTGGAACGATGGTGCCATCGCCGGCCGAGGGCGTCGCCGACCTCGACGTGACCGCGCTGTTCGCCTGAGCCGTGTGGCGGGAGGACGGGTGCGCGGAAGCCCCAAAACCGCGCAAATTGCGCGCACACGAGATACATAACGGGCGAACATCTGTTCGCCTCTCTATCATGGATGTAGATGCCGCAGAGCAACCAGATCGTCGTCTCGGGAGCCCGTGAGCACAACCTGAAGGACATCTCGCTGGAGCTTCCGCGCGATGCGCTGGTCGTGATCACGGGGCTGTCCGGGTCGGGCAAGTCGAGCCTCGCGTTCGACACGATCTACGCAGAGGGCCAGCGCCGCTACGTGGAGTCGCTGTCGGCGTACGCCAGGCAGTTCCTGGGGCAGATGGACAAGCCGGACGTGGACTCGATCGAGGGACTCTCGCCGGCGATCTCGATCGATCAGAAGACGACGTCGCGTAACCCCCGCTCGACCGTCGGCACGGTCACCGAGATCTACGACTACCTGCGTCTGTTGTGGTCGCGCGTGGGCAAGCCGCATTGCCCGATCTGCGGACGCCCGATCGTGGGCCAGTCGGCCGAGCAGATCATCGACCAGGTGATGGAGCTGGCGGAAGGGACGCGCTTCATGGTGCTCGCGCCGGTCGTCAGGGGGCGCAAGGGCGAGTACGGGAAGCTGCTGGACGAGCTGCGCGCCGATGGCTTCGCGCGCGTGAAGATCGACGAGCGCGTGCGCATGCTGGAGGAGTCGATCGTGCTCGACAAGCGCTACAAGCACGACATCTCGGTGGTCGTCGACCGCCTGGTGATGCGCCACGACGTGCGCAAGCGCCTGGCGGACTCGATCGAGACGGCGGTCGCGCTGGCCGACGGGCTGGTCGAGGTCGAGATAGTGGGGTCCGCCGAGGACTGGGGCGAGGCCGAGCAGGCCAAGGGCGCCAAGGGCGCGCGCGCGGCCGGCGGGCAGATCGTGCCGGGCGTCGCACCCGAGCCGGGGACGCTGTTCACGTTCTCCGAGCGCTTCGCCTGCCCCGAGCACGGACCCTCGCTGGTCGAGCTCGAGCCGCGGATCTTCTCGTTCAACTCCCCGCACGGCGCGTGCGAGCGCTGCACGGGCCTGGGCTCGCAGATGGAGATCGACCCGGAGCTGGTCGTTCCCGACCCGTCGCTGTCGATCGCCGAGGGCGCGATCGCGCCGTGGGCACAGCAGCTCGTCCAACTACTACGAGCAGATGACCGAGGCGATCGCGGAGCTCTACGACGTCGACCTCGAACGCCATGGGAGGAGCTGACCGACGAGCAGCGCGACGCGTTCCTGTACGGCACCGGGGATGAGCCGGTGCAGGTCACGTACAGCAACCGCTACGGGCGCCGGCGCTCCTACGCGACGCGGTTCGAGGGGATCGTCAGGAACCTCCAGCGCCGCTACCGCGAGACCGACTCGGAGTGGACGCGCGAGAAGATCGAGGAGTACATGTCGCTGCGCGCGTGCCCGGTGTGCGGCGGTGCCCGTCTGCGCGCGGAGTCGCGCGCGGTGCTGGTGGGGGGCACGCGCATCGAGGACTTCTGCGCGCTGTCCGCGCACCGCGCGCTCGAGTGGCTGGAGGAGGTCGAGCTGTCGGAGACCGACAGGCATGTCGCGCGGCTGATCCTGCGCGAGATCTCAGAGCGGCTGCGCTTCCTCGAGAACGTCGGCATCGGCTACCTGTCGATGGACCGGGCCGCCGCGACGCTGTCCGGCGGCGAGGCGCAGCGCATTCGCCTGGCGACGCAGATCGGCTCCTCGCTCGTGGGCGTGCTGTACATCCTCGACGAGCCGTCGATCGGGCTGCACCAGCGCGACAACTCGAAGCTGATCGGGACGCTCGAGCGGCTGCGCGACCTGGGCAACACGGTGATCGTGGTCGAGCACGACGAGCAGACGATGCGCGCGGCCGACCATCTCGTCGACCTCGGCCCGGGAGCGGGCGAGCACGGCGGGCGGATCGTGGCGCAGGGGACGGCCGCGGAGGTCCAACAGGTGCCGGAGTCGCTGACCGGGCAGTTCCTCTCGGGCGCGCGCACGATCGAGGTGCCCAAGCGGCGGCGCACGCCCAGCGGCTACCTGGAGATCCTTGGCGCAAGCGAACACAACCTGCGCGACATCGACGTGCACATCCCGCTCGGAGTGCTGACGTGCGTGACCGGGGTCTCGGGCTCGGGCAAGTCGACGCTCGTCAACGACGTCCTCTACAAGTCGGTGGCCAACCGCCTGCACCGCGCGCGCCGGCGTCCGGGCGCGCACCGTGCGATTCACGGCCTCGACCAGCTCGACAAGATCATCGCCGTCGACCAGTCGCCGATCGGGCGCACGCCGCGCTCGAACCCGGCGACCTACACGGGCCTGTTCGACGTGATCCGCGACCTGTTCGCGAAGACCCAGGAGGCCCGCGCGCGCGGCTACAAGCCCGGGCGCTTCAGCTTCAACGTCAAGGGCGGGCGCTGCGAGGTCTGCCGCGGCGACGGGCAGATCAAGATCGAGATGCACTTCCTGCCCGACGTGTACGTCCCTTGCGAGCAGTGCCACGGCAAGCGCTACAACCGCGAGACGCTGGAGGTGCGCTTCAAGGGCAAGAGCATCGCCGACGTGCTGGAGATGCCGGTCGAGGAGGCGCTGAAGTTCTTCGAGCACATCCCCAAGATCCGCCGGCGCCTGGAGACGCTCGACGCGGTCGGTCTCGGCTACGTGCGCCTGGGCCAGCCCGCGACGACGCTCTCCGGCGGCGAGGCCCAGCGGGTGAAGCTCGCGACGGAGCTCTCGAAGATCGCGACCGGCAACACGCTGTACATCCTCGACGAGCCGACCACCGGACTGCACTTCGCCGACGTGCAGCGGCTGCTGGAGGTGCTGCAGCGCCTGGTCGACGCGGGCAACAGCGTGGTCGTGATCGAGCACAACCTCGACGTCATCAAGAGCGCCGACCGCCTGATCGACATGGGTCCCGAGGGCGGGGAGGAGGGCGGCTTGGCGATCGCCGTCGGCACCCCCGAGGAGGTCGCCGCCGAGCCGGCTTCGCACACCGGGCGCTTCCTCGCCGAGCTGCTCACGCCGGCGATCTCGCGCAACGGCACAAAGCCCGGCAAGCCCGCGCCAAAACGGCGCCGGGCGAAGGTCGCCGCCTGAGCGCAATGGGCGAGCTGGCGCGCGCGGCGCGCCTGTGGGCGCAGAAGTGGCGCTGGTATGAGCGCAACTCGCTGCCCTGGAACCGCGCGCGCATCCACTTGGAGCTGATGCGCCGCGAGGCGTTCGCGCGCTGGCCCGTGCACGGCAACGTGCTCGAGGCGCTGCGCGAGGGGCGCCTGGAGATCGGCGCCAATGCGCTGCTGGAGCCGGGCGTGTGGATCACCGCGCCGGGGGCCGCGCGCGTGCGGATCGGCGCGGGGACGTTCCTGAACAAAGGCGTGATGGTCGCCGCGCAGGAGCTGGTGGAGATCGGCGATCACTGCATGCTCGCCAACGGCTGCTTCGTCTCCGACGCGAGCCACCGCTTCGACGACCCGCACACGCCGATCACCTGGCAGGGCTTTGAGAGCAAGGGCCCGACCCGCATCGGCGACAACTGCTGGCTGGGGGCCAACGTGGTCGTGACCAGCGGCGTCACGATCGGCGAGCGCTGCGTGATCGGCGCCAACAGCGTCGTCACGCGCGACATCGAGCCGTTCTCGATCGCGGCGGGGGCGCCCGCGCGGGTGCTGCGCCAGATCGAGTACCGCACCTGACGAGGCCGTCTCGCCTAACGAGGCCCTCTCGGGAACCTGTAGCGTCCAGCACTATGGACCTCTACGACGCGATGCGCTGCGCGCCCACCAGCCGGCGCTTCAGGCCCGACCCGGTGCCCGAGGAGGTGCTGCTGCGGATCCTCGACAGCGCGCGCTTCGCGCCGAGCGGCGGCAACCGGCAGGGATGGCGTGTCGTTGCCGTGCAGGACGGCGAGCGGCGGGCGGCCCTGCGCGAGCTGTATCTACCTCGCTGGCGCGCCTACATGGAGCAGACCGGCGCCGCGAGCATGCTGGCCGACCCGGAGAGCTTCGATGCGGCCGCCGTTCGCGGCCTGCGCGCCGCGAACGACTACGCCGAGCACCTCGATCAGGTGCCGCTGCACCTGGTGGTCGGCGTGCGCCTGGAGGATCTCGCCGTCACCGACGCCGGTCTGCCGCGCCAGAGCATCGTCGGCGGCGCCTCCGTCTACCCGTTCGTGCAGAACCTGCTGCTCGCGGCTGCGCGCAGAGGGTCTCGGCGCCGCTCTGACGACGCTGCTCGTGCCGGCCGAGGCCGAGGTCAAGCGGCTGCTCGGGATCCCCGACGGAATCGCGCTCGCCGCGCACATCGGCGTCGGCTATCGCGTCGAGGACTGGCCGAGGAGGCTGGCGCGCAAACCCGTGGCGGAGTTCGCGTTCCGCGAGCGCTGGGGCGAGCCGCTCGCCTGACGGGGCTCGCACCGGATCGATCCGCGGTGCGAGGATGTCGGCCATGCGCCACGGCACCTATTCGATCGTCGCCCGCGACGCGTCCACCGGCGAGCTGGGCGTCGCCGTGCAGTCGCATTGGTTTGGGGTCGGAGGCGTCGTCGCGTGGGCACGGGCGGGCGTCGGCGCCGTGGCCACGCAGTCGGTCGCCGAGGTAGCCCACGGCCCGCACACGCTCGAACGTATGCAGGACGGCCTCGCGGCCACCGAGGCGATCGCGGCGGTCCTGAGTGAGGACGAGCTCGCTCGGTTTCGCCAGCTTGGCGCGGTCGATACGCATGGTCGTGCCGCCGCGCACACGGGCGAGGGCTGCATCCCCTACGCCGGCGATGAGATCGGCGAGGGCTTTGCCTGCCAGGCGAACATGATGGCGGGCGCGAGCGTGCCGAGCGCGATGGCGGCGGCCTATCGCGCGCACGACGGCGATCTCGCCGAGCGCCTGCTCGCCGCGCTCGAGGCGGCCGAGGGCGCGGGCGGCGACGTACGCGGTCGCCAGTCGGCGGCGCTGCTCGTGGTTCCGCCCGACGGGCGAGGCGTGGCGCACCCGCTTTGAGCTGCGCGTCGAGGACCACGCGGACCCGCTCGGCGAGCTGCGCCGGCTGCTGCGCCTGGCGCGAGCGTATGAGATGGCGGCCCAGGCGGACGAGCTCGTCGCGCAGGGCGCCCACGCCGAGGCGACCGCGCTTTACCTCGCCGCCGCCGAGCTCGCGCCCGAGTGCGACGAGCTGACGTTCTGGGCGGGACTCGGCGTCGCCGCCCAGGACCTCGACGCCGGCGTCGAGCTGGTCCGCCGCGCGGCCACGCTGAAGCCCGCATGGCTCGACGCTCTTGGAGCGCCTGTCCGAGGACCTCGCGCCGACCGCCGGCGCGGTGCGCGCGGCCCTGCGAGCCGACGCGGACTGAGAACCTAAAGCCGCGAGCGTGAGTCCGGCGAGCCGAGCAGCGCGCGCAGCTCGTTCAGCTCGCTCGGGTCGATCGAGTAGGAGTGCTCGGGGCCGGGGTAGCGGCGCGCGCGCACGTCCTCGGCGTACGCGGTGACGCCGTCGTTCATCTCCTGCTGGAGGTTGGCGTAGCGCTTGACGAAGCGCGCGCCAAGGCCGTCGCGGATGCCGAGCAGGTCGTGGAACACGAGCACCTGGCCGTCGGTCGCGGGGCCCGCGCCGATGCCGATCACGGGGATCTCAAGCAGCGGCATCAGCTCCTCGGTGACGGCGCTCGGGATCGCCTCGAACACGAGCGCGAAGCAGCCGGCCTCCTGCAGCGCGAGCGCCTCGGCGGCGATGCGCGCGGCGGCCGTCGGCGGTGCGCCCCTGCGCCTTCCAGCCGCCGAGCGCGGTCGAGGTCTGCGGCGTGAGCCCGACGTGGCCCATCACGGGGATGCCCGCGCCGACGATCGCGCGCGCGCGCTTGACCGACGCCTCGCCGCCGCCCTCGAGCTTGACGACGTCGCAGCCGGCCTCCTTGACCATGCGCATCGCGGTCGTGATCGCCTGCTCGTCGGAGACCTCGTAGGAGCCGAACGGCAGGTCGCCGATCAACAGCGGCGTGCGCAGGCCGCGGCGCGCGGCGCGCGCGAGCACGAGCATGTCGTCGAGCTCGACCGGCGTGGTGGCGTTGTAGCCGAGCACCGTCGTCGCCGCCGAGTCGCCGACCAGCACGAGGTCGACGCCGGCGGCCTCGGCGGCGCGTGCGCTCGGGTAGTCGTAGGCGGTGACCATCACGATCGGTTCGCCGAGCCGCTTCTTCTCCATCAGCAGGGGAAGCGTCATCGGCAGACGGCCGGGGTCGGACGGGGCCTGGATCGTGGGACGGCTGGACATGGTGTGCTTCCTCTCTGACGGCCGGTTGACGCCCGCTCAGGAGAGCAGGGTCGCCACCTGCTCGTCGATCGTGATGATGCGGTTGGTGTTCGGCCTCGACGTGGACGACGCGGGGCACGTAGCGCTCCAGGTCGGCCTCGTCGTAGGCGCCGTAGGAGATGACGATGATCGTGTCGCCGCGGTGCACGAGGCGCGCGGCGGCGCCGTTCACGCGCATGTCGCCCGAGCCGCGCTCGCCGGGGATCGTGTAGGTCTCAAAGCGCGCGCCGTTGTCGACGTCGACGACGTGCACCTGCTCGTACTCGAGCATGTCCGCGGCCTCGAGCAGCTCGGGGTCGATCGTGATCGAGCCGACGTAGTGCAGGTCGCAGTCGGTCACCGTCGCGCGGTGGATCTTGGACTTGAGCATCACGCGCTGCATGTGGCGATCGCCTCTCCTTCGAGCGGTTGGGTGGGGGCCTGCGTCTGGCGCTCGGGGCCATGCTGCGGCGGCGACATCCGTCACCGCCGGCCGGCGAAAGGATCGCGTTGTCGATCAGGCGCACCTCGCCGACGCGCGCGGCGAGCGCCAGCAGCGCCTCGCCGTCGAGCGTGCGCGACGGGCTCGAGCGTGTCGGGCTCGACGAGCGCGACGTACTCGGGCTCGACGTCGAACGGGCGCATCGCCTCGCGCGCGGCGTCGAGCAGCGCCTGCGCCGAGCGCTCGCCGGCCGCGGCCAGCGCGCGTGCGGCCGCGCAGCGCGGCCGGCAGCGCCAGCGCGCGGGCGCGCTCCGTCGGCGGTCGAGCAGCGCGTTGCGGCTCGACAGCGCCAGGCCGTCGGGCTCGCGCACCGTCGGCAGCGCCTCGATCCGCACGGGCAGGTTCAGGTCGCTCGCGAGGCGGCGGATGACGACCACCTGCTGGGCGTCCTTCTGGCCGAAGTACGCCACGTCGGGCAGCGCCATGCACAGCAGCTTGGTCACGACCGTGGCCACGCCGCGGAAGTGCTCGGCGCCGCGCGCCGCGCCCTCGAGGCGCTCGGTCACGCCGAGCACCTCGACGCTCGTCGCGAAGCCCGACGGGTAGACCTCCTCGACCGACGGCGCGAACAGCACGTCCGCGCCGGCCGCCGCGGCGAGCTCGGCGTCGCGGCGCTCGTCGCGCGGGTAGCGCTCGAGGTCGGCGCGCTCGTTGAACTGGGCCGGGTTGACGAACAGCGAGACGACGACCACGTCGCAGTGCTCGCGCGCGTGAGCGATCAGCGACAGGTGGCCGTCGTGCAGCGCGCCCATCGTCGGGACCAGCCCGATCGTGAGCCCCTCGCGGCGAGCCGGCGCAAGCGCCGAGCGCAGCTCGCCAACCGTGCGCACGGTCTCTCATGCGCAGAGCGAGGTTCGGCGGTGGGGGCTCATCGGTTTCGGTCCAGTTCCCTGCGGATACCGGCGCGACTTCAGATGTCCAGCGGATGCTGCGTCAGGTCCACCACGAGCTAGATCGTCGTTGGCGGCCTCGTGAGGAATGATCACACAGCGCTGCGCGATGCGCGTCACCACGCGTCGACGTACGGGCGCTTCTTGCCCGCGCGCCGCCACCACTCGCCCGAGTGCTCGTCGAACAGCGTCGCGATCCAGCGGCGCGAGTCCGCGGGGTCGATCACGTCATCGATCTCGCCGTATGCGGCCATGTTGACGCCCTCGCCGCGCTCGTACGCGGCGGCGACCAGCTGCTCGAACACGCGCTCGCGCTCCTGCTCGTCCTCGATCGCGTCGAGCTCGCGGCGCATGCCGAGGCGCACGGCGCCCTCGAGGCCCATGCCGCCGAACTCGGACGTCGGCCACGCGACGGTGAACAGCGGCGCCTTGAAGCCGCCGCCGGCCATCGCCTGGGCGCCGAGCCCGTAGCCCTTGCGCAGCACGATCGTGCCCGTCGGCACGCTCACGTTGGCGCCGCCGAGGAACATGCGCGCGAAGTGGCGCACGGTCGCCGTGCGCTCGGCGTCGGGGCCGACCATGAAGCCGGGCGTGTCGCACAGGAACAGCACCGGCAGCTCGAACGCGTCGCACAGCTGCAGGAAGCGCGCCGCCTTGTCGGCGCCGTCCGCGTCGATCGCGCCGCCGAGGTGCGTCGGGATCGTTGGCGATCACGCCCAGCGGGCGCCCGTCGACGCGCGCGAGCGCCGTCAGCATCCCCGCGCCGAAGCCGTCGCGCAGCTCCAGCACGGAGCCCTCGTCGAACAGCGTCGCGAGCACGCGGCGCACGTCGTAGACGCGCTTGCGCTGCTCGGGGATCAGCTCGCGCAGCAGCCCCTGGTCGGGCACCGCACTCGGCTCGATCGCGCCGCGGAAGTAGGAGAGGTAGCGCTTGGCGAGCGCCACCGCCGCGGCGTCGTCGGCCGCGCGCAGGTCGACGACGCCGTTGGCGTGCTGCACGTCGATCGGCCCCACCTCGCCGGGCTCGAACACGCCAAGCCCGCCGCCCTCGATCATCGCCGGACCGCCCATGCCGATGCTCGAGTCCTCGGTGGCGATCACCACGTCGCAGCAGCCGAGCAGCGCGGCGTTGCCCGCGAAGCAGTAGCCCGACGCGATGCCGACGAGCGGCACGAGGCCGCTGAGCTGCGCGAACAGCGCGAACGCGCGGCAGTCCAGACCCGCGACGATCGGCATGTCGACGTCGCCGGGGCGCCCGCCGCCGCCCTCCGCGAACAGCACCACCGGCAGCCGGCGGCGCTCGGCCAGCTCGAACAGGCGGTCCTTCTTGGCGTGGTTGCGCATCCCCTGGGTGCCCGCCAGGACGGTGTAGTCGTATGACATCGCCACGCACTGACGCCCCGCGACCTGGCCGACCCCGCCCACCAGCCCGTCTGCGGGTGTGCGCTCGATCAGCTCCTCGCGCGAGCGCCTGGCGCTCCTGGGCGGCGAACAACAGCGGCCCGTACTCGACGAACGTGTCCTCGTCGAGCAGGTCGGCGAGGTTCTCGCGCGCCGTGCGCCGGCCGCGCTCGCGCCGGCGCGCCACCGCCTCCGGGCGCGCCGCATCCAGCCCAATCTCGTGGCGCTCGCGCACCGCGCGCAGGTCCGCGCGCTCACCGCGCGGCTGCCGCTCGGGCTGGCTCGCAAGCTCCGCGCCAGCGCCTGCGCGGGGCTCGAGCGTGAGCAGTAGCTGGCCCTCCTGCACCGAGTCCCCGACGGCCACCGCGAGCGCGCGGATCACGCCGTCGATCTCCGCGAGCACCTCGTGCTCCATCTTCATCGCCTCCAGTACGACCACTGCGCTGCCCGTGCCCACCAGCTCCTCGCGTGCGTGTGGGATCGCGACGACGACGCCCGCGAACGGGGCCGTCACCGCGTGCTCGGCGGGCGTGGCCATCGCCAGATCATCGCTCAACGCTCCTGCCACCGCTCGGGCCCCGCCTCAGCGCGACGCTCACGCTCTCTGTCATGCGTCCTCTTGCCGCCAACAAATACGATCACGGTCGTGTCCTCGCAGGAGCGTGAGCGGTCGGCGTCCGAGCGGCGGGAGGCCCTGAAGCAGGTGCTCGCGCAAGCGCGCGCCTGCTCGCGCTGCCCCGAGCTCGCGGCCACCCGCAACAGCGTCGTGTTCGGCGCCGGCAACGCCGACGCCGATCTGATGTTCATCGGGGAGGCCCCCGGCGCCAGCGAGGATGAGCAAGGGCTACCGTTCGTCGGGCGGGCGGGCAAGCTGCTTGAGACGCTGCTCGGGGAGATCGGGATGGAGCGCGGTGACGTGTTCATCGCGAACACTCTCAAGTGCTTGAGATACGACGCGCTCGTGCAACTCGGCGACGGCTCTTGGGAGCGGATTGGGCGTTTGGTGCGCTCCCGTTACGAGGGCGAGGTGATGTCCGTGGATGCACGGGGAATGTTGGTTCCGCGGCGCGTCAGCGGCTGGCATGCGACTCCAATCGCTGGTCGCAGTGTGTATCGACTTACCTACCGGTCCTCCAAGAACGCAGGCGCGGGCCGAGTTGGGATTCAGTTGACTGGCGATCACCCGGTCCTCACCAAACGAGGCTACGTGCCCGCTGAAGAGCTGCGCAGCTGCGACCGCATTGCCACTGGTCAGGGCCTCTCAGAGCTGGTGCGCGACGTGGTTTGCGGAACCGTGTTGGGGGATGGTTGCCTCCAGACACGGTCGTCGAGCCTGACGTTCTCACATTCCCAACGCCAGGGCGCGTACGCTCGCTTCAAGGCAGGCCTTCTCTCGGAGCTCGGTGTTGACGTCGACGAGCGCGAAGTTGCTGCCGTCGCTGGTGGAGAACGCGTGTATCCAGTCGTGCACGTGCGTACGCTCGCTCATCGCGCGCTCCGGACGATCCGCCAGGACTTCTATCGCCCGCACAAGGTGGTTCCACCTTGGCTCGCCGATGAGCTCAACCCACGCATGCTGGCCTTCTGGTTCATGGACGACGGCTACACGCGAATCCGGGAAGGTGGCCGTCGCCCGCTGGCCGAGATCGCGACGAATGCCTTCTCCGACGCCGACCTGCAGGTTTTGATCTCGGGGCTCGCTCGGCTTGGTATCCCCGCGAAGGCCTCGCGGCGCAGGCTGTACTTCGACGTCAATGCCACTGAGCGGCTCAGCGAGCTCATCGCTCCGTACGTCCCGCAGTCGATGCGCTACAAGCTTCACCCCGACGTCGAGGCGCGCGTCGCGTTCGATCGAGCGCGCTTTGAGCCTGGGCCTACATCTGTTCTATACGACGAGGTGGAGGTCGAGGACATCACCGATCGCAAGCGCGACGACGTGACGTTCTTCTGCATTGATGTCGAGGAGACGCACAACTTCGTCACGGCGGGCGGTGTGGTCCACAACTGCAGGCCCCCAGGCAACCGCGACCCGCTGCCGATCGAGATCCAGAACTGCCAGGAGTACCTGCTGCGCCAGGTCGAGCTGATCGAGCCGGCGGTGATCTGCACGCTGGGCAACTTCTCCACGAAGCTCCTGCGCGGGGACCCGACGGGGATCACGCGCCTGCACGGTCAGCCGGAGGTGCTAGTGCTGGGGCGCCGCGCGGTGCGGCTGTACCCGATCTATCACCCGGCGGCGGCGCTGTACACGCCGCGGATGCTCGAGACGCTGCGCGAGGACTTCACGCGACTGCCCGAGCTGCTGGCGCTGGGCGCGCCTGAGCAGCCGCTGTTCGAGGAGGCGCCCGAGCTCGACGAGGCCGCGGCTTCGGCAGCGCAGCCGGCCGCCGCTCCCGACGCGCCCGTGGGCGGACGACCGCAGCCGCCGGGGTCTGCCGACCCCGGCTCTGAGGTCGACCAGCTTGGACTGTTCTAGACGCCAGCCGAGTGGTATTTTCCCTGCAAAGGAGGGGTTTCTGCGGAGACCGTCGAAAAATGTCGCTCAGGTCCTAAAGTCAGTTAGGCAAGGCTGCCGATGAAGGTCCTGTCTCCATCCCTCCAGGAGTAACGACCGGCCCGCGTTCCATTCTCCCGCGGGCCGGTCTTTTTTGTGGCCGCGGGCCGGCCCGGCGCTCGTGGCGCGTGGGCCTGCGGCGCGGGCCGCGGGGCGCTGCGCGTGCAGGCTTTAGAGTCTCAGGGTGGCCGCGCGCAGTGTCGAGACGACTGGTCCAGCAGAGACGGAATCGCTGGGCGCCGAGCTGGCGCGCGCGCTTGGCGACGGCGACGTGGTGCTCGTGCGCGGCGAGCTGGGCTCCGGCAAGACGACGCTCGTGCGCGGCGCCGCCCGCGCGCTCGGCGTGCAGCGATCCGGTCACCAGCCCGACGTTCAGCATCGGCCACCGCTACGCGGCGCCCGGCGTGACCGTCTCGCACCTGGACCTCTACCGGCTCGCCGGCCTCGAGCGCGAGGACCCGGAGCTGCTCGCCGACTACCTCGGCCCGGGACGGATCGCGTTCGTGGAGTGGCCCGAGGACACGCACGCGGAGCTCGCCCAGGCGCGCGTGCGCGTGACGCTCAGCCACGGCGGCGGCGACCGCCGGCGCATCGACGTCGACGAGCCGGACTGCGGGCGCGCGATGATCGTGCTCGGCTTCGACACCTCTACGCCAGCCACCGCCGTGGCGCTGCGCCTGGCGGACGGCAGCACGACGCAAGCAGCGCGACGACCCGCCCGCGGGCGCGCACCCGGGCCACGCCACGCGACTGCTGGCGATGGCCGCCGAGCTGCTCGCACGGGCCGGCGTCGGCTGGAGCGCGATCGACCGCATCGCCGTCGGCGTGGGACCGGGCACGTTCACGGGCCTGCGCGTCGGCGTCGCCACGGCGCGCGGCCTCGCGCAGTCGCTCGTCGGCGGAGCTCGTCGGCGTCTCGAGCCTGCAGGCGCTGGCTGCCGCAGGCGCTCGGCGCGCAGCCCGCCCCGGCGGCGGTGCTCGCGGTGATCGACGCGCGCCGCGGCGAGGCGTTCGCGGCTGCCTACCAGGCGGCGAGACGGGCTGCGCAGCGAGCTCGTCGCCCCCGCGGGCGCTTGCTCCCGAGGCTGCTCGCGAGCGTCGCTCGCCGAGGCCGAGCGGGCCGCCGGCGCGACGCCCCGGACCTGGCTGGCGGTCGGCGACGGCGCGGTGCGCTTTCGCGCTGAGCTCGAGGCGGGCGGCGTCGAGGTCGCGCCGGACGCCTCGCCGCTGCACCTGCTCAGCGCCGGCGCGATCTGCGAGCTGGGCGCGCGCAGCTGACGCCGGCCGCCAATCCAGCGAGATCCTGCCCGACTATCGCCGCCGCCCGGACGCGGAGCTAGCCTTGGCGGGCGCGGGCACGAGGTAAGGGCCTTCGACATGAACGAGCGAATCGCCTCCCAGCAGCCGGTCGACCAGGCGTCCGGAATCGAGATCCGGCGGCTCAGCTACCCGGATCTGCCGCAGGTGATCGCGATCGAGCGGCGCGTGTTCCCGACGCCGTGGTCGCTCGCGATGTTCGTGCTCGAGCTCTCCAAGCAGTCGGGCATCTGCCTCGCGGCGAGCGTCGGTGACGAGGACGGTGGGCGGCGGCTCGTCGGCTACCTGATCTGCTCGCGCTACGACACCGTCTGGCACGTGATGAACGTCGCCGTCGACCACGCCTACCAGCGCCGCGGGCTCGCCTCGGCGATGCTCGCCGACCTGTACGAGCGCGTCGGCGACCCCCGCGCCCGCTTCACGCTCGAGGTGCGCCGCTCCAACGCACGTCGCGATCCACCTCTACGAGCGCGAGGGCTTCCGCGCGGCCGGCATGCGCCGGCGCTACTACCAGGACAACGGCGAGGACGCGCTCGTCATGTGGCGCACGCCGGCGACGCTCGAAGGCTCGCTCGGCGACGTGCCCAACCCCGGTCCGTGAGGCCGTATGACGATCCTCGCGCTGGAGACGAGCTGCGACGACACGTGCGCGGCGGTCGCTCGACGCGCGACGGGCGCATGCGCTCGAACGTGATCTCCTCGCAGGAGGCGCACGCGCGCTTCGGCGGCGTCGTCCCCGAGATCGCCTCGCGCCACCACCTCGAGCTCGTCAACGTGGTCGTCGAGCAGGCGCTGCGCGCGCGCCGGCGCGACGCTCGACGACGTCGAGCTCGTCGCCGCCACGCAGGGCCCCGGGCTCGTCGGGGCGCTGCTGGTCGGCCTCTCCACGGCAAAGGCGCTCGCCGCCGCCCGCGAGCTGCCGTTCGCGCCCGTCGACCACCTCCAGGGGCACGTCGCCGCGAACTTCCTGCGCGAGCCGGACCGGCGGTCCTCCGTTCGAGCCGCCGTTCGTGTGCCTGATCGCGAGCGGCGGGCACACGCTGCTGGCGCGCGTCGAGCGAGCACGACGGCTTCGAGGTGCTCGGGCGCACGCTCGACGACGCCGCGGGCGAGGCGTTCGACAAGGGCGCGCGGATGCTCGGCCTCGGCTATCCCGGCGGCCCGGCGCTCGAGCGGCTCGCCGCCGACGGCGACGCGCGAGGCGTTCGCGTTCCCCGGCTCGCCGGGCGAGCGCGCGCGCGGCGGGCGCGGCGTGCGCCGCAAGGCGTTCGCCGACAGCCTCGACTTCTCCTTCGCGGGCGTCAAGACGGCGCTGCTGTACACGACTCCGCGAGCTCGGCGAGGAGCGCGCGCGCGAGCGCGCGCGCCGACCTCGCCGCCTCCTATCAGGCGGCGATCGTCGAGACGCTGGCGCTGCGCGCCGAGCAGGCGCTCGCGCAGACCGGGCTCGAGCGCCTCGCGGTCGGCGGCGGCGTCGCCGCCAACGGCGCGCTGCGCCGGCGCCTGCGCGAGCTCGACGCGACGCTGCACGTGCCGCCGCGCGCGCTGTGCACCGACAACGCCGCGATGATCGCGAGCGCCGCGCGCTTCGGCGCGCGCGCTGGCCTACCCCGACTACCTCGCGCTCGACGCCTACGCGACCGGCGAACGCGCCCGGTTGAGCGTCGCGCGCCGTGTGGCAAGATTGCCAAGAGTGTGGATGACGCCGTAGCGCGCTACCGGAGCGGCCTCCGAAGCAAACGACATCGACGGGCTGATGGCCACGCTGGCGCCCGACGTGGAGCTGCGTCTCGCCGCTCGTCCGGACGCTTTGTGTTCCGGGGCGAGCGAGGACCTGCGCGTGCTGCTGGGCGCCGTGTACGGGGCGATCAAGGGGCCTGCGCTGGCGCGAGGAAGTCGGCGATGGGCCGCTGCGGGTCGTGCTCGGCGACGGCACCGTCGGGCCGTTCAGGCTCGGCGGACGCGATGGTGTGCGAGCTCGACGAGGACGGGCGGATCCGCCGCATCACGCCGCACCTGCGACCGTGGCTGGCGCTGACGCTTCTTCGCGCTGGCGCTCGGGCCGAAGATCGAGCGGCCACCCGGGCGTCATCGCTCGCGCGGTCCGCGGGCGTTGAGCGCGCGCTCCGGGCTGGATGCCGTCGCCAGTCGCCCGTCAGCGCGCAACCTCGAGCCGGCGGGTCGGCCGATCACCGTCTACTCGAAGCCCGACTGCCACCTGTGCGCGGATGCGATGGCGGTGCTGCGCGCGCCTGCAGCGGCGAGCTCGCGCTTCGAGCTGCGACGAGCTCGACATCACGCGCCGACGACGCGCTGCACCGCGCCTATTTCGAGCGCATCCCGGTGGTGGCGCTCGACGGCGAGGAGCTGTGCGACTACTTCGTCGACGAGGCGCTGGTGCGCGAGCGTCTAGAGTCCCGGCGATGAGCTACGGAGAACGAGACGAGCACGGCGCGGCGCGGCGTGGCGCCGGGCGCGACGGCGTCGGCTCCGGCGAGCGAGCGGCTGTCGCTCGGCGTCGCGGCGCGCCTGTCGCGCTACCTGCAGGTGCTGACGCAGGCCAAGAAGATGGGCAAGGAGACGATCTCCTCGCAGGAGCTCTCCGACTACACGCACGTCAACTCGACCCAGATCCGCCGCGACCTGTCCGGCTTCGGCAAGTTCGGCAAGCGCGGCGTCGGCTACAACGTCGAGGCGCTCGTCTCGCAGATCCGCAAGATCCTGCGCACCGCCGGCCAGCACAACATCGGGCTGATCGGCGCCGGTCACCTCGGCCAGGCGATCGCCTCCTCGGAAATCTTCGCCGACCACGGCTTCCGCGTCGTCGCGATCTTCGACAACGACGAGGCCAAGGTCGGCACCAAGGTCGGCAGCCAGGTGGTGCGCGACATCGCCGAGCTGCGCCAGGTGGTCGAGGACGAGGACATCGTCGTCGGCGTGCTGGCGGTGCCCACGCACGCCGCCCAGGGGCTCGCCGACGAGCTCGTCGACGCGGGCGTGAAGATCATCTTCAACTACTCCGAGTCGCTGCTGGACGTGCCGCCGGAGGTGACCGTCCACACCTCCAGCCCGGCGGTCGATCTGCTCTACGCGCTGTACTTCTATCTGACCTGACGGCGCCGACGCGAGCCCGCCCGCCGCCGGCGATTGTGCGTCACACTGGACGTCCGAGCGCTCCGACCGAGACCCCACGCAGACGCCAAGCGATGAACAGCCTGGATCTAGACCGAGCCGCCGAGACGTTCGCCGCCGCCGCCGACCTGACCGTCGGCGTCGAGGAGGAGTTCTCGATCCTCGACCCGCGCACGCTCGAACTGGTGCCCGCGCTTCGAGCAGCTGCGCGCCGCGGCCGACGCGCGACCCGCTGCTGCGCGAGGGCATCGCCGGCGAGCTGATCTCCTCGGAGATCGAGATCATCTCGGGCGCCGGCGCGCGACCTGCAGGACGCGCTGGCGCGCCAGCGCGAGCGCCGCCGGCGCCTGTTCGCGCTCGCCGCCGGCGAGGGCGTCGCGCTCGGCGCGACCGGGACGCATCCGTGGGCCGACTACCGCGAGCAGCCGATCATCGACACCGAGCACTACCGCCGCGTCGAGGAGGGGCTGAAGTACGTCGCCTGGCGCAACAACACCTTCAGCCTGCACGTGCACGTCGGCGTGCGCGACATCGACCGCGCGGTGCGCGCGTGCGATCGCCTGCGGCCCGGTGCTGCCGCTGCTGCTGGCGATCTCCGCCAACTCGCCGTTCCTCGACGGCCGCGACAGCGGGCTGCACTCGGCGCGCACGCAGAGCTTCACCAAGAGCTTCCCGCGCTGCGGCGTGCCCGACGCGTTCGGCGGCTGGCGCGGCCTACCGCGAGTACATCGAGTTCCTGCTGAGCGCACCAACTCGATCGTCGAGTTCACGCAGGTGTGGTGGTCGGTCAGGCCGCACTTCAAGCTTCGGCACGGTCGAGGTGCGCATCTGCGACGCGCAGGCGAGCGCGCAGGAGTCCGAGGCGCTCGCCGAGCCTGATGGTCGCGTGCATCGCCCAGGCGGTGCGCGACGTCGACGAGGGCGTGCCGTTCGCGGACCCGCCGCCGCGGCTGATCGAGGAGAACATGTGGCGCGCGATCCGCTTCGGCCTGGACGGGCGGCTGATCGACCTCGAGCGCGCGCGCAGGAGTACCCGGCGCGCGAGGCGATCGAGCGGCTGCTCGCGTGGACGGCGCCGGTGCGCGCGGAGCTGGCGATCGAGCCGGTCTTCCCCGAGCGCAACGGCGCGCAGCGCCAGCGCCGGATGATCGACGCGGGCGCCGCGCGCGAGGAGGTGTTCGCGGCGAGCGTCGAGCGAGACCAGAGCAGAGCTACTCCGAGGAGGTGACGGTTTGAGCGCAGACGAGCGCAACCGACAGACGAAGTCCCGCCGGCCGACAGGCGGCAGGCGCCGGCGGCGGCGCGAGCCGAGCGAGGAGGAGCTGCGCGCCGCCTACGAAGCCGAACTGAGCCGGCTGACGAGCGACCGACATGATGGCCCAGGCGGCCGTCTCGCTGCTGAACATCGGCGCGCGGCGGCTGGCGCCGCGGCGCCGAGCGGCGACGATGGCGCAGGCGCGCCGACCCGAGCGCGACCTCGAGCAGGCGCGCGACGCGATCGACGCGCGTGCGGGCGCTGCTCGAGATCCTCGAGCGCAGCATCCCGCAGCGAGCTGGCGCCGCTGCGCGACGCGCTGTCGCGGCTGCAGATGGCCTACGCGCGCGAGGTCGGGCCAGCGCGGCGCCGCCCGGCGCGGCAGCCGGCGCGTCCGACGCCGGCGCGGCCCGGCGCAGCCGGGCGCCGGCGCGCCGCGAGCCAGGACGGCGACCGCGCCGGCCGCCGGCGAGGAGCCCGCCGGGCCCGGGACCGGCGGAGTCGAGCGGCAGGCTGTGGGTGCCCGGACGCTGAGGCGACGGCGCCGCGACGGCCGGCGCGCGGCAGGCATAGCGCCGGCCGGCACGATACACTGCGCCCGCGTTTGCACCGGGTAGACGCTCGCGCCGAGCGATCCGGGCGACAAATGTGCGCGCGACAGATCCTCGCGCGGCACGCAAATCAGACCGCGGAGGATTTCTGTTGAGCAGCTTTCTGACGAACCATGGGGTCGTCGTCGCCCTCGTTTGCGCCGCCTGTGCGGTGGTCTACGGCCTCGTGACCACGCGCTCCCTGCTCGCGCTCTCGCCGGGCAACGAGAAGATGCAGAGCATCTCGCTGGCCGTCCAGCAGGGCGCGCGCGCCTACCTGAACCGCCAGTACACGACGATCGCCGGCGTCGGCGTGGTCGTGTTCGTGGCGCTGATCTTCATCCAGAACATCGCCGTCGCGGGCGGCTTCCTGATCGGAGCGATGCTCTCCGGCTCGACCGGCTACATCGGCATGAACGTGTCGGTGCGCGCCAACGCGCGCGTCGCCGAGGCCGCCAAGGGCGGCGTCTCGCCGGCGCTGAAGGTCGCGTTCCGCGGCGGCGCGATCACCGGCCTGCTGGTCGTCGGGCTCGCGCTGCTCGGCGTCTCCGGCTACTACGGCGCGCTGACGTCGATCTTCAACGACAGCCCGAAGACGGCGGTCGACGCGCTCGTCGGCCTCGGCTTCGGCGGCTCGCTGATCTCGGTGTTCGCGAGGCTCGGCGGCGGCATCTTCACGAAGGCCGCCGACGTCGGCGCGGACCTCGTCGGCAAGGTCGAGGCGGGGATTCCCGAGGACGACCCGCGCAACCCGGCGACGATCGCGGACAACGTCGGCGACAACGTCGGCGACTGCGCCGGCATGGCCGCCGACCTGTTCGAGACCTACGCGGTGACCGCGATCGCGGTGATCCTGCTCGGCGTGCTCACGTTCCACGAGTCCACGCGCGTCGCGCTGTACCCGCTGGTGATCGGCGGCGTCGCGATCATCGCCTCGATCATCGGCACGTTCGCGGTGCGCACGAACACCGGCAACGTCGAGCGCGCGCTGCTGCAGGGCCTGGTCGTCTCCGGCGTGATCGCCGCCGCGGCGTTCGCGCCGATCACCTACTGGCTGATGCGCAACCTCACGTTCAAGGTCGTCGGCAGCACCGTCAACGCCCCGAGCTGGTGTCACCTGTACCTGTGCTCGCTGATCGGCATCGCCGTCACCGGGCTGCTGTTCGGACTAACCGAATACTACACCTCGACGCGCTTCGCGCCGGTGAAGAAGACCGCGAAAGCGTCGATCACCGGCCACGCCACGAACATCATCCAGGGCTTCTCCTCCGGGCTGCAGGCGACGGCGCTGCCGGCGCTCGTGATCGTGCTCGGGATCCTCGGCTCGTGGAAGCTCGCGGGCGGCGGCGTCACCGGCATCTACGGCATCCTCATCGCGGCCATGGGCCTGCTGTCGCTGACCGGCCTGATCGTCGCGCTCGACGCGTTCGGCCCGATCACCGACAACGCCGGCGGCATCGCCGAGATGGCCGACCTGCCCGAGGAGGTGCGCCAGGTCACCGACCGCCTCGACGCGGTCGGCAACACGACGAAGGCCGTCACCAAGGGTTACGCGATCGGCTCGGCCGTGCTGGCCGCGGTCGTGCTGTTCGCCGGCTTCCAGAAAGAACTCGAAAACAAGCTCGGGCACATGATCTCCTTCGGCATCAACGAACCGCCCGTGCTGATCGGCCTGCTGCTCGGCGGGATGATGGTGTGCCTGTTCGCGTCGCTGTCGATCGAGGCCGTCGGGCGCGCCGGCGGCGCGGTCGTCGAGGAGGTGCGCCGCCAGTTCCGCGAGCACCCCGGGATCATGGACTACACCGAAGAGCCCGACTACGCGCGCTGCGTGGACATCGTCACGAAGACCGCCCAGCGCGAGATGATCCTGCCGTCGCTGCTGCCGATCGGGCTGACGCTGATCGTCGGGCTGATCGACCAGCAGGCGCTGGGCGGCCTGTTGATCGGCGTGATCGTCGTCGGCTTCTTCTTCGCCGTGATGATGACCGCCGGCGGCGGCGCGTGGGACAACGCGAAGAAGCTCATCGAGGACGGCTCCTTCGGCGGCAAGGGCTCGGACGCGCACGCCGCGTCGGTCACCGGCGACACGGTCGGCGACCCTTCAAGGACACCGCCGGGCCGGCGATCAACCCGATGATCAAGGTCGCCAACATCGTCGCGATCCTGATCATCCCGCTGATCACTTGATGGCCGAGATTTACGCGGCATCGGTTCACGCGAAGCTGATGCTGGGAGCCTGGGAGCCGCACATGTGCGGCTCCTCCGGACGGTGCATGCACCGTCCGGCCGGGTGGCGCATGCGCCACCCGGAACAACTTTCCGAGCACGTACGGTGCCGCCGGCCTGCGCATGCGCCGACTTGACCGCCACCGGAATAAGCTCAGATGAGATGAACGGCAGACAGGCGCACCGCATGGGCACGTTCGTGCTCTCGCTGCTGATGGTGGCGATCGGCCTGGCGCTGATCGTCGAGGCGGTCAGCGGCGCACGCGAGCGCGATCTCGCCGCGGCTGCTGCTGGGCGTGCTGTTCATCGCGGCCGGCGGCGGGCGCTGGTACGTGGAAGTGCGGCAGGGCGCGCGGGCGATGAGCACGCCACCGAGGGCAGCTCGGACGCTTGCGGAGGCCAGCTCGCGCGCGCGCTCGCGCGTGATCGTGCGCCGCAGCATCGGCTCGCCGATCCTGTTCACGATCGTCTACTCCTCGCTGGCGAGCGCGATCTACTTCTCGCTCGGGGTGATCGCCGGGCACGCGCTCGGGCTGACGCCGCTCGTGTTCCTGGTCGCGGCGGTGCTGTACACGGTGACCGCGATGACCTACGTCGAGGGCGCGTCGCTGCACCAGGACCGCGGCGGCGCGACGGTGTTCGCGCGCTACGCGTTCAACGAGCTCGTCAGCTTCATCGCCGGCTGGGCGATCCTGCTCGACTACGTGATCCTGATCGCGGTCACCGCGTACTCGGCGACCCAGTACCTGAAGGTCTTCTGGAGCCCGCTCGGCAACCGCGGCGAGGCGCTCGGGCTGGCGCTCGCGTTCATCGCGCTGGTCGTGCTCGGCAACATCCGCGGCTTCGGCGGCAGCCGCGCGCGGCGGGTGGGCATCCTGCTGGCGGGCGACCTCGCGCTGCAGGCGCTTCATCGTCGTGCTCGGCCTGGTGCTGTTCTTCAACCCGCACACGCTCACGGGCCCGATCCACCTCGGCAGCGCGCCGACGTGGCCGCGGCTGGTGTTCGCGCTGACCGTCGCGGTGATCGCGTTCACGAGCCTCGAGTCGGCGTCGGGCCTCGCGGGCGAGGTGCGGATCAGCCGCGCCGGGCTCAAGCGCCTGGTCGGCAGCACGACCGCGACCGTCGCCTTCCTGTACGTCGGCATCGCGCTCGTCGCCGTCACCGCGCTGCCCGTGCACGACGGCCACACGGAACTGGCGGGCCGCTACCTGAACGCGCCGATGATCGGCGTCGTCAGCCACGTGCACCCCCACTGGCTCGGCAAAGACGCTGATGTACCTCGTCGCGGCCATGGCCGCGGTGACGCTCGTCGCGGCCGCCAACTCGGCGATGCTCGGCCTCTCGCGGCTGGCGTACTCGCTGTCGACCAACCGCCAGATCCCCAGCGGCCTCGGGCGCCTGCACCCCGAGCGCTCGACGCCGTACGTGCTGATCATCCTCGCGGGCGTGATCGCCGCGGGGCTCGCGGCGACGCGAGGACCTCGACTTCCTCGTCGGCATCTACGCGTTCGGCGCGACGCTCGCGTTCACGATCGCGCACCTGTCGATCTGCCGCCTGCGCTACACCGAGCCCG
Source organism: uncultured Solirubrobacteraceae bacterium (assembly GCA_963826985.1). GTDB lineage: Bacteria > Actinomycetota > Thermoleophilia > Solirubrobacterales > Solirubrobacteraceae > Palsa-744. The sequence goes on from CAWGYW010000001.1 coordinate 891,323, forward strand.
ACGCGCGACCGCCCCTACCGGGTGCCGCTGTCGGTCACGTTCGAGCGGCGGGCAGCTGCCGCTGCCGGCCGCGTTCGGCGCGCTGGTCTCGGCCGGCGGGCTCGTGGCGGTGCTGGTCGTGCACCCGGACGGCGCGCTACGTCGGCCTCGGCTGGATGGCCGTGGGGATCGCGCTGTACGTGATCTACCGCCGCGCCGACGAGACCTCGCTGCTGCGCCGCGTGACCGTCTCGCCGCAGCGTGCTGCGCGCCGAGCCGCCCGTCGAGCGCGACTACGGCTCGATCCTCGTGCCGCTGTTCGGCACCGACCTCGACGACGACATCGTGCAGACGGCCGCGCTGCTCGTCGCGGGCGAGCAGACCGACGAGGCCGCGATCGACGCCGCGACGATCGAGGCGGTGTGGATGTTCGTGATCCCGATGTCGCTGCCGCTCGACGCGAGCCTGCCCGAGGCGCAGATCAAGCACGCGCGCCAGGTGCTCGCGCGCGCGAAGGCGGTGGGGGAGGAGTACAGCGGCGTGCAGGTCGCGACCGCGACCGTGCGCACCCGCCGCGCCGGCTACGCGATCGTCGACGAGGCGCGCCGGCGCGGCGTCGAGGCGATCGTGCTCGGCGCCGAGGAACCGTCGCTGATCCGCGGCGGCGCCCGCCTCGGCGGCCGCGGCGGGCCGCTCGAGGGATACGTGGGGGACGTCACCAAGTACGTGATGCGCAAGGCCACCTGCCGGGTGATCGTCACGGCGCCCGCCGCGCGCGACTCGCCGAGCGGAGCTGGCCCGCCGGGCCAACCGGGCCGGCGCCCCAATGGTCTAACCTGCGCACCTATGTCACTTCTGCACAGCCTCATGTTCGTCCTGATCGTCGGCGCCGGGCGCGTCGGCTCGGCCGTCGCCAAGTCGGCGCTCGCCGCCGGCCACGAAGTGTCGGTGCTCGACGAGGATCCGCTCTCGCACGAGCGCCTCGACGCCGGCCAGAGCAAGAGCTGGGAGGACTCCGGCGGCCAGTTCACCGTCGGCACGGCGCTGGAGACCGACGCGCTGATCCAGGCCGGGATCGAGCGCGCGGACGCGTTCATCGCCTCGACCGCCGGCGACAACACGAACCTCGTGATCGCCCAGATCGCGCAGAAGCGCTTCGGCGTCGAGAAGGCGATCGTGCGCGTGATGGACCCCGCGCGCGCCGACTGGTACCGCGAGCAGGGCCTGCAGACGATCTCCCCGACCAAGCACGCGATCGAGATGTTCGAGCGCGCGCTCACCTCGCAGGCGGCCGACGCTAGCCGGCAGGCGTGCGCTAGCCATGTACGCGATCATCGCCGGCGCCGGCAAGGTCGGGCGCAACCTCGCCCGCGAGCTGATCTCCAAGGACCACGAAGTCACGCTGATCGAGTCCTCGCGCAGCTGCTACCTGGCCTGCGAGGAGGAGTTCGAGCACGCCGTCCAGTACGGCGACGCGACCGAGCTGTGGGTGCTCGAGCGCGCCGGCATCCAGCGCGCCGACCTCGTGATCGCCGTCACCGGCGACGACGAGGACAACATCCTCGTCTGCCAGGTCGCCAAGGAGAAGTACCTCTGCGAGCGCATCATCGCGCGCGTCAACAACCCCCGCAACCACGACCACTTCAGCCTGCTCGGCATCCAGCCGGCGGTCTCGGCCACCGACCTGATCCTGCGGCTGATCGAGCACGAGGTGCCGCGCTACGGCCTCGTGCACCTGCTCGCGCTCGAAGAGGAGCGCCTGGAGATCATCGAGCTCGAGGTCAGCCGCCGACGCGCCCACCGTCGGCGAGAAGGTCGCCGACATCGCGCTGCCCGAGGGCGCCTGATCATCTCCGTGCTGCGCGGCGGCTCCGGCTTCGTGCCCAAGCCCGACACGATGATCGAAGCCGGCGACGAGGTGCTGCTCGTGCTCGACCCCGGCCTCGAGGAGGCGATCACCGCGTACTTCGCCCCGACGGCACGCCCGCCGCCTTTTAGGACGCCGCCGGCTCGCCCATCGACGCCCCAGAGGCTGAGGATCCGCTCAGCGGTTGGCTATTCTTCTAGCCGAAGAGCACTGTCCGGGATAGTCCAATTGGCAGTGACGCCCGGTTCTGGTCCGGGAGATTGGGGTTCGAGTCCCTGTCCCGGAGTACGCTTGCGCCCCGTGTTTACGGGGCGTTTTGCGTTTCAGGGGGTTGCTCGGGCCAGGATTTGGGCCAGTTCTGCTGAACAAGAGAGCTCGGTCCGAGGCGCTGCATAAGCTCGTTCGATGGCTCCAGCGAAACGATCCAGGGAGAAGACCGACTCTGCTGCCGGTGGGTCGCCTCCGATTCGGCGGCGCTGGCGCGACTACAAGACCCCATCGGGTCGTAGTCCGGTCGAAGGGTTCATCGACAAGCTCTCCGACTCCGATGCCGCGGCCGTGCTTGCCGGCATGGAGGAGGTTCGCGATCGGGGCCTGCCTGCTGCCCGCCACCTCGACGGCGACATCTGGGAGGTCAGAGTGGACGGCGATCGGGTCATCTACCGCATCCTGCTTGCGGAAGAAGGCAGCCGCGGACAGATCCTGCTGGCATTGGACGGGTTCAAGAAGAAGACGCAGAAGACGCCCCCGGCCACTATCGAGCTGGCGAAGAGACGTCTTGCGGATTGGCGGCGGCGTGGGGATCAGAAGCGCGTTGCGCGCGGCAGGCGTCCGCTGCATCAGTGAGAGGTGCTACTCTTATCTCTCAAAAGAGATACCGCTGTAGGTATCGACGCCAATTTCAGAGAGTAGGGCAAGGCAATGCCTGAGCGCGACTTCCTAGACAAGATGATCGACAAGCGCGCCGCGCGCAACCCCGAGTTCCCGCGGCTGCTGGACGCCGCTCGCCGGCGGCGTGAGTTGCTGCGTGCTCTGGCCGGGCAGCGTGAGGAGCAGAAGCGCTCGCAGACCGTGATCGCCGCGGCGATGCAGACTTCGCAGTCCTTTGTCGCGCGCCTGGAGAGCACAGCGGCCGATGCGAAGATCTCGACCGTCGATCGCTACGCGGGGAGCCTTGGCTTCGTCGTGCAGTACCACTTGATCCCGACGGCCGAGGCGGACAGCACCCCGCCGGTCGTGGTCCACGCGGCATAACCCGGGTGCCCGTCCACTCGGCCTTGACAGATGGGGAGGGAGAAGGCGCGGCAGCGGGTAGACACCCACCGTACGCACCTTCTGGCGGTGTCAGCGGTGTAGCGCGAATATCTTGGTCGTCGCCACCGCTGCGGCTCCGGTGGGCGTGAACGTCGACTGCTCCACAAGAACGATGTGCTTCGCCGCTTTGAGGAGTTTCTTGCCGGTGGACGTGAGCTTTAGCGTCAGCCTCAACGACTGAGCGCTTGCGAACGGCGCGCTGACGCTCGCTATGAGGATCGGCTTGAGCTTCGTCTTCGCAAGATGGGCGCCCTTCGGCACCTCATACCAGGAGACCACGACTTTGCCCGCGCCGGGCGCTGCGAACGTCAGCGCGTACCCACCTGACTTGAGGATCGTCTTCAGCGCCGCGGCCTTGCCCGTCGGCGTTGGTAGAAGCGAGAGGAAGCGAGCGATTTCCGCCGTCGTGAGCGTTTTCGTCGTCGTGCCGCCGCCAGTGCTGCCACCGCCACCGGTGCTTCCACCAGTGCCGCCGGTACCGCCGCCACTCGTCCGGTTCTTTTCTTCTTCGGTCTTCTTCCTCGCTTCTTCTTCCTGTTTTTCTTCTTCGGCTTTCTTTCTCGCTTCTTCTTCCTTCTTCTTCTGTTCGGTTTCGCTCTGAGGTTTGCCGACGACGATGTCTCCTCGCCTGTCGCCGAGCGCGCAGACGCCGGGGCTGAAGCACGACAACGCCGACGGCGCGTACGCTCGCGGCTCGGACTGCGTGGGCGTCCACGTTTTCGCACCCGCCGCAGGTTCAATCGAGGTGTACACGCTGCCGTAATTGTCGTACACCGCGCACAATGCGGACGACGCGCACGAAACGCCCTTAACTTGCTCCCTGCCAAGGGCGAAGTCGGGGAGTTCTTCCCTGTGCCAAGCGCTCACGCCGCCCGCGGGGTCGGTGGAGTAGATGATCGCGCTCCCGCCGTTGCCAACACAGAGGGATGTTGTGGGGCAGGAGACGGCATAGAACTGATCGGCGATGCCGAGTTCTGTCTTTGTCCACGCGCTGGCAGGCCCAGTCGGGTCGGTGGTCGTGTACACGATTCCGCCGTAGGTCACCGCGACGCAGAGACTTTCCGACGCACAAGACAGGCTCGAGAGGCCGTTCGACGGGCCTGCTTCCGGGAGGAGTTCCGGCGCCGACCACGAGCTCGCTCCACCGGTCGGGTTGACGGAGTGGAAGACGTTGCCGAAGCCGTCGAAGCCGACGCACAGCGACGACGAGGGACAGGAAACCCCATCGACGAGGTTAAGCGAGTCGACCCTGGCAAAGGTCCACGCGCTCGCTGGGCCTGTCGGGTTGGAGGAAGTGACCACGCCGTTGTCGGCCGACGCTACGCAGAGGCTCGTGGACGGGCACGACACGCCACTGAGTTGAGTCACACCGGGTACGGTCCTGCCCGTCCACCCCGGCGCACCAGCTTCGAGGTCCGCGGATGACAGGATACGCCCGCGCGCGTCCACGGCGACGCAGAGCGAGGCCGATGGGGCGCAGGAGACGCCGGCGAGGCTATCCACCCCGTCGACGTTCGCTGACGACCAGCTAGGCGACGCGGCGACCGGGTTAGCCGAGGCCCAGATGTTGCCACCGGAGTCGCCGATCAGGCAGAGCGTGGTGCTGACGCAGGCGGCGCTGTTCAGGAATCCTTCCGAGGCGACGGTCTGCAGTTTCCACGCTGACGCGGAGCCGGTCGGGTTGGTGGACGCGTAGATTTCACCGGTGTCGGTCGCTGCGATGCAGGCTGTTTCGCTTCCGCATGCCACGGCGAAGAACGGATAGGCGTATTGAGCGGTGGATACATGGACGGATTTCCATGCGCTTGCCCCGCCGGTCGGGTTGGTGGACGTGAGGACGTTGCCCGACCAGTCCGCGACGACACAGAGCGTCGAAGACACGCATGTCGCGTGAAGCTCCGGGTAGGTCGCGGTATCGATGTGGGCTTCGTGCCAGGACACGAGTCCCGTTGTCGGTTCGGTTGATGTGAAGATTTTGCCGCTTTCGTCAGCAGCGAGGCAGAGCCCGGACACACACGAGATCGTTTCGAGGCGCCTGAATTCGTCTACCCAGCTTTCGTGCCACGCCGATGCCCCGGCGGTCGGTTCCGTGGTCTCGTACACGTACCCGCCGCCCCCGACGGCTACGCAGAATGCTGTTGAGGAGCAGGATACCCCTTGCAGGGAATATGCCGGCTTGGCTGAGTTAGTCCACGCGGCTTCGCCGCCGCCGGGGTCTTTGCTCACCCAGATGTTGCCGACGGAGTCTGTGGCTACGCACAGTTCTGTGGACGGACACGAGATCCCGGTGAATTCTGCGGTGGCTTCAGTGAGACCGCCTTCGGCGTTGTCAACGTGACTCGTCGACCACCCGGAGGCGCCGCCGGTGGGGTCGGTGGAGACGCTCACGTCGCCGCCAGAGTTCACAGCAACACAGAAGCTCGCATCGGGGCACGAGTAGCCCGTCATCTTGTAACCGGAGTACGGCGCTTCGTGCTCGATCATGGTCGGCGAACCCCAAGTGAATTCGCTCGCCAACGCCGTCCCGGCGCCGACGGCAACGGCAACGGCAACGGCAACGGCGAGGCACGCACACGCGAGCACGGCGAGTCGCCGCGAAACCGTTCGTTGCTGCAATCCATGCGTGCCTGGCATCCTCGTCCCTCTCCGTCCGATTGAAGACTGCTGTCAATCCCGTCCGCGCGGGAGGAGGCCGCAAAGTACCACAGACGCGAACTTCGTAAGGATGAGCGAGTCGGCGCGCATGGTTCGGCGAATAATACCATCTCCTGTCCCAATCGTATCTGGCACTATTGGCATAGGTGCCGAAGCATTGTCGGGCCATGCCCGACGCGCTCGACATCTTCGCGGCAAACCTGCGGCGGCTCCGTGAAGAGCGCGGCCTCAGCCAAGAACGCCTCGCTCACAACGCCGACCTAAACACGACGCACGTCGCGAAGATCGAGCGCACCGAGCGCGAGCCGGGCGTCCGCACTGTCGCCAAGCTCGCGAGGTCATTGGGGGTCCCGGTCGGCGAGCTGTTTGAGGATATCGGCGCACGTCGCACCCGCGAGCACACGTGACAGCGCAGGGTGCGGATACGTTACGTAGTGTGCCCTCGCCGGCTCGTCCTGGTGGCAGGTGTCGGTGGCCAAACCGTGGCAGCCGATGCTGCCTAGCAGCGGACTCTGGCGGCACCTTTGGAGAGGTTGCTCTGCCCGATGATCGGTTTACTGCTGCCGTAAAGCGTCATCGCGCGGCGCGTATACGGGATTCCGAGCTTCGGACACCAACCAAGGTGGCTTAAGCCGCCGGTCCTCGGCCGATCTGCGCAGCGCCGTTCGCTCCCGAATAGGGCAAACGCGATGTCCAAGCACGCTGCTCGGGCGATCCTCTTCACCGTCCGCGGCCGACGCTGTGGTCGGTCGTGTTGCGCTGAAGCGTGTGGGTGAGCCAGCGTGTTGGCGAGAGGGTGGAGCGAAGCCGTAAAGGGTCGCGGCTCGGTGTCCAGCCAGGGCTGGCTTGCTCCGGATGTGCGAGCGATGGGGTCTGCGCGCGGCTGTTGCACATCTGTTGGGCGAGGCGTGTGATGCGTGTGGCGTCTTGCCCTTCGGCGCCGAGGTCGTCGCGGGCGATGTACCAGTCGATGCCGTGGCGGGCGCGGGTTGCCTCGACGTAGGCGGTCTCCTTGCTGGTCTGCCAGCCGCCGGTCAGGACAACGGAGCGCTCGACGGTCGCGCCCTGCTGGCGGTAGACATGCTGCGCGTAGGCCAACCTCAGCGAGTCCAGATCCTCGCTGGCGAGCCGGACCTTGCGCCGTGATCCGTCGATCGTGACGGTCACGCCTCGCTCGTGATGGTGCTCACCTGTCCGCGGGTGCCGTTCTGAACCCGCGGCTGCCCCGGCGGTCGACGCTGCGCGGTGAACGCGATGAGGTCGCCTTCGCGCAGCCCGTAGTGGACGCCGGGCAGTGGGATCTCGTGGTAGCCGAGTTCGCCGCGTTCTGTGCGCAAGCGTTGTGCGCGGGCGTTGAGCCGCTCGATCTCCTGGTTGGAGGCGTCAGCGATCAATGCGACCTCGCGGATATCGCGGCCATCGGTGAGCGTGGCCC
>CAWGYW010000002.1:0-1230525 GCA_963826985.1 uncultured Solirubrobacteraceae bacterium
CCGGAGGACGGTGAGACGTTCGCCGAGAACGCGCTCGGCAAGGCTCGCGCGGCGGCGGCGGCGACGGGCCGCGTGAGCATCGCCGATGACTCGGGCATCGCCGCCGCCGCGCTCGGCGGCGCGCCGGGCGTGCGCTCGGCGCGCTACGCGGGCGAGCACGCAAGCGATGAGCAGAACCTCGAGAAGCTGCTGCGCGAGGCGCCCGCGGGCAGCCGCTCGAGTACGTGTGCGCGATCGCGTACGTCGATCCCGTGAACGCGGTCGAGCGCATTTCGAAGGTCGGTGCGGCGGGCGGCTGGCGGCCGCGCCGCGGGGCGACGGGCGGGTTTGGCTATGACCCCGCGTTCGTGCCGGATGACGGCCCGCGCGAAACGGCCAACTGACGATGGCGGAGCTCTCGGACGAGCAGAAGGACGCGATCAGCCACCGCGGCAGGGCCGCCCGCGCGCTGCTGGAGTGGCTCCAGCAGCAGGTTGATCGCGGCCGACGCCGCGACGGCGACGCCGAGCCCGGCGTAGCCGGCGTATCCGGAGAGGGCCAGCAGCAGCGCGGTGATCAGCGCGACGAGCACCGTGACAAGCCATGCGATGCGGGTAATCGCCATCCGCGTATTCTTGCTGATGCGTCCGATGCGCCCGTCCGCACGCGGTGTTAGCTTCGTAACGTACAACAGTTTCACGAACGAGGAGGGCGAAGTGACAAAGTCCGAGCTGGTCGACCAGGTGGCGGATCGCGCCGATCTGACCAAGCAGGATGCCGCGCGGGCGGTGGACGCGGTGCTTGCGACCGTGGAGGACGCGCTGCGACGCGGCAGTGAGGTGACGGTGTCGGGATTCGGCAAGTTCCACGTGAGCGAGCGCGGCGCGCGCGTGGGGGTCAACCCGCGCACGGGCGAGCGCATCCAGATCGCCGCGTCGCGGGTGCCTCGCTTCACCGCGGGCAGCGGCCTGAAGAGCGCGGTGAAGGGTCGCTGAGCCCAGCGCGCCCGTTCGGCGACATCCTGGCCGCTCGGGTCGCCGAGCGCGAGTCGCAGGTGGTGCTCGGCCTCGACCCCGATCCCGGAGCGCTGTGGCCGGGGATGCCGCGCGAGCGTCGACCGACCTGACACCTGCGCAGGCCGCCGCAGCGGCGGTGCTGGCGCACTGCGGGAGCTTGATGGACGCGGCGGCGCAGGCGTGCGTGGCGGTCAAGCCGCAGCTGGCGCGCTTCGAGGCGCTCGGCGCGGCGGGCTGGGCGGCCCTTGAAGCGGTGGCGGCGTATGCGCGCGAGCTGGGCCTGCTGGTGATCGCCGATGGCAAGCGCGGCGATATCGACGTGACCGCGAGCGCGTACGCGAGCGCGCTGATCGCGGGCAGCGAGACCCCGTTCGGGCGGATCGAGGGCATCGGCGCCGATCTGGTGACCGTCAACCCGCTGATGGGCACGGACGCGATCGAGCCGTTCGTGAGCGCGGCGCGCCGGGCGGGCACGGGCGTGCTGGTGCTCGTGCGCACGTCCAATCCGGGCGCCGCTGACATCGAGGACCTGCGGCTGGCGGATGGGGGAAGCGTGTGGGAGCGGATCGCGGCGCTCGTGGACGGGCTCGGCGCCCCGGGCGTGGGCGCCGCGGGCCTCAGCGACGTGGGCGCGGTCGTCGGTGCGACCGAGCCGGGTCATCTGCGGCGAGCCCGCGAGCTGATGCCGAACGCGACGTTCCTGCTCCCCGGCGTGGGGGCGCAGGGGGGGCGCGTGGAGGAGCTCGCGGCGGCGTTCTCGCCGGGTCGCGCGGGCGGCCTGGTGTCGGCCTCGCGCAGCATCGTGGGCGCCCATCTGGCGCTGGGCGGGGAGCCGGCGGCGGCGGCGCGCGCGGAGGCCGAGCGCCTCCGCGAGACAGCATGGGAGCTTTCGGATCTCCGCTAGCCTTTGTGTCGTGCACGCCAGGGCATCTTCTGCCGTTCGGGCGCGCTGGAAGGCGGGTAGAGGGCCAAGATGATCATCACGGTCACCCTGAACGCCGCGATCGACAAGTCGCTCGCGGTTCCAAACTTCAGACTCGGGCGACGTCACCGCACGGTCGACCAGCGCACGATGGCGGGTGGCAAGGGCGTGAACATCGCGCGCACGCTGAAGGCCCTTGGCCAGCCGGTGATCGCGACGGGTTTCGCCGGCGGGGCGACGGGCACGCACATCGTCGAGCAGCTCACCGAGGAGTCGATCCTCAACGACTTCGTGCGAATTCGCGAGGAGTCGCGCACGAACACGTCGGTGCTCGACCCGACGACCGGCGAACAGACGGAGATCAACGAACGCGGCCCGGCGGTGTCCAAGCGCGAGGTCGAGCTGTTCCGCGACAAGCTGCTGTACCTCTCGCGCGGGGCCGCGATCGTCGTGTTCGCGGGGTCGCTGCCGCGCGGGGTCGAGCCGGACATGTACGCGTCGCTGATCAGGGACCTCGAGCGCCTCGACGTGACGACCGTCGTCGACACCGACGGCGAGCCACTGCGCCAGGCGGTTCGCGCCGAGCCCGACGTGGTCTCGCCGAACGTGCTCGAGGCGGAGGAGCTCGTCGGGCACGAGTTCGCGGGTGAGGAGGAGCGCTCGCTGGCGGTCGGTGAGATCGCCGCGCTGGGTCCCCGCGAAGCGATCATGACGCTCCCGGACGGCTGCTTCGCGCAGGTGCTCGTCGATGGCCAGCGGCTGCTGAAGCGCGCGCGCATCGAGCCGCGCGAGCCGGTCGCCAGAAGCGGCTCCGGCGACGCCTTCCTCGCCGGCTTCCTGGCGGCGCGCTACGAAGGCCGCGCCCCCGACCAGTGCCTGCGCTTCGGCGTCGCCTGCGGCGCCGAGTCGACGGGGCGCCTGGGGGCGGGCCTGATCGACGCGCGCGAGGCGCGACGGCTGATGGGCGGGGTGGAGCTGACGGTTGTGGACCTGCCAGCCGAGGTGGCCTGAGTTCACGCAGAGCCGTCGCACGAGGCTCAAACATCGAAGCTCATCCCGTAGGTCTGCGGACGCAACGCCTGGCCAGATCCCGGTGAGTAGAAACATCGCTTGCCTGTCACCGGCAGGAGTCGTAGGGTCGGCCGATGCCACAGCCTGTAACGCCCGCTGGTGGTAACGCGGCGCCGTCGGCGCCGACGATCGAAACGGCCGTGTGCAGAGCGTTCGCGCTGGGGTGGCAGATGGCGCGCCTGTACGAGAGCCCGAGCTTCTCGAGGGCCAAACAGGCAGTCGAAGACGATCTCCCCGGCATCAGCGCGCTGTCCAGCGGGTCGCGCACGAGCCTCGGCCTCGAGCAGATCGACGAGGCGCTCAAGGTGCTCGGCGCGTTCCTCGGAGCGGGCAACTCGTTGCCGGAGACACAGGCGCTGTGCGAAGTCGCAAAACGCGAGCCAGTGGATCATCAGGCGGTCCGCGAGGCGATCCTGACGTTGCACACCGAACTGCTCGTCAAGCTCACGGCGGCGGACGCGAGGCTGGGCAAGTCATACGGGCTCGGGCGGGCGCTTGCGGACACGTGCGCGACCGCGCGCGCAGCGCACAACCAACCCGCCGAGCTTTCCGATGAAGCGCGCGCGGAACGGGTCAAGGCTCGTCTGCAGCGCGATCGCGCGCTGCACCTCGTCGGCTGGCTCGACGATCTGAGGACGGTGCTTCCGCGGCACGCGGGCCACGCGGTGACGGCCTCGTTGGAACGCTGGATCGACTGGGCCGAGGAGTTGGAGCCCGCTCAGATGCAGCGGTCGATCAAGCGCAGTGCGAGGATCTTGCATCGCCAGGGCCAGCGCTGGCGCGCGATCCTCTCAGGGGAGAAGGCGTGCAGGGATCTGTTGACGATCGCCGACTACATCTCGGCCGGAGAGGGCCTGCTGCGTCGCGCGGGTGAAATCACGTGGTCGTTCATTCGCCATCTGAAGGTGCCGCTCGTGTTCGCCGGACTGCTGGTGGCGGGGGGCATCACGCTCGTGATCCTCGACAACAGCACGAGCCAGGTTCTCGCCGGCCTCGGCACGGTGGCGGGAGGGCTCGGCATCACCTGGAAGAGCGCAACCACATCGCTGGGCAACGTCTCCCTGCGACTCGGTGAGCCGCTGTGGGGCGCGGAGCTCGACAGCGTGATCGCCGAGCGGGTCACGTCGCTGCCCAGCCCGACAAGCGAAGGGAAGGTGGGCGTATGAACAAACCATGCGATCTGGTGTTCGAGGGCGGCGGGGTCAAGGGCATCGGCTTGGCGGGGGCGTTCCTGGAGCTCTACGAAAAGGGCTATCGCCCGGAATGCGTCGCTGGGACATCGGCGGGGGCGATCACCGCGGCGCTGGTGGCTGCCGAATACACAGGGCAGGAGCTCAGGGACCTCGTGCTGAAAGACATGCACTTCCCGCTGTTCGCCGACCGCCCGCGCCTGCACCTGCTCGGACCGGCGGGCGAGGTGGCGGAAGTCCTCAAGCACGAGGGGCTGCACAGCGGCGATTACTTCCTCAACTGGATGCGCGAACGGCTGGAGGCGAAGGGCAAGGCCACGTTCGACAAGTTCCGCGACGCGGCCGCGGCGGGGACGCCACGCGAGTATCGCCTGCAGGTGATCACCTCCGATCTCACCGACCACAGCATGCTCGTGTTGCCGCGCGACGCGGGGAAGTTGGGGATCGAACCCGACGAACTGCAGGTCGCCGAGGCGGTGCGCATGAGCATGTCGATCCCCGTCTTCTTCGACCCGGTGATCCAGACCAACCTGCACGACGGGCGCAAGCACATGCTCGTCGACGGCGGGATGCTGTCGAACTACCCGATCTGGCTGTTCGACGCCCAACCTGGAGCCGTGCCGCGGTTCCCGACGTTCGGGATGCTGCTGGTGGCGCCCAACCAGGAAGACCCGCTCGTGGCGCACCCGCCGCCGGCGCCCAACCAGCAGGACGGCATGCCCTCGCCGATCGGCTATGTCAAAGCGCTCGCCGACACGATGATGCAGGCCCACGATCGCTTCTACGTCGAACAGGAGAACTACGTGCGCACGATCCCGATCCCCACGTGCGGCGTGAGCACCACCGATTTCGGGATCACCGAAGCGAAGACGCTGGAACTGCTGGACTCCGGCCAGAAAGCCGCCAAGGCGTTTCTCCAGACGTGGGACTTCCCCGCGTATGTCAAGAAGTACCGCCAGGGGCCGTCGCCGGGGCGGCGAGCGGGGATCCTGGACTGAGCGGGAACATGCAAGAGCCAACGACGCACGTTCTGGAGTCGACCGAGGACTCCGTCAGCGCTGGCACGCTCGACCCGTCTCGCCCCGCGGCGCTGACGATCGAGTCCGGCGACATCGTGTCGTGCCCGAACACCTGGACGCAATGGGGCAACCAGGCGCGCTTCGGCATGTCGTTCGCGGACCGCGAGCCCCTGCGCCGCCAGTTCCCGTCAGGGCCCTACTCGAATCTCGGCCCGGTCGAGGTGCGGGGCGCCGAGCCCGGCGATGTGCTCGAGTGCAAGATGCTCCGGGCCCGGCCGATCGACTGGGGCTGGAACTCCTTTCCGCTCGGGGTCGGCGCACTGCCGTCGGACTTCAAGGAGCCCTACGTGCACTACTTCCGCTTCAGCGAGGACCGCTCGCACGCCGAGTTCGTCGAGGGCATCAAGATTCCACTCAAGCCATCGATGGGGGTGTTCGCGGTCGAGCCGGAGGGGGACGAGCCAGTCAGCGCGATCCTCGCCGGGCCATATGGCGGCAACCTTGATCTGTGGGAGCTGACCGAGGGCACGTCGTTGTTCCTGCCCGTGTTCAAGCCCGGCGCCCGGGTGTGGACGGGCGACGCGAACGCGATCCAATCGGACGGCGTCGTCGATCAGACCGGGATCGAGTCGGCAATGGAGGAGCTCCGCGTCCAGTACCTCGTGCGCAAGGGCGTATCGATCGACGGACCGACGATCGAGACGGCGACGCACTGGATCGTGATGGCCTTCGCCGATTCGCTGGACACGGCGTTGCCCAACTGCGTGCGAACAGCGATCGGCTGGCTGAACCGGCATGCCGGGCTCGACCGCCGCGACGCCTATGCGCTCTGCAGCATGGCGATCTCGTTCCGCGTCACGCAGTGGGCAGACCAGACGGGTTCGGTGTATAGCGCCATACCACCACGGACGATCCATGCGACTATCCCAAAGGAGCTGCTCGGGGAGCGCCTGCAGACGCGGATCGAGGACTCGATGCGTCCGCCGGCATGACGCTGAGCGCCGAGGACTCGCTCGAGATCCTGCAGCTCGTGGCCCGGGCCGACGCGTGCGCGACGGCTCGCGACGCCGACGGCTACGCGGCCCTGTTCACCGAGGACGCGTTGATGGACGGCGCGAAGGGGCGCGCCGAAGGGCGAGCCGCTCTCAGCAGGACGGTCGCCGCGGTCTGGGCCGGCGAGCCGGCCGGCACTTTGCATCTGACCTTGAACGCGGTGATCGACGACTCACGCGCCGAGCCGTGTGTCGAGAGCGTCATGCTGATGGTGACGACGGGATCACCTCCGGCGGTGATCGGGTCGGCCCGCGTCACCCAGACGCTGCGCAAGACGCCGGAGGGCTGGCGGATCAGCGAGCGGCGTATCGCCGACTCACCGTAGGCGCGCGATGAACGTCGATCACGCACTTCGCCAGTCGATCGTCGCCGCCCACTCCTCGAAGCTCATCCAGGCGATCTCGGGATAGCGAGCTCTGAGCGCGGTCGTGTCGATCGCATACCCCTCCTCGGCGAGGAACTCGTACATCGCCGCCAGGTCGGGACTACGATCGCGGACGTCCGCTATCGGCGTCTCCTCGGCGCGAGCGCCCAGTATCCGCGCCATCTCTCGCGGCGTGGGAGCGTCGCTGGCGACCTCGATCCGTGCCGAAAGGTGCTCGTCACGCCGTTCGAGGACCAGAGCAACCAGCGAGCCCAGATCTCCCAGCGCGACCTGGTCCAGCGGCGTATCGGCGGGCAGCGCCATCGGTAGGACTCCCTCACGGATCGTGGCGGCTGATCCGAGCACGTTCTCGTAGAAGTAGCTCGGTGCGATGGTCGTCCACGGCACAGATGACGCCCGCAGCCTCTCCTCGATTCGTGCCTTGCTCTTGAAGTGCGGCACCGGCGCACGGTCCGCGGCAGCCACCGAGGCGAACACCAGCCAGGGAAGCTGCACCCCTGCCGCTGCCGCGATGATCGCCTCGCCCTGATGGACCTCCTCATCAGCCCCCCGCTCGAAGGGCGTCGTCACGGCATACGCCACCGCTACATCCGCCAGCGCGGCTTCGACCGAGCTGACGTCCCCGAGGTCGCCGACGAGCAGCTTCGCGCCGCGACTTGCAAGCGCCTGCGATCGCTGCGAGCTCGGATCGCGAACGAAGGCGTAGACCCCGAAATCGGCTGCGAGCAGTGCGTTTGCGACCGCGCCCCCGTGGGTGCCGGTCGCACCAAACACCAGCACCGGATCGTGTTCCATGCCTACGCGATCTTCTCAGGTCGCTGACGCGCCGTCCAGCTACCTGGAGCCCTGGATCGCCGCGGTAATGATCCCGGCGACCGCCGCCGGCTGGGATATGTACACCGAGTGGCTGGCGTCGGTCTCGGCGACCGTCGCTCCGGCACGCGCAGCCATCGTCCTTTGCGCGTCCGGCGGAATCATGCGGTCTTCGGTCGTGACGAGATACCAACTTGGCCTGCTTCTCCACGCGGCTTCGGAGATTTCGCCGCCCAGCGCGTCGACGCCCCACGGGACCTGAGAGTCAGCCATGAACGCCGCTGTGTCGGGATCGACGTCGCCTGCGAACGAGGCTGGGAACTTCTCCTTATCTAGAAAGAGGAAGCCATCGATGGGCGGCAGGATTGGTGGAACAGGCGCGCCCGGCGGTGGGTCTGCGATGAGCGTGTTCACCGACTCGCCTGTGTCCGGAGCGAAAGCCGAGATGTAAACCAGGGCGTCCACATTCGGGTGATTGCCGGCCTCGGTTATGACAGCGCCTCCATATGAGTGCCCGACCAGAATCACTTGATTCTCGTGCTGATCGAGCACGCGGCTGGTGACGGCAACATCGTCTGCCAACGACTTTGTCGGGTTCTGGACGACGCTGACCTGATGGCCGGCGTCGCGAAGGATGCGATAGACCGGCTCCCAGCCTGAGCCGTCGACGAAGCCGCCGTGAACAAGGACAATCGAAGTGTCACTCATAGTCGTACCCCTTTGCGATCGTGTAGTGAGCGATTGCTCTGACACCCGTTCAGGTGTCGTGGCGAACTATGGTCGGAGTACACGACCCAGTCCACCCCTTCGGTGGGTGGACTGCCGATGCCCCAAGGTTGGTTGCACGACGGATCCCCAATTTAGGGGGTTCGGCTGCTCGACTCGAGAACCCCTATGAACCCAGGTACGCGGTGAGCTCGCCTCGTGAGCTGACGCCGAACTTCGCGAAGACCGCCTTGACATAGCCCCGCACGGTGTGGATTGAGATGTTGAGCTGGGCGCTGACCTCGCGCGGGTCGAGGCCGTCGAGGAGCAGTTCGCTGATTTGACGCTCCCGCGCCGTGAGGCTGTGTAGCGCAAGGGTGATGGCTTTCATGTCGGCTCGCGTTGCGGCCCTCACGAGCACGGCCGAGCGGCTCTCATCGATGGTGAAGCTGGTGGCACGCGCGATAACCCAGTCGCCCTCGGGCATCCTGATACGAACCTTCGACGGTCGCAGTGGGGAATGCCCGACGCGCTTTGCGCGGTTTTGGCGCACAAGGCCTCGCAACGAAGCCGGCAGCAAACCAGGCTCGTGAGGCGACAGGCGCGACAACCATTTTCTCGCCTCGGGGGTCGCATCGTCGATGCGCTCCTCGGCGGACACCACGAGCACGCCGGGCACCCTCGAGGGCCCATCGCTCCACGGAGTCTGAGAGAGATACTCTCGCACCCCAGCGCCAACGTAGCGGCCGACGGCTGCGAGGTAATCGGCCTCCGCCTTCGTAAATCGGGGTAGGTCCGGGGCGCGCGTAAAGCGACCCGCGGCCCACGTCGCGTGGCCACTACGCGACAGCACACGCAAAGCGTGGGGCTCGAGCGCCGTATCTCGGCTCGCCCGATCCAGGCCATCGAAGACGTCGTAGTCCTCGGGCGAGAAGAGTGCTTCGGAATAAGACGGCGGCTCGCTCACGCCTAGCACTGTGGGCAGGAGCGTCTCGGGATCGGTCGTCCACCACGCGCCCGTGTCATGGGGGACGATCGGGCGCATCCGGGATTCGACCTCCTGAAGCAGCTCGGCGGGGTCAAGCCCGTGCTCACACAGGGCCGCGATCGCGTCACGTGCCGCGCTTGCGCGGGTGCCCGCCACGGTCACGGACCGCATGCCACTACCCCCCCGCCACATCCCGCCGCAGGAACACCAGGTACCCGGCGAACAGCGCCGGCACCCCATACAACGCGCA
The DNA here is from genome assembly GCA_963826985.1 of uncultured Solirubrobacteraceae bacterium. Classification (GTDB taxonomy): domain Bacteria; phylum Actinomycetota; class Thermoleophilia; order Solirubrobacterales; family Solirubrobacteraceae; genus Palsa-744. Next base: position 9,392 of record CAWGYW010000002.1, read on the forward strand.
GACCCACGCCGAGTGCCCGATCGGCGCCCAGTACGTGGGCGTGCGCAGCAGGCCCTGCCAGGCCTGGAACTGTTCGGTGAGCAGGTACGGCCGGATGCCTTCGAGGCCCGGGATCTCGCCGACGATGAACAGCAGGATCACGAGGCCGATCGTGCCCACGACCGCGGCGGCGCTGTTGCGGGTGGTCGCCGACAGCAGCACGCCGATGGCGGCGACGGTGAACAGCGGGATCAGGTAGACGGCGTTCGAGGCGAACACCAGCAGCAGCGCTTCCCCCGCGGAGACGTCCGTCCCGGAGAACGTCCTGACGGGGTGAAAGCCCCACGAGATGACGCCGGCGATCGTCGCGACGGCGGCCGACACGAACACGGCGGTCGCGGCGTACGTCATCGCGGCGAGCGCCTTGGCGGCGAACACCTGGCCGCGGTCGACCGAGCGCGTGAGGATCGTCTTGAGCGTGCCGTTGCCGTCCTCGTTGGCGAAGATGTCGCCGGATACGAGCGACGCGGCGAGCGGCAGGAAGAAGCCGGACATGAACAGCAGCATCAGCACCGGTGTCGCGAGCCCCGACTGGGTGATCTCCGTTGCGAAGATGTTCTCGGCGTGGTTGTGATCGTGGTGCAGGCCCTCGAACACGACGAAGATCAGCGGCAGGATCACCACCAGCGCGAGCCCCAGGTACGTGCGCTTCTGGGAGATGAGCTTGCGCAGCTCCCAGCGGTAGACGCTCAGCACCGACGGGCGCCGCGAGCGCGCACGCGCGGGCGGCACCACTGGGGCGGCAGCTGCGGGCGATGCGGCGCCGGCGCTGCTCATCCGACCTGAGCCGGCTGGGGCTTTGCCCCGTTGCCACTCACGCCGCCGCCGGCGCCGTCGGCGCCGCCCTCGGTCAGCCTGAAGAACAGATCCTCGAGCGTCGCGAGCTCGGGCGTGAGCGCGAGGATGCCGATGCCCGCGTGGGCGAGCGCGAGCGAGAGCTCGCCGACGTGCTGCTCGTCGGCCTGGAGCTCGATGCCGTGCTCGCCGGCGCTCGCGTGCTCGATGCCCTCCTTGCCGCGCGCCACGTCGAGCGCGAGCGCGTCGTCGGTCGTGCGCAGCCGGTAGCCGGCGCCGCCCTGGCGGCGCAGATCGGCGAGCGCGCCCTCGTACACGACGCGCCCGGAGTCGACGATCGCAACGCGGTCGCACAGTTCCTGCACCTCGGGCAGCTGGTGGCTCGAGAGCAGCACCGTGATGCCATCCCCGGCCAGGCGGCGGATCAGCGCGCGCATGTCGCGCATCCCCGCGGGGTCGAGGCCGGTGGCGGGCTCGTCGAGCATCAGCAGGCGCGGGCGGCGCAGCAGCGCCGCGGCGATGCCCAGGCGCTGGCGCATGCCGTGCGAGTAGCCGCCGACCCTGTGCCCCGCGCGCGGGCCCAGCTCGACGATGTCCAGCACCTCGTCGATGCGCCCGCTGGCGCCGTCGCCGTCGAGCGCCGCCAGCAGCTGCAGGTTCTTGCGCGCGGTCAGGTACGGGTAGAAGCGCGGCGCCTCGACGAAGCCGGCGACTCCATCCAGCGCGCGGGCGCCCTCGCGCAGCGGGTCGCGCCCGAACAGCTCCACCGTCCCCTCGGTCGGCGTGATCAGGCCGAGGGCCATGCGCAGCGTCGTCGTCTTGCCCGCGCCGTTGGGGCCAAGGAAGCCATACACGTCGCCCGCGCGGACGTTCAGGTCGATGTGGTCGACCGCCAGCACCTCCCGATAGCGCTTGACCAGCCCCCGCGCGCGCACCGGCGGGGCCTCGTCGCCCTGGGGCGACGGCGTGTCGCTCACCGCTACAGGCCCCGCGCGACTTCTTCGACGGCGGCGGGGGTGACGGAGCCGGCCACCAGGTAGCGCACGCCGTCGCGCTCGAAGCTCAGCAGCGTGCCGAGCTCGGTGCGCAGCTCGCTTGCGCTGACCCCGTCGATCGTGACCTTGGGGAGCCCTTCCCCGTACCGGGACGATGCGAGCGATCCCCGCCATCGCCCTGGGCATCCTTCTTATTGGTCTTCGTTGCCACGACGGCGATCGTCGACGGGCCGTGCCCGTGGGTGGTGATCGTGGGCTTGTCGCCCTTGTGCGCGGGGTGGTCGCCGCTGGAGGACGGGGTGCTGATTTCCTCGACCTTGGCGTTGGCCGGCGGGTTGATCTCGAAGACGGAGCCGGAGACCGGGCCGTAGGAGATTTCGGTGGCCGCGAGTTCGATCACGGGCGCGGCGCTGGTCGAGGAGTAGACGGCGGCGCGCAGCGGCACGCCGTTGCCGGCGTCGAACGACAGCTCGACGCCGCCGAACAGGCTCCCGGCTTCGTTGGGCGAGACGCGCACGGTGTACGCGGCGTGGCCGGCGACGTCGCTGGGCGTCGCGCCGGAGACGTCCGCGTGCTTGCTCAGGTGGGCGATCGCTTCTTCGATCTTGGCGACGCTCGGGACTTCGTGATCGCTGCCGTCCGGCGCGCCGGGCGCTCGAGCCCCCTTCACGCGCCGGCGGCGTGTAGCGGTAGACGGTGTTGGTGGCGGCGTCGTACACGGTCAGCGTGTGCCCGTCGTAGATGACCTGGGTGTCGCCCTGCTGGGACTGCAGCTCCAGGCGCACGTCGCCGTCCTTGGCGATCCACAGCCGCCCGGAGGCTCCTGTGATCAGCGGGCTGGAGGTCAGTTCCCCGCCGCCGCGCTGCCACCGCCGCCACCGCCACTTGCGAGGCTCGCGCCTTCGAGCAGGTGGTCGGTGAGCGTGACGTTGGCGCTCACGCCTTCGAATCTGTTCCCCGCCCGCGCCGCCGAGCGCGTCGTGGATCGCCTGCGCGAGCGGCTTGGGCGGCGGCGTCGGCCCGGAGCCCAGGGCGAAGGCGAGCGCGGTCGCGGACACGCCGATGCGAGCGCGAGCGCGCACAGCAGCAGCAGGCGCGAGAGGGGGAGACGTCGGAGGATGTTCATCGCTGTGCGTCCACGTCCTTGGGGTTGTCCGACTGGCATCCAGGTTAGCGCGGCGCCTTGCGCGCGCCTAAAGGTGGGAGGGCTCTGCATCGAGCGTCCGGCGGCGCCACCCGATATCTTCTCGCGCTCATGCTTACGTCGTTCATGCGTCTTCTGGCTCGTGCTCGGCCTGGGGTACGTTCTTCCTGGCGATGCGCGGCGGGCCACGCGGTGCGCGCGCGGCGCTGCACACGGAATCGACGATCGGCCAGCGCCTGGTGACGCTGGGGATCGTGATCGCTGTTCGCGTTCGGCCTGGTCGTACCGGCGCTGGTGCTGGCGTTCAACGGCGAGCACAAGGCGAGCGTGGCGGTCGGCGGCGTGCACCTGAACGGCGAAGAGCAGAAGGGCCGCGAACTGTTCGCGCACGCGTGCACCGTCTGCCACACGCTGGCGGCGGTCAAGTCGGTCGGGCGCACCGGCCCCAACCTGGACATCCGCGTGGGCGATGACATCTCGACCCCGGCGGGGCGCAAGGCGCTGGTCGAGAACGCGATCATGGAAGGCCGCGCGCGCGGCCTCGGGCAGATGCCCGCGCTGCTGTACGAGGGCAAGGAAGCGGAAGACGTCGCGAAGTTCGTGGCTGCGGTAGCCGGGCCGACTGAGCCGGCCGATGGCACTTCGCGGGGCGGCGTCCTCGGTCGCTTGCGTGCAAAGCACGCCACGCTCCCTGCGTCCTTGCCCCACTCGACCCTCGACCGGCTCAGGTTGTTGCTTCGCCAGTCGCGGATGTCGTTTAGCCATTCGTCGATAGCGCTGTGCGCGGGCCATCGGCTAAGGTCCGGCGGGATGCCGGAGCAGCCGAAGACCGCGGAGGACGTGAAGGCGTTCGTCCAGGAGCGCGACATCCGCTTCATCCGCTTCTGGTTCACGGACATCCTCGGCCAGCTGAAGTCGTTCTCGATCAACGCGGCGGAGCTCGACGACGCGTTCGAGGCGGGGATGGGCTTCGACGGCTCGTCGATCACGGGCTTCAACGCGATCGAGGAGTCGGACATGATCGCGATGCCCGACCCGAGCACGTTCGCGGTGCTGCCGTGGCGCCCGGAGGAGCAGGGCGTGGGGCGGATGTTCTGCGACGTGATCACGCCCGAGAAAACGCCGTACGAGGGCGACCCGCGCCATGTGCTGCGCCGGGCGCTGCGAGCGCGCGGAGGAGATGGGCTTCGACACGTTCAACGTGGGCCCGGAGCTCGAGTACTTCCTGTTCAAGGACTCGCGTTCGACCGAGGTGCTCGACGAAGGCGGCTACTTCGACCTGACGACGCTGGACGCGGGCTCGGACGTGCGCCGCGAGACGGTGCTGGCGCTGGAGCAGCTGGGGATCCACGTCGAGTACACCCACCACGAGGTGGGGCCCTCCCAGCACGAGATCGACATGCGCTACGCGGACGCGCTGAAGATGGCGGACGACTGCATGACCTACCGCATCACGGTCAAGGAGTACGCGATGAAGTACGGCTGGCACGCGACGTTCATGCCGAAGCCGCTGTACGGCGAGAACGGCTCGGGCATGCACACGCACCAGTCGCTGTTCGCGAACGGCAAGAACGCGTTCTACGACCCCGACGACCAGTACTTCCTGTCAGACGTCGGCAAGGCGTTCATCGCCGGCCAGCTCAAGCACGCGCGCGAGATCTGCTCGATCTTCGCGCAGTGGGTCAACTCCTACAAGCGCCTGGTGCCCGGCTTCGAGGCGCCGGTGTACGTGGCGTGGTCGCGGCGCAACCGCTCGGCGCTGGTGCGCGTGCCGCTGTATCACCCCGGCACGCGAGAAGGCGACGCGCATGGAGCTGCGCTGCCCGGACCCCGCGTGCAACCCCTACCTGACGTTCGCGGCGCTGCTGCAGGCGGGCCTCGAGGGCATCGAGAAGGGCTACGAGCTGCCGGAGCCGATGGAGAAGAACCTCTACCACCTGCCCGGCGAGGAGCGCAGGCGCCTGGGTGTCGAGCAGCTGCCGGAGAGCCTCGGCGAGGCGATCGAGATCACCGCCGAGTCGGAGCTCGTGCTGCGCACGCTCGGCGAGCACATGTTCAACCGCTACGTGGAGATCAAGCGCCAGGAGTGGGACGACTACCGCGTGAACGTCACGCAGTGGGAGCTCGACCGCTACCTGTCGATCCTGTAGGCGGCTACCTGGTAAGGAAGCCCAGCCGCTTCCGTCCCTGCGTCTCGCGAAGCCGCAGATCGGGGGGTCGGCGGAGGAGGGCGGACGAGGCGGTGTCGGGCGCGCGGAGCTCATCTCAGGAGATGCTAGCTGCCAGCGCCCATGACCAGAACGCGAGTTGGAGGATCAATGCGCTCGCCGCGACCAAGAAGTAACGGCCGAGCGTGTCGATTTGGGCCTGATTGGCTCGCCAGAAGGCCTCGAGCCGGTAAGCGAGCCGCGGCGCACCTCCGTCTCGTCCTGTCCTACCTCGAGCAATGACTCGTACATCCTCGACGGGCTGATCTCGAAAACGAAGCCGCTCTTCGGCAGCGAGCACATAGATGCACAGCACAATCGAGGACGCGAGCGCGATGAGCGCAAGCACGCTGGGTGTGCCAATCCCGTCGGCGCGCCGGATCGCTTGTGCTCCGAGAAACGAGGCGGTCAGCGACGATGCGGCGAGTAGCGTCCCGGTCCTGGCGCGTAGCTGTTCGACTCCGCGCTCCTGTAGGTCCAGTGCGCGAATCGCGGCCTTGTGGCTCAGATCTGCCAGAAGCGGTGTGGGCATGGACTGATTCTGGCCGCGGGTTGGGACGAAACTCCAGACCCAGCGTGTTCAATGCGGTGCAGGCGGCACCGCGCAGGCGATCGGGCGGGCTGGCGCGAGCTGCCAGTGCATGCGCCTGCAGCATGTGCCCGAACGCGGTGGGATGGCGCGGCGCGATCTCGGCTACGAGCGCGATCGCGCCGAGCGCGTGGCGCTCGTACTCCTCGTTGCCGGTGAGCTGGGCGAGGCGCAGCAGGCCGACGGCTGCGCTGGAGGAGCCGGAGGGGATGGGGGAGTCCTCGAGGTCCTTGCGCCTGACGATCAGCGCTTCGCCGTCTGCGGCGGTCGAGAAGAAACCGCCCTTCTCGGGGTCGGCGAAGCGGGCGATCATCTCGTCGGCCAACGCCATGGCCTGGTGAAACCAGCGCTCCTCGCAGGTGGCTTCGAACAGCGCGATCAACGCCTCCAGCAGGAAGGCGTGGTCCTCGAGGTAGGCGTCGATCTTGGCTTGGCCGTCGTTGTAGGTGCGCAGCAGGCGGCCGCGACCGTCGCGCATCTGGCTCTGCAGGAACTCGGCGCAGGCGACTGCGGCGTCCAGGTAGCGAGCCGTCGTCGCCGAGTGCGGCGCCGGCGTCTGCGAGGGTGCTGATCATCAGCGCGTTCCAGCTGGTCAGGCGCTTGTCGTCGAGCGCGGGGCGTACCCGCGTGTCTCGTGCTCGCAGCAGCGTTTCGCGTATCCGCGTCGCGTGTCGCCTCGTCGGGAGACGCGCCGCGGTCGGTGAGGACGTTTAGCCCCGGCTGCGGGATGGTGCGGATCCTCGAAGTTCCCCTGCTCGGTGACGCCGAGCCACGCGATTGCCGCGTCGGCGTCCTCGCCGAGGACCTCGCGCAGCTCGGCGACGGTCCACACGTAGAAGCGTCCCTCGACGCCCTCGGAGTCGGCGTCCAGCGCGCTGTAGAAGCCGCCCTCCGGGCCGCGCATCTCGCGCAGCACCCAGTCGAGCGTGTCGACGCAGACATCGCGCAGGCGCTCATCGCCGGATGCCTGCCAGCCGTGCAGGTACGCGCGCGCGAGCAGCGCGTTGTCGTAGAGCATCTTCTCGAAGTGCGGCACCGTCCAGCTGGCGTCGACGCTGTAGCGCGCGAAGCCGCCGCCGAGCTGGTCGTGGATGCCGCCGCTGGCCATCGCGTGCAGGGTGCTGAGCGCCATCGTGCGCCCGTCGTCGCGTAGCAGCAGGAACTCGAGCACGGGCGCCTGCGGGAACTTCGGCGCGCGGCCGAAGCCGCCGTGGCGGGCGTCGAAGCTCTCCGCGAGCGTCGCCACAGCCTGATCGAGTGCGCGCTCGTGCGAGCGGCTCGCTCGACGGCGAGAGCTGCGCGCCGCCGGAAAGCCGCTCGCGCAGGCGCTCGCCGCCGGCGCGGATCTCCTCGCGGTTTGCTCCCACGACTCGGCGATCGCCTGCAGCACCTGCGTCCACGCGGGCATCCCGTGGCGCGCGTCGGGCGGGAAGTAGGTGCCGCCGTAGAACGGCAGCTGCTCGGGCGTGAGGAACACGTTCAGCGGCCAGCCGCCGTGGCCGGTCATGCCCTGCACGGCCTCCATGTAGATGCGCGTCGATGTCCGGGCGCTCCTCGCGATCGACCTTCACGCACACGAAGCTCTCGTTCATCAGCCGCCGCCGTTCGCGGGTCCTCGAAGGACTCGCGCTCCATCACGTGGCACCAGTGGCAGGCGGAGTAGCCGATCGACACCAGCAGCGGCTTGTCCTCCGCGCGCGCGCGCGCGAGCGCGGCCGGGCCCCACGGCAGCCAGTCGACCGGGTTCTCGGCGTGCTGGCGCAGGTAGGGCGAGGTCTCCTGCGCTAGTGCGTTGGCCACCGGCTCAGGGTAGCCAGGACGGGGACAGCCGGCCGTTGCCGCGCTCAGCGCGAGCGGCCGGCGGCGAGCGTCGTCCGAGCAGCCTGTCGACCGCCGCGAGCGAGGGCCATTCGCCTGCCCCGACTGCGCCGCCCGGCGCGCGACAGCGTGACCTTGGCGAGGCTCACGTCGAAGCGCTCTGCCCGCGAGCGCGCCGGTGACGCGCTCCGAGGTGGCGCCGAAGCGCACGGTCCCGCGGCGAGCTTCCTTGCCGGACACGCGGATGTTCGCGGCCTGCAGCTCGCCGTCGCGTACGGGGAACGTCGCGGTCAGCTGCACGCCGGGCACGAGCGAGAAGTCTTGAGGATCGCCGTGGAGGCGGTGAGCTTGGCGTAGCCGCCGTGCAGGCCGCCGAAGCTCGAGCCGCTCGGGAGTTCTGCGTCGGCCTGCAGCGTGGCGCGCGATCACCTGGCGGTTGAGGTCGACGAGCGTGTCGAGCACCGCCACGAGCGTGCGTCCGGGCCTGCCGCCGAGCCCGGCGGGGGCGCGCACGTGGGCGAGCTTGGTGGGCGTGATCGGCGTCGGCGCGAACTGGTCGGCGGTGGCTCGCGCACGGCTGCACGGGCTTGCCCGCGAAGAACGCCTTGACCGCCAGCGAGGAGCAGTCGCTGAGGTCGCTGCCGAGCACGGAGTGCCCGGTGAACGGGACGAGCAGCAGCTGGGCGTCGGGGATCTGCGCGGCGACGCTGCCGCGCGTCGGCCGTCGGCGTCCTGAGGTCCTGCTCGCCGGAGAGGATCAGCGTGGGCACGTTCGGCAGCGGGCTCTGGGCGGCGCGGGCGCGGGCGAGGCGTCGGGCCAGCCGGCGCACGTCGGGGATGAGGCTGTTGGCGTACGCGGTGACCGCGTCGAACGGGTAGAAGTCGCTGGCGGGCTGTGCGTGCAGGTAGTCGAGCGCTTCGGCGAGCCGCGTTGCTCGGCGGCGCGCTGCGCTGCCACGGGAACGGGCTCTCCTCGCAGCTGGTGGTCGCGAACAGCGCTTCGTCGATCTCCTGCGAGGGTTCGCCGCCGCTGTGCTTTCGATCGGCACGCTCGGGATCAGGCCCTCGGAGAGCAGCGTGCAGGCGCAGCAGCGGGTCGGGATCGTGCGCGAGCGCCGAGCGCACGGCCGCCGGCAGCAGCGCCCGCAGCGCGGGGTTCAGGTCGCCCGCCTCGAGGATGTCGAGCAGGCCCTGCTCGTCGAGCGTGCTCGCGTGGCGCTTGCCGGAGCCGTCGTACACCGAGCCGCTGAGGGCCCGCTTGCGCAGCTGCGCGGCGAGGCTGGCGATGTCGCCGACCGGGTTGGCTGTGATCCCCGCGCAGGCGCCGTCCGCGCACAGCTCGTCGAGCACGCCCGCGATCGCCTCGAAGGTGGGGATCGCATACGGTTCCTGGCCTTCCGGCGGCACGACCGAGTCGAGCACCAGCGCTTCGACGTTCTGCGGGTAGCGCTCGGCGTACTCGAGCGCGACCTTGGTGCCGTAGGAGGTGCCGTACAGGACGAGCTTTTCATAGCCGCCTGCCTGCCGGAGCGCCTCGATGTCTGCGACGGATTCCTGCGTCGTGAAGGCTGCCGCGCGCGGGGCCGAGCTCCGACGCGCACTGTTCGAAGAGCTGGCTCGCGGGCTGCGTGCTGAACACTTCGAAGGCCGGGCAGCTCAGCGGGTCGGAGGCGCCGGTGCCGCGCTGGTCGAACACGAGCAGGTCGCGCGAGCCGAGCGCGGGGGCGATCGCCTGCGCGATGAATTCTGCGAGCGGCAGCGCCGCCTGGCCGGGTCCGCCGGCGAGCGCCACGACGGCGTCGCGGCTGGGGCGTCGCGCCGGCGAGCCGGCGCTCGACGCTCAGCGAGATCGTTCCCGGCACCGACTCCCGCGCGATCGAGCGGCACCGGCAGCGATGCGCATTCGAAGCCGGTCGCGTTCGGCGCAGGGCATGAAGCTAAGGCCGGAGGCCGCCGAGGAGCTCGGCCAGCAGGCGAGCAGCGCCGCGGGCAGCAGCGCCGCCAGCGCCACGGTGTGAGCTCGCCTGCGCATCGTCGCCGACAATAGCTGCAGTCGCGATCGCGCTCGCCGGTAGCACCACGTGGCGGCCGCCGAGCGTCCCGACGAGCGACTTGCGCGGCGCCGCCGCGCAGCGTGCCGTGCGCGGCCGCCGGGCCGCCCACCTGCAGGTCCTCGGCTTCGACCTTGATCGAGCCGGAGATCGTCACGCCCGGCACGTAGGAGTAGCCGTGCAGCTCGAAGCGCGCCGCTCGGCGAGCTCCGCCCAGCCCGCGCGCAGGCCGCCGAAGCGCAGCGTTCCGAGGCCGCCGCCGCTTTCCAGCGTGCCGCTCAGCGTCAGCTGCAGCACGAGCTGGCGGACGAGGTCCCCGAGGGTCAGCGCGACCGCGTGCAGCGTGCGTCCCGGACAGCCCGCTGTAGCCGCTCGCGGGCGCGACGAGCGCGAGGCGCGCGGGCGGCGAGCGGCGGCGGCCGTAGGCTTGCGGGGGCGGGCGCCGGCGGGCACGGCTTGACGGGCTGCCGGCGAACAGCGCCTGCAGCGCTTCGCTCGCGCACGAGGTCTGCTCGGCGGTGAGCACCGAGTGGCCCGTGTAGGGGACGACCAGCAGGTGCGCGTCGGGGATCTGCGCCGCCACTTCGCGGGCGTTCGCGGTCGGCGTGCGCAGGTCGTCGGCGCCGCTGAGGATCAGCGTCGGCACGTCGGGCAGCGGCGCGTCGTCGACGGGCGGGGCGGGCGTCGTGAACGGCCAGTAGCGCGCAGCGGTGCGATGTCGCTGAGCTGCGAGCGCGTTGGTCGCGGTGAACGGCGCGAACGTGCTCGCGGGCAGCGCTCGCGCGGCGGCGCCCGCTTCGGCGATGCGTGCCCTGGGGTCGGCCGCGCGGCTCCACGGGAACTCCTGCTCTTCGCAGGTCGTCGCGTAGTACAGCGGCGTGTCGAAGTCTTCAGCTTTCGCCTTCGCCGCCTGCTCGAGCGCCTGGATCAGGCGCGCGAGCGGCGCGGTGTCGCCGCGCGCGGCCGCCGCGATCGCGGTGAGCGAATTCGGCGCGCAGCAGCGGCGAGAAGTCGCCGGCGAGCAGCAGTTCGAGCAGCTCGTTGGCGAACAGCGGCAACTGATGCGCCTTGCCGTCGCCGTCGATCGCGCGTCCGCGCAGCGGCGCGCGATCCATCCGCGCGAGCACGCGCGCGAGGTCGGCGACGGGGTTGGCGGTGATCGTGCGCGCACGCGCGCTCGGCGCACAGCTGGCGCAGGATGCGCGGCACCGCGGCGAACGTCGAGCGGTCGAGCGGTTCGGGCCCGTTGGGCGGCACGACCGAGTCGAGCACCAGCGCTTCGACGTGGCTGGGGTACTCCTGGGCGTACTGCTCGGCCACCTTCGTGCCGTAGCTGGTGCCGTACAGCACGAGCTTTTCATAGCCGCCGGCCTCGCGGATCGCCTCGATGTCGGCGACGGTGTCGGCGGTCGTGTAGAAGGCGCGCGTGGGGCCGAGCTGGTCGCCGCACGCTTCGATCAGCGCGCCGAACGAGTGGTACAGGTCGGGGCGTTCGAAGGCGTGGCAGGAGAGCGGCGCGGACAGGCCGATGCCGCGCTGGTCGAAGACGATCAGATCGCGCGTGGCGGCGATCGGGCCGAGCAGTTCGGCGAACTCTTCGGCGAACGGCAGCGCCGGCTGGCCCGGGCCCGCCGGCGAGCGCGATGATCGCGCTGCGCGCTTCGCCGACGGGCGCGCGGTGGCGGCGCATCGCGAGCGTGATCGTCCCCGGCGTCGCCGCCGCTGGGGTCCAGCGGCACGGTGAGATGGCCGCAGGCGAAGTTGTTGCTGTCGCCGCACGGCGTGAACGCGATCTGGGCGCCGGCCTGCGCGACCGACGCGCCGAGCGCGCAGATCCACGCGCAGGCGGTCAGCAGCACCGCCGCGAGCTTGCGCGCCGAAGGTTGCATCCAGTCGGAATCTATTGCCTAGCGCGGCGTATTGCATCGATCGCATGCGCTGTGCCTGCGCTCTGCTCGAGCGACGCGGACCGCGTCGCACACACGCGACAACGTCCTGGCGGTCGCTGTAGGGTCTGGCGATGACCGACCGCGAGAGCGTCAACGCCGCGGGCGCGCCGCCGCGCGATCGGCCCGTACAGCCACGCGGTGCGCAGCGGGCGAGCTGCTGTTCTGCTCGGGGCAGATACCGCTCGACCCGCAGACCGGGGAGATCGTCGGCGACAGCGCCGCCGAGCAGGCGCGGCGCTGCCTGGAGAACCTCGGCGCGGTGTGCGACGCGGCCGGCACGACGCTCGCTCGCGCGCTGCGCATGACCATCTACATGACCGACCTCGCGGCGTTCGCCGAGGTCAACGAGGTCTACGGCTCGTTCTTCGCCGAGGATCCGCCCGCGCGCGTGGCGGTCGGCGTGGCGGAGCTGCCGCGCGGCGCGCTACGTCGAGATCGACGCGATCGTCGCGGTCGGCTGAGCGGCTCTAGGCGGAGATCGACGCCGGGACCGCGCTGAGGGCGTCCGCGTCGGTTGGCTCGACGCTGCGCAGGGCGCGGTTGAGCAGCTCGCGCAGGGTCCTGCGCTCGTCCGCGTCGAGCGCCGCGAGCACGTCGTCCTCGATCGCCAGCTGCGCGCGTTCGGCGACGACTCAGGGCCTTGCGGCCGGCGGGCGTGATCTGGACCACATGGCGGCGCCGGTCGCTGGGGTCGCGCAGGCGCGTGGTGTAGCCGAGCTGCTCGAGCTCGTTGAGCAGCAGCACGACGTTGTTGGCGTCCATGCAGAAGGCGTCGGCGAGGTCCTGCTGGGGGCAGTCGTCGTGGTCTGAGACGTAGCTGAGCGCGACGAGGTGGCGCAGGTGCATGCCCAGCTGCTCCTCGTTGGTGCGCCGGTAGACCTGCTTGGCCAGGCGGCTCAGCAGCACCGCCGAGCCGGGGGCACAGTTACGCCGATCAGCCATGTCCTGAAGTCTATACATCATCTAAGCACCAATCATCACATTAGCAGCGATTGTTAATTTTCCGTAGATCATCCTTGCAATATGGATGATAACTGATATGGTGTGTTCTCCGCAACCTTGGAGGAACCCCATGACCGCTCTGCTCAGCCAAGCCAAGACCAGCAGCCAGCCCGCCGCCGCCTCGGAGCGCAGGCGCTGGATCGCGCTCGGGGTGCTGTGCCTTGGCCAGCTGATGATGGTGCTCGACGCGACGATCGTGAACGTCGCGCTGCCGTCGATTCAGCGCGAACTGCACTTCACGCAGGCGAACCTCACGTGGGTGATCGACGGCTACCTGATCACGTTCGGCGGCTTCCTGCTGCTGGCCGGCCGGTTCGGCGACCTCGTCGGTCGCAAGCAGGTGTTCCTCAGTGGGCTGGTCCTGTTCGCGGCGGCGTCGATCCTGTGCGGCGTCGCGGACAGCCAGGCGATGCTGATCGGCGCGCGCCTGATCCAGGGGGTCGGCGGCGCGGTCGCGTCGAGCGTGATCCTCGCGATCATCGTCACCGAGTTCCCCGAGCGCGTCGAGCAGGCGAAGGCGATGGGCATGTACGCGTTCGTCTCCGCCGGCGGCGGCTCGATCGGCCTGCTCGCCGGAGGCGCGCTCACGCAGTCGCTGAGCTGGCACTGGATCTTCTTCGTCAACGTGCCGATCGGCGCCGTCGCGCTCGTTCTTCGGCTGGATGCTGATCGAGGAGAACGAGGGCATCGGCCTCGCCGGCGGCGTGGACGTGGTCGGCTCGATCCTGATCACGCTGGCGACGATGTTCGGCGCGTTCGCGATCGTCAAGTCGAGCGAATACGGCCTCTTGTCGGCGCGCACGCTCGGCGCGGCCGGCGACCTCACTGGTGCTGCTGGGCGCGTTCTTCGCGCTGGAGGCGCGCATCGAGAACCCGATCATGCCGCTGCGGATCCTGCGGCTGCGCATCGCTGATGGGCTCGAGCGTCGTCCGCGGGCTGCTGATCACGGGCATGTTCTCGGCGTTCTTCCTCGGTGCGCTGTATCTGGAGCGCGTGCTCGGCTACGACGCGATCGACACGGGCCTCGCGTTCCTGCCGTTGACCGTCGCGATCGCGGCGATGTCGATGGGGATCGCGGCGAGAGCCGTGGAACGCTTCGGCTCGGTCGCCACGCTGGCGGCCGGTCTCGTGGGGATCATCGTCGGGCTGCTGCTGCTCTCCGAGCAGGGCGTCCACGCCAGCTACTTCCCCGGGTTGTTCTTCGCGTTCCTTGCCCTCGGGCTGGGGGCGGGCGCCTCGTTCCTGCCGCTGCTCACGATCGGCATGGCCGACGCGCCCAAGCGCGACGCGGGTCTCGCTTCGGGGATCATCAACGTCTCCGTGCAGCTGTTCGGCGCGATCGGCCTGGCGACGCTGGGAACGATCGCCACGGATCACACCAAAGCGCTGAGCGCCAGCGGGCACCCGCTCGTCAGCGCGCTGACCGGCGGGTACCACCTCGCCTACCTGGTCGCCGCGGTCTGCGTCGGTCTCGGCATCCTTGCGGCGTTCCTGGTCCTCCGCCCGCCGGCGGTGCGCGAGCAGGAGGTCGAGGACGAGCAGCGCATCGGCTCCGAGCTGGTCGAGCCGATCGCGCAGGCGGCATGAGCTCCGTGGGACCACACAGCGATCAGGCCACCCGGCGGCGTGCGGCGCAGCCAGTGCGCGCCGCCGGGCGCACGCGCCGCGCCGACGCGGGCGCCGTCACCGAGATGGCGCGCTCGCTGCTGCGCGAAGCGGACGGCGCCGAGGCCCGGTGCCGCCGGGGTGGAACCGCGCGTGCGGAGCACGCGGTGCGCCGCGAGCTCACGAGCGCTCCCCGGCGGCTCAGCTCGCGCCAGCTCGCAGCTCCGCCCGCTTGACCTTGCCGCTGGCTGTCTTCGGCAGCTCCTCGGCGAAGTCCACGATCCGCGGGTACTTGTACGGCGCGGTCTCGCGCTTGACGTGCTCCTGCAGCTCGCGTACGAGCTCGGGGGAGGGGACGTAGCCGCCGTCGCGCAGGACGACGATCGCGCGCACGACCGCGCCGCGCTCCTCGTCGGGAGCGGCGACGGCGGCGGCCTCGGCGACGGCGGGGTGGGAGACGAGCGCGGACTCCACCTCGAACGGCCCGATCCGGTATCCGGCGGAGACGATCACGTCGTCGGCGCGTCCCTCGAAGTAAAGCCAGCCGTCCTCGTCCTGCGTGACCCTGTCGCCGGTGTGCCACGGTCCGTGCTTGCGCGCGGTCGTCGATCTCCCACGTGCCGTCCTCACGGTGATGGACGTGCTCGCCGAGGTAGCCGAGGAAGAACGTCGGCACGCTCGGCGGGTCGACCGTCAGCTCGCCGTCGACGATCGTCAGGCCCATCCCCGGCAGCGCCCTGCCCATCGATCCTGGTCGCGCGGCGGTGTCGAGCGGCGTGCCGGTCGTCTGGCCGGTCTCGGTCTGCCCGTAGCCGTCGCGGATCTCGAGGCCCGTCGCCTCGCGCCACGCGCGCAGCACCTCCGGGTTCAGCGCCTCGCCGGCGGCGACCATCCCGCGTAGCTGCGCCAGCGGTCGCAGGGCTGTGCGCTTGGCGATCACGCGGTACTCGGTCGGGGCCATGCACAGCACGTTCACGCGCTCGCGCTCCAGCAGCGCCACGCGCTCCTCGGGATCGAAGCGCGCATCGTGCAGCAGCGCCGTCGCTCCCGAGAGCCACGGCGCGATGAAAACGTTGCGCGCCGACTTCGACCAGCCGCTCGCCGCCGTGCACCACACGAGCTCGCCCGCGCGCGCGCCCAGCCAGTGCTCCGCCTGGACGCGCTGTCCGTCCAGGTAGCGCTGCGCGTGCACCACCGCCTTCGGCTCGCCGGCGGTGCCGCTCGTGAAGGTGATCAGGCATGGGTCATCGCGCTCGAGCTCGACCGCCGGCGCCGGACCGGCGTCGAACAGGCGCTCGTCGGGCACGTACGCGAGCTGGGGCCTCGCCGCGGCGCCGAGCACCGCCGCCTCGAGCTCCTCGCGGTTGCGCTCGTCGGAGACGATCAGGCTTGGCGCGGCGACGTCGATACGCATGCGCAGGTCCTTCGCGCGCAGCTGCTCGGTGCACGGCAGCACGACCGCGCCGATGCGAAAGCACGCCACCATGCTCAGCACCCACTCGGGGCGGTTGCCGATCAGCGTCATCACGACGTCGCCCCGGCCCACGCCCAGCTGCTGCAGCGAGCCCGCCAGGCGCGCCGAGCGCTCGGCCACCTCGCCGAAGCTCCACTCGCGCCGGGAGCCGTCGCGCGCCAGCTCGAGCAGGGCGAGCTCTCGGGGGTCGCGCCTGTCCAGCACGTCGCGAGCGAAGTTCACGGCGGTATTCTCCTTGTATGAGGGCGGCGCGGTCGGCTGGGGGCCGATCGCCGGCGCCCCCTCCGCGATCACTCGAGGGTGGCGCGGCCGGCCGCAGGCCGGCAAGCCGGGCCCCTCATCGATCAATCAGCCGCATAAAACGACCTTGGAGCCTTGATCAGATGGCCGTAGCCGCCTCCCAGTACACCGAGAAGACCGACGAGCAGCAGGCGATCACCGAGATGGTGCATCAGTTCGCCGACGAGCAGATCCTGCCGAACGCCGAGCACTACGACCACGAGGACACCTTCCCCGGGCCGATCGTCGAGCAGATGAAGGAGCTGGGGCTGTTCGGGGTGACGATCCCCGAGGAGTACGGCGGCATGGGCCTGGACCTGACGACCTACGCGATGATCGTCGAGGAGCTCTCGCGCGGCTGGATCTCGATCTCCGGGGTCATCAACACGCACTTCATCGGCTCCTACCTGCTGATGAAGTTCGGCACCGAGGAGCAGAAGCAGAAGTACCTGCCGCGGATGGCCACCGGCGAGATCCGCGCCGCGTTCTCGCTGTCGGAGCCGGAGCTCGGCTCCGACGTGCAGGCGATCAAAACCTCCGCCAAGAAGGGGGAGGACGGCAAGTACGAGATCAACGGCCAGAAGATGTGGGTCACCAACGGCCTGCTCTCCTCGCTCGTGTTCGTGCTCGTCAAGACCGACCCCGACGCCGATCCGCGCCACAAGGGCTTCACGTGCTTCATCGCCGAGAAGGAGCCCGGCGTGAGCGAGAACACGGGCGAGTACGCCGGGCTGAACGTGCCGCCGAAGATCAAGAAGCTCGGCTACAAGGGCGTCGAGTCGACCGAGCTCGTGTTCGACGGCTACCGCTGTCCCGCCGAGAACATTCTCGGCGGCGAGCAAGACGGCCTGAACAAGGGATTCGCGCAGATGATGGACGCGCTCGAGGTTGGGCGCGTGAACGTCGCCGCCCGCGGCGTCGGCATCGCCCAGCGCGCGCTCGAGCTGGCGCTGCGCTACTCGCAGGAGCGCAAGACCTTCGGCAAGCCGATCGCGGAGCACCAGGCGATCCAGTTCAAGCTCGCCGACATGGCCACGCAGGTCGAGGCCGCGCGGCTGCTGACGCTGCGAGCCGCGCGCCTGAAGGACGCCGGCGAGCGCTCGGACCTGGAGGCCGGCATGGCCAAGCTGTTCGCGTCCGAGGCGGGCCGCTTCTGCGTCGAGGAATCGTTCCGCATCCACGGCGGCTACGGATACTCCAAGGAGTACGAGATCGAGCGCCTGTACCGCGACGCGCCGCTGCTGCTGATCGGCGAGGGCACCTCGGAGATCCAGCGCATGGTGATCGGGCGCAAGCTGCTGCAGCGCCATAAGATCTGACCACGACGCAACGGGCCGCGACCGGCCCAGGAGGGGAGAACCACCGAATGGCCGATGACGCCAAGTGCTCTGATCGAGCTTGCGACCCGTCAGGTTCGTCGGCGAAGTGCCCGCGCTCGAGCCGATCAAGCTGGTCGTCGGCGTCGAACTGCGGGGCAGGGGCGACGTGCAGCACTTTCGCCTGGAGATGCCCGGCGTGAAGGTCACCAAGGGTCCGGCCGCCGACGCGCGCGTGCGAGTCGACATGCGCCGCGAGTTCTTCAACGTGATGGCACGCGAAGGCAAGGTCGCCGACTGGATCGAGGCGCTTCACCTACGGACAGGCGAAGGCGTCCGGCCCGGAGCAGATCATGCGGCTGATCATCAACGTCGTCGAGCGCCAGCAGGAGCGCGAACGCACGCCCAAGGCGCGCAAGCACGCCTAGCCGGCTCGTGCGCGTTGCCGCCAGCCGTCACGGTCTCCGAGCGAGCGCCTTGAGCGTGCGCCGCGGCGCACGCTGCCTACTGTTGTCGCCGCATTCGCGCTGGCGCCGCGAGCCGCGACGGCGGCGCCCACGCTCGGTTGGGCGCGCGCCCGCGTCGTCGACGGTGCGCCGGCAGGGGCGCCCGCGCCCGCGAGCTTCGATCTCGATTCCGTTGCGTGCGCGTCGCCCGACTCCTGCGTGGCCGTCGGCAGCTACATCGCCTCACCGCCCTCGCACGAAGAGGCGGGCTCGAGCGGATCAACGCTGCCGGTGATCGTCGCAGCGCTCGCGCCGGAGGTGGCTCGCGCCGCACGGGATCGCGCTGCCGGCGAACGCGATGCGGGGCAGGGGACAGGCGGCCGCGCTCGAAGCGGTGGCCTGCCCGGCCGTGGGGTCGTGCGTGGCGATCGGCTCCTACGTCGCGCGCTCGGGAGCGCCTCAGGAGATGGTCCTCAGCCAGTCCCGCGGCGCGTGGACACCCGGGCGCCAGCTCGCGCCGTCTCCTCGCCGAGCACCAGCGTCCTGCTGTCATCGCTTGCCTGTAGCACGGCGAGCTCATGCGTGGCGGTCGGGTCCTCCAGGAGAGCGCTCAGGCGCCGCGGGCTCCTCCAGCTCGCATCCGGTGATCGCCAGCGAGAGCGGCGGAAGCTGGGGCCCGGCCGTCCAGGTCGCGCTGCCGGCGGGTGTCAGCGGCGCTCAGAACGCGACGTTCAGCTCCGTCGCGTGCCCCGCGCTGCGCAGTCGTGCACGGCGGTCGGGTACTACGAGCTCGAAGCGGTCGGCTTCGAGCCCTCCGGCCGAGCTGGGCCATCGTCGCCAGCGAGTCCGCCGGCGCGTGGGGCGCGCGCCAGCGCGATCGGCCTTGCATCGAAGGTGGGCGGTGCCAGCGGAGAGGAGCTCAAATCCGTCGCGTGCACGGCTCCGGGCGCGTGTGAGGCGGTCGGCTCATACGAAGACAGCCACGGCGACATCATCCGATCGGGCTCGGCGAGAGCGAGCGGGGTGTGGGGCCCGGCGAGCGCGATCGCGCGCGCCAGCGAACGCCGGCAGGCGGGGCGAGCACCTCACTCGAAGCCGTCGCCTGCCCGGCTCACGGCTCCTGCGTGGCGGTCGGGCAATACGACGCTCGCGGGCGGCGCGGTGGCGCCGATGGCAGTAAGGGGCGTTAGGCTCCCAATGGGGCCATGCCAGTCGAGATCGCGTCCTCCCGCGGACGCAGGCTCGGGCCCGGGTCTGTTCGAGCAGTTGCTGTCGGTGGCCTGCCCGGGCCGCGACTCTGCCTCGCGGTCGGCGACGAAATAGCCACGAACACGCTGGCAGCGAGCTGACGATCCCCGCGCCCCCAGGCCCGTCAGTGGTAGGAGGTGAGCTGCTCGGCCAGGAACGCCAGCGAGGCGAGCAGGAAGATGCACATGCAGACGAGGGAGAAGTTTTCGTTCATCGGCTGTACACCACGATAGTGGACGCGGCGGCCTACAGCGCGGTCGCGGTCGAGGCGCCGCGTGCGCTAAGCGCGCGCCGCCCTCGTAGAGCTTGAGCACGCGCACGCCATCCGGCACCGCGTCCAGGCACAGCCGGCAGAGCACGCACTCGTCGAGGTTCTTCTCCACGATCTCCACGCCGCCGTCGTCCGCGGCGGCGAAGATGTCCACCGGGCAGACCTCCGCGAGCTTGGCGGCGACCGCAGGGTCCGAGGCGATGCTGTCGTCGACCTCGACCGCGATGAAGATCCCGTCCTTGCGCATCAGGCCGCGCTCCGCTCGGCGATCTTGGTGCGGATCATCTCCGGGATGTCCTCGATCCGCTCGGCCACCGTGATGCCCGCCTGCGCAAGGCGCGCGATCTTCTCGGAGGCGGTGTCCTCCTTGCCTTCGACGATCGTGCCCGCGTGTCCGAAGCTCATGCCCGGCATCTCGTCCATGAAGCGCCCCGCCATGAACGCGACGATCGGCAGGCGCGAGTAGTGCTCGGTGACCCAGCGCGCGAGCTCGGCCTCCATGCGACCGCCAGGCTCGGTGTAGATGACGATGCCCTGCGTCTGCTCGTCGGCCTCGAACAGCGGCATCAGCTCGGCGTAGGTGGAGCCGATGATCGCGTCGCCGCCGATCGACACCGCAGTGGACTGTCCCAGCCCGGCAGCCGACAGCGTGGAGGACATCTCGGTGGTCATGCCGCCCGATCGCGAGATCACGCCGATCGGCCCCGGCTTGTACGCCTGCGCGGCGTTTTTGGCCGGCCCGCCGATGCCGCCCATCTTGATCATGTCCGGGACGATGATCCCCAGGCAGTTGGGGCCGATGATGCGCGCACCGCGGAGCGTCGCCAGCTCGACCATCTCAGCGACGTCGCGGCGGGGGATGCGCTCGGTGACGATCACGACCAGCTCGATGCCGTTCTCGACGGCCTCGAACACGGCGTCCTTGGTGAAGGCGGGGGGGACGGTGACGACCGAGCCGTAGATCGGCGAGCCGTGGTGCGCGACGGCCTGCGCGACCGTGTCGAACACGGGCACGCCGTGGACCTCGCGCCCGAGCCGCCCGGGGGTGACGCCGCCGACGACCTTCGCGCCGGCGCCGTAGTCCAGGCACTCGCGCGTGAGGTTGACCGCCTCGCGCCCGGTGATGCCCTGGACGATGAACGTCGTGTCCGCGTCGATCAGGATGCTCATCCGCCGACCCACTTCGGGCTGCCCGTCGTACCCCGTGGAGGGTTGCGTCGGCGCCGATCGACGAGCGTGGGCGGGTCAGCGGCAGTCTCTGATCTTCTCGACAGCCCGGCGCGCGGCCTCGTTGAGCGACACGCTGCGATCGGCGTAGTCGACCCCGTACTTCTCGAGGATCTTGAAGCCCTCCTCCTCCCACGCGCCGGGGATGCGGAAGATGGCGATCTTCTCCGCCGGGTCGTAGCCGAGCTCCAGGCAGGCTTTGATCACGCCGCGCGCGACGATGTCGACGCGCGTGTTGGAGACGATCGACATCATCACCGCGATCTGCTCGACGCCGGGCTTCTGCAGCACGAGCTTGGCCAGGCCGCAGGCCTTCGAGACCGACGGGTTGCCGCCGATCTCGCAGTAGTTGGCGGGTTTGCCGCCGTGTGCGCGCACGGCATCGAACAGCGTCAGCGAGCCACCGCCGGCGCCGATCACGAGGCCGAGGTTGCCGTCGAACTCGGTGACGTTGCCGGCGACGCCGCGGTGGTCCTGGGCGTCGACCTCCTCGCCGGCGAGCTCGAACGGCGTCGCCTCGCGCGCCTGGCGCGTCTCCTCCTCGCCGACGCCGAGATCGGCGAGCAGCTGCTTGTGGCGGCCGCGGGCCTCGTTCTCGATGTCCATGTGTGCGTCGAGCGCGACGAACGAGCCGTCCGCGAGCCGGCCAAGCGGGTTGATCTCAGCCAGCACCATGTCGTTCTCGACGAACAGCTTCGCCAGGCGGGTGACGATCGGCACGAGCTTGTTCAGCGCCGAGCCGGTGACGCCGGTGGCCGCGATCACCTCCTTGGCCATGAAGTCGCTGAACGGGAGGATGTTCGAGAAGTGCCGGCGCCCCACCTTGTCGGGCTGCTCCTCGGCGACCTGCTCGATGTCGATGCCGCCGACCGGCGAGAAGATCATCACCGGCTGCTTTCTGATCCCGTCCCAGACGACGCCCGCGTAGTACTCCTGCTCGACCTCCGCCTTCGGGTCGACGAGCACGCCGCGCGGCATGTGGCCGTTGATCTCGAGCGCGAGGATCTCGCGGGCGTGGCCCTCGGCCTCCTCGGGCGTGTCCGCGAACTTGACGCCGCCGGCCTTCATGCGCCCGCCGGTGAGCACCTGCGACTTGATCACCGTCGGGCCGCCGATCCGCTCGGCGATCTCGCGCGCCTCGGCGGGGTCCGTGGTGAAGCCGTAGTCGGTGACAGGGATGCCGGCGCGCTTGACGACCTCGCGCGCCTCGTACTCGAAGAATCTCATGGTTGGGTGTCCAGTTGGCGCACGGGCGTCGGAACCCTATATGGACGCGTGTCGCCGGTGACGTGTGGGTCGCCGAAGCAGGCTCCGAACGAGGCAACGAACGCACTCATCGCGGATGATATGGTTATATGGGTGAAGACAACCATAGATATTGCCAGTGGATTGCTGGAGGAAGCGAAGGAGCGGGCGCGCCGCGAGGGGACGACGCTTCGCGCGCTTGTCGAACGTGGGCTGAGCGAGGTGCTGGGCGAGCCGATGGAAGCCAATCGACCGCCCTTCGTGGCCGTCACCGGCCGGCTCGAGCCGCTGTCCGGCGTCGATCCCAACGACTGGGAGTCGACCCGCGCGTCCATCTACGACGCCGCAGACAGAGATTGATCGCTGTCGACACGAACATCCTCGTCTACGCCTACAACGAGTCCTCGCCGATGCACGAGCGGGCACTCGCCGCGATGGATCGGTTGGTGCGCGAACCCTCGTGGGGGTTGCCGTGGATCGTGGCGGGCGAGTTCTACGCGGTGCTGACAGACGCTCGCCTCTGGCGGGAGCCGCAACTCGACGCGGCGCTTGCGGCGCTCGACGCATGGATCGCCACGCCTGGAGCGCGCCTGCTCGCGGAGCCGCCAGGCCATTGGTCGCGTCTGCGCACGTTGCTCGCCGACGCTCGTCCGCTCGGGCACAAGGTCCACGACGCGCGAATCGCGGCCGTGTGTCTGTCGGCGGGCGTGACCGAGCTGTGGAGCAGCGACCGCGACTTCAGCTGGTATCCGCAGCTGCGTGTGCGCAACCCGCTGGTCGGCTGATCGGTCTTAGCAGTCGGCGAGCGCGTGCAGCGTTTCGCAGATCTCGTGGCCCCGGGGGCCGAGCGTGCCTGTCCTGTCGGTCAGCGCGGAGCGCAGGATCGTCTGGAGGTTGTCGAACGAAGCTGCACAGTCACGTGCAAGGCCCTCGCTCGGTCCGAGTGCTATCTCGGTTGGGATACCGCGTACCGTCCGGCTCACCGGTGCCACAACTACGCGCCTCAGCGCCGGTATCGCCTGGGACCGCGTGATCACCAGCACGGGCCGGCGCTTGTCTTCGGACTCGGCCCACCAGATCTCCCCCTGCTGGGGGGCCGTCACCAGGGTTCCTCTTCGATCAGCGCGCGGGTCGCTTGCTCTGCTTGTGCGAGCTCCTCGTCGGTCTCCGGACAACGCGTGTAGCCCGCCACGATCTCCGCGCCGATGCGCTGACGGCGATGCTCCGCCACAAGCCTCTCCAAGCCGAGTCGCACGGCCTCGGAGCGGTTGCTGACGACGCCGTCAGCTACCAGGCCATCCAGTTCGGCGGCGAGCTCGTCATCCAATCTTGTAACCACCTGCGCCATGCAATTAGCATAGCGTTCAGGGATAGCATTATGCGATGCGTCTTGCGCTCAGTCGACGATCGTGAACGTCGGGTGCTGCGCCGCGCTCGACTTGCCAGCCGAGTCGATGGCGGTCAGCGAGAGTCGGTAGGTGCCGGCCGCGAGGCTGTGCCCGCCCGTGAGCACACCGTCGAAGGCGATCTTGTCGAGGCCTGCGTGCGCGCTCAGCGTGACGCCGTGCGGGATCTCTGCGTAGCGCGTGCACGCCCGGCCCTTGCCGCGGGTCTTCGAGGGGGCCGTGCAACGGTGTCCTGCCAGCACACCCGTCGTCGCACGTTCGAAGCTGAGCGTCGCCGTCGCCGCCTGGGAGAGGGTGAAGGAGATCGCAGTCGCGCTCGCCGGCTTGGCCGTGGCGAGCGTCGCGGCGCGCTTGCCGCGGCGAAAGCGTGTCGGGCTCAGCCTGAGACCGGTCACGCTCAGGGCACTGCCCGCAGCGGGGCCAACGCTCGCAGTCGTGAACGTCACCGGCGAGCCGCTGGTTGAGCCCTGAGCGCTCGTGGCGATGAGCGTGACGGTGTACGTGCTCGCGGCTGAAAGTCCGGCGACGGCCGCCGTGACGGCGACCGGTGTGCCGCCGGAGCCGATCTGCTGCGGGCAGGGGACGGACGCACCCGCGGGCGGCGCTGGAGCAACCGCGAAGTGGCAGCTTTCCAAAACCGACAGGTCCGGATTGACGGTGCCTGTGAGGGTCGCGGAGGTGCTCGTGACGTTCGCCGCCTCTCCGGTGGCCACGGCCGGCGGTGGGCTCGTCCATGCGAACGTCACCGACGGCGCTTCCGCCGTGGGCGCGCTCGAGAGCAGCATTGCGCCAGCGGCGCCGACGGGCACGCCCGAGGAGCCACCACCACCGCCTCCACCGCCGGCGTTGTAGGCGTTCATCCCTTGCGTCGCATATAGGCCGCCGCCACCGCCCCCGCCGCCATAGATCCCGCCTCCGCCGCCGCCTCCGCCCGCGTGACCGAAGCCACCTGCCCCACCGGTGCCGCCCACTCCAAGTTCCCCGCCGGTGGCCGCGTATTCGTAGGAGTTGCCTCCGCCGGCTCCGCCGGCTTCCAGCAGGCCGGCCCCGCCTCCGATCCCGCCCTGCGCGATGAAGTCCGGCGAGCCCCTTTCGCCGTGTTCGCCGGCGCTCCCGCCGCCGCCACCTTCGTCATCCGAGCCCGCAAGGCCGATCACCCCGCCGCCGCCTCCTCCCCCGGCGACGAGCAGCCGCGAGCCGAGCGAGGCGGCCTGCTGACACGCGCTCTCAGAGCACGTGCGGACGTCTGAGGCGCCGCCACCGCCGCCGCTCGTGCCGGTCTCCTGGCCGCCGCCGTTGTAGCCCGGTTCGAAGTCGGTGCCATCGCCGCCAACCTCCGTGAACAACTGCTCGCCAGATGTCACCGCGAGCACGCCAAGCACCTTGGCGCCCAGGCCTCCTTTTGAGGTGCCGGTATTGCCGCCGCTGCCGCCGATCAGCGTCACGCGCACGCTCGTGACGCCAGCCGGCACGACGAACACCTGCTCGTGTCCGTTGAATGCGAACGCCTGCGACCTGGTTTCAGCTGCTCGCGCAACCGTCGGGACGAGCCCGAGGCCGGCGCACGCCGATATCGCCATGTACGCACGCAGCCGCCGGTTCATGCCGCGAAGCTATCGCGCGACTCGGCGGCAAGGTACGCCTGTCCAGGCGGGCAAACCGGCCTACGAGAGGCTATGCGCGCGCCGGCTCCAGGCCGTAGGCCTCCGCCAGCTCGGGGTCCTTGCGGGCGAGCATTTCCGCGAGGTTGACCATCACCTTGCACTGCTTCCAGGTGGCGTCGTCCTGCATCTTGCCGTCGATCATGTGCACGCCGCGCCCGTCAGGGATCGCCGCGATCACCTTTTTCGCGAACGCGACCTCCTCGGGGTCGGGCGAGAAGACCTTCTTGGCGATCGCGATCTGCACGGGATGCAGCGACCACGCGCCGACGCAGCCGAGCAGGAACGACGCGCGGAACTGCGTCTCGCAGCCCTCGACGTCCTTGATGTCGCCATACGGGCCGTAGAACGGCAGCGCGCCGACGGAAGTACACGCGTCGACCATGCGGGCGATCGAGTAGTGCCACGGGTCCTGCTGGTAGCTCGGGCGCGGCGCGTCCGGGTTGTCCGGGTCTGGATCGGCGATCGTGCGGTAGCCCGGGTGCCCGCCGCCGACGCGCGTGGTCTTCATCCGCCGCGAGGCCGCCAGGTCGGCGGGCCCGAAGCTCATGCCCTGGATGCGTGGCGAGGCGGTCGCGATCTCCTCGAGGTTGGCCACGCCCTGGGCGGTCTCGAGGATCGCGTGGATCAGCAGCGGGCGCTCGAGGCCCGCCTTGGCCTCCAGCTGGGCGAGCAGGCGATCGACGTAGTGGATGTCCCACGGTCCCTCGACCTTGGGAATCATGATCACCTCCAGCTTGTCGCCGATCTCCATGACCAGTTCGGTCAGGTCGTCGAGCACCCACGGCGAGGCGAGCTCGTTGACGCGCGTCCACAGCGCCGTGTCGCCGAGGTCGATTTCGCGGCCCACCTTGATCAGCCCGGCGCGCGCGGCGAGCTTGCGGTCGACCGGCACGGCGTCCTCGAGGTTGCCGAGCAGGATGTCGACCGTGGGCGCGATGTCCGGCACCTTGGCGACCATCTTCTCGTTGGAGAAGTCGAGGAAGTGGATCATCCGCGAGGGCTTGAAGGGAATCTCGCGCACCGGCTCGGGCGCATCGATGGCCAGAGGCTTGAAGAAGTCGCGGGGGTTGCGCAAGGGCTCTCCTGGGTTGGTTCGGGGGTCGACGCTACGATCGCTTTAGGGAAAGTATCGATGATGCGCCGTCCTTTGACCGAGCCGATACTGGTCGCCGTGTGTGGGTCGCTGGCGCTCCTCGCCGGTTGCGCGGCGGGTGCCGGCGGGGCGAAGACCGTTTCCGCGGCGGCGAGCCGCGATCCCCCGCAGGCGCCCACGCGCATGTGGACGATCACCCTGTCGCCAGCGCCCGACGACCTCGCGCTCGCACAGATCGCCTTCCGCGGAGCCGCCCCCGCGGCGCGCATCACGAGCGCCTCGCTGCGGATCGCGGTGCGCGGCCCGTTCGGCGATGACTATCTCGTCAGCGCGGCGGTGCGCCTGCCGGGAGGCCCCCGCGCGCTCGTGCTGCTCGTGAATCGGCCCTCGCCGCTGCTCGACCCGGTGGACGTCGTCGTGCACGTGACCGCGCTGCGCGCGCTCGGCAGGCCGGTCGTCTCGAGGCTCGCCAACCCATTCGCACGCGCGGCGAGCGCACCCAGGCCGAGCCTCTGCGACCTGCCGTTGCACGGAGGCGGTCTGAGCGCGTCGCAGCTGGGTTTGCTGCGCACCCGCGGTTGGCCGCTCAGCGGCTTCGCCGGCGTGAGCGCGGTCGCGCAGGCCTACGACGCCGTCTGCTCGCTGCCGCTCGCGAGCTCGTTCCAGCAGGCGGTCACGCGGTCCGGCGCAGGCTCCGCGCCACCCGCGCCGTCCCCCGCGCCACCCGTTGGCAAGCTCCCTGGCGAAGGCTGCGTGCCCGCCCCAGGCTACGCCTGTCCGGGCGCCGTCGAGAGCTCTCGCCCCTCCGCCGCCGCCGGTGGCTAAAGGCGGGTGTTCGCGGGCGCCCTCTAGAGTTGCAGGCTGCCGCATGACCCGATCCCCCTCCACAGGAGACCCACGAGCCATATGAGCGAGACCCCCCCCGTCGAGACCGAGCAGGCCGCGCGCGAGGCGAGCGGTTCGCATCCGTACGGCCGCTACCTGGAGGAGTTCGAGGTCGGCGCCGTCTACAAGCACTGGCCGGCCAAGACCGTGACCGAGGCCGACGACCATCTCTTCTGCCTGATCACGATGAACCATCATCCGCTGCACATCAACGACGTCTACGCGGCCAAATCCCAGCAGGGACGCAACGTCGTCGTGGGCCCGCTCGTGTACTCGCTCGCGCTCGGCATGTCCGTCAGCGACGTGAGCGGCAAGGCGATCGCCAACCTCGCGACCGAAGAGCTCAAGCATCCCGCGCCGGTGTTCCACGGCGACACGCTGTTCTGCGAGTCCGAGGTGCTCGAGAAGAAGGAGTCCCAGTCAAAGCCCGACCGCGGGACGGTCAGGGTGCACACGCGCGTGCTCAACCAGGACGGCGTGCTCGTAGCCGAGTTCAAGCGCCTCGTGCTCGTGCCCCGCAAGAACGCTGGGGGCAGCTCGGAGACGGCGGCGGGCGACGTCGACTGACGACCTGCGCTGCGTGTGGGCGCCCGCGCGCGCCCCGGCCAGCCATCTGGCCAGCGCGGCTGGTCGTGCGATACCCTTTGCTCCTCGCCCGCAGAGGGCGTTTTTCTGTTTCCCCGAGCCAGTCCCGGCTCGGCTGTAGCGCCGTCGATCGAAGATCGCCCAGCGCGCCGATCATCCCCGCTAACCGAGGAGCCGCTTGGACCCCATGAACACCACCGTTCCCGCCCCCACGAAGAACGAGCGTCTGCTGGCCTGGGTCGAGGAGGTCGCGACGCTGACAGAACCGGAGCAGATCTACTGGTGCGACGGGTCGGCGGAGGAGTACGACCGCCTCTGCCAGGACCTCGTCGACGCGGGTACCTTCGAGCGGCTCTCCGACGCCAAGCGGCCGAACTCCTATCTGGCGCTGTCGGACCCCGACGACGTCGCGCGCGTCGAGGACCGCACGTTCATCTGCTCGGCTACCGAGGCCGACGCCGGTCCCACGAACAACTGGCGCGAGCCGGGCGAGATGCGCGAAGGCCTGACAGAGCTGTTCGCCGGCTCGATGCGCGGGCGCACGATGTACGTGGTGCCGTTCTCGATGGGGCCGCTGGGCTCTGACAAGAGCCACGTCGGCGTGCAGCTCACCGACTCCACGTACGTGGCCGTGAGCATGCGGATCATGACGCGCATGGGCCAGGGCGCCCTGGACGCGCTGGGTGGCGGCGACTTCGTGCCGTGCCTGCACTCGGTGGGCATGCCGCTCGCCGAAGGCGTCGAGGACGTGCCGTGGCCGTGCAACGCCGAGAACAAGTTCATCGTGCACTTTCCCGAGACGCGCGAAATCTGGTCCTACGGCTCCGGCTACGGCGGCAACGCGCTGCTCGGCAAGAAGTGCTTCGCGCTGCGCATCGCCTCGGTGATGGCGCGCGACGAGGGCTGGATGGCCGAGCACATGCTGATCCTCAAGCTGACCTCGCCCGAGGGTGAGGTCAAGTACATCACCGGCGCCTTCCCCAGCGCTTGCGGCAAGACCAACCTGGCGATGCTGATCCCGACGCTCGAGGGCTGGACGGTCGAGACGATCGGCGATGACATCGCCTGGATGAAGCTCGGTGAGGACGGGCGGCTGTACGCGATCAACCCCGAGGCTGGGTTCTTCGGCGTCGCGCCGGGGACGGGCGAGAACACGAACCCCAACGCGATCCGCACGATCGAGCGCAACTCGATCTTCACCAACTGCGCCAAGACCGACGACGGCGACATCTGGTGGGAGGGCCTGACCAAGGAGCCGCCCGCGCACCTGATCGACTGGCACGGCAACGACTGGACGCCCGACGCCGACACCGCGTCGGCGCATCCGAACGCGCGCTTCACGACGCCGGCGGACCAGGATCCGGCGATCGCGCCGGAGTGGGAGGACCCGGCGGGCGTGCCGATCGACGCGATGCTGTTCGGCGGACGCCGCTCGACGGTCGTGCCGCTGGTGACCGAGGCGCTCGACTGGGAGCACGGCGTGTTCCTCGGCTCGGTGATGAGCTCAGAGAAGACGGCCGCGGCGGCCGGTACCGTCGGCGAGCTGCGCTTCGACCCGTTCGCGATGCTGCCCTTCTGCGGCTACAACATGGCCGACTACTTTGCCCACTGGCTGAAGCTCGGGCGCACCTCGGGCGCGCAGCTGCCGAAGATCTTCTATGTCAACTGGTTTCGCAAGGACCCCGACGGGCGCTTTCTGTGGCCCGGCTACGGCGAGAACTCGCGCGTGCTCTCGTGGGTGTTCGCGCGCTGCGCCGGGCACGGAGCCGCACAGCAGACCCCGATCGGGTTCATCCCGCCGGTCGGCCCCGAGGGCATCGACACCCGCGGCGTCGACGTCTCCGATGAGGCGATGGCCGAGCTGTTGCGCGTGGACATCGCGGAGTGGAAGGCCCAGCTCCCGCAGTTCCACGAGCACTTCGCCAAGTTCGACAACCTCCCCGCTGAGCTGCACGCGCAGCTGAAGGCGCTCGAGCAGCGGCTCGCCTGAGACCGCCTCAGGTCGTGAAGACGATGCGTTGTCCGGGCGCGGTCGCGGCGTGCCAGGCGGACTCGACGTCGCTGAGGGGGGTCGGGAGCGGATCGACGAGGAAGGTGCCCGAGGTGATTTGATCGGCGAGCTCGGGCAGCTCAGCGACGATCGCGGCCGTCGTGAGCGAGCCCTGGCCGCTGCCGAGGAGTTGCAGGTTGGCCGCGCGAAGGGCAGCGGAGGGCAGCGTGATCGTCGTGCCGGCCATCGACCCGATCTCGATCCACCACAGTGGCTTGCTGCGCTCGGTGCGGTGCTCGACGAGCGCGGGGATAGCCTGCTCGCTCACCGAGCCCCAGAGGTAGTCGATCACGACGTCGACGTCGGCGCCAGCCGCTGCGAGTGCCCGCGCGATCTCCTCGGGCTCACCCGTCAGCGACACCGTCTCATCGGCCCCGAGGCTCGTCAGCTGGGCAAGGCGCTCGGCGTCGCGGCCAGCTGCCGCGACGTAGCTGGCCCCGAGGAACTTCGCAATCTGCACCGCCATCTGGCCCGCGCTTCCGGTTGCGCCGAGCACGAGCACCTTCTGCCCCGCCTCGAAGGAGATCCGCTTGCGAAGCGCCATCCATGAGGACATGCCCGGGTTCATCGCGGCCGCGATTGCGTGTATGTCTGCGTCATCGGGTAGCGCGACGGCTCGCCGCCGGTCGATCACCGTCCGCTCGGCCATCGTCCCGAACGCGCTGTCGAACGCGACGAAGTACAGGAGCCGACCGTCGGCGGAGCGCCCGACACCGTCGATGCCCGGTATCAGCGGTAGCGCGTCGGTGCTGGTGTAGTGCCTGCCCGATGCGCCCGAGCGCACCCGCGGGTGAAGACCCGAGGCGAGGACATCGACGGCGAGCTCATGCTCGCCGCTCGGCTCCGGCGCCTGAAAGTCTTCGTAGCGCGGCGGCGCCTCGAACGATCGGACGACTGCTGCGCGCAATTAGTCGTGGCCGTGGTTCTCGCCGCCGGCAGCCGGCGGGCGTGACTCCTCGGCGAGCGAGGTGATCGTCAGCGCGCCGCGTGCTGAGGACTCGAGCACGTCGGTGGCCTCCTCGAGCGAGCGCGCGTACAGCTCCACCAGCAGGTGCACGATGATGCGCGCGTCGTCTTCGTGCTTGTGGAAGCGCACGTGGGTGAAGAACTCGCGCACGCCGTGCTCGCCGAACGCGGCGTAGGAGAGCGCGTCACCGGCCTCGGGCCCCGAGCAGCTCTCGACGTCTTCGGAGTCGACCGTCACGGTGCACGAGGCGACCCACGGCGTGCCCGCGATCATCCGTTCCCAACGGTCCTCGATCGGCTCCACGCGGCCGTTGTTGAAGCCGAGGTGCGGCTGGTCGTGCATGCAGTCCAGGCACTGCACGACCGCCTCCTGGAGCTCGTCGACGACTTCCGCCCGCTCGCCCGTATCCGGGTCGATCTTGTGGATCCCCTCGTAGTGGACCTGGACCTCCAGATCCTGGGACCAGCAGCGATAGCAACGCAGCCAGCTGCGTGCGCTCGTCTCTGCCATTGAGCCCTCCATGGCTCCATTGTAAGCGCGTCGCTTCGCGATCCCCGGGGTGCGCCCCACGGTCGCGGCTTCGGGTCACTTCTTGTGCTTGTGCTTCGCGGGGGTTATCTCGAGCGTACGCGTCGTCAGGAACGTCGCGCCGTTGGTCCTGTCGGAGAGCAGCAGCTTCGCGCTCCCGCGCCCATGATGGGCGGAGAGGTAGTGCTTGCCGGCCTTCGTGAGGTGGACGGTCAGCTTGTGCGTGCCCTTGCTCGTGATCGTGAATTTGCCGGTTGCCAGCGTGATCGTCTTCGTGTGGTGCTTCTTGCGCGCGGCGGCCGCTTTGCCCGATTCGGTGATCGTGATCGTGACCGTGACCGTGCACGGCACCACCTCGCAGGTGATGGTGATCGTGATGCTCGTGCCGGTGCTCGACCCGCCTCCGCCGATCGTGGTGGCGGGGGTGACGGTCAGCACCTCAGAGCCGCAGGCGCTCGCGCTGGCGTCGTTGTGGGCGTCGCCGCTGTAGGCCGCCTCCCAGTAGTAGGTGCCCTGAGCGAGCGCCGTGGTGACCGGCGCCGAGGGTGCCGCCACGCCGGCGCTGACGGCGCTCGTGCCGCCGGCGAACACTTTGGTGGCTGCGGCGCAGGACGAGGACGAGAAGAGGCCGTAGGTGACGGTCCCCGTGGCGCTAGCGGCGTTTGTCCCGGCGAGCGTCGCGCGGTCGGTCTCGCCGACGGTGCCAGCGGGGAGTGTGATCGAGGGGCCGGTCGATGAGCCGGAGGTCTGGGTAGTGGTGAGCGTGTCAGCCGCCGGTACCGGCGTCGCGAGTTCCTGGTAGTTGACGATCTGAAGGAACACCTGCGTTCCGGTGCCGGGATTTTCGTCGTAGGCGATCTCCGCGGTGCCGTTGCCGATTCCGGCGATCACGCCGTGAGCTGTGTAGGGGATCGGAGAGACGACCGGTCCGCCCCAGCTGGCTCCGCCATTTGGGCTGTAATCGAGCACTCCTTTGCCGTCTTCCCAGAAGGCGTACACACCGGTGCCGCTGTCGTCGGACACGTCGACCGCGTCGACGCCATCCAGAACTTCGTTGGTTATGTCGGACAACTCGACAGGAGCACCGAACGAGCCTCCTGTGGCTGTCGCGATGAACGGGCGATAGTCCATCTGCCAATCCGAGCCGGCTCCGGAGATCGCAGACCCTTCCTCCTCGAGCACTCCGATTCCGTCCGTGCCGCCGCTCGCGAGCGTCGGATCCTCGGCGGAGCAGGCGAGCAGCCCGAAGCCTTTTGGTTGCAGACCTTGACTGTTGAGCGTGCCCGAATGTCCGCTGGTGCCGACGTCGACACCGTACCCGGTCGCCGCGTCGTTGATGCAACCCGGTGGCGTCGTCTCGTTGGAACTGACGTTGGCTCCGGCGCCGACGACGATATAGGTGCCGGCGGGCGCGGGCGCGGGGGCCGGCTCGGCGGCGACCACCGGCCCCTCCGTGTCGCCCTGATCATCGAACTGGCCACCGTTGTTGGCGTTGCCGGTGTTGGACGGCAGGCTCGACGGGGTCTCCGGACCAGCGAAGGGCGAGTCGCTGAAGTAGCTGTAGAAGTGGTCGTAGCTGTCGAAGATGCCTACGTCGGTGCTGTTGATGGCAACTGCGTTGTTCGTCGTGTAGTAGAGCGAGACGGGGCTGATCGGCTCGCCACCGTTCTCCAAGCCGTTGTTGCCCGACAGGAATGCAGCGCCGCCGGCCGGCGACGCCCAGGCGAGGCTGCCCACGCCCCCCTGCGCTGTGGCGCCGATCACGACTGCCTCGCCGCCCGGAAGGACGAGGAGCCCGCCGATAACGGGGGTGGCGGCGCCGGTGAAGTGCGAGTCGGTGAGCAACACTGGCCCGCCACCCGAGCAGGCGGAGGCGCCAGCCGGCACGATGCATAGGTCGATGCCCGTGCCTGCAGGATTCGACCAGGCCACGTACGTCGTTTGCGTCGACGGGTCGTACGCGATTTGCGGCGAGTATCCATTGTCCGGCGCATCGAGGGCGATCGGCGGGGCGACGGCCAACGTCGCAGCCGGCAGCACGGCGATCCCGCCCAGGGCGCATGCCGTGAGCGCCAGCAGCAAGCTCAGCGCCCACCGTCCGCGTCGTGGCGTCGCAGCTGAACTCGGTGTGCTGGGTCTCGTCGCAACCATGTGGTCCCCTCTGCTCGGGTTGACGCCGGCAACATCCGCGAGTGCGGCTGGTACAGGATTGGCGCCGGACACTACCGAACCGCGCGGGGCCCGCACCCCGGTTCGGTCCCGGCGCCAGCGCGACGTCCTCCGCCTAGCCGCCGTATAGTCTCGGGCGCGGAAGCGGCAGTGGGCCGATTCTCATCCCGAAAACGAACGAGACCGCAGGGGGGCATGATGAAGCGCATCCGACAGCTCGGTATTGTGATCACAGCACTGGGCGCATCCTGTATGTGGGTGAGCTCGGCCGAGGCGGCGTATGGAAGCGCGCAGTCGGGTCTACTGCCGACCACTCCGCCCTTCACGCAGTGCCCCGCCGTGGAGTTCGACGCGAGCTGCGCGGACCTGATCGTGATCACGAACGCGCATCCTAGAGGCGTGGTCCTGCGCGATCCCGAAATTGGCTTCTACGACGACGCCGACGACGTCGTGGTCGGCGTGCAGAACGAATCGAGCTCGCCCATCAGCTCGCTCAAACTCGGCGTGCCCGGCTCCGATGACGACAGCTTCGGCTTCGACGGCGACGGGCTCTGCGGCGAACACGGTCCGCCAATCCCCAGCGAATGCCCGTTTGCTCCTTCGGCGACTGAAGAACTCCTCGGCAGCGGTCTCTCCAACGGCTGGGGCTACTGGGGCCCCGACGCAGAGCTCACCCCGGAAAGTTCAGACGCCGGCACGGTGACGTTCCCCGAACCGCTGCAGCCCGGGCAGTACACGTACTTCACGCTCGAGGCAGAGCTCAGCGCGACCGCCTACGCTGGCGGCAGTGACCTGATCGAAACCAGCCTCGCCGGCGCGGGGTCGGAAACCGGTCCTCACATCAAAGCGGAAACACCAGAAAACGTCACCGACACCGCGACGTTGATCGGCGCCGACGCTGACGAGGCGGAAATGGGCAAGAAGGTGACCTATCGGCTTTACTCGGATGCGGCCTGCACGAAAGAGATAAACGCCAAAGGTCAACCGGTCAAAAGCACAAAAGAACCGGCCGGCGGTGAAAAGACGATCGTAAACACGGGCGAACTACCGAAATCATCTGCGGTCGGAAAAGAACTCGCGACCAACGCCGTCTACTACTGGGTCGCCGAATATCAAGGCGACAACGCCGGCAACGAAGAAGTGATTGGGCCGTGCGGCGATGAGACCATGACCTTCGGCACACCGCCCGTGCGCGCTGGAGCCACCGTCTTGACAACGTTGAAAGGCGGCTCCGCGAGCGGCGCCAGCATCACCGTGGATGAAGGGACCTCCGTCACCGACACCGCGTCGGCGACAGTTGGCGGGGCTGCCCAGGGGGGCCGCGTGACCTACTACGTCTACAAGGACTCCGGCTGCACCGAACAGGTGCCCGGAGCCAAGCTCGGCAGCTCCGCCTCGACCAGCGGCGCCTACGGTCCATCCTCGGCGGTCACGCTGCCCGACGGCACCTACTACTTCCAGGCCGTCTACTCGGGCAGCGGCTCGGTCGCCCCGGCCGACAGCGCGTGCGGCGCGGAGGTCCTGACCGTGGTCACTCCGCCGCCACCACCACCGCCGTGCAAATGCTCCCTGGTCAAAACGTATCTCAACAAGTTCTCGGTGTTCGGCAACGGCAGCACGCGCCTGGGCATGCACCTGAACGTGGAGCTGATCTGCACGAGCGGATCGGGCAGCGACTGTGAATCCGAAGTGGTGATCCGCGCGCCGAAGGGGGCGCAGTTCATCAACCCAGAAAAAGGCAAGAAGCCGACGGCGGTGGTCACGATCCACTGCCCAGGACCGTGCAACCAGGCGACGATCGACCGCTTCACGCTCACGTGGCTTGCGCTGAACACGAAGAAGCACAAGCACGGCCACAAGACGATCACGACGACAACGCCGATCGCCTCGTTCTTGCCCAAGGGCCGCGCCAACCACTCGAAGCCGATCGTGATCGAAACCTACTGCCGCGAATCCGGTCACCCGGTGCTCATGCAGCGCCTGACCATGACCGTCCACTTCGACAAGCACGGCCAGGTCGACTACAAGCTGTCTGACCTGAACGGCGACGGCAAACCCGACCGTAAGCAGCTGAACGAATTCTGAGGCCCGCAAGCTGGGTGACGCCGACCGGCCGCTGGTCGGCTGGCGTCATCTGGTTCAGGCGGCTCGACCCGGGAGAAGCCGGCGCCTAACCGAACGTGAAGTCGTAGGCAACGACGCCGTCGGCGAAGCGCAGCTCCAGTTCGTGGCTCTGGTCGCCGGGGAGCGCGACGAGCCAGTACAGCCGCTGACGGCGGACGGTCACGACGCCGTCGTGCACGTCCGCGCCGGAGTCCGCGGCGGAGATCGGACGCCCGTCGAGCATCACCTGCACCTGCATCGGGCGTTCGTCCTGGGAGCTCAGGACCAGGTACACGTTCTTGGCCTCGAAGTGCAGCGCGATGCCCGCTTCCGAGACGGCTTCGGCGGGCTGGGCATCGATGTCCCACGTGCCGCTGAATGCGCCGTCGTTGAGCGCCAGCGCGCTCGTGGGCGGTGGGCCGTAGTCGTGCGTGCCGGTCTTCGGGCCGTTGATCCAGCCCTGCGCGCGCGCGGTGCCCGTGTAGGTCTCCGGCGTGGCCTCTTCGGAGGGCAGGATGACGTCGGTCGGATGGCTCTTGCCGCCGACCTGGTGGCCCGTTTCGGCGAGCAGTGCCCTGATCGCCGTTTCGGTCTTGTCGTAGTCGCCCTCGCCGAACGTCGCGTAGCGGACCTGGCCCTTGCCGTCGATCAGGTAGTCGGCGGGCCAGTACTCGTTGCCGTACGCGTTCCATGTGCCCATGTTGTTGTCCTGGACCACCGGGTAGCGCAGCCCGAACTGGCCGATCGCGTCCGAGACGTTGCTCGCGTCCTTCTCGAACGCGAACTCCGGCGTCTCCACGCCGACGATCGTCAGGCCGTCCTTGGCGTAGGCGGCGTTCCACGCCTTCAGGTAGGGCAGCGTGCGGATGCAGTTGATGCACGTGTACGTCCAGAAGTCGACAGCACCACGCGTCCGCGCAGCGCGGGCAGCGTCAGCGGCCGGTCGCCCGGCGTGTTGAACCAGTCCTCGGTTTCCGTGAATTCAGGCGCGGTGCCGAGGTCGGGCAGGGCGTGCGCCGCGGCGAGCAGCGTCGCCTGGCTGGCGTCGCGGGCGCGCGGCGTGGACCGTGCTCGTGCCCGAGCCTTCGCAGTCGGAGGAGCCGTTCGCGGCGACGAACTTCGCCCTGTGGCCGGTGATTTCGTGGAGCCGGCCGGTCACCGTTTTCGAGCACTCCAGCGACGCGGTGAGGTTGACGTTGGGGATCTTTTCGGCGACGAACTGGTCGAAGTTGACATCGAGGTTGGTCGACGATCGCGACCGCCGTGAGGATCATGATCGTGCCGAGCGCGCGCTGCAGCGCCGGCCCGCGACCGGCCTTGCGGATGCGCGTCGAACACGCGCCTGCCGCCGAGCGCGAGCGCGAGCAGCACGATCGCCGAGCCGGCCGCGTAGGCGAGGGCGATCACGATCGTTTTGCCCGAGGCGGCGCTGACTGAGATCACCGCCGCGAGGATCGGGCTCGCGCATGGCGTGTAGACGAAGCCGAGCGCACCGCCGACGAGCAGGCCCGAGAGGAAGCCGTCGCCGGTGCTGCGCGGCCCGAAGCGCGCCAGCCGCGACAGCGGCGCCTCCAGGCGCGCGGCCACGTCGGGCATCAGCAGCGCCACGCCGAACAGCAACAGCACGACGATCGCCACGTCGCGCAGCGGATCGTCGCCGAGGCCCACGCCGTCGACCACGTTCGCGAGCCCGACGATCGTCACCGTGAAAGTGATCGACAGGCCGAGCACGATGCCCAGCGGCCGGCGCCGGCCGCCGACGCCGCCCGCGGACAGCAGCGCCGGCAGCACCGGCAGCGCGCACGGCGATAGCGCCGTGCCCGCACCGGCGAGGACTGCGAAGGTCACGAGGACGAGCATCGTACCTGTCCTACAGTCTCGCGCGAGCCGCTGGCGTTACACGCCGGTTCGCGCGCAGTCGCCGGCCGCGGACGGTCGTCAGCCGCGTGCGTGACCGCGAGCAGCGTCGCTACGCGGCGAGCCCCGCGCGCAGCGTCGCCTCGAAGTCCGTGCCAGCGATCGGGCCGATGCAGGGCGAGCCCGCGCCCGCGTCGCGGTAGCGCTCGATGCCGGCGGTTAGCGCCGGCTCCTCGCCGACCGCCGTGAGCTCGTCGAGGAACGCCTCGGAGATGGCGCTCTGCATCGCCTCGAGGTCGCCCGCACCCGCGGCGCGGTCATACGCCTCGATGTCGGCGCCGAAGCCGGTGCGCTCGATCATCGCCCGGTAGAACGGCAGGCCGAAGTAGGGGATCAGGTCTTTGCGCATCGCGCCGTAGGCGCCGTCGCGGTCGTCCGTCAGCGCCGCCGGCACCGCCGCCACGACGTCGAAGCCCTCGAGCGTCAGCCCGGCGCGCTCGCGCCCGGCGCGCACCTCCGGGATCACGACGTCGCGTATGTAGCGCGGATTGCACAGCCACAGGATCACCCCGTCGGCGATCTCGCCGGCCAGGCGCAGCATCGCGGGGGAGAGGGCGGCGACGTAGATCGGCAGCTGCGGGCGCGGGTCGAGGCCGAGGAGA
Source organism: uncultured Solirubrobacteraceae bacterium (assembly GCA_963826985.1). Taxonomy (GTDB): domain Bacteria; phylum Actinomycetota; class Thermoleophilia; order Solirubrobacterales; family Solirubrobacteraceae; genus Palsa-744. The sequence continues at coordinate 47,062 of CAWGYW010000002.1, forward strand.
TGAAAGCTCGTCTGCCACTTCTCTCCCGGCGGAGGGTCCTCGCCGCGCAGGATCGCGCGCACGATCGACGCGTACTCGCGCATCTCGGCGACCGGGCGGTCGATCGTCTGCCCGTGCCAGCCCTCGACGACCGGGCGGTGCGAGACGCCCAGCCCGAGCGTGAAGCGCCCGCCTGAGAGCTCGTCGATCGTGGCGGCCGTCTGTGCCATCGTCGCGGGCGTGCGCGTGTAGATCGGCACGACGCCGCGTGCCGACGCGGATGCGGCTGGTCGCGAGCGCGTAGGCCGTCAGCACCGTCAGCGACTCGCGCCCGGCGATATGGGTCATGTACACCGACTCGTAGCCGAGCGACTCGGCGAGCTTGACCCGCTCGATCGCCTGCTCGAGCGAGCGCCCTGTCGATATGAAGCAGCCCGTCCCCACGGCTTGGAGCATATGCGACTCAGCGCCTGAGCATCACGTACACGGTGGTCGCCGCGAACGCGATCTGCCCGAACGCGAGCGCCGTGCCGAGGTTGACCGCGCCGAGCGCGCCCGCGAGCGCGCTGGCGAGCACGAACGCGCCGAACATCATCAGCAGGTTGGGCCTCATTGGCTGCAGCCTGACAGTCCCGTCTCGAGCGCGGCCACGAGCGCCGGCACGTCCATGCCCGGATCCTGTTCGCCCAGCAGCGCCCGGTCGCGCGCCGGCCGCCGAGGGCTCGCAATCCCCGCTCGCCGTGCTCGACCGCGAAGTCCGTCAGCGCGGCGGCGCGGCGCGCCTGTAGGCGCCGCTCGGTGAGCTCGCGCCGATCGTCGCGGTTCAACTCGAGCGCAGTGCTCGAGCAAAGCCTCGCACCAGCTCGTCGATGCCGTTTGGGCGGCGGCAGCGAAGAGACGGCGACGCACGCGCGTGCGAGCGCTTGCCGAGCGAGCGCAGCGCGGCGCTGAGCGTCGCGCCGTGCGCGCATGGCCGATCTGGCCGAGGTCGGCCTTGGTGACGACCAGCACGTCCGGGATCTCCATGATCCCCGACTTCAGGAACTGCAGCACGTCGCCGCTGCCGGGCTGCACGACGACCGCGACCGTGTCGGCGACGTCGGCGACGTCGGTCTCGGCCTGGCCCGACGCCGACGGTCTCGATCACGACGACGTCGAATGCCGCCGCCAGCGCCTGCGCCGCCGCTGCGGGTCGCCCTGCGCGAGGCCGCCCAGCCGCTCGCCGGCGGCGGTCGAGCGGATAAGCACGCCGCGGTCGGCGGGGTCGAACTCGATGCGCGCGCGGTCGCCCAGCAGCGAGCCGCCCGAGCGCCGCGAGCTGGGGTCGACCGCGAGCATCGCCACCGTGCGCGCCGCTGGTCCGCGCCAGGCGTGCAGCAGCGCCGAGAGCAGCGTCGACTTGCCCGCGCCCGGCGGTCCCGTCACGCCGATCACGTGCCCCGGAGCCTCGCCGCCGAGGGCCGCGGGGGAGACCTCGCGCAGCAGCGCGCGCCGCCTGCTCGCGATCGGCCGGGGCGGTGCTCTCGAGCAGGTTCAGCGCCGCCGGCGCCGCGCTCAGGTCGCGCGCCCGCAGGCGCGCGCCCGAGGCCGGCTCCGTCTGCGCTCACTTGCCGTCGCTCACGCGGAGCCGTTGGCGGAGACGCCGCTCGCGGCGACGCGTCGCTCGCTCGGCACCGTTCCCCCACGAGCGCCACGATGTCGCGCATGATGCGGGTGATGTCGAAGTCCTTCGGCGTGTACACGGCGGCGACGCCCGCCTCGCGCAGCGCCGCCACGTCCTGCTCGGGGATGATCCCGCCGACGACCACCGGCGCGCTCACGCCGGCGTCGTGCAGCGCGTCGATCACCGCCGGGATCAGCTCGCGGTGCGAGCCCGACAGGATCGACAGGCCGATCACGTGCACGCCCTCCTGCAGCGCCGAGGCGGCGATCTGCGCCGGGCGTCAGGCGGATGCCTTCATAGACGACGTCCATGCCCGCGTCGCGCGCGCGCACGGCGATCTGCTCGGCGCCGTTGGAGTGGCCGTCGAGGCCCGGCTTGCCGACGAGGATCTTCGGCCTGCGCCCGAGCTGCTCCTGCAGGCGCGAGACCTCGTCGCGCAGCTCGCTCGAGCTCGCCGTCGGCCGAGCATCGCGGCGGCCTCGCCGACGCCGGTGGGGGCGCGGTAGCTGCCGAACACCTCGCGCAGCGTGCCCGCCCACTCGCCGGTCGTGGCGCCGGCGCGCGCGGCGGCGATCGTCGGCGACCATCAGGTTCTCGCCGATGCTCGTCGTCGCGGGCGACCGCCGCGAGCGCGCGCGAGCGCCGTCGTCGACCGCCGCCTGGTCGCGCTCGGAGCGCCAGCGGCGCAGCGCCTCGATCTGCTCGGCTTCGAGCGCCGGGTCGACCACCAGGATGCCGCCCTCGGCGTCGGCGGTGAGCGGCGAGACCTCGGTCTCGGTGAAGCGGTTCTGCCCGACGACGACCTGCTCGCCCGCCTCGATCCGGCGCAGACGCTCGCGGTGGCTGTCGACGAGCGCCGCCTTCATGTAGGGGACCGCCTCGACCGCGCCGCCGTGCTCGGCCACGACCGCCATCTCCGCGCGCGCGCCCTCGAGCAGCTCGGCGACGAGCGCGTCCATCACCTTCGAGCCCTCGAAGATGTCGGGGTACTCGAGGATGTCGGTCTCGTAGGCGAGCACCTGCTGGATGCGCAGCGACCACTGCTGGTCCCACGGGCGGGGCAGCCCGAGCGCCTCGTTCCACGCGGGCAGCTGGATCGCGCGGGCGCGCGCGTCGCGTCCGAGCGTCACCGCCAGCGCCTCGAGCACGATGCGCTGCACGTTGTTCTCCGGCTGGGCCTCGGTCAGGCCGAGCGAGTTGACCTGCACGCCGTAGCGGAAGCGCAGGTGGCGCTCGTCGCTGCACGCCGTAGCGCTCGCGCCCGAGCTCCTCCCACAGGATCGACATCGCGCGCAGCTTCGCGTGCTCCTCGACGAAGCGCACGCCGGCGTTGACGAAGAAGGAGATGCGCCCGAAGACCTGTTCCATCGCTCTGCGCTGTGCTCGCCCGGAGCTCGCTCGACGCGCTCGCGCGCCGCGTCGAGCACGGCGATCGCGTTGCTCATCGCGTAGGCGATCTCCTGCACGGGCGTCGCGCCCGCCTCCTGCAGGTGATACGAGCAGATGTTGATCGGGTTCCACTTGGGGACGTGCTCGACCGTGTAGGCGATCATGTCCGCGATCAGGCGCATCGACGGCGCCGGCGGGAACGCGTAGGTGCCGCGCGCGAGGAACTCCTTGATGATGTCGTTCTGGGTCGTGCCCTGGAGCTGCTCCTGGGCCGACGCCCTGCTCCTCGGCGGCGACGATGTAGAGCGCCAGCAGCCACGCGGCGGTCGCGTTGATCGTCATCGACGTGTTCATCTCGCCGAGCGGGATGCCGTCCATCAGCGCGGCCATGTCGCCGCGGTGGGAGATCGGGACGCCGACCTTGCCGACCTCGCCGCGCGCGAGCTCGTCGTCGGGGTCATAGCCCGTCTGCGTGGGCAGGTCGAACGCCACCGACAGGCCCGTCTGGCCCTTTTCGAGGTTGCGCCGGTAGAGCTCGTTGGAGGCCTTCGCCGTCGAGTGACCCGCGTACGTGCGCATCATCCAGGGCCGGTCACGCTCGGGCAGCCGCGCGGAGTGCTCGCCGCTCATGCAGCAATTGTACGGTCGCGCCGCGGGCTTTATCCTGACGGCCATGGACCAAACGCTCGAGAAGCCACGAACGGGCGGGCCGGGAGCGGCCTCGGGGGCGCCTGGCGGGTGATCGTCCGCAACGACGACCACAACACCTTCGACCACGTCGCGCGCACGCTGGCCCGCTTCATCCCGGGGTCACGCTCAAGCGCGGCATGGAGATCGCCAACGTGATCCACGCCTCCGGCCGCGCGGTCGTCTACAGCGGCCACCAGGAGCCCGCCGAGCACTACTGGGAGCAGCTCAAGGGCGCGGGGCTGACGATGGCGCCGCTGGAGCAGGGCTGAGACGGCGCGTCGACGGCTGCCGGCGCTCGTCGCACGCCGTGCTCAGGCGCTGTCGCCGTTGCCGACGCCCGTTGCCGCGGCCGTTGCGCAGCTCACAACCGGCTCGGCTAGACCGCGCCGTGCGCGCGTGCGGTCCCACCAGCCGTAGAGCACGCGGCACCTGGTACCAGCTCGAGTGGATCGCGCGGAAGTAGGTCATCTCCGGCCCTTCCCAGTAGCGTTCCCAGTCGAGGTACTCCTCGAAGGCGGCGAGCTGCTGGAAGCGGTAGCGGTCGTCGCGCGAGCGGTAGACCGCGTAGGAGCTCGCGCCGTAGCGCAGCGCGGCGGCGGCGACCTCGTTCAGCGCCTGCTCGAAGTCGTCGCCGCGGAAGCCGGTGGCGTACCAGGGGACGATCACCGTGCCGGCCATCAGGCGCCCACCTCCGCGTGGATCGCGCCCGGGTCCGTCGGCGGTCTTGCCCTGGCCCTCGGAGTCGGCGCCGACGAGGATCGAGATCTTGCCGAGATGCTTGTTTTCGAGCATCAGCTGATGCGCTTCGGCGACGCCGTCGAAGCCGAGCGTGCGCCACAGCACCGGGCGGATCTGGCCGCTCTCGATCAGCTCGTTGGCCTTCGTGCACTCGTACGCGTTGGCGAAGTGCGAGCCGAGGATCTCCTTCTGGCGCATCCACAGGTAGGCGACGTTGAAGTCGAGGTCGATGCCGGTGGTGCCGGCGCAGATGACGACTTTGCCGAACGTCTTGGCCGTGAACACGGAGGTCGGGAAGGTGGCTTTGCCGACGTGCTCGAAGACGATGTCGGGCGCGTCGCCGAGGATCTCCTTGACGCGCTTGGCGAACTCGCGGGAGACCTTGAAGCGCGCCGCCTCCTCCTCCTCGTGACTCGCCGCCCTTGCGCATCATGCCGGCGAACTCGTCGCGGTCGATGTAGTCGACGGCGCCGAGGCGCTTGACCAGCTCGCCCTTCTCGGCCGAGGAGACGACGCCGACGCGAGTGCGCGCCGGCGGCCGCGCAGAGCTGCGTGGCGAACACGCCGAGGCCGCCGGCGGCGCCCCAGATCAGCACGTTGGCCCGGCCTGCAGCTTGCAGCGGGTGATCAGCATGCGGTAGGCGGTGAAGTACACGAGGCCGTAGGAGGCGGCCTCCTCCCAGGTCAGCGCGGCGGGCTTGGGCAGCAGCTGCTGGGCCTGCACCTTGCGTGAACTGGGCGAACGAGCCCCACGTCGTCTCATAGCCCCAGATCTTCTGCGAGGGCGCGGCCATCGGGTCCAGGCCATGGACCTCGGGGTCCTCGTAGGAGGCCTGGTTGCAGTGCACGACGACCTCGTCGCCGGGCTTCCAGCGGGTGACGCCGGCGCCGACCTTCCAGACGATGCCCGAGGCGTCGGAGCCGCCGATGTGGTGGCCGAACTCGGGGTGGTCGCCGTAGCGCATCACCGACACCGGCTTGCCGAGCGCGGCCCACACGTTGTTGTAGTTGACGCCCGCGGCCATCACGCGCACGATCACCTCGAACGCGCCCGGCTCGGGCACCTCGATCTCCTCGATCTGGAAGGCGTCCTTGGGTTCGCCGAAGCGCTCCTCGCGGATGACCCACGCGGCCATCGTCTTGGGCAGCTCGCCGGGCTCGGCGTCTACGGCTGAGACTTGTTGGAGATCGATCGCCACGTGCTCTGGAACCTCGTTGGTCGGGAACGGGAAAGTGGTGTCCAATCCTACCCGGACCCGGGAGCTTCGTCGCGCCAGCCGCCACGTACGATCACGACGTGAGCACCGAGCGAGGCGAGCAGGCGCGGATGTCAAGCCCGGCGGCGCCGCTCGGCGACGTGGTCGAGTTCCTGTGCGCGCACCCGCCGTTCGACGCGCTGCAGACGGCGGACGTGGAGCGTGCCGCGGCCGCCGCCGAGGTCGAGTTCTTCCTCGCCGGCACGACGATCTTCGCGCAGGGCGCGCAGCCGGTCGAGCACCTGCGCGTCGTGCGCACGGGCGCCGTTGAGATCGTGCTCGGCGAGCGCGTGCTCGACCTGCTCGGCCCGGGCGAGCTGTTCGGCCACGCCTCGATGCTCTCGGGGCTGCCGCCCGGGTTCGCCGCGCGCGCGCAGGAGGACACGCTCTGCTACCGCATCCCCGAGGAGGTCGCGCGCGGCGTGCTGGCGCGGCCGGAGAGCGTCGGCTTCGTCGCACGCTCGCTGCTGGAGGTGCGACGGGCCTGCCGCCGCGGCGCTCGCCCCGCGCGACGCCGGCGCCGGATCCCGCCAACCAGCCGGTCGCGGCGCTGATCCGCGACCCGCCGCTGCTGTGCTCGCCCGAGACGACGATCCGCGAGGCCGCGGCGCAGATGGCGGGCGCTCGCGTCGACGTCGATCGTGATCGAGCTCGGCGACTCGCTCGGGATCCTCACCGACCGCGACCTGCGCTCGCGCGTGGTCGCCGACGGGCGTCTCCTACGAGGATCCCGTCTCGACGGTGATGAGCGCCCCCGCCTACACCGTCGAGCCGGACAGGCTCGGCGGCGACGTGCTGCTGGAGATGCTCGACCGCGGCGTGCGCCACTTCCCGGTGCTCGCCGCCGGGCGCAGGGTGATCGGGCGTCGTCGAGGCGGTCGACCTGCTCGCGGTCGAGACGCTGTCCTCGTTCTATCTGCGCCGCGCGATCGCGCGCGCGCAGAGCGTCGCCGAGCTCGGCGACGCGGCGCAGGGGCTGCGCCCGGCGGTGATCGCGTTGCACGACGCGCGCGTCGGCCGCCTCGAGCGTCAGCGCGATCTACTCGGTGGTGCTCGACGCGCTCACGCGCCGGCTGATCGAGCTCGCGCTCGCGACTGGCCCCACCCGGCCACGCCGCCGGCGGAGTTCTCGTGGCTCGCGCTCGGCAGCCAGTCGCGCCGCGAGGCGACGCCGGCATCGGACGTCGACAGTGCGATCGTCTGGTACGGGGAGGTCGACGAGCACGTCGTGCGGCCGTACCTGCACACGCTCGCCGGCGCGGTGGCCGCGGGCCTCGAGCGGTGCGGGATCCGCGTCGACAGCCACGGCGCCACCGCATCGGACATCCTGTTCGTGCGCTCGATCGAGTCCTGGCGGAAGCTCGCGCGCGACTGGATGGAGCACCCGACGCGCGAGCAGGCGCTGATCCTCGTCTCGGTGCTCGTCGACAGCCGCCCGGTGTGGGGCATCCACAGCGGCAGTCCCGTCTCCGACACGTTCCGCGCGGCGCGCGGCGCGGCCCGAGCTGCTGCGCCTGCTCGCGCGCTTCGCGCTCTCGCACCGCCCGCCGACGGGCTTTCTGCGCGGGCTGGTGGTCGAGCACGACGGCGAGCACCGGGGACGGCTCGACCTCAAGAACGGCGGCCTGTTGCCGGTCGTCGACCTCGCGCGCTGGGCGGGGATGGCGGCGGGCGTGACGAGCGCCTCGACGCTCGAGCGCCTGCGCGCGGCCGGCGACGCGGGTACGCTGCCGGCGGCCGAGGTGCACACGCTCGAGGATGCCTTCGAGCTGTTCACCGAGCTGCGCATGGAGCACCAGGTCGAGCAGCTACGCGCGGGCGTCGAGCCGGACGATTACCTGAACCCGGACGATCTCAGCGCGCTGACGCGCAGCTATCTCAAGGAGGCGTTTCGCGCCGTGGCCTCGGTGCAGCAGCGCACCTCGCCGCCGAGCTGAGCCTCGGGGTGCGATGAGGCATCCTGCGCCGCCCGAGCGGCGCGGGGGCGCTGCGCATACAAGCGTGCCCGCCGTCCGCGCGGGCGCACGCCGTGGCGCGCAGGCGAGCTACTGCGCGGTCGACCTCGAGCTGAGCGGCCTTGATCCCAAGCGCGATGAGATCGTCTCCTTCGGCGCGGTCCCGATCGAGGACGGGCGCGTGCAGTTGAGCGCGGCCGTGCACGGGCGCGTGCGTCCGCTGCGCGCGATCGAGCGAGGCGGCGATCCGCGTACACGGGATGCGCGCGGTCGACCTCGCCGGCGCGCCCCCGCTCGACGTCGCGATCGACCCGCTGCTCGCGGCGATGGCCGGCAGGATCCTGGTCGTGCACGTCGCCGCGATCGAGCGCGGCTTCCTGCGACCGGCCCTGCGCCGGCAGGGCGTGCGCCTGCGGGGGCCGATGATCGACACGAGCGTGCTCGGGCTGATCTGGCTGCACGAGCGCGACGGCGCACGGCCCGCGCCGCACCTCGCTCGAGCGAGCTCGCCGCCGCGCTCGGCCTGCCCTCCCACCACCCGCACGACGCGGTCGGCGACGCGTTGACGACCGCCCAGGCGTTCGTGGCCCTCGCCACGCACCTCGACGCCCTGCAGGCGGAGAGCGTGCGCAGCCTCGCCGCCGCCGCGCAGCGCCTGGAACTGCTGCGTGCTTAGAACAGCTGCAGGTAGCGCTCGAGCTCCCACGGCGTGATCTGCTCGTGGGCGGCCTGGACTTCGCGGCGCTTGATCTTGACGAAGTAGTCGAGGTAGTCGCCGTCGGCCGTCTTGCCGAGCGCGGCGCGCAGCGCCTCGCAGCGCTCGAGCTCGCGGGTGGCGTCGAGCAGGTTGGCGGGCAGCAGCTCGATGCCCGGCGGCTGCGCGCTCCTCGTCGCTGAGCGTGTAAAGGTTGGCGGAGTTGGGCTCGCCGGGGTCGAGGCCGCGCTCGATCCCGTCCAGGCCCGCGGCCGATCATCGCGGTGGCGGCGAGATAGGGGTTGCAGGAGCCGTCGACGGTGCGGTCCTCGATTCGCCCGGGCGCGGGGATGCGCAGCATCTGCGTGCGGTTGTTGTAGCCGTAGCTGACGTACGCGGGCGCCCACGTGGCGCCGCTTTCGGGGGCGCCGACGGATAGCCGCTTGTAGGAGTTGACGGTCGGCGCGGTGACCGCGATGTAGGCCTTCGCGTGCGCCTTCAGCCCGCCGAGGAAGTTGTAGGCGAGCTCTGAGAGCCCCAGCCCGCGCGGATCCTCCGCGGGGTCGCGCTCGAACAGGTTCTCCCCGTCGCTCCACAGGCTGACGTGGAAGTGGCAGCCGTTGCCGGTCAGATGCGCGAACGGCTTGGGCATGAACGTCGCGATCAGGCCGCGCTCCTGGGCCAGCGACTCGACCATGTAGCGGAAGAACACGGCGCGGTCGCAGGTCGTGAGCGCGTCGGCGAACGCGAAGTTCTGCTCGAACTGCCCGTTGGCGTCCTCGTGGTCGGTGGCGTAGTTGTCCCAGCCGAGCCCGGTGACCGCTTTGGAGACCTCGGTGACGAAGTCGAGGTTGCGCGTCAGCGCGCGCATGTCGTAACAGGGCTGCTCGAGCGTGTCGAGCGGGTCGGCGAGCTCGAGCTTGCCGTCGGCGCTGCGACGCAGCAGGAAGTACTCGAGCTCGGCGCCGATCTTCAGTTCGTAGCCGAGCGCCGCCGCGCGATCGAGCGCCGAGCGCAGGATCGTCCGCGGGCAGTATGGCCACGCCTGGCCCTCGACGGTGACGTCGCAGGCGAAGCGCGCAACGTCCTTGCGCCACGGCAGGATCGTCAGGCTGCGCGGGTCGGGCATGGCGATCATGTCGGGGTCGTCGGGACCCTGGCCGATGTCGCCGGCGGCGAACCCGGCGAAGCCGGCGCCCTCGGTGAGCAGGTCGTCGAGGTGGTGCGCGGGCACGAGCTTGGCGTTCGGCTTGCCGTGCATGTCGACGAACTGCGCGAACAGGAACTCGACGCCCGCGTCGTTGACGATCCGCCGTACGTCCTCGGCGTTCTGTGGCGGTGGGGTCATCGCCCGCAAGGTATATCGGTCGCGGCCGTGGCGCGGCAATGGCTGCGATCTCCTGTTAGCGGCCGGTAGCATGTGCACAGCGCACATATGTCCACTATCACCGAGCAGCACGGGCTCCGCGAGGAGAACCGCACCCTCTACGGCGTCATCAAGCTCGTTTCGTCGTCGGTCGAGCTCGGCCCGATGCTGCAGGGGATCGTCGATCTGGCGACGCAGGCGACCGACTGCCACGCGTGCTTCATCTACCTGCTCGAAGACGACGAGCTGACGATCCGCGCGGCCTCGCAGGTGTTCGCGGACGCGGTCGGCCGCGTGCAGCTCGCGATCGAGGAGGGCCTGACCGGCTGGGTCGCCCGCCACCGCACGCCCGAGTTCATCCGCGAGCGGCGCGATGGAGGACCCGCGCATGAAGTACATCCCGCTGCTGCAGGAGGAGCGCTTCCAGTCGATGGTCGCCGTCCCGATCCTGTCGCGCTCGAACGAGACGCTCGGCGTGATCGTGCTCCACACCGAGGCCCCGCGCGAGTTCACCGAGGAGACGCTGAAGCTGCTCGTGCACATCGCCTCGCTGGTCTCAGGCGCGATCGAGAACGCCCAGCTCTACCAGCGCGAGCGTCGTCGCGTCGACACGCTCACACGCCTGTCGGGACTCGGCGGGGAAGTGGCGGCGGCGAGCGACGCCGACGATCTCGGCCTGATCCTCGCGCACGGGTTCGCGCCGGCTGCTGGACGCCGAGTTCTGCCAGGTCTATCGCCTGGACCCCGACGACGGCGGCCTGCGGCTGCTGCGCTCCGATCCGGCCGGTGTCGCCTCGCCGCCGACGGCCTCCGCCGCGGGCTTCCTGATCGACGCGCTCGATGGCCGCGGCTCCGGGCCGACCGCGCGCAGCCTGTGGCCCGGCCTGGACGTCGGCGACCTGCTGCTGACGCCGCTGACGGCGGGCGGCGAGCGCCTCGGGCTGCTGTGCGCGGGCTCGCCGCCGCGGCGCAAGTTCAGCGGCGAGGACACGGAGCTCGCTCGCGCGATCGCCCACATCGCCGCGGTCGCGATCAAGCGCGCTGAGCTGATCGAGCAGCCTGACGAACGCGAACATCGTCAAGGACCTGTTCGAGGCGCTGGCGGCGGGCGCGACGGCGTTCGCGGTCGCGAAGGCCGCCGAGGTCCGCTGCGACCTGACCGAACCCTTCCTGATGATCTGCGCGGAGCCCGCCGGCGGTCTCGAGCCTGCCTCGGTGGAGTGGCGGGAGGCCGCGGAGGCGCTCGGGCGCGGCCTGGCGGCGCTTGCGCCGCGCGCGGCGATCGAGGCGGGCCCCGGCCCGGTGAGGGCGGCGATCCCGCTCGGCGCGGGCAGGCCCGAGCGCGCCGAGGAGATGCTGCGCGCCTGCCAGGACCTCGGCCGCCAGAGCCGCGCGGCGATCGGCATCAGCCACGTGCGCGGGTCGGGCGCGGAGGCGGCGCGCGCCTACCGCGAGGCGCTCGACGCGAGCACGATCGGCCGCGCGCTGCTGCACGACGGCGGCGCGATCGCCTACTCGCAGCTCGGCGCCTACCGCTACCTCGTCCACATCGGCGCCGACGAGGCCCCGCGCGACAGGATGCGCGAGGCGGTCGACGCGCTGATCGCCTACGACAACCGCCGGCGCTCATCGCTGCTGGACACGCTCGAGCGCTACCTCGCCGAGCGGCGCAGCGTGATCGAGAGCGCGCGCGCGCTGTTCATTCACCCGAACACGCTGCGCCAGCGGCTGGCGCGGATCGAGGAGCTCACGGGGGTGTCACTCGACGAGGATGATCTGCTGTCGCTCGAGCTTGCGATCAAGCTCGCTCGGCTGCATGGGCGGCCGGGGGCGCCGTCGGTCGCCGAGCCCTCGACAGAGCCGGTCCTCTGAGCGGCGCGGTCGGCTGACTCCTTGCCCAAGCAGGTGAACGGAGTGGTCCGTCTGCTTGCTGGGCTAGGTTAGGACGTGCCTGATTCAACATCTTCGAAATACCGTCGCCCGTGACCCCAGCCACCTCAACGTCCGAATTGTTCTCGAGCCTCAGCGGCTACCTCTGGCCGCTTATCGTCGGGCTGTTGCTGTGGAAGCTCTACCCGGTGATTCGTGATGTTCTGCGGTCCCGGTCGTACACGATCAACGTCGGGGGGTTTTCCATCACGGTCCAGGAAGCTTCGGAAAACCTCCACGAGCTGATAGCGGATCTCCAGGACAAGGTGGTACCGCTCGCCGAGCCACCAGTTGCTGAACCGCGGCACGTGTCGGGCGCGCCTCGAACGGGAGGATCGTTGCCCGAGCCTACTGCCAGTGACCCTTTCGAGAAGATCTTCGGCCGGCGTCGCGGCAGCATGCGACCGTCGGGTGGGCGGGTGCTTTGGGTGGATGACAAGCCGGAGAACAATGCCTATGAGATTCAGACGCTCAAGACCGAGGAAGTCCCCGTCGTGACCGCACTGACCACGGCCGAAGGTCTCAGGCTGTTCGGCGAAGGCGGCTACGTCGCCGTCATCACCGACTTTGGTCGTGTGGAAGACGGGAAGTACCAGCCAGCGGCGGGCCGAAACCTGGTCCAGGCGGTTCGCGAGCTTGATCACGCGATACCCATTTTCGTGTTCACAACCAGCAAGCTGGCCGAGGAACACCGGACGGAGCTGATTGACGCCGGGGCGTCCGCAGTCACGGCCTCGACTGTCGAGCTACTGGCCGACTTGGGAGCGGTGGGCGCTCGACGAATCTAAAGTTCGCGAATCTACGAGCTTGATGCCAAGGAGCGCCGCTTGACAAGCTCCTCCTCGTGTCGCCTCACTCTCGGGCTCCGCTCAACCCCCATCCCCAACCAAAAACACAGGCACCTTCGCCCGCCGCCTGACCCGCTGGGGCTCCTGCGTCCAGAGCATGTCGCCGACGATGCGGTTGCGATCGGGGTCGGCTGCCATCACGATCGCCTGGCACTCCTCCCTGATTGCCTCCTGGCAGATGCGCGCGGTGGACTTGCGCGTGGCGAGCACGTGGCCCTCGGCCTCCAGGCCCTCGCGCTCGAGTCGCCTGATGGCGCTGTCGACGATCTCGCGCAGCGCGGCGAGCTCGCGCTTGGTGGGCGGCAGCCCCGGGTTGGGGAAGCCGAAGGAGACGCCGTGAATGCGCGCGATCGCGAACACGTGCACGCTGGGCGCGGCGGGGCCGGACCTGTCCGCGAGCTCCGCGACGCGCGTGATCGCTGCATCGGGGATCGCGCGCCCCTCGGTCGCGAGCAGCATGCGCGCGAAGCCTGGCTCCGCCGCAGCGCTCACATCCATGTCCGCGTCCAGGTGCGCCTGCGTCTGCGCGATGGCGCTCACGGGCTGGCGCCCTCGGGCGGAGCCGCGGCCGCGGCGGGCAGGCTCGCGGTTTTCTTGCGGTCGCCGGCCTTGCGCCACAGGTACATCGGGTAGTAGGACGCGAGCACGCCGAAGCCGAGGAAGTAGTAGATCAGCGTCTTGTGTCCGGCTGCGTTGCAGGAGCAGTCGGCGTACACGGGCCCGCCCCAGAAGTAGATCACCGCGTACACCGCCGCGAGCCCGAGCGCCAGGTACTTCATCCACTCCGGCAGCTTGAACGGCCGGCGCAGGTTGGGCCTTTCCTTGCGCAGCAGGTAGTAGCCGATCAGCACCGGGATGAACGAGGCGAGGTAGCCGACGTTCGAGAACGTGTAGATCTGCACTGCGCCGCCGAAGAACACGACGATGATCGAGCAGATGACGTTGAAGATCATCGAACGGTGGGGCACGCCGTGGGAGTTGGTGGCTTGGAAGAAGCGCGGGAACTGCCCGTCCACGGACATCTGGTGCAGCGAGCGCGCCGTCCCGGTGATCGCATTGAGTGCCGAGAGCACGAGCGCGATGATCAGCATCACGGCGATCAGCCAGTTGAGCAGTTCGCCGCCGGTGCCGGTGCCGAACACCTTCGAGGCGAAGGTGACGAAGATCGTCTTCGGATCGACGAGCGCGGTGTTGCCGAGCGCTTTGGTGCCAAGCACGATCACGAACGCGACGGGGATCGCCACGTAGATGAACACTCCGTAGGCGCCCTCGGCGTTCATTGCGATCTTCGCGTCGCGGTCGGGGTCGCGCGTCTCGCCGATGTAGCACGCCGCCGCCTCCATCGCGATCACGTTCCATGTCAACAGGAACGAGAAGGCGAGCGCGATCACGAACCAGCCGTGGCCGTACTGGCTGGCGAAGAAGCCGCTGCCGTCGACGTGGTGGAAGTGGAACAGTTCGCCGAAGTGCACGACGCTGGGGCGGAAGATCCAGGAGATCGCGAGGAACGTCAGCGGGATCATCGACAGGAACGCGAGCGCCGTGGCGAAGATCGTGCCGAACCGCAGCCCCAGGTAGGAGGGGATGAACAGCAGCAGGATCCCGACGACGGAGATGCCGAGCGTCCACCACGCGATCGGCGTGTCGATCGGCGTGAAGCCCTTTTCGGAGAGGCCAAAGCGCTCGACGATGTAGAAGGAGGCGAGGATCATGTTCAGCGGCGCGACCGGGAACCAGCCGAGCCAGTACGCCCACGCTGTGAAGCCGTTGACGTGTTCGGCGAACTTCGGCCAGCGGTCCTTGTAAGCGGGATAGGCGTAGGACGGCGAGCCGCCCGAGCGCTCGGGCATCATCGCCGAGAGCTCGGCGAGGAACAGGCACAGCAGATAGCCGCTGACGGTGATGACGAAGATCAGCGGCACCGCGGCGGCGCCGAGCGAGGTGACCATCGTCGGCGCGATCCCGGTGACGAGGATCGTGCCGGCGAGACCGATCACGAACGCGCCCCACCAGTTGATCGTTTTCGGCAGCCCACCCCCCTCGTAGTCGAGCTCGTCGAAGGTCCCGGAGCCTGTGTCATCCGCCATATGCTCTCCCGATCAGGTTGTGGGTTCTCGCGCCAGATTGCCAGGTGACCGGGGGATCTCCCAGGCGAGATGTGAACACAATTGTTGGGAGCGACATGGAGCACCTGGACACATTCCTCGCCAAGCAGCCGCCGTTCGACGGGCTCCCGCCCGCCGATGTGGCCGCGGTGGCCGCGCAGGCGAGCGAGGTCTCCTTCGACACGGGGGAGCTGGTGCTCGTCGAGGACGGCGCTCCGGCGCAGGGCCTGTACGTGCTGCGCGCGGGCTCGATGGAGCTCGTGCACGAGGGTGAGCCGGTGGTGGTGCTCGAGCCGGGCGAGTGCTTCGGGCACCCGTCGCTGCTGACGGGGATGGCGCCGATTTTCACGGTGCGTGCGCGCGAGCCTTCGGTGTGCGCGCTGCTGGACGCGCCCACGGCGCGCCGTGTGCTCGCCACGCCGGCGGGCGTCAGCTACGTGGCGGGCACGATGCGAACGCGCCTGACGCGCAGCGGTCACACCGTGCACGGGCTGCTCGACGTGGGCACGACGCCGGTGTCGGCGATCATGCGCCCGGCGGTCTTCTGCGCGTCCGAGGAGCCGCTGCGCGAGGTTGCCGGACGGCTCGGTTCCGGCAACGAGACCGCGGCGCTGCTCGTGCGAGGGCGCGACGACGAGCTGGCGATCCTCACCGATGCGGAGCTGCGTGCCTGGGTTGCCTCGGGTCATCTGGACGGCGAGACCCCGGTGAGGGCGATCGCCCGCCCCGCGCCGACGGTGCCGGTGGGCCAGCTGGCGGTCGAGGCGACGGTCGACATGCTGGCGGCGGGCGTCGAGCACATGGCGGTGCTCGACGGCGAGCGCGTGTGCGGGCTGCTGTCGGCGGCGGATCTGCTGGGCCTGGACGCGCGCAGCCCGATCGCGCTGCGCCACACGATCCTCGGCGCGGCCGACGAGGCCGTGCTCGAGCGCGCCGCCGCGCACCTGCCGCGGCTGTTCGCGCTGCTCGTCGGCGCGGGGGTGCCCTCGCGCGACATCGGGCGCGTGCTGAGCCTCCAGCAGGACGCGCTGACGGTGCGCCTGATCGACTTCTCGCTGTCCAGGAACGGACCCGCGCCGCAGGCGTGGGCGTGGCTGGACCTGGGCAGCGCCGCGCGGCGGGAGTTCACGCTGTCCTCCGACCAGGACAACGCGCTCGCGTACGCGACCCCACCGGTGGGCGAAGAGGATGCCGTCGACGCGTACTTCGCGCGGCTCGGCGGTGAGGTCAACGCGGGGCTCGCGCGCTGCGGCTTCGGCGTCGACAACAACGACGTGCTCGCGGGCAACCGGCTGTGGCGCATGTCGAAGGCCGACTGGATCGCGACGTTCGACGATTGCCTGCGCGCGCCGAGCGAGTCGCGGCTGATCCGCGCGTCGGTGGCGTTCGACTTCCGCGCGGCCGCCGGGGGGCTGGCGCTGACGGCGGCGCTGACCGAGCGGATTCGCGCGGCGCGCGAATACCCCGACTTCATGCGCCTGGTCGCGCGCACGGCGACGGGCTATCAGGTGGCGCTCGGCTTCCGCGGCGATCTGGCGGTCGAGCGCCGTGGCGCAGACGCTGGCCGCCTGGACCTGAAGCGCGGCGCGATCATGCCGCTGGTGAACCTGGTGCGCTTTCACGCGCTGGCCAACGGCGTGACGATCTCGCCGACGCTCGACCGGATCGAGGCCGTGGCGAGCGCGGGCGGCATCGAGCGCGGCGCGGCGGACGCGCTGAAGCGAGGCGTTCGACGTGATCATGCGCCTGCGCTTCGAGCACCACGCGGAGCTGATCGCGGCGGGGGCCGCGCCGGACAACCTGATCGACCCGGGCGCGCTGGCGCCGATCGCGCGCGTGGATCTGCGCGAGGCGCTGCACACGGTGCGACGCGAGCAGCGGCGCCTGGGCGCGTGGGTTCCCTCCGCGCTGTAGCGCCAGACGCCACATTCTGCGCGTGAAAGTGTGCGCGCGGACGCCATGTGCGATGCCGAGCCCGGCCTCTACAGTGATTTCCATGTGTGGGATCGCAGGGCTTTACACGAAGTCCCCTGCGCTGCAGGCCCAGCTCGGGGAGCACCTCGCGAGGATGCTCGAGCAGCTCTCCTTCCGCGGGCCGGACAGCGCGGGCGTGGCGTTCTACCGCGAACCGGCGCCGGCGGGCTCGTGCAAGGTCTCGCTGTGCGCGCCGCACGCGGACGCCGACTGGCGGCTCGATCGGGGCTGAGCTGGCGGACGCGTTCGGAGGCGCGTCGGAGCCGCGCGTGCGCGCGACGCACGCGCTGTTCGTCGTCGAGCGGACGCGCCGCAGGTGCAGGCGTTGGCTCGCCGAGCAGCACCCGGAGCTGCGGCTGATGAGCGCCGGCTAGCGCGATCGAGATCTACAAGGAGGCCGGGCAGCGCCGGGCGATTTCGTGCGGCGCTTCGACATCGAGCGAGATCGACGGCAGCCACGCCCTCGGCCACACGCGCATGGCGACCGAGAGCCGCGTCACGACCGAGCACTCGCACCCGTTCTCGACGGGGCTCGACCTGTGCCTCGTGCACAACGGCTCGCTGTCGAACCACAACCGCCTGCGCGCGCAAGCTGCGCGCGCGAGGGCATCCAGTTCCAGACCGACAACGACAGCGAGGTCGCGGCCGGCTATCTGACGTGGCGGCTGCGCGAGGGCGCGAGCCTCGAGCAGGCGCTCGAGGGCTGCCTGTCGGACCTCGACGGCTTCTACACGTTCGCGGTCGGCAGCGCCGACGGCTTCGCGGTGCTGCGCGACCCGATCGCGTGCAAGCCGGCGGTGATGGCCGAGACCGACGAGTGGGTGGCGATGGCCTCGGAGTACCGGGCGATCGCGGTGCTGCCGGGCGCCGAGGACGCCGTCAGCTGGGAGCCCGAGCCGGGCCGCGTGTATAGCTGGGGCACGACGCTGGTGGCGTGATGCCGGCGCCGCGACGTCACCCGGGAGGTCGCTGTCGCTTCGACCTGGCGAGCGACAGCGTCCGCGAGCTCAACCAGCGCCTGCACGACGACGCGCGAGCCGCAGCCGCGTGCGCGTGCTGAACCCCGCGGGCAGGCACTCGATCGCGGTCGGCATCGACGCGCCGCACGAGGTCGAGATCGACGGGCACGTCGGCTACTACTGCGCCGGGCATGAACAAGCTCGCGAGCGTGCGCGTGCACGGCAACTGCGGCGTGGGCGTGGCCGAGAACATGATGTCGGGCACGGTCACGGTCGAGGGCAGCGCCAGCCAGTCGGCGGCGGCGAGCGCCCGCGGCGGGCTGCTGGTCGATCCACGGCGACGCCTCGGCGCGCTGCGCGATCTCGCTGAAGGGCGCCGACGTCGTCGTGCGCGGCAGCGTCGGGCACATGAGCGCGTTCATGGCGCAGAAGGGCGCGCTGGTGGTGTGCGGCGACGCGGGCGAGGCGCTCGGCGACTCGCTGTACGAGGCGCGGCTGTACGTGCGCGGCGCGGTCGCGGGGCTCGGGCGCGGACTGCATCGAGAAGGAGATGCGCGCCGAGCACCTCGAGCAGCTCGCGCGAGCTGCTCGAGCGCGCCGAGATCGACGACGTGCGAAGCGAGCGGAGTTCCGCCGCTACGGTTCGGCCCGCGCAGCTCTACCACTTCCACGTCGACAACCTCGGGAGCTACTGAGATGGACGACAACGGCTCGGCGCCGCAGACGGCCGCTCCGCCCGGGCAGGGTTGGCATCCGGGCCTGCGCGAGTCAGCGACGTTCGACCGCGGCGCGATCGCGGAGATCCAGCGCGCGGCGCGCGAGGGCATCTACGACATCCGCGGCTTCGGCGCGAAGCGCCAGCGTGCCGAGCTTCGACGACCTGCTGTTCCTCGGCGCGAGCGTGTCGCGCTATCCGCTGGAGGGCTATCGCGAGCGCTGCGCGACCGACGTGACGATCGGCGGGCGCTTCGCGCGCGAGCCGCTGCACCTGGACATCCCGATCACGATCGCGGGGATGAGCTTCGGCGCGCTGTCGGGGCCGGCGAAGGAGGCGCTCGGGCGCGGCGCGAGCGAGCTCGGCACGAGCACGACGACCGGCGACGGCGGCATGACGCCGGAGGAGCGCGAGCACTCGAGCAAGCTCGTCTACCAGCTGCTGCCCTCGCGCTACGGCATGAACCCGGACGACCTGCGCCGGGCGGATGCGATCGAGATCGTCGTCGGCCAGGGCGCGAAGCCCGGCGGCGGCGGCATGCTGCTCGGCCACAAGATCTCCGCGCGGGTCGCGCAGATGCGCGACCTGCCGGAGGGGATCGACCAGCGCAGCGCCTGCCGGCACCCGGACTGGACGGGGCCGGACGACCTGGAGATCAAGATCGAGGAGCTGCGCGAGATCACCGACTGGCGCGTGCCGATCTACGTCAAGGTCGGCGCCACGCGCACGTACTACGACGTCGCGCTGGCGGTGAAGGCGGGCGCCGACGCGATCGTGCTCGACGGCATGCAGGGCGGCACCGCGGCCACGCAGGAGGTGTTCATCGAGCACGTCGGCATCCCGATCCTGGCGGCGATCCCGCAGGCGGTCGAGGCGCTGATGGACCTCGGCATGCACCGCGAGGTGCAGCTGATCGTCTCGGGCGGCATCCGCACGGGCGCGGACGTCGCGAAGGCGCTGGCGCTCGGCGCCGACGCGGTCTCGATCGGCGTCGCGGCGATGATCGCCCTCGGCGACAACGCCCCCGAGCACGACCAGGCCTACCGCGCGCTCGGCTCGGCGGCGGGCTACTACGACGACTACCAGGCGGGCCTCGACCCGGCCGGGATCTCGACCCAGGAGGAGGAGCTGGCGGCGCGCCTGGACCCGGTGGAGGGCGGGCGGCGGCTGGCCAACTACCTGCGCACGCTGGTGCTGGAGGCGCAGACGCTCGCGCGCGCGTGCGGCAAGTCCCACGTCCACAACCTCGAGCCGGAGGACCTCGTCGCGCTGACGATCGAGGCGGCGGCGATGGCGCGCGTGCCGCTCGCCGGTACGAACTGGATCCCTGGGCGCGGCGCGGCGATATAGGCCGGATCTGTTCCACATGGTGGGCGGCACGTGCGATAGTGCTCGGCATGTCGATGGGCGCGAGCTCGCAGACAGCTGACCGCGAGGCCGCGCCGGTCCCACAGATCGGCGGGGGCCTGCGCCGCGCGACCGCGGTGGACATCCAGCGACTGCGGACAATGCTCGCGGAGGCCTTCTTCGATGACCCGGTCCTCGGCTGGCTGATGCCGAACGACCGCACGCGGCGGGCGCAGCTGCGCCGCTACTTCGGGATCGAGCTGCGCCACTACACGCTGCCGCGAGGCCGCGTGTGGACGACGGACGATCTCGCGGGCGCGGCGCTCAGCCTGCCGCCGCGGAGGTGGCGCGCGCCGACGCGCGTGACGCTGCTGGAGGGCAGCGCCTTCCTCACACACTGCCGCGGGCGGCGAGGCTGGGGGCCGCGATGGAGTGGCGCCATCTGCGCGGGCCGCACTACTACGTCCGTGACGTCGGCGTCCTGCCAGCCAGGCAGGGGCACGGTCTCGGCAGTGCGCTGATGCGCCCGACGCTCGACCGCTGCGATCGGGAGGGCCTGCCCGCCTATCTCGAGGCCTCGAGCGAGCGCAGCACCGCGCTCTACGAACGCCTCGGCTTCCGGGTCACGCGCGAGGTGCGCATCGGGGGCAGCCCGCCCCTACGGCTGATGCTGCGCTCCCCGGACGGAGCACGCCGCGACCTGGGTCGCTTTGGGTCGAGCGATGACACCGCCCGCTGCCTAGAACTCGATTGATGTCGCCGAAGGAATGGGATGCCTTCGTTCGTGCCTCTCGTCGAGGGCTGGCTGCAGGAGTACGACGCCATGACGCCATGGGCGGCCGACGTCATGGAGATCTCGCTGGGTGCGCTGATCTACCTCTTCGACGGCACGCCGACCATGAGTGGCGCTCAAGCCGGTGACGATCGCGTGGTGGCAGTATGGGGGCATTCGGTTGTCACAGAGTCACCGCGGGAGAAGGCTCGTCAGGCTGGGTTTATCCCAGTGCCAGAGAAGTGGTCGCATGTTGGGATGGACCGTGGGCATTTCGTCGCACACGCCGCCGGCGGCGGCATGGACATGAACTTCTTTCCGCAGGCGAAGGGTCTAAACAGAGGGACCACTGAGCGCGGCAAAGTCTGGAAGGCGATGGAGCGCCAGATTATTGAGTACCCCGGGACACCACTGTTCGTGCGACCGCTCTACGACGACGGGAGCTGGGTGCCGACGCTAATCGACTATGGGGTGGTGATCGATGCGCGGTTGTGGAGGGAGAGGTTCGAGAATCGCGACTAGCCCACTCACGTCGACGATTAGGTCGTCATGCCTTGGGGTGGTGGCGGGATGGCTTGCACGGTGCTTGCGTCCAGCGGCGTGCAGCCGGCTGGCGGCCATTCCGTCGCGAACACGCACGTGATGAGCGACCCGGGATGCGCGGCGCTGGGGGCTATGAGTCCGGCCCATCCCTCGCGCCAGAGCTGCTCACCGACACGCTGATAGGCAGGCCACGTATTTCGGCTCGGCTGCGGGGCGTCGAGTGAGACGCGGCGCAGTTGCTCGACGTTGTTGAGGTCGGCAAGCTCGAGGTCGAGGCGCCAGCGATGATGGTCGTAGGGAATGTGGTCTTGGGGGGAGAGTCCCCACTCGGCAAGCGAGCGGTACCACTCCGCTGTGGCTGTTGTCACGGTGTCGGCGAGGTAGAGGGCGCGTACGACATCGCCTCGTTGCCAGCGCCCATCCGATGGTGTGTCTGCTCGCCCGAGCAGGTCAGCTTCGTGCGGTACGTGTCTGATCCACGTGGCCTCGACGGTGCGAGGACGAACGGGCAACTGCTCCACGGTCAGGAGACGCCGGGGTACTCGATCTCGGCGATCAGCTTGGCGACCCTGCGGTAATCGCCGCGGGCGATGAGTTCGATTGGCTTCTCGTCATCCAATGCGAGGATCGGACGTTGCAGCCAGACTGGGATCGACTCGGGTCGCAGGACGAGCGCAAGTCGTTTGATCATCTCGGCGAGCTCGATCAGTCGTTCGGCGCGTGCGCCCGTCGGCTCGCTACGGCCTGAGAGCCAGCCCCGTACGGTGCTCGGCTTCGCTCCAGTCGCGGCAGCGATCATTCGGTCGGATAGGCCCGCCACGTCGTGAACCCGCCGGGCGTCTTCGAGCAATGGACTCATGGACTGGAAGTGTAGCTTACAATCGTTATTACGTCGCGAAACAGTCGTAGACGCGAGACCGCAGGGCGAGGTCTGGGCCGCCGAGCCTTTGTTGATCGACAGTCTCGCTGCGGGCACTGAGATGCCCAGCGGCCATCTAACAGCTCGAGAAACGCCCAGCGGTGATCGCCGCGGCCACCAGCATGACGACGCCGTACACCCCCGGCACCGCGCCCGCGGCGGTACCGAACGCTTGCGTGGCGAGCGCCGCGGCGACGGCGAAGTCGCGCATGGCGATTGCGAACGCGCCCGGGATGGCGCTCGCGCGGGGCGCATCGACGCGCTGCCAAAGCGCCGCCAAGCAAGCGCAAACGAGCAGGAACGCGACGCTCGCGAGCAGCGCTGCGCCGAGGTGGTGCGCGCCGTGCGTGCCGCTCAGCGCCGCGTACACGAGCACCGCGACGGTCAGCGCGGCGACGCCCTCGCGCTCGGCATCGGCGCGCGCCAGGCGCGAGGCGAGCGCCGGCCGGCTGCGCAGCGGCGACGCCGAGCGACGAGCGGCACGAGCACGACGAGCGCGAAGCGGCCGAGCAGGGCGCCGGAGCCGACGTGGACGACGGCGCCCGACAGCCAGCCCGATCGCGATCGGTCCGACGAGCGCCGCGAGGACCAGCGACCCGGTGACGGCGCCGAGCGCGATCGTCGCGTCGGCTCCGGCGAGCGCGACGAGACCGACGGCGGCGACCTCCGCGGAGGACAGCCCGACCGCGAGCAGCCCGTCGCGGATCGACCGGCGCGAACGGCCGCCCCAGCAGCCAGGCGGCGCCGACGAGCACGGGCAGCGGGCAGCAGCGAGAGGACCACGACCGCGCGCGCGTGCTCGCGCAGGCGCGCGAGCTCGGCGAAGGAGATGCCGAGCGCGGTCGCGAGCACGAGCAGCGCGAGCAGCAGGTCGGAGCGCGCCGCGAGCGCGGCGGAGGGGAGCTGCGAGGCCGAGCGCGGCGGCGAGCAGCGCCAGCGGCGTCAGCACTCGCGGCACGGCGGCGAGCAGGCGCATCGCGTGCGCATCAGCGTCCCGCGCCGAGCGCGCGCGTGAGCGTGGCGGCGCCGTCGCGCAGGTCGCCGAGCAGCCGCGTGGGGTCCTGCAGGCGGTTGGCGGGGCCCTGCAGCCCGAGGATCGCCGCGAGCGCGCCGGCGCGGTCGAACACCGGCGCGGCGATCGCGTTGACGTCGAGCTCGCGCTCGCCGAACACCGTCCCGTAGCCGCGCTGGCGCACGGCGAGCACCTCGGCCTGCCAGCTGCGCGCGGTCGGTGATCGTGCGCTCGGTCAGCGCGCGCAGGTCGCGCTCGCGGGGAAGAGACACGCGCCCGCCCTCGCCGCCGAACGCGAGCATCACCTTGCCGACGGCGGTCGCGTGCGCGACGCTCGGGCGCCCGAGGCGCGCCATGCTCACGACGCTCGACTGCGACGGCACGGAGTCGACCGTGATCGCCTCGCGCTCGCCCGGCACCGACAGCGTCGCCGTCTCGCCGGTGCGCTCCATCAGCTCGACGAGCACCGGGCGCGCGAGCGCGCGCAGGTCCAGGCGCGCGAGCACGCGGTCGGCGAGCGTCACGAGCCCCAGCCCGAGCCGGAACGGGCCGTGCTCGTCGCGCTGGACCAAGCCGGCGCTCTCGAGCGTCGCGAGCAGCCGCGAGGCGGTGCTGGGGCTGACGCCGATCCGCCGAGCGAGCTCGTTGACGCCGAGGTCCTGCTCGCTCTCGCGCAGCACCTCGAGCAGCGCCAGCGCGCGGGCGACCGAGGCGACTGGACGCCCGCCCGTTGCGCCATCGGCAACAGTATTGCGCTTTGCGTTACCGCTGTCTAGTATGCCGCCGATGTCGTTCGTGCTCACGTGCCCGCACTGCGGCGTCCGCGAGGTCGCCGACTTCGCGTTCGGCGGCGAGCTCAGCAGCCGACCGCGGGAGGCGCCCAGCCTGCGCGAGCTGAGCCAGTACAACTATTTCCGCCGCAACGTCGCGGGCGTCCAGCGCGAGTGGTGGTACCACCGCTCCGGCTGTCGCACGTGGTTCCAGGCCGAACGCGACACCCGCACCAACCGCGTGCTCAGGGTTGGGCTACCGGGCGAGCTCGGCGGCTCCGGCGGCGAGGTGGGCGGCTCCGGCGGCGAGATCTCCGGCAGCGGGCCGGGCGGGGACGCCGCATGACCCGCCTGCCTCCGCGCCCGGGCGAGCGCCTGAACCGCAGCGAGACGCTCAGCTTCACCTTCGACGGCAGGCCGGTGGCGGCGCTCGGCGGCGACACGATCGGCTCGGCGCTGTACGCCGCCGGACAGCGGACGTTCTCGCGCAGCTTCAAGTACCACCGGCGCCGCGGCCTGATGTGCTGCGCGGGCAATTGCCCGAACTGCCTCGTGGCCGTCGACGGCGCGCCGGGCGTGCGCGCGTGCACCGAGCCCGTGCGCGAGGGCATGCGCGTCGAGCATCTCAACGCCAAGCCCGGGCTCGAGCTCGACGCGATGGCCGTCACCGACGTGCTCGGCGGCCCCTTCACCCCGCCCGGCTTCTACTACAAGACGTTCATCCGGCCGCGGCGGCTGTGGCCGCTGTATGAGTGGGTGCTGCGCCACGCCGCCGGCCTCGGCAGGCTTCCGCAGCGCCAGGCCGAGCGCGGCTGGCGGACCGAGTACCGCCGTCGCCACACAGACGTGCTCGTCGTCGGCGGCGGTCACGCCGGCCTGGGCGCCGCGATCGCGGCGGCCGAGCTGGGCGCCGACGTCGTGCTCGTCGACGACGGACCGGAGCCCGGTGGGCGCCTGCTGTGGGAGGGCGGCCACGAGCAGGCGCGGGCGCTGAGCCGAGCGCGCGCGCGAGGCGGGCGTCGAGATCATCAGCTCGGCGCTCGGCGCTCGGCCACTTCGACGGCCTCGTTCCCGTTTGGCAGGGCGACACGCTGCACCAGGTGCGCGCGCGCAGCACGTGTATGCCACCGGCGCGATCGAGCAGCCGCTCGTGTTCGCCGGCAACGACCTGCCCGGCGTGATGCTCTCGGCGGGCGCCCGACGGCTCGCGGCGCTCTACGGCGTGCGCCCGGGCACGCGGGCGGTCGTCGCGAGCACCTCCGATCGCGGGCTGCTCGCCGCGAGCGCGCTGCGCGGGCTCGGCGTCGAGGTGCTCGCCGTGGCGGATCTCAGGCGCGCGCCGTCGCCGGCGGGCGAGCTGCTGCGCGAGCAGGGCATCGAGATGCTGCAGCGGCTGGACGGTCGTCGGGCCAGGGGACGGCGCGGCGTGCAGGGCGTCGCGCTCGCGCCGCTCGACGCGCACGGCGCAGCGCGCACGCGGCGCCACGGCGGCGCGGCCCGGCGCGAGCTCGACTGCGACCTGCTGCTCGTGTGCGGCGGCGAGGCACCCGCCACGTCGCTGGTCGCGCAGGCGGGCGGCGCGCACCGAGTACGACCCCGCGCGCGGTCACTTCGCGCTCGCCGAGCTGCCGCCGGGAGTCTGGGCGGCCGGCGAGGTCGCGGGCGAGGGCGAGGATCATGCGGCGCAGGCCTCGGGCGAGCGCGCCGGACTGGCCGCCGCCGCACGCGCTCGGCCTCGGCGACGCGCGCTCCGCCGCTCGCAGCGAGCGAGCTCGACGCGCGGATCGCACAGACGCTGCGCGGCGACGCAGGCGCCCGCGCCGGTGCCCGCGACCGACGCCTCGCAGCAAGGGCAAGGCGTTCACGTGCTTCTGCGAGGACGTGACCGCCAAGGACATCCACCGCGGCGTGCAGGAGGGCTATGACTCGATCGAGCTGTGCAAGCGCTTCACGACCGTGACGATGGGCCCGTGCCAGGGGCGCATGTGCCAGCTCTCCTCGATCCGGCTGATGTCCAGCGAGACCGGCCAGGGGCTCGAGCAGATCGGCACGACGACCGCGCGCCCGCCGTGGTCGACCGTGCCGCTCGGCGCGCTCGCCGGCCGGCCGATCGAGCCGGCCAAGCGCTCCTCGATCCACGGCCGCCACCGCGAGCTCGGCGCCAGCGATCAAATGGGCGGGCGACTGGCGCCGCGCCTACGACTACGGCGATCCCGAGGGCGAGGCGCTGAACGTCCACGAGGCCGCCGGACTGATCGACGTCTCGACGCTCGGCAAGCTGCTCGTGCGCGGACCGCAGGCGGGCGAGTTCCTCGACCGCCTGTACCCCAACCGGCTCTCCAACCTGAAGCCCGGGCGCGTGCGCTACGGCGTGCTCACCTCCGACGCCGGCCGGATCATGGACGACGGCACGATCAGCCGCATCGACGAGGACACGCTTCTACGTGACGACGACCTCCAGCGGCGCGGGCGCGGTCGAGCAGTGGTTCTCGTGGTGGCTCGCCGACTGGAAGCTCGACGTCCAGCTCTGCGATGTCACGCAGGCGCTGTGCGCGGTCAACCTCGCGGGCCCGCGCGCGCGGGAGATCCTCGCGCGCCTGACCGATGCCGACTGCTCGCCGGAGGCGTTCGCGTACCTCGACTCGCGCCAGGCGCGGGTCGCGGGCGTGCAGGCGCTGTTGATGCGGATCGGCTTCGTCGGCGAGCTCGGCTATGAGATCCACTTCCCGGCGGCGTACGGCGAGGACGTCTGGAACGCGATCCTGATCGCCGGCGAGAGCCGAGGGCATCCGGCCGTTCGGCCTCGAGCCGCAGCGCATCCTGCGCCTGCAGAAGCAGCACATCATCGTCGGCCAGGACACCGACTCGGAGTCGACGCCGTTCGGCGCGGGCATGCCGTGGGCGGTCAAGCTCGACAAGGACGAGCGTTCATCGGCAAGTGGGCGCTCGCGCACGCCGCCGAGGCGCCCGCCGAGACGGCGCTGGTCGGCTTCACGCGTCGCCGACGGCCGGGTGCCGACCGAGGGCGCGGTGGTGCTCGACGCGCGCGGCGCCGCGGCCGGGCAGGTGACCAGCGCGCGCCGCTCGCGCCAGCTCGGACGCGTGATCGGGATGGCGTGGGTGCCGAGCGCGCTCGCGAGCGACGGCCAGCAGATCACGATCGCCGACAACGGCGCGCGCCTGCGCGCGCTCGGTCGTCACCGAGCCGTTCTACGACCCCGCCGGGGAGCTGCTGCGCTCGTGAGCCTCGGCCTTCCTCACCCCCGACGCGACGCTCGCGCGCGAGGTACACGCGCGCTCGCCGATGGAGCGCCTGGCGGTGGCGGCCGGCGCGCGGCTTGCCCAGCGTCGACGGCTGGAACGTGCCGAACGCCTACTGCGAGCCGACGACCGAGCACGCCCGGCTCGCGCGAGAGCGTTGGCTTCGCCGACCGCTCGAGCCTGACCAAGCTCGAGCTCCAGGCCGAGCCGCGCGACGCTCGCGCGGATCGTCGCTCGCGCAGCCGACGGGCTGGTGCTCGAGCCGGGGATCGCCGGCCGCTCCCCGGCCGCCGGCGCGGAGGGGAGCTGGTGGTGCCCGGTGACGCCCGGCGCGCGTGCTCGTGCTCGGCGACCCCGGCGCTGCCGCGGGCGTACGCGGCGGCGCTCGCCGCGGCGCTCGAAGACGCGCAGGGCACGGCGACGGTCGTCGACGTCACCTGCGGCCTGGCGGCGCTGTCGCTGGTCGGCCCCGGCGCGCGCGAGCTGCTGGCGCGCTTCTGCGCGATCGACGTGCGCCCAGCGCGTCACGCCGCCCGCGGGCTTTCGCCCTGGCTCGGTCGCGCGCACCCCCGGCTACGTGCTCGTGCGAGGCACGAGATCGTCTGCTCGTGCTCGTCGGCTGGGCGCTCGGCGAGTACCTGTGGCAGGTGGTCGCCGACGCCGCCGCCGATCTCGGCGGCGGCCCGGTCGGCGCCGAAGCGCTCGCGCGCCACGTGGAGAGAGACGATGCGTGAGATCTTCCGCCCCGGGCGGATGTGGCGGCGCCGCGGCGAGCTGCGCGACTCCTACGACGTCGTGATCGTCGGCGGCGGCGCGCACGGCCTCGCGACCGCGTACTACCTCGGCCAGCTCGGCGTCAAGAACGTGGCCGTGCTCGAGCAGGGCTACATCGGCTCGGGCGCCGCCGGGCGCAACACGACGATCCTGCGCTCCAACTACAAGACGCCGGAGGGCGCGCGCTTCTACGACGCGAGCATCAAGCTCTACGAAGGGCTGTCGGACGGAGCTCGACTTCAACCTGCTGTTCTCCCAGTGCGGGCACCTGACGCTCGCGCACAGCGACCGCGCGATGTTCGTGATGGCCAACCGCGCCGAGGTCAACCGCCTGCACGGGATCGACTCGCGGCTGGTCGACGCGGCCGAGGTCAAGCGCCTGTGCCCGCAGCTGAACGTCTCCGAGGACGTCACCTACCCGATCATCGGCGCGCTCTACCACCCGCCGGGCGGGATCATCCGCCACGACGCCGTCGTCTGGGGCTATGCGCGCGGCGCCGACCGCGCGGGCGTCGAGATCCACCCGTACACGAAGGTCGAGGGCTTCGAGCAGTCCGGCGACGGGCGCATCGCCGCCGTGCGCACCAACCGCGGCACGATCAAGGCCGGGCCAGGTGATCAGCGCGACCGCGGGCTGGAGCACGCTCGTGTGCGCGATGGCGGGCGTCGAGCTGCCGATCACCACGCACATCCTGCAGGCGTGCGTGACCGAGCCGGTCAAGCCGCTGCTCGACGTCGTGATCGTCTCCTCGCAGATGCACGTCTACATCTCCCAGTCCGACCGCGGCGAGTTCGTGATGGGCTCGGAGATCGAACCGTGGACGACCTATCGGATGCAGGGGACGCTCAACTTCCTGCAGGATCTGACACGCCACACGCTCGAGCTGTTCCCGCAGCTGGAGCACGCGCGCCTGCTGCGCAGCTGGGCGGGCCTCTGCGACCTCTCCCCGGACTACAGCCCGATCCTCGGGCGCACCGAGGTCGAGAACTTCCACGTCAGCGCCGGCTGGGGGACCTACGGCTTCAAGGCCGCGCCGATCGTCGGCAAGACGCTGGCCGAGCTGATCCACAGCAGGACGTACCCCCGAGCTGATCGCGCCGTTCGCGCTCGAGCGCTTCTACGAGGACAGGCTCGTCTCGGAGCTCGCGGCGGCGGCGGTAAGCCACTGATGGCCTACCTCGGATCGCACACGAGCCACGGCGCCGACCACACCGCGCGGCTGCTGATCTCCTGTCCCGACGGGCCGGGGATCGTCGCGGCGGTCTCGCGCTTCCTGTTCGAGCAGGGGGCCAACATCGTCAGCTCCGATCAGTACTCGACCGACCCCGAGCACGGCAGCTTCTTCATGCGCTCGGCCTTCTACCTGCCGGCGATCGACGAGGACCGCGCCGCGTTCGAGGCGGCGTTCGGCGCGCTCGCCGAGCGCTTTGACATGAGCTGGCGGATCGCCTACGCGCGCGACCGGCGCAAGCGTCGCGCTGATGGCCTCGCGCGCAGATCACTGCCTGCTCGACCTGCTGTGGCGCAGTCGCCGCGGCGAGCTCGACATGGACGTCGTCTGCGTGATCTCAAACCACGAGGTCCTGCGCGCCGAGGTCGAGGCGCTCGGCGTTCCGCTACCTGCACATCCCGGTCACGCAGAGAGACAAAGCCGCAGGCCGAGCAGCGCGCGCTCGACGAGCTCGCCGGCCACGCCGAGCTGCTCGTGCTCGCGCGCTACATGCAGATCCTCTCCGCCGACTTCCTCGCGCGGGTGGGCTGTCCGGTGATCAACATCCATCACTCGTTCCTGCCGGCGTTCGCCGGCGCCGAGCCCTACCGTCATGCCTACGAGCGCGGCGTCAAGCTGATCGGCGCCACCGCCCACTACGCGACCGAGGACCTCGACGAGGGCCCGATCATCGAGCAGGACGTGATGCGGGTCGGTCACCGCTACACGAGTCGAGGACCTCGAGCGGGTGGGACGCGACCTCGAGCGGATGGTGCTCGCGCGCGCGGTCCGCAGCGAGCTCGACGACCGCGTGCTCGTGCACGAGGGCCGCACGATCGTCTTCTGAGAGCGCTCTCGGCGCAGCGGTGGTCAGCCGGCGGCAGGAGGGAAGATGCGTGCCAGCAGGCCCGGCACGTCTTTGACCGAGTCCACGATCGCCGTCGGGGTGATACCTGCTTTGAGGGCGTCCTGGCGGTACTTGCCGGTGCGCACGAGCACGCCGGGCAGCCCCGCGGCCATCGCCCCGCCGACGTCGGCCTCGAGGTCGTCGCCGACCATGATCCCGCGCTCGAGCCCCATGTCCGCCATGGCGGCGAGGAAGAACGCCTGCGCGGGCTTGCCAACGGTCACGGCCTCGTGCCCGCTGGCGTACTCCAGGGCGGCGGCGTACGCGCCCACGTCGAGCGCCAGGCCGTCGGCGCGGCGCCAGTAGCGGTTGTGCTGCAGCGCCACGAGCTCGGCACCGTCCATCATCGCGCGAAAGACGCCGTTGAGGACCTCCGGGGTGAAGCCGTCGCCGAGATCGCCGAGGATCACCGCATCCGCGCGCTCCCCGGGAGTCGCGCTTTCGAGCGCCGCCAGATCCTCGCGCAGCCCCTCGCTGACGAGCACCGTCACCGCCCGGTATCCGCGCTCGCGGCAGTGGCGCTCGGCCATCGCGGCCGGCGTCAGAACCTCCTCGAGCGACACGTCGAACCCCATCGCCAGCAGGTGCTCGCGCACCGCGCGGCGCGAGCGCGACGTCGTGTTCGTCATCAGCCGTACGCCGCCGCTCAGCTCGCGCAGCTCCGAGAACGCCTCGTGCGCGCCCGCGATCGGTTGATCGCCGACGTACAGGACTCCGTCGACATCGAGCAGCACGCCGATGGGCCCCCCGTTCGCGCCAGTCATAGTCGAACCTTAGAGCGCATCGCGCTACGCTCGTCGCCGAGTGCCAGACGCAGAGCCACCCGAGGACCCCGAGAGCCCCGCGGAGCAGGGCCCGAACATCATGATGCCGCCGGAGGAGTTCGCCGGCAAGTGGGCGAACGCGGCGTCGATTGCGCGCACGCCGCACGAGTTCACGCTCGATTTCATGCGCATCGGCCCGCAGGGGCAGCAGGGGATGGTCGTTTCGCGCGTGTCGTTCTCGCCGCTGCTCGCAAGCCAGCTCCTGGACCTGCTCGGCGAACAGTGGCAGGCGTACACCGAGGAGTCGGGCATTCCGCCCGAAGGCGAGCGCGATGACTGAAGGACGATGACCGAAGAGGAACCACGCAGAGGCGGCGAGGAGCTGGAGCCGACGCGGGTTCCGCTGAAGGGGCCGAACGTGATCAGCACGCTCGACACGCCGCCCCATCCCGACGCGGTCAGGGCACACTTCGCGGCGATCCGCAAGCACCTGCGCGATCGCAAGCGCCGGCGGGAGGAACGGGAGGAGTAGGCGCGCGATCGGAGGAGCATTTTTTGGGCGCGCGGCCCGTGGTCGGCGCTCAGCCGGCTTGGAGCGCGAACGGCAGCGCGACCACCTCGGCGCTGGCGCCGTGCTCGCCGACGCTGACGACGCTGCCGGGCTCTGCCTCGCGGCGCACGAGCGCCAGCGCGATCGGGCCGAGCCTGGGGGAGAGGGCGGTGCTGGCGAGGTGCCCCACGGGGCGCTCGCCGAGCAGCAGCTGTGCACCCGACGTCGCGGGCTCGGACAGCCGCAGCCCGCGCAGGTGGCGGTTGGGCTTGCCCTTGTAGTGAAGGCGCGCGACCGTCTCCTGGCCGACATAGCAGCCCTTCGTGAAGCTGACCGCGCGCTCGTTCAGGCCGGCCTCCTGGGGGATGACGGTGTCGTCGAGGTCGATCCCGTAGCGGGGGCGCCCGTGCTCGATGCGCACGCACTCGGCGGCCGTTTCGGAGACCGGCGTGGCGCCGCGCGCCTGCAGCGCGGCGCTCAGCGCGTCGGTGTCCGTGGATGCGCAGATCAGATCGATGCCGACGTCCGTGCGCACGGCCAGCGCGTCGACGCCGTCGATCGCGACCGTCACGTGCGCGTGCTCCGCGGCAGCCAGGCGAACCTGTGGCTCCTCGACCCCCGCTGCGGCCAGGCGGCCCCGCGGCTCCTCGACCCC
Organism: uncultured Solirubrobacteraceae bacterium; assembly: GCA_963826985.1. GTDB lineage: Bacteria > Actinomycetota > Thermoleophilia > Solirubrobacterales > Solirubrobacteraceae > Palsa-744. The sequence continues at coordinate 78,807 of CAWGYW010000002.1, forward strand.
CGCGACCATCTCCGCGTCGGGGCCGATCAGCGACAGCAGCCCGCGCTCGAGCGTGCGTTTGTGCAGCTCCACGTCGTAGCCGACCTTGAAGCGGCGGATCATGTCGAACAGCGCCTGCAGCGCGACGCGCTCGGTGTCGAGCAGCAGCTCGGACACGGCGGTCGCCGCGGCCTCGGCGACCGCGGGGTCAGTGTCGTCGTGCGTATCCCGAGCGCCCAGCGCCAGGATCCTCAGGTCGCCGAGCATCTTGCCCTTGTGCGTGAGGAACGCCGCGTAGCAGCCCTGCCGGGGCCGAGCGTCGTCAGCTCGTTGGTCACCTGGCCGTTCAGGAACTCGACGGCGCCGGGCCCCGTCAGCGCGAGCTTGCCGCGCTCGGAGCGATCGAGCACGCCGCAGCCGCCGGTCAGCGCCGCATATTCGCCCGCAAGCGCGCCGGCGTCGGCGCTCGCTGTCTGGGGACTTGCCATTGCTTCGAGAATAGCCGCGCTAGGCTTCCCGCCAATGGCTTTCGCCGAGGACTTCCAGCAGGTCGTCGACTCGCTGCCCGAGGACTGGACCGACCTCGAGCTCGACCTGCGGCTCGCCGACGAGTCGCGCTACGTCGAGGCGGCGCTGTACCTGGCGACGTGCAACGGCCGCCCGTACTCCCACCACGACTGGCACTGGCGCCTGCTCATCGCACACAGCTTCGGGCACGCGGCCGCCGCGCCGACGGTGCACGGCGCGCTCGCGCTGCTCGACGAAGCGGGCATCGAGGGCGAGCTGGCCGTGCGCGAGGTTCGCAGCGGGCGCGTCGAGATCACGCAGGGCTGGGGGCGCCCGGAGTCCGCGCGCGAGGAGTTCCGCCGCCTGCGGGCGCAGTAGCCGATGGCGCGCGTGCTCGTGCTCACGCGCGACCTGCTGTTCGGCTCGCGGGTGCAGGGCGCGCTGGCGCTCGCCGGGCACGACGTCGAGCTGGTCGCCGACGAGCCGCGGCTGCGCGACGGGTTGGCGGACCCCGGCGATCCTGCCGGCCCGGCCGTCGACGTGGTCGTGGTGGACCTCACCGACGCTGAGCTCGACGGCGCCGCGAGCGTCCAGGCGCTCTCGGATTCCGGAGCGCTCGGGGAAGCGCGCACGCTCGGCTTCTACTCGCACGTGGACACTGCCGCGCGCGAACACGCGGAGCGCGCGGGCATCCATCTAATAATCGCTCGTTCGCGCATGGCCCGCGAAGGCCCGGAGGTCGTCGAAGGGCTGCTCGCGACTGGGCGAGCGGCGAACGAGTGAGCCTCGGCGCGCGACGCGGCCGGCTGGCCGCTAGCAGCCTGCGCGCGGGCCGCGCGGCGCAGCAGCGGGTGGTTCGGCGGGGCGCCGGGTCCGGGCGGTCGCGAGCACGTCGCGCACGGTCAGCTTCGCGCCGCAGCGTCTCGCAGATGCGGTGCTCGTCTACCGCGCCGCCGCAGCCGCGGTGCTCGAGCAGCACGACCGGTCCGGCGGGCAGGTCGCGCGTAGCGGTCGCCCCACTGCATCAGCGCGACGATCGTCGGCCACAGGTCAAGGCCCTTCTCGGTGAGCCGGTATTCGTAGCGCGGCGGGTGCTCCTGGTAGAGGCGCTTCTCGAGCACGCCCTGCTCGAGCAGCCGCGTCAGGCGCGTCTGCAGCACGTTGCGCGCGATGCCCAGGTTCGCCTGGATCTCGTCGAAGCGGCGCAGGCCGAGGAAGATGTCGCGCACGATCAACAGCGACCAGCGCTCGCCCACCACCTCGAGGGCGCCGGCGATGCTGCAGACCTGGCTGTCGTAGTCGTTTCCAAGCATCGTCGCGATCAATTATAGCCGATCGAGTTGCATGATGCAACTCATGTGCTATGGTGCGTTTCATCATGCAACGGAAATGGCGCGTATCGCTGATCGTCGTGTGCCGGGGTGTTCATGGCGAGCCTCGACCTGTTCATCGTCAACATCGCCTTCCCGGCGATCGGCAGGCACTTCGGCGGGGCCTCGCTCGGCTCGCTGTCGTGGATCCTCAGCGGCTACGCGATCGTGTTCGCCGCGCTGCTCGTACCCGCGGGGCGCTGGGCGGACGCGTTCGGGCGCAAGCGCGCGTTCCTGCTCGGCCTCGGGGTCTTCGTGGCGGCGAGCACCGCGTGCGCGCTCGCGCCGTCGGTCGGCGTCCTGGTCGCGCGCGCGCGTCGTGCAGGCTGCCGGCGGCGCGCTGATGCTGCCGACCTCGCTCGGCCTGATGCTGCCCGAGTTCGGCCCGCACGAGCGCCACGTGGCGATCGGCATGTGGGCTGCCACCGGCGGCATCGCCGCGGCGGCCGGCCCGCCGCTGGGCGGCCTGCTCGTGCAGGCCGACTGGCGCTGGGTGTTCCTGGTCAACGTGCCCGTCGGCCTCGCCGGCCTCGGCTTCGGCCTGCGCACGCTGCCGAGCGGCGCGAGGTCGGCGCCGGGCGCCCGGACGTGCTCGGCGCCGGTCGCGCTGATCGTCGCGATCGGCGCGCTCGTGGTCGCGATCGTCAAGGGCCAGGAATGGGGCTGGGGCTCGCCGGCGATCCTCGCGCTGCTCGCGGTCACCGCCGTCGGCCTGCCGGCGATCTGGTGGCGCTCCGAACGCCACGACTGCGCCGATCGTCGAGCCGGCGATGCTGCGCGTGCGCAGCTTCGGCCTGGCGGTCGGCGCGTCGGTGCTGTTCTTCGCGGGCTTCGGCGCGATGCTGCTGGCCGGCGTGCTGTTCCTGACGGGCGTGTGGCACGAGCACGTGCTGACGGCCGGCCTGATGCTGTTCCCGGGCCCGGCGATGGCGACGGCCTTCAGCGTGCCCTCGGCGCGCCTGGGCGCGCGCTTCGGCTACCGCATGCCGGGCGTCGTCGGCGCGCTGCTGTTCGTCGCCGGCCAGGTCTTCTACATCACGCAGACGGGCGACACGCCCGCGTATGCGTCGGAGTACCTGCCGGGGATCGCTGATCAGCGGCGCGGGCGTGGGGCTCGTGATCCCGACGCTGACCGGCGCCGGCGCCTCCTCGCTCGCACCCGAGCGCTTCGCGACCGGCGCCGCGGTGCTGACGATGGGCCGCCAGATCGGCGCGGCGCTCGGCGTGGCGGTGCTCGTGGCGGTGCTGGGAACGGCGACGCAGCACGCGCCGCGGACTTCCACTCGGCGTGGCTGATCAGCGTCGTCGGCGGGCTCAGCGCCGGCCTGGCGCTGGCGGCGATCGGGCGCCCGGCGGCGAAGCCGCCTCGGCGCACGCGGGCACGGCGCTTGAGCAGGGTGCGCCGGCTCGAGGGCGCGCGAGCCTGCCGCTGGTCGAGGAGGCCCTCGCGGAGTTCGCGCGTGCCGGAGACGTCGCATGAGTACGGTCGAGCGCGTGCGCACCCGCAGCTTCAGCTGGGAGGACCCGGCCGCGACGGCGGCCGCCGCGGCCGAGCTGCGGGGCTCGAGTGCATGCACGCGATCATGGACGGGACGCTGCCGCCGCCGCCGATCGCGCGGCTGCTCGACTTCGAGGTCGTGGAGGTCGAGCGACGGCCGCGCGGTGTTCGCGATGGAGCCCGCGGAGTGGATGTACAACCCGATCGGCTCGGTCCACGGCGGCATCGCCGCGACGCTGCTCGACTCGTGCATGGGCTGCGCGGTGCACACGACGCTCGAGGCGGGCGTCGGCTACACGACGACCGATCTGCAGGTGCGCTACATCCGCGCGATGAGCGACACCACCGGCCGCGTGCTCGCCGAGGGGCGCGTGGTCCACCGCGGCAGGCGCACCGCGACGGCCGAGGGGCGCCTGTTCGCCGAGTCCGACGAGCGGCTGCTCGCCCACGGCACGACCGGCTGCGTGATCCTGGCGCTGAGGCGGCGCTGCGCTCGCCGTCGCTGCACACGCTGCACGACGGCAGTGCTCGGCGCGTCGCGGAGCTCGGCGGCGAATCGCTCGGCTCGGTCGTGTGGGGGACGTGGCCGCTGTCGAGCACCTCAGCTCGGCCCCGGGATCGTCGCGGCGATCGCCTGCCGACCTCAGCGGGATGACCGGGTCGCGCTCCCCAGACGACCAGCGTGGGCGCGGTGATCGATGGCGCCTCGCCGCGCAGGTCGTGCTCGGGGGAGGCGAAGCTGCGCCACAGCTCGCTGACGGCGCGCAGCCCGGGGTCCCGTCTCGTGGTGCGCACGCCGGCGTCGCGCGCGCGGCGGTCGGCGTCGGTGCGCGACGCGCATGTAGCGGCGCGGAGAAGGCTGGGTAGATCGCGCGCAGGAAGCGCGGGCGCGCCATCAGCGCGCAGAACGCGCGCACGTGCGGCGGGCGGCCGGCGAAGCCGCCGCCGTCGACGATCACGAGGCCCTTGACGAGCTCGGGGCGGCGGATCGCCAGGCGCGCGGCGGAGAAGCCGCCGACGGAGTTGCCGAGCACGATCGCCCCGTCGGGGGCGAGCTGGGCGACGGCGTGCTCGGCGACGTCCGCGAGGTGCATCGCGCTCGCCGGGCCGCTGCCGGGCGGGGACTCGCCGTGGCCGGGCCAGTCGAGCGCGATCGTGCGCAGGCGCGTCGGGAGCAGCGCGCGCAGCTCGTCGAAGTCGTGGCGGTCGTGGGCGCCGCTCGAGAGCAGCACGAGCGTGCTCGCCGCTGCCCTGCTCGTCGTAGGCGATCGGGCCAGCGGGTGTGTCGAGCAGTCGGCATCGGCGCGCAGCCTACCACATGACTGACCGGTCGGTCATGAAAATGACCAGTCGGTCAGATATGCTTTATTAGAAGGATGCCCGCGCCCACGATCACCGCGCCCGAGCGCTGCCCCACGAGGTACGCACCGCACGTACGAGATGCTGCTCGACGCGGGCGTCGCGGTTGCCGAGCGCGAGGGGCTGGCGGGCCTGAGCGTCAACCGCGTGGTCGCCGAGGCGGGCGTCGCGAAGGGGACCTTCTACGTGCACTTCGCCGACAGGGAGGCGTTCGTCGATGCGCTGCACGCGCGCTTTCACGAGCGCGTCGCGGCAGGCGGTGGCGGCCGCGAGCGAGGACGCTCCGCCCGGGCGCGGAGCGCATCGTGCGCGGCGTGGAGGCGTACCTCGACGTGTGTCTGGCCGACCGCGCGATCAAGGCGCTGGCGCTGGAGGCGCGCACCGATGCCGCGCTGACGGCGTCGATGTCGGCGCGCCACGAGCGCTTCGCGGCGGCGGCGATCCCGAGCTTCAGGGCGATGGGCTGGCCCGACGCGAGCGCGGCGGCGCAGCTGCTGGCGGCGATGACCTCCGAGATCGCGATCCGCGAGCTCGACGCCGGCCGGCGGCTGCCCGGTGGGCGACGCGCGCTGCGGCGGTTCCTGGGCGTGCAGGAGCCGTGATGTCCGGCCGCCGCCGGACCGAGAGGAATGCGATGTCGAGCCAGCGAGCGGAGGAGGCGCATGAAGTACTACGCGGTCGCGGAGATGGACGTGACGGATCCGGGCTGGGTCGCGCGGCTACGTCGCCAACGTCACGCCGCATGGTCGAGCGCCGCGGCGGGCGCTACCTGTCGCGCAACGGTGCGGATCAAGAAGATCGAGGGCGAGCGCGCCGCGCCACAGGTGATCGTGCTGATCGAGTGGCCGTCGAAAGAGGTCGCGGAGGAGTTCTACGACAGCGAGGAGTACAGGCCCTACCGCGAGGCGCGCGGAGCGGGCGCGCGCAACGAGTTCCTGCTGGTCGCCGGCGAGGACGTCAACGGGGTGGCGCGGATCGGACGGTGAAGCCTCAAGGTGTGGTGCGCTGCGGGTGGCATGGTTGCTGCAAGAACCATTGCGCCATTAGGAAAAAGCTAATATGGTCGTCGTCTTTAGATAATATCTAATGGCTATGGCGGCAATCTCAGCCAGTTTTTACGCTGATAGGAGACGTGGTGGCTTCACGGCGGGCAAGTGATCGTCGGCTGCTCCAAACGCGCCTCGATGCGGTGCTGAAAGAAGTAAATGAGCTTTTGAAGCCGCCTGTCCCGCTCGAACCGACGATCGGCGACGAGTTTCAGGGCTCTTTCGACGGTGTTGCAACCGCGGTAAAGGCAAGCCTGTTGATTCGCTTGGCTCTGTTGGACTCCGCTCGGGTGGACTCCCGCTATGGGCTAGGTATAGGGCCGGTGGAGATTCTCGAGCGGAAGCACCGTGTGTCCCAAGATGGGCCTGGGTGGTGGAGCGCACGCGAGGCGATCATATTGGCCAAGCAGACCTCCCAAGTGCGGCACACCAGCTTTGTGCGTACCTATCTCTGTGCGTCACTCGAGTCGATGGACGGGGGAGGCGGCGGCGCTGAATGCATTTCTGTTTTGTCGTGATGCAATCGTCGATCGCATGAAGCAGAACGGCCAGAGCCGACTGTATGGTCTGATGTTGGGCCTGTCACAGTCCGAGATCGCTACTCGGGAAGGAGCTACGAAGGAGCGATCTCGCAGAGCCTCGCTCGCAGCGGTGCATTCGCGGTTGTCGCGGCACAGAGTCAACTCGAGGAGCGCTACCGGTGATCCTCGTTGCGCTTGCGCTGCTCGGGTTCGGCGTCGTCGATCTGGTGCGCTGGTCGCCCGACGATGTAGCGTGGCCGCGCGCCATCGTTGCCGCCATCGCTGGGACGGCTGCGGTCGGAGGCGTCGCCGCACTGAGTGGCATGGACTCTTCGGGCGTGCTGCTCGCCATCGCGATCTCATTCGTCATCCTGTTGCTCTGGTCGGCCTACGAGTCTGCTGCCCTCACGAGACTTGAAGCCCGAGTTCGCGCTCGCACTAGTGATGAGCGTCATCTTCGCGCTGATCGCCCTCAGTGGCTCTGCCGACCCGATCGACGGTGATCTTGCCACGTGGTACTCGAAAACTTGGCTTCGGCTTCGTCCGTCAGGTATCGGTCGATCAGTTCGTTCTTGGTGTAGGAGCCGACCCTGCTTCTTGCTGCGGCACGGCAAATCGGATTGTCCAGTTGGTCCTCAGGGCGGCGGGGTCGCCGGAAGGGGAAGACACCCTGCACGGTGGGCGACTGCTCGGGCCGATGGAGCGTCTCATCATCGCTGCTGCGGTGCTCTCTGGGAGTGCGGCCGCAGCCGGCTTCGTGATCGCCGCAAAGGGCCTGCTGCGCTTTCGCGAGATCGGTGGAGGCTCTGGGTCGAACGTCGACGAGATCACCGAGTACTTCCTGATAGGCACCTTTACAAGTACCGTCTTGGCGGCGGCGGTAGCCATATTGGTATTAGCTGCAGCCTAATATTGACGGTGTTATTAGGCTGAGTCTAATGAGTCGCTGTTGGCTCAGGTCGCGAGCGTCGCGCCGCCACCGCCGAGACGGGCCAGCTCGTCAAGGCTCGCGTCGAGCGGTATGAGCGCGGCGTTTGGGCACGCGCTGGAAGGCCACGTTGCCGCCGGCGAGCGGCTGGCGAAGGCCGCGCGGATGACCATCCCGTGGCAGACCACGAGCGCGGGCAGCGCGCCCGCTTCGACGTCCGCGAGGGCGGCGCTCGACGCGCACCTCCTGTTCGGCGAAGGACTCGCCGCCCGGGAACGCGAAGCCGGGGTCGGCGGCGGCGAAGGCGTCGAACAGCTCGGGCGCTTCGGCGCGCACCTCGGCGAAGGTGCGGTCGGTCCAGTCGCCCGCGTCGGTCTCCATCAGCCGCGCGTCCGCTTGCGGCTCGAGGCCGATCTGCGCGGCGACGATGTCGGCCGTTTCGCGGGCGCGCAGCAGCGGGCTGCACCACAGCGCGCCGGAAGCCGTATCCGGCGGCGCGCTCGGCCAGTTCGGCCGCCTGCTCGCGGCCGGTGTCGTTGAGCGGGACTTCGCCGCTGGCCCTGGAAGCGGCCCTCGTGGTTGTAGGCGGTCTCGCCGTGGCGGGCGAGGTAGACGCGTGATGCGGCGGCGCGAGCGCTCGGTCAGGATCGGTCGAAGCGGTCGAGGTTCATGACCTTGTCCCAGGCGGCGACGAAGTCGCGCACGAACTTCTCGCTCGGCGTCGTCGCAGGCGTAGACCTCGGCGAGCGCCCGCAGCTCGGAGTGCGAGCCGAAGACGAGGTCGACCGAGGTGGCGGTCCACTTGAGCCTCGCCGCTCGCCGCGATCGCGGCCCCTCGTAGACGTTCTCGTCCGAGCCCGACGGCTGCCACTCGGTGCCCATGTCGAGCAGGTTCACGAAGAAGTCGTTGCTGAGCGTCTCCGGCCGGTCGGTGAAGACGCCGTGCGGGGACTGTCCGAAGTTCGCGTTCAGCGCGCGCATGCCGCCGATCAGCACCGTCATCTCCGGGGCGGTCAGCCGTCAGCATGTAGGCGCGCTCGAGCAGCCCGTGCTCCAGCGGCAGCGGCTCTCCCGGGCGGAAGTAGTTGCGGAAAGCCGTCGACGGTCGGCTCGAGCACGGCGAAGGACTCCGACGTCGGTCTGCTCCTGGGAGGCGTCGGTGCGCCCGGGGGCGAAGGGGACGGAGACGTCGTGACCCGGCGTTCTTGCGCGGCCTGCTCGACGGCCGCGCAGCCGCCGAGCACGATCAGGTCGGCCAGCGAGACCCGCTTGCCGCCGGACTGCGACGTCGTTGAAGTCGCTCTGGATCTGCTCGAGCGTCTGCAGCGCGCCCGCGAGCTCGGCCGGCTCGTTGCCACTCCCAGTCCTTCTGCGGCGCGAGGCGGACCCGCGCGCCGTTCGCGCCGCCGCGCTTGTCGGTGCCGCGGAACGAGGCCGCCGACGCCCAGGCGGTGGCGACGAGCCGCGAGATCGACAGGCCCGAGGCGAGGATCTTCTCCTTCAGCGCGGCGATCTCGCCGTCGCCGATCGAGCTCGTGATCGACGGCGGGGACGGGGTCCTGCCACAGCTGCTCGGCTCGGGGATCCACGGGCCGAGGTAGCGCGACGATCGGGCCCATGTCGCGGTGCAGCAGCTTGTACCAGGCCTTGGCGAAGGCCTCGGCGAGCTGGTCGGGGTTCTCGTAGAAGCGCTTGCGAGATCGGCTCGTAGACCGGGTCGAACCTCAGCGCGAGGTCGGTCGTCAGCATCATCGGCGCGTGGCGCTTGGACGGGGTCGTGGGCGTCGGGCACCGTGCCCTGCGGCCTCGGCGATCCTTGGGCGTCCACTGCTTCGCCCCGGCGGGGCTGCTCGTCAGCTCCCAGTCGTACTCGAAGAGGTTCTCGAGGAAGCCGTTGTCCCACTTCGTCGGCTCCTTCGTCCACGCGCCCTCGAGGCCGCTGGTGATCGCGTCGGCGCCGTTGCCGCTGCCGGCGCTGTTCTTCCAGCCGAGGCCCTGCTCCTCGATGCGGCGCGGCCTCGGGCTCGGGGCCGATGTTGCTGGGGTCGACGGCGCCGTGGGTCTTGCCGAACGTGTGGCCGCCGACGATCAGCGCGACCGTCTCCTCGTCGTTCATCGCCATGCGGGCGAAGGTCTCGCGGATGTCCTTGGCGGCCGCCAGCGGGTCCGGGTTGCCGTTCGGGCCCTCCGGGTTGACGTAGATGAGGCCCATCTGCACGGCGCCGAGCGGGCTTGGCGAGCTCGCGCTCGCCGCTGTAGCGCTCGTCGCCGAGCCAGGTGTCCTCGCTGCCCCAGAAGATCTCCTCGGCCTCCCAGATGTCCTCTCGGCCGAAGCCGAAGCCGAACGTCTGGAAGCCCATCGACTCCATCGCGACGTTGCCGGTGTAGACGAGCAGGTCGGCCCAGGAGATCTTGCGGCCGTACTTCTGCTTGATCGGCCACAGCAGCCGGCGCGCCTTGTCGAGGCTCGCGTTGTCGGGCCAGCTGTTGAGCGGCGCGAAGCGCTGGGCGCCGCTGCCGCCGCCACCGCGGCCGTCGGCGATGCGGTAGGTGCCGGCGGCGTGCCAGCTCATGCGGATGAAGAGCGGTCCGTAGTGGCCGTAGTCGGCGGGCCACCAGTCCTGCGAGGTGCTCATCAGCTCGATCAGGTCGGCCTTCAGCGCCTCGAGGTCGAGGGTCTGCGAACTCCTTGGCGTAGTCGAAGTCCTCGCCCATCGGGTCCGACAGGGGCGAGTGCCGGTGCAGCACGCTCAGGTCGAGCTGGTTGGGCCACCAGTCGTGGTTCGTCCTCGGGCTGGGCACCTCGGGGGTCGGGCTCGGGATCGCCGGGTTCTCGCTCTCGCTGACGCTCTCAGTCATGTTGCTCCTGTCCCTTTCTGGTCGAAGGTGCGTCTGCGTGGGCCGCTGCTCGACGTCAAGAGTCCGGCGCCCTCGGCAAGCAACGAGGGTACCGATGCGAGGCGAGATCGAGGCGTATCCCGGTCGTGACGTGGCGCGAGCGATGCCTACCGTGAGGATCGCCATGCCCAGGCTCGAGGAGCATTGCTCTACGACCGCTCGGCCGGTCGCGCGTTCGTCCGACCAAGAGGCGCTCGTGGCAGGCGTGCGATCCCGAACCGGAACGCTGCTCGCCGCCCATGCCTTGGTGGCGTCGTTCCTCGGCGCAACAGCGGTTCGTGTTCGACGGGCTTCACGCACTCGGTTGGGTTGCGGTCGTAGCCGCTCGTGCGTTGGCCTCGATCGCCGCGGCTGTGACTGCTGGCGACCTCGGTGGCAGTTGAAGTTCGCGCGTCGACGCGCGTGAGCTGTTACGGCGAGCTCCTCGAGCAGGCCGTCAGCCGAGGCAGACGTGCGCGACACGTTGGCGCTGGCTGGCGCGCCGCGGGCTTCGGCTGATCAGGATCTGCTGACGAAGGCGAACGCCACGGAGTGTCGAGTTCATGCTCGTGGCTTTCGGGTCGGTGACTCGGCGTGCTGCATGGTCCTTCAGACGAGCGCGCTCGGCTTGGCGGTGCGTCTTCGGCCGCTAAGCGTGGCGCTGATGACGCCCGGCCGCCTGCGCTCCGCGACCCAGATCAAGGTCGCCACCCACTTGCAGGTCGTGAATCGTACGGAGCGGTCGTGGAGGCTTCACGGCCGAGCGCCGCGACGGCGGGTGCTCGGTCAAGTAGGCTCCGCTCGTCGAGCGCGGACGTCGAGCGCGTCGAGCACCCGGCTCCTAGCGCCGGGCCGCACGCCGGGCGTCATAGACTCCGCTCATGCGTCGCCGGGTCACGTTCTCGCGCAACCTGACGCTGTCGCTGTCGCGCACCTGCCGCTGCTACTGCAAGTACTGCGCGTTCGCGACGCACCAGGCGCACCTGTACGCGCCCGAGGAGGTGCTCGAGATCCTCGACGGGGCGGCGCGCCGGCAGGTCAAGGAGCTGCTGGTGCTGACGGGCGAGAAGCCCGGAGGTCAACCCCGAGGTCGCCGCGCGGCTGCGCGAGTACGGCCACGAGGACTTCACGGCGTACGTCGTGTGGACGTGCGAGCGGGCGCTCGAGCGGGGCCTGTTGCCGCACACGAACCTCGGCGTGCTCTCGCGCGAGGACCTGGCGCGGCTGCGCGAGGTGACGGCCTCGCAGGGGCTGATGCTGGAGTCGATCTCCGAGCGGCTGATGGAGACCGTGCACGCGGGCTCGCCGACGAAGCATCCGGCGCGGCGCCTGGAGACGATCCGCGCGGCGGGCGAGCTGAGGATCCCGTTCACGAGCGGCATCCTCGTGGGGATCGGCGAGACGCGAGCAGGAGCGCATCGAATCGCTCGAAGCGCTGGCGGCGGTGCACGCCGAGCACGGCCACATCCAGGAGGTGATCCTGCAGAACTTCGTTCCCCACCAGCGCTACTACGGCCAGGAGCCGGCGGAGATCGCCGATGCGGCCGCGCGCGAGTACTGGCGCACGGGCGTGGCCGACTCGCGCCCGGAGCTGCCGCTGCCCGAGTGGGCGTGCCCGGTGAACATCGAGGACATGAAGCGGCTGATCGCGGAGACGCGGCGGCTGATGCCCGACGTCGGCATCCAGATCCCGCCGAACCTCGCCGACTGGTGGGGCGAGCTCGTGGCGGCGGGCGCGACCGACCTCGGCGGCCTCAGCGCCAACGGCGATCACATCTCGCCCGAGCACCCGTTCCCCTCGCCGCACCAGGTGCGCAAGGAGCTGCAGAGCGACGGCGTACGCGCTGACCGAGCGGCTGTGCGTCTACCCGCAGTACATCGACCCCGAGTGGGTCGCGCAGGGCGTGATGGACACGATCAAGGTCAAGTACTGGAGCTTCATCCCGCGGCGCGGATCCGGCCGCACCGACCCGCCGGCGCCGATCCGCCCGGACCTCGTCGCGGGCGCGATCGAGCGGGCGCCGCGACGGGCGTGGCGCTGAGCGCGCGAGGAGCTGACGGCGATGTTCGCGGAGACGCGCCCGGAGGCGATCGAGGACATGCGCCAGGCGGCGGATGAGCTGCGCGCGGAGCTCGCGGGCGAGACGGTGACGTTCGTGGTCAACCGCAACATCAACATCTCCAACGTGTGCACCGTCGGCTGCGCGTTCTGCGGCTTCGGCCAGGGCAAGCGCTCGCCGGACGCCTACGAGCACGACGAGCGAGGAGTTCGTCGCGCGCATCCACGAGGCGATCGAGTTCGGCGCGAGCGAGCTGTGCATCCAGTCGGGCATCCACCCCGACTGGGCAGCTCGAGGACTACCTCGGCTGGCTGCGCCTGGCGAAGGCGACCGCCGCGGATGCCGGCGCCGAGCTGCACCTGCACGCATACAGCCCGATGGAGATCGCGCACATGTGCGACATCTCGGCGCTGCCGCCGTCGGAGGTGTTCGCGCGGCTGCGCGACGCGGGGCTCGGCTCGACGCCGGGCACCGCCGCGGAGGTGCTGCACGACGGTGTGCGCGAGCGCATCTCGCCGAACAAGCTGCCGGTGGCGCGCTGGGTGGAGATCATCGAGGCCTCCCACGCGGCCGGGCTGCGCTCGACCGCGACCGTGATGTTCGGGCACATCGAGGAGCCGTGGGAGCTGGCCGAGCACATGCGCGTGATCCGCGAGCTGCAGGAGCGCACGGGCGGGATCACCGAGTTCGTGCCGCTGTCGTTCATCCCCTTCCAGACGCTGCTCGGGCGCACGCATGGGGTGGAGGAGATCTCGCGCGAGGAGAACCTCAAGCACACCGCCGTGTTCCGCCTCGCGCTCGGGCGCACGGTGGCGAGCCTGCAGGCGAGCTGGGTGAAGATGGGGCTCGACGCGGCCACGGAGTCGCTGCGCTGGGGCGTGAACGACCTTGGCGGGACGCTGATGGAGGAGTCGATCAGCCGCCTCGCGGGCAGCTACCACGGGACGCGGCTGGAGCCAGAGCAGCTGATCGCGGCCGCGCACGAGGCTGGGCGCCCGGCGGCGGAGCGCACGACGCTTTATGGGATCAGGCGGGAGTTTCCGCTCGCATCCCCGTCGGCCGCCGACGAGCTGCGGGTGGCGGTGTAGGGCGGCTGTAAGAGGCGCGTCTTCAGGCTGGCTGGAGCTTGCCCTCAGTTGGGTCCTTCATGCCTTGGCGTACGCTTGGACTCGAACGATCCGCCATGTCTTCCAAATAGCGAACCACGCCCGTGAGCCACTCACGATCGTCGCCGCTGGCCAGTAGCGCGCGTATTCGCGCTCGTGCTATTCGTCCGTTACGGAAGCGTGAGCGGTATCGCTCGCGCGCTTGCTCGGCCAGCGAAGCAGGAGTGACAGGGCGCTGACGACGGATGCTCAGGCTCAATCGCTGGCTTGGGGGGTAGCCGTACTCGTCTCGTGAGATCCTCTTGGCCTTGTCCGAGATCGAGGATCTACACGAGGCGCTGTTCGGCTTCCGGCCGACGAAGCAGGGCGCGGCCTACGAGCGGCTGACGGCCGTTGTGCTTGCGGTCTTCGGTTGGACTAACGTCCAGCACGACACGCGTGAGGGGATAGAGGGCAAGCGTGCAAAGCACCAGCTCGACGTGACGGCCCTCCACCGGACGGGGCTGATCAAGCGCCTGATTGTGGAGTGCAAGGACTGGGACAAGAAGGTCGGGAAGGGCACCCTCGACGCCCTGGTTGGCGTCCTCGGTCAGCTGAACGTGAAAGACGGCGCCGTCGTTACGACAAAGGACTTCACCAAGGGCGCGAGGGCCGTCGCCGCCGACAACGACACCGCGCTCGTGGTCATCCGGCCATTCGACACCGAGGATCCGACGCCGTACGTCAAGCGGATCGAGCTGACGATCAACGCGTTCGGCAGCGTGTACTCCGACTTCAACGTCGAGACCTCACACGAGGCGCCGCCGGCCCCACGGCTCCGCATGATCTCCGAGACGCGCCTGCTTCGCGCCGACGGTTCGCCCGCAGAGTCGTTTGCCGAGATGATGCAGGCGCACCACGGCCCGCCGCTGCAAGAGGGGACGTACCCGCAACGCGTGACCTTCGAGGAGGGCGCCTTCTCCCCGTCGAGGCTGGTGACCCGATCCCGCTCCAGGCGATCACATGGACCGAGACGGTCGTTAGCAGCCCGACGACGACTGTCACTGAAGCTGAAGGCGAGCCCGTCCTGGTCGTGCAGCAGCTGAAAGAGGACGGAGGCGTCGATAGCGGCCGGATCGTCGTGGACCGGGAGCTATTCGCGTGGGACATCGACGCCGACGGGAACGTCACCCCGCTCGGCCCGCTCGTGCCAGAGTGACCGGGCGTCGCCGGGATCGTGCTCGCCCGCCAGCCATGGCCGAGAGGCTGAGACGATGAGCGACCGGTCCGGGCGGGAGACGGTCAGCCTCAGCGAACACGAAGCGCGCCTGCGGCAGGTAGGGTCCGAGACCCGCGAGTACATCGTCGCGGACTGGGCGACCTCGAACCTCGCGAGCGTCATCCAGCTCGCAGGCGCCAGCGACTGGGCGTCACGGGCCGGTCAGCACCGCGAGCATGCGACCGCATTCCTCTCCGTCCGGATACTACGCGCCTGCCGCGCCGCGATGGAGGTGCTCGCAGCCGGTTGGGACACCGAGGGAATGGGCGTAACTCGTCAGGTCGTCGAGATCAACGCGTCTCTGCGAGGTCGCGGCGGACCAGACGCCGGAGACCGGGCGACTCTACCTCCACGGCAGACCGAAGACCAGCATCGGCGCCGCGATTCGCGCCGCCACACCCGAGGTCGACCCGTCCTCCGTGGCAGGTCTCTACCGGGGTTTGTCGCGGTACGTGCACGCCGACGTCGGCGGGATCATGCGCCGGGCGACGGTGGACGACGACCTCCGCGCATCGATCACGTGGGGGCCGGACCACGCCGAAGACACGCAGTTGTTCCTGCTCGTCTGCCGGATCGTTCGCTGCTGAAGCGACGACCCGGCTTGCGGTAGAGGCGGACGTCGAGCACCCGAACCGCGACGCGCTGAGCACCTACCTGCAGGCCGTCGAACGTGAGCTTGCGACTGCTCGGGGGTGGCCGGACACGTAGCGTGCTGGACATCGTCCGCTGCGGGGTCTCGCTGGCATGAGAAGCCACCCTTCGCGGCATGACCATGCGCAACACAGCGACTGCTCGCGGCTCGGCAGCCGAGCGTCGGTACACTCGCTGGTACTTGCTGGGCTTCGATAGGTTCCGAACGGCGCGCGCACAGGAGGCAAGTTCAGTGTTGGCGAGATGGCTTTCCTGCAGCAGGGCATGGTCCGCTTACGCTCGCCGGTTCGCGCTGCTTCTCGGAGTTCTGTGTGGGGTGGCGGTTGCCCTGGGCGCGGGAGGGGCGCCATGGGCGCGAGCCGCTGAAGATACGGAACCGCCGCGGGTGGTTGGGCTTTCGTTCGAACCGTCTTCTGTCAACACGACGTCAGGCCCGCAGACCGTGAGGATACTCGCGCATATGACGGACAATCTTTCGGGTGTCGAAGTTGTAGTTCCAGAGTTCTGCTCGCCGGACGGTAAACAGTGTGCTGGTGGCGCCGATTTCTCCAAAGTGTCGGGCACTGATACCAATGGTGTGTGGGAAGGCTCGGTCACCTTTCCACAGTACATCGAATCGGGTTCTTGGAAGGCTTACCTCTCCTTCCGCGACTATGCCGGCAACAACGGGCACATCGAAGCCGGCGAACTCGAAGAAAAAGGGCTACCCGGCACGGTCGCGGTCACGAGCGTGGAAGATACGGAACCGCCGCGGGTGGTTGGGCTTTCGTTCGAACCGTCTTCTGTCAACACGACGTCAGGCCCGCAGACCGTGAGGATACTCGCGCATATGACGGACAATCTTTCGGGTGTCGAAGTTGTAGTTCCAGAGTTCTGCTCGCCGGACGGTAAACAGTGTGCTGGTGGCGCCGATTTCTCCAAAGTGTCGGGCACTGATACCAATGGTGTGTGGGAAGGCTCGGTCACCTTTCCACAGTACATCGAATCGGGTTCTTGGAAGGCTTACCTCTCCTTCCGCGACTATGCCGGCAACAACGGGCACATCGAAGCCGGCGAACTCGAAGAAAAAGGGCTACCCGGCACGGTCGCGGTCACGAGCGTGGAAGATACGGAACCGCCGCGGGTGGTTGGGCTTTCGTTCGAACCGTCTTCTGTCAACACGACGTCAGGCCCGCAGACCGTGAGGATACTCGCGCATATGACGGACAATCTTTCGGGTGTCGAAGTTGTAGTTCCAGAGTTCTGCTCGCCGGACGGTAAACAGTGTGCTGGTGGCGCCGATTTCTCCAAAGTGTCGGGCACTGATACCAATGGTGTGTGGGAAGGCTCGGTCACCTTTCCACAGTACATCGAATCGGGTTCTTGGAAGGCTTACCTCTCCTTCCGCGACTATGCCGGCAACAACGGGCACATCGAAGCCGGCGAACTCGAAGAAAAAGGGCTACCCGGAACAGTGCGCATAGAAAGCGACGGACCTGGTCCTGCCGCGCCCACAGCCTCGATCGGCTCGCCTTCGAGCGGTGCCACCTACGCCGTGGGTCAGTCCATCCCGACGAGGTTCTCGTGCAGGGAAGGCGAAGGTGGGCCGGGGCTCGAATCGTGCACGGACTCCAACGGCGACTCCGGGACGGCTGGGACGCTCGACACCTCAACCGTCGGCGCGCACACCTACACGGTGACCGCGAAAAGCAAAGACGGGCAGACCGGCACAGCATCGATCAGCTACACGGTGGCCAAGGCGACGTGTACCTCCAACACCGGCACGATCACGCTCTCGCCGGGCGTGACAAATACGGCGGCGATCCAAACGGCGAAGATCAAGGGGACGCTCACCGGGTGCACGGGCGACGCCTTCACCGAGGTCAGCTACACGGCTAAGCTGAAGACGGCGGGCCCGCTCTCGTGCTCGATGCTGAACGGTGAGGGCGAAATGGCTTCTGGTACGGCGAAGTTCAAGTGGACGCCGAAGACGAAGCCGACCAGCTCCACGGCGACCCTCGGGGTGTTCTTGACCGAAACGGCCCCGGTGGCGCTTTCGGGGGCCGTAAGCGCTGGGCCGCATTCGCCGCTGACGCTCTCCGGGAAAACCTCGGAGACGTTCACCGGCGGCCCAACGTGTGGAGTCGCGGACGGCACGAAGAAAGCGAAAGCGGTCAAGAAGGGTACGTTCACCGGCACGACCGTCGCGTTCGAATAGACCACCAAGCGGACGGCCATGGATGGCCTGGGGCACGGGCCACCGCCTGGCTGCTCGGAGCACTTAGCGAGCGTCCGACAGAGTGCCGAGGACACGCCCGCAACGGACGACCTCCGAGCGCGCCGCCCGATGATCAGAACACGCGCGCTTGCGCGAGACGCCACGGAGGCGCGCCTCGTCAGTTGTCGGCGAGCCTATATTGGAATGAATCCGTCGTCCAGTCCGTCATTCAGGCGGATGGCGCTGTGCAATTTCGATGAATGCCAGGCGCTCCTGGCTTGTCGTGCTCAGACAGTAGGCTGAGCCCACGTGAGCGACGAGGACGTGCATAGAGCGGGCCTGATAGATCTGGATCGAGAGCGTTCGATCCGCGAGATCCTGTGGGCGACACTGGTTCTCTATCGCGCTTTCCCGTTGCTGTTCTTGATCCTCGCGGCTGCCGTGATCGTGCCGTATGACCTCGGGGTGCTCGTGGCCACGGGGCATGGCCCGTTTGGTAGGGCACACGACAGCTTTGTGGTCAGACAGCTCCTGAGCGTCCTCGGCTTCTCGCTGATCAGCCCACTTATCTCAGCGCTGCACGTTCACGCGGTCGTCATGATCGGTCACTCGCGGCGGCCTCGGCTCTCGGAGGTAGCCCTGCTCGGTCTGGGAGTCCTTCCTGTCGTCTCGGCTGCCGAGATCATGGCGAATATCGGCATTATTCTCGGGTTCGTGGCGCTGATCCCTGCCGGGTATCTTCCTCGCGCTGCGATGGTCCGTCGTCGCCCAGTCGGCTGCCGTCGAACACGACGGATGGCTTCCAGCGCTGCGCCGCAGCAGGATGCTCACGGCTGACCATTACGGGCACATCTTCGGACTGTCTTTCGTGGTGGGGGTATTGACCGTTGGTGTGAGGCTGGGCGTCGAAACGATCGCGTCCGGCGGTAGCTCGGGAGCCCCTTCGGTGACGCTCGGGATCGTCGTCGACACGATCCTCGCCTCCTTTTCAGCGCTGACCCTCGCGATCCTCTACTTCGATCTGCGCGCGCGTGAGGCAGAGCCGCCTACCTTGGATTTGCCATCAAGCTGAGCGAGTTCCCGATTTCGCGCGTCCGTTCCCACCGCGCGGGCACCGGTACCGCCTACACGGCCACCCCCACAACCGTCGTAGCGGACTCCACGACCTCCCGTTCGATCTCGCGCTCGCGCACGAGCACGGTGGCTGCCACCGCCCCGAGCACCGCGAGGCTCCCACCCAGCAGCAGGATCTCGTTGAGCCCTGACAGGAAGCCCGCGCGTGCGGCATGCGCCACGGCGCCCTGCACGGCGACGGGCAGTCCGCTCACGGCTGCGTGCAGCCGGCCCGAGGAGACGGCTTCGATCAGCTGACGGCCGTGCCCGTTGGCGGCGGGAGCCTGGGCGACGGTCTTGGCGGCGCCGCGCGCGGTGAACAGCGCGCCCCAGGCGGCGACGCCGACGGCGATGCCGACCTGGCGGAAGGTGTCGTTGATGCCGGCGGCCATGCCGCTGCGCTCCTTCGGGACGACGCTCAGCGCGACGTCGGCGATCACGGTGTTGACGATGCCGACGCCCACGCCGGCGACGATCAGGCCGGGTAGCAGAGCGGTCCAGCCGTCGCTGGCGCGCAGCCCGGACATCAGGATCATGCCGAGCCCCGCGAGCACCAGGCCGGCGCCGAGCTGCGCCCGCGCGGCGACCAGCGAGACCCACGCCGCCGAGAGGCCGGCGACGATGAACGTGACGACGCTCAGCGGCAGGTAGCGCTCGCCGGCGCCAGGGGCGAGTTGCCGAGGAACTGCTGAAGGTAGAGCGTGAGGTACAGGAACAGCGCGAACAGCGACGCGCTGATCGCGAACGCCGCGATCTGCACGCCGGTGAAGGCGCGGTTCTTGAACAGCTCGAGCGGGAGCATCGGGTGGGTCGAGCGTGCGCTCGATCGCGACGAACGCGCCGAGCAGCGCCGCGGCACCGATGAGCAGCGAGACGATCTGCGCGCTGCCCCAGCCGATCGCGTTGCCGCGCAGCAGCGCGAACACGAGCATGAACAGGCCCGCCGTGAACGTCGCCACCCCGGGCCAGTCGGCGCGCGTCGCGTTGGGGTCGCGCGACTCGGCGATCTTCGCCCACGTGATCGCGGTCGCGAGCGCTCCGATCGGGACGTTCAGGTAGAAGACCGACTGCCACCCGAGCGACTGCGTTAGCGCGCCGCCGACCAGCGGGCCGATCGCGACAGCGACGCCAATCGTCGCGCCGTAGATGCCCATCGCGGTCCCGCGCTCGCGGCCGTTGGGGAACTCCTGGGCGACGAGCGCCAGCGACAGCGCGAACATGATCGCGCCGCCGACGCCCTGCACGGCGCGCGCGGCGATCAGGAAGCCCGCGCTTGGCGCCAGCGCGCAAGCGAGCGAGGCCGCCGAGAACAGCACCAGGCCGGCGAGGAACGAGCGCTTGCGCCCGAGGCGGTCGGCGAGCGATCCGGCGGTCAGCACGACCGTCGCGAGCGCGAGCGAGTAAACGTCGATCACCCACTGCAGGTCGGTGAAACTCGCGCCGAGGCTGTCCTCGAGCTTTGGCAGCGCGGTGTTGACGACCGTGATGTCGAGCAGCAGCATGAACGTCGCGATCACGACCGCTGCGAGGGTCCACCACTTGCGATTGATTGAGGACATTGACGGCCTCCGATCGTGCGTCTAGAATGGTCAAGCAAGCTTGTAAGGTGAATTGATCAAGCGACCTTATCAGATAGGCTGACCAGATGGCGACGACAACCCAACCGAGGAGCACCCGGCGCACGGACTTCGTGGCGCTGCTGTACACGGCCGCTGACGCGATGGTCGCGGAGTCTGCTGGCGCGCATGGAACAGGCGGGCTACGGCGACGTGCGCCAAGCGCACGGCTGCGTCTTTGGGAACATCGCCGAGGATGGCATGCGCCTGACCGAGCTCTCCGAGCTCGCCGGGATGACCAAGCAGGGGGTGGGCGAGGCGGTCAGCGACCTCGAGCGCCTGGGCTACGCCGAGCGCGTGGCCGACCCGAGCGACGGGCGCGCGAAGATCATCCGCCTGACCGAGCGGGGCCGCGCCGCCCAGCGCGCGGCGTTACGGGATCATCGCCGAGCATCGAGAGCGAGTGGAGCGAGCGGTTCGGCGTCGAGCGTGTCGAGGAGATGCGTGCGCTGCTGAGCAGACCTCGCGGCGCCCGCCGCGGAGGGGCGCTCGGTGCACCCGCTGCGCCGCCGAGCCGCTGGCCGCGAGCGCGGCTAGAAGCTCAAAGAGATCGTCAGCCCCGCGCGAACTGCCCGTGAAAGCCGAACGGGATGTGGTGCGGCGCCTCGGCGCGCGCGAGCTCGCTGAGATCGCCGGCGTCGAGCACGAGCAGGAAGGACGTGCCGGCGCCGGCGTCGAGCACGACCGACAGCAGCACGCCGTCGTCCTCCTCCGTCGGCGTCCGGGCGCGCGACGAACACCGGCTCGCCGGGGTAGCAGCCGGGCTGCGACCAGGAGCAGCGTGGTGCGCTCGACGGTGTCGACCTTGACGATGCTGCTCGAGCCAGCCGCCCGAGCCGCTGCCGACGCCCCACACGTAGCGGTAGGGGCGCTCGTTGCAGCGCGCGTAGTTGATGCGCGGCAGCTCGATGTCCTCGTCGGCCAGCGGTTCGCGGCTTGACCGAGCGGTCGGACAGGCGCAGGCGAAAGCGCGTGAGCTCGGCCGTGGCGATCGGGCTTGCCGGCGCGCAGGCGCTCGAGGTAGAGGTCCTCGATCGATGCCGCGTCGGCGAGGGCGCACAGGTCGACGACCACCTCGTCGCCGTCCTCGTAGGCGTTGACGTGGTGGAAGGCGAAGCACGGCATCGGTCTGGAAGCCGCCGCGTCGCCTCGCCGGTGGCGCGGTCGACGAGCGTGAAGCGCGTGCCCCGCTCGGGCTTCCAGCGGTAGTTCTCGATGTACGGGCGCCCGGACAGCGCGAGCGCGAGCGGGTTGACGACGAACGGGAACTCGGCGAGCACGAGCCAGCGCTCGGTCAGCCCGAAGGAGTGCATGTAGGCGGGCTCCTTGACCGGCAGCGAGCCGATCACGCGCGGCGTGGCCGCCTGCTCCGCGCCGCGCGGCGGCTGCAGCCGAAGAAGCGATAGCTGCTGCGCGCGCCGAGCTTGGCCGCGTAGTTGAGCATGCCGCCGCTTGCGCGGTCGAGGTGCGGGTGCGCGGTGGTGAGCTGTCCGGGGGCCTCGAACGGCCGTACGCCGGCGCTCTGCGAGCGTGTGCGGGTCGAACTGGACGGGCAGCGGCGTCTCGGTCATCGCGACGAAGCGCTCGCCGAGCCGCGCGACGTTGACGTTGGCGTTGTCCGACAGCGTGCTCCCGGGAGTGAACAGCGTCTGCACGCGCTTGAACAGCGAGCGGCAAGGGTCGGTGGCGAACTCCCCGTAGACGATCCGCCCTGCTCGCGCGCGGCGCGGTAGGCGCGGCTTTCCAGGAAGCGGTTGCCGTAGGAGACGCGGCCGCCGTCGATCGTGAAGCGGTGCAGCATCGCCAGGCCGTCGAACCAGTGGCGCATGCGCTGCGCACCGCCTGCCCCGCGGGGGCGATGCGGCGTCGGTGCCTTCGACCTCGAACTTCGCCGGGCCGGTGCGCAGCAGCGAGCCTCCCAGCCACTCGGGCAGCTCGCCGGTCAGCGCGAGCTCGTCGAGCACCACCTCCTGCTCGAGCGTCGTGAAGCCGAGTGTCGGCTCGGTCGAGGGGGTCGCGGCGACGGACATGACGATACCTCCTGAATGGTTCGACTCGGACCATACGTACCGTACGCTACGCTGGCGGGCGTGTCAAGCCCGGACGACGCCAAGCCAACCGACGAGTCAGCCGGCGCGTCGGCCGATCCCTCCTCCGGCGCCTCGACCGCCGAGTCGACGACGCGCCTGACGGAGGCCTCCTACATCGTCCTCGGGCTGCTCGAGCTGGCTGGGCAGGGCGACGCCGTATGACCTCAAGCGCGCGGCGCAGGTGAGCACGAGCAACTTCTGGTCGATCCCGCACACGCAGCTGTACACCGAGTGCGCGCGCCTGGCGGTCGCGGGCTTGCTGGACGAGCGCCAGGAGCAGACCGGGCGGCGCAGGCGCACGTACAGCCTGACCGAGCGCGGGCGCGCAGGCGCTCGAGCGCTGGCGCGACGAGCCGGCGACGGAGCTTTACGAACTGCGCGACGAGAGCACGTTGAAGCTGTTCTTCGGCGGCGATCCGGCTGCGCTGGCGGCCGAGCCAGCTGGCGCTGCACACGCGCCAGCTGGAGGTCTACGAGCAGCTGCTGCGAGGCGCTCGCCGAGTGCGCCGCGCGGGCAGCGCCTGGCGCTCGAATGCGGGATCGGGCACGAGCGCGAGTTCATCCGCTTCTGGTCGGCGATCAGCGAAACAGATCCTCCTGCAGCGGACGCAGCAGCGCGACGGCCCCGGGGCCGTCCTCGTCGCTGATGTAGCGCTCGAGCCCGTCGAGGATCACGACCGGCTCGCGCGAGTCCTTCGCGCGCGCCAGGTCGGCGCACGCGGCGGCGGCGTCGGCGACACGCCAGCCAGGTGGCGCGCAGCTCCATGCCGGTGGCGTCGGTGCGCCCGCGCCAGTCATCGAGCGGCTGCATGCCGGCGAGGCCGATCGCGACGTCGAGCTGTCCGTGGCGCCACGCGCGCCCGAAGCTGTCGCTGATCAGCACGCCGACGCTCGCGCCGCTCAGCTCGCGCAGGCGTGCGCGGATGCGCCGCGCGGAGGCGTCGGGGTCGCGCGGCAGCAGCACGAGCGTCTCGCCGACGCGTCGCCGCCCTCGCCGGGCTCTGACGCGTTGGACGCGTCGACGCCGGCGTTGGCGCACACGAAGCCGTGGCGGGTGCGGCAGATGAGCACGCCGCGCTCGGCGCGCAGCACCTCGACGGACTCGTCGAGCACGACCTGCACCGCGCGCGGGTCCTTCTGCCTGACCGCCGGGCGCGCGCGGCGGCGAGCTCGATCGCGCGCGCGCTCGGATGCACGTCGGCGAGCGCGACGACCGCGCCCTCGGCCTTGGAGACCGCCTTCTGGGCGATCGCCACGAGCTGCCCGTCGCGGAGCGCCTCGCCGCCGAGCGCGGCGAGGATCAGCGCGGCGAGGTCATCGCCGGCGCGCACCTCGGGGAGGCCGTGCAGGCCGCGTGCGCAGAGGCTCGTCATGTGCTCGCGCGCGCCTCAGGCAGGGGTTGTAATGGAGATTAGATCGGTGCGTTCGGGCTGGCCGAGCACGGCGCGCGTGCGGGTCGCACGGGCGGGGTGGGCCGCGAGTCGCGCCCGCAGGACGTCGAGGTCCGCGCCGGTGTCGATGTCGAGCAGCAGCGATGGGCACGCGCTCCACCCGGCAGGCGACGCCGGCGGCGCGCGCGAGCGCGCAGGTGGCGCTCGCAGCTGCCGGGCCCGAAGCTGGGGGAGATGGCGTTGGGGGGCGCGAGCAGCAGGCCGTTGGTGCCGGTGCCGTGGCGGTCGGGCACGATCACCACCCCGCGCGGGGCCGCGATCCGCGTCGAAGCGCAGCAGCGCGTCGAGCTCGGCGGGGTCGAGCGTGGGGCAGTCGCCGGGCACGCACAGCACGCGCTCGATGCCCTCGGCGAGCGCGCGCGCGCACGCCGAGCGCGGCGGCCGCCGGCTGGCCGCGCTCGTGCATCGTCCTCGATCACGATCGCCCCCTGCGCACGCGCGGTCGCCGCCACGGAGCGCTCGCCGGTGACGAGGATCGTGCGCTCGATCGACGTCGGTCTGCGCGAGCGCGAGCAGCACGTCCGCGACCATCGCTTCGGCGAGCTCGCAGTCGCAGCTGGTCGGCCACGCTCGCGCCAAGGCGCTGCTTGGCGCGAGCAAAGCGCTTGACGGGCAGGATCGCTGCGGTGCGCATCTGGCGCAGACGATAGTGGCGAGCGCCGACGCTACCAGCCGAGCAGCATCAGCCCGACGGTGACGCCGGGGCCGATCGTCACCAGCAGGCCGCGCTCGCCCGGCTCGGGCTCGTAGCGCTCGATCGTGTCCTTGAGCACGTACAGGATCGACGGCGTGCCGATGTTGCCGTGGTCGGCCAGCGCGTCCCAGCTCGTCGCGACGTCCTCGTCGGAGAGCTCGAGCGCGCTCTGGACGTTCTCGATGATCCGCCGGCCGCCGGGATGCACGATCCAGTGGTCGATGTCGGCGTGCTCGAGCCCGTTGCGGCGCAGGAAGCCGGCGACGACCGCCGGCAGCCCCGCGCCGGCGAGGTCCGGGAGCTCGCGCGCGAGGTGCAGGTAGCTGCCGTCGCTCTCCACGTCGAGCCTGACCGCGCCGAGCGTGCCGCCGATCTGGTGGACCTGGGAGGCGAGGATCAGCGGCCCTTCGGCGCGCGGGTCGTTGGACAGCAGCGCCGCGGCGCAGCCGTCGCCGAAGATCGCCGAGCCGACGGTCTTGGCCTTCGGGTCCTCGGGCGTGGCGCTCATCAGCGTGCCGCTCATGCTGTCCGCCGCGACGACCAGCGCGTGCTTCTCCGGATGCTCGTGCATGCGTCTGGGCGGCGAGCCGCATCAGCGGCACGCCGCTCGCGCAGCCGACGCCGGTGATGTGGTACTTGTCGGTGCGTCGGGTCCATCTCGAAGTGGTCGACCAGGCGGTGGGCGATCGTGGGACAGCCGAGCGAGTACAGGCTCGCGCTGATCACCGTGCCGATCTGCTGCGGGTCGAGCTCGAGCTGCTCGACCGCGCGGATCGAGTGCGCGCAGCAGCTCCTGCTCGATCTGCTTGGTCGCGTCCCTGCAGCGTGCGCGCGAGGAAGTCCTCGCCGAGGTTCAGGTGGCGGCGCTTGACGCCGCTGCGCGCGAAGATGCCGCTCGGCGAACTCGTCGCCCTTCAGCCCCAGCCGCTCGAGCACCTGCGCCTGCGAGAGCGACTTCCTCGGAGTCGACAGCGCGATCCGCCGCGATGCGGGTGCCCGTACGCCGGATCGGCTGACGCGTGACGATGAATCGGCTCGGCGAGAACGCGATGCTCCGCCGCTGCGGTTCGAGGCGCTCTGCACAGTTGGGACTCCTTGGTTGGAGGTTGGGCCGTCGACCCGGCGCGTTCGGCCTGAGCATTCGACGATATGAGCAGGAACCCATTGTCGCACGGCGCCGGATGCGGTGTTCTTATCGACTTCTTCGCGTGCCTGCAGGTCGATTGGCCCTCATGCAACGGTCCTAACAGCGCGCACACGATAGGTTACAGCGATTACAGGCGTCCTGGGAGAGAACGCGGATGAGCATCGAGCTGATAGGGGCGGGCCTGCCCCGCACGGGCACGCTGACGCAGAAGCTGGCGCTCGAGGAGCTCGGGCTGGGCCCGTGCTACCACTGGGTCAACCTGCTCGCCGACCTCGACCAGGTCGAGCTGTGGAACCGGGCGATGGACGGCGAGACGCTGTGGGAGGAGATCTTCGGCGACTACCGCTCGACCGCCGACTGGCCCGGCGGCTACTTCTACCGCGAGCTGATGGACTTCTATCCGGACGCGAAGGTGCTGCTGAGCGTGCGCGAGCCGGAGTCCTGGGAGCGCAGCTTCCGGGAGACGATCTGGACGATGTCCCACGGCGAGACGCTGATGCCGCTGCTCGCGCGCGCGCGCGCGAGCAGATCGACCCGCGCTGGCAGCGCTACCTGGCGCTCGTCGACCGCATGTTCTGGGGTCCGCAGGGCACGTTCGCCGCCGGGCACGCCGAGCCGGCGCAGCTGATCGAGCAGGTGATCGCGCACAACGAGCAGGTCAAGCGCGATCGTGCCCGCCGAGCGGCTGCTCGTGTGGGAGGTCACCGAAGGCTGGGAGCCGCTGTGCGAGTTCCTCGAGGTGGACGTGCCGGACGACGCCGCTGCCGCACGCCAACGACCGCGACACGTTCCTCGAACGCGTCGTCGACGGCGCCCTCGGCGCGCTCTCCGCCTGGCGCGAGAGCGGCGTGCCGGTGGCCACTTGACGCCCGCCGGCTAACGCGCGAGCGCTTCGGCGAACGACAGCGTCTGCTCGGCCACGCGCGCGCGCCCGGCGGCGTCGTCCATGCGCGTGTCGGTCTGCAGCGTCGTCAGCCGCCCGACGTCTTCGTCGGCGACGATCCCGTCGAGCAGCTCGCCGTAGAAGTCGGCGATGCCGTCGGCGCTGCGCGTCGAGCGCGCCGAAGGCCATGAACGACGCCGTCGGTCCCTTCAGCACCTCGCCGCCGACGATCGGGCTGACGGCGACGACCGGCGCGGCGGCGGCCTGCAGCGCCTCGTGGATGCCGGGCACGGCGAGGATCGGGCCGATCGAGGCGAGCGGGTTGGAAGGTCCGATCACGATCGTGCGGGCAGCGGCGATCGCCGCGAGCGCCTGCTCGCTCGGCGCGCGCCTGCTCGGCGCCGCGGTACTCCAGGCCCTCGATCATCCCGGCTGCGCGCTCGCGGATCATGAACTCCTGGAAGGCGCACCAGCCGGCGGAGCCGGTGCGGACCCACGTGCGCACGGGGTCATCGCTCATCGGCAGCACCCGCGCGCGCACGCCGAGCGCCTCGTTCAGGCGCGCGAGCGCGGCGGTCGGCGTGAGGCCCTCGGCGAGCATGCGCGCGCGCTCGATGCACCACGCGAGGTCGCGGTCGCCGAGGTTGAACCACACCTCGACGCCGAGCTCGCGCAGAGCGTCCATCACGGCGAAGCGTGTCCCCGCGCAGGCCCCAGCCGCGCTCGTCGATCGCGTCGGCGAGCCAGAAGGAGACGAGGTCGGGGTCGGGCGAGACATGCGCGCCGTAGATCTCGATGTCATCGCCGGTGTTGACGATCGCGGCCAGACGCTCGGGGCCGGCGACCTCGGCGATCCCCCGCGCGAGCTTGGCGCCGCCGGTGCCGCCGGTGAGGATCACGATGTCGGGCTCGTCACTCCCACAGCTGCTCCGGCAGGCTCGTCAGGCGGATGCCCGCGTGGATCTTGTAGCGGGCGTTGACTGAGATCAGCAGCGCGGTCAGCGCCTCGGTCGTGCGCGCCATCTCGAGCTTGCCGCAGTCGACGCAGCGCAGGCCGTCGATGCGCTCGATCAGCGCGGCCGCCTGGCGCTTGTCGGCGCGCGAGTCGCCGCACACGAGCACGTCCTGCGCGAGCGGATGCTCGAGCTCGCTCAGCGAGGCGGCGCTGACGGTGTGCAGCGCGGAGACCACGCGCACGCCCTCGGGCACCATCTCCAGCGCCTGCTGCGCGGCCGAGCCCTGCCACACGCCGAGCATGCGCGTGGCCTTGCCCGCGACGGCGGCCGCCAGCGGCACGGTCGCGTCGATCAGCAGCTGTCCGGGCACGAGCGCGCCCTTCAGGTTGGCGAGGGTCTCGGACTGGTTGCGGAAGGGCACGCTCAGCACGATGATCCCCTCGGCGCCCGCCGCGCTGCACGGCGCCGGCGTTGTCGTGGGCCGAGAACGAGCCCTCGGGCACGATCGCGCCGCGCGCGCTCGGCGGTCTCGGCGGCGCGGCCGGCGTCGCGCGAGCCGATCGCGATCGGCACGCCCGTCTGCGCGAGCCGCAGCGCGAGGCCGAAGCCGAGCGCCCCGGAGGCGCCGATGACCGCGACCGCGATCGGGGCTGGGCGGAGCCACGGCGGCCGAGTATAGGCTGCGGAGGATGACGCTCGAAGGCACGCACGGCGCGAGCAGCGAGCTGCCGCGGGCGGTGAGCATCAGGGAGGTCGGTCCGCGCGACGGCTTTCAGAACGAGCCCGAGGTGATCCCCACCGAGCGCAAGATCGAGCTGATCGACGCGCTCGCACGGACGGGCCTGCGGCGCCTGGAGGCGACAAGCTTCGTGCGCGCCGACGTGATCCCGCAGCTCGCCGACGCCGCCGAGGTGCTCGCCGGAATCGACGTGCCCGCGCGAGGTGAGCGTGTCGGTGCTGATCCCCAACGAGCGCGGGCTGGACGCCGCGCTCGAGCTGCGCGAGCGCGTCGCGGCTGGAGGCGGGCCTGGAGTGGGCTTGGACGCTCAGGGCAACGGCGTACGACGCCCGGCGTTCGACGAGATCAACGTGTTCATGTCCGCCTCGGAGACCCACAACCGCAAGAACGTCAACCGCTCGATCGCCGAGTCGCTGGCCGGCCTGGAGGCCGTGCTGGGACGGGCGCGCGCGGAGGGGCTGCGCTGCGAGGGCGTGATCTCGACGTCGTTCGGCTGCCCGTACGAGGGCCACGTGCCGCCCGAGCGGGTGCTGGAGATCGCGGCGCGGCTGCGCGACGCGGGCGCCCAGGAGATCGGCTTCGGCGACACGACCGGCATGGCCAACCCGCGTCAGGTGCGCGAGTTCTTCGCGGCGGCGCGCGAGCGGCTGGGAGGGCTCGGGGCGAGGAGCGTGGAGCTGACGGCGCACTTCCACAACACGCGCGGGCAGGGCCTCGCGAACGTGCTGGCGGCGCTGGAGGCGGGTGTCGAGAGCTTCGAGTCGAGCTTCGGCGAGCTCGGCGGCTGCCCGGTGCCGGCGGGCGCGACCGGCAACATCGCCACCGAGGATCTCGTCTCGATGCTGCACGAGATGGGCATCGAGACCGGCATCGACCTGCGCGGCGCTGCTCGCGTGCGCGCAGGCGCGTGCAGGAGATCCTCGGGCGCCCGCTCGGCAGCCACACGCTCGTGGCCGGGCCGGTCGACTGGCAGTCGCGGTAGCCCCGCCGCAAGCTGCCAGTCGCCAGCGCACCAGCGCCGCAGGAGCGCTACGGGCGCGCCGGGAGCTGCTGCACTGACCAGGCGTTGCCGTCGGGGTCGGCGAAGAACACGAACCTGCCCCACGGGAACTCCTGAACCTCGCCGACGTCGACACCGCGCCCCAGCAGCTCCTCGCGGGCGGCGTCGGCATCGTCGACGACCAGCTGCAGCCCGTCGAGCGAGCCCGGCCGCATCTCGTGGACGCCGCTCGTCAGCGAGATCGAGCAGGCCGATCCGGGCGGCGTCAGCTGCACGAAGCGCACCTTCTCGTCCACTTGGCTGTCGTGTTCGGCCACGAACCCGATCTTGTCCGTGTAGAACGCCTTCGCCCGGTCGATGTCGGCGACGGGGATCTGAATCAGCTCGAGCTTCCAATCCATGTTGCTGCCTCGCTTTCGCGGTGGTGATGTGGGGGCCTGTGAGCGCGAGACCCGGGCCCCCCTCGTGTGGCTGCCACGCTATGGACAATTGCGGTCAGTTCTGGTCCGCAGTCGGTGAGAGAATCTCGCCATGTTGGAGACCTCCGCGCGCCTGCTCAAGCTGCTGTCGCTGCTGCAGTCGCGGCGCGAATGGCCTGGGGCGGAGCTGGCTGCGCGCTTGGAGGTCGGCCCGCGCACCGTTCGCCGCGACGTCGAGCGGCTGCGGCGCCTTGGCTACCCCGTGCACGCGACTCCCGGCGTCAGCGGCGGGTACCGGCTCGGCGCCGGCACGTCGCTACCGCCGCTGCTGCTCGACCAGGAGGAGGCGGTCGCCGTCGCCGTCGGGCTGCGCGGCGCCGCGAGCGCGGGCGTGGAGGGAATCGAGGAGACCTCGGTTCGAGCGCTCGCCAAGCTCGAGCAGCTGCTGCCGGCGGCCGTACGCCGCCGGGTGGCCGCGCTGGGAGCCGCGATGGTGCCCTACCCCGGCTCGGGGCCGCTCGTGGATGCAGAGGTTCTCGCCACGATCGCCGCGGCCTCGCGAGACCAGCAGCGGCTGCGCTTCTCCTATCGCGACCACCAGGGTGCGGCCAGTACGCGCCTGGTCGAGCCGCACCGCCTCGTGCACACGGGACGGCGCTGGTACTGGTCGCGTGGGATGCGCGTCGCGAGGACTGGCGCACGTTCCGCGTCGACCGCATCCAGCCGCCGCTGTCGGGCGACCGGCGCTTCGCCCCGCGCGAGCCGCCCGCGCGGGACATCGCCGCGTACGTCGCCAGCTCGATCTCCTCCACGCGCGATCGCCACCGGGCGCGCGTGATCCTGCGCGCGCCCGCCGCCGAGCTCACCGCGCGCGTGCCACGCTGGGCCGGGACGCTCACGCCGATCGACGCGCGCAGCTGCCTGCTGGACACGAGCGCCGACTGGCTCGGCGGTCTCGCGATCTACGTGGCGGGCATCGGCGTCGACTTCGAGGTGCTCGATCCGCCGGAGCTCGTCGAGCAGGTGCGCGCGCTCGGGGAGCGCTTCACGCGGGCGGCGAAGTCCCAGCGTTCGCGGTCCTCCCGCGCCTAGCCTGAATCCACCGGTCCGGTAGACCTCGCCGGCCGCGGAGCCTCGCGTCGTCAGGTCGCGACGAGCGGCTCTGGCGCCGGCTCGTGCGCGGCGTTGGCCTCGGCGCTCGCGCCGCGTCCTCGGCCTCGCGCGCGCTCTCGCGCGCGGCCGCGACGCAGTACTCCTGCACGGCGACCTCCATCTCGAGCGTCTGCGCGAGCGTCGGGCGGGCGGAGGCGTCGATCACGCGCTTGGCGCGGCCGACGGCGATGTGCGAGTTGGCGAGCAGCTCGTCGACGAGCGCCTGCGTCGCCTGCTCGAGCTCCTCGGGCGCGACCACGCGGTTGACCAGGCCGATGCGCTCGGCCTCGGCCGCGTCGATCGTGCGCGCGGTCATGATCAGCTCCTTCGCGCGGCCGAGACCGACGACGGCGGGCAGGCGCGTGGAGCCGCCGACGTCGGGGATGATCCCGAACTTGACCTCCGGCAGGCCGAACTGGGCGTCGCTGGAGGCGATGCGCAGGTCGCAGCCGAGCGCCACCTCCAGCGCGCCGCCGACGCACGTGCGGTGGATCTGGCAGACGACCGGCTTGGCCATCTCTTCGCAGAGGTTGGGGCAGTCGAGGAAGACTTTGCGAAACGGGCGCAGCATGCCGGGCGTGCCCGCGGACGCGGCCAGCTCGACGAGGTCGACGCCGGCCGAGAACACCGGCCCTTCGCCGCGCAGCACCACGCAGTGGACCGAGCGCTCCGCGGCCGCCTCGCGCAGCGCCTCGCCGAGCGCCAGCAGCAGCTCCTGGTTCATCGCGTTGCGCTTCTCCGGGCGGTTCAGCACCACGTGCCTGACGTGGCCGTGGTCCTCGGTGAACACGATGCTCATTGCGCGGCCTCCTGTGATGAGCGTCCCGTCGGGTCTCGTCCGGTCGGATGAGCCTCGTACAGGGCCAATTGGTCGCTACAGCGTACGGAAGGAGGCCACTGCTAGCATGATTGCACCAATGATGCAGAGGTTGATGATCCAGGCTGAGCCAGAGCTTCTGGAGCGCGCGAAGCGCCGTGCGCGCGAACGCGGCGTGTCCGTCGCGCAGGTCGTGCGCGAAGCGATGGAGCACGAGCTGGGAGTTGACGACGAGGAGGAGCCGCTGGCGCCGCCGCTCAAGTGCATCGGTGCCTTCGCCTCCGGCCGTGGCGATCTGTCGCGTCGGCGAGCGAAGACGAGTTCGAGCCCGAGCCATTTCGCTGATCATCGACACAGGGCCGTTGTTGGCGACGTTCGATCGCAATGACCCCGACCATGAGCCGTGTGCGCAACTGTTGGCTGAGGTGCGCGGCACGCGCGTAGTGCCTGCGCCGGTCTTGGTGGAGTTCGACTACTTTGCCGCTCGTGAGCTGGACCGGCGCGCCGTGACCACGATGATCGACGAGATACGCCACGGCAACTACGGGGTCGAAGATCTGATCGACTCCGACTACCAGAGAGTTGAG
Source organism: uncultured Solirubrobacteraceae bacterium (assembly GCA_963826985.1). Taxonomy (GTDB): domain Bacteria; phylum Actinomycetota; class Thermoleophilia; order Solirubrobacterales; family Solirubrobacteraceae; genus Palsa-744. The sequence goes on from CAWGYW010000002.1 coordinate 110,828, forward strand.
GAGCTGCTCGCCATCTACGCCGATCTGCGCGTCGGCTTCGTCGACGCGGCCGTGCTCGCCGTGACCGAGCGCTACGGGAGACAAAGCTCGCGACGCTCGACCACCGCCACTTCTCCGTCATGCGCCCTCGGCACGTCGACGCGCTCGAGCTGCTGCCCGGCTGATCCCTCGCCGCGGTGCCGCCGGCGCGAGGGCGCCGAAACCGCGAACGCACGAGCGGCGGAGCCGTCAGGCGGAGCCTCCTAAAAAGTCTCTCTCAGCTCAGGTCCAGCACGGTCGTCGGCGGTTCGATCTCTTCGGTGTGACCCTCGCGCGGGACGATCGCCGTGCCGATCGCGAAGAACTCGATCGTGTGGCTGCCCCAGCCGTGGCTCTTCTCCTGCAGCTGCACGCCCACGATCCCCTCGGCGCTGATTTCCTGCGCCTCCGATTGCATCCGCTCCATCGCCAGCTCGCGCGCGTCGTACAGCGCCTGGGTGAAGTTCGAGAGCTCGACGTTGCGCCCCGTCTGCGCCATCGACTGGAACATGCCGCGGTGGGCCACGTGGTAGACGCAGCTGCCCATCACCATGCCCACCGGGCGGTGGCCCGTGCGCAGCAGCGTCCAGAAGTCCTGGCCCGAGAGGTCGCTCGTGAACGGCCTGCCGTTCGGCGCGCGGTGCAGCTGCGCCTTCGCGGTGCTTGACCGCCGTGCCGATCGCGATGAACTCGGCCATGTCCTGGCCCCACTCGTAGCGCCCGATGTCCAGGCGCACGCCGACCACGCCGTCCGCCCCGAGCTGGTCGGCCTCCTCCTCCATGCGCGTCATCGCCAGCTGGCGCGCGCCGTACATCGCCTCCGAGAGCACCGTCATCTCCTGGCTTTTCTTCCACCCCGACATCTGGATGCCGATGTGGTAGATCGAGCTGCCCACCACCAGCCCCACCGGCTCGAAGCCCGCCTGCTTGACCAGCAGGAACTCGTTCACCGACAGGTCCGAGGTGAACAGGCCCTGGCGGTTCTGCTGCAGGCGTGCGCGACCCGCCTCGGGGACGCCCTCCAGCGAGGAGGGGTCGTACGGGGTCTCGCGCTCGTTCATGTCGTGCTCCTTCTCAGGTGGACAGGTCGATTGCTGGTTTTGGGGCCTTGATCGTGTGCGTCCTCGTGCTGCTTGGATCGCCGTGCCGATCGCTGTGAACGTCACCATCAGCCCGCGCAGCTCGCGCATGCCCGGGCCGCCGCCGAGCGTGTGCGGTCGCGCGGTGTGTCCGATCTTCACGCCCACCACGCCGGAGGCGCCCAGCGCCGCGGCCTGGGCGGTGATCCGCGCCATCACCGCCTCGCGCGCGCTGTAGATCGCCTGCGTGAACTCGCGCAGCTCGAAGTTGCGCACGCCCATCGTCAGCGAGCCGCCCGCGAGCATGCCGCCCCCGCCGGCCATCCCGCCGTACACGTAGCTCGTGAAGAACACCGCGCTCCACGCCACGATCCCCAGCGGCTCAAAGCCGCCCTGCACGAGCATCGCGTACTCCGCCACCGACAGCTCCGTCAGCACCGGGTGCTTGGCGTGCGCGCCGTCGCGGCGCACCGCCGTGCCGACCACCACGTGCTCGAGCGCCAGCGTGCCCGTTTCCAGCTCGCTCTCGCCCGCGCGCGTCTGCACGCCCACGACCGCGTCCGCGCCGACGTGGCGCGCCTCCTCGCCCAGGCGCACCAGCGCCCTGCCGCGAACCTCGTTGAGCGCCTGCGACAGCGTGTCCAGCTCGATCAGGATCGCGCCGCCGCCGTAGCCCGGCGCGCCCCATGCGCCCTGGTAGCCCATCTGGTAGATCGAGCTGCCCATCACCTGCGACAGCGGCTTCAGGCCCAGCTGGTGGCACAGCGCGAAGCCGTTCACCGACAGGTCCGAGGTGAACGATCCGCCGCGCTCGCTCAGCTCGCGCAGGCGCCGCTCCGCCGACAGCGGGATGCCGCCCTGCTCGATGCGCGCGAGCGACTGTTCCTGCTCCCGCTCCTGCTCCGCCCCGGGATCGCTCATCGGCGCCTTGACCCCCGCGCGGCCTGCGCGTGCGCGCGCATCAGCGCAGCAGCTCCTCGAGCGCCGCGCGCGCGTGCGCGCTGCGCTCGGCCTCGGCGCGCAGGTCGGCGGTCAGCGCCGCGACCCACTCATCCGGGCTCAGCGGCTCGCGCTTGATCGCGATGCCGCCCACCTGGCGCTCGCGGAAGCCCTCCAGGCGTCCGCCGTCGATACCAAGCAGGTAGGAGGCTGTGCCGAGCTCCACGCGCACGGCGCGCACGCGCTTCTCGCCGCGGCCCAGCAGACCGCCGCCGCGGCGCTCGACGCGCGCCTGCCCTGGCAGTGCCTGCTCGAGCTTCGCCGCGAGCACCTCCACCGAGATCGTCAGCTCGGTGCCGTCGCCGCGCAGGCCCGCCGCCGCCAGGTCGAAGCTGTCGTCGCTCACCTCCTGCAGGCTACCTACTACTCTGCGATCGGCAAACACGCGCGAGCTCGAGGGAGGCCTGATGGCGCAGAAGATCAAGAAGGTGGGAGTGCTCGGAGCCGGGCTGATGGGTCACGGGATCGCGCAGGTGGCCGCCGCGGCGGGCTATCAGGTGGTGCTGCGCGAGCTCGACGAGGAGACCCTGCAGAAGGGGATCGGCAAGATCGAGAAGCAGCTCGCGCGCGCCGTCGAGAAAGGCAAGTCCTCGCAGGAGGATGCCGACGCGCTGCGCGCGCGCATCCACGGGAGCACCCACTACCACGAGCTCGCCGACTGCGACCTGGTGATCGAGGCGATCACCGAGAGCCTGCCGCTGAAGCTCGAGATGTGGCGCGCGCTCGATGAGATCGTCAAGCCCGAGGCCGTGTTCGCCACCAACACCTCCTCGCTGTCGGTGATCGACCAGGCCGCCGTCACCGGCCGCCCCGGCCAGTTCGTCGGGCTGCACTACTTCAACCCCGCGCAGGTCATGAAGCTCGTCGAGGTCGTGCGCTGCGTGACCACCACCGACGACGCGTTCGCGCTCGCGCTCGAGTTCGCCCGCTCCGAGGGCAAGCTCGCGATCCCCACCAAGGACAAGGCCGGGTTCATCGTCAACCGCCTGCTCGTCCCGTACATGCTCGACGCCATGCGCGCCCACGAAGAGGGCGTCGGCTCGGTCGCCGAGATCGACGAGGCAATGAAGGCCGGAGCCGGGCACCCGATGGGCCCGCTCACGCTCGCCGACTTCGTTGGCCTGGACACGCTCGGGTCGATCTGCGACGTGCTCTTCGACGAGTTCCGCGAACGGCGCTTCGCGCGCCCGCCGACGCTGCGCAAGATGCTCAGCGCCGGCTGGTTCGGGCGCAAGTCGGGGATCGGCTTCTACGACTACTCCGGCGATGCGCCGGCGGAGAACCCGGGGCTCTAGTCGCCGCTGTCGCTCACCTCCATTCGAGCGTGCCGCCTTCGAGTTCGAATTCGAGGGTCCCGCTGAGCCTGCCTTCGTTGCCCCCCACGCCGCACATGCCGCCGGAGCCGCTGTAGCTCAGGCTCCTCAGTTCCTGTTTGGCCCGCAGCTTGCCGGCGCTGTTGGTGTAGTGAACCGCTTCGCGGTTTTTGTTCGCGCCGGCTTCCAGCACGATGCTGCAATCCGATTCAGATGAGATCGTCAGCGCTTTCGCGAACGACAAGAGGTCGACCGCTTCGAACACATAGGAGCCCGCCGACACGTCAAGCGTTTCGCCGAGCCCTTTGCATTCCTTGTATTCGAGTTTGTGCACCGCAAGCGTTTCGCTTTTCGTCGCCGTCACTTCGAAGCTCGCCGACGCTTTCGCGCATTCGACCGTCGTCGCGTCCACCTCGAAGACCTGGGCGGTGGTCGATCTGACTTTCGCCTCGCCCGTTTTGCTCGCCACGAATTCATGTGCCGATGCGCTGCTCGCGAGTGCTGCGGCGAGCACGATCAGGGCGATGCCCGCAACGCGCCGCGCGTGCGTCATCATGTCCTCCGTTCGTTTGGACTACATTCAGGAGCATGACCGATCCCTCTCAACTGCGGGTCGCCGACGCCGATCGCGAGCAGCTGATCGACGAGCTGCGCGAGCACGCCATCGCGGGCAGGCTCACCTCCGATGAGCTGGAGGAGCGGATCGGCGGCGCCTACAACGCGTCCACGCGCGGCGAGATCGACGCGCTGCGCGCCGATCTGCCGGTCAGCTCGAGCTCGGTCAAGCTCGCGCTCGTCAAGCGCAAGGGGCAACTGCGCCGGCGTCTGGCGCAGGAGGCCGGCGGCTCCCTGGGTGTCTCGGCGCTCAGCGTCGGCATCTGGCTCGCCGTCGGCGCGCACACGCCGTTCTGGCCCGGCTGGGTGATCGGGGTGACGCTGCTGCCGGTGATCCGCGATGCCTGGCGCCTGTTCGGACCCGCCTCTGACCTCGACGTCGTCGAAGCGCGATTGCAGGCGCGCCACGAACGTCACCTCGCGCGCGGTGGCCACGGCCGCGGCCGTCACCGGTATCGAGGGCTGCCGCGACCGTGAGCTCCCTGAGCGACGCCACCGAGCGCGCGCTCGGTGGCGGCCCCGAGCGCCACCGGGAGAAGGCGCTGGAGCAGGGCAAGCTGCCCGTGCGCGAGCGCGTCGCGCTGCTGCTCGACGACGGCTCCTTCGCCGAGGAGGCGCTGCTCGCCAACTGGCACGAGGACGGCCTCGGCGCCGACGGCGTCGTCACCGGCGTGGGGGAGATCGACGGCCGGCCGGTCGCGCTGATGGCCAACGACCCGACCGTCAAGGCCGGCTCGTGGGGTCCCAAGACCGTCGAGAAGATCCTGCGCATCCAGGAGCGCGCGCTGGCGCTGCAGATTCCGATGGTCTACCTCGTCGACTCCGCCGGCGCGCGCATCACCGAGCAGGTGCAGATGTTCCCAGGGCGCAGGGGCGCCGGCAGGATCTTCCACAACCAGGTCAAGCTCTCCGGCGTCGTGCCGCAGGTGTGCGTGCTGTTCGGGCCCAGCGCCGCCGGCGGCGCCTACATCCCCGCGTTCTGCGACATCGTGATCATGCGCGAGGGCAACGCGTCGATGTACCTCGGCTCGCCGCGCATGGCCGAGATGGTCATCGGCGAGAAGGTCAGCCTCGAGGAGATGGGCGGAGCACGCATGCACACGGGTGTCTCCGGGTGCGCCCACCAGCTTGTGTCCACGGACGCGGACGGCATCCACTTCGCACAGGCCTACCTCTCATATCTTCCAAGCAATTGGACACAGGACCCGCCTTCCGCGGTCCCCGCGCCGGCGCGCGCGCTGCCCGACGGCGCCGGCATCGCGTCGCTGATCCCCGACGATGAGAACAAGCCGTTCGACATCAAGACGCTGATCGACGCGCTCTTCGACGAGGGCTCGCTGCTGGAGATCCAGCCGCGCTGGGCCAAGGAGCTCGTCGTCGGCTTCGCGCGCCTGGGCGGGCGCGCGATCGGGATCCTCGCCAACCAGCCCAAGCACAAGGGCGGCGTGCTGTTCGCCGACTCCGCCGACAAGGCCGCGCGCTTCATCTGGACGTGCAACGCCTTCAACGTGCCGCTGCTGTTCCTTGCCGACGTCCCCGGCTTCATGATCGGCACGCAGGTCGAGCGCGGCGGCATCATCCGCCACGGCGCCAAGATGATCAGCGCCGTCAGCGAGGCGACCGTCCCGAAGATCTCCGTGATCGTGCGCAAGGCATACGGCGCCGGGCTCTACGCGATGGCCGGACCCGCGTTCGAGCCCGACTCGTGCATCGCGCTGCCGAGCGCCTCGATCGCCGTCATGGGGCCGCAGGCCGCGATCAACGCCGTCTACTACAACCAGCTGCAGGCGATCGACGACGACGATGAGCGTGCCAAGCGCACCGATGTGCTGCGCGCGGAGTACGCGCAGGACATCGACATCCTGCACCTCGCCTCCGAGCTCGTCATCGACGCCGTCGTCCAGCCCGACGCGCTACGCGGCGAGCTCGTGCGCCGCTTCGCGCACGCCGCCGGCAAGCAGCGCAGCTGGCCCGCCAAGCACAACCCCGTGACGCCCGTCTAGCATTGCCGCAGCGATGGACGCCGTCGAGCTCGCCTACGCAGGGATCGCCCGCCAGGCGCAGCTGATCGCCGCCGGCGAGATCTCCTCGCGCGAGCTCGTCGAGGTGTACCTCGCGCGCATCGAGCGCCTGGACGTGAAGCTGAACGCCTTCCGCGTCGTGCTCGGCGAGCGCGCCCGGCTGGAAGCCGACCAGGCCGACGCGAGGCGCGGGGCGGGTGGGGAATCGGGTGGGCGACCGCTGCTCGGCGTGCCGATCGCCGTCAAGGACGACATCGACGTCGCCGGCGAGCTCACCGCATACGGCACCAACGCGCAGGACGAGCCAAAGCGTGCGGACGCCGAGGTCGTGCGCCGCCTGCGCGAGGCCGGCGCGGTGATCATCGGCAAGACCAACGTGCCCGAGCTCACGCTGTGGCCGTTCACCGAGACCGCCACGTTCGGAGCGACGCGCAACCCCTGGGAGCCGCAGCACGCGCCAGGAGGCTCGAGCGGCGGCAGCGCCGCCGCCGTCGCCGCAGGCCTCGTCGGCGCGGCGCTCGGCTCCGACGGCGCCGGCTCGATCCGCATCCCCGCCGCATGGTGCGGCCTGTTCGGCCTCAAGCCCCAGCGCGGGCGCGTGTCGATGGCGCCGCGCCCACGTGGGTGGCACGGCCTGTCGGTCAACGGCGTGCTCACGCGCAGCGTCGCCGACACCGCGCTGTTCTACGACGTCGCCTCCGGCGCGATCGACGTCGACGCCGACCACGCGCCCGCGCCCGTCATCCCGTTCGCGAGCGCCGCCGCCACGCCGCCCGGGCCGCTGAGGATCGCCTACTCCACGCGCGTGCCGCTCGGTGTCGTCTCGAGCCTCGACGCCGACGCGCGCCGCGCGCTCGAGGAGACCGTCGCGACTGCTGCGCTCGCTCGGGCACGAGGTCTCCGAGCGCGACCCCGACTACGGCGCCGACGCGATCCCCGCGGTGCTCGTGCGCTACCTGCGCGGCGTCCACGACGACGCCGGCGCGCTCGCGCATCCCGAGCGCCTGGAACGGCGCACGCGCGCGATGGCGCGCCTCGGCGGGCTGATCCCCAAGGCGCTGCTCGAGCGCTCGCTCGCCGGCGAGGCCGCGCTCACGCGCCGGCTGAACGCCGTGCTCGAGGACAACGACGTGCTGCTCACGCCCGCCACCGCCAAGCCGCCGCCGCGCATCGGCCAACTGCAGGGGCGCGGCGCGCTGTGGACGCTCAACGCCGTCGCCGGCTGGGTCCCCTACAACGGCGTCTGGAACGTCACCGGCCAGCCCGCCGCGTCCGTGCCCGCCGGCTTCGGCGCCGACGGGCTGCCGCGCGCCGTTCAGCTCGTCGGGCGGCCCAACGACGAGGCGACGCTCCTGTCGCTCGCCGGGCAGCTCGAGGCCGCGCGCCCGTGGGCGCAGCAGCGCCCGCCAGAGTTCTCGTGAGCGACGCCCACGCGCCCGACGCGGGCGCCGGCGATGCCCATGCGCGCGACCCGGATGCGGGCGGGGGAGACGGGCGAGGCCCAGGCGCGCGAGGCCGACGCGCTTCTGGAGGTCGCCGTCGAGGCCGCCACGAGCGCCGGGGCGCTGCTGCTCGAGCGCGTTCGCCACGGCGCCGAGCGTCAGCATCGCCAGCAAGAGCACGCCCACCGACCTCGTCAGCGAGGCCGACCTCGCCTCCGAGCGCGCGATCCGCGAGCTGCTCGCCGAGCGGCGCCCCGACGACGGCTTCGTCGGCGAGGAGGGCGACGCACAGCGACGGCAGCCAGCGGGCTCAGCTGGGTCGTCGACCCGCTCGACGGCACCGTCAACTTCCTGTTCGGGATCCCGCAGTGGTGCGTCAGCGTCGCCGTCGCGCGACGCACAGGGGACGCTCGCGGGCGCCGTCTACGACCCCAACCGCGACGAGCTGTTCAGCGCCACGCAGGCGACGTGCCGCGCGACGCTCTCCGGGCCGCGACGGCGACCTCGAGCTCGCCGGGACGCTTCCGCGAAGGCGCCGCTGCGACGAGCGCGATGGTCGCGACCGGGTTCGCCTACGACGGCCGCCGTGCGCGCCGCGCAGGCGCAGCGTGCTCGCGCGCATCGTCCCGCGCGTGCGCGACGTCCGCCGCTTCGGCAGCGCCGCGCTCGACCTCGCCTGGACCGCCGCCGGGCGCTACGACGCCTACTTCGAGCGCACCGTCAAGCAGTGGGACATCGCCGCCGGCGCGCTCATCTGCGAACGCGCCGGGCTGCGCGTGCTCGAGCTCCCCGTGCACGAGCGGCTGCCGTGGGGGATCCTCGTGACCAGGCCGGCGCTTGCCGAGGGGATGCTGGAGCTGGTTGGGGGGGAGTGAGGTTTTCGGCTACGCGCCAGTGCGCTGGGTCGATCGATGCGGCGGGTGGGAGTCGAACCCACACGCCCTTTCGGACAGAGCCTTTTGAGGGCTCCGCGTCTACCGTTCCGCCACCGCCGCAAACGTTCTCGACTGAGCGAGGATACCCTGGCCGCCCGCGCGTGGGGCGCGGTGCGCTCAGGCTGGCTGAGGCGGCGCGAGCTGGCCGAGGTCCGTCCCCGCCGTCGGCTCGCGGCGCTCGAGCTCGACGTTCCAGCCCTGGGAGAAGCCGCGCAGAGCGAACGTCACGAGCAGGATCTGCACGGGCACGATCAGCAGCGTGAGCACTCCCAGCAGCCCGGCGTTGAGCGTTGGCTGGGCGAAGCCCGATTTGTCGCGGTCGAACCAGCCCGGCGCGGCGACCGCGGCGAAGATCAGCAGCAGCACCGCGAGCACGGCGGAGATCGGCAGCACGCCGCGGTTCCAGCGGGTCGCGAAGAAGGCGAACGTCAGATACACCGCGACGTAGGCGATCTGTACTGGGATCGCTCCCTCGAGCAGGTTCCAGCCGCCGACTGTCACGATCAGCACCAGCGCCGCGCTGACCAGCAGCAGCACCACGACGGTCGCACGCGTCGCCTGCACGACGGGCTTGTCGCGGTTGGGGTGCGTGATGATCACGCCTTGCTGCCTCTCCGAGCCTGACACCGAGGACATCGCAAACATGACGATACAAGCTCGCGCGGGCGTGTGCGCGCAGGCGAGGTAGGCTGAGGACCCACGCGGGCGTGGTGGAATTGGTAGACACGCCGGCCTTAGGAGCCGGTGGGCGCTAGCCCTTGGGGGTTCGAGTCCCTTCGCCCGTATCGAGACATAAAAGCCTGCGCCAGGCTGCTGCTAAGGATGGGAATGCCGTGTGGGCTGAGGGCAAGCAGACCCGTCCGAGGATGCACGTTCAGCACAGAGCACTCCGATACGAAGCGCCCTATCTATCTACAACCCGCGCTGTGCGCTCAGCGCGACGGGTACCGCTCAGGCTGCGTCATGCAGCTCGCTGATGATCCCGATCAGATGGCGCTTTGCTGTGGCGCTTAGACGCTGATCGCCGCGTATCGCTCCGCTGACGTCGACGGGCGCAGCTTGATGGCCGGTGAGCAGGTAGTCCGTGCTCACGCCAAGATGGCGGCTGAGCCTCACGAGCAGATCGAGCGAGGGCACAGCATGCCCGCCCTCGATTCGCGAGACATGCTGATGCGTGACACCCAGTTCGTTGGCGAGCTGCTCCTGGGTGAGCTTCAGTGCGCTACGCGTGGCGCGGACGCGACTAGCGACCTGGATTACCGCGGGGTTCTCCACGACGAGAAGCCTCCCAGCGAAGTGCGTAGGTGAGCAAGTCGGCAACTAATAGTTGCTTTCGATCGAACGATGTGCTTGACTGCCGCCTCGTCCCGATCGCTGGAACACCCGTCGTAGTCGGAGCCACAAGAAGTCAGAAACAAAGCTGGCAAACTCAGACACTTGTCCGATACAACTCCGAAACGCGTCCAACATACGGACCTCCACCTAGACCACCCAGCGATGCCCATGTCGAGACGAGAAGGCACCCAACGAATGCAAGTCGGCGATCACTAGAGGCGATCGGCACAACAACATGCCGGGTGCGCTCCGACGGCCACGCTTGCGGTTTCTATCTCCTCAGTGATGCCTGGGCAGTCAGCAACCAGCGGAGCACGACGCGACGCCGCCCGGCGTCATAGGCCGCGGTGCGTAGGATGCCAATACTGGCTGTAGGCGATCGAACAGGGGGCTCACGATGGGCAAAAGAGATGTTCCGGCACACGCTCCTCGGCGGCGGCCCTCACGCATGTCTGCCATCGCGCTCATCCTTCTCGTCCTCATCGCGGCATTTGCCGCCACCTCAGCGGCACCTGCCACCGCGGAGAGCACCATGAGCGGACGCGAACCGACGATCCGCCTAAAACTGATCGGCACGTCGTACACGCGGGTCTACACCGACGGGGTGCGCTGGGCCGTGTATGAACCCAGGGAAGGCGTGACCCGGATCATGGACACCGTCAAAGGCACGAGCACTACCCGCCCCGACCCCGAAGGCTGCGCCGGCGGGCTGATCGCGGTCGGCGGCGGAGAGATGCTCTACGACTGCTCTGACCCGGAATGTCCTCGAGCGGCCGATGCCTGCGTCATCTCTCCTGTTCACACACCCGGGGAACAACCCTACAAGTTTCCTTACGAGATCGGTCGCTGGGTCGTCGAGGACATCACGTCAGGCGCCGAGCACCAACTCAACATCGGCGAGGGCCTGCCCCCTCACGTGACAAGGTACGGGGACAGCGTGAGCGGGCTGAGTGCGGGTGCGATCGGCAGCGAGTGGGCCGCCAGCGGGGAATACTTTGTGAACTGGCACACTGGGCAAGTCATCAGGGAAGAAGAAGAGCCGTCGTCGGCGAACCGCGACTACGAGAACCTGAACAGCGAAGCGCTGTATGCGCCGTTGTGCTCTCCGCTTGAACTCGGCCCTTACCCCAAAAACGTTCTAGAAATTGAACACGAACCACGCTATGACCCGTTCGAATACTCGCCGCCTTTTATGATCGAAGATCGGCCTCGCGACTCTAATGCCCACCTCGATCTGAGGCGATGCGGATCCACTCGGGTGAAGCCGCTACCAGAGGGAGCCGTCTTGGGTGACGACCTCCTTCTCTCTAATGGTCGTGATCATGTTTCGCGGTTGAATCCGGGTGGGCGTTCCTGGCTCGGTCGGTCCTATCGGATCGTCGAGCCCGCCAAGCATCGCTCGTTTGGATCAGGGACCACCTCTACGATGGTCTTCGAGGTGGTCGCGACCCGCGAACTGACGTTGGAGCAGAGGGCTTCCCCTGAAGGTGCGCCGGGAGAACGTGGTGCAGACCTCTACGACGTATGGTCCGGGCGGTGGCCGTGGGTTAGGGCTGGGCGGTAGGCGGAAGCAAAGCAAACGAAATTTGGCCCGTCGAGCGCGGGCCACGGGGATCTGCGTCCGAGAATCGACAAAGGGGGAAGCGCGTGCAGGTTGAAGGCGGCATGTCAAGCGGGGGCTGTGAGGGCTCCTCGACGTCTCGTCGTTGCTGTCGGCGGGCGGCGACGGGTGCGCAGCGATTCGCCATCGCGTGCGCGGCTTTGAGCCTGCTAGCTTTGGCGTGCTCGCCATCCTCGGCGTCAGCGACCGAATACGTCAACGGAATCTCCGATCAGAGCATCACGCAATGGGATCATGGCTTCGGGGGATACTTCACAAATTTCTTCAAAGAAACCTGGCTGCCCGCCGGGCACATCAAATATGCCCGTTTCGCGATCGGTTGGAACGAAACCTCTGGTGGCAACGACCCCGAGTACGAGAGCTGGTGCTCGGACGCCGCCGGCATGAACCTAGCGCTAGACCTCTCGATCACCACTTACCAGGCAAAAACCCCGGAAGAAGCTATTCCGCGTCCGACGGCGGCGGAATACAAAACTGCACTCAAAACCTTGCTCGAACAATGCCCGTCGGTGCGTATCGTTGAGCCGTGGAATGAGCCCGATAACGGCGAAAAGCAGAAAGAAGAAAAAGGTAAACAGTACGATACGACTACGTACGTGACTCCCGCTCTTGCGGCGGAATACGCGAAGGAAGCGGCAGGGCTCTGCAACACGTTCAGCTGCAAACTAGTGGTGGGTAACTTGCTCGACAGCGACTCCAACATGGTGGAATGGGAGAAAAAATACAAGGAAGCACTGGCGGGCTGGACGTTGCCCTATTGGGGCATGCATCCATATTTGGCGGTTCTAGACAAAAGTGCGCAGAGAGTTTCGGAATTCAAAGAAAATTGGGGCGACGGCGCATCATCGCTCTGGTTCACGGAGGTCGGAGCGTATAACTGCCTCGCTAAACACGTCTATGGGGAAGCGGAACAGGCCGAAGATGCAAAGTGGCTCGTGCAGAACCTGATAGGAAAAGCCGAAGTCGTGTTCTATTACTCCTTCTTGGAGGGAAACGGCGCTAACCCACAGTCAGAATGTGAAGCACACGGCGCACCTGATACGGCCCTGAATGTACCGAGCAGCGACCCAAATGCCCCTGATCGCCCTCGTCCTGCCGCGGCGTGGATCTTTGGCAACACGGGGAAACCGTGGGCTTACACGGGCGGGACGGGGGCGGTGTATAAGAGATACGCCTATCTCGAGGGGAGCGTGTATCCAGGAGGCGTACTGGATACAAAATACGGCTTCCAGTATGGCACCGCGCCCGGCTCGAAAGGTAGCACGGTGCAGGCAGACGCAGGAAACGGGATCGAAGACACGGGCGCGGACATGGGCGTTGAAGGGCTGACGCCGGACACGACGTACTACTACCGGATTGTCGCGCAGAACAACGAAGGCGAAGATGCCGGCGTCGAAAAAACATTCACGACCGAAGCGGCGCCGCCGTCGGCAAAAACTGAAGGACCTAGCGGAATAACTCGGACGTCCGCGACTTTGAGCGGCCAGGTGTACCCAGATGGGCTGCCTACGGAATATTACTTCGAGTACAGCGAAGTGGGTGGTAGCGAAGCGCACACGGAACACGTGTCTGCGGGTGGCGACGAATCGTGGCATTCGGAGGCGAATACTGTTACTGGCCTGAAATCGTGTTCGAAGTACCAGTTTCAGATCTACGCCGCGAACGCCGATCCGCCGTCGCCGGTATCGGGTGGGGTGCATGAATTCGAAACGGAATGCTGGCCGCCTGAAGGGAAGACGCTCGAAGCGAGTGAAGTGAGGCGGCGGAGCGCGACGCTGGACGGCGAAATCTATCCGAACGGCCTGCCGACGTCGTATTGGTTCGAATACGGGAAGATCGGGAGCTTCGAAGCGAAAACGAGCCCGGCGGAAGCCGGTAGTGGCAGGAGCTGGCTCGGTAAGGGTGCGAGCGTCGCGGGCCTGGAACCGTGCCACGCTTACCAGTTCCGGGTCGTTGCGGAAAACGAAGACTCGCACAACGGGCCTGCGAAAGGCGTGGTGTACGGTGAAACGCGGGACTTCGAAACAAAGTGCAAACCGGTGATCCGGGGGGTCAAAGCGTCACACGTGAATCCGACGAGCGTCGTGCTGGAAGCCGAAATCGGCCCGGAAGAAGCGGAAACGACGTACCATTTTGAATACGACACCAGGGAATACAAGCAGGGAGAAGCGGCGCACGGCAACGACGTCCCGGTGCCGTCCGCGTCGATCGGCGCGGGTAACGGGTACGTGAAGGTCTCGGCGGTGGTAGTCAACTTGACCGAGGGGCAGGACTACTACTTCAACACTGTCGCCAGCAACGAAAGCGGGGCGCGCACGCTGGAAGCGGCGTTCAAGACGCCGGTGGATTGGGAATTGAGTGGCAAACCGGTGGCGTCGGCCAGGGCGATCAAGGGCGAAGGCGCGCTGATCGTGCAGGGGCGCGGTGGGTTTGGCGTGGCGACTGTCGAATGTGCGGTCAAGGAGGAAGGGAAAGCCGCGACGCTGGGAGAAGGCGAAATCACGAAGGTCACGGGGATCGCGGGCGAATCGGTCATGTCGTGTGGCTACGTCGGCAAAAGCGGCGAAAGCACTGAATGCGAAGGGACCACGATGCAGGTTGAAGCAGCGGGCCTGCCGTGGAAGACGGAACTCGTGAACGAACCCGTGAGGAACGCCAAAGGCGAAGTGGTGCGCTATGAACAGCGTAGCCGCGTTTACGGAAGCGGCGCCGGCTTGGTGTTGAAGTGCGACGTAGGCAAAAAACTGGTCTCGGCGTCCTGCCTCGGTGAAGTTAGCGGCAACGTCGAAAATATTGCGTCTGGGGTGCCTGTCGAATTCGATGCGAAATCTCCCCGCTTGAAGTGTGGGAGCACGGAAGGCTCCGGCGTGGTTGAAGGCGCGATTGTGCTCACGGGGGTCGAAGGGACACTCAGCATCTCTGGGGCTTCGGCGGGGCCGTTGCCGCCGGTCGCGGTCACGGGTACCGCGTCGGCTGTGCATACGACCGAAGCGACGCTGCACGGGACGGTCGCCGCGAAGGGCGTGGCGGCGAAATATCGTTTTGAATATGGGCCGACGACGGGCTATGGGTCGAGTGTGCCTGTGCCTGAAGGTTCTGCTGGGGAAGGGCGTACTCGTGTTGAAGTGACTCAGACGGTGAAAGGGTTGTCGGCGAGCCAGCTTTATCACTATCGGCTGGTCGCGACGAGTAGTGCGGGCACGAGCTACGGCGAAGATAAGACGTTCACGCCGGGTTATCCGGCGCTGTGGTATTTGGGTGGGGCGGAGGATGGGTATTCGACGGTGAAGTCTGAAGGTACGTTGGTTTTGCGGGAACGGGGTGGGTATGGCGCGACTGTGGAATGCTCGGTGGTGGAGTCGGGCTGGGTGTCTGAAGGGGAAGGGGAGGTGAAAACTGTCGCGGGGTCTAAAGGCGAAGCGTCGATTCCGTGTCATATCGCGAGCGGCGGTGAAGAATGCGGGTCGGCGGAAGTCGAAGCGACGGATCTGCCGTGGTACTCGCAGCTGCTTGACGAACCTGTGAAGAATGCGCAGGGTGAAGTGCTGCGTTATGAAGCGCGGGACCGGTTTTACAAGTCGGGTGGGCCGGGGTGGGTGCTGAAGTGCTCGGCTAACACTAAACATCCGCAGACGTGTGTGGGTGAATCGTCGGTGAACCTCGAAAACGTGTCCGTGGGCGTGCCGTTCGAATTCGACGCGAAGTCTGGGTCGCTGACGTGCTCTGGCGACGGGTCCGGGACGACGACCGTGGAAGGCGCGCTCCTCACAGCCCCAACCGAAGGCACCAAAGTCCTGAGCGTGTCTGGGGCTTCGGCGGGGCCGTTGCCGCCGGTCGCGGTCACGGGTACCGCGTCGGCTGTGCATACGACCGAAGCGACGCTGCACGGGACGGTCGCCGCGAAGGGCGTGGCGGCGAAATATCGTTTTGAATATGGGCCGACGACGGGCTATGGGTCGAGTGTGCCTGTGCCTGAAGGTTCTGCTGGGGAAGGGCGTACTCGTGTTGAAGTGACTCAGACGGTGAAAGGGTTGTCGGCGAGCCAGCTTTATCACTATCGGCTGGTCGCGACGAGTAGTGCGGGCACGAGCTACGGCGAAGATAAGACGTTCACGCCGGGTTATCCGGCGCTGTGGTATTTGGGTGGGGCGGAGGATGGGTATTCGACGGTGAAGTCTGAAGGTACGTTGGTTTTGCGGGAACGGGGTGGGTATGGCGCGACTGTGGAATGCTCGGTGGTGGAGTCGGGCTGGGTGTCTGAAGGGGAAGGGGAGGTGAAAACTGTCGCGGGGTCTAAAGGCGAAGCGTCGATTCCGTGTCATATCGCGAGCGGCGGTGAAGAATGCGGGTCGGCGGAAGTCGAAGCGACGGATCTGCCGTGGTACTCGCAGCTGCTTGACGAACCTGTGAAGAATGCGCAGGGTGAAGTGCTGCGTTATGAAGCGCGGGACCGGTTTTACAAGTCGGGTGGGCCGGGGTGGGTGCTGAAGTGCTCGGCTAACACTAAACATCCGCAGACGTGTGTGGGTGAATCGTCGGTGAACCTCGAAAACGTGTCCGTGGGCGTGCCGTTCGAATTCGACGCGAAGTCTGGGTCGCTGACGTGCTCTGGCGACGGGTCCGGGACGACGACCGTGGAAGGCGCGCTCCTCACAGCCCCAACCGAAGGCACCAAAGTCCTGAGCGTGTCTGGGGCTTCGGCGGGGCCGTTGCCGCCGGTCGCGGTCACGGGTACCGCGTCGGCTGTGCATACGACCGAAGCGACGCTGCACGGGACGGTCGCCGCGAAGGGCGTGGCGGCGAAATATCGTTTTGAATATGGGCCGACGACGGGCTATGGGTCGAGTGTGCCTGTGCCTGAAGGTTCTGCTGGGGAAGGGCGTACTCGTGTTGAAGTGACTCAGACGGTGAAAGGGTTGTCGGCGAGCCAGCTTTATCACTATCGGCTGGTCGCGACGAGTAGTGCGGGCACGAGCTACGGCGAAGATAAGACGTTCACGCCGGGTTATCCGGCGCTGTGGTATTTGGGTGGGGCGGAGGATGGGTATTCGACGGTGAAGTCTGAAGGTACGTTGGTTTTGCGGGAACGGGGTGGGTATGGCGCGACTGTGGAATGCTCGGTGGTGGAGTCGGGCTGGGTGTCTGAAGGGGAAGGGGAGGTGAAAACTGTCGCGGGGTCTAAAGGCGAAGCGTCGATTCCGTGTCATATCGCGAGCGGCGGTGAAGAATGCGGGTCGGCGGAAGTCGAAGCGACGGATCTGCCGTGGTACTCGCAGCTGCTTGACGAACCTGTGAAGAATGCGCAGGGTGAAGTGCTGCGTTATGAAGCGCGGGACCGGTTTTACAAGTCGGGTGGGCCGGGGTGGGTGCTGAAGTGCTCGGCTAACACTAAACATCCGCAGACGTGTGTGGGTGAATCGTCGGTGAACCTCGAAAACGTGTCCGTGGGCGTGCCGTTCGAATTCGACGCGAAGTCTGGGTCGCTGACGTGCTCTGGCGACGGGTCCGGGACGACGACCGTGGAAGGCGCGCTCCTCACAGCCCCAACCGAAGGCACCAAAGTCCTGAGCGTGTCTGGGGCTTCGGCGGGGCCGTTGCCGCCGGTCGCGGTCACGGGTACCGCGTCGGCTGTGCATACGACCGAAGCGACGCTGCACGGGACGGTCGCCGCGAAGGGCGTGGAAACGACCTATCGATTTGAATACGGTCCGACGACGGCTTATGGGTCGAGCGTTCCGGTGCCGGCGGCGTCAGCGGGTTCGGGCAGGACACGGGTCGAAGTCACGCAGCTACTGACCGGCCTTGAAACGAGCCAGCTCTACCACTACCGGCTCGCCGCGACGAACAGCGCCGGCACGAGCTACGGCGAAGACAAGACCTTCACCCCCGGCTACCCCGCGACATGGGATCTCAACGGCAAACAGACCGAATACGCCCCGATCAAAAGCGAAGGCACCCTCATCCTCGAAGAACACGGCGGACTACAAGTGACCGCCGAATGCGCCATCGTCGAGAGCGGCGAAGTCGAAGACGCCTGGGGCACCATCACAAAAATCACCGGAGTAGGCGGCGGCACGCTCACGTGCCACGCGATCAAACACGGCTGGTGCGGCGAAGCCACGATC
Source organism: uncultured Solirubrobacteraceae bacterium (assembly GCA_963826985.1). GTDB lineage: Bacteria > Actinomycetota > Thermoleophilia > Solirubrobacterales > Solirubrobacteraceae > Palsa-744. The sequence continues at coordinate 128,331 of CAWGYW010000002.1, forward strand.
GAAGCCGAACCCGCAGAGCTACCGTGGAACACAGAACTCATCGGTGAGGCAGTAACCAACGAAAAGGCGAACAACATGAGGAAGTACGCCAACGCTACTACCGCCACACCGGCAGCGAACCCGAGTGGCTCCTGAAATGCGGCATCTTCGAAAGCACCGCGTCCGAGGCATGCACAGGCGAAACCAGCGGCAACGTCGAAAACGTCAGCGCTGGAGTACCGATCGAATTCGACGACAAAGCAACGCCGCTAACGTGCACGGGTAGCGGCCTGGGCACGCTCGCGATCGAAGGCGCACTGCTCAGCACCAGCACCAAAGGAACGCTCACCGCCAGCGGCGCCAAGACCGGGCCGCTACCACCAGCAGTCGCAGCACGAGAAGCCACCAGCATTGAAAGCACTGGGGCCACCCTCAACGGCACGGTCGCCGCCAAGGGCATCGCCACCACCTACCAGTTCGAATACGGCACCACCACAAGCTACGGCACGAAGGCCCCAGCCATCGAAGCCAAAGCCGGCGAAGGACGCACCCGCATCGAAGCAGCCCAACCCATCACCGGCCTGAAAGCAAACACCCTGTACCACTACAGGCTCACCGCCAAAAACAGCGCAGGCACAAGCCACAGCGAAGACAAGACCCTCACCACCAGCTGAACCTAATCGAAGCGGTCGAGGCTCGCGGCGCCGTTAGGCTGCGGCGCGAGCCCCCGTCTCCCTTCGTGGTCCTCGAGCGCTCGGAGGCGGCGGGCTTGCGCTTCCGTGGGCGGAACGCCGCAGAGAGCAACTGCGCATCGTCGGCGCGGCTCTTGTGGTGCAGGTAGCGCATCGGTTGTCTGTTGGGCTTGTTTGCGGCGCTCGCTGCCGGATGGCGGGACTGGGCGCCGAGCTCGGGATGTCGCGCTCGGCATGCTGAGAGCATGCCTGGTTGTGTGCGCTGCGTCCGACTTGCCGGCTACGTCCGCGCTAGCGGGGATGACTCGTCGTCTGTGTGGTGGCGGAAACTGCCTGACCGTCAGGCGTTGTTCGGCCCTACCGCGTCAGGATCACTGAACGCCGAGTGTCTTGCCACCTCGCCCGCGTCGCCGGCATCTCAAGGGACCGGCCGCTCAGCTGGCGTTCTCGGCGAGCGCCTTGACGAAATCCGGCCGAAGGTAGTTCACGCGGTCCCCCAGCATCTCCAGCTCGCGCTCCAGCCGGTCGAAGGCGATGTACCCGCAGGCCCTCGATAGCGGCGTCGGCAAACTGGCGAACACGGGCCTCTTGATCTCATTGAGCACTGCTTTACGACGCCCGCTAGGGGCAACGATGAACAGCGGAATCTCGATGTTCGGCTGCATCGCTAGGAGGTCAGCCATCCGCAGCAGCCCGGAGTAGATAGACGTCGTCGACTCAATCTCAAACGCGGCTTCGATCCGGTTCTGCGCCAGCCACAGCACATCGATACGCTCGATCGTTCCACGCGTCGTGTCGTCGAAACGGATCGGCAACTCAGCGACCGCCATGTCTCCGAAGCGCTCCCCGCCGTAGCTATCGCTCCGGTTATCGCGCGCAACCCAGAGATCGAGCCCGAGCGAGCGACCGAGCGCCAGCAGGCGATACTGGATGCGATCGTGGTCCGTCGCCGACTGGTCGTCGCCAGGTGGACCGGGCATCGCGCCCTCGTCGCCCCCGACCTTGATCCCCACGATGGGCTCATCCTCCATGCCGCCCGTTTCCTCCTCGATGCGTTTGAGCGACGCGACGATGAAATCGCCATCCGCCTGCGGCAGACGCTTCGGTGAGCCTCGAACGTAACCGCCCCACGAGGCCGCCTTCGCGCTCTGGGCGGAGACCTCATGCAGATGAATCCCTCGGTCCTGAGCGACGATGCAGACGCGGCGCGTCCTGAAGCGAACGGGAAACACATCGCTCTGCCAGATCGGGTGCTCGTCCCAGAAGGACTCGCTCAGCACTTCGAGAATGCCCACAAACCGCGACTTTCCCGTGAGATAGCAGAGGAAGAAGTCGCCCGGGCGTACCTTCGCGGCATGCGCCTTACGGTTCGCACGGAATCCACTCGTGGCGTAGTCGATGCCAGCAAGCTCCTCCCACGTCTCAGGAGTAAAGAGATCGAGCCAATAGATCGGTTGCGCCACGCGGCCGTACTCTAGCCGCGGCGCAGCGCAAAGCCGTCAAGGTCCACTCCACGCGCGCCGGGACGACATGCGCCTTCGCGGCTCGCGCCGGCAAGTCGGCGGCGTCGCGCCCCTCCTGCGCACGACGGCGAACAAGCGGTTGGATGGAGCGCCGCGCGGCCCCAAACGCAGGCTGCGGACGACCAAGCGGTGCCGAGACAGTAGTGGGTGGATGCGCCCTGTTCTGCCTCAACGCTCAGGCTGAGGCTGCTTCCGTCGAGCCAGGCCACTAGGGCACGCGAAATGCGTCTGACACAAGTGCAGCGTCCTCGGCACGATCACGGAAGGCCATATACATCTCTGTCACCTCGATGCTGCCGTGCCCCATCCACTGTTGGAGCGTGCGCGGGTCGACGCGGCTGACCATGATCGTCCCGAAGGTGTGGCGTAGGTCGTGTAGTCGCACACGCGGTAGGTCGGCTTGGTCCAGAGCCGCGTGGAAGCGCTTGCGTAGCGCGTTGGGGTCAACGTGTGTACCGCCCCGGCCGATGAAAACGAGGTCGCGCGGCGCCAGGTAGTGCTGGCGCTCGCGAATTGGTGCGAGCGCTCGGGCGACCTCTGGCGCCATCGGCACCGTGCGACCATCCCCCGACTTGGGCGTTCCCTCTCGACCTCGCGTGAAACTTGCCTCGACACTGATGAGGCTGCGCTTGAAGTCGATCGCCCGCCAACGAAGCGCGAGCAGCTCGCCGAGCCGAAGGCCGCAGAAGGCTGCCATCGCGAAGATCGCTCGGTCGGTGTCGTCCGCCGCGGCTGCAAGGAGCGCGTGGACCTCGACCGGTTCGAGAAAGGAGTTGCTGCCGAGTGAGTGCTTGGACTTGACGCGGCCCGGGCGCTTGACCTCCGTGACGGGATTCACCGTGATGCCGTAGACCTCGCGTGCCCGTCTGTAGATCCCGTTGAAGTTGATGAGGTACTTGCGGATAGTGCGCGGTGCGGGTGCGGTTCTCCGCAGCTCCCCGCTGCCGAGACGCCGCTCCGCGCGGAAGCTCGCCTTCCAGCGCTCGATCTCCTGTGGCGTCACGTCCTCCATAGCCATGTGTCCGAAGTGCTGACAGATGCGGTCCGCGCAGTTCCTGTAGTCCATGACCGTCGATCGCTTCACCTTGGCCTCGTGCTCCTCATAGCGAAGCCACTCGTCGGCGGCCTCACGAACAGTTACCCGGTTCTGAGCTGCCGGAGCGTGTCGCTGCCTCGGGGCCTCCGGCTAGCAACGCGTGCAGCTCATCACGGGCGTCATCAGGCGTCAGAAAGCCCGCAGGCTTCGGACCGTCCGCCGCGCGCCACCGGGGGGCGCCGCGTGCCGTCTTCCCGTGCGGCTTGACCCACGCCGGCCCGAGTCGCTTCTGATGTTGGCCCGCGCCGTCACGCCACTTGGCGAACCACACCCGCCCCGACTGGCGCTCAACGACATAGATGTGGCCCGTGGGTCTACGCTGACTGCTCATGCACTCGTTCCGGCACTCGTTCCGATCGTCTTGGTCGAGGACTCGCGCGTGTCCCCCACGTGTCCCCAATCAGTCAGATCGTACTGTAGCGAGTCCGTCAGACGCCAATGTTGAAGCCATATTTTGTGGCTATCGGGTAAGGAAGTGCAGAACTTAGGAGCCGGTGGGCGCTAGCCCTTGGGGGTTCGAGTCCCTTCGCCCGCATTCTCGCGCTTGTCTGCGACGGCTCGTTCGGCCGCCCCAGCGAGCTACCCGCCGGTTGGCGCGGTCTCGCGCACGATCACCCAGCCGGAGTCGAGCGGCGAGAGGAAGTACGGGGGCTCGTCGGTGGCTAGCCGTTCGTCGTAGTTGTAGTCCTTGATGTAGCCGCTGGTATTGCCGGCCACGCCGACGACGCCACGGAACTTCTGCGCGATCGCGCCATAGATGTTCAGTTCGCCCATGACGTTGCCGCAGTTGTAGTTGTCGACGAGGATCGAGTTGCTGGTGGAGAGCATCGCGGCGTAGATGAAGGGGTTCGACAGGTACCCACCCGCTGGGCCCGACGACTGGTTGGACCCCGAGCACGGGTGATAGACGCGCACGAAACGCGTCGCCATCAGTCCGAGGACGGCGGTTCCGGAAGGCGCCGGTGGCGTCGTTCCAGCGGTGACGCTCACGCCAGTTGGGAGGATGTTGCCGTTGATGACGACGTCCGTTTCCGCGGCGATCGTCAGAGACTTGCTGTATTTGCCTTCGACATACACGCTGCCGCATTCGGCTTCTTCTTCGTAGGTCGCCGTGGTGTCGGAGCCGCCCGATTTGTTGGAGTAGATGTAGTTGCACCCGCTCGTGCCGGTGCTATCGAAGATCAGCCCGTTTGCAGGGAAGGGAACCCCCGACTTCGCCACGCCGCCATTGAAGTTAGCGTTTTCCACGGTCATCGTTTCGCCGGTCAATTTGATTTTCGTGCGGCCGGTGAATTCGTACCCCGATTCCACGTATGCGGCGACGCTAGCGTCGCTCTGCGGCGCCCGCAGTTCAGGGCCCTCGGTGAATTTGCCCGTCGTCGTGAAGTACGTCGGCCCGTTGCCGCCGCACGGCGATTCCGTCGGACCCCTCGCGGTCGTCTCGGAGCCCGTCCACGTGCCATGGTTGATTTCGACGATGTCTTTGGGGTTCTGGAGTTCGCGGCCGAAGGTCAATTCGGAGCTGCATTGGACAAGGGCGGAGTCATCGGTGTGGACAGGGCCGTTGACGCTGTCTTCGGCCACGAACTCGATGTTCCCACAGTTGCCGCTGCGCTTGCTGCCGGATTCTTCGTAGTAACGTTCGCATTCAGCCGGCGATCGTTTGCTCAAATATGGATCTTCGTCCTCGTACTGGGTGAAGTAAGCGAAGTCGAGAAAGCCGCCGACGCGGAAAGTGGCGACCAGCGAGCGGTGCAGGCCGCCCGCCGTGCCAACCGATTTGATGCGGAAGGTATTCTCGCTGGCCCCGGATTTTTCGATCATCGTGCCGAATGGGTTCGCCGTGCTGCAGGCCGACTGTCCGTTGGCGGGTTCGACCGACGTTTTGTAGCTCTCCGTCGGTTCTCCCGAGACCGGTCCTTCAGGGCCCGTGCACGCGGTCTCCCAGTAGTCGTCGTTGACCTGGAGCTTGTGCTCATATTCCTGGATGCCGGTGGCCGCCGCCAGAAAGGCTTGCTTCTGGAGGGTGTTGCGATAGGACAGGTGCAAGTCGTTGGTCGTGAACGTGAACGTCGCGAACACGAGCAGGCTCGTGATCAGCATCGCGCCGATCGCGAAGATCAGCGTGAAGCCGTCCTCGCAGGTACCGCGGCGGCGGAGGTGTTCAAATGTGGCGCTCATCTGCATGGGCCGTCCGTGATCGTGGTTTCCGAGGTGGGAGCGGCGAACGCGAACGTCGTCTGGTCGCTCAGTTCCGAGCGCACGCTTTCGCGCGCTTTCGTTTCGTTCGCAAGCAGTTCCTGGTGGAGCGCGCCGGCTTTGAACGTCACGACCACGGCGGCGACCAGTTTGGCAGCGGCACTCCCCAGTTCCGTGGTTTCGGTGGTCGGTTTAATCTGTTCGAGCGCATTCTCGGGCGTTTCGGAGGTGCCGATCGGCGTCGCGCGGTACTTGTAATAACGGAAGATCGGGACTTCTTCGCTTACGGGATGTCCGATCTTTTCGCCGATTCGAGTTCCGCTTGAGGATTCCTTGGTCGTGCTGAAGACGATGCCGGTGTTTTCGCCGCTGCTGCCGGCGTATTTATATTCGGTCAAGGTTTCACCCGCTTTGCTCCAGACGATTTCGTGTTCGGCCGCTTCGGAGGCTTTGATGTTCGCTTCCTTGCTGTATGCGGCGGCAAAGCGCAGGACGTTGTCCGTGCTCGAGCCTCGGATGGGGGCGAATTCGCGACCAAGACACGCGGACTGGAGCTCGTCGACGATCCTCGTCATCGTCGTCCGACCGGTCTGGTTTGCCTGCGCGGTCTCGTCGATCCGCGACGTCTGGTTGATCGTGACTTCGAGGATCACGACGAGCGCGCCGAGCACCACGACGCCGGCGATCATCGCGACGAGCGCTTCGATCAAGGTGAAGCCGCTCGGGTCGCGCAGGCGGGCGATGCGGCGGCGGGTAGGGGTCATGGGCATGTCGCCGTCCCGCTGAAGAGTTTTTGGACGATGACTTCGTATGTTTCCGAGCCACCAGGGCCGGTCACGGTGGGTTTGTAGGTCGCGGTTTCGCCGAGATAGATGTTACGTTCGTATTGGCCTTCGTCGCTCAGCGTGTATTTGGTCGTGTAGGTGTAGTGTTTGGAGCCGGAGTTATATGCGAGGCAGAGCTGACCCGGCCCGAACGGCAGGAACGGATGTTCGAGGTGGCCGCCGTATTCGGGCCAGCTCGTCGAGTTAGTCGTTTGGTTCTGCGTCTCTTTGGGTTCGTTGATTTCCGTCTCGTTGTTGGGCGTGACGCTCGTGCAACCGGTGCTGGTGATCGTGACGGGGTAGGCGGTCGTTTCCTGGAATCCGCCGGGAGTGGTTTTGTTGCCGGTATAGACGTTCAGCTTCATGTAGGTGACGGGGACGGTGACGGCCTGGGTTTTGCCGCCGGTCACGTACGCGGTGGAGTCCGTGATGGCCGAGTTCAGCGTGTGCGGGTCGTTCGCCGTGCACGCGCCCGCATAGACCCGCCACGCGCCCGGGCTCGGGAAGGGGAAGAGGTTGCCGTGGGGGTATTTCGTCCCGCTGGATTCAATCGGCGTCGTGATCGCGTTGGCCCAGGTTTCGGACGCTGTCGTGCCGAAGTCCGGTGTGTAGGTGCCCGAGCTGAAGCCGCCGCTCTTTGCGCTCCCGAGCTCGAAGTTCGGGGCGGATTCCATCAGTTCGTTGTAGACGACGAAGGTATCTCCGGTCACCGCTTCTGTCAGTTCGTTGCTGGTACCGCCGCCGTTTCTGGGGTGCGTTCGTTGCGACGCGTTTTTGTAGCGCAGTTCGGCTGTGATCGCGCCGCCTTCGTTGAGCGTGACCGGGTAGTGGGTCGTGTAGTTGGGCGCGATCGTGATTTCCTTCGTGGGCCATTTCGAGCTGCCCGCGGGGTCGACGTAGCCCGCCCTTTCGCCGATTTCGACTTCCGCCGACTCCGCGGCTATCGCAGAGAAGACGACGCAGCCCGGAGCTGCGGTCGTGCCGGTCAGGCTGCTTTCCGTCGCGCCTTCATCCGCGAAGTATTTGACCGTCGTCGAGACCCCGGATACACCTTCCGTGGGCGTCGGGTAGTTGCCGACGTCGATCTCGAGCGCGGACGCCGTGGGGGGCGTCGTGACGCTCGAGACGGTCACCGGCAAACGTTTGGCGGCGACCTGCTGGGGCCACGTGACCGTTGAGGTCAGCCTGAGCGAGTTGGTTTCCTGGCGGGTTGTGTTCGTCGCGCTGCAGGCTCCGACTTCGCCGCCGCTGTTGAGGAAGCTTGCCTTCTGCGTGACCGTGTAGGGCTCGCCGGCGAGCTTGGTCGTGTAGACGTGTTCGTAGACGCCGGTGGAGCTGTCGAACGTGCTTGCCGGATCGCTGCGCAGAGCCTCCTGTGATTCGGAGGCGAGCAGGATCGCCTCGTTGTGGTCTCGCTCGGAGATGCTCGTGCTCTGGGCGACGTCGATGCCGGTGAGCGTGCCGACGACGATCAGCCCGACGATCAGGGCCGATATCAGAACTTCCAACAGGAGCACGCCGTCCTCGGCGCGCGGATCCACCCGCGCCCACGCTCCGCGGGACGGCGTCGTGCGCCCTCGTGCCGAACTCGCAGGGGGGCGCTCCCGCCTACGGCGGAGGTCTGCCAGTAGCGTCACGAAGAATGAAGGCATGTCGACTTTCGCCGGAAGGGCTGGGAGTGGTGTCGGCAGCCCGGTCAGCGGGCTTTAGTCGCCAGGCGGTGGACTCAGCGGTCGATCTGGCAGCCGGGGCGCGAGACGGGGGCGAGTGGCGGTCGGCGGAGCGCTCGCTTGGCCGCGCGCTGCGCCGCCCGAGTGCCACGCACGCTCCCTACAATGCCCTTTCCCGCGGGGGACTGGTGTATCGGTAACACGGTGGTCTCCAAAACCGCAACGCGAGGTTCGACTCCTCGGTCCCCCGCTTGACCGCAGCGCGAAATCGCCGCGAGCGCTCGTTCTGGCGTTCTGGCTGACTCGAATATCCGTCCGGCGTGGGGCTTCCCGCTCAGTCGCCCCGCCGATTCGCATGGGCGTGAGGCTCTGGCGCCAGGTGCTCGCGCAAGGCGCGTTGCATCGCGTTTAGAGAGCCGCGAACCTGCTAATCTCCACAAACCAGATCGGAAATCTGATGAAGATCGACGTACACCAACACATCTGGACCGAGCCGCTCGTGCAGGCGCTCGCGACGCGCAGCGAGCTTCCGTTCGTCCGCAGCGAGAACGGGCTGACGGTTCTGTATCTCGCGGGCGAGCGCCCGTACGTGATCGATCTGGCCGGCGAGGAGCCCGCTCAGCGCGCCGCCCTGGTCGAGCGCGACGGTCTCGACCGAGCGCTGGTGTGCCTGTCGAGTCCGCTGGGGATCGAGTGGCTTGCGCGCGAGCAGGCGCTCGCGCTGATCGACGCCTACCACGAGGGCGCGCTGTTGCTGGGCGAGCCGTTCGAGGTGTGGGCGGCCATCGCGCTGGAGCGAGCCGATCCCGACGATGTCGATCGCGAGCTCGCGCGCGGATGCGTGGGCCTGTCGCTCCCGGCCGGCGCGCTCGCGAGCGTCGAGGCGATCGCCGGGCTGTGGCCGGTGCTCGCACGCCTGGAAGCCCGCGGCGCGCCGCTGCTCGTGCACCCGGGGCCGCGGATCCCCGTCTTCCCGGGGCATGTCGCCGCCGAGACGTCCCTGGGCGACCCTCTGTGGTGGCCCGCGCTCACCGGCTACGTCGCCGGCATACAGGCCGCCTGGCTCGCGTTCCTCGTCGCCGGGCGCCCGCGCCACCCGCGGCTGCGCGTGATCTTCTCGATGCTCGCCGGCCTCGCGCCGCTGCACGCCGAGCGCCTCTCCGCCCGCGGCGGCCCCCACCCGTCACTGCCGGATCCGCTGGTGTTCTATGAGACCTCCTCATACGGCCCGGCGGCGGTGCGCGTGCTCGAAGATCTCGTCGGCGCCGAGCAACTGCTGTATGGATCGGACCGGCCGGTCGTCGAGCCCGGCGAGCTGGGCATGCCCGACGGGCTCGCGTGGGAGCCGATCGTCGAGTGCACCCGTCGCGCGCTTGGCACCACGCACATGGCGGTGGCCAGATGAGCGCCGTCTCGCTCAGCTCAGTCGGGACGCCATTGTCCGCCTCCCCCGCGGCGGTCGACCCGCGCGAGCTCGCCCGCATTCCGCGTCCGCGCGGGCGTGACCTCTCGGGCGCCGAGCTGCAGGCGTTCGTGACCGAGCTCGCCGATAGGCCCGAGCTGTGGATCCAGCTGGTCAAGCACGACGCGACGCAGCGCGTGTATGAGGAGCTCCTCAGCGACCAGCACCTGACGGCGTGGCTGATCTGCTGGATGGACGAGCACGACACCGGCTTCCACGACCACGACGTCTCCGCCGGCGCGGTCGCGGTGGTGAGCGGCGCGGTGCGCGAGGAGCGCCTGGCGATCGACGGCCCGACGCGCAACGGCGTCTTTCGCGCGGGCGCGAGCTTCCACTTCTCCGCATCCGACATCCACCGTGTCAGCCACGCCGGCTCAGAGCCAGCCGTCACGCTGCACGTCTACTCGCCGCCGCTGCTGCGTATGGGCGCGTACGCGATCGGCGAGGACGGCGTGCTCGTACGCCACACGATGTCCTACCGCGAGGAGCTGCGCCCACTCGAGCAGGACGCCTAGTCAAGTCGGGGCTTACCGCCGGCGCGGCGCTCGATCGCGCCTTCGCCGGCGATCACGATCAGGCTGACCATCTCGGGAGCGAACAGGCCGTGCTCGACCACGCCCGGGGTCGCGCTGAGCCTGGCCGCGAGCCCGCGCGGGTCGTCGATGGGCCCGAAGTAGTCGGCGATCAGGCCGCCGTCGGGGCTCGGCTCGACATCGCGCAGGCGTGCCGGGTCGAGGCTCAGCAACGTGCGCTTCACGCCGAACGGCACCAGCTCCAGGGGGACCGGCGGCGCGAGCTCGGAAACCGCCTTGTTGGCTGAGGCGATCACGACGAAGCGCTGCGCCGAGCACGCCACGATCTTCTCGCGCGTGTGCGCTCCGCCTCCGCCCTTGATCAGCCAGCCCTTGCTGTCGATTTGGTCGGCACCGTCGATCGCCAGATCCAGCTCGCCGACCTCGTCCAGCGCTTCCACCGTCAGGCCAAGAGCGCTCGCCGCGAGCTCGGTCATCGGCGAGGTGGCCACGCAGCGCAGGTTCTTGTACCCGCTCGCCGCGATCGCGGGCAGCAGGTAGGCGACCGTCGAGCCCGTGCCCAGGCCCAGGCGCATGCCGTCTTCGACCAGCTCGGCCGCGGCGCGCGCAGCCGCACGCTTCTGCCCGGATCGGGCGGACTCTTCGCTCAGCGAGGATACGTGCTGCCGCGGAGTCGCACGAGAGGACGCCATGGTGCGGACGTTACCGACCCGGTCGCGCCCCTGAGACGCACGCGGTCCGCCGAGGCCGGTCCGTGCAGCAGGAATCCCTGCCCGACCGCGCAGTCGAGCTCGCGGGCGAGCGCGAGCTGGCGGTTGGTCTCGATTCCAACCGCGACCGCCGTCACGCCGGCCTCCTTGGCGAGCGCGATTGTCGCCGCGAACATCGCGCGACGGTCCTTGTCCTGGTGGAAGCTGCCGGTCAGCGCGCGGTCGAGCTTGACGAAGTCGAGCGGCAGGTTGCCGGGCAGGCCGAGTGAGAGCTGGCCGACGCCGAATTTGTCAAGCGCGATCAGCACGCCGAGCCGCTTGAGGTCCTTCAGCGCCGAGCGTGCCCGCTCCGGGTCGCGCAGCACCGCCTCCTCGCTGATCTCCAGGCACAGGGCGCGGCCGGGGAGCCGGCAGTAGGCGAGCTCCTCGCGCACCCGCTCGACGAGATCGAGCTCGGTCAGCTCGCGCGCGGAGATGTTCACCGAGACTGGGATCGAGATGCCGCCGCGCCGCCAGATCTCCGCCTGCGCACAGGCGGCGTGGAGCACCCAGTTGCCGATCTGCACGATCAGCTCGCTGTCCTCGGCGGGCGGCAGGAACGTCGACGGCAGCACCGTCGCGCTCGCCATGTGCCCGGCGCCGGCCGGGCGCCAGCGGACGAGCGCCTCGCACCCGATCGCCTGGCCGCCGGCGAGTCGCAGGATCGGCTGGTAGGCGAGCAGCAGCTCGTGCTGTGGCAGGGCGTCGCGCAGCCGACCCTCGAGCTCGTGGTGTTCGCTGAGCTCGCGGCGCAGCCGATCGTCGAACAGCTCTAGGCGCCGACCGCCGGCGCCCTTGGCGCGGTACATCGCCACGTCGGCCTCGCGCAGCATCGTCTCCGCATCGGTGTCCGCGTGGTGTGCGACCGAGATGCCGACGCTCGCGAGGATCGCGACTTCCGCCGAGCCCAGCGGGAACGGCTCCTCGAGCGCGTCCAGTACGCGGTCGGCGAGCGCCAGCGCCTCGCCGTCGCTGTCGATGTCCTCGGCGAGGATCACGAACTCATCGCCGCCGAGGCGCGCCACGGTGTCGCTGTCGCGCATCAGCTCGGCCAAGCGCTCGGACACCGACAGCAGCAGGCGGTCGCCGACATCGTGCCCGAGGTTGTCGTTGACCGCCTTGAACTTGTCAAGGTCGACGAACAGCATCGCGACCACACCCTGGCTGCGGTGCAGGCGCGCGAGCGCCTGGCGCGCGCGGTCCATCAGCAGCAGTCGGTTCGGCAGGCTGGTCAGCGGATCGTGCAGCGCCTGGCGCTCGAGCCACACGCGATCGGTCACGTCCTTGGCCGCCGCGTACCAGCTGTCCCCGTCGCGGCGCGCGCTCCACAGCAGCCATCGCCACGAGCCGTCGCGGTGCTGGTAGCGCGTGGTGATGTTCTCGAGCTCGGTCGTCTCCCCATCGCCGTCGAGCAACAGCCCGAGCGCCTGTTCGGCGTCCTCGGGGTGCACGAACTCCCGGACCGGTCGCCGGTGCAGCTCCTCGTGAGTCCAGCCCAGCAGCTGCTCCCATGCGGGGTTCAGCAGCGTGAAGTGTCCGTCGAGCGAGATCGTCGCCAGCAGGTCGCTGGTCATCTCGAACAGCCGCGCGATGCCCGTCCCACCGTCGAGCGCCGGCTCGCCGCCTGCGTGGACCTGTGTGCTCGTCGCGTGGTAGCCCATTACTGCAAACCACGTCGGCTCGCGGCGCCCGCTTGCCCGGGCCGGCCCGCCGCCAATGGACGGATTGGCACGCGCCGGTTCCAGATCGCCGAACTCTGCGGTTCTCGCTTGGCATCCGGCGGGTTTGGCCGTCAGGCGGCGCTGAGCGCCTGTACGGAGCCAGGAAGGAGGCTCAGGAGGCGCTGCCGAGCGGCGAGGCCGGCTCGGTCGAGCCCTGGATCGCGGCAGGGCCGGCGATCACGGCGGCCGCCGCATCCGGGTCGCCGCGCAGGAACCTCCAGACCGACAGGCAGACCATGATCGTCATCACGATCGCGCTCGACACGCACTCCTCGCAGATAGCGTGGATCGAGAACACCTCGCGATAGGTCAGGTAGACGCTGAAGGCGAAGCCGCCGAGCGTAAGCGCGGCTGTCGCGAACCTGCTCGTCTCGCCTTCGGGAGCCAGCAGCGAGGCGAGGATCGCCACGTAGCCGATCAGCCCGATCAGCGCGACGGGCACGCCGAGTAGCTCGGAGTAGCGCGAGGTCTGCACCTTCGTGCAGCTTTCGCCCGCCGTGCACGCTGGTTTGATCCCCGCGTAGTGGACGTAGGTCACGTAGCTGGCCACGACGAGACCCAGGACCGTGAGGACGATCAGCGTGATCCTCAGGGCGCGGGCGCTCATCGCCGGCCTACGCCTTCAGGAGTTGTTCGACGGCTTCGTTGAGGAACGTGGGGTCGCTCGGCGCGCTCGGGTATTCGAGCTTGCTCATCGCGCCGCCGGTTTTGCCGATCAGGAACGACGGCGTGCCGGTGAAGCCGTTGTTGTTGACCGCCTGGGCGTCGGTGGTGATCTCGTTGGCCAGTTCCGGGTCGCCCCGGTCGCTGGTCCACTGCGCGAGGTTCAGGCCCGGTACCTGGCTGGCAATGCCCTGCAGGTATTTTTCTGTCACGTAGCCCGACCTCTCTTCTCCCTGCTCGTGGTAGAAGGTCTCGATGAAGTACCACGCCTTGTCCTGCTTGCCCGCCGCATACGCAGCAACCTGCTGCGTCTTGAATGTTTCTGGTTCGGGCGTGGCTGTCTGCATCGAGTGGTATTCGATCCGTAGCTTGCCCGTGCGCACCCACTTCGGGATGACCGACGGGAGCGCTCCGAGCGTGAACTCCTTGCAGATCGAACACTCCAGGTCGCCGAAGTACTTGAGCGTCACAGGCGCCGTCGGCGATCCGAGGACGTTGCCGCTCTGTGGGATGCCGGCGAGGAGCGTGCCGATTTCCTTGGTCACCGAATTCTTTTCCGTCTTCGAGACGGGGATCCCGCCTTTGGAGCCGCCGCTCGTGACGATCAGGACCACGACGATCGCCACCACGACCACCGACACCACGATCCCGAGCTGCGTCAGGCGCATCCGTCGCGCCGCGCCCGCGGCCGCCGCCTCCTCCATCGCTTTGCGTTGCGCGCGCGCCTGGTCACGGCGCTGCTTGCGCGTAAGGTCCTCCTCGCCAAATTCAGAGCTCATGATGGGAACTTTTACAGATTTCAGCTCAAGCGTGCCTAAGTATCGTTCTCGGTGCCCTTTCCGAAGACGTATGCCCGCCCCTGTAGCTCAACTGGATAGAGCGCCGGCCTTCTAAGCCGGGGGTTGCTGGTTCGAGTCCAGCCGGGGGCATCGCCAGACAGGCGCGGGGTCCACGATCGTGCGTTCGGCGCAGTCGCGCTCTAGCATCGCGCCGATGTTCGTCGCGACGGTGTTGCTGTACCCGTGCGCGCTTGCGGCATTGTGCGCGGGAGCGGGCCTCATGGTGGACCGCTGCAGCGGTTCCTGGCTGCCCGCGCCGCTGCTCCTGACCGTCGGTGCCGCCGCGCTGATCGCGCTCTCGCAGCTGAGCACGTACATCCACTTCCTGGCGCCGGCGACGCCCTACGTGATGCTGGCGGTGGCGCTCGCCGGGTTTGCGCTCGCGTGGGGGAGGGTGCGGAGAATCGCGGCGCGCCTGCGCGAGCGCCCGTACCTAGCGCTCGTCCCGGTGCTCGCGTACGTGCTGGCGCTCGCGCCCGTGCTGCTTGGTGGCCGGCCGAGCTTCTCCTCCTACATGGCGCTCGCCGACTCGGCGGTGCACCTGCTGGGCGCCGACTTCCTGATCCGCCACGGCCAGAGCTACGCCCACCTGGACCTGCGCAACTCCTACGGGCAGTTCGTGCACGACTACTACGATTCGAGCTATCCGTCCGGCGCAGACACGCTGTTTGGCGGCAGCGCGTTCCTGCTGGGCCTGCCTCTGATCTGGGCGTTCCAGCCGTTCAACGCGTTCATGCTCGCCAGCGCCGGCGGGCCCGCCTGGCTGCTGGCGCGGCGGATGCGCCTCGCGCGCGGGTGGGCCGCGCTGGCGGCCCTCACGGCGATCCTGCCAGCGCTCGTGTACGCGTACGCGCTGCTCGCGGCGGTCAAGGAAATCACCGCGCTGTCGATGCTGCTCGCGCTCGGCTGTCTGACGGTGCTGCACCGGCGCTGGCTGGGCGCGGCGCCCAGCCGCGCGATTCCCTTTGCGCTGGTGCTCGCCGCGGGGGTCTCGGCACTCGGGCTGGCCTTCGGCGCGTGGGCGCTCGCCGCCGTGGCGGTGCTCGCTGTCGTGCTCGTTGGCGAGCTCAGAGCGGGGCGCATGCGCACGCGCAGCACGTTGCTGGCGATCGGGCTGGCGGCGTTGGCGCTCGTGATCGCCGCCTGGCCGACGTGGGCGGAGCTCTCGCAGGCGCTGCGCGTCGCCGGGGCGATCGCCTCGACGAGCAACTCGGGCAACCTGCACACGCCGTTGCGCTTGATCCAGGTGCTCGGCGTGTGGCTGAACGGCAGCTACAAGCTCGCGCCGGTCGGCGCGGCGCTGCTTGCGACCCACGTGCTGATCGCGATCGTGCTCGCGTCGGCACTACTCGGCAGCGTGCATCTGCTGCGCCTGCGCGCGTACGCGCTGCTCGGCTGGCTGGCGCTGATGCTGCTGGTGTCGCTGGCGGTGAGCGAGTCGGTCACCGCTTGGGCCGACGCGAAGACGCTCGTGCTGAGCTCGCCGCTGGTCGTGCTGCTGGCGTGGGGCGGGGTGGCGGCGTTGCTGGCGGCGCCGCGCCGGTCGGTCTGGCGCCCTGCCGCGGTCCTGCTGGCGCTCGCGCTCGCGGGCGGCGTGCTGGCGTCGGATGCGCTGCAGTACCACAGCTCGGACCTCGCGCCGACGGCGCGCTACGACGAACTGGCGTCGCTTGACGCGCGCTTCGCCGGCAGGGGGCCGACGCTGTTCACGGACTTCGACGAATACTCGATGTACGAGCTGCATGACATGGACGTCGGCGGTCCCGACTTCGTCTACCCGCCGGATGCCGTCGCGACCGCGGCGGGCGGCTACGGCCAACCCGTCGATCTGGACCGGGTCGCGCCCGCCGCCCTGCTCGGCTATCAGTTGATCGTGACCCGGCGCGATCCCGCGGCGAGTCGCCCGCCATCCGCGTACAGCCTGCTGTGGCAGGGCTCCTACTACCAGGTGTGGGGCCGTCGTCCGGGCGCCTCGGCAGCCGCGGCACACGTCGCGCTGGTCGGCTCACCGGCGCTCCAGTGCGCGCGCATCGGGGCCGTCGCACGGCTGGCGAGCGGGAGCGGTGAGCGCCTGATCGCCGCCGAATCGCCACAGCTGGTGAGGATCTCGCTGGCGCGCTCGTCGCGCCCGCGCCGCTGGGGTCACGAGCGCGAGGGCCTCGTCATGAGCACGCCCGGACGGCTGTCGGCGAGCTTCACGCTGCCCGCGCCCGGCGCCTGGGATGTGTGGGTCCAGGGCCAGATCATGCCGAGCGTGCAGCTGAGCTTGGACGGGCGGCGGATCGAGACGATCGCGGGGCAGCTCGACGGCAACTCGCTCGTGCCGGACACGGTGCCACCGGTCACCGTCAGGCTGGGTGCCGGCGAGCACCGCGTGTCGGTGACGCGCCCGGGCTTCACGCTCGCCCCCGGCGACGGCGGCGCGGCTGTCCTCGACGCGATCTTCCTGACGCCCGCCGTTGCGGCCGCGCGGGGCACGCTGCGTGCGGCCGCGCCAACGGACTGGCGCACGCTCTGCGGTCGCAGCTACCAGTGGGTCGAGCTCGTGCGCTCCATCGGCGAGTGAACGTAGGCTCTTGGCGGTGAGCGAGCCGAGCGAATCCTCCGGAATCGGCGACGCCGGGACCGACCGTCCAGGGACGGGCCTCCCCGGGACCGATCATCCCGGCATCGACCGGATCCTGCTCGGCGACAACCTGCAGCTGCTGCCGGCGTTCGCCGCCGAGTCATTCCAGCTCGTGTACGTGGATCCGCCGTTCAACACGGGCAACGTGCAGGCGCGCAGGACGCTGAGCGCCGCGCGCGATGAGAACGGCGAGCGCACTGGGTTCCAGGGACAGCGCTACACGACGCGGTTGCTCGCGCAGTCAAGCTACCGCGATCGCTTCGAGGACTATCTCGCGTTTCTCGCGCCGCGTCTCGAGCACGCCCACAGGCTGCTGGCGCGCGAGGGCACGCTGTACTTCCACATCGACTACCGCGAGGCGCACCACTGCAAGCTGCTGCTCGACGAGGTCTTCGGGCGCGAGTGCTTCCTCAACGAGATCATCTGGGCGTATGACTACGGGGCGCGCACCAAGCGCCGCTGGCCGGCCAAGCACGACACGATCCTCGTGTACGTGAAGGACCCGGCGCGCGTACTACTTCGACTCGACGGAGGTCGATCGCGAGCCATACATGGCGCCTGGCCTGGTCACGCCCGGAGAAGGCTGCCATGGGCAAGCTGCCGACGGACGTGTGGTGGCACACGATCGTGCCGACGAGCGGCCGCGAGAAGACCGGCTACCCGACGCAGAAGCCCGAGGGGATCGTGCGGCGCATGGTCAGCGCGTCGACGCGCCCGGGCGATTGGTGCCTCGACTTCTTCGCCGGCAGCGGCACGCTCGGCGCGGTCGCGGCCCAGCTCGGGCGCCATTACGTGCTGATCGACTCGAACCCTGAGGCGGTGGCGATCATGCGCGCACGGCTCGGCGGCGTGGAGGGCGAGGCGCGCGGCGGCGAACGGGCTGGCCTCTCGGCGGCTGCCGTTGCGCAGGCAGCCAGCGGGCCGCAGGAGTGGAGCGCGGCGCGTGCGCGGGCGAAGTGCGAGCCTTCCTGGCATGTACCACGTGGAGCTGCACCAGCTTCCCCACAACATGTCCCGCTTCAACCTGACCGACGTCGAACTCGACGCGATCGTGCAGCCGTGGGCGCGCGAACAGCTGGTCGAGTTCGGCGAACGGAAGTGGAGCCCGCAGCAGGCGAGGCTGACGATCCTCGATGGCCCGCGCATTCCGCTCGAGCAGCTGACCATGGGCCGCGGCTGGCGCGCCGCGCAGCGCCAGAGCGAGGATGTCACCGAGGCGGTGCTCTCAGCGGCCAGGGAGGCGCTCGCCGCTCCTGCGCCTCCGCCGCCCGAGCAGAACGGCTCATCGCAGCTGGCCGCGCAGACGCCGGCCGGTCCACCGCAGCAGCGGAGGCAGGCGGGGCCCCTCGCCGACCCACTCGCGCTGGGCGTCCAGCTTGCGTCGCTCCTCGGCGAGGACCCAGAGCGGCTGCTGTCGGCGTGGAAAGAGGTGGCCGCGCGGTCGAGCGGCCTGTCCCCGAGCGAGAGCCTCGCACTGGCCGAACGGCAGATGCGCTCCTGAGCGAGCGCACGCGCGGCAAGGCGCCCGGTGGCCCCCGCGGCCGCTAAACTCGGGGCCTCAACTCGTGGTGGGCGTAGCTCAGTTGGTAGAGCTCCTGGTTGTGGTCCAGGCGGTCGTGGGTTCGAGCCCCATCGCTCACCCTCAAGAAATAGCTGGAAATAGGCACTTTTCGCTAAAGCGACCTCCGTCAAAGTGGCCCCACGGGGAACAAACGGGGAACAAACTTTTTCGAAACCTGCTTCTGGGGGTTCTGGCGCGGACGATCGCCGGGATGCACGAGCCGCTCCTTGAGCTGGACGGCTCCGGCGCCAGTCCGTCAACGCCGGCGTCGTGGTTCGTGACGGGGGCAGGACGAGCTGGAGGGGGGACTTCCCCGAGCTCGTGCTGCGCGCTGGCGCCGACGTTCATCGAATCCAACTCCGCCGAGCTCGGCGCGTGGCGCTTCAACGGAAGGGACGCGTGGCGGTTCAACCCTTCTCCGTCACTGGCCGGCTACGCGTTCGTCGACATCGCCGGCGAGGCCGCCGCTGGGGCGCTGGCCCGCCGGGCCGCGACGCACCGGGCGGCGAGGACGTGCTGCGCGAGGCCAGGGCCTGGGGGGGGGAGCGTTCGCAGAGCGCGCCGACGGGAGTCGCGAAGCGACCGGTGTGCGATTTTGCGGCGTAGCCGCCGTGACGTTCGCTCAAAGACGCTGAAGGTGACTGTTGAGCTGGGGTCAAGGCCGGCCCGCAGGGCCGCCCCGCAGGGGCCGGAGGGCCTTGACGCCGGCGACGCCGAGCCCGCCACCAGCCCCACCATGCTCGCAGTCGGCAGCCCCGCTGCCGACCTCACCGCCATCCTCCACGTTTCGCGCCCTCAGACGGGCTCACTGGCCAGCAAGCTAGGCTTCGATGCGCTCGAGCTCGTCGAACGCGTCATCGGGCACCTCGATCGAGACGTCATGGCCAAGGCTCGTGAGCTGCTCGAGCAGCACCTGGACGTGCTCGTATGCGCACTCCCGTGCGCGGATCATCGGATCGAGGCTCTCGTGCGCATGATCGTGTGCGCTGATCTCCGCAGCCTTGCCCGGGGGACCCAGCGCGAGATGAGTGGCGTGGGTCGCGACGTCGCGGTGCCCCACGAAGCTCGAGACGAGCTCGAACGCGAGCCCACGCTCAGGCAGCACGGTCGCGACCGTCAGCACATATGCGCCAGCCCACATGCACGTCGTCTCGCTCTCCACGCGACGTCCGTCGAGCTTCACGTCCAGATCAACGATGCGCCGCGCCGGTCTCACGCAGAGCACCGTAGCGCTCGCCCGAGACAGCAGCGTGCGACGCGAGCGGCACCCAAAAGGCAGCGCCGCCCGCGTGCATCCCGTGCCCGCTACCCGAGCGCCTCTGGCGTGAATGCCGCCAGGTACTCGAACTCGCCGTTGAGCAGCGGCACCTGCTCGGGATAGCGCGCAGCCCATGCCGCGCACTGCTCAAGCGTCAACTCGCCACGGCGCATCGCCGCGACCCGCTCACTCTCAGTCAGCTGCCACAGGGACCTCAGCCGCGCCTGCCGCGCCCTACGTTCCGTGGCGATCTGCTCTGCGATGTCTGTTCTGTGCATCTGCTGCGCTCCTTCGGTCGGTGGTGGCAGTTGCGAAGCCCACCGCCGCCAACCCGCCCACGCGCAACACCCAGCCTCAGCCGAAGCACAACGCGACGCTCCCTCCCCCCTGCCCCGGTATAGGCGGCGATAATCGGCGAGGAACTGGCACCACCGACCCCACACGCCACGTGCAGCCCCCGCTGGACGACAGGCACCCGATGACAAGCGGAGCCTGCAGCGGCGAGCCACTGCGGCGCCTCGCGCTACGTGAAGCCGTACAGCTCGATAGGACGCGAGCGCTACCCACACGATCATCCCCGGATGGACGGCCACCGACATGGGCGGCGGCGGCCACCCATTCCCGACGGCGCGAGGAGCGTCGTGTGGGCCTGCCTGCTCCCGGACGACCGTCCGACGGGCGGTTTCTTCCGAGACACCGCTGCCGTGGTGAAGAGACCTTGACGGGAGCAGACTCGGCCGCGGCCGTCACGCGACCGGCGTCGGCGGTTCGCATGAGCGCCAACGTGACTGTGTCAACATTCGCTGGTGTCCGCGCACAGAGAGGGCTTTCCGTCTCGAGATACATGCGCTGCGCCGACGATCTGCCTGTGCATGATCGTGAAGGACGAGATGGACTTCCTCGCGCGCTGCCTCGCTTCGGTGCGTGACTTCATCGACTGCTGGGTGATCTGCGACACCGGGTCCACGGACGGCACGCAGGACTTGGTTCGCCGCGAGATGGCTGGGATCCCCGGCGAGCTCCACCAGCACGAGTGGGTTGATTTCGGCACGAATCGCACGCGGTCGGTGGAGTTGGCGCGCCGCAGGGCGGACTATCTGCTCGTGATAGATGCGGACTCGAAGCTCGAAGTCGGCGAAGGCGCGCTTGACGGACTGACCGCTGACGCCTACGCGCTCTGTCATTTCGATGAGGTGAGCCGCGGGTATCGAACCTGCCTGGTCCGTGGTGACCGCGATTGGCACTATGTCGGTCCGCTCAACTCGTACATCGACAGCAGCCGCCCCTACTCTCTCGAGATCCTCGACGGCGCAAGGGTGCGCTCTTGGTCGATCGGCGGAGCACGGAGCGGTCGCCATCTTCACGAGCTGACGCTGCTTGAGCGTACGCTCAAGCAGGAACCCGCCAACGCTCGCATGGTGTTCTACCTGGCGCAGACTCATCGGCACCTGGAAAACGTGGCTGACGCCATCAAGGACTATGACCGCCGGGTCGAGATGGGTGGGTGGGAGGAGGAAGTGTTCTTCTCGATGCTCCAGGCCGCCGTATTGCGAGCTGATCAAGGGGAATGGCCCGCCGCCATGTCCGGGCTGCTCGCTGCACGGGAGTTCCGCCCGTCGCGGGTGGAGCCGCTTTATGAGCTGGCCTCGCGGCTGAGACTTCAAGGCGATCACCACGGAGCGCACAAGTTCGCACTACAGGGCCTCGGGCAGCCGGTTCCACGGGATCTCCTCTGCGTTTCGCCCTGGATGTATGAGTGGGGACTGCCGTTCGAGTACTCGATCAGCGCGTATTGGGTGGGTGACGTCAACAGAGCACTCGAGACGTGTCGGCACCTGCTCGGCATCGCCGACCTACCAGACAGCTATCGCGAGAGCACCAAGCAGAACATGGCCTTCTGCATCCGAAGGCTCGCAGAGAACGTCACGCTCCCCGCAGCTTCCGTGCGTCCCAGTGGCGTGAAGACCGACGAGTAGCCTCGACGCTCCGTCGGCTGCAAATGCGGTCCAATGCTCCTCGATGGTCATCACCGGGACGCGTTGACAGCGGCTCATCGGCTTAGATAGGCTCGAGCGATGGTTACGGGCCGGTGGCGTATCCACTTCAGCAATCGGGCTTTTCGGGCCGGCCTCATCCCGGTGTGTGGCGTTGCCGCATGGCTGCAGGGGTCGCAAGCGGTAGCCGTGCCGGCGCCGCCGGCGGCGGGCCGCCCACCACATCAAGCGAGCGCCGACGCGCCGGCGGGCGGCCCACCTGAAACCTTTCACCCGGGGGTACCGCTAGCGGGGTCGGCTATCGGGCCGACGGGGCCTACCGGGTTCGCGACCGCTTACGCGACCAGCTACTCGTGCGCATTCGAGTTCCAGCCCTGCGACTTGGCTGAATTCTCTGGCGTTTCGTGCGCGACCGCCAGTTCGTGCAGCGCCGTCGGGACGAGCTCTCGGAACCACCTCGCTGGCCGAGGGCTGGGACGGCAAACAATGGACCATCGAGCCGACCCCGCCGCCCAACGGTTCGACCTCGAGCAATCTCGCCAGCGTTTCGTGCACCGCGTCGACCGTTTGCCTGGCGGTCGGCTCCTACTACGGCAGCGGCGAAAGACTTCCGCTCGCCGAGTCCTGGGACGGATCGAACTGGACGATTCGACCACCGCCCGCCCCACCGGGAGCGTCCAACAGCGAGCTCACCTATGTCCAATGCGCTTCCTCTAGCGCGTGCATGGCGGTGGGCTCCTACTACAGCGGCGCGACCAACGAATACGAACCACTCGTGGAGTCCTGGGATGGCTCCAGTTGGACAATCGAGACGGCACCGCTGCCGGCCGAGGCGGAAGGTGGCGAACTTTACGGCGTGTCCTGCCCCGGCGAATCCGCGTGCACCGCTGTCGGCTCGTACTACAGCGCCACGACCGGCCAGACACCGCTCGCCGAGGCGTGGAACGGAACAAGCTGGGCGACTCAGTCCGTGGCGGTCCCGATCGGATCGACAGGCTCTGCGCTGAAAGCAGTCTGGTGCGAGTCGGCGAAATCGTGCAAAGCGGTCGGAGTCAGCGCCACCGGCACCGGGGAAAACGTCACGCTCGCTGAGTCCTGGGACGGTACGAACTGGACGATCGAAACCACCCCGAACCCGATAGGCCAACGTTACGACGGCTTGGCGAACCTGTCGTGCGCGCCCGTCGGCGAACCATGCACGGCGGTCGGCTTCAGCGAAGGCGCCACACTCACCGAGCACTGGGATGGCATGAACTGGACCATCCAATCGACGCCCTCACCCCCAAATTCCTCCCAGTCATCGTTCGCCGACGTGTCATGCAGAGCCGCCAGCGCGTGCACGGCCGTGGGTCGATACCTGGACCTCTCTGAGGGCCCGACTGGCGGGTATGTCACGCTGGCCGAGCGCTGGGACGGCATGAACTGGACGATCCAACCAACGGCCAACCCTGCGCTCGCGGAAACGACTGCGGCGACCGGCATCACCGCAACGTCAGCCACACTGAACGGCACGGTATATCCCGGTGGCGACCCGACGACCTGTTACTTCGAATATGGTCCGACATCCGCCTACGGGGCGACGGTTCCCTGTACACAATCGGCGGGCGCCGGAACCGCGCCTGTCGCGGTGTCCGCCAACCTGACCGGACTCTCGCCGAACTCCACCTACCACGTCTCGCTCGTCGCAACCAACGCAGGCGGAGGCACCGTACCGTACACGGCGAGCGACGCCTCGTTCACGACGCCTGTCGCTCCGCTGCCGCCGTCACCTGGCGGTTCCCCTCCTGGCACGACCAGCACCTGTGCCTCGGGCTCGCAGACGCCGCGGTCCGTTGTGATCTTGATTACCGGGATCGCGAGCTCGCTACCCCTCTCGGGCTCCTACGACCCTGCTGCGCAGGACTATTGCGGCCTTGCCCAATACGGCCTGCTGAGCTCACTCACGAGTCCGCTCGCGGACCTCGTCCACATGGCCCAAACCACATACGACACAACGCTGAATGGTGCGATCACGCCAACGAACTTCACGGATGCACTCGCGGCAACCGGAGCCGTTCTGCTGCCATACAGCTATACCGGAGCTCAATTGACGGGCACACGCACGCACCCGGTTTACTCGGTCAACGCGTTTGGTGAAGAAGCTCCGGGCTCGGCATCCCCCGAAGCGCAGGCCGACTCGTATCTCCTCACACTGATTCGCGAGGCCCACGCGATGTGGCCCACCACGCCCATCTACGTCATCGGGCACAGCGAGGGGGGCTTGGTTGCCGAGCAGCTGTTCGAGCGCCACTCGCTCGCTGAACTTCAGGGAGTTGCACGGATCGTCTCTCTCGACAGTCCCATAAACGGCGTTCTACACACCCTGGCGCCGTGGCTCCAGGGCGTGACCCACATCAGCCCCAAATTGTTCGACATCTGGACTGCTCGTTGGTATGAGCGCGAGGACCTCGATGCACGCCTAGTCGTGCGCGACGCGCATATGGGCGACATATTCCTGCCGATCGGCACTCCGGCGGACCCGGTGTATGAACTCGGAGACCTCACGTTCTCCTCGAACAATTGCCTCGGGCTCTATTCGCAGCTGTTCTTTCTTCTGTCTCAATGC
Organism: uncultured Solirubrobacteraceae bacterium; assembly: GCA_963826985.1. Lineage (GTDB taxonomy): Bacteria > Actinomycetota > Thermoleophilia > Solirubrobacterales > Solirubrobacteraceae > Palsa-744. The sequence continues at coordinate 152,325 of CAWGYW010000002.1, forward strand.
GGCAGCAATTCTCAGCAGCCGATTGTGCAAGGTCCTCCGTGGTGGCTCACGGCTGAACCGGCCAGGCATGGCACCCCGCACTGGCCCTACGAAAACGTTTCGGGCGCCCTAAACCAGTTCTTTGCCGGGCACGAGTTCGTGATGAAGTCGGCAGAAAACATCGCGTATGTCGCCGGCTTGGTATCGGGTAACACGGTGGCCACGGCGGCGCGAGCGCACGTCATAGGCACTCTGCCCCTTGCAAAGGTCGCCAGCACGACGGTGCCCGGCGCTGCTCGCTATGCCCCGGCTGCATCAGCGCGTCTACTTCAGGACGCTACGGTACCCGGCGCAACTGTCCAGGTGCAAGGTTCGGACCTGGGCTCTGGAACAGGCGGCGTAACGATCGTCACCTCCAGGGGAACCGTGGGGCTACCGGTCACGCAGTGGACGCCGAAGCTCGTGACCGTCACGATCCCGCCGGGCACTGAAAGCGGCGCGATACAGCTGCTGACCGAAGAAGGGCAGGCGCTGTGGGCTGGATACCTCGCTGTCAGCCCCCCCACCACGCGGATCGCCAGCCTGAAGCGCATCGGCAGGATCCACACCGTGCGCAACGGCGAAGGCGCCGCTTTTGCCGTAGAGGCGCTCGATGCGAACGGTCGCCTCGTCCGCGACGCACCAATTCAGGCGATCGTCGGGGGTGAAACCAAGCGAGGCACCACCAACGGCGACGGCGCGGTGGTGTTCTCGTCCGACATCGAGGGCTGCCAACCGACGATGGCGTTCGCCGGCCGCGCCAGTACGGCGTTTACGATCTGCCTGAATACTCGAGCACTGCCGCGTATACGACTGACCGCGACACATCGCCGAGCCTATACGCTGATCACGGCCGCCCTCAAGGGACACGGACCAACTCGCGGGCAGCCGATCGGCTTCGCCGCGATCGCCCCACCGTGTGCGCACATCAGCGCACGAAACGCGCGGACGAACTCGCACGGACTGGTCAGAATCAAGCTGGTGAGCACGTGCAGTACCCCGGTACTCGTAGAAGCCAGCGATGGGGCTCGCAGCGCCGGCGTCTTGGTGTCGGGCTAGCGGAGCGGAGCAGTCAGCTACGCGGCCGCCTGCGCGGGCGACCTACATCAGCTCCGGGTAGGTTGTTCCCGCTCATGGTCAGGCCATCGGTGCGAGGGCCAACGAAGGGATTCGTCCGGGCGGCTTGCAGTCAGCTCGTATAGGCGCAGCATGTCCCGAGCAATGAGAACCGGGATGTCGTCGTCCAGCGCGCTGATCCAAACCGCGACCGCTTCCGGAGAGCAGTCATCGTTCTCGTCATCATCAGCACCCCCGCTCACAAGGCTCGAAGCGATGCGGTGCGACAGGTTCCGCTCCGACTCTGTGCGAGTCGGCTCGGGTCGGCTACCCAGCCGCGGAACCTCGTATAACTGGCGCCGTGCCAGACCAGCGGGTCCTGTTCTTCGGCGACTCTCACATGGCCGCCGTCGGCGCCCAGCAGGCCTCGGCTGGGTCGGGCGGGTGGCCGTTGCGTCCTTCGCTGCAGGTACGCCGTTGACCGCCTACAACCTCGGCGTCAGGGGAGAGACGTCCCTGCAGGTAGCTTCACGCTGGCGGCTGGAGACGCGGGCGCGTCTGTTGCCGGGAGCGGACACTCGGATGGTCGTGTCCTTCGGCGCGAACGACACGACCATCGAAGACGGCGTGCAACGCGTCGAGGCGGAGCGCTCCTGTGGCGCCCTGGACGACATCCTGGAGCGAGCGCGATCGATCGATCTGCCGACGCTCGTAGTCGGCCCCGCGCCCGTCGATGACGCTGAGCAGAGCCGGCGCATCCACAGTCTCTCGGCTGCCTTCGGCGAGGTCTGCGCCTCGCGAGCAGTGCCCTTCCTCGGCGTTGCCGAGCCGCTGCTGGCCTCCAACGTGTGGAGCCAACAGGCTGCCAGCGGGGATGGCGCTCATCCGGGGGCGGCTGGCTACGAGGCGCTGGCCGAAATCGTGCTCTCGGGCGGATGGCTCGACTGGCTCCGAAGCGGCTCAGGGGCAAAATAAACAGTCACGGGGACGCCATAGGCCCACAGCTATCGCCCCTGTCTATCGGTATTCTCGATCTCGATGCAGTCGCCGATAATCATGGCCGGGTTCGCTGCTTTGGTGGTTTTCTCGGACCCATGGAGACGATGAGGTTGGCAGACCGTCGAGCGCAGCGTGGCGCGCTGAGCGAGTCTGCGCTGCGCGTCTGCCGTGCGCTGCTGGCGCTGCTGTCGCTCACGGCGATCGGCTACGACGTGGCTGCAGGACCGGGTGTCAGCGACGGCGATTACTTCAGCTATTTCACCGTCCTGAGCAACCTGTTCGCGACGGCGATGCTCCTGTACGGAGCGCTCCGCCCCGCGCACGCGCGCTCTCGCACGGTCGAGCTGCTCAGAGGCGCCGCGGTCGTCTACATCCTGACCACCGGCATCGTGTACCTGGTGCTGCTCTCCGGGAAAGCTCCGGTATACCCGTGGGTGAACGCGATCCTGCACTATCTGATGCCTTTGGCGGTGACACTCGACTGGCTGCTCGACCCGCCTAGCGTGCGCCTCGACCCCGCACGGACGGTCGTGCTGTGGATGGCCTTCCCACTGCTGTACATCATCTACACGCTGGCGCGCGGCGCGATCGTGGACTGGTACCCCTACCTCTTCGTGAACCCGCACCGCAACGGCGGCTACCTGCTCGTCGCCGGCGACTGCCTGGCGGTCGGGATCGGCATCGCCGCACTCATCGCCACGACGACCTGGGCGGGCAACCGCCGCCACGACGCACTCGCCAGCAACCTGTTGATCCCGGGCACGTAGCTACAGCGAGCGTTCGGCGTAGACCGCTGGCATGACCTCGTGCGCGAAGCGTCGCAGCTGCTCCTTGCCGCCAAGCACGGTGAGCAGGACATAGCGAGCGCCGGCATCGTTCAACGTCGCCAGGTTGGTGGAGATCTCCTCAGGCGTTCCATAGAGCGCGTGCTCCTCGGTGGCGGCGCTCTTGCTCGTATAGGCGAGCACGTGCGAGCCGCCCGTGCGCCCGGGCGAGCGGGACACGCTCACCGTACGCTGGGTGTACTCGGCTTGACGAACCAGAGCGGCCTCGGCGTCCGCCCGATCCTTCGCAACGTACAGTTGGCGTGCCACCGCGACCCCCATCGGATCGAACGGTCGACCGTGCGCTTCACGCTCGGCGCGGTACAGCGCTATGCGCTCGCCGATCTGCTCCGGGGACGCGTACTGGTCGAGCATGAGGTTGAAGCCCCGCTCCGCCGCTTTGCGGATCGACACCGAGCTCCCGGCCGCCATCCAGAACGGCGGGTGTGGTCGTTGTGCCGGCGGCGGCTCGACCACGATGTCCTCAAAGCGCCAGAAGCGGCCTCGGTGCGAGAAGCGGGAACGCTCAAGCCAGCATCGCGTGATCACCTCAACGGCCTCCTCAAAGCGTGCCTCCGCCTCCTCCGGCGGGACTTGGAAGCCGGTGAACTCGCTCTGCCTGTAGCCCTTCCCGATGCCGAAGTCGAGCCGCCCACCGGACACGAGATCCAGCGTTGCCGCCTCCTCCGCAAGCAAGACCGGATTGTGCCAGGGCAGCACCATCACGGCCGAGCCGAGGCGCAATCTCGTGGTGCGCATGGCAAGGCAAGTGAGCAGCATCAGCGTGGCGGAGACCTGGTTCCAGCCGGTGAAGTGATGCTCGACCAGGAAGCTCGAATGAAACCCGAGCTCCTCAGCCTCGACGTTGAAGTCGAGATAGTCGCGGAAGCCCTGGTCCGTCTCGGGGGGAAGATCGTCGCCGCTGGCCTGCGCTGAGCAGAAAAGACCAAACCTCATCGGCCTCCGCGCGTGGTCGCAAGGATCGAGGTGCGGGGCCGGCATCGAGGGAGTTTCTCACGCCAGAACGTTCAGCCGCGATGGCCGGCGCCGTGACACCCACGCTGCACAGCGTCCACGGCGGACGTCGCTTGCGCTTTCGCGTGAAAAGAGGCGCCGCTGTGAACAGCGCCCACACCTATCCCTGTGGACGACGTGCAGGCGTCTCCTGCCAGCAAGGACGCCGCATCGTTTCGCGCGGCGGAAGCGAGCGTCAGGAGCCGAGCGGCCACTGGAGCTCGCACGGGACCTGGGAAAGCTGACCATGCGTGGGCGTCGCATAGAGCCTGGATAGGCAACACAGGCTGTCGTGATCGGCGCCAGCAGCGCTGTACGAAGAGCGACGCGAACGCGTCTCCCATAAACGTCCGGCGTGTGCTCACAAGGTCGAGCTCGTACCAGCGCAGGCCGTGGAACGCCGACTGCGGGAACGCGTGGTGGTTGTGGTGCCATGCCTCGCCGAGCGATGGCAGCGCCAGCCAGAACACGTTCGTGGAGTGATCGTCGGTGTCGAAGCGGCGGCTGCCGAAGAAGTGGCAGATCGAGTTGATGCTCCACGTGATGTGGTGCACCAGGAAGATCCGCACGAGGCCCGCCCACAACAGCGCCGACAGGCCGCCGTCGACGAGCGAGCCGCCGCTCAGCGCCAGGCCGAGCACGAACGGCAGCACCAGGCTGCCCAGCGCGATCAGCGGAAAGCCCCTGTTGATGCGCCGCATCGTCGCGTCCTCGACCAGGTCCGGCGCGAAGCGTTTCGAGGACGCCTGGCCGTGGGTCTCGAACAGCCAGCCCACGTGCGCGTGCCACAGGCCCGCCACCATCCCGCCAAGCCCGGTGCCGTGCCCCGCGTGCGGGCTGTGCGGGTCGCCCTCTTCGTCGGTGAACATGTGGTGCTTGCGATGGTCCGCCACCCAGTCGATCACCCCGCCCTGCAGCGACATCGACCCCAGCACCGCCAGCGTGTAGCGCAGCCACGGCCGCGTCTGAAACGCCCGATGCGTCAGCAGGCGATGGAAGCCCACCGTGATGCCCAGCGCGCTCAGCAGGTACATCACCGCGAAGATCGCCAGGTCGCGCGGACCCAGGAAGCGGCTCCACAGCACCACCGCCGCCGCGATAACCCCCAGGAACGGGATCACCACCGCGGACACGCCCGCCGAAGCGAGCGCTAGCTCGGCCCTGCAGGACACCCGCTCCGCGCTTCACGGTTCGCTTGCGGTTAGGTCAACCAACTTTGGGGGGAACGCGCCCCACTGTATCTGCAGCAATTTGGCGCCAGCTTTGGAGCAAACCTCTGCCGCTCCTGAGATCTGCCAGTTCGGGAATCTCTCCCCGACGATCACAGCGTGTAGTGCGTTGCCGTACAGGACGAGCGTTTCCGTTCGGTGCTTATCGAAAACTACGTAGCGGTACTCGCGCTCGGTACTCCAATCCTCGAGCTTGCGAAAATAGAGCTCTTTAGCGTGCCGCTCGATATGTTTTTTCAGCCCCACTTCGAGATCTTTATCGCCAGCGGCAATCAAGGAGACGGCGTGTAGCGTGCGCGCCTCCTCATGGCCCGGCAGGGGCGAATTGCTGTATACGACCTCATCCGCAACCGTGAGCTTCCGCTCCGGAAGACCGACTTGGAGCCAGTCATCCAATCTCTTCCGGTCGAACATCAGGCAGGTTCCCGCATGGTCCTCCGCATACTGCTCCCACATGCGAGGTCGCGCCCAGCCCCGTGAATACTCCGGCGACCCGCCAACGACAGGCGCATCCAGCGTAAAGCTCACAATCTCGGTGTCGTCGAGAACCCGATCCGTCGCCGCACGAAACCGGTCGACGTCCTCCGGTCGCCAAGATACCGAAGTAAACAGTCCTTGAACCCAATCCTTGTTCTCGACCGGGTCGCGCAACCGCCGCAGAGAATTCATTCGCAATTGTCCGCTCGGAAGGATGTGCTCAAACGCGGCATTGCTCGTCGTGTAGTGGTAAACGAACTGACCATGCTCGCCGTACATGTCGACTGGGCGCTGTTCAGGCTCTTGCATCAGGTTCATGGACCTCACATTGCGGCTTTGCTGGAAGATGACTCACTGTGGATCACGAAATATAGGATCAGCGCGAGGGTCGTGGCGACAAGGCCCCACAACGTGAGAGAGAAGGTAGCTGGCGTACTATGGTGTGTTCCAAGTGCGATCAACGCGCCAACCGTGGCGGCTACGGCGGGGAGCGAGAAGCACGCGACGAGCCATCTGCCTGGAAATAGCCCGAGAAGCGCCACCTCAACGAGGCCAGCGACGAACAACACGGGAGTGATCGCCGCAACCGCCGAGTAGTAGTCGAGGTGAACGACGTGGGCGGAGTGCTCGGCCCAACCGGTAAATGGGATGAACACAGTCGCCCCTGTAATCAACTCAGCTACAAAGCCAAAGCGATAGATGTTGCGGGTGCGTCGTTTTTCGGTCTCGCTGATGGCGTCAAGGCGCTCAGTGACCTTCTTCCCCTCGTCAGCTAGCTCCGGGCCTTCGGCCTCGATCGCGGATATCTCATCGTTGATCTGCTTGAAAAGCTGCTTGATTGCATCCGCCTCGACATCCAGCTGCTCCTTCTCCGCCTTTGCGCTAGCGAGCGACGCAGATGCGTGAGCAACCCAGCGGTCGAGGTCCCGGTCGAACGCAGCAGCGCGTCGCTCGGCAGCGGCATGGTTCGACTTGACGGCCTCAAACCGCTTTTCGTAGCTGTCGCCACGTGCGCCGAGTGCCGCATGGGCATCGCGGATGAGTCTGCGCTCCGCGGCCAGGTCACGCTGGAGGAACTTTTCAAAGAGTCCACGTAGCACGAGCCCTCTTATACACCCCACACGGCTGCCGGCTCTAGTCCGTATGAAGGCATGGGGCTGGTCCTCGTGCGTCGTATCTGTCGCGGGTTGACAATCGCGCGCCCTGCTCCTGTTCGACCACGCCCGCGCCGTCGGGATCGCGCTGCTGATCGTCGTGATGGCCGCGCAGCGGTCGGATAGATTGCTCGTCATGGCGGGCGACACGAAGAAGGCGTGGGATCAGCGGCTTGCTCGTCGAGCGCCGCGAGCGCCTCACCCGCGCACTGGCCGCACTCGACGGCGGCGCGGGCACAAAGAAGCGCGTCCGCTGGGAGCAGATCGCCGAATACGTCGCCCAGCACCCCGCAGCGATGCCCGCCGAGATCGCCGCCGCACTCGAGATCCCCGCAGCCAACGCGCACGCGCACCTCGGGCGCAACGAGGGGACCGTGTTCGAGCGCCGCATCGACGGGTGGCACGTGATCGACGGGTGGGAGAGACTGCGCCGAGGTGAGGACGATGGGTAGGCCGGGCTTGGCGCCGCCGGCTGTGGGCGCCCGGGAGCCGGCTGGCGCCGTCTCCCGCTGGGACCCCGACGACCCGCTGATGACCGCCGGCGAGGTCGCCCTGCTCCTACGGGTCACGAAGGCCTGGGTATACACACAGACACGGGCACACCGAATCCCACACGTCGCGCTCGGCCGGTATGTTCGCTACCGGCGCTCGGCTGTGCTCGGGTGGATCGAGGAGATGGAGCAGGAGCCGGAGATATGAGCTCCAAGCGGCACGCCGGTACAGGGCATCTGTATGAGAAGTGGGACTCCTACTACGGTCGCTGGCGCACGCTCGACGGGCGACTGCTGAACCGCAAGGTCGGGCCGATCCGCCAGCCCGGGGGACGCGAGGGACTCACCCGTGCCCAGGCCGAGCGCGCGTTCCGCAAGCTGCAGGAGGCCGAGGAGGCCACGCCGCGGCCGCTGCCCGGCGCTCACGTGCCGACCGTCGATGAGGTCATCGACTCGCTGCGCGATCGGCTCGAGCTGCGCGGTGCGAGCAAGTCCTACCGCGAGAACTGCGAGTACATGCAGCGAGTCCATATCTCGCCCGCACTTGGCAGTCGGGAGGCGGCAGATGTGAGCACGGCCGATGTCGAAGTGCTCGCACGGTCGCTCTTGAAGAAGGGGCTTGCGGACAAGAGCGGTGCGCAACATGATGGGCTTCCTGCACTCTGCGTTCGAGCACGCGATCGACCGAGGATGCAGGCGGGAGAACCCGGTGCGGCGTGCGGAGAAGCCAGGGCGGCTGCGCGGCGGCACGAGCGCCGACCTACAGTTTCTGAGCGTCAGCGAGCTCGACGCGGTGATTCGTGCGATCCCAGACGAAGCCGTCTACCCCGAGCCGAAACCGACCCGCAAAGGGCGGCCCGGGCCCGCGCCGCCACCGTCTCCGGACGTGCTCGGGCCGGTCCTGCGCGTCGTGATCCTCGCCGCGGCGATGACAGGGCTACGCCAGTCCGAGTTGCTCGGCCTGCGGTGGCGCGATGTCGACTGGGTAGCGCAGCGCATCCGGGTGCGCAAGCCGCACGTGCGCGGAGAGCACTCCACGCGCGGGAAGTCGGAGCTCGTCGACCAAGCGCTCAGTGCCGATGGCTGCACGCTTGGCCGGGGAGCTCGATCGCTGGTCGAAGCGCACTGCCTACCGCGCCGATGACGAGCTCGTCTTCGCCCATCCGCAAACCGGGCACGCCCTCGATCGCTCCAAGGTCAGCAAGCGCTTCAAGAAGGCGTGCGAGGACGCGGGGGTCAGGCCAGTCCGTTTCCACGATCTGCGTCACACCTTCGCGACGCGGTTGGCGGCTAAGGGCACGCCGATGCGCACGATCCAGGAGTTCCTCGGCCACGCCGATTCCAAGACCACCCAGATCTACTCGCACTACGCGCCTTCGGAGCACGAGGTCAAGCTCGTCGACGCGGCGTTCGCGCCCGAGCCTGCGATCGTAGGCTACGCAGATCAGGAAAATCGCGCAGAAGCCGATAAGTAGGCTAAAATGCGTCTATCGCGCTAAGCTGCGCGTTGAGGTCTATCGAAGGAATCCCCTGATGTCGGCTGTTCGCTCACAACCCAAGTTGCTGTCGACCAAGCAGGCTGCGGAGTTGTTGAACGTCAGCAAGCGCACGATCCTCAAGTGGATCGAGAACGACAAGGTCCCGTACGCCAAGCTGCCGGGCGGCGACTATCGTGTCCCGCTAGCTGGCCTGCTTGCCTCTTTGTCGGGGACCTACCGGCTCGATGAGGAGATCCGCGCCCTGGACGAGCGCTACGCGGCTGTCGGCGACGCCGACGTGCACGCGGCGCTCGAAGACGAGGGCTAAAAGCTCGCGGCCCACGCATAGAGTGTCGCCCCGATGCGGCCGGTCGTGCTCGACACCAGCGTCGTCTTGCCGGCGGTGCTCTCCCCCCGCGGGTATCGCCGGCGCTTCTGGGTCGTACTGGCGCTGGGCGCACTCGCCGCGCGTCGTGACCTCCTGCGCCAAGACGCCGACGCTTTGCGCGCCGAGTCCGCGAGCGCCGGCGGACAGGCGGGCGGCGCGACGCTCGAGCTGCTGGCAGTGCAGGCCGAAGCCAGGTACGCGTTGTTGCGTGAGGCGCTTCCGGAGGGCTGTCCGGATGACTGGCAACTGGTTGCTTCACGCCCGCTGCTGGCCGAGTACGAACGCAAGCTGCGAGAGGCGGGGCCCAGGCTGGACCCGACCCTGCGCGAGGAGGACATCGACGTCGTGCGCCAGCAGATCGCGGCTATCTGCGTTGACATGACCGAAGACTTCGATCCCGAGCTGATTCCCTCCTACACCTCTGATCGCAAGGACGACCCGGTGGTCCACACCGCCCTACTCGCGGACGCCAGCTGGCTGATCGCCGATGACACGAAACACATCTGCACGGAGCCCGGAGGCAGTACCGAGTATCAGCTACCAGGCACCGATCGACGCATCAGTGCCGTGACGTTCAGCCGCTTCCTCGATCACCTCTCCGACATCGACCTCGACCAGGTCGACCCGAGTCTGCTGGAGGTTGCGTTCCGGTCTTCTGGCGGCGGCTGACGCCCACGCCAGCAGCGATCACCAGAAGCTGATGGTCCCGACATCCGCAGTGGTCACGCACGACCGCTCTTGGCCGTGGCTTTCGATGTGTCGGCCCCACAGCTGTCTGTGACGCTCCCCCGCCTGGGAGACACACGCGTCAGCGGAGGGAAACCCGGCGCTCGGTACCGATGCTGTGCCGTGGTGTGGAGCCAGCGCCACGCGAAAGTGGGAAGGCGCGCCAGCGAGCGCAGAGCGAAGCACCGAGGACTTGGCATCGCCGTACGCGATCAGGTGCTGCTCGAGGTCAAAGAAGATCAGCGACAGATTGTTGTTTGCCCGCGCGAGACGCCGAGAGACCCGGGCAAACTCCGTGCGATGATCGTCCGGAATCTCACCGAGGTCAGGGAATCTGCCCGGTGGCTCTGAATCATGTTCGTACTCCCGCTCCTCCTCGATGTCGTTGTCGGCGGCGGGGGGTGAGGGCAGTGCGTCTGGCTTGTACCACGCCCCGATCCCGTCGTCCGGAACATCGCGGTGCAGTGGGCTCTCACGTGCTGCCTCGAGGTTGTCTCTGAGGGTTGAATCACCATCGGCGGCGAGTGTCTCCGCGAGCCGCTCGATGTCGTGCACGGCGCCGTCAAGTGCAGCAAGCTGGTGTGGAGGCAGTTCGCGTGGCGGCCACAGCACTAGCCACCGGCGCCGCACGGCCTCGAACATCATCCCGCGGTGCAAGGGGAGCGGCGTGGTTTTCGTCTTGTCAATCCAGGTGTTGACGAGATCGAGCGACCTGACACCGGTGCCCTTGACCGTCGCGAACAGCGCGCGCTCGGCGGCGAAGGTGTCCGGGGCCCGGTCCGGAAGTCGCGGGTAGGCGATCCTGACTGCCGGCGCAAGGCTGGACGGCGTGGTTTCGGCACCGAGGAGTTGCAGGCCAGCCCAGTGATCGGCGTCGAAATGCGAGACGATGAGGGTGCGAAGACGTCGCAAACCACCCGGCCGTAGCGCGGTGTGCAGAGCTTCCATGGCCGGTCGCGAGGACGCCTTATAGGCTCCGCAATCCAGGACGGCTACCTCACAGCCGCAGGGCGATCCGAGGCAGGCGCAGCGCAAGATCGCACAGGCTCCGTCGCCGACATCAACCACCGTGACTCGCGGCATAGGGAAGATCCTATATCGACGAACCGTTCAGATTCTCAACGGCACGATGTTGGGATGATGGAGAGGGGCGAGGCGGGCCTGCACCTTGAGCTCGAACGCTCGGACGGCCCGCCGCTCGTTCTCCCTTCGCGCGGGCAACAGCTTGATCGCCAGCGGACCGAACCTCGTGCTCAGCGTCGACTGCACGGTAGACCACGGACATGCCACCTGGGCCGGCCTGTGACCCGAGCACCCATAGGCCGTCGACGATTCTAGGCTGGCTTGTCGTCATACGAGAACGAGGATGGTGGTGCAGGCAGTCGACGACCTTCGCACGATCGATCAGATCCTCCGCGAGGCGTACTCGGCCGAGGCCACGCGCAGCTGGCTGATGGCCCGCAATCGCCTGCTCGGGTTCGACCGGCCGATCGACCGCCTCGGCCACGGAGACTTCGCAGCGGTGCGCGAGGCCGCAGAAGCGTTCGTCGACAGCGGACTACACCTGAGCGGAGCACCCAGCTTCAGCGCGTGGATCGGGGCTTCAGCTAGCCGACTCCGACCGCAGCGAACAGGTGTTCGGGGAACAAGACGGGGAACAAACTGAGCAAAACTGAGCAGCACCCGCAGGCAAGAAACCCAATGAATCCGGGCCTCATCACCTGAGCGGTACCCCATCCCTCTGGTTGTGGTCCAGGCGGTCGTGGGTTCGAGCCCCATCGCTCACCCCTTGTGAAGGGCATGCAAATCCGGCGCCGCGCGTCAAGACCGACGTGATGGCTTCGGCCCTGGATGCAGCTTCAGCCCCGGATGCGTGATCGCCAGAACTGGACCCGAGGGGCCGAGTATCAGCGTTTTGACTTTCGTGGAGTCCAGGAACACGAGGTCGTCTCGAACGGGAAGCCGGGTGTTGCCCACGGATGTCGTTGCTGTGATCGTCGCCGGGCCGTGCGGGACCGCGATCACCATTTGTTCGCGTCCGTTTGCTGCTACCAACTTGACCCAGAGCTCACCTTGTTCGGATTCGGTCCTGGAGTGACATGTCATGTTGGCGTCTACGCGCCAGAGGCAATAGCCGACGTTTGTGTCCGCAAGAACAACGCGCGTGTTTCCGATTGCACCGATGCCCACCACTCGCGTGCTCACGGATGACAAAACGGCTGGGACCTTAGTCTGCAATTCCAGAAGTCCGACCAGACCGGCAAGATCGGACTTGGAGGAGCGCCGCACGCCTTCACGGAGGACCGGGAAGACCTGGCTTGATGTGGAGGGCGAATCCAGCAGAGTTAGCGCAACGCTGCCCGCTGCCGCCAGCGCGGCCACCGCGAGCGCGGAGGCGATTAGCATGGCCCGGGGGCCCACTAGAGAATCCAGTTGGCCCCCGGGGAGTCTCATGCGGTTATTCGGTGGTGGTCAGGCCTTGCACAGTGCCACCTTCGGGAGCTTTGATATACGGATAGTAGCTTCGGCTTGAGAATTTATGGTCCGAGTTATCCCATGCACATAAAAAGCCATCGCCCGGATACGAAGCACACACTTCGTGATTTCCATCACCTTCCGGCACGTATGCCCGATTGCGGACGTCGTTCGACAGGGTGCTTCCATACCCGCACTGGGCGCCCGCTACGTACGACGCCAGGCAGTAGTAATGGTCTGTTGCGAGCGACGGCGCCGCAACCGCGAGCGCGGATGCTGATGCGGCCGCGACGCCGAGTGACACCAAACTCAGGCGACGCAACTTCGCGCGTTGAAGCTTCAGGGACGTAAACAAGACAGCCTCCGATCTGGATGAGTGTTTCGCACGGCGTGTCGTTAACCCAACTAGCTGTGCGCGATCTCTCCCTACGAGCGCCAAGCTACCACAGTCCCGGAGAGCTGAAAAATTCGGCGCAGACGAAAGTCTCGCCAAGGCGAAAAGCTGGAATAACACGAACTAAGCGGCTACTCGCTATCCCCGCAGCCGGGGATCGGCTCCGGGCTCCACGCCCGCCGCGTGGTGATCTTCATGCGCCGACGCCCGCCGCAGGCGCGTCTTCACGGCCCGCCGGTCGCGCTCGGGGAGATGACCGAGCATGTTTCTTGTTGTTGCGGATGCAGCGCTGCTCGGGAACTCGCCGAGGCGGGTCGACGCCGACGCGGCCCGCCGCCACCCGATCTGCTCCTCCGTCGCCCGCAAGGCGCCGGCGCGTCGCCCGCCTCACTCCCCCTCAGCCCCCTCAACCCCAATCCCCAACGCCGCCGCAAGCGCTCCCACCGACCCCACGAGGTCGCCCCAGGGCATCGTGAGCCCGCGCAGCGACTCGACGCCGAGCGCGCCGTCGAGCGAGCTTCCTCGAATCGCGCACTCCTTCAACCGCGCCCCGCGAAAGTCGGCGCCGGTGAGGTCACACCCGTCGAAATGCACAAACTCGAGCTGTGTCTCCAGAAAGCTCGCCTCGCGCAGGTTGACGTTCTCGAACGCCACCCGCCGCAGGGTTGAGTGCGCGAAGGATGAGAGCATCATCGTGCCGCCGGCGACACGCAGGTTCTCGACCCTGCCCTCGCTGAGGCTGAAGCCGACGAGCCTCGAGTCGGTGAGCGCATCGCGCCCGTGGCGCTCGACGAGCGCCTCCGACAGCACGAGCTCGTCCAACTCGCCGCCATCTGGGAGCTCGCACGGATCGAGCTGCGAAATGAGCGGCGCGGCGACGACCGGGTCGGCCATGGCCGCGGAGCGTACCCGTGTCACGCCGCCAGCGGGCGGCCCCTACTTCATTCGTAGTGCCCGAACACGGACGCGCCCTCGATCACTTCATCGAGCGTCCGCTCCGCCGCACCGCGCCTGCGCCGGTGGCGGTTCTGCGCGGCGAGCATCTGCTGGATGTCGCCCAGCTCGAGCTCGACTTCCAGCTCGGGCGAGCGCGTGGGCTTCCAGTCGAGCAGCTCGTCGTACCCGTCGTGGTGGAAGTGCCCGGCGATCAGCGCGAGCGTCAGCAGCAGCAGCGGCACGCCGAGCACCATCGTCAGGAAGTACGTCTGCATCGCCCGCTCACGCGCCCTCTGGCGCCGGGCGCATCGGTGCTCGCGCGCGCGGCGCGCGCTGGCTCGCGGGCTTGGCCGTTGGCTGCTCTGCCTGCGGCTGCCGCGCCCGTTGCCGCGGCTTGCGCCTCTGCTTGACGCTCGCCTCGTCTGCCGCACCCGCGCCCTCATCCCCGCTCAGCCCGTCGATCGCGGCCTGCACGACGGCGAGGCGGCGGACGAGCGTCGCGCGCACGTGCTCGAGCTCGGCGGCGTCGAGCAGCGCCGGGCCGATGCCGCGGCGCGCGGGCGCGCTGGCGGGGGCGACGCCGGGGTGTTTGGCTTCGATCTCGGCGAGCGTGCGCTCGAGCACGGCGATCTGCTCGCGCAGCGCGCGCCGGCGTGCGGCGGCGTCGTCGGCGGGCCGCTGCTGGGAGCCGGGGGAGACGTACAGCGCGGCGGCGATCTCGCGCGGGTCGACGCCCGACGCGTGGGCTTCGCGCGCGGCGCCCGCGGCGATGCTCGCGACGCTCGACGGCCGCTGGGGCGTGGGGGCTACGAACGTGCCGCTGCCCTGCTGGCTGTCGATCAGGCCCTCGTGCTCGAGGCGCTGGTAGACGCTGCGCACGGTGTTGACGTTGACGCCGGTCGCCTCGGCGACCTCGCGCAGCCCGGGGAGGCGCTGCCCGGGCTCGAACGAGCCGTCGCGGATGCGCGAGCGCAGCGCCCACGCGAGCTGCACGCCAATCGGGATCTCGGCGTCGCGGTCGACGGCCAGATCCAACCCGCGCGTCCCACCGGCGGACGATCGAAGTGGCTCCCGGCTCACGCTGTCAACTGTAGCCCTCCGCGACCACGTTGCATAGTGTGCTGGTGAACTAGTACACTAGAGGAATGAGGGTCGGAGGCGATGCGATCTCAGCGCTGCCAAGACGGGCGTTCCTCCCCGCGAGGAACGTGCTGGAGGAACTCGGCGACATGATGCTGCTGGGCGGCAGGACGGTCTCCTCGACGCTGCGCCCGCCCTACATCTACGGCGGCGAGCTCGTGTCGCAGTTCCTGTTCGTGCTGCGCCTGGTGTGGCTGCCGCTGATGCTGTCGACGATCGCGATCGACTACGGGGCGCCGGGCCTGCAGGCGGCGAACTTCCTGAAGCTGTTCGGCGCGCTCGACTTCCTCGGCGGCTTCTTCGTGATCGAGGTCGTGCGCGAAATCGGCCCGCTGATCACAGCGATCGTGGTCGCGGGGGTGGGGGGGACGGCGATCACGGCCGATCTGGGCGCGCGCAAGGTGCGCGAGGAGCTCGACGCGCTGCAGGTGCTCGGCGTGGACCCCGTCAAGAACCTGGTCGTGCCGCGCTTCCTGTCGCTGATGCTCGTGACGGGCCTGTTCAACATCTTCGCGATCCTGTTCGGCCTGTTCGGCGGGTTGCTCGCGGAGGTCGAGACCGGCGGCACGCTGGGGCCGTTCTGGGCGACGCTGTTCGCGAACGCGGACGTCACCGACCTGTGGGGCTCGGTGCTGAAGACGTCGATCTTCGGCGCGATCATCGCGATCGTCTGCTGCTACAAGGGCATGACCGCCTCCGGCGGCGCGGAGGGCGTCGGGCGCGCGGTCAACCAGGCGGTCGTCGTCTCGTTCCTCGCGTTCGGCGCGCTCAACTACGTCTTCACGCAGACGCTTCTTGCGACCCATCCGCAGATCATCGTGATCAAATGAGACCGGGCTCGCGGCGATGAACGAACTGCTGGCGCTGCCGCGCGAATGGCTCGCCGCGACCGGCGAGATCGGCGGCTTCATGGGCGAGGTGCTGCGCGATGTGTGGGGCCTGCGCGTGTTCAGGTTCTTCGGCGAGTCGCTGCGCCAGGCGGGCATCCTGATCGTCGGCTCGACGGGCGTGATCTGGGGCCTCGTGTTCATCACGGGCCTCGGCCCGTGCGGCATCCAGGCGGCGTACTTCAACGAGGCGGTCGGCGTGCCCGCGGCACGCGGGCCTGTTCTCGGCGTTGTGCAACCTGCGCGAGGCGGTGCCGCTGGTGTTCGGCTACATGCTGTCGGCGAAGGTCGGCACGGGGATCGTGGCGGAGCTCGGCGCGATGCGCATCTCCGAGGAGATCGACGCGCTGGAGGTGATGGGCGTCAACTCGATGACGTTCCTGTGCGCGACGCGCCTGCTGGCGGCGTGGATGGTGCTGCCGTTCATGTACATCGGCGCGATCGGCGTCGCCTACCTGGGCTCTTACATCGCGATCGTCGACCAGGTCGGCTACGTCTCCTCGGGCGGCTACCTGCTGGTCTTCTGGCAGTTCCAGAACCCCGGCGACTACCTGCTACAGCGTGATCAAGGGCATGACGATGGCCACCGCGGTCGTGCTCGTCGGCTGCTACTACGGCTACAAAGCGAGCGGCGGGCCCGTGGGCGTCGGCCAGGCGACGGCCAAGTCGATGGCTTTGAACCTCGTGCTCGTGAACGTGATCGACGCGTTCGGCACCCAGATCTTCTGGGGCAGCAACGCGCGTTCTCCGATCGGCGGTTAGCTTGTGCGATCGAACCGAGCGCCGTCACCGAGATCGTTCCCGGCCTGCTGCGCTGGACTGCGCCGCACCCCGAGTGGAGCGCGCGGGCGCAGCCAGGCAGCTTGGACGACTGGGATCAGATGGTCGGCTCGGTGCTCTACGAAGTGGACGGCATCGTCGTGCTGATCGACCCGCTGCTGCCTGCAGCGGAGCGCGCGCAGTTCCTCGATTGGCTCGACGAGCGCGTCGGCGGACGGCCGGTGAG
This sequence comes from uncultured Solirubrobacteraceae bacterium, assembly GCA_963826985.1. Classification (GTDB taxonomy): domain Bacteria; phylum Actinomycetota; class Thermoleophilia; order Solirubrobacterales; family Solirubrobacteraceae; genus Palsa-744. The sequence goes on from CAWGYW010000002.1 coordinate 169,017, forward strand.
CATCCTCACGACGATCCGCTGGCATCGCCGCGATCGCGAGGAGCTTGCGGAGCGCTACCGCGCCAACAGCACGCGCGTCTGGAACTACCTGCCGCCTGGCGTGGAGCAGCGGCCGCTGTACCGTGCCGGCGAGATCCTGTTCTGGTTGCCGGCTGTCGCGGCGCTCGTAGCCGGCGACCGGCTGATCGGTGACGGGGCGGGGGGCGTGCAGGTGTGCCCGCAGAGCTGGCTGACACAGGAGCGCGCGAGCCGCGCGGAGGTAGCCGGGCTTCTGCGCCCGCTGCTCGTGCTGCCGATCGAACGGGTGCTCGTCTCCCACGGCGAGCCGGTGCTGCGCCAAGGCCACGCGGCGCTCGAGCACGCGATCGCCGAGGCCGAGGATGGTTGAGGCGCGGGGCGTCCGCCGTGTCGCCGTGCCCGGGCTGAGGCGCGCCGGCCTCAGCGCTCGATCACGAGCTTCGTCCAGCCGCGCTCCAGCAGCGCGTCGGCGGCGTCGCTCCAGCCGACGACGCTGGTGGTGACGAGCTCGGGGTGCAGCGCGCCGGAGGCGGCGAGCTCGAGCACGTGCGGCATCGCCGGGCGCGCGTTCGCGCGGCCGGTCTTGAACGTGATGCCCTTCGTGTACATCTCCAGCAGCGGCAGCGGCGGCTGCTCGCCGAAGTAGATCGCGGTGCTCGTGCACACGCCGTCCGGCGCGGTTGATCGCAGCGCCAGCGCGAGGCCGTCGGGGTCGGCGCTCGCGTCGACGGTGATCGGGTGCGGCCCGACGCGCTTGGGCGTCTCGGCGAGCGTCTGCGCGCCGAGCTTCGCCGCGGTCTCGCGTCGCGTGGCGCCGGCGTCGACGTACAGCACCGACTCCGAGCCGAGCGCGACCGCGAGCCCGGCGGCGTACAGGCCGATCGAGCCGGCGCCGGCGCCGCCGACGACGAGCACGTCCGCGCCCGGCCGCTCGGCGAGCGCGGGTGCGACGGCGCGCCACGCGTCGCTGATGTTGTCCGACGCGCTCGCCACCGACGCGGGCTCCAAGCCGGCAGGGACGGGTACGAGCATGTGCTCGGCGTAGGGCACGCACACGACGTCCGACAGGAACCCGCCCCACCGCTCTACCGCTGGCCCGAAGCCGTAGCTCGACATGAACGCGACGCCTTCGCAGTTGGAAGTGCGCCCCTCACGGCACGCGCCGCACTCGCCGCAGGAGATCTGGAACGGGACGCTCACGAGCTGACCTCGCTCGAACGAGCCGACCGAGTCCCCGACGTCGAGCACCTCCGCGACACACTCGTGGCCGATCGCGAACGGCGGCGGGAACGGCGAGCTCCCCGCGATGATCAGCGCATCCAGGTCGCATGTGGCGACCGCCAGCGGCCGCACGAGCGCCGCGGCGTCCGAGCTCAGCCGCGGCGCGGGCGCCTCGCGCCACTCGAGCGCGTCGGGTCCGGTGTAGGTGAGCTGCTGCATGGCATCACGCTAATCGAGCGGCGTCGTGTAGGCGCCGCTGAGGCCGCCGTCGATCAGGAACGTCGAGGCGGTCACGAAGCTCGACTCGTCGCTGGCGAGGAACAGCGCGCCGTTCGGCGATCTCCTCGGGCGTGGGCGAAGCGGCCGATCGGCACGTGCACGAGCCGGCGCGCGGCCTTCTCGGGGTCCTTGGCGAACAGCTCTTTCAGCAGCGGCGTGTCGACCGGGCCGGGGCACAGCGCGTTGACGCGCACGCCGCGGCGCGCGAACTCCACGCCGAGCTCGCGCGAGAGCGCCAGCACGCCGCCCTTGGAGGCGGTGTAGGAGATCTGCGAGGTCGCGGCGCCCATCACCGCGACGAACGACGCGGTGTTGATGACCGAGCCGCGCAACGGGCCGTCGTTCTCGAGCAGGTGCGGGATGCCGTGCTTGCAGCACAGGAACACGCTGCGCAGGTTCACGCTCTGCACGCGCTCCCACGCCTCGAGCGTCGTCTCGATCACCGAGCCGTCGTCGTTCGGGGAGATGCCGGCGTTGTTGAACAGCACGTCGATGCGCCCGTAGCGCTCGCGCACCGTCTGGAAGGCGTCGCTGACCTGCCGCTCGTCGGTGACGTCGACCTGCAGCGCGAGCTCGCCGGGCGAGTCCGGTTGCAGGTCGACGCCCACGACCGTCGCGCCCTCGCGCTGGAACACGCGCGACGGTGGCCGCGCCGATGCCGCCGCTGGCGCCGGTCACCACGCACACGCGCCCCGCGAGCCTGCCGTCCGTTGCCGCCATCATCCCTCCCCCTCCGCACGATGCCGTCGCGTAGAAGATCGTCTTGACCTCGGTGTACGCCTCCAGGGCGTGCGGGCCGAGCTCGCGCCCGTAGCCGGACTGCTTGAAGCCGCCGAACGGCGTGCTCACGCGCACCGAGGTGTTCGCGTTGATCGACAGCACGCCCGTCTCGACCGCGCGTGCGACCCGCAGCGCGCGTGCGCCGTCGCGCGTCCAGATCGACCCCGACAGGCCGTAGATCGTGTCGTTGGCCAGCGCGATCGCCTCGGCCTCGTCGCGGAACGGGATCACCGCCGCGATCGGGCCGAACACCTCCTCCCGGGCGACGCGGTCGCTCGGCTTGACCGGCGCGAGCACGGTCGGCGCAAACCAGAAGCCGGCGCCCTCCGGGGCGCTGCCGCGGAAGGCGACCGGCGCGCCGTCCTCGAGGAACGAGGCGACCGTCTCGCGCTGGGCGGCGGAGATCAGCGGCCCCATCTGCGTGGCCTCGTCGAGCGGGTCGCCGACGCGCAGCGCCTTCACGTGCGTCTCGAGCAGCTCCATGAAGCGTTCGACGGCGCCCTCCTGCACGAGGATGCGCGAGCGCGCGCAGCAGTCCTGGCCGGCGTTGCCGAAGACCGCCGACGGCGCCGCCGCGGCGGCGGCCTCGAGGTCGGCGTCGGCGAACACGATGTTCGCCGACTTGCCGCCGAGCTCGAGCGTCACGCGCTTGATCGTCTGCGCGGCGCCCGGCGGCGATCGAGCGCCCGACCTCGGTCGAGCCGGTGAACGCGATCTTGGCGACGTCGGGGTGCTCGACCAGGCGCTGCCCGCACGTGCGGCCGGGGCCGACGACGACGTTGACGACGCCCTCGGGCAGCCCCGCCTCGGCCGCGAGCTCGGCGAAGCGCAGCGCGGTCAGCGGCGTCAGCTCGGCGGGCTTCAGCACGACCGTGTTGCCGGCGGCGAGCGCCGGCGCGAGCTTCCACGCGGCGATCGTCAGCGGGAAGTTCCACGGCGTGATCAGCCCGACGACGCCGACGCGGCTCGCGCACCGTGAACGCCTGCCCGCCGGCGACCGGGATCGTGTCGCCGAGCAGGCGCTCGGGCGCGCCCGCGTAGTAGCGGAACGTGTCCACCACCATGCCCATCTCGCCGCGCGCGTCGGCGATCGCCTTGCCGGCGTTGCGCGCCTCGAGCACCGCCAGCTCCTCGCGGTGCTGCGTCGAGCGTGCCGGTGAGCGCGTACAGCAGCCCGCGCGCGCTCGCCGGGGGCAAGCGCGCGCCACGCGGGCAGCGCCGCACTTGGCGCGCGCGACCGCCGCGTCGACCTCCTCGACGCCCGCGCGGGGGACCTCCGCGAGCACCGCCTCGGTGGCGGGCTCGAGCACTGACAGACGCTCGCTCAGCGCTCAGCCCGCCCGGCGGCACATGAGACATCACTGCGTTGCAGTCCGCGGCCCGTCAGGGCGCCTCGGCGATCGCCGGCAGCGACTGTTCGACGTCGAGCTCGTCGATCGTGCGGATCGGCCCCTTGAACGTCTTTTTCGCGGAGACCGCGTACCAGATCGTCACCGCCAGGATCACCCCGATCGTCACGATCGGTGCGTAGTTGACCGCGGACCAGCTGAAGGCGCTTTCCCACGGAACGCCTTCGGGGCTGAACGGCAGGCAGAAGATGATCACGCACAGATCGCGACCCACACCACCGCGATCGGGTTGATCCATTTGTACTTGCTGCCCGAGCGTCCACGTCCCGGTGACGAAGCTGTCGCCCGCGCGCCAGCGCAGGAACACCGGGATCGTGTACGCGATGTACAGCCCGATCACCGAGATCGACGTGACCGCGAGGAACGCCACCGGCGTGCCCAGGTGGTTCGGGAAGTAGGCGGGGACGGTGACGATGATCGCGAACAGCACGACGAAGAACACGGCCCACGTGGGCGTCTTGCTCGGGCTCAGGCGACGCCACAGGTTGTGCCCCGGTACGGCGCCGTCGCGCGAGAACGCGAACGTCATGCGCGAGGCGCTCGTGACGCACGCCATGCCGCAGAACAGCTGACCGACCGTCGAGATCAGCACGACCGCCTTGTCGCCGGCTCCGCTGAGCGCCGAGGTGAAGATCGCCAGCGCCGGGAAGCCCGCTTTGTAGATTTCGGCTTCGTGGCTCTTCTGGATCGCGAACGTGATCGCCAGCAGCACGATCCAGCCGAAGATCGCCGAGTAGAGGACCGAACGCCAGATGCCCTGCGCGGAGGAGTGTTCGGCGCCGTGCGTCTCCTCGGAGATGTGCGCCGAGGCGTCGTAGCCGGTGATCGTGTACATCGTCAGCAGGAAGCCGAGCGGCAGCACGTAGATCCAGAATTTCAGCCCGCTCGTGGCGCCACCGGCGAAGCCCGATTCGTTGGCCTTGTGGCCGAAGACGTAGGAGAGGCTCGCGTGGTGGGAAGGCACGGCGATGAGGATCACGACGATCGCCAGGACGCCGACGATGTTCCACCACACCGAGACGTTGAACAACGTCGAGACGAGTTGCCGCGAGAACACGTTGATCAGCTCCGCACGCGATCGCGATGAAGACGAACACAGCGAAGTTGACGTGCGCCGAGTAATGGACGTTCGACCCTGCCGCCGCCTTGACGAAGTTGAAGATGAAGTGGACTTCGTAGAGGCCGAGCAGGTTGATCAGGAACGTCGCGCTCACGTAGACCACCGACGCGACCACGGCCACCAGGCCGATCAGGTTGAACCAGCCGGTGAACCAGCCCCAGCCCGGTCCGCCAAGGCGCGAGGCCCAGTAGTAGATGCCGCCCGCCGTCGGGTACGCGGACGCCAGCTCGGACATCGAGACCGCGACCGCCAGGATCAGCACGCAGATCAGCGGCCACGCGATCGAGATCGCGATCGGCCCGCCGTTCTTGAGCGCCTGGCCGTACGTCGTGAAGCAGCCGGCGAGGATGCAGATGATCGAGAACGAGATCGCGAAGTTCGAGAACCCGCTCCAACCGCGATTCAGCTCCTGTTTGTAGCCGAGCTCGGCAAGCTTCTGCTCGTCTGCTACCCAAACTCTCTGTCGTGCTCATCGGCTAGCCCCTCCCAGGGAAAAGGTTTGGTTGTCCGTCCTTCAATCGTGACAATAAGCTCGATCCCGGACGGATGTCAAGTCCACCTGCCCCAAATCGCGCGCTTTGCGAGGGACAGCTGGCCAACCGCCGTGGAGTCAGCCTCCGGGCAGCAGGCCCGCGAGGATGTGCTCGGTGCCGTGCAGGTGCTCGGCGATCACCTGCGCGGCGCGCATCGCGTCGCGCTCGCGCACGGCGGCGAGCAGCCGCCGGTGCTGGGCGTTGGAGGAGGCGAGCACCTGCGGCGGGTGCGCGATATAGGCGATCAGGTCGGTCATCGCGCCCTGCGCCTCGGTCATCGCGCGCACGAGCTGGGTCGAGTGCGCGGCCTCGGCGAGCCCGACGTGCAGGCGGATGTCGGCCTGGCGGTAGGCGGCGAAGTCCTCGAGCGTGCCCTCGAGCGCCGCCGCGACCTCGTCGAGCGCGTCGAGCTCGGCGCTCTCGGCGCGCTCGGCGGCGAGCACCGCCGCGCCCAGCTCGACCGCCAGGCGCTGGTCGCAGGTCTCGCGCCACTGCGCGAGCATCTGCGCGGACGGCGGGTCGGCGGGCGGCTGCGGGTCGGACACGAACGTGCCGCCGCCGCGCCCGCGCGTGGCGAACACGTGCCCGCTCTGGCCGAGCGCGGTCAGCGCCTGGCGCAGCGTCGAGCGGGCGATGCCCAGGCGCGCGCACAGCTCGCGCTCGGCGGGCAGGCGCGAGCCGGGGGCGAGCAGGCCCAGCTTGATCGCCGTGCCCAGGCGATCGACGGTCTCCTCGAACGCGGTCTGCGAGCGCACGGGCGCGAACACCGCGTCCGGGGAGCGTCGGCGTCCCGGCAACCGCACGTTGCCCTCCCGTGCCCGCCATCGTGCCCCCTCGCTCTACAAGCTCACAGTCGCTCGAACCCGCGCACGCGCTCCCAGTCGGTCACGGCCGACTGGAACGTCTCGAGCTCGACGTCCGCCGCGTTCAGATAGTGCGCGACGACCTCCTCGCCGAACGCCTCGCGGGCGACGTCGCTGCGCGGCGAACAGCTCGCGCGCGTGCGCCAGCGTCGCCGGCAGGTGCGGGCGCTCGACGGCCGCGTAGGCGCTGCCCTCGAGCGCCGGCTCGAGCTCGAGGCCGCGCGTCGATCCCGTGCAGGCCCGAGGCGATGATCGCGCTCAGCGCGAGATACGGGTTCAGGTCGGCGCCGCCGACGCGGTTCTCGAAGCGCAGCCCCGGCCCGTGGCCGACGACGCGCAGCGAGCACGTGCGGTTGTCGTGGCCCCACGCGACGGTCGTCGGCGCGAAGCTGCCGGCCGCGTAGCGCTTGTAGGAGTTGACGTGCGGCGCCAGCAGCAGCGTCAGCTCGCGCAGGCACGCGAGCTGCCCCGCGAGGAACGAGTCGGAACACCGCCGTCCTCGCGCGCGAACAGCGGTCCTTGCGGCGTCGGCGAGCGAGAAGTGGATGTGGCACGAGTTGCCCTCGCGCTGGTCGAACTTCGCCATGAACGTGATCGCCACGCCCTCCTGCGGCGGCGATCTCCTTGGCGCCGTTCTTGTAGATCGAGTGCTCGTCGGCGGTGCGCAGCGCGTCGGCGTAGTGGAAGTTGATCTCGTGCTGGCCGAAGTTGCACTCGCCCTTGGAGTCCTCGACGACCATCCCCGCCGCGACCATGCTGTTGCGGATGCGGCGGATCAGCGGCTCCACGCGCGCGGTGCCCAGCAGCGAGTAGTCGACGTTGTACAGGTTCGCGGGGGACAGGTCGCGGTAGCCCTTGTGCCACGCCTGCTCGTAGGTGTCCTGGAAGACCAGGAACTCGAGCTCGGTGCCCGCGTTCGCGCTCCAGCCGCGCTCGGCCAGGCGCGCGAGCTGGCGGCGCAGGATCTGGCGCGGCGAGGCGAGGACGTCGGAGCCGTCGGGCCACGCGACGTCCGCCAGGCACACGACCGTGCCCTCCTGCCACGGCACCGGGCGCAGCGTCGCGAGGTCGGGCTCGAGCACCATGTCGCCGTAGCCGCCCTCCCACGAGGACATCGCGTAGCCGTCGACCGTGCGCATGTCGACGTCCACCGCCAGCAGGTAGTTGCAGCTCTCCGCGCCGTGCTCGGCGACCTCTGCGAGGAAGTGCGTCGCCGTCAGGCGCTTGCCCTGCAGGCGGCCCTGCATGTCGGTCATCGCCAGCAGCACCGTGTCGATCTCGCCGCGGGCGACCGCCTCGGTCAGCTCCTCGATAGTCACGATCGTGAAGGTACTGGAGTCGAACCAATTGCGCGCTAACGGCGCGCTCAGGCGGGCGCGCCGGTGGAGAGCCCGACGAGCTCGGCGCTGCGCTCCCACAGGCCCTCGGCGAGCGCATCGTCCTGCGCCTGGGCGCTCGGTGCCATCACCTTCTCGTCCTGCACGTACTCGCCGGTGAGCGGCGCCGCCTCTTCGGAGAGCGCGAGCCACACCAGCGAGCGCGCGCCGCGCGCGGGCGAGCGGAAGAACGGTCCGCCGAGCGTCGTCAGCGCCTTCCAGATGCCGTTCTCGTTCTTGCCGAAGCCCGTGCGCACGACGCCCGGGTGAAAGCAGTTTGCGTGCAGCTCCGGTGCGCGCCTGGCGAGCTCGCGGGTGAAGAGGATGTTGCACAGCTTCGAGGTGCCGTATACGCGCATCGCCGAGTAGCCGCGCTCGGACTGCAGGTCATCGAGGTCCAGTCGCCCGCCGGTGTGCGCGTCGGATGCCGTCGTCACGACGCGCCCGCCCGTGAGCCGATCGCGCAGCAGGTTCGTCAGCAGGAACGGCGCGAGGTGGTTCAGCGCGAACGTCCGCTCGAAGCCCTCGGCGGTCTCCTTGCGCGAGCTGAACAGCGCTCCCGCGTTGTTCGCCAGCACGTCGATGTGCTCGTGGCGCGCTCGGACCTCATCGGCGAGCGCGCGCACGTCGGCCATCAGCGTCAGGTCGGCGACGTGCTCGTGCACGGGCGCGCCGCCGCCGCTCGCCCTCGCTTCTCGCGCCACCTCCTGCACGCGAGCCGCGTCGCGGCCCACGAGCGCCACCTCGGCGCCCCGGCGCGCGATCTCGACCGCCGCCGCTTGGCCGATGCCGCGCGTCGTGCCCGTGATCAGGACCAGCGTCACGCGGTCAACTGTACATCCGGGCGGCGGGCGCGGTGCGCTACGCGGGCCTCAGGTACTCCTCGCGCAGCCACGCGATCGTTGCCGCGAGGCCGCTCGAGTAGTCGACGCGCGGCTCCCAGCCGAGCACCTCGCGAGAGCTTGCGGTTGCTGAAGTCCTGGCTCGTGCCCAGCACCTGCACCGCCTGGCGCGAGAGCAGCGGCGGCGCGGTCAGGCCGGTCGCTCCTGCGCAGCAGCCGGTAGCCGTGCTCGAGCGAGAAGCCGATCGCCGTTGGCCAGCGGGTAGGGCATGCTCCAGCGGACCGGCGGGCAGCCGAGGCCCGTCGGCGAGGCCGTCGGCGAACTGCCTCCAGGTGACGTCGAGGCCGTCGCTGACGTTGAACGCGTGGCCGGGGGCGGCGTCGTGGTCGAGCGCGAGCACGCGCGGCGTCGATCAGGTTCTCGACGTAGCAGAGGCCGGCGATCGGCGCGGCCGCCGTCGATCAGAAGCATGTGGCGGCCGCGGATCGCGCGCGCGATCTCGCCGACGACGTCCGTCGAGCCGGGCCCGTAGACGGTCGCCGGGCGCAGGATCACGGCGTCGAGCGCGTGGGCCGCTTCAGCGCGGCGGACCTCCGCCTCGGCCTGCGAGCTTGGTCTGCGCGTACCAGTTGCGAAAGCGCGTCGCGGCGTGGGCCTCCTCGATCTGCGCGCCGCCGGGGTAGCCGTAGACGTCGGTGCTGCTGAAGTGGACGAAGCGCCGCACCGACGCGGCGACCGAGGCTGCGAGCAGGTTGCGCGTGCCCTGCGACGTTGATGCGCGGCGATCTCCTGCGACGGTCGCCCAGTCGGACACCAGCGCGCCGCAGTGCAGCACGTAGTCGGCAGCCCTGCGCGGCGCGGGCGAGCGAGTCGGCGTCGGTGAGGTCGCCGACGGCGAGCTCGACGTCGAGCTGCTCGAGCGCTGGGGTGTCGCTGCTCGCGCGCACCAGGCAGCGCACCGCGTAGCCCTCCTGCGCGAGGCGCTGGGCCAGGCGCCCGCCGATGAACCCGCTGGCGCCGGTGACCAGGCAGAGCTCATCGCGCGGGCGCTCGACGCGCTGGCCGTCTGGCGCCGCCGACTCTGTCACTGGAACTCGCTGCCCGCGACGGCGGAGCGTCGTGGTGGCGATGTCGCGCACGACGCCGAGGTTCTTGCTCGAGCTGCCGTGGCACTCGGCGAGCACGGCGTCGAGCGCGTCCAGGAAGCTGCGCGCCTCCTGCTCGGACAGCGTCAGCGGCGGCAGCAGCTTGATCACGTCGTTCTTGCCGGCCGCCATCGTGATCACGCCGTGGTCGCGATGCAGCGGGATCACGATCAGCTGCGGGAACAGCCCCTCGCTGGCCATGTGGATCAGGCGCCAGTTCAGCCGCGCCATGCCGCGGCGCTGGGCGCGCCCAGCTCGATCCCGATCATCAGCCCGCTGGCGCGGATCTCCTTGATCATCTCGTAGCGCTGCTGCAGCTCGGCGAGCCCGTCGCGCAGCACGCGCGCCGATGTGCGCGGCGTGCTCGACGAGGCGGTCGCGCTCGATGATGCGCAGCGTCGCCAGGCCGGCCGCCATCGACAGGCGGTTGCGCCCGTACGTCGACTGGTGCACGTAGGAGCGCTCGAGCGTGCCCACCGCCTGCTGGAAGATCTCGCGGCGTGGTGACCATCGCCGCGACCGGCATGTAGCCGCCGCTGAGCGCCTTGCCGACGAGCACGAAGTCCGGCTCGAGGCCCCAGTGCTCGAGCGCGAACCACCTGCCGGTGCGCCCGAGCCCGGTCTGGATCTCGTCGAGCACGAACAGCGTGCCGTAGCGCCGGCACAGCTCCTGCGCGCCCTGCAGGTAGCCGTCGGGCGGGAGCGTCACCATGCGGCCCTGGATCGGCTCGACGATGAACGCGGCGACGTCCTTCGCGCGCAGCTGCGCCTCCAGGCGCTCGAGGTCGCCGAACGGGACGCGCTCGCAGCCGGGCAGCAGCGGGCCGAAGCCCTCCTTGAAGAACTCGTCGCCGACGAGCGACAGCGGCCCGAGCGTGACGCCGTGGAAGCTGCTCTCGCAGGAGATCAGCCGCGGCCGGCCCGTCGCCGCGCGCGCGAACTTCATCGCCGAGTCGACCGCCTCGGCGCCGGTGCTCGCGAAGAACACCGCGTCAAGGCCCTGCCGGCAGGCGCTGCGCAGAGCGCCTCGCGCGAGCATCCCGGCCAGCGGCGAGTAGTGGATCTGCACGCCGTCGACGAGGTCCGCGGCGAGCGTCGCCTGCAGCACCTCGCGCACGTCCGGGTGGTTGTGGCCGAGGCTGGCGAAGCCCTCGCCGGTGTGGAAGTCCAGATACGCGCGGCCGGCGGCGTCGTAGAGGTAGGACCCCTGCGCCGAGACGTACTGCTTGTCGAAGCCGAGGATGCCCAGCACGTCGACGAGCGACGGGTCGAGGTGGCGCGCGGCCAGGCTCGAGCGTCTCGTCCGCGCGCGCGAGCGCGTCGCGCGACGACGCCCAGGGAGTCGCGTGACGCGGTGGCCGACTCGCCGGCGGGGTCGACGAGTGCGTCGAGGAAGTCGGGCTCGGGGAGGGGCTGGGAGTCGGTTGTCATCGCGATTGCAGTGCCCCATCGCGCGGAAAATCTGACCTGACCCCCGGTTCCGCGGCGTCGCTTGGGCGGATCTCGAGCGTGGATGTTCTCAGGTCACGACGCGAAGTGAACCGGAGCCAGGACGTGGCGGCGACGGCGAAGACGCCGACGGCGTCGGCGAGGATCCGCGCTCAGCCGGCGGTGATGGCGTCGGTCACGGCGTCGATGCCGGCGAGCCTCGACGCGAGCTCATCGGCGAGCCCAAAGCGGGTGGCCAGTGTCGCGGGCGAGGTGTAGCTGACCTTGGTCTGCTCAGCGTCGGACCAGATCAGCACCTTCAGCGGCAGATCGAGCGCCGCCAGCGGCGCCGCCTGCATCACCGGCGTCCCCGCCTGCGGGCTTCCGAAGATGACGACCTTGGTGTCGCGCAGGCCCAGCCCGACGGCGCTCGCCTCACCGCTGTGATCGATCACGGCGAACAGCTTCATGCCTCTGTCCGCCACGAGCCCCGTGAGGGCCCCGACCGTCTCCTCGACCGAGCGCGGGCTCAGCTTCGTGACGATTCCCTCGACGGCGGTCGGAGTCGTCGTCATCATCGCGGCGCTCTCGGTGTCTTGCTCAGTCACTGTGGCTCCCTTCGGATGCCGGCCGTCGCGAAAAGCATAATCGCTCCCCGAGAGCATCGCGCTCTACGATCTACCGCGTGCGAAAGCGCTCGCTCTGGTCAGAGAGCTCGTTCCTGTCGATCGGCTCCAAGGGCTCTTTTCTGTCGATCGGATCGATCGGATCGGCGCTCTCGATCGGATCGATCGGCTCCTTCGGGTCCGCCTTCTCCGTCGGGTCTTCGGTGTCGCTGGGGTCGGTTCTCTCGTCGCTGGCGCGCACGTCGGTGCTGGCGCACCGCACGGACGGATCGGTGCTCGGAATGCCCGATCACGGACGAGCCGGCGCGGCGCTCGCAGGAGCTCTCCTGGCGATCACCGCGGGCCTGCTCGCGCGTCGCACGCTGGGCTGAGACAACCCGGCGTCGCCGACCCGCTCGCCGGTTTCATTCCTCCTCGGCCATCAATGGCGGCGCGTGTCTTCCTGAGGCGCTGAGGAGTCGCGTACCGAACGCGGTCGCGAAGTCGTCCCCGACCGCTGTTTCGTGCGGGTCCGCGCCCGCTCGCCAGCGCCGGTGATGGAAAGCGTGGCGCCGGGGCTGCGTTCGGACTCGAGCTGGTGGATACCGTGGCGGTGGGAGCAGCCCGCGGAGCGAGATGACGCGGCCAATTCATGCGCCCGAGTGGACCCGGACCACCACGGGGAGAACTTCCCACAAGGCCTCAACCTTTGATCACGCATTTACTGGCGTGAGTTCGAGCCACTCCTCGTAGGCGGCGATGGTGACGTGGAACTGGTCGAAGAATCCAGTGAGCCCGAGGAGTCCGAATGCGGGGGTCCAGGGCTCGCAGAACCAGACCGGTGCGCTCCACTGGTGCGTGTCTGTATCGCTGGTGACTTGGAGGCTCACGATCGCCATGCGAGCGGTGACCAACGAGCCTCCTACAGCGAGCTTCGTCTCGAGAGACTTCGTGGTGTCGATCCCGCAGAGCTCGGCGACGTGGGCGCCCAAGCGGATCGCGGTGGCGCGAGTATCGAGCAGGCAAGCATGGGGGGCGATGTCGAGACCTTCGATAACGAGATCGACGATCGGTCGCGCACGGACGGTTGTTCGTCCGGCGTCCGGTATCTCGCGAAAGCTGAACCTCACAGTGGTGCGAGGCCGCTTGCGGCGAGGTCGTCCTCGGGCACGCGGAAGACGCTGTCGGCTTTCTGGCCGTGGTTGCCAAGCCAGCGAACGAGTGCTTGGGGTGTGCTGGATGCGTGCAGGATCTCGTCATCCCTGATCGCAATCCATTCGCCGGTGAATGCGCGCATTCGCTCCGCGAGGCTCTCGCCCGGCGCTTCAGCTCTCGCGAGCGCTGGTCTTGACAAGGAGCCGCGGCGCCCGGCTGTGAACCCGAGGCGCAACAGCGTTCGTCTTGCCTGATGGCTTGTGAAGTCTGCGCGGTCCAAGCCGGTGATCTCGCCGATCACCTGCTTGGGCGGGAACCGACGCGAGCCAACCACAACGAAGTGGCTGGATATCGGCTCCGGGTCGACGTTCCGCAACGCCTCGAGGACATCGCTGCGCCGCAGATCAAACGGCTTTCCGGCGATCGTGACGTGGCGAGCGGCTGTGTTCTCTGCCATGGTTTCTCTGTCCTGGTTTCTCTGCTATGTACTTGCAGCGTACCAGATGCGCGAGGATGCGCCGACAAGCAAGTTCGTAACGCGCGGCACGCTTGTGCTAGAGCCCAAATCGGCCGGTCGTGGCGCGCCGGAGCAATCCCGACTACGTCCGTCAGCGTCCAGATCGTCCGTTTCGTGAGGGTTTACGGACGCATCGGACGCATCGGACGAACTGACATTTGTCAAACATTTGTCAGGCGCTCATCTTGATGCTGGCGCTTCTAGATGCTAAGGTGTGGTGATGTCCAAGGTGCGCACGACGCTCACAATCGACGAGTCGGTCATGAAGGCGGTGAAGATGCGCGCGGCCCGTACGGGCCGCGGCGACAGCCAGGTGATTGAGGAGTCACTGCGACGCGACCTGGGGCTCGACCTGCTCGAGCGCCTCTGGGAACGCAACAACCTCTCCGAGCCCGACGCTACCGCGCTCGCGGTCGAGGCACAGCACCAGACGCGACGCCGTCGCCGCTGAGGGTGCGGGCGATCCTCGACCCCAACGTGGTCATCTCCGGCGCGATCTCGCCGCGAGGCGCCCCGGCCGACGTCCTACGATCGCTTGGCAGGGGCGAGTTCGAGCTCGTCGCTTCCCAGGGGCTGCTGGACGAGCTGCAGCGAGCGCTTGCCTATCCCAAGCTGCGGCCATATATCAGCGAGTCAGACGCAGCTGAGCTAGTGCGTTGGCTCGCCGACAGTGCGAGCGTCGTGGGCGATCCAGATACCGACCCGCCGGTTCACTCCCGTGATCCCGACGACGACTATCTGATCGCTCTTGCATCGGCGCATCGCGCGGCTCTCGTGTCGGGTGACAAAGACCTTCTCGCGCTTGAGCGGGAGATTCCCGTGTTCTCGCCGCGCGCCTTCCTCGACCTGCTCGCCGACGCCTGACACACGCGGCCGGCGACCACTCGATGACTCGAGGGGCAATGGGAGAGCCAACCGACCACATGCGCCCGAGTGGACTCGAACCACCACGGGGAAAACTCCCCACAAGGCCCTCAACCTCATTCGCCGATGCCATATACGTCCGCCCGCGTCCAGATCGTCCGTTGTATGCGGGTTCGCGGACACATCGGACGCATCGGACGAAATGACTTGTGCCAAAGATGTGCCACGCCCAAGATGTGCCACATCTCGCCGAGCTGGTGTCGCGGGTCTCAATGGCGCGCAAGGGTCCGCACCGAACATCCGTTTGGGGGCATGTTCGCTCGGCCGAGCTTGCTGAGGGGTGAGGCTACGCATCGTCAGTCGCCAGCTTGCCACAACGACCGGCGTGAAGCTGAGGCCGGCGGGTTCTACGCGCGTGGCGACGCGCTGGCCCGATTCAATACAGCGATGAAGTCGCAACGCTCAAACATCCTCCGTGAGCTCCAGACGCCCGACGAGGCGACGTTGGCCTTCAACAGCTTCGGGCTCGGAGGTCGTCTGAAGCCCGAGGACGCCGCCGAGTTCCAGGCCGTCACGATCGCTCGCGCCGTGCTCGCCGACAACGTGCCCGAAGACGTGCGCAACAACTTCGAGCGAGCACGCAAGCTGCACCTCCACGGCGTACTGGAGTACGAGTTCTTCACGGCCGCCGGCGACTACGCGCTGCTCGTGCTCGAGGGTGCCCTTCGGGTGCGGTTCCTCGCCTTCTACAGCGACGGCATCCCGCTGATTGCAAGAGCAGCCTTTGGAGGACCTCGTCACGATCCTCTCAGACAACCGGCCCGTGCACGAGCTCTCTCCGGGCGGGCGGAGCAGCGCGATGCTGCCATTGATCGCCCTCTCCGACGAGGTGCCGCTGATCATCGACCAACCCGAGGACAACCTCGACAACCGCATGGTCGGACAAACACTCTCCTCGATCCTCGCGCGCCTGAAGGAGCACCGGCAGATCATCGTCACCACCCACAACCCCAACATCGTTGTCGGCGGTGACGCCGAGCAAGTCGTCGTGCTCGACGCCCCGACAAGCCGTAGCGCACAGGTCGAGACGACCGGGAACATCGACCGCCCCGAGATCATCGACGCCGTCATCAAGATCATGGAGGGCGGCCGCGAGGCATTCCAAGAGCGAAGCCGTCGCTACGGGGAGCGTGTGACGCCCTAGCGTCACCGAAGGGCTGGCAACGGGGCCGCACCGACTACAGCCAGCTGCTCCACATCATTCGCTCTGGTCTGCCCACTCGGTTGGTGTGGCGCCGGTTTCCACTCCTTGCTTGCGCCGCCGCTTTGCGTGCCGCCGACACTCCCAACGGCTTAGGCGGGCGCGGGACGGATCTCCGTCGACGTGTTCATACGCCCGCCGCAGACACCTGGCGGTCTTGTGTGCTCGTGCAGGTTGTGTCGCGGCACAAGCCCCGAGGATCACATGTAATAGCCGTAACCGGGCTCGACCGGATCGCTCGGGGCAAGGTGCTTGATGATGTCGGCGACCTGGCGAGCAGTCCGCAGCGTGACCGGGAGGCGCCCGTCGAACCGCGTCGAGTTCCAGTTCATCTTCGACAGCGCCAACACCTCGCTGGCGATGTCCCGCATGCCACGTTCGATGTGCGTTGAGCGCAAAGCGATCGGACGAGGCACGTACATACCGGCGTAGGTCTCGTACCACTCAACGCTGCCCCGCGTGTAGAGGACGCCGTGGTCGGCGGCGAGCTCCAGGTATGTGCCGCGTCGTGGCGGGTGGTAGCCATCGCGATACAAGCGAGTCGTCGGGTTCGTGACCCACACCAGCTCACACGAGTCCAAGCCAAGCTCGTCTGCTGCTCGGAGCATGCCCTCGGTCTCGGAGGCGTCAAACGGCGAGGTCTTCTGGACAATGATGCGTGCGGGAAGGTGGCGGTGCTCGCCACGGTAGGCGACCATCGCATCGCGCGCGACCGCCTCGGAGTCCTCGCAAGAGAGGTGCAACTGCCGATCCTCATTCGAGCGGTACGCAGGGCCCCCCCGGACGACGACTCCGTCGCCGCGCTGGTTATAGACCTGCGCGACGCTCGTCGCCGTGTCACCGCCGTCGGCCGTCCGGAAGAACGTCACTCCGATGTAGCACGTGTCGATATCGGTCGAAGCGCGCACCATCCGCCAAGGCGTCCCACCCGCCTTGTAGTAGAGCGCGGTGAAGAAGTTCCATGCGATCGACGCCGGGTCCTGTCGTTGCTTGGTCTTCCATGTCTTTCGCTTCTGACGCCCGGCGCGAGTCGGATCGTAGGTGCTTGCTCGAATCAGCTGGAGGGGCACACGAAGCGACATCGCACGCGCCTTCAACAGATCATGGAACGCATGCGGTCGTGTCGTCTCCGCAGTCTCCGTGTCGATCACATCCGGGGCGTCCACCCCCACAACGCGAGGAGGAGCGTCAAGGTCGATGAGGCTGTCGGGGATGCAGCAGATGACGACGTGCGGTCGGCCCTCTTGGACGAGCGTCTGCAGCTCGTCACGGAACATCTCGACCGCGGCCTCAATCCGCTGTCGAGGATCAAGCGCCTCGAGTTTCGCGAGTGCTCGCCCTTTGATCGGTCGCTGTAGGCGATCCTCCAACATCAGCTCCGAGCAGTACCCAACCTCTGAGGTGAAGCCCGGCCACGCCGGCCACAATCCTGGCCGCGTTTGATTCTTGCCATCGATCGTCAGCCGGCAGCTTTCCATCCAGACGCGTGTCGCGTCGATGTCAGCCTGCGAGCCGATCAGGCCGACGTTGATGCTCCGCGGCGCTCCAGGAGCAGTGAGATCAGCCGGGCCGTACTCGACTACTCCAAAGCGTGGGTCGATGTGCCGCGCACCGCCAGCGAACTCAAGGGAGGGCTCAGCGAGTAGATCTGCCCTCAAGCCGCAAGTTCCTCCTGGCCCGGGAGGGCCCGATCGCCACCCTTCCCACGCCACAGCGCGTCGTCAAGCCCGATCGGCACTTCGACCGTCAACAGCGGGCCGAAGAGGAGCAGCGGCGGCTCATCACTCAACAGCGATGGAGGGCGTGTGAGGATGAACTCCCACATCCTCACGTGCCCCAGCACGGCGAGGTTCCTCTCTCGCTTCTTGATGCCGGCCAGTTTCTCGTCGGCGAACCGGGTCTCGCGCTCGCCGTCGAACGTGAACAGGTAGTCCGGCACGATCTCAAGGTGCCACCGGCCGTCGACGTGCTCGAAGCCCGGTCGAAATGCCTGGTGGCGAACGTAGGCGACGCGTCGCTCTCCGTCACGTTTGTCGATGTAGTGCTCGACCTTCACGCCGAGGCGCTTGCCGTTCGGACCCTCGAGCGACCGCTCAGCAAGGGGCTCAGGCGCCCGAACGTAGAACAGGCTACGGTCGCGGTGCCAGCCGAACTGGTGCTTGAGCTGATGCAGCAGGTTGCGCCGAAGGAGCTCAACCCAATATCGCTGCAGCCGCGGGTCCTGTGACTCCGACCAGTTCGTGGACGGTTCGCTCGTGGCGCTCGCCGCATCACAGGCGTGGCGGAGCGCGCATGTCCGCGGATCACGCAACGAGTAGAGAAGGCCGTCTCGAAGCAGATAGTCGCTCGCTCGCGGTCCACCGGCCTCGTCGTAGCGTGCTCGCACGTGCCAATGGTCAAAAGCATCGGTCGGCGCGCTCCACAGCCGCGACCCGTGCTCAAGGATCGGCATCAGGTTCGTCAACAGTCTTTCCGGTGGCGCGGGCGAGCGCCGGTGCACCACGGGTTCGCTGCGGGTGCCCAGCCTGAGCAACTCGACAGCTCGCTCCACGCTGAAGCTATCGCGAGCCTTGTCGAACACGACGCGGCGGTTCGCGCGGCGCTCCGCGTCAACGAACCAGTCGGTCACGCACACGAACCACGCCTCCCGGGTAGCCGGATGCGAACAGACGAGCAGGACCGGCTCCTCGGCGCGGACCCAGTAGTCGATGTCGGCCTCCTCGCACAAGAACTCGAAGCCTTCGGTCGTCTCTGCCGTGAACTTGGCCCTTGCCTTGCTCTGCACACCGAGGTAGCGGTTCAGCGGCTGCTTGGCTCGCGTGTCCCGAAGCTCGATGCGACCGTCGATGCCGTGATCGAAGACGCCAGGGGGGTGCCATAGGAAACCCATGCCCAGCGCGATCTCCTCAATGAGATTGATCGCCTTCTGAGCTGTCAGCTCGCTATCTGGACTGACCTTCGTTTTTCGCGCCAAATCATCTCCACGTATCGAACGAGCCATCGTCGCAGCCCGTCCAGACGACTTCTCAACGCCGCGCGCTAACGGACGTACCACCCAAGTGGGCCGGCGAGGACTGACAGCAGCGCGCTCGCCTATCTGGCCCAGATCGGGTCGCTCGGGGCGGGGAAGAGGATCTCGCCCGGCGGGTCAGCCGGATCGTCGCGTCTCAACCTGCGCTCCATCTCGGCCACCCGTGCGAGCCGGTCAGCGAAGTGCCCGGCGATCGTTTTGCCAGCAAGCTTGGCGTCCAGGCTCGGGATCAGTGCCTCACTCGCCAGGTGCTCAGCGAACAGGACGACCTGCTCGACCGTCGCGCGCGACAGTGGGCCGCCGTGGATGATCGCGTTGCGGCTACGAAGACGGCGCGCCTCGATCAGCTGCCCGCGCGCCCGCCAGCCCTGCCAATACTCAAGGGCGGCCGCGCCCGTCCGGGTGCGCCGATCGAGCTCGGCGAGGTCTTGCCCGAGCGGGTTCTCCGCCGGTACGCGCGCGAGCAGCCAAGGCACCTCGGCAACCAGGGTGCTCGTCAGGACCTTCGGCGGATGGTTGCGCAGGCCCAGCGGCTCGTGGTCGCGGATCTCCTCCCACACAGCCCTGAACGGGTCATCTGCGTGAAGGCGTGCGGAGGGTCCGAGAAAGAGTCGGTGTGCCACCTTCCGTGTGAGGAACTCGACGCGGGTACGCGCCCACCACGGGATCAAGTGGTCGCGGACAAACGCGTGCCGCGAACGCATCCCCGCCCAGCCGCACACGGCCTCGATGACGCGATCGCACAGGACAAGCCGGGCAGCCGGCGGTGTCGAGCGAGCGCCGCGAAGCCAGCCGAACATCGTCATCGCCTCCTCCAGCTCGCGGTCACGGAACGGGACGTGCCCTGCCAGGCGCTCGGAGACTTCGAGCACGATCTGGCCCGTGCGGTCCTCCGCCACGCCGACGCTTTCGGTCCACGCCGGCTCCTCAGCCTCCACCGACCCGCCGGCGTTGCGCTCGCCGTCGAAGACGCAGTAGCTGCGGTCAAGCCGCCAGATCGTCGGCTCCTCTCCGTAGACCGCGCCCAACGCGGCAATCGCCTCGGCGTTGGATCGGGCGATGTCCACGGCGCGGGATACGAGCTGCTCGCCGACCGCCACACGGATGTAGGCGAACGGGGTTTCGTGCGGATCGTGCGGTGGCCCACCAGCTTCGACGTGAGCGGCCTCGACACCGCAGAAATCGCGTAGGGCATCGGCGCCCTGCCCGGTCGCCTCAACCGGAAGATCGTGGTGTGCCGCCGGCCCGCAAAGGCAGCTTCGCAGCCAGTCGCCTCTGTAGATACGCACCTCCTCGCCGATCGGGATGACCGGCGGCCAGCGGATCTGCGCGAGCCGAAACCGCAGCCACACCGTCAACGACGCGCGCGCAGGCTCAGCCCTGACAGCCGTCCGGGCGCCGTCCAGTCGCTCCTGCAGCGGCGTATCCGTAGGCGGGGACACGAGCTCGCCGTCGATCCTCATGGCGCTCTCGCCATCGAGTGCTCGCGTGATCTCTCGCACGTAGGAGTTGACGTCGTGGCCGGCCCAGCCCGCCAGCGACAGGAAGCGCCTCGCGGCGGCGGGCGCGGCATCGCGGTCCTGCACGCAGGCGAGCAGGTCCTCCCACGCGCCCAGCGGCATCGCGGGCCGCTCGATCCGCTCGGTCAGCAGGGTCGCGTAGTTCGTCAAGCGCTCGCGCAGCGCCTGGTCCTTGACCTGCTGCTTGGAGTCGAACTCTGCTGCGGCCTGCTCCAGCGCCGCCACCGCCGGCTCGACATCAAGACTGCTTCGTGCGGCTGGGCCGAGATCGCCGATCGCATCGCGCAGGTCGCCGATCAGCGACAGCCAGTGCGGCCCGGAGCCCCTTGCTCCCCACTGGTGATCGTCGCCGAGCCATCGCGTCAGTTCATCCAGCGCGTCGCGCAGCAGCAGATGCTCAGGCCACGGCTCGTCTTGCTTGCCCGCCGCTAGCGCCTGCACCACGGCATCCACGTATCCCTGCTCGGCGATCACCGAGAGAGTGATAGCGCGCCCGCCCGCCTCGCCGGTCGTCGCACTAGCGCACCGGAGCGTCGAACGCAACACCCCGACTGTTACATCTTTGGTGCCTTGTGTGTCAGTTTCACCACAAACGCTCGCACGCTGGTACAAAGGTTGTACGGTCGGCTCACAACTAAAAATAGTGGCGCCGGCCGCAGCGGTAACTGCCCCGACGCCGTGACACAAGGAGTAGTAGCTCCCCATGCACAAACACCGTACCCCACACGGGCACGAGGCGCACGAGGCCCTCGATCGAGTCCTCCTGCAGCAGATGCTCGGCACCGAAAACCAGCGCCCGTGGGCCGAAAGCGAGCTCGCCCGCACCGTCAGCCTCCCCGGCGACGTCAACGACGGGCTCAGGCGCCTGCGCCAGTCAGAGCTGATCCACCGCTGGAACGACCTCACCACCGCGTCACGGCCCGCCGTCCGCTTCCACGAGATCACGCAGGGCGTCGACCCGGCCTCCGCGCACGAGCGCCGCGACGACAGGACGGCGCTCGAAAGCCTGCTCTCCCACCACCACGACGGCGGAGGGGCGCTCACCGACGCCAGGTTCTACGAGCAGTTCAGCGAGGACAAACGCCTGGACATGCTCAACGCCGTCGCCCGTCTCGACGGTGACGGTCTGGTCGAACGCCGCGGCGGCCACGTGAAGGTCTCCGAGCCCGCGCTGCGCTTCGACGAACTGATGACGGTCTGACGCGGGGGATCAACCGTGCACGTCAACAACTTGGCCTTGGGTCAGGCTGCCTCCCCCAGCCTGATCCAGGGCCGGGATACATCCCACCCTCAGCGGGTGCGGCGCGAACGTGACTGGATTCTCGTCGTTGAGACCGACACGGACATCGGTCAGCAGCTCGGCGACCAGTTGCTCGCCGACGGCTACAACGTGACGCTCGCGCACACCGCCGGTCACGCGGCCCTGCTGGCTGCCGCGCATACGCCTCACCTGGTCGTGCTCGGAGAGCTTGACCCTCCACGAGGCGCGCTCGACCTGTTGGAAGCCATACGCCACCGCCACCCCGCGGGCGAGCAGGGGCCGTGGCCACCAGGTGTTCCGGTGATCGTGCTCAGCTCAGCAGCCGAACAGACCGACCTGCTGCGCGCGTTTGACGCGGGCGCCGACGACTTCCTCGCACGCCCGGTCCAGTACCTAGAGCTGCGCGCACGCCTTCGAGCGGTGCTGCGCCGCTCCAAGGGCACACGCAGGTCGCAGGTATTGCAGATCGGGCCGCTCAGGATCGACACGGCGAGCCGCGAGGTTTTCTTTCATGACTATCAGGTTCAGCTTCGACGCATGGAATACGACCTGCTCCTGTTCCTCGCCCGCGACCCGCGCCGAACGTTTCGTCGCAGCGAGTTGCTGGCTGCCGTGTGGGGATACCAGGCCGAGGGCACCACTCGCACAGTTGACAGTCACGCCAGCCGTCTGCGCGGCAAGCTCAGCGCCGTCGGCGAACGCTGGGTCATCAACGAGTGGGGCGTCGGCTACCGACTGACCTGAACCTGAAAGCACCGTGTGCCGGCGTCGTGCACGGCCGGCGCTCAGCCGGAGCAGCCGACCGATCGTGGGCCGGTTGGCCCACATGCCGGCGACGGCGACGATGCGCGTAGTCGAAGGGCAGATCCTCGAGTATGCGCCTGGCTCCACGGCGCCGGCGCATCATCCTGCTCGCCTGCGATGGCGTTGCAGGGCGGCCCGGCCCTGCGGCGTCATCGAGCACGGATCGCCGAGCCGTACGAGTCCCGCGTTGACGGTGGCGATGAGGTCGCGTGCTTGCGGGCTCGGCCCCGACAGGCCGGTGGCGACCCACTCGACCGCGGCTAGCACCCCAGGCTGCGCCTCCGCTTGCGGGGATGTCGTGGGCGAGCTGAATGGGGAAGCGATGCGATACACCAGACAGTGCGATTCAGGCTACCGGGCAGTCCACCAGCACACGTATGGCCGCAGTGAACACCGGGTAGCTCGGCCGGGCTCGTCACCTCACCATGCCCGCTCAGCCGCCGCCCGGCTTGCTGCTGCGTGAAGCTCGCGCATCAGCTTCAGCTGGTCTTCGATCCTGGCCTTCTCCGCGTCACCATCTGCCAGGTCGCCAGCAGCCCGCGCCAGCACTGGCAGCATCGCCTCGGTGGCCTTCGCCAACGCGCCGGCCTGCCCGGTTGCGTCTACGTCGCTCTCCGGCTCACCGTCACTTTCCCATCGGATCAGGTCGAGCAAGTCGCACAAGTCGCTCAAGTCCCGACTGCAGCGGCGCCAGTCGTGCGTGCTGTCGATCGCGCTGGACACGTCCTCTACGCAGTCGAAGATGCCCTCCCGCACAAGTGCGAACGCGGAGACGGGGATCAGCAGTGTCGTCGGCGCGGGACGTTCGGCAAGGCTCGCCAGGAAGCACTCGATCGTCGCCGCGAGCGCCGCTGCCCGTGCGCGACCCTCGGCAGATTCGAGCTTCTCTTGTTCGGAGGCCCATTCCCACCCCTCCGCGTCTCTCTCCAACGCCTCGATCATCGTTGTGTCGATAGCGAGCGTCAGCGGCTGCTGCTCGGCGGCCGATGCCCAGCCGATCAGGTCAAGTGCGCGGCGCGCCTGCTCAATGCGTCGCAGAACGCCCGCCCAGCTCGCGCGAATCTTTGGCTCCGTAGACGGCATGTCCTCGCATGCCCGTTCGAGGTCCGCATACAGCGCGCCACGCAGCAGCTCGACTACATCGCCGGGCATCGTCGCCGTGACCGTCGTCGGCTGGTCACACGCGACAGCGCGCAGCGCGGCACCCTCGAACTCTCGCAGCGCTTGCAGGTCGGCCTCGCGGCTCGCGCGCTGCGGATCCTCCGGCTCGTCGGCGATCAGCGTCACGAGCCGATCGACGTTTCCCTTCAATGCGCCGAGCAGCCCCTCGCGGTGCTCGTGCACGTCCAGCTCGACCGGGCCGGCCATCTCATCCGGCCATCCCAACAGGTCAACCAGTGCCCACGCCTGCAGCAGCCGCCGCCGCTCGCCCGACGGCGCGACGCCGCGGTACATCGCTTCGCCGATCACGGTCGCCAACTGCTCCGCCGCTCCCGAAATCTGCAGCTGCGCCCCGCCACGTATGTGCGGGACCACCCTCGCAGGGATGGTGATGATGCCCATCGTTCGGTCCTCCTTATCTCGGTTGGAGGCGCCGGTGGCGTCGTCTCCAGGCCGCGCAGGAGGCTCCGTTATGGTCCCGAGCGTGGCGGAGTCTCGGCTCCGTCGCCACGCCCCCGGCTGTTGACGCAGCGCGGGGGCACATGCGTAAAGTGCCGCAGACAATACGCCTCATCCCGGATCGAGCGGCGGGGCGGCCGCGACAACGGTCTTCGCGCTACACGGCGCCCATAGCGAGGGAAATAGAGGATCTCTTGGTGGCGCGCGACGCGTGCTCCACGGTCTCAACCTGCAGGTCGCCGCCGGGTCGTGGCCGTTTGATTTCGCTCAGTCGACCGAGTGGGCGGTGGGGCGCCAGCCCCACACGAGACCCCGAATCACATCGAGGCTCGAAATGACGCCGATCGGCAGCTGCGTGTCTGTCGCGGTCACGACCAGGTGCGAGCATTCGTGCTCGCCCATCAACTGCGCGGCATGCTCGAGGCTCTCGTGGAGACCGATCGTCACGATCTCGCCCGTCGCCGCTCGCGACGCTTCACTGTTCAGCCCATTCGCGGCGAGCGCGCGCATCAAGTCTACGTCGGATACGAGGCCCCACCCGCGCTGCTCCTCACCAGGCTCTCCGGCGGGTAGTCCGTGGACGGCGACGCTATGGGTGTCCTCCTCGGCAATCAGCCGCGCGAGGTCCTCGAGCGGGGTCTGCGGTCCACACTCGATGATTCCCATGTGCATCACCGAGCCAACGGTGAGTCTCTTATATGTCTCAGTTGCGGGCATTGAATGTCTTCCTCGGTTGCTGGTTCGCCAGATTCCCTGTGTCTCGGGGGAATGTTGCTCTCCACGTGTGTCGGTCCGAACGATCGTGGCCTAGTCAGACTCCGCTCTCATGCTCGGCACCGCTGTTACCGGAATCGGCGAGCATGTCAGCAGCTCGCTGGTGACAGTCCCGATCGCCTTGTGCAGTCGCGAGTGCTGTTGGCAACCCACGACGATCGCGCTCGCACGGTGGCGGCGAGCAGCCGCGGTCAACGCACTCACGGGATCCTCGTCTGAAACCTCCGCATGTGCTGCCACCTCCAGAAACGCATCGTCGGCGTCGAGTGCCAACTCGTCGAGAAACGCGCGACCGAGACTGTGGCGCTCCTCAGCGGAGGCGAGAGGCGAAGCGGGGGCGTGCAGCGGCCGGCAGGCGTAGACGAGTACGAGCCGACCGTCCGCAGGTAGCGAACTGGCTGCCCAGCTCGCCGCGGCTCGAGCGCTATCGCTGCCGTCATAGCCCACCACCAAGCAGGGTCCGTTAGGCATCTCGACTCGCGTCTACAGCGGGAGAGGCAGCTTGGTCGGTCGTGGCGCTCATGCGTGGACCTGCCCACGATCAAGACCCTCCAGATACGGCGCGAGGTACTTCGCGGCGATCTTGCTCGGCGGCGACCAAGTGGGCGTGTCCGTGATCTCCGAGCTGAACCCGTGACCGCCGGTGATCTTCGCCGTCAGATACATCGGCTTGCCGTCGGTGAGCAGCATGCCGTGAATGACGGGATTGAACTGCTTCGGGGGTGACGGACGCGCCGGCCAGCGCTGCGATCGACTGCGCTGCCACGTCGGCCTGCTGGGATCCAACACCGCCGTGCTTGATCGGGAAGTCGATCGCATCGCCCGCCGCGTAGACGCCCTCCACGTCCCGTACCCGGCCGTGCGGGTCGACGCGGATGAAGCCGTGCTCGCCCAGCGGGATGCCGCGGATGGAAGGGCCGTAGAGCTCGGGCAGCGCGATCACGCGCTTGACGTGCAGATGACGGTCACCGGGGTTGATCACGACCTCGCCGGCGCTCGGAACCTCGACATAGGCGGAGTTGATCGTCTTGACGTGCGCCCGCTCAAGCCGCTGCGCGATCGCGCTGCTCGCCGTGGAGCCGAAGATCGCCAACGGGCTGTCCTCGGGGGTGATGATCGTCGTGGAGAGATCGATTTGCATGTCATACGCACGGCCGGCAGTCATCAGCGCGAGCTCATACAGCGGCAACTGCCAAGCCATGCGGCCCGGCGCGACGAACGCGAGGCTGTCCAGGTAGCCACCCTCGATGTCCTGGATCAGCCCGTGCAGCGTCTCATCCATACGACGGTCATCGATCGTGATCGCGTGCTTGTAGCGCGGAACCGCATGGGCGCCGAGCGCCAACACGAGCGCGTCATACTCGATCGCCTCACCGGCCTTCGTGTGAATCGTGCGCCGCTCGGGGTCGACATAGTCCAGCTCGTCGACGAGAAGCTCGGCGCCCGCATCGTGGACGATCCGAGCGAGCGGATAACGACGCGCCGCCGTATAGGCGAACGGCTCGCGTACCGTCATCGGGCGATACACGAACTCCTCGTTGGGTGCGATCACCGTTATCGCGGTCTGCTCAGGCGCGAGCTCCCGTAGGGCCAGCGCCGTCTCCAGGGCGGCGACTCCTCCGCCCACGATCACTACGCGAAGCTTGGGATGAGAGCCATGTGTTGTCATGGCCTCCAAGCTAACTCTCGGCCTCACCGGCGCCAGCCGCAGAAATCCGCCGTCGTGGACGGAAAACTACGGAGCCGATCGGCCGGGCGACCGCGGACCCGCTCAGCCGGTGAGAAGCTCATCCTCCTCCAGGCGCTCATAGCAGGCGCGGTGGTAATGCTCGCCCCCCTGATGAAGAGGGCTCGAGCGCTCGAGAGGTCTCATAGACGCGCCCGTCGAGGAGTCGGACTAGCGGCTCATAGACGCCGATCACCTCGCCGCAGTGCTTACAGCGCAACGACTCGCTCATGACTCGACGTACGCTCGGTGCTCAGGTCGGGACACTGCCCGAGAACATAGATCGCGTGCGGCGCAGCGAACTCGGGGATCAGCCGCGAGATCAGTGGGGTAAACTACGGATCGACTCGCACCGAGCTGGGGAAACCCGACTCCACGACCGCTTTTCCGGGATTTCTACCCAGCCACGCGCCACATGAGCCGCCTCGACAAGACTAAGCTCACGTAGAAATGAACAGCGCCGCCTCTGGGGAACTATGGATGCGCCGCCTCCTCGACGTTGGACGCGAGCTCGTGACCGAGCTCGACCTCGACGCCGTCCTCGCTCGCGTGCTGCAGACAGCACGGGAGATCACCGGCGCGCGCTACGCGGCGCTCGGGATCTTGAACGAGCAGCGCACCGAGCTCGAGCAGTTTCTGACCTCCGGGGTCGACGAGGACACGAAGCGCGCAATCGGCGACCTGCCACGCGGGCGCGGGGTGCTCGGTGCGCTGATCGAGCATCAACAGCCGCTACGCCTCGCAGAAGTCGGACAACACCCCTCCAGCTACGGCTTCCCGACGGGGCACCCGGTGATGCGCAGCTTCCTCGGCGTGCCGGTCCGCGTGCGCGGGCAGGCATGGGGCAACCTCTATCTCACCGAGAAGCAGGACGGCGAGTTCTCTGAGCGCGACGAGGAAGCCGTGGTGATCCTCGCGGATTGGGCCGCGGTCGCGATCGACAACGCGCGCCTGTACGAGACCAGCGAGCGCCGCCGCCGAGAGGCCGAGCGAGCGATCCGAGGCCTGGAGGCGACCCGTGATGTGGCTGTCGCGATCGGCGGGGAGATCGCGCTCGAGCACGTGCTGGAGCTGATCGTCAAGCGCGGCCGCGCCCTCGTGGGCGCTCGCAGCCTCGTGATCATGCTCCGCGACGGCCACGAGCTTGTGGTGCAGGCCAGCGCAGGTCACGTCCAGGCGATGTCCGGCACACGCCTGCCGATCGCCGAGTCGACCTCCGGGCAGGTACTCGAACGCCGGCTCCCTGAGCGGATCACCGACGTCGCCGCAAGGCTACGCATAGCGCCGACCCAGTTCGGGGTGGCCGACCCGCAAACCGCCTTGTTGGTGCCGATGCTCTACCGCGGCGAGGGACTCGGCGTGCTGGCGGCCTTCGACCGCGGCGAGGACGGCAGCATGTTCAGCGAGGAGGACGAGCAGATCCTGCGCACGTTCGCGGCGAGCGCCGCGACCGCCGTCGCGCTCGCGCAAAGCGTGCAGAGCGACCGGCTGCGCAGCTCCCTGGCTGCCGCGGACGCCGAGCGCCGGCACTGGGCACGCGAGCTCCACGACGAGACCCTGCAGGGTCTCGGCGGCCTGCGCGTGCTGCTCTCCTCCGCACGACGAGGCGACGACCTCGCGCGGGCTCAGACAGCGATGGGCGAGGCCGTCGAGCACATCGAGCGAGAGATCGCGAACCTGCGCGCCATCATCACCGAGCTGCGCCCCGCCGCCCTGGACGAACTGGGGCTGCGCACCGCGATCGAGGCGCTACTGGACCGCCATCGCGAGCAGAGCGGATTCGAGATCGACGGCGAGCTCGCGCTCTCGGCCTCCTCCAAACCCGACCGACGACTCAGCGACGATCTCGAGACCACCGCCTACCGGCTCGTGCAGGAGGCGCTCACCAACGTCGCCAAGCACGCACGCGCCGAGCGGGTGCATGTGGCGGTCAAGGAAGCCGACGGGGAGCTGCTGATCGAGGTGCAGGACGACGGCGCGGGCTTTGACACCGACTCCGCGCACGAGGGCTATCGGCCTCGCAGGGATGCGCGAGCGCGTCGGTCTTGCAGGCGGGACGCTGAGCATCGACTCCGGCGAGCACGGCACGCTGCTGAGAGCGTGTCTGCCCACGCTCCCAGGAACGCAGGCGGGGCTCTCAGGGGCCCAGCAGGCCGCGTCGTAGCGCATAGCGGACAAGTTCGGCTCGCGTGGCGAGCCCCAGCTTGCGATGGACGTTCGCGCGGTGCGTCTCGACGGTGCGAGGAGACAGATGCAGCTTGCGGGCTATCTCGACGCTCGTGTGCCCGAGCGCGATCAGCCGCAGGACTTCCACCTCGCGCGGCGAGAGAGCATCACCGGTGATCGAGCGTTGCAAGGCATCCAGCCGTGCAGCGGTTCGTGGGCTGACGAACTCCTCGCCGCGCGCGGCGGCGCGAATGGCCTGCGGGAGCTCGCCGTCGGCCAGATCCTTGGCGACGAAACCCGACTGCCCCTGCCGCGAACGCGCGCTGCGCGAACACCGGGTTATCGTCCATCGTCATCACGACGATCTGCGTGTCAGGCGCCTGCTCACGCAAGCGGCCGATCGCATCGATGCTCGACCCATCGGGCATGCTCAGGTCAAGGACCAGCACATGCGGCTCGTGGCCCTGGACATGGCGAGTGACAGCCGCCAGGTCGTCTGCTTCGGCGATCACCTCCATGCCGTCCTCGCCGTCGAGAAGCAGCCGCAGGCTGCGGCGCATCAGCGCATGGTCGTCGGCCAGCAACACGCGGATATCCGCATTGGTCGGCGCTGCATCGCGGATCCTCGGGGCTGCGAGCCAGGTGAAGATGTGAGGCCATATCGACACGCTAGCCGTGAAGGGCAGGCTTCAACCACCGGGTAAACACTCCGATCGCCCGCGGCAAAGCACGGATCTTCGCCACCCGCCCGGGGGTCTTCGCCGACATCCTGGTTCGCGGTCATTCCACTGCGGCCTGCGGGAAAAACCCTGATGCCCCAGACGTGCGATTCTCAGATGCTTCTCCTATGGCACAGCCACAGCTACGCCGTCCTTCACGGTCTCACTCCGAGGACAGTCAGGGACAGCGGGCGATCCACACCGCTGGGCTGTGCAAGAGCTACGGCGACACAGTCGCGCTGGACGACCTGAACCTCACGGTCAACGACGGCGAGGTCTACGGCTATCTCGGACCCAACGGCGCCGGCAAGACCACCACCATCCGGCTGCTGCTCGGATTGCACCGGCCGAGCGCCGGGCATGCCGAGCTGTTCGGCCTCGACGCCTGGAGAGAACCGGTCATCGCCCACAGACGCGTGGCCTACGTCGCCGGCGAGCCGTTTCTGTGGCCCTCGTTGACGAGCGCGGAGACCTTCGAGTTCCTCGCCCGTCTGCGCGACGGGACCGATGTCGCCTACCGCGACGTGCTGATCGAGCGCTTCCAGCTGGACGTCGACAAGAAGGTCAGGGCGCTCTCGAAGGGCAACCGCCAGAAGGTACAGCTGATCGCCGCGTTCGCATGCCGCGCCGATCTACTGCTGCTGGACGAGCCCACGGCGGGACTCGACCCGCTGATGGAGGTCGCCTTCCGCGAGACGGTGATGGAAGCCAAGCAGCGCGGCCAAGCGATCTTCCTCTCCTCCCACATCCTCAGCGAGGTGGAGGCGCTCTGCGACCGTGTCGGGATCCTCAGAGACGGAAAGCTCGTCGACGAGGGAACACTCGCAGAGCTGCGCCACCTCGCGGCGCAGACCGTCGACGTCACGTTCACGGGCCACGCGCCGGAGCTGCCCGCGCTGGCCGGAGTCCACGTACAGGCCGCCGGTCCGAATGCGCTGCGATTCGAGGTCTCAGGCGGCGTCGGCCCGCTGATCGCCGCGCTCGCCGGGGCCGGTGAGAGCTCGATCAAGACACTGACCAGCCGCGAGCCCTCACTCGAGGAGATATTCCTGCACCACTACGACGGCTCCGCACGGCCATGGCGGCCACTAGCGGGACGGCCGTGGCGCCCAGCGCCCCGGCCGTGAGGACCGGGGTGGGCCTGACCGCGGCGCGAGCGTTGGCCGGCGGGCGTTCCGTGACGCGCGAGTCCGCACGATCTCCTTCGCGTACCTGTTCGCCATCATCGCCTACATCCAGCCGGTCGGCTACCGCGACGCCTACCCGACGCTATCGGCCGGGTCGCGTTCGCCCGCAGCTTCGCCGACAACAAGGCGATCCGCCTCTTCTACGGTGTCCCTCACGACCTGCTCACCGTCTCCGGCTACACGGCCTGGCGGGTCGGCGGGACGCTCGCGATCTTCGCCTCGATCTTCGGGCTGCTCGCCGCGGTCCGTGCGCTGCGGACCGAGGAGGACACCGGCCGGATGGAGCTGGTGCTCGCCGGTCCAGTCGGACGGCGGACCACGTATCTCGCTGCGATCGCGGCGATCGCGGCGGGCGTCTTCATCCTCGGGCTGGCGGAGTTCGCCGGCCTCGTCCTATCCGGCCTGCCAGTCGGCGGGTCAGCCGAGCTCGACGCTCGCGACGGCCTCGATCGTGCCCGTGTTCGTGGGCGTGGGCGCGCTCACCAGCCAGCTCGCCTCGACACGCAGAATGGCGCTCGAGCTCGGCGGCGCGGCAGTCGGCCTGTTCCTGGCGCTACGAGTCATCGCCGACACCTCCGCGAGCGCCAGCTGGCTACGGTGGACGACGCCGCTCGGGTGGGCTGAGGAAGTCCGCCCGTTCACCGGTGCCCGGCCGATCGTCCTTTTGCTCCCCGCCGTGGCAACGGTGGCGCTGCTCGCGCTCGCCGTCCGGATCGCCGCCGGCCGGGACATCGGCACCGGCGTGCTCCCGGCCCGTGACAGCAACGAGCCACGTCTAGATCTGCTGTCCTCGCCGCTCGCGCAGGCGCTGCGCTCAGAGCGGGCCAGCGTGACGGTATGGCTCGCGAGCATCGGCGCGTTTGCCTACATCATCGGCGTGATCGCGAAGAGCACATCCACCGCGGGAATCTCCAACAGCTTGCGACACGAGGTCTCAAAGCTCGGCACCGGCTCGATCGCGACGCCCACCGGATACCTCGCATTCGTGTTCATCTTCTTCGTCCTGGCCGTCAGCCTGTTCATGTGCGCGCAGATCGGCGCCGCACGCCACGAGGAAGCCGACGAGCGACTCGAGACGCTGCTCTCGCTCCCCGTCAGCCGCCGCAGATGGCTCGGCGGCAGGCTCCTGCTCGCGGCCGCCGGCGCCACCGCGCTCTCGCTGACGGCCGGCCTGCTCACCTGGGCAGGTGCCGAGTCCGGCGGCGTCAGCATCTCCCTCATGGGGATGCTCGAAGCTGGCGCAAACTGTCTTCCCGTCGCGCTGATGTTCCTCGGCATCGCCGCACTCGCCTACGCGATCCTCCCCCGCGCAAGCGCCGGGCTCGCCTACGGCCTCGTCACGATCGCGTTCCTCTGGGAGCTGTTCGGCTCACTGCTGAGCGTGCCGAAATGGCTCGTGGAAGCGACACCGTTCGCGCACATAGGGCTCGTGCCGACCCAGCCCTTTCGCGTCGCCGCCGCGCTCGTCATGCTGGCAGTCGCGATGAGCAGTGCCCTCGCGGCGACATGGGCCTTCCAACGGCGCGACCTAATCGGACAGTGAGGAACGCGAGCCCGTGTTGCAGAAGGTGACAGTTGGGCGCTGGTCGCTCGACTCCTACAGCGGGATCGTGCCCGAGCACATCCTCGAAGAGCTCCACGAGCACGCCCGTGCGCTACACGGCGCACGCATACTGCAAGTCAACGCAACCGCCTACGGCGGCGGCGTCTCAGAGCTGCTGCGCTCAGCGGTGCCGCTGCTGCGCGACCTCGGCCTCGACGTCGACTGGGAGGTGATCTCCGGCAGCCCCGAGTTCTTCAGTGCCACCAAGGCGCTGCACAACGGGCTACAGGGCGCGAACAAGCCCCTGAGCGCCGCCGACCGAGCGGTCTACCTGGACTGCGCACGTGAGAACGCCGCCGCACTCGACGACGGATACGACTTCGTGATCGTGCACGACCCGCAGCCCGCCGCGCTGCTCGCCATCCACGGCAAGGGAGACGCGCGCTGGGTGTGGCGCTGTCACATCGACACCTCCGAGCCCAACCCCGAGACCTGGGCGTTCCTGCGTCCCTATCTCGCAGACTTCGACGCCGCCGTGTTCACGATGCCGCAGTTCGTGCCGCCCGATTTTCCAGTGCGGCGTGTGGAGGTGATCGCCCCCGCGATCGACCCGCTGAGCCCGAAGAACCTCGAGCTCGACCTCGACACCGCGCGCCAGATCCTCGACTGGATCGGAGTGGAGCTCCCCGGGCGCCTCGTCACGCAGGTCTCGCGCTTTGACGCCTGGAAGGACCCGCTCGGCGTGCTCGCAGCGTATCGCCTCGCGCGTGAGGAGATTCCCGAGCTGCAGCTCGCACTCGTCGGCTCGATGGCACTCGATGACCCCGAGGGCTGGGAGGTCTACGGCCAGGTCGCCGAGCACGCCGCCGATGACGCGCTGATCCACCTCTACACCAACCTCACCGGTGTCGGCAATGTCGAGGTCAACGCCTTCCAACGGCTCTCCGAGGTGATCGTGCAGAAGTCGATCCGTGAGGGCTTCGGGCTCGTCGTCTCAGAGGCGCTGTGGAAGGGCACCCCCGTCGTCGCCGGCCGCGCCGGCGGCATCCCGCTACAGATGCCGCCCGGCGTCGGCGGTGCGATGGTCGACTCCGTCGAGGAATGCGCCACCGCGATGCTCAACCTTCTGCAGGACACCTCCGCAGCCGAGGAGCTAGGCCGCAGTGGCCGCGAGCATGTGCGCGAGCACTTCCTGTTGCCGCGGCTGCTGATGGACGAGCTCAAGCTCCTATCGACACTCGCCTGACATCGCAACGAGGTGCATGCCCAGCGCGCCCTCAAGCGAAAAGCCCATCGCTGGGCCGGCAGCGACGTCGATGACCAATGCAGGCTCTCCCCAGCGCCGATCCTGATCACCGTCGATATAGACAGGAGTCTCGCCGACGGTGCCGAGCAGAACATCCCCCGGCGCGGGCGGCAGCTCGCGCACCGGCAGACAGATCGGTGAGCTCCCATCACAACAGCCGCCGGACTGGTGGATCACCAGCGGCCCGTAGCGCGCCGCCAGACGCTCGAGAACATCGAGCACCGGCGGCGTCGCGCTGACCCGTCCCTCACCGTCAGATCCCACGGGCCTAGAAGAACCCAAGCGGCTCGGGGTCATAACTGACCAGCAGGCACTTCGTCTGCGTGTAGTGGTCGAGCATCATGCGGTGATTCTCACGCCCGACGCCCGAGGACTTGTAGCCGCCGAACGCAGCGCCGGCGGGGTAGAGGTGGTAACAGTTCGTCCACACCCGTCCCGCCTGGATCGCGCGGCCCATCCGAAACGCGCGGCTGCCATCGCGGGTCCACACGCCCGCACCGAGGCCATACATCGTGTCGTTGGCGATCGCCAACGCCTCCGCCTCGTCCTTGAACGTCGTCACCGCGAGCACCGGGCCGAAGATCTCCTCCTGGAAGATCCGCATGTCGTTGGTGCCCTTGAAGACGGTCGGCTCGAAGAAGTAGCCGCCCTCCAGCTCACCCTCCATCGTCGCGCGCTGCCCGCCGATCAACAGCTCGGCGCCCTCTTCCAGGCCGATCTGCACGTAGCTCTCGATCTTCTCCAGCTGCGCCTTTGAGACCTGTGGGCCGATCTGCGTAGCCGGGTCAAGCGGGTTGCCCTGGCGGATCGCACGGATGCGCTCCAGGCAACGCGCCATGAACGGCTCGTAGATCGACTCCTGGATCAACGCCCGCGACGGGCAGGTACACACCTCGCCCTTGTTGAACGCATACAGGACCAGGCCCTCGATCGCCCTGTCCAGCAACGCGTCGTCAGCATCGAGGATGTCGGCGAAGAAGATGTTCGGCGACTTGCCGCCCAGCTCCGTCGTCGAGGGGATCAGGTTCTGTGCCGCATACCCCATGATCAGCCGTCCGGTGACGGTCTCGCCGGTGAAACCGATCTTCGCGATCCGCTTGCTGGAGCCGAGCGCCCGGCCGACCTCGGCGCCAGAGCCGTTGACGACGTTGATCACGCCAGCCGGGACGACGTCCTCGATCACCTCGATCAGCTTCAGCAACGACCACGGGGTCGGGCTGGCCGGCTTGATCACCGAGCAGTTCCCGCCCGCGAGCGCCGGCGCGAGCTTCCACGCGGCCATCAGCAGCGGGAAGTTGAACGGGATGATCTGCCCGACAACGCCGAGCGGCTCACGGAAGTGGTAGGCGTAGGTCTTCTCGTCGATCTCCGAGATCGAGCCCTCCTCCGCCCTGACAGCCCCGGCGAAGTAGCGGAAGTGATCGATCGCCAGCGGCAGGTCCGCTGCGAGCGTCTCGCGCACCGGCTTGCCGTTCTCCCAGCTCTCGGCGATCGCGAGCATCTCCAGGTTCTCCTGCATCGCATCCGCGATCGCATCGAGCACCGCCGCGCGTTCCGCGGGCGAGCGCCGGCCCCACTCGTCCTTGGCGGCGTGTGCGGCGTCGAGCGCGAGCTCGACATCCGCCGGAGTGGAGTCCGCCACCTCGCAGAACGTCTCGGCCGTCGCGGGGGAGAGGTTCGCGCGGTAGGCGCCGGCGCTGGGCGGCACCCACTCACCACCGATGAAGTTCTCATAGCGCTCCTTGAGCTCGACGACGCTGCCGGGCTGGCCGGGCGCTGCGAAGACCGTGGGGATGTCGACTGCGATTGCCATGTGAATTGCTCCTTCTCGGTAGTGAGTGGGGGATCTGGATTGATCAGCCGGCTTCGCGCGTCACGCGCTCGCCGCGACGCTGAGACGCGAGGCACCGGCGCTCGGCACCTCGGGCATGCGGAACACCATCCGCGGGGCAGGCGCGCTGCCGTCGAGCACCTGTGCGATTGCCTCGTTGACGTCGTCGAGCTCGCGCTCGACGCGCTCAACCTGTGTGCGACCGCGGCGGTGAAGCTCGAAGACCTCCTCGAGGTCGTGGTGGGTGCCCACGATCGAGCCCTTGACCGTCAGGCCGCCGAGGACGGTCTGGAAGATCGGCAGGCGCATCTCGTTCTCGGCGGGCAAGCCGACGCAGACCAGCGTGCCGCCGCGAGCGAGTGATCCGAGCGCCTGCTCGAAGGCGGAGGGACTCACCGCCGTGGAAATCGCCTGGTCCGCGCCGCCCAGCGCTTGGATCGCCGCGATCGGATCCTGTTCACCGACGTGCACGACATGCTCCGCACCAAGCTCGCGGGCCGTGTTCAGCCGCTCCTCGTTGATGTCCACGGCGACCACCGCGGCGCCCGTCACGCGGGCGTACTGGATCGCGAGGTGCCCGAGGCCGCCGGCGCCGAATACCGCGACAAGACCGGCCGAGGAGGCGCCTGAGACCTTGACCGCCTTGTAGGTCGTGACGCCCGCGCAAGTCAATGGGGCAGCGTCGAGCGGGTCGACGTCGTCCGGGACACGCACGACATGGCGGGCGTAGCCGATCGCGTACTCCGCGAAACCGCCGTTCATCCCATAGCCGGTGTTGATCTGCAATTCGCAGAGCGTCTCTGTGCCCGAGTTGCAGTAGCGGCAGTCGCCGCACGCGTAGCCGAGCCACGGCAGCGCGACTCGCATGCCCTCCTGCAGGCCATGCGCGTTGCCGGAGCCGACGCGCTCGATGATGCCGACACCCTCATGACCGGGGATAAACGGCGGGACTGGCTTAACCGGCCACTCGCCGCGCGCCGCGTGAATATCTGTGTGACAGAGCCCGCACGCCTCGATGCGCACGAGCACCTGCTCGGCGCCTGCCGTGGGGATCGGCACGTCCTCCAGGGCGAGCGGCTGGTCGAAGCTGTGAACGATCGCGGCCTTCATCAGGGGCTCCTCTGGTAGGGGAGTCCAACATCCCATGCCCGAGACGGCTCGCCATCCGCAATAGCAGCGCGCTCGCGTCAGTAGTCACCACGGAGCCGAAGCAGGTCAGGGTTTTCTACCCACCGGGTTCGTGGCTCACGCCCGATGACGCCGCGCCCGCGCCCGCTTAGCGTGCAGGTGATGGCATCGATCGTTGAGCAAACCAACGCGCCCGCGATCCCCGACGACGCCTCAGCGATCGAGCCGACCGAGCAGATCGAACTGCTGATGCGCAATCTGCGCAGCTCGCCGCGAGGGCTCTCCACCCCCGAGGCGAAACGACGGCTGCTGCAATACGGGCCCAACGAGCTGCACCGGCGCGGCGGGATGAAATGGCCCGCAGAGCTGGCCCGCCAACTGACGCATCCGCTCGCGCTGCTGCTGTGGCTTGCAGCGGCCCTGTCGTTCGCCGTTGGCAGCGAGACCGTGGCGATCGCGGTGCTACTGGTGATCGCGCTGAACGCGGTATTCGCCCTGATCCAGGAGATGCAGGCCGAGCGGGCAGTCGAGGCCCTGGCGCAGTTCCTGCCCCAGAAGGTGCGAGTGCTCCGCGACGGCACCTCACAGGAGATCGTCGCGGTCCAGCTCGTCCCTGGAGACGTCGTCCTCGTCGAGGAGGGCGACCGCATCGCCGCCGACATGCGGATGATCTCCGGGGCCGTCGAGGTCGATCTGTCAACGCTCAACGGTGAGTCCGCGCCGGCACTGCGCTCAGCCGACCTGATCGACCCGAGCGTCGCACGGATCGCCGCGCAGGACCTCCTGTTCAGCGGGACCAGCGCCACCGGCGGAGAGGCACGCGGCGTTGTGTTCGCGACCGGGATGCGCACCGAGCTAGGTCGCATCGCCGCGCTGTCCGAGCGCGTCAAGGAGGAGCCAAGCCCGCTCGAAACACAGGTGCGCAAAGTCGCCTGGCTGATCGCCGCGATCGCGATCGCGATGGCTGTCGCCTTCGTACCGGTCGCGATCTTCGGCGCCGGACTGTCGCTGAAGAACAGCATCGTCTTCGCGGTCGGTCTGCTCGCCGGCAACGTGCCCGAGGGCCTGCTCCCCGTAATCACCCTCGCGCTTGCGGTCGCCGTGCGCCTGCTCGCACGACGTGGCGCGCTGGTCAAGCGCCTCAGTGCGGTCGAGACGCTCGGCTCGACCGACGTGATCTGCACAGACAAGACCGGCACGCTTACTGAAAACCGCATGAGCCCGATCGCCGTGTGGACGCTCAAAGGCGAAGTCCCCCTCGACGCCGAGCACTCAAGGGCCGACCACGACGCGCTTGCTTCTCTCGCACAGGTCGCGAGTGCGTGCAACAACGCCCACCTGCAACCCGACGGGCAGAACACCGGCGACCCGACGGAGGTGGCACTTCTGCAGACGGCCCAAGCCCTCGGCGTCCCCTTCGACTCCGCAGCTCGCGAGCACGCGCGTCGCCATCAATACAACTTCGACCCGCAACGCAAGCTGATGTCGACGCTGGACTCCTGCGAAGGCCACGACTGGCTGGCCACGAAGGGCGCCCCCGAGGCGGTACTGCCTCGCTGCAGCACAGCAGTGCTCACAGACGGTGAGGAAGGCACATTGGCGCAGGCTGACCGTGAGCGCGTGACCACGGCGGTCGAGGGGTTCGCCAGGCAAGGTCTGCGCGTGCTCGCGCTCGCACGCAAGGCGACACCCTCCGCCGCGCAGCCTCCCGAGCGCGATGACGCCGAGTCAGGGCTCTGCTTTCTCGGGCTGGTCACGATGCAGGACCCGCCCCGCGCCGCGGTCGCCGACGCCGTCGACCGCTGCCACGCCGCCGGCATTCGCATCATCGTGATCACCGGCGACCATCCGCTCACCGCAGCGGCGATCGCCGGGCAGGTCGGCATCGGTGGGAAGGACCCGCTCATCGTCAACGCACAGCCCTTCGACCATCGCCACGAGCAGGAGGTCCGCGAGATCCTCGCAACCGGCCGTGAGGCGATCTTCGCCCGCGCCTCGCCCGAGACGAAGCTCCAGATCGCCGAGGCGCTACGCAGCGAAGGGCACGTCGTCGCGATGACCGGCGACGGCGTCAACGACGCCCCCGCTCTACGCACCGCCGACATCGGTGTGGCGATGGGCCGCTCCGGGACCGACGTCGCCAGGGAGGCATCGACGATGGTCCTGACCGACGACAACTTCGCGACGATCGTCGTCGCGATCGAGGCCGGCCGGCAGGTCTACGACAACGTCCGCAAGTTCATCCAGTACATCTTCGCTCACGCCACCCCCGAGGTGATTCCGTTCTTGCTGTTCGCGCTCGCCGGCGGGACGATCCCGCTTCCCCTCACAGTCATGCTGATCCTCGCCTTCGACGTCGGCACCGAGACGCTGCCCTCGCTGGCACTCGGGCGCGACCCGATCGAGCCCGGCAGCATGCAGCGCCCGCCACGCCCCCAGACTGAGGGCGTGATCCAAGGCCCGATGCTGGTGCGTGCCTGGCTGTTCCTCGGCGTGATGGTCTCCGCGCTCTCGCTCGGCGGCTTCTTCTACGTGCTGCACCGCGCCGGCTGGCACCCAGGCGACCCGGTTGGCGCCGGGCGCCCACTCCACCGCGCCTACCTGGAGGCGACGACGATGACCTTCGCGGGAATGATCGCCGGACAGATCGGCACCGCGTTCGCGGTCCGCACGAGAAGGGCCTCGCTGCGCTCGATCGGCGTCTTCAGCAACCCCTACCTGCTCGGCGGCATCGCCGGCGAGCTGGCGCTCGCCGCCCTGTTCATCTACCTGCCGCCGCTGCAATCGCTGTTCGGGACGGCCGACCTGCCGCTGCGAGACCTAATCCTGCTGCTGCCCTACCCATTCATCGTATGGGGCGCGGACGAGCTGCGTCGCTGGCTGGTGCGTCGCCGCGCACCGGTCCTCACGCCTGCCTGACGGCGTCTGCGGCACCGTCGGTAGTTTCCCGCCGAAGTGAGAGCGAAACGCACGGATAAACAAGCCGGACGCGGCCCTTAGCTTTGCGTCTGTGAACACGCTCGAACTCGCCCGGCTGCAATTCGGGATCACCACCGTCTTTCACTTCATCTTCGTGCCGATGTCGATCGGTCTCGCGGTGTGGGTCGCCTACTGCCAGACGCGCTGGTATCGCTCCAAAGACGAGGTCTATCTGCGGATGACTCGCTTCTGGGGGAAGTTCATGCTGATCTCGATCGCCATCGGGGTCGTCACCGGCATCGTGCAGGAGTTCCAGTTCGGGATGAACTGGTCTGAATACTCCCGGTATGTAGGTGACATCTTCGGCGCGCCGCTGGCGATGGAGGGCCTCGCCGCTTTCTTCCTGGAGTCCACGTTCCTCGGCCTGTGGATCTTCGGCTGGGGCAAGCTCTCACCGCGCGTGCATCTCGCGACCGCGTGGCTGCTGGCGTTCGGGACTGTCCTCTCGGCCTACTTCATCCTCGCCGCCAACTCCTGGATGCAGCACCCCGTCGGCTACGTGATCAACCACACGACGCACAAGGCCGAACTGAAGAACATCTTCGCGGTGCTCACCAACTCCACGCTGCTGCTGGCGTTCCCGCACACGATCTTCGCTGCCCTCTGCACCGGCGGCTTCCTAGTGCTGAGCATCTCCGCTTACGGGCTGCTACGCAAACGCAACACCGAGGTCTACTCACGCTCGATCCGCAAGGTGCTGCCACTCGCGCTCGCCGCCGCCATCCTGACGGGCGCGTTCGGGCACACCCAGGGGATGCTGATGGAGAAACAGCAGCCGATGAAGATGGCCGCCGCCGAGGCGCTCTACAAGACCACGAAGGGCGCGAGCCTGTCGATCTTCGCCGTCGGCCCGTTCGAGCACTTCCCCAAGCGGCTGAACACCGACATCCGCATCCCGCACCTGCTGTCGATCATCGGCACGTTCTCCTGGAACGGCGAAGTCAAGGGCGTCAACCAGCTGCAGGCCGAAGACGTCAAGAAATACGGACCCGGCGACTACGTGCCGATCCTCGGCGTCACCTACTGGACGTTCCGTCTGATGGCGGGCATCGGGATGCTGCTGCTGCTGATCCCGCTGATCGGGCTGCTGCTGATCCGCCGCAAAGCCCTGGAGCGCTCGCGCCGCTTCCTCTGGCTGTGCGTCGGCGGCGCGGCGCTGCCCGTGATCGCGAACCTCACAGGCTGGATCTTCACCGAGATGGGCCGTCAGCCATGGGTCGTCTACGGTCTCTTGAAGACCAGCGAAGCACGCTCGCCGCTGGTCGGCTCGGGCTCGATCATCATCACGATCGTCGGCTACACGCTGCTCTACGGCGTGCTGCTGGTGGTCGGCGGGAAACTGTTCCTGCGCGAGATCGCCCACGGCCCCGAAGCCGACCCGAGCGACCGCCCCGACGATACTCCCGGCGCGCCGGCCCGCCCCGACCTGATCCTCGCCTACTGAAAGGGACGTGACCGTGCGCGATCCAAACTTCCTGCAGACGCTCTGGTTCGTGCTGATCGGCGTGCTGTGGATCGGCTACTTCGTGCTCGAGGGCTTCGACTTCGGCGTCGGCATGCTGATCCGGGCGCTCGGGCGCGACGAGACCGACAAGCGCATGATCATCCACACCATCGGGCCGGTGTGGGACGGCAACGAGGTGTGGCTGCTGACCGCCGGCGGCGCGACGTTCGCGGCGTTCCCCGGCTGGTACGCGAGCATGTTCTCCGGCTTCTACCTGGCGCTGTTCCTGATCCTCGCCGCACTGATCATCCGCGGCGTGTCGTTCGAGTTCTGGGGCAAGGAGGACTCGCCGCGCTGGCGCGCCACCTGGGAGTGGACAGCGGTGATCGGCAGCTTCCTCGCCGCGCTGCTGTGGGGCGTCGGCTGGGCGAACATCGTCCAGGGCGTACCCATGAACGCCAAGCACAACGTCACCGCCTCGCTGTTCGATCTGCTGCACCCCTACGCGCTGCTCGGCGGACTCGTCACCCTCTCGCTGTTCCTCGCCCACGGCGCGATCTTCCTGTCGCTGCGCACCAGTGGCGAGATGGTCGCCCGTGCACGCACAGTCGCCTCGCGTGCATCGCTTGCGACCGTCGCGCTGATGGGCGCATTCCTGCTCTGGACCGCGTTCAACCAGGACGCCGGTGGAGTCAAGGTCGCGGCCGAGGTCATCGCCGCCGGCGCGTTCGGCCTCGCGGCCGCAGTTCCCATGCTTGTTCGCCGCCACCGCGACGGCTGGGCCTTCACGCTCAGCGCCGGCGCGATCGCGCTGCTGTTCACCAGCCTGTTCGTCGGGCTCTACCCGGATGCGCTGCCCTCGAGCACCGCACACGCATACGACCTCACGCTCGCCGCAGCCTCCGCCAGTCACTACAGCCAGACAGTGATGACCGTCGTAGCCGCAATCTTCGTGCCGATCGTCCTCGCCTACCAGGGCTGGACCTACTGGGTCTTTCGCCACCGCCTCGGACGCGATGACTTCGAGGGCAACCCGACACCGATCAACGTGCTCGCGAGCCTCAACGGGAGAAACGCAAGCGCCAACGAGGAGCCGCCGCCCACCTCATTGGGCGCCCCAGACCCGGCGCAACCCGTAGCCTGAGCATGGCCGCGCCAGTCGACCGGCGGCTGATCCGCGAGAGCCGGATCGCGCGAACCCATCTCCTGATCGCCGGCGGACTCGGTGTGGCCTCTGCTGCGGTGATCGTCGCGCAGGCCGCGCTGCTGGCCTACATCATCGACCGCGCCGCGATGCGCCACGCCACACTCGCGTCGCTGAAAAGCGAGCTGGTCGCGCTCGCCGCGGTGCTGCTCATACGGGCGCTGCTGGGCGGCGGCTTCGAGCTGTCAGGCCGCTGGGGTGCCGTGCGCGTCATGTCAGAGCTGCGCGGGCGCCTCGTGCGCCGGCTGCTGCTCGAGAACCCCGAGTGCCGGCCACAGGCAAGCCGGACGGGCGAGCTCGCCAGCACCGCCGTGCAGGGAGTCGACGCGCTCGAGGCGTACTTCGCCGGCTACCTGCCGCAGCTCGTACTCGCAACCGTCGTGCCGATCGCGGTGATCGCCTGGGTGATCACGCTCGACCCGATCACCGCCGCCATCCTCGCTCTCACAGTGCCGCTGCTGATCCTGTTCATGGTTCTGATCGGCAAGGGCGCTCGCGCCCAGGCGGAGCGGCGCTGGCGCGCGTTGGCGCTGCTGGGCGCGCACTTCCTCGACGTCGTGCAGGGCCTCGCCACGCTGCGCGCCTACGGGCGCGAGGACGCGCAGGAGCAGACGCTCGCCGATGTCGGCGAGCGCTACCGCTCCGAGACGATGGCGACGCTGCGCGCCGCGTTCCTCTCCGCGTTCGTGCTCGAGCTGTGCGCGATGATCGGCACCGCGCTCGTCGCCGCCACGATCGGCGTGCAGCTCGTCTCCGGCACGCTCAGCCTGCAGGCCGGGCTGACGGTGCTGCTGCTCGCACCGGAGATGTACGGGCCGCTGCGCCAGGTCGGCCAGCAGTTCCATGCCAGCACCGACGCCACGACCGCCTACGAGCGGATCTTCCAAGCACTCGACGAGTCACCCACGATCGCCCGCCCGAGCGTCGAGTACGCGCCACCGGACCCGGCACGCTCCGGGGTCTGCTTCCACGGCGTCAGCTACCAATACCCGCAGCGGGACGCAAGCGTATTGAGCGACATCGGGCTCGAGCTCGAGCCCGGCCAGATCACCGCGCTGCTCGGAGAGAGCGGAGCAGGCAAGAGCACGATCGCACGACTGCTGATGCGCCTTGCCGACCCGACCGAGGGACGCATCACCTGCGCCGGCGTCGACCTGCGCGACCTCGACCCAGAAGGTTGGCGAGCGCAGATCGCATGGGTGCCACAGCGCCCCACGATCTTCACCGGGACGATCGCGCAGAACATCGCGCTCTGCCGGGCCGACGCCACCCCGGCGCAGATACGCCGGGCCGCGCATGCTGCTGGCGCCGCAGAGTTCGTCCAC
Organism: uncultured Solirubrobacteraceae bacterium; assembly: GCA_963826985.1. Classification (GTDB taxonomy): domain Bacteria; phylum Actinomycetota; class Thermoleophilia; order Solirubrobacterales; family Solirubrobacteraceae; genus Palsa-744. The sequence goes on from CAWGYW010000002.1 coordinate 212,002, forward strand.
CGCCTGCCGCAGGGCTTCGAGACCGAGGTGGGGGAGGGCGCCAGACGACTCTCAGCCGGACAGGCCCAGCGGATCGCGCTCGCACGAGCCTTCCTCGCCGACCGGCCACTGCTGCTACTGGACGAGCCGACCGCTCACCTCGACGACGAAAGCGCGCAGACCATCAGCGAGACGATCCGCCAGCTCTCCAACCAGCGAACCACGCTGCTTATCGTCCACCACCCGCTCCTCACCGAGCTCGCCGACCATATCCATGTCATCCACGATGGCCACGTCGAGAAGCCGCTCCCCGACACGCGAGCCGCGACCGGCCTCGTGGCCGCATGAGCCAACAGCACAAACCGGCGCTGCTGAACCTCGCCCGGCCAGGGCCGGGCGAGCTGCGCCGGCTCTGGCTCTCGGTCGCGCTCGCGACCGGCGCAGCGCTCGCGGCGATCGGCCTGCTCGCGACCTCCGGCTATCTCATCTCACGCGCCGCCGAGCGCCCACCGATCCTGATGCTGATGGTCGCGATCGTCGCCGTGCGCGCCTTCGGGCTCACCCGCGCCGTCATGCGCTACAGCGAACGCCTCGCCTCCCACGACCTCGCCCTGCGCCAGCTCGCACGGCTACGCCAACGCTTCTACCGCAACCTCGTACCGCTCGTCCCAGGTGGCCTGGCGAACCGCAGCGGCGACCTGCTCAGCCGCTTCGTCGCCGACGTCGACACGCTCAAGGACCTCTACCTGCGCGTGGTGATCCCAGGACTCGTCTCGCTGCTCGTGCTGATCGCGGCGACCCTCGCCGCCTGGCTGATGCTGCCCTCCGCCGGGCTGACCGTCTTCCTCTCACTGACCCTCGCGATCCTGCTGCTGCCGTGGCTGAGCGCCACCGCCGCCTCACGGTCGGCGCGCCGTCAGGCTCCCGCACGCGCCAGGCTGACCAGCGAGCTGATCGAGGGCATCGACGGAGCAAGCGAGCTCGCCCTCGCCGGCCAGTCACACATTCACTCCGAGCGTCTCGCTGAGAGCGACGATCGCCTCGCGCGGATCGCGCGCAGTGACGCCCTCGCCTCCTCCGCCGCAACCACCGCCGGCGGCGTCCTTGCCGGCGCGGGCGTCCTCACGCTGCTCATCATCGCCATCCCGGCTGTGCATTCGGGTGTCCTCAGCGGCGTGCTGCTCGCGGCGCTCGTGTTCCTGCTGCTCGCCGCCTACGACAGCATCCTGCCGCTCTCCGCCGCCGCCCGCAGCCTCCGTCTGTGCGCGACCGCGGCCTTGCGCCTACAGCGAATCGAAGAACAGCCACCGGCCGTCAGCGACCCGATCTCTCCCGGTGAGCTCACAGGCGCCGGGGGCCTGCACGCCGAGCACATCAGCTTCCGATACGGCGGCGAGGAGCACATGGTGCTCGACGGCCTCGAGCTACGCATAGCGACCGGCGAGCACATCGCCCTCATCGGCCCGAGCGGCATCGGCAAGAGCACGCTGGCAGAGCTGCTCGTCCGCTTCAACGACCCGACACACGGGCGGCTCACGCTCGACGGGATCGACTTGCGCGAGCTCACCCAGCGCCAGCTCCGCGCCGTCGTCGTGCTCTGCGCCCAGGACTGCCACGTATTCAACACCACGATCCGCGAGAACCTCCTCATCGCCCGCCGCGACGCCACCGACCAGGAACTCCTGCAAGCGCTCGCCGTCGTCGAGCTGGAGGACTGGGCCACCGGCCAGCCAGGCGGCCTGGACACACTCATGGGCCAGAACGGGGAGCTCGCATCCGGCGGGCAGCGCAGACGCATCGCGCTCGCCCGCGCCCTGCTCTCCAACTCCCGCTTCCTGATCCTCGACGAGCCCACAGCGCACCTCGACCCCGCACTCGCGCGCCGCGTGATGAGCAGGCTGCTGCAGAGTTGCGAAGGTCGTGGGGTGCTGGTGATCACCCACGACACCACCGCGCTCGACGGTTTCGACCGCGTGCTGCGGTTGCGCAGCGGAGCCCTCTCCAGCAGCGTCGACCATACACCGGTCCGCGCAGCCGCCTGAACACCCAAACCAGCTAGCTGGAAGAGTGTGTTAGTGAGCTTCGGGACACTCGTAGTGATCGTGCTCGCCGGGCTCGGTGGCCCGCTGCTCGGGATCGCAGGACACCGCTTCGTGCCCGTCGTGATCGGCGAGATCCTCGCCGGCATCCTCGTCGGGCCGACGGTGCTCGATGCCGTGAACCCAGCGAACAACTCGATCTCGTTCCTAGCAGAAATTGGCTTCGCGATGCTGATGCTGACCGTCGGCATGCACCTGCCGCTACGCGAGAAACGACTGACCGCCGCGCTCAGGAGCGGCGGGCTGCTCGCAGGCATCGTCTGCATCCTCGCCATCCCCGCAGGTCTGCTCGCAGCGCGCATCGCGGGCACCGGCCACGCCGCGGTCTACGTCGTGCTGCTCGCCTCCGGATCCGCCGCCGTGCTGCTCCCAGCTCTACAAGAGACACGCATCGATGCGCCCGAGGTGATGAGCGTGATGGCGCAGGTCACGATCGCCGACCTGATCACGATCCTCTCCGTCCCGATCGTGCTACAGCCCGGCCGCGTCGCTCACGCTGCACTCGGAGGCGTGCTCGTCGCCGCCGCCGTGATCGTCATCTTCGGGATCGCGCGCACACTTGCAGCTCGTGGCTGGGTTCACCGCCTGCGCGCCCTCTCCAAGCAGCGCCGCTGGGCGCTTGACCTGCGTCTGTCGCTGCTCGTGCTGTTCCTGCTCGCCTGGATCGCGCAGAAGGGCGGCACGAGCATCCTGATAGCCGGCTTCGGCGCCGGTCTGATGGTCGCGCTGATCGGCGGCCCGAAACGCCTCTCCACGCAGATGCGAGGCGTGGCCGAGGGGTTCTTCATCCCCCTGTACTTCGTCGTGCTCGGCGCTCAGCTCGACCTCGCCGGGCTGGTGAACCACCCCTCGCTGCTCGCCCTCGCCTTCGTCCTGGCCGCGCTCAACCTCATCATCCACGTGCTGGCCTCAGCCATCGTGCGTCGGCCGCTGGCCGGCGGGCTGGTCGCGACCGCGCAGCTGGGCGTACCTGCTGCGATCGCCACGCTCGGACTGGCCGAGCATGTGCTCTCAAGACCCGTCGCCACCGCAATCATCGCCGCAGCGCTGGTGAGCCTCGTGATCTGCACCCTCGGGATCGAGCGCCTCGTGGCGCCCGAGTCTCTCACCCCCGACAGCGCGGCCTGAGACGCCGACGCGGGCCGCTCGAAGCGCACTCCCAGCTTCGAGCGACCCGCACCACTCACGTCTGCGGCCTACTCGTCGTGCGTGCCCGCCAGCCAGCCCATCGGGCGGTAGGGCGCCATCTGCCTGACGAGGAACATCACAACGGCAGTGACGCCGAAGTAGGTGAACAGCTCGATCACCGTCGCCGTGTTGCCGATCATGTCATTGGCGAGCCCCATCACTCCGAACGCCAGCAGCGAGACCCCGAGGCCCGCCATCAGGATCGGCTTGCGCCGCTGTGGCAGGAACTCGCCACGCAGAAGGCTGACGGCGAGCAGCACGACGATCGACGCCTCCAGCAGCCCGAGCAGCACCCAGGCGGCGTTGTCGCCAGGCACGCTCGCGAAGAACGAACCCGCGAACAGCTTCTGCAGCGGCGCGGGCATCGTGCCGCTGTCACTGATCAGCTTCTCGTGCGCCGCGTAATAGAAGAGAAAGCCCACTGACAGGTAGATGCCTGCCAGCGTCGTTGCGTACGTCGCGACCTTCGCGACGTCGGCGAGCGCCGGACGAGTGCCCGTCCGCGGTCGAGCTTGGATAGTTGTGGCAGACATTCCGACCCTCCTCGTTTGTTTGCAGATGACACCACGATGCTCGCTGACAGCAACGATCGGGTCATCCGCACCCAGCCGACCTACCGGTGCGGCTAACTACTCAACTCAGGGCCTACCGTGCCGGCCGAGCTTGCACGATGACTTCACGCCGCATCGAGCACAGCCCTCACCTGGCGTGCGATCTCGAGGTCCTCGCGTGCCGCGAGGACAAGCGTCCTGACCGGCGCCCCCGCGGCCGCGATGAGCATGTCCCCGTCCACATGCTCGTTGAGCTGCTCGTCGAGTCCCACACCCAAGAACGCGAGTCCGGCGGCAGCACGTGTCCTCACCTCGGGTGAACGCTCGCCGACTCCGCCGGTGAACACGAGCGCGTCAAGGCCCGACATGCTCGCCGCCATCGCCGCGATCCCAGCGCGCAGCCTGTGGAGATAGACATCTCTCGCGACCACAGCCCGCTCATCGCCCGCGGCGGCGCGGTGCAGCACCTCGCGCATATCCGGTGTGCCGGCGAGGCCCGTGAGGCCAGAGTCCTGCTCGAGCGCCTCGGAGAGCTCTTGCACCGAGAGCGCCTCACGCTCGAGTAGCCACAACAGCATCCCGGGGTCCAGATCGCCCGGGCGTGTAGCCATCACGAGGCCCTCGAGCGGTGTGAAGCCCATCGTCGTGTCCAGCGAGTGGCCGTCGCTGATCGCGCACAGCGAGGCGCCCGCTCCGAGATGGCAGCTCACGATCCGCAACCCTGCGGGATCGCATCCCAGCAGCTCGGGTGCGCGGCGTGCGACCCAGGCGTGGGAGAGCCCATGGAAGCCATAGCGGCGCAGGCCCCAGCGCTCGCGCCACTCGGCGGGCAGGGCGTAGGTGAACGCCTGCGCCGGGAGCGTCGCGTGAAAGGCGGTGTCGAAGCAGGCAACGGCCGGCAGCTCGGGCAGCCGCTCGGTGACGGCGTCGAGCGCGGCCAGCGACTTGGGCTGGTGCAGCGGCGCGAGATCGACGAGCTCGCGCAGCTCCCGCTCTACGTCCGTGTCGATCCGCACCGCCTCGCGCAAGCGCGGGCCGCCATGCACAATGCGGTGGCCGATCGCGTCGGCCTCGCCGAGCGAGGAGCCCAGCGCATCAAGCAGCTGCTCGGGATCGACGCGGGCGCGCGGCGCGTCGAGCTCGCGCGTCGCGACCGTCGCGTCATGCTCGTCGAGCAGCGTCAGCTTGAGGCTGCTCGAGCCGGCGTTGACGACCAGTACCCGCAAGATCGCGCCTATCCCGGCAGCTCGGGGGCCGTCCTCGCGCCCGGCCAGCACCAGTCGCTGACATCAGGCGGATCCTCGCCGTGCTCGCGGGTGTAGGTGCGGTGTCCCAGCCGCTCGTCGGCCATCTCCTGCCGCACATGGCCGACGCGCTCGGCCAGGCCGGGCACGCGGTCGATGACGTCCATCACGAGATGGAAGCGATCAAGGTCGTTGAGCATCACCATGTCGAACGGGGTCGTGGTCGTGCCCTCCTCGTTGTAGCCACGCACATGGATGTTCTCGTGGTTCGTACGCCGGTAGGTGAGACGGTGAATCAGATACGGGTAGCCGTGGTAGGCGAAGATCACCGGACGGTCGGTCGTGAACAGAGCGTCGAACTCCGCCTCAGAAAGACCGTGTGGGTGCTCGCTGTCGGGCTCCAAGCGCATCAGGTCAACGACGTTCACGAGCCGGACCTTCAGCTCGGGCAGACGCTCGCGTAGGATCGCGGCCGCCGCGACGCTCTCGAGCGTCGGCACGTCACCGGCGCAGGCGAGCACCACATCGGGCTCCTCATCGCCTGCGCTCGAGAACGAGTCCCAGATGCCGATCCCGCGGGTGCAGTGCGCGACCGCCTCCTCCATCGTCAGGTAGTTCAGCGACGGCTGCTTGCCGGCGACGATCACGTTGACGTAGTTACGACTACGCAGACAGTGATCAGCGACCGACAAAAGGCAGTTTGCGTCAGGCGGCAGGTACACGCGCACGATTGCGGCCTTCTTGTTGATCACGTGGTCGATGAACCCAGGGTCCTGGTGGGAGAAGCCGTTGTGGTCCTGGCGCCACACGTGCGAGGAGAGCAGGTAGTTCAGCGACGCGATCGGTCGACGCCACGGGATCTGGCGTGTCACCTTCAGCCACTTCGCGTGCTGGTTGAACATCGAGTCCACGATGTGGATGAACGCCTCGTAGCAGTTGAACAGCCCGTGGCGGCCCGTCAGCAGATAGCCCTCCAGCCAGCCCTCGCAGAGATGCTCGGAGAGGATCTCCATCACCCGTCCGTCGGGCGCAAGGTGATCATCGCCTACGAGCGTCTCGGCGTCCCAGGCACGATCGGTCGCCTCGAACACGGCGCTCAGACGGTTCGAGGCCGTCTCATCTGGCCCCATCAGGCGGAAGCGTTCGGGGTTCAAGCGGATGATGTCGCGCAGGAACTCGCCGAGAACACGCGTCGGCTCGCTGACGCTCCCGGTGGGGGAGGGCACCTCCACGGCATAGTCACGGAAGTCCGGCAGCTCGAGGTCCCTCAGCAGCACCCCGCCGTTGGCTTGCGGGTTCGCGCCCATCCGCCGCTCGCCCTCGGGTGCCAGCGCAGCCAACTCCGCGCGCAGGGCGCCGCTCTCCTCGAACAGCTCCTCGGGACGGTAGGAGCGCATCCACTCCTCGAGCTGGCGCAGATGCTCCGGGTTACCGGCGAGATCCGCCAGCGGCACCTGATGCGAGCGGAACGACCCCTCCGCCGGCAGCCCGTCGACTGTCTTCGGGCCCGTCCAGCCCTTCGGGGTGCGCAGCACGATCATCGGCCAGCGCGGTCTCTCCGTCTCACCGTCCTCGCGGGCGCGCCTTTGGATCTCCGCGATCTCGGTGGTGACCTCGTCCAGCGTCGCGGCCATCAGCTGGTGCATCGTCGCCGGATCATCGCCCTCGACGAACCTGGGTGCATAGCCGTAGCCCTCCAACAGCGCCCGCAGCTCCTCGCGGGGGATGCGGGCAAGGACCGTCGGGTTGGCGATCTTGTAGCCGTTGAGATGCAGCACCGGTAGCACCGCGCCATCCCGCGCGGGGTTCAGGAACTTGTTGGAGTGCCAGCTCGTCGCCAGCGCCCCCGTCTCTGCCTCCCCGTCACCGACAACGCAACACACCAGCAGCTCGGGGTTATCGAACGCCGCGCCGTAGGCGTGCGCCAGGGAGTAGCCGAGCTCGCCGCCCTCATGGATCGAGCCGGGCGTCTCAGGCGCCACATGGCTCGGGATGCCACCGGGAAAGGAGAACTGGTGAAACAGCCTGCGGATGCCCTCCACGTCATGGCCGATGTGCGGGTAGACCTCGGTGTAGGTGCCCTCGAGATACACGTTGGCCACGAGCCCAGGGCCGCCGTGGCCGGGGCCCGTCACGTACAGGACGCTCAGATCACGTGCGCGGATCACCCGGTTCAGGTGCGCGTAGATGAAGTTCAGGCCGGGTGTCGTGCCCCAATGCCCAAGCAGCCGCGGCTTGGTGTGCTCGATCGCGAGCGGTTCGCGCAACAGCGGGTTCTCGCGCAGGTAGATCTGGCCCACCGACAGGTAGTTCGCCGCGCGCCAGTAGGCATGGATTCGCTGCAACTCGAGATCGGACAGGGGGGTCATCGAGAGTAGGTCAGCGCCGTCAGACATCGCGACCTCCAAGCCGTAGGGACGAAAGGGTGATGCCGATCATCATCGCTGACAGTCGGCCATGAACCACCGGGGTAGCTCCACGCCCAGCTCAGTAGAAGACCGCAACATCTCGGGTGAGACCCCCGGAGGACCCGCGCCACTCCGCGGCCTAGCCTCGTCAACACGACGACCAAGGAGACGAAGCGATGTTCGAGAACGTGCTGGTGGGAGTAGACGGCAAGCCCAATGGCCGCGATGCCATAGCGCTGGCGCGCCAGCTCTCGGCAGCCGACGCGCAGCTCACGCTCGCCCACGTCCACAGCGGCGAGCTGAACCCGCTGAACGCGGTACAGCGCGAACTGCTGCGCGAGGACCGCGAGAAGTCCGCAGAGCTGCTCGAGCAGGAGCGCGCAGCGACAGGCGTGACCGCCGAGCTGCGGAGCGTGGCGGCGCTGCACGCGGGAGCTGGGCTCCACCACCAGGCCGAGCGTCAGCTCGCCGATCTGCTCGTCGTCGGGTCCTGCAGCCGCGGCGCCTTCGGCCGCGCGATGCTCGGAGACCACACACGCGACGCGCTCAACGGGGCACCATGCGCGGTAGCGGTAGCCGCCCGCGGGCACGCCGAGAAGCCCCAGCCGATCCAGGTCATAGGCGTCGCCTACAACGACTCGCCCGAGAGCAACTCCGCCCTCGAGTTCGCCAAGGCGCTGGCACAGTCCAACGGAGCGACCGTCAAGGCCCTGGAAGTCGTCTCGATACCGAGCGTGGCCTACACCGGGATCATGCCGCCGGCGATCGGCGAGAGCATCGACGTGATGCTCTCAAGGGCCACGACCCGGATGAGCGCGCTCCCCGACGTGGAGGGCAAAGCGATCTACGGCCTGCCCGGAGAGGAGCTCGCAACCTTCAGCCAGCAGGTCGACCTGCTCATCGTCGGCTCACGCGGCTACGGCCCGATGAAGCGCCTGATGCTGGGGAGCACCTCGCAGCATCTCGCGCGCCACGCCCGCTGCTCGCTACTGGCCCTTCCACGCCTCGCCGCGAGCGAGGCCAACCCCACGCAGGCCCAAACCGGCACCCCCGTAGGAACAAGCATCTGACACCGGCGCCGCCCGCCTCGACCGCGTGCGAAGCCCCCCAGACAATCAAAGGAACGATCTGCGATGTTCAACAACGTGCTGGTCGGAGTAGACGGCAGACAGGGCGGCCGAGACGCCGTAGCCCTCGCAGCAGCGCTCCTCGCGCACGACGGACAGCTCACCATCGCCCACGTACGCCAAGGAGAGCTGAATCCCATCCACGCACTGACGCCGAAACTCCTCAGCGAGGAGCACACAGCCTCTCAGGAGCTGCTCGAACGCGAACGCTCACACGGCGGCGTCGAGGCCGAACTTCTCAGCCTCACCGCCCTGAGCGCAGGTCGAGCACTACACGAGCAGGCCGAACACCAGCACGCCGATCTCATCGTCGTCGGCTCCTGCAGCCGCGGCACCATCGGACGTGTGATGCTCGGCGACGACACGCGAGCTGCGCTCAATGGGGCTCCATGTGCGGTTGCGATCGCCGCGCAAGGGCTCGCCGAGAACCCGACGATCGCCAGGATCGGCGTGGCCTACAACCGCACTCCCGAGAGCCAGAGCGCGCTCGCCGCGGCACGCGCCCTCGCCGCCGAGCGCGACACCGCTGTCCACGCGCTGCAGGTACTCACGCTCCCGGTCTACGGAGTAGGTCTCTTCGCGACCCCGATCGCCGACACGACCGACCAGCGACTCAAAGAAGCAAACCGACCCCTCGAGGCGATGGCAGACGTGCAAGCGCAAACGATCTACGGAGTGCTACCGGGTGAGGAACTCGCCGTCTTCGGTAACGACCTAGACCTGCTCGTCGTCGGCTCGCGCAGCTACGGACCGTTCAAGCGCCTCGTGGCCGGCAGCACCTCTGGCTATCTCGAGCGCCACGCGCACTGCTCACTACTCATCCTTCCCCGCGCCTCCGCGAGCGACATCGACCAACAGGACGATCGCGTCGCGGCGCAATCGCTATCCGCATGAACCCCGGGAACCGGCTCACTCGCCGGTGCGCTCGACCTCGGCGCTCACGGCGAATCCTCGAGTAGCCGCGCGTATGCGTCCGGGCGACGTGTGGCCAGCAGTGGGAACAGCTCAAGCCAGTCGTGGCGCTGGTCGAGGTCGAGGTCGGCGACCAGCACCGCCGGCTCATCGCGAGGAGCCTGCACGAGCTTCCTCCCGTAAGGATCACAGATAAACGAGGAGCCGTAGAAGCGCAGCGGGCCCTCCTCACCGATGCGGTTGACGACAACCATGAACATGCCGTTCGCGATCGCGTTGCCGAGGATCACGTTCTCCCACAACGGCTGGGTGTCGAAGTCCGGGTGATCAGGCTCGGAGCCGATCGCTGTGGGATACACCAGCGCGTCGGCATCCTGCAGGCTGTACGCGCGTGCGACCTCCGGGAACCACTGGTCCCAGCACGTCGGCAGGCCAAGACGCGCCCCCTCGAGCGTCACCAACGGAAACGCATCCGGGCCGCTGGGGCCAGGGCGAAAGTAACGGTCCTCGTGGTATCCAGCCGTCATCGGAATGTGCAGCTTGCGGGTCCGGCGCGCCAGCTCGCCGCCCGGTGTCACGAGGATCGCGGTGTTGTAGCCGAGCCCATCGCTGCCGTCCGCACGCTCGTACACAGATGCGTGCACATGGATGCCTGTCTCGCGCGCCATGCGCGCCGCGAAGCGATAGGTCGGACCGCCGGGAACGTCCTCCGCTTCGACTCCGGCCGCCTTTGGACCGCCAGGATCGGCCCCGAAATAGCGACTGAGCGTCAGCTCTTGAAGGCACACCAGCCGAGCGCCCTCGCCGGCGGCGAGCCTGACCCCGGCCTCCAAGGCGGCCTCGTGCTCGACCGGATCTGGATGCCAGCGCTGCTGCACGGCGGCTATCCGCAACGGCTCCCGGCTCGGCGGCCGCTTGCGGGCAGGCGAGGCGTGAAGCGCCGGCGCGACGATCAGGCGGATCTCCCCCATCACAGGCACTCTAGGCGCTCGCACGCACAGCCGCTGCACGAGCCGCGCGCTACGTAGTTTGCGCGGAGGGAGATATGCGGACCGTGACGGATGGCGGGCTCGTCAAGCAACAGCAGGATGAGACCTATGACGAACTTCATCGACACGCAGGACTTCTCACGGGCAGAGCTCGAGGAGCTACTCGACCTGATCCGGCTGCTCAAGGACGCAGACCGCGACGCTGCAGTACCCCAGCTGCTCACCCATCGCTCGCTCGGGATGATCTTCGAGGAGCCCTCCACCCGCACCCGTGTCTCCTTCGAGGTGGCGATGGCCAAGCTCGGCGGCCACGCCCTCTACCTGAAGCCCGGCGAGATCCACCTCGGGGGACGCGAGTCCGTCTATGACACCGCCAAAGTGCTCTCCCGCATGTGCGACGTGATCGAGGCCCGGACCCTCAAGCACGAGACGGTGCTCGCACTCGCGCAAGGCGCCGACGTGCCGGTGATCAACGGCCTGACCGACTACAACCATCCGACCCAGGTGGTGTGTGACCTGCTGACGATGAGCGAGCACCTGCCGCAGGGCCGCCGGCTGGAGGACTGCACCGTCGTGTTCGTCGGCGACCGCACGAACGTGTGCAGCTCGCTGATGTTCATCGCCACCCAGTTCGGGATGCGCTTCATCCACGCCGCCCCCGGCGAATACCAGGCGCCTGCCGAGTGGGTCGCGATCGCCGAAGCGAACGCCGCGGCGTCCGGCGGGTCGGTGGCGGTCACCACGGAGGTCGAGGACGCCGCCGCCGGTGCTGACTTCATCTACACCGATCTCTGGTGGTGGGTCGACCAGGAAGACCAGATCACCCAGCGCAGAGCCGCGTTCATGCCGCGCTACCAGGTCAACCGCGAGCTGATCGCGCGCGCGCCCGCGCACGCCAAGTTCATGCACTGCCTACCAGCCTCCCGCGGTGTCGAGGTCACCGATGAGGTGATCGACGGTCCACAGTCCGTCGTCTTCGACCAAGCCGAGAACCGGCTGCACACCGAGAAGGGAATCCTCGTGTGGCTCACCTACCCGACCGTCAAGCGCCCGAGCGAGGAGCAACTGCTCTTCCACGACACGCGGGTGCGCTCCTACCTCAGCGACGTCGGCTGGGACGGCGCACCGGCCGCGACAGACCCGTCCCCGACCACGACTCACAGATAAGGAGCACGGCGATGGCCACGCAGAGCATCCAGGCGCAGGACGCCGCGCCCGGCGAGGAGCGGGTAAAGCGACGCAGGGTGATGGGCATCTTCGACGTGACGCTGTTCACCGTCTCGGCGATGCTGGTCGTAGAAACGCTCACGGCGTCGGCGTCGATCGGCACCGACACGATCGCATGGTGGCTGATCGCGATCATCTTCTTCCTGATTCCCTACGGGCTGATCACCGCCGAGCTCGCGACCGCTTATCCCACGCAGGGAGGCATCTACGTGTGGGTCAAGCAAGCGCTCGGCAGCCGCTGGGCAGCCCGCACCACCTACTGGTACTGGGTGAACGTGGCGCTGTGGATGCCATCGGTGTTCGTGCTGTTCGCCGGCGTGTTCTTCCAGCTGTTCGATCACCACCTCGCCGAATGGCCCGCTGGCAAGTGGTGGCAGGTGCTGATGGCGATCGCGATGGTGTGGCTGGTCGTGTGGGTCGGCGTGATGCGCCTGGAGGTCGGCAAGTGGGTCAACAACCTCGGCGCGATCTTGAAGGTGATCATCATCTTCGCGCTGGGCGTCGGCGGCATCGTGTTCGCGATCCGCCACGGCGCTGCCAACACGATTCACGGCTCGAGCTTCGTGCCGTCCTTCGGGGTGGCGAAGACGTTCCTGCCCGTGATCGTGTTCCTGCTGCTCGGCTTCGAGCTGGTATCGAGCATGGCGGGAGAGGTCCAGGAGCCCGCCAAGCGGATACCCCGCGCGATCTTCACCTCGGGTGCGCTGATCGCGTTCCTGTACATGTTCGCCACGATCGGCATCCTGCTCGCGCTGTCGCTCACCAAGCTGCACCTCGTGGAAGGCTTGGTCGAAACCTTCAAGGCGATCTTCGGCACCAGCGGGCTGGGCGACGTCGCCGTGTACGCCCTCGGCATCGCCGCCCTCTACACCTACTTCACGAACATGACCACATGGACGATGGGCGCCAACCGCTCGGCCGTCGAGGCGGCCGCCGAAGGCGAGTTGCCGAAGGTTCTCGGCCGTGAACACCCGACCCGCCACACGCCTGTCGGCGCGCTGATCGCCACCGGCATCATCTCCACCCTCGTGCTGGTCGTGACGGCGCTGTTCATCAACACCGAGGACACCCTGTTCTTCGGGATCTTCGCCGCATCGTCGGTGATCTTCCTGCTGCCCTACCTGCTGATGTACCCGGCGGTGGCGATCCTGCGCTACAAGGATCCCGACCGGCCCAGGCCATTCAAGATCCCCGGCGGCAACCGTGTCGTCGTGGCGCTCGCAGTCATCACCTGCATCTTCATCGCCGCCGGAGTGGTGCTGTTCCTGTGGCCCGAAATACCGAAGGCCCCAAGCGAATGGTCATACACCGGGCCGCTGCTGGGCATCGTCGTAGCGACGCTCGTCGCGGGCGAGGTCATGCTCTGGCGCATGAGCCACCCACGCAAGCCACGACTCACGGCCGCAGCCTCCCAGCCACCCACACGGGCGAGCGTGGAAGGGCAGCGGCCATGAGCGCAACGCTGACCTCCACCCCAGCCGCCGACGGCTACCGCATGCCCGGCGAGTTCGAGGCGCACTCCGGCTGCTGGATCGCCTGGCCGGAGCGCCCGGACAACTGGCGGCTCGGCGCGAAGCCCGCGCAAGCCGCCTACGCCGCCGTGGCCGAGGCGATCAACCACTCCGAGCCGGTGACCATGGCGGTGTCAGACGCGCAGTTCGAGCACTGCCGCTCCGTGCTCTCACCGTCGATCCGTGTGGTCGAGATCTCCACCGACGATGCCTGGATCCGCGATATGGGCCCGACGTTCCTAGTCAAGGACGCAGGCGGACGACGCGGGGTCGACTGGCACTTCAACGCCTGGGGCGGCCTCAAGGGCGGCCTTTACTTCCCGTGGGATCGCGACGACCGCGCCGCTGCGAAGGTGCTGGAGATCGAACACGCCGATCGCTACCGCGCCCCGATCGTGCTGGAGGGCGGCTCGATCCACGTCGACGGACAGGGCACCGTCATGGCAACCGAAGAGTGCCTGCTGAACCCGAACCGCAACCCCGAACTCTCACGCGAACAAATCGAGCAAGTCCTGTTCGACCACCTCGGCGTGGAGAAGATGATCTGGCTCGGCCAGGGGGTCCACAACGACGAGACCGACGGGCACGTCGACAACCTCGCCTGCTTCGCCCGTCCCGGTGTCGTGCTGCTGACCTACGCCGAGGACGAGTCCGACCCGCAGCACGCGATCTCCCGCGACGCCGAGCAGCGACTGCAAGCCGCAACGGACGCTCACGGACGCTCGATCGAGGTGATCCGCCTGCCCTCGCCAGGGCCGATCGCGATCACCGCCGAGGAGGCCCAAGGCGTCGATTCAGTCGCGGGCAGCCTGCCGCGTCGCGCCGACGACCGCCTCGCCGCGTCCTACGCGAACTTCTATCTCGGCACCAAGCGGATCGTCTTCCCTCTGCTCGACGACCGCTACGACGAGCAAGCCGCGGAGGTGCTGCGCGGCTGCTTCCCGGACCGCGACGTCGTGGGGGTGCCCGCCCGTGAGGTCCTGCTCGGCGGCGGCAACATCCACTGCATCACCCAACAGGTCCCGGCGCTCCATACGACGACGGTCCCGACGATCTGATGGCCCAGGATGATCGGCGTGTGGGGGATCGCGACCTCACCATCGAGCAGGTGCAGGTCGGTGCGGCAGACGCCGCACGCGCTCACCCGCACGAGAACCTCGTTGGGTCCAGGGCAGGGCTCGACACGCTCCACGGAGCGTAGGACTCCGACACGCTCTATCTGTACTGCGTGCATCGAAGGATCATGCCAACACAATGCGTAGGGCTCGCTGCTAGTGCCGACTCCCGGGTCTGCTCTCGCTGCTCACGCGGTCGATGCGACCCGCTCGGTTTGGGCGGTGGCCGCGCTGGCCTGGGTACCTTCAAGTACGACCTTCAGCGCACCGGAGTTCGCCGCATCGGCGAATGTGTCGTAGGCGCTCATCGCGCCGAGAAGACTCCATCTAGTGGGCCCCTCGCGACTAGCGTCACCGACTCGCTAAGAAGTCTCCTGCTTCAGCGGCGATGGCGAGCGCGAAGTCGCCGGTCAACGAGGCGCCTGAGCATCGTCCAACTCAGGCGTCTCCGTTGGCTACGCTGGGGCGCCTGCTTTCCGCGCCAAGCGGGGCAGTTGGCTGACGCGGCGAGATGCCCGCAACCCGAGCAAAACAGGAGCCGGCCCTCTGCCAGGGCGTGAACGAGACCCGCCACCGTAGGTGGAACAGTGCCAGCACTACGGGACGGTCGTGAGCGGACTGATGCCGTCGCCCTGTTCGAGCGTGAGACGGTCGGCGTCCACGGCGACGCCGCCCGCCCCGCCGTTCGCGGCGATCAACGCCGCATACCGATGCGATACGAGGTCTAGGGCTTCGGGCGAGCGGCGTGCCGGGCGGCCCTCAAGCCAGTTCGGCAACACCTCAAGCGCAGCGTCGATGATGTTCCGCGCCGCGATCGATAGCTGCTCCGCGCCGCGAACCTCGCCGACAGCGCTGTGGACACTCGCGTTGCGGACCGCGTACATGCGAACCAGCGCGACACGAGAGTGCTTACGGATGCCCTCGACCCAGTCGACGAACCGGGAAGCATTCTGTAGCCGAGCTCGCCAGCGCCTGAACGCCTGCTCGGCGAACGGGTTGAAGGAGACGAGCTGATCGTCGACTAGACGTGCAACCCGCCGGACGGTCGTGGTGGTGGTGAACGTGGCGGGTCTGGTGGTCGGCTTGGCGCCAAGCAGCGCTGTCCAACGAGTCAGGTCGCCGAGCCTCCCGCTAACCGCATTAACGCGAAGCCATGGCTCGACGTTGGCCGTCCACTCGGCGCTCCCTGCGGACCGGCGTGCGGCGGTCCTCACGACGTCCCATGTCGCGGTCAGGCTTTGGCGGACCGCGTGAAGCGCCACAAGCGAGGAGACACGGTCGTAGAGGAACTCGGCCGGGTGGTCACTCCCGCGCGCTAGGGACTCCAGGGCGATCCAGCGATGCAGGACTTGGACGACTGGCGCCTCTGTGCTGCGAGCGAGCCCGGCGTATCGGAACGCGTCGATAAGCGGCTCAAGCGGTCCCGTCGTTCGCGTGTATGCCTTCGCGAGCGAGGGCGGCTCGCGATGGAGCCGCCAGGTGTGTTGATCGGAGGGGCGTAGCACTAGGGATGACGTTCGTAGGGTCAGCCGGTCGACGCGATGGCGCGTCATGTACTGGTCGACCAGCGCCTGGATCTTTGCCTCACCCCGGTCCCGCGCACCCTCCGGGTCGAACGCACCGACGAGGGTGACGATAGTCGTCTGGCGTGGCCCGGACGCGTACATGCGCAGAAATTCAGCGAGCCTGGTGTCAGCCGATTGGGTGGCATTGCAGTTAACAGGCCACCTGCGCGGCGTGGTCACGACGGCGCAGTCGAAGGCCGGGGCATCCTTCGGATCCGAGGCACCGTTTAGCACGCACGCGACGGCGTGCGGCTCGCTGCGCCGGCTGACCAGATCTCGAAGAGCCGCGCACGCGGCGGAGTGGTCCGCTGCGACGACTAGGTTCCTCATAGCCACCCTGGCAAAAGCTGCGCCATCACGGCCTTCGGCGACGAGCGTCGCGCCGAAGAGGTCGATCAAGCGGTCGAATTCGCGCCAATCGGCATCATCGCGTGGACAGGCGCCGATGATCCTCTCAAGCAGCCTTGCGCGGAGCGGGGTAGCGGCGCCAACGAGATCGTGCTCGAGATCCACCAACGCGGAGCCCGCCAGCGTGGAGGCGCCGGCCGCGAGGGCCGCTGGGGTACCGGCGAGCGCGGTGTCCAGTGCCGTGCGGGCCGCCGTATAGGTAGCCGGGAATCCCGCAAAGAGGTCCGCGTCGTACGCGCGCAGCGAAGACCTAACCGCGTCGAGGACCTCGAACGCGAGCTTGAACATCGGTTGCCCGTCATGTTGATGGCCCCATGCGACGCGCTGACCCTCGAGGACGGCCGAGACGGGATCGAGGCGAGACGCCCCCGATCCCGCAAGCAGAGTCGCTGGGTCCTGCTGCTCGACTAGCCGCTGCGCTAGGTAACGAATCGCCCGGCCCAGATCCGTACGAGACGCAACCCTCCAGCAGTCTTGGTGAAACGCGGCGAGCGGCACGTGCACCAGTCTTACCGATGTGTGCTTCAGCGGTCTTGCTCTGGCTTAGCGGTTTTGGCGGCGCATGAACGACGATGCGAACCGCGAAGTCGGGAATACCCCCGGAGCCCGTCTTGCTACGGGCCGTGGCTGGGGCTTCGGCGGAGCCTTCGCGTACCGCTTTCATCCACAGCAGGAGCAGAGGCGTCTGGCGGGGCACTCCTGTATTCACGAAACGGCGGGCGTCTCGAGGCCACTCGTACGCGCGTGCGACAGCCCTGGTTTGGAACGAACTCGACAGCGTCGGCCGTGTCCGGGCTGAGTATCGCTGCGACGCTCAAAGCACAGCAGGCGTTCGGTCGATCGTCCCCAACGCAGCGAATCGACAAGCCCACTTCGGGAACGCTGTACTAGGCACGGTCTACGCCATGCTCTAGCGTTCATGTCGTGCGGAGCTCGTGGGCTGTGCCCCTCGATCGCGCGTGGCGCCGACCGCGATCATCGGGGCTACGTGCTTTGCTGCGCGTCGTAGTGCTCTTTCCAGATCAGCTTGTAGATCGGGATCTTGCGAGGCAGGCTGCGGATGCCCGGCAGGAAAGGGACGCAGACAAACGCGAGGCTGAGCAGGCCCATGATGAGCATCACCTGGATGTCCGCGTTGGATGAGGACTTGATCGGTTCCACCTGATACCAAAGCGCATACAGCCACAGCCAAGCCTGGCCGGGGTAGCTGCCGGTCTCGTTCATCATGCCCCACTGCTCCCCGAGCAGGTGCTGAGCTTCCGCGCGTTCGCCGAGCAGGCCGCCGTCGGCCATGAACAGCAGCGGCTTGGTGTAGTCGGTCTGGAAGAACTGGTTGCTCGTCAACAGGCTCCCGTCGAGGCCGCCGCTCTTGGCCAAGCCGAGCAGTCCGGCCATCATCGTTGGCACTGGGCCCGTGCCGCTCGCCTGCACTGTCACCGCGCCGGTGCTCGGGTCGAGCGCCACCGTCTTTGGGGGCGCCTTCTTTTCTTCGATCGCCGTTTCATATTCTTCCAGTGGCTTCGCATAGGCTTCACCCCATTGCGCTTTCGTCTTCGCGGGCGCGGCCTGATATTCCGAGACAGCGCTCGCCAGGGTCGGGTCGCCGGGGATCGTCCTCAACGGACCAATCACGTAATCGTTAGCTGTGTTGATCGGGTGACTGACGCCGAGCCAGCGCTGCGGGTGAAGGAACAGGAAGTGCTGCACGCTTCCGCTGCCGTGGTTATACGGGGGGCCGTATTCAGCCGTGTCGCTCGTGCCGTCGAGCTCCTTCGCCGCCGTGGCGATGAAGTTCACAGGCTGTTCGCGTGACCACTGCGCGATCGTGCTCGGCTTGTCATCCGGTGATGAGAACAGCACCGTCAGCACGACCGCCAACAGGCCGATCACGCCGACCGCGATGCACAGCTCCTTGATCAAGTCATACGGCGCATAGCCACCCGTCCACGGCCGGGTGTCATCAGTAGGACGCAGAAGACTCACGACCGTGCTCCGCTCAACGGCTCAGCAGACCCGCCGGCATCGCCGCTTGTGTTTGTGGCGAGCGCGATCCTCCGCTTGTCCAGCTCGAACGGTGGCACGACGCCGTGGCGGCGCACGAGCAGCACGTGAGCGCTCACGAGTGCCACCACCGCGATCGGCAGCAGCAGTACGTGGTAGCTATACATCTGCCCGAAGTTGGTGACGTTAAAGAACGCGCCGACGCCGACTGAGTTCAGCCCGTCCTTGGCCTGTGTGGAGATCCACTGCGCGTCGAAGTTCTGCTGGGAGACGTAGCCGGTCAGTGCGCAGGGCACCGCGACGAGGAACGTGACCGCGCCGGTGATCCACACGCGCGCGCGTCCGCCGCGCCACGCTGCCATCCAGAACTTGCCCCACAGGTGGACGACCATCACGAAGAAGAACAGCTCGACGCTCCACATATGGATGCTGTTGAAGAAGTGCCCGACGCCCGTCTCGTGCCACCAGGCGGGGCCCTTCAACGCAAGGATGCAGCCGGAGGCGATGATCACGATCAACGATGCGATCGAGGCGACCCCGAACACGTAGATCCACGAGGCGACATAAGTCGGCTGGCCATCCGGGAGCAGCTTCTCGGGAGGCAGCGCCTCGACGGCCGCTTCCCGGACGCGCACGGTCCAGGTATCGGGGTGCGCCTGCGTGCCCTTACCGGAGGGAGGCGGTGCAACGCTCACGATGCCCCACCACGCCTGCGCGCCGCCCCAGGGAACGGCAGCAAGATCGCCAATACGAACACGACCAGCATCAGGACGATCACGATGACGTTCGCGACCGACAGGTGGATGAAGCTCCAATCCACCGTATGGGCCGGATGATTCAGGTTGACGATCGCGCCCAGCACGCCCACGGGACTCACGAGGAGCCGCCTCGCATCAACCTGAACACCATCTGATCGAGCAGCCTAACGGCGAGACGGACCTCTGTATATCCGTACTTTCCCCGGTTGACGCCAAGCACTCGGCTCATGCGACAACCATGCTCTGCGCCGCGCCAGCGGCGCTGTGATCGCCACTCCCACCCTGCAACACGACCTTCAAGGCGTTCGTATTCGCCGCGTCCGCGAACGTGTCGTAGGCGCTCATCGTGTCGCCGAGCGGGAAGTGATGTGTGGCGAACAGCGACGGGTCCAGCCGACCGCTCGAGATCAGCCTCATCAGCTGGGGGATGCTGAATGTGTCGACCAGCCCCGTCGTGATCGTTACGTCACGAATCCACAGCTTCTCCAGGTGCAGGCTTGCTGCCCGGCCGTGAACGCCGATGTTGGCCACGCGCCCGCCGGGACGGATCAGATCCGCCGCCAGCTCAAAGGTCTGAGGCACACCGACCGCCTCGAACGCAACGTCGGCACCGAGGCCGTCAGTCAGCTCCATAACCGCAGCGACGGCATCCGCGCTGCCGTTGTTGATCGTGGTGTCCGCACCGAACCGCCGCGCGCTCTCCAGCCGGCTGTCGGCGAGGTCGATCGCAACGATTCGGCCGGGTGTGTAGAGGCGCGCGG
Organism: uncultured Solirubrobacteraceae bacterium; assembly: GCA_963826985.1. Lineage (GTDB taxonomy): Bacteria > Actinomycetota > Thermoleophilia > Solirubrobacterales > Solirubrobacteraceae > Palsa-744. The sequence goes on from CAWGYW010000002.1 coordinate 231,845, forward strand.
TGAGGATCGCCGCCAGGCCGATCGGTCCCGCGCCGACGATCGCCACCGTGTCGCCGGGCGCGACCATGCCGTTGAGCACCCCGACCTCGAAGGAGGTGGGGAGGATGTCCGCGAGGAACAGCACTTGCTCATCGGTGAGCTGCGCAGGCACCTTGTAGACGGAGTTATCGGCGAACGGGACGCGAGCGTATTCGGCCTGCAGCCCATTGATCAGATGCCCGAAGATCCAGCCGCCGCCGCCGAGGCACTGACCGTAGCGCCCTTCCTTGCAGTAGCGACAGCGACCGCAGGAGCTGACGCACGACATCAGCACCCGGTCGCCCGGTGCAACGGTGCTCACCCCGGCTCCGACCGCCTGGATCGTGCCCACCGCCTCGTGACCGAGCACCGTGCCCGGTGTCGTCTCGGGCACATCGCCCTTGAGGATGTGCAGGTCGGTGCCGCAGATCGTCGAGGTGTCGATCCGCACGATCGCGTCGGTCGGGTCAAGGATCGTGGGGTCATCGACCGTGTCCCAACCCCGCTCTCCGGGGCCGTGATAAACGAGAGCCTTCATCTCCGGTTCCTACCTTTCGGTGGCGGTGGTTCGGTAACGGAAAACCGAGTCGCTGTGTGCGAGTCGCTGTGACCACTTGAAGCTAGACCTTGCATCGAGCAGGCACATCGGGAGCTTCCCCCGACCCGGCGTGCACGTTTCTACGGATCTCCGCGTCACGACTGGTCCGGCGGTGGCGCCGGACTCGGACCACACAGCCCGCAGCCGTCCACGACGCGGGCGATCTCGGCGATCTGCACGTCCAAGACCTGGGCGGTGTCGAGTCTCAGAACCGTGCCGTCCGAGTGCTCATCGAGCTCCTCGAAGCTGTGGAACTGCTCCTCGGCGATCTGTGGCGTGGCGTCGGACACGCGCCCCGGATCGCCCAGACGCCGCCCGGCGCGCTCCAGGGCCAGCTCGAGCGGGATCTTGCAGCGGACGATCAGCAGCGGCCGGCCGAGCTCTCGCAACCCGTCCAGCAAGACCGTGCGATCCTCGCGTGAGCGACAGGTCGCATCGACGATCACGCCGTCTTGGCGCTCGAGCGCGAGACGTGCATCGCGAGTGAGCTGCTCGTAGGTTGCACGGGTGAAGCTGGTGCTGTAGTGCTCTTGGCGCGCCGGCTCCGATGGCTCGAGATGCGCAAGGCGCTTACGCACGGCGTCGGAGGAGACGACTGGCATTTGCGACCGCCGCGAGAGCTCGCCGGCGAGCATCGACTTGCCGCTGGCAGCGGGTCCGCAGACGACGACGGCGAGGGGCGCCCGCGCGCGCCAGCAAAGCCGCTCGCTGAGCAGCCACAGCTGCTGCGCGCACCGCAGCTGCTCCACGCGGGCAGCCCCATCGTGCTCGGCCGCGGCGATCAACGCCACCTTCGCACGGACAAGCGCCCAGTGCGCGGCGTAGAACGAGCGCAGCGTCTCACCACCGGGGTCCATGCCCACGTCGCGGTAGGCGCTGATGAGCTCGCGGGCCGCCCACCGCTGCCCGCCGGCCTCGAGATCCATCGCCAGGAACGCAAGGTCGCACGCGATGTCACTCCTGCGCAGCGCGGGGTCGAACTCGATCCGATCGACGATGCGAACCGGGGGGCCGGCCAGCACGTGCTCGCAACGCAGGTCCCCGTGACCGTCACGGGCGAGCCCCAGCTGCGCGCGCCGGCGAAGCTCAGGCGCGTGTGCCCTCACAAAAGCCTTGCCGAAGCCGACGGCGATGTCCAGATCCCATCCAGCCGGAGGGCCGGCGTGCTGCAGCTCTCCCATGTTTCGCCGCCAGAGCGCGAGCATCCGGTCCGCGTCCCAATCGCTCACCACCGCCGCGGAGCGATGGAAAGCCGCGAGCCGGCGAGCCACCGCTATGACGTGCGCCCGAGTGAGCGAGCCCGCCGCGATCAATCCAGCGAACGTGTCGTCCTCACTGAAGCTGCGCATCTCAACAACGAACTCGACCGCGTCGGGCGCCTCCTCAGCGACGATGCGGAATCCATCCTCGCTCCTGACGATCGCCCGCACCCCCAGATACAGCCCCGGAGCGAGCGCCCGGTTCACCTGCACCTCCTCACGACAGGCGCAGTGACGGAGCTCAAGGGTGCTGTAGTCAAGGAAGCCAAGCGCCAGCGGCTTCTTGATCTTGTAGGCGCGCCCGCCAGCGACGAACACCCACGAGGCGTGGGTCTCATGCACGGCGACCGGCGGGGCTCCTCGATACATCGCGGGCGTGGCGAGCGCCTGCAGCAGGGCGAGATCGTCGCCCTGCTGCCGGGAAGAGTCGATTTGAGCTGTGGAACAGATGGGCATCGCTTACCTCCGCAGGGACACCTACGCCCGTCACATCGTGCTCCGCAGCAGACGAATAGTCATCGGTGGAACGCCGCACCCTCAACCAGGAAGCTACGGATGCCGTGCGGCGCGGCCTCCAGCACCGAGGTGAATGTGGAAAACCCCTAGCGCCCTCACGTGGCATCTGCGGATGCCATTTCCGGCCGCCGTCACGACGATGCTTGCTCGACACAGCATGCGAGAGGAAAGAGGACGGGAAATGTCATCTGGAACAGACGGAGCGAGCGAGCGGGATCATCTGCTCGATCGGCTGCAGAGCCTACGAGCGATCTTGCCCGTCTTCGCTCAGGAGCTCGCGAGCGCTCGCCGCCAGACTGCTCGACTTCGGCTCGAGAACGCCAGCCTCACAGAGCAGGTGCGAGAGCTACAGCGCCAGCGCGGCGCCGTCAGTCACGCCCGTTTCGACAGGCGCGCCCAGGCAGCACCGCGACACGGTGTCTCATCCGACTCGGTGCTCATGGTGCGATGAGATGCCTGGTCGCAGCTTCCGCATAGCGCGCATCGCCGGGATCCCCGTGGGGGTGAGCCCGTGGTGGCTTGCGATCGTCGCGCTGATCACCTGGTCGCTCGGGGGCTCCTACTTCCCCGAAGTCGTGCACGGCATCAGCCCTGCGGCTTCCTACGCGCTGGGTCTGGCCAGCGCGCTGCTGCTGTTCGCGAGCATCCTCGCGCACGAGTTCGGCCACGCTCTCGTCGCGCGCAAACATGGCATCGAAGTCGAAGAGATCGACCTGTGGCTACTCGGCGGCGTCTCACGCATGCGCGGGGAGGCACACGATCCCCGCGACGAGCTGCGCTACGCCCTCGCCGGGCCCGCCGTCACAGCCGTGATCGCCGCCGCCTTCGGCGTCGCGTTGGCGCTACTGCCATCCTCGACCCCCGCAGTCATCCGTGCGCTCGTCGAATACCAGGTGCTCGTCAACAGTCTGATTCTCGTGTTCAACCTGCTGCCCGCGTTTCCCCTCGACGGCGGGCGAGTCCTTCGCTCACTGTTGTGGCGGCGCAGCGGAGAGATCGGACGATCCACGCAAACCGCAGCGAGCGTCGGCCGCGGATTCGGTTACCTGATGATCTTTCTCGGCGCCCTCGAGTTCATAGGCGGCGCGCCCGAGGGGCTGTGGCTCGCGCTGATCGGCTTCTTCGTGGTGACGGCCGCCGGTCAGCAAGCCGCCGGCGCCCAGGTGCAGGCAGCTCTTTCCGGGGTCCACGCATCCGCGTTGATGTCCTCCCCGGTCGTGAGCATCCCCGAGCGAACCTCACTCGAGCGAGCCGGGTCTGACTACTTCGCTCGCCACCGCTATACGTCGTTTCCCGTCATCGACGCGCAGGGCCGGGCGGTGGGGCTTCTCAGCCTCGCCACGCTCGAGGCGCCCGGCCGCCAACAGCTCGCCGCACATCACGTCGCAGAGCTCGCCGATCGCGACCCTCAGCTGATCGTCGCCGCAGGCGAGGACGTCGCCACACTCCTTGAGCGGCCGGCCTTCGCCAGGGTCGGACGCGCCGTGGTCATCGACGAGCACTCAAGGCCCGTCGGCATCGTCTCGATCACCGACGTACAGCGAGCACTACGCGCCTCGCGGCTCAGCGAGCACACGAGCGTTGCGGCATGAGCACCCGCGCTTCCGCCAGCGATGCCGCTCCCGCGCGCGAAGACGAGCCACAGACACCCGACACCGCGGTCGAGCACGAACGGCTCCTCGAGCATCTCGTAGGCGCCAGAGGCATCCTCACCGCGTACGCCGAGGACCTCGCGAATATCCGTCGGCAGACAGCGGAGCTTCGCGTCAAGAACCGCAAGATGCTCGAACAGGTGCGCGAGCTGCAAACCCGACCGTCTGCCCGAAACGGCCCTCGATCATCAAAGTCAAACGCAGCGAGCCGCCCGACGACACGCCGGCCGGCGGCATCCATCCGCTAGAGCGCCGCTCGCGCGACACGGCTCCCTCGACCCGACAGTCAGCTACGTCGCAGTTGCTCGTCGGTGCCAGAAATCATGCCGACCTGTTAGGTCGAGCGCTCGCAGGATGGACGACGAAGTGACGCTCAGCAGGGTAGAAAAGTGACACATGCTCCTCATCCCACCTAACGCGAAAATGCAGATGCCGGCCCTCGCCGAGGATCTCCAAGATCATGCCGCGTCGCGGGGAACCATCACCTGCCGCGCCAACATCGATCCAATCGCCAGCCTCCGGGACGTGGGACACGTCTGAGTGGCCGTCCAGTGAAGTGCTCATACCGGCACCCTACTTTCGCGGGCGCAAGCCGCCAACGTAGGATCTCCGCCAAGTAGCTGGGGAGAACTACCTACGCGCCCGCCCCGATCGGCAACCGAGTTACCGTGCTCCGCTAGGCTGCCGCGATGGACTCAGGGCGCGCACGCCAGCTGCTCGGACGCGAGCGTGATCGGATCGAAAAGGCCATCGCTGCGCTCAGCGAAACGAGCGGCCAGGCGGCGAGCGAGCAAGGCGAACCCGGCGAGTTCGGCTCCGAGGAGCTCTATGAAAAGGAGTTCGACACCGGTCTGGCGGAGGACCTCTCCGAGCAGCTCGCCGCGCTCGAGCGCGCCGAGGCTCGCCTCGCCGCGGGCAGCTACGGTCTCTCCGTCCACAGTGGAACGCCGATCCCGGATACGCGCCTTGAAGCGCTGCCGACGGCTGAGCGCACGCTCGAGGAGCAGCAGGCACTCGAACACTGACGGCTGGCTCATCCACTGGCGCGGCGTTTAGCCCACCGTGGAGTGCCGGGTGACGATGCGCCTAGCGATTGTGTCGGCTCGCGAGCGCTGCGGGATTTCCCGATGCCTCTTGACGGGAAGCTGCGGATGACCCTGCCCGAACAGGGCTCTAGCTTGCACCCATGACCAAGACAGCCACACACCAGAGCCAAGCGCCAACTGAGGACTCCGCCACGCCAGGCGCGCAGAGGATCTTCACGAACATCCTCTGCGCAGTCGATGGCACACTGACAAGCAGGTCGGCCGTCGAGACGGCCGCCTCGCTGGCAGGCCCCGACGGCCACCTGACATTGCTGGCTGTGACCGCCGTGTCGGGCTCTGGCGCCTACACCACGGCCGCGATCAGCCCCGGCCGGGTAGACCAAGTGCTCAGCGACGCCAAGCGCATCGCCGACGATGCCGGCGTGTCGTCGAGTACCGTCGTGGACCCGGACGGCCCACCGGTCGACGTCATGCTCGAGCGAGCCTCCGATTACGACCTGCTCGCGCTCGGCGCACCCGCCACCTCATGGCTGGGTGGCGTGCTCACTGGAGGCGTGGCCACAAACGCGCTGAGCCAGATCACGACCCCGATGCTCTTTGCTCGCCGGTCGTTCGCCGGCGCGCTCAAAGACCGCCAGATCCTGGTCGCCAGCGACGGCGAGGAGGGCTCAGATCACATCGTGGAGCTCGCAGGAGGACTCGGACAGAGCCAAGGCGCACACGTCACCCTCGTGAACGCCACCGGCGACGAGTCGAAGATGAACCCCAGGGCAATCCAAGCGCAAGCGCGCGCCCTGCGCCTCGCGCTGCCAAACGCCGGCGAGCCGTGCATCGAACCCGGCAAGCCGTGGGACGTGATCCTCGACGCCGCGAAGCGCACCAACGCCGCCTTGGTGGTGATCGGCAGCCGCCGGCTGACCGGTCTGCACACGTTCGGAAGCGTCAGCCGCCGCGTAGTGCACGACGCAGACTGCTCGGTGCTCGTCATCCCACCCAGCCACTGACGACCCAGTCGGGCCACGCGGCAGCACGATGCCCGTACAGAAACCGCTCAGTAAAAACCCGCAACTCGCGCAGTGATGTTCACGGATGTCGAGCGCGGGCGTCGCGACCTAGTCTGTTCTCGATCCGCAAAGGAGACCGACGATGTTCAAGAACGTACTTGTGGGAGTTGACGGCAGGCAAGGAGGGCGCGACGCGATCGCTCTCGCGCGCCTTCTCAGTGACCCCGCCGCCACGCTGACCCTCGTCTTCGTGCTCGGCACCGACACGGCCGAGGACCTCGCGGACTCCGAGGAGCTGCTCGAGCGCGAACGCGCCTCATTCGACGTTGAGGCAGAGCTCCTCAGGGTGATCTCGATCGCCCCCGGCCGGGGCCTTCACGAACAGGCCGAGCGGCAGGCCGCAGACCTACTCGTCGTCGGTTCCTGCAGCCACGGCACGTTCGGACGCGCAATGCTCGGCGACGACACGCGTGCCGCCCTCAACGGCGCCCCCTGCGCCGTCGCCGTAGCCTCACACGGCAGCGCTGAGCACCACACAGCGATCTCCAACATCGGTGTCGCCTACAACCAATCGCCTGAGAGCAAGAGCGCCCTCGCGGTAGCCCGAGAACTCGCGGCGCCCACCAGCGCAACGGTGCACGCGCTCGAAGTCGTCTCCCTGCCCTCAGTCTCCTACGGCGGCATCATGTCCCCTCCGATGGGGGAGCTCATCAGCGGCATGGTCACGGAAGCATCCGATCGCATGAAAGAGCTCGCCGATGTCGACGGGCGCGCCGTGTACGGGCTCGCTGGCGAGGAGCTCGCTAGATTCGGCGACGAACTGGACCTGCTCGTGGTCGGCTCGCGCGGCTACGGCCCGCTACGACGGCTCGTCAGCGGAAGCACCTCTAACTACCTGGAGCGCCACGCGCGCTGCTCGCTACTCGTACTGCCCCGCGGCGCCAACACCTAGGGATGGACTCCTCAACTCCCAGCCACCTGCAGACCGAGACCCAATGACTGGCCGTGTTGCGCACGCCACTGGGGTCGCCGCGGGTAAGCGTCGGCGAAGGCTTCTCGGTCTCGAGCCCATCTTCGAGGGAGGATGGCTACACAAGGGCAAGCGCGCGCATCGATGGGATGTCGAGGACGAGCTGCTCGCCGTCGCACTCTTCGGTGACGTGACCATCGACATGGCGGAGGCCAAGAGCACGCCCGCCGACATCGTGATCAGCGCATGGGCGGTGTTCCGCGACGTAGACGTGACCGTTGCCCAGGGCACCCACGTTGAGCTCTCAGGAAGCGGCTTCAGAGGCCACCTAGTCAATGAGGCGCCCGACATCCTCGAAGCGGATCGTGCTCGCGTGGTTCGGGTTCATGGCCACACGCTCGTGGGCGACGTCACGGTGCGCGTGGCCGAGGGACGTGCCTAGCGATGCTCAAGAACGTCCTCACGGGAGTGGGCGGCAGCCAGAACGGCCGTGACGCTATCCCGTGCTATCGCGAGGACAAGCGCGCCTCCCGCGGCTAGTCGGCGGGAGCAGTCGATACCTTCATGGCGATGAGCGACCAAGACACAACGCCGACCGACGATGCCGGCGGCGAGGAGAACGCCTCCGGGGAGACGATCCGCATCGTCCTCGCCGACGACCACGCCGTCGTGCGCAGCGGGCTGCGGATGCTGCTCGACAACGAAGAGGACTTCGAGGTCGTCGCCGAGGCCAGCGACGTCGAAAGCGCCCGGCGCTACGTACGCGGCCATCACCCAGGCGTGCTCGTGCTCGACCTGAACATGCCCGGCGGCTCGAGCCTCGAGGCGATCCCGCTCATCCGCGAGGAGTCGCCCGGCACCCAGATCGTCGTGCTGACGATGCAGCAGGAGCCCGCGTTCGCCCGCGAGGCGCTCGGTGCCGGCGCGCTCGGCTACGTGCTCAAGGAGGCCGCTGACGATGAGCTCGTCGAAGCAGTGCGACGCGCCGCCGTGGGGGAGAGCTACCTCAACCCCAGGCTAGGCGCGCGCATCGCCTCCGAGCCGCCACCCGGCCCGCCGGATGACCTCTCAAACCGCGAGGTCGACGTGCTGCGCCTGATCGCGCTCGGGCACACCAACGCCGAGATCGCAGAGCAGCTGTACCTGTCGGTGCGCACCGTCGAGACCCACCGCTCCCACATCCAACAGAAGCTCGGGCTCTCCACTCGCGCCGAGCTCGTCGGCTACGCGCTGGAGCGCGGGCTGATCAGCACCGGCACTGACACCGAAAGCTGACGACCGGATCACTCTTGCAGGGCCACGACGCCCGGCAAGGAGCGTCCCTGCAGAAGCTCGAGCGTCGCGCCGCCGCCCGTCGACACATGGGAGATACGCCGCTGCAGGCCGTAGTCGCAGAGGGCTTGGACGGTCTCGCCACCACCCGCGACTGTCACCCCCGCAGCGCCGGCGAGAGCTTCAGCGACGGTACGCGTCCCGTGCGCGAAGGGCTCCAGCTCAAAGACGCCCATCGGGCCGTTCCAGAACACGCTCCCCGCCTCAGAGATCGCGGCGGCAAAGCGTGTCGCGGTGCGTGGTCCGATGTCGAGTGCCGATCCATCCATCGGGGACATCCAGATCCTCGAGGGTGCGCCGCTCTGCGTCCGCCGTGCGCTCGGGTGCGATCACGAGATCCTCGGGTAGCTCGAGCGTGCCGCGGGCTCCCGCGGCAGTCTCCAGCAGCCGTCGCGCCGCCGGCAGGTCCTGCTCGCCGAGAGTGCTATCGCCGAGCGTGTGTCCCTGCGCGGCCAGGAAAGGGAGGCTCATCGCGCCGCCGATCAGCACCGAGTCGGCGTGCTCGAGGAAATGCTCGACGACGCCGATCTTCTCGGTCACCTTGGCGCCGCCGAGCACCGCCACCAGCGGCCTCGGCGGTGAGTGCAGGAGCGCTTCAAGGGTCTCGATCTCGCGCTGCATGAGTCGTCCTGCTGCACACGGCAGCAGGTGCGCGACCCCCTCGGTGCTGGCGTGCGCGCGGTGCGCGGTCCCGAACGCGTCGTTGACGTAGCGGTCGGCCAACGCCGCCAGCTCAGCGCAGAGCCGCGGATCGTTCGTGGTCTCGCCGGGCTCGAAGCGAACGTTCTCGAGCATCAGCATCTCACCGGGTGCCAATGCCCGCGCCAGGGACTCCACCTCGGGGCCGACGACCGTCGGAGCGAGCGTCACGGGAGCCCCGGTGAGCTGTGACAGCCTGGCTGCGACAGGGCGCAGCGAGAGGCGCTCCTCGCGGCCGTGGGGGCGTCCAAGGTGGGAGACGAGGATCAGCTTCGCGCCTCGTCCGCGTAGCTCCTGGATGGTTGGAAGCGCCGCCCTGATTCGCGTGTCATCGGCGATCAGGCGTGTGCCGTCCGGCTCGTCTCGCAGCGGCACGTTGAGGTCCACGCGCAGCAGCACCCGCTCGCCAGTGACATCGAGATCCTCGAGAGTGCGCAGGCTCGTCATTGCTCTCAGAGAGACTCGGGGATCATTTCGATCGCCCCGCACGGGCACTCCTCGACACAGATGCCGCAGCCCTTGCAGTAGTCGAGGTCGAACGCGTAGCCGTCACCCTCCGGGACCTTCAGCACCGCGTTGTCGGGGCACACGCCGTAGCAGTTATCGCAGCCGAAGCAGTTGCCGCAGGACAGGCACCGGCGGGCCTCGAACAGCGCGTTGCCCTCATCCAGGCCCTGCGTGACCTCCTCGAAGCTCGACTGCCGGCGGACGGCGTCGAGGTGCGGCGCGACGGTCTTCGGCGCGTCGGCGTAGTACCAGACGTTGAGCTTCTCGAAGCTCGCGAGCTCTGGCTCGGGGGGATGGACGAACTCGGCCTGGCGCAGCCACGCGTCGATGTTGCGTGCGGCCTGCTTGCCGTGGCCGACGCCGACGGTGACGGTGCGCTCGGCGGGCACCATGTCGCCGCCGGCGAAGATGCCCTCGTGGCCGGTCATCATGCGCTCGTCGACCTTCACCACGCCGTCCTCGATCTCCAGGCCGGGCACCCCGTCGAGCAGTGACAGGTCGGCTTCCTGGCCGAGTGCGAGCACGAGCGAGTCAGCCGCCAGCTCCTCTGTCTCGCCGGTGGGCTGCGGGAAGCCGTCCTCGTCGAGCTCCATCTTCTCCAGCACGAGCTTGCCCTCGTCGGCGTGCTTGATCGTGGAGAGCCACTTCATCATCACGCCCTCCTCGAGCGCCTCCTCGACCTCGAAGTCGTGCGCCGGCATCCGCTCGCGCGTGCGGCGGTAGACGACGATCGCCTCGTTCGCTCCGAGGCGCTTGGCGGTGCGCGCGGCGTCCATCGCCGTGTTGCCGCCGCCGTAGACGACGACGCGACGGCCCAGCAGCGGACGCTCCTCGCCCTCCATGCTGCGTAGCAGCGTGACGGCGTCGAGAATGTGTGCCGCCTCCCCCGCTGGGATGTACGCGCGTTTGCCGATGTGCGCACCGACGGCGAGGAACGCCGCATCAAACTCTCCTCCGCGCATCGCGTCGAGGATGTTCGTGACCTTCGCGTCCAGCTCGAGCGTCACACCAAGATCGAGAATCCGCTGAACCTCGGCGTCCAGAACGTCGCGGGGGAGACGGTACTTCGGGATGCCGAAGCGCATCATGCCGCCGCTCATCGGCCCCGCCTCGCGGATCGTCACGTCATGGCCGCGACGCGCGAGCTGATAGGCGGCGGAGAGGCCCGACGGACCCGCGCCGACGATCAGGACCCGCTTTCCGGTCGGCTCCGCCTCGACGTTCAGCTTCCAGCCGCGCTTGATCGCCTCGTCGCCGAGGAAACGCTCGACGCCGTGGATTCCCACGGCGTCATCGACCTGCGCGCGGTTGCACGCCGTCTCGCACGGGTGGTAGCAGACACGTCCCATCACGGCGGGCAGCGGGTTGTCCTTGACCAGCTCGCGCCAAGCCGCCTCGTAGTCGCCGGACTCCGCGTGGTAGAGCCACTCCTGGATGTTCTCTCCGGCAGGGCAGCCGTGGTTGCATGGCGGCATGCGGTGCACGTAGACGGGGCGCTCCTGCCGCCAGGATCCCGTCTTGTTCGCGAGGCTCGAGCCGACGTCCAAGGTGATCGCGAAAGGCTTGTCCATCACGCCCGCCCGTTCTCTGTTGCGGCGACGGACAGGATCGGCGTGGGGCCGGCGTCGCCAAGCAGCCCGAAACGGCGGATGTTGCGATCCGCGCCAGCCTGGATACGGGCGATCACCTGGGGCCGCGGCTCGGGCTTGAACAGGTGCGCGAACCGCGCCTGCGGGCGCAGGTACTCCTCGACGGGCACCTGGTGACGGATCTTCGAGACACCGGTGACCTCGCCATCGCGTGCCTCGAACACGGGGAAGATGCCCGACTCCTTCGCCAGCCGCGCGATACGGATCGTGTCCTTGGAGGCGCTGCCCCAGCCGAGCGGGCACGGGACGAACACGTGCAGGTAGCGCGCGCCGCGGATCTCCATCGCGGTCTGCACCTTCGCCTCGAGGTCGCGCAGCTCGGCGACGGTCGCGGTCGCGACGTAGGGGATCTCGTGCGCCATCGCGATCAGCGGCGCGCTCTTGCCCTGGCCGAACACATTCCCCGGTTCCGGCCCGACAGCCTGGGTCGTGGCGGTCCGAGCGGCGGGCGGAGTGGAGCCGGAGCGCTGCACGCCGGTGTTCATGTACGCCTCGTTGTCGTAACAGATGTAGAGCACGTCGTCGTTTCGCTCGAACATCCCCGACAGGCACGCCATGCCGATGTCCACGGTGCCGCCGTCGCCGCCCTGCCCGACCACACGGATGTCCTGGCGGCCTTTGGCGCGCAGCGCCGCCGCAATGCCGGTAGACACGGATGGTGCGTTGGCGAACAGCGAGTGGATCCACGGGATCCGCCACGAGCTCTCCGGGTAGGGGGTCGAGAACACCTCCAGGCAGCCCGTCGCGTTCGCCGCGATCATCTGGCCGTTCGTTGCGCGCATCGCCGCATCGAGGGCGTAGCGCGCGCCGAGCGCCTCCCCGCAGCCCTGACATGCGCGGTGCCCACAGGTGATCGAGTTCGTACGCTGCTCGCCTGACTGCACGGAGAGCTGCTCGGGGTCGAGCAGGCGATTGCCGACCGCGAAGCTGCCCGTCTGGTAGAAGCGGATCGCCGGCGCGTTCATCACACCGGCCCCGCGGCTACAGCACCCAGGTCGCGCAGCATGTTCTCAGCGTGCGGGCCCGATACGCGCGAGGCAGACATCCGCGCGAGCTCGCGGTCCACCAAGTCGTGGTCAAGGTCGAGGAACGTCAGCGCTTGGAGCCCGTCGTCGTCGGCGTCCCTGAAGAGCCCGCGCAGCGATGCCTTGGTGATGGGCCGCCCGCCGAGCCCCGCGATCACCGTGTAGGCGTGGGGCCGGACACCTCCGGCGTGCTGGATGCCGGCGAGCGCGGCGTGGACGTCGGTGGAGACGATCCCGCCGCTGCCGACGGCGAGCGCCTTCTCGAGCACGACCACGCGCTTGGCGCCTGCCAGCGCTTCGCGCACGGCGTCGAGCGGGAACGGGCGAAAGGACGTGATCCCGACGACGCCGATCTTCACGCCCTCCTCGCGCAGCTCATCAACCGTGTCCTTGACCGTGCCGAGCACCGAGCCGAGCGCGACGACGATCGTCTCAGCGTCGTCAGCGTGATAGGAGCGGATCAGTCCGCCGGAGTCACGTCCGAACGCGTCGTGGAACTCCGCGGCGATCTCCGGGATCAGCTCGAGTGCCTGCATCTGCTTGGCGTGCTGGAGGTACTTGACCTCCATGAACGCCTCCGGGCCGACCATCGCACCGATCGTGATCGGCTCGTCAGGGGTGAGCAGCTGCCTGGGCTCGAACGGCGGCAGGAAGACGTCTACGAGCATTTGCGTGGGCATCTCGACGCGCTCGACAGCGTGGGTGAGGATGAAGCCGTCCATGCAGACCATCACCGGTGTGGAGAGCGCCTCGGCGAGGCGGAACGCCTGGATGTGCAGGTCGAGCGCCTCCTGGTTGGTCTCCGCGTACAGCTGGATCCAGCCGCTGTCACGCTGGGACATCGAGTCTGAGTGGTCGTTCCAGATGTTGATCGGCGCGCCGATCGCACGGTTCGCGACCGTCATCACGATCGGCAACCCCAGGCCAGAAGCGTTGTAGAGCGCCTCGGTCATGTACAACAGGCCCTGGCTGGCGGTCGCGGTGTACGCGCGCGCGCCCGTGGCGGACGCCCCGATCGACGCCGACATCGCGGCGAACTCGGACTCGACGTTGACGAACTCACACGGCGAGAGCTCACCGCTCTTGACCAACTGCGAGAGGTTCTCGACGATGTGTGTCTGCGGCGAGATCGGATAGGCGCAGATCACCTCCGGTCGGCACAACGCGACCGCCTCGGCGACAGCACGGGAGCCCTCAAGCTGGCGCGGCACCGCTCAGCTCCCGCAGCTCGTCTGTGACCCAGGCGTGCGCGGCCTTCGCGGCAGCGACATTGCCCTCCGCGATAACGTCGGTGAAACGCTCGCGGATGGCGCGCGCGAGCGCGTCGAGGGAGATCAACCCGCTGAGCGCCGCGAAGCCACCAAGCAGCGCTGCGTTCGCGACAGCGCGCCCGGTGTGCTCGCGCGCAAGCTCAGACGCCGGCACAGTCAAGAGCCGTTCGTGGTGAAAGCCCGCGACGAACTCGTCGAGACCAAGCTCATCGAAGCTCTTGGCGGTGTTGATCAGGATGAAGCCATCAGGCTTGCAGCCGCCGAACACGTCGACCTGGTGCAGCAGCGTCGGGTCCTGCACGATCAGCGCGTCGGGCTCCATCACGGGCTCCCGTGTCCGGATCGCGTGATCATCGATGCGGCAGAACGCGACCACAGGTGCGCCCATCCGCTCGGAGCCGAAGCTCGGGAACGCCTGGGCGTAGCGGCCCTCGTCGAACGCGGCGAGCGAGAGCATCTCCGCTGCCGTAACCACGCCCTGGCCGCCGCGGCCGTGTATGCGCACCTCGAACATCCCTACGCCTCCCTCCGGGCCGCGTTCAGCAGCACGCGCTGCTCGGCGGCGGCCACGAGCCGGCGGGTGCGATCGACGGCATCGACGCTGACCGAGATCGCGTCGATGCCTGCCTCCACGAGCAGCTCCGCGTACTCGGGGTGCACCGAGGGAGCCTGGCCACAGATCGAGGTGCGCAGCCCGAGCTGGCGCGCACGGGGAATCAGCTCGCGCAGGTAAGCGGTGACCGCCGGGTCACGCTCGTCGAAGGTCTCGGCCAGCACCTCGTTATCACGGTCTGCGCCCAGCAGCAGCTGCGTGAGGTCGTTGGAGCCGACCGAGATGCCGGTCACGCCCAGCGCGGCGTACTCCTTGAGGTTGAACAACACGGAAGGCACCTCGGCCATCACCCACAGCTCGAAGTCCGGGCGCTCGAGCAGACCGGACTCGGCGATCAGCTCGCGGCAACGGCGCAGCTCGCGCGTGGAGCGCACGAACGGCAGCATCACGTGCAGGTTGTGCAGGCCCGTATCCCAGACCTGGCGCAGCGCCGCCAGCTCGAGCGCGAACACGTCGGGCTCGCGCGTGTAGCGCAGCGCCCCGCGATAGCCGATCATCGGGTTTGACTCATGCGGCTCGAAGCGCTCGCCGCCGCGCAGCCCCGAGAACTCATTGGTGCGAAAGTCAATCGTGCGGTAGGTCACCGGTCGCGGCGCGAAACCGGCGGCGAACGTGCTCAGCCCCTCGGCCATCCGCGCTACGAACTCCTCTCCGCGGTTCTCCTCGAGCAGGGTGCGCGGATGATCGCCCGCCAGCGCCTCCAGCACCATCAGCTCCGCGCGCAGCAGACCGACCCCATCGACCGCTAGATCCTTGACCCGCGCCACCTGCGAGGGCTCCGACAGGTTCACGAGGATCTGCGTAGCAGTCACCGGAGCCGCTTCCGAGGCGGCGCCAGGGCTTGCGCTCGCGGACCGCTCGCCGGAGGCACTGGGCGCGGGCTCGCCGACCACGGCGTCTTGACGGGCACCCTCCAAGACGACGCCGCGCGTGGCATCGACGGTCACGATCTCGCCATCCCGCAGCTTGCCGGTGGCCTCTCCAGTCCCAACCACGCAGGGGATACCCAGCTCGCGTGAGACGATCGCGGCATGGCACGTCATGCCGCCCGAGTCGGTGACGATCGCCCCCGCGCGGCGCAGCAACGGCAGCCAGTCCGGGGAGGTCATGTGCGTCACCAGCACGTCGCCGTCGTTCAGGCTCGCCGCGTCCGCGAGCGAGGTGAGCACCCGCGCCGCCCCGCTGGCACTGCCTGGCGCCCCGCCCAGCCCGTGCAGCAACACGGCCTGGGGCCCTGGCTGAGCCGGCGTCGGAGCCTCTGCGGATGGCGCATCATGGAGGGTTGTGATCGGGCGGCTCTGCAGCATCCACAGCACGCCGTCGGGGTCGAACGCCCACTCGGTGTCCTGCGGGAAGTCGTAGTGCTGCTCGATGCGCCGGCCGAGCTCGGCGACCGCGACGACCTCCTCATCACTGAGCACAGGGCGCAGCGCCTCCTCCTCCGAGAGCGCGCGCTGGCGCGTGCCGCCATCGGGGCCGTACTCGATGACCAGGTCCTTGTGGTGAACCTCGCGGCGGCGGATCGCCAGCGTGGCCTTTTCCACGATGTAGCGGTCGGGCGAGACCGAGCCTGAGACGACTGCCTCGCCGAGGCCGAATGAGCCCTCGATAACGAGCTCGTCTCGCTGTCCAGTGGCGGGGTTGACAGTGAACATCACGCCGGCGCGCGTCGAGTTGACCTGGCGCTGCACGACGACGGCGATGTCCATGTCGGCCTGTGCGAAGCCGTTGACGCCGCGGTAGTAGATGGTGCGCGCGCCGAACAGCGAGCGCCAGCAGCGGCGTACCGCGTCGATGACCGCGTCGGCGCCGCGGATGTTCAGGAACGTCTCGTTCATACCCGCGAAGGATGTGGCGGCGGTGTCCTCGGCGGTGGCGGAGGAGCGCACAGCGACCGGCGTCTGGGGGTCCTCGTCGGCCAGCTGCTCGTATGTGGTGCGGATCTGCGCCGCCAGCGCCTGCGGTATCGGCGTGTGGTCGAACAGCTCACGCGCGGCAACACTCGCCGCCTGCAGTGCCGCGGTGTCCTCAACATTCACGACGCCCAGCAGGTCCGTCAATTTCTCGCGCAAGCCGGTCTGCGCGCAGAACGCAGCGTATGCGGGGGCGCCGACGACGAAGCCGTCTGGCACGGGCAGTCCCGCGGAAGTGAGCTCGCCGAGGTTCGCGCCCTTGCCGCCGGCATAGTCGACATCGTCGCGCGCCAAATCAGCGAACAGACGGACCGCGTCGTTGGTCAATGGGGGCGTCTCTACGTGGGTGACGGTCATCTGCTCATCGCTCCTCCGGTCGGCTCTCCTGCGGTCGTGAAGACCAGTCAAGCGGTCACGAACGGCCACTACCACCGGGCTCTCCACTAAGCCCGATCAGTAGTTATCACCGGGGTGCACGAGGGTCACCACCAATGACCAGACCACGCATATCGGCGATGCTGGCCGCATGACCCTCCGCAGGCCCCGGGACGTGCGCGTGCTGCTGACTGAGGGATCGAGCCTCACCTCGCGCGAGATCGTCAGCTGCCTCGGGCCACTCGGCTATCGGCTCGAGACGCTCTCGGCCGATCCGATGTGCCTGGATCGCTTCAGCCGCTGGATGCGCCGGGTGCACCGCTGCCCACCCTCCGGCGCCGACCCGCTGGGATACCTCCAGACACTCGAGCAGGTAGTTGCGCGGCGCGGCATCGACGTCGTGTTGCCGACGCACGAGCAGGCGTGGCTGCTTGCGAGCGCCCGTCCGCTGCTCTCCTCCAACGTGCACACCGCGGTCGCCGACGCGCAGGCGTTCGCACGCGTCCAGAGCAAGATCGCGTTCGCGCAGACACTCCAGAAGCTCGGCTTGCCACAGCCGGCCTGGCGGCTGGTAGAGCGCAGCGAGGACCTGACCGATCTGCCGTTCCCCTACTGGCTGAAGACGCCCTTCAGCACTGCAGGCCAAGGAGTCAGGGAAGTCGTGGACGAGCGCTCGCGCGAGGCGGCGCTAGATGCACTTCTGGACTACACGCCGCTGATGGCCCAGCAGCCTGCACCCGGGTTCTACGCGCAGGTGCAAGGACTATTCGACCGCGGCAGCCTAATCGCGGTTCACACGAGCGCCCAGCGCGCGAATGGCATCGGGGGCAGCGCCGCCGCGCGCATAAGCGTCTCGCACACGGCTCCCCGCGAGCACATCGGGGTGCTCGGCGCGGAGCTGAACTGGCACGGCGGGATGACGCTCGACTATCTGCACCAGAACGGCACGCCCCAATACATCGAGTGCAACCCGCGGACGGTCGAGCCGGGCAACGCGACCGCGAGCGGCGTGAACATCGCCGAGCTACAGGTCCGCCTGACGCTCGGCGAGCAGCTCGGCCCCGTTCACGCGGGAAGGACAGGCGTACGCACCCACGGGACGATCGCGATGCTGCTGGGCGCCGCAGCGCGAGGGGAGTCGCGCCGATCCCTGCTGGGCGGGATCGCTGACGCGCTCGCCCACCGGGGCGCCTACGCGGACAGCAGTGAGCAGCTAACACCGCTGCTGCGCGACCCGCCGAGCGCACTCGCCGCCGTCTTCGTTGCCGGGCGCATCATGCTTGCGCCGCGCGCAGCGGCGCACATCGCGCGAGCCGCCGTCAACGACTACGCCCTCGACAGCGACAGCATCGCTCGCGTCGAAGCGCTCGTCGGCCGTGGTGCTGAGCACGATCCGTAGTTCTCACGCCTCGGCATGGGGTTGAGCACTCATGACGCGAGCGCTGGCCGCCCGTAGCGTGCCTCTTACCCGACGGTGACATCGACGCCTTCCGGGCACCGCCCGCACACACGAGCAACAGGAGACAAGAAGATGCCCACCCGAGTTGCCATCAACGGCTTCGGCCGCGTAGGACGCGCCGCCTTGCGTATCGCCCACGAACAGGGCTCGGACGTGGAGATCGTCGCGATCAACGACCTCGTCGACGCCAGCACGCTTGCCCATCTGCTGCGCCACGACTCCGTCTACGGAGCGTTCCCCGCCACCGTGGAATCCAGTGCCCGAGAGCTGGTCGTCGCCGGCCG
This sequence comes from uncultured Solirubrobacteraceae bacterium, assembly GCA_963826985.1. Taxonomy (GTDB): domain Bacteria; phylum Actinomycetota; class Thermoleophilia; order Solirubrobacterales; family Solirubrobacteraceae; genus Palsa-744. Next base: position 250,035 of record CAWGYW010000002.1, read on the forward strand.
CCCGATCCGCGCGCTCGCGGAGCCCTCGCTCTCAAACCTGCCGTGGCGCGAGCTCGAGGTGGACGTGGTGATCGAGTCCACCGGCCGCTACCGCACCCGCTCAGCAGCCGCCGAGCATCTCACGGCCGGCGCCAGCAAGGTGATCATCTCCGCGCCCGGCAAGGGCTCCGAGCCACTGGATGCGACTGTCGTGATCGGCGTGAACTTCGAGGAGGTCTACGACCCCGAGCGCCACCACATCATCAGCAACGCGTCGTGCACCACCAACTGCCTCGCGCCCGTCGCGAAGGTCCTGCATGAGACGGTCGGTATCCGCCACGGGCAGATGAGCACGATCCATGCCTACACCGCCGATCAGAACCTCCTCGACGGACCTCACAGCGACCTGCGCCGGGCGCGCGCCGCGGCACTGAACCTCGTCCCGACGTCCACCGGCGCGGCGAAGGCGCTCGGACTCGTCATCCCCGAGCTCGACGGACGCCTCGGCGGGATCGCCGTGCGTGTCCCAACCCCCACGGGCTCGATCGTGGATCTCACGATCGAGGCAGAACGGGCAACCAGCGTCCAGGAGGTCAACGACGCGTTCCGCCTCGTCGCCGAGCACGGCCCGCTCTCGGGAATCCTCTCCTACAGCGAGGAACCGCTCGTCTCCAGTGACATCGTCGGCTCGCCCTTCTCCTCGATCTTCGACTCGCAGCTGACCAGCGTGATGGACTCAACCCAGGTGAAGGTGGTGGCCTGGTACGACAACGAGTGGGGCTACTCCAGCCGGCTGGTCGACCTCGCGGCCAGGGTCATGGCACCCGTGCCAGCCACGATCTAGGCAGATGCGAGTCATCTCAGAACAGCAACTCGAGGACACCCTCGCTGCGCTGACAGCACCCGAGCCACGCGTCGTCGCGAGCGGTAACCTCGCCACGCCCAGAGCTCTACTCGGCGCCCTCGAACGAACCGTGGAGCGCTACCGGCTGTTCATGCTCGCCGCACAGTCCCCGCTGGGGCTGCGCGAGGGCGTGATCTTCGAGACGCCGTTCGTCGGGCCCGGCATGCGAGACGCCGAAGGGCAGCTCGACTACCTGCCGATGCGTCTATCGCTCGTCCCGCGACTGTTCGCCACGCTGCGCCCACCCGACGTCGTGCTGCTGCACACCTCCACCCCGCGGCAGGGAAAGGTCTCACTCGGGATCGAGGTGAACATCCTGCCCGCCGCAGTCGAAGCGGTACGCGCACGCGGCGGCCTCGTCATCGCGCAGATGAACCCGCGCATGCCGTACACCCTCGGCGACAGTGAGCTCCCAGAAGACCTGATCGACCTGGCCGTCGAGGTCGAGGAAGAGCTCACCGCGCCAGTCGCAGGTCCCTCACACGAGCACGCCGACCACATCGCCGAGCTCGTCGCGGACCTCGTCGAGGACGGCTCGACACTGCAGCTGGGTATCGGCCAGGTGCCAGACGCAACGCTGCGAGCGCTGGGCAACAGACGCGAGCTCGCGATCTGGTCGGAGATGATCAGCGACGGTGTGATGGAGCTCGAGCGCCGCTGGGCGCTCGGGTCGACACGCCCGATCGTGTGCTCATTCCTGTTCGGCTCCCCCGAGCTCTATGCGTGGGTTGACCAGAACCCCAGGCTGCGCATGACACGCACCGAGACCACGAACGACCCGTCACGGATCGCAGCACAGCCAAGAATGGTCTCGATCAACACGGCGCTTCAGGTGGACATCGCAGACCAGGCCGGCGCCAGTCACATAAACGCTCGCCTCTACTCCGGCTTCGGTGGCCAGCCCGACTTCGTCACCGGCGCCCTGCACTCACCGGGCGGGCACGCGATCATCGCCCTGCGCTCCTGGCACGAGCCCAGCGACACCTCCACCATCGTTCCACGGCTAACCGACCCCGTCACCTCCTTCCAGCACTCCGCGGTGATCACCGAGCACGGCTGCGCGGAAGTCTTCGGACGAAGCCAACGCGCCCAGGCACGTCTGATCATCAACCAAGCCGCTCATCCCGACGCCCGCGACGAGCTGCATGAGTCCCTCGCGGCCAGCGTCGGCGTCGGGCGCTGAAGCCAGATGACGCGCATCGGACTGCTTACCGGAGGTGGTGACTGCCCCGGCCTGAACGCGGTCATCAGGGCCGTCGTTCGGCGCGGCCTCGTGGACGACCAGCACAGCTTCGTGGGCTTTCGCTACGGGTGGGCTGGGGTGCTCGAGAACGACGCGCTCGAGCTGGGGCTCGACAGCACCGCGGGAATCCTGCCGCGCGGCGGCACGATCCTCGGCACCTCGCGTACCAACCCATTCGCCGACGCCAGGGACGGTCTCGGCGAGATCCGCCGCACCCTCCATGAGCGCGGCGTCGACGCTCTGATCCCGATCGGCGGCGAGGACACGCTGGGAGCGGCGCTGCGCCTTCACCGCGAGGGAATCCCGATCGTCGGCGTGCCGAAGACGATCGACAACGACCTCGGCGGCACCGACGTGACATTCGGCTTCCAGACCGCGGTGCAGATCGTCACCGAGGCGATCGACCGTCTACACACCACCGCTGAGTCACACAACCGTGTGATGGTCCTGGAGGTGATGGGTCGCCACGCCGGGTGGATCGCGACCCACGCGGGGATCGCGGGCGGAGCGGACGCGATCCTCGTCCCCGAGCGCCCGTTTGACATCGAGGAGGTCTGCGCGCACCTGCGCCGCCGCCACGAACGCGGTCGCAGCTTCTCGATAGTCGTGGTCGCTGAGGGCGCCATGCCGCGAGAAGGGACGCTGCAAACTCGACAGGACGCTCCCACGGACGCCTTCGGGCACGCCCGTCTCGGCGGGATCGGTGTGCTGCTGGAGCACGAGATCGAGGTACGCACAGGCTATGAGACACGGGTGACGATCCTCGGCCACGTGCAGCGCGGCGGCACACCCGTGGCATTCGACCGAGTGCTCGCCACCCGCTTCGGTGTGGCCGCGATGGACGCCGTCGCGGGTGAACGCTTCGGCACGATGGTCGCGCTGCACGCCACCCAGATCGTCGAGGTGGACCTGGAGGAGGCTCTACACGAGCCGAAGCTGCTCGACCCCGCTCTCTACGAGACGGCCGAGCTGTTCTTCGGCTGAGGCCCCGGGCGGCTCAGTCCTGGGCCGCTGCGCAGCTTGATCACGCAGGTGAGATGTACCGAGCGCTCGTGTGGGTTTGCCCGGACGTCGCTGGCGGAACCACCTGGCAGCCTACGTCTATGAGCACACCAGCCACTCTCACCAAGCCAACCATCGCGGAGCTCGTTGACCTCACCGGCAAGACAGCGATCGTGACCGGCGGGTCGATGGGCATCGGATGCGGCATCGTCGAGCGCCTACACGAAGCCGGCGCGCAAGTCCTCATCGCAGACATCGACCTCGATGCCGGCATCGTGCTCGCCGAGCGACTCAACACCGTGCGTTCCGGTAGCGCCTTCGCCGTACAAACAGATGTCAGCCGGCGAGCCGACATCGACGCGATGGTCACCGCCGCCGTCGAGCGCTTCGGCGGCCTGGACATCCTCGTCAACAACGCCGGCATCTACCCATTCGCGCCGTTCCTGGAGATGGACCCCGAGCTGTTCGAGCGCGTTCTGCGCGTCAACCTGTTCAGCGTGTTCGCCGCCATGCAGGCCGCCGCGAAACAGATGATCGCCCAGGGACGCGGCGGCAAGATCATCAACGTCAGCTCGATCGACGCACTGCACCCCTCAATGGTGGGGCTGGCCCACTACGACGCCTCCAAGCACGGCGTCTGGGGCCTGACCAAGAACGTCGCACTCGAGCTCGCCGAGCATGAGATCACCGTCAACGCGCTCGCGCCAGGCGCGATCGCGACACCCGGCGCCAGCAGCGGCACGGTCGATCCCGAGATGCTGCACGAAACCGAGGCGCGCATCCCGATGCACAGGATGGGGCTTCCCGACGACATGGGACGCGTCGCGCTGTTCCTCGCCTCCGGGCTCTCCAGCTACCTCACCGGGTCACAGATCGTGGCCGACGGCGGCATGCTGCTGCGCTGAGGCGACGGGTCCATGGCCAGCTCCGAGCCCGACGCATGCGTTTGTCTGATCGTGCTGGATGGCTGGGGCATCGCCCCGCCTGGTGCGGGCAACGCGATCTCGGTGGCGCACACGCCAGTGTTCGACGAGCTCCAGGCCAGCTGCCCTCACAGTGCGCTGAGCGCCTCCGGGCCTAGCGTCGGCCTGCCCGACGGGCAGATGGGCAACTCCGAGGTCGGGCACCTCACGCTAGGAGCCGGAGCTGTGGTGGCGCAGGCGATCACGAGGATCAACGACACCATCGCCAACGGTGCGCTCGCCGACAATCACGTGCTGCGCTCCGCGCTGACCGCGGCTCCCCGAGTGCACCTGCTCGGACTGACCTCCGACGGCGGTGTTCACTCCCAGCTCGACCATGCACACGCGGTGATCGACCTGGCAGCCCAGCTCGGCACCGAGGAGCTGATCCTGCACTGCATCACCGACGGACGCGACACCTCGCCCACCTCCGGCATCCGATACCTCCAGACCGTCGAACGCTGGTGTGAGCAGGCGGGCATCGGGCGGATCGCCAGCGTGGTGGGCCGCTACTTCGCGATGGACCGCGACCATCGCTGGGAGCGCACCCAATCCGCCTATGACCTGCTGGTGCACGGCCGCGCCGAGCACCACTGCGACGATGCGCCCGCAGCCGCCCGCGAGGCATACGCCCGCGGCGAGACCGACGAGTTCATCACCGCCACGCTCGTCGGCGCAGACGGACGCATCCGCGCCGGCGACGGCGTGCTGTGCCTGAACTTCAGGCCAGACCGCATGCGACAGATCGTGCGTGCACTCGCCGAGCCGGGCTTCGGCGAACGGGATGCTGGGGGAGAGGAGCTGCCGGGTTGGCGAGGCCGCGACTGGCACGCCGCCGCTCGCCAAACTCGCCACGATGACTCCATACCAGCAGGACTGGCCTTACCCCAGCGCGTTCAGCGCGGCCCAGCCACAGGACACGCTGGCGGCCGTAGTCTCGCGCGCGGGAAAGACCCAGCTGCACGTCGCCGAGACCGAGAAGTACGCGCACGTCACCTACTTCTTCAACGGCGGTGTCGAGCAGCCGCTACCCGGCGAACGGCGCGAGCTGGTGGCCTCCCAGCGCGACGTGGCGACCTACGACCGCAAGCCGCAGATGAGCGCCCGAGAGATCACCGACGCGTTCCTCGCGGCCTTTCACTCCGATCACCCCGCGTTCTCGGTGATCAACTTCGCAAACGCCGACATGGTCGGGCACACCGGCGTGATACCCGCGACGGTCCTCGCAGTGCAGACGATCGACGAGTGTCTCGGCAGGATCATCGCGAAGGTCGATCATCGAGGTGGCGTTTGTGTGATCACCGCCGACCACGGCAACGCCGAGAGCATGCTCACCGCCGACGGCGCCCCGAACACGGCCCACTCAACCAACCCCGTACCGCTGATCCTGACGAGCAGCGACCGGGCGCTCGCCGGCGAGGGCACCCTGTCCGACGTCGCCCCTACCGTGCTTGCGCTGCTCGGCCTCGAGCAGCCCACAGCCATGACCGGCCACTCGCTGCTCAGGCAGTGACGTTGCGATACAGACGCACCGCGATGGTGAAGAAAACGACGAGAATCCCCGTCGACCACGCCAGTGACTGCCACACCCAATGGTGCGTCGGTTCGCCCTGCATCAACGCGCGCACAGCGTTGATCGTGATGCTGACCGGCTGGTGGCGAGCAAACGGCTGCAGCCAGCTCGGCATGGTCGCAACCGGCACGATCGCCGAGCTCGCGAACACGAGGATGAAAAACGGCAGGATGCCGGCCACCTGCGCCGTTTCCGGGTCCTTCGTCAGCAGCCCGATCGTCGCGTAGATCCACGAGAAGCAGTAGCCGAAGAAGATCACGAGCGCCAAGCCCGCGACGATCGCGCCGACACCGGCGTGGAAACTGAAACCCACGAGCAGCCCCAAGCCAACCATCAGCGCGAGCGAGAACACGCTACGCGCGAGATCAGCGAGCGTGCGTCCCGCGAGCACCGCCGAGCGGGCCATCGGCAGGCTGCGAAAACGATCGATGATGCCGCTACGAAGATCGTCCGCCAGCCCGATCGCCGTCGCCATCCCGCCGATCATCACCGCCTCGATGAACACCGCCGGGACGATGTAGTCGACGTAGCTACCGCCCGGTATGTGGATCGCGCCGCCCAGCACATAGCGAAACAGCACGAGCAGCATCGCCGGCTGGATCGCGGAGATCACCAGCAGCCGAGGATTGCGCAAGATACGCAGAAGGTTGCGCTTCGCCACACCGCCGGTGTCGCGAACGCCCGATGCGGTTGGTCGCCGCACATGTGATGGCGTCTGCTCGCTCGTCGGGCGGAGCCCCGGCGCGGCGGCGGTCGGGGCCACGACGGCGAGCTCGCTCCGCCCGCCGTTCTCTTGAGCATGGGCCGCGGCGCCGGTGAGCGACAAGAACACATCGTCCAGTGACGGATGGCGAATACCAAGATCCTCAAGCGCGATGCCCTCCGCCTGCAGGCGCTCACCAGCGGCGATCAGCACCCGTGTCGCGCCCGTCGTCGGCATCGTGACGCTGCGCTCATCAGGATCGATACGGGGCACACTCTCACCGAGCTGCGCGATCAACGCTGCCGCCCGCTCGAGGTCGCGTGCGCTCGATACCCGGGCCTCGAGCACATCACCACCGAGCCGGTCCTTCAGCTCACCCGCGGTGCCCTGTGCGACGACCCTGCCGGTGTCCATGACGACGATCTGCTGGGCGAGGTGCTCCGCCTCCTCCATGTACTGAGTCGTAAGCAACACGGTCGTGCCGCCGGCGACGAGATCCTCAACGAAGCTCCACACGCCGTTGCGGGTGCGCGGATCCAGACCAGTGGTCGGCTCGTCCAAGAACAGAACCCGCGGGCGACCGATCAAGCTGGCGCCGACATCAAGCCGGCGGCGCATCCCGCCGGAGTAGGTCTTGACGAGCTTCTCCGCAGCGTCAGTGAGCGCGAAACGCTCGAGCACATCCTCAGCTCGACGCCGGCGCTCAGCCCTACTCAACTGGTAGAAGAGCCCCACGAGTTCAAGGTTCTCCCGGCCCGTGAGCAGCTCGTCGACCGCCGCGAACTGCCCCGTGAGACCGATCAGCGAGCGCAACCTCGCGGCATCCGCGACCACGTCGCAGCCGGCCACGCTCGCGCGCCCGCTGTCCGCCCGCAAAAGCGTCGCCAAGATCCGCACGAGCGTCGTCTTGCCCGCACCATTGGGGCCCAGCAGGGCAAGCACCTGTCCCTCCTCGACGACGAGGTCGAAGTCAGCCAGCGCCTGCGTCGACCCGAACCGCTTGCTGAGCGCCTCCACTTCGATCATCGACACGGTCGACCTCTAACCGCCGGCTCACACATTCGCGAGCGTCTCGCTGCTCTGCTCCGCTGGATCCTCGGACCACGAGGAGGTCGGAACGACGAGCACCGGGCACGCGGCGCCACGCACGACCGCCTCACACACGCTGCCGAGAAGCAGCGTGCGCAGCGGGCCACGGCCGCGCGAGCCAAGCACCAGCAGATCAACGCCATGCGAAACCCCCAACAACTCCTCGCTGACCCGACCGTCGCGCACGACACCGCAAGCCGTGATGCCGGCGGGCAACGCGCCCACCGCTCGTGAGACGCCCGCCATGGCGGCATCCAGGCGGGCCTTGACGATCGCCGGATAGGACAGCGCAGCGCTTGCTCCACCCGCGCGCGCCGCGGCGGTATCCGCGACCGCGACCAGCTCGAGTTCAGCGCCCGCCTCCAAGGCGAGCGTCACGGCCACCTCCAGCGCCCTCAGCGGAGGGGTGACGAGGTCATATCCGACGGCGATGCGCGCCAAGCCAGTGTCTGCTTGCTCGCGATGGAAGCCGACCGGTGCGATCGCTACCGGGCACGGCGCACCGTGCAGGGCTTCCTGGCTGACGCTGCCCACGAACACCCGTCCGAGCAAGCCGCGATGAGACGAGCCGAGCACGAGCAGGTCGGCGTGCCTACGGACCGCTAGTTTCTTCAAGGTGACCGCGGTGCTCGCTCCCGCGAGACACATCGGTGTGACGGTGAGACCTCGCCGCAATAGGCTGATCGCTCTCTCTACGCTCGCCTGTGCCGTCTCTCGGTCGATGCTGGGCTCGGTCGCGTCGATGCGAGCGGACAAAGCCTCGAAGTGGTGAACAGAGCAGACGATCAGCTCGCCGTTTGTGGCCGTGAGTGCCTCCGCCAAGAACAGCGCGTCCAACGCGTGCTCGCTGCCATCAAACGCCACAACCACCCTGTTGAACATCGGAGGCTAACCCGCCTCTCTACCGTTGAGAGCGAACCGCTCGCGTGCCAGACGCCAGCCCGAGGTGAGGAACTCAACCCGCTCCTCTGGTCCCTCACGATGTACCACCCGCGCGTCGAAGCCCTCTCGGAAGACATCCAGCATCGCCCGGTTTTCACACAAAACCTCAGCGACGAAATGCGTGATCCCGCGCTGCTCGGCGATCATCGCCAGACGCTCGATCAACAACGTCCCAAGCCCACGGCCGTGAAGATGGTCAGCGATCTCGACGGCGACTTCGGCATGCGTCGCGTCCAAGACGATGAACACGGCGTGCCCGACGATCGCCCCCGTCTCGTCGTGAGCCACCAGCCCGCAGCGCCCACCGCTCAGTGTCCGCCGCCCAGTGCGCAGCCCAGTCGGTGTCGACGCCACCACCGAAGAACCGCAGACGCCGCGCCTCCGCGCACAGTCCGTGCAGGAAGACCCGCAACGCCGTCTCATCACCTGCCCGTAGCGCTCGGACCGTGACCAGCGAGCCGTCCCGCAGCTGGACAAGCTCCGGTCGCTCGCCCTCGACACCGGCCGCCGGGTGCGGCTCACAAAGTGTTGGAGCTGGGCTGCTCACGATGTCTCCACACTCGCGGACCGAGCGACGTGCGGCATCCGAGATAGGCCGTCTGCCTGCCACGGAAAACTACGCGGCGTCGCTCACAACGGCCAGTAGTGCGCGACGTGAGCGGCGGCACGAGAAGTCAAGAGCGCCTCTGGCGCGGAGGATCGCGGAGGCTCATCGCTGCCCAGCGCTTTGAGCGTCTCACAGACGGACTCTGCGAGCGCTGCGGGTTCATAGCCTCCCTCGAGCACCGCGCCGAGCGGCGCACCCGCGCGCTCGGCGAAGTCGCGCACGTGTCGGGCCATCTCTGCGAAGGAGCTCGCCTCCAGGCGACAGTTCGCCAGCGGGTCCGCGCGGTGAGCGTCGAACCCCGCAGAGACCAGCACGAGCTCGCGGCTTGAAGGAAACCGCGGCGGGCAGCACCACATGCTCGAGCAGCGACAGCCACAGGTCCTCATCCGAGCCGGCCGGGACAGGCAGATTGATCGTGTAGCCCTCTCCGGGACCGGAGCCCGAGTCCCCAAGCGCGCCGGTGCCCGGATAGATCCCGCCCTGGTGGATGCTCGCGAACAGAACCTCGGGGCGCCGGCGGAACGTCTCGGCTGTCCCGTTGCCATGGTGGACATCCCAATCGAGGATGAACACGCGCCGTAGACCCAGCTCGCGGATCGCATACTCGGCGGCGATCGCGACGTTGTTGAAAAGACAGAAGCCCATCGCACGGCCCGCTTCGGCGTGGTGGCCCGACGGACGGACCCCGCAGAACGCGACGTCCGCCTCGTCCTCCAAGAGTGCCCGTGTCATCTCGCACGCGCCGCCGGCGGCGTGCAGCGCCGCCCGGTAAGAGGGCTCGCCGACGAACGTATCCGCGTCGATCTCACCGCCGCCCGCGATAGCCATCTCCTTGAGGTGCTCGATCAGGGCTCTGTCGTGCACGAGTGCCAGCTGCTCCTCTGCTGCCGGTGGTGCTTGCCGGCGCTCCCAGCCCAGCCAGCCACGCTCGGCGAGCGCCCGTTCGATCGCGATGAGACGCTCCGGCGTGTCGGGATGCTCGGGCATATACGAGCGCGGGTCATGCTCGAGGCACGCCGGGTGACTGAAATAGAGCCCCGGCCGCCGGTGCGTTTGACTCACGCTGCTCACCGTGATCCGCTCGCGCGAGAGCGGGCGATGTCTCGACCGATCTCCTGCTCACGCTCCTGCAGGCGCTCGAAAGCGTGTTCGGTTGCGCCGATCGGTGATTCGCTGCTCTCGGTGAAGATCCGTGTGCCAGCCCGCCCGTCGAGGATCGCGACGGCGTCGGCAAGCGCGCCGATCGCGGCGGCCCTTCCGGTCTCTGACGCGAACCTGCACGCGGCCTCGACCTTCGGGCGCATCGAGCCGTCGGCGAAATCGGCGAGGTCGAGCTCCCTCACCGACGCTTCGTGGATCGGCTCCGCGAGCATGGTCCCGTGGTTACGTTCGACATAGGGGACATCGGTCAGCAGCAGCAGCGCGTCCGCGCCCAGCTCACGTGCAAGCAGTGCGGCCGAGCGGTCCTTGTCGATCACGGCCTCGACGCCACGCAGCGCACCCTGCTCGTCCACCGTCACCGGAATGCCGCCACCGCCGACACACACAACGAGCACGCCCGCGTCGACGAGCGTGCGGATCGTCTGCAGCTCAACGATCCGCTGCGGCTCCGGGGAGGGCACCACCCGCCGCCAATGCTCGCCGTCTGCCGCGACGCTCCAGTGCCGCGTTGCGGCCAGGCGCTCGGCAGTCCTGTGGTCATAGATCGGTCCGATCGGCTTGCTCGGATGCTCGAACGCAGGGTCCTGAGCATCCACGACGACCTGTGTGAGCAGCGTCGCGGCCGGCGCACCAGACATCCGGTTCGTCAAACCCTGCTCGAGTAGATAGCCGATCATCCCCTCGGACTCTGCGCCCAGCACGTCCAGCGGATACGGCGGCACCTGAGCGTAGGACTCGGCCTGGAGGGCCAGCAGCCCGACCTGCGGGCCGTTGCCATGCGTTACCACGACGCGATGGTGCTCTGCGAGCAGCGCGAGCTGCTCAACCGCCACCTCGACATTGCGGCGCTGGGTGTCCGCGTCAGCGGGCTCGCCACGACGCAGCAACGCGTTCCCGCCGAGAGCAGCGACGATCAGCATCCTTTCATCCTCCGCGGTCGAGCCTGTGGGTTCACGATGAACCAAGGATGCCGAGGAGCCAAAAGCTCTTCATCCGGCCTCAGCCGCGACCGCACCGCGGCAAACTACGGGGACGCCCACCATGCCACCCGGCCAGCGATCCGCCGCGTTCCGAGACAGCGCCTTTTACCACGCTGGTCGTCGCACCCACGCCCGGTCCACCGCTGACCCCAACCAGCCGATTGAAAGCGGCACAGTTTGTGCCAAATGTGCGGCTGAGCAAGCCAGCAAACCAGGGTGGAGCCCATCCGCCGGCTCAGTAGAAACCCGCGTCCCGTAGGGCGGTAAGGGCCGATTTGTGCTCAAGCGCCGAGACGTAGCTTGATCTCGACATCTTGCCCACTGACATCAGGAGCTCGAGACCATGCCCGCATTTCACCTTCGTCGCAGCCTTCACCCGGCAGTACGCCATGCCGACTCGACGGACGGCTCCGCGTCCCGCGAGCAGACCCAGGGCCCAAAAGTCCTCGGTGCGTCCGCGATCGCGCTGATCAGCTTGGCGGCGGTACTGACCCTGCGGAGCCTGCCGAGCGTCGCCGAGTATGGCTGGTCGAGCATCGCCTACTACCTGATGGGCGCCATCTTCTTCTTCATCCCGCTCGCGCTCGTCGCGGCGGAGCTCGCCACCGGATGGCCGCGTGCCGGTGGGCTGTACGCGTGGGTGAGGGAGGCGTTCAGTGACCGCTCGGGTTTCCTTGCGATCTGGTTCGAGTGGATCGAGAACGTCGTGTGGTTCCCGACAGTGCTGTCGTTCGTGGCGGCCGCGATCGCGTATGTGATTGAACCGAGCTTGGCGAACGAGAAACTGTATTTGGTGCTCGTCATGCTCACCGTGTTCTGGGGCCTGACGCTCGCGAACTTCTTCGGCATGAAGTGGACGCTGCGTCTGAACAACCCGGCGGTCATCATCGGCACGCTGATCCCCGCAGCGATCCTGATCGGACTGGGCATCTACTGGCTTGCCGCAGGCAAACACCTCGCGATCCCCTTCCACACGAGCAAGCTCGCACCGAACCTGAGCCACGTCAACAACATGGTCTTCTTCGTCGGGGTGATCCTCGGCTACGCCGGCATCGAGATGGCCGGCTTCCACGCCAAGGAGACACGTAACCCGAAGCGTGACTACCCACGCGCCATCATCCTCGCGGCGCTGCTGATCGTGGGCATATCGATCCTCGCGACACTCGCGATCGCGTTCGTCGTACCGCAGGCGAAACTCAGCCTGGTCGCAGGAATCCTTGAAGCCTTCCAATACTTCTTCGGTGCGCTCGGTCTCGGCACCTGGGCGACACAGGTAATGGCCGCCCTGGTCGGCCTCGGCACACTCGCGTTGATCAGCACCTGGCTGCTCGGACCGTCCAAGGGCCTCTACGCAGCCGAGCGGACAGGTGACCTGCCGCCCGAGCTTCACTACGTCAACAAGCGCCACGTCCCGGTCGCGCTGCTCGTCTGCCAAGGCATCCTCGGCACCATGTTCGCGCTGCTGTTCCTGTTCGTGCCGAGCATCAACACCAGCTACTGGATGCTCACCGCTCTCACCACCCAGATCCTGGTGCTGATGTACATCATGATCTTCGCCTCCGCGATCAAACTACGCTACACCCAGCCCAACACCCCCCGCGCCTACAAGATCCCCGGCGGGAACTACGGGATGTGGATCGTCGCCGGGATGGGAATCGCCGGATCGCTGTTCTCACTCATCATGGGCTTCATCCCGCCGAGCGGCGTGAAGCACTGGCCGACCCCGATCTACGTGGCGGCGATGTTCGCCGCGATCGTCATCTGCTCGGCCCCGCCGTTCATCATCGAGAAGATCAAGAAACCGGGCTGGGTCGAGGAGCACCCAGACGAGGTGCTGCTCGACCTCGACGAGGACAAGACCCAAGCACAGATCGCCAGCGAGGAAGCCTCCGGTCTCGCGGGTGCGAGGGAAGTCGCTCTCGCTGCTGCCGCCAACGTCCAGACCAACGAGAAAGCGCCGGTGAGCTGACATGAACCTCCTCCAGAGCTTCCCCATCCTGCTCCTCGACGACGAGCTCGGCGACGACACGGCCGCCGGGCGCGCGACACGCGCCCTGGTCGATCACCTACGTGCCGACGGCACACAGGTGATCCTCGCAGCCGACCTCGAGGACGCCGCGCAGATCCTGGCGAGCAACGCGACGCTTAGCGGAATGCTGATCGACTGGGATGTCCACCATGCCGCCAACGGCAACGGTATCGGTACGGATGGCGCTGCCGCCAACGGGCGCGGCGAGAACGGTCTGGCCGGCGGCGCCGGTGCTGGGCGCCAGGGACTGGTCGAAGCTGCGCGCAGCGCATCGGGGGCCTGCCGATCTTCATCCTCGCCGACCGCTCCTCGATGGAGGAACTGCCGCCCGCTGTCGTACGCGAGATCAATGGGTATGTATGGAAGCTCGAGGACACACCCTCGTTCGTCGCAGGTCGCGTCGAGGAGGCGCGACGCGAGTACCTCGAGCCGCTGCTGCCTCCGTTCTTCGACGCGCTCGTGCACTTCACCGAGGAGGCACGCTACTCCTGGCACACCCCCGGCCACAGCGGCGGCACAGCGTTCCTGAAGACGCCCGTCGGCTCAGCGTTTCACGAGTTCTTCGGCGAAAACACGCTGCGCAGCGACCTGTCGGTGTCTGTCGCGGAGCTCGGCTCGCTGCTGGAGCACACCGGTCCGGTTGGTGAGGCCGAGACGCAGGCGGCGCGGATCTTCGGCGCCGACCGCACGCTGTTCGTAACCAACGGGACGTCCACCGCCAACAAGATCGTCTTTCACGCATGCGTGCGTAGGGGAGACGTGGTCCTGGTGGATCGCAACTGCCACAAGTCGATCATGCACGCGATCGTGATGACTGGCGCGATCCCCGTGTACCTGCGCCCGACGCGAAATGCGCAAGGAATCATCGGACCTATCCAACCGGTCGAGCTGAGCGCCGAGACGGTGCTCGCCACCATGGCCGCCAACCCGCTCGTACCGGAGGGCACCACCAGCGCAAGGCTGGCAGTCGTCACCAACTCGACCTACGACGGGCTCTGCTACGACGCCGGCGGTGTGCTCGGCGCGCTCGCGCAGAGCACCGAGCGCGTGCTGTTCGACGAGGCATGGTTCGGCTACGCCCACTTCCACCCGCTGTACAGCTCTCGCCACGCCACCGGCGTACCGCGTCGTCCGGGAGCACCGGCGACGTTCGCTACGCAGTCCACCCACAAGCTGCTCACCGCGTTCTCGCAAGCCTCGATGATTCACCTCCAAGACGGAAGCGGGGTCATCGATACGGCGGCGCTCGAGGAGGCTTTCATGATGCACACCTCCACCTCGCCGCAGTACGGGATCATCGCCTCACTCGACGTCGCCGCGCGCACGATGGACGGTCCGCAGGGAACCGCCCTGATCGACAACGCGATCGCCGAGGCGCTCGCGTTCCGCCGGGAGCTCTCGACCGCCGCCGCGGCCTACCCCGCAGGTGACTGGTGCTTCGATGTGTGGCAGCCCGAGGATGCCGTGTCAGGCTCAGCGCAGGAGCAGCGCGACCCTGAGCGCTGGAAGCTGCGCGACGGTCAGAGCTGGCACGGTTACGGGCACGTCACCGACGGGCACGCGATGCTCGACCCGATCAAGGTCACGATCCTCACACCCGGCATCGACGGGTCTGGAAACCTCGGCGAACACGGGATCCCCGCGGCGCTCGTGTCCCGCTTTCTGGACGAGCGCGGGATCGTGGTCGAGAAGACAGGCTCCTACTCCTTTCTCGTGCTGTTCTCGCTCGGCATCACCCGCGGCAAGGCCGGCACGCTGCTCTCAGAGCTGTTCGAGTTCAAGCGCCTCTACGACCGCGACGCCCCGCTCAGCGAGGCGCTCCCACGGCTGGTCGCCGAGCACCACGAGCGCTATGGCCAGATGACCCTGCGGGCACTCGGCGACGAGCTGCACTCCGCCATGCACGAGAACACGATCAACGTGCTCATCGACGAGATGTACGACGACCTGCCCGAGCCCGTGACCACGCCGGCGTCAGCGTACGAGCAGCTGGTCGCAGGCACAACGGAGATGGTGGCGCCAGCCGGCCTGCCAGGGCGCGTCAGCACCGCGATGGTCGTGCCCTACCCACCCGGGATCCCCGTGATCATGCCCGGCGAGCGCTTCCCCGACGCCGACAGCGCACTCATTCGCTACCTCGCCACAAGCGAACGCCTGGCCCAGCGCTTCCCGAGCTTCGAGACAGAGATACACGGCGTCACGATCCAGCCGGACGGCAGCTACCGCGTCCCCTGCCTCGGCCTGTAGCCGCCGTCATGAGCGCGATCACGTCAGTGCATGCACGGCAGATCCTCGACAGCCGCGGAAATCCCACGGTCGAGGTTGACGTAGAACTGCAGTCCGGCGCGTTCGGTCGCGCGGCGGTTCCATCGGGCGCATCGACCGGAGAGCATGAGGCCGTGGAGCTGCGCGACGGCGGGAAGGCATTCGCCGGCAAGGGCGTGCTGCACGCCGTCAGTCACGTCAACAGCGAGATCGCCAATGCAGTGCACGGCCGAGACGCGGAGGATCAGGCCGGTCTGGACCGCACGCTGATCGAGCTGGACGGCACCGCCACCAAGGCGCGGCTCGGAGCAAACGCGATCCTCGGGGTGTCCCTCGCGGTCGCCCGTGCGCAAGCCGCTGACGCACGACAGCCACTGTGGCGGTATCTCGGCGGCCAAGAGGCGCACCTGCTGCCGGTGCCGATGCTGAACGTCCTCAACGGCGGCGTCCATGCGGACAACTCAGTGGACTTCCAGGAGTTCATGATCGTCCCCCTCGGCGCCGACTCCTTCGCCGATGCCCTGCGCATGGCCGCTGAGACCTATCACCAGCTCAAAGCGACGCTGCATGCGGGCGGCCTCGGCACAGGCGTGGGGGACGAGGGCGGCTTCGCCCCCAACCTCAGATCGAACGAAGCTCCGCTCGAGCTGCTGATGACAGCGATCCAGAGCGCGGGATACCAGCCCGGTGAGGACATTGCGATCGCGCTTGACCCGGCCAGCAGCGAGTTCTTCTCCGACGGGAACTACCACCTGGCTGATGAGGACCGCACTCTGACCTCGCAGGAAATGGTCGACTACTGGGAGCAGCTGACCGCGCGCTACCCGATCGTGATGCTCGAGGACGGCATGGCGGAGAACGACTGGGCCGGATGGGCACATCTCACAGAGCGCGTCGGCGACCGAGCGCAGCTGGTCGGCGATGACATCTTCGTCACCAACCCGGCGATCCTGCGCCGCGGCATAGACGCCGGGATCGCAAACTCGATCCTCATCAAGCTCAACCAGATCGGCACACTCACAGAGACGCTGGAGACGATCCGCGTTGCCCGCGAGGCGGGCTACCGCACACTCTTCTCACATCGCTCCGGCGAGACCGAGGACACGTTCATCGCCGACCTCGTCGTCGCGACAGGAGCCGGGCAAATCAAGACCGGCGCGCCCGCCCGCTCCGAGCGGGTAGCGAAGTACAACCAGCTCCTGCGCATCGAGGAGCAGCTCGGCGAGCGCGCCCAGTTCGCCGGCCGCACGGCCGTCACAAGCTAAACAAACGCTGGCCACGCATTCAATTTACGGCGACAGCGTCGCGCAGGCTCAGGCTTCGCGAAGGTTCGAGCGAGCGATAGTGACGTACCAGTAGCCACCCGCAAAGTTCAGCACCCCAACAACCAGGAAGAAGGCTGCCCACCCATAGGCCGCATACGCGAGGCACACGACGCCCGCGGCGCCCGCGACAACGCCACCCGCAATGCGCATGATCGCGAAGGCGCGGAGATGGCGATACTCCCACGGATTGATCAGGCGTCGCAGACCACGTCGCGGGGGAGAGGCCCACCATCCACGAAGACCTTTGCGGGCCTTGTCGCTGGCAGCATTCATCGGGGCGTCCCGCTCATGCTCGCTTCACGAACCTCAAATAGAACGCACCGAACACCAGGACGATCCCGACGTTCACCATCAGGCGCTCCAAGAACCGATGCCTGAAGAACAAGACGTCCACGCCGACCACGACCGCAACCAGCGCGAGCACGTAAAGCACGACGCCAGCCTGCTTTCCCATCAATCCACCCTACTGCTCGAGGACCACGTCGCGGCCACGAAGCCATGAGCAAACCACGCCACTACAGCGAGCAGGAGTTTGAGGCACTCGTCAGCACCGCGCTCGACGAACTCCCGATCGAGTTTCAACGAGCGCTCGAGCACGTAGCGATCGTCGTTTCCGACCGTGGTGCCGAGAACCACGCTTACGGCATGTACGTCGGCTCCAGGCGTGGCGGTAGCGCTTACTTCGGGGGCGGCGGGCTGCCAGACGAGATCCTGGTCTTTCGCGACACGCTCGTGCGCGACTTCGGGGACGACCCCAACCGCCTGCGGGCACACGTCACCCAGACGGTGCGTCACGAGGTTGGCCACCACCTCGGGTTCGACGAGGCAGGCGTTCGCAAACTCGGGCTCTAACGTCCCTCGACCAGCGGTGCCGACGCCTGTCAGGCGCATCCCGCCTACCGTTGCACCGCGCTGCCGGGGAATGTCGTGGGCTGCCAGGGAACAGGGCGTCAAGCGAAGCGCGGCAGGCCGAGGTCACTGGCAGTGGCCGGACAGCATCTGGCGCGGCGCTTTGCGTCAGTCTGTGCACATGGACCTGCTCGATCCCGTGCTGTCGCTGCTCGACCGGCAGGTCGAAGCGCTCGCCGATCAACCCACGATGCCAGAGTTCCTGATCTTCGGTAGAGCCGTTCCTTCGCGCGCTCGAGGCCGAGCCGCGGATCGCGATCCACCTCGAGGATCTACGTGATGAAACGTTGGACCGCGTGCGCGTCATCGAGAAAGAGGACAGCGAGCTCGTCCCCAAGCTGACCGAACTGCGCACCCGCCTCGTCGAGCTCAGCCCAGACCTGGACGACAGTAATGCGCTTGTCGATTCGCGGCGTTGGGGCGATGGACCGAACGCCTGCTTTTCGTCCCAAGCGGTAGTGAGCTGGACGCCTCCGAGAGGCTCGCATCTCGCGCAAAGCGCAAGCTGTCAACTCTGTCGAGATAGCGAACAGTCGCCCAGGGCCTGGCCCCACCCTGGCCTGACAAAGACTCGTGGCCCCGCGCCCACGGCTCGGGATCGCATGTTCATCTACGTGATTGCGGCCGCAGTGTCGGGCGCCGTGCGCTTACGCATGACCAAGATGACACTGCTCACCAGAACAAAGACGAGGAGGAGCACGAACCCGATGAGGTCGAGGACTAGCCCAAACGATGCGATGACGCCGCCGAGGCCGAACCCCTGAAGGAAGAGCATGCTCCCGGCGAGGATCGACATCCAGCCGAGCCAGCGCGGCAAGACCCCGCTCCTAAGCACAAGCGCGCCCGTTGCGAAAGCAAACAGGCTGCCGAAGACATCGCCAACGCTCTCCAGCGCGAACGTCGTCAGGTACAGCGTGTAAGACACGCCCGGGTCGTGTTGTGCCCCGTAGGAGGCGAGCTTTGCTCCAACCAACCCGGTGATACCGATGTCGCTGACGGCATGGAGGGTCACGAAGAGCACTCCGCCAACGAGCACCAACGAGCCAAGGGCCCGCGTGCGATCGGTGTCCCCGCGCACCAGGTTGTGCAGCGCGCTCAGGTAGATCACGAACGTCACCGCATAGACGACGGACAGGCATGCGATCACGATCAGCCGTGTTTCGTGGGCGTGGAGGCCGTTTGCGATCTTCGCCGCGGAGTCGTTCTGGCTCAGTTCGACCCCGATGGCGACGACGATCTCGGCCACCAGTGCGATGACGAACACGATGCCCGCCAGCCACGCATACCGCTCCCACTCGTTCGCGGTCCGCATCAGTGAGACCACAATACGGTCTTTCCGTGTCTGCCGGGCACGCGCGCAGATTTGCCAGTGCCAACCCGATCCCGGACAGACAGACCAAGACCGGCTGACACGCGCTGATCGCCCGCACCTCGTGGCTCGACATGGGCGGAGCCACACCGCTGATCGGTAGCAAAGCCGGATCTCAAAGCTCCACCAGACCCCCGCGAGCGCTCAGATTCGGCACGGAGTGAGAATTGCTCAGGGCTCGCACACCCACGGCGGCGCTTTGCGTCAGTCTGTGCCCGTGGACCTGCTCGATCCCGTGCTGTCGCTGCTCGACCGGCAGGTCGAAGCGCTCGCTGATCAACCCACGATGCCAGAGTTCCTGATCTCGGTGCAGCCGTTCCTTCGCGCGCTCGAGGCCGAGCCGCGGATCGCGATCCACCTCGAGGATCTACGTGATGAAACGTTGGACCGCGTGCGCGTCATCGAGAAAGAGGACAGCGAGCTCGTCCCCAAGCTGACCGAACTGCGCACCCGCCTCGTCGAGCTCAGCCCAGACCTGGACGACAGTAATGCCGCACCGCCATCTGAAGGCGACGATCGCGACTGGATCGACTCACTCGCCCAGTTCGACGTGATCGCAGCCGCCGAGCCAGAGCCACTCAACTACAAGGCCGAAGGCGCTCGCTCACAACGACTGCTTGAGATCCTGCGCGCCAAGCGCGAACGCCTCCCGCCCCCACACGCCGGCGAGATCGAAGCCTGGGTCGTCGACCTACACAACCTCTCCGAAGTCTGGGCGCAGGCCACGCGCTGGCTCGCTCTCTCGATGCGCGTCTCGGCCGGGCTCGCGCTCCTACGCCTCGAGAGCGTCCCGCCATCGCTGAACCCCAGGCCCACGATCCGCAAGGTCGGAGAAAAGCGAACAGACCAGCTGAACGCCGCGCTGCAACGCCAGTTCTCAGTCAACGGCCTGTTCTTCAACGCCGTCCACACCGACGTGCGCAACGACGCGCAGACCGATCTCGCCGAAAAGCAGGTCGCCGAGCTGCGAGACGGCTTGACGCGACTCACCGTCGAGCTGCACCGGCGTATCGGGGTGACGAGGTCGCGCCGAGCGCTCATCGTGCGCTTCAAGCAGCGGTGCGAGTGGCACGACGCCACGCGACTACGTGAAGTCGCGGACACCGCAACAGGTCGCGGCGGCATCGAGGACAGGCTCACCGCAGAGCTCGCTCGGTTCCTGTTCGACCAGGGCTTGAACCCGCTCACGAAGCCTCTCGTCGGCGGTCTAGAGCCCGACCTGCTCGACCCGTCAGTGCTCCCCGCCTTCTACGTCGAGGCCAAGCAGTACGCCGGCAGCGCCCGCTCGACGATCCGCAAAGCCTTCGGCCAGATTCTCGACACCATCGGGCGCCTGCAGAGCGACGCCTACCCCATCCACGAGGCGTTCTGCGTCGTGTTCAGGCGCGGAGGACCGCGCTATGAGCTGCCCGAATGGGTGCAGGCCGAGGGCTACCGCGTCTACTTCACGCTCATCGACATCGCTCCGCCCGAGGAGTCCGGCGCCCGCCAAAAACATCTGCCGATCCGCATCACCGAGAAGGAAATGCTGGGGAAACTCGCCAGCAAAGCTAAGCCAACCAGCTGACACGGCCCAGCGACGCGACGGGCTCGATGCCCCAGCTCCCTCACTGGCCGCCCGAGCGGAGGACATTCCGAGCCGGTGGCGCGCTACGGATCACCCCGTCGAGCCGCTCAAACACCGCCGCCATCACTCCCTCGACCAGCTCATAGGTCACCTGCATGTGACTCACGTCAGCGAAATCTGGGGCAAGCTCATGCCGCGTAACTGCTGTCGGATGAGTCGCCATGTTGCGCACAGCTGCGAGGAACTCGATTGCGTCGCCGACCTCGCCCGCGAGCTTGCCGGGCAACCCTTCGCCGGTCTCCCCGGTGGGCAGCCATCCCGCGCTGACCGCCAACTTGGTTACCTGCCCGAGCGACCACCTGGACGGATCTCCCCGAGGCCACAGACCCTGCTCGCGCAGCTCCGGCTCAAGGCAACAAGCCGTCGCCGTGATCCCGGCCTCCAGCGCGCCGCCAACGAGGATCAACGCTGCACGCCAGCACCCAGCGACGGCACATCGCTGCGCTTCCCCATGTAGCTTGCCCGCGAGTCTCACGAGCTCGCCTGCGGCGCTCCCCGTGAGAGTGAAGCGCACCTGACTCACCTCGGCTCCGGCGTTGCCCGTCATCGCGCGATGAGCCACCACAAGTCAGCCAAGCAACGCCCCGATCGGCACCTTCGCATGGCTCGAGCGTACAGCCAGCGTGGTTTGCATCGGCCGCCAAGCCAGCATCAAACTCGTTGGCCGCATCAGCGTCTTGAGGGTCAGTACCGATATGAACGGCGATGGAACGTCTGGGATCGACCTCCTCAAGCCTGCAGAGGTAGCGACGCGCTTGCGCGTCTCGCGGACCTGGCTCTACGACGCCGCCAAGGCTGGCCGCATCCCGTCGATCAGGATTGGTGGGGAGGAGGGGCCGCTGCGTTTCCACCCCGATGACATAGAGCGCTGGGTCAACGATGCGAGGGTCGCATGGACCCCAGGCCGCTCAGCGCAACCGACCGCTACGGTGCGGCCCGCTCAGCGAGTCCCTGCGCGGGCTTGACGGGCGTAGCCGCAGCGCGTGCCGCGGCATATCGCGCAGGTCCACATCCCGCAACGCCGCCTTCGCGGCCGGCCAAGCCCCGGACGGCCTACGCGACGGCCGCGTGATAGCCAAGCGTCCAGTGTCCACGCTGCTGCTCAACGAAACACCGCTGCGCAAGCAGCCACCGCCGTGTGTGCGTGACGTGCGCACCCGCACCCTCGAAGCGATAGCCATTTTCGAGCAGCCGCCTGGAGATTTCGGGCGTGCTGAGCATCGTCTGCCGGGTTGCGAGGATCTTCGCGATGAACCTCAGCGCGCACTCCGAAGGCGGTGGGTTGATCGCCAGTGCGCTCATCTCCTCCGTCAACACCAGCGCGCGTGTCGCGGCCTCTGCCAGGGGCGGCCCGATCTCGCGCGCCAGCTTCTTCGCGCCCTCTCGCATTCGTCCGCCCGGCTCGCTGAGCCAGAGCATCACGCCTGCGCCGATCAAGAGCAGCGCGATCACGACTGCCGCCTCGCGCCCGATCGTAGAGATCACCTTTTTCGAGCCTTCCACCGCCATCGCTTTGGTCACGGTCGGCACGAGCGCCATCGCGTTCATGCTGCCGTAGTACCTCGCGAGCTCGTTCGCGTTGACCGCGATCACGTCGGTGCGCGTATCGGCGATCCCCAGGGGGGCGAAATGTTTGCGGTTGTCGGTGAGAACGATGCAAGGGGCGAGCATCACGGCAAGCGCGGCAGTCGGCGCGTCGGCACCATGCAGGGCCGCGACTTCATCGACACGGGGGTCCTCGATGTCCTCTGCGCTGATCTCCACGAAGCGAATGCGAGGCAGGAATAGCTTCTCCCACAGCTGCCGCACATCCTCAAGCGTGACCCCTCGTCGCTGCGCGATCTCGACCAGCTGGCGTTCCACCTCTGCCTGAACCCTGCTGGTAGCGAACACGACCACGCCGGTCAGCAGCGTGTAGTTCGTGCTGGCGGCTTCCAGCACTCTCGGCGTGTAACCCGTTCGCAGGCAGTAGTCGACGTTGCGGTGCAGCACGTCGGCGTCGAGCACGATCGGCAAGGGCACCATGTCCGTCTGCGCCCGACCGATCAAAGCCTCCGTTTCGACCATCACGTCCTCTGGCGCGCCCAGCTCTCAAGCTGGCGTAGCGAGCGTGCCACGAGGTCCCGCCGCACATTCTCGCGCACGCGCAGCGTGCCTCCCGCCGACAGCGTGAGAGCGTGTTCGTTGCTGTCGCCGCGTGCCATCGCGAGTAGGTAGATATCCCACCCCAGCGCGTCCAGCCGCTCGTCAGTCGGCACCTGCGCCTCGTCCGCCAGGCGCCCCTCGACCGCCTCCCTGTCCCCGGAGAAGCTGTAGATCCACATGCGTTGAGCGAGCGGCGCGAACGCCTCTGCGCCGCGGCGGCCGATGACGTGTGCCGCCGGCGCGACGTTCGCCGTCCACGGCTCGGTCGGGGAGTCGAG
This sequence comes from uncultured Solirubrobacteraceae bacterium, assembly GCA_963826985.1. Taxonomy (GTDB): domain Bacteria; phylum Actinomycetota; class Thermoleophilia; order Solirubrobacterales; family Solirubrobacteraceae; genus Palsa-744. The sequence goes on from CAWGYW010000002.1 coordinate 273,127, forward strand.
CACCGAGGGTCCCGCATGCGCGAGCTGCAGCGCGTAGATGAACCCGTTGATTGCGGCGGTGTGCCACGATTGGCGTTCCCACCAGCCGAGGCCGCTCGCCTCGCCAGCGTCGTGCACAGACGATGCCAGTGCCTGGGCGGCGGGCAGCATGTAGCGCACGCGCATCGCCGGCGACATCGCCGCGTGTGTGATCAGCGGCTGGATGGCCGCGAACGGCTCGATCAGCTCATCGGCGTCCTGCCAGCCGGTCAGAGCCTCCAGTAGCTCGGCGTACCGACCGCCGTCGCGGCACTGGGCCGCCATCTGCTCAGGAACGTCCGCATCGGTCAGCCGCGCCATCTCGATCCGCTGCGCAGAGTGGTGCTGCAGGTCTGGGGCCAGCCAAGAGATCGAGTTCGCGATCTCTTGGCGGTCGAACGTGGCAAGTGTGCCGCCGGCCCACTGTTTCTTGACCTCGCGCCAGCACGCCTGCATCGGGAAGGAGTCCTCGTCCTCACCGGGCACCTCGGTCTGTAGCTGCCAGCGGCCTAGCGACGCGATCTTCCCGATGCCGACCTCGAGCAGCTCCTCGTCGGTCATCGGCTTGCGTTCCAGCGGCGGCAGGATCGGTTCGACCGGCAGGAGACCGCCACGTCGTTGCGCGCGCTCGCGAGCGACGCCGAGCGCGCCGGTCAGAGCGATGTCGACGGCGGCGGCGAAGTCCTCGCCGACCTCCAGCGGCGCGTCGATCACGAAGCGGCCGTGCCCCGCCGGCCTGTGATCGTCCGGGCCGGCGGTGAAGCGCAGACTGTCCAACGACTTGATGATGTCGGTGTCGTGGCTGCGCAGCGCGCCGAGGATGTCGACGATCGAGCGGTGCTCTGAGCGCGCGAGCGCAACATCGAAAGACTCACCCTTTCGCAGCACCACGGGCAGCACGATCGTGCCTGTCTCCTTACCGGGCGCCAGGCGGACGGCCCGACCCACCGCCTGGATGATCGCGCCATGCCCACGTCGGGTGTCAACGAACGCGATCGCGTCGATACCGGGCACATCGACGCCCTCGGTCAACAGCCGCACGTTCGACAGCAGCCGGTACTCGTCCCCGTCGCTCTCGAAGTGCTCGAGCAGCCGTATACGCGTGGCATGGGGCATACCCGCACCGTCGACGTGCTGGGACCACACCAGCCCGTCGGGATGTGCGTCCTCGGCGAGCAGCCCGACGGCGACAGGGAAGTGCTCGCTGAAGCGCTTCGAGTCCACGATCGACGGATGGAACGCGACGATGCGTCGACACCCGAAGCGCCGCATCGCGCGGGCGCAAGCGATCTGAGTGGCGAGCCCCGCAGCCTCAAGGTTGTGCTCGCCGTCCGCGGTGACGATGCGCCGGCGCTTAATCAGCTCGTGCACCTCGTCGTCATCGATCGGGATGACCGCGACCTGGTAGGGGCACAGCAGCCCTTTGGCGATCGCGTCCGCGAAGGACAGGTGGTGCACGACGCGCCCGAACAGCGTGTGGTCGTCCATCGACGCCAGCCGGACGTTCTTGTTCGCCGCGCGGCTCTTGTCCCGCGTCCCGTAGACGGTCGGCGTGGCCGTGAAGAACAAGCGGCGGCTGGCAGGGATCGCGTTCTCGTTGAGGATCGTCTTGTGCCTGGACCCCTCCAGTCCCGCGCACCTATGTGCCTCATCGGCGATCGCCAGATCAAAGGAGAACCCCGGCACCGCGCGCATCGCCTCCGCCAGTACCGGCGAGGACTCATATGTGCAGATCGCCAGCAGCGGCGACCCATCGCGCAGTCGCTCGGCGATCTCGGCCGGGTCGGTGGTGGTACGTGCCGTGCCAAGCTCATCGCCGCGGATGACGTCCTCGGTGTCGGGGGCGGCTTTATCGCTGCAGATGCGCAGCAGCCCTCGCTGCGTCGTTGCATGGCGCGGCCATTCGCGTGCACACTGACGAACCAGCGGGATCGTCGGCACGAGCACGATCACTTGCTGGGCTCCCAGGCGCTCGGCGGCCCAGACCTCGATCAAACTCTTGCCGGTGCCGCAGGCCATGATCACCTGGCCGCGCACTCCGCCACCGGCGGCCCACCGCTCGATCTCCTCCAGTGCCTGTAGCTGATGCTCCCGCGGTTTCGCTGCGGCCGGCGTGGCCGGAGCGAGCTCGGCGATGCTCGCCGGCCACTCCACTGCGCTGGCGCGCATCCGTGCCAGCAGGCAGGTGCTCACCGGTTTCTCCTGCTCGGCCATGACCTCTCGCGCCGAGCCAGCGAGCCGGTCAGTCGAGGCGATCAGCAGCCGTGAGTCGATGCTCCGCCGGTTGGACTCGCTGAGAAACGTGTCGATGTCGCGCTTCGTAACCGTGTGATCCGACCCGTAGTGCTTCGCCTGGATCGCATCCGTGCGACCCGTAAAAGTGAGCGCCACGAGGTCGATGCCCCGATCTGGACCCCATCTACCCGGCCAATCCCGCCACAGCCACACATCCTTGTAATCCGCTCTGAACTCGGGGTCGTTTTCCAGGAACCACCTGCACAGCAGCTCGAAGTCACGCCCTCGGCGATCAAGCGAAGCCAGCAGCCGATCGAGCGAGGAGAGCTCCGGCACGGTACTCACCGATCGAACACTAGTTCGTCAGTATGACGGCCACCTCGAGAGAACCGCAACTTGCAGCTTTCCTCATCGCCGGCCAGCGTGTTCATCCATCGTGAGTCCCGGCCCGGCAGCGCGAAAGCGGCCAACGAGTTTCTTGGCACTTGGAGCGTGTGACGGCGCCACTGCACGGGAGCGAGCAACGTGGCCCGTCGATTTCGTGAGGCCGGTTGGGCGGCTCAGCTCGCAGGTGCCGTCCAGCCAGTCGCGTCTATGAGCTCGCTCAGGTCGATGCCGCGCGCGCGGCAGTACAGCGCGAGGGCGACCGGGACGACCATCAACCATGACGCGGTGAGGCTCGCTATCACCTCACCGTCGGAGCGTAGCCGCTCGAGGAAGCCGTCGGTGATCTCGCCGAAGACCTCCATGCTGCGCACGCCCTGCACCCATCCGAAGGTCATTTCCGGGGTGCCGTTGGTGTTCTGCCCGATCGTGGCGCGCGCTGGCAGGTAGGCGTAGTTCTCGAGCGTCTGCGAGAGCTCCTTCTCGCCGATCTTTGAGTAGTGCACTGTCAGGTGCCGCAGATTGCCGTACATCTGCTCGATCGGTGATGCGCCGTCGGACGTCGGACGCCGATATGCCTCGACGAGGTTAGCTCCGCCGGGCGCGCGTTCGAGCAGACCGCCGACGAACTCCCGGATCTCGGCGTTCGAGGTCACAGGATGCACGAGCCGGTTCGCCTCGTAGAGCCTCGTGACCGTATGTCGATGCCAGAACAGCATCGCGCGAAGATCGCCGTCGGCTTGTGCCTGCTGCGACGGCTTGATGCCCACCATGAGGTCTTCGGCGAGCGCCGTCACCGAGAACATCCAGTGGCCCACGGGATCGTCGTGCTTGAAGACCTCGCCGATCGTCAGCTTGCGCAGGCTCTGGTGCTGCGACTCGCTCATCACCACAGAGCGAGGTTACGACCTTCGCCGGCTCTCGTCTCGCCCGTCGGGTCCCTATCCGACTAGCACGATCACGTCAATGAGCGGCCCGCTCAGCGAGTCCCCGCACGGGCTCGACGGGCCACGTAGCCGCTGCGCTGGCGGCCCTCGTGCTCGCGCACTGCGCGAGCGATCGCGGCCTCAGTTGCCTTTGCGCCCTCCTTCTTCACGTTGCGCTCGAGGTGCCCGTAGTAGCGCTCGGTCGTGCGAATGTCACCGTGCCCGAGCTGGTCCTGCACGTACTTCAGGGAGTTGCCGCCCGCCAGCCACGCCGCGGCCGCGGTGTGCCGCAGCGCGTGCAGCGGCATATCGCGCAGGTCCGCGTCCTGCAGCGCCGCCTTGTGCCAATCGCGCGAGACAGTCGTGCGATCGAACGGCTTGCCATCGCCGTCGCCTTCCCAGCGCCCCTGGTCGGTCTTGCGGACGCGTACTGGCATCGTGTAGAGCAGCGCGTCCAGCTTGTCGCCGCCGGCCATCGCCGCGCGCTTTTCGACCTGCTCGCGCACGACAGCCGAGAGGCCAGGCCCGATCTCCACCGCGCGGAAGCGATCCGACTTCGTTGAGCCGACCTTCCCCTTCTTGCGCGAGCGGTAGACCACGATCACGCCGCCCGAGTCTTCGAGTTCCAAGTCGCCTAGCTGCAAAGCTATTGCCTCGGAGATACGCAGGCCGCTGCCGATCAGCGGCTCCGCGAGCGGGCGATAGACCAGCGAGCACGAGTCGAGATACAGCGGGATCTCATGCAGCCGCAGGTACTCGCGCTCCACATGCGCGTCCGGCAGCTTCGGAATCTCAAGCGCCGGGTTCGTGACCATCAGCCTGTCTTTCTTTGCCTCGTTCAGGCAGACGACGAGCGTGGTGAGCGTGTTATTGACCGTCTTCGGCGCGATCTCCCCGGCTTCCATCCCTTCGGTCATCACGTCCATCAGATCGCGGACGTGCTCGACTTCCATCACCCCGAGCGGCACCGACTCCAGCGCCGGCAAAAGCCGGATGCGACCGTCGCGCTCATAGCAACTCCAGCTGCCCTCCTCGAGATAGGGCTTGCGCCGAGTCAACCAGCGCGGGAAGAACTCGCCGAAGGTCTCCTTCGTGTGAACGACCTCGCGCCGCTCGACCCGCTCAAGCTGACGACGCCGCCAGTTCGCCGCCGCGCTCGGGCTCGTGAACCCACGCTTCTGAGACCACTTCCCATCCGAACGCTTGACCCTGCACCGCCACCGCGTGCCCTGCGCGGTCTCATAGGGGTAGACACCGCCGCTCTCCCCGTAGCCCGCTGGCTTGCGTTCCTTGGTCTTCTCATCGTGGATCGCTTCATCGAACGCCTGTGCGGCCCGCTCGTCATCGCCGAAGCGACGCGAGCGCTGCCGCCCATCGCCACCACGCCAGCGCACCTCCCACACACCCCTGGTCAGGCTGTAGCTCATCTCGCGCCTCCGGGCTGCTCGCCTGAGGGGCGGACACCACGCCGGTGAGCGCGCTGCCCATGGCACATCTGGCACATCTTGTTCGGCTCCAGGTGGTCGGAAGGGCCTCTCATCTGCGTAGGTCTTTGACCCTGAAGCCGAACAACCGGCACAGGAAATGTTCGGCAAATTGTTCGGCCGTGCCATTGGCACAAAACCGAACAATCGCCCCACGCCCCCCTCGAGACCCCATTGACGACGAAAAGCCCCGATTTGCAGGGCTTTTCGTATGCGCCCGAGTGGACTCGAACCACCACGGGGAAAAATCTCCACAAGGCCCTCAACCTTGCGCGTCTACCAATTCCGCCACGGGCGCAGGAGGGGCGAGTATAGCCAGGGGTCGTCCCCGCCGCGGACGGCCGACGAGTGCAGCGCTTGCATCCGTCCACAGCCGTCGCTACAGTGCGAACACATGTTCGTTGGAGGCCCTCATCCACCCCGACAGGGAGGCACGCAGGCATGGATCTGACCAAGCGCCAGCAGGAGATCTTCGACTTCATCCGCAAGTACTCGGCCAAGTACGGCTATCCGCCGACCGTCCGCGACATCGGCAAGGCGGTCGGGCTCGCCTCGTCCTCGACGGTGCACGCGCATCTCGCGAACCTCGAGAAGATCGGCCTGCTGCGCCGCGACCCCTCGAAGCCCCGCGCGATCGAGCTGCTCGATCGGGCGGTGGGTAGCGCGGTGGACAGCGTGCGCGGGATGGTGCGCGCCGAAGGCCTGCCGCTGCTCGGCTCGGTCGCTGCGGGCCAGCCGATGCTCGCCGAGGAGAACATCGAGGACTACGTCTCGGTGCCCGAGATCGCCGGCGGCGGCGACGGCGAGCTACCTGCTGCGTATCCGCGGCGACTCGATGAAGGAAGCGGGGATCCTCGAGGGCGACTATGTCGTCGTCCATCCACAGGACACCGCGAGCGACGGCGAGGTCGTCGTGGCCCTGCTGGGCGAGGAGGCGACCGTCAAGCGCTTCTTCCGCGAACCCGACCACATCCGCCTGCAGCCCGAGAACGAGACGATGGAGCCGATCCGCAGCAAGGAGGTCAAGGTGCTCGGCCGGGTCGTGGGGCTGCTGCGGGCGGTGTAGAGCGGGCCCGGCGGGCCGGAGGGCGTTTCGCGGTCGCAGTCGCTGTCCCATGTCTTCACACGATCGTCCGCACCCGCTAGGTTGACGGTGCAGATCAGGCAGCCGCGGAGGTCTCGGCCTTCGAGGAAAGTCCGGACATCAAAGGGCAGGGTGGTCGAGGGATCGACCCGGGGAAACCCGCGGGAAAGTGCCACAGAAACAAACCGCCCACGTCCGCCGTCCCACGTGAACGGCGGGCCGGCAAGGGTGAAATGGTGCGGTAAGAGCGCACCAGCGTCGCGGTGACGCGGCGGCTGGGCAAACCCCACCCGATGCAAGGCCAAACAGGACCGTTTGCAGGTGCCCGCCGAGGTCCAGGTAGGCCGCTCAGATGGATGGCTGCTCAACGACAGAATCCGGCTTATCGATCCGCTAAGGAAAAGCCCCGCTCCGGCGGGGCTTTTCTACGGTTACAGGGCAAAGATGTCCCGCCGCCTCTCCCAGATCTGCTGTGCGTGCACGCTCGCGCTCGCGATCGGCCTCCTCCACGGCGCCCCCACCGCGAGCGCCGGCACCCGTTACGTCGACGGCATCTCAGACCAGAGCCTGCCCGCCTGGGCCAGCTCGCTTGCGGACGGCTCCTTCGCGAATCTCTTCGCCGGCGCCTGGGTCGGTCAGATCACGCTCGCGCGCTACGTCGTCCAGTGGAACGCGATGGCGCAGGCCAGCAACGGGCCGAACGCGGACGGCGACTACCGCGAACGCTTCGAAGCGTGGCTGCGGGACGTCGACAGCCTGGGCCTCGCCCCGGTCCTCGCCCTGACGAGCTACACCGGCGTCCATCCCGCCTCGGCCGGCGAATACCGGGCGCGCCTCCAACAGCTCCTCGAGGAGGCGGACGACGTCGGCGAGCCGATCGGCTACGTCGAGGCGTGGAACGAGCCCAACAACCAGGGCGACGTGACCGCCGTCAACGCAGCCGCGATCGCCAACCTGGCCAACTCCGTCTGCGAACGCTGGCGCTGCCAGGTGATCGCCGGCGACCTCGAAGACACGCCTTTGGTCACGACCTACGAGCACGTGTACATCCGCGCGCTTGACTTCGCCCCGGCCATCTGGGGCATCCACCCGTATTACTCGGTCAAAGCCCACGACGACGCGACGATCCTGCGCTTTGAGCAGGCGCTGCCGAACCACGGCGCCGGCGGTCAGCTTTGGTTCACCGAGATCGGCGCCTACTACTGCACGCGCGGCCAGGTTCGCGGTGAAGCGCGACAGGCCGCCGACGTGTCCTATCTCGAGGACACGCTGATCCCCGCGATCGCTCCCGCGCACGTCTTCTACTACGGGCTCATCGCCGCATATGGAGCCGAAGTGCCGTGCACGGCGAGCGGCGGCGATGACAGCGAGCTCTATCGGGCCGACGGTCAGCCGCGCGCGGCGGCCAGCGTCATCCTCAGCGCCAGCGCGGATCGACCGTTCCTGCCCGGCTCGGATCTCAGCGACGGGCTGCTGCAGCTCGCGTCCGCTACACCTTCAGGTGCGGGTACTCCTCGGTGACCAGCGCCCGATAGCGCTCGTGGATCGGTTTCGTGATCGGGATCAGCTCCAGCGCAGCTCTGAGGTCCCCGCTGGTCTTGATGCGCCGTCGCGCGATCGCGTAGGCGAAGTTTTCGCGGCCCTGGAAGTAGCGGTTGGCGGTCTCCGTGGACATCGTCATGCGCACGCGCGGTGACCAGTCGACCGCGTCCGTCCATGCCCACGCGAGGTTCGCATGCTCGCCGGCATGACCAGCTCTGACGTTCAAAACGAGCTCGACGTCGTCGAACTCGAACCGTCGCGGCACGTCGGCGTCGCGTAGCCGCGGGCCCATCTCCGGGTCCTCGCTCATGATCTGGAAGATCCGGTCCATCACGTCGCGGAACTCCTGGGGCGATGCGAACGGACTTGCCATCTGTGCCTTCTCTACCCATTCCGGGCCGGACGAGCGCATGCAAGCGCGGGGCTCGGATCAGTCGGGCTTGAACTCCTCGTCGGCCTCGCCGTACACGCCCTCATCGAACTCGCCGCCGACCGGACCTCCGGTCTCCCGCTCGGCTGCGGCGTCGAGCATGATCCGCGTCGGTGTGTGGTCGTCGCCGTGGGAGGCGTGTTCGATCAGCTCCTGCTCGGCCAGCTCGAAGCCCTCGGACTCGCCGCCGCCCGCCTCTTCGACGGAGCGGCGCTCTTCGCGACGGCGCAGTTCCAGATCCACAACCAGATCGTCGGCTTCGTCCATGGCACAACACTACTCCCGCGCGTCCGCGTGGACGTATCGGCGCTAGAAGTGCAGCTGCTCGCGCGCGCTGTCCACGAGCGTGCCGCTGCTCTTGAGCTCGCTCAGCGCGGCCGTCATCGCGTCGAGCTCGCAGTCGACCTTCGCCGGCCACGGCTTCTGCGGGTGGTCGTCGAGCGTCTTCAGGCCGTTGCCGGTGATGATCGCCACGACCGTGTCGTCGGGCGCGAAGCGCCCGGCGGCCGCGAGCTTCTCGAGCACCGCGATCGTCGTGCCGCCGGCGGGCTCGGTCAGCAGGCCCTCGGTCGCGGCGAGCAGGTCGATGCCCGCGAAGATCTCCGGGTCGCTGGCGAAGCCGCCCGTGCCGCCGCGTTTGAGCACCGCGTCGATCACCAGGTAGCCGTCGCCGGGGGCGCCGATCGCCAGCGAGTGCGCAGCCGTCTCGGGCGTGACCGCGAGGATCTCCGCCTCCTCGGCGACGATCGCCGTCGCGATCGGGTTGCAGCCGCTCGGCTGGGCGATGTGGATACGCGTCGGGTCGGTCTCGGCGAGCCCCAGCAGCTGCAGCTCGACGAGCCCCTTGTGCAGGCGCGAGGAGAGCGTGCCGCCGGCGGCGGCCGTGATGATGTGGTCGGGCGCCTGCCAGTCGAGCTGCTCGACGATCTCGAACGCCGCCGTCTTCGCGCCCTCCGCGTAGAACGGGCGCAGCGTGATGTTCGCGAAGTCCATGCCCGTGGTTTCGGCGAGCTTCGCGGCAGCGCTGGTTGGCTTCGTCGTAGTTGCCCTCCACCTGGCAGACCTTCGCGCCCAGCGCCATGCACGCGCGCGCCTTCGTGTCCTCGAGGCGGTTGGGGTAGAACACGTACGCGTCCACGCCCGCCTTCGCCGCCAGCGAGGCGACGGCCGTGCCGACGTTGCCCGTGGAGACGCAGCCGATCTCCGTTCCCCCGCGCTCGAGCAGCCGGGCGACCGACATCGAGACGACGCGGTCCTTGTAGGAGAGGCTCGGGCGGTTGCTCGAGTCGTCCTTCAGATAGAGGTTGCTGAGCCCCAGCTCGGCGCCCAGCCGGTCGGCGCGGATCAGCGGCGTGTAGCCGGAGTGGCGCCCCACGCGCGCCTGCGCCGAGGCGTCGACGATCGGCAGGAGCTCCTCGAAGTGCCAGATGTTCTGCGGGCGCTCGGAGCTGGGCACGTCCCTGAAGTGGCGTGCCGCGAGCTCGTAGTCGTAGACGACGTCCAGGCCCTTGCCGCAGTCGGGGCACGCGAACACCGTCGACTCCAGCGGGTAGCTGTTATCGCAGCGGTGGCAGGCGAGACCGGTCGCGCACGAGCGCGTCCGCTGCCTGGCCCCATGCGTGGGGTGTGCGGTCTGAGTGCTCATGCGGGTACCTGAAACGATACGCCCGGCCACGGCGTCTGTGCGCCGTGATCGCCTGCCAGGGCGGAGCCGTGGTTGTTGCCGAACGCGAGCCACAGCTCCTCCGCAAGGTGTGGGGCGAGCGGGCCGAGCGTCTGGGCGAGCACGGCGAGCGCCTCCAGCAGCGCCTCGAGATTGGCGCCCAGCAGCTCTCCCTCGCGCGCGACCACGCGCTTCTCGAAGTCCTTGATCCGGTCGAACAGGCGCATCACGTTGCGCACCGCGCTGTGCATCTCGAGCCCCTCCATGTCCTGCGTGATCCGACCCACGCCGGCCTCGCACCACTGTGACAGTTTCAGCCGCAGGTGCTCGCTTGTGTCTCCGACGTCCTCGCCCGCGTTCTCTGCGAGAGCAGCGCCCGCAGCCGCCCGCTCGCGCTCGCGCTGCGCCTGCGCGAGCTTCGCGTGCGAGTACTCCCATACCTGCCCGAGGAAGCGGTGGCAGCGCAGCACCGCCGAGTCGTTCCAGTTCAGCGACTTCTGCGGGCTCGCGGCGTAGAGGACGGCCAACCTCACGGTGTCGGCGCCGTAGCGCGCGACCAGCTCGTCGGGGTCGACGACATTGCCGAGATGCTTGCTCATCTTGCGCCCGTCGGCGGTGACCATCTCGTGAAACAGGCAGCCGGCGAACGGCTCGCCGTCAGCGAGGAACGACAGCGGGCCGATGTCGCGCAGCGCCTTCGTGATGATCCGCTGGTCGAACACGAAGTTGCCGCTGTCCGAGCCCGCCACCAGGCGCTCGGACGGCAGCCAATGGCGCAGGTCCGCCAGCGCGAAGATCTCCTCCAGCGGCTGCTCGCGCGCCTCGGCGGGGACGCACGCGGGCACCCACAGCCACAGCGCGTCGAAGTGACAGTCGAGCGTGTCGGTCTCGCGGCGGGCGGGCCCGCCGCAGGACGGGCAGGTGGTCTGCACGAACTCCTCGAGCTCCGCCAGCGGGTTGCCGGTGCCGGTCGGGCGGATATCCAGCGGCAGCAGCACCGGCAGCTGCTCGCGCGGCACGGGCACGGTGCCGCACTGCTCGCAGTAGACGATCGGGATCGGCGTGCCCCACGAGCGCTGGCGCGAGATCGTGAAGTCGGACGCGCGGTAGCGCACCGCCGCGCGCGCGCCCGCAACCAGCGGCACGGCGCCGTCGCTCGACGCCGCCGCACGCGAATCGGCTCCGCTCGAACCGCTCGCGCCCGACTCGGCGCCGCCCTCGCCGCCGTGTCGGGCAGCTCGAAGCCCAGCCTGCGCGCAATCACCTCGTCGGTGCGGTCGCGCGAGGGGACGCCGAGCACGACGGTCGGTCCGAAGCGCGAGTCGACGAGGGGGGAGACGAGCACCGGCAGCTGCGCTCCGTCGGGCATGCCTACCACACGCCCGGTGTCGATCACGGGGATCGTCTCGGCCTCGCGCGAGCTGCGCTCCCAGCCGCCCGAGCGCACGTGCTCGAGCTGCTCGTGGACCGCCTCATCCGACGCCCAGGCGTCGGCGTCCGGGTGGCGGGCCGACATCAGCACGAAGCGCGCGTCGGCGAGCGCGTCGGCGTGGGGGGTGAAGACGGTCAGCGTCGAGCCATCGGGCGCGCGCATGTCGAGCTCGACGCCGTCGACGCGCCCGAGCACGATCTCCTGGGAGGCAAGCGCGACCTCGTCCCAGATGCCGCTCGCCGCGAGCTCCGCCAGGCGCCGGTCGTTCTCCGGCACGTACTCGCTGATCCGCAGGTACCACTGCGGCAGCTGGATCAGCCGCACCGGCCCGTGGCAGCGCCAGCAGGTGCCGCCGGGCTCGACCTGGATCGAGGCGAGCGTCGTCTGGCAGTTATCGCACCAGTCGACGTTGCTCGTGCCGCGGTAGATCAGGCCCGCGTCGAGCAGCTCCAGGAACAGCCACTGCGACCAGCGGTACATGACCGGGTCTGAGCTCATGAACGAGCGCTCCCAGTCGAACGAGAAGCCCAGCCGCTGCAGCTGTCCGGTCATGTGCGCGGCGCAGCGGGCGACCCACTCGCTCGGCGGCTCCCCGCCGGCGATCGCGCCGAGCTCGGCGGGTAGGCCGAAGGCGTCGAAGCCGAACGCGAACAGCACGGCGTCGCCGCGCGCGCGGCGGAAGCGCGCGTAGGCGTCGCCGATCGAGTAGCTGCGCACGTGGCCGATGTGGATGTTGCCCGAGGTGAACGGGGCGGACGGCTTGATGTAGATGTGCGTCTGCCCCTCGGCCAACGGCGGCGTCTTGAACGCGTCCTTCGCCCGCCAGGCGGCCTGGCGGGAGGTCTCGACCGCATCGGGCTCGTAGCGTGTGTTCGGGCTGTCGCTCATCGTCAATCGAGCATATCCAAGGCCATTAGCGGCGGTGGGACCGTTGCTATGCTCAGCTTCACTTGGCTTGCGTCGCCCACATGCCCCTGGTTGCGCCTCGTCGGAGTGCCTCCGGCGCCGCCGGGCACGGGGTGTTTTCATCTGTGCGGCGCTACTGGATGTCCGCGACGACTGCGAGGATGCTGCGATGGAGATAGAGATCGGACGCGGCAAGAAGGGCCGTCGCGCGTACGGCTTCGACGACATCGCGATCGTGCCCTCGCGGCGCACGCGCGACCCCGACGACATCGACATCTCCTGGAAGCTCGGGCCCTACCAGTTCGAGCTGCCGATGCTCGCCTCGGCGATGGATGGCGTCGTCTCGCCCGAGAGCGCCGGCATCATCGGCAGGCTCGGCGGCCTCGCGGTGCTCAACCTCGAGGGCATCTTCACGCGCTACGAGGACGCCGACGAGCAGCTCGAGCGGATCGCCTCGCTGCCGAAGGAGCTCGCCACGCGCGAGATGCAGGAGATCTACCGCGAGCCGGTCAAGCCGGAGCTGATCGCGCAGCGGATCCGCGAGATCAAGGAGCAGAAGGTCGTCGTTGCCGCTTCGCTGACCCCGCAGCGCGTGCTCGACTACCACGAGATCGCGATGGACGCGGGGCTCGACGTGCTCGTGATCCAGGGCACGGTGGTCTCCGGGGAACACGTCTCGACGGTTTCCGAGCCGCTGAACCTGAAGGAGTTCATCCCGAGCCTCGACGTGCCGGTCGTCGTCGGCGGCTGCGCCTCCTACCACACCGGTCTGCACCTGATGCGCACCGGTGCGGCCGGCGTGCTCGTGGGCGTCGGTCCGGGCGCCGCCTGCACGACGCGCGGCGTGCTCGGTATCGGCGTGCCGCAGGCGACCGCGATCGCCGACGTCGCCCACGCGCGCTCGACGCACATGCTCGAGACGGGCGAGTACTGCCAGGTGATCGCCGACGGCGGCATGCGCAACGGCGGCGACGTGTCCAAGGCGATCGCGCTGGGCGCGGACGCCGTGATGATCGGCTCGCCGCTCGCGCGCGCCTACGAGGCGCCCGGGCGGGGCTTTCACTGGGGCATGGCGACGTTCCACCCGAGCCTTCCGCGCGGCGCGCGGGTGGCGACCACGCAGAACGGCACGCTCGAGGAGATCCTCGTCGGTCCGGCGCGCGAGAACGACGGCACGTTCAACCTGTTCGGCGGCCTGCGCACCTCGATGGCGACGTGCGGCCACAAGGACCTCGCGGAGTTCAACCGCGCCGAGGTCGTCGTCGCGCCGTCGCTGCAGACCGAGGGCAAGGCGCTGCAGCGCGACCAGGGTGTCGGCATGGGCGCGACCAACGGGAAGGCAGCCGCCCTCGTAAATGACTGACGAGCCGCCCCTGCCTTCGTTCGGCGGCGTCCTCGATCGCTCGTGTGCGGAGCACACTTCGCTCACTGCGTCCTTGCCGGCCTCGCCAGGAGCAGCTCGTACCGCTGTGTTGACCGCTCCACCGAAGCCTGCCTCCGTGCCCACGGCAGTGCAGGAGATCGTGGTGCTCGACTACGGCGGGCAGTACTCGCAGCTGATCGCGCGCAGGGTGCGCGACTGCGGCGTGTTCAGCGAGCTGCTGCCCCATCACGTGCCGCTCGAGCAGATCGCCGCGCGCAAGCCGCGCGGGATCATCCTCTCGGGCGGGCCGGCCTCGGTGTACGCCGACGGCGCGCCGCCGCTCGATCGCGGCCTGCTGGAGCTGGGCGTGCCGGTGATGGGCATCTGCTACGGGATGCAGCTGCTCGTGCACACGCTCGGCGGGCGCGTCGAGCAGGCGGAGGTGGGCGAGTTCGGACGCTCCGAACTGCACGTCGCCGAGCCTGGAGTCCTGCTGGCGGGCATGCCGCGCGAGCAGACGTGCTGGATGTCCCACCGCGACACCGTGTTCGAGCCGCCGCCGGGCTTCACGCGCGCTCGCATCCTCGAGCGGCTCGCCGGTGGCCGCGGTCGAAGACCCCGAGCGCGCGATCTACGGGATCCAGTTCCACCCCGAGGTCGTGCACACGCCCTACGGCGAGGAGATCCTGACGCGCTTCCTGACCGAGATGTGCGGCTGCGAGCCGACCTGGTCGGCGGCGTCGATCGTCGAGGAACAGGTGCGGCGCATCCGCGAGCAGGTCGGCGACGGGCAGGGTCATCTGCGGCCTCTCCGGCGGCGTCGACTCCTCGGTCGCGGCGCTGCTCGTGCACCGCGCGGTCGGCGAGCAGCTGACGTGCGTGTTCGTCGACCACGGCCTGATGCGCAAGGACGAGGGCGAGCAGGTCGTGAGGACCTTCCGCGACACGTTCAAGGTGCCGCTCGTGGCCGTCGACGCCGAGACGCGCTTCCTGGAGAAGCTCAAGGGCGTGACCGAGCCGGAGGCCAAGCGCAAGGCGATCGGCGCGGAGTTCATCAGGGTCTTCGAGGAGGAGGCCGCCAAGCTCGCCGACGACGGCGGCGGAACGGATCCCGCTCACGCCAACAGCCCGCGCGCTTCCTCGTGCAGGGCACGCTCTACTCGGACGTGATCGAGTCCGGCGGCGGCACCGGCGCGGCGACGATCAAGTCCCACCACAACGTCGGCGGCCTGCCCGACGACCTGCAGTTCGAGCTCGTCGAGCCGCTGCGCGCGCTGTTCAAGGACGAGGTCCGCGCCGTCGGCGCCGAGCTGGGCCTGCCCGAGCGGCTGGTCTGGCGCCAGCCGTTCCCCGGCCCCGGCCTCGCGATCCGCGTCGTCGGCGGCGAAGCGACCAAGGAGCGCCTGGACGTGCTGCGCGAGGCCGACCACATCCTGCAGGAGGAGATCCGCAAGGCGGGCCTGTATCGCGAGCTGTGGCAGTCCTTCTGCGTGCTCCCCGACGTGCGCACCGTCGGCGTGCAGGGCGACGAGCGCACCTACGGCTACGTCGTCGTCATGCGCGCGGTCACCAGCGACGACGCGATGACCGCCGACTGGGCGCGGCTGCCCTACGACCTGCTCGAGACGATCGCCTCGCGCATGATCAACGAGCTGCGCGAGGTCAACCGCGTCGTGCTCGACATCACCTCGAAGCCGCCGGGCACGATCGAGTGGGAGTAGCCCAGCCGAGGAGGCAGGGCGTTGCGCGGCGCCTTGCCTATGATGTCCGCCAGCGCCGCGCTACCCGCGTGGCCTTTTTCACGTCATGGCCCCCTCGCAGAGAACATACGTGGCAAAGCCGACCGACCGCGAGCGCAACTGGCTGCTGGTTGACGCCAACGGCAAGACGCTCGGACGGCTGGCGACGCAGATCGCCGACGTGCTGCGGGGCAAGCGCAAGCCCGAGTACACGCCGCACATCGACACCGGCGACTTCGTCGTGGTCGTGAACGCCGAGAAGATCCACGTCACCGGCAACAAGCGCCAGGACAAGCGCTACTACCGCCATTCCGGCTATCCCGGCGGACTGCGCTCGCGCACGTTCGAGGAGATGCTCGCCAGGCGCCCCGAGGAGATCATCCGGCTGGCCGTCAAGGGCATGATGCCCCGCAACCGGCTGGCGCGCAAGCAGATCACGAAGCTCAAGATCTACGCCGGGCCCGAGCACCCGCACGTCGCCCAGAAACCGCAACCGCTGGAGATCGAGGCCTGATGGCAGACGACGAGCAGCCCGCATCCGCCCCGGAGGGGGAGAACGTCGAGGAGACCGAGACCGAGGCCCAGGCCGAGGTCGTGGAGACGCCCCCCGAGACCCCCGTGGCTCCGGAGGTCCAGGCCGACGCGGTCGAGACCGCAGCGGTCGCGGCGGAGGCGGTTGAGGAGGTCGTCGAGGCGGTCGAGCAGGTCGTCGAGGCCGTCGAGGAGGACGAGGAGGAAGAGGAGGAGTCGGCGCCGCGCGAGAAGCCGGCGGTGCCGGGCGCGCACCTCGAGGTGGACATCGTGCCCGAGGGCGTCGACCCGCTGGGCCGCGGCGAGAGCTACGAGGACACCTACGCCGTCGACCCCTACGCGACCGACGAGGACGCGGAGGAGACGCAGGCCGACGCGGAGGAGGAGCGCGAGCAGGAGCTCAGCGCAGCCGATCTCCACGGCCGCGATCGACCTCGCCTCCGGTGCGCGCTACCGCGCGACCGGCAAGCGCAAGTCGGCGATCGCGCGCGTGACGCTGCGGCCGGGCACCGGCAGCTACCTCGTCAACGGCCGCACGCTCGAGGACCACTTCCCGCGGTTGACGCTGCAGCGCAACATCCGCCAGCCGCTCGAGACCGTCGGCTACCAGGACCGCATGGACGTCGTCGCGCGGCTGCATGGCGGCGGCATCTCAGCGCAGGCGGGCGCGCTGCGCCACGGCGTCTCGCGCGCGCTGCTCGAGGCCGACCCGAATCTGCGCGGCGAGCTCAAGCGCAGAGGCTTCCTGACGCGCGACTCGCGCGCGAAGGAGCGCAAGAAGGCCGGCCTGAAGAAGGCGCGCAAGCGTCCGCAGTTCTCCAAGCGCTAGCGCCGCGCGCCGGGTGAGCCACCCACCAGCATGACCCGCAAGCTGTTCGGCACCGACGGCGTTCGCGGCGTCGCCGGCGAGTTCCTGACGGCCGAGCTCGCGCTCGCGCTGGGCGCCGCCGCGACGCGCGACGCGCGCGCCGCATCTCCCCACTCCGGGAGCGACCGCAGGTGCTGATCGTGCGCGACACGCGCGAGTCCGGCGAGATGCTCCAGGCGGCGCTCGCCGCGGGGGTCAGCGCCGCCGGCGGCGACGCGCTGCTCGGCGGCGTGCTGCCCACGCCCGCGGCGCCGCTGCTGATCCGCCGCTACGGCTTTCACCTGGCGGCCGTGCATCTCCGCCTCGCACAACCCCTACCGCGACAACGGCATCAAGTTCTTCGCCGGCGACGGCTACAAGCTCTCCGACGAGGCCGAGCTCGCGATCGAGCGCGAGCTCGACGCCGCCGCCGCGGCGCCCGGCGGCGCCCCGGCGATCGGTCGCATCCGCGAGCTGCGCGGCGCGCCGGAGGACTACCTGCGCGAGCTGCACGCTCGCTTCCGCGAGCTCGATCTCGACGGGCGTCGACGTGCTCCTGGACTGCGCCAACGGCGCCACCTATCAGGTTGCGCCGGAGATCTTCAGGCGCCTCGGAGCCAACGTGTCGGTGATCGCCGACACGCCCGACGGACGCAACATCAACGCCGGCTGCGGCTCCACGCACGTCGAGGAGCTCGGCCGCAGCGGTCCTCGCCGGCGGCCACGCGCTCGGCTTCGCCTTCGACGGCGACGGCGACCGCGTGCTCGCGGTCGACCGCGGCGGCGTGCTCGTCGACGGCGACGAGCTGATGGCGCTCGCGACGCTGCACCTGCGCGCGAGCGGGCGCCTCAGCGGCAACGGCGTCGCGGTGACGGTGATGACCAACTACGGCTTCCACGCGGCGATGGAGCGCGAGGGCGTGCAGGTCGGCACGACACAGGTCGGCGACCGCTACGTGCTCGAGGAGCTGCGCGCGCGCGGCTGGACGCTCGGCGGCGAGCAGTCGGGGCACATCATCGACATGGGCTTCAACCGCACCGGCGACGGCATCGCCAGCGCGCTGCTGACGCTCGAGGCGCTCGGCGGCCGCGACCTGAGCGCACGCGATGCCATGTCCAAGCTGCCCCAGCGGCTGGTCAACGTGCGCGTGCGCGACCGCGGCGCGCTCGAGCACGCGCAGGAGGTGGACGCGGCCGTGCACGCCGCTGGCGTCGAGCTGGCCGGACGCGGGCGCGTGCTCGTGCGCTCCAGCGGCACCGAGCCGCTCGTGCGGGTGATGGTCGAGGCGCCCACCGACGAGGAGGCCGAAGAGGTGTGCGGGCGCCTGGTCGCGGTGGTCGAGCGCGAGCTCGCATAAACGCCGAGCGCGCGTGGCATCGCAAACGGTCCACGCTAGCCTCTGAGCTGTGTGCGGAATCGTCGGGGTCCTCTATCGACGCCCGTCGGGGGTTGCTGCGCCCGACGTCGGGCGCAGCATGGCGGGGCTCGACGAGGCGATCGCGCGCCTGAGCGCCTGCGCGGCCAGGCCCGATGCCGGTGATCTGGCGTCGATCGCCGACCGGCTCGAGGCGCTCGACGGCGCGCTGCGCGGCCCGCTCGGGACGCTGGCGTTGCTCGCCAGCGCGGAGCTCGCGGACGTGCTCGCGCTCGAACAGCGGGCGGCGACGCTCGGCGCCCTGCTGGCGGATCTCGAAGCGGCGCTCGACGCCGGCGAGGTGATCTGGGCCGGCGATCAGCTCGAGGCCGGCAACGCGGTCCTCGTCCGGCTCAAGGACGTCGTGTGGGCGCTCGGCCGCGACCGCACGTCCACCGCCCGTGGGGTGGCCGAGCTGGCGCAGAGCGCTGTCGGCCAGTCCGCCCCGACGATCACCGCGTACTGGGCGATACAGGTGGCGCTCTCGGCGCTCGACCGGCTCGAGGTGCGCGGACGCGACTCCGCCGGCCTGCACGTCCTCGTCAGCGGCCACGGCATCGACCTCGACCAGCCCGACGTCGACGCGGTCCTCTCGGCCCGCTCGGATGAGCTGTTCAGGTCGATGGCCATCCGCGCTCCGGGCGGACACCTGAGCTTCGTGTACAAGGTCGCGGCCGAGATCGGCGAGCTCGGCGACAACACGCACGCGCTGCGCGCCGCGATCGCGACAGATGCCCTGCTGCACCGCGCGCTGGCCGGTCCCGATGTCGTAGTGACCGTCCTCGGCCACACCCGCTGGGCGAGCGTCGGTGCGATCTCCGAGGCCAACGCCCACCCGCTGGACGGCGAGGAGCTCGTGGCGGCCGGCGAGCCCTACGTCGTCGCAGCGATCAACGGCGACATCGACAACCACGCCGACCTGCGAAACGCCGAGCAGCTGCGCCTGCCCCCGGAGATCACGACCGACAGCAAGATCCTGCCGACGCTCGTCGCGCGCCGCCTCGCGCATGGGGACTCCGTCGATCAGGCCTTCTGCGCGACGGTCGCCCGCTGCGAGGGCTCGGCCGCGATCGCCCTCAGCGCCGCCGACACGCCCGAGCGCCTGCAGCTGGCGCTGCGCGGCAGCGGCCAGTCGCTGTACATCGGCCTGGCCGAGGATGCCTTCGTGCTCGCCAGCGAGCCCTACGGCGTCGTCGGAGAGACCGCGCGCTACCTGCCGATGGAGGGCGAGGGCTCCGCCGA
Organism: uncultured Solirubrobacteraceae bacterium; assembly: GCA_963826985.1. Taxonomy (GTDB): domain Bacteria; phylum Actinomycetota; class Thermoleophilia; order Solirubrobacterales; family Solirubrobacteraceae; genus Palsa-744. The sequence goes on from CAWGYW010000002.1 coordinate 292,368, forward strand.
CGGCAGCTCCGGCCAGGTGGTCGTGCTCCAGCGCGAGGGCGCCGGGACGCTCGGCGCGATCCAGCGAGTCGGCTACGACGGCGCGCCGCGGCCGATCGAGGAGCGCGAGGTCCGCGTCGCGGAGATCACCCCGCGCGACATCGACCGCACCGGGTTCCCGCACTTCCTGCTCAAGGAGATCTCCGAGGCGCCGCGGTCGTTCATGAAGACCCTGCGCGGCAAGATCGTCGAGGGCGCCGATGGGCGCCTTGCCGTGAAGCTCGGCCCGGAGGTGCTGCCGCCGACGGTCATCGAGCGCCTGGAGAGCGGCGCCATCGCGCGGATTCGCGTGATCGCCCAGGGCACAGCCGCGGTCGCGGCCCAGAGCGTGGCCGCCTCGATCGTCGCCGCGCTCGGCTCGCTGCCGGTGCGCGTCGATGCCGTGCTCGCGACCGAGCTCTCGGGCTTCGAGCTGGCCGACGACATGAGCGACATGCTCGTGATCGCGGTCAGCCAGTCCGGAACGACGACCGACACCAACCGCACCGTCGATTTGGTGCGCAATCGCGGCGCGCGCGTGCTTGCGATCGTCAACCGGCGCGGCAGCGATCTCGTGGACAAGGCCGACGGCGTGCTCTACACCTCCGACGGTCGCGACGTCGAGATGAGCGTCGCCTCGACGAAGGCCTTCTACTCGCAGGTCGCGGCCGGGCTGCTGCTGGCGGAGGCGATCGCCGAGCACCTCGGATGTCGCGACGAGCGCCGCTCCGATCGGCTGCTGCGCGCGCTGCGGGCGCTGCCCGAGGCGATGGAGGAGGTTCTCGGCGGGCGCGAGGCGATCGCCGCGGCGGCAGCGGAGCTCGCCCCCTATCGGCGTCACTGGGCGGTCGTCGGCAGCGGCTCCAACCGCGTCGCCGCAGAGGAGATCCGCATCAAGCTCTCCGAGCTCTGCTACCACTCGGTCGCCTGCGACGGAACCGAGGACAAGAAGCACATCGACCTCTCCTCCGAACCGCTCGTGCTGGTCTGCGCCGCCGGGCTGTCGGGCCCGACAGCCGACGATGCGGCGAAGGAGGTCGCGATCTTCGCTGCCCACAAGGCGGCGCCGATCGTCGTTGTCGACCGCGGCGAGGAGGAGCGCTTCGCGGCCGCACCGCACGTGATCGCCGTCCCCGCCGTCGAGCCTGAGCTGGCGTTCGTGCTGTCGGCGATGGTCGGCCACTGTTCGGCTACGAGGCCGCCCTGGCGATCGACGCGCACGCCCGGCCCCTGCGCGAGGCGCGCTCGGCGATCGAAGCGCTGCGCCGACGGCCGATGCGGCATCTCCGGACGCCGTGCTGCGCGCGCTCGGACCCTCGCTCGAAGCCTCCGCCACGCAGTTCTTCGCCGGGCTGCGCGCCGGCGCCTACAACGGCAACCTCGACGCGGCCACCGCGGTCGCGGTGGCGTCGCTGCTGCGATACGCGACCGGCGCGCTGCCGGTCGAGGGATACGAGCTGGAATACGACCGCGTGGGCAAGCCCGAGGCGATCGTCGAGGACCTCGCGGCGGCGCTGACCGACGCCATCAGCGAGCTGACCCGCCCCGTCGACGCGATCAAGCACCAGGCGAAGACCGTCACCGTCGGGATCTCCCGCAGCGAGGACGAGCTGCTCGGCGTGCCGCTCGTCGCCGGCGCGCTCGCGGCCGGGGCGTCGGTACAGCGCCTCTCCTACCGCGGCCTGCGCACGCTCGCGCGCCTGGACCCCGCGGTCGCCGAGGTCGAGGGCTTCACGCGCTACCGAATCGAGGGCGACATCGCCGCCGGCGCGACGATCGAGATCGTCGGCCGCGGCGGCATCTCCGTCGGCCTGCCCTCGCGCACCGACTCCGACAACCGTCTGCTCGGCGCCAAGCACCGCGCGGCGCAGGAGCGCGAGGTCACCGTCGCGGTCGGCGGCCGCGACGGTCGCAGCCTGATCCTCGTCCCGGAGATCGACGCGCGCCTGGTCTGCGGGCTAACGCTCCTGCACGTGCAGTTCCACGAGTCGCTCACGCCCGCCGAGACACGCCGCGTGCTCGAGGGTTACCGCGACCGCTACGCGGCGCTCGTCGACGCGGTCACCGAGACCGAGGCGACGTTCAGCGACGAGCGCTTCGAGCAGATCCCGCTGCTCGACCTGCTGACGCTGCCCGTGCGCGTGCTGGCCGAGTACTGGAGCCCCGCGCGCAGCCCGCTGGTGCGCGAGTAGCATCGCGTTCGTGACCGCGCTGCCGCCGTGGCTGCTGCCGCTTCCCGACGCCGAGGCGATGCGCGCGGTCGACCGCTGGGCGATCGAGGAGCGCGGCGTCCCGGTCGCTGGAGCTGATGGAGCGCGCGGGCGCGGGCTGTCGCGCGCGCGCGTCGAGCGCCTGGCCCCCGACGGACCGGTGACGGTCTTGTGCGGCAAGGGCAACAACGGCGGCGACGGGCTCGTCGTCGCGCGCCTGCTGCGCGAGGCGGGCGGCCGGTGACGGTCGTCTGCGTAGCGCCGCCGCAGGAGTTCACGGGCGACGCGCGCGCGAACCTCGAGCGTCTGCCGGGAGATCCGCCCGTTCAATTGAATGGGGCCGCGTGGACGGGGGAGACGGGGTCACAGGGTGCGCCACCCGCGGGGGCGGATGTGTTCGCCGGCGCGGCGGCGATCGTCGACGCGCTGCTCGGCACCGGCTTTCAGGGTGAGCCGCGCGGCGCCGTCGCCGAGGCGATCGCCGCGGTCAACTGCGCCGTCGAGCACGCGGGCGCGGCCGTCGTCAGCGTCGATGTGCCGAGCGGCGTGGACGCTTCCACGGGCGTCGTCGCGCGGCGCGGCGGTGCGCGCGGCGCTGACCGTCACCTTCCACGCGGCCAAGCCCGGGCTGTGGATCCACCCGGGCAAGGCGCACGCAGGCGAGGTGCAGACGATCGACATCGGCATCCCGCGCGGCGCGCCCGCGCGGCGCGTCGATCGGGCTGATCGACGCGAGCGTGCTCGCGCGGCTCCCGCGCAGGGGCGCGGCCTCGACCAAGTTCAGCTCCGGCCACGTGCTCGTCGCCGGCGGCTCGCGCGGGCTCACCGGCGCGCCGCGGATGGCCGCGGAAGCGAGCATGCGCGCGGGCGCGGGCTACGTGACGCGCGTGCGTGCCCGCCTCGCTGCAGCGCGTCCTCGCCGGCGCCGGCACGCCCGAGCTGATGACCCGCGGGCTGCCGGACGACGATGGCGCGCTGACCGCGCGACGCGGTCGGCGGCGTGCTCGAGGCGAGCGCTCGCGGCGGCGCGCTCGCGCTCGGGCCCGGGCTCGGACGCAGCGACGGCGCGTTCGCGTTCGCGCGCGCGCTCGCGCCAGCAGGCCGAGGTGGCGCTGGTGCTGGACGCCGACGGCCTGAACGCGCACGCCGGACGGCTCGCCGAGCTCGCCGCGAGGCGCGCGCCGACGGTGCTCACGCCGCACGCGGGCGAGCTCGGCCGCCTGCTCGAGCTGCGACAGCGCCGAGATCGAGCGCGAGCGCCTGCGCCACGTGCGCGCCGCCTCCGAGCAGGCCGGCGCGGTGGTCGTGCTGAAGGGCGACGACACGCTCGATCGCCGCGCCCGACGGGAGCGTCGCCGTGAGCCCGGGCGCCAGCCCGGCGCTCGCGACGGCCGGGACCGGCGACGTGCTCACGGGCGTGATCGCCGCGCTGCTCTCGCAGGGCCTCGACGCGTTCACGGCGGCCGCCGCGGGCGTGTGGCTGCACGCGCGAGGCAGGCAGGCGAGGCGGCGCGCCGCGCTCGGGGCGCGCCGAGGGCGTGATCGCCACAGACGTGATCGCGGCGCTGCCCGCGGCGCGCCGCCGCGCGGCGATGATCGCGGTGTCGCAGGGCAGCGCGACGGACGAGGCGGTTCACGGCGATGGCCGATGGAGCGTCGCATGGCGATGGCTGACGGGGCAGCGGCTGACGGGCAGGCTCACGGGCACACCCAGGCCCGGTCGCGCGCAAGCGAGGGGACGGCGATGCGCCGCGCGCGCGCGAGCGTGAACGTCGCCGCGATCGAGCGCAACTGCGCGCGCCTGCGCACGCAGCTGCGCGCACGGCGCCGCGCTGTGCGCGGTCGTCAAGGCCGACGGCTACGGCCACGGCGCGGTGCAGAGCGCGCGCGCCGCGCTCGCCGGCGGCGCGAGCTGGCTCGCGGTCGCGGACGCGCGCGAGGCGCGCGAGCTGCGCGAGGCGGGCCTGCGCGACGTGCGCGTGCTCGTGATGGGCGCGCTCAGCCCGCTCGAGCTCGAGCGAGGCGCTCGCGGCGGACGCCGACGTGGTCGTGTGGAACGAGGGCTACCTCGAGGCGGTCGCCGCCGCCGGCGGCGGGCGCGTGCACGTCAAGTTCGACTCGCGGCATGGGCCGGCTCGGCACCCGCGACCCGGTCGAGGCCTCGCGCGTGGCGGCCGCCGCGCAGCGCGACCCCCGGCGTGCGAGCTGGCGGGCGCGATGACCCACTTCGCGACCGCCGACGAGCTCAAGGACGACGGCTTCTTCGCGAGCCAGCTCGCCGCGTTCACGCGCTGGGCGCGCACGCTCAAGGACGCAGCATCCGGAGCGTCATCGTGCACGCCGCCAACAGCGCCGCGACGATGCGCGAGCGCCGAGGCGCAGTTCGACATGGTGCGCTGCGGGATCGCGATCTACGGCATGGACCCGTTCGGCGCGGACCCGGCGGCGCGGGCGCTCGAGCCGGCGCTCGAGCTGAGCTCCTACGTCGCCGAGGTCGAAGCTGTGCCGCGCCGGGGAGAGCGCCGGCTACGGGCGCCAGTTCGTCGCCGACGGCGACACCTACATCGGCGTGCTGCCGATCGGCTACGGCGACGGCTGGCGGCGCGGCCTGTCGAACAACGCCGACGTGCTGATCGGCGGGCACCGCCACCCGCTGGTCGGCACCGTGAGCATGGACAGCATCACCGTCGACCTCGGCCTCGAGGCCGAGCCGCGAGCGGCTGCGCGGCGAGCGCGCGATCCTGATCGGCATCCAGGGCAGCGAGCGGATCACCGCCGAGGAGGTCGCGCGCGCGCCTGGACACGATCAACTACGAGATCACCTGCGCGCTGACGCCGCGCGTGCCGCGCGTCTACCACCGCGACGGCGTCGCGGTCGACGCCGACGCGCAGCGCGCGCGGGTGCGAACGGCGGACGCCGAGCGCGGCATGAGCGCCGGCCTGGAGGTGGCCCGCGCCGCGCTGGCGGGCACGCGGGCGTGGCTGGTCGGCGGCGCGGTGCGCGACGAGCTGCTCGGCCGGCAGACCGCGGACCTCGACGTCGTCGTCGACGGCGACCCGCGCGCAGGCCGCGCGCGCGGTCGCCCGCGCGGCGGGCCGCGCGGCGTGCTTCGCGCTCTCCGAGGAGTTCGGCTCCTGGCGCGTGGTCGCGCGCGAGCGGCGCCTGGCAGGTCGACGTCGAGCCGCTGCGCGGCGGCACGCATCGAGGACGACCTCGCGCTGCGCGACTTCACCGTCAACGCGATCGCCGAGCCGCTCGCCGGGCGGCGCGCCGATCGATCCGCTCGGCGGCGTCGCCGACCTGCGCGCGCGGGCGCCTGCGGATGGCGGCGCCGCGGCGCGTTCGCCGCGGACCCGCTGCGCGTGCTGCGGCTCGTGCGCCTCGCGCGTCGAGCTCGACCTCGACGCCGACGCCGAGACCGCTGCGCGAGCGCCGGCGCGCACGCGCGAGCGGCTGCGCGGCGTCGTCGGCCGAGCGCGTGTTCGCGGAGCTGCGGCGGATCGTCGCCGCGCGCGAGGCGCGCCGGGGCCTGGAGCTGATGGGCGCGCTCGGCGCCACCGCCGTCGTGCTGCCCGAGCTCGAGGCGCTGCGCGGGGTGCGAGCAGAACCGCTTCCACCACCTCGACGTCTACGGCCACACGCTCGAGGTGCTCGACCGCGACGGTCGAGCTGACGACGGCGCGGACGCCGGGCGAGCGAGCTCGGCGCGTGCATCGGCGCGCGCGGCGCGCAGGTGCGGCGCTGCTCGCCGAGCCGCTGGCCGACGAGCTGACCCGCGGCGAGGCGCTGCGCTGGGGTGCGCTGCTGCACGACGCCGCCAAGCCGCTCACGCGCGAGGTCCGCGCCGAGGACGGGCGCGTGACGTTCATCGGCCACGACGCGCGCGGCGCCGAGCTCGCCCGCGCGGTGCTCGCGCGGCTGCGCGCCAGCGAGCGGCTGCGCGCGCACGTCGCGGCGCTCGTGCGCCACCACCTGCGCCTCGGCTTCCTCGTGCACGAGCCCCAGCCGCTCGCGCGCAGGACCGTGTTCGCCTACCTGCGCGCGTGCGCGCCGGTCGAGGTCGACGTCACGCTGCTGTCGGTCGCCGACCGGCTGGCGACGCGCGGCGACCGCGCGCAGGAGGCGGTCGCAGGCGCACCTGGCCGTCGCCCGCGGCATGCTCGGCGAGGCGCTGCGCTGGCGCGCCGAGGGTCCGCCGCGGCCGCTGCTGCGCGGCGACGAGCTGGCGCGCGAGCTCGGCATCGCGCACCGGCCCGCGCGTCGGCGAGCTGCTGGAGGAGCTCGCCGCGGCGCAGTACGCCGGCGAGGTCGACAGCGCGCGAGCAGGCGCTCGGCTACGCCCGGCGCGCTGCCGCAGCGTGCTAGGATCTGCGCCGCGATGGCCGATCCGGACTGCATCTTCTGCAAGATCGTCGCCGGCGAGCTGCCCGCGCGGATCGTCGATGAAGACGAGCGCACGATCGCCTTCATGGACATCGCGCCCGCCACGCGCGGGCACGCGCTCGTGATCCCGCGCGCGCACGCCGCCGACCTGCTGAGCGTCGAGCGCGAGGACCTCAGCGCGGTGGCGCTTGCCGCGCAGCGCCTGGCCGCGCGCATGCAAGGAGCGCCTGGGCGCCGACGGGCGTCAACCTCCTGAACTCCTGCGGGCGCGCCGCCTGGCAGACCGTCTTCCACTTCCACGTGCACGTGATCCCGCGCTATGAGGGCGATCCGCTGCGGCTGCCGTGGATGCCAGCCGAGGGCGATCGGGCGCGAGATCGAGGCTGCCGCGCAGGAACTGTCCGGGGCGGTAGCGAAGTGGTCAAACCGCTACCTCGAGCGCATGGGCGTGTTGAATGGCACACATGAGACGAACATCCATAGCCGTGCTCGTGAGCGTCTGGCGCTCGCGCTGGTGCTGCCCGCGGTCGCGCCCGCGACGCTGACCGAAGTCGGCGTGATCGGCACGACCACGCCCGCGACGGTGCCGAGCTGCCCGGGGAGCGGGCCGACGAACCCGTGCCTGGCGGTCAGCCGCACGACCGGCTTCCAGGTCAAGGTCGGCACCGAACGCAACCTGCTGAGCGCCCCGCGCGCCGGCACGATCGTCGCCTGGACGATCACGCTGGGCGCCCCCAACGCCACCCAGATCAAGTTCTTCAACGCCAACGAGGGCGGCGACTCCGAAGCGGGGATCGCGATCCTCGCCCCGCAGCGCAAGCCCAACCTCACCTACAAGCTCGTCGCGCAGAGCCCGCTCGTCAAGCTGACGCCGTACTTCGGCAAGACCGCGCAGTTCCCGCTCGAAACCACGATCCCGATCAAGAAGGGATACGTCGTCGCGCTGAGCGTGCCCACGTGGGCGCCGGCGCTCGCGCTGGGCTTCGGCAACGACACCTCCTGGCGCGCCAGCCGGCCGAAAAGCGGTTGCAACAGCACCAGCTCCCAGACCACCCAGACCTCGGTCGGCTCCGCCGTCCAGTACTACTGCCTCTACCAGACCGCGCGCCTGACCTACAGCGCGACGCTGATCTCCACGCCATAGGACGCCCGCTGAGCGGCGCAATGCTGCGTCCTCGGTCGCTCGCGTGCATAGCACGCCACGCTCCCTGCGTCCTTGCCTTGCTTGCCCAGCGGGCGCCCTACCCCCGACTACGGCGCGGAGGCGCCGCCGGTGGGGCTGGCCGGCGCTTCTTTGGTTTCGCTGGCGGGTTTTTCCGCTTCTTTTCTTTTTCGGCGGAGGCGCCACCGGAGGTTCCGGCCGTGCCGGAGGAGGCTTCGCCCGAGGATGCGCCGCCTGTTTCGCTGGCGGCGGCTTCGCTGCCCGTGGAGGACGTTTCGCTGGCCTTGGTCGTCTTGGCCGTCGTCGTCGAGGTCGAGGTCGTCTGCGCGGCGGCTTCGGCGCTGGTGCTCGTCGGCGGCGTGATGTCGGGTGTGCTCTTGGGAACGGCGTCGGAGACGCTGCTGCCCCCGCAGGCGCCGAGCGTCACCCCGCAGAGCAGCGCTGCGCACGCGGCGAGCGCGACGCGCGCTCTCACAACGGTCCCATGCGCCTGCCGCACGTGGGGCAGTCGTTGAGGTCCTTCTGTGAATGCTGGTCGCACCACGGGCAGAAGCGCAGGTTCTCGACGGCCCACGGCAGCCGCGACTGGGACGGCGCGAGCGGCAGCATCTTGCCGACGACTTCCAGCGCCTCGCCCGATTCGCGGTCCCGATAGATCTCCTGAGGCTCGGCCTCGATCACGACTTCGCGTCCGGTGGACGGGGCGCGCAGTCGGTAACGCTGTTTCGTGCTCATGTCCCCAACTTTACCTGAGCGGGTGGGCGAGAGATCTCGGCATCGCCGGTCGCGCCTCTGCGTGTTCGCCAGCCGCCGCTTCAGATAGGGTTCCCGCGTGAGCTTCGAGGAGGAGAGGCAGATCGCGCGTCGGCGCCGTGGGCGCCCGCGGACGTTCGTCCGCAGCGCCGCCAGCGCGTGCGTGCTGGGCGCGCTCGCGATCGCAGGCGCCGGCTGTGCGGGGTCAAGGGCGGCGACAACGCCAACCTGATCCTCGGCAAGCAGCTGTTCGTCGCCAAGTGCGGCTCGTGCCACACGCTCGCGCGCGCCAACACCAAAGGCATCGTCGGGCCGAACCTCGACGAAGTCTTCCGCACGAGCCTCGCCGAAGGCCTGCAGCGCAACGCCGTGCGCACGGTCGTCGAAGGCCAGGTGCAGAACCCGAACTCGACCGGGATCATGCCCGCGGGCCTCGCGAGCGGGCAGAAGCTCGCCGACATCGCCGCCTACGTCGCGCAGGCGGCCGCCAACCCCGGCCAGGACACCGGCCTACTGGCGAGCGCCGTCGAAGCGCCGGGATCGGGCAAGCCGGCGGTCGAGAAGGCCGGAAAGCTCGACATCGACGCCAACCCGTCCGGCCAGCTCGCGTACACGACGAGCAAGGCCGAAGCGACACCCGGCGCGGTCACGATCACGATGGCGAACATGTCGGGCGTCTCGCACAACATCGCTATCGAAGCGGGCGAAAACGGCGCGACCGCGAAGGGCGCGGCGCTCGGCGCGAGCAGCTTCATCACCAAGGGCACCACCACCGTGACCGTCAACCTGAAACCCGGCAAGTACACGTTCTTCTGCGAGGCCCCCGGTCACCGCGCAGCCGGGATGTACGGCACGATCACCGTCAAGCCCTGAGGGCCGTGGGCACGGCGCGAGGCCGCGTCCTCGTTCGCTCGCGTGCACAGCACGCCACGCTCTCTGCGTCCTTGCCTCGCTTGACCCACGACCCTCAGGGGGCGTAGTTCGGCGGGCGCATGCGCCCGCCGCGAGGCCGCGCATGCGCGGCCGCGAAGCCCGGCCGCATGCGGCCGGGCTGGCCACGCCGCATGCGGCGTGGACCCCAACTCAGCAGATCGTCAGAGGATCGCGCGCAGGATCTCGATCAGGGCGATGATCACCACGAACCCGGCGATCACGTACAGCAGCACGCGAAACGCATCGCCCTCCGAGCGCAGCGGGTTCAGCACTGAGTCAGAGGACGTAAACCGTCGTGAAGACGACGATCCACATGATGTCGACGAAGTGCCAGTAGATGCCTGGTATGTCGACGCCGCGGTGGGAGTCGGGGGCGTAGTGGCCGCGGAAGGCGCGCACGGTGACCGCCAGCAGGATCAGCAGGCCGATGAACACGTGGCAGCCGTGCAGGCCGGTGAGCGAGTAGAAGATCGTCTGCTGGGCGTGATCCTGGGGGGCGAAGCCGATGTTGGCGTACTCGTTGATCTGGATGAACAGGAACGTGCAGCCGAGCAGGAAGGTCGTGAGCATCCCCGCCTTCAGCCCGAAGCGGTTGCCGCGCTTGATCGACGTCTCGGCCCAGTGCAGCGTGAACGAGGAGGAGACGAGGATCAGCGTGTTGACGAACGCGACAGGCACCGGCAGGTGCGTGCCGGGGGCCGGCCACGGATCGCCTTCGGCGATGCGGATGAAGAAGTAGGCGGTGAAGAACGCGCCGAAGATCATCACCTCGGAGATGATGAAAAGCAGCATCCCGAGCAGCGGCGCTTCGACGCGCGAGCTCTTGTGCGCCGGCGGCGGTCCGTGATGCTCGTCCGCCCCGTGGGCGTGACCGGCAGGGTGCGGGATGCTGGCTGCCTCCACGTTGCCTCGCTAAGCGGCCGGCGCCGCGATCGTGGTGGCCTGCGGGTCGACGACGACGTGCTCGACCGGCACCGAGGTGGCGCCGCTCACGCGCTCGACCAGGTTCGAGCGCAGCCAGCCGGAGCGCTCTCCGGGCAGGGTCGAGATGACCACGTCATCGACGTGGAACAGCTCCAGCGCGTTCATCGTCGCCGTGTACGGGTCCGGGTCGCCGATCATGCCCGAGCTGAGCAGCCCGGCGGCGTGCAGCCGGTCGAGCATGCTCGCCAGGCGCTCGCGCGCCTCGCGCGGGGCGCTGCCGCTGCCGTCCACCTGCGGGATGACCGCGATGAACAGGCGCCCGTCGTCCTGGGCCGCCTTCTCCTTCAGGTGCGCGATCAGCTCCTCGCCGCTGGAGGTCTTGTTGGCGACCACGAGCGTCACTTTGAACGACAGGCCCTCCTGGTCGAGGTCGACCACGATGTGCTGCACGGGCAGGCCGCTGGCGTTCTGGATGCGCTCGATCAGATCGCGCCGCAGCCAGCCCGAGCTCGTGGCCGGATGCGTGGAGACGATGATCTCATCGGGCCTGTGCACCGCGATCGCGTCCATCGTCGCCATGAACGGGTCCTGGTCGCCGACTTCGCCGGTGGCCGCGATGCCCTCGGCGGCGACCGCCGAGAGCGCTAGGTCGACGCGCACCTGCGCCGATTCGCGCACCGCCTCGTCGTAGATCACGAGGCCCGCCGAGGGCTTGGTCTGCGGCACGACCAGCCGGAAGCGGGCGTCGCCGGCGGACGCGCGCGCGCGGACCGCCTCGAGCAGCTTCGCGCCCCCGAGCGTGCGGTTGGCGATCACCAGAACTTCCTTCACGGCTCTCTCCTCCTCGCAAGTCATTGGCTTGGTGCCCGCGCCATGCCCGAGCCCGCTCCCACGGTCGCGGGGGTCGGCGGCGTGAGGATGCCGTGGACCGCGCCCGGGACGCCGTACTCGTATGGACCGCCGACGACCGTCGGCACGCGGTCGAAGTTGAAGATCGGCGGCGGCGAGGACACCTGCCACTCGAGCGTCATCCCGCGCCACGGGTTGGCGACCGCCTTGGGACCGCCGCGCCAGCTGTTGATCATGTTGTAGACGAAGATCAGCGTGCTCAGCCCGAGGGCGAAGCTCGCGATCGAGATGAACAGGTTGAGGTCCGCGAACTTCGCCGCGTACGTGGCGACGCGGCGAGGCATCCCCTGCAGGCCGAGGATGTGCATCGGCCCGAACGTCAGGTTCATGAAGACGAACGTCGTCCAGAAGTGCCACTTGCCCAGGCGCTCGTCGTACATGCGCCCGGTCATCTTCGGGAACCAGTAGTACACGCCCGCGAAGATCGTCATCAGCGAGCCGCCGAACAGCACGTAGTGGATGTGCGCGACGATGAAGTACGTCGAGCTGACGTCGATGTCGAACGGGATCATCGCGAGCATCACGCCGCTGATGCCGCCGAGCGTGAACGTCGTCAGGAAGCCCAGCGCGAACAGCATCGGCGTATCCAGGTCGCAGCACGCCGCGCCACAGCGTCGCAAGCCACGAGAAGACCTTGATGCCCGTCGGCACCGCGATGATCGACGTCGTGATCGCCATCGGGATGCGGATCCAGTTGGCCATCCCCGACGTGAACATGTGGTGCGCCCACACCGTGAAGCCGAGCCCCACGATCGCCAGCAGCGAGAACGCCATCATGCGGTAGCCGAAGATCGGCTTGCGCGCCTTCACGGCGATGATTTCGCTGATGATCCCGAAGCCCGGCAGGATCATGATGTAGACCGCCGGGTGCGAGTAGAACCAGAAGACGTGCTGGTACATCAGCACGTCGCCGCCCTTCGCCGCGTTGAAGAAGTTGAAGCCGAGCGCGCGGTCGAGCAGCACGAAGAACTGCGAGGCGGCGATGAACGGCGTCGCGATCACGACCAGCAGCGAGGTCGCGAAGTTCGCCCACACGAGCAGCGGCAGGCGGAAGAAGCTCATCCCCGGCGCGCGCATCGTGATGATCGTCACGAGGAAGTTGAGCGCGGTCATGATCGAGGACGCGCCCGCGAACTGCACGCCGATCGCGAAGAACGTCTGCCCGATCGGCGCCTGGTCCGACAGCGGCGCATACGCGGTCCAGCCGTCCGCGAACGCCCCGCCCGGCGCGAGGAAGCTCAGCAGCATGATCGCGCCGGCGACCGGCAGCAGCCAGAACGACAGCGCGTTCAGGCGCGGGAACGCCATGTCCGGCGCGCCGATCATCAGCGGGATCACGAAGTTCCCGAGGCCCGCGAACACCGGGATGATGAACAGGAAGATCAGGATCGTCGCGTGGACCGAGAACAGGCCGTTGTAGGTGTTCGCGCTGACGAAGTGCGATCCCGGCTGCGCCAGCTGGGCGCGCATCAGCATCGCCAGCAGGCCGCCCACGAGCAGGAAGAAGAACGAGTTGACCGTGTACTGGATCCCGATCACCTTGTGATCGGTGTTGATGCGGAAGTAGTCCCGCCACGTGTGCGCGCCGTGGCCGGAGTGGTCCTCGGGGCGCGTCGGGCGCCCGGTCGCCCAGTAGAACCAGTAGTCGAAGCCGCCGATCCCGACCAGGAACGCGATCGGCACCGCGAGCAGCGACACCGTCAGGATCGCTTCGCCGGAGAGGAAGTGCGTGAAGGTCGTGTGTCCGGTGGACATGCGCACCAGCCACGTCATCAGCGTCGCGAAGCCGACGGCGCCGACCATCAGCCAGCCCGGCGCGGTAGAAGCCCGGGGCGCGGAGCTTGGCGGCCATCAGCGTGTGCTCCTGCGAGGCCATCAGATTCGATCCCGTCTCCCATGCGCCGATCTCCCACGAATGCTTCTCCCATGAGGCGTCGCCTCTGTCGCGAACATTATCCGCTCGTCCCCCCGCCGGTTCCGCCTGCGGTATTGCTGCTGCTGGAGCTCAGCGCGAGCTGGCTCTTGATCCACGCCCGGAACTGTTCGGCGTCACGACGTGCACGGTCGTGCGCATCAGCGAGTGCCCGACGCCGCACAGCAGGTTGCACTCCGCCACGTAGTTGCCGACCCGGTCGGGCGTCGCCAGGTAGTGCGTGGTGATGCCCGGCACGACGTCCTCCTGCAGGCGGAACGCCGGGATGTAGAACGCGTGGATCACGTCCTTGGAGCGCATGTTGAAGTACACCGACTCGTTGTCGGGCAGATACAGCTTGTAGCTGTTGATCGGCGCTCCGCCCGTGACCGACGGCGGGTACTGGAAGGACCAGAAGAACTGCTGGCCCGTGACGCCGATCTGGATCTCGTGGGCGGGTTTCTTTTCGTTGTCGTGCAGCACCACGAACGAGTAGCCGACCATGCTCAGCAGCAGCACCGACGGCAGCGCCGTCCAGAAGACCTCCAGCCGCGTGTTTCCATGTATCGGCGGGCCGTCCTTGAGCTCCTCGCCCGGCTTCATGCGGAACTGCCACACGCAGTAGAGGATCACGCCGACGACCAGCACGAAGATCGGGATCGTCGCGATCACCAGCACGTGGTAGAGGTGGTCGGTGTTGTGCGCCTGCGCCGAGGCCTGCACCGGGAACCAGTGGATCTCGTAGCTGAGCAGGATGCCGAGCGCGATCGCGATCACCGCCGGCGACGAGCGCCAGCGTCAACGAGCGCTGCCTAGACATGCGCGTCCGTTCCCGTGCGCGTCGAACAGCTATGTGCGCGCGATCCACTCCATCCCGGCCGTGATCCTAATGCCTCCGTCGACGGACCGCTAGATGGCCTTGACGAAGGCGCCCTCGAGGCACTACGATTGAAGGCAATCGCTGCAAGTGCCGTCGCGCGGCGGACGATCCTCCGATCGCGATCCTGCCGCTTGACGGCGCCTGCCTCACCAGTAGATTGAGGCAATCGTTGCAAGCGACGCTACGAGGTGAGGGCATGCAGGTTCACGAAGGCATGACTGAGATGGTCCTCACCGTGGCGCCGGGGCACACGCTGCGCGCGGTCGCGCGGCTGATGTCCGAGCGCCAGGTCGGCGCCGCGGTCGTGATGGACCCCGACGGCCACGGCCCCGGGATCATCACCGAGCGCGACATCCTCGTCTCTGTCGGCGCCGGGCAGGACCCGGACCACGAGTCCGTCGCCGACCATCTGACGCGCGACGTCGTGTTCGCCGCGCCAGACTGGTCGCTGGAGGAGGCCGCCGCGGCAATGGTGCGCGGCGGCTTTCGTCATCTGATCGTCCTCGAACGGGGAGAGACGGTCGGCATCCTGTCGGTCCGCGACGTCGTGCGCTGCTGGACCGACGATGGGGCGATCTGCCCGGTGCCGCGCCAGGGTGGCCGTGGGGTGAAGGGGAGGTGGCACGCCTGCTTTGGGGAGCGGGCCTGCCACCGCCACGGCAGCGGGCCGTGGGCGCGGCGCGTACCTGCGTCCTCGATCGCTCGCGTGCACAGCACGCCACGCTCACTGCGTCCTTGGTCCGCTTGGCCCACGACCCGCTGGGGCCGGGCACCCGCCGTCGGTGGGCGGGTTTAGTGCTCGTCGAGCGGGAGCTCGTCGATTTCGTGGCGCGTGTCTTTGATCCAGCGCGCGATGCACACGACCGTCAGGATCCCGCCGACGACCGTGAACTCGATGAAGGTCGTCACGCCGACGAGCGCCAGCGTGATCCCGACCGCGGTCAGCACCGGCAGGATGCTCGGGCCGGGCAGGTGGATCTCCTCGCCGACCGGCGGGACCTCGGGATCGAGCGGGCTCATGAGACGTAGGCGGCGGCCACGACGAACGTGAGGCCGAACATGAACATGCAGATCGCGCCCACGATCAGGCCGGTGCGGATGTTCTTGCGTGCAAGGCGTCGAGTCATCATCGGGAAAGGATACCTCTTGCGGCCGTCCGGGCCGCGATCGAAACGTCGCCCTCCGGGCTCCGATCCGACCTCCTGCGACCGTCCGAGCCACGCTCGCCGTCGCCTGCGGGGCGCCGATCTCATAGATGCCTGTCGGCGACCATCGCGCAGAACAGCAGCGCGAGGTAGGCGAGCGAGTACAGGTACAGGCGCAGCGCCGAGCGCCGGTCGGCGCGCCGGTACAGGCGCACGGCGCCGGCGACGAAGCCGAGCCCCAGCAGCATCGAGGCGACCAGGTAGATGACGCCGAAGCCGCCCGCGCAGAACGGCAGCTGCGTGACCGCGTACAGCAGCACCGAGTACAGCAGGATCTGCCGGCGCGTCTCGGCCTCGCCGCGCACGACCGGCAGCATCGGCACGTCGACCTTGCCGTACTCGTCCTTCATCAGCAGCGACAGCGCCCAGAAGTGCGGCGGCGTCCAGAAGAAGACGATGAAGAACAGGATCACGGCGGTGCCGCTGACCGAGCCCGTGACCGCCGCCCAGCCGACCAGCGGCGGCACCGCGCCGGCGGCGCCGCCGATCACGATGTTCTGCGGCGTGCGCCGCTTCAGCCAGACGGTGTACACGAACACGTAGCCGAGGAAGCCCGAGAACGACAGCGCGGCGGCGAGCGGGTTGACGGTCAGCGACAGCTCCAGCAGCGACAGGCACGCGAGCGTGCAGCCGAACGCGAGCGCCGCGCGCGGCGAGATCCGCCCGGCGGGGATCGGCCGCTTGGCCGTGCGCGTCATGCGCGCGTCGATGTCGCGGTCGAACCAGTGGTTGACCGCACCCGCGCCGCCGGCCGACAGATAGCCGCCGAGGCACGTCAGCGCGACGAGCAGCGGCGAGGGGTCGCCGGCGACGTACATCGTCGCGATCGTCGTCAGCAGCAGCAGCGACTGGACCTTCGGCTTGGTCAGCTCGAGGTAGTCGCCCAGCAGCTGGAGCGTGCTTCGAGGACCTGCGATCGGCGCTCGCGAGCCCGAGCTTGGGGTGCTCGATCGCGGGCGCTGCGCCTGTTGCTGGCGCGGGGCTCATCTACAGACCGACCTGCGTCGCTCCTGCCGGGACGGTGGCCGTGCCCGCCGCGCTCGGCGCCGCGCGCTGCGCCGCTCGACCTCGTTGCGGATGTCCTTCATCGGCTCGAACGAGCGCACCAGCGGGACCACGTCGAAGTTGTTGACCGGCGGCGGCGAGCTCGTGAACCACTCGAGCGTGTTCGCCTTCCACGGGTCCGGCCCCGCGACGACGCCGACCTTCAGGCTGCGCCAGACGTTGATGACCGTCGACGAGCACCCCGGCGGCGAGGATAAACGAGCCGACCGTGGAGATCAAGTTGTAGAGCGCCAGGTGGCCGACGTTGTCGTACTCGTACACGCGCCGCGGCATCCCGTCCAGGCCCGATCACGTGCTGGATCAGGAAGGTCACGAGCACGCCGACGAACATCAGCCCGAAGCTCAGCTTGCCCAGGCCTTCGCCGAGCATGCGCCCCGTGATCTTCGGGAACCAGTAGTAGATCGCGGCGAAGATCGGGAACACGGCGCCGCCGACCAGCACGAAGTGGATGTGGGCGACGACGAAGTAGGTTTCGTTGAGCTGCCAGTCGACGGGGAAGATCGCGAGGAACACGCCCGAGATGCCGCCGATCAGGAACAGCGCGATGAAGCCCACGCAGAACAGCAGCGGCGTCGTGAATTCGATCGTGCCGCGCCACAGCGTCGCGATCCAGTTGAGCATCTTCACGCCCGTCGGGATCGCGATCAGGAACGAGCTGAGCATCACGAACACGAGGATCGCCTCGGGGATCGGCGTCGTGAACATGTGGTGCGCCCACGTCAGGAAGCCGAGGAACGCGATCGCGACGGTCGAGGCGGCGATCGCCTTGTAGCCGAAGATCGGCTTGCGCGCGAACACCGGCAGGATCTCCGAGACGATGCCGAAGCCCGGCAGCACCATGATGTAGACCTCGGGGTGCCCGAAGAACCAGAACAGGTTCTGCCACAGACAGCGGCGAGCCGCCCTCCGCCGGGTCGAAGAAGTGCGTGCCGAAGTGGCGGTCGGTGAGCAGCATCGTGACCGCCGCCGCGATCACCGGCAGCGCGAAGATCAGCAGCACCGAGTACGTCAGCATCGCCCACACGAACAGCGGCAGCCGGCCCCAGCTCATGCCGCGCGCGCGCATGTTGGCGACCGTCGCGTAGAAGTTGATCGCGCCGACAGCGAGGAGAGCCCGGTGAGGTGGATCAGGTAGATCCAGGCGTCCTGGCCGCCGCGACGGCGAGTACAGCGCGTCCGACAGCGGCGGGTAGCTCGTCCAGCCGGCTTCCGGCGGGTGCCAGAAGAGCGAGGCGTAGAAGACGATGCCGCCGGCGAGCAGCAGCCAGAAGGACAGCGCGTTCAGGCGCGGGAAGGCCATGTCGCGCGCGCCGATCATCAGCGGCAGGAAGTAGTTCGCGAGGCCCGCCATCATCGGCACGACGAACAGGAAGATCATCGTCGTCCCGTGCATCGTGAACAGCTGGTTGTAGATTTCCGGCGTCACCAGCGTGTTGTTCGGCGCGCCCAGCTGCAGGCGGATCATCAGCGCCTCGGTGCCGCCGAGGATGAAGAACACGAACGTCAGGACCATGTACATGATCCCGATCCGCTTGTGATCGGTCGTCGTGATCCAGCTGGTCCAGCCGCTCGCCTCGCGCTCCACGCGATGGGCGGTTGATCTCGGGGATCGGGGCTGCGTAGGTGGCCATGTCGTCCGCTGGTCTCCTCGATGTCCTAGGGGTTCTCGACCGCTCCGGCGCCGGTCTGCGCCTTGAGTTTCGTGCGCGCCTTCGCCGCTTCGGCGTTGGCCTGTCGCGATCAGCTGCTTCTGGCGCGCCAGCCACGCTTCGAACTGGGCCGGCGGCACGGCCTTGACGGTGGCGATCATGCGCGCGTGGCCGCGTCCGCACAGGAACGCGCACTGCCCGCGGAAGATGCCCGGCTTGTCGACCTTGAACCAGGTGTAGTTGTGGTAGCCGGGCACCGCCTGGAACTTGCCGCCGAGTTCCGGCACCCACCACGAGTGCACCACGTCCGCGGAGACGAGGTCGAGGCTGACCGTCGTGTCCGTCGGCACGACCAGTTCCTCGTACGAGTACGGCGCGCCCAGGCCGTCCGGTTCGTTCGCGCCGGGGTAGACGAACTGCCAGATGTACTGGCGGCCGATCACCGTGATGTTCAGCGCTTTGCCGTTGGGCGGCAGTTTGCGCGAGGTGCTCGCGTAGATCAGGTTGTTCTGTTCGCCGAGCACCGCGCCGCCCGGGCCCGAGTTCGGCGGGTCCTGGATCGAGGAGAGCTTCGCGAACGTCAGCACCGCCAGCGCCAGCAGGATCACCGCCGCCGCGACCGTCCAGCCGATCTCCAGGCGCGTGTTGCCGTGGATCTGCGCCGCGACCGCGCCCTTGCGCTTGCGGAACTTGACGAGCGCGTAGCCGAGCGCGCCCTCGACCGCGACGAAGATCACGAGCGCGATGTACAGCGTGATCTTGTACAGCGTGTCGATGCTCCTGCGCGTTCGGCGAGGCGCCGTGCGCGGGCGTGAAGAACGCGAGCGTTGAGGGGAGCAGGTGGCCCAAGGCGGCGGGGATTCTATTCAGGCCCGGGCGGGACGCGCTTGATGACGTTTGCCAAGGCCCGAGGTCGAAAAGCGCTCGACGCGGGCTCCGTGCCCGGAGGCATCGGGAGCCTGCTCACTGCCCGGAGAACGGGGGGCGCTTCTCCAGGAACGCCATCGCGCCCTCCACGAAGTCCTCGCTGCCCGCCATCTCCTGCTGGATCTGCGCCTCGAGCTCGAGCTGCTCGCCCATGCGCGCGTACAGCCAGTTGTTGAGCTGGCGCTTGGTGCCCGCGTAGGAGCGCGTCGGGCCGGCGGCCATGCGCGCGGCGAGCGCCGCCGCCTCCTCGTGCAGCCGCTCGTCGGCGACGACGCGGTTGATCAGGCCCCACTCGAGCGCCTGCGCGGCGCCGGCAGGCGCTCGCCCAGCATCGACATCTCGCATCGCGCGCGCCATGCCGACGCGCGTGGGCACGAACAGCGAGGAGCCGCCGTCGGGGACCAGCCCGATGTTGACGAACGCGAGCAGGAAGTAGGCGCTCTCGCGCCGCGAGGATCAGATCGCAGCACAGCGCCAGCGAGCAGCCGATCCCGACCGCCGGGCCGTTGACGGCCGCGATCACCGGCTTGGGCAGCTCGCGGATCGCGTGCATGATCGGGTGGTAGCGCTCGGTCAGCGTCTTGTACACGTCGGGGCGTCCCTCCGGCGTGGTGTGCGCCGCCGCTGACGTCCCGCAGGTCCGCGCCCGAGGAGAACGCGCGCCCGGCGCCCGTGATCAGCAGCGCGCGCACGGCGTCGTCCGCGGCGGTCGCGCGCAGCGCCGCGAGCAGGTCCGCGCCGAGCTGCGCGTTCCACGCGTTCAGCGCCTCCGGCCGGTTCAGCTCGATCGTGGCGACGCCGTCGGCGACGCGCACGTTGACGGTCTCAAGCTCGGTGCGTCGGCTCGCTCATCGCTCTCCCTTGGCTCGATCTCGCGTTGATCCTATGGTGTGGGGGATGACACGTCCCGTGATCGGCATCTGCACCGCGCTCGAGCGCGCCAGATGGAGCGTGTGGGACCAGCAGGCGGCGCTGCTGCCGCTGAACTACGTCGAGGCCGTGCAGCGGGCGGGCGGGCTGGTGGCGATGCTCCCGCCCGATCCGCTGCTGGCCGAGGATCCGCAGCAGGCGCTCGAGCTGATCGACGGGCTGATCCTCGCCGGCGGCGCCGACATCGACCCCGCCTCCTACGAGCAGGAAGCGCACCCGGAGACCGTCGGCACGGTGCCCGAGCGCGACGCGTTCGAGATCGCGCTCGCGCACGCCGCGATCGAGCGCGACATGCCCGTGCTCGGCATCTGCCGCGGCATGCAGCTGATCAACGTCGCCTGCGGCGGCACGCTCGTGCAGCACCTGCCCGAGCGCTTCGGCCACGAAGAGCACCGGCGCGTCGTCGGCTCCTTCGACGGCGCCGACCACGACGTGTCCTCGACCGAGGGCTCGCTCGCGGCGAGCGCCGCCGGCGAGCTCGTGCACCCGACCAAGTCCCACCACCACCAGGGCGTCGACCGGCTCGGCGAGGGGCTGATCGTCAGCGGCGTCTCGACGCTCGACGAGCTGCCCGAGGCGATCGAGCTGCGCGGACGCGCCGCTTCGTGCTCGGCGTGCAATGGCACCCCGAGGCCGACCTCGCGAGCTCGGTCGTCGGCGCGCTCGTCGACGCCGCGAGCGGCCGCCCGCGTCGCCGAGTAGGCGACGCGGGCAGGACGCCGACGCGCGTCACGTAGCTGCCCGAAGGGGCGGCGAGGCGCGACATATACTCCCCGCCCAGTGCGGCTGTCGAAGGCGATCAGAGCAACCGCCTGGGGGATGGTGGTGGCGGGGGTCGCCGCGCCGCTCGTGCGCAAGCGGGTCAGCGCGCCGCCGCTGGTCGTGCAGGCGCGTCGCGTTCGGGGCGCCGCTCGGGCTGTGCGTCGCCGTGCGCCGCTCGCGCAGGCGCGACGTCGCCGCGTGCGCGCTGCAGATGTGGGCGTACCTCGCTGCGTACAAGTCGCCGCACGACGACCCCGAAGCGCAGCGCGCGCGCGTGCACATCGACTACCCGATCGACGCCGACCGCGTGCTCGGCCTCGGCGAGCTGCCCAGCGTGCGCCTGCAGCGGGCGCTGGCCGCGGCAGCGGCGCGCAGCGCGCGGACTGGACCGCGCTCGACCGCGTGCTCGTGTGGGCGCACTGGAGCTGGTTCATCGTGCCGCACGGCTCGCCGCTTACATCCTCGTGCGCCATCGCGCGCGCTTCTCCGCGCGCCGCGGTGCTCACCTACGCGGTGTTCGACATCGGCGCGAGCGTCTACTGGCTGGCTGCCGACCGCGCCGCCCTGGTACGCGGCCGAGCTCGCCGCCGAGCGCGACGGTCAGGCGCCCGCCGTGCAGGCGCATGATGGTCGAGTACGGGGAGCTGTTCTGGAGAGACGGCTGGGGCTCGCTCTACAGTGTGTTCGGAGGCAATCCCCTGGCCGCGATGCCCTCTCTGCACTTCGCCACATCCGTGATGGCTGCGCTCCTTCTCGCCGAGGTGGGGCCGGTGGCGGGCGCGCTCGGGCTTCGGCTACGCGGCCACGCTCGGCTTCGCGCTCGTGTACCTGGGCGAGCACTACGTCGTCGATCTGCTCGCGGGTGCGGCGCTGACGGTCGCCGTGCGCCGGCTGGGGCCGCGCGCGGGGCCGGCCATCGCGCGCGTCGGGCGCGGCGGTCGCGACGCTGGAGGAGATGGCCCACGAGGCGGTCTGAGGAGAGGGGGTGAGCACGAGCGAGATGCGAGGCGACGCAAGCGACGCGAGATGGTGGAGACGGTCGAGCAGGAGCAGCCTGCCGCCCGCGCGCCGCTGTACACGCTGGCGAGGAGGAGATGCCGCGCGTGCTGCTCACGCGCCGGCAGATCGTCGCCTTTGGCGTGTTCGTGCTCGTCGTCGTCGGCTTCCTGTACTTCGTGCTGCCGAAGCTCGCCGGCGTGGGCGCGACCGTGCACCACATCGAGGGCGGAGACAAGTGGTGGATCGCCGTCGGCGTGCTGCTCGAGATGCTCTCGTTCGCCGGCTACGTGGTCCTGTTCCGATCGGTGTTCGTGCACGACCGAAGCCCAGCCCTCGCGGATCGGCTGGCAGCGAGAGCTATGAGATCACGATGGCGGGGCTCGTCGCCACACGCCTGTTCGCCGCCGCCGGCGCCGGCGGCGTCGCGCTGACCGCGTGGGCGCTGCGCCGCTCGGGCATGGCGCCCCGGCTGGTCGCCTGCCGGATGGTCGCGTTCATGGTGCTGCTATACGTCATCTACGCGGGCTCGCTGCTGCTCGACGGGATCGGCCTCGGGATGCGGCCTGTTCCCCGGCGGCGGCTCGTTCGCGATCACGATCGTGCCCGCGATCGTCGCCGCGATCCTGTTCGCCGTGGCCGGCGCGATGGCGCTGCTGCCGGGGGATCTCGAGCGGCGCCTGGACAGGTGGGCGTCGGGCTCGGGCCGCTTCGCCCACTGGGTCGCCCGCGCGGTGGCCGCGCCGGCGCTCGCAGCCAGCGGCGTGCGCACCGCGATCGAGCTGATCCGCACGCGCGATGCCGGGCTGCTGGGCGCGCCCGCCTGGTGGGGCTTCGACATCGCGGTCCTGTGGGCGATGTTCCACGCGTTCGGCTCGCCGCCGCCGTTCACCGTGATCCTGATGGCCTACTTCGTCGGCATGCTCGGCAACCTGCTGCCGCTCCCCGGTGGTCTCGGCGGCGTCGAGGGCGGCATGATCGGCGCGCTTCGCCGCATTCGGCGTCGGCTTCAACCTGTCGGTGCTCGCGGTGCTCTCCTACCGCGCGATCTCGTTCTGGCTGCCGACGTTCCCCGGCGTCGTCGCCTACTTCCAGCTGCGTCGCACGGTGGCGCGCTGGCGCGATGAGCAGGGTGGGCTTCCGGCAGGCGCCTCGCGTACGGCGACGACGACGCCGGCGAGCGCGCTTCAGAGCTCTTGACCGGCGCCCTTGACTGGCGCCATACCGTCGGCCGCCTTGCTATACTATACAAAGTAAAGTGACCCTGAAGATACAGTCTTCGGAGAGTCCTACAGGCATCGAGCAGGAGAGCAGATGAGCGACGTCGAGAACGTGATCATCGTCGGCAGCGGCCCCGCCGGTTACACCGCGGCGCTGTACACCGCGCGTGCCAACCTGCACCCGCTGGTGATCGAGGGCTTCGCCTGGGGCGGCCTGCTGCAGCAGACGACCGACGTCGAGAACTACCCCGGCTTCCCCGAGGGCATCATGGGCCCGGAGATGATGCAGAAGTTCCGCGACCAGGCCGAGCGCTTCGGCGCGCGCCTGATCACCGACCAGGCCGATCGCGTCGAGCTGGCGGACGAGCGACGCCCGCGCCGGCGTGCACAGCGTGTGGGTCGGCGACACCGAGTACCGCGCCCGCACGGTCGTGCTCGCGATGGGCGCCGAGCACAAGAAGCTGGGCGTCGCCGGCGAGGAGGAGCTCTCCGGCCGCGGCGTCAGCTACTGCGCCACCTGCGATGCGGCATTCTTCCGCGACGCCCAGACGATCATCGTCGGCGGCGGCGACTCGGCGATGGAGGAGGCGATCTTCCTGTCGAAGTTCGCCTCCAAGGTGACGGTCGTCCATCGCCGCGACGAGTTCCGCGCCTCGAAGATCATGCTCGAGCGCGCGCGCGCGCAGTCGAACATCGAGTTCCTGACGCCATACCGCGTGCGCGAGTTCGTCGCCGGCGAGAACGGGGTGCTCGGCCACGCCGCGCTCGTCAACACCGAGACCGGCGAGGAGCTCGAGATACCCGTCAACGGCACCTTCGTCGCCGTCGGGCACGAGCCGCAGTCGGCCCTCGTCGTCGGCCAGATCGACGTCGATGAGAACGGCTACGTCATTACGAAGGCACGCCTCGACCCACACCAACCGCCCCGGCGTGTTCGCCGCCGGCGACCTCGTCGACCACACCTACCGCCAGGCGATCACCGCCGCCGCACCGGCTGTCAGGCGGCGCTCGACGCCGAGTGGTACCTACGTGACACGCCCGGCGTGCCCGCGCCGGCGGAGCTGCGCGCGGGCGATCCCGGCACCGCGCAGTGGGCGCAGGTGGCTGAGTCCAAGTAGGAGCGCTTGGGATGTCACCCGATGGGCGGTCACCGGGCTCGGCCGCGGCGGGGTCGGGACGCCAGCCCGGGGCGCGTAGGCTCAGGGTCGAGATGCTGCTGCTCGCTCTGGTCGCCGTGCCCGTCCTCGAGGTGTTCGTGTTCATCGAGGTCGGCGAGGCGATTGGCTGGCTGCTCGCGGTGCTGTTGCTGTTTGGGACCTCGCTGCTCGGAGTGGAGCTCGTGCGCATTCAGGGGCGCAGCGCGATCGAACGCGTCTCGCAGGCGGTGGCCGAGCGTCGCCCGCCAGGCCGTGCCGCGATCGACGGCGCGCTCGGCTTTCTGGGGGCCACGCTGCTGGTGGTCCCCGGGTTCATCACAGATTTCGTCGGCGCACTGCTCATGCTGCCGCCCACCCAGGCGCTCGCGCGCCGCTGGCTCTCGCGTCGCTACGCCGCTCGCCTGATGAGCTTCGTCGCGACCGCGGGGCGGTTCACCTCGCGCGGTGGTGGCGTGCGACCGGCTGACGTCGACTCGACCGCGGTCGATGACGATCTCGACCAGCTCCGATAATGCGCTAGCGATCCACAGCAACGGAAGGGAGCCCCACGTGCAGACCGTCCGAACGCCCGACTCCTATTTCCTCGACCTCGAGGACTATCCCTACGAAGCCCATCATGTCGAGGTCGACGGGCTGCGTATGCACTACGTCGACGAGGGGGACCCCTCCGCCGCGCCAGTGCTGATGCTGCATGGGGAGCCGACCTGGTCCTACCTGTATCGCCACATGATTCCCGTCTGCGCGGCGGGCGGCAGTCGAGTGATCGCCCCGGATCTAATCGGCTTCGGGAAGTCCGACAAGCCGGTCGACAAGCACGACTACACCTATCAGCGCCACGTCGACTGGGTCACGACCTTCGTGCGTGCTCTCGACCTCACCGGGATAACGCTGTTCTGCCAGGACTGGGGTTCGCTGATCGGGCTCCGCGTGGCAGCCGAGAACGACGACCGTTTCGAGCGCATCGTCGTCGGCAACGGCGCGCTGCCGACCGTGGACGGGCAGAACCGGTCACCTGCACTCAACGCGCTGGC
Source organism: uncultured Solirubrobacteraceae bacterium (assembly GCA_963826985.1). Lineage (GTDB taxonomy): Bacteria > Actinomycetota > Thermoleophilia > Solirubrobacterales > Solirubrobacteraceae > Palsa-744. The sequence continues at coordinate 317,396 of CAWGYW010000002.1, forward strand.
GTTCCTCGCATGGCGGACGTTCGCGACCCGCACTCCGGTGTTTCCGGTCAGCCGTATCGTGAACGCGGGATGTCTGAGGACGCTCTCTCCGGGCGAGCGGCGCGCGTATGACGCGCCCTTCGCGGTGCGCGGGTCGACGGCTGGCGCTCGCGCGTTCCCGAGACTCGTGCCGATCTCACCCCGCGATCCCGCGCTGAGCGCGAACCGTGCGGCCTGGGACGCGTTGGGCCGGTGGCAGAAGCCGTTCCTGACCGTCTTCAGCGATCGCGACCCGATCATGCGAGGCGGAGAGCGTGTCTTCCAGAAGCACGTGCCCGGCGCCGCCGGACAGCCCCACAGCACGACTCATGGCGGGCACTTCCTGCAGGAGGACGCGGGGCCCGAGCTGGCACGGCAGATCAACGAGCTGATCGCCGCGAGCCCGGTCAGCGGCGCCCGCGCGTAGCGGGCGCTGGGAACGCGCCCTCCAGCTCCAGCAGCCAGCGCTTGCGGTCCGGGCCGCCGCCGTACCCACCCAGCGCGCCGCCGTTACGCACCACCCGATGGCACGGGATCACGATCGGGATCGGGTTGGAGCCCAGGGCGTTGCCCGCCGCGCGCGAGCCGCGCGGGCTGCCCGCGTCGGCCGCGACCTCGCCGTAGCTGAGCACGCCGCCGTAGGGAATCGCGGCGGTGGCCTTCAGCACCCTGCGTGCGAATGGTCCCACGAGCGTCCAGTCGAGCGCGAGCTCGAAGCTGCGCCTGCGACCGCTGAAGTACTCCTCCAGCTCCCGCCGCACCGACTCCAGCGATGCCGAGGACTCGACGATCCGCGGCGAGATCCGCCGTGCGAGCCGCTCGAGCACCGAGTCGGTGTCCTCCTCGGGGAACCCCATGCGGACGAGGCCCCGGCTGGTGGCTGCCACCAGCAGTGGGCCGAACGGCGACTCGACGGGGGCGTACATCACGTCCGCGAGGCCCTCCGCGGCGATGCGCGCGCCCAGGCGCTGGGCTGCGCCGGCGGACGACGTCGAGGAGTTACGTGCGCTCGTGCCGCGCTCCCCGGATCCCCCTCGTCGCAGCGCGTCCTCGAGCCGCCTGTCGGCGCGCTCCGCGGTCCTGGTCCGGCCCTTCGTGTTCGTGCGATCGGTCATGCGCTCACCACCTTTCTCAGCTTTGACAGTCCCTCGTGCAGCGATCGGCGCGCCGCCTCCTCCGAGCAGCCGATCGCCGCGGCGATGTCGCGGTGCGGCAGATCGGCGACGTAGCGCAGCACCACGGCAGAGCGCTGGCGCGCCGGAAGCCCATCGACGGCGTCCCAAAGCGTCTCGTCGCGCTCCGGTGGGGCCGACGCGGAGCGGCCGTCGACGGCGGCCGGGTCCTCGACCGGCAGCGCCCGCCGCGCACGCGCGCGGTGCGCGTCCAGCGACTTGCGGTGCGCGATCGTCAGCACCCACGCGCGCAGGTTCGAGTCCGCGCGCAGGCGCGGGTACGCGCGCAGCGCCGCGATGAACGTCTCCTGGAAGCAGTCCTCCGCGTCGACCGGTCCGACCGACGAGACGAGAAACCGCCACACGATGTCGCGATGCGCGTCCAGGAAGCGCTGGAACGGGGGCAGGTCGCGGCTCACAGTGGTCAAACGCTCGGCGGCGAGAAAACGTGAGGTTCTTGTCGAGATCGGACGGGGCGAGCGTCGCGGCTGGGTCCGCTGCGCCGCACGCGGCGTTCAGTCCTCGTAGTCGAAGAACCCCGCGCCGCTCGCGCGGCCGAGGCGTCCCGCCGCGACCAGGCGCCGCAGCGCCGGCGCCGGGCGGTAGCGCTCCTCGCGGTACTCGTCGCACAGCGCGCTCAGCACCGCGAGCACGTGGTCCAGCCCGATCTCATCCGCCCACTCGAGCGGTCCGTGCGGGTGGCTCAGCCCGAGCTTCATGCCCGTGTCGATGTCCTGCGCGCCACCCACGCCTTCGCCGAGCGCGAACGCCGACTCGTTGATCACCTGGCAGTAGATCCTGCCGAGCACCAGCCCCGGCGCGTCGCCAACCCACGCGACGTGCTTGCCGATCGCACCGAAGAAGCGCTCGGCGCGCGCCGCCGCAACCGGCGAGGAGGTCTCGGTGCGGGTGAGCTCCACCAGCCCCGCCTGCGCCAGCGGGCCCAGCACGTGAAAGCCCACCGCGCTGCCGCCCGGGTCGAGCACGCCCAGCGAGCCCTGCGCGCACAGCAGCACGTGCGCGCCGCCCTGCGGCTGGGGCGCCGTGCCGCGGCGATCCGGCCGGCCCCCCACCGCGGCCGCCGCAGCCGCCGGCGTCGCCGGCTGGGCGGGTGTGGAGGAAGGGTCGCAGTCGAGCACCAGTGCTGGCAACACGCCGCCGGTTGGTGCGTGCGGGGAGCGCACCTCATAGCCCGCCTCGCTCGCCGCCGCGCGCAGCTCATCCGCAAGCACGCCCTGCCCCGCGATAACCACGACGCCCTCGCCGCCGCCCGGCGAGCCGGCGTCCGGCGCGGCGGGGTCCTCGGGGCGGTGCTTACCTGGCCCCGCGCCGGAGCCGTAGTCGTAGTAGCCGCGTCCGGTCTTGCGGCCGTACAGGCCCGCCGCCACGTAGCGCGCGGCGATCATCGACGGCCGCCAGCGCGGCTCGCCGAAGCTCTGCGCGTAGAAGCTCTGGGAGATCTCAAAGCCCGTCTCCACCCCCACCAGGTCGAACAGCTCGAACGGCCCCATGCGAAAGCCGCCCTCCAGGCGGCAGATGCGGTCGATCGTCTCGATGTCCGCGATCTGCTCCTGCAACAGGCGCAGCGCCTCCAGGCCAAACGGGCGGTTGCAGCGGTTGACGATGAAGCCCGGGCCGTCCTTGGCGAGGATCACCGTCTTGCCCATCGCCTCGCCCGTCGCCTGCGCAACCGCGAGCGCCTCCTGTGAGGAGCGCACGCCCGCGATCACCTCCACGAGCGGCATCAGCGGCGCGGGGTTGAAGAAGTGCATCCCCACCACCCGCTCGGGGTGGCTCGCCCCGGTCGCGATCGCCGTCACCAGCAGCGAGGAGGTGTTGGTCGCGAGCACGCATCCTCGCTCACGACCTCCGACAGCTTCGCGTACATCTCGTGCTTGAGCTCCAGGCGCTCGGGCGCCGCCTCGATCACCAGCTCGCACGGCGCGAGCGCCGCGAAGTCCTCGACAGGCTGCAGGCGCTCGGACGCCGCCGCCGCGTGCTCCTCGCGCAGCCTGCCCTTGACCATTTCTTTGCGCAGGCCGTCCTCCGCGCTTGCGATCCCGCGCGCGAGCGCCTCCGGGAACGGGTCGTAGAGGAGCGTGCGCGCTCCCGAGCGGGCCGCCAGCTGGGCGATGCCGGCGCCCATCGTGCCGGCTCCCAGCACGCCGATGACGGACGCCGCGCGCGCTCACACAGGAACCAGCGCGTTGACGCCCGTCATCGCCCGCCCGATCAGCATCTGCTGGATCTGCGAGGTGCCCTCGTAGATCGTCGTCACGCGCGCGTCGCGGAAGTAGCGCTCGACCGGGTGGTCATCGACGTAGCCGGCGCCGCCATGCACCTGGATCGCGAGGTTCGCGCATTCGAGCGACGCCTCCGTCGCGTGCAGCTTCGCGATCGAGGTCTCCAGCGAGTTCGGCCGCCCCTTGTCCTTGAGAAAGCCGGCGCGCCAAGCGAGCATCCGCGAGGCGTCCGTTTTCAGCACCATTTCCGCGATCATCGCCTGCACCAGCTGGAAGCTCGCGATCGGTTTGCCGAACTGCTCGCGCTCCTTCGCGTATTTCACCGACTCCTCGACGCAGCCCTGGCAGATGCCCACCGCGCCGCACGCCACCGAGTAGCGCCCGGACTCGAGGTTCGAGAGCGCGACTTTGAAGCCGTCGCCGACGTTGCCGAGCATCTGCTCGTCCGTCACCTCCACGTCTTCGAGAGAGATCGACGCCGTGTCCGAAGCGTGCAGCCCCATCTTGTGCTCGATCGTCTGCGTGTTGAAGCCCGGCTGGTCTGTGTCGACGAGGAAGCACGCGATCCCCTTGTAGCCGAGCGCCGGGTCGGTCTGCGCGAAGATCAGCGCCAGCTTCGCGTGGCTGGCCATCGAGATCCACATCTTCGCGCCGTTGATCACCCAGCCCGCGTCGGTCTTCCTCGCGCGCGTCTTCTGGTTGGCGGCATCCGAGCCGGTGTCCGGCTCGGTCAGGCCGAAGCACCCCAGCCACTCGCCCGAGCACAGCTTCGGCAGGTACAGCTGCTTCTGCTCCTCGGTGCCGAACTTGAGGATGCCCGAGCACACCAGTGAGGTCTGCACCGAGATCACCGTCCTGATCGAGGAGTCCGCGCGCCCGATCTCCTCGACGACCAGGCCGTAGCTGAGGTAGTCGAGGCCTGCGCCGCCGTACTCAGCCGGGACGACCGCGCCGAGGTAGCCCTGGTCGGCGATCTTCTTGACCATCTCCAGGTCGAAATGGTGGTTGCGTGCGTTTTCGCGCGACTGCACCACGATCTCTTTGTCCGCGAATTCGCGCGCCGTGTCCTTGATCAGGCGCTGCTCGTCGGTCAGGTCGAAGTCCATCCCTCTCCTATCCGCTCGCCAGCTTCGGCGTTTTCCACGGCGCGTGCACGCGCCGCTCGATCTCATCGGCGATGCCGTCGATCGGCAGCCGCTCCTGCGTGAGCGAGTCCCGGTCCCGCAATGTGACAGTTCGGTCCTCGAGACTCATATGGTCGATCGTAATGCACAGCGGCGTACCGATCTCGTCCTGGCGGCGGTAGCGCTTGCCGATCGCGCCGCCATCGTCGTACTCGCTCTGCACGCGCCCGCGCAGCGCGTCGTGCACCTCGCGCGCTAGCTCCGGCTGGCCGTCCTTGCCGACGAGCGGCAGCACCGCCGCCTTGACGGGCGCCAGGCGCGGGTGCAGGCGCAGGACGGTGCGGACCTCGCCCGCGCCCGCGCCCTCGCGCTCGACCACTTCCTCGTCGTAGGCGTCCACGAGGAACGCGAGCGTCGCGCGGTCCGCGCCGGCGGCCGGCTCGATCACGTACGGCACGTAGCGTTCGCCGGTCTGCTGGTCGAAGTACTCGAGCTTCTCGCCCGAGAACTTCGCGTGCTGGGTGAGGTCGAAGTCGCCACGGTTGGCGATCCCCTCGAGCTCCGACCAGCCGATCGGGAACAGGTATTCGACGTCGCTCGTGCCCGAGGAGTAGTGCGAGAGCTCGTCCTCGTCGTGCGCGCGCAGGCGCAGGTGGTCCGGGCGGATGCCCAGCTCCTCATACCAGCGCTCGCGCTCGCCCAGCCAGTGCTCGAACCACCTCTGCGCTTCCTTGGGCGGGACGAAGTACTCCATCTCCATCTGCTCGAACTCGCGCGTGCGGAAGATGAAGTTGCCGGGGGTGATCTCGTTACGGAAGGACTTCCCGACCTGCGCGATCCCGAACGGCGGTTTCTTGCGCGAGAACTGCAGCACGTTCTTGAAATTTATGAAGATGCCCTGGGCCGTCTCCGGGCGCAGGTACGCGGTTGACCCAGACTCCTTGACGGGCCCGATCGTCGTCTCGAACATCAGGTTGAAGTCGCGCGCCTCGGTCAGGTCGCACTCGTCGGTTTCGCCGGGGTGCTTGGACGGTTTGCGCCCGCACTGCAGCTCGGACAGATGGTCGGCGCGGAAGCGCTGCTTGCACGTGCGGCAGTCGACCAGCGGGTCGGTGAAGCCCGCCAGGTGGCCCGAGGCCTCCCACACGCGCGGGTGCTGCAGGATCGCCGAGTCGATCGCGACGATGTCGTCGCGCTCCTGCAGCATCGCGCGCCACCACTCGTTCTTGACGTTGCTCTTCAGCAGCACGCCGTAGTGGCCGTAGTCGTAGGTCGAGCCGACGCCGCCATAGATTTCGGAGGAGGGGAAGATGAAGCCGCGGCGCTTGCACAGCGCGACGATCTTGTCCATCGTCACCACGTCGGCGTCTGTCGGGGATTGCTCGGTCATTGCGGGTGAGGATGGTAGTCGAGCCCATGCGGCTTCGCGGCCGACCGGGCCAGCGCCCCGGGTCGAAGCGCGCAGCGTGGTGCGTAAGATGGCGCGCCGTGGCGCGGGTTCTGATCGTCGGTGGGGGCTGCCGGGGCAGAGCGTTGGCGCAGGCGCTCGTCGGCGAGGGGAACGCGGTGCGCATCACCACGCGCGGCGAGCGGGGGCGCGCGGCGATCGAGGCGGCGGGCGCGGAGTGCTGGATCGGCACGCCCGACCGCCTGGCGACGCTGCGCGGCGCGCTGGAGAACGTGACGATCCTCTGCTGGCTGCTGGCGACGGCCACCGGCCCGCCGGAGGAGCTGAGCGCGCTGCACGGCTCGCGGCTGGAGTTCTTCATGACGCAGGCGATCGACACGACCGTGCGCGGGGTCGTGTATGAGGACGCGGTGGCGCCAATTGCGGGCATCGCCTCGGCCTCGGCCGGATCCGACACAACCTCGGCGATGCTGGCGGGCGGCGAGCGGATCGTGCGCGCGCTGAGCGAGCGCAACTCGATCCCGACCGCGTTCGTGACCGCCGACCCGGGGGATCGCGACGGCTGGCTCGCCGACGCGCGCGCGGCCATCGCGTCGCTGCTCTCTCGCGCATGATCGTTTACCGTGGTCAAGCTCGCGGCCCTTGTAACCGATGCGGCAAGCAGGATGTCAGGGGCTCGCTCTCGATACGGACTGCTGGTGTCGGCGCTCGGCGCGATCGTGTTGATCGTGTCGGTGTTCCTGCCGTGGTATGAGGTGACCGTCACGCTGCACTCGACCGTCGCCGCGGGCGTTGACGCTGGGCACCGGCTCGCGACAATCACCGCGTTTCGGGCGCTGCGCGGCGTCGACGTCGTCCTGCTCGTCCTCGCCGCGCTCGCAATCCTCGACGCGCTCGCGCCATTGGCGCCCACCGGCCGGCCGCTGCCCGGTGGCGCCGGCGGCTCGGTGGTGCTGCTCGGCGCGGTGGCCGCTGCGTTCGTGCTCTTCCGGATGCTCGCGCCGCCGTCCGCCCTCGGCGTCGCAGAGCTGTCGCTGCGCGAGGGCGCGTGGCTCGCGCTGCTCGGCTCGCTGGCGATCGCGCTCGGGGGCATGTGGCCGCGCAGCATCGGCTTCCTGGCGCCGTCCGCCGGGCGCTCGCCGGGCGCCTGGTCGGGCCTGCCGAGCTGATCCCACGGATAAAGCCTGCGCCGGCACGACCCGATGACGTTCTGAGACTCATGGCTCGCGATCGATCCCGCATCGGCTGGCTGGTATCCGCGCTCGGCGCGATCGTGCTGATCGTGGCGGTGTTCCTGCCCTGGTACGGGGTTCACCTCACCGCGCGCGCGATCGCCTTCATGCAGCAGCTGCAGAGCGAACAGGTCCAGAAGTTCGGCAACGCCGCGCTGCAGGGCGAGCTCGGCAGCCTGCACGCGCGGGTCGGCGCGCTCGCCGGACATCAGCTCGGGAGCATCAGCGCCCACCAGGCGTTCAGCAGGATCAGCGTGGTGCTGTGGGTGGTCGGCGGTCTCGGGATCCTGATCGCGCTGCTGCCGCTCGCCCGTGAGAGCTCGCCCGAATCGGACGGCACAGGCCAGTGGCTCGCGCTGCTCGGCGCGATCGCGGCGGCGTGCGTGCTCTACCGCATGGCCGTCCGCCCGACCGAAGGCGAATATCTCACGCTGCCGCTGCGCGCGGGCGCATGGCTGGCGCTGCTCGGCTCCGTGGCGATGATCGCCGGAGGTCTGTGGCCCCGGCGCCTGCGCTCCGAGCACGCGTCGGAGGCGGCTCTCCAGGACACGTGGTCCGGCCTCTCCGGCTGGACGCCCGAAAGCTGAGACGGGGAACGTCGGGCGCTGGGCGCCCGGGCCGCGGGCCGCGGGCCTGCGCGAGCCATCGCGCGACCCCGAGAGCGCGGCCGACGAACGCTATCCTGATAAGAAACCCAGAAAAGCTGATCAGGATTCATGAGGGGCGGCTTTCTCAACACCAGATCGAGGCGGTGAGCCGCCACGAAAGGAGCAACACCAATGGCGCTGCAACTCGGCGACGTGGCCCCCGACTTCGAGGCCGACACGACGGAGGGCCGGATCAAATTCCACGACTGGATCGGCGACTCGTGGGCGGTGCTGTTCTCGCACCCCAAGGACTTCACGCCCGTCTGCACGACCGAGCTCGGATACATGGCGAAAGCCAAGCCCGAGTTCGACCGCCGCAACGTGAAGATCATCGGCCTGTCGGTCGACGCGCTCGACAACCACGAGGCGTGGGCCAAGGACATCGAGGACACCCAGGGCACGGCCCCCAACTACCCGATCATCAGCGACAGCGACTTCAACGTGTCGAAGCTCTACGGCATGCTGCCGGCGAGCACGTCCGGCGACCCCACGACGCGCACGCCCGCCGACAACCAGACGGTGCGCAACGTGTTCGTGATCGGACCCGACAAGAAGGTCAAGCTGATCCTCGTCTACCCGATGACCACCGGGCGCAACTTCGACGAGGTGCTCCGCGTGATCGACTCGCTGCAGCTGACCGCCAAGCACAAGGTCGCAACGCCGGTCAACTGGCAGCCGGGCGACAAGGTGATCATCGCCGGCTCGGTCTCCAACGACGAGGCCAAAGAGACCTACCCGGATGGGTGGGAGGAGCCGCGGCCTTACATCAGGCTGGTTCCGCAGCCTAGCTGAGCGGTCGGGCGCCCGCGCGAGCTGCCTGGCTCAGGCCGAAGCGGTCAGAGCCAGGCGGCCTCCGGCGTCCAGCGGGGTCAGACGCTCGAGCAGGTGCTCGAGGATGCGGGCGGTCGCTCCCCAGATGACCTGCTCGTCGACGATGTAGGCGTCGGTCCCGAAGGTGAACCCGCGGCGTTCGATGTTGGTCCGCGTGCGGCCCGCGCGCACGGCGTCCAGCGATAGCTCGAGGACCGTGTCGACCTCGCGCACGGATGGCTTCCAGGCGAGGTCCGCGGGGATCGTGCCGACGAACGGGTGGATCACGTAGCCGGTGGCGAACGTGGAGGTGGGCGGGAGCTCCCCAAGCAGGCTGACCTGCGAGCGCATCAGGCCGATCTCCTCTTCGGCCTCGCGTAGGGCCGTGTCGGTGAGGCTCGCGTCCTCGGCGTCGCGGCGGCCGCCGGGGAACGAGATCTCGCCGGCGTGGCGGCGCAGGTCGGCGCGGCGGCGGGTGAGGACGACGTGGGGCTTGGGCTGCTCGCCGGCGAGGAACAACGGCACGAGCACGGCCGCGGGGACCTGCTCACCGGCCCCGCTGGGATCGAAGCTCGCGGAGGCGGAGGGCTCAGGCGGCCAGGTGAACGCGCTCAATGCGCTCCTGGAACATGACCTCGCCGTCGAGCGCCCGGTGCACGGGGCACTTGGCGGCGATCACGCGCAGGCGCTCGACCTGCTCCTCGGGGACGTCGTCCGCCAGGCGCATCACGAGCTGGAACTTGGTGGGGCAGCCGCGCTCGGCGGGGCTGTACTGGACGTCGACCTCGACATGGCCGATGTCCCAGCCCTTGCGGGCCGCGTACATCTCCATCGTGATCGCCGTGCACGAGGCGAGGCTCGCCGCGAGCAGCTCCTGCGGATCGGGGCCGGTGTCGTCGCCACCGGCGTCCAGCGGCTCGTCCACCGTGACCTGGTGGTCGCGCACCTGCACGCTGTGCCGCAGCGTGTCGCCATCGCGACGCGCGGAGGCCTTGATGGTCGTGAGCCCTGGCGTCTGAGTCATGTGGATGTCCGTTCCCTCGGTCGGCTGCTGCGTTCTCTCGTATCCATAATAGTGCCCGGTCGGTCGGCGTCCACTTGGGCTAGGCGAGCGGGTTGAACAGCAATCCGGTGAGCAACTTCGGGAAGAAGTAGGTCGACTTGGGCGGCATGTTCTCGCCGGCGGCGGCCACCTCGCGCACCTGCCCGACCGGCGTGGGGCGCATCAGAAAGGCCGCGTCGTAGTCGCCCGAGCGCACCATCGCGAGCGCCTCGGCGCTGTCGCGCGCGTAGAACAGGCCGTTGAAGTGGGAGATGTCATCGTCGCTGTAGCCGAGCGCGTTCTTTAGCAACAATGTCTCCAGCACCCCCGTGTCGAGGTGGCGGTAGGCGTCGGAGTGCTCGGGCAGCGCCGCGTCGGCGATCGCCTGGTCCTTGAGCGTAAGGCGCAGCGCGCGCCCGTTGCGCCCGTCGAAGAAGCCGAGCTCGAGCTTGCCTTCGCCGGGAGTCGGGGTGACCTCATCGATGGGCAACTCGACGATCTCGAAGTCGCGCTGCAGCGCCTCGTCGAGCGCCTGCCAGCGGCGCTCGTCCAGGCCGCCGATCAGGCGATGGGTGGGGAACACGGTGAGTCCGGGATCCTCGAGCGCGACGAGGCACATGAGGATGTAGCGGTGATCGCCCTCGCCGCCGATCTCCTCGGCGTAGGCCTGCATCGTCTCGTAGCGGTGGTGGCCGTCGGCGATCAGCAGCTCGGCGTCGTGGGCGGCAGCCTGCGCGGCGGCGATCGCGGCGGGGTCGGACACGCGCCAAAGGCGGTGGACGGTGCCATCGGCGTCGGTGATGTCCGCCCACGGCGGCTGCTCGGTGCTCGGCGCAAGCGCCTTCCAGGCCGCCTCTGCGGGGTCGGAGTAGAGCGAGAAGATGGGGGAGATGTTGGCGCGCGTGGCGCGCGTCAGGCGCAGCCGATCCTCCTTGGGGCCGGGGTGCGTGCGCTCGTGCGGACGCACGCGCCCGGGGCCGTAGTCCTCGATGCGCACGCGGCAGAAGAAGCCGCGGCGCGTGCGCCTGACGCCGTCGGGACCGGTGTAGTCCTGCGTGTGCGCCCACAGCGCCGGATCGTCGTCGCGTACGAGCGCACCTTCCAGCTGCCAGCTCTCGAACAGCTCGTGCGCGGTCTCGTACTTGTCCGGCTCGCCTTCCGGGAGGTCGATCGCGACGACGTTGAACGGGGATTTGGCGATGAGCGCGGCGCGCTGGCTCGCGTCGATCACGTCGTACGGGGGGGCAACGACGTCGGCGAGGGGGCCGACGACGGCAGGGTCATAGTGCAGGGCGCGTAGGGGCTGAACGTCGGCCATGGCGGGGCGGAGGGTAGCAGCGGGGCGTCGGCGCAGCTGCGTGGGCGATGTAGCGTTCTGTCCGCAGCGCGTGCGAACATGTGTTCGTAATGGCTCACGCAACCTACCTCAGGGAGAAGGCTCGCTCGATGCGGATCGAACGCCAGTTCACGATCGACGAGCTGGCCGAGCGGCTCGCGCTGTCGCGGAGCACGATCTACTACTGGGTGCGGGATCTGCCGATCCCGGGGTCGGGGTCGGGCGGGGGGGTGGCCGGAGGGTGCGCGGCGGAAGGGGAGCCGCGCGATGCAGCGGAAGTACAGGCTTCTGCGGGAAGAGGCCTACAAGCAGGGGCTCGATGAATACGAGGCGCTCGCTGCCGATCCGACGTTCCGGGACTTCGTTTGCCTGTATATCGGGGAGGGGTACAAGCGCCGTCGGCACACCGTCCAGATCTGCAACTCCGACCCGGCGGTGATGCGGGTGGCCACAGGCTGGATACGCCGCCTGACGGAGAAGCGGCTGGGTTTCTCGATCCAGTACCACGCCGACCAGGATCTGGCTGAGCTGCGCGAGTTCTGGGGTGGCGTGCTTGGAACCGAACCCGAAGCTATCCGTATGCAGCGCAAGTCGAACAGCGGAGAATTGAACCGCCGCACGTGGCGTTCGCGTCACGGCGTGATCGCGGTCTGCGTCCATGACACGCTGTTTCGCGCGCGATTGCAGGCGTGGATGGACCGTCTGCGCTCGGAGTGGCGGTAGACTGGGGAACGGAACTTCGGGGCGTGGCGAAGTCTGGTATCGCACCGCGTTTGGGGCGCGGGGATCGTGGGTTCAAATCCCGCCGCCCCGATTGAAGCTGGATGAGGAGCAACTTTGAGGCGCACGGGACCTCAGGCGTGGTTTTTCCGGCTGCGCACAGGCAGATGCGCCTTCGTGATCCGGAGAGGCCCCACGGGGCGACGTGGCCACGGAGTACCGGGCATGGAAGTCTTCTCTGTCGAACTCGTCAGACTGGTCGGAGATACGGCCGACTAGCAACGTATCCTGCTGTTGATGCTTGCCTCGCTTGTCACCAGCCTTCACGATCTGACGCCCCTCATCATTGCGCTACTCGTGGCTGGACTACTCCTCATCTTCCGCCCGCAGATTGTGCAGCTCGTCGGTCGTTTGACGAGCTTGCATGCACACGTGGGAAGGGTCGAGGTTGAGGCCGCGCTCACCGAGCCTTCTGCGCGGAGAAGTTCCGAGGAGGCCCGCGGAGGCGGAGGGACCTTCCGACGCGAGACTGCCGGATGCGTCGGTCGGCGATGACCGGGCGGAGGGCGCGGAGCATGAGCCTACGCCAGCTCCTGGCGACGCATCGGCGAGCGATGACGTCGGCGAGGTTAGGAAAGAGATGTACCTCGCGATTGTCGTAGCCGAGGACGCGGAGCGAGGCAAGGCGCTTATGGAACGACTCCGGGCGATCGAGACTAGCGATACTGAGCGAAAGCTCGATGAGGCTCGCTACCTGACTCTCCGTCAGAGGGTCTTCAATGACGACGATGCTGGAGCAGCGTTGAAGCAACTCGCAGACGACCCTCGCGTTAGGCCGCAGGTTCTAAACATGATCGGATTGAACCTCACGCACTCTGGCGAACCGTCGGCAGCGGTAGCACTGTTCAAGGAGGCAATAGCGGGCACGAAGGATGCCGACAATCGGGCCCAGTATCTGATTAACCAGGCCGAGGCACTCGTGAGTGCAGGTGACCTTGATGCCGCTACGGATCTGCTGGAGGATGAGCTTGCACGGGAGCCCTCCAAAAACTCGGCGAAGCTATGGGAAGCCCTCGCGGAAGCCTATGACGCAAAGAGCGAGCCAGAAGCGCGTGCGCTTGCGCTCCAGCAGGTGCTCAAAGAGCATCCGAGCGACACGCGGCTACGCTTCAATGTGGCATATGTTGCAAGTAATGCAGACGACGACTCGCTCAGCCCGTTTGTTTTGCACCACTACGAGCATGTGGTTAGCCAGGCACCCGACTATCAGTGGGCGCTCAACAACATGGGCGTTCAATACCGGCGTCTTGAGATGCCGCTGCAGGCGGTAAGGCAATACGAAGCCGCCTGTCAGCAAAAAAATACGTTGGCGATGGCCAATCTGGCCTCGCATTATATGCAGGGCGGATTTGGCGCCGAGGCAGAAGGCATTCTCAAAGAGGCGCTCAAGGAGGAGAAGCCACACGCTAATGTAGGTGCGGGTCTCGCGGAGCTGGCGCGGCTTCAAGAGAAAGAGGGCCAGCGCCGAGACGCCCTCCTGAAGTCCGGCCAGCAACAGGCAGACTTTCTTAGTCGTTACGGAGAGGCGCGCGTTCGGGCGGATACGGCGGCGTTCGCGGGCAACTGGGTAAGTGAGAATGGTGTTCAACTCGCCGTCCAGATAGGCGACGGGAAGTTGACTGCGACTTGGCTGCTGAACGAAAAGAAGTTTAGGGCGTTGGGTCCTGTGCATGGGGAGGTCGCGAGACTTGAGTATCAAGAGATGGAATACCTGAAGGTAGGCGATAAACAGACGGAGCTTGCCTACCGGACACGAGCCGCGGACCGGTGGCTGTTGACGGAGGACCACGGCGCGATCGAAGTTATGCGCGTTCGAGCGACCGATACTGAGGTTTCGCGGCTAGTGCGGTCCGTACCATCGGCGTGAAAGTCTCCGTCCGCTCGCTACACCCGGAGCGACGCCTCGTCAAGCTCGATCTCGAGGACCCGCGCGAGCCGGCCCATGTCCGTGACACGGGACTGCAGCGTCGCGCCGCTACGCCACGCGATGGTGTCCTGATCGCCGGCGCCGATCCGGTACGTCCGCCGACAACCCATCGCGACCCGCCTGCGCCCCCTACCGGCATGCGGACGTGAGCGGCACCCGACGTGTGGCGCTTGTAGGCGCGTGAGCGGCGACGCAGGCCAACGCTGACAGCCCAAGCCCCCATCCCTCAACCCACCAATCCATATATTTAAAAGCCGGAACCTCGAAGGCCCCACACGGCAGAAGGAGCAGACACGCATGGCGAGCACCGCAGCTGCGCCCCCGGCGATCAGCCCGAAGGACTTCCTCGACATCGATCGTCTGCTGTCCGACGAGGAGCGCGACATCCGCGACACGGTGCGCGCGTTCGTGCGCGACCAGGTCCTGCCGCACGTCGGCGACTGGTTCGAGGAGGCGACGTTCCCCACCAGCGAGCTCGCGCCGCAGCTCGGCAAGCTGGGCGTGCTCGGTATGCACCTGCAGGGCTACGGCTGCGCGGGCGCTAGCGCGACCGCGTACGGCCTCGCGTGCATGGAGCTCGAGGCCGGCGACAGCGGCCTGCGCTCGCTCGTCTCCGTGCAGGGGTCGCTCGCGATGTACGCGATCTGGCGCTGGGGCTCTGAGGAGCAGAAGCTCCAGTGGCTGCCGCGGATGGCCGCCGGCGAGGCGATCGGCTGCTTCGGGCTGACCGAGCCCGACGCGGGCTCGGACCCCGGGTCGATGCGCACGCGCGCGCGCCGCGACGGCAGCGACTGGATCCTGCACGGGCAGAAGATGTGGATCACCAACGGCTCCGTCGCCGACGTCGCCGTCGTGTGGGCCGCAACCGACGAGGGCATGCGCGGCTTCCTCGTGCCCGCCGGCACCACCGGCTTCACCACGCAGGACATCCACCGCAAGCTGTCGCTGCGCGCGTCGGTCACCTCCGAGCTGCTGCTCGACGACGTGCGCCTGCCCGCCGACGCGCTGCTGCCCGAGGCCACCTCGCTGCGCGGTCCGCTGTCGTGCCTGAACGAGGCGCGCTACGGGATCGTCTGGGGGGCGGCCGGCGCCGCGCGCGCGTGCTTCGAATCGGCGCTCGACTACAGCAAGGAGCGGATCGCCTTCGGGCGCCCGATCGCCGCCACGCAGATCCAGCAGCACAAGCTCGCGCACATGGCGCTCGAGGTCAACCGCGCGACGCTGCTCGCGCTGCACCTCGGGCGCATGAAGGACGAGCACCGCCTGCTCCCCGAGCACGTCTCGATGGGCAAGCTCGGCAACGTCAACGCCGCGCTCGACGTCGCCCGCACCGCCCGCCAGGTGCTCGGCGCCAACGGCATCACGCTCGAGTACCCGGTCATCCGCCACATGAACAACCTCGAGTCGATCGTCACCTACGAGGGCACCGCCGACGTGCACGCGCTCGTCGTCGGCGGCGCGCTCACCGGCATCCAGGCGTTTCGCTGACCGCGCTCACGCGTCGGAAACACGCGGGAAGGAATCCGCGCGCGCGGCGTCTGCGTAGGCGATGGGGCCAAGGCTGGCACTCGTCGGCTCGTGGCGCGTCTTGGTCCCCGCTTCGGCGCGTCACGAGCACTTTATTTTTAAGTAGGAGGCGCGAGCGCGCTCACCTGCCGAGGGCGAACAGCGGCCAGCGCCCAGGGACTCCCTTGAGCTCGTGCAGGCCGCGGTCCTCGAACGAGAACGGGCCGCCGACGACCGTGCCGAATACGGTGCCCGACACGAGCACCTCGCCGGGTCCCGCCAGGCCGCTGACGCGCGAGGCGATGTGCACGGCCATGCCGCCGACGTCCTCGCCGATCAGCTCGCACTCGCCCGTGTGCATGCCGACGCGCACCTCCACGCCGAGCTCGCGCGCGGCGCGCGTGATCGCAAGCGCGCAGCGCAGCGCCCGCGAGGGCGGGCCGTCGAACGTCGCCACGAAGCCGTCTCCCACCGTCTTGACCTCGCGCCCGCCGAAGCGCGCGAGCTGCGCCCGCACCTGCTCGTCGTGGTGGGCCAGCAGGTCGCGCCAGCGCGCGTCGCCCAGCCGCGCCGCGTGCCCCGTCGCCTCGACGATGTCGGTGAACAGCACCGTCAACAGCGCCCGCGAGAATTCACCGCCCGAGCGCACGCCCGTCAGGAACTCCTCGACCTCCTCCACGATCGCGTCGCTGTCGCCCAGGAACGGGAACGAGTCGACGCCCTCGAGCTCGACGTAGCGCGCGCCCTCGATGTGCTCGGCCAGGTAGCGCGAGTGGCGCACGTCCCACACCTGCTCGTTGGGCCGGTGCATGACCAGCGTCGGCACGCGGATCCGCGGCAGCACCTCGCGCACGTCCTGGTCGAGCATCGCCTTGAAGATCACCCGCGCCTCGCCGGGGCTCGCCGCCAGCCGCTGCATGCGCGCGAACCACGCCATCAGCGACGGGTCGGCGGCCATCGACGGCGCCCAGCCGGACATCGCGTCGCTGCTGGTCTCGCCCCACGTCGCGATGTTGTGCTCGGTCAGCGCTTCGCGGTCCTCCCTGCGCATCGCCCAGTCGTAGTCGGGCGCCCAAGAGGTGCGCGCGATCGACGCGTACATCACCAGCGCTCCGATCCGCTCGGGGTGCTCGGCCGCCAGCAGCGCCCCCACGAGCCCTCCCTGCTGGTAGGTGAACACCGCCGCGCGTTCGCTGCCGACCGCGTCGAGCACCGCGATCGCGTCGCGCGCCTCCTGCTCGATCGTGTACGTCTCGAGCACGCGCTCGGACAGCCCCGTGCCGCGGCTGTCGAACAGGATCAGGCGCCCGAACGTCGCCAGGCGCTCGAGGAAGCGGCGGTTGGCGGGCGCCTCCCACAGCTGCTCCAGCTGCGTCAGCCAGCCGGTCACGAACAGCATGTCCAGGGGCCCGTCGCCGACCACCTGGTAGGCGATGCTCGCGTCCTCGCTGCGCGTGTATCGCGTCGTCGCCACCATCAGTTGTCTTCGATCAGCGCGCGAAACGGCGCCGCCGGCTCGACGCTCGCGCCGGCCGCGTGCACGCGATCGGACAGCCACAGGTCGGAGGTGACCACGCGGATCGCCCCCGGTTCGGTCTCGACCTTCAGCAGGCGCACGATCTCATCGTCCGCGGAGTCGCGCCGCGGGCGCGGCGCGTACGCGACCGCGATCACCGTCGAGCGGATCGGCGGCTTCGGGGGCTGCTCGAACACGACCGTCACGTCCGCACCGCTGCTCGCCGCCCAGCGCTCGAGCATGTCCACGAGCTTGATCATCGCGCCGTGCCGGTCCTTCCACCACGCATCCGGGCGCGTGCCGATCACGTTCATCCCGTCCACGAGCCAGCGCACTGCGCCAAGCCTACGTCACGGCGGCGTTCCTGCTGGAGTTCGCCGCGCATGCGGCTCGAGGGCATCCACAGCGGCGACATCGTCGAGGTCGACCACAAAGGCCGGCGCTTCCACGCGCTCGTCACCGGAACCGCCCCCGACGGGCTCGCGATCCAGCCGACCGACCGTCGCGTCAACCGCTACTCCTGCCGCAGCCGCGAGGTGATCGGCCACTGGGCCAAGCGCGGCCGGCCGCGGCCGACGAGCGAGCCGCTGCGACCCTCCCCGCGCCAGCTGCAGCTCGACCTCGCTCCACCCGCAGACGCGGACGCGGCGCGTGGCGGGGGTGGCGCGCCGCGTGGGTGATGGCGGCCTCGCCGCGCGGGGCATGACAGCATCGAGCGTGGGCGTTCCGGCACGGGCAGATAGGGTCTCGTGCATGAGCGGCCGCGTGCTCATCCTCTCCTGGGAGTATCCGCCCGTGATCGAGGGCGGCCTCGCCCGCCACGTGCGCAAGCTCGCCGAGGCGCTCGTGCGCCAGGGCGTGCGCGTGGATGTGCTCACCCGCGGCGTCGGCGGCGAAGCACGGCTCGACCCCGGCTGCCCCGAGGATCGCGGCGGCGTGAGCGTCCACCGCGTGGCCGAGCCAAGCTGGCCGCGCGACCTCGACCGCTTCGTCGCGTGGGTCGAGCAGATGAACAGCGACATGCTCTCCGCCGGCGAAGCGCTCGCGCGCGAGCACTCCTATGACCTCGTGCACGGCCACGACTGGCTCGTCGGCCGCGCCGCCGCGGAGCTCGCCGACACGCTTGGCGTGCCCTACGTGACGACGATCCACGCGACCGAGCACGGTCGCCACCAGGGCTGGGTCGACAAACCGCCGCAGTCGCACATCCACGCGGTCGAGCGCTGGATGGCCCACCGCGCGGACGCGGTGATCGTCTGCTCCTACTACATGCGCGGCCACGTCGCCGACATCTTCGACATCGACGAGCGGCGCGTGGCGATGATCCCCAACGGCGTCGACCCGAGCGAACTGCGCCCGACGGGCGACCTGCAGGCGCTGCGGCGCGAGTTCGCCAAGCCGCACGAGAAGCTCGTGCTGCTCGTCGGGCGGCTTGTCTACGAGAAGGGCTTCCAGCTCGCGCTCGACGCGCTGCCCGGCGTGATCGAGCGCGTCGGCGATGTGCGCTTCCTGGTCGCCGGCAGCGGCACCCACGAGGCCGAGCTGAAGGCGCAGGCCGAGCGCCTGGGCCTGTCCGAGCACGGCACGTTCCTCGGCTGGATCGGCGACGACGCGCTGCACTCGCTGTACCGCATCGCCGACCTGTGCGTCGTGCCCTCGATCTACGAGCCGTTCGGGCTGGTCGCGCTGGAGGCGATGGCCTCGGGCTGCCCGTGCATCGTCGCCGACACGGGCGGGCTGCGCGAGGTCGTGCCCGTCGGCGAGCGCGTGGGGCTTCGCTTCAACGGCGGCGACGCCGAGCACCTCGGCGTGATGATCGAGCGGCTGCTGGTCGACGAGGCGCTGCGCGACCGCCTCGTGGCGGAAGCCTCCGAGCACGTGCTGCGCTTCGACTGGGACGACATCGCGCAGCGCACGCGCGGCATCTACGATGGGCTCGCAGGACGGGCGCCGATGACGCCGAGGACAGCAAGGACGCCCACGGCGCCGAGGACGCCTCGGACGCCGCGGGAGCAGGTGAGGAGGGGATGACGCAGATGCTCGAGGGCCTGATGCAGAACGACTTTCCGCTGACCCTCAACCACATCCGCCGCAGGCTGGCCGGCTACAACCACGGCGCGAAGGTCGTGACGCTGGCCGCCGACGAAACCTCGGTCCACCAGGCGACCCACGCGGAAGTCTCAGAGCGGGTCGACCGGCTCGCGCGGGCGCTGCGGGCGCTCGGCATCGAGCAGGGCGATCGCGTCGGCACGTTCGCGTGGAACAACCAGCGCCACTTCGAGCTGTACTTCGCCGTGCCGTGCATCGGCGCGGTGCTGCACACGCTCAACATCCGCCTGTTCGAGGAGCAGATCACATACATCGTCAACCACGCCGAGGACCGCGTGATCTTCGTCGACGAGTCGCTCGTGCCCGCGCTCGCGAAATTGGCGCCCACGTTCCAAACCGTCACGCGCTACGTCGTCATGGGCGGGGCGGAGGTGGGGGAGGAGACGCTCGCGCAGCTGCCCGGCGCGGTGCGCTACGAGGACCTGCTCGCCGGGGCCGACGCCGACGGCCGCTGGGGCTCCGAGCCATTCGATTACCCCGAGCTCGACGAGCGCCAGGCGGCGGCGCTCTGCTACACCAGCGGCACCACCGGCAACCCCAAGGGCGTGCTGTACTCGCATCGCTCGATCAGCCTGCACTCGACGGTCACGCTCGCCAAGGACGGCACCGGGCTCTCGCGCGCCGACCGCATCCTCGCGGTCGTGCCGATGTTCCACGTCAACGCCTGGGGGCTGCCCTACGGCGCGGCGCTCGCCGGCGCCGATCTGATCCTCCCCGACCGCTTCCTGCAGCCAGAGCCGCTCGCCGGCCTGATCGCGAGCGAGCGCGCGACGATGGTGGGCTGCGTGCCGACGATCTTCCTGGCGCTGCTGCGCTACGCCGACGAACACCCCGACGTGGACCTCTCTTCGCTGACCAACGCCGCGTGCGGCGGCTCGGCGGTGCCGCGGCAGCTGATGAAGGACTTCGAGGAGCGCCACGACGTGCGCATCTTCCAGGCGTGGGGGATGACAGAGACGAGCCCCGTGGCGACCTACTCGCGCCCGCGCGAGCGCCAGCACGACGACTCCTACTGGGACGAACGCGCGATGCAGGGGCGCCCGCTGCCGTGGGTCGAGCTGCGCCTGGCCGACGATGACGGCGGCGAGGTGCCGTGGGATGGCGAGTCCACCGGCGAGATCGAAGTGCGCGGGCCGTGGATCGCCTCGCGCTACTTCACCGACAGCTCCGAAGACGAGAAGTTCGCCACCGGCTGGCTGCGCACCGGCGACATCGCCTCCGTGGACGAGGGAGCCACCGTGCAGATCACCGACCGCTCCAAGGACGTGATCAAGTCCGGCGGCGAGTGGATCTCCTCGGTCGAGCTCGAGAACGAGCTGATGTCGCACCCCGACGTGCTCGAGGCGGCCGTCATCGCCAAGCCCGACCCGCGCTGGGCCGAGCGGCCGCTGTGCTGCGTCGTGCTGCGCGAGGGCGCCGCCGCCGGCGCGCCCGAGCTCGTCGAGCACCTGCGCGACAAGGTCGCCAAGTGGTGGCTGCCGGACGAGTTCGCGTTCGTCGCCGAGATCCCCAAGACGAGCGTCGGCAAGTTCGACAAGAAGGTGCTGCGCGGACATCTCGCCGAGGGCACGCTCGAGGGCCGCGTGAGCGTGTCGTGAGCGGCACCCTCGCAACGGGTGAGTGTTACCGACGACCCCGCAACCGCGATAGCTGATAGACCTTGGCCCATCAAGGCAGGCGACTGCCGGCGGACGGCGAACCAAAGAGATGCCGCGCGTACACCACACGATCAAACGGAGGTTGGCATGACTCGGACCGACGTCATGGCCTCGAGCAGGCCACAGACAGCAGGCGCAGCGCTGACGACGACGAGCGGATCGTCCGCAATCTGGCGCCGAATCTCGATCGTCGCCCTGGTGGCGCTGGCGCTGGCGTTCGTGCCCGCCGTCGCGGTCGCGGCGGAAGAACCCACGTCGGGCTACAGCACGACGCCGACCACGACCACCAAAACGAACACCACCCCGAGCCAGGGCGTCGAACCGTCGAAAGAAGCGGAAAAACCGACGACGAGCACCCCGGCCAGCGAACCGACGACGAGCACCGCGCCCAGCAGCGAAAAAGCGAGCACGCTGCCGTTCACGGGCTTCGACCTGCGTTGGGACATCGGCTTCGGCCTCCTGCTGATGATCGCGGGCTTCTCGATCGTGGTGCTGCAGCGCCGCCAACGGCGCGAGCGCGGCCACTGAGCCTCGCCTGAGAGCCTCGCCTGACCGCGGCCGAGGCGGACCTTCGGCCGCGGGTGCGGGCTGCGCAGTAGCGGACCCGCAAGCAGCCCCGCCAACTCGATTCCATAGGTTTCTGCAATGTCGGTGGTGCGTTTACATATGACAGCCGGGGAGACACCGGCGTGTTGGTGTCATTTGGGGACACGCTTCGGTTGATCGAAACAATCAGCCGCGCTGCTGCACAGACTCGTGCACGCCTTTCCTTCGGCAAAGCATCCGCCGAAGGGAAAGACCATCCGGTCACGAATCGGAGACAAAGATGTCGGGGGGCAGCTTGTCGTGTAGAAGCAACGGCATCTTCCGCTTGTCATCAGATCATCCAGCGAGACAGTCACTCGCCGGACACAAAAGCTGACATCGCCACCATGCCGCGTCTCATAGCCCATCGCCTGATAACGATCACGATCGCATCCCTCGCCTTCGCAGGCGCGGCGGGGATTTCGGGCTACCACAGCCTATCCGCTCCCGCGACGGCAGACGCCGATGCGGGACTCCCGCTGACGAGCAGCACGCACCGCGTGCCCCTCGGCCCGACTCGACGCGCGAGCGCGGCGAGAAGCAGGAAGGCCAGGACCGCGAAGACCGCGAAGAAAAAAGGGTTCCACGCAGCCACGGGACCGGCCGGTCCGCCCGGAAAAGAAGGTCCCCAGGGACCCGCGGGCGCCACCGGCCCGCAGGGCCTCAAGGGCGAAACCGGAGCGATTGGCGCGACTGGCGCGACTGGCGCAACGGGCGCGACCGGCGCAACAGGCCTGCAGGGCGTCAAAGGCGAAACGGGGGCCGCTGGCAAAGAAGGCAAAGAAGGCGTCAAAGGCGAAACGGGCGTCAAAGGCGAAACGGGCGCCAAAGGGGAAGCCGGACCCAAAGGCGAAACGGGCCCGGCTGGACCGGAAGGCAAACCGGGCAAAGGCGTGGAAATCTCTTCCGAAGAGGTGACCGAAGAAATGCTGGCCGCCGAAGCGGTTTCCGCGGCGAAGATCGCGAAGGAAACCATCACCGCGAATCAGCTGGCGAACAACGCGGTCGGTACCAGCAAGATCGCGATCGGCGCGGTGACGGCCGGCAGGCTCGGTAAAGAAGCCGTCGAAACGACGAAGTTGAAAAACGAAGCCGTGACCGAAGCAAAGCTGGCGCCCGAATCGGTGTCGGAAGTCAAGCTGAAGAGCGAAGCGGTGACGGCTGCGAAGATCGCAAAAGAAGCGATCACCGCGTCTCAGCTGGCATCCGGCGCGATCACCGCCGAAAAGCTCTCGAGCGAAGCAGTGACAGCCGCGAAGCTCGCAGCGGAATCCGTCGACACGGCGACGCTGAAGAACGAAGCGGTGACTGGAGAAAAGCTCGCCCCCGAAGCGGTAACCGCAGGGAAGCTGGCCTCCGAAGCGGTGACCGCTGGAAAGCTCGGCTCCGGCGCCGTGACGACCGGGACGCTCGCCTCTGAAGCGGTGACGACGGGGGCGCTCGCCTCTGAAGCGGTTTCCGCGGCGAAGCTCGCAAAAGAAACGATCACGGCCTCGCAACTGGCCGCCGGCGCTGTCGCTGCCGAAAAGATCGCAGGCGAAGCGGTGACGGCCGGCAAGCTCGGCAAAGAATCGGTCGAAACGGCGAAGCTGAAGAACGAAGCGGTGACGGAAGCCAAGCTCGCGCCTGAAGCGATCTCCGAAGCGAAGCTGAAGAGCGAAGCGGTGACCGGCGCGAAGATCGCGAAACAAACGATCACCGGCTCGCAGCTGGCGGCCAACGCCGTAACCGGCGAAAAGCTTGCCGGCGAAGCGGTCACGGCCGGCAAGCTCGGCGAAGAATCGGTCGCCACGGGGAAGTTGAAAAACGGCGCCGTGACGGAAGCGAAGCTGGCCTCCGAAGCGGTGACGGAAGCGAAGCTCGCCTCCGAATCCGTGACGGAAGCGAAGCTTGCCTCCGGCGCGGTGGCTGAAGAAAAGCTCGCCGCCGGCGCAGTGACCGAAGCCAAGCTGGCCTCCGAAGCGGTGTCGGCTGCGAAGATCGCGAAAGAAACGATCACCGCGTCTCAGCTGGCCGCCGGCGCCGTCACCGCGGAAAAGATCGCGGGCGAAGCGCTGACGGGCGCCAAGCTCGGCAAAGAATCGATCGAAACCACGAAGTTGAAAAACGAAGCGGTGACCGAAGGCAAGCTGGCCTCCGAAGCGGTGTCGGCTGCGAAGATCGCGAAAGAAACGATCACCGCATCCAAGCTGGCCACCGGTGCTGTGACCGCGGAAAAGATCGCGTCGGAAGCGGTCACGGCCGGCATCCTCGGCAAAGAATCGGTCGAAACGGCGAAGTTGAAGAGCGAAGCGGTGACGGAAGGCAAGCTCGCGCCCGAAGCGGTCTCCACGTCGAAGCTGAAGAGCGAAGCGGTGACGGCCGCGAAGATCGCGAAAGAAACGATCACGGCCTCACAGCTGGCCGCCGGCGCCGCCACTGCCGAAAAGCTCGCGTCGGAAGCGGTCACGGCCACCAAGCTCGGCAAAGAATCGGTCGAAACGGCGTCCTTGAAGAACGAAGCGGTGACGGAAGCCAAGCTGGCGCCTGAAGCGGTCTCCGCGGCGAAGCTGAAAACCGGCTCCGTCACCGAAACCAAGCTTGGCTCCGAAGCGGTGACGGCCGGCAAGCTCGGCAAAGAATCGGTCGAAACGGCGAAGATCCTGAACGAAGCCGTCACCGGAGAAAAGCTGAAAGGCGAAGCCGTGGAAACGACCAAGATAAAGAAAGAAGCGGTCACGGCCGAAAGACTCGCCAAAGAAACGATCACCGCGACCCAGCTCGCCTCCGAAGCGGTGACGGCCGCGAAGCTCGGCTCCGAAGCGGTGACCGAAACAAAGATCAAAAACGGCGCCGTGATCGAAGCCAAGCTCGGCGCCGAAGCGGTCACCGAAGCGAAGCTGAAAACTGGAGCGGTGTCCGAAGTCAAGCTCGCCGCCGAAGCGGTGGCCGAAGGCAAGCTGAAGAATGAAGCTGTCTCGGAAGCGAAGCTGAAGAACGAAGCTGTGTCGGAAGCGAAGCTGAAGAACGAAGCGGTTGCCGAAGCGAAGCTCAAGGGCGAAGCTGTCTCGGAAGCGAAGCTGAAGAAAGAATCGGTCTCCGCCACCAAGCTCGCGCCCTCGCTCAAAGAAACCGCCGCCGCGGAAATCGGAGAACCGGTTGCGCAGGCGGAAGTGACCGAATCCGGTAAAGAAAAAGAACCCAGCTCGACCAAGCCCACGATGGTCTACCTGCGCTGGAAATTCAAGTCGGAAAAAACGGGTAACGTGAAAATCGAAGTGGGCGGGGTGATCGTGGGTGAATATGAAAACGTGGAAAAAAACAAACAGGTCAATTTCACCTGGACTGGCATCGTGCCCGCCAAAAAATCACTCAAGATCACGTTCACCGAAGCGGAAAAAATAATCCCGGTGTTTCAGGCACTCTGAGACGAGGCGCTGTCCTGTGTCGGCCGGCGGCGTCCGTGTCCGCCTGCGATGCAGGAAACGATGCACGCGCCGCGAAGTACTGGGCGACCGCACCGAACCCTGCGACAAAGGACTCTTGGTGGCCATATGACGACGAGCACTCAGGGCTTCGGACCTCAGGGGCCCACGCAAATGGCGAACACGGCCTCATCGCCGCCGATTCCTCCCCCGCACGCCTCATTGGGGGGAGCAGATGGCTCCGTGCCCCGCTACGCGCCTCCTCTCGTGGGCGGGGTCGCGCCGAGGTGGCGCAGTCTGGGCGGCTCTCCTGGCCGCATGCGCCGGGCGGCTCTGGCCGCGGTGCTCGGGCTCGCGCTCGCGGTCATCTTCTGGGCGGCGGGCGTGTTCAAGTCCGGCTCGGAGGCAGTCGAGATCCAGGCGCCGGCCACGGCGCAGGCGACCGCTCAGGCGCAGGCGGGGCTGAAGCAGCCGAGGACACTGTCGGTCTCGGGCCAAGCTCCGTTCGTTTTGCACTACCCGAGCGACTGGACGCGGCTGACGGCGGCACAGCTCACGAGGACCGCCAACCCGCCCGCCGCCGGACTCGTCGCGGAAGGCGGCAGGGTGCTGCTGCTCGTTCGCCCGGAGAAGCCGCTGACCCAGTCGATTTCGACGCTGTCCGCTCAGCTCACCGGCTCGCTGAGGAGTCGCTATGCCGACTTCAAGCTGCTGAGCGTCGGGACGACGAGGACGCTCGCGGGTCCGGCATGGGTTTACACGTTCGAGCGCACCCAGCACGGGCTCGTGCAGAGCGAGGTTGTGATCTCCACGCCAGGCGCGGCGTATGAGGTGGACATCGCCCTACGAGGCGGGGCCAACCGCGCGGCGCGGCAGATGGGCGAAATCGTGCACTCGTTCCAGACCTGATGGGCAAGCGCCCGATGGACGACAGACGGCCACGGCACGGGCGCACGCTCGTCGGTCTCGCCGGGGCGATCCTCTTTGCCGTCTGCGTGTCAGCGTGCGGGTCGAGCCGCTCGAGCGCTCGAAGCTTGGATAGCGTGAAGGTCGAGCGCGCGATCGCGAACTCGATCCTCCGCGAGCATGGCCTGGACACGATCGTCTCGTGTCCGCCGAAGGTGGCGCAGCAGGCGGGCCACACGTTTACGTGCATGGCGCGCCTGGACGTGGGCACCTACCCGGTTACGGCCACCGAGGTCGGCGACAGCGGACAGGTGCGCTTTCAGGACAGCGCGCCACTGGTCAAGCTGGACATCGCCGAAGTGCAGCGCTCGATAGAGGCGGCGGTCTTCAGCCAGAGACGCAAGCACGCGACGGTCTCCTGTCCAGCCGAGGTGCTGCAGCGAGCCGGACTCAAATTCACCTGCACGGCCGTCGTCGAGGGCACCTCACGCAGCTACCCGTTCGTCGTCAGCGAGGTCGGCAACGCGGGGCACGTTCAGTACGTCGGCGCGTGAGGTGTCGACCTCTCGTGGATCGGCCCCTGGCCGGGCACTGGCTCTAGACGGCGGTGATGTAGCCGCTCATGTAGCCCACGTGCTTCATCGCCCATTCGTCGCACTGGACGCCGCGTGGGTCGTCGTCGCTCAGGTTGCGACCGCGGCAGCGGCCACTTCGTGGCCAGCAAAGACCATGAGCCACAGGTAGAGGACGTCACTCTCGAGCTCCGGCAGCGAGCTGACGCGATCCTCTCGGATGTACCGCGTCGTGAGCTCGACCGCAGCGACCACCATCGCGCGCGCCACGAGATCCGGGACGGTCGGCAGCCCAGGCTGCTCCGTGGCGGCTCGCTCAGCGATGGCCTGAAACAGGCGCGTGAAGCTCTCGAGCGTACGTTCGCGGTGGACGAGTGCCTCCTCGCCAGCCGCGAGGATGTCGAGTGACCAGACACGGGCCGCGTCGGCGCGCTCGCTCCAGAACCTCAGGTAGGCGCGCACGCCGTCGCGTATGCCCTCGACGTAGCTCGGCTGGCTTGTTCCCGCGGCGACCATCTCGTCCAGCAGTTCGCGCGTTGTCGCGTCGTAGGCGGCGAGAAAGCAGGCTTCCTTGTTGGCGAACTGCTCGTAGAAGGTGTCGCGCGAGACGCGTGCACGGTGGGTGATATCGCCGATCGTCGTCGATCCGTAGCCCTTCGTCCCGGCCACGGCGATCATCGCGGCGATGATGCGCGCGCGCTGGTGGTTCTCAACCTGCTTGCGAGAGAGGCGGTGCGGCCCGCGTGGGAGCCGTTCGGTGCCGGCTTGCACAGTGGTGGACACGCTGGTACATTACCAACGAGTAAGGGACGGGATAGTCCATCAATGCCTTGTGCTGGAGGGAATGGGGAGCTATGGATCGGGAGGGAGCCACACACATGCGACGGCCAATGGGTAGGGATTCCGCGCCTTGCGCGCACGACGGCCGCTTCCGGGGGAGGCGGTTTGTGAGGGCGCGCTTCTCGCGGCGCTCGTGGTGGTCGCAGCCGCGATGTGCTTCCCGGCTTCCGCCGCGGCGAAGTACAGCGTGTCGCTCACCCGGACAACGGGCGGCGTCGCGAACATCTCCGGCGAGAACTTTGCCGACGTCGGATTCGGGATCGGCTATGCACAGGCGCAGGACGGAATCTGTCGTGCTCGCCGAAACGTTCCTGACGGTCGAGGGCGAACGCTCTGCGTTCCTCGGCCCAGAAGGGGTCTTCAAGAACGAATCCGAGGGGGGTCTGCAGTTCACGAACCTCAACTCGGACATCTACTGGACCTCGATCAAGCAGGATCACACGATCCAGAACCTGCTGAAGCTCCCCTACCCGCAGGGACCCGCGACGGAAGGCCTCGAAGCGGTGAAGGGCTACGCCGCCGGCTATGACTCCTACCTCAAGCAGATCGGTGGGGCGAGCGGAGTCACGAACCCCGCCTGCAAAGGTGCGGCGTGGGTCAGGCCGATCAAGCCGATCGACGTCTGGCTGCGCATCTACCAGATCGACGACCTCGCGGGCAACTCTGCCCTCGGTCCGTACGCCGAGGCGAATGCGGAATACGGTCCGCCCGCGGAGGCGCCCGCAAAGTCGGCGAAGGGGCAGGGCGCGCGGACGGCCTCGATCGGGAGCATCTCGACCGAGCTGCTCGCGCCGACGGTGCACAGCAACCTGATGGGCTCCAACGGACTCGCCGTCGGTGGCGAAGACGCCACCAACGGAGGCGGCGTCGTGCTCGCCAACCCGCACTTCCCGTGGCATGGCGCGGAACGCTTCTGGGAGATGAACGTCGAAATCCCCGGCCAGTACCACGCGATGGGTGCGGGAATCTGGGGGTTGCCCGGGATCAACATCGGTCACAACCAGGACGTCGCGTGGACGCACACCGTCTCGACGAACACGACGGTCACGCTCTGGTACCTGTCGACGTAGCGAAGTGACCAACTACTACTACAAGGGCCAAACGTGAAGCGATGAAGACGCGCAAGGTGACGGTCGAGGCTCTGGAACACGGCGAACTGGTGCCGCGCACCCGCACCCTCTACTACAGCGTCTACGGGCCCGGTGATCTGGGAGGGCGGTCTGCCGATCGCGGTCGATGACGCCAATGCCAACAACCTCCGGGGTGTCAACCAGTGGCTCGCGATCAGCAAAGCCGAAAACGCGTCTCAGGTGATCGAATCCGAGCGTGCCATCCAGGGCGTGCCGTGGGTGAACACGATCGGTGCCGACGACCAGGGCAACGCGTTCTACACGGAGATCGTCGTGGCCTCGAGCCTGACGAAGGCCTACCTTGACTCGGCGTGCGACCTCGAGCCGGGGTCACTCACGGGCCCGTTCTTGGGCAACGGTGAGTGCGAAATGCCCGAAAGCCCGGGTGCGCTCGTGCCGGGCATCCTTGCGGGCGGCGACGAGCCGTCACTGATCCGCAAAGACTATGTCGAGAACTCGAACAACTCGTTCTGGCTCGCGAACGCGAACACCCCGCTCACCGGGTTCTCGCCTGCCCTCGGCGGCGAAGAAGAAAACCCGGGCATGCGTGCTCAGACGGGGATCGACATGGTCGCCCAGCGCATGGGCACCTACAACAGCGGCGTCCCGACCGACGGGCTCTCGCCGACGCCCGGATTCACCGCCGGAACGATGCAGGCGTCATGGACGAAGTTCCGCTCGCTCCCAGCTGAACGCGCCCTCCCCGGTCTGCGCGAAATCTGCGAGAACGCGGTGAGCGAAGACGGCGGCGTGATCAACGGTGTCGATGTCAGCGGCGCGTGCCCCGTCCTCAACGACTACGGCGCGACCGCCACGCTCGACGACAAGGGTGGCTGGCTGTTCCAAGAATGGTTCGAACACGCACCCAACGGCCAGGCGGACTTCTGGATCCACCCCTGGACGGCGACCGAACCGGTCTACACCCCCAACACGCTCAACACCTCGCTGCAGGCGAGCAAGGAAGCGCTCGCGACAGCGGTGAGCTCGATGGAGGCACGCGGGATCCCGATCGACGCCAGCATCGGCGAAGTGCAGCGTGCACCGCAGACCGGCGGGGCTCCGCTTCCCGGCTGCTTGGAGGGGGACGGCTGCTACGCGGCGATCGGATCGTCCTTCCCGACGCCGACCTCGAAACAGGCTGAGGTGACAGGCGGCACGAGCATCGTGATGTTCACGGAACTGCAGGCTGGCCACGAACCGGTGGCGAAAGGCCTGCTGGCCTACTCGCAGTCGGAAGACCCGACCTCTCCCTACTACGAAGACCAGACCCAGCGCTTCTCCAAAAACGAATGGATCACGCTGCCGTGGACGCCGGCCTCGGTCGCCGAAGACGCGATCGCACCGACGCTTCACCTGAAGTAGACGCAGACGACGGGAGCGGCGCGGGAAGAGGCCGTGCCGCTCCCGCGTCGCCCTGCACTTGACCCCCTACGAACACTGACGCCCCTAGCATCACGATGCCCTTCGCCAACATCGAGGTCGGTTCGGTCGGCCCCCGTGCCGGCATCATGCTGAACCGCCCGGACAAGCTGAACCCCCTCAGCACCGAGACACTCCGCGCGCTCGTCGACGCCGCACACCGGCTCGACGAACAGCCCGAGGTCAAGGTCGTCGTGCTCAGCGGCAACGGTCGCGCGTTCAGCGCGGGAGCCGACCTGGCGCGCTTCTCGGGCGACGATCGAGGCGTCGCCGCACAGCGGGAAGCGGCCGATGCGGGCCGGCAGATGGCCGAGGCCATCGAGGCGATGCGAGCGGTTACGATCGCCCGCATCCATGGCCACTGCGTCGGCGGCGCCGTCCTGTTGGCCGCCGCCTGCGACCTGCGCGTTGCGGCCGACACGACCCGCTTCTCGATCCCCGAGCTCCAACTCGGCATCCCCCTGGGGTGGGGCGGCATTCCCCGACTCGTACGCGAGATCGGACCCGCCATGACCAAGGAGCTCGTGCTGAGCGGCCGTTCCTTCACAGCGGAGGAAGCCCGTGGCCTGGGCTTCGTAAACCGGGTCGTCGGCGAGCAGCTCCTCGACGAGACGATCGAGGAGCTGGCAGCTCAACTCGTCGAGAAGTCCGCGCTCACGCTCGCGGCGACCAAGCTCGCGGTGAATGCCGCCAGTGCTGCGATTGCGTCAACCTCAGGCGCCTGGAGCGACGCCGACGTGCTGCTCACGGCCCTCAGCGACCCGGAATCAAGGCGCGTCGCCGACGACTACCTCGAGCGCCTGAACAGTCGCTGAGGTCGCTCTGGCGGGCTGCTCGGTGGCGGCTGTGTGTCTCCTCAGGTGCTCGTAGAGCGCCAGCGCCGTGGCCAGGGTTCCGAGTGCTGCTCCGAGCACGCAGATCCCGGCCCAGTGGCTGGAGTCGTAGATTGCGCTCGCGACCGCTGAGCCGAGGGCGCCGCCGACGAAGTAGCAGACCATGTAGGCGGAGTTGATCCGGCTGTGGGCCTCGGGCGCGAGGCTGTAGATGATCGACTGGTTGGTGACCTGCAGTCCCTGCACGCCGGCGTCGAGCACGAGGATCCCCGCGATGAGCATCGCCAGGTCGGTGCGGCCGAACCACAGCAGTAGGAACGAGACCGCGACGAGCGCCGCGAACAGCAGCGTAGTGTGGTGGTGCAGGCCACGGTCGACCCAGCGACCGGCGAAGTTGGCGCATAGGGCGCCGGCGGCGCCGCCGAGCCCGAACAGGCCGATCGCCAGGTCGTTGTAGTGGTAGGGGGCGCCACTGAGAAGGAACGCGACCGTTGTCCAGAAGACGCTGAACGTCGCAAAGCCGAGCGCCCCGTAGAGCGCCCGGCGGCGCAGTCGTGGTTGCGTCAGGAACAGCTCGACGGTGCTGCGCAGCAGCGTTCGGTAGGCGATATGCGGGCGACTGCCCTCGCGCGGGAGCCGGCGCGCGAGCAGCGCCGCCAGCGTGATCGTCATTGCGGCCGCGGTGAAGTACACGACCCGCCAGCCGGCCAGCTCGGCGATCACGCCGGAGACGGTTCTGGCGAGCAGGATCCCGAGCAGCAGGCCCGTCATCACGGACCCGACGATCTGCCCGCGGTTGACGTCGCCGGCGAGCGCCGCGGCCATCGGCACCAGCACCTGCGCGACGACCGAGCCGGCGCCGACGATCAGCGCGAGGGCGGCGAGCAACGAGATCGACGGCGCCAGCGCCGAGGCCAGCAGGGCAAGGCTGGTGACGGTCAGGACCGCCGGCACGAGCCGCCGTCGCGAGACGATGTCGCCGAGCGGGACGAGCAGCGCGAGCCCCACGGCGTATCCGATCTGCGAGCAGGTGACGATCAGCCCCGCAGCTCCGTAACTGGCACCGAAGGTGTGCGCGACCGTGCCGAGGACCGGCTGCGCGTAGTAGAGATTGGCTACCGCGACGCCGCAGGCCAGTGCGAAGAGCAGGACCAGGCCGCGGCTGATGCCGGGATTGGCTGTGGCTGTGGGAGTGGCTGCTTGCGTCACGTGGCCTCGGTTTCGCATTTCATGTACGGCGCGTTCAATAATAATACTGTACGCGTCGTTTAGCAAGTCGAGTACTCTGCGCCGATGGGATCCGAGAGCCCCCCTCGCGCCGGCCGGCCGCGCAGCGAGCGCGCCCAGCGGGCGATCCTCGAGGCGGCCGCGTCGCTGATGCTCGAGGGCGGGTTGACGGCGACGACGGTCGAGGCCGTCGCCGCCCGCGCCCGCGTGAGCAAGGTCACGATCTACAAGTGGTGGCCGAGCCGCGGCGCACTGGCGATCGACGCGTACTTCGACCACTTCCGCGAGACGCTCGTGTTCGAGGATTCCGGCGAGATCGCGCACGATCTCGAGACTCAGATCGGCCGGCTGATCGACGCCTTCCGAGGTCGCGCGGGCGAGCTGATGGCGGAGCTGATCGGCCAGGCTCAGTCGGACCCGGTGCTGGCGCAGCAGATCCGCGAGCGCTGGCTGGCGCCGCGCCGTGAGGCCACCAAGCTGATCCTGCGCCGGGGGATCGAGCGCGGTCAGATCCGCGATGAGCTGGATCTCGAGACGGTGCTCGACCTGCTCTACGCGCCGGTCTACTACCGCCTCGCGCTCGGTCATGAGCCGCTCGACGAAGGGCTTGCCGCGCGGATCATCTCAGGGGTGATCGACGGCATCCGCCGTCGATAGCCTGCCTTTCTGCCAGCATGCTGGGCACCGGGAGCTTGCTCCTCGACATAAGCGTTGTGTCGTCGTCGAAAAGCTGCCGCTATCGTCGACTGCGTGGACTCGGAGGCGGCGATCGAGCTCAGCGGATACCTGTACAGCGAGTCCCGTAGCGAATATGGATGCCATCACATGCACCCCGACCCCAAGCGCGTCTGGGTCCACACGCAGCTGGAGCACCGCCAGACATGGCGCGGCTGGGATGGGTCGGGACTGATCCGCGAACAGATGGGCCCCCCGAGGTTCTTCACCATGGAGGGGCAGCGGCGTTGGGAAGTAGCCGGCAGCCCTGAGCTCCCCAGCGGGCTGCATCAGACCGTGATGGCACCCGGCTGTATGGAAGGCCGACGATCACAGCAGCGTGCCGCACGGCTGCCGACCGACCCGGTCGGACTCCGGGCCGCGATCACGCGCGAGCCTCGCGGCGACCGCTCACCGGAAGAGGAAGACTTCTCCAGCGTCACGGGTCTGCTGCGCACGCCAGAAGCACCGGTTGAGCTCTGCAGGGCGCTGTACCGGATCGTGTGCCGCCTGCCGGGCATCGTCGAGCTGGGAGAGGTGGTCGACCGCGCCGGCCGGCTCGGGCTCGGGATCGAGACCGAGCTCGGCGGCTACCTGCGCCAGCTGGTGTTCGATCCCGACACGAGACGTCTGCTCGGCGAGCAGCACACGCTGACGAACCCCGAGTTCGACTACGCCCCCCTCGGTACGATCACCGGCTGGGCGGTATACCTCAGAGAGGAACGCGTCGCCGCCTTGCCAGACGATGCGCCCCGCGTTCCGGGGCCGCCCTGTCTGCCTGGCCAGGGAACCACAATGCGAGAGGTCCGGCCCGGTCTCACACACGCCACAGGCCGACCCGAGCCCAACGGCTAGCCAGCGATCGGCTCTCGGGCACCTGCGCGTGCCTCCGACAACGAATGCGGATGAGAGGACTCGAACCTCCACCCGGTTTCCCGGACACGGACCTGAACCAGGCAGTCCCCGCGTAGATGGGTTCAGGGGCGTCCAGGGGGTCCAGATCGTCAGGTTTTCTGGACGCGCTGGACGCATTGGACGATGTGACTATTGCCAAACTGTTGCCACGGATCGGGGGTGGGTGTCCAGCTGCCCCCTCCCGGCCGGGCGTGTCTCAGCCCAACGTTTCGCGCCGAGGCGTCCGGCGACCTCGGCCTGGGCAGTATGTTCCGTCCATTGCGTATGTTGCGTTTCGTGCGCTGATGATGTAGGGTGCTATGTGAGGTTGTCCCATGACCCAGACGCTCGACATCTCACTGCTCGCGTATCCGACGCTGTCGGAGGCTGCGCGTCTGCTCGGCGTGAGCGCCTCGACGCTGTCGCGTCGGGATGATCTTGCGTGCGAGCGGATGGGTGAGCGTGACAAGCGGGTTGCAGCGGCGGAGGTCATGCGTCTGGCCGCCGTCTATCGCAAGCGTTCGCTGGGCGAGGTGGCGACCGGTCTCATCGCCCGTACCCGTGAGCGTGTCCCTGAGCATGCGGAGCATGTGCGGGAGGAGGTCGAGCGGTTCTTTGAGCAGAGCGAGCCAGCGGGGCTGTCTGCGCGGGAGTTTTTGGCGGAGGCCGAGCGGGCGTTGCCGGCCGATCTGTACGAGCAGGTGCGGCTGGTCTACCGGGCTTCCGGGGGTGCTCGCTCGCCGGCGCTGGTCAGCGCCGGCTCGTAGCGTCTTGGCGCAGGTGTCGCCCGGAGGGATCGAATCCGCTCACGCGTGGGGCGTCGCGAAACCCGAGCTGGCGCAGGACGGCGATCGCGTCGGGGCGCTTCGCGGCGTCCATGTCCACGTACCCGCCGCGCTGGGTGCGGTCGCTGATGGCGTGGGCGTATTGCTTGAGCAGCCAGACCAGTGCGAGGCTTCTGGCGTGCAGGTCGGGTGTGGCATGTGCGTCGGCGCGTGTCCCGAGCGCGGTGATCAGCGGCGGCCGGCTGGGGCTGTCGTGCAGGTGGTAGCTGAGTACGGCCATGACTTCTTGGGTTCGCAGTTCGATTGCGTAGATGCGCCGTCCCCGCTCCAGCGCGGCGCGGTTGACGGTCTCACGTACCGAGCGGTCGAAGTGTGCGCGGGGCAGGAACTGCTCCCGGGTCGTAACACGGAAGACGGCGTGGACGCCTCGGCTCGGCTCGGGGAGACGGTGGTCGATGCGCACGACGGTGCGCTCGCCGTACGCGGTGCCGGCGGTTTTGATCCTCACGGCGGCTCCTATGCCTCGCGGCGTGGAGGAGCGTAGGCGGTCCAGGAGGGGATCATGTGGCATGGCCGCTCGATCCTATGCGGTTGATCTGGCGTGCTCTGCGCAGCAGGCGGACCTCTCAGTGCCGCAGACAAAGCACAACGGGAGGGCGCCGATCGGTCTGCCCCGTGCTGGGCGCCGGCCCCGTCGGTGCCACGGCGTGGCGTGTGCCCGTTCAGGCTGGGAGCTCCAGAGCACGGCCGGTGGCTGAGCATCGGCTGCTGCTGTCGCCCTCGGCGGACACGGCGATACGCGGTCTGCGTGGCGGGGCGGCCGTGGCGTGGGATCGCTCGGAGGCGGAACTGAACGCTCACGCTGTCATGCCGGCGACCATCGCCTGCCCGCCGTCGACGACGACGGCCGGTCGTCCTACTGCAGCATCTGCATGGCCGCTGGAGGGGAAGATCAGCCCCCCCGGTTCGAGCCGGAGATCCCGCAGTCGTGGCCGCGCAGTGAGCGTTCGCAGAGCGCGCCGGGGGAAGTCGCGAAGCGACCGGCGTGCGATCTTGCGGCGTAGCCGCCGTGACGACGCGGCACGCCGCGGGATCACGCGGGAACTCGCCGACGTCGAAAAGGAGCTCGCGCCCTACGACGAGCTCGTCGAGCGCCGCGAGCGCCGCGAGCCGCGCACTGGCCGCACTCGACGGCGGCGCGGGCACAAAGAAGCGCGTCCGCTGGGAGCAGATCGCCGAATACGTCGCCCAGCACCCCGCAGCGATGCCCGCCGAGATCGCCGCCGCACTCGAGATCCCCGCAGCCAACGCGCACGCGCACCTCGGGCGCAACGAGGGGACCGTGTTCGAGCGCCGCGTCGACGGGTGGCACGTGATCGAGGGGTGGGAGGCGCTGCGCCGGGGTGAGGACGATGGGTAGGCCGGGCTTGGCGCCGCCGGCTGCTGTGGACGCCGGGAGCCGGCTGGCGCCGTCTCCCGCTGGGACCCCGACGATCCGTTGATGACCGCCGGCGAGGTCGCCCTGTTGCTGCGCGTCACCACCGCCTGGGTCTATGCGCAGACACGGGCACGCCGCATCCCGCACGTCTCGCTCGGGCGCTACGTGCGCTACCGGCGCTCGGCTGTGCTCGGGTGGCTGGAGGAGATGGAGCGGGGGTGACGCAGACGCTGCTCAGCCCGGCGATCTCGCACGCGACCTTTGCGTCTCGCGTGCCTGGGTCTACGACGCCGCGCACCGGGGGCGGATTCCCTCGATCCGGATCGGGGGAGAGGACGGGCCGCTGCGGTTCGTCGCCGAGGACGTCGAACGCTGGCTGGACGAGGCCCGGGCGGCCTGGCGGCCTGGGGGGTCGAGCGTCGCCACCGCGGTGACAGGTGGCGGCGGCGCCCGGGTCGGGGTAGTTGCGCGTAAGAAGGGCGATCTGGCGCACGTGTAGGGCCTACGCAGGTCAATTAAGAGGGGAAGCACCGCCTGCAGGCTGCTGCTTCGCGCG
The DNA here is from genome assembly GCA_963826985.1 of uncultured Solirubrobacteraceae bacterium. Classification (GTDB taxonomy): domain Bacteria; phylum Actinomycetota; class Thermoleophilia; order Solirubrobacterales; family Solirubrobacteraceae; genus Palsa-744. The sequence goes on from CAWGYW010000002.1 coordinate 353,227, forward strand.
GAGAGCGAGCGTTGTGTGGGGGCCGCGGGATCGGACTTGATGGACGGTCGCTACGGCGCGAGACTCGGCCCGTCGGGCATCGACTTCACGTCACCGACGGGTGACTATCGGCCGCCAAATCAGTTGTCCGAGGCACGTGACGACGCGAGAGGTGGGCTGCCGGTCCGCGGCTCGTCGGGCTCGAACAGCACGAGGAGGGCGCTGAGCAGGATGCAAACGGCCCAGGCCGCATGGTTGTGAAGCCAGCTGGTGACCAGTCCACCGAGCACAGCGCCGAGCAGAAACGCGATACAAACAGCTCCGAACGTCACTGCTTGCCGGCGCGCGTCACGCTCCCTGCGGAGCAGCACTCGATACGCAGATGCTGCCGCGGTGCGCAGGTTGCCGGTGGTCATCGTCGTGTTCACCGACCAGTCGCCAATTTTTCCGAATATCGTGCTCTGCAGCGCTGCGACGAAGGCCACTGCGAGGATGACCACCGTGTTGCTGAACGATGTCGGCAGCACTCCTACGACGGCGAGCACCGCGATCTCGAGGACCAAGGCAAAGCGCTGCGGCCGCTTCAGTCGCCGACCCACTGGTAGATCTCCGACCTTCTCGGCAACGCCGACGCCGATCACGAAAGCCAGGATCGGCATCACATGCCGCACCGCGCCGAGCCAATCGCCGGCCGCCGCGAAGACGCCGAGCAGCACGACGTTGCCCGTCTGCGCGCTGGCGAACACGCCACCGTGGGCGATGTACGTGAAGGCATCGAGAAAGCCGCCGGCGATGGCCAAGAGCGCCGCGAGGCGGACCGTCCCGCCGCTGGCGCGTGAGTCCCGACGTGCGTCCGGCGGGCGATACAGCGTGGTGCTAGACACGGGTGCGAAATTGCTGGACAGCCCAGCCATTGCCATCGGGGTCAGTGAAGAACACGAACCGCCCCGTCGGGGCGTGCTGGACGTCTCCGACTTCGACGCCGGCGTCGCGTAGCTGCGCTTGTGCGGCCTCGACGTCGTCGACGACGACTTGGAGTCCCTCTGCGGAGCCCGGGGGCGCTGAAGTCACGCCGTTGCCGATGACGATCGAGCAGCAGGATCCAGGAGGTGTTATCTGGACGGACCGAAGCTCATCGCTGACGCGATAATCGTGGTCGATGTGATACCCAATCCGCTCGTAAAAGTCCTTTGCGGCGTCGATGTTGCTGACCGGCACAGCGACGACCTCGAGCCTGTAGTCCATTTCCCACTTCCTTTGTCGCGTTCTCGACGACGACGAGTGTCCTTCGCGCTGGACGTGGTCGCATCCGGCAGGTGGACAGTGCGAGTGGGCAGTCCTAGCCGTCCGGCCGCGCTGGATGTAGTAGTGTCCGTGGCCCAACAGCCGGGGGTCGCGTCGTGGGTGGGCAGCCTGTAGTGCTGGGGGGCAGGCGCAGCGAGTGTGCATTGCTCGATGGCTTTGCTGGGGCGGTCCGTCGCGGTGAGAGCCGGGCACTGGTCGTGCGGGGCGAGGCTGGGATCGGGAAGACGGCGCTGCTGGAGTATCTGATCGCGTCGGCGTCGGATCTGACGGTTTTGCGGGCGGTCGGGGTGGAGTCGGAGATGGAGCTGGCCTATGCGGGTGTGCAGCAGTTGTGCGCACCGGCGCTTGACCGGCTGGGGAGGTTGCCCGGGCCGCAGCAGCAGGCGCTTGAGATCGTGTTCGGGTTGAGCACCGGGGCGGCGCCGGATCGGTTCCTGGTCGGGTTGGGGCTGTTGAGCTTGCTCTCGGAGGTGGCGGATGATGGGCCGGTGTTGTGTGTCGTGGATGACGCGCAATGGCTGGATCAGGCCTCCGCGCTCACTTTGGCGTTTGTCGCTCGTCGGCTGTTGGCGGAGCCGGTCGGGATCCTGTTTGCCGCGCGGGAGCCGGGGGAGGAGCTTCGCCATTTCTCTGAGTTGGAAGTGCTTGGCCTGCGAGATGGTGATGCGCGGGCGCTGCTCAGCGGGGCCGTGCGATTCATCCTGGATGCTCCGGTGCGCGACCGGATCATCGCTGAGATGCGGGGTAATCCGCTGGCGTTGATCGAGCTGCCGCGAGGGTTGACGGCGACGCAGCTGGCGGGTGGCTTTGGTCTGCTCGGGGCTCAGGCGCTGACCGGACGGATCGAGGAAAGCTTCGTGGCGCGACTCCAGCAGCTTCCGGATGACGCGCGGGTGCTGTTGCTGGTGGCGGCGGCTGACCCGCTCGGTGATCCGCTGTTGTTGTGGCGCGCGGCTGACCGGCTTGGGATCAGCCGCGCGGCCGCGGATGGCCCGGAGGCGGACGGGCTGCTGGCGATCGGTGAGCGGGTGACGTTTCGCCATCCGCTGGTGCGCTCGGCGATGTACCGGTCGGCGGCGCCGGGTGAGCGTCGCGCAGCGCATCTGGCGTTGGCGGAGGCGACCGATCGGGAGGCTGATCCAGACCGCCGTGCTTGGCATCTGGCTGCCGCGGCATCGAGACCCGACGAGCAGGTGGCCCTTGAGCTCGAGCGCTCCGCCGGACGGGCGCAGGCACGCGGCGGCCTCGCCGCAGCAGCCTCCTTCCTACGACGCGCGGCGGTACTGACTGGTGATCCCGGGCGTCGTGGTGGCCGCGCGCTAGCGGCAGCCGAAGCGTGCTTGCGGGCGGGTGCGTTTGATGCTGCCCGTGAGCTACTGGCCGCAGCCGAGGTGAACCCGCTGGACGAGCTCCAGCGGGCCCAGGTGGATCTCTTGCGAGCCCAAGTCACCCTTGGCTCGGGCGTCGGTAACGACGCGCCGCAACAGCTGCTCGAAGCCGCGAGAAGCATCGAATCCTTGAGTGCGAAGCTCGCGCGTGAGACATATTTGGATGCTTGGGGCGCTGCGCTTTTCGCGGGCGGCTCGGCGCCTAGCGGCACGCTGCAAGCCATCTCATCGGCCGCCATGACGGCACCCCGGGCGGCCGACCCGCCTCACGCGTCAGACCTGCTATTGGATGGATTCGCGCTGCTGATGACCGAGGGGCGCGTTGCCGCACGAGCGACGCTGGCTCGCGCTGTCAGTACGTTTGCCAGCAGCGCGGGTGCCTCGATTGAGGAAGGCGTCCGTTGGTCCTGGCTTGCCGTATCGGCCGCCGCAACGCTTTGGGACTACGACACATGGCGCACGATTCACGCTCGCCAAGTCAGCATCGCCAGGGACGCAGGCGCGCTGGAGGCGCTACCGATCCAGATACACGGCCAGGTCATATGTGACGTCTGCGGCGGCGAGTTCGACGCCGCCCGCTCGATGCTTGCGGAGGCAAACGCGGTGGGCGGCGCAACGGGCGCTCGGATCGCTCCATACGGCGCGGTCCTCCTTGCCGCTCTCGAGGGTCGGGAAAACGAGTATCTCCAGCTGTCGCGTCCCGTGGTCGAGGAGGTGCGCGACATCGGGCAGGGCGTGGCGGTTCAGTGGGCCAGCTGGGGGCTGGCCATCCTCTACAACGGTCTTGGTCGTTATGCCGATGCGCTCCAGCCAGCACAGGAAGCGAGCGATGAAACACCCGAGCTGTTCATTTCCGCATGGGCTCTGGCGGAGCTGGTCGAAGCGGCGTTCCGGAGCGGCAACGCTCATCTTGCAGGAGAAGCTGTCGAGCGGCTAGCAGACACGACCCGGCCCAGTGGTACCGACTGGGCGCTTGGCGTCGAGGCCCGTTCACGCGCACTGGTGAGCGAAGGCGCGACCGCCGAAAGCCTGTATCGAGACGCGATCGAGCGGTTGAGCCGTACCCAGCTTCGCCCCGAGCTCGCTCGGGCCCACCTGCTCTACGGCGAATGGCTACGCCGCGAGGGGCGTCGTGTGGACGCGCGCAAACAACTTCGGACCGCCTACGACCAGCTGACGGCGATCGGGATGGAGGCGTTCGGCGAGCGCGCACGCAAAGAGCTGCTCGCGACGGGTGAGAAGGTGCGCAAACGGAGCGAGGAGACACGCGACGACCTCACCCCTCAAGAGCACCAAATCGCGCAAATGGCTCGCGACGGACTCTCCAACCCCGAGATCGGCGCACGGCTGTTCATCAGCCCCCGCACCGTCAAGTATCACCTGCAGAAGGTCTTCACGAAGCTCGACATCAGCTCGCGCGGCCAGCTCGACCGAGTCCTCGCGCGAACACCAAGCGACGCGCCGACCGTCTGACGACAGAGCGCCGACCAGGTGTCCCGCGGACCGCGTGCGCCGGCCAAGGGTACGCGTAAGGCGTCCGACCACTGGCCATGACTGCCCACGCGGACTGTCCACCTGCCGGATGCGAGTGCGGCCAGTGTTGATGACACTCCTCGGCAGGTCATGCACAGGCGCACACGTCACAGACAACGTCACTCCACGGTACTGATGCGTTGCCGCGAGCCGGCGCGCACCGCTCGCCCCCACACGCCCATCAAACCACCACTCAGGAGGATCTCATGAGTACTACTACAACGACTGCCAGGCCCGCGGCACCTGGCGTGGCGGCCGCGGGCCGCGACGCCGGCCGCGCAGCAACCGATCCTGCCGGCCCCACGGGCCGCCTGGCGACCTGGCTCTCCGCGACGACGCTGACTGATGTTCCCGATAGCGTTCGGGAGCGAGCGAAGTACCTGCTTCTTGATGGTGTCGGGTGCGCGCTTGTGGGCGCGCAGCTGCCGGTCTCTCGCATCGGCGTCGAGGGTGTGCTCGCGTTCGACCCGTCTGGGTCGGGGGCACTGGTCGGATGGGGCGAGCGGAGCACCAGCCCTCAGTCGGCGGCGATGCTGAACTCAAGTTTCATCCAGGGGTTTGAGCTCGACGACTTCCACCCTGAAGCGCCTTTGCACAGCAACTCGCTGGTGCTGCCGGCGATGCTCGCGGCGGCCTCCCATGTCGGCAGCGTTTCGGGGGAGCGGCTGCTGCTTGGCGCGATTCTCGGCTACGAGACCGGACCGCGGGTCGGCTTGGCGCTGGGTGGGCTGGACATGCTCTCGCGAGGCTGGCATTCGGGCGTTGTCTTCGGTCCGCTGGCGGCGGCCGCCTCGGTGGGGTGCCTGTACGGGCTCGACGCAGCCAGGTTCGAGGACGCCCTCGGGATTGCGGCGACGCAGTCCGGCGGGCTGATGTCGGCGATGTATGAGTCGATGGTCAAGCGCATGCAGCACGGCTTTGCGTCGCGCGACGGCCTGGTCGCCGCGGCGCTCGCCGCGTCAGGCTATGTGGGTATCAAGCGCGTGTTCGAGCGGGAGTACGGCGGCTGGCTGTCCACGTTTGGCGAGGGCCATCGGACCTACCCCGAGCAGATCTACGCCGGTCTCGGCACGGTCTGGCAGACCGAGCGGATCACCATCAAGGCGTACTCGGCGATGGGGCTGTTGCACGCCGCGATTGACGCCGCGCTCAAGCTCCGCTCTGAGGTGAGCGTGAGCGAGATCGAGCGGATCGATATCGATATGGCCGAAGCGGCCTACTCGCATGGCGGGTGGAAGGCAGAGCGCCCGCTCGAGGTGATCGGCGCCCAGATGAACGTCTCCTACGCCGTCGCCGTCGCGCTACTCGATGGCGATGTGCTTGTCGAGCAGTTCTCGACGAAACGGATCAACAGCGACGACGTGTGGAACCTGATCAACCGAACCCAAACCCATCACCAGAGCGCCTATGACCAGCTGCCTGTGGACGAGCGGCTGACCACGCAGGTGCGGATCACGCTCCGCGATGGCAGCACGCACGCGGCGACCGTCGCACATCCGCGAGGTAACGGGAGCAATGCGCTCACCAACCCGGAGATCAGCGAGAAGTATCGGAAGCTGACCAACCGCGTGATCGCCCCCGAACGCCGGTCCGCGATCGAGGACGCCGTCCTCAATCTCGACACGGTCGACGACATCGGTCAGCTGATGGCTCTGCTGACCCCGGCGGTGAAGTCGGCGCTCGATTGACAGAGGTGGAATGCGAACGCATCGCTCGCTGAGCTGGCGGGCGATGCGACCCCGTCCCATACCCATCCCTATTTGGTCGGGACCGAGTCCTGACCGTCCAGCAAGGAGCACACCCATGCCCACAACGCTTGATCCAGCGACCGCACTCATCCTGATCGACCTGCAAGACGGCATCACGGCCCTGCCTACGGTGGATCCGTCGGACCAAATCGTCGCTCGCGGCGCGCGACTCGCGGACGCATTCCGAGCGCATAAGAAGCTGGTCGTAGCCACCCGGGTGGCGTTCTCCCCGGACGGCGGCGATGTCATCAAAACCCGCACCGCCACGAACGGGGCTGACCGCACACCGACGCCCGACTATGGCGAGTTCCGCAGCGAGCTCAAGCTAGGCAATGGCGACATTTCGATCACGAAGCGTGGCTGGAACGCGTTCTACGGAACCGATCTGGACCTCGAGCTCAGGCGCCGGAAAATCACCGGGATCGTCCTCGCCGGAATCTCCACCAGCATCGGCGTCGAGTCAGCGGCGCGGTCCGCCAACGAGCGAGGTTACGAGCTGATAATCGTCACCGACGCCGTGACGGATACGACCCGAGGCGCTCACCTCAACAGTCTCGAAGTGATCTTCCCACGGATCGCTGAGCTCGCCACGACCGACGACGTGCTCAGCGCGCTCGAGAACACACACTGACCTGAAGAACACAAGACAGGAGCGACTGAAATGAACATGACACATGCAACCGGGACTGGCGACAGCCACCAGGCCAGCGGGTCCGCCGGGTCAGGGTCGCGTCGCCATGTGGCGTTCTGGGTCGCGGGCGCCACGCTTACCCTGTTCCTATGCGGGGCCAGTGCTCCGAGTCCGCTCTACGCGATCTACCAGGCGAAGTTCGGGTTCTCAGCGACGGTGCTGACGGCGATCTTCGCCGTCTATGCGGTCGCGGTCCTCGTGACAGTGCTGCCGGCTGGGGAGCTCTCCGACCAGGTCGGCCGCCGGCCAGTGATCCTCTTCGGGCTCGCTCTGCAGATCGTCGCCACGGTGGTGTTCCTGGTCGCTAACGATGTAGCGCTTCTCTTCGTAGGGCGCATCCTGCAGGGCATTTCAGTCGGGGTCGTCATTGGAGCGCTCAGTGCCCTCCTTGTGGACCTGCAAGACCGCGGCAGCGCCCTCGGCCCGCTCGTGGCGAGCGTCGCGTCACCTCTCGGCCTTGCCGCCGGCGCCATTCTCTCCGGAGTGCTTGTCGAATACGCGGCAAGCCCGTTGCGTACCGTGTACTGGGTGCTGCTGGCGCTGTTCGCGCTGGCAGTGCTTGCAGTTCTGGCGCTCGTCCCCGAAACGAGTAAGCGTCGCCCCGGACAGCGACTCGCGCTGGGGTTCGAGGTGCGAATCCCCCGGCGCGCGAGAAGCGCATTCCTCGCCCTAACGCCTGCATTGTTTGCCACATGGGCTTTGGCGGGTCTCTACCTCTCCCTGGGCCCGAGCTTCACCGCGTCGCTCCTGGGCGACCGATCGGTCGTCGTAGGCGCGCTCATCCCCACGACGCTGTGCGGTGCCACGGCGGTCGCCTCGGTGTTGACTCGAGCCTGGATCGCGCGTCTCGCCGTCGTCGTCGGCAGCCTCTTGGTAGCGCTTGGAGTCGCGATCACGATCGTCGGCATCCGCAGCGAGTCGCCGCTGCCTCTGTTCCTGGGGTCAGGGGTTGCTGGGCTCGGCTTCGGCACCGCTCTTGCCGGCAGCTTCCGGACGCTTACCCCGCTGGCCGAGCCGAACGAGCGAGCCTCGCTACTCGCAGCGGTGTACCTGGTCAGCTACACCGCCTTCAGCGTGCCTGCTGTGATCGCCGGACTCGCCGTCACACACTACGGCCTGCGTGACACGGCCACCGTGTACGCCGCGGTGGTCGTCGTCCTGGCGCTGACCGCAGCGCTCGCGACAGAGCTAACGCTCGGTGCTTCCAGACGCGGCACCCCCGCCGCTAGCGCGACCGGAGGCGCCCGTCAGCCCATCAACCCCACCTGAAGGAGCACACCAATAACGCGCGCCGACGTCGCGAGCGCGTCGGGTGCCTCCCGCGGCATCGGGCGACGGCTGAGACGCACTTCTTCTCACCAGTTGAAGCACTACCGCAGTGGCTGGTGGCCAAGACCGTCTGCTCACCTACCTATCTATTCGAAGGAGCAAGCATGAACAACGAAGTCGAACACAGGACACAAGCGGGACGGTTCGTCCGCGAGAACACGAACGGTCGCGTTGTTAGGTGTCACCGGATTACTCGCTATCGGGGGCCTCTGTGCTGTGGCTTCCGCTGCCGCACGCGGGCCAACACCGTCGCGCGGGCAACGCTGGTCCGAGTTTACGGCGCCTGAATGATGGCCTCTCACAGACCGTCCGGCAAGACAGTTCGAAACGTGGTGCTCGTCCACGGCGCCTACGCGGACGGCTCATCGTGGTCTGAGGTGATCGAGCGACTGCAGGCCGCGGGGCTGAACGCCACCGCGGTCCAGAACCCGCTGGGCTCCCTCGCCGACGACGTGGCTCATACTCGCCGCATCTTGGCACTACAAGACGGACCGACGATGCTCGTTGGTCACTCGTTCGCGGGCACCGTGATCACGGAGGCTGGGATCGACCCGCAGGTCGTGGGTCTCGTGTATGTCGCCGCTCGCGCACCCGACGTCGGTGAGGACCACGGCGCGCTCGCGAAGGGCTTCCCGACGCCGCCTGCGAGCGCTGGCCTCGTCTATCAGGACGGGTTCGGCGCGCTTACCGAGCACGCCTTCGTGAACGACTTCGCCAACGGCGTGGCCCCGGTCAAGGCACGCGCCCTGTACGCGGTGCAGGGACGAGTCTCGGACACCCTGTTTGTCGAAACGACTACGGAGGCGGCCTGGAGATCAAAGCCGTGCTGGTACGCCGTCTCACGCCAGGACCGCACCATCTCACCGGAGCTCGAGCGTTTCCTGGCCAAGCGAATGGATGCTTCGACCGTCGAGATCGACGCCGGCCACCTCTCGCTGGTCAGCCATCCCCAGGAGGTGGCGGACCTGATCTTGCAGGCCGCTCGAGCTTGATGCCTCTCTCATTCACCCACCAGACAAAGGAGCACATACGATGACCACGATCACCACTCAAGATGGCACGGAGATCTTCTACAAGGACTGGGGTTCAGGCCAGCCGATCGTCTTCAGCCACGGCTGGCCGCTTTCGGGCGACGATTGGGACACGCAGATGCTGTTCTTTCTGCAGCACGGCTATCGCGTGATCGCGCATGACCGGCGCGGACACGGACGATCCTCCCAGACTGGCGGCGGTCACGACATGGACCACTACGCCGACGACCTGGCCGCGGTGACCGCCCATCTCGATCTCAAGGACGCCGTGCACGTCGGGCATTCGACGGGCGGTGGGGAGGTCGTGCGCTACATCGCCCGGCACGGCGAGGATCGCGTGGCGAAGGCGGTGCTGATCAGTTCGGTGCCGCCGCTGATGGTGCAGACGGACGCCAACCCGGGCGGGTTGCCGAAGAGCGTGTTCGATGGCCTGCAGGCCGAACTTGCAGCCAACCGATCCGTGTTCTACCGCGCGCTCCCGTCGGGACCCTTCTACGGCTTCAACCGCCCCGGCGTGGAACCCTCGGAGGCGATCATCGAGAACTGGTGGCGCCAGGGAATGATGGGCGGAGCCAAGGCACACTACGACGGCATCGTCGCGTTCTCCCAAACCGATTTCACCGAGGATCTCAAGGGGATCACGGTGCCGGTGCTTGTGATGCACGGCGAAGACGACCAGATCGTCCCCTACGCCGACTCCGGGCCACTGTCCGCAGCGCTCGTGCAGAACGGGACGCTGAAGTCGTACAAGGGCTTCCCGCACGGCATGCCGACCACCGAGGCCCCGACGATCAACGCCGACCTGCTGGCCTGGCTGCAGGGCGAAACAGAGACAGCGGACCAGCGCGGGGTTGACTCGGCCGTGGCTGTTTGATCGCGTCTGTCCGGTAGCAGAGCTGTGGTTGGGATCGTCGTCCGCGCATCACAGCGCGGACGACGATCGTGCCTCCCCGGCCGTATAAATCAGGCGGGCGGTGCGACTTCAACCGACGCCACCTCGGCAGCTGACCCGTTCGCCCCGACTGCCTGTATACGCCAGATCCGGCTCGGCGGACACAGCCTTCACGTCGAGAACTTCACCGAAACCGATTGGAGCTCGCTCACATGGCACAGATCACGGAGCGCGAGACGAGGCAGTTCGACGAGGCGCACGCCTCCGGACGCGCCTCGATCGTCGACAACGAGCCGGCTGGCGAAGAGGCGCGAGCCCGCCGAGCAGCCACCACGCTGAGCCGCAAGCTCATCGTCGAGTTCATCGGGACGTTCTTCCTCGTGTTCACCGTGGGCACGGCCACCAACCCGAAGACGGGGGCGGGCACTCTCGCGCCACTCGCGATCGGTGCCGCCTTGATGGTGATGGTGTTCGCGGGCGGACACATCTCCGGAGGTCACTACAACCCCGCCGTTAGTACGGCGGTGTTCATACGCGGAAAGCTCAGTCGTGACCAATGGGTCGGCTACGTCGCCATTCAGCTAGCCGCCGGGGCTCTCGGCGGGCTGCTCGCCCGAGCCGTCGTGGGGGCAGGTCACGCGGGTGTTCTAGGAGATACGTGGAAGATCCTCATCGTTGAGTCGGTGTTCACGTTCGCGCTCGCCTACGTCGTCCTCAACGTAGCGACGGCGATGGAAACCGAGGGCAACTCGTTCTACGGTCTTGCCATCGGCTTCACGGTCGTTGCGGGCGGATTCGCCGTCGGGGGCGTGTCGGGGGGCGCCTTCAATCCTGCGGTCGCCCTAGGCGCGAGCGTCCTCGGCATCTTCAGCTGGAGCCACCTATGGATCTATCTCCTCGCAGCTCTGCTTGGCGGCCCACTCGCCGCAATCACCTTTCTGTACATCGACCCGACCGCGAAGAGCTCAGGACACTGACGCTCGTGGAAGGCAAGGGCATGAAGGTGTTCGCCGTGATCGACCACAGCGGCGAGGCCAACCGAGTGGGCCTCGAGCTGCGCGAAGCTCACTTACACAGCGCCAAGCCGCAGCATGCGGGCCCAACCGTGTCGCTCAGGACGAGGAGCAGCAGCCGAGCCGACGCCGCGACGCTTCGCTCGCTCTCCGTGCCAAGCAGCAGCCTGCAGGTGACGGTTCGGCGCTTAAGTCAACGGTATCGGGCCTACGCCGCGCGCTTGGAGGCGCGGACGATGGCTTCTTCAGTGGCGATGGCGCCAGCGGCGAGCACGTGGCGCTCCAGGTGGCCGTAGTAGCGCTCGGTCGCGCCGATGTCCGCATGGCCGAGCTGACGCTGCACGTACATCAGCGAGTTGCCTCCCGCGAGCCATGCCGCGGCTGCGGTATGGCGGAGGGAGTGAAGGGGCATGTCGCGCAGCGCGGCGTCCTGGAGCGCGATCTTGTGCCATTCCTGCGAAACCGTGTTGCGGTCAAAGCGCTCCGGATCGCCAGCGCTCGCCCAGCGTCCGCGATCGGCTTTGCGTGTGCGCACGGGCATGACGAACACCGGTGCGTCCGTCTGATCGCCCCTGGCCATCTCGGCGCGGCGTGCGAGATGGTCCTTGAGCGTGCGGCTGAGCCCAGGGCCGATCTCGACACTGCGGAACTTGTCGCCCTTGGTCGAGCCGCTGGCCGTCTTGCGCGCGCGGGTCTTCTTCTGGGAGCGATACACGACGATGAATCCACCCGTCTCCTCGAGTTCCAGATCGGCGATCTGCAGGTCGATCGCCTCGGAGATGCGCAAGCCTGCCCCCACGAGCACCTCGGCCAACGGCCGGTACACCTCGAGGCAGGCATCCAGGTAGAGCGGTATCTCACTCAGGCGCAGGTAGTCGTGCCCGATATGTGCGGGCGGGAATCGCTCGATGCCGAGCGCCGGATTGCTCGCGATGACGCGGTCCTTGACCGCCGCGTTCAGGCAGACGACGAGCGTTCCGAGGGCATTGTTGACGGGCTTGGCGGCGATCTCTTCCGCTTCGACGGCCTCGGCCTGGGCCTCCATCCATGCGCGGACCTGCTCGACGTCCAACTTGTCGAGGCGGACTTCTCTGAACTCCGGCAGCAGCCGCATCCGGCCATCGACGTCATACGCTCGCCAAGCGTTCGGCTCGAGGTAGGGCTTGCGACGCCGAAGCCAGGTCTGCCACCAACCGCCGAATGTCTCCTTGGTGTGGCGCACCTCGCCGCGCTCGATTTGCTCGATCAGGCGCCGTCTTGCCTCTCGTGCCGCCCGCGGGCTCGTGAAGCCCCGCTTGCTCGTGGACGTGCCGTCCGAGCGCCGAGCGACGTAGCGCCAGCGCGTGCCCTTGGCGGTGCTGTATGGATACACGCCTCCACCCGCGCCGGGCGTGCTGGTGGCCACCCGGCGATCGACGTTGGCCACGTCGTTGATCGCGCCGTCGAATGTGCGCGCGGTTTCCTCGTCGTCGCCGAAGCGCTTGGAGCGCCGGCGACCGGACGCATCGCGCCAACGGATTTCCATGCCCCGCGATGAAACGCAACGCTCATCTCGCTTGGTCCTCCGGCATGCCTTCCTTCAAGGCCCGTGATGATCTCCCGTACGTCCACCGACAACGCGGTGGACGATGCGGATGAGAGGACTCGAACCTCCACCTGGTTGCCCAGACACGGACCTGAACTCTGCAGCATGCGTCCATATACGTCCGCCAGCGTCCAAATCGTCCTATACGTCCCAGTTTCCGGACGCATCGGACGCATCGGCTGATCTGACTGTTGCCACGATGTTGCCACGGCTCGCTCGGCGGTCGCCATTGATCTGATGTGGATTGGCGACATCCGCGTGCCCGCCTCGTGATCAGCGCCTTGCAGCGACAATCGGCAACGATCTGGCGTTGCGAGCGCCGCCATAGCCGTATGGCCGAGTTCGAGTTAGCCCGGGCGGCTTCAGCTCGATGATCGGAGCGTCTACGTCGCCACGTACCGTGTGCTTGTGCGGCACGGCGAACTAGCTGATCTTTCCGAGTTGCTGGGCCGCGGCGTGGCGATCGTCGCCGGCTTCGAGTCGGCCGCCGCGAGCACCCCTGTCGTCGAGCGCCCGGGTTTCCTTGTTGCGCAGCCCCAGAACGATCCCCAGCCGATCATCGAGCGCCTAGCAGGCGCCGAGCGCCTGACATTCGTCCTAGGAGCCGGGGCATCTATGGAGGCCGGTCTGCCCTCGTGGGCGGGTCTGGTGCGCGCGCTGCTTGAGTCGGCTGCGCCGACCTCGCTCGACGAGAACGATCGGGCAGCATGGCTGGATGCTGCCGCCGAGTCTGGGCTGCTCGGGATGGCGGCGACCGCGCGGGTGCTGGCCGGAAGCGACAAGGAGTTCGTCAAACGCGTCGACGAGCACCTGTACAGGGGCAAGGGTCCCGATTATTTTGACCCTGGCCCGCTCACTCGTGAGATCGCAGCCTGGAAGCAAGCCTACCCCGAGATACAGCTGGCGACCTTCAACTACGACCAGCTTCTCGAGCGAGCGCTGCAGGATGTCGGCTTGACCGCACAGCCGCGCGAGGACAACGCGCCCGAGCCGGACGGCACCGCGTATGTCCGCCACCTCCACGGACTGCTGACGGGGACGCCTGCCAACGATGCGGTGGTCCTCACGGAGCGCGACTACGCGGTCTGGTCCCTTGGGAGCTGGCAGGACGATTTCATGAGCGAGGCGCTCACGGGTGTCTGTGTTTTCCTGGGCCTGTCGTTCACCGACCAGAACCTTTTGCGCTGGATCTATGGTGCGACCGGCAGCCGGCACGTCGCCGTCCTCACCCGTCAGAGCTCGCCCCGGCTATCGGGGCAGGTGCGCCGGGAGCTCGAGTCCGCGAACCGTGCGCGACTCGCACACGCGCACGTGACCGCCTATTGGGCAGACTTCTACGCTGAGGTCGCGCAGCTGATGCACGAGGCGCGTCGTCGGCGAGGCCCCGGCAAGCCGCCGGCTCTGTACCCTCTGCGCGCTCAGAAACGCGCGCTGAAAGGACGCCGACGGTGCCTGCCGGGCTCCGGCCTGCAGACGCGACAGGGCAAGGTCCGCCAGATCCTCTCCGGTTCGCTCTCGGGCGTCCGCGCCGCGCTTGCAAGCGCCGGCGTTGACGCCGCAGACGAAGTCCTAGGTCTCGGCCTGTGGGGCTTGGACTACGACCAACGTGACGTCACCCTCTGGGGCTCGTCCGATCGAGTTCACGTCGACGTCTCGACCGTGACAGGCGTACCGCTCGCCTGGGATTCAAAATGGGTCGCAGTTGAGGCCATCACCCAGGGTTCCGTCGTGGAATGGGATCCCGACACATACGCAAGCCGCTGGCGTTCGGTTCGTGGCATCCCGCTCGTCTGGACAAAGGCTGCGCAGCGCGAGCGAATCGTTGTTGGCGCCGCGACGCTCACCTCAACACAACCCACCGGAAGCTCTATCTTCGACCAGGCGGAGGAACTCGCTCCAGGCATCCGCAAGACGATCGACATTGCCCTCCACGACGAGTTGGTCAGGCTCTGGGATTGAAGGCGTCCGCCCCCGGTGCGTAAACTAAGAGCATGACTAGCCCGCTTGAGAGCACCAACCCCCACGGAATTCGGGTCGTCGCCGACCGCGCTCCCGTGCGCGAGGACGCCAAAAGCGCCTTCGCCAAAGGCTCACGCAAAGCCACCGCAGCGATCAACAACCTCGTGGGCGCCAATCATCGCCGCCGCAGCACCGAGTCCGTAGCCAAACGCCGGAAATAGCGTCCGAGCAACGCTCGGAGCTTGCGTCGCGTGTAGGCCGACGGCTCAGGGTCGCGGGAGGCGGGCATCGGAATCGAACCGTTGGAGACGGCTTTGCAGAGCGCCCGAAACTCCTGTTATTGGCTTATCTAAGCGGTTCTCAGCGGCGTCGAGTGCTGGGAGAGCGCGGTCTTCGAGGCCGCCGTAGAGATCACCCGGGAGATCTGCGTGCCGGTGGTTCTGGCGTGCGGTCCGGTGCCCCTCGCGAGCGAGCAAGAACTCCCCGTCGAGCAGCCGCTCGCGGCTGAGCCGCCCCGGGGGAAGCCCCCGGATGGCGGTGGCGAAATGCTCAAAGCGGTTCGGGCGCACACCAGCACCGTAACCCAGTGCGCCTGGTCGGGAGCGTGCGAATGACAAGCACTAGTCTGGCCTCGCTGGCCGGAGGCGCCTCCTTCGAGCCGAAAGCGCTCGTCTGGTCGCAGGCCCCCGATACGCCTGGGTTCGTCCCGAGCAGGCACTCGGGGCTAGACCGCCAGCAAGGCTGCTTTCCGTGGCAAGGAGCACTCCCGCGTCGCGGATGCGTCTGTCGGAGGCGACTCAGCGCGTCGCGGGTGCGTCAGGGATTACATCGTAGTCCCCCGAACGATGTGCTGGTGGATACGAGGGCCCATGAGAGCACTCCTCCCGATGGCCTGATACGTTCCGGAGACGCGCATTTCGGCGCCGCAGCCAGGGGGGTTCCTATGAGACTGGTCGACGGCATATCACGGACGGGTGTAGTCCGATTGACCGGGGTGCTGGTCGCGACGGTCGCCGTGGCGGCATGCTGCGTCGGCGTGTCCTCGGCGGCCACCGAAGGGGTCATCCGCACGATCCCGGTCGGCGGCAACCCCTATGCCGTGTCCTCGGATGGAACCGACGTCTGGGTCAAGAACTTCATCGGAGGTGTCAGTGAGATCGAAGCGTCAAGCGGCACCGTCATCCGCACGATCCCCGTCGGCGGCGGCCAACAGGTACTGGCCCCGGAGGCGTGTACTCGGATGGAACCCACGTCTGGGTCGCGAACGAAGGCGGAGATACGGTCAGTGAGATCGAAGCGTCCAGCGGCACCGTCATCCGCACGATCCCCGTCGGCGTCGACCCCGGAGGCGTGTCCTCGGACGGAACCCACGTCTGGGTCACGAACGCCGGCCAAGGAACGGTCAGTGAGATCGAAGCGTCCAGCGGCACCGTCATCCGCACGATCACCGTCGGCGGCGACCCCCAGGACGTGTCCTCGGATGGAACCCGCGTCTGGGTCACGACCTTGGAAGGTACGGTCAGTGAGATCGAAGCGTCGAGCGGCACCGTCATCCGCACGATCCCCGTCGGCAGCAGCCCCGAGGGCGTGTCCTCGGATGGAACCCACGTCTGGGTCGCGAACTCCGCACTCTACGGTGACGCAGGTACCGAAAGTACGGTCAGTGAGATCGAAGCGTCCAGCGGCACCGTCATCCGCACGATCACCGTCGGCAGCGGCCCCTGGGGCGTGTCTTCGGACGGAACCCACGTCTGGGTCACGAACCAGGGTGAAGCTACGGTCAGTGAGATCGAAGCGTCGAGCGGCACCGTCATCCAGACGATCCCCGTCGGCTCCCCCGGCGGCGTGTCCTCGGATGGAACCCACGTCTGGGTCACGAACTTCTACGAAGATACGGTCAGTGAGATTCCGACCAGCTACACGCCGAAAGCGGTCCTCGGGGCGCAACAGATCACATTCACCTCGACGGCGCCCGCCTCGGCGACGGTCGGTGGAGTTAGCTACACCGTGGCCGCGACCGGTGGCGCCTCGGGGAACCCGGTGACGTTCTCTTCGGGAGCGCCTACGGTGTGCTCCAACTCCGGTGCGACCGTCAGCTTCACCGGCGCGGGCACCTGCACGATCGACGCGAATCAGGCAGGCAACGCCGACTATTTGAGCGCCCCTCAGGTAAGCCAGTCGTTCACAGTGACCCCGAAACCTAAAGCGACACCCAAAGCGATCTCCGCGGTCGCCGCCTTCAGCCTCCCGTCCGCAAAGCAGTGCGTGAGCCGCCGCAGGTTCACGATCCACGTACGGAAACTGCCCGGCATCACTTGGGTCAGCGCCGTCATCAAGATCAACCACAAGCGCATCAAGACGCTGGGGCGCGTGCACATCACCGCGCTCGTGAACCTCGTCCGCCTCCCGAAGGGCACGTTCGTCCTATCGATCACCGCCAAGGCGAGCAACGGGCAATCAGTGACCGGGACACGGACCTACCACACGTGCGTTCCGAAAAGCAAAAGCCACTACCCGACACCGAAGCTCTAGCGCTTCCGACAGCCCGACAGATAGGGGAGGCAGCATGCGACACCGACGTGTACGCAGCAAAAGTCGGCCGGGACTGAAGGCTCCAACTTGCGTCGCCTTGGTCGCCGCCATCGCATTGCTCCTTCCGGCCGTGGCGGAGAGCAGGCTTCCTCAGCCCATCTACTTCTTCACCAATACGGCCCAGCCGATCAACAAGCAGAACCCCCTTATCATCCGGCCTAAGGGGTTCCTGCTGTTTCAAGACGGTCAGTGGTTTCTCGAAGGCCTGCGCTGGACTGGCTGGGGTTCAAGCGTCGCTCGGGCGACCGGTGTCAGTAACGCGAGCAACGACATCCCGAACGCCGCGGAAGGCAAGCGAATCAAGACATGGGCGCACGTCACTCTGTCGAACCCGGGACGATTCAAAGGTCACGAGGTTTATCGCTGCTTCACGTTGACGGTTCCTCCCCCGGCTACCGATATGCACCTGTGCCTTGGCCACTCGCCTGGCGCCTCCCCCGGCATCTACATACTCGAACCCGCGAAGCAGCCCCCGCCCGCTCCGACCGCAGTGGGCTTCCTCGCAGGACACGGCCTCAACTGCGAAATGGAGGACGAGCCGGGCCGCCCCGCCGGAGGGAACGTCACTTTCTGCGAGAGCCGTCGACTTGTGTCCGAAGGCGGCGAAGTCTTCGCGCAGACGGCTACGCTTCAACTCAATGGGCAGGTAGCGACCTGCGCCGGGTCGGAATCCCACTGCGATCTCGGCCAGGCCGGCACTGTGCCGACCTACTCGCCGGGCAAGGTGGTCACGGTTGGTGCCTTCACCTGCAAGGTGCTCGAAACGGGCGTCGAATGCACCGTCACCGCGACCGGCAAAGGCTTCCTGATCACGCCGGAAAGCGTCACGGACGTCGGCGGCTAATCCACAGCGACCACCTGATCGTGGCCGCTGGTACGCTCCGGAACCTGCATCTCGGCCCTGACCGCGGCTCGCAGCCAGTCTCCGGGCGTTTACAACAGCTAGAAGGGGATCCCTATGAGACTGCTGGATGGCTTCTCACGAGCAGGTGCAGTCCGCTTGACCGGGGTGCTGCTCGCGACGGTAGCCGTAGCGGCATGCTGCGTCGGCGTATCCTCGGCGGCCACCCCAGGTGTTGCCAACACGATCTCGGTCGGCATCGGCCCCAACGGGGTGTCGTCGGATGGCACCCACGTCTGGGTCGCGAACGACTCGGCGAAGGTCGGCGCCGGCGGTACGGTCAGTGAGATCGATGCGTCGACCGGCACGGTTGTCAACACGATCCCGGTCGGCAGCGAGCCCTATGCGGTGTCGTCGGATGGCACCCACGTCTGGGTCGCGAACTCGACGGCGCGATACGGTCAGTGAGATCGACGCGTCGACCGGCGCGATCGTCAACACGATCACGGTCGGCGGCGACCCCTATGGGGTGTCGTCGGATGGCACCCACGTCTGGGTCGCGAGCGCCGGTCGGCACGGTCAGTGAGATCGACGCGTCGACCGGCGCGGTCGTCAATACGATCCCGGTCGGCAGCGACCCCTATGGGGTGTCGTCGGATGGCACCCACGTCTGGGTCACGAACCGCGGACGGCGATACGGTCAGTGAGATCGACGCGTCGACCGGTACGGTCGTCAATACGATCCCGGTCGGCAGCGACCCCCTCGGGGTGTCGTCGGATGGCACCCACGTCTGGGTCGCGAACTACGACGGGTGATACGGTCAGTGAGATCGACGCGTCGACCGGCGCGGTCGTCAATACGATCCCGGTCGGCACCGCGCCCTTCGGGGTGTCGTCGGATGGCACCCACGTCTGGGTCACGAACCGACGGCGGCGGTACGGTCAGTGAGATCGATGCGTCGACCGGCACGGTCGTCAATACGATCCCGGTCGGCAGCGGGCCCTGGGGGGTGTCGTCGGATGGCACCCACGTCTGGGTCGC
Organism: uncultured Solirubrobacteraceae bacterium; assembly: GCA_963826985.1. GTDB lineage: Bacteria > Actinomycetota > Thermoleophilia > Solirubrobacterales > Solirubrobacteraceae > Palsa-744. The sequence goes on from CAWGYW010000002.1 coordinate 372,155, forward strand.
GAACCAGTACGAAGATACGGTCAGTGAGATCCAGATCGGCGCGGCGTCTACGCTGCTCCAGGGCGCACCGATGTCGGGAAGTGTGACCGTTTCCAGCGGCTTTGTCGGGCAGCTTACCGTCACCAACCCCGACGGCACGGTCAGCTACACCGAGACGGCGTCGGCCGACTCCTCCGACGTGGTTGTGGACTCTTCCGGAGCTATCAGCTCTGCGAAAGCGCTCGCCGCGGGGACCTACACCGTCAGCGGGACGGACTCCGACGCGGCGGGCGATACCGGCACCTGGAGCTTCGCCCTGACCGTTCCCAGTTGCGGTGTCGTCACCGAGAGCGTTGGCCAGGCCCCGGCGGTCGGGACGGTCGTGAACTTTGGCCAGAAGATCTCGACCGGCAGCGGCGGTCGCGTAGTGATCCTCTTCCCGGACAACACAGAGCTCACGCTGGGCGAGAACGGCACGATCGTCTGCGACGAGTTTGTCTACAACCCCGGCGGCAACGGCGGCACCGGCAGCACCACCACCACGTTTTCGCTCCTCCAAGGACTGTTCTCGTATGTGTCCGGTCTCATCGGGAAGAAAGATTCCGACCAGATCAACATCGAGACCCCTCTCGGCTCACTTGGTTTTCGAGGTTGCGTGGGCATAGCCGCTGTACTGCCCGGCGGGAAGTTCCTGCTACACGTGATCGAGGGGGCAGGCTTCGCTGATGTGGCCAACAAGCCCGAGCTCGACGTCCCGGCCGGTGAGGGCGTCCTGATCGCCGGCCACGGCTACCAGCAGACGCTACAGCTGCCGCCAGGGGCCGCTTCGCTTATCCCAGCGCGCGACCGGCCGCCGTCGATCACAGCCGTGAAGGCGACCGGCAAGGCACACCAGGACCCGGTCCTGCGGTTCAAGCTCAGCCAGACCGCGCGACTCAAGGTCTACGTTTTTCGCGGCAAGCGCACCGTTGTCTCGTTCGCCGGCCCAGGCAAAAAGGGCCCGAATAAGCTGAAGCTAGCCAGGGCGCTCCCCAAGGGCTCGTACAGCATCGAGCTCATGGCCGCCCACGAAGGACCAACTTCGATCGTGACGTCGCCGCTTCTGATCGGGTAGCGCAAGCGATACACCAGGGCTGGCTCTCGGTCCATCCACGCTTGTTGACCAGGGTGTCGTCCATGTCAGTGGATGACGGCGACGAGAATGCCGACGAGGATGACGGTCAGAACGACGAGGGGCTGGCAACCGCCGGGGGACGGCGGCGCCTCGCGCCGCTGGGTCGTCCGCTGCGCGCTCCGCTCCCGCTCGCGCCGCCTCCAGATGCACTCGGCGCAGCAGTTGCACTGGCAGGTGAAATGGGAGCAGGTGCACTCCTGAGTCCCCTGGCAGCACATGAGTCCCCTTCGGAGTCGATCTGTCCGGCCAGCCTATCGAATGACGATGAGACCACCGTTCTCGACTTTCGCAGTTCATGGGCCGACGGCGACCTCCCCCACTACGAGGCCGCCGCTACTGGAGGAACCAGCAGTCTCGGTTCTTCCAGAAGTACGGTCGGCGGAATGCCGCTTCCTCGGCCACGATGAACGTTAGACACGGGTAGCTGCTCCCTGTCGGACACGGCTGCGGGAAGGGTCGAGCGCACGATCGCGTTCGGGATCCAAGAGTCGTTGACGGGACGAGCGCTTTGCCACGTGGCTGTTGCACAAAGCCGTCTGCAAAAACCTCGGCCGCGCTCGCTGTGACGGTCGCGGAGGGGGCTCGCAGCGCCGAGGCCGAGCAGGGCGCGCCGCGGGCGAGTCACGACTTGCGGCTTTTTCGACCCTACCCGTAGAAAGGCGTCAGTGAGCCCGTCGGGGGTTTGTGCGACAGCCACCCACGAAAGCGGGAGTCTCCCGGCGCTTCCGCTTCGCTAACGCACTGAGGCTAAGAGGAGCGGCATCGTGGGCGGAGCGGGCCGCAGCCGGAACGAGCCGCAGGCTCGCCCAGTCCGGCGCGACCCTGTGCTCGATCGCTGACGGGGCACGGCGACGTCCTTGCGTTACGCGTAATGCAGCAGCATCGCCCCGGCGATCATCCAGCGCTTGCGAATCACGCAGCCTTCGGCTCGGTGGCCGCCCGGGCCGTCTCGAAGGCCGCGGCTGTTTTGCGTCTTGATCGTGTTGATTCGGAGGTGCTTGTCGGACAGATGGAGGCCGACGCGGTCACCCGCACCTAATATCGGCGATCTGCTCACAGGGCCGCTGAGCGGCACTTTTCGTTTCGTTGTTCCCCACAGGCCTACTCTCGAACCCGTCATCGGATTGGGTGCAAGCCCTGCTCTCATTCTGCGACGGGCATCTCGGGCGTGATCCCGACTTTCCTGCTACGCGCGGAAAGGAGGCGCGCGCCACGCAGCCAGCGAGACGCCTGAGGCGGACGACCTGCGAGCGCGCCGCCAGAGACTCAGGTCACGCTCGCTTTCGTCGGGTGTTGCGGAAGCGCTCAGTCGTCGCGGCTGATAGGGCTGCTCGCGGCGCCTCAACACCGAGCCCGAGTTGCCCGAACAAGCGAGCGACCTCGTCAGCTCGCCCAATACCCCTCGATATCTGAAGCACTCAAGATCGCTCGCGGTAGCAAGCAAGCTCGGTCTTCGCGTTCTCGCCGCCGCTGCCCTGGTCCAGGCATCAGAAACGACAGAGGCCCATCCACACAATATGCACAGGGGTGCGGGCGCTGTGCGATCGCTGTGCTGTTCGTTGGCCGGTTTGGGGTGTTGGGGGTCTGTACCCGGTGGATGATGAGCGCTTCGAGCATCGGTGCCGGCAAGGGTGGGGGCTACGCGCGCTATCTGGAGGGCAAGACGGTCGCCCCTGAGCGCGGGGACTACTACCTAACCCCGGGTGAGGAGCTGGCGGAGGCGCCGGGCAGTTGGCTCTCGGCCCCGGACACGTTGGCTCGTCTGGGCGTCGATCCAGCTGCGCCGGTGGACGGCGGGGATTTCATCGCGCTGATGGATGGGAAGCATCCTGAGACCGGCCGGTGGCTGCGCAGGGCGGGCGCGGATGGTTCGCGGGGTGGCGGGATCGACGTGACGTTCAGCGCCCCGAAGTCGGTGTCGGTCGTCTGGGCGCTGGGCGACCCGTGGCAGCGTCAGCAGATTGAGGCGGCGCACGCCAGGGCGGTCGAGCGCTCGGTCGGCTATCTCCGTGAGCGGGTGCCAGTCGTTCGCCGCCGCTATGGCGCTGAGGTCATCGAGGAGCCCGCGAAGGATCTGATCGCGGCCGCCTACCGCCACACGACCGCGAGGGGAGTCTCGGGTGCCGAGGCGCCCGACCCGCAGCTGCATACCCATGTCGTGATCTCAGAGGCGGTGCGCAAGGATGAGCGGATCGTCGCGGTCGCGTCGCGGCCCGTGTTCCGTGGTGCACGGGAGGTGGGCGCGTTCTACCGCTCTGCGCTGGCGGAAGAGCTGGCGGGGGAGGGCTATCCGATCGAGCAGGGCACCGGCCGCGACGGACGGTACTTCGAGATCGCAGGCGTCCCCAAGGAGCTGCGTGACGCGTTCTCCGGCCGCCACCGCGAGATCGCACAGGCCGCGGAGCGCTTCCGTGCCAAGCACGGCCGCGCTCCGGAACGCGGGGAGCTGCGCGACCTGGCGCTCGAGAACCGCCGCGCCAAGGAGCTCACGACGCATGGGGACCTGCAGCGTGTCTGGACGCGGACGGGTGAGCAGCACGCGTTCGGCGCTGATGAGGCGGTGCATCTGATCGGCTCACCCGTGCACACGCCGCCCGAGGGGGCGCTGGAGGATCGCATCGAAGCAAAGCTGACCGAGCAGCAGGCCGTCTTTGACGCCGGAGCGCTGCGCACGGTCGCGCTGGAGCAGACAGCGGGGCAGATGAGCCCGGATGAGGCGCTCGCGGTCGCACGCGAAATGGTCGCCGACCGTCGTGTCCTGACGTTGGAGGGCGGGCGGATGACGACCTTGGCTGTGCGCGCGCGGGAGGAGGCGATCGAGCGACGCTCCGGCCTGCTCGCCGAGCCCGCCGGGCGTGACGTCGGCGACCATGTGAGAGCGGAGGCGGCTCGGGAGGTGGCGGAGCGCATCGCCGCGCCCCTCTCCCACGAGCAGGAACAGGGCCTGCGGACCGTGACCGGTCCGGAGCGCCTGGCGGTGCTTGTCGGCCCGGCGGGAACCGGGAAGGGGGTCGTGATCGACGCTGCGGCCCGCGCCGAGCAGATCACCGGCCGGGAGACGATCGGGATCGCGGTGTCGGGGTCCACCGCCGAGCGCCTCGGAGCGGACAGCCCTGCTCTCGCGGGGCGCACACTCACCCTCGACGCCCTGACCGCGCGGGCGGACACGGGCAGGGTCCAGATCGGGGCCGCCACGACGGTGATCCTTGATGAGGCCGGGATGGTCGACCACAAACGCATGGACGCCCTCACCGAGCTGATAGAGCGCTCCGGGGCGAAGCTGATCGCGGTCGGCGACGGCAAGCAGCTCCCATCGATCGGACCCGGAGGCATGTTCGACCGGATCGCCGGCCGAGCCCCCACCGCGGAGCTCGCAGATGTCCGCCGCACCAGCGACCCAGCGGAGCGCAAAGCCTGGGCGGCTCTGCGCGCCGGGGAACCGGAGCGGGCGATGGCCCACTATCAGGCCCGTGGGCAGCTGTTCTTCAACGACTCCCGTGATGAGGCAGGAGAGGCCGCCGTGCAACGCTGGGCCGAACTGACCGAGACACGCGACATCCGCGAGGTCGCGTTGATCGCCGACGCGTCGAACGTGGAGATTGACCGGCTCAACGCCCGCGCCCAGCACCTCCGTTCCGAACGCGGCGAACTCGGACAGGCGGAGGTTCCGCGGCCCCACCAGCACTACGGGCTGCGCGAAGGAGACCTGATCGCGTTCACCAAACAGCACCGGACCCCGGGAGAGCCCAGGGTCGAGAACGGCGCCCGCGGCCAGGTAACTGACATCCACGAAGAGCGCGGAGTGACCGTCACGCTCGACGGATCCGAGCGCATGATCAGCCTCGCCGGCGAGGACCTGGAGTCGCTGCGTCTGGGCTATGCCCAGCACGTCTACCGTCAGCAGGGCGCGACCGTCGAGCGCTCGGTCGTCGTCACCGGCGGCTGGCAGACAAGCAAGGAGTCTGCCTACGTCCAGGCCAGCCGAGCCCGCAAGGGCACCGAGTGGTTCCTCGCCCGCGACGAGCTCGGGACGGCAGGCCAGGACGAGCGGCGGGTCAGGAATCTCGCCGACAAGATGAGAAACAGTCGCGCCCACACACCATCACTGGCGCACCCCGAACTACCAGACCCGGACTGGGGGACAGGCTTCAAACGGACACTCGCACCCAGCCGCAGCCCGCTGCCAGGACTCGCGCGCACATCCACCGCATCACCCAACCCGACCGATCACCAGACCGAGGCCGATGAAAAGGCGGCGCTTGCCGGACGGTGTGCTCTGCGCGCCCCAGGCCCATATCGAGCAAGTCGTTGGCCGGTTTGGGTCTCTCGTGGTCAGTAACCGCATGAACACCCATGAACCGAGCATCACCGAGTTGCTCAAAGCCCGCTGAGGTAGCCGCACGTCTCGGGGTCTCACGGACGTGGCTATATGACGCCGCAAGTACCGGGCGGATACCGTCGATTCGCATAGGCGGCAAGGATGGTCCACTCCGATTCGTCCCCGCCGATCTCGAGCAGTGGATAGATGACGCCCGTGCCGCCTCGATCCCGAGACGGGCCGCGCGTTCAACCAGCTCCGCGGCGCTTGATCTAGTCGACATCGTCGGTCCGCCCGCGGGCCGCTCGCGCTCGCGTCGACGCCGTTAGAGCTCGCCTGCGGCTACGCCGCTTGGCGAGCAGCCCGCGCGATCGCCTCTTCAGTGGCAATCGCGCCCGCGGCGAGAACGTGCCGCTCCAAGTGACCGTAGTAGCGCTCCGTCATCCCGATATCGGCATGCCCCAGTTGACGCTGCACATACATCAACGAGTTGCCGCCAGCCAGCCACGCGGCCGCGGCGGTATGGCGAAGCGAGTGCAGCGGCATGTCCCGTAGCGCGGCCTCCTGCAAGGCGATCTTGTGCCATTCCTGGGAGACGGTGTTGCGGTCAAAGCGCTCGGGCTCACCGGCGCTCGCCCAACGACCCCGATCGGCTTTGCGCGTCCGCACCGGCATCACGAACAGCGGCGCGTTCTTCTGCTCGCCGCTGGCCATCTCCGCTCGCCGTGCAAGCTGCTCTCGCAGCGTGCGGCTCAAGCCGGGACCGATCTCCACGCTGCGGAACCTGTCGCCCTTGGTCGATCCACTAGCGGTCGTCCGTGTTCGCGTCTTCTTGTGGGAGCGATAGACGACTATGAACCCGCCCGTCTCCTCGAGCTCGAGATCGGCGATCTGCAAGTCGATCGCCTCAGAGATACGCAAGCCCGCGTGTACCAGTACCTCCGCGAGCGGCCGGTAGACCTCCAGGCAGGCATCCAGGTAGAGCGGGATCTCGTGCAAGCGCAGGTAGTCGTGCTCGATATGGGCAGCAGGCAGGCGCTCGATCCCAAGCGCCGGGTTGCTCGCGATAACGCGGTCCTTGACCGCAGCGTTCAGACACACCACCAACGTGCCGAGCGTGTTGTTGATCGTCTTCGCAGCGACCTCACCGGCTTCAACGCTCTCAGCCTGATCGACCATCCACGTCCGAACCACTTCTGGGTCGAGCCTGTCCAGACGGATCGACTCGAACTCCGGCAACAGACGCTTGCGGCCATCGACCTCATAGGCCCTCCAGGAATTCGGCTCGAGATACGGCTTGCGCTGACGAAGCCACGCCTCCCACCAGGTCCCAAACGTACGCTTGGTGTGGAGCACCTCGCCGCGCTCCTTGCGCTCGGTGATCCGGCGCCGCGCCGTACGCGCAGCCGACTCGCTCGAGAAGCCCCGCTTGCTGGTGGCCGTGCCGTCCGAGCGCCGGGCCACGTACCGCCACTTCGTGCCCGACGAAGTCTCGTACGGATAGACGCCGCCACTCTGCCCGTGTCGTCTGGTTTTGCTGCGCTCCGGGACGTCGTGATCGTGAATGGACTCGTCGAACTCCCTTGCCGCATCCTCGTCGCGGAAGCGCTTGGCGCGATGCCGGCCCGAGCTGTCGCGCCAGCGCACTTCGTGTCGGCCCTGCACAAGCCTGTAGCTCATCCTTCCTCCACGGCCAGATCGCCTCGACGATGTACGGAGAATTGTACGACGTTGCCACTGGCAACAACATGTACGGTAGCTCCGAGATGGGACGCAACTACGCGGGCATCAAAAAAGCCCCGCTAAGCAGCGCTTTCTTGCGATGCGGATGAGAGGACTCGAACCTCCACCTGGTTTCCCAGACACGGACCTGAACCGTGCGCGTCTACCAATTCCGCCACATCCGCGTGGGGAGGCGAAGATATCGCAGACGCGCGGGGGGAGCGGGATCTGGCCGTAGGAGGCGGGGTCGCGCGGAGCCCGAGACGGGTCGTGCGTGACCGCTCGGCCGCCTCTACCCGACGAGCATCGCGCGGGCTTTGCTAGCCTCGTGGCCGAGCGACTTCGCGCCGCTATCGTCCAGGGGACTAGGACGCCGCCCTCTCATGGCGGAAACCCGGGTTCGAATCCCGGTAGCGGTACTGGATCGGCCCCGGCCCCACCTCGACGGGGCTTTGGCCTCTCGTGACCCGAGCGGAGTCAGTCTCGCGTCGTCGTCAGGATTTGTTGGCAAGCGACATCGCCGCGCCGATGATCAGGAATGCAACGAGCGCGGCAACGACGGCGATCAACACGCCGCCGACGCCATAGACGTTGGGGACGATCGCGATGATCACCAGCACGGCGATCATCGCGGGCACGCCGAACAACCCGCTGCCTCGTCGCTCGTGCATCGAGTAAGCGTAGCGTCCGTAAGCGCGGGTCGTGGGCCGCTGCCGCGGCGTCATCTGGCGACGTCCTGCACCGGAGCTAGGCTAAGCTCCACGCATTGAGATCTTCTGAATAATGGACTCCGTGGAGTCCTCGATGATGGGCTTGAGACCTGGCCACCGGGGTCAACCCCGATTGAACCTACGGAAGGGCGTTCGAATCAGCGGGAAAAAGTCGGAGACGCCTCTCGACTTAAGGGTCTAGACCGGTGACTCTTATGTATACGGACAAGTGGGCTTTCGGCCTGCTCGTAAGCGGAGTCCGGTCGGGCGCCCTGGCTCGAACGGCTCCAAGTGTTCACTATTACTGGCGAAACGGATGACTAGCGGGGTAGACATGACTGTTATGTACAAGACACGCACCGCGACACCGCGGTTGCGCCCGGGCCCCGGAGGGCTCCCGCGCGGGCAGGTCACTCAGATTCAGCGCAGCCGCATGCTCGCAGCCGCTGTCGAGGCGGTCGAGGACGTCGGCTACGCACGCATGACCGTCGCGCAGGTGATCAGCCGTGCGAGGGTTTCGCGCAAGACCTTCTACGACGTCTTCACGGACCGCGAGGATTGCTTCCTGGCGGCGTTTGAGCAGGCGCTGGGCCAGGCGCGGCTGATCGCGCAGGAGGCGTACGAGGCAGAGCCCAGCTGGCGCGATGGCGTTCGTGCCGCGCTGGCGAGGCTGCTGATGTTCATGGACGAGGAGCCCGGACTCGCGAAGCTCTGCATCGTCGAGGCGCTGGGAGCAGGCGAGCGCGTCCTCGACCGTCGCGCGAGGGTGCTCGACGAACTGGCGGAGATCATCGATCGCGGCCGGGCGGCCACAACCGCCGGGCGCGAACCGCCGGAGGTCACCGCCGAAGGCGTGGTCGGCGCGATCTTCGCGGTGCTGCACACACGCGTGCTCGAAAGCGGCGGTCAGCCGCTCACGGATCTGCTCGGTCCGCTGATGAGCATGATCGTGCTCCCCTATCTGGGCGCGCGCGCGGCGGGCAGGGAGCTGAGCCGGCCGCCGCTCGAGATCCCAAGCGATGGACGCGCGCGGACGCTCACTCGGCACAAGGATCCGCTGGAAGGCTTGAACATGCGCCTGACCTACAGGACCGTACGCGTCCTGATGGTCATCGCCGAGCACCCTGGGGCGAGCAACCGCGAGATCGCCGAAGGATCTGGCATCGTCGACCAGGGCCAGATCTCCAAGCTCCTGAACCGACTGGCCCGACTGAAGCTGGTGGAGAACCTCGGTGAGGGGCAGGAGAAGGGAGCCGCGAACGCGTGGCATCTGACGGCGCGAGGCGCGCAGGTGGAGCGAGCGACGCGCCCGCGCTAAGAACCTGTTTCAAAATGAGATGCACGCCTGGGTGCGTCCCTGGTACGCGGCGCTGGGTCGCCACGTGCCGTCTTGCCCGTGCCACCAGCACGGGCTTCGCCAGCCCGCGTCGCCCAGCTTGGTCCAGCAACGCCCCAGCCGCACCCTCATTTTGAAACAGGTTCTGAACGCATAGACGCCCGACGTCCCGCCCTGCGTCCCCCGTCGGAGAGGGGGGCAGGTGCTTCGATTCCTGCTGTGGCGGCTGCTGGGCGTGCTCGCGATCGTGGCGGGCTTCGCGCTGCTCGTGTGGTTCATCGACGGCGGGCCCGGCAGGGTGCTGCGGGGGGATGCGAACGCGGGCCGATTTCAGCTGAGCGCCGTTACCGACGTCTTCCTGCGGTGGGCCACGGCGATCTGGAGCTGGTCGCCCGCCCTCGATCTGCCCTTCGTGCGGCTGCTCGCTTTGGTGGCGCTCGCGCTTGCGCTACCGGTGGCCGTATCGCGCCTGCATGCCCGTCATCGACGTCGCTACGTGCGGCTTCAGGTGGAGGTCTATCGCGCCGACCGCGCCGAGATCGAGGCCGGCGTGGCGATGTTCGGGGCGCTGCACAAGCGCCTGTTGCGGCGCTGGTGGCGACGGCTGCTGCTCGGTCAGCCGTCGCTGTCGCTGGAGATCCACCACACGGGTGGCACACGGCACTCGGCGTGGCTGGCGATCTCGTGCCCCGCGGGGCACGAGCCGATGGTCGAGGCCAGCTTGCAGGCCACCTATCCAAACTGCAGGCTGCGTCGCCTCGAGCACCAGCTCGGTGTGCCGCCCGCGGTGCTGCGCCTGAAGAAGCACGCGGAGTTCATCAAGCGCGTGAAGGCGATCGAGGACTTCGAGCGGAGGGCCGAGCCGCCGGTCAACCGGCTCCTGACGACGATGGCGGCATGCGGGCAGCCAGCGTTCGTGCAGATCGCGATGACGCCGACGCCCGCACTGTTCGAGGCGTTCGCCAAGCACCTCTACAAGCGTCACGAGGCGCGTCTGTCGCGCGAGCGCAGAGAGCACCTGATCGTGCGGGATCGCTCGCTGGTCGAGGACGCCGAGCTCCGCGGCGGCCTGGAGGTGCAACACAAACCGCTGTTCTTCGTCGACCTGCGCATAGTCGCTCCAGATCGCGGCGTCTGTGAGCGAATCGCGGCCGAGCTGCGCGCCGAGGGAGCCGAGAACCGACTCGTGGAGCGCGGCACCGCCGTGCGCCACGGGCTGCTCGGGCTCTACGCGCGGCGCGTGCAGCGTGGTGAGGGCAACCCGCTGCCGTCGTTCAGCAGGGGCGTGTTCGCGTCGGGCGAGCTGGCGCCGATCTGGCAGCTGCCGTCCGTCGACTACCTCACGGTTCCATTCGCGCGCAGCGGCGTGCCGCTGGCGCCGGCGCCACCCGCCATCTCCCGACCGCTGGACGGGCACGGCACCCTGCGCGATGCCCTCGGGGCGGTCTCGATCCACGTCGAGCTGCGCAAGCAGAACACCGCCGTGCCGGGCACGGTTGAGCAGGGTAAGTCCAGCTTCCTGGTCGCCACCATCGCCGAGGACCTTCGCCGCGATCGCTGTGCGGTGATCGTGCTCGATCCCAAGGGCGACGCAGCCGATGCCGCCGTGAGCGTCGTGCCAGCGGAGCGCACGTGCACGCTGCTCGACCTTGCTCACCCGACATGTGGCTTCAACCCACTCGCCGTGGACGCGCCGGCGGACGTGATCGCCGACTACGTCGTCGCCGCGCTCAAGAACTTGTTCACCGATGCCGACATCCGGGCGTCGTCCGATCGGTACCTGCGAAACGCCATCATCGCGGTGCTCGCCTACGACCGCGACTCGACGTTGTGGGACGCAGCCCGGCTGCTGTCGGTCGGAGAGGACGGCTATGCCTATCGCAGCAGCGTCGGCGCCCGCGTGAGGGTGCTCCCTGAGTTCAAGGAGATATCTGAGTTCTTCACCCAGGAGTTGAGCGCTCAATTGGCGGACGCGCGCAGCACAACCACCGCCAAGCTCGATGCCCCCGTGAACAAGCTCGCACGGTTGCTGAACTCACCATCGATCAAGCGAGTCCTGCTGAACGACTCGCTGCGGCTGGACTTCGATCGCGTGATCGCCGGCGGGGAGGTGCTCGTCGTCAAGGGCGCGCTCGGCGCGATGGGGGCGGGGAACACCTCCGTGCTGATGCAGCTGCTCGTGGGCATGCTCGATGCCGCCCTGGCCCGCCAACAGGACCTCGTGCCGGCCGAGCGCCGGATGGCCGTGGCGCTCAAGGTCGACGAGGCGCCGCTGGTCATCAACCGTGGCTTCGCCGAGACGATGGCGCTCAAGCGATCGGCGGGCCTCGAGACGGTCGCCTGCTGGCAGGCGGACGCGCAGTGGACCGAGCGCGAGATCCGCGACCAGCTCGACGCGCTGTTCGCCCACCGCGTGTACTTCGCGACCGCCTCGGCGCGCGACGCGCGAGACGCGGTCTCGCTGACGATGGCGGAGTTCTCCGACACCATCCGTCCGGGTATCGAGCGGCTCTCGAGCCTCGGTCATCCCGACGTGCGGCTGCACCTGCCCAAGCACCACGCGATCGTGAGCTGGGTCACCTCGGAGGGCCGCCAGCTGCCGTTCATCGCCGAGACGATCCCGCTGAAGGTGGACCGCGAGCGGATCGCGCTCCACGCGGCCCGTCAGCGCGAGCGCGGCGGACAGCACCGCAGCGATCTGAGCCAGCCACACTGGGATCGCCGCCGCGCAGAGCCGAGAACGCCACACGGCCGGCTCAGAGCCCCGAGGCAGCGAGGCAGGGCGCGATCCGACGCCGCGCCCGCGGCGGGACGTCGAGTCGGCCGTCGCGAGCTCAGCGCCCGCTCGGCGCGCCCGCTCCCGCCGATCCCCGCCGAGAGCTACCGCGAGCTCGTCGAGCTGGACGGCGCCCACAGCGTCCGCTGGGCAAGGCCGAGTCGAATCCGCATGCGTGCGCTCGAGCCCGACCGTCTGGACCTCGAGATGCTCGAGCTGGTCGCAGCGATGCGCCACGTGCTCACCAGCCAGCTACATCGTCGCTTCAATCCGGGGCGCGCCGGCACGACCACGCAGCGGCGCCTCAAGCGCCTGTCAGACGCGGGCCTCGTGCAGCGCTTCCAGTTCCATCGTCGCGACGGCGGCGGGATACCCATGTGCTACGTGATCGCCGCTGCGGGCTTGCGGATCTTGGCGGAGAACGATCGTCGCTGCGCCGCGCGACGCGGGGTCGCCCGACGCTTCGGCCGGCGCCTCGCGCGCGGACTCCGGCGCCACGCCCGAGCAAGACTGCGCCGGCGCGCCACGATGTCCACGTCGCGGGCTGGTCGTTGGCGCTCGGCGCGGCGCTGGGCGGCTCCGAGCGAAGCTGCGCGGGCCGGAGAGGCGGTGCTCTCGCCGCCCACCCGCGCGTCGGGCGACGCGCGCGCGTGGGCTCGCGCCCAGCGATCTGCGTCTCCCCGGAGGACGGACGCCGCACGACTTCCTGCGGGCGATGCGGCGGGCCGGCAGGTCGAGGTGGAGCGGTTCGAGACGATGCGCCCAGACGCGATCATCGAGATGCTGGCGCGGCGCACGCCGCGACCGGATGACGTGATCGTGGAGTTCGACGACCGCTGCGCGTGCGGCCGAGCCGCGCGCAAGCTCGAGCGCTACGACCACTTCTTGGCGGGCTGGTCGCTGCACATCGACCGTTACGGTCGGCGGGCGGAGGCCGTGCCGCTCGTCGTGTTCGTCTGCCGCGATCGTCGCCGAGCGCGCGAGTGCGCCAGGCGCGCCGACCCGGTGCTGCGGGCCGTGCCGCGCCTACGCGGGCGAGTATCCGTTCGATTGGGAGTACCCGGGCAGGGAGCGGATCCTGTTCGTCGCCGAGCGCGATGTGCACGAGGGTCTCCTGCACGCCTACGGCGTACCGCATCTGCCCCCAGCGGTTCGCGTGACGCGCGGCCCACGGCGATCCGCGGGCTGGGAGCGGCCACGGTGGAGCAGCGCGAGATGCTCGACGCCCGCTGAATCCGGCGCGCCGGCGCTCGCGCAGTCGCCTGTGCATAAGCGCCGTCGCGCCGCCGCTCAGCGCAGTCGCCACCACAGACGGCATCCCAGCCCGCAGTCGCCCTCGCCCGATCCGGGGCCCGACTGCGCTCACGTGCCGGCGCAGTCGCGCAGCGCAAGCCGAAACGCGCGTCGACGCGGGACGGGCTACGCCGCGCGGCGGCGCGCGCTCCCGCCGCTCGCGGATCGCGACCGCAGTCGCTGCGCGCCCGCTCCAAGTCGCCTTCTCCCTCCGCCTTCTCTCGTTCCACCGAGCCATACGGCGCCATCGCCGAGTCGTTCCGCAGCTCGCACCAGCGGGCGATCGAGCAGACAGAGCCCAGTCGCGCCAGCTTCTCTCGGCACGCCGGCGCCGGACGGCAGATCCGAGAACCCGAAGGGTTCTCGGCTCGCTCCGGCAGACCCGCGCCCCTGGCTCGGCCGCTTGACGGCGCGTCTCGCGGCTCCTACAAGCCGCCGACACGACCCCGGCGCAGAGCTCCGTGGCAGCCACCGGAACTGCAGGAGACAGCCATGACGCCGCACCCCCCGTCCACCGCCGCCCAACCGAGCCGCCGGCGCAGCGCCGCGCACCGTCCCGTCTGCGCGCCGGACGTCGAGCCCGCGCGCAGGCCGCGCGCAGCGGCCGCGAGCAGCGCTGCTCGGCCGCTACACCGACGCGCGGCCGCTGCGCGCGAGGTGCTCGCGCGCCGCGGCGCAGCGGGAAGCGTGCTCGGTCGTCGACCGCGAGTCGCGCACGCTCGGAGGACTGCGCGTCGGTGGCACATCTGGCGGCCGACGAGCCGGCGGAGAACGCGGCACTCGTCTGTGCGGGCTATCTCGCGCGGACGCTGCGACTCGCGACGGCCGCTGCCGGCCCTGCTGACCGCCGAGGACCCAGCGCTGCGCGCCGTTCGCCGACCAGCCCGAGACGCGACGCCGAGTGCCTGCCGAGCGCCGAGGAGCGAGCCCGTCGATCGGCTCGGTCGCTCGCTACCGCCTCGAGCTCGTGCGAGCGCGGGATGTCGATCCCCGAGCTGCGCTGGTGCCGGCGCCGCGGGCACGCAGCATCCCTGCCGGCGAGCCGGTGAGCGTGCGCGAGGCGATCGCCGTCGCTCGAGAGCTACGAGCCGGTGCGCGCGCTCACGCTGCGGGCGCTTGTCGCGCGCACCGCATGCGGTGAGGTCTCGACGACCGTGCTCGGGCGCGAGCTCGCCCGCGTGCAGGAGAGCCCGATCGTGCTCAACCGGCGCGCTGCGCGAAGCTGGTGCTCGCGACGGTCGAGCGCAGGAGCTGAGCATGAGCGAGATCGCGATCCGCTGCGGGCGCGTCAAGCGCGACCGCAGCGGCAACGAGAGCGGCGAGACGAGCTGGCTGGCCGCGGCGTCTCGGGCTGCTGCCGGAGGGCGGCCAGAGCACGCCCACGCCGTGGATCCACAGCGACGTGCTCGGCGCTGATCGCGCGCAGCGGCCTGGGATCAGTCCGCGCGAGGTCGAGCTCTGATGAGCGCCGAGCATCGCGGGCCGATTCTCGTGGTCGAGTCCGATCGACAGCTCGGTCAGGCGATCGCCGAGCAGCTCGCTGCCGACGGCTTCAGCGTCGAGCTGGCCCGCAGCGCCGAGCACGCCCGGATCCTCGCGAGCGCCAGCGCCCCGAAGCTCGCCGTGCTCGGCTGGCTGGACTCGCCAGCGCGGTGCGCTCGGAGCTGCTCGAGGAGATACGCCAGCCGGGTCATGCCGGCGCGCCCTGGGACCGAGCGCTGCCGGCGATCGTCGTCGGCCCCAGGAGCGCGCGAGCTCGACATGCTACGGGCGTTCGAAGCGGGCGCCGACGATTTCCTGGCCAGACCGGCCACCTACCTCGAGCTGAGGGCGCGCCTGCGGGCGATCCTGCGCCGCAGCGCAAGCGCGCTCGA
Source organism: uncultured Solirubrobacteraceae bacterium (assembly GCA_963826985.1). Lineage (GTDB taxonomy): Bacteria > Actinomycetota > Thermoleophilia > Solirubrobacterales > Solirubrobacteraceae > Palsa-744. The sequence continues at coordinate 387,337 of CAWGYW010000002.1, forward strand.
GCCCGACGCGCCTGATCGAGGTCGGGCCGCTGACGATCGACACGCGAAGCCCACGCGGTCACGCGTGGAGGGCCGCGGCGTGAGCCTTCGCCGGATGGAGTTCGAGCTGCTCGTGCACCTGGCACGCGAGCCCGAGCGGGTGTTCGCCAGGGACGAGCTTCTGCGCGCCGTGTGGGAATACCGCTCGGGCGGCTCGACGCGGACGCTCGACAGCCACGCGAGCCGGCTGCGGCGCAAGCTCGCCCCACGATGACGCCGGCGCTGGGTGATCAGCGTCTGGGGTGTCGGCTACCGGCTGATCTGAGCCGGCGCGACGGGCGACGGAACGCGAACTTGATCGGGCCGCAGAGCCCGCCATGCACAACCCCTGACGGGCTCGATGCAGCTCGGCATGCAAGACACGCAGCACTCCCCGATGGCGGGCCTCCGAGGCTCGCCGTCGGTCCGTTAACCATCCGGCCGGCTGGGCCGGCCACGAGCGGGCCTGGCGCATCGCGCCGGCCCGGGAAGGGAGTGGCGCGATGCCCTCGAACGCAGTTCCCGAAAGCGCCGGTCGATCCCATGCGGTCGTCGCTGAACTCCCCACTGGCTGTTCTCGGCGAGCGTTCACTGCGCGCTCGGGATCGTGCTGGGATGCTCGCCGTGCGAGGCTGATGCGCAGCTGGCATCTGCACTGGAGCTGGGCAGCCGGCGCGCTGGCGCTGGTCGTGCTCGTGCGGCCGCTGTTCGGCTGGCCTCACGTCGACGTTGGCGCTAGCGGCGCTGCTGGCCAGCGTCCGCGGTCGGCGCTGGCACCGCGAAGACGTCGAAGCCGGCGCGGATCTGGCGGAGCTTGCGGCTCGACCGAAGCCGTCCGCTGGATCTCCTGCGCCTGCTCGTGGCAGCGGCGGGGCCGCGCATTCGCGCGCGTCGCGGCGGCGAGCGATGGCTCCATGGGCAACGACTGGTGCTGGGGCTCGACGAGAGCCGTCGTGAGGTGTCGGTCCCGTTCGGCGCAGACGGAGCGGGGGCGCACACGCTTGTGGTGGGCGCCACCGGCTCCGGTAAGACGGTCACGCAGACGCTGGATCGCAGCGCGCGCGATCGACCAACGGGATGGGCGCGATCGTGGTCGATCCCAAGGGCGACGCCGGGATGCGCGAGCAGCTGCGCCGCGCCGCACTGGCGGCGGGAAGGCAATATCTCGAATGGACGCCCGATGGTCACAGCGTCTACAACCCGTACGCACAGGGCGGTGCGAGCGAGATCGCCGACAAGGCTCTGGCCGGCGAGCGCTTCACCGAGCCGCACTACCTGCGCCAGGCACAGCGCTATCTCGGTCACGTCGTCGGGACGCTGCACGAGGCCGGCGCGCAGGTCAGCCTCGGCGCGATCGTCGGAGCACCTCGAGCCTGCGCGGCTGGAGGCGCTCGCCCGCGAGGTGCCCGAGGCCGAGGCTCGCGCGACCTTCGCCTACCTGGATTCGCTCTCCTCTCGACAGCAGCAGCGAGCTGGCGGGAGTGCGGGACCGACTCGGCGATCCTGGCCGAGTCCGACGTCGGGCGCTGGCTGGATCCGCAGTACGGCCGGTGTCGAGCGAGTTCGATCTGCTGAGCGCCGTGCGCAGGCGGGCGGTCGTGTACTTCAGCCTCGAGTCCGACAGTCGGCCGCTGCTGAGCGCGATGCTCGGCGCGGCGATCGTGCAGGACCTGCAGACGACCGCTGGCGTCTCTGCAGCGAGCGCCTGTGCCGACACTGGTGGTGATCGACGAGTTCTCGGCCGATCGCCGCCGAGCAGGTCGTGCGGCTGTTCGGCCGGGCCCGCTCGGCCGGGTTCAGTCTGCTGCTGGGTACGCAGGAGCTCTCCGATCTGCGCCCGCCCGGCGGCGAGCGGCTGCTCGAGCAGGTGCTGGGAAACCTGTCTGTACTGATCGCTCACCGTCAGGTGGTTCCGGGCTCCGCCGAGCTGATCGCGAGCGTGGCGGGCACGCAGGGCGCGTGGAAGGTCGCGCGCCACAGCGAGGGCAGGAGCACGCGCACGAGGACTCGCTACGCCGATGCTCGACCCGGATCGGGTGATGAGTCTCGGGCGCGGCTGGGCCGCGGTACTGGTGCTCGGCGATGGCGCGCAGCGCGCGCGTCGCGCACATGTTCTCGCCGGCGCGCGGTCGCTGATCGCGCGCCGCTCAGCAGTGGACGCTTCGCGCGGGCGGCCCGCCACCAGCAGGCCGCGCCCGCGCGATCGCAGTTGCCTCGATAAACGACAGAAAGGAGGACCGAAATGGTCCGAGCAAGGAACACACACTCCCCCGAGCAGTCTGGCGATCCTGCGCTGGACGGTGCGCTTCGGCGCCGTCACGCCGGAGGCGCTCGCACAGCATGGCGGTTGGACGCTCGCCTCGGCGCGCGTCCCGCCTGATCGCCGCCGAGCGCGCCGGTCTGCTCCGCGGCCGGCGCGTGCTCGCTGGGGGGCCGGCGCTGTACACGGCGACACGCGCGGCGGATGCGTGCGTCGGGTCTACGCGGCCTTGAGCCCTGCCGCGTGAGCGTCGCGAACGCTCCGCACGCGATCGAGTGCGCTCGCGTTGCGGCGGCCTTGGAGCGGGCCTATCCCGATCACCGGGTCGTGGGCGAGCGAGAGCTGCGCCGCGACGAGCGCGAAGCCGGCGAAGCGCTGGCAAGCGCCCGCCTCGGCCACGGACCCGGGTGGCGCTCGGTTGCTTCACCGGCCCGACCTGGTGCTATGGCCGGATGGATCCGTCGAGCAGCTGCCGGTGGCGGTCGAGGTCGAGCTGACCGTCAAGGCTCCGCAGCGACTGCTCGAGATCTGCAGGGCATGGGCGCGTTGTCGCTGCGTCGCGGGCGCGCTCTACCTCGCCGCAGAGCCGAGTCCAGGGCCCGCTGGCGCGAGCGATCGAGCGAGCGCAGGCCGGCGAGCGGATCGCGGTCGTGGGGCTCGACGCGCTCGATCGCCGTGGAGGAGCCCTCGAGCGCGCCGGCCGCGAGTACCGTCCCAAGCGATGCGTAGCTTGGCGGTGGGGGGTCAACCATCTAGCAATGGAGACCGATCACATGTCCTACTTCACCATCAACCGCGTAGTGCTGGTCGGACGTCTGACCCGTGACCCCGAGCTGCGCGCACTGCCCTCAGGGACGAGCGTGTGCGGCCTGCGCATCGCGTGCAACTCGAGCCACCGGGACGCCGACGGCGAGCTGATCGAGCGTCCCAATTACTTCGATGTGAGCGTCTACGGCGCGCCCGGCGAGAGCGTCAGCCGCTACATGCATCGTGGCAGCCGCGTGGCGATCGACGGCCGGCTGGAGTGGCGCGAGTGGGAGACCGCCGAGCAGGAGCGCCGCCAGGCGGTGAGCATCGTCGCCGACACCGTCCAGTTCCTCGACAGCCCGGCCGAGCGCCCACAGCTCGAGGCCGAGCGGGCGAGCTGAGTGACGGCGGCGACGGTGAGGATGCGGAGCGCGAGAGGAGCGGCCGCGAGCTGGTCGGCGTCGGCGTGGGCGTCGAGGAGGACGATCTCTTCTAGAGGCGCGCTTGGTCCCGGCCACGGCGCGAGCCGATAGCGCCCGTGGCGAGGGTCGACGGCGGGGGCGAGCGAGACAGCGCTCCCCACCGTCGGCCCCGGGGCCTTTTCGCGTTTAACGGATCGGGTCGCGAGATCCGACCCGGGGGCGTGGAGGCATCTCCAGGCGTGCTGGGCGTAAACTGGCGCGCCGCAGTCACAGCCCAGACGAGCCCCGTCCACGCAAGGAGCCCTCCTCGGATGCCAGTCAACACGAAAGCGATCGGCAAGACCTACGAGCCCGTGGTGTACGCGGTGGGCCGCGAGAAGATCAGGGAGTACGCCCGCGCCGTGGGCGAGACCAACCCGCTGCACCTCGACGTCGAGGCCGCGCGCGCGGCGGGCTACGCCGACGTCGTCGCGCCGCCGATGTTCGCGGTCGTCTACAGCGCGCCGTCGGTCGGGCCGCCGATCTTCGATCCCGAGATCGAGCTCAACTTCGCGATGATGGTCCACGGCGGCCAGGAGTTCGTGTGGGGACCGCCGGTCGTCGCCGGCGATGAGATCACGACGACGGCGAGCGTCAAGGACATCTCCGAAGACGACGGACGCGGCTACTACGTGTTCGAGTCGATCTCCACCAACCAGCGCGGCGAGCAGGTCTGCCGCGGAACGTGGACGAACATCGTGCGAGGAGTGTGATCGCGATGGCAGAGCTCCAAGCAGGCGAGCAGATCCCCGAGGTGCGGGTCACGCCCGACAAGTACCTGACGGTCCGCTACGCGGGCGCTTCGGGCGACTTCAACCCGATCCACGTCGACGAGGAGTTCGCGCGCGCCGTCGGGCTGCCGGGGCGGATCCTGCACGGGCTGTGGACGATGGCCCAGGTGGCGCGCGCGCAGACCGAGGCGGCGGGCGGCCCGGAGCACCTCAAGCGCCTGTCCGTGCAGTTCCGCGGCATGGGCGTGCCCGAGCAGGAGGTCGTCGTCAGCGGCACGGTGCGCGAGCTGGCCGACGGGCGTGCGCTGATCGACACCGTCGCCGAGCAGGACGGCAAGCAGATCATCCGCAACGCGGAGGCCGAGCTCGAGCTCTAGGACGGCGCAGGCTCGACGGCGGCGCCAGCGCGGCGCCTACAATCAAATCCATGCTGAGCCCGCGCCAGGAGCGCATTCTGTGCAAGGTGGTCGACGACTACCTGCGGACCGGGCAGCCGGTCGCCTCGCGCTCGATCGTCGCCGACGGTGATCTCGACTGCGGGCCCTCGACGGTGCGCAACGAGCTCGCGCTGCTCGAGGAGTACGGCCTGCTCGCCCATCCCCACGTCTCGGCCGGCCGCGTGCCCACCGACGCCGGCCACCGCTACGTCGTCGATCGCCTGCTCAGCTCCGGGCACGCGCGCTACGGCGCCACGCAGCGCCTCGAGCTGTCGCTGATTCGCCGCGAGGTGGAGGAGGCGATGCGCACGACGACCGAGACGCTCTCGCAGATGACGAACCTGCTCGCGGTCGTCTCCGCGCCGTCGATGAACACGGCGACGATCCGCCACGTCGAGGTGCTCGCGCTGCAGCCGCAGGTCGTGCTGGTCGTGATCATCACCTCCGCCGGGAACGTCTCGAAGCTGTTCGCGACGTTCGATCGCGCGGTCGACCCAGGCCTCGTGGCGTGGGCCGGCCGAGTACCTGAACGAGCGGCTCGTCGGCCTCGGCCTCGGCGCCCGCATGCTCCAGCAGCGCCTGGTCGACCCGAGCCTCTCGGCCACGGAGCTGGCGTTCCTCGCGCGCTTCGTGCCGGCGTTCGGCGAGCTCGCCGTGCGAGGGCGAGGACTCGCTGTACGTGGAGGGCACCGCGCGGCTGTTCGAGGCCGGCCAGATCGAAGACACGACGCGGGTCAACGAGCTGATCGACCTGCTCGAGCGGCGCGTGGCGCTGCTGCAGCGTGCTGCGCGCCGCGCTGGCCGAGCCGGGCGTCTACGTTCGCATCGGCCACGAGAACGAGCTGCCGGCGATGCACTCGCTGGCGCTGGTCGCGACCGGTTACGGGATGGCGCAGCGCAAGCTCGGGACCGTGTCGCTGATCGGGCCGGTGCGCATGGACTACGCGGGCGCGATCGCGACGGTTCGCGAGGCGGCGCACCAGCTCTCGCGCTTCGTCGAAGACGCCTACGCCGAGAACTGACCGGACTGCATGCCACGCGATCCGTATGAGGTGCTGGGCGTCGGCCGCGACGCCTCGGCACAGGACATCAAGAAGGCGTTTCGTCAGCTCGCGATGGAGCTGCACCCCGACGTCAACGCCCACGACCCTGACGCCGAGGAGAAGTTCAAGGAGGCGGCGGAGGCGAACGAGATCCTCTCGGACCCGGAGCGGCGGGCGACCTACGATCGCTACGGTCACGATGGTCTGCGCTCGGGAGGGTACGCGCCCAACTTCGACAGCTTCGGGTCGATCAGCGACCTGTTCAACGCGTTCTTCGGCGGCGGCGCCATCGGGACGCGGCGGCCCCGCGCAGGGAGGCGACGTCGCGGTGGCGATCGAGATCGACCTGCTCGAAGCGGCCAACGGCGCCACCGTCGAGGTCTCCTACGAGGCGGTTGAGCGCTGCGAGCACTGCCACGGCAACGGCGCCGAGCCGGGCACGCCGATCGAGACGTGCGAGCGTTGCGGCGGTGCGGGGCAACTGCAGGCGGTGACGCGCACGCTGCTCGGGCAGATGGTGCGCACGATGATCTGCGAGGAGTGTCACGGCGACGGGCGGGTGCCGACGCAGCCGTGCGCGGAGTGTCGCGGGCGCGGGCGCGTGACGAGCAGGCGCACGCTCGAGGTGGAGGTTCCCGCCGGCATCTCCGAGGGTCAGCGCATTCGTCTCAGCGAACGCGGCCACGCCGGCGAGGCGGGGGCGCCGGCTGGGCGATCTGTACGTGGTCGTGCGCGTGCGCGAAGACGACCGTTTCGTGCGCGAGGGCGACAACCTGATCACCGCGCTCGATGTCGCCGCGCCGCTTGCGGCGCTCGGCGGCACGCTCGAGGTGCCGACGCTGGAGGGCGAGATGTCGATCGAGCTGCCCGCCGGCACACAGCCGGGCGAGGTGCTGACCGTGCGCGGTCAGGGAATGCCCGCGCTCAGGCGCAGCCGGCGTGGGGATCTGCGCGTGGTCGTCAACGTCGTCGTGCCACGCCGGCTGAGCCCCGAGCAGCGCGAGCTGATGGAGCGTCTGAACGACAGCTTGAGCGATGAGAACCTGCGCTCGCAGGAGTCCGTGTTCGCGAAGCTGCGGCGCGCGCTGGGCAGCCAGGCGGCGTGATCAGGCTCGCCGTTCGCGTCAGCGGCGAGCAGGCCGAGCTGGTGCTTGCCGAGCTCTTGGAGCTCGCACCAGCCGGCGTGGAGGAGATACGCGGCGAGTCGGGCACGGTCGAGTACGCCGTCTACGGCGCCCCGGGCGAGCTGCCGGCGCTTCCGGACGTACGCGCGCTCGCCGGCGAGGCGCTCGTCGAGATCTCCACCAGCGAGATCCCCGACGACTGGCACGAACGCTGGAGGCAGTTCCATCGCCCGGTGCTGATCGACGCGCCGCACCAGCACGACGCGCGGCGCCCGCCGATCCCCGCGCTGCACGTACGCCCGCCGTGGGAGGCGCCGGCGGCGGGCGGCCAGGAGGCGGTGCGCGAGATAGTGATCGATCCAGGGCAGGCGTTCGGCACGGGCGCTCACGCGAGCACGCGCCTGTGCCTCGAGCTGTTGCTCGAGCTGGCGGCAAGCGAGCGGCCGTCCGGGGCGCTGCTGGACGTCGGCACGGGCTCCGGCGTGCTGGCGATCGCCGCCGCCGGACTCGGCTTTGCGCCCGTGCTCGGGCTCGACCACGAGCAGGAGAGCGTCGACGCCGCGCGCGAGAATGCGGCGGTCAACGGCGCCGAGCTCGAGATTCGCCGTTTCGATCTGCGCGCCGAGGCGCTGCCCTGGCTCGACGGTACCCGCGGCTCACAATCGGCGCCGGTGCTGCTCGCCAACCTGCTGCGCCCGTTGCTCTTGGAGCTCGCAGACACGCTGCCCTCCGCGCCCTTGCACCTGCTCGCGGCGGGACTCCTCACGCACGAGGTCGACGAGGTCGTCAGCGCGTTCGCGCGCCGGCTCGAGCTGCGCGAGCGCGAGCGGCGCGCGCGCGGCGAATGGGCCGCTGTGTGGCTGTCCGCTGGTTGAATGTCATGCGCGCTGCATCCGAGCGCCGGCCGTGTGGCGGGCGCTCAGGTCCTGTCGGGGACCTCGGTGGCCGCCCGTACGATCGCGCGATAGACCAGGTCGATCGCCGGGCGTATGCCGTCCTCGTGCTGCAGCAGCGTGCCGGCGGCGCTCAGCGCCGCGCCGATCGTCTCGAGCGCGTCGCCCACGGCCCCCGGCTGCGGGTCGCGGCACGCGGCGATTGCCATATCGAGCATCGCCTGCGCCTGCTCGATCGCGCCGCCGAAGAGAGCCGGACCGACGAGGCTCGCGTACCCGTAGACGCGCGCCAGGCGCCCCGATAGCTCGATCGTCGGGCCGCGCCGCACGGGGCCTGCCGGCGGCAGGGCCTCACCGTCGAGCAGCGCAGCCATCGTCGTCGCCGAGCACGGCTCTCGTCGTCGCCTCGTCCAGGCCCGCTTTCCACGCCACCCGCAGCGCCATGTACAGCGTCGTCGCCGGCAGCCCGTATGGCGGGTCGGACGCGAACACGATCCGCTCGGCCGGCACGCGCGCGAACAGCTCGATCACGTCGAGCGGGAAGAAGCACGACATGTCGTACAGCACCCCGGGATGGTCGGCCAGGCGCGTCGTGAGGATGCCCTGGTCGCAGATCGCGCCGTGCGCCAGGATCAGAACCGCGCCGGGATGGCGCAGGGCGAGATCGACGAGCCCGTCGGCGAGCGGCGGCAGGCCGCGGCCGGCGTGGATCAGGATCGGCACCTGGGCGGCTTCGGCAAGCTTGAACACGTCGTCCATGTCACCGCCGTCGAAGACGAAGTCCTGTGCCCGTGGGTGCAGCTTGATCCCGCGTGCGCCGGCGGCGAGGCAGCGCTCGGCCTCCGCGAGCGGCCCTTCGGTCGGGTCAAGCCGGCAGAAGGGCGTGAGCCTGCCCTCGCTCTGCGCCGCCCAAGCGAGCACCCTGTCGTTGGGAACGCTGTAGGAGGGCCTGCGCTCGGGGTCGTGCAGCGGGAACACGCACGCGCGGCGCGCCTCGGCACGGTCGAGCTGGGAGAGCAGCTGCTCCAGCGTCAGCGAACGCCCGTCCTCGTCCAGCCCCAGGTGGGTGTGGGCGTCGATCACCTCCGCCTGCGCCGGGCGCAGGCGCTCTGTCTCGGCGAGGAACGGGGCGAGCGCGCTTGCGTACAGGGAGTCGTTCACGGCCTGCACCCTAGCGGCACGCCGATGCCGCTCGCCTGCCAAGCGCCGGCGCGATCCTCAGACCGGCGTATCCTGGTCTGCGGATGGCAATCCTCGAGCAGATCAAAGCGGACGTACAGGGAGCGATGCGCGCTGGCGAGAAGGACCGCGTGGGCGCGCTCAGGCTCGTGCTCTCTGAGCTTCAGAAGGCAGCCAAGGAGGGCTCTGAGGACGAGCTCGCGGTGCTGCGGCGCGAGCGCAAGCGCCGTCTGGAGTCCGCGCGCGCGTTTCGCGAGGGCGGCCGCGACGATCTCGCGGGCGGCGAGGAGTCCGAGGCGGAGTTGATCGGCTCCTACCTGCCGGCCGAGCTCTCGCAGGAGGAGCTGGCGGCGCTCGTCGAGCAGGCTGTGCGCGAGAGTGGGGCCGAGTCGGCCAAGGACATGGGCACAGCGATGAAGCGCGCGATGGCGGCGGTCGACGGTCGCGCCGACGGCAAGCGCGTTTCCGAGCTCGTGCGAGCGGCGCTCCAAGGATGAGGACGCAGATCGAGCTCTCGAACGTCGTCGCGGCCGAGCTGGCTGGCAGCCAGGATGTCGTGCTGCGGGCGCTGGAGGCGCATCTGGACTGCAAGGTGTTCCTGCGCGGGCAACCTGCTGACCTTCGACGGCGAGGAGAGCGAGACGCTTGCGGGCGAACGCGTCGTACGTGAGCTGTCGGAGTTGATCACGCGCGGCCATCAGATCGGGCCGGGCACGATCACGGCGGTCACCGGCGCGCTCGACGCGCACGAATCGCCCGCGCGGGTGCTGGAGGATGTCGTGTGGCGCCATCGCGGCCTGCGCGTTGCCCCGAACACGGTCAACCAGAAGCGCTACGTCGACTCGGTGCGCGAGAACACGATCACGTTCGGCGTCGGGCCCGCGGGCACCGGCAAGACGTTCCTGGCGGTGGCGATGGCTGCGGCGGCGCTCTCGCGCCACGAGGTCAACCGCATCATCCTCACGCGGCCCGCGGTCGAGGCGGGCGAGCGCCTGGGGTTCCTGCCGGGCGATCTGATGGCGAAGGTCGACCCCTACCTGCGTCCGCTGTTCGATGCCCTGCACGACATGCTCGACCCAGAGAAGGTCTCACAGCACATCGAGCGGGGCGTGATCGAGATCGCCCCGCTCGCGTTCATGCGCGGCCGCACGCTCAACGACTCGTTCGTGATCCTCGACGAGGCCCAGAACACGACTCCGGAGCAGATGAAGATGTTCCTCACGCGTCTGGGCTTCGGCTCGCGGATGGTGGTGACGGGGGACGTGACACAGGTGGATCTGCCGCGCGAGCAGCAGTCGGGCCTGATCGCCGTCGGCGAGGTCCTCGACGAGGTCGAGGGCATCGAGTTCATTCGCTTCGGCGCCGAGGACGTCGTACGCCACAAGCTCGTCCAGCGGATCGTCGAGGCCTATGACGAGCACTCCCAGCGCGACGCGCCCGTGCGGGCGGAGACGGGGCGCGCGCGGCGGTCCGCAGCGTCTGATCGCCGATGATCGACGTCGAGGTGTTCGGCGCCGGGCTGGCCCCCGAGGCGCCGTCGTTCGAGCGAGATGCGGCGACTGTGCGTGGCGCGGCTGCGCGCATGGGCATCGAGCAGGCGCACGTGGCGATCGAGTTCGTCGATGTCCGCGCGCATCGCCGAGCTCAACGGCGAGCACCGCGGCAAACCCGTGCGCCACGGATGTGCTGTCTTTCCCGATCGACGGTGTGCAGCCCACGTTCCCGCACGAGCTCGGCGACGTCGTCATCTGCCCCGAGCACACCGCCGATGTGCGCGAGGCGGTCGTCCACGGGATGCTGCACCTGCTTGGCATGGACCACGAGAGCGACGATGGCGAGATGCTGGCGCTCCAGCGCGAGCTGCTCGCTGGAGCGGGTGGGTGACGCGCAGCGGCTTCGTCGCGCTGGCCGGCAGGCCCAATGTCGGCAAGTCGACGTTCGTGAACGCGGTGGTCGGCGAGAAGGTGGCGATCGTCTCCGACCGCCCGCAGACCACCAGGCGCGCGATCCGCGGCGTGCACGAACACGGCGACTGTCAGATCGTGCTGGTCGACCTGCCCGGCGTGCAGCGCCCGCGCGACGTGCTCGACGTCGCGCATGGCGCGGCGCGTCCAGCAGGAGCTCGACGGCGCCGACGCGACGCTCTTGATGCTCAACGCCGAGCAGGGCGTCGGGCCCGGCGACCGCTACATCGCGAGTGCGCTGGCTGGCTGCGGGCAAGCCCGTGACGATTGCGCTCAACAAGGCCGACCGGCTCTCGCGGGCGTCGCTGCTGGGCGCACTCGAGCAGGCTGCCGAGCTCGAGCCGGGCGCCGAGGTGTTTCCGATCTCCGCCCGCACAGGCTCGGGGGTCGGCGAGCTGGTCGAGCATCTGGCTGCGCTGATGCCACAGGGCCCGTACATGTTTGCGTCCGGCGCGCGATCCGATCAGTCCCGCGAGCTGCTGTTCGCCGAGCTGATTCGCGAGGCGGTCATCAGACGGACGTTCCAGGAGCTGCCGCACGCGGTCGAGGTGGTGGTCGAGGAAGTCGATGAGACGCGCCCTGAGCTTGTGCGTGTACGGGCGCTGATCTGGGTCGAGAGCGACTCGCAGAAGGCCATCGTTGTTGGCGCGCGCGGTCGCATGGTGAAGGCGATCGGCACGGCCGCCCGGCGTGAGCTGCAGCGGGTGCTCGACGTGCAGGTGCACCTCGAGCTCTCGGTGCGGGTGCGGCGCGATTGGCGCGCCGACGAGGGGTTGCTCGACCGCCTCGGGATCACCTAGAGGATTCCGATGATCGCAAGCTGTCGGCTCCCGAAGAGTTCGAGCCCATCTGATTCATCCCACGGTTGGCTATGCGTGCCGCCGCTGTTTGGGATACCTTCTGCCTTTACGAAGGTTCGTGAGGAGGGTCCGAATTGTCGGCGAAGTACGCAGTATTGGGCCTCGTGATCGAGCGCCCCGGTTATGGATATCAACTGGCGCAACGTCTGGAGGAGCGCTTTGGTGCCTCCGGTTTTGCGCCGTCCGGTGTCTACTCCGCCCTTGACCAGCTGAGCCGCGACGAGTTCGTCCGCGCCGCAGGGGAGATGGGGCCCGGCCCCGCCAAGCGTGCTGCGCCGCGGATGATCTACGAGGCGACCGACGAGGGTGTCGAGTATTTCGAAGCCTGGATGCTCGGCTCCTCTCCCGCACCGCCGCTGCGCGACGAGCTGCATCTGAAGATCGCGCTGTGCCGCCCTCGCGACCTGCCGCGTTTGATCGACATGGTCTACGGTCAGGAACTGGCATGCATCGGCAGGCTGCGGGATCTCAAACAGCTCTCTGAGAGGGAGGCGGCGGGCGAGACGCATGAGTGGTCGAGGCTGATGCGCGTCCTCTCCAGAGATGCTGAGGTCGCGTCCTGGAAGGCGCGAATCGAGTGGCTGCAGAGTGCCCGTGAGCTGCTCGAGCGCCTGCTCGAGGACTCAGAGCAGGCACATCCGCTCGCCGCGAGCGAGCGAAGATCGACCGATCAGCGATCGGCCAGCAGGCGGATCGGGCGGCTGCGGGCGCTCTGATGGCGGGTGCGCTGCTCACGCTCGACGCGGTCAGCAAGAGCTACTGGCGTGGGCCCCACGAGCTACGCGTCCTGACGGGGGTTTCGCTGGATGTCTACGCGGGCGAGTTCTTGGTCGTGTGGGGCAAGCGCGGCGCCGGCAAGACGACCCTGTTGAAGATCGCGGCTGGCCTCGAGTCCACCGATCGGGGCAGCGTGCGCTTCGAGGACGATGAGCTGGCGGACATGTCGGAGACAGAGCACGCGAGGCTGATGCGCGAGCGCATCGGCTGGGTTCGTCGCAGCGGCCCGCGCAGCGAGTTGCAGATGCTCGACTATGTCGCGCTGCCGCTGCTGCCCTCGCACGGGCATCGCGATGCGTACTCACGCGCGCGTGAGGCGCTCGCCCGCGTGGGTGTCGGCGAGTGCGCCACCCAGCCTTGGGAGAGCCTTTCCGACGGCGAGCGCGCGCTCGTGGGAATCGCCCGTGTGATCGCGCGGGCGCCGAGCCTGCTGCTGGTCGACGATCCCACCGCGAATCTTGGCGTGCGCGAGCGCGAGCGGCTGATCGCGTTGCTTCGAGATCTTGCCGAGGAGGCGGACATCGGCGTGCTGATGACCGTGCCCGACATGCCTGAGGTCATGGGTGCCCATCAGATCCGGGCGCTCAGCGGCGGGCGGATCCTCGCACCACCCGATCCACCCGAGCCGTCGAACAACGTGATCGACTTCCCGGGGATGGAGCGCTCCGCCTAGGTGCTCGAGCTACGCGATCTCGTCAAGCGCTATCCCGTCGGCGACGGCGAGCCCGTTCGCGCCGTCAACGGCGTCTCGCTCGCGGTCGGCCCCGGCGAGCTCGTGGCGCTGTACGGGCCAAGCGGCTCGGGCAAGACGACCTTGCTGATGATGATCGCCGCGCTGCTGCGTCCCGACAGTGGCACCGTGACGATGGACGGCCGGGATGTCTCCAATCTCAGCGAGCGCGAGGCGGCGCGCTTCAGGCTCTCTGAGCTCGGCTTCGTGCGCCAGTCGCTACGCCTGCTGGAGAGCGCGAGCGCGCTCGACAATGCCGCGCTGAAGCTGATGGGAACCGAGCTCGGCGTGGGCGCCGCGCAGCGTCGAGTGATTCCGCTGCTCGAGCGGCTGGGCATGGGTACGCGGATCGAGCATCGCGCCGAGCGCCTGTCGATGGGCGAGCGTCAGCGGGTGATGATCGCCCGGGCGCTGTCGACCGAGCCGAAGCTCGTGCTGGCGGACGAGCCGACGAGCAGTCTCGACAGCGCCCGCGGAGAGGAGGTGCTCAGCCTGCTGACAGAGGTGTGCAGGGAGCGCGGCACCGCGGTGCTGCTCGTTACGCACGATCCGATGGCCGCCGCGCACGCCGACCGCGTGCACTCGCTGCGCGACGGAAGGCTCGTCGAGTATGAGCCGGACCGGCTGACCGCTGCGCAGTAGGAGAGGCTCCGGCGCGTGAGGCTGTCGAACGTGGTTCGGCTCTATCGCGTGCGGCTGCGCAGCCGCTTCGTTCAGGAGGCGTTCGCGCTGTCGGGCATCGCGGTCGGCGTCGCGCTGCTGTTCGCCTCGCAGGTCGCCAGCACGAGCCTCAATGGCTCGATTGAACAGATCACCAACGGAATCGTCGGGCAGATGCGCTATCAGCTCGTCGCGCGCGCTCCCGCGGGATTCGAACAGCGGCTGCTGGGGCAGGTCGAGGCTCTGCCCGGGGTGGGTGCGGCGCTGCCGGTGCTGCAGGCGCGAGTCAACATCGTCGGGCCCGCCGGAGCGCGAGCGGTGGAACTGCTGGGGGCAGAACCGCAACTCGCTGAAAAGGCTGGTCCGCTGGTGCACCGCTTCAGCTACGCGAGGCTCGCCACGCTGCAGGCGCTGGCGCTGCCGGCGCCTGTTGCCCAGGCCGTTGGTGTGGCCTCGCTGGGCAAGGTCAGGCTGCAGGTCGGCAGTCTGGCGCCCAAGGCATTCATCGGCGCCACGTTGACCACGCAGGACATCGGGGCGCTGGCGGACAGCCCGATCGCGCTCGGTCCGCTGCGCTACGTCCAGGGGCTGACCGACATGACCGGACGCGTCACGAGCATCTTCGTGCGTCCCTCGCCGGGCGAGGATCGTGAGGTCAGGGCCGGTCTCACGCGACTCGCCGTGGCGAACTCACTGAACGTGCGACCGGCCGACTTCGAGGCGCAGCTGTTCAGCCAGGCCGCCGGCCCGACCAACCAGTCGACGCTGCTGTTCTCGGCGATCAGTGCGCTCGTCGGCTTCCTGTTCGCGTTCAACGCGATTCTGCTCACCGTGCCGCAGCGGCGCAACCTGGTCGAGGATCTTCGACTCGACGGCTACTCCGCGGGAATGATCGTCCGGGTGCTGCTGTTCGACGGGCTCGTGCTCGGCGTGCTGGCGTCGCTGACGGGGCTGTTGCTCGGCGAGCTGCTGTCGCTGGGGCTGTTCAGCGCCAACCCCGGCTATCTCTCCCTGGGCTTTCCCGTCGGCTCTCAGCGGATCGTCACGTGGCAGAGCGTCGCGATTGGGCTCGGCGGCGGCGTGCTTGCAGCGGTCGTCGGGGTGCTGGCGCCGTTGCGCCGGGAGATCTACTCGCCGTTGTCGATCGCGCTCGCTCGCCCGGGGCGCCGGCGCGGCGGCGTGCTTGGTGCGCTGACCGGCGGGATGGCGTGCCTGGGCGGAACGACGGCGATCCTGTTCGAGGATCCGCGGGCCGCGATCCTGGGCATCGTCTGCCTGATCGCCGCGCTACTGCTGCTGCTGCCGGTGGCTATCGCCGGCGTGGTCGCGGTCCTGGCCAGACTGCGGCGGTTCCTCTCGGGCGTGTCTGCGTATCTGGCGGTGATCGAGCTGCGCTCGCGCGCGAACCGCGCTCGAGCCCTCGCGATAGCCGCCACCGGGGCGATTGCGGTATTCGGCAGCGTGGCCATCCAGGGGGCCCACAGCAACCTCCAGCAGGGACTCGACCGGCTGGTCCACCAGCTGAACATGAACTCCCAGCTTTGGGTGCTGCCGCCCGGTGAAGGCAACCTGCTGGCGACGGCCCCGTTTCCCGCGCTCAACCTCGCTGCGCTGAGGAGCACATCGGGTGTCAGCGCTGTCGAACCGCTGCTCGGTGGGCTGCTGGACTACGAAGACCGGCGGGTGTGGGTGCTCGGCGTGCCGCCCGGCGCGAGTGAGCCGATTCCGCCGAGCCAGCTGATCGACGGCGGGCTCGCGACCGCCGCGGCGAGGGTGCGGGCGGGCGGCTGGGCCGTCATCTCACAGGCGCTCGCCCAGGCGCACCACCTCCACATCGGGGAGCGCTTCGTGCTCCCCTCCCCGCGGCCGATCGGCTTGCGGGTAGCCGCCCTGATCACCAACCTCGGCTGGCCGCCCGGCGCAATCATCCTGAGCTCGGAGGACTACGCTCGCGCCTGGGCGAGCAGCGATCCGAGCGCGTACTACGTCAAGGTCGCTCCGGGAGCCTCGATTCAGCGTGTCCGCGCTGGGCTCGCGCGAGCGCTGCGGCCGAGCCCCGGGCTCGGCGTAGAAACGTCCCGCCAGCGCGAACTGCGACAGCGCGCGGCCAGCCGCCAGGGTCTTGCGCGGCTGACCGAGATCTCCTGGCTCGTGCTGATTGCCGCGGTGCTCGCGATGGGCGCCGCGATGGGCTCGATGGTCTGGCAGCGGCGCAGGCAGCTGGCAGATCTGAAGGTCGACGGCTTCAGGCGAGGCGAACTGTGGCGTTCGCTGCTGCTGGAGAGCGCGCTGCTGCTTGGGACCGGCTGCCTGATCGGCGCCTTGTTTGGCATATACGGGCAGCTACTGCTGAGCCACGCGCTCGCCACGGTCACCGGCTTCCCGGTGGTCTTCTCGGCCGAGGTGTCGATTGCCCTGCGGAGTCTGTTGATCGTCACGGCCGTGGCCGTGACAATCGTCGCAGTACCTGGACTGATAGCCGCCCGCGTCCGTCCGGCGCTCAGCCTGCAGGAGTGAGCCGCTGGCACCGAAGTGTCCAAAGGCGTCCAAAGTACGGCGTCGTACTAACTACTCTGCAGACGAGTTCCGATATGTGGGGGGATGTCCGATCCCCTACCGCTGTCGCGCGGGCAGCTGCGGGCGCTGATGGCTGCCACGACGCATGAGCTGAGCTGGGGCTTGAGGGCGGCGTCGCGCGAGATGCGCGGCTGGCGCCATCGCGCCCACCTGATCCCCGACGGCCCGATCCGCGAAGACGCACTCGACACGCTCGAGCGAAAGCGCACGCACATCGTCGGCGCCGGCCTGTTCTCGATCCTGCCCGGGCGCCGCGATCGCAGATTGCTGCGCCTGCTGGTCGCCTACGAGATCATCCTCGAGTTCCTCGACAACGCGCACGAGCGCGCCGCCCACGAGCTCAATGGTCGCCAGCTTCACCGCGCCCTGGTCGAGGCGCTCGACCCGTCGGCGCCGATCTCCGACTACTACCTGCACCACCCGTGGAAAGACGACGGCGGCTATCTGCGCGCGCTCGTGGAAGCATGCCGGGAGGGCTGCTCATCGCTTCCTTTCTATGAGGACGTGCGCCGGCTGCTGCTGCAGGGGGCCAGCAGGTGCGGAGGCGTGCAGAGCCTCAACCACGAACCCGACTCGGTTCGCCGCGGCGCCGCGCTGCGCACATGGTCGGAAAGCCAGTTCCCCGGCGAGCGCGACGCAAGCTGGTGGGAGCTCACAGCTGCCGCGAGCAGCTCGCTCGGGGTCCACGCCCTGCTGGCTGTCGCAGCCTGTCATCGTCACGACTGGGCCAGGGTCAACGCGGCCTACGTGCCGTGGATCTGCGCTGTCAGCACCCTGCTCGACAGCTACGTCGACGAGCTCGGGGACGCGGCCGATGGCGAGCACAGCTACATCGCCTACTACCCCAGCCGCGAGATCGCGCTCGGGCGTCTGTCGGAGCTGATCAGCCGCTCCGCGCACGAGGCTCGCAGCCTGCCCGGCGGCCATCGCCACGCGGTGATCGCCGCCTGCATGGTCGCGATGTACCTCTCCAACGACCGCGTGCGCGCGCCGGCGATGCGTGCGAGCACAGATCGTCTCGCGGCGGCGGGCGGAACTCTGACGCGGATCCTGCTGCCGATCCTGCGGCTGTGGCGTGCCGCATATGCTCAGCGCTTCGCGTAGTCAGAACTGAATATTCAGCGCCGCCTTTGCGCGAGAGCGACACGACGGCATGATTGTCGAACGCGATGAAGGATAAGAACACGACTGGGGTCCTGCCCGCAGGGACAGAGAACGGACGCCTCGCCGGGCGACCGAAGAAGGGTGGTTCCAGTTCATCCAGAGCCGCGTCGTCTCGCCAGTGGCAGCGGGCCGGGCTTCCGCGAGGACGTCCGGCCCGTTCGAATGGGCCGACGGGTCTGGAGACGATCAGCATCGAGCTCTCCAAAGCGCAGGTCGATCAGATCGTGCGCGCCGCAGGCCAGGGGGGCACGATGTCCGTCCTGCTCTCCGCGCTGAAAGACCCCAACTGGACGCTCGCACTCGACTCCGATGAGTGGGCCTACCCATCGCAGATGGAGGACAGGCGCCTGTCGCGCTCGCTGCTGTCGGGCCTGCTCGTGCTGTCCTGCTTTCCCGCGGACGGAGGCTACCTGGGGATCGCCGAGCTGGCGCGCACCCTGGGAATGAACACGAGCACCACGCACCGCTACGTGACCACGCTGCTGGCCGTCGGCCTGCTCGAGCGCGACCCGGCCACGCGCCGCTACCGTCTCGCCGCGCCCTGATCGAGCGGCCACCGCTCACAGCTCGCGCTCGAGCCGCCTGGCGATCCCGCTGACCCCGAGAGATCCAGCTGCGCGCCCCACACGTAGGGGACGGCGAGGACGTCGAAGCTGCGCCGGCGCAGGCGCGCGAGCTGGTTGCGTTGCAAGCGCGAGCGCTCGTGCACGGCTCGGGCCGCGTGCACGGCTGAGGCTGTTACAGCCTGGCGCTGATCCACGTCAGCGTCGCCGCTGGCGCCGTCGTCTAGCGGGGCCGAGGCTCGCGGGACCGGCGCCCGATGTGCGCTCGCCACGCGCGGCGTCGCCGAGCGAGCGGATGCGCGCGCATCTCGGGTGCGGTGAAGCGTCGCGGTAGCAGCGCGTTGACGACGACCGCCTCAAGGCCGCGCCCGAGCCGTGCGCGCAGGCCGTCCTGGAGCTCGAGCGCCTCGGTCACCGCCATCTCGGTGGCGAGCGCCACCGCCAGATAGGCCGAGCGCGCGGGGCTCTCCAACAGCTCCTGCAGCTGGCGCGTCTGCCCGGCGATCGGCCCGACGCGGGCGATCGCGCCGAACGTCCGCGGTGAGCCGAGCATGCCCAGCGCGTGCCCGGTCGCCGGGGCGTCGAGCACGACCAGGTCATAGCCGGCCGAACGGCCACGCCGACCGCCGCCTCGGGTCAGCTGCCAGACCTTGACCATCGTCACCAGCTCCCTCGCTCCGGGCGCCGCGGCGGTGAAGTACTGGAAGGTGCTGCTGGAGGCGAGCACGCGGCCCGGGACGCGACCTCCCAGCACCTGCAGCCACTCCTGAGCGCGCGGTCGGGGTCGATCGAGATGCTCGACAGGCCCTCCTGCAGCCGCGTCTCGACCCCCGGGCGCGGCGAGCCGATCCCGAACAGGCTCGGCAGCCGGCTCTCCTCGCCGACCTCGACCACGATCGTGCGCCGGCCGCGGGCGGCGGATAGCAGGCCGAGCGCCGCGGCGATCGTCGTCTTGCCCGTGCCACCCTTGCCGGTGACCACGAGCAGCTTGCGGTCAAGCGCCGATTGCATCGCCGTGGCAGTGTCTCTGAAACCGGCCGGCGCGCGGCGGGACCTACAATCGTGCGCGATGATCACCCCAGCGCAGACCCATCGACGAGCTCCTCCAATTCGACGGCGAGGGCCTGGTGCCGTGTGTCGTGCAGGACTGGAGCACCGGCGAGGTGCTGACGCTGGCTTACATGAACGCGGCTGGCGTTGACGCGCACGCGCGAGTCCGGCGAGCTTCACCTGTGGAGCCGCTCTCGCGGCGAGCAGTGGCACAAGGGCGCCACCAGCGGCAACGTGCAGGCGGTGCGCGCGCTGCGCCTGGACTGCGACGGCGACTCGCTGCTCGCGCTCGTGGAGCCGGCGGGCCCGGCCTGTCACACGGGCGAGCGCACGTGCTTTCACCGTGGCGAGCTCGAGCCGGGTGCGCCGCACGAGACGCTGCCCGCGCTCGAGCGCACCGTCGAGGAGCGCGCACGCGAACGCCCTCGCGGCTCCTACACGGTCGAGCTGCTCGACGATCCCGCCGAGGATCGGCGAGAAGGTGATGGAGGAGGCCGAGGAGGTGGCGCGCGCCGCGCGCGAGGAGTCCGACGAGCGCGTGGATGAAGAGGCGGCCGACGTCCTCTACCACCTGCTGGTGCTCGTGCACAGCCGCGGGCGCTCGCTCGCGGACGCTGAGCGAGTGCTCGATGGCCGTCGCTCCTAGCGTCGCCGCGGCGACCGCGGCGACGGTCTCCCCGAGCTTGCAGGAGGCGCGCGAGTTCTCGCGCGCACACACAACCTGATCCCGCTGAGCTACAGCTTCATCGAGGACTGCGAGACGCCCGTCTCGGCGTTCTTGAAGCTGCGCGCGCTGGCGCCCGGAGAGCCGGCGTTCCTGCTCGAGTCAGCCGATCAGGGCCAGCGCGTCGGGCGCTGGTCGTTCATCGGGTTTCGCCCGCGCGAGGTGATGCGCTGGTCGCTCGCCGACGGCGGCGACCCCTACGCGCTCGCGGCCGAGCGCGTCGCGAGCTTCAACCAGGCGCCGCTGAGCGAGCGTGCACGCCCGCGGCCAGGCGGACCCGGAGCAGGCGGGCGTCCGGCGGGCCCGGAGCGGGCGCACCCACTGTCCGGGGGCCGGTGGGCCTGGGGCAGGACGGGCCTCCATTCCTCGGCGGCGCGGTCGGTTTCTTCGGCTATGACCTGGTGCGCACGGTCGAGCCGCTCGGCGACCCTCCTGGCGCGGATCCCCTCGGGCTGCCTGACATGGCGCTGATGCTCTCCGACGCGCTTGTCGTCTTCGATCACCTCAAGCACACGGTCACGATCATCGCCAACGCCGACCTGCAGGCCGCGGCGTCCCCGCAGGGCGAGCCTGACATCGAGCGCGCATACGAGCAGGCGGCGCGCACGATCGGCGAGGTGCGCTGCGTGCTCGCTGGTCCGGTCCCACGCGGCGAGCCAACAGGCGAGCCCCGGGCGCCCGCACGCGAGCTACCGGCGTTCGAGTCGAACATGCCGCGCGAGCAGTTCGAAGCGATGGTGGCGCGCATCGTCGAGTACATCTACGCGGGCGACGCCTTCCAGGTCGTGCCCTCGCAGCGCTGGTCGGCGCCGGTGCCGGTGGAGGCGTTCTCGATCTACCGCGGCCTGCGGGCGGTCAACCCGAGCCCGTACATGTACTTCCTGGACTTCGGCGACTTCCAGGTCGCCGGTGCCAGCCCCGAGCCGCTGCTGACGGTCAGCGGGCGCACGGTCAGCACCAAGCCGATCGCCGGCACGCGCCCGCGCGGGGCGAGCCCGGAGGAGGACCGGCGGATCGCGCAGGAGTTGCTGGCCGACGAGAAGGAGCGCGCCGAGCACGTGATGCTCGTCGACCTCGGCCGCAACGACCTCGGTCGTGTGTGCGAGTACGGGAGCGTGGTCGTGGACGAGCTGATGGAGATCGAGTCCTACAGCCACGTCATGCACATCGTCTCCTCCGTGTCGGGGACGCTGCGGGCCGACGTCGGCGCGATGGACGCGCTGCGCTCGGTGCTGCCGGCGGGAACGCTCTCGGGCGCGCCGAAGGTCAGGGCGATGCAGATCATCGACGAGCTCGAGCCGCTCAAGCGGGGCGGCTACGGCGGCGCGATCGGCTACCTCAGCTACACGGGCGATCTCGACACGGCGATCCACATCCGCACGGTCGTCGTCAAGGACGGCGTCGCGCACGTGCAGGCGGGCGGCGGCACCGTGGCCGACGCCAAGCCCGAGTACGAGTACGAGGAGTCGGTGGCCAAGACGCGAGCCGTGCTGCGTGCGGTCGAATTGGCCTGCCAACAGCCGGACTGGGCATGATGGGCGCGCATGGCGGCGCTGGATCGGCGTCCTCGGTCGCTCGCGTGCGAAGCACGCCACGCTCTCTGCGTCCTTGCCCAGCTTGCCCTGCGCACCCATCATTTCTGATGCGATGAACGTATTGGTTCTCGACAACTACGACTCGTTCACCTACAACCTCGTGCAGTACCTGGGCGAGCTGGGGGCGGACGTGCACGTCGTGCGCAACGATCGTGCCACCGTCGATGAGCTGCTCGCCGAGGGCTACGAGCGCTGCGTGGTCTCGCCGGGGCCGTGCACGCCCGAGCAGGCGGGCATCACGCTCGAGCTCGTTCGTCGGTTGCCAGAAGCCGGGGTGCCGACGCTCGGGGTGTGCCTTGGTCACCAGGCGCTCGCGCAGGCGTTCGGCGGGCGCTGGAAGCTGCACGTGCCGGTGCACGGCAAGGCGACGAGCATCGAGCACGATGGGCGCACGATCTTCCGCGGACTGTCCTCGCCGCTGACGGTCGGCCGCTACCACTCGCTGGTGGTCGACGCCGATCTGCCCGATTGCCTGGAGCAGTCCGCGCACGGCGACGGCGTGGTGATGGGCGTGCGCCATCGCGAGCTGCCGGCGGAGGGTGTGCAGTTCCACCCGGAGTCGGTGCTCACCGAGCAGGGCATGCAGCTGCTGCGCAACTTCCTCGCGTCCTAGATGGAATCACCATCAGTCGATCGGCGAGAATGAGCAGTGGATGCCCAACCCGATCCTGACCCGTGCGATCGACGCGCTCGCCTCGCGTCGCGACCTGAGCGCGGATGAGACCGCGGAGGTGCTCGCCGAGATCATGCACGGCGACGCCTCAGAGACGCAGATCGCCGGCTTCCTGATCGCCCTGCGGACCAAGGGCGAGACGGTCGAGGAGCTGGCCGGGCTGGCGCGCACGATGCGCGCGCTCGCCGCGCACGTGCCGAGCGAGCGCCACGATCTGCTCGACACCGCCGGCACGGGCGGCGGGCGCAGCAGCTTCAACGTCTCGACCACGGCCGCGCTGATCGCGGCGGGCGCAGGCTGTGCGGTCGCCAAGCACGGCAATCGCTCGGCCACCAGCCGCTCTGGGTCGGCCGACCTGCTGGAGGCGCTCGGCGCCCGTATCGACCTCGACCCGGCCGCGGTGGCGGCGTGCATCGACGAGGCAGGCTTCGGCTTCATGTTCGCGCCCGCCCACCACCAGGCCACGCGCTTCGTCGTGCCGGTCCGCCACGAGCTGGCGGTGCGAACGATCTTCAACCTGCTCGGGCCGCTGACGAATCCCGCCGGAGCATCGCGCCAGCTGATCGGCGTCTCCGATCCGTCCTTCCTCGAGACGATGGCCGGCGCGCTCGCGAAGCTGGGCGTCGATCGCGCGCTGGTCGTGGCCGGCGAGGATGGCCTCGACGAGGTCTCGGCGTTTGCGCCGACGAAAGTCGCGGAGGTCAACGGTGAGCAGATCACCCACTACGTGCTCACCCCCGAGCAGGCCGGGATCGCGCCCGCCACCGGCCCGCAGTCCGCGCAAGGACCGGATGGCGGCACGCCCGCGGAGAACGCGCAGGTCACGCGCGCGATCCTGCAGGCGGATGCTGGCGGGGGGCAGAGGCCACCCGGCGAGGCGCTCGCGCTGATCAACGCCGGCGCCGCGATCTACGCAGCCGGCGCAGCAGACTCGATCGCCGAGGGCGTGCAGGCCGCACGCGCGGCGCTGGCCGAGGGTCGCGCCGCCGACGCGCTGGAGCGCTATGCGCAGGCAAGCCAAAGGCATGCGCCGGAGAGGGCAGCCAGGTGAGCGATCCCACAACGACCGTGCTCGAGCGCATCCTCGCCGAAACGCGCGCCGAGCTCGAGCGGCGCAAGCGCGAGATCCCGCTAGAGGCTCTGCGCGCGGCAGCGCTTGCGAACGCGGGCACGCCGCGCGCTGCCCACGGCTTCCGCGACGCCCTGAACGCGGACGGGATCGGCGTTATCGCCGAGTTCAAGCGGCGCTCGCCCTCGGCCGGGACGCTGCGCGAGAGCCCGGACCTGTCAGAGGTGGTCGGCGCGTATCAGCGTGGGGGGGCGGTCGCGGTCTCGATCCTCACGGAGGGCCCGAACTTCGCGGGCGCGCTCGAGGATCTGCGCGCGGCACGAGCCGCCTGCGGGCTGCCGCTGCTGCGCAAGGACTTCATCGTCGATGCCTACCAGCTGTATGAGGCGCTGGCCGCTGGGGCCGACGCGGTGCTGCTGATCGTGGCCGCGCTCGCACAGCCCGAGCTCGTGTCGTTGCATGACGCCGCGCGGGCGATCGGATTGGACGTGCTCGTCGAGGTCCACGACCGCGAGGAGCTGCGCCGCGCGCTGGACGCGGGGGCGAAGACCGTGGGCGTCAACAACCGCGATCTGCGCGACTTCACCGTCGAGATCGAGCGCACGGAGGCGTTGATGGATGACGTGCCGGCCGGCGTGACGGTCGTCTCGGAGTCGGGGATCGCCAGCGCCGAGCAGGTGCGGCGGCTGCGCGAGGGCGGCGTGCAGGCCGTGCTGGTGGGGGAGTCGCTGATGCGCGCGACGGACCCGGCGGCGGCCCTGCGGGAGCTGCTCGCGGAGCGCCCGGACGCGCACCTGACGGCGCCTTGACATTATTTAGACACGCCATCGGCGGACTTTAGATGGCGTTGATCGCGGCCGTGCATCCTCTCTGACCATGAAACGAATGTTCGTCATCCCGTTCGTGTCGGCCCTCGTCGGCGGCGGTGTCGTCGTGGCGGTGATCGCCGCGGCCGGCGGTCTCGGCGAAAACACGAAGACCGTCGTCACGACCGTCGAAGCCGCCGCGCCCGCGGCGCCGTCGAACGCCTCGCAGCGGAGCGTCGGAATGACGCCGCACGAAGCGTACGTCCGCGACGCGCCCGGCGTGGCGTTCGTGACCTCGACGATCGTGCAGAAGTCCGAATCCTCGCCGTTCAACCTGTTCGGCGAAGAAACCCAGCGCCAGGGCACGGCGACCGGCTCGGGCATCGTGATCGACGCCAACGGCACGATCCTGACGAACTACCACGTGATCGAGAACGCGATCAAGGTCACCGTCAGCTTCGAAAAAGGCAAGTCCGTCGAAGCGAAGGTCGTGGGCAAGGACCCCTCCGACGATCTCGCGATCCTGCGCATCCCGACCGACGGCCTGACGCTGCACCCGCTGAAGCTCGGCGATTCGGGCGCCGTGCAGGTGGGCGACCCCGTGTACGCGATCGGCAACCCTTTCGACCTCGAACGCACGCTCACGACCGGCGTGATCTCTGCGCTGCAGCGCCAGATCACCGCCCCCAACGGCTTCACGATCGACAACGTGCTGCAGACCGACGCTCCGATCAATCCCGGCAACTCGGGCGGTCCGCTGCTGAACGTCGAGGGCGAAGTGATCGGCATCAACTCGCAGATCGAGACGGGCGGCAGCGGCGACGGCAGCGTCGGCATCGGCTTCTCGATCCCGATCAACACGGCGAAGTCGCAGATCGCCGCGCTCGAGAAAGGCGGGACCGTGCGCGGTGCCTACCTCGGCCTGACCTCGCTGACGGTCGACGGCTCGCTCTCGGCGCTCAACCTGCCGGTGAAATCCGGCGCGCTGGTGCAGAGCGTCGAGCCCGGCACGGCCGCGGCGAAGGCGGGCATCCGCGGCGGCTCGGTGAACACGACCACCGAAGACGGAACGGTCTCGGTCGGCGGCGACATCATCGTCAAGGTCGACGGCAAAGAAGTGGCGAGCTCCGAAGCGCTGGCGAACGACATCGGCGAAAAGAAGCCGGGCGACAAGGTGACCATCGAACTGTGGCGCGCCGCCGGCAACGGCAACTACGAACAGAAAACGGTCATCGCGACGCTCGGCGAACGCCCGAACTCGGTGCCCAACCCGAACACCCCCGAAGGCTGAGCCGAGCCGGCCCGCGCCGCGCGGCCCGCTCAGCGCCGAATCCCGCCATCGCCCATCGCCCGCTGCGATCGCCCGACGCGGATCGCGCTCCCGCTACCGTTGGGGGTCATGTCCTCGTCGCCCCGAATAAAGATCTGTGGGATCACCAACCTCGCCGACGCCGAGCTGGCGGTGGACATGGGCGCGTGGGCGATCGGGATGATCTTCTACGAGGGCTCCCCGCGCCGCTGCTCGCCGGCCGAGGCACAGGTGATCGCCGCGGCCCTGCGCCGCCGCGTGGAGCTCTGCGGGGTGTTCGTCAACGCGCCGCTCAGGAGATCGTTCGCGACAGCGAGCAGCTCGGGTTGAGCCTGATCCAGCTGCACGGCGATGAGGGGCCGTCGTTCTGCGCGGAGGTCGCACGCAGAACCGGTGCACGAGTGATCAAGGCGGCGCAGGTGTCGGGATCCGCGGACGTGCAGGACCTCGAGCGCTTCCATGTCGACTTCCATCTGCTCGACGCCCGCGCGAAGGCGGTCGCGCGTCAGGGCATGCGCGGGGGAACGGGGGAGACGTTCGACTGGGGGTTGGTGAGCGCGCGGCGATCGAACGTGCCGCTGATCCTCAGCGGCGGGCTGAGCGCCGAGAACGTCGCCGAGGCGCTTGCGATCGTGCACCCTTACGCGGTCGATAGCGCGAGCGGCACCGAGGCGGCGCCGGGCCACAAGGACCCGGAGCGTCTGCGGGCCTTCTTTCAGGCGGTCGCGCAGACGCGCGTGCCGACGGCGACGATCGGCCAGCCGGCGTGAGCGCACCCTCGAGGACACACCCCGAGGGGCGCGGGCAGACCAGTGCGCAGGAGTCCCCGATCGAGCATCGCTTCGGGCCCTACGGCGGGCAGTTCGTGCCCGAGACGCTGATGCCGGCGCTGGCGGAGCTCGAGCAGGCGTGGAAGGCGGCGCGCGAGGACCCTCGCTACCGCGCCGAGCTGGATGGGCTGCTGCGCGACTTCGCCGGTCGCCCGACGCCGCTCTACCGCGCGCACAGGCTCTCCGAGCGGGTCGGGCGTCCGGTGTACCTGAAGCGCGAGGACCTCAACCACACCGGCTCGCACAAGCTCAACAACGCGCTCGGGCAGGTGCTGCTGGCCAAGCGCATGGGCAAGCGGCGCATCATCGCCGAGACGGGCGCGGGCCAGCACGGCGTGGCGACGGCGACCGTGTGCGCGCTGCTGGACATGGAGTGCGTCGTGTACATGGGCGTCGAGGACACCCGCCGCCAGCGCCCGAACGTGCAGCGCATGGAACTTCTGGGGGCGCGGGTGCAGCCGGTGGACGCGGGCGCGAAGACGCTCAAGGAGGCGACCTCGGCGGCGATCCGCGACTGGGTCACCAACGTGCAGAGCACGCACTACGTGATCGGCTCCGTCGTCGGGCCCGGCGCCATATCCGGCGCTCGTGCGCGACCTGCAGCGGGTGATCGGCGATGAGGCGCGCGCGCAGATGCTCGAGCGCGAGGGGAGGCTGCCGGCGCGTGTGGTGGCGTGCGTCGGCGGCGGCTCCAACGCGCTGGGGATCTTCGCCGCGTTCATCGGCGACGAGCAGGTCGAGCTCGTCGGCGTCGAGGCCGGCGGCGATGGCATCGAGACCAGCAGGCACGGCGCGCCGCTGACCGTCGGTGGGCGCCCCGGCATCCTGCATGGCTCGCGCTCGGCGGTGATGCAGGACGAGGAGGGGCAGGTCGTGCAGGCGCACTCGATCTCGGCCGGGCTCGACTATCCGGGCGCTGGCCCTCAGCACGCCTACCTGAGAGACAGCGGCCGCGCTCGCTACGCCGCGGTCACCGACGCGCAGGCGCTCGCGGCCTTCCGTGTGCTGACGCGCCTGGAGGGCATCATCCCGGCGCTCGAGACCGCGCACGCGCTTGCGTGGGTGCTCGCGCAGCAGCATGGCGAGCTCGACCTCGTGTGCCTGTCCGGCCGCGGCGACAAGGATCTGGCCGAGGTCCTGGAGCACACCGAGGCCACCCCCACCGCGGGCGCGGCGTGAGCACCGCGCAGGCCAGCCGGCGTCGGGCGCATCGCGCGAGGCGTTCGCGCGGCAAGCACAAGCGCGCAGCGCTGATGCCGTATGTGATGGGTGGCTTCCCCACGCTCGAGCAGTCGCTGCAGATCGGCCAGGCGTGCGTGCAGGCGGGTGCGGATGTGATCGAGCTCGGCCTGCCGTACTCGGACCCGCTCGCGGATGGTCCGGTGATCCACGCCGCCGGCACGCAGGCGCTGGCGGCCGGCGCGAACGTGGCGGGCGTGCTCGAGGTCGCGCGCGCTCTCTCGGCGAGCGTTCCGGTGGCGCTGATGTGCTACGCGAACATGGTCTTCGCGCCCGGCGTGGACGCGTTCGTGGAGCGGCTGGCGCGCGACGGGCGTGTGCGGGATGATCGTGCCCGACCTGCCCTTCGGCGAGGCGCCGGAGGTGTTGGAGGCGTGCGACGCGCATGGTCTGGCGCTGATCCCGCTGGTGGCGCCGACGACCACGCCGGAGCGTCTGGCGGCAATCGGCGCGCAGGCGCGGGGCTTTCTGTACACGGTGTCGGTGGTGGGCACGACCGGCGAGCGGCGGGCGCTCGGTCAGGATCTCGCCGAGATCGTCGCCCGCGCGAAGGCGAGCACGCAGCGTGCCGGTCGCGATCGGCTTCGGCATCAGCACGCCCGCGCAGGCGCTCGCGGCCGCCGAGGCGGGCGCGGACGGCGTGATCGTCGGCACGCGCCTGGTGCGCGCGGCGGGCGAGGCGGCAGGATCCTGCGTCGGCGGTCGGGGCGGTCGTGGGCGAACTGGCGGCGGGTCTCGCTCGACCGACGGGCGAGCGGCTCGCTAGGATTCCGCGCGCATGGGATTCATCATCACCATCACCGCCGGCCTGGTCGTATGGATCGTGCTGTGGGCGTTGGGCGTCAAGGGCTTCGACGCGTTCCTGCTGGCCGCGGTGATCATCCTCGGCGGGCGCGTCGCTGAAGATCCTCTCCGGCTATCTGCCCGGCCGTCGCAGCTAGCGCTCACGTGCTCGCGCGCTGGCTGGGCCTGGTCGCTCTCGCCGCCGTGTTGCTTGGGGTGGTCGGCTGCGGGGGCGTGGCGGTGTCGGACGTCGCGGAAGCCACCGGCGGCCAGCTGACGGTCTACTCGAGCCTGCCGCTGCAGGGCCCGCTCGGCGGCCATCTCCGAACAGATCGTCGACGGCGAGAAGCTCGCGCTGCGCGGACGCCGGCGGGCGCGCGGGGCCGTTCAAGATCGACGTATGACTCGCTCGACGACGCGAACCCGACCACCGGCGACTGGAACCCGGGGGTCACCGCGACGCAACGCCAAGATGGCCGCGCAGGACACGAGCACGATCGCCTACCTCGGCGACTTCGACTCCGGCGCCACGGCGATCTCGCTGCCGCTGATGAACGCCGCGGGCATCCTGCAGGTCAGCCCGGCAAGCCCCTACGTCGGGCTGACCTCGTCCTTCGAAGCCGGGCAGGACGAGCCCGAACGCTTCTACCTGAGCGGCAAGCGCACGTTCGTGCGCCTGCGCGCCGGGCGACATCGTCGCAGGCGCGTGCGCAGGTGGCGCTGATGCAGTCGCTGGGCGTGCGCAGGCTGTACGTGCTCGACGATCAGGACCCGTTCGAGATGCCGCTCGCGGACATCGTCGCGAACTACGCCGAACAGGCCGGGATCACGGTGCTGGCGCACGACAGCCTCTCGACGGTAGCCGGCGCGGTGTTCACCGGCGAGGTCGAAAAAATCGTGGAAAGCCACGCGCAGGCGGTGTTCCTCGCCGGCGGCGAAGGCGGCGGCACGGCCGCGCTGTGGCGGGACCTGCACGCGGCCGTCACCGCACCTGCTGCTGCTCGGCTCGAGCGGGATGGTCGAACGAATCGTTCACCTCGGCGATCGGCGCTGCCGCGCGAACGACGTATCTGACGACGCCGGTGCTGCCCAGCTCGCTCTACCCGCCGGCTGCCCAGCGGGTGCTGCGCGATTACCGCAGCGTGTTTGGGGCGAAGGCGGCGCCTACGCGCTGTACGGCTATGAGGCGATGACGGTCGTGCTCGACGCGGTCAGGAGCTCCGGCGCGCGCGGCAATGACCGCCAGACCGTGATCGACCGCGTGTTCGCCACGAAGAACCGCAACTCGGTGCTCGGCCGCTACTCGGTCGAGCCCAACGGTGAAACGACGCTGTCGCAATACGGTGTCGACCGGGTCAGCCACGGGCGCCCGGTGTTCCTGCGAGCGATCGACGTCGGCCGGCGCGACCGGACACCGGCTAGCCGCTCGGCGGCTGCAGGCCGAGCGACAGGCGGAAGCGCTCCACTTCGCCGCCCAGTTCGCGTCCGCCGCCGGCGAGCGTCGTGGCCGCGCGCAGGTACGGGACGAACTTGGAGATCGACGGCGCTTCGAGCAGGCCCACCCCTTCGAAGAGGCCGAGGAGCGTGGGGAAGTCGACGATCAGGCTCGGCTGGATGCCTTCGCCGAGGCTCGTCGTGGCGGCGGCCGTGCGCGCGGCGCCCGCGAGCGTGCTCGCCGGGTTCAGCGCGGCTCGGCAGCGATGCTTCGCCGAGGGCGAGCACGAACTTCGTCTGGCCGTCGGAGGCGCGTCCGTCGGCGATGTCGAGCACGACCGGCAGGCCGCTGACCCGCGCGCCGACCGCCGCTTCGGTGCCGGGGATCTGACGTGCGTGACCGACGCGCCGGCTTTGCGCAGCTGCTGCGGCGAGCTCGGCACCGCGGCGCGGGAGAGCGGCCGGGTTCTTGGACGTGATCACGACCGCCGCCTTCAGTTCCAGCAGGCTTGCGCCGCTCGCGAAGATCCCGGCGGAGCCCATCCAGCTCGCGAAGTCGTGCCTGGCCTGTGCGCTGCTCGGCGCCGAGCACGCGCAGCGGCGTGAGCAGTCCCTGCAACAGCCCGCCGAGGCTGATCCCGGCGGTGCTTTCCGGCGCGGCCGCCCCCGAGCGTGCTCGGCAGCGAGGCGAGCCCCTGGAGGTCCTGGGCGTCCTGGGCGAGGCTCGTGCCGACGTGGCCGAGGCCGATCGCAAGCCAGGATTCCCCGGGCAGTTCGTCGAGCGCCTGCGCCGCTTCGGGGTCGGCCGCGAGCAGTCCTCCTCCGGTGCCGGCTGAGCCCGAGGCGAGCGTGTCGGCGTCGAGCGTCAGCGAGCTCGGCGGAGGCCACCAGCGAGATGTTCGACGTCGTGCGCGCCGGCGAGCACCTGCACGATCCCGGCGAGCCCTTCGGGCGCGGAGGAGGGCGCCGTGCTCGGAGGGCTGGAGTAGACGTGGGCGAGCGCGTCGGACGGAGCCGCGGCGAGCAGCCTCGAGTAGCCGCTCGCGCGGGCGAGCGAGCTGCCGCCGTGGGTCGTTTCGATCACGCTGCGCAGCCCCGATTCGCTGCCGATGACGACAAAGCGATCGACCAGCCCGAAGGCGACGCCTCCCGCGCTGAGCTCGTAGCCGACGCCGCGGTAGCTGGTGGCGTGCGCGCCGGCCTTCGCGGCCTGGGCGTCAGGAAGGAGCGCGCCTTGGCGCTGTCGCTCGTGTCGAGCACGATCGCGCCCTGGGCGCCGCCCGTGCCGAATGCGAACGCGCCGGCGCTCGCAGCGCGCCGAGCAGGCCCTGCTCGAGCAGCGAGGACAGCGCGCTCGATGAGCCCAGCGAGGTGAGGAAGACGCCCGCGTGGGGGCCCAGCCAGGGCGCGACGTCGCGGCTGAAGCTCAGCTGTGCGGAGCCGGGGTCTGCAGCGCGCCGAGCAGCCGCAGGTAGGGGTCGGCCTGATGGGTGAGCGCCTTGCCGGCCGCGAGCGCGTGTCTTCTGCGCGCCGGTCGGGCGCACGGTCGCGCCGGCGTACAGCACCGCCGAGGCCGGCACGGCGTCCGCCGGGTCGGCGCTGGTGCCGGTCGTGGCGCTCGAGCCGCAACCGGCGAGCGCGACGCCGAGGGCATGTCGCAGCGCAGCAGCGCGGCGAGCTTCGCAGCGCGCGCGCACGCGGTGTGCGCGGGCGGGCGCGGCAGCGGCGGTGGCTGGGGGCAAGGCGTGGTCCTTTCGGGGGCCAGCCGGGCGACGGCGAGGCGATCCTAGCGCCGCGGGCGGATTCCGGCGTAGGCGTAGCGTAGCTGCAAGCGCTGTTTCAGCTCGCGCGTCTGCAGCGCCGCTTTGCAGCTTGCGGCGGCCGCGTCCGACCCCGCGTGCGCCGCGGAAACGCGCTTGTTAGCAGGGGTTTTGCTGGCATCCGACGGCGGGAGCGTGAGCAAAGTGGGAGAAAATGTGCAAATGGGGTTGCATTGTGGGAGGAAGTGGGATATCTTCGCCGCAGCGAGCCGGGGTGGAGGGGCTCCTCCCACTCCTCCACCTCGGCTCGGTAATCAATTGGAGCCCTCCCACCCCCGCTCTCACATGGTCCCCTTTCGCGGCACCTTCGACCACACCCTCGACGCGAAGAACAGGCTGACCGTCCCGGCGCGCTACCGCGCGGCGCTGGCGGAGGGCGTGGTGCTGGCGATGCCCGTCGATCTGAAGCCGTGCGTCGGCGTGTGGCGCCCGGAGGAGTACGAGCGCTACACGCGGCGCGCGCTCGCCGAGCTGCCGCCGCTGTCGCCGCGGCTGACCGAGCTCGAGCGCTTCTTCTACGGCAGCTCACACGACGCCGAGCTCGACTCGGCCGGGCGCATCATGGTCCCGAGCTTCCTCGGCGAGCACGCGGCGCTGGTCAAGGAGGTCGTGGTCGTCGGCGTCGGCGACCGCCTGGAGCTGTGGGCGAAGGACGCCTGGAACGAACATCGATCGACGCTGCTGAGCGGCGTGGCGGAGGTGACGGCGCGTGTCGACGACGCTGCTTGAGGACAAGCTCGAGCTCGCTAACGCGCGCGAGTGCGAGGGCCGCGCGCCGGAGCTCGCGCGTCGCCGGCGCGGCGCGGGCGAGTCCTCCCGCCCCGCGCGCGGCCGCCGATCGGGTGCCTCGAAGGACGGATGCCGCGCGCAGCAGCCGGCGACGCCGGCGGGCGGGCATCGCACACGCCGGTGCTGGCGAGCGAGCTGCTCGAGCTGCTGGACCCCAGCCCGGGGCAGCTGGCGATCGACTGCACGTTCGGCGACGGCGGGCACGCGCGGCTGCTGGCTGAGCGCCTCGGCGCCTCGGGAACGCTCGTGGCGATCGACCGCGATCCGCTGGCCGAACAGCGCTTCGCGGCGCTGGCCGCCGAGGCGAGCTGCTCGCTGCGCTTCATCCGCTCGGGCTACGCGGAGGCGCTGGAGCTGCTTGCGGGCGAGGGCGTGCGTGCGGACATGGTGTACTTCGACCTGGGCATGTCCTCGATGCAGGTGGACACGCGCGAGCGCGGGCTTCTCCTACTCCTACGACGCGCCGCTGGACATGCGCATGGACCCCGATCAGGGGCTGAACGCGCGCGAGATCGTGGCCGAGTGGGACGAGCGGCGCCTCGCGCACGTGCTGCGCGACTTCGGCGAGGAGCGCCACGCGGGCGCGATCGCGCGTGCGATCGTGCGACGCCGCGCGCGGGCGCCGATCGAGACGACGCTCGAGCTCGTCGAGACGATCAGCGCGGCGCTGCCGGCGCCGGCGCGCTTCGCCGGCGGGCACCCAGCCAAGCGCTCCTTCCAGGCGCTGCGGATCGCGGTCAACGACGAGCTGGAGCAGCTCGATCGCGCGCTGCCGCGCGCGTGGGGGCTGCTGCGCGAGGGCGGCGTGCTCGCGGGCATCTCCTTCCAGTCGCTGGAGGACCGGCGCGTCAAGCGCTTCCTCGCCGCGCGCGCACAGGGTTGCATCTGCCCTCCGGACCTGCCGGTGTGCGCGTGCGGGCGCGAGCCCGAGGCGGCGCTGCTGACGCGCCGCTCGATCGTGCCCTCGGCGGCGGAGCTCGAGCGCAACCCGCGCGCCGCCTCGGCGCGCCTGCGCGCGGCCAGGAAGCTGGCCGAGGACGAGACGCAGCGTGACGCTGACGCCGCCGCCGCTGCCGCCGCCGCTCCGGGCGTCCGCCGCGCGGCGCGTCGCCGCGCCGCCCGCGCCCGCGCGTGGCGCCGCCGCGGCCTCGGCGAGTCTCAGGGCCCGCCCGCCCCTCCGCCCGACCGCCCGTCGGCGCGCCCGGCACGCCCGCGGCGCCGGCCGCGCGGCCGCCGAGGGCGGGCTCGTGCTGGGCCTGCTGGGCGCTCGGCAGGGGCGTCTCGCGAGCCACGCGCGCTCGACCGGCTGATCCGCGGGCGGATCTGGATCGCGCTGATCGCGTTCGCGCTGATCGGGATCGTGACGCTGCAGCTGCTCGTGCTGCAGCTGAACGCGGGTATCGGCCGCGCGCTCGTGCGCGAGGCGCAGCTGCAGCGCGAGAACGCTGCGCTACAGCGTCGAAAACTCGGAACTGGCGTCGCGGCGAACGGGTCGAGTCGCAGGCGGCGCGCATGGGGATGGAGCTCGTGCCGGTGGGCGCGCTGCGCTTCCTGACATCCGATCCGCACGCGGACATCGCGCGCGCGGCGGCGGCGCTGAACACGCCGGTGCACAGCGCCGGCGAACAGAGCGCGACCGCGTCGAGCGCGAGCACCGCGGCGACGGGCGCTTCCGGCGAACAGGCGCCCCCCGCCGAACAGGCGCCCGCGGGCGAACAGACTTCGAACGGCCAGCAGGCGCCCACCGGCGAACCGGCGGCCACCGACGAAACACCTCCCGCGGCCTCGACGCAGGCGCCGGCCGCCCCACGGGCGAAACGGCGGCTGCGGGCACGCCGAGCACGCCGGCCTCCGCGCCGGTGAGCTCGTCGGGCGGGATCGAATCGACGGGCGCGGGATAGACGCGTGGCCGTCGTTCAGCGCCGCGTGGGCTTGATCTTCGGGCTGTTCTTCCTACTGCTCGTGGTCGCGGCCGGGCGCACGGTGTACCTGGGCGTGCTGCGCGGCGGAGCGCTGCGCAAGGCGGCGAGCAACGAGCAGCTGAGCTATGAAACGGTGACGGCGCCGCGCGGCACGATCACCGACCGCAACGGCGTCGGTCTGGCGATCTCCGAACCGGCGCAGGACATCTCGGCCGACCCGTACCTGGTCAAGGCCCCGCTGGAAGCGGCGCAGCGACTGGCGCCACTGCTAGGCGAGAGCGCAGTCGAGCCTGTTGACGAAACTCTCGGAACGCCGCGGCTTCGTCTACCTGGCGCGCGCGCTGCCGGCGCGCGCGGCGCAGGCGGTGCTCGCGTTGAAGATCGCGGGCGTCACGGGCACGCCGGTGATGCGCCGCGTGTACCCGCGCGGGACGCTCGCGGCGCAGGTGCTGGGCGTGGTCGGCGCCGAAGGCGCGGGTCTGGCGGGCCTGGAGTACTCGGCGCAACGGTCGCTCTCGGGCCACGCGGGCGAGCGGCGCGTCGTCAGCGACGAGATCGGCCAGCCGGTGTCGATCAGCGAACCGCGCCGGGAGGTGCCGGGCAAGTCGCTGACGCTGACGCTGGATACGAACATCCAGCAGCGCGCGGAAGACGAGCTGGGGGCGATCGCGCGGGTGTTCGGGCCGAAAGACGCGACCGCGATCGTGATGGATCCGCGCAGCGGCGTGATCCTCGCGCTGGCGAACTGGCCGCAGGTGGACGTCAACGATCCGTCGGCGTACTCGCCGGAAGCGATGGCGAACGCGATGGAGGACCGGGCGGTCGGGCTTCGACTACGAACCGGGCTCGACGTTCAAGGCGGTGACGGTTTCGGGGGCGATCGAAGCGGGGCTGATCACGCCGAGCACGCCCTTCAACATCCCCGACGAGATCGAGGTCGCGGAAAAGACGATCCACGACGACACCGAACACCCCGAAGAAACGCTGACGACGGCGCAGATCCTGGCGCGCTCGAGCAACGTGGGGGCGATCAAGATCGGCGCGCTGGAGGGCGCGCCGCGCTTCAACGAATGGGTTCACCGCTTCGGCTTCGGCGAGCCGACGGGCGTGGATCTGCCGGGCGAGGAAAAGGGCGTGACGCTGGCGCTGAACGAATACTCGGGCTCCTCGATGGGCAACCTGCCGATCGGGCAGGGCGAGCTGGTGACGCCGATGCAGATGGCGACGGCGTACGCGGCGATCGCCAACGGCGGGATCCTGCGTCCGCCGCACATCGTGCGCGCGATCGGCGGGCGCCCGCTGCCCGAGCCGGCGGGCCATCGCATCATCTCTCGCACGACTGCCGCCGAGCTACGCCAGATGCTGAAGGGCGTGCTCGGCCCGGAAGGCACGGCCAGCGAGGTGTCGATCCCAGGCTATGAACTCGCGGGCAAGACGGGCACGGCGAGCAAGGTCGACACGGCCACCGGCGAATACTCGAAAACGGCGTACGTGGCGTCGTTCATCGGCTTCGCGCCGGCGAACGACCCGAAGCTGCTTTGCGCGATCGTCGTCGACGAACCGAGCGCGGGGTCGATCTACGGCGGCACGGTCGCGGCGCCGGCGTTCGGGCAGATCATGAGCTTCGCGCTGCCGTACCTGGGCATCGCTCCTGGATAGCATCAGCCCATGCGACTCGACGCGTTGATCGCGGTCGACCCCGCGGAGGAGGCGGCTGGCGTGGAGGTGACGGGCCTCGCGTACGACAGCCGCGAGGTCGCGCCGGGAGACCTGTTCTTCTGCGTGAGCGGCTTTCAGCAGCGACGGCCACCGACTTCGCGCCGGAGGCGGTGCGCGCGGGCGCGGCGGCGCTGGTGGTCGAGCGTCCGCTGGGCCTGGGCGTGCCGGAGGTGCTGGTGGCCTCGGCGCGCGCGGCGATGGCGCCGGCGGCGGCGCGCTTCTACGGCGAACCGGCGCGCGAGCTGCGCGTGGTGGGCGTGACGGGCACGAACGGCAAGACGACGACGGCGTATCTGGTGCATGCGCTGCTGGAAGCGGGCGGCGAGCAGTGCGGCCTGCTGGGCACGGTGAAGTCGGTGATCGGCGGCGAAGAGCGCCAGGTGGCGCGCACGACGCCGGAGGCGATCGACCTGCAGGAGGATCTGCGGGCGATGCTCGACGGCGGCGACGGCGCGTGCGCGATGGAGGTCTCCTCGCACGCGCTCGAGCTGGGGCGCGCCGATGCGATCCCGTTCGCGGCGGCGATCTTCACGAACCTGACGCAGGACCACCTGGACTTCCACGCGGACATGGAGGAGTACTTCCAGGCCAAGCGGCGGCTGTTCCTGCCCGCGAGCGTCGGCGACTCGCTCGGCGCAGGAGCCGCCGGCGGTGAGCGTGGTCAACGTGGGCGACCCGTATGGGCGCAGGCTGGCGGCGGAGGTCGCAGGGCGCGCTGACGTTCGCGGTGGACGAGCCGGCGGACTACGCGCGACGGACGTGCGCTGCGGCTTCGATGGCTGCAGCTTCACGCTGCAGCACGCCGGCGGGCGAGCGCGAGGTGACGCTGCCGATGCCGGGGCGCTTCAACGTGGCCAACGCGCTGGGCGCGCTCGCGGCGGCGCACGCGCTGGGCGTGGAGCTCGACGTGCTCGTGGCGGCGCTGGAGCGCGGCGTGCGCGTGCCGGGCCGCTTCGAGCCGGTCGAGGAGGGCCAGGAGTTCGCGGTGCTGGTCGACTACGCGCACACGCCGGACTCGCTGGAGAACGTGCTGCGCGCGGCGCGCGAGCTGCTCGAGTCGGCGCACCGCGCAGACGAGCGGGCGAGCGCGGTCGCGTGCTGCGTGTTCGGCGCGGGCGGCGACCGCGATCGCGGCAAGCGGCCGTTGATGGGCGAGATCGCGGCGCGGCTGGCGGACGTGGCGATCGTGACCTCGGACAATCCGCGCTCGGAGGACCCGGAACGGATAATCGAGGAGATCATGGATGGCGTGGTGGCGGGCGGCGGCGAGGTGGGAGCGTATCGCCGGCGCGGGCGTGGACGCGCGGGCGGGGACGGCGGACTTGCGCGCGACAGGTCGATCGGCGCGGCGGCGATCGAGGCGGCGATCGCGAGCGCGCAGGCGCGGGCGACGTGGTGGTGATCGCGGGCAAGGGCCACGAGCAGGGCCAGGAGTTCGCGGGCGGGCGCAAGCTGCCGTTCGACGACGTGGCGGTCGCGCGCGCGGCGCTCGAGGCGATGCTGCGCAGCGGGCGGGCGTGCGATGAGGGACTGGGACGCGCGGCATCTGGCCGCGGCGGCGGGCGGCGCGACGCTCGTGCGGCGCCGTCGGCATGCGCCGGGCGCTCGAGCGGCCGGGACCGACGCGCGCGAGCGTCGACTCGCGCAGCTCGCGCCGGGCGAGCTGTTCGTGGGCCTCGCGGCGAGCACGTGGACGGCGGCGCGCACGCGGCGCAGGCGCTCGAGGCGGGCGCGTGGGGCGTGCTGGTGGCGCCCGAGCACGCGCAGGCGGCTGTCGCGGCGAGGCCGACGTCTGCGCGCGGGGTCGCTCGGCGCGGCGGGCGCGGTCGCGCTCGCGCCACTGACGGACCCGCTGGCGGCGCTGCACGCGCTGGCGCGCGCGTGGCGGCGGGAGCTGCGCGCGCGCGGGGCGATGGTGGTCGCGATCACGGGCTCGACGGGCAAGACCTCGACGAAGGACATCCTCGCGGCGCTGCTGGCGCGGGCGGCTGCGGGTGGCGGCGAGCCCGGAGAACCTGAACACGGAGATCGGCCTGCCGCTGGCGCTGCTGGCGCGCCGGCGGACACGGAGCTGCTGGTGCTCGAGATGGCGATGCGCGGAGCGGGGCAGATCGCCGAGCTGACGGCGATCGCGGAGCCGGAGGTGGGCGTGATCGTGAACGTCGGGCCCGGCGCACCTGGAGCTGCTGGGCTCGCTCGAGGCGATCGCGGCGGCGAAGGCGGAGCTGATCGCGGGCCTTGCGCCGGGCGCGAGCGTGGTGATGCCGGCGGGCGGAGCGGCTGCTCGAGCCGCACTGCGCGCGGAGGTGAACGACGATCACGTTCGGCGAGGGCGGCGATGTGTCGCTGGCCGAGCGGCGCGCGGACGGCTCGGTGCTGATCCGCGCACGGCGCGAGCGAGATCGAGCTGTGGCCGTCGTTCGCGCAGGCGCACAACCTGCGCAACCTGCTCGCCGCGGTGGCGGCGGCGCGTGCGCTCGGGTACACGCCGCGCGGGCGCGTGGACGTGAGCTTCTCGGCGATGCGCGGGCAGCGCGAGGAGCTGCCCGGACGGCGTGGTGCTCGTCGCGGACTGCTACAACGCCAACCCAATGTCCATGCGCGCGGCGATCGACGACCTGGCCGAGACGGCGCCGCGCGCGGCGCGTGGCGGTGCTCGGCGACATGCTCGAGCTCGGGCCCGACGCGCCGCGCCTGCACCGCGAGATCGGCGAGCACGCGGGCGCCGGCGGCGTGGAGCTGCTCGTGACGGTCGGCCCGCTGGCGGCGGAGATGCGGCGAGTCCTTCGCCGGCGAGAGCTACGCGGTGCCGCGACGCGCAGGCCGCGGCGGAGCTGGTCGCGGGCATGCTGCGCGAGGGCGACACGGTGCTCGTGAAGGGCTCGCGCGGGGTGGGCCTGGAGCGGTGCTCGAGCGCTGGCGCGGACGGCAGCGCTGCGATCGCGCGCGAGCCCTCCGGCCGCGACCGCCGTCGCGCCCGGGGCAGCGCTGAATGGGCCGGATTCTCTTCGGGGGCACGGCCGCGCTGCTGATCTGCATCTTCCTCAGCCCCAAGTTCATCGAGTTCCTGCGAAAGCGCGAGTTCGGCCAGCAGATCCGCGAGGACGGCCCGCAGGGGCACCATCAGAAGGCGGGCACGCCGACGATGGGCGGGATCATCATCTTCCTGGCGGTGTCGGTCTGCTTCCTGATCCTGACCGAATACGAATGGCGCTCGATCGGGGTGTTCGGCGCGGCGATCGCGTGCGCGCTGCTGGGCTTCGCCGACGACTACACGAAGCTCATCAGGCGCCGCTCGCTGGGGCTGCGCGCGCGCACGAAGCTGGGGATCACGATCGCGATCTCGCTGGCGCTGTGGTACGTGGCGCGCTATGAGGCGCACCTGCCGCCGGCGCTGGAGCTGAACTTCGTCGACTACCACATCGAACTCGGGCCGCTGTTCCCGCTGCTGATCTACCTGGTGGTGGCGGGCACGACGAGCGCGGTCAACCTCACGGACGGCCTCGACGGCCTCGCGGCGGGCTGCGCGGCGATCGTGCTGCTGGCGTACATCGGCATCACGTTCTTCGCGGGCGACTACGACATGGCGATGCTCGCGGGCTGCCTGGGGGGCGCGTGCATCGGCTTTCTGTGGTTCAACGCGTTCCCGGCGACGATCTTCATGGGCGACACCGGCTCGCTCGGGCTCGGCGGGGCGATCGCGGGTCTCGCGGTGATGACGAAGACGGAGCTGCTGCTGGTCCTGATCGGCGGCATCTTCGTGGTCGAGGCGCTGTCGGTGGCGATCCAGGTGATCTCCTTCCAGACGACCCGCAGGCGCGTGTTCCTGATGGCGCCGATCCACCACCACTTCGAGCTGAAGGGCTGGTCTGAGACGAAGATCATCCTGCGCTTCTGGATCGTCGCGTCGATCTGCGGCGCGATCGGCTTCACGATCTACCGCCAAAGCCGAGGGGTGTAGGTCCCTATCTGCTGGAGGCTTCACGGGCCGGTGTCGAAGTGAGCATGGATGCCCGATCGGTCGCTGGAGCACCGCATTCTGCTGACCGCGACGATGTGCCTGCTGGCGTTCGGCGCGGTGATGGTCTACAGCGCCTCCTCGGCGACGACGCTGCTGGAAGGCGGCGGCTATGGCGGCAGCTACCTGATCAAGTTCGCGATCTACGGCGCGTGTCGGCCTGGTGCTGATGCGGGTGCTGGCGCGCGACGGGGTGGCGAAAGTGCACAGCATCACGGCGCCGCTGCTGGCGGCGTCGTTCGTGCTGGTGCTGGCGGTGCACATCCCGCACGTGGGCGTGAGCATCAACGGCGCGCGGCGCTGGATCGGGCCGGCGTCGTTCCAGTTCGAGCCCTCGGAGCTGATGAAGCTGGCGCTGGTGCTGTACGCGGCGACGCTGCTTGCCAAGCGCCCGCAGCAGGTGCACGACCTGCGCGCGCTGGCCAAGCCGCTGCTGCTGGTCGTGGGCGCGGCTTGCCTGCTGGTGTTCACCGAGCCGGATCTGGGCACGGCGATGGTGATCGCGTTCACGGTCGGCGCGATGCTGGTCGCGGCGGGCATCCCGCTGCGCAAGCTCGGCCTGATCGCCGGGACGGTGCTCGGGCCTGGTGCTGCTGTACGCGCTCGTGCAGCCGTACGCGCGCGCGCGGCTGACGTCGTTCATCGATCCGTGGGCGCACGCGTCGGCAGCGGCTTTCAGGCGGTGCAGGGCCAGATCGCGATCGGCTCGGGCGGGCTGTTCGGCGTCGGCCCGGGCCAGTCGGTGCAGAAGATCTTCTACCTGCCGGAGGCGCAGACGGACTTCATCCTCGCGGTGATCGCCGAGGAGCTCGGCGTGGTCGGCGTGTTCGCGCTGCTGTTCCTGTACGGGCTGATCGCGTACGCGGGGCTGCGCGCGGCGAAGGCGGCGCGCAGCCTGTACAGCGCGCTGATCGCGGTCGGGGTGACCGCGCTGATCGTCTCCCAGGCGGTGCTGAACGCGTTCGCGGTGCTGGGGCTCGCGCCGCTGACGGGCGTGCCGCTGCCGTTCGTGTCCTACGGCTCGAGCAGCCTGATCGTGATGCTCGCGGCGATGGGCCTGCTGCTGAACGTCGCCGTCGGGCGCGACCGGCCACGTGCGCGCGGTGGCGCCGGCGCGACGCGCAGACGCGCCGGGCGCGCGCTCCGCCGACGCGCGAGCGCGCGAACAGGCACGATGGGGCCGTGACGGCGGACGCCGAGGAGGATCGTGATCGCCGCCGGCGGGACCGCGGGGCACGTGGTGCCGGCGCTCGCGGTGGCGGACGCGCTGCGGGCTGAGGGCGCGGAGGTCGCGTTCATCGGCGGCGACGCGCGCCGAGGCGCAGCTCGTGCCGGCGGCGGGCTTTCCGCTGCACACGATCGCGGTCGCAGGGCCTGAGCCGCCGCAACCCGCTGCGCGCGCTGCGCGCGCTGGCGCTCGCGGCGCTGGCGCTGCCGCGCGCGCGGGCGCTGCTGCGGCGGCTCGCGCCGGATGCGGTGATGGGCGGCGGCGGCTACGTGGCGGGCCCGGTCGGCCTGGCGGCGCTGAGCACTGCGCATCCCGCTGGTGCTGACGGAGGCCGACAGCCATCTCGGCCTGACCAACCGCCTGCTCGCGCCGTTCGCGCGGCGCGTGTGCCTGGCGTTCGCGCTGCCGGGCCGCGACGGCGCGCGCTACCGCGTGACCGGGCGGCCGATACCGCCGCCGGCGCACGACCGCGCGCGGCGCGCGCGCGCTTCGGCATCGAGCCGGATGAGACGTGCGTGCTGGTGTTCGGCGGCTCGCTGGGCGCGCGCTCGATCAACCTGGCGGCGGTCGAGGCGTTCGCGGGCGCGCCGTTCCACGTGCTGCACGTCAGCGGCGGCGCGATCACGCGCGAGCTCGCTCGCGCGGGCGAGCTGCCGCGCGGACTACGACCTGCGCGAGTACCTCGACCTGCGGCGACTTCGCCGACGCGCTCGCGGCGGCCGACCTGGTGGTCGCGCGCGCGGGCGGCTCGGTGTTCGAGATCGCCGCGCACGGGCTGCCGGCGATCCTCGTCCCCTACCCGCACGCCTCGGCCGACCATCAGAGCGCGAACGCGCGCTGGATGGCGGACGCCGGCGCGGCGGTCGTGATCGCCGACGGGGAGCTGAGCGGCCGCGCGCCTGCGGCGGCGAGGTGGCCGACGCTGCTGGCCGACCGCGAGCGCCTGGCGGCGATGGCGCGCGCGTCGGCGCAGCCTCGCGCGGCCGCGAGGCGGCGCGCGACGTGGCGCGAGGAGCTGCTGGAGGCGGCGCGGCGCGATGAGCGCGGCGGGGAGCGCCGTGGACGCCGTGGAGCGGGCGGCGGATGCACTTCGTCGGCGTCGGCGGCGCGGGCATGAGCGGCTACGCGCGCGCCGCGCACGCGCTCGGCGCCGAGGTCAGCGGCTCCGACGCGCGCGGGCGGCCCGTACCTCGAGCGCCTGCGCGCCGACGGCGTGCTGCGGGCGCACGTCGGCCATCGCGCCGAGAACGTGCCCGCGGGGCGAGGACGTGGAGCTCGTGTACTCCTCGGCGGTCGCGGCCGAGAACGTCGAGCGCCGCGCGGCGCGCGAGCGCGGCATCGCCGAGCGCCCGCGCGCCGAGCTGCTCGGCGAGCTGACGCGCATGCGGCGCACGATCGCGGTGGCGGGCACGCACGGCAAGACGACGACCGCGTCGATGCTCGCGCACGTGCTGCGCGCGGCGGCCTGCGGCCCGGGCTGGCTGGTGGGCGCGCCGATCGGCGGCGGCCTGGCGAACGCGGAGTGGGGCGAGGGCGAGTGGCTGGTGGTGGAGGCGGACGAGTCCGACCGCTCGATGCTCAGCCTGAGCGTCGAGATCGCGGTGCTGACGAACGTCGAGCTCGACCACCACGCGACGTTCGCCTCGCTCGCGCGAGCTGCGCGAGGCGTTCGCGCGAGTTCCTCGCGCTGCGCGCGCGCGCGGTCGTCGTATGGGATCGGCCCGAGCTGCTCGCGCTGGCGCCGCGTGCGCGGCGGCGTCGAGGTCGTCGCGCCTACGACGCGCCGCGACCCGGCTGCTCGGCTGACCGGGCGGCTCGCGCTTCGACTGGCGCGGGCACGAGGTCACGCTGGCGGTGCCCGGCGCGCACAACGCGCTCGACGCCGCCGGCGCGCTCGAGGCGGCGCGGCTCGCGGGCGCGCGACGCCGGCGCGGCGATCGCGGCGCTCGCCGGCTTCCGCGGCGCGGGCCGGCGCTTTCAGCCGCTCGGGCGCGAGCGCCGGGCGGCGCGCTCTTGTACGAGGACTACGCGCACCACCCGACCGAGATCGCGGCGACGCTGCGCGGCTGCGCGCACGCTCGAGCACCGGCGCCTGGTGGCGGTCTTCCAGCCGCACCTGTACTCGCGCACGGCGCTGCTCGCGCGGGAGTTCGGCGCGCGCGCTGGCGCAGGCGGACGTGGTGGTCGTGCTCGACGTGTACCCGGCGCGCGAGCGCGCGCGAGGATCACCCGGGCGTGAGCGGTCTGCTGGTCGCGCGAGGCGGCGGCCGACGCGGCGCGCGGGCGGCCGGTGTACTGGCTGCCGCGGCTTCGCCGACGCGCGAGCGGGTGCTGCGGGGAGCTGCTGACGGCGGGCGACGTGTGCGTGGTGATGGGCGCGGGGGACGTGGACGCGCTCGGCGCGCGGTGCGCTGGTGAGCGAGCGTGAGTGCCGCGCCGAGCCCGCCGAGGGGCGTCGCAGCGCGACTTCCCGCTCGCGCGGCTGACGACGGTGCGCACGGGCGGCGCGGGCGAGTTCTTCGCGCGCGCTGGCAGCGAGGCGCAGCTGCTCGAGCTGCTGGCGTGGGCGGCGGCCGGGGCTGGCGGTGGCGTCGTCGGCTCGGGCTCGAACCTGCTGGTCGCCGACGAGGGCGTGGCGGGCTGCGTCGCTCAAGCTCGACCGCGACCTCGCGGCGATCGCGCGTGGACGGCCGGCGCATGCGTGTGCGGCGGCGGCGCGCGCCTGCCGGCGGTCGCGGCGCGCGCGGCGCGCGCGGGGCTGTCGGGGATCGAGTTCGGCGTGAACATCCCGGGAACGGTCGGCGGCGCGGTGCGGATGAACGCGAACGCCTACGGCGGCGAGCTCGGAGCGGGTGCTCGAGTGGGTCGCAGATCGCGACCGCCTGCGGGAGTCGAGCGCCGCGAGCCGAGCGAGCTCGGCCTGCGCTACCGCCGCTCGAGCCTCGCGCGACGGCGAGATCGTGATCGCGCGCGTGCCTGCTGCTCGACCCCGGCGGAGCCCGACGGCGGTGAAGGCGACGCTCGAGGAGATGCGCCGCCGCCGCCACGAGGCCCAGCCGCAGGGGATCAAGACGTTCGGCTCGACGTTCAAGAACCCGGACGACCCCCGCGCGCGAGGGTCGCAGCGCGGGACTGCTGCTGTCCGACGCCGGCTGCAACGGCCTGGCGGTCGGCGGCGCGCGCTTCGCGCCGAAGCACGCGAACTTCATCGAGAACACCGGCGGCGGCCACGCACCGCGGACGTGATCGCGGTGATGGCCGAGGGCCGCCGGCGCGTGCTGGAGCGCTTCGGCGTGGAGCTCGAGCCGGAGGTGCAGACGCTGGGGGACGTTCGGTTTCCCTGGTGAGAGGCGACCGATACCAACCCGGGCTCTGCGGATCGGTCAGTCGCAGGTTCAACGTCTGTCTCCCCGATCACTGAAAGCAGCTTGCTAAAGCCAAATATTGGTGCTTATGCGAGCAGACTCGGCGGCAACGGGGAACAAACGGGGAACAATTTTCGGAGCACCTGCAGCCCCGAGCGGGTTGCGGAGGGTCTGATCGCGACTAGTCGAAGGTGCACAGAGTCGAGCAGAAGTCGCTCACAGGAGCACGCGTCCGTACCGCTATCGTGGGTTAGGTGGGCGGCGGACACCCAAAATCAGCTACTTGATGAAGGGCTGCGCCGCCCGCGCGAGCG
Organism: uncultured Solirubrobacteraceae bacterium; assembly: GCA_963826985.1. Lineage (GTDB taxonomy): Bacteria > Actinomycetota > Thermoleophilia > Solirubrobacterales > Solirubrobacteraceae > Palsa-744. The sequence goes on from CAWGYW010000002.1 coordinate 432,212, forward strand.
CGCAGCCGACATGCACACGGCTGCTGACGAGCACATGGAGCGGCCCAGGAACTGCTCTCGCCGTCCGGCGGCCGCGTCCCGTCGCGAGCGCCGTTCTTACTTCTCGAACCCCTTCAGGCGCGGTACTTTGACCTGGCCTGGCCATCCGGCCGGCGGTACCGGCGCTCGAGATGTCATGGCCTTCAACCAAAATCTCACCCAAGGCACGCAAGCGAATCGCGCTGTACGCCTTCGCTGACGCCGTCCTCGGGGCCGCAGCCTTCCTAATCGCCGGGCGCCGCCGGCGCCGAAAACGGTGTCGCCACCGCGATCGGCGTCATCGCAGGCCTCGCCGCCGTCAGCGCCCAGCTCATTACCAGCGAAGAGAATGCCCTCGCGACCGCCCGCGGCGACCTCGGTAAGGGTATGTTCATCGCCATCCTTGGCGCCGTCGCCATCCTCTGGCTCCAAAGCGAGATCCAGCGCTCCGACGAACGATCCGCCACACGCCAGAGCCTGACCGAGACCGCCGCCGCACAACGCCAGAGCTTCCTGCTCGCACTCAGCCTCCAACACGACCTCCAAGGCGACGGCCTCTCCGGCAAAGACCTACGCGGCGTCTACCTCGGAGGCAAAGACCTCCAAGACGCCCAGCTCGAGCAGGCCAAACTGCAACACGCCGAGCTGACCCGCTCCGACCTGATCGAAGCCAACCTCGAAGAAGCGCGGGCCGAACGCCTCGCTGCACGCGGCGCCAACCTCACCAAGGCCACCCTCACCAAGATCCAGGCGAAAGAAGCGAGCTTCGAAGAAGCGAACCTCACCTCCGCCGAAGCCGCCCACGCCGACTTCACCCACGGCTTCTTCGCCGGTGCCGAGCTGTCGGGTGCGTTCCTCGCTCACGCCGACCTCGACGGCGCGGAGCTCGAACGAGCCGACCTCGACGCCATCACCGCAGAAGGCAGCACCTTCGAACACTCACGCCTCGAGGGCACCAAGCTCATCCGAGCCCAACTCAGCGGAGCCAAGCTCACCGACGCCGACCTCAGCGGAGCCGACCTCTCCGGCGCCTACCTCGGCTACACCGACCTCAGTGGCGCGCGAGCTCTCCTCCGCCAACCTCAAAGGCGCCCGCTACAATAGCTCGACACGCTGGCCCACGGGATTCCGACCAGCAGATCACGGGGCGCTGATCGAACCATGATCCCCACCATCCCCCGGTTATGATCTGGGCGTGAAGGTCCCAGACCCTCGGATCGGTTCACTACTCGCCCTCACTGTGAGCGTGTTGCTCAGCGCCGTGACGATCGCTGGCGCACGCCCGCACGCGAGGATGACGGTCCCCGTCGTCACCTTCAGCACCTCCGGGCCACCCCCGAATCTCGAAATCGGATGTCCGTCACCACCCGGCGCCGTCCACGGTATCCAGGTCTGGATCCACGTCACGCAGTGGTGCAGTCTCGCCGGCGTTCGTGACCAGGCGCAGTTCAAGCTCCAGATGGAGATCTACAACCCGAGCAAACACAACCTCGAAATCGGCCCCGAACATGTGCGACTGATCGTCGCGCAGCTCAACCTCTCGAAGTGGTCACCGCCACGCTCCGGGCCGGCCACCACCGAACGGCCCTTCCGCACCACGTACCTACACCAGTCCGTCTGGGCGATCCCGGCAAACGCCAACGACGGATACGACCCGATCCCTCACGTCCCGGGCGACCTGACGTTCGCAAGCCACTGGGAAGAGAGCCTGCTGTCTCCCGGACGCACCTTCGTCCCCGCCAAACATCTCGGAGATGTCGTCTACTACATCCCCTATCTGCCTGACGACCCGAAAGGCATCCAGACCAGCGCCGACGTCCTCGGGGTCGCCTACATGTATGGGCGCACGATCGTCGTGATGTGCCCCAAAGGTCACTGGGGTCCCAAAAGGCCCGCCGGAAACTTCTAGATGAGTAGTGCCATGGTTTCAGGCGGTGTAGTTGGCGAGGGATCGGCTGGGGCGGCCGAGGTGGTGGTTGAGTGCGATGCTGGCGGCGAGTGCCGCGAAGCGGCTGGCTAGGCGGACTCGGAGGTTCTCCAGGGTGCGGGCTCCGTGGCGCTCGAGCGTGAGGATGTCCTTGCAGGTCCAGAAGATCGACTCGATGCGTTGGCGTATCGGCGCGAGGTGCGGGCCGTGTCCGGGCTCGTCCTTGCGTCGAGGACGCATGATGGTCGCGTCGAGGCTAGCGAGTTCGGCTTCGAAGTCCTTGCCACGGAAGTTCTTATCGCCGATCAGGATCAGCATCTGGCCGGGTGCTCGCTCACAGCGCGTGACCAGTTGCAGGCACACGAGCTTCTCGTCGATCTTTGGCGAGGTCAGCGCCAGCGCTCTGGGAGTGCCGTCCAAAGCGCAAAGGGCGTGTAGGCGAAAACCCCAGAAGTGGCGGCTGTGACTGGCGCAATAGCCGTAGTCGGCGGCGTTGGCGAGCGCGTCACCGAGACTGGAATGCCCGCCGCGCTTGACGGTCTCGCGGCTGCGAGCGCACTCCACGGGGGTGGAGTCGACCAGCAGAAGATCGTCATAGAAACCAGGGCTGTGCTGCGCGAACTCTCGGATCAACGCCTCGATCGTCCCGGACAAGCGCAGCCTGCGCTTGTGGAAGGCGGACCGCTCGGGCAAGCGCGGGAACAGATGGCCAACCTGACGACGAGCCGCTCGCAGGAACCGTGCGTCGGATGGCATCCCCATCATTGCCTGGGCGATACACAGCGTGATGACCTCCGCATCGGAGATCCTTCGCCTAGCGTTTCCTGCCCGCTCGGGCAGGAAATCGTCCACCGTGCAGTAAACAGCGATAAGCAGCAGATCGAGGTCGGCGTCCATCGTGACCCTCCCAAGAGTCGACGGTCGGTAGTGAGCACCGCCGACTTCGATCTGCCTGCTTACAACCCCTTCCACAACCCACAGCCACACCCACGGCCGTGGCACTACTCATCTAGGCGGATGCGCCGCGCAACCCTGCCCGTCGTACTCGGTCCTTTGGCTGCAGCAACCGCCATGCTCGCCGCAGCGCTACCGCCGCCGGCAGCAGTCGCGAACAACCTCGTTCAGGGTCAGCGTGCCATCGTCCTCCTGAACCAGCAACGCGCCGCCAACGGCATCCCGCCCGTCACAGAGAACCAGCGCTTCGCGACCGCCTGGTGCCCGGCCGAGGACAGCGGACCGAGCGGCGGCGAGGTCGCACGAGTACTCTCACCGTTCGTCCTTGGCTGGTCAGCCACCAGCTCCCCCTGGCACGAAGCGCCGCTTCATCAACAGGCCATGTACAACCCGGCCTACACCGAGGCCGGCGACAGCGACGTCGACGGGCAAGCGTGCATGGGGCTCGGCGCGCCCATCGAAGAACCGGCGCTACCGGCTTTCTTCGCGTTCACCTCCGAGGCCGGCCCGCAGGACGTGCCCACCAGCGAGACGGTCGACGACGAGGCGCCGTTTGCCCCCCAGGAACTGGTCGGGATCCCGCAGGGAAAGCGAACCGGAGGGCAGATCTTCGTCTACGCCGAGGGGATCGGCGAAGAAGCCGAACCCGTCAGCTGGACGCTCGCCGAAACCGAAGGCACAACCATCGGTGGCGTCCGCATGGCCGCCGAGCGGCAAGCTCAGGCGCGAGGAGCCAGCGGCTACCTCTCCGATGTCGGCGTCCTGGTCCCGCCGGTCCTGCGCCCGGAGACCGGCTACGTCCTCACAGTCGTTTGGCGCGGCAACACGAAATCGCCGGAGACGCAGACCGTCTCCTTTCACACAGGCCTCGCCTCCAACATGCTCAGCCTCTACGTTCGCGGGAACTTCCTCTACGGCGAAAGCGAAGCCCCGGGCGGCGCCCTGACGCTCCTCAACGGTCACAGTCGTCTGAAGGTTCCCTTGGGCGCGCGCCCGGTGAATGGCCTCTACCGCGGACGGCTCGCGCTCGCACGCCTGCATGCGGGCCGCTGGCTCGTCTGCATCTCAAGCGGCGGGCACGGCACCCTGTTCAGCCAGTCGCGCCGCTGCGGTGAGCTGCCGATCCGCTGATTTCCCGATGCTGGCTCTGCCCCCCCCCCGGACTTCAGCTGGCCGGCCTCGGCTTCGTCACGTTCGGCGACGCCGCAATCGAGGCCGCCACGATCGCCGCCACTGTGGGCACCGATGCGGCCCCAGGTCTCAGCATCGGCGTCGGGGCCCGATCAACTCGCTCGTGTTCCGTTCGTGTTCTATGTTGACCTCCCCGGCCGGGAGCGGGGTTGTCTACTTTGGCTCGATAGAGCCAGGGTGTCGCCAGCCTGAATAGCCTCAGCTTGCTGAGGGACGGGCGGTCGCAGCTGCAAATCCTGTCTCCCCGACTCGTAGGTTGTTGGATGCTGGTGCGGGCTGAGGGCTCGGAGATTGGCTCTGGGATCAGGATTCTGGCTGGTGCTGGCGCGGAGCGCGCCTGGCTCGCTGCGAGGCAACTCGGGACGGGACCGCACACGAAACCGCCCACGCCTAAGCCGTGGGCGGTCGGGCCGAATGCCGCCGCCCCGCGCAGCCGGGATTCATCAGGACCGGCCAGATCCGCAGCGCTTCTCTCCGCAAATCCCGCATTTGCCGAGAAGGCTAGCGCCGATACGGTCCGCGGCGCGCGCCATCCTGAGCTGATGGACTTCGACCCCTCCGATCCCGGGAACCTGATCTACGCGCGCCCACCCGAAGACGGGAAGATCTTCGTCTCCTCGAAGATGAGCGGCGGCGCGCTGAAGACCGAGCGCCGGGCCGCCGCGGAGGCGATCGAGGAGTACCCCCCGTGGCGTGCGTGGACTTGGGAGGACAGCGCCGCGGCGGGGCCGTACTGCTCAGAGTCCGAGTGCGTCCGCCAGGCGGGCACCTCGGATGGGCTCGTGTTGATCCTTGAGGACGAGATTACTCCCGTCACCCGTAGCGAGCTGAAGGCGGCCCAGGACGCAGGCGTCCCGATCTTCGTGATGCTCAAGCTCGGCGTCACGCGTGACGCCGAGCTAGAACGCCTGATCAAGCGCATCCGCCGCGAAGGCAACACCACGGTCAACTTCTCCTCTCCCAGCGAGCTGAAGACGCGCGTGGCCAGCGCGCTTCGCACTCTGGCGCTCAGGACGTGGCGCGCGCGGATGCTCGAGCGGCGACAAGCCCTCCCCGCCAAAGGTCCCGGCGGCCCGATCGAGGACGACTTCGCCGAGATGCAGGTCAGCGCCGGGCAGGACGGCGCCATGATCACGATCGCTGACCTCCTCGCGCAGGCCGCGCAGCGTGTTCGTGACGGTGACGCGCCCGGTGCGCTCGAAGAACTCTGGTGGGTCGCGCATGGCGCCTACGACGTCGGCCTATCGTGGCTCGCGCTGAAGCTGGTCGGGGATATCGAGCGCGTCATACCTGCGGAGGCGATCGACGACCGGTGGCAGGGCTGGATCTGCAACCTGCGCGGGCTCGCCCTCTCGGAGGGCTCCTCAAGCGCCGCAGCGCGCGCCGAGTACGAGCGGATGCGCCAGCTCGGCAAGGCGCTGGGCGACGCCGACCTCGAGAGTACCGCCCTGCAAAACCTCGGGGTCCAGGACGTGCTCGAGGGCGAGCACGCCGCCGCCCGCGAGAAGTTCACCCGCAGCCTCAAGCTGAAGCACGAGCTCGGCGACTGGCACGGCGGGCTGCAGGTGCTGTTCAACCTCGTCAACGTCTTCGTCGGCCAAAAGAAGCTCGCCCTCGCCGACCGACTCCTCGACGACCTGCAGGCGCTGATGAGCCACCTCCGCGACCCCTACCTGCGCAGCAGCCTGCACGGGCACCGCGGCAGCGTCGCGGTCGCCCGCGGCGACCTGCAGTCCGCACAGGATGAGTTCCGCGAGGCCCTGCGCTGCGCCCGACGCTCGGGAGCTACGCCGCGCATCATCACCGCGACCCAGAACCTCGGCGCCGTCGCGAACGACCTCGGCGAACCGGCACGCGCAAGACGCTGGTATGAAAAGGCGCTCGAACTCGCCGAGGGCATCGGCGACGTCACCCAGAGGCGCATCCAACGCCAGGCGCTCGCGCTCTCCCACGTCCACCTCGGCGAATACGACCTCGCCGCCGAGTTGTTCCTGCGCGTCGCCGAGGACGCCACCGAGCTCGAAGACCAACAGCAGGCCGCGATCGCGCTCGGAGACGCGGGCGGATCTCTGATGCAGGCCGGCAACGCCGAACGGGCGCGCGAACTGACCGAGCGCGCGCTGGCGATGCCGGGCGGCACCGACCACTGGCGAGCGCAGCAGCTCGCCAACCTCGCCGCCGAGCTCGCCGCACTCGAGCAGCCCGAAGCCGCCGTGGCGCGGCTGCTGGAGGCCGCGAACCTCGCCGCCGACCCGTCCGAGCGCGCCGACGCGCTCGCTCAAGCGGGCCTGAGTGCGCTGGAGTCGCTCGCGACCGCCGGGCAGGCGCCCGCCATCTTCAAGCAGGAGCTCGAACTGCGCCGCAAGCACGAGCCCCCCGAGAGCTGGGCGTGGCGCGCCGCGGAAATCGGCGCGACGCTCAGCCACATCTCCCAGACCCCCGCCGCTCCCGAGTTCTTCACGATCGCGCTGCGCGTGTTCGCGCGCCGTCCGGACCGCCGGCAGGCGTACTTCATCCGCAACGACCGAGCCTCGGCCAACGCGGACCTCGCGAACCTGCCGAGCGCCCTCGCAGACCTGACCGCGTGCCTGCAGATCGCCGTCGGCATGAACGACGGGGCGCTTACCCAGCAGGCACACATGAACCTCGGCGAGATCCAGCGGCGCAAACACAACCACGGGACCGCTGGCGAGCACCTCAACAGCGCGCTGTCGATCGCGCGTGACCTACAGGACGCGCGAGCTGAGGGCGACACCCTCGTGCTGCTCGCGCTCAACGCCGAGAACGAGGGCGACATCGCCGGCGCCGGGGCAAGCCTGGAGCGCGCGGAGGACCTCGCGAGGACACTAAAAGACGGCCACCTGCAGGCACGTGCCCTCAAGGGCCGCGCGAGCCTGCAGTTCCGGGCGGGCCGGTTTGCGGCCGCCGCGAAGCTGTACCACCGCGCCGCCCGGCTGCTCGCCGGCGAGCCCACCGAGCAGCTCGCCGAGAGCCTCGCGGGCGCATTGCACAGTGCAGCGCACCGAGGACGCCTCGACGAGCAGACGCTCGAGCAGCTACTCGACGTGTCAGCCCATCTCGTCGCAGGCGACGAGGACCTCGTCCACGAGCTCTCCGGAGCGCTCCCCGCGCTCTCCGAGAAAGGAGACGACCGCGACGTCGCGCGCCTGGCCGCCGTCGCGCTCGCCGTCGCGCTGCGCCTCGGGCTCGCTCAGGGCGCAGAGGACAACGAGCGGCTCGCCCCGTTCGTCCAGGTCGGCGGCGCAGCGGCGTGGTGGATCGACGCCGACCCCGCACACGGGGCGATCCTCACGGATGAGCTACGCGAGATCTGCGGCGCCGAGGCCGCACAAGAGATCATGAACCTCGTCGACATCGCCGTCGAGGCGATCGCCAGGAAGCGCAAACAGCGCGACGAGAACGACCCGCAGGTCGACCTGCAGCGCGCCGCCTGACCGGTCACCGGCGCGCGGCCCCCAGAGACGTTGCGTTGCCGGCCGCGGACGACAAGCTGTTGCACTTCCGCCGGCACCTGCGCAACCCGAGCAATCTTGACGGACTAGATGCACTGTGATGCTTAAGCGCAGCGGTTGCTCTGTCGTGAGGTGTAGGCGGCGGGTGGTCGCTGTGTTCTCGATGTTTCCTCGAGGGAAACGTCGGGCCTGGTGTTCAGGCTGGCTTCCGGTAGCGATGGACGTGACCCTTGCATGCACTGAGGCGCGTGAATGTAGACCTGGATCGCTCGCGCATCCGCGTTGTAGAGCAGTTCGGCGCGGCGACACGCACATTCACGCTGCCGAAGAACGGCCAGGTGCGTCAGGCGCCGCTGACCGACCCTGCGCGCGAGGCGCTCGTGTCGCTGCCTGTTGAAGGCGAGTTCTGCTTCGCGCCGAGACACCACCGCCATCGGAGGACGTCGCGATCGCACTCGGGCACACAGACGGCGGCGAGCTGGTGCGATGGCTCTATGGGCACCGCGACCACGATCGCGCTCTCGATCGAGTTGCCGCTGCATACGAGCGGACGGCAAGCTTCACGCAGATGCAGCTCGGCGTTGACGTTGGAATGCCGTCGCAGGGCGCAGGTACGGTGCTGCGGTGACGCGATCAAGTGCCATGCGACACAGCGTCATCTACGACCCCGATGCGGTCGTGGACTTGCTGGCGATGAAGTCCAGGGAGGAGCATCGCGCGTTGCTCAATGCTGTTCGGAAGCTGGGCGAACTCGGCGAGCAGCTCGGGCCGCCGCACATGAAGCCACTGAAGGGCCACCGTGCGGCAGCATTGCGAGAGCTGCGCCCGAGGCAGGGTCGAAGCGACTGGCGGGCCGTCTACCGCCGAGCCGGCGGCTTCTATGTGATCCTCGCCATCGACCGGCACAAGGAGTTCGTTGCGTTGATCGAGCGCGCTGAGGCGCGCGCCGAGCGCTACGAGGGGCCGTTGAAAGACGATAAGCCATGACCTATCATGTGGCTATGACCGAGATACCGAGCCACTGGCCCAAGGGCATCAAGACAGAGGACGAGGTGCTCGCCGCCGCTCTGGAGGCCGACCCCGAGTTTTCCGCAGAGTGGGAACGACTGGCGCTGGCGCGCATGGTCGCCGCTCGCCTGATCGCCTATCGCTCAGAAAACGGCCTGTCGCAGCGCGAGCTGGCCAAGCGTCTTCGCGTGAGCCAGCCGCGCGTGGTCGAGCTGGAGTCGGGCGAGAAGAACCCGCAGATCGAGACGCTCGTGAAGATCGCGGCGACGACTGGCATCGAGTTCGCATTCGATGTGGTGCCTGTCGGCCAGGAGCCGACGCTTGTCCGCAAGGCTTTCAAGGGAGCGCCAGCACACGTATATGCCGGTGGCTCGGTGCTCGTCGCGGCTCGCTAAACACCCTGGTCGACGTGCGGCGGCTATAGCGGGATCATTCTGAGGAAGTCGTCCTCGGCGAGCAGACTCGATCGGGCACCCTCCGCGCGCAACTCAGCCGCTCGGTCATGCGGCTACTCTTCTGCACGGGTTAGATGAGTTTCTATCTTTGGAAGAACATCAAAGACGTGACAGTCCGCCGCAACCTCGGGTTGGCTGAGACGCTATGAAGATCGAGGACCTCGAGCAGCACGGCGCTCCCCCTGAGCTTGTCGGAATCTGGCGCAAGCAGATCAGTCAGCTCACAGACATCCAAGAGAAAGCAGTCCGTGCGGGACTCCTGGACTCCTCGAGAAACCTGCTTGCGGTGGCACCGACGAGTTCCGGCAAGACGTTTATCGGCGAGGTCGCAGCGACCACTTCCGCTTTTCTACGCCCCCACCACGCGCTGTTCATCGTGCCCTTCAGAGCGCTCGCCGAGGAGCACTATCTGCTGTTCCGCGAGCGCTACGGCGAGCTTCTGAGTGTCGGTATCTCGACCTCCGACCATCAGGAGTTCGACCCCGACATCCGCGCCGGCAACGTGAGCCTCACGGTGATGACCTACGAGAAGCTCACGGGCTTCTTGGTGGCGCAGCCGAACTTCCTAAACCGCTGCAGCACCCTCGTCGTTGACGAGGTTCAGTCAATGTCCGACCCCGCCCGCGGCTCGAACCTCGAGATCATGTTGACCCAAGCGCTGCGGAGCGCCACGCCACCTCAGATCGTCGCGCTGTCCGCCTCACTCGACGATCTTCATGAACTTGATAGCTGGTTGCGCGCCGAAGCGGTGATCAGCTCGGAACGCCCCATCCCGCTGAGCGAATGTGTCTGCGACGTCTCTGGCGTTGCTTTGTTCCCTGACGGGAGTTCACGGCGACTACTCGGGCCGAAGGCCGATCGAGACGAGTTGGCACTCTGCCTCGCGGAGGCCGCGGTGAAGGACGGCAAGCAGGTGATCGTGTTCCGCTCAAGTGTCGGCAAAGTCGGCGACACGGCCGTCGCGCTGACACGACGGCTGCCGGCCACAGGTACGAGCCAGCAGATCGACGAAAGCCTCAATGAGCTGGAGGACTCGGAGTCGGTCGGGCCTCTGCGCGTCTGCGTCTCGGCGGGCGTCGGCTTTCACAATGCCGATCTCAGCTACGCCGAGCGCCGGCTAGTCGAGAGTGCGTTCCGCTCGGGTGAGATCCGCGCGCTGGTTTCAACGACGACTCTCGCGATGGGTGTCAACCTGCCTAGCGATCTCGTCGTGGTGGCTGACACTCAGCGGTGGGCACCCGCCCCGGGCGGGTGGGATGTGCAAGACATCTCTGTCGCGGAGTACCGCAACGCGGCCGGACGCGCGGGGCGCCTCGGACAGCGCTCGAAGGGCCAGGCGGTGCTGCTTGCTGACGGCCGCTCGCGCCAACTGCTCAATAACTACGTACTCGGTGAAGTCGAGCCGATTGAGTCACAGATCCCCAAGCGGGCATTTGCGGACGTAGTGTTCGACCTGATCGCCTCCGGCATCGCTACTAGCGAGACTGCAGTCGTCGAGTTCATCGCCGCGACCTTCGCGTACATGACCTTTTACGAGCGCGCCGGCGGGGGTCTGAGCGAAGTGCGGGCAGCGACACAGGCCGCGATTGCGGAGTGCCTGGCTACCGAACTGGTCGTCGAGAGCGAGGATGGACTCGCTCCGACCCCTGCTGGCCGGCTGTTCGCAAGCGCCGGACTCTCGCTGGCCAGCGCGATCCATCTCTACAAGCTGGTTGGAGAGGACGGTGGCCGACTCCCGCTCGCTGCTCTGATCTACGAGGTCTCCGCCTGCACGGAGCTTGGCGGGCGGCCGTGGCTGCGACGAGCACGAGGGGTTACCCAACCCTTGGAGGCCGAGCAGAAGCCAGCACTCGATGGCGAGCTGGTCGGCTCGCGCCTGGCCGCTGCCGTGGACGAGCGTGACGAGCGCTCGGGGCTGCGGCTCGCGAAAACCAAGTGCATACTCGATTGGATCGACGGCGAGCCAGTAGCGAGGATCACTGCCAGGTTCCGTGGCATGGGTGTCGGCAGCACTCGCATAAGAGATCTCGGTAGAAGCGCCGCGTGGCTGCTTGAGACGATGTCCGCCGTAGCGCAGGTCCAGGAGGAGCCGGCCGAAGTTGTCGAGCGGCTACGCGAGCTCGCGCTGGAAGCGCGGTACGGCCTGCCTGCGCCTTTGGCGCCACTCGCGCGCCTCTCCGTGCGCGGGGTGACTCGCAAACACCTACTGGCCCTCTATCGCGACGAGCGAGGGCTCGACCTCCATACACCGGAAGCGCTACTCGACCGTCCCGATGAAGACTTCGAGGATCTGCTCACGCCAACACTGCTAGACCGTTTGCGAAAGGCGATCGTCGAGGACATTCATGCGTCGCTCCTGGTCCGGCGGACGGGACAGCGCCGGCGTGCCGAAGTCGCAGACCTTCCCGCGAAGCTGGTCGACGACCTTTACACAACCACCGGCAACGGCCTCGAGCTAGCTGTCGCGGACGCGCTCAGCTCTGTTGGGCTCTCGGTCGAACGTGTCTTGCGCCAGCCCTCAGGTGAGGAGGACATTCGCCTCGCACACGCCGACGGCACGGTTGTGATCTCGGTCACCGCGAGCAAGGACGATGCGCGCCCGGTGCGCTGGAATAAGGCGAAGGAGATCCTCGGTACTGGTACCGGCCTGAACCCAACCAACTACGTCTGCATCGCGCGACCCTCATTCGACAAACTCGCCGAGAGCAGCGCCGCTAACATTGCCAGAGAGCGGGGCAGCCGCTCAATTCTGCTCGCACCCGTCGACATCATCGCCGAGGCGATAGTCGGAATCTCCGAGGGGACGATGACGGGGGACGACCTGGGCGATCTTCTGGCTAGTAGGCGCGGCATTCTTCGGCTGCAGGACCTCACGACGGTCGGCGAGTGAGGAGCTGCATTCTGTCGCACCCGAAGGCTGTGCGGTACCGCTGACCGCCCACGAAACCGCACACGCCGCGCCAGATCCCGCACAACCACGCCCTCCAACCCCTTTCTCCCCGACCTGAGTCGTGTCGACCCTCGCCCGCCTCAGCCCTCAAAGTCCACGCCAGCATCCGCACACACCTGGCGAACGAGGTCGAGGCCGGGTTCTCGATCCAGGGCCACGGGGTCTCCGTCCAGCTGCAGCCAGGCGGGTTGCACCCGCGTTCCGCCCCACAGGACGAACGCACGAGATGTGTCGTTCTGGCGGGATGTCCAGGCCAACCCGTGCGCCCTGCTGCGGTGGCCGTAGAGCGCCTGCGCCCACGCTGCGGTGTAGGCGTACTCGGACTCCGGGCAATCGATCACGTGCTCTCTCAGGAGCTTCAGTCGGGTCAATCCGAGGCCATGCAGTCGCACGAGCCGCAGCGGCCTCGTCGTGCGCAGCCGAGCCATGTCCAGGCCGTCGATCTCCAGGCGAAACAGGCGCCTCCTCGGAGAGCCACGGTGTAGCGCGGACACGCCTCGAAGGACAGCCTCGGCGATGGCGGTCTCGTGATCGTGAGCGCCGTAAGCAGTCGGGACCATGGCGCCCGATGCATTTCTGATCGGTCGAAACCGGGCCACCGCATCCCCCTGGTTGAACTCGAGCGGGCCAAAGCCACGCTCGTACACGCGGATGAGAGTGGAGCCGGCCTTGAGGTCTTCAATGGCCGGGGAGAGGTCCCCCGGGCGGGGAACGACCGGACGGCTGCTGCTCACAGCCCCCGCGGTCCTCCAAGCCGCGCGGCGGCGGCAGCGACGGCCTCGGGTTCGTCATCGAGGGCATCGACGGGGCGGCGGCCTCCGAGCCATCCATTCGCTGCGGTCCACCAGAGCGCGCTCTCCCACTCCGACATCCGATCGCGTGGCAGTTGCGCCAGCACATCGCGGATGGACGGCTTGACCTCGCCGCTCACGGCATCGAACTGGAACGCCGGGTAGAGCGTCTGTCCTCGATACGGAACACCGAAGATTCGGCCCTCCTTACGCCAGCGCGCAGCCAGCGCGTGTCGATTCTGCGCGTGCGAGTGCTCTTCTCCGATCTGCTCGCCCGTGGCCGCTCCGAACTCCTGAAGTAGCTGCGTGCGCGCCTCGGCGTTGCGTCGAGCCTGGCGGAGCTTCGGCTCGCTCGGGAGTGAGAGCTCGGGAGTCATCTGCTCAACCAGCTGCTCGAGCTGGCCGCGCCATTCGCGGATGTCCTCGTCTCGGGGGCCTACAGGCGCTATCTGGACGACCACGCGCATGTGATGGGCAAGCGCGTTTCGCAGGACCTGGAGTAGCTCGACGAGCGCCGGAGATGCAGCAATCGCTGATTCCCCGCCAAGGCTCTCGACCCAGTCGCTGAGGCCTGGCAGATCAAAGGTCAGCGTTGACGACTCGCCAATGCTTTCGCTCATGGACATGAGAGATGTGTCTGTCTGCGTAGCACTCACAATGCTCATGGTAGACGACCGCAGCGACACATGGACAACGACGCCGAGCAACTCGACCTGGATCGCTTCGAAGATCCTGGTCGCGGGCACGTGATTGGCGCTCATGATCGACCCGCTGCGTGCCGATCCTTCCTCATGCCGCTCGATGAGACGGCCGTACTGGCGCGTGCTGCTGGTCTCTGCGCGGATGGGCACTTCGCGGAGGCGAGCGATCTTCTCCGGCCGGTCGCTGAACGCGACCGGGCGAATCTCGACGTGTGGCGTCTGCTGGCGCGAGCCGAGCTCGCTGCGGAGCGCTACGAGCGTGCGCTCGAGGCCGCCGAGCACACCCACGTCTTGGCGCCGGCCGAAGCGCTTTCAGACGTTATCGCGAGCTTCGCGCTGCTGAAGCTCGGGCGAACGGAGGAGGCACTGGCACGCGCTCGTAGAGCGGCGAGCACCGATCCGCACGACCTCGCCGCCGTCTCGCTCCTGGCCCGCATCCTCAGCGTCGCCGGCTTCCACGACGAGGCGCGGGCCGTTGCAGCGGAAGCGGTCGATCTCGCTCCTGAGGAGCCGGAGGCGCATCTGACGGTCGGCGTCGTCGCGGCGGCGGCTGGGGGGCGCGACGCTGCCAGAGCGTCGTTCAGGGAGGTGCTGGCGCTCGATCCCGCCAATGGAGCGGCACACCACGAACTCGCCCGCCTTCGGCTTCGCCGCAGGGTCAACGATCCAGCTGTGCTTGCGGACGCAGCATCGGGGTTCGCGCGAGCCGTAAACGCGGACTCTGCTTCGCCGCGAAGCGTTCGGAGCCTCGAGAAAGTGCTGAGAACGTTCCTCTCGAAAACGGCCTATCTGCTGTTGATCGACGCCTACCTGGTCGGGCGCGTGAGTGCGTCCTCGAGTGGCGCGGCCGCCCGACTCGCTCCCGTCGCGTTCCTGGCTGTGCCGGGGTACTACGCGGTTCGCTTTCTGAGGCGTCTGACACCCGCGCCCAGGCAGCGCCTCGCGTGGTTGCTGATCGAAGAGCGTGCGCTCTCGGTGGCCGCGGCGCTCGAGGCGATCTCAGTCGCGGCGATCGTTGTCGCGGCGGTCAGTACCGCCTCTCTGCGGCCCGGCGTCGCGGCCATCGCGGCCTTCTCCGCCTTCACCGGCCGCCTGCTGCTGTATCTGACCGTGGAGCGCGCAGCGCGCTCCGCGTCGGGTCAGCCTGCCGAGTACGTCATTCGCGCGGGCCTCATCTGGCTCATCGCCGCCCTGCTCGGACTTCTCGCGGTAGCGCTCCTCGTCGCGGCGGTCACCCGCGACCGGCCAGGTGTAGCTGTCGGGGCGCTTGTTTGCGTGGCGGCTGCCGGCGCTCTCGCGCAGATAGCCAACCGCCGGCGCGCATCCGGCTCGACATCGAAGGCCGAGGGCTCCGGCCGACGTGCTCATGTCGGCTGACGTTCCCATGTAGGGCTTCCCGCCCGAAGGTCGAAGACCCCAACGATGAGTCGATCGCTCGCCGCCGCTCCCGGCCGTCGCCGCGCTGCCGGCTCGCGCCCGCGTCGCACCCCCCCAAATCCTCGCCCCCCACATTCGGCGCCCTGCGCCCCTTCACCGCCGCCGCGGACCTCGCCCGCACCGCGACGACCTCCATCCTCCGCCGTCGGCGCCTGCGCATCGCCCTGCTGGCGGCCCTGGTCGCGCTCCCGCTCCTGGGCTGCGCCTGGCTGTGGCTGCGCCAGTCGCCGTTCGTTGCAGTGCAGCGCGTGCAGATCACGGGCGTGCACGGCGCCGAGGCCCAAGAGGTGCAGGCGGCGCTGACGCAGGCGGCGCATGGCATGAGCACGCTCGACGTGAGCGACGGCGCGCTTGCGGCGGCGGTCGCGCCGCTGCGGGTGGTGCGCTCGGTACGCGCGATCCCGAGATTCCCGCACGGGCTGCGCATCGAGGTGGTCGAGCAGCTGCCGGTGGCGGCGCTGAGCGTCGGCGGCGTGCGCACGGCGGTGGCCGCCGACGGTGTCGTGCTCGGGCCGGCGCTGCTGTCGGGGGCGCTGCCGAGCGTCAGCGGCTGGTCGCTGCCGGCGCCGGGCCGGCACGTCGGCGGCACGAGCGTGCTGGCCGCGCTGAGCGTGCTGGGAGCGGCGCCGGCGCCGTTCGCCAAGCACATCGAACGCGTGTTCACGGGAGCGAAAGGGCTGACGGTGGCGATGCGCAACGGTCTGCTCGTGTACTTCGGCGACGCCAGCCGCGCGCTCGCGAAGTGGCTGTCGCTCGCGCGCGTGCTCGCCGACCCGAGCTCCGCGGGCGCGTCGTACGTCGACGTGCGCCTGCCCTCCCATCCGGCCGCCGGGTTCCCCGCGGGGGTGACGCCGCCCGACGCGAGCGCCACGACAGGTGCGGGGTCGAGCGAACAGCCGGACAGCACGGGATCGACGATCGCCGCGCTCGCCGCGGGCCTCTCCAGCGGCAGCGGCACGCCATCGACCACCGGCACCGAACCGGCGGCGTCGTCGCCCTCGGGCGTCGCCACCACGTCTCCTCAGGGCGCCGAAGCGAGCACCACCGAACCCGGTACCGGTACTGCGAGCGAAGCCGAAGCGTCCCAGACGACGCCCGAACCGGGAGGCTGACAACCCTAAACCTCAACTCCAGGCTTATGCGACTTGCTGATAGATTCTCAGGCAGTGGTCGAGAGTCGGGCGATCTGCAACGTTTGTTGCGAGACTGAACGCGATCGTTGACAGGGCGAAGATCCCTGCATAACGTGCACAACCCGGCGGTTCGGCGAATCAGTATGCTGCCAACCCTATATTCCTACTGAAGGCTTCGGACGGAAACCATCATGGAGAGAAGCGGAAGCTATCTGGCTGTCATCAAGGTCGTGGGGGTCGGCGGCGGCGGTACGAACGCGGTCAGCCGCATGGTCGACGCGGGATTGCGCGGCGTCGAGTTCATCGCCGCGAACACCGACGCGCAGGCGCTCGCGATGTGCGACGCCGACATCAAGCTGAACATCGGCCACGAGTCGACCAAGGGTCTCGGCGCGGGCGCCAACCCCGACGTCGGCCTGGCGGCGGCGTCGGAGTCGCGCGACGACATCAAGGAGGCGCTGAAGGGCGCCGACATGGTGTTCGTGACCGCGGGCGAGGGCGGCGGCACGGGAACCGGCGCGGCGCCGGTGATCGCGGAGATCGCCAAGAACGAGATCGGCGCGCTGACCGTCGGCGTGGTCACGCGCCCGTTCGAGTTCGAGGGCTCCCAGCGTGGGCGCCAGGCGATTGAGGGCATCGAGCGGCTGCGCGAGGTCGTCGACACGCTGATCGTGATCCCCAACGAGAAGCTGCTGACGGTCGTCGAGCGCCGCACGTCGATGCTCGACGCGTTCCGCGAGGCCGACAACGTGCTGCGTCAGGGCGTCCAGGGGATCACCGATCTGATCACGATCCCCGGCCTGATCAACCTCGACTTCGCCGACGTGCGCACGATCATGCAGGACGCTGGCTCGGCGCTGATGGGCATCGGCACCGCCGCCGGCGAGAACCGCTGCGCGGACGCCGCCAAGGCGGCGATCTCCTCGCCGCTGCTCGAAGAGTCGGTCGACGGCGCCACCGGGATCCTGCTGAACATCACCGGCGGCAAGGACCTCGGCCTGTTCGAGGTCCACGACGCCGCCGAGATCATCCAGAACGAGGCCGACCCCAACGCCAACATCATCTTCGGCGCCGTGATCGACGAGAGCATGTCCGACGAGGTGCGCGTGACCGTGATCGGCACCGGCTTCGACCACCGCGGCGGCGCGCTGCGCTCGAGCTCCCGCCGCGAGTCGCGCGCCCCCGCGCGCCCCGACCGCAACCCCCGCATCTCAGATCGCCAGCGCTCGACGCTCGAGATCTCCGACGAGGACATCGACGTCCCGCCGTTCCTGCGTTAGCGAACCAAGCTCGGCCCGTCTGCGCCCAGCCATGGCGCGCGTGAAAAAGTTCTGCCGGACAGTACAAAATTGTACTGTTGGCTAGTACAATTTACGCATGTCCACGTTGAATCCGTTCGTGTGGGGACGCCCCATCGACGACACGTCGAAGATCGTCGGCATGGACGCCTTCGCGTCCGAGATGGCGCTGATGCTGAAGGCGCGGACGAACGTGGTGCTGTTCGGGCCCCGGGACACGGGCAAGACGACGTTCACGACGCAGCTGATGCACGAGCTCGCTCGATCGCACGGGTCAGACGCGCCACCGCACGAGGTGGTGCGCGTCAACCTCCAGCGAGCGATGAGCATTCCCGCTTTCTGCGCCTGCGTGCACGATGCGCTGGTCGCGCATCCGGAGAGGGCACTCAGACGCGAGGCGCGGCGGCAGCTGCAGTTGATGGAGAAGGAGATCGGCTTCGACATCAGGGTCGTGAAGGGGAGCGTGAAACGTTCTGGGGTCACGCCGGAGCAGGACGGAGAGGCCTTGCACGCGCAACTCGCGTCGCTCGCGCGCTTGAGCAAGCACCTGGTGGTGGTGTTCGATGAGTTTCAGATGCTGCGCCACTGCCCGAACAGGCCTCTGGCGATCATCCGCTCCGCGCTGATGAGCGCTGGAGCCAACCACGTGACGCTCTTGATGACCGGCAGCATTCGCAACGCGCTGCGGATGATGGTGGAGAACAGCGATGAGCCTCTATTCGGGGAGGCCTACCAGGCAGAGCTCCCGCAGATCGCCGCCGAGGACTTCCTCGAGTTTCTGGACTTCCAATTCCAGGCGACCGGGAAGCCCGCGCAAGAGGAGGCGTTGCTGCACCTGCTCAACCTGACGCGCTCGCACCCCAAGCGAACCCAGCAGCTCGCGTGGGCGGTATGGCGGGCCGCGGAAAAGCCGTACCCGATCGCATCGGACGTCGTTCAGCACGCTTACGACGAGCTGATTCGCGGTACCGACACGCAGGAGTTTCAGGCGATCGTGCAGGGACTCGCCGACGACGACGACACGGCGGCAAACGACCTGCGAGCGCTCGCCGTGCTTGCGGATCATGGTGGTGAGCACCTGACCAGCCGCGTGAACGTGAATCTGTACGGGTTCTCCAGCCACACACGGCTTCCCGACGCATGTGAGCGCCTCTACAAGCGCGGTCTGCTGCAGAAGACGGCGGGCGGGTGGCGCCTCGTCGACCCATTCTTCGAGGAATGGCTGCGGGTTACGAGCCCTTTTGCCTCGCCCGGGGAAGCGACGCAGAATTAGCGGGGCGAGCCGAGTATAAATGTACTGCTCACTGGTACATTTATGTACTGGCCGGCAGTACTTCGGTAGGTGCGAACCTCTGGGCCTCGACCCCTTCGCTAGCCTGGGCGCCATGTCCTCGACCGCACCCCCGGCCCTGCGCCGAACCCCCCTGTACGACCGCCACGTCGCCGCCGGCGCCAAGCTCGTGGACTTCGCCGGCTGGGAGATGCCCGTGCAATACGAGGGCGTCATCCAGGAGCACATCGCCGTGCGCGAGGCGTGCGGGATCTTCGACGTCTCGCACATGGGCGAGATCGAAACGCGCGGGGCGGGGGCGCTCGAGCTGCTGCAGCGGCTGCTCTCAAACGACGTCGCCAAGATCGGTCTCGGCGGCAGCGGCGGGGGTGGCGGCGGGGCCCAATACTCGGTGCTCTGCCGCGAGGACGGTGGCGTGCTCGACGACCTCTTCACCTACCGCCTCGACGTCGATCGCTACCTGACGATCAGCAACGCCTCAAACCACGAGCGGGACCTCGATTGGTTCCGCTCGCACGCCGCCGAGGTGGCCGACGTCGAGGTTCACGACCGGATCGACGAGTGGGCGATGCTCGCCGTCCAGGGGCCGCGTGCGCGCGAGATCGTGCAGGCGATCTCAGACGCGCCGCTGCCCGCGCGCATGCGCGCCGAGGCGCGGCAGCTGGCCGGCGCCCAGGTGATCGTGTGCGGCACCGGCTACACCGGCGAGGACGGCGTCGAGCTGCTGTGCGCCGCCGAGGATGCGCCCGCGCTGTGGGATGAGATCGTGCGCCGCGGCGCCACGCCCGCGGGGCTCGGCGCGCGCGACACGCTGCGCCTGGAGGTCTGCTTTCACCTCTACGGCAACGACCTCAGCGTCGAGCGCGGCCCGATCGAAGCGGGGCTCGGCTGGTGCTGCAAGGAGGACACCGGCTTCATCGGCTCGGACGCCGTGCGCGCGGTGCGCGAGCGCGGACCGGCCGAGCGGCTCGTCGCGTTCGCGATCGACGGGCCCGGGATCGCCCGCCAGGGAAACCCCGTGGCTGGAGGGGGCGAGGTCACCAGCGGCACGCTCTCGCCGTGCCTGCACACCGGCATCGGCCTCGCCTACGTGCCCGCCCAGCGGTCCGCCAGCGGCACCCGGCTGGAGATAGACGTTCGTGGCAAGATGCGCCCCGCCGTGGTCAAGGACAAGCCGCTCTACAGAAAGGACGCGTGAATGGCGCAGGCCAGCTACCCCGCCGAGCTCCTCTATCACCCCGAGCACGACTGGGCGCGCATCGACGCCGATGACGCCGCCCTCGCGACGCTCGGGATCACCTGGTACGCCCAGGACTCGCTCGGCGAGGTCGTGTTCTTCGAGGCGCCCGCGCTCGGGACGACGCTCACCAAGGACGAGCCCTACACGGAGGTCGAGTCCGTCAAGGCCGTCTCCGACGTCGTCGCCCCGCTCTCCGGCGAGGTCGTCGAGGTCAACCCCATCGTCGCCGAGAACCCCGGCATGATCAACGAGGACCCCTACGGCGAGGGCTGGCTCGTCAAGGTGCGCCTGTCCGCTCCCGCCGAGCGCGAGGCGCTGCTCGACGCCGCCTCCTACATCGCCACGCTGGCCGGCTAGGCTGGGCTGTAGTTGAGTCGCTACACCGCCATCACCCCGCAGGATCTCGACGCGATGCTCGCGGCGATCGGGGTTGGCTCGCTGCGGGAGATCTTCGAGCGCCAGATACCCGAGCCCGTGCGCCTCGGCCGCGAGCTCGAGCTGCCCGACGGGCAGCCCGAGCAGGACGTCTACGAGCACCTGCGCGCGCTCGCCGCGCGCAACACCAGCGCCGAGGACGAGCTCAGCTTCCTCGGCGCCGGCATGTACGACCACTACGTCCCCGCGCTGATCGACATGCTGATGGAGCGCTCGGAGTTCCTCACGCCATACACCCCCTACCAGCCCGAGATCTCCCAGGGGGGGCTGCAGGTGATGTTCGAGTACCAGACCGCCATCTCCGAGCTGACCGCCCTGCCCGTCTCGAACGCTTCCGTCTACGAGGGCCCCTCCGCGGTCGCCGCCGCCGGCTATCTCGCAAAGCTCCACAACGACGGTCGCCGGCTTCGTCGTCAGCGCCGGCATGCACCCGCACACGATCGAGACGCTGCGCACCTATGCCCACGGCTTCGGCATGGACGTCGTCGAGGTGGCGCTGCGCGACGGCGTCACCGACCCCGGCGCGTGGGCAGACGCGATCGACTCGGAGACGAGCGCCGCGATCTTCGCGCAGCCCAACTTCTACGGCGCCGTCGAGGACGCCGCCGCCCTCAGCGCCGCCGCCAAGGCCTCCGCGGGCGACGGTGACGGTGGGCGCGTCCCCGTCGTCATCGCGCAGGTCGACCCGATCGCGCTCGGCATCCTCGCGCCCCCGGGCGAATGCGGCGTCGACGTCGCCGTCGGCGAGGGCCAGTCGCTCGGCAATCGCCTCGACTTCGGCGGGCCGTCGTTCGGCCTGTTCGCTGCGCGCGAGGAGTACCTGCGGCGCATGCCCGGGCGCATCGCCGGCGAGACCGTCGACGTCGACGGCCGCCGCGGGTTCGTGCTCACGCTGCAGACGCGCGAGCAGCACATCCGCCGCGAGAAAGCCACCTCCAACATCTGCACCTCGCAGGCGCTCAACGCGCTCGCCGGCGTCGTCTACCTCAGCTGGCTCGGGCGCCGCGGCATCGTCGAGCTCGGCGAGCTGCTGCTCGCCCGCACCCACTACGCGCGCGAGGCGCTCGCCGCGCTCGATGGGGTCGAGAAGCTCCACGAGCAGCCCGTGATCCGCGAGTTCGCGCTGCGCCTCGACGCCGACGTCGCCGCCGTCAAGCGCCGCTGCGCCGCTGAGGGCGTCAACCCCGGCGTCGACGTGCACGCGCTCAGCGGCCGCGAGCAGGACCGCGGCGTGCTGCTCGTCGCGATCACCGAGCGGCGCACGCGCGCCGACATCGACCGGCTCGTCGAGGTCCTCGGGGCGGCCGTCGCCGCTGAGCGTCAGACGGCGGGGCAGCGCCAGGCGGCGGTGACCGTATGAGCCCTATCGACGAAAACCACCTCCACGATGATTTGAATTCCCGCCCACCCCTCGAAGGCCACCACCCGCACGCGAGCGCCGCGACAGCGCCCGCCCCGCCGCTACAGCGCCAGGCCGCGCGCACGATCTTCCAGAAGGGCGCGCCCGGGCGCCGTGCGTTCCTCTGCCCCGAGCTCGACGTGCCGCCCGTGGACGTCGGCGAGCTGCTGCCCGAGCGCTTCCGCCGCGAAGAGCCGCCGCGGCTGCCCGAGGTCTCAGAGCCCGAGATCGTGCGCCACTACGTCGGCATCTCAAAGCGCAACTATCGACCTCGACTCCGGCTTCTACCCGCTGGGCTCGTGCACGATGAAGCACAACCCGCGCCTGCACGAGCGCGCCGCCGCGCTCCCCGGCCACGCGCGGCTGCACCCGCTGCAGGACCCCGAGCGCGCGCAGGGCGCGCTCGAGCTGATGTGGAACCTGCAGGGCGCCCTGTCGGAGCTCTCGGGCCTGCCGCACGTCTCGCTGCAGCCCTCCGCCGGCTCGCACGGCGAGCTCGCGGGCTTGCTCCTCACGCGCGCCTACCACGAGGATCGCGGCGAGTCGCGCCACAAGGTGCTCACGCCCGACACCGCCCACGGCACCAACCCCGCGACCGTCACGATGGCCGGCTTCGAGGTCGTCAAGCTCGCCACCAACGCCGACGGCGGCGTCGACATCGACGACCTGCGCGCGAAGGCCGACACCGACGTCGCCTGCCTGATGCTCACCAACCCCAATACGCTCGGCCTGTTCGACCCCAACATCGCCGAGATCGCGCAGATCGTGCACGGCGTCGGGGCGACGCTGTACTACGACGGCGCCAACCTCAACGCCATCATGGGCCTCTCGCGCCCCGGCGACATGGGCTTTGACATCGTGCACTTCAACCTGCACAAGTCCTTCACCCAGCCCCACGGCGGCGGCGGTCCCGGCTCCGGCCCGATCGCCGTCTCAGAGCGCGTCGCCCCGTTCCTGCCGGTCCCCGTCGTCGCCCGGCGCGAGGACGGCGCATACGACCTCGACTTCGGCCACGGGCGCGTGGGCTCCAAGTCGATCGGGCGCCTGCGCGGCTTCCACGGCAACTACGGCTGCTTCGTGCGCTCCTACGCCTACATCCGCTCGCTCGGCGGCGACGGCCTCAAGGACGCCTCCGAAGCGGCCGTGCTCAACGCCAACTACCTGCTCGCGCGGCTCAGGCAGCACGGCGTCGCCGAGTATCTGCCGCTCGCCTACGGGGAGCTGTGCATGCACGAGTTCGTGCTCTCCGGCGGGCCGATGAAGAAGGAGCTTCAGATCAAGACGCTCGACCTCGCCAAGCGCCTGCTCGACTTCGGCTTTCACCCGCCGACCGTGTACTTCCCGCTGCTCGTCGAGGAGGCGCTGATGGTCGAGCCGACCGAGACCGAGACCAAGGAGACGCTCGACGCGTTCGCCGACGCCGTCGCCGCGATCCTCAGGGAGGCCGCCGCCGATCCCGAGATCGCGCTCGGCGCGCCCTACAGCACCCCCGTGCGCCGTCTCGACGAGGTCGCCGCGGCCAAGAACCCGATCATCCGCGAGGTTTTGGCGTGATCCGCGGGCTTCAGGCGTAGGCGATGGCGATCGAGCACCGCAAACTCGGCAGCACCGGCGTCAGCGTCAGCCCGCTGTGCCTCGGCGCGATGATGTTCGGCGCGTGGGGCAACACCGACCACGAGGACTCGATCGCGATCATCCACCGCGCCCTGGACGCGGGCATCAACTTCATCGACACCGCCGACGTTTACTCGCGCGGGGAGTCCGAGGAGATCGTCGGCAAGGCGCTCGCCGGCGGGCGCCGCGACTCGGTCGTGCTCGCCACGAAGATCCACGGGCGCATGCACGATGAGGATCCAAACCAGTTCGGCAACTCCCGCCGCTGGATCGTCAAAGAGGTCGAGAACAGCCTGAGGAGGCTGAAAACCGACTGGATCGATCTCTACCAGATCCACCGTCCCGAGCCCGACACCGACATCGACGAGACGCTCGGCGCGCTCAGCGACCTCGTGCACGCCGGCAAGGTCCGCTACATCGGCAGCTCGACGTTCCCCGCGCACGAGATCGTCGAGGCGCAGTGGGTCGCGCGTCGGCGCGGGCGCGAGCGCTTCGTCTGCGAGCAGCCGCCCTACTCGATGCTGATCCGCCGCATCGAGGCCGACGTGCTGCCCGTGTGCGAGCGCTACGGGATGGGCGTGATCCCGTGGAGCCCGCTCGCCGGCGGCTGGCTGTCGGGCAGATACGGCAAGGGCGGGGACTCGCCCGCGGACAGCAGGCGCGCGCAGATGATCCCCTCGCGCTATGACATGTCGATCCCGGGCAACCAGGCAAAGCTCGCGGCCGCGCAGGCGCTCGGCGAGCTCGCGGACGAGTCCGGGATCTCGCCGATCGAGATGGCGCTCGCGTTCGTCACCAAGCACCCGGCGGTGACCGCCGCGATCATCGGCCCGCGCACGATGGAGCAGCTCGAGAGCCAGCTGCCGGCCCTGGAGACGAAGCTGAGCGCGGAGGTGCTCGACCGCATCGATGAGATCGTCCCGCCCGGCACGAACGTCAACCAGAACGACACCGGCTGGGACCCGCCGTGGCTCACCGACAGCTCGCAGCGCCGGCGCTGAGGCCACGTGCGCATCTTCTCCGGCATCCAGCCCACCGGGCGCAAGCACCTCGGTAACTACATCGGCGCGATCGCGCAGTACATCTCGAGCCAGGAGCGCGGCGAGGGCATCTTCTGCATCGTCGACCTGCACGCGACCACCGTCGCCTACGACCCCGCCGAGCTGCGCGAGCGGCTGTACGACACGACCGCGATCCTGCTCGCCGCGGGCCTCGATCCCAAGCGCTGCATCCTCTTTCGCCAGAGCGACGTGCACGAGCACACCGAGCTGACATGGCTGCTGTGCAGCGTCACCGAGCTCGGCCGGCTGCAGCGCATGCACCAGTTCCGCGACAAGTCGCTGGGGCAGCGCGAGCTCGTCTCCGCCGGGCTGCTGCTCTACCCGGTGCTGCAGGCCGCCGACGTGCTCGCCTACCGTGCCGAGGAGGTCCCCGTCGGCGAGGACCAGCGCGAGCACCTGGAGCTGATGCGCGACGTCGCCCGGCGCTTCAACGCGCGCTTCGGGGGCGGGGAGGAGGTGCTGGTGGTGCCCGAGCACCGCATCCCCGAGGTCGGCGCGCGGATCATGGACCTGCAGGACCCCACGAGCAAGATGTCCACCACCGGCGGTAGCGAACAGGGCACCGTGTACGTGCTCGACGAGCCCAAGGCGATCGAGAAGAAGTTCAAGAGCGCCGTCACCGACTCGGGCAGCGAGGTGCGCCGCGACCCGCAGAAGCCCGGCGTGAGCAACCTGATCGAAATTCTCGCCGCGGTGCGTGGCGTGGGCCCGGCGGCGATCGAGGCCGAGCTCGTCCGAGGCCCGCTACGGCGAACTGAAGACGGCCGTCGCCGAGGCCGTCGTCGACTACCTGGCGCCGGTGCGAGAGCGCTATGAGCAGCTGCGCGCCGACGAGGCAGCGCTCGAGTCGATCCTCCACGACGGCGCTGAGCGCGCGCGGGCGATCGCCGCCGTGACGCTCGCCGACGTGCGCGAGCGGATGGGCGTCGGAGCGCCCACCGCGGGGCCGGGCGGTGCGTGAGCGCCGAGCACGTCATCGGCGCTCGATACGGTGCGCGGATGAGCGAGGCGACGAACGGCACAGGCCGGTGAAGCGGTGAGCCTCGACGCACTCGAACTCGACCTGGACGTCTTCAGCGGGCCGTTCGACCTGCTGCTGACGCTCGTGCTGCGCGAAGAGGTCGACCTGCTCGAGCTGCAGCTCGCCGACGTCGTGCTCGCCTACCTCGACCACCTCGAGCAGCGCGGCGAGCTCGACCTCGAGACCGCCACCGAGTTCATCGTGCTGGTCGCCGCGCTGCTGGAGCTGAAGTCGCGCCTGATGCTGAGCGGCGAAGAGCAGGAGCTGCTCGACATCGAGCCCGAAGAGGCCGCCGAGGAGCTGCTCGCGCGGATGCTCGACGCCCGTCGCTACCGCGCCGCCGCGGCGCATCTGCGCGAGCTGCTGGCCGCCGAGGAGGGCGTGCGCTTCCGCGCCGCGCCCCCGCCCCCGAGCCTGCGCCGCGCGATCGTCCACGCCGCTGACGGCTCGCACAGCCCACAGCGTTTGGGCGAGGCGATCGGTCGCCTGCTGCTGATGCCGCCGACGATCAGCATCCGCCACATCGCCGTCAGCCGCGTCAGCGTCGCCGAGCGCCTTGCGCACCTGCGCGACCTGCTGCACCGCGGCAGCTTCAGCTTCGATGAGGCCGTCCGCGGGGCCGACCGCATGACCGTCGCCGTCACGTTGTTCGCGCTGCTCGAGCTCTACAAACGCGGCGAGGCCGACTGGGAGCAGCAGGAGAGCTTCGGCGAGATCGCGATCCACGGTCGCGCCAGCGAGGCACCAGCTTCGCCGCTCGCGCTGAGCGCCCGCGGGGCGTAGTGTTTCGCCGGTGAGCGACGTCCAGGAACTGACGGTGGCGGACGAGGAGGCTGGCGCAGACAGCCAAGCCGACGCAGCGCTGATTGACCCCGCGAACGGCGGGGAGACCCAGGCGCCGAGGCTGGTGGGCGCCTCGAGCCGTGAGCAGCCGCAGGCGCCGACGCTGGCCCGCGCCGTCGAGGCGCTGTTGTTCCTGTCCTCCGACCCGCTCAGCGCGGCCGAGCTGGCCGACGCGACCGAGGCGGGCGAGGGCGCCGTCGTGGCGGCGCTGGCGGTGCTCGCCGAGGAGTACGCGCCGGGGCGGCGCGGGATCAGGCTGCGGGAGCTCGGCGGCGGCTGGACGCTCGCGAGCGACCCGGAGACCGAGGACGCCGCGCGGCGGCTGTTCAGCCGCCCGCGCGCTTCCACGCTCAGCCCCGCGCAGGCGGAGACGCTCGCGATCGTCGCCTACCTGCAGCCGATCTCAAGGCCCGAGATCACCCGCATCCGCGGCGTCAGCGCCGACTCGGCGAGCGCGACGCTGCTCGACCGCGGCCTGATCGAGGAGGCCGGCCACTCCCAGTTCGGCGCCGTCCTCTATCGCACCACCACCCAGTTCCTCAAGCTGTTCGGGCTGCGCGGTCTCGACGAGCTCCCCGACATCGCCCGCTGGGACCCGACCCCCGAGGAGCAGGCTGAGCTGCGCGAGCGGCTGCTGCGGGCGGGCGAGGCGCGGGCGGGGGGAGGGCCCTAGGGCACTGGCGCTCAGAGCGCGAGATGTATCCGGAGCGCCTCGGCGAGATCGCTCATGGCGCTCATGTGTACTGAGCCCATGAGCCTCCCGATGCGTTGAACGTCGACTGACCGCACCTGCTCGGCCTGCGCCTTGCAGTCGTCGGCAAGGCCGGTATCGGCCGTTTCGAGCAGAACTTGGAAGGGGTGGATCCGCTCGATGTTGGATGTCACTGGAACGACCGTGAGGACCCCTCGCCCAAGCCTGGCAGCCGTCGTGTTCGCGCCGTCGTTGCTGACGATGATCGCGGGGCGCTTCTTGCTTGCCTCGGAGCCGACTACAGGATCGAGGTTGACGAGGCGGATCTCACCGCGCCGCATCAGGGAGTGAGACCGTCGTCGGTCGTGGGCTCCCACGCAGCGGCCTCGCCAGCAGCCTCCCAGACATCCCAAGCGTCCTCGTATGCACTGCCGAGCTCTGTGGCACGCAGGGTCCGGACGGCCATGTGGAGAACCGCCGAGCGGGACTTGTGTCCCTGCATGCGGGCATAGGCGTCCAAATACTCGACATCCCCGTCCGGCAGGCTCACACTCAGCTTCATACCCAGATCCTACCATAGGTACGCACTTGGTCATACCAATTTACCATCACGAACCGAGGTCTCCTTACCGCTTTCACGCGGCGCGGGCTGCGAGCTGGCCGCAGGCGGCGTCGATGTCGCGCCCGCGGGTCAGGCGAACGGTCGCGGGGACGCCGCGCGACTCCAGGGCGCTTCGGAATGCGGCGATCGACTCGCGGCTGGATCCCTGGTAGGCGCCGGCCGCGGTGGGGTTGTAGGGGATCAGGTTGACCTTGAAGATCGGCGGCGCCCCCTCGCGCCCGCCCGACAGCGCGTCGGCGAGCGCGAGCGCCTGCTCGTAGCGGTCGTTGACGCCCGCGAGCATTACGTACTCGACGAACACCCGCCTGCGCTTGCGCGCGTAGAACGCGCGGCAGGCCTCGATCACCTCGCGCAGCGGATAGCGCTCGTTGACGGGCATCAGCTCCGAGCGCAGCGCTTCGTCGGCCGCGTGCAGCGACAGCGCCAGGCGGATCGGCATCTCGCTGTCGGCCAGCCGTTCGATGCCCGGGATCCAGCCGACCGTCGAGATCGTCGTGCGCCGGTGGGTGATGCCGATGTCGGGCAGGCGCTCGCAAGCCGCGAGCACGTTGTCGAGGTTCAGCATCGGCTCGCCCATGCCCATGAACACGCAGTGGTCGATCGCTTCCACGCGGCGGAAGTGCAGAGCCTGGTCGAGGATCTCCGAGGCGGTGAGGTTACGGGCGAACTTCATCGCGCCGGTCGCGCAGAACGTGCACGTCAGCGGACAGCCCGACTGTGAGGAGACGCAGATCGAGCGGCGCCTGTCCTGGTAGCGCATCAGCACCGCCTCCAGCGGCCGGCCGTCGGCGGTGTCGAACAGCGCCTTGACCGTGCCGTCGCGCGAGCGGGCCTCATCGCGCAGGCCGAGCGTCGAGAACGGCAGCTCCGCGGCCAGCGCCTCGCGCAAGGAGGCCGGCAGGTTGGTCATCTCCTCGAAGCCGTTCGCGCCGCGCGCCGCCCACGCCCACACCTGGCGGGCGCGGAAACCGGGCTCGCCGCGGTCGGCGAGCGTCTGATCGAGAAGCTGGAGGTCCATGGTCGAGCCGCGGCGGCCGCAGGGGAGGGCGACCGTGCGCATCCTATGGTTGCAGCAGATGAGCTCCCCCTCGGACCCCACGGCATGCGCCTAGCCAAGTACCTCGCCCACGCGGGCGTCGCCTCCAGGCGCTCCGCCGAGACGCTGATCGCGGCGGGGCGCGTGAGCGTGGGGGAGGAGATCGTCACCGACCCCGCCCGCGACGTCGACGAGCACAGCGGCGTGGCGCTCGACGGGCGGCCGCTCGCCGGGCCCGAGCCGCGGGTGCTGTATGCCCTCAACAAGCCCGTCGGCGTCGTCTCCACCGCGCGCGACACGCACGGGCGGAGGACCGTCACCGAGCTGGTGCCCACGCGCGGCCTGCGGTTGTACCCGGTCGGCCGGCTGGACATCGACAGCTCTGGCCTGATCCTGCTCACCAACGACGGCGAGCTCGCCAACCGGCTCATGCATCCGCGCTTTCAGGTGCCCAAGACCTACCGCGCGCGCCTGGGAGGGCCGCCCCTCGCCAAGGATGGCCTACGGGCGCTGCGCGAGGGCGTGCGACTCGAGGACGGCCGCACCGCGCCCGCGCAGGTCCGTCGCGTGGGGGCCGCGGGCTCGAACGTGATCGAGCTGACGATCCACGAGGGCCGCAACCGGCAGGTGCGCAGGATGTGCCAGGCGGTCGGCCACCCGGTGCTCGAGCTCGAGCGCACCTGCTTCGGACCGCTGGCGCTCGACGGTCTGGCTCCCGGCGAGCACCGGCGCCTCGTGGACGCCGAGGTCGAGGGCCTGCGCGCGCTCACCCGCATGTCCCCCACCATGGGCGCTGCCCCTGAGCGGGGGACGCTCTGACAGAATCGCCCGCCATGCGACTGTTCGCTCTGCGCGGCGCCGTCAGCGTCGAGCGCAACGATGCCCGATACATCCTCGAGGCGACGACCCAGCTGATGGGCGAGATCATGGAGCGCAACGCGCTCGAGCCCGGGAGCGTCGTCAGCTGCATCTTCACCGCCACGAGGGATCTGAACGCCGAGTTCCCCGCCGTCGCCGCGCGCGCGCTCGGCTTCGACCGCGTGCCCCTGCTGTGCGCGCAGGAGATCCCAGTGCCGCGGTCGATGCCGCGCGTGATCAGGGTCCTGATCCACTACTACGCGGATGACGCGCACGAGCCCGCGCACGTCTACCTGGGAGATGCCCGCGAGCTGCGCACCGACCTGCACGCGGCACAGTAGTCCGGCCGGCGCGCAGCGCCGTCACGGATGGAACACGATATTTACGGCCGGCGCGCAGCGCCGTCACGGATGGAACACGATATTTACGGCCGGCGCGCAGCGCCGTCACGGATGGAACACGATATTTACGGCCGGCGCGCAGCGCCGTCACGGATGAACACGACACAATGTTCGCATGGCGATCGAGTTCGCAGAGCGCATCAGGCGCATCCCGGTCTACCCCGCGGCCGGCGGCTACGCCCAGCAGGAGCCGCTCGTGCGCCTGGCCAGCAACGAGTCGCCCTACCCGCCGCTGCTCGCCGTGCGTGAGGCGATCGACCGGCAGCTGGGCACGCTCAACCGCTACCCCGACCCATCCAACACGCTGCTGCGCCAGAAGCTCAGCGACCGCTACGGCGTGCCTTCCGCGCGCATCGCGATCGGCAACGGCTCGTGCGACATCCTGCTCGCGGCGGGCGAGGCGCTGCTGGAGCCGGGCGCGGAGCTCGTGTACGCGTGGCCGTCCTTCTCGGTCTATCCCCACCTCGCAGCCGCCTCCGGCGCGCGCGCGATCACGGTCGCCCTCGACGGCGCCGAGCGCCACGACCTGCCGGCGATGCTGCGTGAGATCACCGTCGCCACGCGCCTCGTGCTCGTGTGCAACCCCAACAACCCCACCAGCACCGCCGTCGCGCTCGCCGACATCGCCGGCTTCCTGGGGGAGGTGCCGCGACCATGTCTGCGTGATCCTCGACGAGGCCTACTGCGAGTTCAACACGCTCGACGACGCCGACGCCTCGCTGGAGCTGCTCGACGCCCACCCGAACCTCGTGCTGCTGCGCACCTTCTCCAAGGTCCACGGCCTGTGCGGCCTGCGCGTCGGCTTCGCGCTGTGCGGCTCGGAGGCAGCTCCCGCGCGCGCTCGATCAGGTGCGCCAGCCGTTCTTCTGCAACGCGCTCGCGCAGGCCGCCGCCGTCGAGGCGCTCGCCCACCAGGACGAGGTCGAGGACCGCGTCATCCGCACCGTCGCCGAGCGAATCTCAGTCGACGAGCGCCTGCGCGCGCTCGGCCTGCAGCCGGCCGACTCGCAGGCGAACTTCTGCTGGTTCGGGCTCGGCGAGGAGCGCGACGAGCAGCAGATCATGCGCGGCCTGCAGCGAGCGCGGCGTGCTCGTGCGCGGCGGCAGCGCGCTCGGGCAGCGACGCCCGCGCTGCGCGTCACCTACGGCCTGCCCGAGGAGAACGCCCGCTTCCTCGACGCGCTCGGCGAAGTGCTGTAGCGGCCGAATCGTGCTCCCACTCCTCGACTACGCGCCCGCGGTCTGCTACAAACCCATGCAGACAGTCATGACCGCGTCGACGCAGCACACACGCCCCAGCATCTCGCGCCCCCGCCGTGTGGTCGTCCTCGTGCGCGTATTCGCCTGGCGATTTATCTAGGCGCTTCGGCCTGCACCCGTCCGTGAGCGGGTGCCCGCGGCCGCACCGGGTCCCCGAAGCGGGGCCGAGCGCCAGACACACGGGCGTCTCGAACGTCCTCCTCACGATCAATCGAGAGGTGACTATCCGCCACCTCTAACATGCCCAGGTATTGGTGAAAGGATGAGTCGATGATGATCGTCATGAAGGAGACCGCCACCGAGGAGGAGGTGGAGGCGGTCGTAGCCAAAATCGAGCGAGCCGGAGCGCGCGCACACCGCAGCGCAGGAGCGCGTGTGACCGTGATCGGCGCGATCGGCGACGTCGAGCAGGACGCCAACGTCGAGAGCCTCGGCCTGGAGGGCCAGCCGGGCGTCGACCGCGTGGTGCCGATCCTCAAGCCGTACAAGCTCGCCTCCGCGCAGATCACCCACGGCGAGCGCACGGTGCTCGACATCGAAGGGCGCAAGGTCGGCGGCGAGCACTTCGCGCTGATCGCGGGGCCGTGCACGGTCGAGTCGCGCGAGCAGACGCTCGAGACCGCGCGCGTCGTGCGCGACGCCGGCGCGACGCTGCTGCGCGGTGGCGCCTACAAGCCGCGCACCTCCCCGTACGCCTTCCAGGGTCTCGGTCAGGAGGGTCTGCGCCTGCTCGCCGAGGCGAAGGCCGAGACGGGCCTGCCGATCGTCACCGAGCTGATGGACATCGGCGACCTGGACGCGGTGCTCGAGGTCGCCGACGTGATCCAGATCGGCGCGCGCAACATGCAGAACTACCCGCTGCTCGCCGAGCTCGGGCGCGCCGGACGGCCCGTCCTGCTCAAGCGCGGGCTCTCGGCGACGCTCGACGAGCTGCTGATGGCGGCCGAGTACATCCTCAAGGAAGGCAACCCCAGCGTGATGCTCTGCGAGCGCGGCATCCGCACGTTCGAGACCGCCTACCGCTTCACGCTCGATCTGATGGCCGTGCCCGTGCTCAAGGAGCTCTCGCACCTGCCGGTGATCGTCGACCCGAGCCATGCGGCCGGGAGACGCGACCTCGTGCTGCCGCTGTCGCTGGCGGCTGCGGCGGTTGGTGCCGACGGCATCATCGTCGAGGTGCACCCGAACCCGGACGAGGCGATCTGCGACGGGCCGCAGGCGCTGCAAGCCGAGGACTTCGCCGAGTACGCCCAGATGGTCGAGCAGGCCGCCGTGCTCGCGGGAAAGGCGCTCAGCGCCGTCTGATGGGTCGCGCTCCCGAAAGGCTCCAAGCGGGTCGTGGGCGGCCCGCTTGAGGGTCGCAGTCCTGGGCGTCGGGCTGATCGGCGGATCGATCGGCCTCGCGGCGCGGGGACGCGCGGACGCGGAGGTCTGCGGCTATGACCCGGACGCCGGCGTGCGCGCCAAGGCACTCGAGCTGGGGGCGATCGACTCGCAGGCGCCGGACATCGCCGCCGCGGTGGCCGAAGCGGACGTCGTGTTCGTGGCGGCGCCCGTCGGCGCGCTCGGCGAGAGCGTACGCGCGGCGCTCACCGCCGCCGGGCCCGACTGCGTGGTGAGCGACGTCGGCTCGACCAAGCGCGCGCTCGCGGACGCCGCCGCCGACGAGCGCTTCGTCGGCGGGCACCCGCTCGCCGGTGCCGAGACCGCCGGCGTCGAGCACGCGCGCGAGGACCTCTTCGACGGCGCCACCTGGTATCTGACGCCCGCCAAAGGCAGCACCGCCGGCGTGCTGTACGAGCGCCTGCACAGGCTGCTCGGCCGCTTCGGTGCGCGCCCGACGGCGATCGACGCCGACACCCACGATCGCCTGATGGCCTGCGTGTCGCATCTGCCGCACGTGCTCGCCAACCTGCTCGTCGCGCAGACCGCCGGTCTGCTCGGGGAGGAGTCCGAGCGGCTGCCGGCCGTCGGGCCGAGCTTCCGCGACGCGACCCGCGTGGCGGGCGCCAACAGCGCGATCTGGACCGACATCTACATCTCCAACCGCGACGCCCTGATCGCCGGCATCGACGAGCTCGACGGGCGGCTGCGCGACGTGCGCGCGCTGGCTGCAGGCGGGGGACGCGGCCGCCGTGAGCGCCTGGAACGAGCAGGCGCGCGGCGAGCGCGAGGAGCTGCTCGGCGCGGGCCTGGTCGGCGGGCCGGTGCACGAGCTGCGCGCGTCGGTGCCCAACCGGCCGGGCGTGATCGCCGAGATCGCGCTTGCGCTCGGCGGCGCCGGCGTGAACATCGTCGACATGGTGCTCTCGCCCTCGCACGACAACCGCCAGGGGGTGGTCGCGCTGTGGATCACCGGCGACGAGCATGCCGGGCGCGCGAGGGAGCTGATCGCCGACCTCGGCTTCCCGGTCGTGCGAGCATGAGGTCGACGCGATGAACATGCGCTTCGAGCCCGCGCGGGGACTCACCGGCTCGTTGAGCGCGCCGGCCGACAAGTCGATCTCCCATCGCGCCGCGCTGCTCGGCGCGATGTCCTCTGAGCCGGTGCGCATCGAGCGCTACCTGCACGCCGCCGACACGACCTCGACGCTCGACGCGGTCCGCTCGCTGGGGGCGCTCGTCGAGGTCCACGGCGAGGACCTCGTGGTGCGCGGCACGGGCCTGCGCGAGGCGCGCGAGCCAGAGGAGCCGATCGACGTCGGCAACGCCGGCACGCTGCTGCGGCTGCTGCCGGGCTGGCTGGCCGCGCAGGAGGGGCGCGCGTTCACGCTCGACGGCGACGAGTCGATTCGCCGCCGCCCCGTCGACCGGATCGCCGAGCCGCTGGGCCAGATGGGCGCCGAGCTGGATGCACGCGACGGCCGCTTTCCGCCGCTGCGGATCCGCGGCGCGCGGCTGCGTTCGATCTCCTACGAGCTCCCCGTCGCAAGCGCGCAGGTGAAGTCGTGCATCCTGCTCGCGGCGCTGGCCGCCGACGGCGCGACCACCGTCGGCGAGCCCGCGCGCAGCCGCGACCACACCGAGCGGATGCTGCTGCGCGCCGGCGTCACGATCCACCGCAACGGCCTGCACGTCACCGTCGTCAACGCCGACGAGCTGCTGCTCGAGCGCGTGCGCGTCCCCGGCGACCCGAGCTCCGCGGCGTTCCTCGTCGCCGCCGGCGTGCTCGTCCCCGGCTCGCGCCTGCTGATCGGCGACGTCGGCGTCAACTGGACGCGCACCGGCTTCCTGCGCATCGTGCGCCGCATGCGCGGCATCGTGCTCGGCGATCTGGAGAGCGAGGCCGGCGAGCTCGAGCCCGAGGAGCCGGTCAGCGACCTCGACGTCGCCCACGGCGCGCTGGAGGGCACCGTCGTCGAGCCCGACGAGGTGCCGCTGGCGATCGACGAGCTGCCGCTGGTCGCGCTGCTCGGATGCTTCGCCGAGGGCGAGACGGTCGTGCGCGGCGCGCAGGAGCTGCGCGTGAAGGAGTCCGATCGCATCGCCAGCGTCGTCGAGGGCCTGCGCGGCCTCGGCGCCGAGATCGAGGCCACCGACGACGGCTTCGCCGTGCGCGGCAGCGGCGGGCTGCGCGGCGGCGCGATCGACGCGCGCGGCGACCACCGCCTGGCGATGATGGGCGCCGTCGCCGGGCTCGCCTCGCGCGAGGGCGTCGAGGTGATCGGCATGGACGCGGCCGCGGTGTCCTACCCGGGGTTCGTCGAGGACCTGGCGCGGCTGTGCTCGTAGCGATCGACGGTCCCGCCGGCGCCGGCAAGTCCACGGTGGCGCGCGAGCTCGCGCGCGAGCTCGGCTTCACCTATCTCGACAGCGGCGCGATGTACCGCTGCGTCGCGCTCGCGGCGCTCGAGCGGGTGCAGGGGCGCTGCCCACGCGCCCGGGAGCGCTCGGTGAGCTCGCCCAGGCAGTCTCGATCGACTTCCCCGGTGTGCCCATGGCCGACGCGCCGGACAAGGGCGCCTCGCGGGAGGCTCCATCCCGGGTGCTGCTCGACGGGCGCGACGTCAGCCAGGCGATCCGCGCGCCCGAGGTCTCCGAGGCGGCGTCCGTGGTCGCCGCCGACCCGGTCGTGCGCGAGGCGTTGGTCGCCAAGCAGCGCGAGCTGATCGCACATGGAGACTGGGTGGCAGAGGGGCGCGACATCGGCACCGTCGTCGCCCCCGACGCGGCGCTGAAGGTCTTCCTCACCGCCGATCCGCGCGAGCGGGCGCGCCGGCGTGCGACCGAGCTGGGCGCCGACGTCGAGATGGTGCTGGCGGAGCAGGCGATGCGCGACGAGCGGGACATCAGCCGCGAGCACAGCCCGTTGATGGCCGCACCTGACGCGGTCACGCTGGACACCACCGGCCTCGGCGCCGAGGAGGTCGTGCGGCGGATCGCCGAGCTCGCGCGGGCTCAGTAGGCATACTGGCTCGATGAAGGTCGCCATCGTCGGCTATCCAAACGTGGGAAAGTCCTCGCTCATCAACAGGCTCACGGGCACCCGTGAGGCGGTGGTGCACGAGCGCCCCGGGGTCACGCGCGACCGCAAGGAGCTCGACTGCGAGTGGAATGGGCGCCGCTTCACGCTGATCGACACGGGCGGCGTGGACTTCGCCGACGAGGATCCGCTCGCGGGCTCGATTCGCGAGCAGGCGCGCGCGGGGATCGCCGACGCGGAGGTGGCGGTGCTGGTCGTCGACGCACGGGCCGGCGTGCGTGCGGGCGATGAGGAGATGGGCGATCTGCTGCGCCGTGCATCGCTGCCGACGATCGTCGCGGCCAACAAGTGCGACAGCGTCGCCGAGATGCCGATGGCGGCCGAGTTCAATCGTCTCGGCCTCGGCGAGCCGCTCGCGGTCTCTGCGGCTCAGGGACTCGGTACGGGCGATCTGCTCGACCGCATCGTCGAGCTCCTAGGCCCCGGTGATTCCGAGGTCGAGGACGACACCGTGCGCCTCGCGGTGATCGGCAGGCCCAACGTCGGCAAGTCCTCGCTGGTCAACCGCTTCCTCGGCGAGGAGCGGGTGATCGTCTCGGACGTCGCCGGCACGACGCGCGACGCGATCGACACGCCGCTGCTGGTCGGCGATCGCCGGCTGATTCTGGTCGATACCGCCGGCATCCGCCGCCAGGCGAAGGTCGCAGACTCGGTCGAGTACTACACCGCGCTGCGCTCGCGGCGCGCCGCCGAGCGGGCCGACGTGGCGCTCGTCGTCTGCGACGCCGGCGACGGCGTCACCGCGCAGGATCTGCGCATCGCCGAGCTGGCGATGAAGGCTGGATGCGCGACGGCGATCGTGCTCAACAAGTGGGACATGCAGGAATCGGCCGACGGCGAGGGCGGCCAGCGCCTCGACCTCGACCACGAGCGCGCGCGTGTCGCCGAAAAGCTGCGCTTGCGTCCGCGCGTGCTTACCGTCAGCGCAAAAACCGGCCGCCACGTCGCGCGCCTGCTGACCGAGGCGATCACGCTCGGCGATCGCGTCAGCGGCCGCATCCCCACGCCCGAGCTAAACCGCTTCCTTGCGGAGGCCGTCCAGGCGCGCCAGCCGCCGGTGGGAACGCGCCGGGGCTCGAGCGGGCATCGTCTGAAGCTGATCTACATGGCCCAGATCGGCGAGCGCCCGCCGCGCTTTGCGATCCAGGTCAACTCGCGCGCGCGCGTGACGCGCGACTACGCCTACTTCCTCGAGAACCGCCTGCGCGCGCGCTACGGACTGGACGGTGTCCCCCTGATCATCGACTTCGTCGAGCGCGGCCAGCGCGGCCAGCGCGGGCGCGCCCGCGCCGCATAGACTTCTGCGCCCTGCATCCATCTCGCCGGCCGGTGATTCCCTCACGCGGCCGGCCCACGACCACCGGAGCTGATCCAGCAAGACATGACTGAGCTTTCCGACAACGAATTCCTGTTCACCTCCGAGTCGGTCACGGAGGGCCACCCAGACAAGATCGCCGACCAGATCTCAGACGGCGTCCTCGATGCGGTACTCGCCGACGAACCGTATGGCCGGGTGGCCTGCGAGACGCTCGTCAACACGGGTCTTGTGGTTGTCTCGGGAGAGATCTCGACCGAAACCTACGTCGACATCCAGGAGATCGCCCGCGAGACGATTCGCAAGATCGGCTACACCGACGCCGACCTCGGCTTCTCGGCGGACTCGTGCGCTGTGCTCAACGCGATCGACAAGCAGTCATCGGACATCGCACAGGGCGTCGACAAGGCCTACGAGGCGCGCACGGACGCTAACGACGAGGACGAGCTCGACGTGGCTGGCGCCGGCGACCAGGGGATGATGTTCGGCTACGCGACGAACGAGACAGAGACGCTGATGCCGCTGCCGATCTCGCTCGCGCATCGCCTCGCCGAACGGCTCGCGGCGGTTCGCAAGGCGGGCACGCTGGACTACCTGCGCCCCGACGGCAAGACCCAGGTGAGCGTGCGCTACCAGGACGGCAAGCCGGTCGAGATCGAAAAGCTGCTGATCTCCACCCAGCACGCCGAGGGCGCCGAGGCGCTGATCCCTGACGATCTCTGGGAGCACGTCGTCGAGCCGATCCTGCCGAGCGAGCTCTACGACGTGCAGAAGCTGCGCCGGAACTTCCTCGTCAACCCGACGGGGCGCTTCGTGATCGGCGGGCCGGTGGGCGACTGCGGGCTGACCGGGCGCAAGATCATCGTCGACACCTACGGCGGCATGGCCCGTCACGGCGGCGGCGCGTTCTCGGGCAAGGACCCGTCCAAGGTCGACCGCTCCGCCGCCTACGCGGCGCGCTGGGTGGCCAAGAACATCGTCGCGGCCGGCCTCGCCGAGCGCGCCGAGGTGCAGGTCGCCTACGCGATCGGCGTAGCGCATCCGGTGTCGGTGATGGTCGAGACGTTCGGCACCGAGAAGGACGGCGTCAGCCGCGGGCAGATCGCGCGCGCGGTGGACCAGGTCTTCGACCTGCGCCCCGGGTCCTTCCGCGAGGAGCTCAAACTTCATCGCCCGATCTACCAGAAGACCGCCGCGTACGGGCACTTCGGCCGCGACGACCACGACTTCACCTGGGAGAAGACCGACAAGGCCGCCGCGCTGCGCACCGCCGCCGGCCTCTGACCGGCGCGGGCTCTAAGGTCGGGCGATGAGCATCGCCCAGGTCGACGATGACACAGCCGAGCGCGTCGCGACGTCGACGATCGCTCGCGTTGAGCCGATCACGACGGCCCGCGTTCTGCGTGGGCCGTTCGACTATCGGCTGCCGGAGGAGCTGCGTGGTGGCGTGAGCGTCGGCTCGATGCTCACGATCCCGTTCGCCGGGCGCAAGCTGCTCGGCGTGGTCGTCGGTCTCGCCGATGCCAGCGAGGTCGCCGAGGAGAAGCTCCTGGCGCCGCTGCGTGTCCTCGATGATGGCCCGCCTGCCCTGCCGCTCGAGCTGGTGGAGCTGGCCGAATGGATCGCCGCCGAGTATTGCTCGACGATCGCTCGCGCGCTCACGCTGGTGCTCCCGCCGGGTGCAGCGGGCAGGCTGGGCGGGCGCAAACGCCGCGAGGTCGCCCGCCCGCGTCACCGGGCGGTTGGGGTGCGCCGCCCGCATCCACCAGAGCTCACGCTCGAGCAGCAGATCGTGCTAGCGCCGGTGACCGCCGCGCTGCGTGAGCGCCGCGCTGAGCAGCGTCTGCTGCACGGCGTCACCGGCTCGGGCAAGACCGAGGTCTACCTGCGCGCCGCCGAGGCCACGCTCGAGCAGGGTCGCGGTGCGATCGTGCTCGTCCCGGAGATCGCGCTGACGCCGCAGATCGTCGGACGCTTCGTCGAACGCTTTGGCGAGACCGTCGCCGTGCTGCACTCGCGGTTGACGATCGGCCAGCGCCACGCCGAGTGGCGGCGCCTGCGCGAGGGCGCCGCGCGCGTATGCGTGGGGCCCCGCTCGGCCGTGTTCGCGCCGATCGAGGATCTCGGCCTGATCGTTGTCGATGAGGAGCACGACGCCTCCTACAAGCAGCACGAAGGCGACCCGCGCTACGACGCCCGCGAGGTTGCCGCCGTGCGCGCCGAGCGCTCTGGCGCGGTGCTGCTGCTGGGGAGCGCCACGCCGCGCCCGGAGAGCGTGCAGCGCCTGCCGATCAGCGTGCTGCGCAGCCGGGTGGACGCCCGCCCGCTGCCCGCCGTCGATGTGCTCGACATGCGTGGAGAGACCCAGGGACTGCATCCACTCACCGCGCAGGCGCTCGCCGGCGTGCGCGCCGAACGCGGCAAGGCGATCGTGCTGCTCAACCGCCGCGGCTGGTCGAACTTCCTCTCGTGCCGTTCGTGTGGGCGCGTGTGGAGCTGTCCCGACTGCGACGTCGCGCTCGTGCTGCACCGCGCGGGCGGGTACCTCGCCTGCCACCATTGCGGGCATCGCGAGCGCGTGCCCGAGCGCTGCTGCGACTGCGCGTCGAGCTCTGTCGCGCGCCACGGCGCCGGCACCGAGCGCCTGGCGCACGATCTGGCGCACGTCTTCGACGACGGTCGCTTCCCCGTCTTTCGCCTCGACGCGGACGTGATCGCCGAGGGCCCGGACAGCGGCGTCGGCGCGATCCTTCGCCAGTTCGAGGCGGCCGGGTGCGGGGTGCTGATCGGAACTCAGATGGTCGCCAAGGGCCATGACTTCCCCGACGTGAGTCTCGGTGTCGTGCTCGACGCCGACGCCACGCTGCGCTTCCCCGACTTCCGCGCGGAGGAGCGGACCTTCGCGCTGATCGCCCAGCTCGCCGGGCGCGCCGGGCGCGGGGGGCACGGACGTGTGCTCGTGCAGACGATCGCGCCCGAGGCGCGCGCGATCGTGCACGCTGCCAGGCACGACAGCGACGGCTTCATCGCCGGCGAGCTCGAGCGCCGCCGCGCGCTTGGCTATCCGCCGTTCTCGCATCTGATCAGGATCGTGTGCTCCGCGGAGGTCTCAGAGAAGGCGCGCGCCGCCGCGGCGAAGGTGCGCCAATCGCTGGTCGAGCAGTTCGCCGCCGTCGTGCGGAACCCCCGAGATGGGAACTCGGCCGGTGCGGGTCCGGTTGTGCTCGGTCCGGCCACGCTGTTTCGCCTGCGCGGGCGCGAGCGCTCGGTGCTGGTGGTGAAGGCGCCCGAGCGTCGCCCGGCGGTGCAGGCCGTCGGCGCGGCGGTGCAACAGGTGGCCGATAGCCGCGCGCATGTCGGGGTGAGCTTCAGCGTCGACGTCGATCCGCAGTAGCGGCGGAAATAGCGACAGGGCGTCGCCTGGCCACTCCGCAAGGTGATTTGCCCTATTTCCGTTCCCGGGTCGCTCCGTATATCGAGCAGTGAAATTAGTTTGCATGCGTGAGATGTTGCTGTATTCTTCGCCGTCGGCCATGGGTTGCTGACCGTATAACGCAAACGGAGGTGCGGAGATGAGGCGTCGGGAGTCGGACGTCGATACGGTAGCTTGCCGGCGCGCCGGAGCCCACCGGGTCTCTCGACAGGGGGTCCGCGTGGCGCTGCTGGTCTTGGCGGTGGCGTGCGTATCACTGGGAGCCGCGTCCGCTGCAGCCGCGGTCTCGCTTTCGCGCACATGGCTCGCCCACAGTCCGCTGCGTACCTCCACCCGGCACACCGCGGCGCGAGCGCTGCTCGGCGGGCCTTCGCGATTGCCCTTGCTCAACGATTTCGAGAGACGTCGCTCGGGGCTCGGGCGCGAGACTGCTCATCGTGCGGCTGCCGGTGGCGGGCAGATCTCGGGCAGGGTCACGTCAGCCGCCACGACCAGCGCGATTGAAGGGATCGAAGTCTGCGCCTTCGAATACGAACCGCCTTTCGCCGAAAACTGCGGGACGACGAACGCGAGCGGCGAATACACGCTCACAGGGCTGGAACCGGGCGAATATGCCGTCGGGTTCTTCGTGCCGTTCGAAAGTCCGCTCAACTACATCTCGCAGTTCTACGAAGAAGAGCCAACGTTCGACGAAGCGGAAGCAGTATCTGTCGTTGCCGGGCGCACCACCACTGGGATCGATGCCACGCTTCAGGCCGGCGGAGAGATCGCAGGCAAGGTCACTTCTGCCGCCAACGCTGCGCTCGGTGGCATTCTGGTGTGTGCCTATGAAGAAGCACTGGAATACGAGAGCTGCGCGATGACTGACTCAAACGGGGACTACGCCGTCCTGGGTCTCGCGACCGGCAGCTATGAGATCGAATTCAGCGTGCCTTTCGAAGGCAATCAAAACTACGCTACCCAATACTACGAAAACGAGGAATCCGCACTTGAAGCAGAACTTGTGCCCGTGACTGCCGGATCGTCTATCTCGGGGATCGACGCCGCGCTTTCCGCGGGCGGTCAAATCACAGGAAGGGTAACGAGCTTCTCCAGCAACGCGCCACTCGACGGCATCGAAGTCTGCGCGGTCTCGTCGACCACGTTTTCGTTCCGGTGTACGACGACAAACGCGAGCGGAGAATACGCCCTCACGTCGCTCGGCACGAGCGAATACGAAGTTGGGTTCTTCTCGAGTGGCGGCGAATACACATCGCAGTATGAAGAACAGGTAGTCGTTTGAGGTGGGGAAGATCACCCGCGGGGTCGATGCTGCGCTCAAGCTGGAGAAGCCGAGCGACATCACGCTGCCCACCATCTCCGGAAGCGCCGTCGAAGGACAGGTACTGCAGGCCGTACACGGATCTTGGAGCAACAGCCCGATTGGCTATGGAGATGAATGGGGCCTCTGCGACAGCGCCGGCGACCTCAACACCTGCAGGACGATCGAGACCGGCGAAACTCTCCCGATAACGGCGTCCGACGTTGGTCACGCGATCCGCGTGCGGGAGACTGCGTCCAACGAAGGGGGTAGAGGAGCGGCGGCCTTCTCGGCCCCGACAGCGCCAATAGCAGCACTCCCGCAGCCGCAGCCGCAGCAGATGCCGGCGCCGCCAGCCCCCACGAGCGGCGTCCTGGGTGTGACGACGGTTCTTGCGAGCACGGCGCAGATCAAGGGGCTGCTGCTCAGCATCCTTGCTCCCGCTGGCAAGAATGCCAAGATCAAGGCGCTGCTCGCGCATGGGGGATACGCCTTCTCGTTCGACGCGCTCTCGCCCGGGCAACTAGTGATCTCGTGGTACCTCGTTCCGAAAGGTGCCCACTTGACCACGGCCAGAGCGATCCTCGTCGCGCGTGGCCGTGTGAGCTTCACGGCGGCAGGTACCGCGAGAATCACGGTCGGGTTGAGCGTTGGCGGGAAGAGCATGCTCAAGCATGCGAAAGAGCTCAAGTTGGTAGCTCAGGGCTCATTCACGCCCAGCGGTCAGGACGCTGTCAGCGCGACGAAGTCGTTTGTTGTAAGACGCTGAACCTACGTCAAGCGCATGCCGCACGGCAAGAAGTAGCTCAAGTCCTGCGCGTCGCCGGCGACCTCTCCATGCGGATCGTGACGGTCATCATCGTGTTGTCTCGCGCGCCTGCGGGGTCGTGCGCAAGGAGCGTCGCTCGCGCACGCAGCACACGCGTGTGTGCGAGGAGTGCGCGGGCCCCGCTCGACAGACGCAGCTTTACCGTTCTCGCCTGTCCGCCGGCCACTTTGAACGCGCCGACGGCGAGCGTCAGGATCGCGGGCTTCGCCTTCTGATGGCGGCTCACTGTCACGCCGGAGCTAACGGCGCTCAGCGTCCGCAACGTCACCGTG
Source organism: uncultured Solirubrobacteraceae bacterium (assembly GCA_963826985.1). Taxonomy (GTDB): domain Bacteria; phylum Actinomycetota; class Thermoleophilia; order Solirubrobacterales; family Solirubrobacteraceae; genus Palsa-744. The sequence continues at coordinate 474,952 of CAWGYW010000002.1, forward strand.
CCCGCACAGCTGCTCTCTCCGGTCGGACAGCTCACCCTGACGATGACCGTTCCTGCCGAGCTTGCCGTCAGGGAGGTGCTGACGAGTTTTGCTTCAGGCACAGCTCCCTTCTTGCTGGCCTGAGACGCCGACACTCCCTGTACCTGCAGTGCTGTCGGCAGCAGCGTGTTGAACGTTTGGTCGCGGCCTTCGCCGGTGCCCTGGGCGTTCGTCGCGACGACGCGGAAGTGGTAGCTCGTTGCCGCCGTCAGCCCCGCCAGCGACGCGGACACTGTGACAGGGCTGTTCCCAGCTCCCGGCTGTGCGTCGCACGGTGCGCTGGACCCATACGATGTTGTCGTCCCGTATTCGAGCTTGCATTCTGTGACCTGCTCGCCATTGGGGTTCACGAGCGCGTTCAAGCTCGCCGTCGACTGTGTGAGCGAGGACGCCGCGCCCGTCGTCACGGTCGGCGCCTCGGGCAGGGTAGAGAATGCCCGTTCGACGCCCACGCTGGTGCCCCCCGCGTTCGTTGCTGAGATGCGGAAGCGGTAGGCGCTGTTCGCGTCCAAGCCGCTGGCCTGCGCCGCGACCGAGACCGGTTCAGTGCCCGAGCCAGGCGGCGGCGAGCAAGGCACGCTCGATTCGCCGACGGTGGAAGTTCCGTATTCGAGCCGGCATACGGTGATTTCTCCGCCGTTGGGGTCGACTTCCCCCTGCAGCCTCGCCGAGGTCGCTGACTGCGCGGAAGCCGCGCCGGTCGTCACGACCGGCGGGTATGGCAGGGTCGTGAAGACCTGTTCGCTGCCCTTGCTCGTGCCGTCTTTGTTCGTCGCGGAGATGCGGAAGCGGTAGGTGGTGTTCGGTGGCAGGCCGGTGAGCGCGGCCGACACCGCGACCGGGCTTGTGCCCGAGCCGGGCGCTGGGGAGCACGACACGCTCGATTCGTCGACGGTTGCTGTGCCGTATTCAAACTGGCATTCGCTCACTTCCAAGCCGTCGGGGTTCACGGTCGCGTTCAGCGTCGCCGCGGTCTGCGTGACCGGTGACGCGGCGTCGCTCGCGACCGCGGGGGCCTGCGGCGCGGGCGTGAATCCGGCAATCCCGTCCGGGGTTCCGACGCCTGTTGGTCCGTCATAGCCGCTCCGCGCCAGGCAGATCGCTTCAGAGGCGCAGCCCGTCTGGCCCTCTTCGGTCGAGCTGCAGCCACTCGAGCGCGTTTCTTCGTCGAACGGCGACGGGCATTCGCCGTTCGATCCTTCCGTTACGTCGTACAGCGACCCTGGCGATTTCGCGGCGTTTTCGTAGAGCGTCTTCGCAGGATATTTCACGCCGTTGGCGCCCCCCGCAAGCGCAAACGTGGCGGCGATCAGCGGTGAGGCGACGCTCGTGCCGCCGTACGTGCACCAGTGCACCACATGTTTTTCGCGGACCGTTTCGCATTCGCGTCCCGGGCCCGAGTCGTACACCGGGACGCCCGTGTACGGATCGGCGTCGGCGGAGACGTCGGCGACGGCTCGTCTGTCGCCGCAGCCGACCGACGACCAGTCCGCGACTTCCCGCTGCCAAGGCTGGGCGTCGAACTGAACGCTGCAGCCGCCCCCGCCGGCGCCGTGTCCTTGCTTGACGCCTTCGCTCTCGCCGCCGTCGTTCCACGCCGACTCGCCTTCCCGTTCTCCCGCCGGTCCGGTTTCCAAGCGGGTTCCGCCGACCGCCACCACCTGCGGTGATGAGGCCGGGAAGTTGGCGTAGGGCGCTCGCGGCTGTTCAAGCCAGTTGAGGTAGCCGTCATCGCCTGCCGCAACCGTGATGACGACACCCGGGTGGTCGAAGGCGCCACTGTCGGGCAAGCACTCGCTTTCGGCGCATTCCGGGCCGGCCCACGAGTTCGAGATCTCGCCGGCGCCGAGCTCCACGGCCGCGTCCTCGGCGGTCTCGAGATTCGCGTAGCTCGGCGAGTTGGCCTCGACGAGCGCGATGTGGCAGTTCTGACACACAGCGCGGGCCGTCTCGATGTCGAGTGAGATCTCGACCGCCCAACCGATCGCTTCTTTGGTTTGTTTGCGTTCAGCCGCCGAGCCCTTGCGCGCTGTTTCCAGTTGTTCGGTGCTTTTGGGGAACGGCGGGTTCCCGCTTTCCCCGTCCTGGTTGATCTGCTCGAAGCAGCCGTTCGCGGCAGTGCATGCTGGGAGCCCGAATTCCTGCGAGTAGGTGGCCAGGTCAGCTTCGGCGCTCGGGTCGTTGAACGCGTCCACCAGCGCGACCGTCTGCACCGAGGACGCGCTCGTCGGTAGCTGGTAGGCGGTGTGTAGATCCTGGGGCACCACGCCGAACTCGCCCGCGGCCGGGGAGGGAGTCCCGCCCGGCGCCACGTCGCGAGTCCGCACCGCGCCGATCGGATGGTTGTGGGCACGAGCTTCCGCCGTCAGCGCCACCAGCTGCAGCGCCAGGCATCCCGCCTGCCCCGGCGCCGGCGCCGCACACGCCGCACGCACCGTGTAGTCGGAGCGGGGCAGCCTGGATACCGTGCTCGCCGCCGCAGGCTGCGACCACAGTGCCGCGCCCACGAGCGCGAGCACGATCGCTGCCGAGGCCGATCCGTGGCATAGACACCTCCTCATCGATCACCAATTGTGCTGGATGGGAGCGGCTCGCGATACACCTGATGCGTTTGTCTCAGAACCGGCGCCCAGAAGCAGGAGCGCCAACGGGTGTGCGATCGAGCGCAGGCACGAACGGGGCCGCTGCTCATAAACTCACTGTCGATGGCCACAGAGGACCACACAGCCGAGGAGGACGCGCCGATCGACGACGCTTCGCTCGAGCTGCCGCCGCCCAGCTCGGAGGTCGATGATGTCGAGGTCGAGCGCGAGCAGGACGCGCCCGAGGCCACCGAGCTCGACGAGGAGACGCGCGCCCGCCGCGATGCCGCGCTTCGCTACGTGCGCAAGTTCGGCGACCCGGTGTTGCGCGCCACCGCGCTGCCGGTCGAACGCTTCGACGAGGAGCTGAAGTCCGAGGTCGCGCGCATGGGCGAGCTGATGCACGACGCGCTCGGCGTCGGGCTCGCCGCCACCCAGCTCGGCGTGCTGCATCGCGTGCTCGTCTACAGGGCCTACGCCGACGATCCGGTCACCGCATTGGTCAATCCTGTCCTCGAGTGGACGAGCGAGGAGCTCGAGACCGCCGAGGAGGGATGCCTGAGCCTGCCGGGCGTGCACGTCGAGGTCGAGCGCCACGCGCGCCTGCGCGTGCGTGCACAGGACGAGACCGGCGCCGAGCGCGAGATCGAGGCCGAGGGGCTCGAGGCCCGCGTGATCCAGCACGAGATCGACCACCTCAACGGCGTGCTCGTGCTCGACCGCATCTCGCGCGAGGCGCGCAAGGAGGCGATGCGCGCGATGCGCGAGGCACAGGCTGAAGCGCACGAGCGCTCTGAAGGAAATTCACGGGCACCCGCCGAGGATCGCCCCGCGGACGCCGCCTAGCGCAGGCGGCGGCGAGCGCGTTGAGCACAGTCTTCATCGGCACCAACGAGTTCGCGGCGGCGGTGCTCGAGCGGCTGGCGCGCGGCGAGGCCCATCGCCCGGCGCTCGTGATCACGCGCCCCGACCGTCCCAGCGGCCGCGGCAGGCGCCTGGCGTCTCCACCCGTCGCCGAGACCGCGCGGTCGCTCGCGATCCCGCTGGAGCAGCCGCAGAGCGTCAACGACCCCCAGCCCAGGGCGCTGATCGCCCGTGCGCTCGGCGCCGTTACCGATGCCGATTCCGACGCCGACCCCGCCAACGCTGGCACGGTCGTCGTGTGCGCCTTCGGTGCGCTGATCAAGGAGCCGCTGCTGTCCGAGCACGAGATCCTCAACGTCCACCCCTCGTTGCTGCCGCGCTGGCGCGGAGCGGCTCCGATCGAGCGCGCGATCATGGCCGGCGACGAACGCACGGGCGTGTCGATCATGCGGCTCACCGCGGGACTGGACAGCGGTCCGGTGTGTCTGGTCGGCGAGGAGCCGATCGCCCCGACGACACCTACGGCTCGCTCGCCACGCGGTTGCAGGCGCTCGGCGGTGAGCTGCTCGTGCGCGCGCTCGACGAGGCGCCGCCGTTCGTCGAGCAGCCAGAGGAGGGGGTCACCTACGCCGAGAAGCTGACCGCCGCCGATCGCGTGCTCGACCCCGCGCGGCCAGCGGCCGAGCTCGAGCGCGTCGTGCGCGCTCTTCACCCGCATATCGGCGCGCGGGTCGAGCTCCCCGACGGGACGCTGCTCGGGGTGGGGCGCGCGGCGCTCTACGACGATGAAGCGTCGGAGGGGCGGGGGGCTCCCGTCGGCGCGGCCAGGCAAGACGAGCGCGGCCGCGAGAGGACGACGGTCAGCTGCTGCTCGACTGCAACCCCGGTGTGCTCGAGCTGCTCGTCGTGCAGCCGCCGGGCGGGCGCGCGATGGACGTCTCGGCCTACCTACGCGGTCACAACCCCGCCGGGGCGCCGGTAGGGCACACCCGAGGGATGGCTCAGGCGCGCCGACCGCCGGGCGCCTGTAGTCGCTCACATATGTCGGCGTCGCGATGCCCTCGCGCAGCCGCCATCGGCTCCGGCGCGCAGGCTGCTCGCCAGCGGGATCACGCCCGCCCACGCCCCCAGCGCATAGTCCTCCTCGTCGTCGACCGGACCGCCGCTGCGCACCTTCGCCGAGGCCTCGTCGATCGGCAGCGCGAGCACCGCCGTCGCGCTGAGCTCGTTCTTGCTGGGCGCGCGCACGTCATCCCAGCGCCCGGGCACGATGTGCTCGACGACCGCGCGCAGCGCCGCGCGCTTCTCATCCGGATCCGCCACGACCCTCGCCCTCCCGATCAACATCGCCGAGCGGTAGTTGGCGGAGTGGTGCATCGCCGCGCGCGCGAGCACGAGCCCGTCGATCAGCGACACCGTCAGGCACGCCGGCCGCCCGACGCGAGCGCGCGCAGCGTGCGGCTGCCGGTCGAGCCGTGGCAGTAGACGACGTCGCCGCTGCGGGCGTGGAGCGTCGGGATCACGAACGGCTGACCGTCTGCGTCGACGATGCCGAGGTGCGCGATCAGCGCCTCGTCGAGGATCGCGTCGATCACGTCGCGGCCGTAGCTGCCGCGTTCGCGCTTGCGGCGTAGGCGCACTCGATCGGACGGAGGTGCGCTTGCCGCGGCTTGGCCTCGATGCTCGGGGGGCATGTCGCCTCCTCTCGATAATCTGTAATAGTACAGAATAGTGACTGAGCTGAAACAATATCGAATCAAGGCCGCGAGCGCAGCGGAGCTCGTGCGCGCCGTCGAGGCGGGCGTCGCCAGTGGCGCGCTGTCGCCAGGACAGCGCCTGCCCTCCGTGCGGCGCCTGGCCGCCGAGGTCGGGCTCAGCCCGGTGACCGTCGCCGCCGGCCTCGCGGAGCTGCGCCGGCGCGGCGTCGTGCTGAGCGAGCCGCGGCGGGGTACGCGCATCGGTCAGCACCCGCCGATCGGATCCCCGCGCGCGCTGCTGCCCGTGCCGCCCGGTGCGCGTGACCTCTCGCGCGGCAACCCCGACCCGGCGCTGCTGCCCGACCTCGCCGACGCCCTCGGCGGTTGCAGCTGCCCGCACGCATGTACGGCGATCCACAGGCGCTGCCGGAGCTGATCGAGCTCGCGCGCGAGCAACTGGCCGCGGACGGCGTCCCCAGCGAGGACCTGTGTATCGCCAGCGGCGCGATGGACGCGATCGAGCGCGTCCTGCAGGCCCACCTGCGCCCGGGCGATCGCGTCGCCGTCGAGAACCCCGGCTATGCGGCGCTGTATGACCTGCTGCGGGCCCGCGGCCTCGCGCTCGAGCCGGTCGCGCTCGACGATCGCGGGATGCTCGCCGCCGATCTGCGCGCCGCGCTGGCGCGCGGCGCCGTCGCCGTCGTCATCACACCGCGCGGTCAGAACCCCACCGGAGCCGCGCTCGACGCCGACCGCGCGCGGGAGCTGCGCGCGGTGCTCGACGAGTACCCCGGCGTGCTGCTGGTCGAGGACGACCACCTCGGGCCGGTCGCCGGCAGCGAGCTGCACACGCTCCTGTCCGCGCCAGCCAAGCCCGAGCGCTGGGCCGCCACGCGCTCGGTCGCCAAGGCGCTCGGACCAGACCTGCGCCTTGCCGTGCTCGCCGGCGACGCCGCAGACGATCGCCCGCGTGCAGGGGCGCCAGCAATGCGGGCCCGGCTGGGTCAGCCACATCCTGCAGACGCTCGTGCTCGGCCTGTGGGGCGATCCCGCCGTCCGCGAGCTCGTCGCCGCACGCGAGCACGACCTACGCGGCGCGCCGTGAGCAGCTGCTGGCGTGCCTCGCGCGCGAGGGCGTGCGCGCGCACGGCGCGTCCGGTCTGAACGTGTGGATCCCGGTGCACGAGGAAGCGCGGTGGTCGGCGCGCTGATGCAGCGCGGCTGGGTGCTCGCACCCGGCGCGCCCTATCGCCTGCGGCGGCGCCCAGCCCGGCGTGCGCGTCACCACCGCGACCCTCACCGAGCCCGAGGCCGCGCGGCTGGCACGCGACGTCGCCGAGGTGCTCGCCCCGCGCGCCTTCAGCCGCAGCGGATAGCCGATCATGCCCGACGTGACCAGCCCGCCCGCAGCGACCGTCGCACCCGCGCGCCGCTGTGCCTACGCCGTCCTGCGGCGCGTGTTCGAGCGCGGCGCCTACGCCGATCGTGCGCTCACGGCCGAGGCCGCGGAGCTGGACCCACGCGACCGTGCGCTGGCGATGCGCCTGGCCTACGGCGCCGTCCAGCGCGCCGGCACGCTCGACCACGTGATCGAGGGGCTGTCCGAGCGCCCGGCCGCCCAGCTCGACCCGCCGCTGCTGGAGGCTCTGCGGCTCGGGCTCTACGAGCTGCTGTACCTGCGCGGCGCGCCCGACTACGCCGTCGTCGCCGACGCGGTCGAGCTCGCCAAGACGCACGCCCGCGCCGGCCACGGTCTCGTCAACGCCGTGCTCAGGCGCGCCACGCGCGAAGGGGCCGACGCGCTGCTCGGGGCGCTCGGCGACGACACGCCGGAGCGCGCCGCCGTCAAGCACTCGCACCCCGAGTGGATCGCGCGCCTGTGGTGGCAGATCGCTCGGGGCCGAGCAGGCGCGCGCGCTGATGGCCGCAGACAACGAGCCGCTGGAGGTCGCGCTGCGTGCGAACACGCTCGTCACCGACGCGGCCACGCTCGCGGCCGAGCTACCCGTGCGCACGCACCTCGACCCCGCGATCCCCGAGGCGCTCGTGCTGGAGGAGCCGTTCGACACCCACGGCTCGCCGTTGTGGCAGAGCGGCGCGTTCCACGCGCAGTCGCGCGCGGCGATGCTCGTCGCCCGCGTGCTCGACCCGCCCCCGGCGAGCGCGTGCTCGACCTGTGCGCGGCCCCGGGCGGCAAGAGCACGCATCTCGCCGCGCTGATGCAGGGACGCGGCGAGGTGCTCGCGGTCGAGCGCAACCGGCGCCGCGCCGGTGGCCTGGTGCGCACCGCGCGGCGGCTGCACGCGGCGAACGTTCGCGTCGAGGTCGCCGACGCCGAGCACGAGCGCGCGGAGGGAGCGGTGTTCGACCGCGTGCTCGTCGATCCGCCGTGCTCGGGGCTCGGCACGCTGCAGGCGCGTGCCGACCTGCGCTGGCGCGTCACGCCCGCCGCGATCGAGCAGATGACGCACACGCAGGCGCAGATTCTCACCGCCGGCGCCGCTGCCCTCCGTCCGGGCGGCATGCTTGTCTACTCTACGTGCACGATCTCTCCGACTGAGAATGAGCGCCTGATCGCCGCCTTCCTGGACTCCCACACCGAATTCGAGCTCGACGATCTAGCCGGCACGGCGGGCGCGCAGCCGGTCGCCGAGGCGCCCGGCATGCTGCAGACGCTGCCCCACCGCGACCGCACCGCGGGCTTCTTCATCGCCCGCCTGCGAAAGCGCTGAGCGATGGCCGAGGAGCCGCAGACGCCGGCGAAGGCCGCGATCGACCTTGGGCCCCAATGCCCCAACTGCGGCGAGCCGTGGCTGCGCCCGACCAACCTCCCCGGGCGCTACCGCTGCGTCTACTGCCTCCACCGCTTCGAGCTCACCTCCGTGTGCCCCAACTGCGGCGAGCACTCCACGATCGTGCGCATGTCCTCCACCGCGATCCTCAAGTGCAATAACTGCGGCGACTCGATGTTGCAGGCCGTATGAGCACGTATGCCGGCGCTGGATCGGCGTCCTCGGTCGCTCGCGTGCCAAGCACGCCACGCGGGGTGGGTGGGCCTTCGATCGATTGCCCAGCTTGGCCTACGTGCTCATACGGGGCGCGATGCCGGACCGGAGGCGTTCGTGAGTAGCGCGCGTGAGCTGCTCGGAGGCGTGCGCGTGGCGCCGTCGATCCTGTCGGCGGACTTCGGGCGGCTGCGCGAGCAGGTGGGAGAGGTGCTCGCGGCAGGGGCGCGGGTGATCCATTGCGATGTCATGGACGGGCACTTCGTGCCGCCGATCACGCTCGGTCCGCTGGTCGTCGCCGCGCTCGCCGACGCCGTTCACGACGCCGGCGGGATGCTCGACGTGCACCTGATGATCGAGCGCCCCGAGCGCCACGCGGCCGAGTTCGTGGAGGCCGGCGCCGACTCGATCACATTCCACGCCGAGGCCACGCCCCACATCGCCTACACCGCAAACCTGATCCGCGAATCGGGCGCGTGCGTCGGCCTCGCGATCAACCCGGGAACCGCCGTGGGGGCGCTCGCGGAGGTGACCGAGATCATCGATCTGGCGTTGTGCATGACCGTCAACCCCGGCTGGGGCGGGCAGCCGTTCATCGCGCACTCGCTCGACAAGCTCCCGCGCGTGCGCGCGCTCGTCGGCGCGCACGTCGCGGTCGAGGTCGACGGCGGCATCGAGTCGCACACCGCGCCCGCGTGCCGCCAGGCGGGCGCCAACGTGTTCGTCGCCGGCTCGGCGATCTTCTCCGCCCCGGACCCCGCCGTGTCCTACCGCGCGATCGCCGCGTCGGTCGACGCCGCCTGAGCCGCTCCGCCCGGCCGCCGCGTCCGAGCCGCGGCGGTAGAGCAGCGCGAGCAGCAGCGCGAGCAGCGCCGTCGCGCCGGCGTAGCCGATCTCGGTGCGCAGCAGCTGTTCGTCGACCGGCGAGGCCAGCATCCACACGAGGAACACGACCGCCGCGCACACCCAGCAGCCGGCGGCCGCGCGAGCGCGGTCGCGCGCGAGCGCGGCCTGGTTGAGCGCGCCCGAGGTCAGGTGCAGGCCCATGCCGACGCCGATCAGCGCCAGGCCGAAGCGGTTGTAGCTGAACACCTGTCCGAAGAACACGTGTTCCAGCGCGAACGGGCCGATCGCGAGCAGGCCCAGCGCGACCGCCGCGGCGAAGCCCGCGATCGCGAGGATCGTCACGCGGATCGCGCGCGCGAACGCGTCGTGTCCCGCCGTCGCCTCGAGGCCCGTCAGGTGCGGCAGCAGCGAGGTCTGGATCGCCTGGAAGAGCTGCAGCGGCGCGCGCGCGATCAGCAGCACGTTGAAGACGATGCCCGCGAGCACGCCGCTGTGCGAGGTCGCATCGACGGTCAGCACGGCCGCGTTCAGGAGCGTCTGCTCGGAGAGCATGATGCTCGACACCCACACCGCAAAGCCGCCGCCGCGGCGCAGCGACAACTCGTCGTGGGCGGCCGTCTCCTGGACGCCCTCCGTCCCCGGCCCCGCCAGTGCGGCGTCGGCCTCATCGACCGTGATCGCCGGGCCGTCCACGGCTCCCACACGACCGCCGAGCGCCTCATCGAGCGCCGTCGCCGGCCCCTCGACGGTCTCGCCCGCGGCTTGCGCTCTCGCTTTCTCGCCGCGGCTGCGCGCGAACGCCGCGGGGACCACCACCAGCGAGACGAACGGCGCGGCGGCGATCCCCAGCGCGACCGCCGTCTGGCCGCTGGCGATGCCCAGCGCGACCGCGATCGCGAAGCTGATGCGCGAGGTCGACTCCATCAGCACCAGCCCGCCGAACAGGCCGAAGCGCTGGTGCCCGGCCAGCCAGCCGCGCGCGAAGTAGCTCGCCGCGTATGCCAGCGTGCCCACCACGAGCACGTCGTAAAGCGCCTGCTGGCCTTCGAACACGTGGTTGACCAGATCGTCGTGCAGCGCCAGCGCGACGGCCAGGAAGATCAGCGCGAAGCTCGCCTGGATCAGCATCGGCACCCGCAGCGCATGCTCCTCGCTGCCGCGCGCGCGGCGTTCGGCGATCGTGCGCGAGAGCAGCTGTTCGATCGGCCGGTAGATCACCGAGATGATCACGAACATCACCGACCACAGGACGTCGAGCAGCTTCGCCGATTCTTCGCCCAGGACGTGGCTCGCGATCGAGAAGTACGCGAACGTCAGCAGGCCCGTCGAGGCGATCCCGATCGACAGGATCCGCGCGCCGGAGCCGTAGGAGCGGGTCGGGCGATCGCCGCTCACGCCCTGCGCGCGTGCGTCGCCTGAGCCGGCCTTGCCCGTCCTAGAGGCGGACAAGCAACATCGTCCAGGGGAACGGCGAGCGGACCTCGACGACCTCGCCGTGGCGCGCGAGGAGATGCACGAACGACCGCCTGGACCAGTGGTTGAGGTGGCCCGGCGTGTTGCCCAGCGCCGACCAGTAGGCGCCGCGCGCCATGTTCAGCATCCGCCACAGCGGCTCGCGCGGCACCGACACGAGCAGGTGGCGCTCGGCGCAGCGGGCCATTTCGGCGAGCGTGTGGATCGGGTCGGGCACGTGCTCGAGCACCTCGATCGCGCTCGCCAGGTCGAACTCGTTCGCGCCGAACGGCAGGTTCGCCGCCTCCATCACGCGGTACTCCAGGTTCGGCGCCTGGCGCTCGGCCCAGCCGGCCTGGATCGACTCCTCCTCGAGGTCGATGCCGACCACGCGGCGATCGCCCAGGCGCTGTGCCCACCTGTGCACGAGCACGCCCTCGCCGCAGCCGACGTCCAGCACCGAGCTCGGCGCGGACAGCTCGAACAGCTCGTCGAGGTCGCGCTCGAAGCCGCTCATCAGCCGCCGCACGACCGGATTGCCCGAGCCGTACTTGTCGTAGGTGTTGCCCGTGACGACGCCGTCCTCGGAGACGGTCACGCCGCTCACAGCCGCACCGCCTCGCTGCGCTGCTCGCGCATCGCCGGGTTCGTAGTGCGAGGGCGGGATGTCGAGCTGCAGCTCGATCCGGCGCACCCGCTCGAAGGTGCGCTGGGTCATCACCCGCTGCGCGGCCAGCAGATCGCCGATCACGCCCAGCGCCCACAGCACGACGGCGGCGATGAACAGCACCGCGCCCAGGATCAGCGACTGCACGTGGCCCTTGCCGTTGCCTTCCGCGTAGGCGACGGCGAAGCGGATCCACACGCCGATGGCGGCCAGCCCGATCACCAGCGACAGGCTCCAGAACACCTTCAGGGGCTCGTATTGGGCGTAGATGCGGAAGATCGAGACCGCGTTGCGGCGCACGTAGGCGCTCATCGAGGGGAACAGGCGCGACTCGCGCGTCTTCGCGTTGGTGCGCACCGGCACGTGGTCGATCGCCACCAGCAGCTTGCCGGCCTGGATGATCGTCTCGAGCGTGTACGTGAACTTCGAGACCACCATCATCTGGATCGCCGCCTCGCGGTTGTACGCGCGAAAGCCCGAGGTCGTGTCGGGCACCGACGTCGAGGAGGCCTGGCGCACGACCCACGAGCCGAGGCGCTGCAGCGTCTTCTTCAGCGGCGAGAAGTGCTCGATGCCGCTCACCTCGCGGTCGCCGACGACCATGTCCGCGCGCCCTTCGAGGATCGGGCGCACGAGCCGCGCCACGTCCGGGCCGTAGTACTGGTTGTCGGCGTCGGTGTTGACGATCACGTCCGCGCCGAGCTTCAACGCCGTGTCGATGCCCGCCTGGAAGCCCGCGGCCAGGCCCTTGTTGTTCGTCAGGCGCACGAGATGGTCGACGCCGTGCGCGCGCGCCACCGCGACGGTCGCGTCGGTCGAGCCGTCGTCGATCACCAGCCACTCCACGACGTCGAAGCCGTCGAGCTCGCGGGGCAGGTCCGCGAGCGTCTGCGGGAGCTGCTCCGCCTCGTTGAAGCAGGGGATCTGGATGATGAGCTTCATGGCCGTCGGTTTGCCTGGAGTCGGCTTCAGGCAGTATCCCAGAGCGTGGTAACCGCGATGCTCACCCGGCAGCGGCCGGGCACGGCCCCGCTCGAGCGGCTGCGTGGCGTGCCCGCTGGCACGTGGGCGCGGATCGGCTTCGCGGCGATGTGCGTGGGCGCGCTGATCGGCTACCTCGCCTTCCCGACCTTCCCAACGTACGACTCCTTCTACGCGCTGCTGTGGGGCCGCGACCTGCTGCACCTGCACCTGCCCGACTTCAGCGTCTACCGCGCGCCGACCGAGCACCCGCTCGCGATCGCCTTCGGGGTGCTCTGCTCGATCTTCGGCCAGGGCGGCGCGCGCTTGATGGTGCTCGGCTCGATCGCCTCGTTCGTGGCCGCCGTCGCAGGCATGTACAGGCTGGGGCGCCTGTGCTTCGGCCCCGTCGTCGGGCTCGTCGCCGCGCTGCTGTTGCTGAGCCGCTTCTTCATCGAGAACCTCGCCGCCCAGGGCTACCTCGACATCACCTACATCGCGCTGATCGTGTGGGCGGTCGTGCTCGAGGTCGAACGCCCGCGCCGCGGCGCGGCGGTCTTGCTGACGCTCGCCGCCGCCGGCCTGCTGCGCCCCGACGCGTGGGTGCTCAGCGGCGCCTACTGGCTGTGGTGCTCGTGGCCCACGAAGGCCGAGCGCGCTCGCGGGGCGGCGCGCTCGCGGGCGCTCTCCAGGAGCCTGCGCTATCTAGCGCTCGCGGCGATCGCACCGGTCGTGTGGGCGACGCTCGACGCGATCGTCACAGGCAATCCGCTGCACTCGCTCTCGGCGACGGCCGGCCTGGCCGCGGAACTCGAACGCACCCAGGGATTCCTCAGCGTGCTCGGCTCGCTGTGGACCTATGGCATCAGGATCGACAAGCTGGCGGTCCTGATCGGCGGCTTCGTCGGCGTGCCGCTGGCGGTGTGGCTCGCCCCGCGACGCGCGCTCGTGCCGCTGGCGACGTTCGTGCTGCTGATCGGCGTGTACGTCGCCGAGGGCGCCGTCGGCGCGTCGGTCGTCGACCGCTACCTGCTGGGCGCCGCCACCGCGCTTTTGCCCTTCTGCGCGGTCACCGTCGGTGGCTGGGCGATGCTCGAGCCGGGCTCGCGGCTGCGCCAGGCGTGGATCCTCGGCGCCGTCGCGCTCGTCGCCTACGGTGGCGCCGCCGCGGCCGGATCGATCAGCCTCTCCAGCCTGCGCCTGACGCTCGCCGAGCACGAGGACTTCCACAAGGCGCTCGCCACCGCCCTCGAGAGCCCGCCGGTCGAGGCGCAGCTGAAGCGCTGCCCGCTGTTGTCGCTGCCCGACAACAAGCTGATTCCCGACGCGCGCTGGATCCTCGACAGCGTCGGGCAGCAGGACATCGTCGCCCGCAGCCAGGTGCGCGCCGACGTCCAGCAGGGCGATCACGCGCTCGAGGATCGCATCCGCGCGGGCAGCGTCGCCGTCTATCCGCTCGGCACCGCGGTGTTCGTCGACGCGATCGTCGACCCCGGCGACGATCCGCTCGACCAGGTTCCCGACGAAGCGCCCCTGAAAGGCTTCAGACGCATCTACACCAGCCAGTTCTACGCGGTGTATGCCAACTGCTGAGCCGCCGCACACCGCCGCGGCGCCGCCCACGTCAACTGCGCACGATGGCGCGAAGAGGCGCCCCGATCGAGCGCGGCGGTGGGTGTGGACGGGGCTCGCGGTGGTGCTCGCCGGCGGCCTCGCGCTGCGTCTGTGGGGCGTCAGGCAGGGGCTGCCGTTCGCATACAACGCCGACGAGGCCGACCACTTCGTGGCGCACGCGATCGAGATGTTCCAGAAGGGCACGCTCAACCCCGAATACTTCGCCAACCCGCCCGCATACACGTATGTCCTGCACTTCCTGTTCGCGGTCTGGTACGGCGGCGCCGCCGGCGCGGTGCATGCCTTTGCGGTCCGCCCGGAAGCGGTCTACACGCTCGCCCGTGTCCTCGCCGCGCTGCTGGGCACCGCCGCGCTGTGGCTGCTCTACGCGACCGGCGCGCGACTCTTCAACCGCGCCGTCGGCCTGCTCGCCGCGGCGATCGAGGCGGTCGCCTTCCTGCCCGTCTTCTACGCGCATCTCGCGCTCAACGACGCGCCCACGCTCGCGCCCGCGACGCTGTCGCTGCTCGGCAGCGCCGGCGTGCTCAGGAAAGGGCGGCGGCGCGACTACCTGAGCGCCGGCATCGGGCTGGGGCTCGCGTGCGCGACCAAGTACACAGCCGGCATCGTGATCGTGCCGCTGGCCGTCGCGATCGCCGCCCGCTACCTCGACGTCAGGGCTCGCCGCGGGGTCGAGTCGGGCGGCGGCGAGGTGGCGAACGCAAACCGCGGACCGAGGCCCGGCGCGCGCGCGCTCATCGGCATCCTGCTCGCCGGCGCCTGCGCGCTGCTCGCGTTCCTGATCGCCAATCCGTACGCGATCCTCGACTACCACAGCTTCCACCGCGAACTCGTGCACCAGTCGACGCTGTCGGCCGAATCCCAGGGCAAGCTCGGCGCGCCCAAACAGGGCGGCCTCGTCTACTACCTGTGGTCGTTCACCTGGGGGCTCGGCTGGGTGCCGGCGCTCGCCGCCCTCGGCGGCGCGCTCGCGATCTGGCGCCACGAGCGCCGCCTCGGCTGGATGCTCGTCCCCGCCGCGCTGCTGTTCCTCGCGTTCATGGGCCTGCAGGGCCGCTACTTCGGCCGCTGGCTGATGCCGATCTTCCCGATCGCCTGCCTGCTGGGCGCGTTCTTCGTCGCGCGGCTCGCCCGCTGGGCCGGTCGGCTTCTGGAGCGCGGGCTGGCGCGGGGGAGCGGGACGGCACGAGTCAGAACGCCCGCGCTGCGGGGCATCCTCGCCGCGCTGCTCGTGGCGGCTGTGCTCGCACAGGGGCTCCTCTACAGCGTCCACGCCGGGCTCGCGCTCTCACGCGCGGACACCCGCAACCTGACGCGCGGCTGGATGCTCACGCACATCCCCGCTGGTGCCAAGATCGTCGCCGAGCCCGTCGAGCCGGAGGAATGGGCCAAGGAACTCGAGCCTGGGACCGCGACGAGCAAGAACCCCTATCGCTGGCACCCCTATCCGGCCCTGAATCCGCGCATCACCGCCAGCGGCACGATCGCGCCCAAGTACATGCGTCCAATCGGGCTCGAGAACTACGAGACGACGCTGTACCCCGCGCTGATCGACTTCTACGAGCAGCAGGGCTTCTGCTGGGTGATCACGGGCTCGACCGAGTCCGGGCGCGCGTACGCCGATCCGCACGCGGTCCCGCACGCGATCGCCTACTACCGGGCGCTCGAACGCCAGGGCGAAGTCGTCTACCGCTCCTCGCCGTACGCGCGCGGGGAGGGGCCGGTCGCGTTCAACTTCGACTGGAGCTTCGACTACTACCCGCTCGCGTACGAGCGGCCCGGCCCGCTGATGACGATCTACCGCCTGCACGGGGGACGCTGCCGCAGCTCATGACGCGCGGGCACCGGACCAGGGCCGCACCGCACGACATCGCGGACGCCGGATCAGTCGAATTGCGCCGGATAGCGCCGAACTCGGCACGGGGACCGCAGGCAACCGGGGTTATCCTGGTGTTCACATGCCAAGCTGCACCGACACCGACAAGCTGCACCTCGCACGCGCGATCGAGCTGGCGCGCAACGGCGTCGGCGTGGTCAAGCCGAACCCGGTCGTCGGCGCGGTCGTCGCGCGCGACGGCGAGATCCTGGGGGAGGGCTGGCACCGGGAATACGGCGCCGCGCACGCGGAGGTCAACGCGATCGAGGCGTGCGGCCTGGCCGACCTGAGCGACGCCACGCTGTACGTGTCGCTGGAGCCGTGCTGTCACGAGGGCAAGACGCCGCCGTGCACCGACGCGATCCTGCAGGCGGGCATCGGGCGCGTCGTGGTTGCCTCCGATGACCCCACCGAGAAGGCTGCCGGGCGCGGGCTGGGGATCCTGCGCGACGAGGGCGTCGAGGTCGTGATCGCCGACGGCGAGCTGGCCGCGAGCGCGCGGCTGCTCAATCAGGCCTTCCGCAAGCACGCCCGCGTGGGGCGCCCGTGGGTGCTGTTCAAGTCGGCGATGACGCTCGACGGCAAGGTCGCCACGCGCACCGGCGACTCGCAGTGGATCAGCGGCGAGGACAGCCGCCAGCTGGCCCACCGCTGGCGCGCGTCGGTGGACGCGGTCGTCGTCGGCATCGGCACGGCGCTCGCCGATGACCCGCAGCTGACCGCCCGTCCCGACGGCCTGCCCGCCGAGCCGGACGCGCAGCCCCGGCGGGTGGTGTTCGACTCGCTCGCGCGGCTGCCGCCCAGCTCGCAGCTGGTGGCCGCCGCCGCCGAGATCCCGTTGACGATGGTCGTCTCGCGCGCCGCCGCGCGCGCCGACACCGACGCGCTCGAAGCCGCCGGTGTGCAGGTGCTGGTGGCGACCGGCGAAAACGAGCCCGCGCGCGTGCGCTCGGCGCTCGACCAGCTGGGCGCGCTCGGCGTCGCCTCGGTGCTGCTCGAGGGCGGCCCGCACCTCGCGGGCGCGTTCCTCGACGCCGGCGAGATCGACGAACTGCGCCTGTTCCTCGCGCCGCTCTTGCTCGGCGGCAGCGCCGCCCGCGACCCGCTGGAGGGCGAAGGCGTCGAGCGCATCTCCGAGGCGCTGCGGGCGCTGTCCTTCGACTGCCAGCCCGTCGGCGGGGACCTGCTCATCTCGGCGCGCCTGCGCGAGTGGTGACCGCTGCGCTGAAAGCGACGAGGTGATTCCGTGTTCACGGGACTGATCGCGGACCTCGGCAGCGTGGCGGCGCTCGAGCAGGACGGCGAGGGCGCGACCCTGCAGATCTCCAGCGGGCTCGCGGCCGAGCTGCGCGAGGGCGACTCGATCGCCGTCAACGGCGTCTGCCTGACCGCGACCGCAGTCGGCGACGACGGGCTTCCAGGCGCAGGCGATGATCGAGACGCTGAGGCGCTCGTCGCTGGGCGGGCTGCGCGCCGGCTCGCCGGTGAACCTCGAGCTGGCGCTGCGCGCGGCAGACCGCCTCGGCGGGCACATCGTCCAGGGCCACGTCGACGGAGTCGCCACCGTTGCCGCGGTGCGCGAGGAGGGCTTCTCGCGCGTGCTGACTTTCGAAGTTGAGCCGCCCTTGGCGCGCTACTTGGTGGAGAAGGGCTCCGTCGCGGTCGACGGTGTCAGCCTCACCGTCAGCGCGCTGGACGAGCGCGGCTTCTCGGTGTCGCTGATCCCCGAGACGCTGCAGCGGACCAATCTCGGCCAGATCGGCGAGGGCGCGATCGTCAACATCGAGGTGGACGTCCTCGCCAAGCACGTCGAGCGGCTGATGCAGTCCTATCAGGAGGCACGCGTATGACCCCGTTGCAGACAGCCACCCCGTTCGCGACCGTCGAGCAGGCGATCGAGGACATCCGCCAGGGCAAGATGGTCGTCGTGTGCGACGACGAGGATCGCGAGAACGAGGGCGATCTGACGATGGCCGCGCAGTTCGCGACGCCGGAGGCGATCAACTTCATGGCAAAGGAGGGGCGCGGGCTGATCTGCCTGTCGCTGACGGCCGAGCGCTGCGACGAGCTCGGCCTCGATCTGATGGCCGCCAAGAACGAGTCGGCGTTCGAAACGCCGTTCACGGTCTCCGTGGAGGCGCGCGAGGGCGTCACCACGGGCATCTCCGCGCACGATCGTGCGCACACGATCCAGGTGGCGATCGACCCCGAGAGCCGGCCGAGGGACCTCGTCCAGCCGGGCCACGTGTTCCCGCTGAAGAGCCGCGCGCGGCGGCGTGCTCGAGCGTGCGGGGCAGACCGAGGCGGCGGTCGACCTCGCACGCCTGGCGGGCCTGAACCCCGCAGGCGTGATCTGCGAGGTGATGAACGACGACGGCACGATGGCGCGTGTGCCCGAACTCGTCGAGTACTGCGCGCGCCACGAGCTGAGCATGATCACGGTCGCCGACCTGATCGCCTACCGCCGCCGCCACGACAAGCTCGTCGAACGGGTCGTCGCGACGCGGCTGCCGACGACGTTCGGCGACTTCGAGGCGGTCGGCTACCGCTCGCTGGTCGACGACAAGCACCACGTCGCGCTCGTCAAGGGCGACGTCAGCGGCGCGCCGGACGTGCTCGTGCGCGTGCACTCGGAGTGCCTCACCGGCGACGTGTTCCACTCGCTGCGCTGCGACTGCGGCGAGCAGCTGGAATCGGCCCTGTCGATGATCGAGCGCGAGGGCCACGGCGTGCTGCTGTACCTCTCCCAGGAGGGTCGCGGCATCGGCCTGCTGAACAAGCTGCGCGCCTACCGGCTGCAGGAGGACGGCCTCGACACGGTCGAAGCCAACGAGCGCCTGGGGCTGCCGGCGGACCTGCGCGACTACGGGATCGGCGCGCAGATCCTCGTCGACCTCGGGCTGTCCTCGATCCGGATCCTCACGAACAACCCCAAGAAGATCAGGGGCCTGGAGGGCTACGGGCTGTCGGTCGCCGCGCAGATCCCGATCGAGCACGCGCCCAACGAGCACAACGAGGCGTACCTGCGCACGAAGGCCGAGCGCATGGGGCACACGCTGCACCACCAGGGACTGAACCTCGACGAGGAGCTGCTGCGCGGCGAGCGCGAGCGCGAGCGCGCCGGCGAGGACGGCGGCGAGGGCGAGGGGCGGCTCGAGCGGTGACGTTCGCGATCGCCGTCGCGCGCTTCTACGAGGACCTCGCGGAGCGCCTGGTGGCGGGTGCGACGGCGGCGTTCGCGCGCGACGGCGATCACGACGTCGAGGTCTTCGACGTGCCGGGCGCGTTCGAGCTGCCGCTGGCCGCGAGCTACGCCGCCGCGAGCGGGCGCTTCGCGGGCGTCGCGTGCCTCGGGGCGGTGATCCGCGGCGAGACCGACCACTACGACTACGTCTGCGCGGAGGTCGCCCGCGGGGTGATGCGCGTGCAGCTCGACACGGGCGTGCCGTGCGCGTTCGGCGTGCTCACGTGCGCGACGATGGAGCAGGCGCTGGCGCGCGCCGGCGGGGACAAGCGCGACCAGGGTCGCCACGCCGCCGAGGCCGTGATCGCGATGGCGGCGCTGCGGACGCGGCTGGCGAGCGGCTAGACTGCCGGTCATGGCAAAGGTGTGTCACAGCTGCGGCAAGGGGCCGGCGTTCGGCCAGAGCCGCAGCCACTCGATGGTCGCGACCAAGCGCCGCTTCGATCCGAACCTGCAGAAGGTCAGGATCCTGGTCGGCAAGGCGCCCAGGCGCGTGTACGTCTGCACGCGATGTCTAAAAGCCGGCAAGGTCACCAAGGCCCTCTGAGCGTCCGTCCGGCCACGTGGCCCGGCGCACAGCCGGGCGAAGGTGATAGGACTGTCGCCGTGACGGATACCAATCTGGTCCGCTTCCGCGCTGCGGTGGCGGGCGCGTTGGCGCATCTGGAATCGCGCCGCCAGGAGGTCAACGACCTGAACGTGTTCCCGGTGGCCGACGGGGACACGGGCGACAACATGGCGCTGACGCTGCGCGCGGTGTTGGCGGAGCTCGACCGCCTGCAGGGCGCCGACGAGCACCGCACGATCGACGAGATCGGGCGCGAGGAGATCGTGCAGTCGGTCGCGCGCGCGGCGCTGCTGGGCGCGCGCGGCAACTCGGGCGTGATCCTCTCGCAGCTGATCCGCGGCGCCGCCGAGGAGCTCGTCTCGAGGCCCGGCCAGCTGATCGACGCGACGCTGATCGGAGCGGCGCTGGCGAACGCCGCCGACCGCGCCTACTCCTCCGTGCGCGACCCGGCGGAGGGCACGATCCTGACGGTCGCGCGCGAGATGGCGCACAAGATCGTCGCCGACCTCGCCCACGGGCCGGAGACCCCGCGCTTCGGGCCGGCGACGGAGCCGCGCGAGCAGGACAGGGCGATCGCAGCGGCGCTCGAGCGCGCGGTCCGGGCGGGTGAGGACTCGGTCAAGCGCGGCCCGGAGCTGCTGGCGGCGCTGCGCGAGGCGGGCGTCGTCGACGCCGGCGGCTACGGCCTGACGATCATGTTCGCCGGCGTCGTGGCGGCGCTGCGGGGCGAGGAGGCGCCGCCGCTGGATCACCACGCGCCGGCGCGCATCACCCACCCGGAGCACAGCTCGCTGACCTACCGCTTCTGCACGAACTTCGCCGTCACCGGCAGCGGCCTGCACCCGAACAGCTTCATCGCGGCGCTGGAGGGGCTCGGCGACTCGGTGCTAGTGGTCGGCGACCCGAGCACGCTGAAGGTGCACCTGCACACCGACCAGCCGGAGCTCGCGACGGCGGTGTTCGCGGAGGCCGGCGAGGTCTCGCACCTGGACGTCGCCGACATGCGCGCCCAGGTGGCCGAGCGCGAAGGGCGCCTCGGCGCGAGCGACACGCCCGCGGCCGAGCTCGCCGGAGCGATCGCACGGGCTCACGGCGGCGAGGTGCGCTGCGCGGCGGTCGCGGTCGTCAGCGGCGAGGGGCTGCGCGCGCTGTTCGAGGAGCTCGGCGTGCACACGATCGACGGCGGCCCGACGCTCAACCCGTCAACCTACGACCTGCTGGCCGGCATCCACGAGGTGCCGACCGAGGAGGTCGTGCTGCTGACCAACAGCGCGAACGTGATCATGGCCGCCGAACACGCCGCCAGGCTGTCGGACAAGGAGGTGCACGTGGCGCGCACCACCAGCCAGCAGGCGGGCCTCGCGGCGGCTGTCGCGCTCGCCCCCGACCGCTCGGTCGAGGAGAACGCCCAGGCGCTGACGCAGGCGCTCGAGCGCGTGCGCACCGGCGCCGTCGCGCCGGCGGCCCGCGACGACGCCCAGGGTCGCTTCCGCCGCGGCGACGCCGTCGGCTTCGTCGAGGACGAGGTGCTCGCATGGGGCGAGCCGCGCGAGACGCTGCAGGCGGTCCTGCACAAGCTCGCCGCGCCCGTCAACGGCGAGGGCCCGCCCGAGCTGATCAGCGTGCTCGACGGCGAGGGCGCGCCGCTGCGCCTGGAGGAGGTCGAGGGCATGGTCAACGGCGGCGTCGAGCTCGAGCTGCGCCACGGCGGCCAGCCCGCCTACTGGTGGCTGCTCGCCGCCGAGTAGCTCCGGGCGCCATCATCGATCTGTGCCGGCCGGCGCATGCGCCGGCCGGAGGGGCCGCACATGCGCGGCCCCTGGCCGTGCCGCATGCGGCACGGACCTCCTGAGAAGATGACTTTGCGGCTTGCCGCCGCCCGGCTGCTGTCCTCGTTTCGCTCGGGCGTATGACCATCGCTATACGGAAGGGGCGCTCAGCCAATGGCCGATGCAGGTGACCAGGAAGAGCCCGGCGCAGAGGGCAACCCGCGCGCGCGGCTCATGCAGGAAGTCGCCGAGCAGATGGACGCGATCGAAACCGAGTTCGGCGACGCCTACAAAATCGGGCGCGTGATCACGATCGTCGAGGTCATCAAACCCGATGGCGACGTCGAACTGCGCCTGCGGGCGGGACAGTTCCCGTGGGTCGCCCTGGGGATGCTGCGCTTCGCGCAGATGGTCGTCGAAAGCCAGATCGGGGGGCCGCAGCCCGAGTAAGGGCCAGGCCCTGAGCGCTTGGACGACCGCCGCGACGACCATCATGCGGGGCGCATGCCGGCGACCAAGTCCGACACGCCGGAAGCCGCCGCCATCGTGGGCGGCCAGCGTATCCGCTCGCCGGCGCGCGCGTTTGCCTCCACGCGCTCTCTCAGCATCGACGAGCTGATCGGCGCGCCGGTGCGCTGGCCGCGTCCCTCGCGGCTGCGCACGCCATTGGAGCTGCCCGCCAAGAAGCTCGCCGCGGGCATGAGCACGCTCGGTCTGGACACCGTCGGCGACCTGCTCGAGCACCTGCCGAGCGACAGCCGCGAGGCGCGCACGGTCGCGGCGCTGCGCGCCGGCGAGCCGGCGACCGTGGCGGTGGAGGTGCGCGCGATCGCCGCCCGGCCGGTGCGCCGGCGGGGCATGCGCCCGCTGGTCGAGGCGAGGGTGTTCGACGCCAGCGGCGCGATGCGCGCGACGTTCTTCAACCAGCCGTGGCTGGTCGAGCGCTATCCGCCGGGCACGCGCCTGCTGCTGCACGGCAAGGCCGACGCGCGCGGGGGCTTCAGCGTCGCCCACCACGCGCCCGGCGAGGAGGTGGCGGGCGCGGGTGCGGGCGAGAGCGACGCGGTCGCGCACTACCCGGCGAGCGAGGGCGTCACCTCGACGCAGATCCTCACGCTCGTGCAGGGCGCCAGGGATCGGCTCGGCGACGTGCTCGAGGTGCTCCCGGCCGCCAGCCGCGTCGGCGAGCGGCTGCCCGACCGCGCGAGCGCGCTGGCGGCGATGCACTTCCCGCGCCTGCCCGAGGACCTCGAGACGGGCCGGCGGCGGCTGGCGTTCGAGGAGCTGCTGCTGACGCAGCTGGTGTTCCTGCGCCGCCGCGCCGCGCGCAGCGCGCGCACGGGCGCCGCGGCGCTGGGCGATCGCGGCGCGCTCGGCGGGCGCTGGCTCGAGCACGGGCTGCCGTTCGCGCTCACCGGCGACCAGCGCGGGGCGATCGAGGAGATCGCCGGCGACCTCGCGCGCCCCGCGCCGATGCAGCGCCTGTTGATGGGGGAGGTCGGCAGCGGCAAGACGGTCGTCGCGCTGTACGCGATGCTGCAGGCCGTCGGGCACGGGCGCCAGGCGGCGCTGATGGCGCCCACCGAGACGCTCGCCGAGCAGCACTTCGCGACGATCCAGCCGCTGCTGGGGGCCGAGGTGGGCGGGGTCCTCATCAGCACCGCGCTGCTGACCGGGTCCACGCCCGCGCGCCGGCGGCGCGACATGCTCGCCAAGCTCGCCAGCGGCGAGCTGTCGCTGATCGTCGGCACGCACGCGCTGATCGAGCCGGACGTTCGCTTCGACGCGCTCGCGGTCGCGGTGATCGACGAGCAGCACCGCTTCGGCGTGCGCCAGCGCGCGGCGCTCGGCGAGCGCGACCAAAGCGCCGGCGCCGGCCCGGGCGGGGGCGCTTCGCTGGCGCCGCACACGCTGCACATGACCGCCACGCCGATCCCGCGCACGCTCGCGCTCGCGCGCTACGGCGACCTCGACACGAGCACGCTGCGCGAGCTGCCGCGCGGGCGCCAGCCGATCGAGACGCGCCTCGTCTCCGGCGAGGCGAGCGCGCGCGGGCCTACGAGGAGCTGCGCGCGGAGCTCGCCGCCGGCCGCCAGGCCTACGTCGTCTGCCCGCTCATCGACGAGGCCGAGGAGGGCGCGGGCGCGGGCGAGCTCGGGCTGCGCGCCGCGAGCGCGGAGCTGCTGCGCCTGCAGAAGGGCGAGCTCGCCGGCCACCGGCTGGCGCTCCTGCACGGCGGCATGCGCCCGCGCGAGAAGCAGCAGGCGATGGCCGCGTTCGCGTCCGGCGGCGCCGACGTGCTCGTCGCCACGACCGTGATCGAGGTCGGCATCGACGTGCCCAACGCGACCGTGATGCTGATCGAGAACGCCGAGCGCTTCGGCATCTCCCAGCTGCACCAGCTGCGCGGGCGCATCGGGCGCGGCGAGCACCGTTCGCGCTGCCTGCTCGTCGGGCCGGCTGGCGCCGGCCGGCTCGCCGCGCTCGTGCGCTACAGCGACGGCTTCCGCCTCGCCGAGATCGACCTGGCGATGCGCAAGGAGGGGGAGCTGATCGGCACCCGCCAGTCGGGCCTCGGGCAGTTCCGCGTCGCGCGCCTGCCCGACGACGCCGAACTGCTGGAGCGCGCACGGGCCCGCGCGCAGGCGATCCTCGCCGGCGACCCCGAGCTGCAAGCGCCCGAGCACGCGCTGCTGGGCATCGCGCTCGCGCGCGAGATCGGCGACGGCGAGGCGATCGCGCCGATCCCCGCCTGACGGCGCTACGGTCTCGCCATGCGCGTGATCGCGGGACGCCTCGGCGGCAGGCGCCTGCAGGCGCCGCCGGGGAGGGTGACACGGCCGACGTCCGACCGCGTCAGGGAGGCGGTGTTCGCGATGCTGGGCAGCGTCGAGGGCGCGCACGTGCTCGACCTGTTCGCGGGCACCGGCGCGCTCGGCATCGAGGCGCTCTCCAGGGGCGCGCACAGCGCGGTGTTCGTGGAGCGCGACGCGGGCGCGGTGCGCGTCCTGAACGCCAACCTGCAGGCGCTCGGCATCGCGCCGGAGACGATCGAGGTGCGCCGCGCCGACGTGCTGGCGGCCCTGCGCAGCGCAAGCGCGCGCCAAGAGACATACGATCTGGTCTTCATCGACCCCCCCTACGGGCGGGCGCGACCAGCACCAACGGCGTCGGGGCCACCGATCGCCGAGCGGTGGGGTGCAGAGCTGTCGGCGATCGCTGCCGGCGCTGCTGAGCCCGGGCGCGCGCGTCGTCGTCGAGAGCGACCGGCGAGCTCCGCTCGGGCTCGACGCTGGAGCTCGAGCGGCACAAGCGCTACGGCGACACATCGATCACAATCCACCGCCATCAATGACCACACCGCGCAAATCGATAGTCGTGTGCCCGGGCTCCTATGACCCGATCACCAACGGCCATCTCGACGTGATTCGCCGCGCCGCCGCCCTGTACGACGAAGTCGTCGTCGCGGTCGTCAACCGCTCGGTGCGCAAGAGCGGCGCGCTGTTCGACATCGATGAGCGCGTCGGCTTCGTCGAGCGCGCGCTCGCGGACGTGGACGGCGTGCGCGTCGAGCCGTTCTCGACGCTCGTCGTCGACTTCGCGCGCAGCATCGGAGCGAAGGCGATCGTCAAGGGCCTGCGCGCGATCTCGGACTTCGAGTACGAGCTGGAGATGAACCAGCTCAACCGCCGCCAGGACCCGGGGATCGAGTCCGTGTACCTGATGGCCTCCCCGCAGTACAGTTTCCTGTCATCGAGCGGCGTCAAGGAGCTCGCCACGTTTGGAGGCAAGATCGACGATCTCGTCCCCGACGAGGTGGCCAGGCGCTTGCAGGAAGAGCTCAGACGCTGACGAAATCCTGATCTGAACGTGGGGCTGGAGGCCCCGCGGGGGGTAATCAAGACAAGAAAATGGATGTCCTCGTACTCATAGACAAGCTCGACGACTTGGTGCACAACGCCAAGACGATCCCGCTGAGCGACTCCGTGCGGGTCGACAAGGAGGAGATCTACGACATCCTCGACCAGATGCGCGCGACGATCCCCGAGGAGATCAAGCAGGCGCGCTGGATCGTCAAGGAGCGCCAGGAGATGCTCGCGGAGGCCAAGAAGGAGGCCGAGCGGATCATCAAGGACGCGCGCGAGCGCCAGGAGCGGCTGGTCGGCGAGGAGGAGGTCACCAAGCAGGCCGAGCGCGCGGCGGAGGACATCGTCGAGGACGCCCGCGCCCGCGAGCGCGAGATCAGGCTCGGCGCCGAGGACTACGCGGATGAGATCCTGAACACGCTCGAGGTCAACCTGTCGAAGTTCATCGCCGCCGTCCAGCGTGGACGCGAGCGCCTGCAGGGCAAGGACGAGCCGGCAGAAGTCAGCTAGGCTGCGGGCCGGCCAGGCCCGCACGGCGAGCATCTGTTTTGGGTAGGGTCGATACGTGAACGCGCAGACGGCCACGCGCACGGCCCGGCACAAGCTGCTGGTCGGCCAAGTCGCTGATCGACACCGGCATGTTCGAGCCGCTGCGCCCGGACAGGGTGGTGCAGTCGCTGGTGGCGCTGCGCCGCTGGGGCGCGACGCCGGCGGGCGCCTACTCCGGCGCGGCGGCGCGCTATCCCGATCGCGCGGCGCTGGTCGACGAGCGCGGCGTGCTGAGCTTCGCGCAGCTGCACCTGCGCACCAACGCGCTCGCGCACGAGCTGCGCAAGGCGGGGATCGCCGAAGGCGACGGCGTGGCGATCATGTGCCGCAACCACCGCGGCTTCATCGAGGCGACGGTCGCGTGCTCGAAGCTGGGCGCCGGCGCGCTGTATCTGAACACCGCGTTCGCCGGCCCGCAGATCACCGACGTGCTCGCGCGCGAGGACCCGGTGGCGGTGATCTACGACGAGGAGTTCAGCGGCGCTGGTGAGCGCCGGCGCGGCCGGGCAGGCTGCGCTTCGTCGCGTGGCACGAGCCGGCGGACGCTCGGCGCAGCCGCACGGGCGGCGAGACCGAGCCGACGCTCGAGCAGCTGATCGCGCGCGGCGATGACTCCGAGCTGACGCCGCCGGCGAGAAAGGGCGCGTGGTGATCCTCACGTCGGGCACGACCGGCACGCCGAAGGGCGCCGCGCGCCCGCAGAGCGACTCGATCGAGCCGGCCGCGGCGCTGTTCTCGAAGATCCCGCTGAAGGCGCGCGAGACGACGATGATCGCCGCGCCGATGTTCCACTCGTGGGGCTTCGCCCACTTCCTGCTGAGCCTGCCGCTGCTCTCGACGCTCGTGCTGCGGCGGAAGTTCGACCCGGAGGAGACGCTGAAGGCGGTCGCGCAGCACCGGGCAAGCGCGCTCGTGGTCGTGCCGGTGATGCTGCAGCGGATCCTCGAGCTGCCGCCGGAGACGATCGCGCGCTACGACGTGAGCTGCCTGAAGGTGATCGCCGTCAGCGGCTCGGCGCTGCCGGGCGAGCTCGCGACGCGCGCGATGGACACCTTCGGCGACGTGCTCTACAACCTCTACGGCTCGACCGAGGTCGCGTGGGCGACGATCGCGACGCCCGCAGGATCTGCGCGCCGCGCCGGGAACCGCCGGGCGCCCGCCGCTCGGCACGGTCGTGAAGCTGCTCGACGAGCACGGCCGCGAGGTGCCGCGGGGCGAGGTCGGGCGCATCTTCGTCGCCAACGAGTTCCTGTTCGAGGGCTACACCGACGGCGGCAGCAAGGAAATCGTCGGCGGGCATGATGCGCACCGGCGACGTCGGGCGCCTGGACGCCGACGGGCGGCTGTTCGTCGAGGGGCGCGACGACGAAATGATCGTCAGCGGCGGCGAGAACGTGTTCCCGCGCGAGGTCGAGGACCTGCTCGCCGACCACGAGCGAGATCGAGGAGGTCGCGGTCGTGGGCGTCGCAGGACGAGGAGTTCGGCCAGCGGCTGAAGGCGTTCGTGGTGCCGCGCACGGCGCCAGCTGACGAGCCGAGGCGGTGCAGGCCTACGTCAAGGAGAACCTCGCCCGCTACAAGGTCCCGCGCGAGGTCGTGTTCGTCGATGAGCTGCCGCGCAACGCGACCGGCAAGATCCTCAAGCGGGAGCTGCGGACGCGCGCCTAGCGGGCTGCGCTGCCTCGCTAGCCTGAGGATGCATGGCCGCCGAGCAGACGCTGCCATTACGACCTCGACCTGGCGAGCCTGCGGCTGAGCCCCGGCGAGGGCCGGCGGCTGGAGCTGGAGGTGCCGATCGAGCCGCTGATGCTCGGCAGCGAGAGCTACAGCGCGCGAGCCCGCGCCGGTGCCGGTGCGAGCTGAGCGTCTCGCGCATGAGCGGCGGCGGCTACGCGCTGCTGCTGCGCTTCGCCGCGGAGGTCGTCGGGCCGTGCATGCGCTGCCTGAAGCACGGCCGAGCCCGCGCGTCGAGGTCGAGGCGCGCGAGGTCGACCGGCCGGGCGGCGGCGAGGAGCTCGACAGCCCCTACGTGCACGACGAGACGCTCGACCTCGGCGGCCTGGGCGCGGGACGCGTTCGCGCTGGCGATGCCCGCGAAGATCCTCTGCCGCGAGGACTGCGCGGGGCTGTGCCCGGTGTGCGCGGCCGACCTCAACGAGGCCGGCCCCGAGCACCATCACGAGCCGGCGCCGGACCCGCGCTGGGCGAAGCTGCGCGAGCTGCAAGCTCGAGTAGCGCGCGTCGAGCGGCTCGCCTGGTAGCCTTCTGCACGCCGATGGCCGTCCCCAAGAAAAAGCAGTCGCACAGCCGCACCGCCAAGCGGCGCGCGCAGCACAAGATCGGCACGCCCGCGATGAACGCGTGCCCGCAGTGCCACAGCCCGCGCCGGCCGCACCGGGTCTGCCCCGTGTGCGGCACCTACGCGGGCCGCGAGGTCGTGACGCCGGGCGCGCACGATCACGATCACGATCACGACCACGACTAGCGCGCAGTGACGCCGGGGGCCTCGTCCTCCGGCCGGCCTCGCCCGGCGAGCGAGCGCGGATCGCCGGTCGTCGCGGTCGACTGCAACGGCGCCGACCTCGGCCCGGCGGAGGTGGCGGCGGGCGCGGCGCTCGCCGCCGGCGAGGGCGCGCGCGTGCTGCTGTTCGGCCCGGCCGGCGAGCTCGGCGAGCTGCCGGCGGGCGTGGAGGTCGTCGACGCGCCGGTCTCGATCGCGAAGGCGCCAGGACCCCGTGCGGGCCGCGCGCACGACGCCCGAGGCCTCGATCGTGCAGGCCGCGCGGGCGGTCGCCGAGGGCCGCGCGCAGGCGCTCGTGTGCGCCGGCGGGACCGGCGCGGCGCTGGCGGCCGGGACGTTCAACATCAAGCGCGCGCCGGGCATCTACCGCCCGGCGCTGGCGATCCCGCTGCCGGTCCCCGAGCATCCGGTGACGCTGCTCGACGTCGGCGCGAACGCCGAGGCGCGCCGCGAGCACCTCGTGCAGTTCGCGTTCATGGGCGCCGCGCTCGCGCGCACGGTGCTCGGGCGTGCGAGCGCCCGCGCGTCGGGCTGCTGTCCAACGGCGAGGAGGCCGGCGCGCGGCAGCGCGCTGGTGCTCGAGGCCCACGCCGAGCTGCGCGAGCGCGCGCGACGCACGGGCGGGCGGCATGCTTCGAGTTCGTCGGCAACGTCGAGGGCGGCGACGTCGTCGCGGGCCGCGCCGACGTGATCGTCACCGACGGCTTCACCGGCAACATCGCGCTGAAGCTGATGGAGGGGGTCTCGCAGACGATGCTCGGCGCGATCCGCGAGGCGGCGATGTCCTCGCCGCGGGCAAGCTCGGCGGCGCTGCTGCTGCGCGGCGCGCTCGGCGGCTTGCGCGACGGAGATCGACCCGGAGGCCAGCGGCGGCGCCTACCTGCTCGGGCCTGCGCCGCCTGGGCGTCGTGCCGCACGGGCGCTTCACGCGCGCGCGGCTTCGCCCAGGCGATCCTGCGCGCCGAGCGCGGCGCGCGGGAGGACATCGTCGCGCAGACCCACGCGCGCGCTCGAGCAGGCCGGCGCGCTCAGGCGCTCGCCCGTGTCCGCGTCGGCCGCTAGCCTGCCGCAGCATGCGCAATGACCCGCGAGCAGGTGCTCGACGCTGATCCGCGACCCACCTGGCCGACGAGCTGGACGTCGACCCCGAGGCGATCGTCGAGGCGACCCGCTTCAAGGAGGATCTCGAGGCCGACTCGCTGGATCTGTACACGCTCGTGCAGGAGCTCGAGGACACCTACGGGGTGCGCATGTCCGACGAGCAGGCCGCGCAGATCCTGACCGTCGGCGCGGCCGTGGACTTCGTGCTCGCCCATGACGGGACCGCGAATGCGGAGCGATGATGCTGCTCGGACGAGCTGCTGGAGGAGCTGCCGGAGGAGCTCGCGCGGCAGGTGTTCACGCACGCCTCCTGGAGCGAGCGCCGAGCGGACTCCTACACGCGCCTGGCGTTCCTCGGCGACAGCGTGCTCGGGCTGGCGGTCACCGCCTACCTGTATCCGCGCCTGGAGGCCGAGCGCTTCGGCGCCGGGCGGCTGACGAAGATCCGCGCGCAGGCGGTCTCGGGCGTCTCCTGCCGGGCGGTCGCCGAACGCCTGGGGCTGCCGGAGCGGCTGCGCGCGGCGGCGCCGGCGGGGGTGCGCGAGAGCGCGGCCGCGCTGGTGGAGACCGAGCGCGTGCTCGGCGTCGGTGATCGAGGCGGTGATCGGCGCCTGCTACCTGCACGCCGGCTACGAGCGCACGGCCGAGGCGGTGGTCGAGGCGTTCGCCCCGGAGATCGAGGGCGCGCTGGAGAACCCGGTGGACTTCAAGTCGGCGCTGCAGGAGCTGCTGGCCCGCCGCGGCGCGGAGGTCAGCTACGAGGTCACGGGCGAGGAGGGGCCGCCGCACGAGCGCACGCTACACGGTGCTCGCGCGCGTCGACGGACGCGAGCTGGGCAGCGGCAGCGGCCGCAGCAAGAAGCACGCCGAGCAGGAGGCCGCGCGAGTAGCGGTCGAGCGAGCTGGCGCGAGCGAGCCATGAGCAGGAGGCGCGCGCATGCGCCTGAAGTCGCTCACGCTGAAGGGCTTCAAGTCGTTCCCCGATCGCACCCGCCTGGACTTCGGGCCCGGCGTGAGCGTCGTCGTCGGCCCCAACGGCTCGGGCAAGTCCAACGTCACCGACGCGGTGCTGTGGGCGATGGGCGAGCAGTCGCCGCTGGCGGTCCGCGGCCAGTCGATGCAGGACGTGATCTTCGGCGGCGGCCGCGGCGTGCAGCCGCGCAGCGCGGCCGAGGTCGAGATCGTGCTCGACAACTCGGACGGCACCGTCGATCTGCCGCTGAGCGAGATCTCGATCGTGCGCCGCCTGGACCGCAACGGCGAGGGCGGCTACCGGCTCAACGGCGCCCGCTGCCGCCTGACCGACGTGATCGAGGTGCTCTCCGACACGGGCCTCGGCAAGGAGACCCACTCGGTCATCTCCCAGGGGCGCGTGGACGCGATCGTGACCTCCAAGCCGCGCGATCGGCGGCTGCTGATCGAGGAGGCGGCGGGGCTCGGCAAGCACCGCAAGCGCCGCCGCCGCGCGCAGCTGAAGCTCGAGCGCACGCAGGAGAACCTCGACCGCGCGCTCGACGTCGAGCGCGAGGCGCGCAGCCGCCTGCGCCCGCTCAAGCGCCAGGCCGAAGCGGCGGAGCTGCACGAGCGCCTGGAGCGCCAGATCCTGCAGGCGCGCTGGGAGCTCGCGCGCGAGGACTGCGCGCGTCGCCGGCGTGGAGCTCGCGAGCGCCGAGGCGCACGTCGGGCAGGCGCGCGCGGCGCGCGCGGAGATCGAGCGCCGGCTGCAGGAGACGATCGACCGGCGCGGCGCGGCCGAGCGCGCGCTGGCCGAGCGCGCCGCGCGCCACGACGCGCTCTCGCGGCTGCTGTACGAGGCGCGCTCGGCGCACGAGCGCCTCGCGCTGCGCGCGCGAGCAGGTCGGCTCGAGCGCGCAGGCGCTCGCGCGCAGGATCGAGCGCGTCGAGCTCGAGCTGCAGGGGCTCTCGCGCAGCGCGAGCGCGCGAGCGCACGGCGGACGCCGACGCGGAGGCGGCGGCCAGCGTCAGAGCCGCATCGCCGACGCTGGAGGCGGAGCTGGCCGAGATCGCAGACCAGCCGCGAGCAGGAGATCGAGCGCGAGCTCGCCGAGCTGGCAGGGCGACGCACGAGCAGCAGCTCGCGCTCGTCGAGCAGGCGCGGTCGCAGGTCGCGCAGGCGCGCGCGCAGCGCGCGGAGCGCGCCGACGCAGCAGGCCGAGCAGGCGCGCGAGCGCCTGACCGCCGGCGAGCAGCGCGGTGCAGGACGCGCGCCGCGAGTCCGCGCGCGTCGGCGCCGAGCTGGCCGCCGCCAACCAGTTCCTGCGCGCCCACGTGCGCGTCGGCGGCGAGCACGCGGACGCGCCGAAGGCGCTCAGCGAGGAGCTGCGCGTCGCAGGACGGCTACGAGCTGGCGCTCGCGGCGGCCCTCGGCGGACGCCTGGACGCGGCGCTCGTGAAGGACGTCTCGGGCGCCGAGGCGCTGCTGGACCGCGCCGGGCCCGACGGCGGCACGCGCGCTGCTGGCCGACGTCGGCCGGCGAGCGGCGTCGCGCCGCGCGCGGCCGTCGCGAGCGCGCCCGCGCGCGCCGGCGCCCGGGGCGCTCAGCTGCTCGAGCTGCTCAGCGGACCGCCGGCGGTGCTCGAGCTGGCCGGGCGGCTGCTCGCGGACGCGTGGGTGGTCGAGCGCCTGGAGGATCTCCCCGACGAGCTTCGCCGGGCATCGCCGCCACGCGCCAGGGCCGCGTGTGGTTCGCCGCCTGGGGCGAGGTGCGCCAGCTGAGCGAGGGCGGCAGCGAGCGGGTGCTGGCCCGGCGCAACGAACGCGACCGGCTGCTCGACGACGCCGAGCTGCGCGGCGCAGGCCGAGCACACCGCGCGCGGCGCGTGCGAGCAGGCGCTGCGGCAGCTGCGCGCCGCCGACGAGGCGCGTGTCGGCGCCGACGGCGCGCTGCGCGAGGCCGAGCGCCGCCAGGCCGAGGCCGGCGAGGCGCGGCGGCGCAGCGAGTGGCTGATCGAGCAGCGCCGCGCGGCGCCCGCGCAGGGCGCGCTGGCGGTCCGCAAGGCGCGAGCTCGAGGGCGAGCTCGCGGCCGAGCGCCGCCAGGGCGAGCGGCGCGAGCGCGAGCGCGTCGAGCGGCTGGCGCAGGATCGAGCGGCTGCGCTCCCAGCACGCGCCGACAAGGCGCTCGCGCCGCGCGCCGAGCGGCTGGCGGCGGTGCTCGAGAGCGCCGCCGCGGCGGTGGCCGAGCGCGTGTCGCGACGCTCGAGCAGGAGCTCGCCGCCGACCGCCAGGCGGGCGAGGAGATGGCCGGCGACGCTGCGCGCGTGCGCCGCCGAGGAGGCCGAGATCCAGGCGGCGCTGCGCGTGGCGCGGCGAGGCGGTCACCGAGGCCGAGGTCGCCGCCCAGCGGCTGCGCGACCAGCGCGGGCGAGGCCGAGCTCGAGCTGCGCAGGCGTCGGCGAGCGCTCTGGGTCTGCGCGGCCGAGGCGGCGCGGCGAGGCCGCGGCGGAGCAGGACGCCGCCGAGCGCCGAGCCGCTCGGCGAGGAGGAGGCGCAGGCGCTGCGCGCGCGCGTGGAGCGACTGACGCGCCGGCGCGAGCAGCTCGGGCCGGTCAACCCGCTCGCCCAGGAGGAGTACGCGGAGGCGCTCGCGCACGTCGAGGAGCTCGAGGGCCAGCGCAGCGACCTGGAGACGGCGCTGCGCGAGCTGCGCTCGGTGATCCGCGAAACCGACCGCCAGATCGAGGAGACCTTCGAGGAGACCTTCGCGGCGGCCGCGCGCAACTTCGAGCAGCTGGTCGGCGACGTGTTCCCCGGCGGCTCCGGGCGCCTGCGGCTGGTCAAGGACGAGCAGGCGCCGCGGCCGGTGCTCGGCGGCCAGCCGCTGCCGCAGGGCGAGAGCGACGCGACGCGATCGAGGCGGCCGCGGAGGCGGAGAGCGAGGCCGAGTCGCGGGCGCGCGGAGGAGGAGCAGCTGCCGGGCGTGGAGATCGAGATCACGCCCGCGGGCAAGTCGACCAAGCGCCTGACGCTGCTCTCCGGCGGCGAGAAGTCGATGACCGCGCTGGCGTTCCTGTTCGCGGTGTTCCTCGCGCGCCCGTGCCCCTTCTACATCCTCGACGAGGTCGAGGCGGCGCTCGACGATCTCAACCTCGATCGCTTCCTGACGCTGCTGCGGCGCTACTGCCGATCGCGCGCAGTTCATCGTGATCACCCACCAGAAGCGGACGATGGAGGCCGCCGACTGGCTGTACGGCGTCTCGATGGGCCACGACGGCGTCTCCAAGGTGCTCTCGCGCCGCCTGCCGGCCGAGGGCAGCTCGCGAGGTCGCCGAGGTCGCCTGAGGCGCCGCTGCTATCGTCGCGCGCCCCGTGGCCCGCGACTGGAGCGAACTGTTCATCACCGGCGAGGACGATCCCGCCGCACGCGCGCAGGACTGCCGAGCAGTCCGGCGCGTGGCTCGCGCGGACGCGGCGGCCTGTTTCGGCGCCTGCGCGAGAGCATGGCCAAGACCCGCCAGGCGCTCGGCTCGGAGATCCAGGCGACGCTGTTCGGGGTGCTCGACGAGCAGACCTGGGAACGCCTGGAGGAGGCGCTGATCATGGCGGACGTCGGCGCGAGCACGACCGCGTCGGTCGTGCAGACGCTCGAGCAGGAAGTCTCCGCGGGCGAGCTCGAGGGCGGCCAGGCGCTCAGCGAGCGGCTGATCGAGCTGCTCGCGGCGACCGCCACGGTCGGCGAGCCCCGCATCGACATCCGTGCCGCAGCCGACGGTGATCATGGCGGTGGGCGTCAACGGCACGGGCAAGACGACGACGATCGGCAAGCTCGCGTGGCACCTGCGCCAGCGAGCTCGGGCGCAGCGTGCTGCTCGGCCGGCGCTGACACGTTCAGGGCGGCCGCCGGCGAGCAGCTCGCAGGGCTGGGCGCGAGCGGGCGGGCTGCGAGATCGTCACCGGCGCCGCCGGCTCTGACCCCGGCGCGGTGGCCTTCGACGCGATCGCACAGGCGCGCGCACGCGGCATCGACGTGGTGATCGTCGACACCGCCGGGCGCCTGCACACGCAGGACGACCTGATGGGCGAGCTCGCGAAGGTCCGGCGCGTGATCGCCCGGGCAGCTGGGACGATGCGGAGGCGCGCCGCACGAGACGCTGCTGACGCTCGACGCGACCACAGGTCAGAACGGCCTGCGCCAGGCGCAGCTGTTCGCCGAAACCGCGGAGGTCAGCGGCGTGGTGCTGACGAAGCTCGACGGCACCGCGCGCGGGGGCATCGCGCTGGCGATCGCGCGCGAGCTCGGGCTGCCCGTGAAGCTGATCGGCGTGGGCGAGTCGGTCGAGGATCTGCGCCCGTTCGACCCGCAGGAGTTCGCGCGCGCGCTGATCGCCCAGGAGTGATCGCCGCGGCGATTCGGCTGCGCCGGCGGCCGGGAGGGGTAATCTGAAGGTATGGACTGGATCCTGTGGGTCGTTGCCGCATGCGCGCTGGGCATCGGCGAGATGCACACCGGCGGCCTGTACCTGCTGCCGTTCGCGGTCGGCGCGGCGCTCGCGGCGGTGGTCAGCGTGCTCGGTGTCGGTCTGCCGCTGGTCGTGCTCGTGTTCGTGCTGGCCTCCGCGCTCGCGTTCGGAGGGCTGCGCCCGGTCGCGCGCCGTCATCGCCGGCTGCCGCCGGCGATCCGCACCGGCGCGGCCGCGCTGGTCGGGCATCGCGCGATGGTGCTCGAGCGGATCGCCAACGACGAGGGCGTCGGCTGCGTGAAGATCGACAACGGCGAGGTGTGGACCGCGCGCAGCTACGACGAAGACGAGGTGATCAACGTCGGGGAGCGCGTCGAGGTTGTCGAGATCAGGGGCGCCACGGCGCTCGTCATGCACTGAAAGGAACCACATGGCCGTTCTCATCGTCGTCATCGTGATCGTGCTGTTCGCCCTGGTGGTGGCCGCGCGCACGATTCGCGTCATCCCGCAGGCGCGCGCGGGCGTGGTCGAGCGCCTCGGGCGCTACAGCCGCACGCTCGAGCCGGGCCTGACGATCGTGACGCCGTTCATCGATCGCGTGCGGCCGCTGGTGGACCTGCGCGAGCAGGTCGTCAACTTCTCGCCGCAGTCGGTGATCACCGAGGACAACGTGGTCGTGGGGATCGAGACGGTCCTGTACTTCACGATCACCGACCCGCGCTCGGCGACCTATGAGATCGCCAACCCGCTGCAGGCGATCGAGCAGCTGACGGTGACGACGCTGCGCAACGTGATCGGCGGCCTGACGCTCGAGGCGACGCTGACCTCGCGCGAGAACGTCAACACCGAGCTGCGCACCGTGCTCGACGAGGCGACCGGCAAGTGGGGGATCAGGATCAACCGCGTCGAGATCAAGTCGGTCGACCCGCCGCCGGACATCAAGACGGCGATGGAGAAGCAGATGCGCGCCGAGCGCGATCGCCGCGCGGCGATCCTGACCGCCGAAGGCGAGAAGCAGTCGCAGATCCTTACCGCCGAGGGCGCCAAGCAGGCGGCGGTGCTCACCGCCGAGGGCGAGCGCCAGGCGGCGATCCTGCGCGCCGAGGGCGAAGCCAAGGCGATCGACACCGTCTTCAAAGCGATCCACGAGGGCAAACCGGACCGCGCGCTGCTCAGCTACGAATACCTGCAGATGCTCCCGCAGCTCGCCGAAGGCGACGCCAACAAGGTGTTCGTCGTGCCCTCCGAGTTCGCGGAGGCGTTCGGTGGCATCGGCGAGGCGCTGAAGGGCCGCCTCGATGGCCTGCCGCCCGCCCCGCCCGCGGGGGCGCGCCCGCCGGCGCCGCCCGCCGCGCACAAGGACTGACGCGGGCGTCGCCGCTGGCCCTGCGCCGTCGGGGCGGGTGGGCTCCGTGAACTTGGCGCGGGGGCTGCGAGAATCAAGCGGTCATGTTCGACTCACTGGCGGAGAAGCTGCAGGCAACGCTGGCCGACGTGCGCCAGCGCGGGACGCTGAGCGAGCAGGACGTCGACGCGACGATGCGCGAGATCCGCCTGGCGCTGCTGGAGGCGGACGTCAACTTCAAGGTCGTCAGGCAGTTCACCGCGCACCTGAAGGAGCGCTGCCTGGGCGCGGATGTGGTCGGCGGGCTGAACCCCGGCAACCAGGTCGTGAAAATCGTCGCCGAGGAGCTCACGGCATTGATGGGAGGCGGGCCGGATGACGATCAGCCGGCGCTGAGCTTCGCCCCGAGCCCGCCGACCGTGATCCTGATGGCGGGCCTGCAGGGCTCGGGCAAGACCACGGCGACGGCGAAGCTGGCGCGGTATCTACGCGAGGAGCACTCCTCGGCGGTGGCGGTGGCGGCGTGCGACGTGTATCGCCCGGCGGCGGTCGAGCAGCTGGTGACGGTGGGCGCGCAGGCGGGTGCGGCGGTCTACGAGCAGGGCACCGATCGCGACCCCGTCGAGATCGCTGCGTGGGCGCTGCAGCGCGCCCGCGAGGAGGGCAAGGACGTGCTGATCGTCGACACCAGCGGGCGTCTGCACGTGGACGAGCAGCTGATGGCGGAGCTCGTGCGGATTCGCGACGCCGTCAAACCCGACGACGTGCTGCTGGTCGTCGACGCGATGACCGGTCAGGACGCGGTGAACGTCGCCGAGAGCTTCGCCGAGGCGGTGCAGTTCGACGGCGTGGTCATGAGCAAGCTCGACGGCGACGCCCGCGGCGGCGCCGCGCTGTCGGTGAAGGCGGTCACCGGCAAGCCGATCATGTTCGCCTCAACCGGCGAGAAGCTGGAGCAGTTCGAACGCTTCCACCCCGACCGCATGGCGCAGCGGATCCTCGGCATGGGCGACGTGCTCAGCCTGATCGAGAAGGCCGAGCGCCAGTTCGACGAAGACGACGCGCTCGCGCTCGAGCGCAAGCTGCGCCGCAACGAGTTCGGCCTGGACGACTTCCTCGACCAGCTCAAGATGGTGCGCAAAATGGGGCCGCTGACGAGCATCCTGGGGATGATCCCCGGGCTCGCCGGCCATCAGCTGCAGAACATGAAGGTCGACGAACGCGAGCTCGACCGCATCCAGGCGATCATCCTGTCGATGACCCCCGAGGAGCGGCGCAGGCCCGAGCTGATCAAGGGATCGCGCCGGCTGCGCATCGCCCGGGGCTCGGGCACCAACGTCCAGCAGGTCAACAAACTGGTCAAGCAGTTCGGGCAGATGCGCAAGGTGATGCGTCAGGTCGGGCGCGGCAAGATGCCCGACATCGGCGCGCTCATGCGGGGCGCGCGCTGAACCGTCTAAGCTCTCGGTCGCAGGTTTTGTCCATGACCGAGAGGAACAAGTGTCGGTAAGGCTTAGGCTCACGCGAGTGGGCGGCAAGAAGGACCCGATGTGGCGTGTCGTCGTCGCCGACCAGCGCTCGCCGCGCGACGGCCGCGTGATCGAGACGATCGGCCACTACAACGCGCAGACCGACCCGTCGACGATCGTGATCGACGAGGAGCGCGCGCGCAGCTGGCTGGCCCGCGGCGCGCAGCCGTCGGACACTGTCCGCAAGCTGCTGCGCATCCAGGGCATCGAGACTCGGACCAGCTAGACCCCTCGCTGGGAGGCGCGATGGCCACTGAGAACCCCAGGCGGCTGTTGGAGTACCTCGCCGAAGGGCTGGTCGACGATCCCGAGTCGGTGGCGGTCGAGCAGTTCGAGGAGGACGACGGCACGGTCGTGCTCGAGCTGTGCGTCGCGGCGGACGACTACGGCAGGGTGATCGGCCGCGGTGGCCGCACCGCGCACGCGCTGCGAACCGTCGTGAAAGCCGCGGCTGCCGGCGAGGGCAGCCACGTGCTCGTCGACATCGTCGATTGACAGGCCAGGCGCAGGAGCCCGAGGCTCAGGCGCAGACACCCGCGCCGCGCGCTCCTGAGGCTCTGCCCGCTGGGCGCGTCGGGCGCCCGCACGGACTTGACGGCAGCTTCTACGTCACGCGCCCGCGCCCGCGGCTGCTGGGTCTGGGCGTGAGCGTCACCGTCGCGGGGCGCCGCGCCGCGATCGTTCGCTGCGACGGGACCGAACAGCGCCCGATCGTGCGTCTGGAGGGCGTCGAGGATCGCGCCGCCGCGGAGGCGTTGCGCGGCACGGAGCTGCTCGTCGACGACACCGACGCCCCGGCGCTCGGCGAGGAAGAGTGGTGGGCACACGAACTGGAGGGCTGCGAGGTGGTGGACGGCGATGAGCTCCTGGGGGTCGTGACCAGGTTGATCGAGCTGCCCTCGTGCGAGGCGCTCGAGGTGCGCGCGGCCGAGGGTGGCCGGGAGGTGCTCGTGCCGATGGTCAAAGACGCGGTCCGGCGGGTCGCGCCCGCGCAGCGGCGGATCGAGGTGAATCTCGAGTTCCTGGGTCTCGCCAGGAGCGGCGAGCGGGAGGAGGCGTCTGGAGGAAGCGGCGCGCCGGGCCAGCGGCGCGAGCGGCAAAGCCACGGGCACGGCGAGGGCGAGGGTGGGGGCGGGGCGGGCGCGTGAACATCGACGTGTTCACGTTGTTTCCGGAGTGGTTCGAGTGGTTCAGCTCCCAGCGCCACGTCGGCAACGTGCTGGCGGCGGGCTCGCGCCTGCAGTGCGTGAACCCGCGCGATCACACGCCGCTGAGCGGCGGCCAGGTCGATGACACGCCGTTCGGCGGCGGCGCCGGGATGGTGCTGCGCGTGGACGTGCTCGACAGCGCGCTGCGCGCGCACTACGGCGTCGATCCCGTGCAGCTGCGTCACCGCCGCCGCGTGATCGCGCTCGCTCCGGGCGGCCGGCTGCTCGACGAGCAGCTCGTGGACGAGCTCGCGGGCGAGCCGGAGCTGACGCTGCTGTGCGGGCGCTACGAGGGCTTTGACGAGCGCATCCTCGAGCATTTCTCCAGCGACGTCGTCTCGATCGGGCGCTACGTTCTCAGCGGCGGCGAGCTGGCCGCGATGGTCGTGTGCGACGCCGTCCTGCGCAAGCTCCCGGGGGCGCTCGGACACGAGCACTCGGCGGCCGAGGAGTCCTTCAGCGTCGCCCTGGAGGGCAACCCCGAGTATCCCCACTACACCCGCCCGGCCGAGTATCGCGGTTGGCGCGTGCCCGACGTGCTGCTCTCCGGCCACCACGAGCAGATCGAGCGCTGGCGGCGCGAGCGCAGCCGCGAACGGGGCGCGAGCTCCTCCACGCCGGAGGACCGTTAGGCGGCGGTCCGCTACCATTGCACCTCGCGCCGGCCGAGATCCTGTCTTGGGGCGTCTGTTGTCTGCCAAAAGGCGCCCCCTTCTCTTTTATCGTTATGAGCAGCGTCATCGCATCCATCGAGCGCGCGCAGTTGCGCCGCGTCCCCAGCTTCGCTCCTGGCGACCGCGTCAAGGTCCACTTCCAGGTGATCGAGGGCGCTCGCAGCCGCGTGCAGGTGTTCGAGGGCGTGGTCATCAAGCGTCAGGGTCACGGCGCGCGCGAGACCTTCACGGTGCGCAAGCAATCCTTCGGGGTCGGCGTCGAGCGCATGTTCCCGCTGCATTCGCCGAAGATCGAGCGGATCGAGCTGGCGGCGCGCGGCGACGTCCGGCGCGCCAAGCTGTACTACCTGCGCGATCGCGTCGGCAAGCGCGCGCGTGTGCGCGAGCGCCGCTACACGGGCCCCGAGCAGGCCGTCGAGCCGGGTCTGCTGGTCGACCCGGCGGACGCGGAGGCGCTCGAGGCAACCGACGCCGACGGCATGACGGCGCAGGAGGCGGTCGCGGAGGCCGTCGTCGACGGTCAGCAGGACGGCGAGGGAGCCGTCGCTGGGGGGAGTCAGGAACACGCGGACGCGAGTGCGGCCGGCGCCGATGAGGCGCCCGGCGAGGCTGTCGCGGACGCCGCGCCGGAGGGCGAGGCGGCCCCCGACGATTCCGCCGGGACGGCGGGCGCTACCGACACCTCTCCCGACGCCGCGGACGCCGACGGAGGCGTTGGCGCCGGCGATCCAGCCGCGTGAGCTCAGGCGCGAAGACCGCCAAGAAGCGCCAGAAATCGACGACCAGCTCGATCGTCGAGCTGGTCGTGATCGTCGCGGTTGCGCTCGGCCTGGCACTCGGCATCCAGGCGTTCATCGTCAAGCCCTACCGGATCCCCAGCGGCTCGATGGAGCCGACGCTGTCGATCGGCCAGCGCGTGCTGGTCAATCGCATCGGCATGGACTTCAGCGACCCGCACGTCGGCGAGATCGCCGTCTTCCATCCGCCCGAAGGCGCCGAGCAGGAGGAGTGCGGTCCCTCGCCGCACGTCATCAGGCTCGGCGCTGCCGCCTGTTCGGAACCAGTTCCCAAGCAGGACTCGGGCGTGAACTTCATCAAGCGCGTGGTCGCCGGCCCGGGCGATGAAATCTACATCAAGGAAGGCCACGTCTATCGAAAGGCGGCCGGCAAGAGCACGTTCGTTCGCGAGCAGGACTCCTACATCCGCGAATGCGGCGCGAGCCCGGAGTGCGACTTCCCGATCCCGATCAAGATTCCCGCCGGACACTGGTTCATGATGGGGGACAACCGTGGGGAATCCGACGACAGCAGGTTCTGGGGACCAGTCCCCACCGGATGGGTCATCGGACAGGCAATCGCCACCTACTGGCCGCCCGACCGCATCGGCATCTTCTAGCGAGACCGCCGCGTCCGCCGATGATGTGAGCTGCTCCTCGCAACCTCGCTCCGGCTCCTCTGCGCGCGCCAGGCGCCGCGCGCGTCGCGCCGGCAGCGGCAGGCGGCTGTTCGCGTTCGACCGCCGTCTGGGCTTTCGCCTGGTGGCCGGCGCCGACGAGGCCGGGCGCGGCTGTCTCGCCGGACCGCTCGTGGCCGCGGGCGTGCTGTTCGACTACGAGGCGCTGACCACGCGCGAGCTGCGCTCGCTTGGAGCGCTCAACGACTCCAAGCAGCACAGCGCCGAGGCGCGCGAGGAGCTCTACCCGCTCGTCATGCGCAGCGCCGCCAGGGTCGTCGTCGTGTCGCGCTGCGTGCGCGGGATCGACGAGCGCGGGCTGCACAAGACGAACCTCGCCGCCCTGCGCGACGCCGTGCGCGGCGTCACCGCGGGGGTGCGCGACCCGGTGCTGTGCCTGCTCGACGGCTTCTCCGTCGCCGAGTTCGAGCACCCTCAGCGCGCGATCGTCGACGGCGACGCGACGAGCGCGGCGATCGCCGCCGCGTCGATCGTCGCCAAGGTCACCCGCGACCGCTTCATGCACCTGGCCGACGGGCACTATCCCGGGTGGCACTTCGCTGAGCACGTCGGCTACTCCACGCCCTCTCATCGCGACGCGATTCTCCATCAGGGCGTCTCGCCGCTGCACAGGATGTCCTTCCAGTCGCTCGCCTACCAGCAGCTCGCGCTGTAGGCGTCCGCGCCTACCACGCCGCCTCGACGTGGTCCAGTCGTAGCAGCCGCCCCCGCTCGTCGACGATCACGCCCACCGCGTCGAAGCGGATCGTGCGTGCGCGCGGTCGCTCGTGGCGCTCGTCGCTCAGCCATGCGCGCGCGAGCCGGCGCAGGCGTGCGCGCTGGCGCGGGCGCAGCCACGGCAGCGGCTCCTGGTCGGGACGGATCGCCCGCCCGCCGAATCCGGCGGCGCGGGTCTTGACCTCGACGAATACGAGTGTCTTGCCGTCGAAGGCGATCAGATCGATCTCGCCGTGACGGGTGCGCACGTTGCGCGCGAGCGTCGAGAAGCCGAGCCGGGTCAGGTGCTGGGCGGCGAGATCCTCGCCGAGGCGCCCGATCGTGCGTCGTGCGTCGATGCCCTGCTTGCCACGGCGGGGTCCGGTCGCGTCTCGGGTCGGGCGCTGTGGAGTTGGCACGACCGGCACGCTACGGCCGCAAATGTGACGCGCGGGTTCACTTTGTGCCGATTCCGCGCGCCGGTCGTGTCAAGTTTGTGTCCTGGGTGCGGTCGGCGCTATGCGCTGAGGGCGCGCCGCGCACGCGGGCGGGCCTTGGATCCACGCTTGCGCGCCGATCGCTCGTGCCACGCTTGGCGCGCGCTGTGTGTGCGCTCGCTGCTCTCGGCGTCGCTGATCGCCCACGCGAGGCGCTCGACCAGTTGCGCCGCGGCGTGGCCGGTGCTGAGATGGACCGAGTGCACGTGCTCGTCGAGCAGCACGGTGCTCTCGTCGTTCAGCTCGGATGAGACGGGGTCGGTGGTGACGATGATCCTTGGCATGGGATCTCCTCCTTCGGGTGGAGTGGGTTGGCGGTTGGGGCAGTGCACGCACATCGGCGGGGGTCACGCCGAGGCATTTGGGGACTCGGGGAAATTCGTCCGGGGAGGGCGAACCCTCCCCGGACAGGAGGTATGAGACGGAACGTCAGGTACGTCTACATCGCCCGGCCACGCCCGCCGCCGTCACTTCGACGCGAGTCCAGAGCCCCGGGGCCAGGTTGGGCGCTGGCGCGGTGGGTGGGTGACCGAGCATTGTCCACTAAGTGTATCGACAATATTGAGAACATCAAGTGGCAACCGCGACGAACGCTCGTCGGCCTCGCACCGGCGATCGTGCTCGCGTAGCCTGCGTGGCGTGAGTGACGGACAGACAGGCGCCGGCGAGACCGATCTGGAGGGCCAGCCAGAACAGAACGCGGACGGCGCGTCGGGGGACAGCACCCAGCATGGAGGGCCGCGCTCGCTGGACGGCGTCACCAGCTTCATGGGGCTGCGCTGGGAGGACGCGCAGACGGTGCGCATGACGATCCGCCCGGAACTGATCAACCGCGGCGGGTTGCTGTCGGGGGTGGCGACGTACGCGATGGTCGACTACTGCATGGGCTCGACGCTGTGGGCGCAGACCACCAAGGACGAGCGCATCGCGACGATCTCGATCTCGATCAACTACATCCAGACGGCGACGGAGGGGGAGATCGTGTGCAGGACGATGCTCGACCGGCGCAACCGCACCGTCGGCATCATGAAATCCGAGGTGCGTCACGAGGACGAGCGCCTGCTGGTCACCGCGGTGGGGATCTACTCGATTCGCGTCCCGCGGGAGCTGCGCGCGTGAGCGTGCCGGTCTGATCCGGCCGACGGTGGGGGCGGCACGCTGACACCGACGGTGCTCACGATCGCCGGCTCGGACTCCGGCGGCGGGGCCGGCATCCAGGCCGACCTGAAGGCGTTCGCGCGCTGTGGCGTGCACGGCACGTGCGCGATCACCGCGATCACCGCCCAGAACA
This sequence comes from uncultured Solirubrobacteraceae bacterium, assembly GCA_963826985.1. GTDB lineage: Bacteria > Actinomycetota > Thermoleophilia > Solirubrobacterales > Solirubrobacteraceae > Palsa-744. Next base: position 518,326 of record CAWGYW010000002.1, read on the forward strand.
CGCTCGGCGTCAGCGCCATTCATGAGGTGCCCGCGGAGATCGTGCTCGCGCAGGTGCGCGCGGTCGTGTCCGACATCGGCGTCGACGCGGTCAAGGTGGGGATGCTCGGAACGCTCGAGGTGACGCTCGCGGTCGCCGCGGCGCTCGAGGAGCTGCCCGCGGGCACGCCCGTGGTCGTCGACCCGGTGATGGTCGCCGAGTCCGGCGCGCGCCTGCTCGCGCGCGACGCCGAGCGCGCGCTCGTGCAGGAGATCCTGCCGCGGGCGACCGTGCTCACGCCGAACCTGCCCGAGGCGCGCGCGCTCGCCGGTCGCGCGCCCGAGACCGAGGAGCTAGAGGGCGCGGCGGCTCGCGAGGACACGGCGACCTCGGGTCGGGCGCAGGCCGACGAGGACGCGGACGCCGAGGCGCTCGCGCGCGCGGTGCTGGCGCTCGGCCCGCGCGTGGTCGTGCTCACCGGCGGGCATCGTGCGCGCGTCGTCGACCTGTTCGTGGACGCCACCGGCGCCGCGGTCGAGATCGAGGGCGAGCGACACGCCGACGGTGCCGCGCACGGATCGGGCTGCACGCACTCGTCGATCCTGGCCGCGCAGCTCGCGCTCGGGCGCCCGCCGCTAGAGGCCGCGCGTGTCGCTCGCCGCCTGGCGGGAGCCGCGGTGGCCGGCGGGCTGCGCGACGTCGGCGCGGGCGCCGGGCCCGTCGACGTGCTCGGGCTCGCGCGGATGCGCGGAGGCTGAGAACCTGTTTCAAAATGAGATGCACGCCTGGATGCGTCCCTGGTACGCGGCGCTGGGTCGCCACGTGCCGTCTTGCCCGTGCCACCAGCACGGGCTTCACCAGCCCGCGTCGCCCAGCTTGGTCCAGCAACGCCCCAGCCGCACCCTCATTTTGAAACAGGTTCTGAGGCCATGAGGAGCGGGTGCTGGAGATCCACGCCCGCGCGTTTGCCATAATCGGGTGACGATGAAGCTGCTGCGTATGAAGCCCGGTCATGGTGAGATCGTTCTCGCCGAGGGCGACGTGGCGGTGCCGGAGCAGGAGCGGGAGCTGATCGAGGCGTTCCGGCGCGAGCTGGACGCGGGCATGTGGGCCGCGGTGCCGACGCAGGCGCCGGGCGGCCGCCGCGAGGCGGAGCTCGTCAAGAGCTTCGCCGAGGTTCCTCGGGACGCCGAGCGCGTGATCTTCTTCCCGCGGGCCGCCGGCGGCGCACCCGCGGCGACGCGCTAGCTGCACGTGGGACTGGCGCTGGGCACCGCGGCGGTCGTGCTCGTGGTGCTGCTGTGGGAGCTCGCGCGCCCGACGCTCAAGCGCGCGCTCGCGCACAGCATCGAGCTGTGGGCGGCGAGCCGGCGCGGGAGCGCGCCGTCGGGCTATGACCCCGGGCGCGAGCGTCGCGCCGAGCAGCGCGCGCGCACGCTGCTGCGCTCGTGTGTCTCTGAGGAGGACTGGGCGATGTATCGGGATCTCGGCTTCCTGCGCGTGTGGGGCGGGCTCGGCGGTCGCGCCGGTGGGGTGGAGGCCGCGTACGCCTATCTGATCTATCCGCACAAGCCGATCGTCGCGTACGTGCCGGAGACGGGCGAGCTGCTGAACGAGTACTGCGTCGCGTTCCCCGACCACTCGAAGCCCTACGGCAGCTCGCGGCTGCCGGACTCCGACGACGTGCTCGCCAAGTGGATGGCACTGACCGCGGACGAGCGCCGGCTGGTGGGCGAGGCGAACATGCATCTGCCCGGCCGCCAGGTCGACCCCGACCGGGTCCGCCGCGACCTCGTGCGCCTGGGGCGCTGGGAGCGGGAGCGCTCGAGAGCCGCCGCCGCCCCGCCGGTCGGGCGCCCGCGCGATAACGTGCGCGCCGCGTGAGCACTCCCAGTACCTTCGACGTCAGGCACCGCAGCCGCACCCTCACCGAGGGGCCCGAGCGGGCCGCCGCGCGCGCGTACCTGCACGGCATCGGCTACTCGGCGGAGGACCTCGCCAAGCCGATCGTCGGCGTCGCGCACTCGTGGATCGAGACGATGCCGTGCAACTTCAACAACCGCGTGCTCGCGGCAAAGGTCAAGGAGGGCATACGCGCGGCCGGCGGCACGCCGATGGAGCTGAACACGATCGCGATCTCCGACGGGATCACGATGGGCACCTCGGGCATGCGCGCGTCGCTGGTCTCGCGTGAGCTGATCGCCGACTCGATCGAGCTCGTCGCGAGCGCCCATCGCTTTGACGCGCTCGTGACGATCTCCGGCTGCGACAAGACGATCCCGGGGACGGTGATGGCGCTCGCGCGCCTGAACATCCCCGGCCTGATGCTGTACGGCGGCTCGATCAGGCCCGGACACTGGAAGGGCGCGGAGGTGACGATCCAGCAGGTGTTCGAGGCGGTCGGCGAGTTCGCGTCGGGCAAGATCACCGAGCAGGAACTGCACGAACTGGAGGAGGTGGCCTCGCCGGGCGCGGGCGCCTGCGCGGGGCAGTTCACGGCGAACACGATGGCGATGGCGTTCGAGGCGCTCGGGATCTCACCCGCTGGCTCCTCGATGGTGCCCGCCGAGGACGGGCGCAAGCTCGAGGTGGCCGTGCAGGTGGGCGAACTGGCGATGGACGTGCTGCGCCGGGGCCAGCGCCCGAGCGAAGTGATCACCAAGCCGGCGCTCGAAAACGCGATCGCGGCGGTCGCCACGAGCGGCGGCTCGACCAACGGCGTGCTGCACCTGATGGCGGTCGCCCGGGAAATGGGCGTGCCGCTCGAGCTCGACGAGTTCGAGGCGATCTCCGAGCGCACGCCGCTGCTGTGCGATCTGCAGCCGGGCGGGCAGTACGTGGCGACGGAGCTGTACGAGGCGGGCGGCGTGCCGCTGGTGCTCGCGCGCCTGAACGAGGCGGGGATCCTGAACGCGGACGCGCCGACGGTCACCGGCAGGACGATCGGCGAACACGCGGATGAGGCAAGCGAAACCGCCGGCCAGCCGGTCGTGCGGCCGCTGTCGAACCCGATCAAAGCGACGGGCGGCTTTGCGATCCTGCGCGGCAACGTCGCGCCGGAGGGCTGCGTGGTCAAGCTCTCCGGGCACGAGCGGCGCAAACACTCCGGGCCCGCGCGCGTGTTCGACGGCGAGGAGGCCGCGATGGCGGCCGTGCTCGACCACCAGATTCAGGCGGGCGACGTCGTCGTGATCCGCGGCGAGGGACCCGCGGGCGGCCCGGGCATGCGCGAGATGCTGTCGGTGACGGCGGCGATCATCGGCGAGGGTCTCGGCGAACAGGTCGCGCTGATCACCGACGGGCGCTTCTCCGGCGCCACGCGCGGCTTCATGGTCGCCCACGTCGCCCCCGAGGCAGTCCGCGGCGGCCCGATCGCGGCGCTCGCCGACGGCGATCAGCTGACGATCGACGCGGACACGCGGCGCCTGGACGTGGCGCTGTCGGACGAGCAGATCGCCGCGCGCGTGAGCGCGTACATCCAGCCGCCGCGCGCGGACCCGCACGTCGACGTCGCGATCCAGAAGTACGCGAAGCTCGTGGGTAGCGCTGCGGAGGGCGCCATCACTCGCTAGGGAGACGCTGGCACGGCGCGTGCCGGTGTCCTCGGTCGCTCGCGTGCTAGCGCACGCCACGCTCCCTGCGTCCTGGGCACGCTTGGCCAGCGACTCCCTAGAACCCGAGACGCTACGGCGCGCTACTCGGCGAGGAAGTCTTCGAGCAGCGCGTTGAACGCGGCGGGGCGCTCGAGCATGGCCATGTGCCCGGTGTCCTCGAAGATGACCTTGCGCGAGTCTCCGATCAGCTCGGCGAACACGTCGGCGTCGCGCACGGGGATCAGGCGGTCGCCCTCGCCCCACACGATCAGCGTCGGGCACGCGATCTCGGGCAGGCGTTCGCGGACGTCGTAGTCGAGCACTGCGCGAAGGCCCTGCAGGAAGCCGGGCTTGCCGGCGCCGCGCAGCTGCTCGGCGGCGAGCGCCGGCGGCAGGCGGCTGGGGTGGCGCACGACGACGCCCAGCAGCGCATCGCGCACGCGCGCGCGCCGGGAAAGGACGTCGGACTCGGCGGCGACCCACGCGCCGCCGCGCGCGAGCGTGCGATCGAGCCGGCGCAGCACGGGCACCGCGCGCGTGGAGCCGGGATGGTGGGTCGTGGAGACCCCGGCGGCGGAGATCAGCACGAGGCGCTCGACGCGCTGCGGGAACGCGATCGCGAGCTCGGCGGCGATGAAGCCGCCCATCGAGTTGCCGATGACGGCCGCGGCGTCGATCCCCAGCTCGCCCAGCAGCCGATCGAGCAGCCGCGCGTAGCCTGAGATCGAGATCTCCTGAGCGGGCATCGGCGAGAAGCCGAAGCCGGGCAGGTCGAGCGTGACCACGCGGCGCTCGGCGGCGAGCACCGGCAGCTGCTCCAGCCAGTTCGCCCAGCGTCCGGAGAGCCCGTGGACGAACACCAGCGGCTGTGCTGCGCTGTTCCCGTTGGCGGCGTGTTCGGGCCCGAGCTCGATCGTGTTGACGGGCTGGCCGTCGACCACCACCCAGCGCTGGTGTGCCTGCCAGTCGACGTCCAGCCACCGCGAGCGCCCGACCGGCCCATACGGGGTGTCCCTCCCGGCGGGAACCCGGGTGGCGGTCTTGACGCTCGCGCCGGTGCTCATCCAACGACTGTACTCCAGGCGCGAGCGGCCGCCGTGAGGCCTTGCAACAGCCCACGCGCGCCATCCAGCGGACCGCGATCCTCTCCTTCAAAAACGCCGTATGACCATAGCTATACAGGCAATGTCGAGTGGGATATACACACCTGAGACATGTGAGGCGAAGTGGTTGGCAGGCGGAGCATCGCGCGCGGCGAAGTAATGCGGGCGATGAGCGTGCAAGTGGATGAGGGGCTGGGGAGCGGGGAGCGGGAGCGGCTGCACGACGCGTGGGCGCACGCGGGGGCGCTGCTCGATGAGGACCTGCGCAGGCGCGACGCGGCGCCGCGCACGCGCCGCGCGTACGCGATCGACGTCGACCAGTTCGCGCGCTGGGCGAGCGCTCGACGGCTCTCGCCGCAGCAGGTCGACTCGAAGACGGTGCGCCGCTACATCGCGCACCTCTCAGAACGCGCGCCCGGCGGCCGACGCGCGTCGAGGGGCGACGAGCCGGGCGAGGCGCCGGCGGCGCCGAGCACGTCGGCGCGCAAGCTGGCGGCGCTGCGCGCGCTGTTCTCGAGCCAGCGCGAGCACGGGCACATCGCGCAGAACCCAGCCGATCTGGTGTCGACGCCGCGACGCGGCTCGCACCTGCCGCGCGTGCTGAGCGCGCGCGAGGCGGCGCGGCTGCTCGACGGCATCGCTCCCGACCCCGCGCGTCCGCCTGTCCGCGAGACCGACAGGCCGCTGGAGCTGCGCGACCGCGCGATGTTCGAGCTCGCGTACTCGTGCGGGCTGCGCGCGGAGGAGCTCGTGTCGCTGTGCTGCGCGGACGTCGACCACGACGGCGAGCAGCTGCGGGTGGAAGGCAAGGGACGCAAGACGCGCTTCGTGCCGGTGGGCGAGCCGGCGATGGCGGCGGTGGACGAGTACCTGATGTCCGAGCGCGGGCGCAGGACGCTGGCGACGCCCGCGCGCACGGGCCTCACGGACGCGCTGTTCCTGAGCAAGACGGGACGTCCGCTGGGCACGGGCGACGTGCGCCGGCGGCTGCGCGCATGGACGACGCGCGTGGGCGTCGGCGAGGGCGCGACGCCGCACGCGCTGCGCCACAGCTTCGCGACGCACCTGCTGGACGGCGGCGCGGACCTGCGCAGCATCCAGGAGCTGCTGGGACACGCGAGTGTGTCCAGCACTCAGATTTACACTCGGGTAGAGTCCGCCCGGCTGCGAAGCGCGTATGCGCGCAGTCACCCTCGGGCCTAAACAGGGGGGACGGAACCCTGGAGACGAACGTCAAACCGATCGAGCTGCGCGAACTGTGGCGGCGCTATAAGAGCGAAGGCGACGCACGCGTCCGCGAGCGGCTGGTGGTCGCGTACTCGCCGCTGGTCAAGTACGTCGCCGGGCGCACGGCGGCGGGTCTGCCCCCGCACGTGGAGGAGGCCGACCTGATCTCCTACGGCCTGGTCGGCCTGATCTCGGCGATCGAGCGCTTCGACCTGTCGCGGGACATCAAGTTCGAGACGTACGCGATCATGCGTATCAAGGGCGCGATCATCGACGAGCTGCGCTCGCTCGACTGGGTGCCGCGCAGCGTGCGTGCCCGCGCGCGCGAGGTCGAGCGCGCGAACGCGAAGCTCGAGCACACGCTCCAGCGCGCGCCCACCGACCAGGAGCTCGCGGCCGAGCTGGGCGTCACGGTCGACGAACTGAACGAATCGCTGCTCGCGATCTCGCACTCGTCGATCGTCGCCCTGGACGAGCTGTGGAGCGTGTCGGACTCGAGCGGCGACCAGGTGTCGCTGATGGACACGATCGAGGACCCCGGCGCGCCCGACCCAGCGCGCGCGCTCGACGTCGGCGACCTCAAGGACCGCATCGCCGACTCGATCGCCAAGCTACCCGAGCGCGAGAAGCTCGTGATCGCCCTCTACTACTACGAGAACCTCACCCTCCGCGAGATCGGCGAGGTGCTCGGCGTGACCGAGTCGCGCGTCTCGCAGATGCACACCAAGGCCGTGCTGCGGCTGCGCTCGAGGATGCAAGAGGAGTCGTTCGACGACTAGCTGGAATGAGCGGGACTAAGGAGCTACACGTCCGCGTCCGCCGTGAGGACGACTCGTTTTGGGCAACGGTCGACGAGTTCCCGGGGGTCTTTGCCACGGGCGACACCCTGGACGAGCTTCGGCAGAGTCTCGAGGAGGGCATTTCGCTTGTGCTCGAGCGCCCGAACGGCGAAGTGCCCACTGTGAGCCTCCAGCCCCTGCAGCTGGAGCTCGTGGAAACCATAGCCAGCGCCGAGCTGGTTTACGCGTGACGCACTCCGGATCCAGCGCCCAGCTTCGCTAGAGCCCCCAGGACTGAGCAGAGCAGGGCCGCATGCGGCCCTGCCCGGACGGCGCATGCGCCGTCCGCCGCCAAGCCGCATGCGGCTTGGCGCGGGTGGGCACATGTGCCCACCCGAACAGCATCCGCTCACGAGGAGATGAGCGGCGCCCAAGCGTGCCGAACCGCGACAGAGCCCGACCGTCGAGCGGACATGTCCACCATGCCTCGTCGTCGATCAGCTGCGCCAAAGCGGGATGCGCGTGGCCCGGGCATGGTGGACGCGCCTGACCCCACGCGCCCCCAGGACCATCGTCGGATCCCATCCGATTTGAACCGCGATGGGCTCGGAGCCCTGCAGGTCCGCGAGCACGAGATCCAGCAGTTCGCACAGCTCCGGAGGCGGCGGCTCGTACTGGGGATCGGGTTGCCACACGACCACCGTCACAGCCCATGCGCTTGGTGCACTGGCGCTCGCCATTGAGCGGCGTTATCGTGGCTGTACACAGCGGAAGGAGAAACCCATGCACACCCCAGCGGACCGTATTCGCAATGTGGCCCTCGTCGGACATCGAGGGTCGGGGAAGACGTCGCTGCATGAGGCGCTCCTGTTCGAGGCGGGGAGCATCGGGCGCCTTGGCTCGGTCACCGACCACAGCACCGTCTCGGACGCGGACCCCGACGAGCAGGCGCGGCAGATGTCGATCTCGACGACGCTCAGCACGCTCGACTGGCAGAACCGCAAGATCAACCTGCTCGACACCCCCGGCGAGCCGAGCTTCGTCGCGGACGCGCTCGGCGCCCTGCGCGTGTGTGAGTCGGCGGTGTTCGTCGTCAACGCCGTCATGGGTGTCGAGGTCAGCACCAGCCGCCTGTGGACGTACGCGGCCGGGCAGGACATCGCGCGGATGCTGTTCGTGAACATGCTCGACCGCGAGCGCGCCGACTTCTACCGCACGCTCGAGCAGCTCAAGCGCGCGTTCGGCCCGCACGTCGTCGCCGCCGAGATCCCGATCGGCGCCGAGCACGAGGTCGAGGGGGTCGTGGATCTCGTCGACATGAAGGCCTTTCGCGCACAGGCGACGCCCGAGCGCGGCGCCGCCGATGAGATCCCGATCCCCGCCGAGCTGCAGGAGCGCGCGGCCGAGTACCGCGAAAAGCTCATGGACGAGGTGTGCGAAGTGTCGGACACGCTGATGGAGCGCTACCTGGAGGGCGAGCAGATCTCCCACCAGGAGATCGTCGACGCGCTCAAGGAGGGCACCAACCACGGCAAGATCTTCCCCGTCGTCTGTGGCGTCGCCACACGCAACCTCGGCACCACGCGCCTGCTGGACGCGATCGTCGAGGACCTGCCCTCGCCGGTCAAGCACGGCGCGCTGCGGGTCGGTGAGGTCGAGCTGCAGCCGTCGGAGGACGGCGAGCTGTTCGCGTACGTGTTCAAGACCCGCGCCGACCCGTTCGCCGGGCGGATCAACCTGCTGCGCGTCTACCAGGGCGTGATGTCCGCTGACAGCCAGGTGCTGAACACGCACACCCACACCAAGGAGCGGATCGGCCAGCTGGTCGTGTTCGCCGGCAAGGAGGTCCGCCACGTGCAGGAGTTCGGGCCGGGGGACATCGGCGCGGTCGCCAAGCTCAAGGAGACGCGCGCCGGCGACTGGCTGGCCGCGCGCGACGAGCCGATCGAGATGCCGCGCCTGAAGCTGCCCGCGCCCGTGATGGCGTTCTCGGTCGAGCCCAAGAGCCGCGGCGATGAGGACAAGGTGCTCTCGTCGCTGCGCCGCCTGCAGGAGGAGGATCCCACGATCGACCTGCACCGCGACTCGCAGACCGGCGAGCAGATCGTCGCCGGCCTCTCGCAGGTGCACGTCGAAGTGATCGTCGACAGGCTGCGCGACCGCTTCGGCGTCGAGGTCACGCTGAAGCCGCCGCGCGTGCCCTACCGCGAGACGATCCGCGCCACCGCCGCCGCCCACGGCCGGCACAAGAAGCAGTCAGGCGGGCGCGGCCAGTTCGGCGACTGCCACATCGAGATCCAGCCGCTGAACGACCACGCGCACGCAACCGGCTTCGAGTTCGTCGACAACATCAAGGGCGGCGTCATCCCCAGCTCGTTCATCCCCGCCGTCGAGAAAGGCGTGCGCGAGGCGATGGAGTCCGGCGTGCTCGCCGGCTACCCCGTCAGGGGCGTGCGCGTACGCCTGTTCGACGGCTCCCACCACTCCGTCGACTCCTCCGAGATCGCGTTCAAGCTCGCCGGCGCGCAGGCGATGAGGCACGCGCTCGAGCTCGCCGACCCCGTGCTGCTCGAGCCGATCATGCTCGTCACGCTGTCCGTCCCCGAGGCGCACGTCGGAGACGTCATCGGCGACCTCAACAGCCGCCGTGGGCGGCCGCTCGGCATGGAGCCCGTCGGCGCCATGACCGAGATCAGGGCCGAGGCGCCGATGGCCGAGATGCTCACCTACGCCCCCGATCTGCGCTCGATCACGCAGGGTCAGGGCGATTACACGCTCGAGTTCCTGCGCTACGAGGAGCTTCCCGGGCACCTAGCGCAGAAGGTCGTCGAGCAGGCAGGCGCCGAGCGCGCTGCCATCCACGCCTAGACGGCCGGCCAGGCGAGCTTGGCCGTGGAGAGATAGGCTGGTGGTCGAATGGCAACGCGCACGATCGTCACCTCCCAGCCGGATGTCGAGTGCGACGTGTGCGAACGGCGACTGCTGCGCGGTGAGCAGCCCGACGTGTTCATCGCCGCCGGACGGCGGCGGACGGTGTGCGAGCTGTGCGCGCCACGCGCCGCGCACGAGGGCTGGATGCGCGAGACCGACAGCCAGTCGCTGACGCTGCCGCCGATGCGCCCGCGGCGGGGACGCAGCCTGTTCGAGCGCCTGCGCCAGGTGGGAAAGCCTCCCGGCGCCGCTCCCGGCGGCATCGACGCGGGATCCGCCGGCGAGGCCGACGCGGCGCCGTACGACCTGTTCGCCGACGCCTCGCCCGCCGACAGCGAGCCCGTGGCCGCGAGCCCAGCCCGCGCTGAGCCGGTTGCGGCGGCGCCGCGCGCTGAGCACGAGGACGGCCCCGAAGGCCACGTGGCGCCCGACGAGAGCCCTGTGCTTCCCCACGATGACGCCGAGCCGCTCGTGCAAGACGCCCTCGCGGCCGAGCCGGCGCTCGAGGCGCGGTCGGAGACATACGCCGTGCGCGAGGAGCCCTCCGAGTACGTGCGCGAGGCGATCGCCGTGTTCAACGCGAGCGAGTTCCCCGCCGCGTCGCTGGCGTATCGCGCTCTCTCGGCGAGCCGATGGTGACCGTGCGCTCGGCCGAACACCTCAGCAGCGTCGTGTCGATCGTCGTCGCGTGGGAGCTGTGCTGGTACCGCTACGAGGTCGATCTCAGCGAACCGGTCGTCGAGGCGCAGGTCATCGCCCAGGGCACCGAGCTAGCCGAGCTCGCGCGCGAGGATCGCATCGCGAACGCCGCCGCCGGCGAGTCCGGCGCGCTGCTGCTGCCCGCCGTGTAACAATTCCGTGTGCCCCGCTTGCGTATTCGCGCGCGGGGAGTAGCATTGATCATGAGATGATCTACTGCGTGGTACCAAGGCCGCTGGCCGACGAGCTGTATCCCAAGCTCGTCGACCACTACAGCGACGACACGAACGTCACGGTGATCGTCGACCGACGCAAGTTCGACCGCAGGGCACGTTACGCTGCCGCGGGTGCGTCCGCCACGGATGACGAACAGCGGCGCATCGTGCGCGACCGCCGCCGCGCGCGCGTACCCGGCGACCTGCTGCCGCTCGCGCACGCTTCCTAGAACCTGCCGCCGCTCGATGACGCAATCTTGTCGTGGCCGAAGGCCCGCGGTTGTGAGTCTCTTCCGGGCCTGCGGCGCCGTGCGCCGACCTCGCGCGGCGGCGCGCGCCCCGTACGCCGCGCGCGGGCCGCTTCGTCCCCAGCGAGCTGCATAATCCCGCCGCAATGAAGCTGATCGTCCACGTCGACGGCGGCGCCCGCGGCAACCCCGGTCCAGCCGCCGCCGCATGCGTCATCACCGCCCCCAACGGCGAGCTCATCGACGAGCGCGCACAGCTCCTGGGCAACGTCACGAACAACGTCGCCGAGTACCGCGCGCTGTTGCTAGGCCTGTCCCGCGCGACAGAGCTGGGCGCCGACGAGGTCGAAGTAATCGGCGACTCGGAGCTGATCGCCAAGCAGGTCCAGGGCCTCTACAAGGTCAAGCACCCCTCGATGCGCCCGCTCTATCTGGAGGCAATGGACGCGTTTCGCGCCTTCGAGAAATGGTCGATCAGGACCGTCCCGCGAGCCCAGAACGCAGATGCCGACGCGCTGGTGAACCAAGCTCTGGACCAGGCAAAGGCCTCCGCCTGAGGCAGGCCCTCATCCCCTCGGAGGGTTCCGCGAAACGATCGGCGAAACTTGCTGACCCGGAGATTCTGAGCGATGTGGCGTCCGGCCCACTCCTTTGCGGCGTCTTTCCCGCCTACGTGCTGCTCCCACATCGCTGCGAGCTTGGTGTCCGGCGGAGCAGCGATCAACGGCACGTCCCGAGTTTCGCAGGTCCTTTCTAGCGAGCGAGAAGGGGGAGAAGAGGATCAAGCTCGCTCTGCATGAGGGAAACACCCCGATCGACCGAGCCCACATCGACTTCGCCTCGAAGCTCGTCCGCAAGGGCTTTGGACTCCGCGATCTTATCCTCTAGCTCATGGAAGTTGCCGCGGATGAGGATTTTTTGTATTGGGCCGAAGTCAGTCATCGGCAGACCGTGGCATACGTTGCGGTCGGATCGATGATCTTGGCTCTGGAATGCGAGATTAGGGAGTTGCGCAGATGTCTCCTAGGCCAAGCCCTCGTCCCCCTAGGCCAAGCGGAGCGGCGAGGCGATTTCGGCGCCCGCGCGAAGCGCCTGCGACGAAATCGACTCGCCGCGCAGCGCTAGTGCAGGGGCTGCGCCGATTTCGCGATAGCAAACATCTGCGAGTTCGAAAGTTCCTCGAGCAGCGTGTTCGTAACCCAGTAGAGGACGTTGCCGTCGCGCCAGCCGATCACGTGGATGTGATCGCCGTCGTCGACGAACTCGTACGTGCGCCCGTCGATGACCTGCGTGCGGGCGTGTGCGAACAGCGGCGGGTTCAGCCAGTCGGTCCCCTCGAAGTCGTAGTAGCCGCCGATCGTCGGGTTCTCCGCGAACACGACGATGTACGCGTGGTGGCGGATGTTCTGCTGGTTCTTGAGCGGGTACGCGCGCACCTGCTGCTGTTCGGCCTGTCCGGTCTGCAGGGTCGGGTAGAGGACGCGGAACGGCACTTCCGGCGCCGCCTTGACCATTTCGCTTTCGCCCGCCGAGGTCGTCGGGTACAGGTTCAGCGCCGCCGGCGAGAACCCCCTGCTCGCGTGGTGGCTGTGGTGAGCGTGGCTGGAGGAGTGCGCGTGTGAGGGCGCGGACGGGAGCACCAGCTGTTCGTGGCCGTTGAGGAACGTCTCGAGGGTCTGTTTCTCGAGTTCGGGGTCGGATGTGACGTAGTCGCCGCCTGTGGGGCCGCCGGGCTGGTAGTCCACGCTCGTGCTGAGGAACTTGACCTGGCGCAGGGGCTTTGACTGAGAGAACGCGATCAGCTTCGAGAGCAGAACCAGCTCGCTCGGGGTCGCGGGGAAGTTCGTCCTGATCGCGTGTCCCACGGCCTTGGCGACGGTATCGATCTGGCCGAGCTCGTTGCTCGGGTCGATCTGCTCGCGCAGGTCGCGCAGGAAGTCCTGCTGGCGCGCCACGCGCACGAAGTCCGAGTCGGTGTGCCGATAGCGCACGTAGTCGAGCGCGTTTTCGTAGCAGAGCTTCTGATAGCCGGGCTCGAGGTTGATGCTCGTGTAGTCGGTTTCGGTCGAGCCGACGTTCTCGTTGTAGTAGCGGTGGTCGACGTTCACGTACGCGCAACCGAGCGTGTCGACGACTTTGATGAAGCCCGCGAAGTTGACGTCGACGATCCCGTTGAGCTTGCCGGCGAGTTCGGGGAACACTTCGCGCACGATCGTTTCCGCCGCGAGCACGCTCGCCCCGTTGGCGCCGCCGAGCTCGCTGCCGATCGTGTAGGCCGCGTTGATCTTTTCGTTCGCGTACAACTGCCCGGAGGGCGTCCTGATGTCGACCATCAGGTCCCGCGGGATCGACAGCACCGAGGTCTGGCCCTGTTCGGGGTCAAAGCGCACGAGCAGGATCGTGTCGCTGTGCGGCGCCGCGGTGCGTTCTTCGACGTTCTTGGAGCCCGAGCGCCTGTCCGAGCCGAGGATCAGGAACGTCTGCGGGCCGCCTCCGTATTCGGGCGTGATCAGGCCCCTGGGGGCGGTGATGTGGCTGAGCGACGGAAAGACCTCGTCGGCGAGCGTCGTGAGCTTGTTCAGCGCGACGGTCGCGGTCGCGGCGCCGCTGAGCGCCACGATCAGCACCCCCGCGATCAGGAAGCGCTTCCACATGCCCCACCACAGCGACGGCGGACGCTCGTCATTCATGGGGTATCCGAACGGGGCAGCTCATATGGCTGGGCGACCGCGCACCGCTCCCCAAGCGACACACTTCCCGGCGAGGGTAGCGGGCGGATCGCAGCCAGCGTACCGGTCGGATCGGAGCGCAGGCGCCGCATCGGCGGCTACGCTCGATCTGTGCTCAGCCCCCGCAACCGTGAGCTCCTGGGCCTCGTGCCCTCGGCGCTGCTCGTGACCGCGGGCTTCACCGCGATCTTCATCCAGGCGCAGAAGAACACGCCCGCCGCGGCGACCAACCTGACGCTCAACCACGCCTCCAGCGTGTCGCTCACCTATGGCGCGCTGTTCCTCGGCCTGTGCGTGGCCGCGCACCTCGTCATCCGCTTCGCGCTGCCCAACGCGGACCCCTACCTGTTCCCGCTCGTGGCCGTGCTCGCGAGCGTCGGGATCGTGATGGTCTACCGCATCGAACCGACGCTCGCGCGTCAGCAGGCGCAGTGGATGGTGCTCGGGCTGGTGCTGTTCGCGGCCACGATCCTCGCGCTGCGCCGGGGGGGAGTGGGCGTGCTCGAGCGCTACCGATACACGATCGCCGCGCTCGGCATCGTCCTCACCGTGCTGCCGCGGCTGCCGGGGATCGGCGAGCAGGTCAACGGCGCATATCTCGACATCCACATCGGCAGCGTCTCCTTCCAGCCCGCCGAGTTCGCGAAGGTCGCGATCGTCATCTTCCTCGCCAGCTATCTGCACGACAACCGCCAGATCCTCGTCACGGCGGGCCGGCGCGTGCTGGGGCTGACGATCCCGCCGATGAAGCAGTTCGGCCCGATGCTGATCGTCTGGGGCGCCGCGATGGCGACGTTGCTGCTCACCGACGAGCTCGGCACCTCGCTGATGTTCTACGGCGCGTTCCTCGCGCTCCTGTACGTCGCCACCGGGCGCCTCTCGTTCCCGCTGATCGGGGTGCTGCTGTTTGCGCTCGGCGCGTGGTACCTGGCCGGACATGTCAGCCACGTGCAGGCGCGGGTGCTCGCATGGGAAGAGCCCTTCAACACGGTGCTCTACCACCGCCAGGTCGGCGGCAGCTATCAGCTCGCCCAGTCGCTGTTCGCACAGGCCGACGGTGGGCTGTTCGGCACCGGCTTCGACCGCTCGCTGCTGCGCGTCGGTCCCCACGGCGTCCCGATCCTGCCGGTCCCCGAAAGCGACATGATCTACGCGGTCATCGTCAACGAGCTCGGTCTCGCCGGCGCCGCGGCGCTGCTGGGCGTGTACCTGCTGCTCATCGCGCGGGGGATGAAGACGGCGGTGCTGGCGCGCGACTCGTTCTCCAAGCTGCTCGCGACGGGGCTCTCGTTCGTGCTCGCGCTGCAGGTGTTCGTGATCGTCGGCGGCGTCACGCGCGTGATCCCGTTGACCGGCGTGACGCTGCCGTTCGTCGCCTACGGGGGATCCTCGGTGGTCATGAACTTCGTGCTCGTGGCGCTGCTGCTCGTGGTCTCAGACCGCGCGCGGCGCCCGTACGTCGCTCCCAAGCGCTCCTGACGGGTGGCGCTTAGCCCACCCCAAACGGCACGGGCACCGGAGAGGGCACACCGGACGCAGAGCACACAGGGCAGGTGAGCCCGCGGTGCCGTCGAAGACACTGCGGAGATGTCGAGCACCACCACAGCCGACGTCACGCCACGCCTGCTGCTCGACAGGCCGGGCGCATTCGATGCCGGCGCCAGCGGCGGCGTCGAGGAGCGCGCGCTGAACGCCGGGCTCTGCTCGCCCGCCGGGCTGCACCGCCGGCCGTGGCTTGCGCGCCTGCGCCGCGCGCTCGACGGCGGGCTGTTCGTGCTGCACTTCCAGCCGATCGTCGCGCTCAGCGATCGCAGCGTCTCCCACCACGAGGCGCTGCTGCGCCTTGCCGACGAGCCCGACGGGCGCCTGGTCGCGCCCGGGCGCTTCCTCCCGGCGGCCGAGCGCTACGGCCTGATCCGCGAGATCGACCGGATCGTGCTCGACGAGGTCGTCGCGGCGCTCGCCGCGGAGTCGAGCTCGCCGCTCGGCGGCGCAGCCGTCGCCGAACACAGCCCACCGGCGCGGCTCGCCGTGAACCTGTCCGCGCTGTCGGTCACCGACGCCAGCATGCTCGCCTACGTGCAGCGGCGTCTGAGCTGGTACGAGGTCGACCCCGCGCGCCTGGTGATCGAGGTCACCGAGACGGCCGCCATCTCCGACATGGCCCGCGCAAAGGCCTTCTGCGCGGGCGTGCTCGCGCTCGGCTGCGAGGTGGCGCTCGACGACTTCGGCGCCGGCTTCGGCTCCTTCCAGTACCTCAAGCACCTGCCCTTCACCTACCTGAAGATCGACGGCGACTTCATCCGCCTGCTGCCCGTCTCGCGCACCGACCAACTCGTCGTCAGGGCGCTCGCCGGCGTCGTGCGCGGCATGGGTCGGCGCACGATCGCCGAGTTCGTCGGCGACGAGATGACGATCAGCATGCTGCGCGGCTACGGCGTCGACTACGCCCAGGGATTCGCCGTCGGGCACCCCAGCCCGGACCTCGTGGCCGAGCGCTGAGCGAGCGTCATCCCGGCTGGGGAAACTGCCCGCGCATTGCCGCGTCCCACGCGCGGTCGCTGAGCAGCCGGCGGGTGGCGATCGAGAGCTTGGCGGAGGGCGTGATCGTGACCCGCGTCGGCGCTCGCCGACGCGAGATCGCGCGCTCGATGACCTTGGCGACGCGCTCGGGGCCGGCGCCGAGATGGCGCATGGGGCCGTCGTAGGCGCCGGCGGTGACCGCGCCGACGGTCGCGTTGAAGCGGGCATACGGGTCCTCACCGCTGTCGGCACTGTCGCCATCCGGCGGGCCCGCGTCGGCCAGGCTGGCGGTCGCGGCCTCGCCGAAATCGGTCGTGATCAGCCCCGGCTCGAGCAGGATCACGTCGATGCCGAAGCCGTGCAGCTCGAAGCGCATCGCGTCGGAGATCGCCTCGAGCGCGTACTTGGTCGCGTGGTAGTAGCCGCCGCCGGGGAACGTCAGGCGCCCGCCCATCGAGCCGAGGTTGACGATCTTGCCCCAGCGCTGCGCGCGCATCTTCGGCAGCACGAGCTGGGTCAGGCGCACGAGGCCGAAGACGTTCGTCTCGAACTGCCGGCGCACGGCGTCGATCGCCACCGTCTCGATCGCCCCGCTCTGGCTGTAGCCGGCGTTGTTGACGAGCACGCCCGACCGCGCCCTCGGCCTGCTCGACGGTCTCGACGGCTGTGCGCATCGAGTCCTCGTCGGTGACGTCGAGCGCGAGCGTGTGGCAGCCGGCGTCGCCGAGCTCGGCGATCGACTCGGGGCGGCGCGCGGTCGCGTACACGCTCCAGCCGCCAGCGCGCGAGCCGCAGCGCGGTGGCGCGGCCGATGCCCGAGGAGCAGCCGGTGATCAGGACCGCCTTGGAGGGCTCGGCCATGCGCGCAGCATAAGCGCTGCAGCGAGGTAGGCTCCCTCGATGACCACAATCTCCGCAGACACCCTTCCTGACGCGCTGGGCGCTCCCGCGCGCGAGTTCATCTCCCAGTCGCACCGCCTGCTGATCGGCTCCGAGCGCCTGGACGCCGCCGACGGGCGCACGTTCGTGACGCTCGACCCGGCCACCGGGAGCGAGATCGCCGAGGTCGCCCTCGCGCGGAGCCGAGGATGTCGCGCTGGCGGTCGCCGCCGCGCGGGCGGCCTTCGCGGAGGGTCCGTGGGCCTCGATGCCCGCGGCCGGGCGCGAGCGTCTGATGCACGCGCTCGCGGACGCGCTCGAAGCGCGCGCCGAGGAGATCGCCCAGATCGAGTCGCTGGACAACGGCAAGCCGGTCGGGCTCGCCCAGTACGTCGACGTCAGCGGCGGCGATCGGGCATCTGCGCTACTTCGCCGGATGGCCGACGAAGATCGAGGGCGGCGTGCTGCCGGTGAGCGCGCCGAACATGCACTGCTACACCCGGCGCGAGCCGGTCGGCGTGTGCGCGCAGATCATCCCGTGGAACTTCCCCCTGCTGATGGCCGCGTGGAAGCTCGGCCCGGCGCTCGCGGCCGGCTGCACGATCGTGCTCAAGCCGGCCGAGCAGACGCCGCTGAGCGCGCTGCGCGTCGGTGAGCTCGCGCTCGAGGTGGGATTCCCGCCCGGCGTGCTCAACGTGCTGACCGGCGATGGCAGCACGGGCGCCGCGCTCGTCGATCACCCCGACGTCGACAAGGTCGCGTTCACGGGCTCGACCGCAGTCGGACGCGAGATCGGCGCGAAGGCGGGCAGGGCGCTCAAGCGCGTGACGCTCGAGCTCGGCGGCAAGTCGCCGAACATCATCCTGCCCGACGCCGACATCGACGCCGCCGTCAAGGGCTCCTTCCAGGCGATCTACTTCAACTCCGGGCAGGCGTGCAACGCCGGCTCGCGGCTGTTCGTCCCCGCCGAGCGCTTCGACGAGGTCATGAGCGGCCTCGCCGATGCCGCCAACCTCGGCGCAGCTCGGCCCGGGCCTCGACGTCGGGCACCCAGCTCGGGCCGCTCGTCTCCGCCGAGCAGCACGAGCGCGTGCTCGGCTACATCGACGCCGGTCGCGAGGAGGGCGCCGAGGTGCTCGCCGGCGGCGAGGCGGCGCTGACCGACAGCGGCGGCTACTTCGTCGCGCCGACGCTGTTCGCCACCACCTCCGACGAGCTGCGCATCTCGCGCGAGGAGATCTTCGGCCCGGTGCTCGTCGCCTCCCCATATGACTCGCTCGAGGAGGTCGCCGAGCGCGCGAACGCGGGCGAGTACGGCCTGGCGGCCGGCGTGTGGACGCGCGACGTCTGCGACGCCCACCGCCTCGCCGCGATGCTGCACGCGGGCATGGTCTACATCAACACCTGGGGGGTGGTCGACCCGTCGGCGCCGTTCGGCGGCTTCAAGGCCTCGGGCATCGGCCGCGAGCACGGCCACGACGGCCTCGACGCGTATCTGGAGACGAAGACGGTATGGACGGCCTTGTGAGCCTCGCCGCTTCGTGAGCGTCGCCGCCCAGAGCGAGCGTGGTCTCGCCCGTGTCCGCTCGCGAGCGGTGGGCGCCCGCGCTCGCCACGCTGCTGGCGCTGCTGCTGCTCGCGGCCGCCGCCGAGATCGTCCTCGACGGCGCCGCCGGGCATCTCGCCGCTGATACCCAAATCGCCGCGACATCGCCGGCTGGCTGGCGGGCGTCGGCGAGCGCCTGGGCTACCGCGTGTTCCTGATCGCGCTGCTGGTCTCGACCGGCGCCTACGCGGGCTGATCGCGCTCGTCGCGCGCGCGCGTGCGCGGGCACGCGGCGAGCGCGCCAGCGTCATCTCCAGGCGCTGGGCGATCGTGCTGGTCGCGGCGCTGCAGCTGATCGTGTTCGCCGGGCCGGTCCTGCTGTCGACCGACGTCTTCAGCTACATCGCCTACGCGCGCATGGGCGTGGAGCACGGCCTGAACCCCTACACGCATGGCCCCGGTCGCGATCGTCCGGCGACCCCGTCTTCCAGTACGTCGGCCACGACTGGATCCGCGTCGCCACCGCCTACGGGCCGCTGTACACGCTGCTGTCCTACCCGCTCGCGCCGCTCGGCGTGGTCGGCGCGCTGTGGGGGATGAAGCTCGAGGCGCTGCTCGCGAGCGCCGGCACGCTCGCGCTCACCTGGCGCTGCGCGCGCGCGCGCGGCTTCGACCCGGTGCGCGGCGATCCTCGTCGTCGGCGCCAACCCGCTGTTCGTGATCTACGGGCTCGGCGGCGCGCACAACGACCTGATCATGATGCTCGCGATGATGGCCGCGGTCAGCCTCACGCTCGCCTCCGGCACGCCCACGGGCCGCCGCGAAGCGGGCGCGGCGGCGCTGGGTCGTGGCCGGCGCGCTGACGAAGGCGACCGTCGCGGTGCTGCTGCCGTTCATGATCGTCTCGCGCCGGCGCGCTCGCGCCGATCCTCGGGACGCGCGGCGGCGCTGGCGCTCGGCGCGCTCGTCGGCTACGCGGTGTTCGGCATCCACGGGATCGACGTCGTCGCGGCGCTCAACCGCGACGCCGCGTTCGTCTCCACCGACAGCTTCGCCATCGAGATCGCGCACCTGTTCGGCAAGCCGGGCGTGTTCCCCGTCGACCACGACCTGCTCAAGGCCGGCGCTCGTGCTGATCCTCGTGCACCTGCTGTGGCGCACGTGGCGCGGCTATGACTGGGTCGCGGCCTCCGGCTGGGCGCTCCTGGCGATCTCCGTCACCAGCACATGGCTGTTGGCGTGGTACATCCTGTGGCCGCTGCCGCTCGCGGTCGTCACGCGCGACCGGCGCCTGCTCGTCGGCCACGCTCGCCGTCCAGGCGCTGTTCATCATCCACCAGATCTCGCCGCTGCTGGCGCCGGTGCAATGAGCGCATCGCGCAGCGAGGCGGCTCGCCGCGAGGAGCGGCGCTGGCAGCTCTTGCCGCCACGGCTGCGCCCGCGCGACAGAGGAGCGGGGCAGGGGCGACTGCGGCTGGTCGAGACGCCGTGCTGGTGCTCGTCGGGCTCGTGCTCGCGGTCGCGACGTCAACGACCTCGTGCGCCAGACCGGCATCAACCACCGCCTCGTCGCCGACCTGGCGACGTGGCGCCACTACACCGGCCACGACTACCACAACATCTCGATCGACCAGGAAACGCTCGGCGCCGGCAGCAGCGCGAGGTGCTGTGCGGCAACACCAGCGCCGGGCGCGCCCGAAAGCCAGCACGCAGATCTGCCTGGCGATCTGGGGCCCGGTCGGTGGACGGCCGGCGCACGGTCCACGGCGGCTGGTATCTGCCGCGCGTACGTCGAAAACGACGTGCGCGAGCGAGCGCTACGGCTGCTTCGGCGCCGGCGGACAGGGACTGTGCCCGCGATGAGCGACCGCCGCGCAGCCCGCGACGGTCGCGCGCGCGGGCCGCGGCGCGCCGCGAGCGCGCGCTCGACGGCTGCCGTCGTGGTGGCCGCTGGCGGCGCTGACGCTGCTCGCGGCCGTGCTGCGCCTGTCGACGCTCGACCTGCAGAGCTTCTGGTACGACGAGGCGTTCACGCCCGTGCACGTGCTGCACCCGAGCCTGTGGGCGACGCTGCGCTCGGTCGTGCACACCGAGAACACGCCGCCGCTGTGGTACGTGCTCGCGTGGGCGGATTCGCGCGTGCTCGGAACCGGCGAGGTCGCGCTGCGGCTGCCGTCGGCGCTCGCCGGGATCGCGACCGTGCCCGTCGCGTGGGCGATCGGCGCGCGAGCTCGAGGGCTCGTCCGCCCGGCGTGCGGCGATGGTTTGCGCCGCGCTCGTCGCCGTCAACCCGCTGTTCGTGTGGTACTCGCAGGAGGCGCGCGCATACGGGCTGTTCGTGCTGATGGCGGCGCTGGCGATGCTGTGCTTCCTGCGCGCGCTGCGCGAGCCCACGCGCGCGCGCATGGCGGCCTTCGCGCTCGCCGGCGCGCTCGCGCTGCTGACGCACTACTTCGCCGTGTTCCTCTTGATTCCGATGGCGCTGTGGCTGCTGTGCGAGCGCGCGCACGCGCCGCGCGGCGCTGCCGCGCGGTCGGGGTGCTGGCGCTCGTCGGGCGCGGCGCTGCTGCCGCTGATCTCCGCGCAGGGCGGGCACGGCACGCAGTGGATCGGGCAATGGCCGCTGTCGCGAACGGCTGCAGGCGATCCCCCAGTACTACCTGACCGGCTACTCCGGCTCGCCGCTCGGACACGGCGTCGAGCTGCTCGTCGCGCTGCCGATCCTCGCCGGGCTCGCGCTCGGGCTGTGGCGCATGACCGAGCCCGCGCGCGCGCCGCGACCACGGACGCCGAGCCCGCCGCGGGCTGCTGATCGCGCTGGCTGTCGCCGCCTGCGGGGTGCTGATCCCGATCGTGCTCGTGGCCTTCGGGGCCGACTACCTCGCGCCGCGCAACCTCGTCGCGGCGATGATCCCCGTCACGGCGGCGATCGCCGTGCTCGTGCGTGCTGGCCGGGCACCGGCGCGCAGCCGGGATCGCGCTCGCGGCAGCGATCGCGCTGGCGTTCCTCGCGATCACGGTGGATGTCGATCTGAGCCCGCGCCTGCAGCGCGGCAACTGGCGCGATCTCGCGAAGGCGCTGCGCGTGGCGGCGCGCGGCGAACGCGCGATCACGACCGTCGAGCTGGGCTCCGCGCCGCTGGAGTACTACCTGCCGGGACTGCACGGCCTGCGCGAGGGCAGCTCCGTGCGCGTCAGCGAGATCGACGAGACCGGCTATGCGCCGCTGCGCGCGTCCGCTGGAGAAGCCGCCCGCGCCGGGCTTTCGCCTGCTCGCCCGGCTGGACATCGACGGGCTGATCGTCTACCGCTTCGTCTCGCCGCTGTTCCGCGGCTGGTCAGCGAGGCGGCGCTGCGCCGCCACGTGATCACGCTTGCCACCCCCGAGGTGCTCGTGCCCGAGCGGCGCGCACGTGTCATCGTGACGCGTCGCGAATGGGAGCGAGTATGCGCGACTGTCGTTTTCGAGCAAAAAGATTTAGGTTGTCCGGCATGCCGCAGCTGACCGTTCGAGGCTCACAGCGAGGCGAAGGTGGCGCTGGAGCTCGCCCGCGAGCACCTGCTGTCCCTGCAGGACGACGCCGGCTGGTGGCGCGGCGAGCTGCAGACGAACGTCACGATGGACGCCGAGGACATGCTCCTGCGCGAGTTCCTGGGGATCCGCCGCGCGGATGAGACCGAGCGCTCGGCGGCCTGGATCCGCTCCCAGCAGCGCGAGGACGGCACCTGGGCGAACTTCCACGGCGGCCCCGGTGAGCTCTCGACGACGATCGAGGCCTACTGGGCGCTGCGGCTCGCCGGCGACTCGGCCGAGGCGCCGCACATGCGCGCCGCCGCCGAGTTCATCCGCAGCGAAGGCGGCCTCGAGCGCGCGCGCGTGTTCACGCACGTGTGGCTGGCGCTGTTCGGCCTGTGGTCGTGGGAGCGCGTGCCGGCGCTGCCGCCCGAGGTCATCCTGCTGCCGCCGTGGGTGCCGCTGAACGTCTACGACTTCGCCTGCTGGGCGCGCCAGACGATCGTCGCGCTGTCGATCGTCAAAGCCCACCGCCCGGTGCGCCCGCTGCCGTTCGATCTGGACGAGCTGCGCGTCGATGAGCGCGCGGCCGGGCGAGGCTGCCGCGGCGACGGCGCGTCAGGCGCCCTCGCGGCGCGGCGTCTGGCTGGCGCGCCTGGACCGCCTGCTGCGCGCCTACGAACGCCGGCCGCTCGCGCCGCTGCGCCGCCTCGCGCTGGCGCGGGCCGAGCGCTGGATCGTGCGCCGCCAGGAGGCCGACGGCTCCTGGGGTGGCATCCAGCCGCCGTGGGTCTACTCGCTGATGGCGCTGCACCTCGCCGGCTATCCGCTCGAGCACCCCGTGATCCGGCGCGGCCTGGAGGGCCTCGAGCGCTTCATGGTCGAGGACCCGGCGACGACCGCTCACGCGCGTGCCGGCGCGCCGGCCGGCGCGAGCCGGCGCCTGGAAGCGTGCCAGTCGCCGGTGTGGGACACGGCGCTGGCGATGCTCGCGCTCAGCGACGCCGGCGTGGCGGAGGACGACCCGGCGATGCTCGCGCGCGGCGCGCTGGCTGCTCGGCGGAGGAGGTCACCACGCGGGGCGACTGGTCGGTGGCCAGGCCCGCCCTCGAGCCGGGCGGCTGGGCGTTCGAGTTCGCGAACGTCAACTACCCCGACGTCGACGACACCGTCGAGGTCGTGCTCGCGCTCGCGCGCTTGTTCGAGCGGCGGACCGCTGCGAGCGCCGATCGACGGCGCGGTCGGTCGCGCGCTGCGCTGGGTCGAGGGCATGCAGAGCTCCGACGGCGGCTGGGGCGCCTTCGACGCCGACAACACGCGCGCGCTCGTGCGCGAGCTCCCGTTCCTGGACTTCGGCGAGGTGATCGACGAGCCGAGCGCCGACGTGACCGCGCACACCGTCGAGATGCTCGGCGTGCTCGGACTCGGCGAGACGCCCGCCGCGCGTCGCGGCGTGCGCTGGCTGATCGAGCACCAGGAGGCCGACGGCTCGTGGTTCGGGCGCTGGGGCATCAACCACGTCTACGGCACCGGCGCGGTCGTGCCAGGCCTGATCGCGGCTGGGGTCGCGCCCTCGCACCCGTCCATCCGCCGGGCGGTCGCCTGGCTCGAGGGCCATCAGAACGAAGACGGCGGATGGGGCGAGGACCCGCGCTCCTACGACGATCCCAGGTGGATCGGTCGCGGCCCGAGCACGGCCTCGCAGACCGCGTGGGCGCTGCTCGCGCTGCACGCCGCCGGCGAGCGCTCGCAGGCGCTCGCGCGCGGCATCGCCTGGCTGGTGTCCAGCCAGCGCGCCGACGGCGGCTGGGATGAGCCGCAGTACACGGGCACGGGCTTCCCGTCCGACTACTACATCAACTACCACCTGTACCGGCTCTCGTTCCCGATCATGGCTCTCGGCCGCTGCCTCACCGACGCTCCGCAGGACGCCGCCGGCGACGGCGCCGAGCGACGGGAGTGATGCTCACAGCCGCCGCGCCGTCGCACGCCCCCGCCGCGGAGGCGGTGATGGCGCGCGCCGCGAGCGAGAACTTCCCCGTCGCCAGCCGCGTGCTGCCGCGGCGCGCGCGCGCGCACCTGCTCGCCGTGTACGGCTTCGCGCGGCTCGTCGACGAGCTCGGCGACTCGCGGCGCGGCCGGGGTGGGCTGGCAACAGGACCGGCTCGCGGCGCTGGATTGGCTGGAGGGGGAGCTCGACCGGGCGTTCCGCGGCGAGCCCGCATCCTCCCCGCAGCAGGAGCATCCGCTGCTCGTGCGCCTCGCGGCGACCGTGCGCGAGTGCGGGCTCTCGCGTGAGCCGTTCGCGCGCCTGATCGAGGCCAATCGCGTCGATCAGCGCGTCAGCCGCTATCAGACGTGGGCGCAGCTGCGCGCCTACTGCGCGCTGTCCGCCGACCCCGTCGGGGAGATCGTGCTCGGCATCTTCGGCCTGGCCACGCCCGCGCGCGTGGCGCTGTCGGACTCGATCTGCACGGCGCTGCAGCTGACCGAGCATTGCCAGGACGTGGCCGAGGATCTCGCCCGCGGGCGCATCTACCTGCCCGCGGAGGACCTGCGGCGCTTCGGCTGCGCCGAGGGCGAGCTCGCGCGCGATCGCGCGAGCGAGCCGCTGCGCGAGGTGCTCGCCTTCGAGGTCGCGCGTGCGCGCGACCTGCTCGCCGACGGCGCGCCGCTGATCGCGCAGCTGCGCGGACGCCCGAAGCTCGCCGTCGCCGCGTTCGCCGCGGGCGGCTCGCCGCGCTCGAGGCGATCGAGCGCGCGGGCTACGACGTGCTTGGCGGAGCGCCGCGCGCGGGGCGCGCACGTCGTGCGGCGGCGCTCGTGGCGACGCTTCGCGCCAGCGGGGTGCCGAGCCTCGTGCGGGCGCGGGCGGGATTGCAGGTGCGGATCCTGGCGCGGGGCCGGGTGTGAGCCAGGGCGCCGGCTCGTGAGCACGGCGGCGGCGGTCGCCGACGCCTACCGAGAGTGCGAAGCGCTCACGCGCGCGCAGGCGGCGAACTTCTACTACGGCATTCGCCTGCTGCCGGGCGAACGGCGCCGCGCGATGTGCGCGGTATACGCGTTCGCGCGGCGCATCGACGACATCGGCGACGGGACGCTCGCGCCCGAGGAGAAGCTGCGGCTCCTGGACGCGCAGGCACGAGCGATCGAGGCGATCGACGCGGCGCCGGCCGACGATCTCGTGATGGTCGCGCTGGCGGACGCGCGGCGGAGCTTCCCGCTGCCGCTCGATGCCCTCAGCGAGCTGATCGAGGGGGTGCGCATGGACGTCACCGGCAGCACGTATGAGACCTTCGACGAGCTCGTCGTGTACTGCCGCCGCGTCGCCGGAGGGATCGGGCGGCTGTGCCTGGCGATCTTCGGCCTGCGCGCCGATGCCAGCGACGAGCAGGCGCGGGCGCAGGCGCAACGGCTTGCCGATGAGCTCGGCGTGGCGCTGCAGCTGACGAACATCCTGCGCGACGTGCGCGAGGACGCGCGCAACGGGCGCGTCTACCTGCCCGCGGAGGATCTGCGCCGCTTCGGCGTCGAGCTGCGCGTCGGCTCGCCGGATGGGCCGCTCGCCGACGCGCAGCAGCTCGAGCGGCTGTCCGCGCTCGTGCGCTTCGAGTGCGAGCGCGCGCGCGAGTGGTTCGACCGCGGGCTCGCGCTGACGCGAATGCTCGACCGGCGCAGCGCCGCGTGCGTGCTGGCGATGGCCGGCATCTACAGGCGGCTGCTCGAGCGCATCGAGCAGCGCCCCGAGGAGGTGGCGCGCACGCGCATGTCGCTGCCGGCGCACGAGAAGGCGTGGGTCGCCGCGCGAGCGCTGCTCGGGGCGAGCGCTTGAGCGCCGCGCGATCCTCGCTCGGCGGGCGCGTGCTGGTCCTCGGTGGGGGCCTCGCCGGCATCGCCGCCGCCCTTGACTGCGCGGGCGCCGGCGTGGAGGTGACGCTGGTCGAGGTCCGGCGCAGGCTCGGCGGCGCGGCCTACTCCTTCGAGCGCGACGGCCTGGCGATGGACAACGGACAGCACGTGTTCCTGCGCTGCTGCGTGGCCTACCGCGCGCTGCTGGAGCGCATCGGCGGCGCGCACCTGACGACGGTGCAGCCGCGGCTGGAGATCCCTGTGCTGAAGCCGGGCTCGCAGCCGACGCTGCTGCGCCGCGGGGCGCTGCCCGCGCCGCTGCATCTCGCGGGCGCGCTCGCGCGCTACCCGCACCTGACGCTCGCCGAGCGCGCGGGCGCCGCGCGGGCCGCGCTCGGGCTGATGCGCCTGCACGAGGGCGACGCGGCGCTCGAATCGCAGACGTTCGGCGACTGGCTTGCCCGCCACGGGCAGGGCCCGCGGGCGGTCGCGGCGCTGTGGGACCTGATCGCGCTGCCGACGCTCAACCTGGCGGCCGCGCAGGCTTCGCTGGCGCTGGCGGCGTTCGTGTTCCGCACGGGGCTGCTCTCGGGCGCGGACGCCGGTGACATCGGCTTTCACCGCGGCACGCTGGGGCAGACGATCGGGGCGCCTGCCGAGCGGGCGCTGCGGGAGGCGGGCGTCGAGGTGCGGCTGGGCTGGCGCGCGGAGCGCCTGGCGCAGAGCGCGCGCGGCGTGGAGGTCCACGGCCGCGGTGCCCGCGCCGAGCACGGCGAGGCGCTCGAGGAGCTGAGCGCCGAGGCGGTCGTCGTCGCGCTGCCGCACGCGCGCGCGGCGACGCTGCTGGAGCCGCTGCTGGGGGAGGAGGCGCGCGCGTGGCGGGGGCTGGGCAGCTCGCCGATCGTCAACCTGCACGTCGTCTATGACCGGCAGGTCTGCGATGTGCCG
Source organism: uncultured Solirubrobacteraceae bacterium (assembly GCA_963826985.1). Lineage (GTDB taxonomy): Bacteria > Actinomycetota > Thermoleophilia > Solirubrobacterales > Solirubrobacteraceae > Palsa-744. The sequence continues at coordinate 545,088 of CAWGYW010000002.1, forward strand.
TTCGCGGCGGGCGTCGGCACGCCGGTGCAGTATGTCTTCGATCGCACCGAGGCCGCCGGTGCGCCCGCGGGCTGCCAGTATCTGGCTGTGTCGCTTTCGGGAGCGGAGCGCGAGATGGGGATGAGCGTGGATCTGCTGCGCGAGCGCTACCTGCCAGCGCTGCGCGAGCTGTTCCCGCGTGCGCGGGAGGCCAAGGTCGAGAGCTTCCTGGCAACGCGCGAGCACGCCGCCACGTTTCGCGCGGCGCCGGGCGTCGCCGCGCTGCGCCCCGCCGCGAGGACGTCGGTTCCCGGCCTGGTGCTCGCGGGCACGTGGACGGCGACCGGCTGGCCGGCGACGCTGGAGGGCGCCGTCCTGAGCGGCCACGCTGCCGCCGACGGGGCCCTGCGTGCGCTCGGCCACACGGTGGCCGCGGAGGCGCTGCGATGAGCACACCGATGGGCGGCGCCCATGGCGGAGGGCGTGCGGGCCAGCTGCTCGTTGCCGCACCGATGCGCATCGAGGCCGCGCTGATCTCCTCGGCGAGCACCCTGAAGGGCACAGGCAGGCGTGCGCTCGTGCGCAAGACGGGCATGGGACCGAGACGCTCGCAGGCCGCCGTCGGCGAGCTGGCGGGCGCTGGCGGGAGCGCGATGCTCGTGCTCGGCTTCTGCGGGGGACTCGACGCGACGTCGGTGCCCGGCGAAGTGATCGTCGCCGAGGAGGTGTACGCGGCCGGCGATGAAGGGCACGCCGAGCAGCGCGTGCGCTGCAACCTCAACGACCAGCTCGTGCACCGGCTGACAGGGCGCGGCATGAAGGTGCGCACGGGCGACGTCGTGTGCGTCTCGCGCCTGGCGCTCGGCGAGCGGCGCGCCGAGCTGCACGCCGGTGGGGCGATCGCGGTGGACATGGAGTCGGTGTGGCTGGCGGCGGGCGCGGCGGAGCGACCGTTCGGCGTGGTGCGTGTCGTGCTCGACAGTCCCGAGCACGAGCTGCTGCGTCTGCGCGCGGCCGCCGGGGCGTTGCGCGCGGCGCTCGCGTTGCGGCGTGTGGCAGGCGCGCTTCACGAGTGGACGCCGGGCGTCTAAGGTAGACGCAATGGCGGTCCGGGTGAGGCAGAGCACGCGCATGGGTTGGTACCTGATGCGCCAGCGGCTGGCAAAACGCGAAAAGTTCCCGTTGATCGTGGAGCTCGAGCCCCTGTTCCAGTGCAACCTGGCGTGCTCTGGTTGCGGCAAGATCCAGCACCCCGAGCACGAGCTGCGCCGGCGGATGCCCGTCGAGCAGGCGATCGGCGCGATCGAGGAGAGCGGTGCGCCGATGGTGTCGATCGCCGGCGGCGAGCCGCTGATCCACCCCGAGATCCACGTGATCGCCGCCGAATTGATCAAGCGCAAGAAGTTCGTGTACCTGTGCACGAACGCGCTGCTGCTGGAGAAGAAGCTCGAGAACTTCAAGCCGAGCCCGTATTTCTCGTGGGCGGTTCACATGGACGGACTGCGTGAGCGCCACGACGCGTCGGTCGAGCGCGAGGGCGTCTTCGACAAGGCCGTCGCGGCGATCAAGGCGGCAAAGTCGGCCGGCTTTCGCGTGACGACCAACACGACCTTCTTCACCCACGATTCGCCAAAGACGGTGCGGGAGGTGCTCGACTTCCTCAACGACGACCTCGAGGTCGACGAGATGATGATCTCGCCGGCGTACGCGTATGAGAAAGCGCCCGACCAGGAGCACTTCCTCGGTGTGGCGCAGACGCGCAAGCTCTTCAGCGAGGCGTTCGCCGACGGGCGGCGCAAGAAGTGGCGGCTGAACCACAGCCCGCTGTTCCTCGACTTCCTCGAGGGCAAGGCCGAATTCGACTGCACCGCGTGGGGGATCCCCAGCTATTCGCTGTTCGGCTGGCAGCGTCCCTGCTACCTGATGGCCGACGGCTACACGGAGACCTACAAAGAGCTGCTCGAGACGACGGACTGGAGCAAGTACGGCCGCGGCAAGGACCCGCGCTGCGAAAACTGCATGGCCCACTGCGGCTACGAGCCGACGGCGGTGCTGCAGACGACGAGCTCGCTGCGCCAGTCGCTGCGCGCGCTCGCCGGCTAGACCTGAGACTCTTCTCCGGTGGAGCCCAGTTCGGCCTCAGCCTCGACGCCGCTGCTTCGCAGCTCGCGCCAGGACAGGCCCTCCCCGAGCAGCGCCGGCACGCCGAGCCCGATCGCGGTGATGACCTCGACCGCCTGCAGGATGATGCCGTAGGCGAGCGCCTGTCCGGCGCCGACGCCGTAGGCGGCGAGCACGACCAGGCAGGCGGCCTGGAAGACGCCGACGTTCGACGGCGTGGCCGGCAGCACGGCGCTGAGGTTGACCGCGAGCAGGATCGCGGCGGCCGCTGCCGGGCCGGCTTGGGACTCGAGCCCGAGCGCGAGGATCACCGCGTAGCAGGCGAGCCACTGCAGCGCCCACGCGAGCAGCTGGAAGGCGATCGCGGTGGATCCGTAGCGCGGGCGGGCGAACACGAGGAGGCCCCGCCGCGCGAGCGCCAGCAGGCGCGCGATCGCGTTGGCGGCACGCGCGATGCGGGGGCAGCGCGAGCGACGTCCCAGCGCCAGCAGCCGCGGCCCGGCGATCACGAGCACGCAGATCAGCAGCGGCAGGGCGAGCGCGATCGCGATCGCCGCCAGATGGCCGCTCGGCAGCGGCACGCTCGTGAACGTCACCGCGAGCAGGATCGCGAGCGCGAGCAGGTTGATCAGCGTCTGGGAGAACACCGTGCCGGCGACCACCGGCAGCAGCTGCCTGGTGCGCCCGTCGAGCCGGCGCGAGAGCACGAGCACGCGCGTGGGCTCGCCGAGGCGTCCCGGTATCAGCGCCGAGCCCATCACGCCGATCATCGTCGCGCGGATGACCGGCGCCCACGGCATCGGCGTGTCGGGCAGCGCCGCGCGCAGCGTCTCGTGCCACGAGATCGAGCGCATCAGCAGCGCCAGCGACATCAGCAGTAGCGCCAGCGCGATCCAGCCGTAGGAGGCGGTGACCAGGGCATGGCCGACGCGCCCCAGTTCAAGGCGCGAGAGCGCGAACGCGACCAGCCCGGCGAGCACCAGCACCACCAGCACGACTCCCACCCGCCGGAGCACGCGCCCGCGCGATCGGAGCCGAACGTTCTCCGGTGCACCCATCAGGCGGGGTCTAGCAGGTCCGGGTTGGGCGCGCCGGCGATGCTGGCGCCGGCGACATGGCCGTACGGGACGCCACCTGGGCGCACGCCATGCGCCGTGCAGGACGAGAGGCCCATGCGCGCTATGCTCCGCGCGCAGCGATGAGGCCCGCTCCATAACCGCGGCTTTGGGCCGCTGATGGCTTCTACGTCACCGTCACTCGGACGTCAGTGAGGGAGCGTCGTGGAACGCGATCGAGCACCGCAGGGCCCGCTGTGGCTGAGACTGAGGCGTGCGGCTGCCTCGCTGCCGCTGGATCGCCAGGAGCTGGCCGCGATCTTCGCCGGCGGCTTCCTTGGCGCGATCGCGCGCGCGGCGCTCGCGCAGAGCTGGACCGATGGCCCCGACCAGTGGCCGTGGGCGACGTTCCTCGTGAACATGCTCGGCGCGGCGCTGCTCGGCTATTTCGTCACGCGCCTGCAGGAGCGCCTGCCGCCGTCGCTGTATCGCCGCGCGTTCCTCGGCACCGGCATCTGCGGTGCGCTGACGACGTTCTCGACGGTGATGGTCGAGCTCGCGAAGATGCTCGAAGGCGACCATCTGGTGCTCGCTGGCGCCTATGCGGCCGCGAGCCTCGTGGGGGGCTTCGCGGCGGTCTTCCTCGCCACCAAGCTGGTGCGCCGCGCGAGGATCGCGCGATGAGCTTCGTGGCGCTATGGCTCGCGGTCGGTGCGCTGGGAGGGCTCGGAGCGCTCGCGCGCTTCCTGCTCGACGCGCTCGTCTCGAGCGCCGGCGGCGCGCGCTTTCCGCTCGGCACGCTGCTCGTCAACCTCTCGGGCGCGCTCGTGCTCGGCCTGCTGGTGGGGCTCGCGCTCAGCGGCGACGCGTACCTGCTGGCGGGGACCGCGGTGATCGGCTCCTACACGACGTTCTCGACGTGGATGCTCGAGTCGCACCGCCTCGCCGAGGACGGCCTGCGCTGGCTGCTGTGGGCAAACGTGGGGCTGAGCCTCGTGTTGGGCGTGGGCGCGGGGGCGCTCGGGCGGCTGCTGGGGGGTGGGTGATGGTCGAGGACGGGCTGCGGCTGACCGCTTACATCGGCGAGCGCGACCGCGCCGACGGGCGGCTGCTCGCCGACGCGCTGGTGGACGTCTTCGCGCGCCACGGGGTGCGGACGAGCGTGCTGCTGCGCGGGATCGAGGGCTTCGGCATCAAGCACCGGCTGCAGACCGAGCGCCTGCTGACGCTCTCCGAAGACCTGCCGCTGCTTGCGGTCGCGCTCGACACGCCGGCGCGCATCCAGACGCTGCTCGAGGAGGTGCGCGCGCTCAGCCGCCACGGCGTGATCACGCTGGAGCGCGTGCGGCTGCTGAGCGGCTCCGGCGCTGAGGTGGAGCTACGGTCGGGCCCGGATGCGGCCAAGCTCACCGTCTACGTCGGCCGCCATGAGCAGGCGGTAGGCCGCCCGGCCTACCTCGCCGTGGTCGACTGCCTGCACCGGCACGGGGTGGCGGGCGCGAGCGTGCTGCTCGGCCTCGACGGCACGGTTCACGGCGTTCGTCATCGCGGGCGCTTCTTCGCCGGCAACGCCCAGGTGCCGCTGATGATCCAGAGCGTCGGCGAGAGCGCGAGCGATCGCGTCGCGCTGCGGGAGCTCGAGGGGATGCTGGACGAGCCGGCGATGACGCTCGAGCGGGTGCGCGTGTGCAAGCGCGACGGCGTGCTGCTGGCGGAGCCGCTGCGCCCGCCCGCGGCCGACGACGCGGGCCTTGCCTACTGGCAGAAGCTCGTCGTCTACACCAGCGAGCAGAGCCGCTACGAGCACCAGCCGCTGCACAGCGCGCTCGTCCGCAGGCTGCGCCGCGAGGGCGCCGCCGGCGCGACGGCGCTGCGCGGACAGTGGGGCTTCCACGGCGAGCACCCGCCGCACGGCGAACGCTTCTGGTCGCTGCGCCGCCACGTGCCGGTTCTGACGCTGCTGCTGGACACCCCCGAGAACATGCGCCGCTGGTTTGAGATCGTCGATCGAGATGACCGGCGAGACGGGCCTGGTGACGAGCGAGATCGTGCCCGCGCTGCGGGCCGCTGGGCCGGGCATCGCGTATGGGGGGCTGGTGCTGGCCGCACGGCATGGGCGCTCGCTCGGTTGAGCTTGGTCGAGTAACGAGACGACGCTCAGCGCTTCAGCGAGGCGAGGACCCGCGCGAGCGCGAGGCGAAGCTCAGCGAACGACCTGTGTCTGTGTCTTGCCGCAGACCTTGCATTTGCGCTCGAGGATGTAGCCTTTCGGGCTGGCTTTGCCCCAGGCGCGCTCCCACTCGCCCCAGATGTGCTTGTGCCAAAGGCGCATGACGTCATTATCGGGGTCGGGGCCGACGTTCCCCTCCGCCGGGGATTGCTCGGCGGCGCTGTGACTCTCAGAAGGCGCCATCGTGTGTCAGCGCTCAGCGAGTGCGATCATCCGCGCTGATGCGTCGCGCCCTCGCTCTAGCGGCACTGATCCTCGCGGTCCTGCTTGCCGGCTTCGGCGGGACGCTGCCGGCGGCTCATGGGGTGAGGCTCGTCTCGAACGCCGCCTGCCTTGGCGCGTAGCGGGTTCGTCGTCCAGCCCGAGATCGCGGACCCGCAGTGCAACGGCGGGCGCGGAGCTCGTCTGCCCGGGCGGGCTGGGCGGGAACGCGGTCCTGGCCAGCGCGACGATCGCGGACGGCTCCACGCTGATCGCGTTCAGCAACATCTATCCGGGCAAGAGGTCTGTCGCTCTGCGCTCCGTGACGAGTACGTGCGCGTCCAACCCCGAGTTCGGCGATGACGGCGCCGCTACGATCGCGATCCCGTCGAGTCTGCGACCCACCGATCCGGCAGGCGAGGGCTTCCCCACCGCCGGCATGTGGGTCAACGCGATCGCGCCGAGGAACGGCGGCGGCGCGATCGTCGCCGGCGTCTACGGAGGCAGCTGGGTGGTGGGTGAGGTGACCGCGCAGGGGACCGTGGATCAGACGTTCGGGAGCGATGGCTGGGCTCTGCTGCCGCTGCCCGGGCAGGTGACGGCGGTTCTTCAGGAGGCGTCGGGGCGGATCGTCATCGCCGGGGACAACGGTGGCGGCTGGCTGCTGCACGGTGAACTGGGCGGCGGCCCTGTCGGAGCAGGGCCAGCTCGAAGCTGGGATTCGGGGAACAGGGCCGGGCGGTGCTGCCGACGGGCGAGGATCAGGGGTCCGCTCGCTGGCGCTCGAGCCGAACGGCGACATCCTGGCTCAGGTCGGCTACGGAAACATGGGCTGCTGGGGCCTCGCGCTCGCCATGCTCACGCCGTCCGGAGCGCCCGAGCCGGGGTTCGCACAGCGGCTTCAGCGGTTCTGGCGACGCACACGGCTTCGGTGCCTTCATCGGCGACACGTACGTCGACGGGGAAGGCTTCACCGTCGTCGGTACAGGACAGAAAGCCGTGCGATGACGAGCCTCCGGGCTCCACAGCGCCGGCGACAGGTCTAATGGCCAGCTTCCGGACCGACGGCACGCCAGCCCGGCACGCGGCTCGATTCCGCTCGCGAATGTACGGGTCCGTGCAGGCGCTTGCCCGACGGCCACGGCGAGCATCCTCGCCGAGACGCAGTACGCCGACCCGACCGACGATAACACTCACGGCGCTCTATCCCGACGGCTCGACGGACCCTCGGTTCGCCAGCCACGGCAGCGCACGAATCCGCACGCCCTGGCGCGGGACCCAACGTAACATTCTCGACGGACGGTCTCGATCGACCAGGCGACTCCGAGCGAGATCGTCGTCGTCGCGACAGAATCCGCACGGAGCCAGGTGCAGCTCATCCGCGTGCGCCTGTGACCGGCGGCCGCTTCAGCGAGGCCGCTACAGCGGTGGGACCTGGTTGTTGACCTGCGATCCATGGTACAGGTGGTCCTGATCGCTGCACGCGGCCGGGAAGAAGAACTGGACGCTGTCGCTGCGGACGCCGTTGTAGCTCGCGTACAGGGTCGCGCGTCCGACGGTTCCCACCTTGCATCTCGGATCGTTGCTCGCGCGAACGCGGATGATGATCTTCATGATGTTCCCCGGGAACCCCCACATGACCGCGTAGTGGGAGTGGTAGACGAGATGGTGCTCGACGGTCATCGTGATCGCACCGCGACCGTCTTCCTGACAGATGATCCCGGAGACGGTGTTCTCTTCAAGGTTGATTTCGCCGTGACCGCGGGCGAAGCTCGCTTCGCCCGGGGCGCCGGTGTGAAAGCCCCACGGCGGAATCCCGTAGACGATCGGGATCTGGCCGCAGCCGGGTGAATAGGCGCCGGCCTGGCCGGCCATGGTCAGCAGCGCCAGCAGGGGCGTGAAAGCCAAAACCGCGAGCCCGATGCGCCGCGTGAGTTGACCTCGCCGCATTCCCACAGCGACTATATCCCTCAGCACGGCCCCGCCCGGCTCGCGCGCGCTACGGGACGAGGCGAACTTCGGCCGCAGCAGCCCGGCGCATGGCTCTGGCATGGCTGTTGCCGCCGCGCGTAAACGGGTGAGTGGGAAGGAGCACCAGGTCAAAAGCGTGCTCCTGTGCCCACGCCGCGAGCGGCGGGCTGGGATGACCGACGAGCACCGTGAAGCTCGCGCGCTCGGCGGTGGCTCCGAGGATGCGCTTCGCCTGGCGCAGCTCGAGCTCGGCCTCCTCGCGCACCGCGATGTTGTAGGGACCGGTTCCGCCCTTGCCGCAGCACCGAGAGGGGCGCGCCTGCGGTGCAAGCGTCACAACCGACAGCTCGCAGCCTGACTCGGCCAGTTCGGCTGCCTCTCTCAGCGTCGCTTCGCCCGAGCGGCCGGGCTCGAAGACGGCGAGAACGCGCCGGTTCGCCCGCGGCGGCTGCGCGTCGATGGCACCCTCGCCGGGTTCGTCGTGAGCGACCTTGGATGCGAGCTCTCCCACGTCGAGCAACGTTAGCGCCAACCGTCGGCGCGAACCCTGGAATGCGCGTCGATCCGCAACGCCCGGACGTAGCATCTGCAAAGCTTCTCCGTCCTACCGGCGGGAGGGGTGATCGGTGATCGGGAGAGCCAGGAGGGCTGACAATCGGGGCATGCGCGCAAGGACGGGCTCGCCGGGTGCGGTACTCCCAACCGCGCTGCTCACGCTCGCCGGCGTCCTCGCCGCGCTCGCGCCAACCACGGCCCAGGCCGCCCGCCCGTCCTCGAAGCTCCGCGTCGGCACCCAAGCCCTGACGCTGTGCGCGAGCGCGCCGGTGGCGTACTGCGGCACGCTGTCGGTCCCGCTCGACTACTCGACGCCCGCGGGCCCGCGGATATCGATCGCCTACCGCTTCTACCCGGCCTCAGCGCCCCCGGGCGGCCAGGCGGCGGGCACGGTGGTGCCGGTGGAGGGCGGTCCGGGCTACCCGTCGATCGGCTCGGTCGCCTACCCGTCCGACGGCGCGCAGGCGGGCTACGCGGCGATGTACGGGCCGCTGCTCCAGCACTGGAACATGCTGGCGGTGGACAACCGCGGCACGGGGTCCTCGACGCCGCTGAACTGCCCGGCGCTGCAGGACTTCACGGGAGAATCCGGCGGCGAAGCGTTTCAGCAGGCGGCGGCGTCGTGCGCGGCGGCGCTGAACCACCGCTGGAAGTACATGAACGGCAGCTGGGTGCACGCGTCTGATCTGTTCACTTCGGCGCCCGCTGCGGAGGACCTGGCGGCGGTGATCGCGGCGCTGGGCCTCGGCAAGGTGGACCTGTACGGAGACTCCTACGGTTCGTTCTTCGCGCAGGTGTTCGCGTCGCGCTTCCCGCAGCTCGTACGCAGCGTGATCCTCGACTCGACGTACGAAACGGTGGGCCTCGACCCGTGGTATCGCAGCACGATCGAATCGATGCCGGCGGCGATCGACGCGGCGTGCAGCCGCGCCCTGGCGTGCGCTGCCGCGGCGCCGGGCTCGTCGTGGGCGCGCATCGGCGCGCTTGCGCAGAGCCTCTCCGAACACCCGCTCGCGGGCGTGGTGCCGGGGCCTGAAGGCTCGCCGCAGAAGCTGAGCATGGGCGTCACGGGCCTCGTGAACCTCGTGAGTGACGCGGCGGAGGACACGAACATCTACCGCGAGCTGGATGCCGCGGCGCGCGCGCTGCTCGACGCCGGTGACCCGGCGCCGCTGCTGCGCCTGTACGCGCAGCGCCTGGCGGTCGATGAGGCTTACTTCGGCGAGCCGGTGCGCGAATACTCGGTCGAGCTGTACCTGGCGACGTCGTGCCTGGACTACCCGCAGCTGTTCGACATGAATGCGAGCCCGGCCGTGCGCGCGCAGGAACTGGCGGGCGCGCAGGCGCTGCTGCCGGCGGCGACGTTCAGCCCGTTCAGCACGGCGCAGTGGCTCACGCAGGACGAGAACACGGAGGCGTACACGGCGTGCGTGGGCTGGCCGAGCCCGACGATCGCGCAGCCGCCGACGTCGGGCGTGCTGCCGCTGTTTCCAAGCGCGCTGCCGGTGCTCGTGCTGGGCGGCGAACTCGACACGTGGACGCCGGCTGCGGGTGTGCCGAAGGTGCTCTCGGAGATCGGCGGCCACGCGCGCTTCGTCGAGCTTGCGAACTCGACGCACGTGGTGGGGGAGGGCGACACGGAGTGCGGCTCGACGCTGGTGCAGGAGTTCGTGTCCGACCCCGGCGCGCTTGACTCGCTGGATGCCTCGTGCGCGCCGCGGGTCTCGCCGATCCACACGGTGGGCGTGTACGCGACGCGGCTCTCCGAAGAACCGCCGCTGACGCCCTCGCCGGGCGGCACGGCGCCGAGCGCCGACCTGCAGCTGGCGGCGGCGGCCGTGAGCACGGCGGGCGATGCGATCGCGCGCTACGCGGCGATCGAAGCCAAGCGGGACGTCGGGCTGAACGGAGGCTCGGTGACAGCGGGCAAGGACGGCGCGCTGCTGACTCTGCACCGCGATCAGCTGGTGCCCGGGGTCGCGGTCAGCGGCACGGTCAGGCTCGCCGCCGACCCGAACGCGGAGGACGGCGAGACGGTGCTCGCGACGCTGACGGCGAAGGCGCGGGGCATGCGCCGCGGCTCGTTCACGGCGACGTGGACGACGTCGGGCGCGGACGCGCGGGCGCAGCTCGTGGGCGCGGTGGGCGCTCAGCCGCTCGCGGGAACGATGCCGGCGCCGTGATCGCTTGCCGGCGGGAACCCGGGCGCCCACTCCTCGTGCTGCACTCGAAGGCCGTTGCAGAGGTAGCCGATCACGTGGTACCAGCCGGCGGTGACGATCAGCTCGAGGATCTGCGCGTCCTGGAAGCTTCGGCGTGAGCTCCTGCCAGAGCTCGTCGGAGAGCGTGCTCGTCGTGTGCAGCTCGTCGGCGAGGCGGAACACGCTGGCCTGCTCGGGCTCCCAGCACACGTCCTGCCAGCGGCCGTGGACGGTGGAGCGCAACTGCGTCTCGCTGAGGCCGAGCGGCGCGCCGAAGGCGACGGCGTGCACGCCCCACTCGTACTGCGCGCCGGTGAGCGCGCACGTGCGGTGGATCACGATCTCGCGCAGCTGCGCGGGCACGGTGGCACGGGCGCCGAGGATGCCGGCGCCGAGCGGGCGCATGCGGCTCATCAGCTCCTCGTGCACGGCGAGCGTGCGAAACAGCGCAGCGGCTCGGCGTCGCTGGCGGGCGGCATCCACTTGGCGAGCATCGCCTGGACGCCCGGGGCGTACGGCGCTTGCAGCGGCGCGATGCGGGGAGTCTGGCTCACGCGCATCCCGTTACACTCCTTCTGATCGATCGTGCTTCGATTTTCACAGCGCAGACGTCGATGCTATCGCAACGCTTTCTATTTAGAAGCGGAGGCGGAGGCGGGTGAGCGCGCCGGGGAGGAGGCGTGCGGTTGGTGGCGCCGGCGAGGGGTCCTCAGCGGCGGACGCCCGCGGGCGTGCGCAGCGCGCCGACGCGGGGCCGCGTCCCGGGCGCGCGGCTCGCGGCTCGGACAGCGGGCGGCCGATCATGGCGCTGCTCGACCTGCTCGGCAGGCGCTGGGCGCTGCGCGTGGTGTGGGAGCTGCGCGAGCAGCCGCTGGTTTTCCGCGCGCTGCAGGAGCGCTGCGCGGGGATGTCCTCGAGCGTGCTCAACCAGCGCCTGCACGAGCTGCGCGCGGCGGATGTGATCGAGGCCGGCGCCGGACGGCTACCGCCTGACCGACGAGGGCCGGCTGCTGCTCGACGCCTACCGCGCCGCTCGAGCGCGTGGGCGGAGCGCTGGGCCCGGCGCGCGCCGCGCGCCGCCGCATTAGGCTTCGAGCAGCAGCGTCACCGGCCCGTCGTTGACGAGCTCGACCTGCATGTGCGCGCCGAACACACCGCGCTTGGCGCCCGCGCGCTCGCAGAAGCGCTCGTACAGCGGCTCGGCGAGCTCGCCGGGGGCGGCGGCGGCGAAGCTCGGGCGGTTGCCGCGCCGGGTGTCGCCGTAGAGCGTGAACTGGCTCACGCACAGGATCTCGCGCTCGCCGAGCGCCTCGTTCATGTGCCCCTCGGCGTCCGCGAAGATGCGCAGCGCGCGCACCTTCTCGGCCAGCCGCTCGGCCGCGGCGGGCTCGTCCTCGTCGCGAGACCCCCAGCAGCACCAGCAGCCCGGGCCCGATCTCGGCGACCAGCGCGATCCTCGACGCGCACGGCGGCCCGGCTGACCCTCTGCACGAGCGCGCGCATCTGGCCGGCGAGTATCGCAGCGCCACGCGCGTTACAGGCGCCATCTCGTCCAGATTCTTTGCCCGCAAACTCCAGGTTTCCGGATGACGTCTCACGAAAGCGTTTGCATGCGCGCGCGCCGCGAACGCCTCGAGCCTGGGCGGGCGCCTGGGGCTGACCCAGCAGGTGGCCCTGCTGAGCCTGCTGCCGATGGTCGTGCTCGGCTTCGTGCTCGCGCGCGTCCTGCAGGCGCAGATCGTCTCGCGCACGCTCGCCGACGCCAGCGAGTCCGCGCGCATCATCGCGCACCTCGGGATCGAGCCGCACCTCTCCGCCGCAGGACCTGCGCTACGGGCCTGTCGCCGGCGCGGCATGCAGAGCCCTCGATCAGCAGCTGAGCGCGCGCTCGGTCACGCAGGACCTCGCGCGGATCAAGATCTGGAACTCGCACTACAAAGTCATCTACTCCGACGACCACAGCCTGATCGGGCGCACGCTGCACGCCGAGCGACGACCTGCTGGACGCGCTCGCAGGCAAACCGGACGACGCCGACGTCGTCACGCCGCGTCTGCGGCACCGAGACCGCCAGCGAGGTCGGGCTCGGCCAGCTCGTCGAGGTGTACGTGCCGCTGCGCTTCGCCGCCTCCGGGCCCGCCCGAAGGCGCGTTTGAGATCTACCTGAGCTACCGCCCGATCGCGGCGGCGATCGCGCAGCGACAAGCGCATGATCGCGCTGCTCGTGGCGGTCGGCCTGGTGCTGCTGTGGCTGATCCTCTTCCGCATCGTCGCGCGGGCCTCGCGCAGGCTCGCCCGCCAGGCGCGCGAGAACTACCGCCTCGCCCACTACGACCCGCTCACGGGCCTGCCCAACCGCACGCTGTTCATCGAGGCGTGTCGCGCAGACGGTGCGCCGCGAAGCGTCGCGGCCAGGCAGCGTCGCGATCCTGCTGATCGACATCGATCGCTTCACCGAGATCAACAACACGCTCGGCCACGCAAACGGCGACCGCGTGCTGCGCGAGGTCGCGCGGCGCCTGAGCGCGACGTTCGCCGGCGAAGGCCGCAGCTCGCGCGCCTCGGCGCCGACGAGTTCGCGATCCTGTGCCGCGGACGCGCACGGCGAGGAGGGCGCGCGCGGCGGCGCCGCCGCCGTGCAGGCGAGCCTCGAGCCGCCGGTCGTGATCGACGGCGTCGCGCTGAACGTCGAGGCGAGCATCGGCATCGCGGTCATGGACGAGCACGCCGACGGGCCCGAGCTGCTGCTGCAGCGCGCCGACACGGCGCTCGCCCGCGCGCGCTCGCACTCGAGCAGGATCCACGTGCACTCGCCCGCGTGCGACTACTTCGACGCGAACCGCCTGATCCTGCTCGGCCAGGTCGGAGGGGCGCTCGAGCGCGGCGAGTTCGTCCTCTACTACCAGCCGAAGGTCGACCTGCAGCGCCGGCGTGTCACCGGCGTGGAGGCGCTCGTGCGCTGGCAGCACCCCGAGCGCGGCCTGCTCGGCCCGCACGAGTTCATCCCGCAGATCGAGCCGACCGCGCTCGTCGGGCCGTTCACGCTGTACGTGATCGAGCAGGCGCTCGCGCAGATGGTCGCGCTGGCGCGGCGCGGCATCGACCTCGGAGATGTCGGTCAACCTGTCGGCGCGCAACCTGCTCGACCCGGAGCTGCCGGAGCAGGTGGCCGAGCTGCTGCGCGCGCCACGCCATCCCGCCGCGAGCGGCTCACGGTGGAGGTCACCGAGAGCGCCGCGCTGGTCGATCCCGAGCGCGGCGATCGCGGCGCTGGAGGCGCTGCGGGCCGGCGGCGTGGGCGTGTCGATCGACGACTTCGGCACCGGCAACGCGTCGATCGAGTACCTCGCGACGCTGCCCGCGAGCGAGCTCAAGATCGACCGCTCGTTCATCACCGGCATGCTCGAGGACGCGCGCGCCGAGGCGATCGTGCGCTCGACGATCGATCTCGCGCGCAACCTCGGCCTGACGGTCGTCGCCGAGGGCATCGAGACCGAGGCCGTGATGGAGCACCTCGCCGCGCTCGGCGCTCAGACCGGGCAGGGCTACTGTCTTCTCGCGGCCGCTGCCCGCCGAGGAGCTGACGGCGAAGCTGGGCGCGGCGTTCGGCATCGCCGCCCGCGAGCAGGAGCCAGAGCGCAGGCCCTTGCCGAGCGTAAGCCCGTGCCCGAGTGCGATCCAGAGCCTCGGGCACGCGCGCGAGCGCCAGTCACAGCGCTACGCGGCGACGGCGCCGGTCGCGAGCTCGGCCTCCTGAGCCGCGGCGGCTCGCGGCCGCACATGTGCCGAGCTGGCCCATGCGACACGACCGGCGGTGGCTGCAGCCAGGCGGCTGAGCGTGGCGCGGGCGGCGGCGCGAGCACCCGGTGGGAGCCGTCGTCGAAGACGATCACGCCGCCGTGCGGGAGCCAGCCGGGCGCCGCGCTGAGGGCCGCTGAGCAGCGCCGCCTTGGCTTTGATCTCCGCGTCGAGCGCGCTCGGCGCGAGCGCGGTCACCTGCACGATGCCGGTGAACGCCGGTCTGCCGCTCGCGGGTCGAGCAGGTGGTGCGCCGGGCGTCCGTTGCCATCGAGCCAGCTGCGCCGGCCGATGCCGCTGGTGGCGACGCCGGTTCGCGCGAGCTCGAAGGTGTGCAGCGTGCGCGCCGTCGAACGGGCTCTCGCACTCTGATCGGGCGCGGCGTTCCCGCGGCGCCGCCGACAGCAGGTCGCCGGCGCAGTTGATCGCGAAGCTCGGATGGGTCGCGAGCAGTCTCGCCGAGCACGTCCGCGAACAGGCCCTTGGCGAGGCCGCCGCTGTCCAGCGTCAGCCCCGGCGGGCGCGTGACGGTGCCCGCCGCGAGGTCCACTTCGAGCTCGCGCCAGCGCTGCGCCGGCGCCGGCGCTCGCCGGCCGGCGGGCCGGCGCGAGCGCGAGCGCCGTCGGCGAGCGCCAGCGGAGCCGGCGCAGATCGCGCTCGTAGCCCGCGCGCTCGAGCTCCTGCAGCAGCGTCGCGTCCACCAGCCCGCCGCTCAGCAGATCCCGCATCGCGCACGGCCTGCGCCAGACGCGCCATCAGCGGGCGTACCGGCACCGTCTCGCGCGGGTCGCGGTTCAGCTGCGAGAGCTCGCTGTCGGGCAGGAAGCGGGAGAAGCGCGCGTGCCAGCCAGCAGCGTGCGCCGCGCAGCGCGGCGGCCTCGCGCGCGGTGCCCGCGCGCCCGCGCCCGTCACGAGCGCGCCGCAGCGTGAGCCGAAGCAGTCGAACTCCTCGATCGCCTCGCGTGCGCTGGCTGCTCTGCGCGCGCTGCTCATGATTGCGATGTGGTCACCGCGGAGGCGCCAGCACTCGATTCTCCACTTTCGGAGGAACTCGACTCGCTGGAGCCTTCGCTGCTCGTCGAGGATGTGCTGACGTCGCTCGCGGCGGCGGCGCGTCGCTCGCTGTTGGCCACGAGCGCGGGATCGTGCCCGGAGGCGAGCTGCACGTACACGATCAGGAACGCCGCGCGAACAGCGCCAGCGCAAGTCCCGCGACCGAACGCCGGATGCGGCGCGTGCGCCGACGCAGCGCGTCGCGGGTCGTCTCGCGGTCACGCGCGGCATCGGGCTGTGCGGCCGTGCGCGGCGAAGGTGTCATCGGGCGACGCCGGCCCTTGTGACGGCGGCGGAGCGTTGGGCCTGCGCGACGGAGCGCGACGCCCGCGCAGAGCGGAGCTCGGCGGGAGCGCCGGCGGGCGCCGCGTGTTGGTTGGGGGAGGCGGGCGCGGAGTCGAGCAGGCGCGCGAGCAGCAGCGCCGAGCGCGGGCACGGCGACGAGCGCGATCATCGCCAGGAACCACGCCTGCCCGGCGTCGGTGCCCTCGCCGAGCGAGTGTGCGAGGCCGAGGAGCCACGCGAGCGCGGCGAAGCGGTGCAGCCGGCGCCAGCGCTGCACGCCGATGCGCGTGCGCGCGTAGTAGGAGAGGCCGAGCACGAGCAGCGCCCAGAAGGCGACGATGCCCATGCTCGTCCACAGCGTCTCGTAGCCGCTGAGGAACGGGATCGCGATGTCGCCGAGGCTCGGGTGCAGATAGCCGTCGCCGAGCAGCGTCAGGCCGTGGACGACGAGCGCCGCGAGCGCCGCGAGCGACAGCGCCTCGTGTGTCGACCCGCAGGTCCGGCCGATGCGCCCTTGACGCATGCGCCCGCCGATCAGCAGGCCGATGCATACCGACAAGCTCGACAGCAGCAGCGCGGCGATGCCCGGCGGCGCGGCTGGTGATCCAGAACAGGTGCGGCCCGACGGCGGTGGCGAGGATGTTCGTGGCGGTCGTATGCATGGCTCCCACGCACACGATCGCGAGCGCCGCTGAACGGTCGCTAACCCGAGCCTAAGCTGATGCTAAGAGGGGGATGACAGGACGTTCACAGCGCGGGGCGCAATCGCGACACGCTCGCCACGGGTGCCCTAGCATCGCGAGGATGAGCGTGCAGCGACGGCAGCGGGTTTCGGGGAGGGCGTCGGGCCCGGTCGTGGCGCTGCTCGTTGCTGTTCTGGTCTGGGTGGCGCTGCTCGCGGGCGCCGGCCGGGCGCGAGCGCAGCAGGGCGGCTGGTGGACGCCACCACAGCATTTGACGTGGTACTGGCAGCTGCAGGGCACGGTCGCCAACGACGAGCCGGTGGCGGCGTACGACATCGACGGCTTCGAAACCAGCGCCGCCGAGGTCGCAGCGCTGCACGCTCAGGGCAAGCACGTGATCTGCTACATCGACGTGGGCACCGCGGAGGACTTCCGCCCCGACTACTCGGAGTTTCCGAAGTCGGTGCTCGGGCGCTCGAACGGCTGGCCGGGCGAGCGCTGGCTCGACATTCGCCAGCTCGGCGTGCTCGAGCCGATCATGACGGCGCGCTTTCGGATGTGCAGGGAAAAGGGCTTTGACGCGGTTGAGCCCGACAACATCGAAGGCTATGCGAACAACTCCGGCTTCCCGCTCACGGCCGCCCAGCAGCTGACCTACAACGAGTGGGTGGCCAACGAGGTTCACGCGCTGGGGATGGCCGTGCTGCAGAAGAACGACGGCGAACAGACGCCCGAGCTGCTCGGATACTTCGACGGGGCGCTGAGCGAGCAGTGCAACCAATACAAAGAATGTGATGACTTCGAGCCGTACCTGGCGGTCGGCAAGCCGGTGCTCAACGCCGAGTACCACCTTGCCACCAAGCGCTTCTGCGCGGCCGACAACGCAGCCGGGATCATGGGCGCGCGCTACAACCTCGCGCTCAACGGCAAGCGCTTCCAACCCTGCTTCTGAGGCTGGACATCGCGGGCCTCACGGCAGCGTCTCGTGGCAAAGAAACGACGCGGTCCCGGGCCGTTTGAGGAACCTTCTCCGTCGGGCCCGGGGGCCTTTCGGTTCGGGTGGCGCGGCCTCACACCTCAGTGGCCTCGCTCTTTACGGCTCAGAACCGCGTCTTCATGGAACATAGACCCACGACCTCTGGGCTGCAAGTGCCTCGCGTGCTCGCTCCCCGCTCCTTGCGAGGAAATCCTGCCAGCGTGGTGGCGGCGTGGCAGCCTGCCGGCCGTGCGTCGCGCGCCGAACACCGCCATGCTCGGCCTGATCACCGGTCCGAGCGTCTCGATGACCTTGTCGGAGATGAGCCGCGCCGTGGGCGATGACGCCTCGGGAGCCGTCAGGTAGAAGCTCGCCATGCCGGCGAGGATCAGCACGTGCTCGTGGGCGTTGGGCAACGAGCGAACCGTGCGCAGCGCTTCGCGCGCGAGCAGCTGCAGACGGGCGGCGGCTTCCTGTGGGGAGGTGTAGTAGTCGAGCAGGCTGCGCTGTGCGACGGCCGCGTCTTCCGGCTCGTCTATGAGGCTGTCGAGCAGCGAGTGCAAGGCGCCCACCCATGGCCAGTACGCACGCTCGATGGCGAGCGCCTGCGCCGGCTGCAGGGCCGGTCGCGCGGCCGCTGAGATCAGCGCGAACAGGCCCAGCGAGGAGCCGGCCGACGCGGCCGTCTCCCACCAGCGCAGTCCGGTCCCAAACGGAGTTTCTCGCAGCGCCCAGCGCTCGAGCAGACGGTGCCCGCCGTGCGGCTCGCTGAGGTTGAGGCTCTGGTAAGCGACGATCCTGGTGGCGAGCCTGTGCGCCGGCAGTGCGATCGAGGGGCGGGAGGGCAATCCGCTCAGCGCGCAGCGGCAGGCATCGACGATCTCCTCCAGGTAGCCGGCGTCATCGCCACGGCGCGGGTTGCGGGCGTAGTAGTCGGGCTGCCCGCCACGCTCGTCGAGTGCCGCGAGCAGTGCCTGGTGCAGTTGGCGGCCGTTGGTGACCGGGTCGCCGCTCGGCTGCTCGGAGAGCGTGTCCGCGTAGTCGTAGGCCGACTGGAACGCGACCTGCGCGCGCACGACCTCGTCGCGGTGCGCGGCTGGGGCAAACGCGGCGAACGCGGCGGAGCCCTCGATGTTGCCTCGCTTGATTCGCTGCGCTTCGAGCGCGAGCCGGCGGAGCACCGGGTCGGGGATCGCTTCGGCGCGCTCTCGCCAGTGGCGCGTCTCACGTCGGATGCAGGGAAAGACGCTCAGCCAGTAACGGCGTGCTGCCCTCAGGAAGTAGGTCGCCAGCGCTTTGCGGCCGGCTGGATAGGTTGCTGTCATGGCGACAGCATCGCGTCCGGGTCGGGCGGCTCATCTGGACTCCTGGAAACTCGTGCGTGCGAGCACCCGTGCGGCGCCCAAACCGGGCAGCGCGATCACGGCGAGGGCGACGCCGGTGATGACCCCGAGCGTGAGGAAGACGACGCCGATACCAAGTGAGAAAGGTGCGGGGAAGCCGACCGAGACCTCCAGCCAGCGGCTCGCGAGCGCGTGACCGTAGACGCCCAGGATCGCCCCGTCCAAGCAGCCGATGCCCAGCAGGATCGTGCTTTCCAACAGCAGCGAGCGCCACAGCTGCCTGCTATCGAAGCCTTGGGACTTCAGCGACGCCAGACGGGTGCGGCGCTGCCAGATGGCGGCGCTGAGCGCGGAGGCGATCGCCAGCGATGTCGCGATCAGCAGCAGCACGGCGATCTGGCTGAGGCTCTTGATGCCCTGGCGCGCGCTTTCTTCGTAGACCGCCTCACGTTCGGCGAGCGTCTCGACGACCAGACCAGGCCGATGCCCGAGCGCCGCTTCGACGGCGCGTCTTCCCGTCTGCGGGGTGACGCCAGGGACGAGGTTCACCTCGAGCGCGGTGGGGTCGCTGCTGTGCCAGTAGCGCTGGTAGTCGGCGTCGCTCAGCGTGATCGCGCCCGGCGGCCAGCCGACGTTGGTGGTGATCGCCGCGACGCGCAGGCGCGCGGAGCCGGTCGGCGTGGGCAGCGTGAAGGCGCTGTCGAGGTGCAGGTGACGTTCTTCGGCGAAGCCGTTCGAGATCGCGGCCCAGCCGCCGCGGCGGATCAGCCGCGTGGCGTGCGCGAGCGCGCCGTGCAGCAGCTGGCTGGCTTGGATCAGCGCGCGGTCGGTGGCGGGTCTGGCGCGTATCCACAGCCTGCGGGTGCCCACGTCGAGCAGGGCGCCCTGGTACTCGCGCACGGACGCGACGTCGGGGCTGCGCGCGATCGCCGCCGCTGCGCCGCGGGGCTGGAAGCTATCGATCGTCAGGAAGTTGTTGTCGGTCGTGACCCAGATGTCGGCGGTGTCCAGGTATTGCACGACGGCCGTGTCGAGCCCGGTGATGAGGTCGTGCCTAGCGCCCTGGATCGCGAGCATCCCGTAGACGGCGAGTGCCGCCACGCCGGCCAGCGCGACCGAGCGGGTGGCCGTGGCGTCCAGTTCGACGACGGCGAGGGCGAGCATGCTGCCGCGCAGGCGTTCGCTGAGCGGTTTGATCGATCTGAGGACGAGCGTGAAGATGGGCAGGACCAGGCAGAATGCCGCGAGCGCGAGTCCCACTCCTCCAAGCACGCTGAGACCGGGCGCGAGCAGGACGCATACGCTGACGGCGACCACCAGCAGCAGGCCGCTGACGCCGCAGATCGCGACCGCACGCCCGCTGATGCTCTGCCCGGCCTCCCCGGTGTCGTGCAGGACGGCGTCTGCCGGGCGGCCGCGGCGCAGGTCGAGCACCGGTAGCAGCGACGCGACGACGGTCGCAAGCACGCCGCAGGCGATCGCGAGCAGCACGGTCGTGGCTGGGATCACCGGGTGCGTGCCGATCGGGAACGCGAGCGTGAGGTAGATCGGCACCTCGTGGAAGAGCGAGCGAGACAGCAGGTCGCCGAGGACGACGCCGATGAGCGAGGCCGTGAGACCGAGCATGACCGCCTGCGAGACGAGCACGAGCAGCACCTGGCGTGGACCGAAGCCCTGCTGACGCAGCTCCGCGGCGAAGCGCCGGCGCTCGGGCACGGTTAGCAGCATCGCGTTCAGCGCGAGCAGGAACCCGACCATCGCGCTGATCGCGGCGAACAGGGCGGTCGACTGGTTCGT
This sequence comes from uncultured Solirubrobacteraceae bacterium, assembly GCA_963826985.1. GTDB lineage: Bacteria > Actinomycetota > Thermoleophilia > Solirubrobacterales > Solirubrobacteraceae > Palsa-744. Next base: position 565,334 of record CAWGYW010000002.1, read on the forward strand.
GGGCCCGGCTGTGGCACGCAGCACGGTCACTTCCTGGCTCGTCGGCTCGACGTCCAGCCGACCGGCGGCGATCCGGCGCAGCTCGCCTTCGACCAGGCGTTCGGCGCCGGGCCGCGGCTCGACGAGCACCTGCGTGACCCGCCCCGGCTTACCCGTGATCCGCTGCGCCATCGCCAGCAGCGCGACGACGATCGGGCTGTCGGCCACGGGCCCGACGGTCTGGCTGCCGAGTACCGCTCGCACCTGCACCGAGTCGGCGCTTCCGTCGGTGAGCAGCGTCACGGGCTGCCCAGGATGTGCGCCGATCTTGTCGGCGACCCCGGAGGGGAGCCCGACCCCACCGGAGAGGATCAGCGCACCGGCGCCGAGATTGCGAGTCGCGGCGCCATGTAGCGAGATCTCGCTGCCTGTCACACCGATCAGCTCGATCGATTCCCGCCCCCGGGGGCCGACGATCCACGCGTTCTCGCGCAGCAGCGGAGCCGCGACGAGCACTCCCGGCAACCTGCCCACGCGCTCGGCCACGCTTTCGTCGAACCCTTCGGGGCTGCGTGCGACCAGCTGTAGGCGCGCGGAGCCGGTGACGGCGTGCAGCAGCTGGCTGGTCGAGCTGATGACGCTCGTGTTTGCGACGAGCACGCCGAACAGCAGCGCGACCCCGATCGCGACGCCCATCCCGGCCAACAGCTCCTGGGCCTTGCGATTGCTCAGGCGCCAGCGATACAGGTCGACCAGCGCCGAGGGGCGCAGGCCCATGATCGTCAACTTCGGCCTGCCGGCGCGCCTCATCGCGTCGCTGCGCCGGCGAGCTCCGCCTCCAAGCCCTCGTGCATCCGCCCGTCGCGCAGCGTGTAGACGCTGGACGTGACGGCGCCCGCCTGGGGATCATGTGTGACCAGCAGCCCGGGGATCTGGCGCTCGCTGCAGAGCTCGCGCAACAGCTCGAGGATCTCGCGGCTGCGCTTGGAGTCGAGGTTGCCGGTCGGCTCGTCGGTCAGCAGCAGCCGCGGCTCGTTCACCAGCGCTCGCGCGATCGCGACTCGCTGGCACTCTCCCATCGACAGCTGCGCGGGCACGTGCTCGGCGCGTGCGCCGAGACCCACGCGGTCGAGCCAGGGGCGCGCGCGCCGCTTGGCGTCGCGCAGGCTGCACCCGTCGGCGAGCAGCTTGACCGCCGCGTTCTCGAGCGCCGAGGCCCCCGCGATCAGGTGAAAGGCCTGAAACACGAGTCCGACATCGTGCAGCCGATAGCTCGCGCTCTCCTGCGTGGAGAGTCGCGCGATGTCGCGCCCGTCGAAGACGACGCTGCCGGCGTCCGGGGTGAGCAACCCGGCGGTGAGCTGCAACAGCGTCGTCTTGCCGGACCCGCTCGGCCCGTAGAGGGAGACCAGCTCGCCGGGGGCGATGACCAGCGAAATGCCGTCCACGGCGCGCACGGTCTCGCCACCGCTGTGGTAATGCTTGACGACCTCGCGCAGCTGCAGGCCGCTCACGACTGCGAGCGCTGCCTGGCATGCATGCGCTCGGGAAATTGGACCAGCGTCCCCGGGCGGTCCATCGAGCGCAGGCACCCTGCGTCGATCGAGAACATCCGCCGCGCCTTGCGAATCGGCGCGATGTCTTCGGAGGCGATCACGATCGCGAGCCCCGAATCGCGGCCGAGCGAGCGCAGCAGCTCGTAGAGCTCGACTCCTTCGCTCGGTCTGAGCGGCACGGCGGGCTCGTCGACGAGCAGCAGCCTCGGCCCGTGGACCAGCGTCTGCGCGAGCGCCACACGCACCCGCTCCCCGTGGGAGACCCTGTCGGCCGGCATGTACGCGCAGCTTGCGATGCCCACCCGCTCAAGCGCTCGCCACGCTGGCTCCCTGGCTTCGCGCAGGCTCATGCCGTCGCTCAGCAACGGCAGCGCCACGTGCTCCACGACGGGCTTGTTGCGTTCCGGGGACCAGTCCACGCTGAGCAGGCCGATCCCGCCGTGACGCAGGAGCTTCACGCGGCGGTCGGGCGACATCCTCGTGACGTCCTCGCCGGCGAAGGACACAGAGCCCTCATCCGGCGGCTCTTTGCCGGCGGCCACCTGCAGCAGCGTGCTCTTGCCCGAGCGGCGCACGCCCCAGATGCCCACGAAGTCGCCGTCGTCGACCTCGAGCGAGACGTCGTCGAGGACGGCGATCTCGCGTCGCCCGTCGGGATAGCGCTTGGACACGTGCTCGAGCGAGAGCAGGCTCATCGCAAGGACCCGTTTGTGATCTCGGCCAGGAAGTCCTTGATCCAAGCGCGGGCCGTCGCGATCCAGCGCAGCTCCGCCTGCAGGCTCTCGTCGACGGCCATGCGCGTGAGGTTCAACGCCAGGCCCGCCCACGAGCCCATCGGTACCTCCGCTTCGTTGGTCTGGCGCAGCAGCTCGAAGCACTCGCGCTCGTACGCGTCCAGCGCGCCCAGCAGTTGCGGAGCGTCCTGGGCGCGGGACATCGCGATCTTCGCCTGCAGCTCGACGCGCACGGGCTCCTTGGTGACAGGGCTGCGCATCCATCGGGAGAGGGCCGTCTCGGCTCTGTCGGTCGCGGCATACACGCGCTGGCCGTGGCCGCGGCCACGCTCGCTGGCGGTCTTCCAAGCAGATGAGACGAGACCTTCCTCTTCGAGCCGATTGAGTGCCCCGTAGACGCTCTGGCGCGTAACGCCCCAGGCGGGCCCGAGACGACGCTCGACGAGCGTCGTCAGCATGTAGCCGTGCAGCTGCTCTTGCTCGCCGAGCAACAGCGCGAGCAGTACCCCCTGTAGGGGTGACCCGCTCAACTGCTCCCTACCGGCGCTCCTCGCGGACATCGCTCCTCGTTTACTCCGATGTTGGCCAGCCGAACGATACGCCAAACCGGGTGCGGTCGTTGGCTCGAGGCGGGCCGTTCGACTCGTGCGATTCGGAACGCTGGAAGTCGTGCTACCCGGGCTTGTTGTTTCCTAATTGCCAACCCGTCACGCGTGACTATTCAAGGGGGAGGGCAGGCGCAATCATCGCACCATCATGCCGAATGGCGCGAAAAATCCCACCCGCTCGCCGGGCTGCTTGCCTCGCATGGTGCCGCGTTGAGCGACGACCGCAGCGTGACGATCACGCTCACCGACTGGCAGGTGGCACGCGTCGTGCGCGAGGCGGCGGTGGTCCCGGGCCTGACCGCGCTGCCGGCTGGGCTCGACGACTTCGGCGAGCTGCACGGCGCGGTGCTGCCGTTGCTGGACGACGCCGCATACTCACGCTCGACGCTGCGAGCGCTGCTGGTGCTCGGCGCGTTCCCACCCGATGGCAGCGAGCGCGAGCTGACGGACGTGGCACGGCAGCTCGACCTGTCGCCGAGCACCACCCACCGCTACATCGGTACCTGGATGGCGGTCGGGCTGCTCGAGCAGCACCCGCGCTCGCGGCGCTACCGCCGCGCCCCACCGGATGGGCCGGCGAGCAACGGGCGCCAAGGGTAGACGAGGTGCGCCCACATCAGGATGGCGGGCTTGGTGCATCGCGGGAGCGCGCGCGGTGCGGCGAGGAGAGGCGGTTGCGGACGGCCAGTGCTATACGATGTGGAGTCAACGATGGGTCGTAAAGGACATGGACCTAGACGTGCATGGCGTGCGATGTTTACTACATGCCGCGGCACCTTGCGCCCGACCCCGCCCTCGCTGCCGTTCTGCGGCGCCTGCGTGTGGAGCGGGGCGCCACTCAGGAAGCACTCGCGTACTGTTCAGGGATCACGACCGGCTCACTTGCACGGATCGAGCTCGGGCAGGCGAGCCCCGCATGGGCGACCGTGCGCGAGATAGCGGCGGCACTCGATGTGAGCCTCGTCGAGCTGGCCGCGGAGGTGGAAGCCGCATAGGGCAAGCTTTGCCGCGGGGGTGTCCCTGTCTCAGTTGCGCCCGCCGCCGAAGAGGCGTAGGAAGAAGAGAAAGATGTTGAGCACATCGAGGAAGATCCCAGCGGCGAGCGGGACCGCTTCCTGCATACCTGTGCGCCGCATGCGGTTGAAATCCAGCACGGTGTAGGCACCGAAGATGCCGAGGCCGAGCAGCGCATAGATCACGTTGCCGCCGGGGATCGACACGAAGACCGTCACGAGCCCGAAGACGATCAGCGCGAGCAGCAGGAAGAACAGCGCGCGGTAGCCGCCGGAGAGGTCCCTGTGGATCGCATAGCCGGTGCTGCCCATCCCACCCACGAACAGCGCCGTCGCGGCCGCCGCCTGCCAGACGGCGTCGGGCTCGGCTTCGACGTAGCGGTTGAGCACGCCGCCCAGCCCCAGGCCAAGCAGCAGGCCGGCGGCGAACAGCATCGTGATCGACAGGATCTCCGAGCGCCGCGCGACGTTCAGACCGATGATGCAGACGAAGCCGCCGATGAAGCACACGATCGACGCGCCCTCCGAGATTTCACGCCCAAGGTAGGCGCCGAGCGTGAAGAAGGCGAGCGTGACCGCAACGAGCCCCATCACCTGGCCAAAGACGCCTGCGCTACCAACCGTCTCGATCGACCCAAACATCCCTTCGTTTCTGTATCCGGCGGCCTGGGGCACGCTTGCCTCCTCTCGTGGTTTGCGTTGGCGACGGCGCAGCGGCGCCCGTCCGACCGTCGATCTTACGGCGCTGGCGAGCGCGCGCTTTGCATCGTATGTCGACGAAAGAAGTGTCCGGCAGGCACGCAGCTACGGTCAGTCGTCGGCGCGGAAGCTGCGTGCGAGCTCCCTGCCGGTGCCGAAGTAATGACGGAAGACGTAGAACAGCGGGATCGCAAGTCTGAGAACACCCTCGGCTTGTTCGTCGCTATCTCCGGCTTCGAGCGGGCCGCCGCAGAGATCCACTCCGGGCACCACTCGCCGCTGATCCTGATGGATGGTGCTGATCTTTATGCAGTTCTGGATGACCGTATCGACCTCCGCGAGCTTCTTCGGCGCAAGCGCCGTCATGCGGCCATGACCGGGAACATTTTTCTGACTGCGACCGAAGTCCTCAGTGGGTCCTGAGTGGTGCGGGTCCCGGGACCGGCACCGGCACCCGCCCGTCGCACCTGCACTGCCAACGCCTTATCGCAGGCGTCACTTATGGTCGACGCGGACAGGCGTTCCATCCGGGCGGATGAATGAGACGTCGATCCCGAGTCGCATGGCGTTGGCGATGTTGGCCAGCTGGCCGAGCGTGAGGTTGCGACGGCCTGCTTCGACGGCGGAGATGTAGGAAGGGGAGACTCCGAGGCGCTTGGCCACCTCGGCTTGGGTCAGCCCGAGCGCTTGGCGGCTGTCTTTGAGCTCGCGGCCGACGACCTTCGCGTGGATCTCGGATACCGCGGTGCGCGGCACGAGGCTCAGACGGCCGTGGAGTAGTGGAAGCTGGCGGCGACCGGCTTGGCCACGGCGACCTCGGTGACCTTCACGTGGAGGTCTCCGCTGCGGTAGGCGAAGGGCTGAAGTCGTGCCCAGCGCTCGGCGCCATCAGTCCGGGTGATGCGCTCCGCAGTCTCGGGGTCGACGATCGCGAGGTCGGGGCTGATCCAATCCGCGTGCGGCCCGCTGATGCTCACGTCGTCGCCATCGGCGAGCAGTTGCGCGACAGGCACCTCGGTCCACTCCTCGGTGTCCGGATCGTGCTCGAAGGCCGTGAAGTTGACTTGGATCATGACGAGGCTCCCCTTCGCGCGCGCATGGCCGGCGCGGAGCGCCAGCGAAATGTTGCAGCAACCTGCTGCCAAATTGCCGTGGGGGCATCACATGGTGCTGCTCGACAAGGTTGCGGACGCCGACGCACGCACGTGGTACGCGCTTGCGGCCGTCGAGCATGGCTGGTCGCGCAAGGTTCTCGAGGCCCAAATCGCCAGCGACCTTCGCGGCCGGCAGGGCGCAGCCCTCACCAGCTTCGATCACGCCCTACCGGCGCCTGACTCAGAGCTCGTACGTGACGCGATCAAGGACCCATACAACTTCGAGTTCCTCAGCCTCTCGGCCGACGCGAAGGAGCGTGACCTGGAGGCCGCGCTCCTGAACGACGTGCAGAGCTTCCTCATGGAGATGGGTCGGGGGTTCGCCCTGGTCGGACGGCAGTTCCCGCTTCGGGTTCCCGACGAAGAGAGCGGCGAGGAGCCCGAGTTCTTCCTCGACCTGGTGTTCTACAACTACAAGCTGCGGCGCTTTGTTGTCATCGACCTGAAGATTGAGGACTTCAAGCCGAAGTTTGCGGGCAAGATGAACTTCTACCTCAACGCCGTCGACGAACTTGAGCGCCAGGAGGGCGACCCAGCAACGATCGGTCTCGTGCTGTGCCCGGGACGCAACAAGACCGTGACTCAGTGGGCTCTGCGCGGCCTTGATACGCCGGTCGCGGTCGCCCGGTACACGATCGGTGACACCACCATGACTGACGAGACTCCCACTGCGCTCAGACCGGCGCTGCCCGAGCTGCCTGAGCTAGCCGCAGAGCTGGCCGGGATCTCCGAGGCGGCGAACGTGATCTACGACGACGAAAAGCTCGATACGGGCCCATAGATCGAATTTGGCAGCAGCTTGCTGCCAAATTCATCCACAGGCGAGCGTAAGACTCCCGCACCGCTTCGGGCAGGTTCTTCTGATTCCGTACCCGCTCCCTTGACGGCGGCTATTTGCCGCCGAGCGTCCTCCGCGCCCCCAACACGGCGCTCCAGGGAAATCCCTGGGGACCCGGCGGCGGATCGGCGCCCAGCCGACTTTTGCCGACGCCGCGCAGGAGTGGCTCCGCTACGTCGAGTTTGACCGCAAGCGCCGCGCGAGCACGCTGCGCGACTACCGCCACGTAGTTGAGAGCGCGCTCCTGCCGATGTTCGGAGAGGTTCGCTTGGAGCAGCTCACGAGTGAGATGATCGACGCCTACCGCGTCCACCTCGTCGCCGAAGACCGCCTCTCTGCGCGGACGATCAACAAGTACCTGGTGCTGATGAACGGCATCCTGCGCCACGCTCAACGTCGCTGGGGTCTGACGGTCAATCCCGCGCTCGGCGTTGAGCGCCAGCCCGTGCGCCGCTCCGGGGAGTTCCGCGTGCTCAGTGCAAAGGAAGTTCACACGCTCGCGATCGTCACGGCGCTTGGACGCCACCACGAGGCGCCGAAGCGCGAACTGACCGACGCCGAGCTGGACGCCCGGCGCATCCAAGATGAGCAGGACGCGGCGATGTTCATCACCGCCGCGTTCGCTGGCCTTCGTCTGGGGGAGCTGCGCGCCCTGCGCTGGAGCGACATCGATTTCGAGCTGCACGTCATCCACATACGCCGGGCGTTCACGTTGAAGCTCGAGGACGTTCCCAAGTCCGGGCGCGTGCGCGCGACACCGATGGTCGACCAAGTCGCCCGCGCGCTCAAAGACCTCGCGCGCCGCGAGCGGTACACCACCGATCAAGACCTAGTCTTCCCGTCACCCGACGGCGACTACTTGGAGGACTCGGCGCTTCGCCGCCGCTACTACAAGGCGCTGAAAGCCGCCAAGATCGAGCACCTGCGCTTCCACGACCTCCGCCACACCTTCGGCACCCTCGCCGTGCAGGAGTTCGCGCTCTCCGACGTCAAGGCGTACATGGGCCACGCCGACATCACCACCACCATGATCTACGTCCACCACATACCCCAGCACGACGCCGCCGATCGCCTGTCGGCACGGCTGGCGAAGACCTCGGGCGCAGCCGCCACCCTCGGCCGCGCCGCGGCGCAGGCGTCAGCGCTACAATGACGCACATGGAGCTTGTGGGTATCCGCGAGATGCGCCAGAACCTCAGCCGCTACGCCCAGCGGGCTCGACACGGGGAGTCGTTTGTCATCACTGATCGCGGCCAGGAGGTCGCACAGCTCACGCCTGCCCCCGGACGAGCTTCGGCCATAGACCGGCTCGTCGCCGAACGGGGAGCTATGCGCGGTCAGGGTAACCTGCTTGACGTTCTGGAGGAGCTGCCCGCGCCGATTGCAGGCCCGCCCTCCAGCGAGGTGCTGGACGAGCTGCGCTCAGAGCGCCTGTAGGCGCTTGCCCGACTACCTCGACACCTCGGCCTTCATCAAGCTCGTGCGCTCCGAGCCCGAGAGCCCTGCCCTGCGCCGCGAGCTGGCCGGCAGAGAACTCCTCAGCAGCACGCTGCTGACCGTGGAGGGACGACGTGCCGCCCGGCGTTACGGCGATCTGGCCGTCAAACGCGCGCGTTCTGCGCTCACCGCCATCACGCTGATCCCGCTGGATCAGCCGATCCTCGACGCCGCCGCCGAGTTGGACCCAGCCGAGCTGCGCTCACTCGACGCCCTGCACCTGGCAACCGTCGTGAGCCTGGGCGAGGACCTCGGGCGTCTGTACTGCTACGACGCTCGGCTGGGGGACGCCGCGCAGGCTCTTGGCATCGAGGTCTCTCAGCCCCACTGAGACAATCGTCACGCCATGCTTCCAGCCGGTATCGTCCCGGTATGCGCCGCGTCATCGGTACGATGCTCATCTTCGCAACTCTCGTGTTCGCGGCGACTGCGTCGGCGGACTCGATCCATCTGGAAGTGTCGCCCGCCGAACCGTCGCGCGGAACCACTTGGACCATCACTGCGACAGGCGCCTCGTCGCCGAGTGAGCGGCTTGTTGTGCTGGCTGTCGAAAAGTCCGCTATCGCGAGTCTCGCGCCGATCGAAGCCTGTCCGGCGAGCGATGGCGCCATTGAAGAGTGGGAACGGCCCAACCCGGCGTGGGTAGAAGTCGCGGCGCCTAACTACACCAACGCTTTTACGTTCGCGCCGATCGAAGGCTCACCTGTCACAAGCCACACCCTCGTATGCGCATACCTGTCAGTCGTGCAGCTACGGTCCCCGCCGTCCATAACGCTGGTGGCATCGGCGGAACTCAAGGTCAAGCTGGGTCCATCCGCGGCCGAAGCAAAGGAAAAATACGAAGCTGAAGCGCCCGCCCGAGAAGCGGCACAACACGCGGCGACGGTCGCGCGTGAAGAAGCCGAAGCGGCGAAAGCGAGGGTACTGGCGCTCAGCAAACCGGTTGGCCTCTTGGTCGTGACGCCACTCTACAACTACCTGTCGTCCAGTAGAGAACCAGGTGACACGGAACTCTACGTGAGCACCTCGCCCTACGCGTACGTGACGATCACGCTTAGCATGCGCGGCAAGCACGTCACGGTGCCCGTAGAGGCGGAAGCATACGGGAAGGAAGCACTCCCGATTCACTGGAGTTGTAAGAGGCCCGGGCTGACGTATCGATACACCGTGTCAGCTCACACCGATGTCGGACCAACGCTCACGCGACGGGGCGTTCTGCGGACGGTGAGCGCGGCGCGCTGTCGTTTCCTGAAGCGTCGCGAAGCGGAAGTCCGTGAGCGAAAAGAACGAGCGACCGAACGGCGTCAGGCGGACCATGAACGCCAAGAACGGGAAGCGCACGACAAACTCCTCCACGAACAGGAAGTAAACTGCCAAAATGAGGGCGGGGTGAAGACGTTTATCGAACTGTACGGAGAACGATACTTCGCCTGCCGTAACCCTAATGGCGGGTTCCTACCTGTGTATCCACCTGGGCACTGACAACGGCTGCGAGCTTCGACGACAGCGCGCACCGTCGCACCACTCGACTCTGTGACAATCGAATCGCACACGACAGCGGAGTATTTCACGCCGTGACGCCGACGAACACTCGACGGAATATCTGAACTGGCTAGGGCAACAAGTCGGCTCAATGGGCACGCGGGCCGCGCGTCTGCCAAGATGCGCAAATGGCTGTTTGGCTAGCGCTGAAGTGGGGCGTTCTGATAGGGAGGAGGTCCGTAGCGTGGGCTTGATGCGGAAGATGGCTCGGCGGTCGGTACGACGCGTGACGCCAAGGCCGGTGCGCCAGGTCAACCGCGTGGTTCGCCATCCTGTGCGAACGAGCGTCCGTGCGGTCACGCCTCGACCGATCCGGCAGGCGCAACGGTCGGTCTTCAATGTCACTCATCCAGTCAATACCGCCGAAAACGCTCTATTCAACAGTCTCAGCGGGTCGCGCGGACGGGCAACTCGCAGCGCCTCCCCTAGCGCGCCGAGCCGACCGTCGACGCCGGCGTCGCAGCCGAGTCGCAGCGCCTCCCCCAGCGCGCCGAGCCGACCGTCGACGCCGCCGTCGCAGCCGGTGGTGCAGCGCCAAATGGAGTTGCCGGTCGATCCGTTGGCTCACGCCGATGAGGACGTGCGCTATGAGGCGGTCCGCGGGCTTGAGGGTCGCGGTAGCTCCGAGTCACGGGAGCCCTTGCTACAGGCGACAAAGGACCGAGAGGGGATGGTCCGGAAGGTTGCCGTGCGCGGTGTCGCTCGTCTTAACGATCCACGAGATACCGACCTGTTCGTCGGCGCGCTCGGGGACGCCGATGAGGATGTCCGCTACGAGGCGATCCATGCTCTCGAGGATCGCCTCAGCCCCGAGCTTCGGGAGCCGTTGCGGCTAGCAACGCAAGACGGCGATCGCTTCGTGCGACGGATTGCGTTCCGTGCCGTCGGTCGTCTCAATGATTCACGCGATACTGGAATGCTTGTCTACGCGCTCCGGGATACCGACGAGGATGTGCGCTACGAAGTAATCCATGCGCTTGAGGATCGGCTCAGCCCCGAGCTTCGGGAGCCTCTGCTGCGAGCCGCGAAGGACAGCGCCGCAGACGTCCGTGGTGTCGCTGTGCGGGCCCTTTCTGTGCTCGCAGAGCGAGAAGCGGAGGGGGAGGCCCACGGCGGCTCGACGTCATCTGCACCGGAGCCTCCGGAGGTAGAAGAGATCACGCCGCTGAACGCATCGGAGCCCAGCGACCATGACCCAGCTGATCTCGTGCTCGCGGTACAGGTGTCCGCTAACCACGGGATGCTTGAGATGACAGTGCGGGAGCTTCTAGCCGTGCTTGATCGTGAGCGACTTACGCAGGCCGCCCTGGATGACCTCGATCACACGCTGTATGACGCGGGCTTGGACAGTGACCCCCGCGTCGATGATTTGGACCTGAATGGTTCCGTGCGTCTGACTCGCCACGAAGTTATCCCGGAGTTTGAGCTACGCGTCCACGTCGATCATTCCGGTCCGTGGACTCTGCCGGTCGTGGACTTGCTCCGCGCATTCGACCGTGCCAAGCTCACTGACCGAGCCCGGGCGGACATCGCGGATGCTCTTCAGTACAGCGGCCTTACCTGCCAGCCGCCCGTCCAGTCAGTCGGACACGATGACTCGATCACACTCAGCCGCGCCCAGCAGCCTGGCTAATCTCCCGCTGGCGACATGGCGGGAGCCGCTTTCTGCAGGCTCTTACGCTGTTCGTCCGTCTGCGTCTCGGCCGCAGACTGGCAGCGCGTCTGCTCGCTGCATCGCTCGTGCGCTGCGCACGTAGCCGGTCCCCTTGGCGTGCCTCCAGCCCTCGGCGCTAGCGGTACGGAGGTTGTCCGTGTCCTCGTGGAACTTTGTATGGCGGTCCTCCCGCCTCGTCCGCTCGTGTTGGGAGCGTGACAGGCGCCAACCAAGTCCGCGAGGACAGGAGGAACCGCCATGAAGAAGGTATCCGTGCCGCAGGTCGTGACGGCTGTCGAGGCTGTCGAGAGTTCGCTGCCACCGGAGATCCAGGAGGCGCTCGGTGAGCTTGTGGGGGCAGCGAGGGAGGGATTGCTCGCGCTGAGCGTCGGTGTCGGGCTCGGTGTTGTGCATGAGCTGATGGAGCTCGAGGTCGCCGGGGTCGTGGGTCCGAAGGGCAAGTATGATCCCGACCGGACGGCGAAGCGCCACGGCCACGAGGACGGGTCGATGACCTTGGGTGGACGACGTGTGCAAGTCAGCCGGCCGCGGATGCGCACGGCCGATGACGAGCGGGAGCTGCCGGTCAGCACGTACGAGCACTTCGCCGACCGCGACCCGTTGACCCGTGCGGTGATGAACCGGATGCTCGCCGGTGTCTCCTCGCGCAAGTTCGCCGGTGTTGGGGAGCCCGTCGGCGAGGAGGTGCAGCGATCCTCGACGGCGACCTCGAAGACGTCGGTGTCGGAGATGTTCATCGAGCGCACCCGGACCGCGCTCGGCGAGCTGATGGGCCGGCGGCTGGAGGACGTGCGCGTGGCGGTAATGATGCTCGACGGTCTTGAGATCGCCGGGCGCACGCACATCGTCGCGCTCGGAATCTCGACCGAGGGCGTGAAGATCCCGCTCGGGCTGTGGGAGGGCTCGACCGAGAACGCCACGCTCGCCCGGACGCTCCTGGCCGATCTCGTGGACCGTGGCCTGGACCCCGAGCAGGCGATCCTGTTCGTCATCGACGGCGGTAAGGCGATCCGCCGGGCGATCAAGGATGTGTTCGGCGAGCGTGCGCTAGTGCATCGCTGTCACCGTCACAAGGAGAGAAATGTGTGCGATCTGCTGCCCGAACGCGACCGCCCCGCCGTGCTGGCGAAGATCCGCGGCGCGTGGGCGCTCAAGGACGCCGATCTCGCCGAGCAGCGCCTCGAACTCCTCGCTTCAGAGCTCGACCGCACCTGGCCCGATGCCGCCGCCTCGCTGCGGGAGGGGATGCCCGAGACGCTGACGCTGATGCGGCTCGCGATCACAGGAGGACTCGCAAAGACGCTGTGCTCGACGAACCCGTGCGAGAGCATGATCGAGATCGTCCGCCGCACCCAGCGCAACGTGAAGCGCTGGCAGGACGGCGATATGCGCAAGCGCTGGACCGCCGCCGGGATGCTCGTCGCCGAGCAGCAGTTCCGGCGGATCATCGGCTACCGCGACCTCGCCAAGCTCGTGGCCGCGATCGAACGCCACACAGCACGAGCCGCCCTTCCAACCCCCGCCGCCGCCGTTCACGCCGAGACACCACAAACCGTTACTGTCTGACCGTCAAATCCCGGAGGCCGCTCTCAAAGTTCCACGACGACCCGGACATCCTCGCGGTACGTCCAACGCCCGCCTTCGGTGGCCCGACGATGATCGCCGCGCAGTCCGGCGGAGTGCGCAGCACGCCGCCGTCGGCGTGCCCCGCCCAAACACTGGTTCCAGCCATCGACGGTGGAGCGTGGGCAACCCACGGGTCATCAGGCACCGCCGGCGGCAGCGCAGGCGTCCGGCTCGGCCTGCTCGCCCCACCCATGCCGCGGATGACCCACAGGCCGGCGGTCGCGCACGCGGCGAAGCTCGCGGCGATCAGCAACAGCGGGATCACGGCCAGCGCGGAGGTAGCGGTGGCCGTCGCTCGCTGACCAACGGCGCCCGCAGCGGCTCGGGGTCGCCTGGCGGCCGTGGTGGTTCCCGCTCGCGACCGCGGACGTTCGGGGCGAGCACCATGCCCAGCGCGAGCAGCAGGAACGCGACGAGGCCCATCATCACCGGGGAGGCATCGAGGATCGCGTGCAGGGGATACCGCGGGCCATCGGTCGCGATCCCGTGGAACCCGCCGTGCGCCGTCCTCCACGCCCTCGCCACCGGGCCAGCCCACCAGCCCCAGCACACCCACAGCAGGAACGCGAGCAGCCCGGCGCCCTTCAACCGTGCAGGCCAGCGCCACCCGTCCAGCTCGACCGGGCGCACCACGCGGTTCATTGCCGCAGAGAGCAGCGCCCACACGAACAGCGGGACGAACACCGGCGCCGACCACCAACCGAAGCGCAAGCCAACCGCTGAGAAGATCGCGTGCAGCGCCAGGATCAGCAGCGCCACGGCCGAGCCGACGAGCAGCAGCGCCTTCATCCGCGCGTCCTGGTCGGCTTCCTTGTCCGCACGCGAGCGGCCCGCCATCAACGTGTCCGCCCAGCCCGGCGGACGATCCAGCCGGCCCCCGTAGCCACGTGAACGGCCACGACTCGGATCGCTACTCATCACGCTCGCCTCCCTTCGCCTTCGGGGCCTCGGCGAGGCTCGCCAGCAACGCCGCTTGCGTACTGCGCCTAAAGCCGGGGCGGGGCGTGCCCGCTGTCCGTGCGCTCGCGCGGCCAGCCGCCGGCGCGTGCGTCGTCGCGGCCTGTGCTGCGAGCCAGTCTTCGAGCATCGCGCGGGTAAAGCGCAGATGCCGCCCGACTCGCAGGCACGGCAAATGCCCAAGGCGCGCCGCGTCGCGCACCCACGACACCCGCACGTTCAACAACGCCGCGGCAGCCACGCAATCAAGCAGTGGCTCCGACAACGACACCATCTCGCCATCGCCCGGCATACCGGACTCCTTTCCTCGCGCCCGCGCAAGCCGACCCCCGATACGGGGATCAGACTGCGCCGGCCTCACATTCGCTCTACCAGCCATCACTCACGCTCCTCTCGCTCAACAAAAAAGCCGCTACCTATAGATCGAGAGCCAAGCCGCGATGCCCCTCTACAAATTGCGCGCATCCGGCCCTCTCTCTGTTAATGACCCCAACTCCGCCGAACCGGCCAAGCAATTCGCGGCGAGCGCAGACAGCACCCAGCCGGCCGCGTCCACGGCAAGCCGGCGCACCATGCCCACACTCGGTCCGGGGTACGGAGTCATCCACAGGTAAGCCGAGCAACGACGCCACCACACAACCGAATCGCGCCGTGTCCGCTCGATCGCACGCATAGCCGCCGGGCAGCGTAGAAGGCGCTGCTGTCTGGCCTGCCGCACCGCGCACCGCGCACCGCGCACCGTCAACGACGGGCACCGAGGGGCGATGGATTCGCCAAGCGGCAGGCCGGCCCGGCGGCAGCCCGAGCTGTAACCGCGATGACCCTCGCACGACACCACAGATTGCGGCGCGGTGGCCGTCGCTACCTGCGCCGGAGGCGTCGGGCTACGCCAAGGCTACGCCCAATGCCGTTTCCCTTAAGGCTGGAGCCGTCCTGACGCTAGGAGCGAGCTTTAGGAAAGAGGCGATCTACTGTAACGCGGCCCCTTCCCTCTTCCTGCACCGCCCACACCTCGATCCGACGCCGGTACTTGCTCTCCTTCAATCTAGGATAAGCATTCGGCGCCATCTCTGGCTGACCTTGCACCAGGACGCCACGCCACGAATGCTCCGGCCACTGCCGCTCGCACTGTTCGATGTAGTCCTCGATCTGGTCTGGACCCCGCGCGGCGGTCACCTGGTTCTTGACCTCGCCAACGACGCCAGCGTCGCACCAGAGGTCTGGAATGCGCCCATTTGAGAGGTGCTTCTGACGGTGAACGCGGGAGGTAAAGCCCAGCTTCCGAGCGACACTCGCCATGTCGTGCACAAGGCGCTCCTGAATTGCCTCGGGCGGAAGGCTGTACTGGCCCCAGTCGCCGCCCTTCTCGCGCCAGTTTGTCTCTGCTTTCGTGAACGTTGCCGCCGGAGGCAGACCGCCCGCGAGCTGGGCTATCGCTCGTCCCTCCTCCGGTTCAAGGTCCCACACGCCTTGGATTGAGCGGGCAAAGAGCCGCGCCAAGACGCGGTGGCGTTGGAGCGTCTCCACAGTTATTGGTCGAGGGAGCTGAGTGATTCGACCCCATCCCTCGTACTTCCCCCGCCAAATCCGGCGGCCGCGGTGACGGGGTCGCACGTCACCGTTGAAATCGACCACCGCAAAAACACCATCGCCCTCAATGCCAGACCACACGGCTTGACGCTCCCCCGGCGCCGTCTCCTTCAGACAGAAGAGCCACTCCCCCCTCGACGCGCCCCGATCCGCTGCTTTCGGGTTCCATACATAGCCAGATTCTCGTGGAAGCCAGGTACAGACCTACGTCGGGAGCGGTCCAGACACAGGTGGCATCGTACTCCGGCGGGTGAGCGACGGCACCGCGTGACCGGGCCAACCTGAGAGCCGCTGAACAACGCAGAGGCCCGCCGCGTGCGCCCGCGAGTTTCGGGACCATTCTGGGACCTTTTCGCCGTTTACCGGCTATGCGAGGCGGTGTCGCCCGAGTGGAAAATGGCTTTGCGGAGCCAAGAATCGGAGTGCCGGAGGAGGGACTCGAACCCCCGACACGCGGATTATGATTCCGCTGCTCTAACCAGCTGAGCTACTCCGGCCCGGATGACGCAGGAGTCTAGCCGCAGGGCGCTCGAGAGCCCCCGCCAGCTAGCCTCGTCGCGCGATGACCTCGCCGATCCTGCTCGCGGTGCCGAACGTCTCCGAGGGGCGCGACGCGGAGACGATCGCCGCCGATCGCCGCCGCGTTCGCGGGACGGGCCGCGGCGTGCGCGTCCTCGACGTCCACTCCGACGCCGACCACCACCGCTCGGTGTTCACGCTCGCCGGGCACCCGGGCGCGCTCGGCGGACGCGCTGCTGCGCGGCGCGCGCGTGGCGGTCGAGCGGATCGACGTGATGGCCCGCGCCGGGGCCGGCGCGCCGCAGGCGCCGGCCAGCATCCGCACGTCGGCGCGCTCGACGTCGCCCCGATCGTCTACCTCGACCCCGCGCGACCGCGGCGCGGCGTGCGCGCAGGCGCTCGTGCTCGGCGACCGCATCGGCGAGGAGCTGCGGGTGCCGGTGTTCCTCTACGGCGAGCTGTCGGGCACCGACCCGGGCACCGCGAGGACCCGCGCGCAGCTGCGTCGCGGCGGCGTCGCGGGGCTCGCCGCGCGCATGGCCGCCGGCGAGGAGCGGATGGCCCCCGACTTCGGCGCCGCCGCGGATGCACCCGACGCGCGGGCGCCACGCTCGTTGCCGCGCGCCCGCCGCTGGTGGCGTTCAACCTGCAGCTCGCGCCCCCCGCGAGCGTCGAGGACGCGCGGCGCGATCGCCGCGCTGCATCCGCGAGGGCGGCCAGCACGGGCTGCCGGGTCTGCGCGCGCATCGGACGTCGCGCTCGAGCGGCGGCGATCGCGCAGGTCTCGATGAACGTCGAGCGCCCGCTCGAGCTGCCGCTCGCGGGGGTCGTCGACGCCGTCCGCGCGCACGCGGAGGTCGCCAGCGCCGAGCTCGTCGGGCTCGCGCCGGCGTGCCGCGTTCGACGGTTTCCCGCCGACATGCCCGATCCCCGGCTTCGATCCCGCTCGCCACTTGATCGAGAACGCACTAGGCTGCTGAGTCATGGCTCAGACCAGGCGCAAGCGCCAGACCAAGCACCGGGGCAACGCCGCCGGCGTGGTCGAGTCGCGCGGGCGCACCGGGCGCAAGCCGACGCCCGGCGAGAAGAGCGGCGACGCGCGCGAGCTCGCGCGCGAGAAGGAGAAGCTAGCTCGACAAGCGCGACCGCCCGCCGACCTGGGCGGCCGCGTTCATCAAGGCGATGATCGCCGCGATCGTGCTGCTGCTGGTGGTCGATGCTTCGCGCTGCAAGCAGTCCGACCAGGCGATCGAGCTGTTCCCGATCGTGCTCGTGCTTCTACACGGTCGTCAGCTACTACACCGACAAGTTGGTCTACGACCGCCGCCAGCGCAAGAAGGCCAGGGAGGGCGGCGGGCGGACGGGCGGCGTCGCGATGAGCGCCCTCGACGTGCGCGCGTTCACCGTCGGCCCCGTGCAGGAGAACTCCTACATCGTGCGCGCCGGCGAGCGAGCGCCACGCGCGCGGTGATCGTCGACCCGGGCGATGAGCCCGAGCGCCTGCTCGCCGCGATCGACGCGCTCGGCGTGCAGATCGAGGCGATCCTGCTCACGCACTGCCACTTCGACCACATCGGCGCCGTCGCGCCGGTCGCGCGCGCCACCGGCGCGCCCGTGTACTGCCCGCAGATCGAGCGCCCGCTGCTCGCCGACATCATGAGCTGGGTGCCGCCCGGGTTCGGGCCGTTCGAGAGCTACGAGGCCGAGCACACGCGTCGCCGGCGGCGAGCACCTGAGCCTCGCGGGCCTCGACATCGACGTGATCTTCACGCCCGGGCACAGCCCCGGGCACGTGACCTACGCGGTCCGATCGCCCGCCCACCCCGCGCTGCTGTCCGGCGACGTGCTCTTCCAGGGCTCCGTCGGGCGCGTCGACCTGCCCGGCGGGGACTGGGCGACGCTCGAGCGCTCGATCGAGGGCCTGCTGCGCTCCTACCCCGCCGACACGGTCGTCTACCCCGGGCACATGGGCGTCACGACGCTCGGGCGCGAGCGCGACACCAACCCGTTCCTCAGCGAGCTGCGCGAGCGCGTGCCCGGCGCCGCGCACCGCTGACTCGCCGGCAGCCTGAGCAGTTGAGCGACGCGAAGATCAAAGCGCCGCGCGGCACCTTCGACGTGCTCGGCGAGGAGGCCGCGCGGCGCACGCGCGCTCGAGGCGCGCGCCCGCGCGATCCTCGAGGGCGCCGGCTACGAGCGGATCGAGACGCCCGTGTTCGAGGCCACCGAGCTGTTCGCGCGCGGCGTCGGCGAGTCCACCGACATCGTGCGCAAGGAGATGTTCACGCTCGAGGACCAGGCCGGACGCTCGCTGACGCTGCGCCCCGAGGGCACCGCGCCGGTGTGCCGCGCGTACGTCGAGCACGGCATGCACAAGCGCCGCCAGCCCGTGAAGCTCTGGTACCTGTCGAGCTTCTTCCGCCACGAGCGCGCGCAGGCCGGCCGCTACCGGCAGTTCTGGCAGGTCGGCGCCGAGGCGATCGGCTCCGAGGACCCGGCCGTCGACGCCGAGTCGATCTCGCTGCTCGCGAGCGCTGCTCGACGGAGCTCGACGTGCGCGGGCTGCAGGCTGCGCCTGTCGAGCCTCGGCAGCCTCGCGAGCAGGCGCGAGTACCGCGAGCGCCTGCAGGCGTACCTGCGCGCCAACGAGGCGAGCCTCTCCGAGGATGTCAGGAGCAGGATCGAGCTGAACCCGCTGCGCGCGTTCGACTCCGAACACGCGGGCACGCAGCGCGTGATGGCAGAGCGCGCCGCTGCTGCGCGAGCATCTCAGCGACGAGGACGCCGAGCACTTCGCGCAGGTGCGCGAGCTGCTCGACGTCGCGGGCGTCGCCTACGAGCTCGACCCGACGCTCGTGCGCGGCCTCGACTACTACACGCGCACCGTCTTCGAGTTCACCTCCGACGCGCTCGGCGCGCAGAGCGGCGTCGGCGGCGGCGGGCGCTACGACGGCCTCGTCGAGCAGCTCGGCGGGCCCGCCGACGCCGCGGCATGGGCTGGGCGGCCGGGATCGAGCGGATCATGCTCGCCGGCGACGCCGGCGACGGCGGCGACTCGCGCCACCGGCGGCGCGCACCCGCCCGCGCCCGCGCCGCTCGAGCTGTTCGTCGCGCTCGACGGCGCGCGCGACGGCGCTGCGCACGCGCCGCCTTCGGCCTGCTCAGCGAGGCGCGCTCGGCGGGGCTCTCGGCGCAGATGGACCTCGGCGGGCGCTCGCTCAAGGGCCAGCTCGGCCACGCCGACGCGCTCGGCGCCCGCTACGTCGCGATCGTCGCCGACGGCGCAGACCGTGCTGAAGGACATGCAGGGCGGCGGGCAGGAGCAGCTCGCGGCGAACGCCGTCGTGCACGCCGTGCTGCGCGGCCAGCACGCTCTGTAGAGGCTCCGCCGCCGGGCCGGCTCGAAGCGTCCAAGGCACGATATCGCCGTTCAACTTCTGCGCCCGAGATGCCGAAGCATGAGGCGATGGCGCAGATCTCCCGTCCATTTCAGATCGCTCTCGTGGTCGTCGTGCCTGCTCGCCGGCGTGTGGCTGTTCGCCCTGCAGGGGCACTCGACGCAGCCCGAGCGGCATCCACGGCTCGACGCCGGTCGTCACCAGCAGACGCACCCCAGCTGCCACACGCCCATCGCGCCACGCGCCAGCGCCACGCCGTCCGCCGCCGCGGCAAGGGCCACGGCCAGCGGCTGCCACGCCAGCACACATCTACCACGGCCCCGTGCCCGGCCTCGAAGGCCTGCTCGCGCGACATCGCAGGGCCCACGAAGCCGTCGGCGGTCTCCGCAGGCCGCACGCCAGCGAGCTCGAACGCAAGTCCGGCGCAGCATGGCCGGCGAATCGCGTCCGCGCAGCTCCGCCAGGCCGGCCCGCCATCGTCCAGCAAGCCGCAGCGTCGGCGCCAGCGCGACGACCATCTCGCGCACGCCACGGCCACGCAGCCATCCACGCGCGCGTCGAGCACGACATCGAGCAAGGCCACCAGCAGCGCCGCGCGCAAGCGCGCGAGCACGCCGCGCCCGCGCTGCCCAGCGGCCAGCAGGACCGTCGAAGCGGAGCTCACGAAGGGCAAGATCGCGGTGCTGCTGTTCTGGAACCCGAAGGGCACCGACGACGTGGTCGTCGACAACGAGCTGCGGCTGCTCGAGGCTGCACACGATCGCGAGCAACGCCAAGTCGCAGGCTCGCCACGCTGAGTCCGGCCTCGAACTGGCAAAAGCGTCGTCCACGAGGCGCTCGCAAGCCAGGTCGCCTCGTACGGCTCGATCACCCGCGGCGTGCAGGTCTACGCGACGCCGACGCTGCTCGTGATCAACAAGCACGGGCAGGCGATCGTGCTCACCGGCCTGCAGGACGCCTTCTCGATCGAACAGGCGATCGACGAAGCGCGCGACTCCTGAGCCTGCTCGCAGCCCTGCCCGCACGAGCGTCGCTGGCGTCGTACACTCGCTCGGATGCAGCCCCGCAGGCGGAGCAGCTGAGCAGCCATCTCGAACGCCCGCTCGGGCGCGGGCACTGCCCCGAGGACGCCTTCACCGGCGCCGCGGGCGGCGCGGCCTGCGGCGATCTGATCCGCATCTCGCTCGCGCTCGACGCGCACAGCCCCGACGGGCGCATCGGCGACGCCGGCTTCGACGCGAGCGGCTGCGGCGCGACGATCGCCGCCGGCAGCGCCGCCGTCGAGCCTGCTGCGCGGCGCGCCGCTGCTCGACGCCGCGCGCATCGGCGCGCGCGAGATCGCCGCAGGAGCTCGGCGGGCTGAGCGCCGCCAAGCGCCACGCGGCCGAGCTCGCGGCCGACGCGCTGCACCGCGCGCTCGGCGCCGCCGCGCGCGCGCGCGCGGCGCTGCGCGAGCCGCGCGCGGCGCACGCTCGTGGCGATGAGCGGCGGCGTCGACAGCGCCGTCGCCGCGCTGCTCGTCGCGCGAGGCGGGCGGCGAGGCCGTCGGCGTGACGCTCGAGCTGTGGTCGGACCCGAGAACGACGGCGAGCTCAGCTGCTGCTCGGCGCAGGCGGTGCGCGGCGCGCGCGCAGCTCGCGCACGAGCTCGGCATGCCGCACCTCTCGATCGACCTGCGCGCCGAGTTCCGCGCCGGCGTCGTCGACGGCTGGCTCGCCGACCACGCCGCCGGGCTGACGCCGAACCCGTGCGTGCGCTGCAACGGCAACGTGCGCCTCGACGCGATGCTCGAGCTCGCCCGGCGGCTCGGCGTCCGAGACGCTCGCCACCGGCCACTACGCGCGCGTCGCCGATGGACCCGCTGCCGCTGCTGCGCGCCGGCGCCGACCCAGCGCAAGGACCAGAGCTACGTGCTCGCCGCGCTCGCGCCCGAGTCGCTCGCGCGGCTGCGCTTCCCGCTCGGCGAGCATGCACAAGCACGCAGGTGCGCGAGCTCGCCGAGCGCGCCGGCCTCGCGGTCGCGCGCAAGCCCGACTCCCAGGACCTGTGCTTCCTCGCGGGCACGCGCCACGGCGACTTCCTCGAGCGCCACGGCGGCGCTCGGCGAGCGCCCGGGCGCGATCGTCGATCGCGACGGGACGCGTGCTCGGCGAGCACGCCGGCGCGCACGCGCTACACGGTCGGCCAGCGCCACGGCCTCGGCGTCTCCGCGCCCGAGCCGCTGTACGTGCTCGCGACCGACACGCGCGCGAACACCGTCACCGTCGGCCCGCGCGAGCGCGCTGCTCGCGCGCGAGCTGACCGTGCGCGAGGCGACGCTGCACCGCGACGGCGGCTGCGTCGACGGCGTGCGCGTGCGCGCGCACGGGCGGCCGCTTCGCCTGCCGCCTGCCCGGCGAGCCTCGCCGCCGGGCGCCACGAGCGCCTGGCGATCGAGCTGGAGGAGCCGGCCGAGCGCACCGCGCCCGGCCAGATCGCGTGCCTGTATGCGGGCGACGTGGTCGTCGGCCACGGCACGATCGCCTGACGGAGCCGCTGGCGACCTGCCGGCCCCGCGCAGGTCCTCGGCCGCCTAAGATCATCCGCATCGATGATGACCTCCGACGAGATCCGCGAGCGCTACCTGAGCTTCTTCGAGGAGCGCGGGCACCTGCGCATACCCTCGGCCTCGCTGGTGCCCTCCGCGCACGACCCCTCGGCGCTGCTGACGGTCGCCGGCATGCACCCGCTGAAGCCCTACTTCCTCGGTCAGGAGACGCCGCCGGCGCCGCGCCTGACGAGCTGCCAGAAGGTGTTCCGGACGGTCGACATCGACAACGTCGGCAACACCGCGCGCCACCTCACGTTCTTCGAGATGCTCGGCAACTTCTCGTTCGGCGACTACTTCAAGCGCGAGGCGATCGAGTTCGCGTGGGAGCTCTCGCGCGAGGTGTTCGGCTTCGCCGCGGACGACATCTGGGTGACGGTGTTCGAAGGCGACGACGGCCTCGGGCTCGGGCCCGGACGAGGAGGCGATCGAGCTGTGGAGCGAGCTCGGCGTCTCGCCGGAGCGGATCGTCGCTGTGCCCGCGCTCGGAGAACTTCTGGCAGGCGCGGCCCGACCGGCCCGTGCGGCCCGTGCTCGGAGCTGTACCTCGACCGCGGCGTCGAGCACGGCACCGCCCGAGGACCTGCCCGGCGGCGAGAACGAGCGCTTCCTCGAGTACTGGAACCTGGTGTTCATGCAGTACGACCAGCAGCCGGCGCCCGACGAGCCGGGCTCGGTGCTGAAGCCGCTGCCGGCGCAAGAACATCGACACCGGCCTCGGGCTCAACCGCATGGCCGCGATCCTGCAGGACAAGCAGTCGGTGTTCGAGACCGACCAGTTCCAGCCGCTGATCGAGCTCGGCGAGGAGCTCTCGGGCACGGCGCTACGGCGCCGACTTCGACAGCGACCGCGCGCTGCGGATCCTCGCCGACCACGCGCGCGCGATGACGTTCCTGACGGCCGACGGCGTCGTGCCCTCCAACGAGGACCGCGGCTACGTGCTGCGCCGCGTGATGCGCCGCGCGATCCAGCAGGGGCGCGCGCTCGAGCTCGCGCCGGGCTTCCTCGACGCGCTACGCCGAGCGCGTGCGCGAGGTGATGGGCGGCGCCTACCCGGAGCTGGGCGAGCAGGCCGAGGTGACCGACATGTGGCTCGCCGCCGAGGAGGAGGGCTTCGGGCGCACGCTCGCGCAGGGCATGGAGATGCTGCGACGAGCAGATCGAGCAGCGCGCGCGCGGCGGGGCGCTCGTCGGTGCCGGCGCGCGGACGTGTTCACGCTGCACGACACCCACGGCTTCCCGTACGAGATGACCCGCGAGCTGCTCGCCGAGGAGGGGCTGTCGATCGAGGGCGACTTCGACGAGCTGATGGAGGAGCAGCGCGAGCGCGGCCGGGGCGGCGCCGGCCGCGCGCGGCGTGCGGCGGCGCAGCGCGGCGCCGGCGGTCGGCGTCGCTCGACGGCGGCGCGCCGACGCGCTTCACCGGCTATGAGACCGAGGTGCAGCCGACGACCGTCGTCGCGGTCCGCGCGCTCGACGGCGCCGGACGAGCGGGAACGGCGCGGAACGGCAGCGCTCCGGCGCGCCTGCTGGTCAAGCTCGCGGAGTCGCCGTTCTACGCCGCCGGCGGCGGCCAGGTCTCCGACGTCGGGCACGATCGAATGCGAGCACGGGGACTGCCGCGCGCGCGTCGAGGACGTCCTGTTCGGTCGGCGAGGACCGCGATCCCCGAGGTGCTCGTCGAGGCGGGCACGCTCGAGGTCGGCGAGCAGGTGCTCGCGCGCGTCGATCACCTGCGCGCGGCACGAGACCGAGTGCAACCACACCGCCACGCACCTGCTGCAGGCGGCGCTGCGCGAGCGCGTCGGCAGCCACGTGCGCCAGGCCGGCTCCTACGTCGGCCCCGACAAGCTGCGCTTCGACTTCAGCCACGGCCAGGCGCTGAGCGCCGAGGAGCTGCGCGACGTCGAGGACCGCGTCAACGAGTGGATCGCGCGCAACGACCCCGTGCACGCGATCACGACCACGCTCGACGAGGCCAAGCGGCTCGGCGCGATGGCGCTGTTCGGCGAGAAGTACGGCGAGGTCGTGCGCATGGTCGAGGTCGGCGAGGGCGAGTACTCGCGCGAGCTGTGCGGCGGCACGCACGTGCGCTCGACCGCCGAGATCGGCGCGTTTCGCATCCTGCACGAGACCTCGAGCTCGGCCAACGTGCGGCGCATCGAGGCGGTCACCGGCCCCGTCGCGGTCGAGCTGCTGCGCGAGCACGACCGCCTGCTGCGCGAGATCGCCGCGGAGCTGCGCACGCGCCCCGAGGACGCGCCCGGCGGCGCTCGCGACGCTCGTCGCAGGAGCGCAAGCGCCTGGAGAAGGAGCTCAAGCAGGGCGGCGCCGCGAGCGGCCGGCGCGCAGGCGGTGGACGTCGAGCGCGCTCGCCGCGAGCGCGCAGCGAGATCGGCGGCGCGACGCGTGCTCGCGGCGACCGTCGAGGTCGCCGACGCGAAGGCGCTGCTGGAGCGTCGTCGATCGGCTCAAGGGCCGCCTGCCGGGCGCGGCGATCCTGCTCGGCAGCAGCCGCCGACGGACGCGTGCACCTCGTCGCGAGCGTCGCCCCCGAGCTCGTCGAGCGCGGCGTGAAGGCCGGCGCGATCGTCAAGGCGGCGGCGGCGGTCGTCGGCGGCGGCGGCGGCGGACGCGACACGATCGCCCAGGCCGGCGGGCGCGACCCGGAGCGCCTCGGACGAGGCGCATCGCACGACGTCGAGCGCGCGCGGCGATCGACGAGCGCCGCGGCTCGGACGCGCCGCTGAGCGCGGCGATGCGGGTGCTCGCGCTCGACTACGGCAGCGCGCGCTGCGGCTGCGCGCTCAGCGACCCCACCGGCACGATCGTCACGCCCGTCGAGGCGGTCGCGCGGCCGGCCACCAAGCGCGGCTTCGCGCGGCTGCGCGAGCTCGTGCGCGAGCGCGAGGTCGAGCGCGTGGTCGTCGGGCTGCCGCTGTCGCTCGACGGCGGCGACACCGAGCAGACGCGCGAGACGCGCGCGTTCGCGCGCGAGCTCTCGCAGCGCCTCGGCGAGGACGTCCCGGTGGAGATGCACGACGAGCGCTTCACCACGCGCATGGCCCAGCGGCTGGAGGCGCGGGCGGCGCCGCGCTTCAAGACCAGCGAGGACTCGCGCGCCGCCGCCCACCTGCTGGAGAGCTGGCTCGCCGCGCGGTCGCGTTAGGGTTCGTCGTCCTTGTCTCGCGGCGATCGATCACGACCAGGGCGCGAACGCACCGCCGCCGAACGCGAGCGCGACCGCCTCGAGCGCGCACGCCGCCGCGCCGACACGCTCGAGGCGCCGATCGAGCTGCGCCGAGCCGCCGACCGGGCCCGCCTTGCCCCCTGTCCCGCCGATGCCGCCGGCGCCGCTCGAGCCGCCGACGGTCGAGTCGCTGGGCGGGCGCGCAGTGAGCCGCTGGCCGATCGAGCAGCCGCTGCCACCGGCGTCCCAACCGCTGCCACCGGCCCCGCCGTCGGCACCGGCGGCCCAGCCGCCGCTCCGGGCGCTGCCGCCGCTGCGCCCCGCCGCGGCGACGCTCGCCGCTTGCGCGCTGGCCGCGGTGCTCGCCTCGCGGCGGTGATCGCGGCGCTGGTCGCGCTGCTGCACTCGCACGGCCCAAAGCACGTCGCCGCCGGCGCCGCCGCCGGTCGTCAAGGTGCTGATCCCCGAGGGCAAGACGCGCGCGCAGATCGCCCAGATCGCCGCCGCCGACGGGCTGAAGGGCAACTACCGCGCCGCCTCCCGGCGCTCGCCGCTGCTGAACCCGGCCGCGCTACGGCGCCCCGCACGGCACGCCCGACCTCGAAGGCTTCCTGTTCCCGGCGACCTACGACATGGACCCGGGCGCGCCCGTCAGCCGGCTCGTGGAAGAGCAGCTGGTCGCCTTCCAGGAAAACTTCGGCGTCAGCGAGATCGCGCGCGCGCGCGCGCTGCACGTGACGCCCTACCAGCTGCTGATCGTCGCCTCGATGGTCGAGCGCGAGGCGCAGATCCCCGGCGACCGGCCGAAGATCGCCGCCGTCATCTACAACCGCCTGGCGCGCCGGGCATGCCGCTGGGGATCGACGCGAGCATCTACTACGCGGTCGAGCTGGCCAGACGGCGATCGCGACGTACACGCAGCGAACTGACCGAAGCGCAGCTGCACATCGACTCCCCGTACAACACGCGCACCCACGTGGGCCTGCCGCCGACGCCGATCTCCAACCCGGGCGTGGCGTCGATCGAAGCGGCCGCCGCATCCCGCCCACGTCGCCTACCTGTACTACGTCGCCGGCGCCGACGGCTGCGGCGAGCAGGTGTTCTCGGACACGCTCGCCGAATTCGAAGTCGACGCGGCCGCCTACAAGGCGGCGGTCGCGCGCGACGGCGGGCACCCGCCGACCTGCAAGCGCAAGTGATGACCGTCGCCTCGGCGTCCTCGGCTGGCCGGTGGCGCACAGCCGCTCGCCGGCGATGCAGAACGCGGCGCTGGCCGCGCTCGGGCATGGAGGGCTGGCGCTACCAGCGCCTGCCGGTGCCCGCCGGCGCTGTTCGACGAGACCGCGCGCGCGCTCGCGCCGCGCGGGCTTCCTCGGCGCGAACGTGACGATCCCGCACAAGCAGGCGGCGCTCGCGCTGGCCACAGCGCCTCGCGCGGCGGCGCGCTGAGATCGGCGCCGCCAACACGCTGACGTTCGCCGCCGACGGCGCGATCGCGGCCGAGAACACCGACGCCCCGGGGCTGATCGCGGCGCTCGAGCGCTGCCCGATCTGCCCGCGCATCCGCGCGCGCTGGTGCTCGGCGCCGGCGGCAGCGCGCGCGCGGCCGTGTGGGCGCTGCGCGAGGCCGGCGCGAGCGAGGTGGCGGTCTGGAACCGCACCGCCGAGCGCGCGCGAGACGCTCGCGCGGGAGCTTCGGGTGCAGCGCCGTGCGAGCGCCCGAGCCGGCCGATCTGCTCGTCAATTGCACCTCCGTCGGGCTGCGGGCGCCCCGGGCGTAGAACGCTCGGCCACTGAGGCTGAGGCGCTCAACCAACTCGGATTGACGTTCGATCAGGTCGGTAAGTACTCGCATGTCATCGACTTCGTCTACCGCTCCGGATCCACGCCGCTGCTCGCGGCCGCCAGGGCGCACGGCGCGCGCACCGTCGACGGGCTCGAGGTGCTCGTCGCCCAGGGGGCGCTCAGCTTCGAGCTGTGGACCGGCCGCGCGGCGCCGCTCGAGGTCATGCGCACGCGCCGCGCGCGAGGAGCGACCGCGGCGCACGGCCTGAGCGCGTCCTGCGCTCGGAGGCCGCGCGATGAGCGAGCTGCCCAGCAGACCGACCCCGACCTGCACGCGATCTTCGGGATCGACGGCCCGAGCGCGGCGCGGGCGAGCCGAGTGATCGCGGTCGAGCGCGCCGATCGCGCTCGAGCGCACCGGCTCGCAGGTCGAGCTCGACGGACGCTCGGCGCCGACGATGGCAGCTCGAGCCGGCTCGCCGACGCCGCGTGGAGGTGAGCGCTGGAGACCGTCGCCGACGCCGACAGCCGACTCGTCCGGCAGGCGCCCGGCTGAAGCCCGACGCCGAGCAGCCGAGGGCTACACGGGCATCACCAAGCCCTCGCGCCGCGGCTCCTCGCAGCGCTTCCTCACCGACGTGATCGTCGACATGGGCCTCGCCTCGCGCAGGCAGGTCGACGACGCGCTCGAGAGCTCGCGCATCTCCGGCACGACGCCCGAGCGCGCTGCTGCTCGAAGAGCGGCGCGCTCACGCAGGACGCGCTCGCGCGCGCGCTGGCCGAGCGCTACGGGCTCGACCACCTCGACCTCGGCGTCTTCCCGGTGGACATGTCCGCCGCCAACCTCGTCAGCACGACCGTCGCCAAGCGCTACCAGACGGTGCCGGTGGCGTTCGCCGACAAGCGCACGCTGCTGGTCGCGATGGCCGACCCGTCGAACGTGCTCGCGGTCGACGACATCGCGATCATGACCGGCTACGAGATCCGCGTCGCGGTCGCGCCGCCGGACGACATCGCCGCGCTGATCTCGCGCCTGGACCGGCTCGAAGACGTCGTCGGCGAGGCGCCGGAGGTCGATCGAGGAGCCGACGACGACGGCGCCGAGGTCGTCGCGCTGCACGAGACCTCCGAAGACGCGCCCGTCATCAAGCTCGTCAACCAGCTCGTCGCGCCAGGCGGTCGAGCGCGGCGCCTCCGACATCCACCTGGCTCCCGACGGGCGCGAGCTGCGCGTGCGCTTCCGCGTCGACGGCGTGCTGCAGGACATCACCACGCGTGCAGCGGCGGATGGCCGCCGGGGTGGTCTCGCGCATCAAGATCATGGCCGAGCTGAACATCGCCGAGAAGCGCCTGCCCCAGGACGGGCGCGTCGGGCTGGTGGTCGACGGCCGCCACGTCGACCTGCGCGTGGTGACGCTGCCGAGCGTCCACGGCGAGGGCGTCGTGATGCGCGTCCTCGACAAGGAATCGGTGGTCGTCGAGCTCGACAAGCTCGGCATGGCCGACCCCGAGCGCGAGCGCTTCGAACGCGCCTGCCGCGAGACCCACGGCGCGGTGCTCGTCACCGGCCCGACCGGCTCGGGCAAGTCGACGACGCTGTACGCGGCGCTGCAGCTGCTCAACACGCCCGAGAAGAACATCATCACCGTCGAGGACCCGGTCGAGTACGAAATGACCGGCCTCACCCAGGTGCAGGTCTCCGCGCAAGGTCGGGCTGACGCTTCGCGGCGGGGCTGCGCGCGATGGTGCGCGCCGACCCCGACATCATCATGGTCGGCGAGATCCGCGACCGCGAGACCGCGCAGATCGCCGTCGAGTCCGCGCTCACCGGCCACCTGGTGCTCTCGACGCTGCACACCAACGACGCGCCGTCGGCGATCACGCGGCTGATCGAGATGGGCGTCGAGCCGTTCCTCGTCGCCTCGGCGCTCGACTGCGTCGTCGCCCAGCGCCTCGCGCGGATGCTGTGCCCGAGCTGCAAGCAGCGCACGATCATCCCCGCCAAGGTGCTGCGCGAGAACGGCTACCGCGCGCGCATGGAGCTCGAGGCCTACGAGCCGGTCGGCTGCCGGCGCTGCGGCGGCAGCGGCTACCGCGGCCGCCTCGGGCTGTATGAGGTGATGAAGATGTCGCCGGAGATCCAGGCGCTGGCGCTCGAACGCAGCCCCGCGGAGGCGATCCGCGACGTGGCCGTCAGCGCAGGGCATGACGCGCCTGCGCGACGACGGGCTGCAGAAGGTCCGCCAGGGCCGCACCTCGATGGCCGAGATCGCGCGCGTCATCGGCACCAACTGAGCTCGTACGTTCGTCCGCTGGCTGCATCGGCCGTCGGTGTGCGGCTCTAATGGACTGGGCCGCGATCTGTCGATGGACGGACCCATGGACATCGATTTCGCAGACCTGCTGATGGAGGTCGTCAACCGCCGCGCATCCGACCTGCACCTCAGCTCGGGAGCGCACCCCACCGTCCGCGTTCGCGGGCGCCTGACGCCGCTCGAGGACTACCCGAAGCTCTCGCCGACCGACACCCGCGAGATCGTCTACTCGATCCTCACCGGCGACCAGCGCCAGCGCCTGGAGACCGACTGGCAGCTCGACTTCGCCTACTCGATCCCCGGCCACGCCCGCTTCCGTGTCAACGCCTACTTCCAGCGCGGCGCGATCGGCGCCGCCTTCCGCCTGATCCCGTTCGGCCTGACCTCGATCGACGAGCTCGGGCTGCCGCGCGGCCGTGCACGAGTTCACGCGCAGGCCGCGCGGCTTCGTGCTCGTCACCGGCCCGACCGGCTCGGGCAAGTCCACCTCGCTGGCGGCGATGATCGACGAGATCAACTCCACGCGCGAGGAGCACATCATGACGATCGAGGACCCGATCGAGTTCCTGCACGGCCACAAGAAGTGCATCGTCAACCAGCGCGAGCTGGGCTCCGACGCGCAGAGCTTCTCGATCGCCCTGACGGCCGCGCTGCGCCAGGACCCCGACGTGATCCTCGTCGGCGAGATGCGCGACCTCGAGACGATCTCCACCGCGCTGACCGCGGCCGAGACCGGCCACCTCGTGTTCGCGACGCTCCACACCCAGGACGCCGCGCAGACGATCGACCGCATCATCGACGTGTTCCCCTCCCACCAGCAGGGCCAGGTGCGCGTGCAGCTGTCGGTCGCGCTGCAGGGGATCATGACCCAGCAGCTGCTGCCCAACGCCGACGGCTCCGGACGCGTGGTCGCGTGCGAGGTGCTCGTGCCCACCCCCGCGATCCGCAACCTGATCCGCGAGGGCAAGACCCACCAGATCTACTCGGTGCTGCAGACCGGCTCGGCGGTCGGGCATGCAGACGATGGACACGGCGCTGGCGACGCTCGTGCGCCAGGGCAAGATCACCCAGAAGCTCGCCGAAGCGCGCTCCTCGACGCCGGAGGAGCTCAGGCGCCTGCTGGGGGCGCCGTCGCTGGCGGCCGCGTAGGCACCGCGGCATGAGCACCTACGTCTTCAAGGCCATCGACCTCGCCGGCGGCAAGGCCCGCGGCGAGGTCGAGGCCGACTCCAAGCAGGCGGTCTCCGACCAGCTCAAGCAGCGCGGGCTGATCGTCCTCGACATCGCCGACAAGCACTCCTCGAAGAACATCGAGATCTGCGTTCATGAAGAGCGTCAAGCCGACCGAACTGGCGATCTTCGCGCGCCAGCTCTCGACGATGATCTCCTCGGGCATGAGCATCCTGCGCGCGCTGTACGTGCTGGAGGAGCAGACCGAGAGCAAGTACCTGAAAGAAACGATCGTCGCGGTGCGCAAGGACGTCGAGGCCGGCCTCTCGCTGAGCGACGCGATGGCGCGCCACCCGAAGGTCTTCAACCCGCTGTTCGTCGCGATGACGCAGGCCGGGGAGACCGGTGGTGTGCTCGAGGACGCGCTCGTAGCGCGTCGCCGACCAGCTGCAGAAGGACGCCGCCCTGCGCCGCCAGGTCAAATCGGCGATGATCTACCCGGCGCTCGTGGTCATCGTTCGCGATCGGCGTGATGATGGCGCTCGTCGCGTTCCTCGTGCCCGTGTTCGAGGGCGTGTTCAAGGAATTCGGCGGCGAACTGCCGAAGCTGACGCAGGTCTCGGTGCTGATGTCGCAAGATCGTCACCAGCTACTGGTGGGCGATGTTCGGCGGCACCGGTGTCGTCGATCGTCACCTTCATCAAGTGGAAGAAAACGACCTGGGGGCGCCGACAGTGGGACCACTTCCGCCTGCACGTGCCGATGAAGATCGGCACGATCGTCCAGCAGGTCGCCGTCGCGCGCTGGTCGCGCACGCTCGCCTCGCTGACCGCCGCCGGCGTGCCGCTGCTGCAGGCGCTCGAGATCACCGGGCGCACCGGCGGCAACTCGCCGTCGAGGAAGTCGATGGACGGCGTGATCGCCTCGGTCAAGCGCGGCGGCACGATCGCCGCGCCGCTCGCGCAGGCGCCGATCTTCCCGCGATGGTCACCCACATGGTCGGCGTCGGCGAGGAAACCGGTGCGCTGGACGAGATGCTCGACCGCATCGCCGAGTTCTACGAGGAACAGGTCGAAGCGTCGGTCAAGGCGCTGACCTCGATCCTCGAGCCGATCATGATCATCGTGATCGGCGCGATGGTCGGCTTCATCGTGATCTCGATGTACCTGCCGCTGTTCGAAGTCTACAACCGACATCGAATAATGCTCGGCTCGACTCCGCCTTCGCGGAGCTCGATCCTTCGCTCGCGCCGGGACCGGTGCGATCCGGTCGCGTCGCCTGCCGTCACAGATCTGCACGCGACACGTCGCCTCGCTCGAGCAGCTCCAGCAGCTCGGCTCCAGCCAGCTCGCGGCGCCAGCCTTGAGGGTGCGCACGTCGGCCTCGTCGCCGCTCGCACGCGCGGCGGCGACGATCGCCTGTAGGTCCGCGCGGGCGGCCAGCAGCTCGTAGGCGAGGCCGGCCTCGCGGGCACGGGCGCGCAGCAGCGCCTCGGCGAGCGCCACGAGCGGGAGCGTCGTCGGGCTTGGGTGCGGGTGCGCGCGTCGATCGCGGCGGCGGGTCGGGCGGCTGCTCGCGCCCGCGGCGGACCGCGTCCAGCAGGTCCTCCGCGCGGCGCCCTCCGGCGACCGAGCCGACGCCGCGGATCTTCTCCAGCTCGGCGCGCGAGGACGGCTTGCGCTTGGCGATCTCCACAGCGTGGCGTCGCCGAGCACGCTCTGCACGGGGCGGTCGTGGCGCGCGGCGGTCTGCTCGCGCCAGCGCACGAGCTCGCGCGCGATCGGGCGTGCGGACGCGTTCAGCGTCGCGACTGCGCGGCAGGCGCGCGAAGATCGTCTCGAGGTCGCGCTCGTCGCTCGAGAGCGCCAGCGGCTCGCACTCCTCGCGCGCCCACTGCAGGCGGCCGAGCTCGTCCAGGCGGCGCTCGAGCTCGCTCGCCAGCTCCAGCAGGTGCACGACGTCCTCGCGCGCGTACGCGAGCTGCTCGCGGTGAGAGCGGGCGCGCGTCCCAGCGGGTGAAGCTCGCCGTCTTGGCCACGCGCAGGCCCAGCACCTCGGCCAGCAGCGAGTCGTATGAGGACCTGCGCGCCCAGCCCGGCGAAGCCGGCCGCGACCTGCGTGTCGAACACATTGCGCACCTCCGTGTCAGAGCGCCGGCGCACGAGCGCGATGTCCTGGCGCCCGGCGTGCACGACGATCTGCGATCGCCGGGTCGGCGAGCACCTCCGCGAGCGCGGAGCCGTCGAAGTCCTCGGGCAGCGGGTCGACGACGAGGATGCGCTCGCCCGCGTCCTCGCTTTCCCTCTCCGGGGAGGATGCGGGGATCGCGAGCTGGATCAGGCACAGCAGCGTGCGGTAGCGGCCCTCGCCCATGAACTCCGTGTCGAGCGCCAGCCGGCCCGCGTCGCGGGCGCCGTCGCGCGAGCGCCTGCAGGCGCTCGCGCTCCGAACGGCGCGCTCACGGCCTCGCTCCGGGCAGCAGGTACAGCAGGCCGCCCTGCGGCAGGCCCGCCTTGAACGAGACGTCGGTTCCGTGCGCGCGCACCCACTTCGACCGGTGCCGAGCAGGCGGGGTTGACCGACGGGGCTTCGCTCGTGCAGAACGTGTTCAGGAAGGCGTAGCGGACCTGCCCTGCGGCGATCAGCTGCTGCAGCTTGGCGATCGAGGTGAACACGCGCGCATCGTAGGTGGTCAGCACGAGCACCGGGCGGGCGTCCTGCACGATCAGCGAGCCGATCGCGGTGGCCGACTCGGCCGCCACCTCGTAGCGCGCGCCGTCCTGGTGGGCGAGCAGGTAGGCGCTCAGCGGGCGCTGCTGGCTGCCCGGCAGCTCGCCGACGAGGCCGGCGTCGCTGACGCGGTCTTTGATCGCCGTGAGGTCGGCCTTCAGCGGAATCGCCAGCACCGCCACGAGCGCGAGCGCCATCGCGCCGGCCGGCGCCAGCAGCGAGCGCAGGCGCGCAGGCACGCGCGGCACGCGGGCGAGCACGGCGCACGCGATCGCGCCGAGCGCCCCCGCGAGCGCGATCCACCACTCCCCGGGCGTCCCGTACAGCAGGCGCTCCGCGTAGTACACGGCGATCGCAAGCGTCACCGCCAGCAGCGCCAGGCGCAGGCGCGCGGAGCCGTCGTCCGCAGGCACGGCGCCCGGCCCCGTGCCAGCGCCCGGCGTCGCGAGCGCCCACGCGAGGCCGATCCCGAGCATCGCCGCGACCGCCGGCGTGAAGCCTTCGACGTAGCGCGGGTGCAGGCGCACCATGTGGCTGAACAGGACGATGCCGGCGAGCATCCACAGCGCGAGCCCGCCGGCGCTCGCGCGGCGCAGCCGCCGTCCAAGCTCGCCGGCGGGACCGTCGCGAACCGGCACTCGCCCGGATCGCGCGCGGCTCGCCGTGTTCGCGCAGACCCCAGAGCAGCGCCGGGATCCCCAGCAGCAGCGCGACGAGCAGCTCGAGGCCGAGGCGCTCGCCCGACAGCGGGCCGACGCGCGCGAGCAGCCTCGTCGCGGAGGGCGGCACGATCGGGATGTGGTCGCGCTCCTCCTGGGTGGCAACCGGGTAGTGCTGGCTGGCTTCGAAGGCCGTCGCGCCGGGTTCGGGCGATTTCCCGCCGAGGCGGTCGCTGCCGTTGAACACGAACGCCGCGTTCCACGCGCTGCCGTTGGTCGAGCCGATCGCGTACGGGCGATCGTGTGCGGGGAACAGCAGCGTCGCGGTCAGCCACGCCAGCGCCACGACCACGTACACCGCGCCGGCCGCGCCAACGCGCAACAGCCGTCGCGGCCGCGAGCCGGGCAGGCCGAGATAGGCAAACGCGGCGATCCCCGGCAGCGCCACCAGCGACTCCAGCAGCTTCACGTCGAATGCCACGCCCAACGCGGCGGCGCCGGCGAACAGCCAGCGCACGCGCCCGGTCTCGCTCGCGCGCACCACCGCGAGCAGTGCGAGCACGAGCGCGAGCATCATCACCGCGTCCATCGTGTCGCTGCGCGCGGTGATCACCTCGATCGGCAGCACCGCCATCGCCGCCGCGGCGGCGATGCCCGCCGGCCGCGCTCCACATCCGCCGCACGTCACGTACAGCAGCGGCACCGACGCGGTGCCGGCGAACGCCTCGGGCAGCTTCAGCGTGGTGGAGCTGAAGCCCAGCAGCTTCACGCTGATCACCTGCAGCCACAGGTCGATCGGCGGCTTGTCGATCGAGACGCTGCCACCCGGCTCGAACGCGCCGAAGAAGAAGTTGTGCCAGGAGAGCTCCATGCTGCGCACGGCCGCGTCGTAGAACGGGTCCGGTGGAACCTGGCCGATGTGCAGCAGGCGCAACACCGCTGCGCCGAGCGTGATCGCCGCCACGACCGCCCACTCCGCTGCACGTCCGCGTCCTCTCACGCGCGGAACGCTAGTGTGATCGGCTCGTGGCAAGCGCAGACAGCGACAGCGAGGTTCAGGCACCGGCGGCTCATGAGCCGCGGGAGTGTATGGCCTGTCGCGGCAGCGGCCAGGTGATCTCCAACCTCGGCGGCACGCCCAGCGAGCTCACGTGCCCATGGTGCGCCGGCAGCGGCGAGCGCGTCCCCGGGATCGACGCGCAGGCGCGCTGGCTGGCCAGGGACGGCGAGGACGCCGCGGCCAGCCCGAGCGAGCCGGCCGCCTGACGCCTGGACCTGCCGCGCCTTCGCGGCCTGCCGCGAAGGCGGGCAGCCGGCCGCCTGCGCAGGCGGACCCGCGTTCCGACGCGGCCTGCCGCGAAGGCGGGAAGCCCGCGAGCACCATCCGTCCAAGCTCTCGTGCAGCTGTAAAGGTCGCCAGCGCGCCGGTCGATCCAGCCGCTAACAGAGCCAGTGCCGAGGTGCCAAGGCAAGCATCCAAGGGTGCGTAGCAAAGCCGGCGGCTCTCGAGAGGGGGACGCATCGCCGATCGAGGCGATTACCGAGGGCTGGCGCCCAAAACCGGATCCTAGGAGGATTCATGCTTAATCACTGCGCCAGCGCACGCGGAGATGAGGGTGGTTTTACCCTCATCGAACTTCTGGTCGTGATCCTGATCATCGGCATTCTGGCCGCGATCGCCATCCCGTCGTTCCTGAGCCAGAAGAGCAAGGCGTACGACTCCTCGGCCAAGACGATGGCGCAGACCGCGCAGACGGCGATGGAGACCTACGCGACAGAAAACGGTGGTCTCTACACCGGCGGGACCAAAACGAAGCTGCACGAAATCGAGCCCTCGCTGAACAGTCGGAACCAACGAAAAGAAGCGGCGCTGAAAGAACCGACGATCGCCGAAGAAGGTAAAGGCTACAGCGTCTCGGTTGAAGCGCAGAACACCAAAGACGTCTACACCGTGACACGCAACAAAGAAGGCGAAGTGACGCACTCGTGCACGAGCACAACCAACGGCTGCCCAGGCCACGCCAACTCGAGCAGCACCTGGTAGCAGCAAGCTCTTGAGCCAAACGCTCAGGATCTGATAGAGCAGTGACCAGAGGCGGCCCTCCGGAGCCGCCTCTGGTCGTTCTGCGCCGAGCTCGCACCTAAAGCTTCGCCGCCTCTGCACCGATACCACCTGCACCGATACCACCGATACGAGCGATCGTTGCGGGCGTCCGTCGCGTCTCTCGATCGATTCGGCGTCAACCACCCCGAAACAAGGAGATCTCCGCCTTGAGCTCCATACGACAGCACAGTGCCGGCGAGGGTGGTTTCACCCTTATCGAACTTCTGGTCGTGATCCTGATCATCGGCATTCTGGCCGCGATCGCCATCCCGGCGTTCCTGAGCCAGAAGAGCAAGGCGTACGACTCCTCGGCCAAGACGATGGCGCAGACCGCGCAGACGGCGATGGAGACCTACGCGACAGAAAACGGTGGTCTCTACACCGGCGGGACCAAAACGAAGCTGCACGAAATCGAGCCCTCGCTGAACGTCGGAACCAACGAAAAAGAAGCGGCGCTGAAAGAACCGACGATCGCCGAAGAAGGTAAAGGCTACAGCGTCTCGGTTGAAGCGCAGAACACCAAAGACGTCTACACCGTGACACGCAACAAAGAAGGCGAAGTGACGCACGCGTGCACGAGCACAAGCAAAGGCTGCCCAGGCCACGCCAACTCGAGCAGCACCTGGTAGAGACGGGATCTCAGGCTGCGGCCAGGTCTCGAGCCAAGCGCTCCGGGTCTGACGAAGGTCGATCGGGACTCGGGCCTCAAGGCGCGTGACGCTGCGGTCGATCAGTTGCGTATGGAGGCAACTTTCGCCGGCGTCCTCGGAGCGATCTTCGGCTCGTTCTTGAACGTCGTCGTCTACCGCCTACCCCGCCACGAGTCGATCGTCGAGCCCCGCCGTCGCACTGTCCCGCCTGCGGCACCCAGATCAAGCCCTACGACAACATCCCGATCCTCTCCTGGCTGGCGCTGCGCGGCCATTGCCGCAGCTGCGGCGCCTCCATCTCGATCCGCTACCCGCTCGTCGAGGCGCTCACCGCCGCGCTGTGCGTGGGCGCCGTGCTCGCACACAACTCGGCCGCCGGCATTGCGTTGAGCGTGGTGCTGATCCTGCTGGTCGTCCCCGCAGCGCTGATCGACCTCGAGCATCGGATCATTCCGAACAAGCTCACGGCGCCTCGGAACGCGTGCTCGCGCTCGCGATCGGGCTCGCGCTCGATCCCGCCGGCGAGCCCGGACGCCTGATCGCCGGCTGCCTGTGCCGGCGGCTTTCTGCTGATCGCCGCGCTGGCCTATCCCGGAGGCATGGGTATGGGCGACGTCAAGCTTGCCGGCATGATGGGGCTGTTCCTCGGCGCGAGCGTCGCGCCGGCGCTGCTGGTCGCGTTGCTCGCAGGGGTCGGGTTCGGCATCGTCGTGATCGCGCGCAAGGGTGCGCAGGCGGGTCGCAAGACCGCCGTCCCGTTTGGCCCGTTCCTCGCGCTCGGGGCACTGCTCGCGGTGTTCGTCGGGCATCCGCTCGTCGATGTCTACGTCAACCACTTCCTTCACTAAAGCGCCGCGGGCTTGCCGCCGATACCCCACGTGCGGATGATCCGCCCGCTGTCTGAAGCGCCACACCCGAGATGCGACTCCTCCCCACACGAATCCCCTCACTGAACCTGAGGATCCCCCTCAGCCTCGGCCGTCGCTCCGACGAGGATCTCGTCGGCCTGGACATCCAGCCGGGCTTCGTCGCGGCGGTCCAGGCGCGCGTCAACGGCTCGATCGTCGCCGAGCGGGCCGCCACCGTGGCACTGCCGGCCGACTCGGTGCGTGACGGCGAAGTCATCGACGAGGACGCCCTCAGCGAGGCGCTGCGCGAGCTGTTCGCAAGCAGCGGCCTGAGCAAGCGCGTGCGCGTCGGCGTCGCCAACCAGCGCACCGTGCTGCGCACGCTCGAGCTGCCCCCGGTGACCGACCACAAGGAACTCGCCGCCGCCGTCAACTTCCAGGCCCAGGACCAGGTGCCGATGCCGCTCAACAACGCCGTCATGGACTTCCATCCGCTCGGCATCGTCGACACGCCCGCCGGCCCGCGCCAGCGTGTGGTGCTCGTCGCCGCCCAGCGCGACATGATCGAACGGCTGCTCGCAGCGGTGCGCCGCGCCGGCCTGATCGGCGGAGGGGGTCGACCTGTCGGCCTTCGCGCTGATCCGCTCGCTCTACCGCGCCGAACCCGAGCAGACCGGCCGCGTGCTCTACCTGAACGTCGACGGGTTGACCAACCTCGCGATCGCCGAGGGCACCGTGTGTCGCTTCACGCGCGTCGTCGGCAGCGGCTTTGAGGGGATGGCCAGCGAGCTGGCCGAGCGTCGCAGCATCGCCCTGACCGACGCCCGCGCCCTGCTCGCGGCCGTTGACCTCAACGTACCGCGCCGCGGTCGAGCATCAGCTCGCGCCGACGCACGAGCCCGAGGAGATCGCGCTCGAGGGCGGAGGGCTCCAGCGGACGCCCGGCGCGGAGGAGCAGCCCCAGAGTCTCGACGAGGCTGAGCAGAGCGAGCGCGGGATGAGCTATGAGGAGCTGGCCGCCGTCGACGTGGTCCCAGAGGCGCAGGCGCCTCAGTCAGATGAGGACCTGCGCGCCGTGCTCGATAACGGCATCCGCGACATCTCCGGCGAGGTTCGCAACTCGCTCGACTTCCATCGCTCCCAGGAGGGCGGGGGCGAGGTCTCACACGTCGTCATGAGCGGCTGCGCGCAGGACATCCCCGGATTCGCCGAGGCGCTCCAGGCTTCGCTTGGCGTCGAGGTGCGTTGCCAGCAGGTGCGCCTGCCCGACGGAGGGCTCGGCTCGAGCGTCTCCCCGCACAGGCTGGCGGTCGCGACCGGCCTTGCCGCCGCGGAGGCTCCGCAATGAGAGCCGTCAACCTGATCCCCGCCGAACAGCGCAGCGGTCAGCCGGTCGGCGCCGGGCGCTCGCAGGGCGGTGCCTACGCGGTGCTCGTACTGATCGCCGGGCTCGCGCTCATGGCCTTCGTCTATGGCAGCGCCGACCATCAGATCTCGAGCGCACGCGCAAAGGTCGCCTCCGTGACGGCGCAGGCGCAGCAGGCGCAGGTCGCCGCCGAACGGCTCGCGCCCTACACGAGCTTCATCGCGCTGCGCGAACAGCGCACGCAGGCCGTCGAGGCGCTGGTGGACTCGCGCTTTGACTGGGCCCACGTCCTGCACGAGTTCGGCCGGGTGCTACCGGCCCAAGCATCGATCACCTCGCTCGGCGGCACGATCGGCACCGGGGCACGAGTGCGCCTCCACGAGCACCAGCGGTGCGAGCTCGAGCGCATCGAGCGCGAGCGCATCGAGCTCCAGCGCGTCGAGCGCGGCCGCGGGCGGCGCGGTCACCTCGGCGACGCCGGCCGGCAGCGTGCCGACGTTCTCGCTCGCGGGATGCGCCACCAGCCAGTCTGAGGTCGCGCTGACGCTCGAGCGCTTGCGCCTGATCGACGGTGTCAAGGAAGTCACGCTCATGAGCTCGACCACCGGCGCCTCCTCCAGCGGCGGCGGCGCCGGCGGCGGATGTCCCGCGCACGATCCGACGTTCTCTGCCACGGTCGTATTCGATCCGCTTCCGGCCGCTTCGACGGTCACGGCCGCGACCAGCACCGTCTCGGACTCGACGGGCGCGCCCGCGACCGCAGCACCAGCCACGAGCTCTGGGGTGAGCGCGAGATGACCGGGCGCGATCGCATCGTGGTCATCGGCGTGGTCGTCGCGGTGGTCCTCGCGGCAGCGTGGATGCTCGTCGTCTCACCGGAGCGCAAGCAGGCGAGCCAGCTGAGCGCCGAAGTCGCCACCGACCAGGCGCAGCTTGCGAGCGCCGAAGGCAA
The DNA here is from genome assembly GCA_963826985.1 of uncultured Solirubrobacteraceae bacterium. Lineage (GTDB taxonomy): Bacteria > Actinomycetota > Thermoleophilia > Solirubrobacterales > Solirubrobacteraceae > Palsa-744. Next base: position 605,076 of record CAWGYW010000002.1, read on the forward strand.
GGTAGCGAGCGCGCGCGCCGCGCAGTCGCAGTACGCGGCGGCCTACGCCGCGGTCGTGAGCCTTGGGAAAGCTGTGCCTCCCAGCCAGGAAGTGCCGTCGTTGATCGACCAGCTCGCGCGAGCGTCCCACGAGAAGAACGTTGAATTCGCGTCGATCGCCGACGGCTCCAGCGGCAGCGGCAGCGGCACCGGCAGCGGCAGCGGCAGCGCCCCCGCCAGCTTCACCAACCTGCCGTTCACGTTCACCTTCGAAGGCAGCTACTTCGACCTTGAACACCTCTTCAGCCAGCTCACCGACTTCGCGACGCTCAGCGCCTCGGGGAATCTCCAGGTCAATGGCCGCCTGCTGACGATCGAGAGCGTCAGGCTCGCACCCAGCGGCAACGGCCCCGAAGTCGGCAAGAGTGCCTCGGGCAAACTCACCGGCTCGATCACCGCGACCGCATACGTGCTGCCAGCCAGCCAGAGTCTCACCGGCGTCGGTAGCGGCGCATCCGCGGCAAGCTCCGGCGCGAGCCCCGCCTCGAGTACATCGAGCGCCAGCTCTGCAAATGCGCCCGCGATCGTGAGGGTCAACCCATGAACGACTTCCTGAGCTCCCTGAAGGCGGATCTGCTCGATCGCCGCCTGCTGCCGCTCGTCGCGCTGGTCGCCGTCGGGCTGGTGGCCGCGATCGCCTACGTCGTGATCGGCGGTGGCTCGAGCGCCACGCCGACGACCACACTGGCCAGCGCTCCCCCCGCCGCCTCCTCGGGCGTCGCGATCAGCCAGACGAGCCCGGAAAAGGCCGTTGCCGAGACGACCGGCGGCTCCTCCACACAGAGCGGGGGAGCGGTCCACGACCCCTTCAAGCCTCTTCCAGAACCGAAGGCAAAGACGGCCGCCAGCACAAGCTCGACCGGCACGAGCTCCTCGAGCACGAACTCGAGCTCGTCCTCCTCGAGCTCCGGCGGCTCGAGCCCGGCGACGCCCGCCACACCGTCGAAGCCTTCCAAGCCGTCGAAGCCGGCGACCCTCTACCACGTGGCCGTGCTGTTCGGTGTGCTTCCCGCTGGCGCCACCGCCCAGACGGTGCAGCTGACGCCGTATGAGAACCTGCAGCTGCTTGCACCGCTGCCGTCCGCCAAGCAGCCGCTGATCGTGTTCAGGGGCGTCACCGCCGGCGGCAAGACCGCGATCTTCACGCTCGTCAGCGAAGCGATCCTGCACGGCAACGCCACCTGCCGACCCAACGCCTCGCAGTGCGAAGCGATCGACCTGCAGCCCGGCCAATCGGAGGACCTCGAATACATCTCCGCCACCGGTCAGCCCGTCACCTACGAACTGCGGATCGTCAGCATCGTCTCCGGCGAAGCCACCAGCGCAGCGGTCAAGAACATGCTGCGTAACGAGTCCAAGGCCGGCCGCGAACTCCTCAGCCACGCCGGGCTCGACGCGGTTCCCGGCCTGCGCTACTCCGCGCGGGCGGGCGTGCTCGTGTTCGCCGGGCATCCGCTGTTCGGCGCGCACGCCCACGCCGCCGCTCGCCGGCGCCACCGGCGCTAGGCGCCCTGCACAAATAAGCTAGGAGCCGTGGAGCTCCGTCTGACAACCGCCGGCGAGTCGCACGGCCCGGGCCTGACGTGCATCGTCGAGGGGCTGCCCGCGGGCCTTGAGCTCTCGCCCGAGGACCTCAACCGCGACATGGCGCGGCGCCAGCTCGGCCACGGCCGCGGCGGGCGCATGAAGATCGAGCGCGACAGCGCCGAGATCAGCGGCGGCGTGCGCCACGGACGCACGCTGGGTGGCCCGATCGCGCTACAGGTCGCAAACCGCGACTACGCCAACTGGGAGGAGCGGATGAACCCCTGGCCGGTCGCCGAAGCAGCCGCCGAGGTGCACCTGCCGCGTCCGGGACACGCCGATCTGGTTGGCACGCAGAAGTACAAGCACAGCGACGTGCGCAACATCCTCGAGCGCGCCTCCGCGCGTGAGACCGCCGCGCGCGTGGCCGGCGGCGGCGTGTGCAAGGCGTTCCTGCGGGCGCTGGGCGTGAGCGTGCGCTCGCACGTGATCCAGATCGCCTCGGTGCACGCGCCCGAGCGTGAGCGCGCGCTCACCGATGCCGACTTCGCTGGGGTCGACGACTCGCCCGTGCGCTGCCTGGACGCCGACGCCGCGAAGGCGATGGTGCGCGAGATCGACAAGCTGCGCAAGGCCAACGAGTCGCTCGGGGGCGTGTTCGAGGTGCAGGCGTTCGGCCTCGTGCCCGGGCTTGGCTCGCACATCTCCTGGGAGGAGCGCCTGGACGGGCGCCTGGCGATGGCGCTGTGCTCGATCCAGGCGATCAAGGGCGCATCGATCGGCGACGCGTTCGCGATCGCCGGGCTGCCGGGCTCGCAGGCCCACGACGAGATCTTCTACTCCGAAGCGCAGGGCTACTACCGCGAGACCAACCGCGCGGGCGGGCTCGAGGGAGGCATGACCAACGGTCTGCCATTGATCGTGCGCGGCGCGATGAAGCCGCTGCCGACGCTCACCAAGCCGCTGCGCTCGGTCGACACCGAGACGCACGAGCCCGCGCAGGCGCTGCGTGAGCGCACGGACTCCTGCACGGTCCCCGCCGCTGGCGTCGTCGGCGAGGCGATGGTCGCGCTCGTGCTCGCCGACGCCTACCGTCGCAAGTTCGGCGGCGATCACGTGGACGACGTGCTTCAGGCCGTCGGCGCCTACGCAGACCGGATCGGATGGCATACGTCCTGATCGGCTTCATGGGCGCGGGCAAGTCGACCGCGGCCCGCGAGCTCGCCGAGGCGCTCGGCCGCGAGGCGCTCGACAGCGACGCGCTGCTGGCGGAGCGCTTCGGCCATCCGCTCGCCCGCGAGTTCGAGCTACGCGGCGAGGCGGCGTTCCGCGCGGCCGAGGAGGAGCTGGTGTGCGGGCTGCTGGGCGGGGCCGGCGCGGATGCGGTGATCGCGCTCGGCGGCGGCAGCATCGGGTCCGAGCGCGTGCGCGAGGCGCTGGCCGCGCACGTGACCGTGCTGCTCGATGTCGAGCCGGACGTCGCGTGGGAGCGCGTACGCGCGCAGGAGGGTGGGCAGGAGCGCCCGCTCGCGCGCGAGCTCGAGCAGTTCCTCGCGCTGCACGCGAGCCGTCGCGGGCTCTACGAAGAGCTCGCCGACGCGTTCCTGCCGGCGCTTGCCGCAGGCGGGGCGCCGCGTGCGCTGGATGCCCTGCGCGCGCTCGCCGCGGCGCCGGGTCAGACACGCCTGCTGTGGGCGAGCTCCGCGTCGGGCGAATACCCGGTGTATGTCGCTCGCGGGCTGCTGGATAGCGGCGATGCCGGGCTCCTGGCGGCGCTCTGGCCGCTCGATCGCTCGCGTTCGCGCGCATTCTGCGTGAGCGACGAGAGCGTCCTCGCGCTCTACCCCGACCGCCTCGGCGAGCTGGCGGGCGCGCTCGCGATCGCGCCCGGGGAGGCCAGCAAGACGCTCGCGAGCGCCGAATCGGTTTGGGAGGCGCTGGTCGAGGCTGGAATCACTCGCGCGGATCACGTGGTGGCGCTCGGCGGCGGCGTCGTCGGCGACCTGGCGGGCTTCTGCGCGGCCACATACCAGCGCGGCATACCGGTCGTGCACGTGCCCACCACGCTCGTCGCGCAGGTCGACTCCGCCTACGGCGGCAAGACCGGGGTGGACCTGCCACAGGCCAAGAACTATGTCGGCGCCTACCACCAGCCGGCGGGCGTGCTCGTCGATCCGGACGCGCTCGCGACGCTATCCGCCGCGGAGCTCGCGGCGGGCTGGGTGGAGGTGCTGAAGACCGCGCTGATCGCGGGCGGCTGGCTGTGGCAGGCGGTCTCCGAAGGCGGCGAGGTGGACGAGCGCGTGATCCTCGCGTGCGCGCGCACGAAGCTCGCGGTCGTCGCCGCCGACGAGCGCGATGGTGGGCGCCGCCAGGTGCTCAACCTCGGGCACACGGTCGGCCACGCGATCGAGACCGCCAGCGGCTACGGGCACTACCGCCACGGCGAAGCGGTCGGGCTCGGGCTGCTCGCGGCGCTGACGCTCTCCGGGCAGGCGCAGCTGCGCGAGCAGGTACGCGGGCTGATGCTCGCGCGCGGGCTGCCGGTGGCGCTCGCGGGCGCTACGCTCGACGACGTGATCGAGGCGATCGCTCGCGATAAGAAGCGCGTGGGGGCGAGCGTCCCGTTCGTGCTCGTGCGGGCTCCGGGCGAGGTCGAGTTCGGCTGCGAGGTCGCGCCCGAGGACGTTCGTGCGGCCGTCGCGGAGCTCGTCGCGTGAGCGCTCCTGGCAAGCGCATCGAGGTGATGCACGGCGTCAACCTCGATCAGCTCGGACGGCGCGATCCGCTGCTCTACGGCACGCTCACGCTCGCCGAGCTCGAGCAGCAGATCGACACCGACGCGCGCTCCTTGGGACTCGTCACGCGCTTCTTTCACACCAACCACGAGGGGCAGTTCGTCGAGCACCTGCACTCACTGAGAGGACCGTCCGCCGGGGCCGACGCGATCCTGCTGAACCCGGGCTCGTGGACGCACTACGCGTGGGCGATCCGCGATGCGCTGGAGATAGCCGGGCTGCCGGCGCTCGAGATCCACCTGTCAGACGTGCAGAACCGCGAGCCCTGGCGGCGCGTGTCGGTGATCGGCGAGCTGTGCTTTGCGACGATCTCCGGACGCGGGCCCGAGGGCTACCGCGACGCGCTCGTCGCGCTGCGCGATCAGCTCGGGCGGGGGGCGGCGACGTGAGCGCCTCGAGGGTCGAGCGGCTGGCGGGCCAGCTGGAGGAGCTCGAGCTCGACGCGCTGCTCGTCGACTCGCTCGTGAACGTGCGCTACCTGACCGGCTTCACCGGCAGCCACGCGCTCGTGCTCGTAGTGGGCGAGCAGGCGCGCGCGAGGCTCGGCGCCCACCGCTTCTTCAGCGACTTCCGCTACGCGACGCAGTCGGCCGAGCAGGTGCCCGACGCCTTCGAGCGCGAGATCGTCGCCGGCGAGCTGCTCGAGGCCCTCGCCACGACGCTCGAGCGCCAGAGCGGCCGGCTGGGCTTCGACGACGCGCAGGTGACCGTCAAGGTTCACCGGCAGCTGGCCGAGCTGCTGGGCGAGCGTTGGCAGCTCGTCCCCCAAGCGGGCGCGGTCGAGCGGCTGCGCGCGGTCAAGGACGCGGGCGAGATCGAGCGCATCCGCGCGGCGAGCGAGCTCGCCGACGAGGCGCTGCGCGGCGTGCTCGAAGACGGCCTCGTCGGTCGCAGCGAGCAGGAGGTCGCGCTCGATCTGGAGCTGCGCATGCGCCGCCTCGGCGCACGGGCGCCGAGCTTCCCGTCGATCGTGGCCGCAGGCGCCCACGGCGCCCTCCCGCACGCGGTACCGCGCGCGCAGGCGATCGCCCGCGACGTGCTCGTGACGATCGACTGGGGAGCCCTGCACGAGGGTTACTGCTCCGACTGCACGCGCACGTACGCCACCGGCGAGGGGATCTCCGCACAGGCGCGCGAGGTCTACGAGCTCGTGCTCTGCGCCCAGGAACGTGGGCTGGGGGCCGTCAAGTCAGGACCGAACGGGCGCGAGGTGGACGCGGTCGCGCGCGCTGTGATCGAGCAGGCCGGCCGCGGCGAGGAGTTCGGTCACGGCCTCGGTCACGGCGTCGGCATGGAGATCCACGAGGGCCCGCGCCTGTCGCGGACCGCCGGCGATGAGCCGCTGCTGGCTGGCAACGTCGTGACGGTCGAGCCCGGCGTGTATCTGCCGGGCGTGCTGGGCGTGCGGATCGAGGACCTGGTCGTCGTGCGCGAGGACGCTCACGAGGTGCTCACGGGCTTGCCCAAGGCGCTGACGGTCCTCTCATAGGCACGGGCTGAGCCCGTTGGTGCGCGGTCTGGCGCGTCCGTGGGTTGGCTGGCGGCGAACAGGCGCACGCCCAGCCAGGCGGCGAGCGGGACCGACCAGGCCAGGAAGAACACCGCCTGGGTATCGGCGGAGGCATGCAGCTGCAGCCATTGGAAGCTGATCCACGTGAGCACGCTGCCGGCGAGTGCGAGCACGGGGGGACGGCGGGTATCCACGCTCAGCTCCCATGCGAGCAGGGCGAGCACGAACGGCAGCAGGTAATAGCTTTCGTCCCAGGTGTCGAGCAGGCAGCGAAGCAGGAGCGCGAGTGTCAGCGCCAGCAGCGCCCGCTGTTCGCCCAGCGCCGCCCGACGGCTTCGCGTCCACAGCGCGGCGGCCAGCATCATCGCGCTCGCGAGGATCAGCGGGTGGCTGATGGCGCCCGCCCACGCCGGCCCGACCCGGTAACCCGGCTGCGGTCGACCGGTCGGTCCCAGTGCGAGCGCGCTGTGGTGGCCGAAGAACCACCACAGCTGCCACGGCTTGAAGATGAAGCTGGCCGCTGGGGCGGCGGCTGCGGCGGTGTTCGACACGAAGCTCCCCGAGCTGACTAGCACGAGCGGCGCAAGCACCACCACGGCGGTTGCGGTCGCGGCAAGCAGGCATCGGAGTCTGCGCGCGGGCGGCAGCGCCAGCAGCACCGGTCCCGCGGCCACGAGTGCCCAGTCCTTGTTGGCGACCGCCACCCCGAGGAGGATGCCCGCCAGCAGCGAGCGATCGCGGCCGTTCGCAGAGCGGGCGGCGAGCAGCACGGCCGCGACGCACAGGCAGCCCCCAAGCAGCTCCTCCGGATGTCCGAGTTCCAGCGCGCGCAGCGTGATCGGGTTGGCGACGCACACGCCCAGCGCGACCGCGCGCGCGAGCGTCGAGCGCCTCTGAGAGCGCATACGCGAGACGAGCCATACGCCCAGCGCGGCGGCGGCCAGCAGGCATGGGAGCGCGGCCATCCGGTAGACGGCGAGCGAGCCGCCGCCCCACAGGTCCGGCAGCAGCGCGAACGGCGCACGCTCGATCAGCGAGCCGCCGTAGGCGGGCGCGAGCCGCAGGAAGCCGATGAGATGTCCATGTGTGAGCGCGTCGTAGGCGGGCCGCGCCTCGACTTCGTAGTCGTTCCATGCAAACCCGTCCAGGCCCAGCCACGCCATGGTTGCGCAGCCGCCCGCGGCGAGCAGCGCGCACAGGGCATTCTCGCGCAGACGTCGGCGCATACCTCCGCATCGGCGCCGCGGCCGGCCGGCTTGAGCTCGTCAGAGCGAGTATGTTCGCCGCAGACACACCCGCCCCCACCCCGGCGCCAGGAGGATTCGCTAGACCATGCCCTCGCTTCTCGATCTGACCAGTCAGGGGGATGTCGGCACCATCTCCGACGAGTCGAAGCTGTCGTCGGTCACGCTGATGACCCCGCAGCAGCTGTATGAGCTGTGGGAGCGCCAGAACTGGCAGTCGCACACGATCGACCTGGAGCAGGACCGGCGCGACTGGCAGGCGATGGACGCCGAGCTGCGAGAAAGGCTGGCGTGGAACCTGTCCTCGTTCTTCATCGGCGAGGAGCGCGTGACGACGCAGTTCTCAGGCCTGGTGATGGCGTATGAGAGCCAGAGCGAGGAGGCGTTCCTGACGACCCAGCAGGTCGACGAGGCGCGCCACGCCCAGCACTTCAACCGCTTCTACGAGCAGGTGCTCGGCATCGACGGGACCTTCGAGGACCGCCTGCGCCAGGCGCGCGCGGACCTCAACCCGGCGTTCATCGAGATGTTCGACGGCGTGCTCGTCGACTGGGGCGCCCGCCTGATCGAGAACCCGCGCGACATCGAGGCGAAGGTCGACTTCGTGACGCTCTACCACATGATCATCGAGGGCACGCTCGCGCTCACCGGCCAATGGTTCCTGACCGACTTCATGGAGCGCAACGGGATCCTCCCGGGCTGGGTCGAGGGCTTCAAGCTGATCTCCCGGGACGAGCACCGCCACGTCGCCTACGGCACTTGGTTCCTGCGCGAGAAGGCCAAGGACCCGGCGCTAAGGAAGCGCATCGCCGCGCGCACAGCCGAGTTGATCCCGCTCGCCGCGGCGGTGCTCGTGCCCGCGGGCGAAGACCCCGAGAACTACGCGATCCTCGATTACACGATGGAGGAAACCAACACGTTCGCCTTCAACGCGCTGAACCGGCGGCTGAAGGTGATCGGCGTCGACCTCGCGGGCCTGGCGGCGGCGGCGTAGGGCAGGACTCGAGCCAAGCGCTGCGGCTGGGAGACCGCACGCGCTGCGTCGGTCGCGTAGCGCTCAGCTCGCCCCGCACGCGTAGAGTTCTGTCGAGGCCGAGGCCGTATGTTCTTCCTGTGCCCCCTGGCGCTGGCAGTGGGCGTGGATCCAGGCGATGCGCGGGTCGTTGCTGAGGACCGGGACGAGGAAGGCGCGGAGCTCTCCCGCCGCTATCGAGCGGCGCAGATCCGCCAGCGATGGCGCGGGCACATCGCCCTCATAGCCGCCGATCGGGAGGATCTCCTCGCCGGTGGCGAGGATGAAAGGGGCGGCCAGGATCGAGGAGTCGGTGACGAGCACGGTCGGCGTCCCGTAGGTGGAGGAGAGTTCTTGGATCGCTTGGGAGGCCGCCAGCAGCGCCTGGCGCGCGGAAGCGCGCGAGACCGTCGCGGACGCGCGCTCGTACGGAGCCGCGAACGGGCCGAGGCCGCGGACGACCATCAGCACGGAGGCCACCGCGGGGAGCAAGAGCGCGCACGTCAGCGCAAGCACGATGGCACTCGTGGGCGATCGCAGGATGCCCACACGACGTGCCGTCAACAGCGTCGCGGCTCCAACTACGCCCACGACTGCCGCCAGCGGGATCAGCCAGCCGGGCACGCCCGTTCCTCCTCTCAGGAGGTAGATGCCATAGCCAACCGAGGACAGCAGCGCGACGGCGAGCCCGCTCGTTGCCGCGGTCCGGTTGGACGCTCTTCGCGCCAGCTCCGCACCGGCTCCGCACAGTGCCCCGGTCGCAGGCGCCAGCGCCGCGACGTAGTAGGAGTTCGGGTAGCCACCCGCGCTGAAGAAGGCCGCGAACACCAGCAGCCACAGGCCCCATAGGACCACCGAGGCCCTGAGCGGATCGCGACGGCCGGCTTGACGGCGGCTGATGAGGACGCACGCCGCGGCGATCAGCGCGGCCGGCAGCAGCCAGCCGTCGTCGCGTCCGAACAGTCCGTCGAGCAGCCGGTGCCAGCTCGGCTTGACCTGGTGCGCGGGGGATACGCCCGCTTCGGAGAGCCGCACCAGGAACGCCGGGGGAGGGCCACTTCCCGCGAACACGTTCCGTCGTTCAAGGCGCGCGAAGCCGTTGTACTGGAAGGTCTGGCTGAAGATCGAGTCGTTCTGCGTCCCATCCACATAGGGACGCGAATGCGCGGGCACCAGCGAGACAACCGTCATCCAGCTGAGCGACACGGCGACGGTCACGACTGCGGCAAGCGCGAGGTGGGCGACACGGACACGGACGTGCGCGGGCGCGGCCAGCAGGTACGCCCCGGCCAGCGCGGGCAGGACCAGCCAGGCCACGAGCATCTTGGCCTGGAAAGCGAGTCCCACCCACACCGCCGCGAGCAGCAACGTGCGCAGCCTGCCGCTGAGCAGCGCCGAGGTGGTGGCGTCGGCCGCCAGCACGAGCAGCAGGATCAGCAGGGAGTCAGCGACGTTGCCCCTGTTCAACGCGACGGTCACTGGGCTGCTCGTGAGCACGGCTGCCGCTGCGATGCCCGCGAGCGGGCCGGTCAGACGCCGCACCGCGCGATAGAGCACGAGGACCGCCGCCACGCCCTCGATCGCTTGCGGCGCAACCAGGGCCCATACATGGAACCCCACCAGTCGGAGCAGCAGCGCCTGTGGCCACAGGGAGCCCGGCAGCTTGTCGATGCTGACCGTGCCCGCTGGGTCGAACGCGCCGAAGAAGAAATCGTGCCAGCTCGTGGACATGCTTCGCGCGGCCGCGCCGTAGAAGGTCTCCAGCGCCGCGCCGTCGATCCCCCACGCATACGCCAGTCCGGACACCGCGGCGAGCGCGATCAGCGCCGGACGCGCCCAGGCGGGCTGATCGGACGGCGAGCGCCATACCCCCAAGATCGCGCCCGGTGCACCGCTCCGCAGCCGAGCGGCCCGCTGGCGAGCCCGCTTGCGCATGCGCGCATCCTATGCGGCGTGGCGCTGGGGCGTCTGGTCTTCAGGAAAGTCCCGTCAGCTCGATTCTCAATTGCACGCGTGCGCCGCCCGCTGATCGCTGCCGGCAGCGATCAGCGGCCTGTGAGGATCGTGAGCAGGTCACCGACCCGCTGATTGCGTGCGAGCGCGTCGGGGAGCGGCAGGTCGGTATGGACGAGGTAGGAATTGCGTCGACCGGTGCGGTTGCGCGTGATGTAGCCGGCGTCGGCTAGCTCGCTGACGATGCGGTGGGTGGCGCGTTCGGTGATGCCGATGCGCTCGCCGACGTCGCGCAGGCGCACGCCCGGCTCTTCGGCGATGCAGATCAGGACCTGGGCGTGGTTGGTGAGGAACGTCCAGCGTGGCGGTGGCGCCGGCACCATAGGACAAGACTACTAACTCTAGACATCAGTTTCATGTTATGGTCGTCAGATACCCGACGGGCGCCTCTCAGGCGGCCCGCGGGCAATCGAAATGAGGCGGGCCGTGTCCAGCATCGCCGTGGTTGGTGCGCTCCAGAGATATGTGAGGTATGAGCTTGCCGCCCTCGCTTATCGCCGACCCTCCCGCTGATCGCGCGATGGGCGCTCAGCTGAAGGGCCGATTGCGCGGCGCCGCGAGGACGGGGCAGAGTTGAGGGTGGCGATGCTCGCTCCGCCTTGGATCTCGGTGCCGCCGCCGGGCTATGGAGGAGTGGAGGCGGTGGTGAGCGTGTTGAGCGAGGCGCTCGTGCGGCGCGGCAACGACGTGACCCTGTTCTGTGCCCCTGGGTCGATATCGACGGCGCGCGGTGGTCACGTTGCTCGAGGCGGCCCATCCCGATGAGATCGAGCGCTCGCTGTTCGAGGTCGATCACGTGGCGCGAGCGTTCGCCGCGATCGATCGAGCTCATGGGGCGCTGCGATTCGACGTGGTGCACGATCACTGTGGATTCACGGCTCTCGGCATGGCCGACCGGCTGGACACGCCGCTGGTGCACACGCTGCACGGCCAGTTCACGCACGCCACGGCGGCCTTCTACACACGCCACCAGTCCAAGGCGACGCTGGTGGCGATCAGTCGTGCGCAGCGTGCGAAGGCGCCGCAGTCGATGCGCGGCGATGGCGGTGATCCCGAACCCGATCGACGTGCGGGGCTGGCCGATGCAGGAGCGCAAGCAGGACTACGTGCTGTGGATCGGGCGCATGACCGCGGAGAAGGGGCCGCATCGTGCGATCGCGGCCGCGCGCGCGGCCGGCGTGCCGCTGGTGCTCGCCGGCGTGATCCAGCCCGGCCAGCAGTCGTTCTTCGACCGCGAGGTCGCACCCCATATCGACGGTGATCGCGTGAGCTTCCTCGGCGAGGTCGGTGGCGGCGCTCAAGCGCTCGCTGTTCGCCGGTGCGCGGGCGCTGTTGATGCCGATCAGCTGGGAGGAGCCGTTTGGGATGGTGATGGTCGAGGCGCTCGCGTGCGGCACGCCCGTGATCGCGTTCCCCGCGGGCGCGGCGAGCGAGCTGGTGGTCGACGGGCGCACGGGCTTCCTCGTGCGCGACGAGCGCGCGATGGCGGCCGCGATCGGCCGCCTTGGACAGCATCTCCGCGAGTGACTGCCGCGCGTGGGTCGCCGAAGCACTGTGACGTCGATGTCGTCGCGGAGGCCTACGAGTCGGCGTATCTCGCTGCCGCGCGGCGGCGAGAGCAGAGGGTCGCGCTTGTCTGAGCGCACCGTCAGCGTTCTCGATGGCAGCACCTTCGTGGTCAGCGACCGCCTCGGCGACATCCGCGGCGAGGATGGCCGCGAGCATGGGTTCTTCTGCGACGACACGCGCTTCCTGTCGCGCTGGGTGCTGAGGGTCGACGAGGCGCCGCTGGAGCTGCTCGGGCTCGACCAGGCCGAGCACTTCGCGGCGCGCTTCTTCCTGACGCCTCGTGTCGGTCCCGAGGACGAGGCGCCATGCTCGGTCATGCGCCGCCGCCTGGTCGACCACGTATGGATGGAGGAGGTGTCGGTCATCAACCACCGCCACGAGAGCAGCGCGATCCGCGTCGCGATCGAGCTGGACACCGACTTCGCTGACATGTTCGAGGTCAAGGACGACGCGGTCCAAGCGCGCGAGATCGCTTTCCGAGGCGACGCTCGCTCGCTTACGCTCTCCTACAGGCGAGGCGGCTTCTGCCGCTCGGTGACGGTCGCCTCGAGCGAGCGCGCGACGGTCACGCGCGAGGGGTTCGCCTACTCGGTGACGCTCGCTCCGGGCGAGGCGTGGTCGACGACGCTGACGATCACCCCGTCGGCCGCGCAGCGCACGGCGGCGTTCGCGCCGCGCGCCGCGCGAGGCAGCCTCGATGCGATGAGCGCCTCCAAATCGGTGGAGCTCGAACGGTGGCTCGCTCGCGCTCCCGCGCTCGCCGCGAGCGACCCCGCGCTGATGCGCACCTATCACGCCAGCCTCAGCGACCTCGGGGCGCTGCGACTGCCGCCAGACATCAGCAAGGGCGCGACGCTGCCGGCGGCCGGGCTGCCGTGGTTCATGGCGCTGTTCGGCCGCGACAGCATCATCACGAGCTTCCAGGCGCTGCCATACCTGCCCGAGCTTGCGGCCACCACGCTGCGGGTGCTCGCGGCCGCCCAAGCCGCACGATCGCGATGACTTCCACGAACGCGAGCCGGGGAAGATCCTGCACGAGCTGCGCTTCGGCGAGCTGACCGACAGTGGCGCTCGACCGCACTCCCCGTATTTCGGATCGGCTGACGCGACGCCGCTGTTCCTGGTGCTGCTGGATGAGTATCACCGCTGGAGCGGCGACGACGAGCTGGTGCGGACGCTCGAGCCGAGCGCGCGCGCGGCGCTCGCCTGGATCAAGGACAGCGGCGACGCCGACGGCGACGGCTACGTCGAGTACGCCAGGAGAAACCTCTCGAGCGGCCTCGTCAACCAGTGCTGGAAGGACAGCTGGGACGCGATCCAGTTCGCCGACGGCACGCTCCCGGAGGGCCCGATCGCGACATGCGAGATCCAGGGCTACGTCTACGACGCGCTGCTGCGAACCGCGCGCCTGGCGCGCGAGGTGTGGCACGACCAGCAGCTGGGCGAGCAGCTCGAGCGCCAGGCGAGCGACCTGCGCGCGGGCTTTCACCGTGACTTCTGGATGCCGGAGCGAGGCTGCCACGCAGTGGCGCTCGACGGCGACAAGCGCCAGATCGACAGCCTGACGTCCAACATCGGGCACCTGCTGTGGTCCGGCTTGCTCGACGAGATCGAGGCAGCCGCCACCGCGCACCGGCTGCTGCAGAGCGAGCTGTACTCGGGCTGGGGCGTGACGGACGCTCGGTGACGGCGAGGCGGGCTACAACCCCCTCGGCTATCACACCGGCACGGTGTGGCCGCACGAGAACTCGCTGATCGCGGCCGGCCTCGCGCGCTACGGCCACCACGAGCAAGCCGCCACGATCGCCGCCGCGATGCTTTCCGCGGCGCCGCACTTCGAGCATCGCCTGCCGGAGGTCTTCGCCGGCTACCCCGCCGCGGTCACATCCGTGCCCGTCGCCTACCCGACCGCCTCGCGCCCGCAAGCCTGGGCGGCCGGCACGCCTCTGCAACTGCTCACGACGCTGCTCGACCTGCAACCCGGCTTCACTCACACGAGTCGCGAGCTGCCACACGGACCTTGGCCACATCACACTGCAACCGAGCGGAAGATAGGAAACGACATGGACACACCGCCAGCAGACCACACGGACGCCATCGGCGTGCTCGTCAAGCGCCTGGCCCGACCCCATCCCTCCGGTGGCACGGTGATCGAGCGCTCCGTGATACTCGCCGAGGGCAAGACGCTCGACGGAGATCCTCGCGTGGATCGCCGACCACGGCGGCGCCCCCGACTCTACGCTCCCCAACCGCCGCAGAACAGAGGCGTGCACAGCCCGAGCCCGGCTGCCGGGCGCCGGACGCCAGGCCGTTCCGGCGCGACGCTACATCCTGCCCGCGCACGCGTTCAGCTGACGCGGCGTGGCGCCGCCCACCCACCGGCGCACGACGTGGATGCCTTTAGACTAGGACGCAACGGGTGGCCCCGGGTGGCTTTCGCGAGGCCCCGCGACCTTCCCGAACACAGAACACTGCGATTTGCAGGCATTTTCTTGATCTCGACCAACCAACTCAAGAAGGTGCGCAGAACGTACGAGCTATGCGAGAAACGTGAGCGCGGTCATGCGTGGGGGGCCGTCATGTGGGCAGTCCGCCTCAAAAAGCTCGCCGCCCACGATCAGTCGCTCCTCGGAAGAGTCTAGATAGCCAAAGGCATCGCATCGCTCGCATCGGAACAGTGCTTCATCGCCGTCGCGAAGGACTACGTTCGGTTCGTGTCGTCGTGTCTGCGCCTCGGGCATGACGCAAGAGAGCGCACGCATGTAACGATTCGACTCGGCGTGTCGAGCGTCCGTCGCGTGAGCCTCGTGCAGTAGTGCCCAAACGATCCCATTTGTTAATCCCGGTGCGTACCTTGATCTTGTCTGCGCGAGCTTGGCGCCTGATCTCGTCGCGCCAAACCGCAGGGTCGCCTACGTCCTCGACGCGTTTGATGATGACTTGGCCCGTGGCGAGGAGCGTTCCATAAGCATCGCGGCGAGTCACGCGCGCGACCAAGCGCTGCATCCGCCGGCGGATTTGATCTCCATCAGTCACGTAGGTCCAACCTATCGCGAGGTTGGGATGTCAGCCTCGACGGATCACGCTGGAGTAACCCCCACGAGCTACACCTCGGGTGCGATGCCGAGCAAGCACCCGCGAATCGCCGTGACGGCGGACCCTGAGCTGGGAGAGGCGTTGGAGCGCGTGCGCGCAGCGACGGGGACGCGAGAGGCCGATGCGTCGCTCGTGCGGAGGCTTGCGGTGGAGGGGGCCGAGGTTGAGCTGCAGGCGGGGCGCAGACGTCGTGAGGCGATCGAGGCGCTGTTCGCCGTGATGGACCGGGACGGGTTCGATCTCGACCTGGCGGACATCGATCGGCTCAACTTTCCTCCGAGTAGCGTGTGAGCGTCGAGCTGTGGGACGGACGGGGTGCGGTGCTCGCCGACACCTCTGCGTGGATGCTCGCGCGTCGGGTTCCACGTGCGCGGGAGCTGCTGTTCGCCGCTGCCGAGCGTGGCGAGCTTGCCTGGTGCTGGCCCGTGCGCTACGAGTTGACCTTCGATGCCCCAAACCCGGAGCGAATCGCCGCGGTCGATCGGACGCTGGTGGGTTTGCGAGAGATCGCCGTCGATCGCGCCGTGCAGCGAGATGTGCTCTCGGCGATGCGCGAGTTGGCGGACGGAGGCTCTCATGGAGCCCACCGCCTGCCGCTGACGGACCTCACCGTCGCGGTCGCGGCACAAGCGTCGGGTCTGAACGTACTGCACTACGATCATCACTTCGAGCGACTCGGCGAGCTGCTGGGCGTACGCACGCTCTGGATAGACGATCCATCCGCGTGACGGATCCCGGCTCTGTCTGAGCCAAAACTCAAAAACCGGTGATTTGCAGGGAAAATCTTGATCTCAACAAACCAATTCAAAAACGTGTCTAGAACGTATCGGCACGTCAGGGTCGCGACGCATCCGCACGCTGACGAAGCGCCTTCAATTCTGATGCGCAGGCTACGCCGAGATCGCCCAGCATCGAACTACTAAAGCGGAGCGACGGGCTATCTGAGGATGGGGAAGAAACGCCAGCGATCTCGCCGTCGTGACAAGCAGGCGCCCGCCGCGCCACGGCTCATGCGCAGCCTGGACGACCTCGATCGCGCTCGCCGTGAGCACGCGCTGGTGTCGATCGGAGAGAGCCCACTCCCGGTCGCAGAGCAGGATCGGCGCCGCGCCGACTGGCGTGCCGGCATTGCCGCCATCGAGTGCTCTTTTGAGGAGGTGAAGCGAGATCTGCTGGAAGCGATTGCCTCCTACGATCCGTTCGATGTCCTGGCTGCCGTTCAGATCGCGGTGCTGAAACGGATGCCTGCGGCCGGCGATTCCGCGCTTGCAGGTGTATTGGCGGTTCCGGAGCTGATGGCGCTGCTCCTGGTCGAGGGAGCGGTGAAGAATGGTGAGCGGACGACCGGCCAGCCAGATCTTCTGGACGCGCTCAGTCATTTCCTCGCAGCCGCGGAGACGTGGCTCCTGGCGATACCGGACACGCTCGTGCCGTATCCGGCTCCATGCGAGACCGACCGAGAAGCAGCTTTCGCCCGAATCCGTCACGCCATGCTCCACCAGCATCTGCTGGGTCCAGGCCACGCCACGGATGTGCAGGTGGACGTGTGCACTCGTGCCGTGCTCACGGATCGTGACGTCAGTGAGCATCTGCGGGCGGAGCTGGGGATGGATGCATCGACGGCTGTTCACGTGGTTGACGTCATCGGCAAGCTCGTAGCCGATCAACTCCGGGAGCGGACCGAGGCGGGCGATCGCAGCGTGCACGGCAAAGGACCGGCGATCACCTTCACGATCGGAGAGCTGGCGGAGGCTGCGGCCATCGATTCGCAAGTCGCCGAGCGCTTCGTCGCTCGCTTTGGCCTGGACATCGATGGAACCC
The DNA here is from genome assembly GCA_963826985.1 of uncultured Solirubrobacteraceae bacterium. Classification (GTDB taxonomy): domain Bacteria; phylum Actinomycetota; class Thermoleophilia; order Solirubrobacterales; family Solirubrobacteraceae; genus Palsa-744. Next base: position 621,702 of record CAWGYW010000002.1, read on the forward strand.
CCTTCACCTTCCGCGAGCTGACCACGCGAGCACGTCATCGGCCACTGCTCCGAGCCGACGACCGCGTCGGCCCGATCGCGGTGCAGGTGCTCCGCCGCTCGCTACGGGGCTCTCTCGGCGCCCTGCTCAATCCGGCGATCCCGGGCGCCGGTCCAGGCGCGCGGGCAACGTTCAACGCGTACAGCGATGCTCGCGGCGCATGGCTAGAGCGAAAGGCCGCCGAGGCGCTGCGCGATGGCCTGCAGACGGATTGGACCGAGCTGAACGTCTATTACAGGCTGCCGGACCGAACCTCGGGAGAGATCGACGTGCTGGCTCGCGTGGATGACACGCTGTTCGTGGTCCAAACGAAGTCAGGGGTCACCCGTATCGATAGCGAGGCTGCGGATCCGGAAAAGCTGCGGAACACGCTCCAGGGCCTGCTCGGCGGGAGGGATCTGCGCCAGCATCGTGACGGCTTGCGCGCGGTCACGCAACATCCCTCCGCGCTCACGCACGATCGCGCCGGTCACGTTGCCTTCACGCGCAGGTTGAGCGCGATCAATCGCGTGCTTGCGCTCAACGTCACGCTCGAGGATCTGTCTGTGCTCGGAGCACAGCCATGGCTTCTCGACGAAGCCGGTCTGAGCTCTGGCCAGGAGCCACCATGGATTGTCGGAATCGGTGAACTGGAGCAGTTGCTCGATCTCTTTCGTTCCCCGAGCCTGTTCGTGCATTTTCTCACGCGACGGCTGCGAGCGAACGCGACACGCCAGTTGATCGCGCACGACGAGATCGACTGGGCCATGCGGTACTTTGACGACGAGCTGCTGTTCGCGGAGCTACCCCCCGATCATCCGTACGCGCAACGGCAGTTCTTCGCGCCCGACGAGCACAAGTCCTACGACGCCTGGATGCTCGCTCGGGCGCTCGGGAGCCGTGCGCGGCGGCCGCGTCCGATCATGCCGACCGGACAGAAGCGCCTGCTCGAGATGCTGGAGCGCTCTCGACCCGCAGGCTGGCTGGACTTCGCGATTGCGCTGCTCGACCTGCCCCGCCCGCAGCGCACAGAAGTGCTCAAATGCTGGCAGCGGCACATGGGCGGCAGGGTGCAACGCTCGGCGCCGCTCGACGTCGCGTTCGGAGACGACGGAAAGGTCGTCCGCGGGTTCTCGGTGCTGCGCGAACCTGAGGCGCGGCGCTCTGACGGAGCGAGCATCCTGCAGGGATACTGCGGGGATTTGCTCAGCCGCTATGACGCTCAGCAATGGGCTGGAGTCGTCGCGCCGTTCCAGCCGAGCGGACAGATCCGATGGAGCTGCGTCGTGCGGCGAGGATAGGGGTGAGCGGGAGCATGGAATCCTCAGCGGTACCGAAGTACCGAGTGACCAATCATGCGTGCGCAATCCCCGATCAAGGTTCATGAGGCCACCTAGGACGTGATCGTCCTACTAGGCGCCTCTGGTGTCGACATACGATCAGCATGTTACAATGCGATCAGCATGTCCTCGATGATCCAGATTCGCAACGTGCCTGACGCGCTGCATCGCGAGCTGAAGGTCAGGGCAGCTCAGACGGGCATGACGCTCTCCGACTATCTGCTCGCGGAGCTTCAGGCCTTGGCTGTGCGACCTACGATGCGGGAGTGGCTGGCGCGCAGCGAGGCTTGGGTGCCGGTTGAGACCGGCGAACCGCCTGCAGCCGTGATTGCTGCGGAGCGCGAGCGCACCGCTGCGTGATCGTTGCCGACGCGAGCGCGATGGTGGAGGTGCTCCTCGCGATGCCACGCGCCGGCGAAGTGCGTGCGGCACTCGCGGAGCACTCCGAGTTGCACGTGCCCGAGCACTTCAACGTCGAGGCGCTCTCGGCCCTGCGGCGCTATGCGATTCGAGGCGAACTCACCCAGCTGCGGGCTGCTGAGGCGCTGGCTGCTCTACGTGATCTGCGAACGCTCGCCTATCCCGTGATCGAGCTCGCCGCCGAGATATGGGAGCTGCGCGACACCCTGACTGCATATGACGCCGCGTACCTGGCCCTCGCTCGTCGGCTGGATGTCGGGTTGGTCACGCTCGACGGAGGTCTGGCGGTGGCTGCGGCTAAAGAGGGACGTCTCGTGCAATTGGAGACAGGTGTGTAGTGCCAGATGAGTCGGGTGTCTCCTCCCGTGTGGCGCTATCGTGATCCGGCCGCGATGAAAGGTTCCCGCGGCCGCAACCACATCGATATTTGGCTCTAGAAGGACTGATTCACCCTGATCAGCACCAACCAATTCAAAAACGGCAACCACATCGAGGTCGAGGGCACGATCTTCAAGATCCTCGAGTTCCAGCACGTCAAGCCGGGCAAGGGCGGGGCGTTCGTGCGCACGAAGCTGCGCCGCGCCTCCGACGGCAACGTGATCGACAGGACGTTCAGGGCGGGGGAGAAGTTCCGCTCGGTGCGCACCGAGTCGCGCACGATGCAGTTCCTGTACGCGGACGGCAGCGACGCGCACTTCATGGACACCGAGTCCTTCGAGCAGATCGCGATCCCCGAGGCGGCCGTGCAGGACGCGCTGCGGTTCATCACGCCGAGCAGCGAGGTGGACGTGCTGTTCATCGACGATCAGCCGGGAGACCTGCAGCTGCCGAGCGCGGTCGATCTCGAGGTCTCCCAGACCGATCCAGGGCTGCGCGGCGACTCGGTCTCCGGTGGCGGCACCAAGCCGGCGACGCTCGAGACCGGCGCGGTCATCCAGGTGCCGCTGTTCGTCGAGCCGGGGCAGCGCATCAGGGTCGACACGCGCTCAGGCGACTACGTCGCGCGCGCCTGAATGCGCCGCTCCGATCAACGCCGGGCGGCCGTAATCGCGCTTTATCAGAACGACCTCACCGGCCGGCCGCTAGCCGAGACGCTGCAGCCCGACGCTTCGCTGTTCGCGCGCGCGCTGGCGCACGCGGCGGCCGACCGCGCGGAGGAGCTCGACGAGGTGATCGACCGCCACGCCCACGGGTGGTCGGTGCAGCGCATCCAGCCGCTCGAGCGGAGCATCATGCGCGTGGCGCTGATCGAGATCCTGCACCCCGACGCGGCCCCGGCGGATGAGCCGATACCGCCGGAGGGGGCGATCGAGGAGGCGGTGGAGAGCGCCAAGACGTTCTGCGGCTCAGACGCGCCGGGCTTCGTCAACGGGGTGCTGGCGGCAGTCCTGCGCGAGGTGCGAGAGAATGCGGGCATCTCATGAGCAGCGTCGAACGCCTTGACGAGTTGATCGCGCGCCTGGAGCGCGCGGGCGAGCAGCTGCGCTCCGGCGAGCTCTCGCCGGACGCGGCCGCGACGATGGTCGAGGACTGCGCGGCGCTCGCGACACAGGCCGCCGCCGAGCTCGAGCAGCTCACGCGCGCCGAGGTTTTTGCTCCCGCACCCGGTCAGGACACCCTTCTATAGGTACCTGCGATCCACCCGTTCGCTCCGCTGTGATCGCCGGCTACCCGGATCACCTGCGCGAGGAGGTCGAGCGCTATCTGGCGCGGATGAGCTTCTGCGAGGAGCCAATCACGGCGGGCCTGGACGAGGCGATGCGCTACTCGCTGCTGGCCGGCGGCAAGCGCATCCGCCCGGTGCTGGCGCTGGCGACCGCGCGTTCGGTCGGGCTGGCGCAGTCCGAGGTGCTGCCGCTGGCGGGCGCGATCGAGCTGATCCACACCTACTCGCTGATCCACGACGACCTGCCGGCGATGGACGACGACGAGCTGCGTCGCGGATCGCCGACGTGCCACGTGAAGTTCGGCGAGGACGTCGCGATCCTCGCCGGCGACGGCCTGTATGCGGAGGCGTTCCGCCACCTGCTCACCCATCAGCGCTCGGCGCCCGAGCGGGTGCTGGCCGCCGCAGCGGAGCTGGCGGCGGCGACCGGCGTCAACGGCATGGTCGGCGGCCAGTACGCGGATGTCAGCCCGCGCACCCCGTCGGGTCCCGCGGCGCTGCGGCGGCTGCACGAGCTGAAGACCGGACGTCTGATCGGTGCCTCGGTGCTGTGCGTACTACTGTTGACGGGGATCGACGATGGGCCCGAGATGGCTCCCTTCCGCACGTTCGCGGCTGAGCTGGGCGTCCTCTTCCAGATCGTGGACGACATACTTGATGTGACCGGCACCGATGATGCACTTGGAAAGCCACGAGGAAGCGATGAGCGCCACGGGAAGCGCACGTACGTGAGCGAGTTCGGAATCGAGCGCGCCCGGGAGCTTGCGGGCGAATCGCACGAGATGGCGCGCCAGGCGCTCGCTGAGGTAGCGAGCAGATCGCCGCTGCCGGACGCGACGGCCGAGCTCGAGGGAATCGCCGACTTCATCTACACGCGCAGCTCATGAGCCTGCTCGAGAACATCGACGGCCCGGAGGACCTGCGCGGGCTTTCCGAGCAGGAGCTCGCGGCGCTCGCGCAGGAGGTGCGCGAGCACATCATCGACACCGTCGGTGAGATCGGCGGCCACTTCGGCGCCAATCTCGGCACGTGCGAGCTGGCGGTGGCGCTGCACTCGGTGCTCGAGTCTCCCCGCGACAAGATCCTGTGGGACGTCGGCCATCAGGCGTACCCGCACAAGGTCCTCACCGGCCGGCGCGAGCAGCTGAGCACGATCCGCCAGTACGGCGGGCTCGCGCCGTTCTGCTCGATCGCCGAGTCCCCGCACGACATCATGGGCGCTGGCCACGCGTCCACGTCGATCGGCTACGCGGTCGGGATCAAGGAGGGCATGCGCCACATCGCCAGGGAGACGGGTGGCTCCGAGACGGACGGGAAGGTCGTTGCGGTGATCGGCGACGGCGCGATGACGGGCGGGGTTGCGTTCGAGGCGATCGGCCAGGCGGGCGGGCTGGGAACGCCGATCGTGGTCGTGCTCAACGACAACGGCATGTCGATCGCGCCGAACGTGGGCGCGCTGTCGCGCTACTTCAATCGCGTGCGCCTGAACCCCAAGCTGTGGCACGCGCGCTCGGGCGTGGAGGGCGGCCTGACGAGCCTGCCTGGCGGGATCGGCGCGGCGTTCGAGCGGCTCGGGCCGCATCTGAAGGAGTCGATCAAGGCGTTCTGGGCTCCGGGCCTGTGGTGGGAGGAGCTCGACTGGGCCTATATGGGCGTGATCGACGGCCACGACGTGCGCGCGCTGCGCGAGGCGTTGCGCGAGGCGCTCGCGGCGCAGCGGCCGGTGGTGGTGCACATCGCGACGGTCAAGGGCAAGGGCTTCGCCCCCGCCGAGGAGGGCGGCCTCGAGGGGATGGAGAAGTGGCACGCGGCCAAGCCGAAGTCGATCCTCAACGGCTCTCCCACGCGCCCGTCACCGGTCGCAAACGGCTCCGGCAAGGGCGCCGCAAGCGCGCCGCCGCCGCAGTACACGCAGGTCTTCGGCGAGGCGCTCGTGCGCGAATGCGAACGCGACGAGCGCGTGGTCGGCATCACCGCGGCGATGAACTCGGGGACGGGTCTGAGCATCCTGCAGAAGGCGATGCCCGATCGCTACTTCGACGTTGGCATCGCCGAGCAGCAGGCGATCCTGTTCGCCGCCGGCCTCGCCCTGGAGGGGGTCAAGCCAGTCGCGGCGATCTACTCGACGTTCCTGCAGCGCGCCTATGACCAGATCGTGCACGACGTATGCCTGCAGAAGCTGAACGTCGTGTTCGCGATGGACCGCGCCGGCCTCGTCGGCGACGACGGGCCGACCCACCACGGGGCGTTCGACATCGCCTACCTGCGCTGCCTGCCGAACATCGTGCTGATGGCGCCGCGCGACGAGGCGATGCTCGTGAACATGCTGCGCACGGCGCTCGAGTACGACGACGGCCCGATCGCGCTGCGCTACCCGCGCGGCGAGGGTACGGGTGTGCCAGCTGCCGAGCAGAGCCGCGGGCGATCGCGATCGGCACCGGCGAGATCCTGTGCGAGGCCGACGCCGCGACCGGCGCCGGCGCCGGTCGCGTGGCGCTGATCGGCTACGGCAGCGGCGTCGGCAAGGCGCTTGCCGCCGCCGAGGAGCTGCGGCGCCAGGAGATCGCCGTGACGGTCGTCGACGCGCGCTTTGCCAAGCCGATCGACGCGGGCCTGATGGCCCAGCTCGCGGCCGAGCACGACCTGCTCGTGACCGTCGAGGAGGGCGTGCTCGCGGGCGGCTTCGGCTCGGCCGTGTGGGAGACGCTCAACGAGGCGGGAGTGACGCCGCGCATCCTGCGCGTGGGGCTACCGGATCGCTACGTGACGCATGGCAAGCCGGCGCTGCTGCACGAGGAGGTCGGCTTCACCGGCGAGCGCATCGCCGAGCGTGTCGCAGCCGCGATCTCCGACGGCGGGCGCGGTCGCACGATCCAGGGTCGCGGGCCTCGCGGCAGCGGCTCGGCGATCGTCGGCGCCTGAGCGAGACTCGTCGGCAAGCGGCGGGCGCGCGTGGGCGATTCCAGCCGACTCGTCCGACGTGGCCGGCTGACGCAAGCGGTTGAAATGAAACGACCCGCCGGGGAGAGCGGGCCGTTTCGGGAGGAGGGATTCAGGAGAGTCGATGCTGCGCTCTCGATCGATAACCATGATGACCATCCGCGGGTGGCGTGTGTGTGACATCGATCACATAGAGCGGCGACGGCATAGGTGCGCGCCGGACACAATCGCCCAGAAACGCGAAGAATCCTCCATTTGAGGCATTGACGCGCCCGAGCGGGCTCCGTAGTTTTCCGCGTCGTTGCGAGCTGGGCCCGGCCCCCCCGGGCCCAGCTCCGACGAATTGGGGGAAGAGCGACCCGGGGAGCTTCTTCTCATTCTCCAGCTCTCCGGGTCGCCCCTAAGATCCCGCGGAGCGTCTGCGAGCGCCGCGCCGCGCGCTTTGTGTAAGGGTTTCCCCGATGGGCAAGCGTCGTCTTGACACCCTGCTGGCCGAGCGTGGGCTTTTCCCGTCGCGCAGCCGGGCGGCCGCCTCGGTGATGGCCGGGGAGGTTCGCGTTGGCGCGGGCGAGCGCCGTGCGGCCAAGCCGGGCGAACTGGTGGACGTCGAGGAGCGCGTCAGCGTGCGGGCGCGTCCGGCGTACGTCTCGCGTGGCGGGATCAAGCTCGCCAACGCTCTGGACGCGTGCGCGCTCGAGGTGCGAGGCAGGCGTGCGCTCGACGTGGGCGCCTCGACGGGCGGGTTCACCGACTGCCTGCTCCAGCGCGGCGCCCGGGAGGTGATCGCGGTGGACGTCGGCTACGGCACGCTCGACTACCGCCTGCGCAGCGATCCGCGCGTGGCGGTGCTGGAGCGCACGAACGCCCGCGCGCTCACGCCCGCGATGCTGCCGCCGGCGGGGATCGGCGCCCGGCCCGGGGAGGATTCGCTGCCGGACCTGGCGACCGTCGACGTGTCGTTCATCTCGCTGGCGAAGGTGCTGGGTGCGGTGCTCGGCTGTCTGGAAGGCGGCTATGACGTGCTCGCGCTCGTCAAGCCGCAGTTCGAGCTGGGACGCGGGCGGGTCGGTAAAGGAGGGGTCGTGCGCGACGCGCAGGACCGGCGCGAGGCGCTGATCGGGGCCGGCGAGGCGGCGCTCGAGCTGGGCGCCGCGGTCCTCGGCTACCACTCCTCGGGGCTGCCCGGACCGAAGGGCAACCTCGAGACGTTCGTGTGGCTGGCCGATCCCGCGCGCGACGCCGGCACACGCGAGCCGGCGGAGCTCGAGGCGATGGCGCGCGAGGTCGAGCCGTGAGGAAGAGCGCCACGAGGGAGATGACGGTGTTCACCCACCGACGGCCCGAGGAAACGCGCGCGGCGCTGGAGCTGCTGGCGGCACGCGCGGCGCAGGCCGGCGTGACCCTGCGCCTGGACGCGGAGGAGACGGCCAAGCTCGGCCTGAGCGCTGCTCCCGGCCTGCTGCTCGACGCGCCCACCAAGGACGACGTCGAGCTGTGCATCGTGCTCGGCGGCGACGGCACGATCCTGCGCGCGCTGCAGCGCTACGCGCATACCGGCGTGCCCGTTTTCGCGATCAACTTCGGCGAGATCGGCTTCCTCGCGACGGTCGAGCCGCAGGACATCGAAGACGGGATCCGGCGCGCGCTGAACGGCGACTTCGAGCTGCTGCGCCTGCCCGCGATCGTGCTCGACGTGCCCGATCGGCCGGCAGGCGGTGGCCGGCCGCAGACCGGCTGGGGGACGGCGATCAACGACGTCGCGATCCACCGCAAGGTCGGTGAGCGCGTCGCCGAGCTGGCGTATGCGCTCGACGGCGAGGAGGCCGGCAGCGTGCGCTGCGACGGCCTCGTGGTCGCCACCCCTGCGGGCTCCACCGGCTACAACCTCGCCAACGGCGGGCCGGTGATGGCGTGGGGGGTGGAGGGGTTCGTGGTGTCGTTCATCGCGCCGCACTCGATCAGCGCGCGCGCGCTGGTGGTCGCGCCGGATGACCGGCTGACGATCCACAACCGCTCGCGCGAGCCGCTCGACGTGGCGGTCGACGGGCGTCCCGTGGGAGAGATCCCGCCGGACGGGCGGATCGAGGCGCGCTTCGTCCACGACGTCGGCACGATCGCGCAGCTACCGGGCTCGTCGTTCTACCGGCGCCTGCGCGAGAAGTTCGGGCGTCTGGCCAGCTGAGAAGCTGATCCCGCGACGCCCCAAGGCGCCCGTGCGGGCTCGAGGGCGCGCCGCTCAGGCCACGCGCGCGTCGTGCGCGACGACCTGCTCCTCCGCGTCGGAGCCACCGCGCTGCATCGAGGCGATGAACTCGTCGAGCTGGGCCCTGGAGAAGCGCCGCTGGCCTCCCGGTGTCCTGTAGCAGTTGATGTGGCCGGCGTCCGTCCAGCGGCGGACGGTTGCCAGCGAGACGCCCACGTAGCGGGCCGCCTGCGAGCTCGTGAACACGAGCTGGCGCTCGTTGCGCGGTTGGGCTGGGGAGACGGGCAGGGGCATCGGTTGGCCTCGATCGGATTGGGGTCGCTGCATCGGTCGTCTCATGTTTCGTCCATTGCGGCGCGGAACTTGAGCGCCGGTGAGGTTTGTGGACGTTTGCGTCAGATGCCGTACGCTGGCGCACGCTGTGGCTCACAGACGCGCCAGCCTGTGCCCGTCAGTGCAATCGATGGAGCGGGTTCCGAGTCTGCGCCAGCGCCAAAGCTCCTGCTTTGCAAGCATTCCTGCACGTAACTACGCAAGCTGGACATAACTCCCACTGCTACGCTAGTCTACGCAAACCTACTCAAGGTAGTCGTGTCCTGTGGATGGAGAAGTGCAGGGCTCCGGCTAGGAAAGTCGCCTTACGGCGCTGGAGAAGGAGACACCATGTCACAGCCCCACGGCAGCTAAGGCTTGATCTGTAGTAGATGGATGGGCTTGAGGGCGTCCTGCCAAGTGCACGGCGCCCTCTTGTCTTGATCGAGGATCGGGAGTTCTAACCGCGGCGCAAGATCGCAAAGCGGCTCGGTGTACGTGAGCCGCCCGCGTTACGGGTTGCCTGCGGCTCTGCCATGTCCCGTACCCGCCGGTCGAATTCGAGTGCCGTCTCGAAGTCGGCGTCTGTGGCGACCGTCAGGTCGCCGTCGCCTTCGAGCAGCGAGATGAAGCTCTCGACCAGCTCGCCGTCGAGCTGGCCGTTCGTTGCGGCGTGACGCAGCTCGACCATCGCTTCCTCGGCGGTCATCGGCGCGCGGTAGCTTTCGCGGGCGGTCATCGTGTGGTAGGTGCAGCAGATCGCGAGGATCCGCGACTCCAGCGGGATCTCTTTGCCGATCAGCCCTGCCGGGTAGCCGCCGCCATCCACGCGCTCGTGGTGGTAGAGGATCGCGTCGGCGACGGGGCCATAGCCGTCGAGCGCGCCCACCAGTTCGGCTCCGTCCTGCGGGTGGCGCCTGACGATCTCCTGGTCTTCGGGGCGCACGACGTCCGCGTGCAGCACGCGGTCCGGCCACGTGAACTTGCCGATGTCGTGCAGCAGCCCTGCTGTGCGAAGCACCTCCTGTGCATCCTCGGAGCATCCGACGTCCTTCGCCAACGCCTCGCAATAACGGGCGACGGCCGAGGCATGGCGGCTGGTGGTGGGATCGCGCATCTCGAGTGCTTTGACCAACGTCCGCAGGACGCCCATCTGCAGCGACACCAGGTGGATCGTGCGTGCCTGCAGCTGTTCGGCGCGGTGCTCGGAGCGCACCAGCGCGACCGTCAGCTGGCGGAAGATCAACAGGACGGGAACGGCCGCGAGCAGGACGGGCAGGCCCGCGCTCCGGTAGGCGAGCACCAGGATCGTCGCGATCACCGCCACGGCCATCTCCCCAGGAAGAAGGGGGAGGAACAGTTCGCGCACCGAGCGCGAGGGTGCGCGAGCTTCCCGGAAGTACAGCTCGAGCGCGAACAGGACGAAGTTGACGACCAGCAGCACGCCCAGGGCGGCGAGCATGATCAGCCCGAAGACGGTGCTCTGCGACAGGCTTTGGCGGTGCACGCCCGCGACGTCGCCCGCCGCGGCGCGCACGACCAGCCCACCGGCGAAGGCGGCGACCCCGAAGACGACGAAGTTGCTGAGCCATTCGGCCGGACGGCGTCGCCGCAGCGCGGAGTGGATCAGCATCGCAGCGATGCCGCACAACCCGGCGGGGCCCGGTCCGAGCAGACCCATCGCGAGTGCCATCACACCCAGCGAGGCGCTCAGGATCCCGCCGCTGGTCTCGACGGTGAACCACTCGCCGCCGAGGGCGAGCACGAGCAGCAGCGCGACGAGCGTGAACGGATGCCATTCCTCCGGGCGCGAGATGGCTATCGCGGCAACGACCGTCCCGGCCAGCAGCAGAACCTCGCTTGCCCAGAAGAGACGTGTCGTGAGCTTGGTTACGGGCATCGTTCGCTCTGTCGTCCTTAACGACCGTCGCGGGGTGGTACTTGAGGGACGAGGGGGCGCCGGCATGGTGCAAGTACATGGGCATGCCGCGATCGCGCTCCAGCACTCGTGTTCTCGCCGATCAGCCGCGTGGGCGGGCGCTTCAGTCGGCGGCGGGCTCGCGTGTCAGGGCAACGGGCGCGTCGTCCCGCTCGGGCCCATCCGTGTCCGCGAAGAGGCCGTCCGGTGTAGCCGCTTCCAGCCCAATCGAGCGCAGGCGCACGAACGCGACGGTCGTCACGGCGGTGCCGACTCCGATCACCAGGAACGCCACGCGCGTCGAGCTGAGCGCGACGAGCGCGCCGCCAAGCGGCAGGCCGACCGCCAGGCACAGGGCGCCGAGCGATTCGACGGCCCCCATCAGGCGACCGTGCAGCGGCTGCGGGGTCAGACGCTGCACGAGGCTGATCAGCGACGGCCACTCGAGGCCGTTGCCGACGCCGCCGACGAACGAGGCCACGCACGCGAGCGCCAGCGTCGGCGCGACGGACAGGCCGATGAAGGCGGCGCCGAGCGCGAACACGCCGACGCTCAGCATCACTCCCAGCGGGCGCCGCATGGAGCGCGCGAAGATGATGCCGGCGAGGACCGTGCCGGCGCCCCACGCGGTCACGAGCAGGCCGTAGCCGCGGCTGCCGGCGTGCAGCGTCGCCTTCGCGTAGGCGACCTCGATCGGGCCCGCGGCCTGGATGAAGCAGAGCGCGATCGTCTCGGCGAGCAGCAGCGCGCGCAGCACGCGCGACTCTTTGATGTGCGTGCGCGCGGCGCGCAGGCGAGCGGCGACGGAGTCCTCGCCGGCCTCCTGCACGTGCGGATGCAGATCCAGCAGCAGCGCGCCGCAGATCGCGAAGGTGCCGACGTCGATGAACAGCGCGGCGGATGCACCGGCGGCGGCGACGACCGCGCCGCCGACGATCGGGCCGCCGACGAACGAGATCGAGAAGGCGACGTTGAGCGCGGCGTTGGCCTCGCGTTCGGCCGTCTGTGCGGCATCCTCGCGCTGCTGCTCCGACAGCGCTGCGCCGTCTGTCCGCGTCGCCGCCTGATCGCGCGCCACCCGCGCGATCTCGGCACGCAGCAGCGCGTTGGCCGCGAGCGCCGCCGTGCCGTCGAGCGCCGCCAGCAGCAGCACCGCCGGCAGCGAGAAATGCCACAGCAGCACGGCGAGCGCGGTGGTCGAGACCGCCTCGAAGAAGTACAGGCCGCTCAGCTCGCTGCCGCGCGCGGAGGCCTCCACGCGGGCGACGACCGCGGGCACCACGAACGCGGGCAGCGCCTGCCACGCGAACAGCAGCGCGGCGACCGCCAGCGCGCTGTGCGTGTGGTCGAAGACGGCGAGCGACAGCGCGACGAGACCGACCCACGATCCCAGCCGGTTGACCGTGTAGGCGAAGATGATCCTGCGCAGGCGCGGCGATGACAGCGGCGTTTTCACGCTGCCAAGCTACAGCCAGGGCGCGATGGCATGGGCGCGCCAGGGCGGATTGCACGTGCGGCGTCGGCGCCCGGCGTGTCGTCCGAAAGGTGCGTCGGCACGTGGTCCCTTGCAGACGTTGGATCGGTCCCCACCAACCGCTACCGTCCTTGAGCATGGACGCCGGCACGCCAGGGGTGACGCGACCGATCGACGTGATCATCGCCGACGACCACGCGGTCGTGCGCGACGGCATCCGCGCGGTGCTGCTGCGCGAGGGCGGCGAGTTTCGCGTGGTCGCCGAAGCGGCCGACATCCCGTCGATGATCCGCGAGGTTCGCGAGCACAAGCCGGATCTGCTGACGCTCGATTTGACGATGCCCGGCGGCTCGAGCCTTGGGGCGCTGCCGTCGTGCTTCATCTCCCATCCGACGCTCGCGGTCGCGATCCTGACGATGCGCGAGGACCCCGAGTACGCGCGACAGGCGCTCAGGGCGGGCGCGCGCAGCTACGTGCTCAAGGAGGCCGAGCCCGCCGAGTTGCTGCAGGCCTTCCGCCTGGCGGTCGCCGGCGGCAACTACCTGCACCCGCGCCTCGGCGCGCTGATGGCCACCGGCGAGGACGGCGTCACCGACGGCGTCGTGCTCTCAGAGCGCGAGCGCGAGGTCGTGCGCCTGATCGCCAACGGCTACACCAACCCGGAGATCGCCGAGCAACTGAACGTCGCCGAGCGCACCGTCAAGACCTACCGCGCCCGCGCGATCGAGAAGCTCGGCTTCTCCTCGCGCGCGGAGATCACCGCATACGTGCGCCGCACCGGGCTGGCTGACTGATCGATTTAGGGGCCGGCCTGCCGGCCGGGTGCGCGGAGCGCGGGCTGTGTCCCGACCCGCGCCACGCGCTACGCTCGCGCGCGCCTTTGGACGCGACTCAGGTGCCCGTGCCCGTGAAGTGCACCCGCAGGTAGCCGCGGTCGTCGTCGCCGGCGAGGATGTACGTCCCCGTGGCCCGGCCGCGCAGGGTCGGCCGGAAGGTCACGGTGACGGCGGCGAACAGTCCCGATTCGATCGTGATCCCCTCGGGCAGGGGCACGGCGGCGGTGAACTCCCCGATCGGTGCGATCGCGCGCGTGATCGTCAGCGGCACCGTACCCGCGTCGCGGACGTAGAACGTGACGCTCTTTGAGTGCCCGACCGCAACCGATCCGATGTCGATGTGCGTGGCGCTGACCGCGAGCAGCGGAGATCCCGTGAGCGCATCGCCGCTGGCCGGCAGCGCGGCCGACCCGTGATTGGTCTCGATCCCGACGCTCGAGCGGTAGCTTCCGGCGCGAGCCGGGTCAAAGCGCACCGACAGGGTGATCGCGCTGCGCGGGGCGAGGACCGTACCCAGCGCCGGCAGTCCGCTCACCTGGAACGGCCCGCCGGGGAGATGGAAGCCCGTGATCGTCTCGGGACGATCCCACGAGTTGCTGAACGTGAGGCTCACCGCCTTGCCGCCCGCGCCGGTGCGGACCTTGCCGAAGCTCAGCGGCTGTGCTGAGAGCAAGAGGCCGGGCTTCGTGCCGTAACCCGTCACCGTCACCGTGCGGATGCCGGCGCTCGTACGGATCGAGACGATGCCCACGACCGGCCCGGGGTGATCGGGCCTGAACCTCACGCCCAGGCGCACCGTGCTCCCCGCGGCGATCGCCGTGCCGAGGCTTGGCTGCTGCACGCTGATCACTCCGTTGGAGATCGGCGTCATGCCAGGCGCAGGAATCTTCGAGGGACCGGCGGTCTTGAGCTTGGGGCTCACCTTGTGCGCAATCGCCGCGGCTTCCAGCGCGGACACCGCGCGTTCCCCGGAAACGGTTACGGGGCCCGCAAAGCTCAGAGCGCGGGTCGCCGACACCGACAGCGTCTGCGCCGCTTCCTCGCCGACCGGCACCGAGCCGAGTTCGACGGGCGCGGCCTGGATCGGCGCGTCGGCTGGGGGGCCGAAGGCCATCAGATCGCCCTTGGCGGTTCCGACGTACACGCGCCCTTCGAACGCGGTCGGTGTTGCGAACTTGGAGGCTTCGCCGATCGGCTGCGAGGACAGCAGCGGGCAGGTTGCCACCCGTCGGCATCGCGGCGTAGGCACGCAGCGCGGCGTGTCCTTCGGCCGCCTTCCTTGTAGACGACCCACACGACGGCGCTGCCGGTGGTGGTGCCGTTGCTCGTGACCAGCGGCGAGCCGGACGTGTAGCCGAAGGATTCGGAGCTCGTCCCGGCGACGCTCAGCGCCGGTTCGCCTTCGCCGTTCAGCCCGTAGCTGAGCGCCTGGAGGTTGCCGCCGCCGGCGCTCTCGAGCATGTACACCCAGCCGCCCTGCCCGCCATATGCCGCGGGGTGGCCCCAGACGCCGACGAACGGGCCGAGCGTCTGCAGCACGGCGTCGCCTTCTTCCGGGCCCTGGCGGTAGCCGCCCATGTTGTCGGCGTTGACCAGGAAGACCCGTCCGTCCTTGCCGACCTGCACGACCAAATGTGGGATCGATTTCGTCCCGAAGTATTCCGTCGGCAGCGCGATCGGCCCGCCGGCGCCGAGATCCTCGTCGTTCTCGTCCAACTTCGGCGCGTTGCTCGGCGCGAAGAACTGCGAGGGCTTCAGCTGGCCGCTCGGTTCGACGGTCAGGCCGACGACCGACTCCGACAGCGTTTCCGGAGGTTCGCTGGACTTCGGCGGGCTGGGGCGAGACACCGTTGCCGGTCGTCAGGATGATCCTGCCGGGGATGTCGGAGACCAGGCCCGCGCCGCTCTGCCAGATGCCCGCCTGCGAGTCTTCGCCGGTTCCGACCCCGGCCTCATCGCTCCACATCGTGATCGCACGGGTGGCGGTGTTCACGCCGACGACGATCCCCCGATACGGGGTGATGTCGCAGTCCGATGCAAACGCGATGTAGACGCGCCGTTCAGCAGCAGCAGCGCCGGTCGCTGCTGCTGGTAGCTTTCGTTGAACGGGACCCCCGGTGTGTTGCTCGGGGTGCCGGTGATGCTGACCGGGTACCCGGCTCCTCCTCGCCGGTCGCGGCCGAGATCGCCTGCAGCTTCCAGTGGGCGAAGTTGAGCCCCTTGCCGCCTTCCTCCAGGCGCGTGGTCATGTAGATGACGCCCGTGCTCGGTTCGATCACCGGGGTCGAGGTGGACCCGATGTCGGGCTTCAGATCCGAGCAGTGGATGGTGCTGGCGAGTGAACGGTTTGCCAAACGAGCGCTTCCACACGATTTCACCGCTCGTCGCGTTGATCGCGTACGCATACGCCTTCTCGGTGGTGACGATCACGTCGCCGTCATAGACGAGCGGCTGCGCGTAGATCGCGCCACGCAGCTTCGTCGAGAACAGTTTCCCGAAGCTCGCCGACTGCACGGCGGCGGGACTCAGCGCCGGCTCGTTCGGATCCCAGTCGTCGCGCAGGTTGCCATACGCCGCGGTCGTCACACCGGCCGATTCGCCCGCCTGCGCGACCATCGGCCCGCTCGCGAGCGAGCCAGCCGCAAGCGCGGCCAAAGTCCCACACAGCGCAATCACCCTCCGCTTGAACATGGCCCCCGACTCGTTCCCCCGTGGCTCACCCCGGACTTGCCTTGCGACGATGATAGCCCTGAATGTGAGCACTGTGGCTGGCGTTGGCGCTAACCTGGACGAATGGCCAGCGATTCCAGTGTTTTGACCGAGGGCTACCGCCTGACCGACATCTCGCCGCGCGCCTTCCAGCATCCGGCCGATCGGGCCGCGACCGCCGCGCTTGGATCCATTCCATACCTCGACACCGTCGTCAGGAAGCTGATCGAGCTCGGCTACGAGCGCGCGCTGCGCCAGAGCTACCTGGGCTCCTCGGTGCGCCTCTCAGAAGATCAGCTCGGCGATGTCTACCGCGAGCACGCGATCGCTTACGCGACGCTCGACATGGACGAAGTTCCCGACCTGTACCTCACCCAGTACCCCGCGCCGAACGCGCTCGCGATCGGCGCGCGCAAGCCGATCGTGGTCGTGCAGTCGGAGCTCGTGCAGCTGCTCGACGCGCCCCAGCGCCGCGCGGTGTTCGCCCACGAGGCCGCGCACATCCTCTCCGACCACCAGCTCTACCGCACCGCCCTGGCGATCCTCGTGCTGCTCACGCGCAGCGCGCGGCTGCCGCTGCCGCTCGCGCCCGTGCGCTCGGCGCTGATGGAGTGGGGCCGCGCGACCGAGCTCTCCGCCGACCGCGCCGCCGCGCTCGTCACGCGCGATCCGCTCGTCGTGTGCCGCACGCTGATGTCGCTCGCCGCCGGCGCGATGGTCGACCAGCTCGACCTCGACCTGTTCATGCGCCAGGGCATGGACTACAAGGAGAAGGGCAGTGGCCTCGAGCGCCTGACGCGGCTGATGCTCGACCTCGGCGTCACACACCCGATGCCCGTCAAGCGCACGCACGAGCTGATGGAGTGGGTGCGCTCGGGCGAGTTCGACCGCGTCGTCGCCGGCGAGTACATCCGCCGTAGCGACCCCGTCGACGCGCGCGCCGACGGCAGCGACGCCGTCACCTTCTACTCCGAACGGATCCGCGACGGCTTTCGCGACGCCGGCGAGTCGGTCAACTCAGTCGGCAAGCAGCTCGCCGGGTGGCTGCGCCGGGATGGCGGCGAGGACGATGAGGACGATGTGGAGGAGACCGGCGAGGAGTCTTCAGTACGCCGGCGGATCGGCCGTGTGCGCGGGGCGTCCCGCCAGCGGCACCGTCAGGCGCATGATCGTCCCGCGCTCGGGCGCCCGCGCCCATTCGAGCTCTCCGCCGACGAGCTCCGCGCGCTCGCGCATCCCCGACATCCCGAAACCGCCCTCCAGGCCGTCCCCGCGCGGCCCCAGGCGCGCCGTCTCCGGCAGCCCGCGACCGTCGTCGGTCACCGACGCGACGATCGCGCCGTCGCGCTCGGTCACGCTGATCGCCGCTTCGGTGGCCTGCGCGTGGCGGCTGACGTTCGTCAGCGCCTCCTGCACCACACGGTAGATCGTGCTCTCGAGCTCGGCGTCCAGGCGATATCCGCCGTTCTCGCCGCTCCCGCCCTCGCCACCGGATCCGCCCCCGAGGTCGATCTCCGTCTTGACATCCAGGCCCTCGATCGCCTGTGCGCGCCTGGCGAGCGCCTCCAGCGCTGCCGCCAGCCCGAGGTCGTCGAGCGCGGCGGGGCGCAGCTCGGTGATCAGGTGGCGCAGGCCGTCGATCTCGTTGCCGAGGCCCTCGAGCGCCACATCCACGGCCGCGCTCAGCGCCTCCTTGTCTTCCTGGTCGCGAGCGTTCGCGAGCTGCAGCCGCAGCGCGCCGATGCCCTGGATGCTCTCGTCGTGGATCTCCCGCGCCCAGCGCGTGCGCTCGCGCTCACGCGCCTCCATGCCGTAGCGCAGGCGTTCGATCTCGACCGAGCGCTCCGCGGCAAGGCGCTGCGAGACGCTCGACGCGAACGCGCTCAACGCCTGGCGGTCGGGCTCGCGGAAGCTTCCGTTCTCGCGCAGCGCGATCACCAGCCCGCCGCCGTGGCCTTCCAGGTTCAGCGGCTCGACGAGCACCGCCCGCGCCTCCAGGCCCAGTTCGTGCAGCCACGCCGCCTCCGGGCCGCGGGGACGGTCGAGCGCCAGCGCCCTGCCCTGCAGGTACAGCGCCCCCAGCGCGCTGCCCTGCACGCGCGTGATCCGCAGGCGCACCGACTGCGCGCCGCTGCTCGCCGCAACGCGCAGCTCGCCGCGCTCCTCGATCACCACCAGCAGCGTGCCCGCGTCGAGCAGCGCCAGCCCGCGATCGGCCATCAGCCGCAGCAGCCACAACTCTGAACCGGAGAGCACCGAAGGGGATTATGGACCGCCGCCCGGCGCGCGCCGTCAGCTCTCGCTCGGCTCGCGCCCCGCCAACGCCGCCGCGCTCCCCGGGAGCGGGTAGCCATGCTCGCCGTTGACGCTGCGCAGCGCGGCGCGCGCACGCGCCAACAGAGCCTCCGCGCTCACATCCTGCTGCCACGCCGCCAACCCCACCGAGATCTCGAGCGCCTCGCGCGCGCCGGCGGCTTCCACCTTGATCGCGCGCACGCGCTCGAGCGCCCGCCGCGCCACGATCTCTCCGCGCGGGCTATCGGCGCCGGGCAGCACGATCACCAGGTCGGCGGGAGCCACCCAGTCCTGCTGTGTCGGCCCGCCCGGGGCGCTCGGCCCGCCCTGCCCGGCCAGCCCATTCGGCGCGACCCGCCCGACGCGGTCGAAGCGGCGCAGCTCACTACGCAGCGCCGCGGCAACGTAGTCGATCGTCTGCTCGCGCAGCTCGCGGCCGTGCTCACGCGCGAGCTCGTCGAGGTTGTCGATCGTCACCAGCAGGCAGCTCAGCCCGGTGCCGTGGCGTTCGGCGCGGCCGATCTCCTCTTCCAGGCGCTCGTTCAGGGCGGCCGGCGTCAGGCAGTCGCCGTCTCCCTGCGGGAGCCGATCAGAGCGCGGATTGTGGTCGCTGGCAGCCATGCCTGGTAGCGGACGAGTGTACGCCTGGGTAGAGATCCCCCCGGACCGGCGTACACGGGAGTATGCCCGCCCGAGCCCGCCGGGGCAAGGCGTGCACGTACGCCGCGCGGGAGCGCTCCCAGGGTCTCGGGGCGAGCGCTCTTGGCGCGGCGGCTCGCGCGATCCGTCCCCATGCGCTGCTAGACCACCTGATGTGCTGCAAGAGCTTCGCGTCGAGAATCTGCTGTTGATCGAGCAGGCCCAGCTGCGCCTCGCGCCTGGGCTGAACGTGCTCACCGGCGAGACCGGTGCCGGCAAGACCGTGCTCGCGCACGCGCTCGATCTGCTGCTCGGCGGTCGCGCGCGGCCGGGGATCGTGCGACCGGGCGCCGGCGAGGCCTACGTCGAGGGCGTCTTCGACCTGCCCGAGCATCTGCGCGAACAGCTCGGCGAGCGCCTGCCCGCCGACGCCGAGGAGCTCACGCTCGCCCGCCGCGTGGGCGCCGACGGGCGCACGCGCGCCTACCTGGGCGGCAGATCGGCGAGCGTCGGCGAGCTGCGCGACATCGGCGCGGCGCTGCTCGCCTTCTACGGGCAGCACGAGCACCGCAAGCTGACGCTGTCGGCCGCGCAGCTGGAGATCCTCGACGGCCACTGCGCCGGCGATCAAGACGGGCGTTTGCGCGCCTGCGCGCAGGCGTTTGCGCGGGCGCGGCTGCTGGAAGAGCAGCTGCAGGGTCTGCGCGAGCTCTCCTCTCAGCGCGAGCGCGAGCTCGACCTGCTCGCATACGAGCTCGCCGAGATCGACGCGCTCGCTCCGGACGAGCGCGAGCGCGAGCAGCTGCTTGCGGCGCGGGAGCGCCTGCGCCGGCTCGACGCGCTGTGCGCGGCCGCCGGCGCCGGCGCCGAAGCGCTGTCCCCGGAGACGGGCGAGGCCAGCGGCGCCGTGCAGCTCCTCGCCGCGGCGTGCGGTGGGTTGGAAGCCCTCGCCGGCGTCGACCCTGCGCTGGATGCGCTCGCCGAGCGCATGCGCGCGGTCCTCATAGAGTCCGAGGACCTCGCCCGCGAGCTGCGCGCCTACAGCGAGCGGACGGGCGCCGATGCGCTGGCATCGTACCCGGAGGGGGACGGCGTCCTCGACCATCTCGGTCCGGACGGCTCGCTCGACGCGCTCGAACAGCGCCTGGAGGCGATCGAGCGACTCGCGCGCAAGCACGGCGGCACCATTCAGGCGGTGCTCGAGTTCGCCGTCGGCGCTCGCGCGCGCCATGATCAGCTCGCCGGCGCGGAGGTCGCGCTCGCGCAGACGATCGCGCAGTTGGATCAGGCGCGCGCCGAGCTCGACCGTCACGTGCTGTCCGTGCGCCGTGCGCGCGAGGCCGCGGCCGACGGCTTCGCGCGGGCGGTACGCGAGCAGCTGTGCTCGCTGGCGATGGGCGAGGCGAGCTTCGAGGTGGTGCTCCGGGAGCGCGAGCCGGGGCCCTCGGGCGGGGACGCGGTCGAGTTCACGATCGCCCCCAACCCGGGCGTACCCGCCGGCCCGCTGCGCGAGATCGCCTCCGGCGGCGAGCTCTCGCGGGTGATGCTCGCGATCATGAGCGTCGCCGGCGCCGCGCCGCAGGATGCGACGCTCGTCTTCGACGAGGTCGACGCGGGCATCGGCGGGCAGACCGCGCGCGCCGTCGGCGCACGGCTGCGCGAGCTCGGGGAGCATGGGCAGGTGCTGTGCATCACCCACCTGCCGCAGATCGCCTCGCTCGGCGCGCGGCACTTCTCGATCGTCAAGGACACCGGCGCAGAGACCACGCGCACGACCGTCGTGCAGCTTGGCGACGGCGAGGTCGTCAGCGAGCTCGTGCGCATGCTCGGCGCCGACAGCGACGACACGGCCGCCCGCAAGCACGCGCGCGAGCTGCAGAGAGCTGCCTGAGAGCCCGCAAACTGCACGTTTCGCCCGTGCGGGCGTTACTCTCGCAGCTGTGGCCGCCACGCAATCCGCAGGGCCAGCGCTCGCGCCGACGTTGCCTGGCGTGCCGAGCGTCGCCGGGCCGGTGCGCCCGGGCAGGCGCACGAAGCTGCTCGTCGGGCACCTCGTGCGCGGTGACATCGCGCTGATCGACCACCAGGACATCGACCGCGTCTCCGCCGAGGAGCTGATCGCCGCGGGCGCCGTCGCGGTGCTCAACTGCAGCCCGTCCTCCGGCGGCTCCTATCCCAACCTCGGTCCGCAGCTGCTGGTCGAGGCGGGGATCGTGCTCGTCGACCTGCCCGACGACACGCTGTTCGACGCGGTCTCCGACGGCGACCCGCTCGTCGTACGTGTTTCGGGCGAGCCTGCCGAGCCGGTCGCGTGGACCAGTGCGGAGGTGTTGCGCAAGGGCAAGGTGCTCGCGCGCGGCGAGGTGCTCGACCTCGAGCGCGTGTGCGCGGAAACCGAGGCGCGCCGGCGCGAGATCGGCGAGGCGCTCGAGCGCTTCGCCCACAACACGATCGAGCACATGCGCGAGGAGCGCGAGCTGCTCGCCGGCAGGATCCAGATGCCGCGCTTCGCGACCGACTTCCGCGATCGCTCGACGCTGGTGGTCGTCCGTGGCGTCGAGCCACCAGCGCGACCTGCGCGCGCTGCGCCCGTTCATCCGCGACATGCGACCGCTGATCGTCGCCGTCGACGGCGGCGCCGACGCGGTGCTGGAGGCTGGGCTGACGCCGGACATGATCGTCGGCGACATGGACTCCGCCGAGCGAGGCCGCGCTGCGCTGCGGCGCGGAGCTCGTCGTGCACTCCTACCCCGGCGTCTGGTGGGCGCCGGAATTGGGAAGGGGGACGGGCGCGCCCCCGGGCGCGAGCGCCTGGAGGAGCTCGGGCTCGCGTTCAAGCTCGTCCCCGCGCCCGGCACCAGCCAGGACGTCGCGATGCTGATCGCCGCGGAGAAGGGCGCGCGGCTGATCGTGTCCGTCGGCTCGCAGTTCAACCTCGTCGAGTTCCTCGACCGCAACCGCAAGGGCATGTCCTCGACGTTCCTCACGCGCCTGCGCATCGGCGAGATCCTCGTCGACGCCAAGGGCGTCAGCCGCCTGTACCGGCCGCGCCCGGGGCTCACGCCGCTGCTGGTCGTGATCGCCGCCGGGGCTGATCGCGATGATCGCCGTCGTCTGGATGACGCCCGCCCTGCGCGACGTCGCCGAACTGCTGTGGCTGAGGCTGCAGCTGCTGTTCGGCGTCGAGCTAGAGCCAAGCCCGCGCGAGCGCTCCGATGTTCGACTACCGCTACCACGCGCTGTCCCTCGCCGCCGTCCTGTTCGCGCTCGCGCTCGGCGTGCTCCTGGGCGTGGCGATCGGCGACTCGAACCTCGTCTCCTCGGCCAAGAACGGCATCGTCCACAACCTCAACTCCGAAGTCGGGCAGGCGCGCCAGCAGGCCGGGCAGCTGCAGAGTCGCGCTCGGCCAGCGAGGAAGCGTTCGCCAACGGCCTGTACCCGCTCGCGGTGCACGAACTGCTCGCCGGGCGCACGCATCGGGCTCGTGTTCCTGGGCGGCTCCTCCGAACCAGGTCGACTCGCTCGTGCGCACCGCCGTCGCGCAGGCGGGCGGCGACGTGACGACGGTCGTCGCCGTGCGCGAGCCGCTCGACCTGCGAAGCGTCGCGCACGAGGCGGCGGGCACGCACTACGCGTCGCTCGCGAGCTCCACCGCACGTGCTCGAACGCTTCGCGCGACTGATCGGCCGCCAGCTCGTCAGCGGTGGGCCGCTGGTCGAGCGCGAGCTGATCAGCCGCGTCCGCGCGAGCCTGCTGAGCGCCTTCGACGGGCAGCTCACGCGCCTGGAAGGGCGTCGTCGTGATGCGCGCCGAGCCGAGCGGCATGAGCGCGGCGCAGAGCGAAGCCAGCGCCGCGCTCGAGTCGGGCCTGCTCGCGGGCGTCGCGGCCGTCGGGCGTGCCCGCGGTCGGCGTCGAGCTCAGCGGCACCGAGCCGTCGCAGATCTCCTGGTACCGGGGCAAGGGCATCTCGAGCGTCGACGACCTCGACCAGCTCGCCGGGCAGGCCGCGCTCGACTTCGCGCTCGCCGGCGACCGCGGCACGTTCGGCGTCAAGTCGACCGCCGACTCGCTGCTGCCGAGCGTCACCGCACGAGCCCTGCACGGACGCGCTGGATTGCATCGGAGGGCTGCGCCTCGGCGCGTCCGCTCCCGTCGCTAGCTTCCACGCATGCACGCCCTGCCGTTCCTGCTCGCGCTGCGTGGCCGCCGCGATGCTGGCCCCGGCGCTGCTGCGCGCGCTCAGCGACGGCGGGCACACGACGGCGTCAACTACCGCGACCGCGCGCTGCCCTTCCCCTTCGGCGTGCTCACGCTCGCCGCCGCGTCGCTCGCGCTGGTCCCGCTGATGCTGCTGCAGCGGCTGGCCTCCACCCAGGTCTCCCCTCGCAGCTGCTGCCGATCGCCGTGTACGCGCTCGGGGTGCTCGCGCTTGGGCTGCTCGACGACACGCTCGCGGCGACGCGAGCGCTGTCTGCAGCGCGGCTGGCGCGGTCACGGCGCGGCGACGCTGCGGGGCGAGCTCGTCCACGGGGGCGCTCAAGGCCGCCGGCTCGCTCGGCCTGGCGCTGCTGCGCGATGAGCTACCTCGGCCTCTCCGACGGGCGCTGGCTGCTCGCGGCCGGCGTGCTCGTGCTCGCGACCAACGCGTTCAACCTGCTCGACCTGCGCCCCGGGCGCGCGACCAAGGCGTTCGTGCTGCTCGGCGCTGGCCTGGCGATCGGCTCGGCCGAACTGCGCCCGCTGTGGGCGCTCGGCCTGTTCGCCGCGCCGGCGCTCGTCGCCGGGCGTCTACGACCTGCGCGAGCGCGCGATGCTCGGCGACACCGGCGCGAACCTGCTGGGCGCGCTCGCGGGCCTGTGGCTGGTGCTCACGCTGTCGGGCACCGGCCAGCTCGTGGCGCTCGCGGCTGCTCGCCGTGATCACGCTCTACGGCGAGCTGCGCTCGATTTCCGCGCTGGTCGAACGGACGCCGCGGCCTGCGCCAACTAGACTCCTTGGGCAGGCCCTCATGAGCATGCACCATTCCGACCGCCACGCACAGCCGCCCAGCAAGACCCGGTTCATCTTCGTGACCGGCGGCGTCGTCTCCTCGCTCGGCAAGGGCATCGCGGCGGCCTCGATCGGCCGGCTGCTCGTCGCGCGCGGCCTGACGGTCGGGCTGCAGAAGTTCGACCCCTACATCAACGTCGATCCCGGCACGATGTCGCCCTACCAGCACGGCGAGGTGTTCGTGACCGAGGACGGCGCCGAGACCGACCTCGACCTCGGCCACTACGAGCGCTTCACCGACGCCAACACCAGCCGCGCCTCCAACGTCACCGCCGGCGGCATCTACGACACGGTGATCCGCCGCGAGCGCCGCGGCGACTACCTCGGCGGGACCGTCCAGGTGGTGCCGCACATCACCGACGAGATCAAGCAGCGGATCGCGCTGATCGCCGAGTCGAGCGACGTCGACTTCGTGATCACCGAGATCGGCGGCACCGTCGGCGACATCGAGTCGCTGCCGTTCCTGGAGGCGATCCGCCAGTTCCCCGTCGACGTCGGGCGCCGGCGCTGCATGTTCATCCACCTGACGCTCGTGCCCTACATCAGCCACGCCGGCGAGCTGAAGACCAAGCCGACCCAGCACTCGGTCAACGAGCTGCGGCGCATCGGCATCGCGCCGGACATGCTCATGTGCCGCTCGGAGGGCTCGCTGTCGAGCGACATCCGCAAGAAGATCGCGCTGTTCGCGAGCCTGCCGATGGAGGCGATCGTCTCGGCGTGCGACGTCGACAACATCTACAAGGTCCCGCTCACGTTCCGCGAGCAGGGCGTCGACGACTTCATCCTCGAGCACTTCGCGATGCGAGGCGCCCGCGCCCGATCTCGCGCGCTGGACGCGAGCCGATCGAACGCGCCGCGCGCGCGACGCAAGACCGTGCGGATCGCGCTCGTCGGCAAGTACGTGCAGCTCGAGGACGCCTACCTGTCGGTCGTCCGAAGCGCTGCGCCACGCCGCCTCGCTGCAGGACGCCGCGTCGAGATCGACTGGATCGACTCCGAGGCGCTCGAGGGCGACGACGACGGCGAGCTGCCGGCGCGCTGCTCGGCGACGCCGACGGCATCCTGATCCCGGGCGGCTTCGGCGGGCGCGGCATCGAGGGCAAGATCGCCGCCGCGCAGCTTCGCGCGCGAGCACCGGATCCCCTACCTGGGCATCTGCCTCGGCATGCAGGTCGCGGTCGCGGAGTTCGCGCGCAACGTCGCCGGCATGGAGGGCGCCAACTCGACCGAGTTCGACATCGAGACGCCGTTCCCGGTGATCGACCTGCTGCCCGAGCAGAAGGAGGTCGCCGACCTCGGCGGCACGATGCGCCTCGGCGCCGACCCGATCAAGCTGCACGCGGGCAGCCGTGCGCTGGAGATGTACGGCGAGGCGGTCATCTACGAGCGCCACCGCCACCGCTACGAGGTCAACAACCTGCTGCGCAAGCGCCTGCGAGAGCGGCCGGCCTGCGCGTGTCCGGCACCTCGCCGGACGAGCGCCTGGTCGAGGTGATCGAGCTCGACGACCACCCGTTCTTCGTCGCCTCGCAGTTCCACCCCGAGTTCAAGTCGCGCCCCGAGCGCCCGGCGCCGCTGTTCCGCGACTTCGTCGGCCGCGCTGCGCTGCGCTCGCGCCGGCGAGTGCGGCGCGCCGCGCGTCTCGTGAGCGGTCGCGCGACCGCGTGCGGAGCGCCGCCGTACCTGAACGGCACGTTCGCCGAGCTGTGCCGGATCGAGAGCCCGTCCGGGCGCGAGCGCGCGTGCGCCGAGCGCGTGATCGCCGAGCTGCGCGCGCTCGGCGTCGACCGTCGCACGAGGACGACGCCGGGCCGCGCGTGCGGCTCCGACTGCGGCAACCTGCTCGCGCGCATCCCTGCGCGGACCGGCCGCGACGCCGCCGGTCGAGCGGCCGCCGAGCGGCGCTCGCTGCTGCTGTGCGCGCACCTCGACACGGTGCCGCTGCGCGCGCCCGTCGAGCCGGTGCTCGTCGACGGCGGCTGGGAGAACGCCAACGACGGCATCCTCGGCGCCGACAACAAGGCCGCCGTGGCGGTGCTGCTCGCGCTCGCGCGCCACGTCCGCCGCGAGGGCGCGCCGGTGGACGTCGAGCTGCTGTTCACGGTCGGCGAGGAGGTCGCGCTGGCCGGCTCGCGCGCGTTCGACGCCGCGCGCCTGCGCAGCGACTTCGGCTACGTCTTCGACCACGCCTCGCCGATCGGCGAGGTCGTCGATCGACTCGCCGACGCACTTCCGCATCGAGGCGTCGCTTTCGCGGCGCGGCCGCGCACGCCGGCATCCGCCCCGAGGAGGGCCGCAGCGCGATCCTCGCGGCCGCGCGCGCGATCGCCTCGATGCCGCTCGGGCGCCTCGACGCGCAGACGACCGTCAACGTCGGCACGATCGCCGGCGGCACGCGCGATCAACGTCGTCGCCGAACGCTGCTCGCTGACTGGTCGAGGCGCGCGCGCTCGACGACGAGCGCGCGGAGGCGCTCGTCGCGGAGATCGTCGACCGCCTGCACGAGGCGGCCAACCTGCCCGACTGCGACTGCGACGTCGACGTCAGCGTGCAGCGGACGTTCTCCGGCTACCGCCTGCCCGCGAGCGGCGCGCCCGTGCGCGTCGCCGAGCGCGGCGCTGCGCGCGCTGCGGACACGAGCCCGTGCGGATCTCCAGCGGCGGCGGCTCGGACGCCAACGCGCTGATCGCGCAGGGCTTTGCGACGGTGAACCTGGCCAACGGCACCGAGCGCAACCACGAGCCGGGCGAGCGCGTGAGCGCGCTCGCGCTCGAGCAGATGCTCGACGTGGCGCTCGCCCTGCTGGACGAGGCGGCGGCGCTCCCGCCGGCCGCGGCCCTGTAGCTTGCAGCGCCGATGCTGAAGCTCCGCCCCGCCATCGTCGTCGAGATCCGCCATGCCGGCCCCGCCGCGGGCGGCTGCCGCGATGGCATCTCGGGTCGGGCTCTCGCGGCCGCGCGGCGAGCAGCGGCTGGTCGTCGAGCTCGCCGGCGACGACGCCGCGCGGCAGGCGCCGCGAGGCGATCGCCGACGTCGCGCTCGTCGGGCGCGCGCAGGTCGGCGACGAGGTGATCGTCAACGTCGCAGGCGCTCGACCTCGGGCTGGGCTCGGGCGGCTTCGACGTCGTCCACGTCAACCTCACGCGCGGCCTCGACGGCGACGGTGCGCGCCGACGCGCACGTGATGAAGCTCAACTACACGAGCCTCCAGCACGCGGTCGCGCCGGTCGAGGCAGGAGGCCGGCTCGAGCTCCCGGTGGAGCGCCCGGTGGCGGTGCTCGCGCTGCACGGCCAGCTCGCCGCCGCTGGCGTGGGCGTTCGCGCAGGCGGCGCCCGATGCGCAAGCTCGGCTACGTGCAGACCGAGGGCGGCGCGCTGCCGGGCGGGCACTCGCGCACGGTGCGCGCGCTGCGCGAGCGCGGGCTGCTGGCCGGGCACCTGACCGCGGGCGCGGCGTTCGGCGGCGAGGGGGAGGCGATCACGACCGCCGGCGCGCTGCACCACGGCCTGCGCGCGCTCGGCTGGGACGCGGCGGTGTGCGGCCCGGGGCCCGGGATCGTCGGCTCGGGCTCCGCGCTCGGGCACGGCGGCATGGTCGCGCTCGACTCCGCGCACGTCGCGCTCGCGCTCGGCTGCCAGACGCTGCTCGTCGCGCGCATGTCCTCGGGCGAGGAGCGCAGCCGCCACCGCGGCATCTCCCACCACACGCTGACCGTGCTGGACCTGCTGCTCGAGCCGGTCACCGTGGCGCTGCCCGCGGGCATGCGCTCGCCCGTCGGCGCCGACCTGCGCGCCGGCCTGGGCGCGGTCTTCGGCGGCGCGATGCCCAACCGCGCGGACGGCGAGCGCGCGACGCTCGCCGTGGACGTGCGCAAGCCGACGTCGAGCGCCCGGCGCGGATCGCGCGCCACGACTGGCGCCGCGCGAGCGTCGACCTGCCCGGCGTACGCCGCCAGCGGCCTGCCCGCGGAGACGATGGGCCGCGGGCTGGCGGAGGACCCGCTGTTCTTCGGCGCCGCGCTCGCCGGCGGCAGCGTGCTCGCGGAGCTCGCCGAGCGTTCGCGACGTCCAGCGGAGCCGAGGAGCGCCGGTGAGCGCTGAGCGTGCCGTTCGAGGCGCTCGGCGGCGAGACCGTCTACCACGGGCACCTCGTCGACGTGCGCATCGAGCGCTTCCGCCACGCCGACGGCGCGGAGGTCACGCGCGAGATCGTCCGCCACCGCGGCGCCGTGGGGATCGTCGCCCACGACGACGAGCACGTGTGGCTCGTGCGCCAGCCGCGCGAGGCCGTCGGCGAGCCCGACCTGCTGGAGATCCCCGCGGGGCGCCTGGACAAGCGACGGCGAGCAGCCGCTCGCGGCCGCCCAGCGCGAGCTCGCCGAGGAGATCGGCCGCGGCGCGCGCAGCTGGGAGCCGATCGTCGTCTACTACACCGGCGCCGGCTTCACCGACGAGCGCGTGCACCTGTTCTGCGCGCAGCGACCTATACGAGGCGCACGCCGACAGCGGCGAGGAAGAGCGCATCGAGATCGTCCCGTGGCCGCTCGGCGAGCTGCAGGCGGCGATCGACGAGTGCCGCGACGCGAAGACGCTGATCGGCCTGCTGTGGCTCGCGCGGCGGCTCGCCGACTGAACATCCGCTTGCACCGCCAAGGAGCGCGGGCGCGGTCAGCGAAGCTGAGGGGATGACACCGATCCAGGCGCCCTCGCCGCCGCCGACCGTCGCTCCGATCGAGCCGCTGCTGCTCGACTTCCTCGCCTACCTGGAGCTCGAGCGCGGGCTCTCGCGCAACACGCTCGAGGCCTACCGCTCGGACCTGCTGCAGCTCGGCGAGTTCCTGCAGCGCCGCGGGCTGAGCGCGACGACCGCGACGCCACGGCGAGCTGGCGGCGTTCCTGTCGCAGCTGGGGGTCGCGCCGAGCACGCTCGCGCGCAAGGTCGCGTGCCTGCGCTCCTTCTACCGCCACCTGCGCCGCGAGGGCGCGATCGAGCACGACCCGACGGCCGACCTGCGCGGGCCGCGCAAGCCCCAGCGCCTGCCGCGCGTGCTCACGCGCGAGCAGGTCGCGCGGCTGCTCGGCCAGCCGCTGGGCACCGAGCCGCTGGCGCTGCGCGACCGTGCGCTGCTCGAGGCGATGTACGCGTGCGGCCTGCGCGCCTCGGAGGCGGTCGGGCTGGAGCTCGCCGACGTCGACCTCGAGGAGGGGCTCCTGTGCGCGCGCGGCAAGGGCTCGAAGGAGCGGATCGTGCCGATCGGCCGCCAGGCGGTGGCGGCGCTGCGCGCGTACTGCCGCGCCGGGCGCCCGGTGCTGGTCGGCGCCCACCCGCATGCGCCCGCGCGTCCGCCGACGCAGCTGTTCCTCAACAGCCGCGGCGCCGGGCTGACGCGCCAGGGGCTGTACAAGATCGTCCAGGGCCACGCGCGCAGCGCCGGGCTGGAAGAGCGGATGAGCCCGCACACGCTGCGCCACAGCTTCGCCACGCACCTGCTCGCCGGCGGCTGTGACCTGCGCTCGCTGCAGGAGATGCTCGGCCACGCCGACCTCGCGACGACCCAGGTCTACACGCACCTGTCGGCCGAGCGGCTGAAGCACGCGTACTTCAGAGCGCACCCACGGGCGACGGCGGACCGCGCCGCCTGCCAGCGTGTAGACATCCGGGCGATGACGGGGACCGAGTGTCGGCGCGCGTTCGTGCTGGTGATCGACGCCTGCGGGGCGGGGGCGCTGCCCGACGCCGCGGCATACGGCGACGAGGGCACGAACACGCTCGCGCACCTCGCCGACGCGGTCGGCGGCCTGGAGCTGCCGACGCTGCAGGCGCTGGGGCTCGGCTCGATCCTCTCCCTCCGCGGCGTGCCCCCGAGCGCCGACCCGGCGATCCACGGGCGCCTGCACCCGCTGGGCCCGGGCAAGGACTCGATCAGCGGACACTGGGAGCTGATGGGCGTCGTGCGGAGCGGGCGCTGCCGACCTACCCGGGCGGCTTTCCGCCAGAGCTGTCTCGCGCGCCTGGAGCACGCGACCGGCCACGAGCTGATCTGCAACCGGCCGGACAACGGGCTCGCCGCGATCGAGGAGTTCGGCGCCGAGCACCTGCGCACGGGCGCGCTGATCCTGTACACCTCGCAGGACTCGGTGCTGCAGCTGGCCGCGCACGTCGATCGCGTGCCCGCGGAGGAGCTGTACCGCGCGTGCGCGGCGGCGCGCGAGCAGATGCGCGGCGAGGACGCCGTCGGGCGCGTGATCGCGCGGCCGTTCGCCGGCGCGGACGGCGCGTTCGTGCGCACCGAGGGCCGGCGCGACTTCGCCCTGACGCCGCCGTCGCGCAGCTATCTGCAGGAGCTGCGGGACGCCGGCGTGGACGTGCACGCCGTCGGCAAGATCCACGACCTGTTCGCGGGCGTCGGCGTGAGCGCGCGCCACGAGGGCGCGAGCAACGCGCGCGCGCTGCGGTCCGTCGAGCAGCTGCTCGCGAACCCCGGGCAGGGCCTGGTGTTCGCGAACCTGATCGAGACCGACCAGGTATACGGCCACCGCAAGGACGCGGCCGGCTTCGCGGGCGCGCTGCGCGAGATCGACGCCCGCCTGGGCGCCATGCTCGAGCGCCTGCGCGAGGGCGATCTGCTGATCGTGACCGCCGACCACGGCGTCGACCTGTCGCACCCGGGCACCGACCACACGCGCGAGTACGTGCCGCTGCTGGCCGTCACCGGCGAGATGGTCGCGCGCCGCGCCGCCGGCGGTAGCCTCGGAGGCACGCGCCACGACGGCCCGCTGGCGGACGTCGGCGCGACGGTGCTCGCCTGGCTGACCGGTCGCGCGGACGCCGCGCTGCCCGGGCGGACGCTTCATAAGCTAGGTCGCGATGCCCGAGCTGCCGGAGGTGGAGACGATCAGAGCGCCAGCTCGCGCCGCTGGTCGAGGGCCGCAGGCTGACGAGGATCGAGATCCTCGACCCGCGCTGGTCGCGCCCGCTCGCGCCGCACGAGCTCGAGCAGGCGCTGCGCGGCAGGCGCGTCGAGCGCCTGGGCAGGCGCGGCAAGTACCTGGTGTGGAGCTTCGACGGCGACGTGCACCTGGCGCAGCACCTGCGCATGACGGGCGCGGTGCTCGCTGACCCGGACCCCGAGCAGCAGCACGTGCGCGTGCGCATGGAGCTGGGTCCGGCGCGCGGGAGCAAACGTCGCGACCGCGTGCGCCTGGCGATCGTCGACCCGCGCCGCTTCGGCACGGGCGAGCTGCTGCTGGGCTGCGACGCGCTCGAGGCGTTCTTCGCGACGCGGCTCGGCCTCGAGCCGTTCGACGAGGGCTTCACGGCGGAGCACCTGCGGGCGCTGGCGAAGGGCAGGACGGCGCCGATCAAGGCGTTCCTGCTGGACCAGCGCAGGATCGCCGGCGTGGGCAACATCTACGCGGATGAGGCGCTGTTCAGGGCGGGGGTGCACCCGCGACGGCCGGCCGGGCGGCTGACGCGCGAGCAGTATGAGCGCCTGCGCGACGGCGTGATCGCGGCGCTGAGCGCGGGCATCGACGCGCGCGGGGCGAGCATCGACGACTTCCGTCACGTGGACGGTGTGCGCGGCTCCTTCCAGGACCAGTTCCTCGTGCACCTGCGCGAGGGCGAGCCGTGCGCCGACGTGCGGCACGACGATCGTGAAGATGGTCGTCGGCGGGCGCGGGACGTACGTGTGCGAGACCTGCCAGCCGCCGTTCAGGCGGCGAGCAGCTCGTCCAGGCGGCCGCTCTCGGCGGCGGCCTGCACCTCGGTGAAGCCGCCGAGCAGCTCGCCGTCGACGATCACCTGCGGGAAGCTCAGCATGCCGGTGCTGCGCGCGAGCTGCGCGCGACCGTCTGGGTC
This sequence comes from uncultured Solirubrobacteraceae bacterium, assembly GCA_963826985.1. Lineage (GTDB taxonomy): Bacteria > Actinomycetota > Thermoleophilia > Solirubrobacterales > Solirubrobacteraceae > Palsa-744. The sequence continues at coordinate 653,385 of CAWGYW010000002.1, forward strand.
CTTGCTGAGGTTGATCTCCGCGAACTCGACCCCGCGAGCGCGCAGCAGGCCCTTGACCGGCACAGAAGGAGCACGGCTCGGTCGTATACACGGTTACCTTACTCATTACTTCATAAAATATAGCGGGACGCGCACGGTTGGCCAAGGGGGCGGCGGATGGCGGCGGCCGCGGCTGGACGCCGCGCCGTCGGGCCGGCGCGCGTGCTCAGCGCACGACGTAGCGCTCGGGCACGAGGCGCTCGGTGCGCTTGGGCGGGCGCACGTACTTGCGCTCCTGGCGCGGCGGCAGCTTCGGTGCCTTGCCCTCGTGCGCGTGCTCGTAGGGGACCAGCGAGAGCAGGTGGCTGATGAGGTTCAGGCGCGCGGTGCGCTTGTCGTCGGCCTCGACCACGTACCAGGGGCTGTGCTCGGTGTCGGTGTAGGCGAACATCCTGTCCTTGGCTTCGGCGTAGTCGACCCAGCGGGCGCGGGCCTGCAGGTCGGTGGGGCTGAACTTCCAGCGCTTGCGCGGGTCGGACAGGCGCTTCTCAAAGCGCCGCTCCTGCTCCTCGTCGCTGACCGACAGCCAGTACTTGACGAGCATGATGCCGTCGTTGATGAGCGCCTGCTCGAACAGCGGGCAGAAGCGCAGGAACTCTTCGTACTCGTCCTCGCTGCAGTAGCCCATCACGTGCTCGACGCCGGCGCGGTTGTACCAGCTGCGGTTGAACAGCACGATTTCGCCGGCCGGCGGGCAGATGCTCGACGTAGCGCTGGAAGAACCACTGCGTGCTTTCGCGCTCGCCGGGCGTGGGCACGGCGACGACGCGGCACGTGCGCGGGTTCAGGTAGTAGACGATGCGCTTGATCGCGCCGTCCTTGCCGGCGGTGTCGCGGCCCTCGAACAGCACCACCAGCCGCCGCCCGCCGGCGACGACCCACTCCTGCAGGTACACGAGCTCGGTCTGCAGGCGCAGCAGCTCCTTCTCGTACTGCTTCTCGCTCAGCTCCTCCACGTGTGCCACGTGTGAGCAACTTAGAGGATGCGCGGCGTTCGATGCGGTAGCTTCGGCGTCGTGGCGGACGTGCGGCCGGCGACGGCGCTGTATGAGACGACGATCCTCGAGGCCGTGTCAGGGCAGACGGTCGCGGTCACGTTCGCCGTGCTGCCCGCGCGCGTGCTCTCCGCGGAGCATCGCGGCGAGGTCGAGGACGTGCCGGGCCTCGCGGCGGTCCTCGGCGGCACAGAGGAGGACACGATCCCGCTGCCGAACGCGTGGAGCCTGCAGGCCGGGCTCGCGCTGATGCTCGACCCCGCGCTCGCGCCGGCGCCGGGAAACCAGGACGAGCGGCTGGCGAGCTGGGCGGGGCTGCGCGCGGACGCGCAGGCGGGCGTCGAGTTCGAGCGCTTCGCCGAGCCCACGCGGTGGTCGGCGCCGGGGGCGCCGCGGCCGACGCCGCCCGCGGTCGCCGAGAGCCTGCTGCTGAGCGCCGAGCTGCCCGTCGAGGGGGATGCGGGGACGGTGTCGGGGCGCCCGCTCGCGTCGCTGCTCGGCGCCGGTGGCGAGGAGCTGGTCGTCGCCGTGGTGTCGGGCGCGGCGAGGCCGTGGCTGGCGGTGTCGGTGCCGGCGGGTGTGATCGTGGCGCGTGTCGCCGACGGGCTCGGCGGGGGCGGTGGCACACATGCGGGAGCGCACGACACGGCCAGGCGGCGGCTGCTGGAGTGGCTGGAGCCGGAGTTGGTCGAGCGATAGTCGCGGGTCGTCGGTGCGAGGCTCGCCGCGGCTGCCGTCGCGGGTGTCAGGATTGATGGCATGTCAAGTCGCGCGGTGAAGACGGAAGCGGTGGTGTTGCGCTCGATGCGCTACGGCGAGGCTGACCGCATCCTGCACCTGTACACGCCGCATCGTGGGCGCGTGGGCGCGATCGCGAAGGGCGTGCGGCGCGCGCGCAGCCGCTTCGGCGGGCGCCTGGAGCCGTTCTTCCGCCTGCACATCGAGCTGCACGAAGGGCGCGGCGAGCTGCTGACGGTGACGGGCGCGCAGACGATCGACGGCCACGCGCGCCTGCGCGGGGACGCGCGCGCGCTGGACGCGGCGGCGCGCGCGTGCGACGCGGTCGGGCGGCTGTTCGAGACCTCCGAGCCGCACCCGGGCGTGTTCAACCTGCTGTGCCGCCAGCTGGCGCTGCTGGACGAGCGCGGCGACGTGGGCACCGGCCGCGCGGCGGCGCTGGCGTTTCGCCTGAAGCTGCTGCTGGCGGCAGGGCTCGCGCCGCAGCTGGCGGCGTGCGCGAGCTGCGGCGAGCGCGAGCACCTGGTCGGCTTCTCGGGCGCGGCGGGGGGCGTCGTGTGCGGGGCGTGCGAGGCGGGCTCGTTCCCGCTGCACGAGGACGCGCACCGCTTCATGGCGGAGGCGCTCGGCCGCGCGCTGACGGAGGTCCCCGAGGCGGCCGCGCCGGCGCTCGGCCAGGTCGAGCGCGCGATCGCGGCGACGCTCGAGCACCACGCGCACGTGCGGCTGATGCCCGCGGTCGGGCACGCGGGGTGACCAGGCCGCATGCGGCCTGGTCCCGGCCGCGCATGCGCGGCCGGCAGGTCGGCACATGTGCCGACCTGAACATGAATGGGGCAGCCGATCGCTATGGTGCAGCCGATGGACGAGGGGCTGCCGATCGCGTATCAGGTGCTGGAAGCGGGCGTGCCGGTGCTGGCGTCCGAAGGCGAGCAGGTGGGCACGGTGGGCGCGGTGCTGAGCGCGCCGCACGAAGGACGTGTTCCACGGACTGTTGGTCAACGCGCCCGGCGACGGGCGTGCGCTTCTGGAGGCCGACGCGATCGCGTCGATCCACGAGCACGGGGTGGATCTGCGCATCGATGCCGCCGCCGCGCGCAGCCTGCCCGAGCCCGAGCACGGGGCACCGGTGTTCGACGAGGACCCTCGCACCAGGAAAAGTGGCGCCACTGGGTGCACAAGATCACCGGTCGCGGCGACTGGGACCGCGAGCGCTAGCGCAGCCGCCCGGCGCCGGCCGCAGCCGGTGGCACAATCGAAGCGTGAGCATCGCCACTGAACAGGAGACGGTCGCGGCCGGGTTCGCGGAGCGCTGGGCCGAGCAGGAGGAGCTGCTGCTGTCGCCGCTGGCGGCGCGCTCCTACCCGGCGCTGCGCGCGCGCGCGGAGGATGACTGCTCGCTGCGCACGCCGTTCCAGCGCGACCGCGACCGGATCGTGCACAGCAAGGCGTTTCGCCGGCTGACGCACAAGACGCAGGTGTTCGTGGCGCCGCGCGGCGATCACTACCGCACGCGGCTGACGCACACGCTGGAGGTGACGAGCATCTCGCGCACGGTGGCGCGCGCGCTGCGCCTGAACGAGGATCTGGTGGAGGCGATCGGCGCTCGGCCACGACCTCGGGCACCCGCCGTTCGGGCACATCGGCGAGGAGGTGCTGGACGCGTGCGTGAAAGAGCGCTTCGGGCGCGACTTCCGCCACTACGAGCACTCGCTGCGGATCGTCGAGCGCCTCGAGCGCGACGGCGCGGGGCTGAACCTGACCGAGCAGGTGCGCGACGGGATCGCGCACCACTCCAGCCGCACGCCGCTGCCGCGGACGCTCGAGGGCGGGATCGTGCGGGTGATCGACCGCGTTGCGTACATCAACCACGACATCGACGACGCGGTGCGCGCTGGTCTGCTGCGCGAGCGGGAGCTGCCGCGCGAGCCGATCGCGGTGCTCGGCGCGAGCGGCTCGGCGCGGATCGACGCGCTGGTGCACGACATGGTCGAGCACTCCCAGCGGGCGGGGGAGATCGTGCAGGGTCCGCTGGCGGGGCCGGCGATGGACGAGCTGCGGGAGTTCATGTTCGAGCGGGTGTACCTGGGGCCGGCGGTGCGCGCGGAGCAGGCGAAGATCGCGGCGGTCGTGCGCAGGCTGTTCGAGCACTACGTCGAGCACCCCGAGCTGCTCCCGGCAGGGGCCGGGCAGGGCGCTCCCGCGGACGAGCGCGAGCTGGCGGAGCGGGTGACGGACTACCTGGCGGGGATGACCGACCGCTACTGCATCCGGGAGTACACCGAGCTGCAGGTGCCGCGGGCGTTCGCCCGCTAGCGTAGCGGCGTGGCGCTGTACACGAACGAGTCGAAGGACCGCGTGCGCGACGCGGTCGACTTCCTGGAGCTGGTGTGGCGCGCGCACGGAGCTGCGCCGCGCGGGCCCGGCCCGCTACGAGGGCCTGTGCCCGTTCCACGACGAGCGCACGCCGTCGTTTGGGATCGACCCGGCGCAGAAGGTGTACTACTGCTTCGGCTGCCAGGCCTCGGGCGACGTGTTCACGTTCGTGCAGGAGACCGAGGGCGTGGACTTCAAGGGCGCGCTGGAGCTGCTGGCGGAACGCTACGGCGTCGAGCTGCAGCGCGAGGAGGAGGACCCGAAGGAGGCGGAGCGGCGCAAGCGCAGGGAGCGGCTGCTGGAGCTGCTGAGCCGCACGACGGCGTACTACGAGCGCTACCTGTGGGAGTCCGAGGAGGCGGCGAAGGCGCGCGAGTATCTGCTGGGCAGGGGCCTGGGCGAGGAGATCCTGCGGGAGTTTCGCGTCGGCTACGCGCCGAGCGCGTGGGACCGGGTGCTGAGCGCCTCGCGCAGGGGCGGCTTCTCCGAGCAGCGAGCTGTATCGACACGGGCCTCGCGCAGCGCTCGAAGGAGAATGGGAGGAAGGCGGGCGCTTGTACGACCGCTTCCGCTCGCGGATCATGTTCCCGCTGGCGGACGTGCGCGGGCGCGTGCTGGGCTTCGGCGCGCGCGCGATGGGCGCGGAACAGCGGCCGAAGTACCTGAACACGTCCGACAACGACATCTACCACAAGGGCCTGCAGCTGTACGGCGCGGATCTGGCGCGTGCGCACGCGACGAAGGCGGGCGAGGTGATCGTGTGCGAGGGCTACACCGACGTGATCGCGCTGCACCAGGCGGGGATCCGCAACGCGGTGGGGCTGATGGGCACGGCGCTGACGGCCGAGCAGGTGGGCGAGCTGGCGCGGATGGCGCAGACGGTGCTGCTCGCGCTGGACGCGGACAGCGCGGGGCAGGAGGCGATGCTGAAGGCGTTTCGCCTCGCCAACAAACGCAAGCTGGAGCTGCGCGTGGTGATGCTGCCGGTGGGCACCGACCCGGCGGAGCTGATCCAGCGCGACGGCGCGGAGGCGATGCAGGACGGCGGTCAAGCGCTCGATCTCGTTCGTGAGCTTCCGCGCGGAGCGCGTGCTCGCGAGCGGCGACCCGTCGAACGCGGAAGAGCAGGACCGCATGATCGACGAGCTGCGCCCGGTGTTCGCGGAGCTGCCGCCGAGCGCGCTGCGGATGGAGCTGACACAGACCGTCGACAGCCGCATGGCGCTGCCCGACGGGCTCGCCGAGAAGCTGCTCGCGGCGCCCGCGCGCGCCCCGCAGCGGGGAGCCGGGGCTGGTCAGGGGCCGCGGCGAGGCGTTGGCGGGGGCGAGGGCCGTGGCGAGGCCGAGGGTCGCGGTGGAGGGGAGGGCGAGCAGGGGCGGGCGCGCCAGCCGCGGGTGAGCGAGATGACGCGCCGCGAGGAGACCGAGCGCGCGTTCCTGGCGCTGTGCATCGCCTCGCCGGAGGAAGGCGCGCTGGCGCTCGAGGGCCTGGACATCGACGAGCACTTCTCGAGCGGCCTTTTGCGCCGCGCGGCTAGGCACCTGCGCGCGGGCGACCTGCGCGCGCCGATGGGCGACCCGGCGGGCGCGGAGGAGCGCCTGGAGGACGACCCGCAGCTGAAGGGCCTGCTGGCCGAGCTCGTCGTGGAAGCGGGCGGCGAACGCTCGGACACGGCGATGCTCGAGGTGCAGCGCCTGCAGCTGGAGCTCGCGCGCGTCGACCGCCAGATCCAGCGCGCGCGGGGGCAGGACGGGGGAGATATCAGCACGCTCGCGCAGCGCAAGGCGGAGGTCAAACGGGACTTCGACAGGGCTTACGGGCGGGTGTTGGAGCAGACGGGGGATCGGGAGGGGTGAGGAGGCTCGACCCCTCAGAGCGGCTGGTGGGCCACGGCGCCGGGGCGATAGGCGCGCGTTGGCCGACACGAAGCCACGGTCAGCTACTGGCTCAAGAAATACGGGCTGGCGGCGGTAAACCACGCCAAGCACGAGGCCAAGGGTGGTTTGAGGCGCGAGGACCTGAGCCCGCTGGTGGGTGCCGAATTGTCGACGACGCAGATTGCCGAGAGGGTTGGTCGGAGCAAGACGACTGTCCGGCACTGGCTGCAGGAGTACGGCCTGAGGACTCACTGGGCGGAGCGGCGGCAGGCCTCAGGAGAACACCAGGCGCGGATACAGTCCCGCTGCCCGCGACGCGGCGAGACGACGTTCAGACGACGCATGGAGGGTGGGTACAGGTGCGCGAAGTGCCGAGCGGAGGCGGTTGCCCGTCGACGCCGCAACGTCAAGCGCATCCTCGTGGAGGAGGCGAGTGGGAGGTGCAGGGTGTGCGGCTACGACCGCTGTGTCGGCGCTCTCGAGTTCCATCACCTCGTGCCGGCCGAAAAGCGCTTCTCTCTGAGCCATCGAGGCGTCGCCCGGTCCCTGGAGAAGGCTAGAGCGGAGGCGAGCAAGTGCGTGCTGCTCTGCGCGAACCGCCATGCGGAGGTGGAGGCGGGATTGGTCAGCTTGGCGTAGGAGGCGTCGGCTGGCGTACAATCCGTCCGGACCCCGACACATCATCCGGGGTAGCCCGATCCGGGGTAGCTCAATCTGGCAGATGCGCTCGACTGTTAATCGAGAGGTTGTGGGTTCGAGTCCCACCCCCGGAGTTGTAACGATCCATACAACCTCAAGGGTCGCCGGTGGTGACGGCCGGCCAGGGGTCGCTTTAGTGGTCTTTAGTTCCTTCTAGTTCTCTTTTGCGATGCGGGGTGGACCGACGGGTTACTCAGCCGGCCAGGCGGTAGTTCTGGCCCAGTGTTGTGGCAGAGTGCGAGCCGAGCGCGCGCCTCGCGTGGACGATCACAGGGTCGTCGCTGTCAGTCCCAGCACGCCGATCTGGGACCTTTGAGGCGTTGGATACGGGGGTTAGACTCGCGCATTCGTGACTCGCAAGCGCGACATCAAGCAGTTCAGGCAAGCCTGCAAGGCCGTCGGGTTGACCGCTTCTGAGCGCTTTGAAGCGAGCGACGCGCTCCATGCCGAGAAGGAGTCGAGCGGCGGCGAGGACATGAGCTATGCAGAACTGCTGGCTTGGCTGCGAGAATGGAAGGACTCATGGCGACCGTCGTAGCCCTCGACGCCTCTCCCACTACTGTCCTGCGCTCCATGCGGGGGTCGATCGTCGCTGCTCGCATCGCCTACCCGGATGTTCTTCACGTTGAGGTCTGCGACTCGCTGGGTGCCCTCTGGCGTCTCGCCACCCAGGACGCCGAGTGGTCGCCGTCCGACCCGGCGCAGCTAGTCGGCCGCTCGATCGAGGATGCCAGAATCGACGAGAAGTCTGGCGAGCTGCGATGCACCCTTTCGGACGGGTCGCTGCTGGATATCAAGCCGGCAGCGGTTCAAGCAGAGGACGACCCGCCCTATTGGGAGCTGATCAGCCCCACAGGTGTCGTCCTTGAGTTCGGGCCGGGCTTTCGCTGGCAGATCAGTAGCGCCGACGCTCCAGTCACCGCGCGTCGCTGAACGGTGACGCTGTCAGGCTGTAGTCCTGGCGCAGGGTTGTGGCAGCGTGCGAGTTGGACCCCCGGAGTTTTTGCAACAACACGGATCTAGCCCGTCGCTGATAATTGTTGCGTGGCTAGCCCGGTTTCGAGCCCTGAGTTCATTGGCCGTGAGGGTGAGCTTGCTGCGCTCGAGACCCTGGTGGCGAGCGCGGAGCAGGGCGTGGGCGCGTTTGGGTTGCTGGCGGGGGAGTCGGGTGTCGGCAAGAGTCGTTTGACCGGGGAGCTGTGTGCGCGGGCTCGTGACCGGGGGATGGCGGTGTTGGTCGGGGAGTGCCTGGAGCTGGCGGAGGGCGAGCTTCCGTATGCGCCGCTGGTGGGGGCGCTGCGCTCGCTATTGCGTGAGGGCGGCGAGGAGGGCGCGCAGGCGCTGGTGAGCTCGGCTCACAGCGAGCTCGAACGGCTGCTGCCGGAGCTCGCCAGTGACGTGCCGGCGGCCGAGCAGCAGGACAGCGGCGCGGGCGCGCAGGCGCGTCTGTTCGACGAGCTTCTGAGGGTGATCTCGACGGTCGCTCGCCAGCGCCCTTTGCTGCTGGTGATTGAGGATCTCCACTGGGCGGATCGCTCGACGCGGGACTTCCTTGCCTTCCTGGTGCGCAATGCGCGCCGCGAGCCGGTCGCGCTGCTGCTGACCTATCGCGGCGATGAGCTTCATCGCCGCCATCCGGTGAAGCCGTTCGTGGCCGAGCTGGAGCGGGTGGGCGGAGCGCTGAGGCTGCAACTGGAGCCGTTTGGCCGTGAGGAGCTGGCGCTCCAGGTCGCTGCGATCCTCGGCGGCGACCCGGCTCCCGAGCTGATCGCCCGCCTGCTTGAGCGCTCGGACGGGAACCCGTTCTTCGCCGAGGAGCTGTTGGCGGCCAGCGCTGGTGGCGATGCCCTCCCGGCCTCGCTGCGCGATGCGCTGCTTCTGCGCGTGGAGGCGCTGTCGGCGGTCTCGCGCTCCCTGCTGCAGGTGGCGGCAGTCGCTGGAAGGACGGTCGAGCACGAGCTGCTCAGCGTCGTCTCGGGATTGGACGAGCAAGCTCTCAACGACGCGCTGCGCGAAGCCGTCGCCAACCACCTGCTGGTGCACGATTCGGCGTCGATGGGCTACGCCTTCCGTCACGCACTGCTGCGCGAGGCTGTATATGAGGATCTGCTTCCCGGGGAGCGGCGTGCGCTGCACATCAGCGTGGCGCGCGCGTTGGAGGGCGAGCCGCAGACGATGGGCGGGAGTGCGGCTGGGGTTGCGGAGCTGGCGCATCATTGGTTTGCTGCGCATCGGCTTCACGAGGCGCTGCCAGCCTCGATCAGAGCGGGGATCGCCGCGCAAGCGTCCCGTGCGATGGCCGAGGCGATCGTCCATTACGGCCGTGCGCTCGAGGTCTGGGATGCCGTCGCTCCGCAGAGCGGCGACGAGCTGCCGCTGACCCGTATCGAGGTCATCCAGCGGGCTTGCGAGGCTGAGTTTCTCGCGGGCGAGCCCGAGCGGGCGATAGGCCTCGCGCGGACGGCGCTCGAGCTGATCGACGAGAACGCCGACCCCGTCGCCGCCGCCCTCGCCCATGAGCGTCTCGGCCGCTATGTGTGGCACTCGGGCCGCGACCTGGAAGCCCTACCGATCTACCGCCGCGCGGTCGAGCTGATGCCGTCGCAGCCGCCGAGTGAGCAGCGTGCCCTGGTCCTCGCCGCCGAGGGCCAGATCCTGATGCTGTGCGCCCACATGGGCGAGGCGGAGGCGCGCTGCGTCGAAGCCATCACGATCGCGGGCGAGGTCGGCGCGCCCGCGGTCGAGGCGCATGCACTGAACACGATGGTGGTCATCCACGCAGAACGGGGTGCCTTCGATCACGCCGTCGAGAGCGCAGCCCGCGCCCGGAAGATCGCCACCGAGCTGAGCCTCGTGGATGAGATCGGCCGCAGCTACGTCAACGGCAGCGACGCGCTGGACCAGTGCGGACGCATCGAGGAGGCGCTCCTGCTAGCGCGAGAGGGCGGCGAGCGAATGCGCGAGCTCGGCGCCGATCGCGGCATCGGAGACGTGCTACGTGGAGAGATCGCCTCGCGCCTGTTCCGGCTGGCGCGTTGGGATGAGGCAACCGAAGTGCTGGACGAGCTGCTCGCGCGCAGCCCGAGCGGCTTGAGCGAGGGGGCCTGTCACAGCCATCTCGCGCTCCTTCACGCCGAGCGCGGCGAGCACGAGCAGGCCGCCGCGCACCACGAGCGGGCGCGGGAGGCGCTGCTCGGCGCCTCTGACTCGCAGTGGCTGGGCGGCATGTACGTTGCCGCGGCGACACACGCGCTCTGGCAGGGACAGCCGCAGCAGGCGCTCGCCGCCGTCGCCGACTGCCTGGCCGCGGTCGAGCATACCGAGCGTCCCTTCATGACCGCCCGCCTCTATGAGCTCGGCGCAAGAGCCTGCGCGGAGCTGGCGGCCCGATCGCCGGGAGACGAGGCTGAGCGCGACCGCCAACTTCAGACCGCTGACGCCCTGATGGCCCGCCTGAACGCGAGGCTCGAGGCGACCCCCGCCCGTCCGCCGAGCGTGCTCGCTGCGCTGGCCGGCTGCGCGGCGGAGATATCGCGCGTCACGTCTTCGGATGCGGTCACGTTGTGGGCCGCGGCGCAGCAATCCTGGGAGCGGCTCGGCGACCGTTATCTGGCGGCCTACGCGCAATGGCGCCGCGCGGAAGCGAGCCTCGCGGAGGGCGACCGCGGCGAAGCTGAGCACCTCAGCCGCCAGGCGCACGAGACAGCGAGCGCGCTGCAAGCGGGGCCGCTCGCCCGAGAGGTCGCAGCGTTTGCCAGGCGCGCGCGCGTGCAGCTGGACCGCGGCGCCGCCGGTGAGAGCTCGGCCGCCAGTATCGAGAGACTAGATTTGACCCCCCGCGAGCTCGAGGTCCTGCAGCTGCTTTCGGGAGGAAAGACAAACCGCGAGATCGCAGCCGAGCTCGTGATCAGCGACAAGACAGCCAGCGTGCACGTCTCGCACATCCTCTCCAAGCTCGGTGTCAGAAATCGCGTGGAGGCAGCCTCGCTGGCCCACGCGCTCGGCGTCGAAGCGATCACCTGACGAGGTCCACCGGCGAGACCGTTCGCACGACCGGCTCCGTCGAGGGATTCCTGTGTGGGGTACGCCTACGGATCAACCCGAGCCGCACGTTGGGCACGTGACGCCGCGGCAAATCCTGCGTATGCGGCGCTCGCGCGGTCCTGCGGTGCGCCTCGGCGATCTCGAGCTTGGCGGCAATGAGGTGGAGCTCGGTGTGCATCGTGGTCCTCCTGGACGGGGTTTGCCTGATGCAGCCAAGCTACGCGTAAGTCACCCGCCCGCCATCGGGCACATGCCTTATCTTCAGCCTTATCTTTGGAGGCCAGCGCCGCCGGGCCTGAGGCTATCCGCCGCCTGCGGGCACGCAGGTGTGCACGACGATTGACGCGGTCAGCGTCCTGCCGGTGGACGTCCTCGCCACGAGCCCCGATCGTGTACGCGCCCGGTGCCTGCCCGACGAGGCCCACGGTCGTGGCCGCATGCGGCCCGCGAAGCTCCGCCACCACGTCACCGTCGAGCAGCACCGTGACGGCGTCGATCCTGGTGTGTGCTGGCACGGTCAGGTGCTGGGCCATGTGGATTATGAGTCGACGCCTGCTCGTGCACGCCACCGGCGTCGGCTGCATGGCCGGCGTCGGCCGTGTGGCCGGCGTGGGCTGCGTGCTGGTGGGTGGCGGCTGCGGGGTGGCAGGCGCTGCGGGCTCAGGAGGCGCTTCGACCGTGTAGCCGCGCGAGCCCGTCAGGCCCCGTCGCCGGGCGGCAGCGACGCCTTGAACTGGCGCAGCTCCTCGGGCGTGGGCGCGCTGGCGGCGAGCGTGGCGGGGGGCGTTGCGCGTGCGTCGGTGCAGATGCCGGAGAAGACGATCTCGAAGTAGCGCTCCCACAGCGCGGGCTGCTGTTCGCGGGGTGCGATGTCGGTGGCGCTGACGGCGCACAGCAGTAGGGGAATGTCCTCGGGTGTGACGTCGGCGCGGATCACGCCGGCGTCCTGTGCGCGCGCGAGCAGCTGTGCGGCGACCTGCAGCAGCTGCTCGTTGGCGGCGATCACGTCGGGGTCCTCGTGCACGAGCGAGTTGGCGGTGGCGGACTTGAAGCCCTGGTTGCTGACCATCAGCTGCGAGCCGCTGTACAGCAGGGTGCGCAGCGCGAGCAGCGGGTCGGGCTCGTCGAGCTGCTCGAGCGCGGTGGCGGTGATGCGGTCGAGCATGTCGCGCACGGTTGCGGCGATGAGGTGCTCCTTGGTGGGAAAGTGGCGGAAGGCGGTTCCCTGCCCGACGCCGGCGCGGGCGGCGATCTCGGCGACGGTCGCGTCGAGCCCGCGCTCGCCGAAGACCTGCACGGCGGCGTCGAGCAGCGCGCGCCGGTTGCGCTCGGCGTCGGCGCGCTGGCGCCGCGGCTGAACGTCGTCGCTGGGCGTGACCGCTTGGCTGGTACTGGTGGCACTCATCTCTGCCGGCTCTCTCTCCCTCGACTACCTACTATTAAGAGTATGGCGCAGGGGCGGCGTGTGCTGGTGGGCTGGTCCCCCGGGGGCGGCGTGCCGACGGCCCGAGTTCGCGTGGCACGCCCCGGGGGTTCTCAGTTCACTCAGGCGAGCACCGGCTGCGCGTCGAGGTCGAGCGTGGCGACGTGGCGGCGTCGCAACATGGCGATGAGCAGCAACGCGGCGAGCGCGAGCAGCCCGGCGGCGACGCCGAAGGCGAGGTGGAAGCCGCCGAGCAGCGCAGCGTGCTGGCTGCTGCCGGCGCTGCGCACCGAGCAGCGAGCTGGTACGGGATGCGGCGAGCGTGGAGAGAATCGCGAGCCCGAGTGCGCCGCCGACCTGCTGGGCGGTGTTGTAGAGGCCGGAGGCGAGGCCGGCGTCATCGCCGTGCACGTTGGCGGTGGCGAGCAGCGTGATCGGGACGAACGTGAGCCCCATGCCGAGCGCGAGTGGGACAAGCCCGGCGAGCAGCTGCCCCGGGTAGTTGCCGTGGACGGTGGTGCGCAGCAGCAGCGCCATGCCGACGGCGGCGAGGCTCAGCCCACCGACGGCGATCGCGCGTGCGTCCGAAGCGCCGGATCAGCGACTGCGCGAGCGCGGCGCCGATGCCGATGCAGACGGTGACGGGCAGGAACGCGAGCCCGGCCTTGAGCGGGCTGTAGCCGAGCACCTGCTGCACGTACAGCGAGGCGAAGTAGAACATCGACATCATCCCGGACATGACGAACAGCAGCGAGAGGTTGGCGGCGGCGAGCGTGCGGATGCGCAGGATGCTGAGGCGCACGAGCGGCGCGGGGCTGCGTTTCTCGATCGCGAAGAACGCGCCGAGCAGTACGGCGGCGACGGCGAGCGGTGCCGAGCGTGCGCCCGGAGCCCCAGCCGTACTGCTGCGCCTTGACGATCCCGTAGACGGCGATGACGAGCCCGGCAGGTGACCGAGAAGGCGCCGGCGAGGTCGAATGTTCTGCGCAGCTCGGGGCCGCGCGACTCGGGCACGTAGCGCAGGGCGGCGAGCAGCGCGCCGACGCCGACGGGCAGGTTGACGATGAACACCCAGCGCCAGGAGAGCAGGTCGGTGAGCACGCCGCCCATCAGCAGGCCCGACGGCGGCGCCGCCCGCGGCGATGCCGCTCCAGACGCCGAGCGCCTTGGTGCGCTCCGCGGGGTCGGTGAAGGTGGTGGTGAGGATCGAGAGCGCGGCGGGGGAGACGAGCGCGGCCCCGAGCCCCTGCAGCGCGCGCCCGGCGATCAGCACGTTGGAGCTCTGCGCGAAGGCGTTGACGGCGGAGGCGAGCGAGAAGAGGGTGATGCCGGCGGTGAACAGCCGTCTGCGCCCGAGCAGGTCGGCGGCGCGCCCGCCGAGCAGCAGGAAGCCGCCGAACAGCAGCGTGTAGCCGTTGATCACCCACTGCAGGTCGGCGCGCGAGAAGTGAAGCCCCTTCTGGATGGAGGGCAGCGCGACGTTGACGATGGTCGCGTCGAGCACGACCATGAACTGGGCGACGCAGACGATCACGAGCGTCAGCCAGGGGTTGAAGTGGCGTTTCTCGGACGGTGCGTTAGCTGCTGCGGAGGCGGGGGAGGAACCGGATGAAGCTGGAGCGGCGGGAGCGGACGCTGGGGAAGCCACGGCTGATACCTTCCTACGTAGAGGACTGAGCGGTCCGCTTAGACTAACACAAACGGACCGAGTAGTCCGTATAAAGTGTCTAGAGCTCGATCGCCACGTCGTCGCGTGGCCGTGAGCAACAGATGAGCGCGCTTCCGTCCGCCGGTGGTTCCACTGGATCGGGGTTGTAGTCGAGATCGCCGGCAACCAGGGTCGTTTCGCAGGTGTGGCATACGCCGGTTCGGCACGACCAGCGCACCGGCACGTCGCAGGCTTCGGCGAGCTCGAGGATGCTGCCGTAGTCGTTGCTCCACGGGACGGAGAGGTTGCTGCGGGCGAACTGGATCGTCGGCCCGTCTCCGCTTGCGCCGGGAGGCGGATGCGGGGTTCGGGTGGGTGTTGCCGCGATGCCGGGCGTCACCGCCGCTTCAGGTCCGAACGGCTCGGTGTGCATCCGCGCGGCGTCGAGTCCGATCGATGCGAGCGCGGCGCTGATTTCGTTCATGAAGCTCGTCGGGCCGCAGATGTACGCGCTCGCGTTTCGCGGCGGCTCGAGTTCGAGCAGCAGCGACGGGGTGAGGTGCCCCGCCGTGTCGAAGTCGCGGCCTTCCACGTCATCGGCGCCTGGCTGGCTGTAGTAGATGCGGGCGCGTGTGTTGGGGCAGTCCGCGAGGAGCGTTCGGGTCTCCGCGGCGAACGAGTGCTCATGGCCGTTGCGTGCGCCGTGCAGCCACCAGATTTGCCGGCGGGACTGTTGCTCGGCCAGCGCGTTCAGCATCGCCAGCACGGGAGTCGAGCCGATGCCGGCGCTGATCAAGAGCACCGGGTCGTCTGACTCCTCGAGAAGAAACGTCCCACGCGGCGCCGCGACGTCGAGCTGGTCTCCGACGGCAAGCCGATCGTGCAGATACCCGCTCGCGGCGCCGTCGTGCTCGCGCTTGACAGCGATGCGGTAGTAGCCGGCGTCGGGCGGCCCCGACAGCGAGTAGTTGCGCAGCAGTGGGCTCGCCGCATCGTCCGGCTGGATCCGCAGCGTGAGGTACTGCCCGGGGCGTGCAGCGGGCAGCGGCTTGCCGTCGGGGTCCTCGAAGCGGACGGAGATGACCGAGTCGCTCTCGTGCTCGACGGCCGTGACCGCGAGCGCACGGAAGCCGGTCCACGCTGGAGGCGGACTTGCCGCGCCCAGCCCCGCGTTGCCACCCGCGCCGTCCGCATCCAGCAGGGCGCGGAACGACGTCTGCCAGCCGGGGCTGAGCGCGGGGATTCGCAGCGCGCGAAGCAGCTGCTGTCGCGGGTGGCCGGGGAGATAGAGCAGCGCGTCGGCCTCGGCGACCGTCATCTCCTCGGGGCCCGTCGCGAGCTTGACGATCTCGTCGCCGGCCTGTACTTCGCCCTCCTCCAGCACGCGGCAATAGAAGCCCGGGCGGTGGTGGGAGACGAGCAGCGCGGGAATGCGTGGATCTTCCATGCGGATCCCGACGCGGTAGCAGGTCACGCGCGGCTGGGTGACCTCGAAGGTCGCGCTGCCGATCCGGTAGCGGTCGCCGATGCAGACCTCGTCGTCGCCGAGTCCTTCGATCGTGAAGTTCTCGCCGAACTGGCCGTGGACGAAGTCGTCGCGTCCGAGCTCGTGTTCCCAGTGCCGGTAGGAGGCCAGCTGGTAGACGAAGACGGCACGCTGCTCGCCGCCGTGCCCGGCGAGGTCGCCCTGCCCGTCGCCCTCGACGTTGAGCTTGCCCACGCGGCGAGGCCCGCTCACGGGCTCCTTGAAGACGCCCGTAAAGACCGTCTTTCCGCGCCACGGCACGTCCTTCGGCAGACCGACGTTCACAGACACCAGCCTGCCCGCGGTGCTCAAGACGGTGGGCGCCAGCCTCTGGCCAGCGTCGTCTGTCCCACCTCGATGATGTAGCCGTCGGGATCGCGGATGTAGCAGCGGATCTCGGTCGTGTGCTGCTTTGGCGGCGTCAGGAACTGGGCGCCTCGCGCGCTCCATTCGGTGTACACCGCTTGGATGTCCTTGACGCGGATGTTGAGGAAGCTGCTCACCCGATCTGGGTCGGGCGGCGTCTCGAGCGTGACGGTCGGCTTGTCGTCGGTCGGACCGCCTCCGACGTTGATGATGACCCAGCTGTTGGCCAGCGCGACATACGTCACATCGTCACCCGCCTCGCCCCCGATGACAGTCTTGCCGCCGAGTACGTCGGTGTAGAAGCGCCGCGAACGCTCGACATCGTCTGAAACGATGAAGTGGGCGACGACCAGCTCCTCGTCGGTGGTGCTCATGCTGACCTCCGTTGTTGGTGTCGACCAGATATTCGCGTTTCTACACCGCACGTCGCGCCCGTGTATGTCCCTGGTCCGCTTTGCCTGGGCGCCCGGAGCTCGTTTCTTCAGCTGTAGCGCCGATCCTGGGCGTAGCGCTCCCGCTCTTTGCGCCAGAGATCGTCTTCGGCCTGCGTACTGGTCGCAGGCGCGGACATGTCATCGCGATCGGCCGGATCGAATTCCCGACGGCGTTCGACGAGGCCCGGGTCGCGCCAGGCGCCGCCTCCGTTGCGGCCGAACGGGACGCCGCCAAGGACGCCCACCATGAGGATCACGGCGACGATGAGCGCGGGTAGCTGAACGCTTGAGGGACCCACGGCGAAGAGGCCGAGGGCGACGACAAACACGACCAGCGCGAGGATCCCGACGGGCGTGATCGAGAATGAAGCGAAGTACCGTCGCAGTCGGAGCACGCGCACAGACTACAGGCCGTGGTCCCGATCACGCGAATTTGAGGGCGGTCGCAGCGGAGCTGGCGAGCTGCTCGACGAGCCGCGCGGCGGCCACCCCGGCGTCATGCTCGTGCGCCCACGCGGCGAACTCCCGCGCCCGCTCTCGCATCGCGACATCCCCGAGCGCACGCTCGACGGCCAAGCGCAGCACGCGCGGCGTGAGGAACCGCCGCGGCACGCGCACGCCGGCCCCAGCCCAGTCGAGCCGGGCGGCGTTCTCGTTCATGTCGCCGACGGCGGGGCAGGCGACGACGGCGCAGCCGCAGGAGAGCGCGCGCACGAGCGTGCCGTGTCCGGCGTGGCAGACGACGAGGTCGCAGAGGGGCATGGTGCGCGCGTAGGAGACCCAGTCGACGACGCGCGCGTTGGCGGGCACGGGCAGCGAGCGCGGCGGCAGGCGGCGGTTGTAGGTGGCGAGCACGCGCACGGGCGCGTCGGCGAGGCCGCGCAGCGCGGCGCGCAGCAGCGTGTGCTGGGAGTCCTGGGCGGTGGAGGGGGCGATGAGCACGAGCGGCGCATCGGAGGTGACGCCGCGGGCGCCGCCGCCCGGGAGCTCGACGTCGCGCGCGGGCGGCTCCCACATGAGCGGGCCGACGACGTGAGATTCGGGCCCCAGCCCGCCCGCGGTGCGGGGGTACTCGAGCTGGGGGAAGGTGGCGACGAGCGCGAGCTGGCGGCTGATCCCGCCGTGGACGTGGTCGAGCGCGGGCAGCCCGAGCCGGGCGCGGGTGTTGGTTGAGCTCGACGCGCCCGAGCTCGAGCCCCCGGTCGACCGCCCGCTGGGCGCGGCGCCAGAGCGCCCGCCCGGCGGCGGTGCGCGGCAGCCGGGCGCCGAGCGAGTAGATCGGGAAGTCGGGCTGCCCGTGCGGGTGGACGTGGGGGATGAGCGTGGCTCGCGGACGGCCGTCGAGCTCGGCGGCGAGCGCGGGGGCGAGCGTGAGGATGTCTGCGACGACGACGTCGGGGCGCAGCTCGCGCACGAGCGGGAGCGTGTCGACGGTCGCGTGCACGACCGCCTCGTAGAAGTCAAGCGGCTCGGGCCCGCTGGGAAAGACCTGGTACTCCGGCGCGGGAGCGAAGTCGAACCCCTCGGCCTCGACGTGCTGCTGCCAGCGCCGCCAGGTCTGAAGCGTCACGTGGTGTCCGCGGGCGGCGAGCGCGCGCCCGAGGGCGATCATCGGGAAGGCGTGCCCGGGGTCGCCGAAGGCGCCGAGCAGCATCCGCCTGGGATGTGGGGCGCCCGGAGCGGCAGCAGTGCTTGCCACGGGCGAGGGGTCAGGCGGCGAGCTCGGCGAGCAGCCGCAGCTGCTCGAGGCGCTCCGGCGCGGTGAAGGCGGTGGGGGTGACGCCGAGCGTGCCGACGCCGGCGTCGCGATAGACGGCGAGGCGCTCGCGGATGACCTCAGGCGGCCCGCACAGCGAGACGGTGTCGATGAGCGCGTCGGGGATCGCGGCCATGGCCTCGTCGCGCTTGCCTTCGAGGTAGAGGTCCTGGATCGTCTTGCGCCTCGGCCTCGTAGCCGTAGCGCTGGACGAGCTGGTTGTAGAAGTTCTGCTTGCGCGAGCCCATGCCGCCGACGTACAGGGCGATGAACGGCCGCATGGTGTTGCGCCCGGCCTCGAGGTCGTCGGTGATGCAGAGGCTGACGGTGGGCGCGATGTCGAAGTCATCGAGCGATTTGCCCGACCGCTCGGCGCCTTCCTGCAGCAGCGGGCGCAGCTCGGAGACGTGCTCGGGGGAGAACAGCGTGGGGATCCAGCCGTCGGCGATCTCGCCGGCGAGGGCGGTGTTCTTGGGGCCGATCGCGGCGAGGTAGATGGGGATGCGCTCCTGCACGGGGGAGATGGTGAGCTTGAGCGCCTTGCCGGGGCCGTCGGGCAGCGGCAGCTCGAGCGTCTCGCCGTGGAACTCGACGCGTTCGCGCGCGAGCGCCATGCGCACGACGGCGACGTACTCGCGCGTGCGCTGCAGCTGTTTGGCAAAGCGCTGTCCGTGCCAGCCCTCGGCGACCTGCGGGCCGGAGGAGCCGATGCCGCAGATCATGCGACCGTTCGAGAGCTGGTCGATCGTGGCGGCGGTCATGGCGGTCATCGCGGGCGAGCGGCCGGGCATCTGGAAGATGCCGGCGCCGAGGCGGATCTTGCTGGTCTGCCCGGCGAGCCAGCCGAGCACGGTGGCGGTGTCCGAGCCGTAAGCCTCGGCGGCCCACACGGAGTCATAGCCCAGCTTCTCGGCCTCTTGGACGATCGTGAGCTGGTCCTCGGAGGTGAGGCCCATGCCCCAGTAGCCGATGTGCACGCCGAGCTTCATGTGCAAGTTTCCTTTCAGCGGGAGGGAATCCGTTGCCGACCTGGAAGGCGTGCCATACGCTTGGCCGCGCGCTACCGGGCTTTGGCTGGACAGCCAAGACGGCGGTGCACAGCCTATGCGAAACCGCCACCGCCACAACGCGAGCCCGGTCGAGCGCCTGCGCCTGGCGATCGACTGCCTGCCGGTGGGCACGCGCGAGGCGATGCTCGCGGGCGTGCGCGCGAACGCGCGCATCATCGCGGGCGCGTACGTGGACGGCGAAGGCGGCGTGTGCCCGATGCTGGCGGCGCACCGCGCGGGCGGGCGCACGGACCTGCTGTCGTTTGCGCGCTCGTGGGACCGCTTCACGCGCGCGCGCAAGGGCGCGCGGGCGGCGAGCGAGCGCGAGGTGCGGATCCTGATCGCCCAGCTCGAGGACAGCCTCACGGCTGCGAACGGCTTGGAGCTGGACGTGGCGATCGCCGAGCACCGCGAGCTGCTGAGCCGGCGCAGGCGCTCACGCCGCCGGCTCCCGGACGCAGCGGACCCGTCGGGCGAGATCCGCGCGTGGCGAGTGCGCGCGCCGTCGCTGCGACGCCTGGTCGGCGTCAGCGCGTCTCGCTAGAGCGACTCGCCGGGCCGCACGAACATGATCTCGGGCACGACGCAGGCGGGGGAGACCCTGAGCAGGTAGCGCACGGCCTCGGCGATGTCCTCGGGGCGGATCATGTCCTCGGCGGGGACGTGCTCCTTGACGAAGTCGGTCATGGGCGTGTCGACGAACGCGGGGCACAGGGCGGTCGACTTGATGCCCTCGGCGCCGAGCTCCTTGTTCATCGCTTCGGTCCAGCCGACGACGCCGTGCTTGGTGGCGGAGTAGACCGACAGCCACGCCTCGCCGCGCTTGCCGGAGATCGAGGAGGTGTTGACGACGAGCGCATTTTTGTGCTCGCCGGCGGCCTCCCTGAGCAGCGCCACGCATTCGCGGTAGAAGAGGACGATCGAGCGCAGGTTGATGTCGAGCTGCATGTCCAGGCGCTTGGTCTCGATGTCTCCGACGGCCTGCGCCGACGCCGACGCCGGCGTTGTTGACGAGCACGTCCAGGCGCCCGTAGCGCGCGCGGTGCTCGGCGACGACCTTCTTGATCTCGGTCTCATCGGAGACGTTCGCGGCGACCGCCTGCACGTCGAACCCGTCGGCGGCGAGCCCCGCGACGGCGGCCTCGAGCTTCTCGGGCCGCCTGGCGGCCATCGTGACGCCGAACTCCTCCTCGCCGAGCACCCTGGCGATCGCCAGGCCGATGCCGCTGGACGCTCCGGTGACGATCGCTGCACGCTCTGCTGACATCTGCGGTCCTCTCGCTCGGTGGATCTTGGTCGACGCCGGCTCGCCCGGTTGCCGAGACGGCGCGCGGGAGCATCCCACAATCTCGCGCGCGCATCCCGCTGGTAGCGTCTGGCGCGCGTGCTCAGTCTCCGGGCCGAGCGCGCGGCGGGCCCGTAGCTCAGTTGGTTAGAGCTGCCGACTCATAATCGGTAGGTCGCAGGTTCGAGTCCTGCCGGGCCCACTCCGGATACGCCTGCAAACGGGGTGGAAGCTATAAGGCTGAGAGGGTGCTGCTAGCAGCCGAGCTGCTTTGCTGCGCCGCTGCGCATGCTGCCCAAGTTGGGGTACGTCCGCACGATCGCTTGACCGTCCGTCTTCGTATTGCTGGCCAGTCCTCGGATTGTCAGGGCGAACGGGTAGCGGCGGCGTGCTTGCGCAGAGTGCTCTGCGAGCGAGCTGCTGCGAGCGGCGTAGCACGCGCGGGTCCTGCGGGAATCGAAGGCAGCGATCGAGCTGGCGACCCCGTGCGAGTTGAGGGACGCGCGGATGCGCCCGGACTTTGTCCGCGGCAGCGGTTGATTGAGCCGGAAGATGATCTGATAGGCGCTGGCGCCTTTGACGCTCGGGATCGCCGCGAGGATCGGCTGCCCGACGAAGTGGAAGCGCGAAGGGACTTCGGCGACAATCACACTGGCGATGGCCCAGGTCCCCATTTCGATACCCCCGCTCACGCTGACCTTGATCGCGCCGCTGAGAGGCCACGAGTAGGTGTGTGAGCCGCTCAGGGCTAGCTTCCCAAGGGGCAGTTCGCTGGCGGTGCCCGGCGACACCTGGCCATCACCCCATTCGATCGACCATGTGGTCATGACGGGCACCAGCCCGAGGCTGGGCGCACGGTCGAATTCTCCGACCACGCCGCTCCACGGCACCTCCACCGTGGCATCGATGACGCGTGGCGAGGCGCCCAATATCGGAGCCGGGAGAGCACTCACGACATGGAACGGTTCGCTGCCGATTGTGTGTTCCAGGCCAGTGTGGGCGTCATGGACGGCGTAGGAGAATGAGTAGGTGCCCGTCGCGAGGTAGGTGTGGCTCGGCGCGGAGACCTTGTATTCCTCGGGGCAGCCTTCGACCTCTTGCACGGTTGCAGGCGATGTCGTTGCATCCCCCCAGTTGGCAGTCGCGCTGAAGTTGCTCGCAGGCTCACTTTCGCTGTCGGTGAATAGTGACGTACCAGGGTTGTACGGGGTGCCTGGAACGAGCGTCGGATAGACGTTCGGAGGTTTGATTGCGCCCGGGGCGATGTATGCGCCGCAACGCACGCCCTGTTCGAACCCGTCCGCCGCGCTGGTGGCGGGTACGCACGCGAGCGCCACCTGGGCAGCCAACAAGACCGTTATGAGGGCGGGCACTCGCGCTTGAATTCGCACCCTCGGTACTCTATCCCAGCGTTGGATTGCAGCGTTGGGACCGAGTGAATATTGCATGTAAGCTCCCCGCCAAGTGTCTGACGCCGATCACGCAGCCCTTCGTGAGCGCCGGCTCGCGCTAGTGCGGGAGCACATGCAGTCGGAGAACGAGCTGCGCTTTGACGCGACGATGGAGACTTTCGATCATCCCCGCTACGAGCTGATCGCCACCGGCGAGGTCTATGACGGCCCCGAGGAGGTTGCGGGCTATTACGAGGCGTCGCGCAGCGCGTTCCCGGACCAGCGCAACGAGAACGTCGTGCTGAGCTATGGCGAGGATGTGGTCGTCGCGGAGTTCGATCTGCTCGGCACCCACCTGGGGGAGCTGAAAGGCATCGCACCGACTGGGCGCAGCTTCAGGTGCCGCATGTGCGCGCTGTTCATCTTCGAGCCCGCCGGCGAGCGGATCGTGGGCGAGCGTGTCTACTTCGACCAGGCCACGATCGCCCAGCAGCTGCTCGGCGACCCGGAGGCGGTCGCAGACTAGCGCTCGACCCCGTCATCGAGATCGTCACGATCTCGACCGACGACAGCATCGTCGAGAGCCGCGAGTTCCAAGCCAAGGCACTGAGAACCAGGGACTTCCACGGGCGCGATGGATGGCTCTGAGCACGATCCTGAAGTTCGACCCCGACCTCAGGAGCAGCGATGTCCATGCCCGGCAGTGACGTTCAAGCCCGACCGACCGACGCGGAGCAAGAGACCACGAAGAGCACGTCAGGGAGCGAGCTGATGCGGATCGGGTTTCGCGTCCTTGACGGCGTCAAGATCCGCTACGCCGAGAGCGGCGGGCGAGCGGGGCACTCGATCCTGCTGACGAGCCCGTGGCCCGAGAGCGTGTACGCCTTCGCGCCGCTTTGGCCGTTGCTCGCGCAGGATGCGCGCCTGTTCGCCGTCGATCTACCGGGATTCGGCGGATCCGACGGCAGCGAGGAGTTGCAGTCGCCGCGGGCGATGGGCGAGTTGCTCGTGCGGCTCATCGACGCGTTCGATTTGGGCAAGCCGCACATCGTCGGCCCGGACATCGGGACTTCGGCGGCTCTGTTTGCGGCCGCCTCGCACCCGGAGGTGCTCTCCAGCGTGATCGTTGGCAGCGGCGGGACCGCTGTCCCGATCCAACTGGGCGGAGCGCTCGAGGAATGGGTGCTCGCCCCCGACATCGACCGTTTCCGCACGCTGGACCCGCGCGCCATTGTCGGCGCCGCGCTCGAGACCATCCAGGGCCGCACGCTGCCTGCCGAGATCCGCGAGGACTATCTCGCGTCCTACGATGGCGATCGCTTCGTGGAGTCGATGCGCTACGTGCGCACCTACCCAGACGAACTCCCGAAGCTCGCCCAGCTGCTACCTGAGATCGAGACCCCGGTGCAGATCATCGCCGGCCGGCGAGACAGAGCTGTACCGCTCGTCAACGCCGAGTTCCTCGACAAGCGCCTGCCCAACAGCAGGCTCGACGTCCTCGACACCGGCCACTTCGTGTGGGAAGAAGCAGCCGGTGAGTACGCGTCGATCATCGCGGACTGGGTAACGGGCGGCTACCGCGACACGGCGGAATAGCCCAGGCGAGCGCACCGCGCCAGCGGGCGCCCAGACCAGGGCACTCACCAGGGCGTTCCACTGGCGCGAGCACGGACCCAAGAACGCGAAGGTAGTAGCCACAACCGATCAGGAGGAAGACATGACCAGCACCGACGCCAGCAGCGACTACGACGTGATCGTCCTCGGCGGTGGTGCTCCGGGTGAGCACTGCGCCGGCGCACTCGCCGAGGGCGGCCTGCGGGTCGCCCTCGTCGAGCGCGATCTGGTCGGCGGCGAGTGCTCATTTTGGGCGTGCATCCCCTCCAAGTCGCTGCTGCGTCCCGGCGAGGCCGTGCGCGGGGCACGCGAGGCGGCGGCGAGCGCACAGGTCGACGTCGCCGCGGCGCTCGCGTGGCGCGACTTCATGGTCGCGGGCTACTCCGATGCCCGCGAAGCGCGCTGGCTGGCGGGCAAGGGCGTCACGTTGATCCGCGGCAGCGGCCGGCTCGCCGGCGCGGGCGTGGTCGAGGTCAACGGCGTTCGCCACACCGCCGAGCACATCGTCGTGGCGACCGGCTCCGATCCGGTCGTCCCGCCCGTCACGGGTCTGCGCGAGCTCGAGGGCCTATGGGGAACGCGCGAGGCGACCAGCATGAAGCAGGTGCCCAGCCGGCTGCTCGTCCTCGGGGGCGGGCCGGCCGGCGTCGAGCTCTCGCAGGCCGTGCGCGGTCTTGGTGGCGAGGTCGCGCTCGTGGAGGCCGCCGAGCGTGTGCTCGCCCGCGAGCCCGCGCCGCTGGGCGAAGCGCTTGGCGAGGTTCTGCGCCGCGACGGCGTCGAGCTCGTCCTCGGCCAGCATGCGAGCGCCGCTCGACGCGAGGGTGAGGACTACGTGCTGGCGCTCGAGGACGGCCGCGAGCTGCGCGGCGAGCGCCTGCTGGTCGCCACCGGGCGGCGCCCGCGCGTGGCTGGGATCGGCCTGGAGACGGTCGGCGTGGAGGCCAACGCGCACGGCATCGCGGTCGATGAGCATATGCGCGCCGGCGAGGGCCTGTGGGCGATCGGCGATGTCACCGGCATCTGGCCGCTCACCTACATGGGCGAGTATCAGGGCGAGGTGGTCGCGGCGAACATCCTCGGCAAGCCGCGCACGGCCAACTACGAAGCCGTGCCACGCGTCGTCTTCACCGACCCGCAGGCGGCCGCCGTGGGCGCGCTGGAAGCCGACTTCAGCGCGACGGTCCCCGTGTCGGGCATCGCCAAGACCGCGACATACACGCACGCATACGCGGAGTCCAACGGGTTCCTGACGCTCCTCAGCGACGGTGAGCGGTTGCTCGGCGCCTACGCCCTCGGTCCCGAAGCGGGCGAGTGGCTCCAGCAGGCCACGCTCGCGATCCGCGCACGCGTCCCGCTCGAGGTGCTGCGCGACACCGTGCAGCCGTTCCCCACCTTCTCGGAGATCTACAACGGCGCGCTGAAGGCGCTGGATCGAGAGATCACGGCTGCGCACGAGCCGACCGGGGCTGGATCCCCATGAGCGGGCCAACAGTTGACCTGAGCCGATTTCGCGGGTCGTGTCAAGACAACCGATCGGAGGAACCGTGAGCACCGCAACTTCTGTCGCTCCCGTCCAGCGCGCGCCGGAGCTGCTCGAGCAAACCGTCGTCGTGATCGGCGGTAGCTCCGGCATCGGGCTCGAGACGGCCCGGCGAGCACGCGCGGAAGGGGCCGACGTGATCATCGCCGGGCGCGATCCAGCGCGTTTGGAAAAGGCGGCCAGCGAGCTCGACGCGCTGAGCACGGCGGCCTTCGACGCGAACGACCCCGTTGCCCTCGAGCGCTTCCTGGGCGACCTGCCCAAGCCGATCGACCACGTCATGGTCACCGCGGGCGCCCCCTATTACGCGCCCCTGGCCGACATGGACTTCGAGAAGGCGCGCCGCGCGCTGGACGACAGCTTCCTGCTGAGACTGCGGGTCGCGCGCTATGCCGCCGAGAAGATGCGCCCGGGAGGCACGCTGCTGTTCATGGCCAGTGCCGGCGCTCGCCACACCGGCGTGGGTCTCGCGCTTGCCTCCGCAAGCAGCGCCGCGCTGCCCGCGCTGATCGCCAATCTGGCGCTCGAACTGGCGCCGGTCCGGGTCAACCTGATCGCCGCCGGCTTCGTCGACACGCCGTTGTCGGCGTCGCAGCTCGGCGATGACCTCGAAAAGCGCCGCGAACAGCTCCGGGCCACGCTCCCGATCAGGCGCGTCGTCGGACCGGCCGATGTCGCCGCGCTGGCCGTGCACGTCATGACCAACACGGCGCTCACGGGCGCGACCTACGATGTCGACGGCGGCGAACAGCTCGTCGCGGGCGCCGCGGGGTGAGCCCGCTCGAGCCCCATCCCAACGACCCGATCGCGGCCAGCGGGCAGGCGCGTCCCGGCACACGCCTGCCCGATCCGAGCCTGACCCAGATCTACCGCTTGGAGGCGACGCTCGCGGCCCCGCTCGAGCTCGGCGAGATCCCCCAGGGACAGCGGCGCATCGTGCCCCTCACAGGTGGCACGTTCACGGGCCCCAAGCTCAACGGCAAGCTGCTGGCGGGTGCGAGCGCCGACTGGCAGATCGTGCTCGCGGACGGGACCGCGCTGGGTGACATCCGCTACACGCTGCAGACCGACGGCGGCGATTTGCTCTACGTCCAGTCGCGGTCCGTGCGGCATGGGAGCGCCGAGGTGCTCGCATGCCTGGCGCGCGGCGAGGATGTCGACGCCGGCGAGTACACCTTCCGCACGTCGACCCAGATCGAGACCGCGGCTCCCGCCCTTGACTGGCTGAACAAGGGTGTCTTCGTCAGCGTCGGTGGCCGGCAGGCAGCGGGCGTGATCTATGAGACCTACCTGGTTGGCTGAGCGCTGATGGCGCAGGCGCGGAAGGTCGCGATCGTGACGGGCGCCTCGCAGGGCATCGGTGCGGGTCTGGCGCAAGCGTTCCGCGATGGCGGCTACGCCGTCGTGGCGACCGCGCGCACGATGCCCGCCTCCGATCAGCCCGATCTGCTCACCGTGTCCGGCGACATCACGGAGATCGAGACGGCCGAGCGCGTGGTGGAGCAGGCGCTGGGTCGCTTCGGGCGGATCGACAGCCTCATCAACAACGCCGGCATCTACATCGGTAAGGCCTTCACCGATTACACGCCCGAGGACTTCGCGGCGGTCACCGCCGTGAACCTCGCCGGCTTCTTTCACATGACCCAGCGCGCGATCCGCCAGATGCTCACGCAGGGCGCCGGCCACGTCGTCAACGTCACGACAAGCCTCGTCGACCAACCCGACAGCAGCAGGCCCTCAGCGCTGGCGGCGCTCACCAAGGGCGGGCTGGCCGCCGTGACGCGCTCGCTGGCGATCGAGTACGCATCGCGCGGTGTGCGGGTCAACGCGGTATCGCTCGGAGTCATCAAAACCCCGATTCACGACCCGGCGTCCTACGAGGGCATGGCCAGTCTCCAGCCGCTCGGTCGGCTTGGCGAGGTCGGCGACGTCGTCGACGGGATCCTCTATCTCGAGCGGGCGACGTTCGTCACCGGCGAGATCCTGCACATCGACGGCGGCCAGGCCGCCGGACACTGACACATCACGAAAGGAGCACCACGATGGACATCGCGGCTCTGGCAGATCTTCTGCGCGAGACATCAGAACACCACGACCCCTACGAGAAGACCCATCAGAAGCACGACTGGTGGGACTGGTACGCCGCCTACATGAGAGCGCGTGAGGACGGGAGCACGCCCGAGCAGGCGGAGAGCTCGGCCGGCTCCTACATGCAGGACGTCCTACACGTGCTGCCGCTATGACCGATCAGCTGCCATCTCTGGGCGGCGCGAACGAGTGGCTCAACTCGCAGCCGTTGACGAGCTCTGACCTGCGCGGACGCGTCGTGCTGGTCGATTTCTGGACCTACACGTGCATCAACTGGATACGGTCGCTTCCATATGTTCGCGCCTGGTTCGAGCGATATGCGCGCGACGGGCTGGTGGTGATCGGTGCACACACCCCGGAGTTCTCATTCGAGCACGACGTCGAGAACGTTCGCCGCGCGGCAGAGCAGATGCGGGTCGAGTATCCGATCGCGATCGACAGCGACTACGCAATCTGGCGTGCTTTCGATAATCACTACTGGCCCGCCCTTTATTTCATCGACGCGCAGGGGCGTATCCGTCATCGCCAATTCGGCGAGGGCGACTACGAGCGCTCGGAGAGCGTCATTCAGGAGCTGCTAGGCGAAGCGGGGGCAAGCGGTGTCACCAACGATCCGGTGTCGGTCGATCCGCGCGGGGTCGAGGCGGCCGCAGACTGGCAGACGTTGCGCTCGCCGGAGTCCTATGTCGGCTATGGGCGCGCGGAAAGCTTCGCCTCGGCGGGCGATCCCGTGCTGGATCGCCCCCACGTCTATGCCGCGCCGGAGCGCTTGGGGCTCAATCAGTGGGCTCTCGCGGGCGATTGGACGCTGGGAGAGGAAGCCGCGTCGCTGAACGAGCCCGACGGGCGCGTCGTGCTGCGCTTCCAGGCTCGCGACGTTCATCTCGTGATGGGGCCGGCTGGGCGGGGAGCCTCCGTGCGGTTCAGCGTTCGCGTCGACGGACAGGCGCCGGGAGCCGCGCACGGCCTCGATGTCGACGAGCGCGGCGAGGGCACCGTCACCGACCAGCGGCTCTATCAACTGATCCGCCAGCGCGGAGACGTCGCCGAGCGCACGCTCGAAGTCACGTTCCTCGACCGCGGCGTCGAGCTCTACGTGTTCACCTTCGGCTAGCGCAGGGGACCGCGGAGCTGCTCCAGCGGCTGCACGTGCGAGACCAGGCGGCCGTCGATGAGCGCGTGTATCGCGAACCCGAGTGGCTGGCCGCTCACCGAAAACGAAAGGTCCTCGCGCGCGCGGAGATCCAGGCGCATCGCCGAGTTAGTGCTCGGGCAGATGAGCAGCGGGCGCCCGGCAAACGCGGTCATCATCGTCGTGTGCACATGCCCGCAGGTGATCGATCGCACCTGCTGGTGGCGCGCGAGCAGCAGCTCGAGCGCGACGCGATCCTCGGCGGCCAGGGCGATCGCGTCCATCACGTGCGCGCCCGTGAGCACCGGCGGATGGTGCAGAGCCAGCAGCGTGGGTGTCTCGGGCGCTTGCTCGAGCGTCTCCTGAAGCCAGCCGAGCTGTTGCTCGCCCAGCGCGCCGGCGTCCTCGCCGGCGCGCGTGCTGTCGCAGCCGACGAGGCGCAGCGGCCCGCACTCCACGGCGAAGTTCACCGGGGCGCCGGCGGGAGCCGGCGAAGGCCCGAAGCGGGCGCGCAGCAGGTCGCGGTCGTCGTGGTTGCCGGGGATTGCGTAAAGGGGCACGCCCAGTGGTGAGAGCAGCTCGTGCGCCTGCTCGTAGGCGGCGCTCGAGGGCGCGTCGGCGAGATCGCCGCTCAGGAGCACCGCGTGCGGTCGGGGCTGCAGGCCGGCGATGTGGCGAACCGCGAGCTCCAGGCGCTCGGCCGGGCCGCGGCCGTCCTCGCCCGGGCGCAGATGCAGGTCGCTCAGCTGCGCGAGCGTGGTCGGGGCGCTCTGCTCGGGCGCGGAGGGCTCCGTCTTGGGGCTGTCTGTCATGGTGCTTTCGGCGTTGCTCTCAGCAGTTGCTCGGTCGCCGCATCGGGCACGCCGTCGAAATACTGCCCCAACACCGCTCGAAAGAGCGGCTCGTGCGGTGCGGCGTGGGCGAACAGCGTCATCGAGGAGCGCAGCTTCAAGGCGTCGGTCGCACCGAGGATCTCGTGGGCGCTCGAGCCCGTGATCCGCGCAAGGGCGCGCGTGCAGTCGAGCAGGCGCGGGCCGAGGAGCGGATGGTCGAGGTAGGCGCTTGCCTCGGCGAGCGAGGAGATCGCGTAGGCGACCGCCATCGGACTGTGGCCAAGGCCGGCCATCTGCGGAAACACGAACCACATCCAGTGGCTGCGCTTGTGCCCGGCGCGCAGCTCCGACAGCGCGCGCTCATATGTCTTGGCCTCGTTCTGGGCGTCGATGAAGCGTCGCAGGCGATGGGGGTCGTCGGTCATTGGGTCTGCATCGTGACGTTTCGTGCTCCGGAGATCGAAGATCAGGACGCGCGCCGCGAGCCCGTCCTCATATCTTGAACTCCACGCGCTGTCGCGTGATATAAAGCCCGCGTATCCCAACGGACGGAACGCCTTTATCGGAGTTATGCCCGTCCAAGGAAAGTGTGATGGCTTCCCGGGGGGATCATCGCAAACGGTGATGGATGGGCCGGGACTCTGGCCCGAGGAGGCCGGATGTTCAGCCAGGTGCAGTTGCGGTACTTCGTCACGGTTTCCGAAGAGGGTCAGATCACGCGCGCGGCCAAGCGGCTGCACATCGCGCAGCCGGCGCTCTCCCAGGCGCTGGCCCAGCTGGAGGCCGAGCTCGAGATCGTGCTGTTCGTCCGCCATCCACGCGGCGTGACGCTGACGCCGGCCGGCGAAGCCTTCCTCGTGAAGGCCCGTGCGGCGCTGGCGGCCGAGGCCGAGACCGTGCAGCTGGCGCTGTCGCTGCGACGCGCCGCAAACGGCGCGGTCGTGGTCGGGTTCGTCGGCCCGCCGCCCGCCATCAGCATGCCCGAGCTCTTCAGTGCCTTTGCCGAAGAGCGCCCCGAGGCCCGGGTCGCCTTCCAGGATCTCTCGTTCCCGTGCGGCGATACCTCCGCGTGGCTTGCAAACGTGGACGTCGCCGTTTGTCACATGCCGAGCGTCGCGGGGGAAGGCGTGAGCGTGCAGCCGGTGCGGGTCGAACCGAGGGCGCTGCTCGTGCATCGCGAACACGCGCTCGCACAGCACGCCGAGCTCGATGTCGCGGACGCGCTGGAGGCGACGTTCGTCGGCTACCACCCGGACGTGCAGGAGGCGTGGGCCGGGTTTCACTGCCTCGATGACCATCGCGGCGAGCCGCCCGCGCACCTGACCGAGGACCATGCGCTGACAACGCTTCAGATGGCCGGGATCATGTCGACGCCGCGCGCGATCACGAGCGTTCCATACGCCGACGCGAAGCTCGCGGCGCAGCTCCTGCCCGACATCAGGGCGATCCCGCTGAAGGACGCCGCTCCGGCGGTCGTCGCGCTGGTGTGGCGCCAGGACACGCGCAACCAGCTCGTCGATGACCTTGCCGCGCTCGCGCGGAGCCTCGCCCCGAGTGACGATGAACTTTAAGCGGGGGCACCTGCTCTATTTCGTGACCGTGGCCGACGAGGGTCAGATCACGCGCGCCGCGAGGAAGCTGAACCTCGCTCAGCCCGCGCTCTCGCAGGCGATCGCCCAGCTCGAGTCAGATCTGGGCTTCAAGCTGCTCGAGCGCCACGCTCGCGGTGTCACGCTCACCCGCGCCGGCGAGGCGTTTCTCGTGAACGCGCGTGCGGCCGTGTCCGCCTGGTCGGATGCCGCAGCGACCGCGCAGTCGATGGCGCGCGTGCGCCGTGGGAGGATCGAGTTCGGATTCGTGGGCGTCCCGCCCGGCCTCGACAGCCCCGAGCTCCTGGAGCTCTTCTCCCAGGCCTACCCGGAGATCGACGTCTGCTATCGCGAGCTGGCGTTTCCGTCGGCTGTCACGAGCTCGTGGATCGGGGAGGTCGACATGGCGGTCTGCCATCGCCCGCCGCTTGACCCAGGCGTGTGGGCGCATACGCTGCGCTCCGAACCACGAGTGGTGCTGATGCCGCGGCGCCATCCGCTTGCCAAGTGCGCGGAGCTCGCGCTCGCGGACGTGCTCGATGAGACGTTCATCGGCCTTCACCCATCAGTCGAGCCGGTGTGGGCAGGCTTCTGGAGCCTCGACGATCACCGCGGCGCTCCGCCGCGGCGGCTGACGGCCGACCGCGCGGCCAACCCGCACGAGGTTCTCGCCGCGCTCGCTGTGCGCCGTGCGATCACGACCGTGCCGTCCTCCGTCGCCCGCCTGATCCCTGACGTCGTGCCGGGCGTGGTGGCGATTGCGCTACGCGACGCGCAGCCGGCGACGATCGCGCTGCTCGGCCACCAGGATCGAGCCAACCTGCTCGTGGAGACGCTGCTGCAGTTCGCGCGCGGCCTTGGCCGGGTCGACACCGACCCCGCCGCAAATCCCGCCGAGCGGCCCTGAGCACCCGCTCTCTGCCGACACGGGAGGCCGCGCGTTCAGACCCGGCGCAGCTGCACCCAGCGTCGCTCGCCGGGGTGGACCGATTTCGGTCGCGCGGCGCAGAGCGAAGGAGGTGGGCATCGCGGGAAGGCGTCCCCGCGCCGCACGTTTGAGTCGCGAGGGCGTGCGCTCGGCGGTGCGGCGATGCTCGTGGGCTTGGCCTCGCCAGGCTGGGCACGGTCGGCCCGCGCCGCCGCGCGGCAGGCGGCCAGGGCGAACGCGACGATCGTCGTCCAGGCGGTCGGGATCAGAACTGGGAGCACGCTTGGCGCAAGCCTTATTCAAAAGTGTGGAAAAGTCCAATACGAGTTATTGGGATCGACATCGGATCTGCCTATGCCGGCTGTGGGTGGCCTCAGCGGCCAGGCGGCGGCGTATCGCCGGACGCCGGCAGCTCGGGTGGCCCCGTGCGGTAGCTGGGGGGTGTCGCCGACAGTCCGATCGGATTGCGCGTCAGCCTGCGCACGCGCCCGCCGGGGCCCGGGACCTCGACGATCGGCTCCAGGCCGAGTGACTCGGCGAGCGCGAACGCGCCGGCGATGTCGTTGACCTCCCCGGCGGGCACGCGCACGGCCGACAGCGCGCGCACCCAGTGCGCGGCCGGCTTCGTCCTCAGCGCGCGCTCGAGCCGCTCGTGCAACGTCTCGCGGGCGGCCACGCGCGCGCTGTTGCTCGCAAAACGCTCGTCCTCGGCGAGCTCGGGGCAGCCAAGGACCTGCGCGAGCGCGCGGAACTGCCTGTCGGTGCCGATGGCCAGGACCAGGTCGCCGTCGGCCGTCTTGAACAGGTCATACGGCGCGACGCTCGGATGCGCGTTACCCATGCGCTGGGCGACCTCGCCAGCGAGCGTGTAGGCCGAGCCCTGGTTGACGAGCGCCGCCAGCAGGCAGGAGAGCAGGTCGACCTCGACGCGCTGGCCCTCGCCGGTGCGCTCGCGATGGCGCAGCGCGGCGAGGATCCCGATGCTGGCGAACAGCCCGCAGATCACGTCCACAAGCGCCACGCCGACCTTCTGCGGCGCGCCGTCGGGGGTTCCGGTGATGCTCATCAGGCCGCCGAGCGCCTGCACGAGCAGGTCATAACCCGGCAGCGCCGCCGCGCGCGCCGTTGCGCTGCCGAACCCGGTGATCGAGCAGTAGACGAGCGCCGGATGCTCGCGCCGCAGCTCGTCATAGCCGAGCCCGATCTCCTCCATCAGCCCGGGACGGAAGTTCTCAACGAGCACATCGGCGCGCGCCACGAGCGCGCGGGCACGTTCGACATCCCCGCTGTCGTGCAGGTCGAGCACGACGCTCTGCTTGTTGCGGTTGACGGCCTGAAAATACGTCGCCATGCCGTCGGCGTCGCGCGGCGGGCCCCACCCGCGCGTGTCATCGCCGACGCCGGGGCGCTCGATCTTCGTGACGACGGCGCCGAGGTCCGCGAGGAGCATCGTCGCCAGCGGCCCCGCCAGGACCCGCGAGAAGTCGACGATCTGCAGATTCTCGAGCGCTTGCGCCATCGTCCCGAAGCGTAGTTGCACGCGCCCCGGCGCTCGGGCCCAGGGGCTCGCGCCGCTATGGCTCGAGGACCGTGGGCTCGAGCAGGCGGATCAGCGTGCGCACGCCGTCGGCGTCGGTGACGAGAATCGCGCTGGGGGTCGGTGGTCCGGCCTCCTCGAGGCCGATCGTCCTGGGGTTGTAGATGAAGTGGCGCAGCACGACCGGATAGCGCGTGCCGCGGCCGCCGACGGCGACCTCGAAGACATCGTCCTTGTGGTCGTAGCCGATCGTCTGCAGCGGCATCCGCTCGACGTCGGTCTGGTCGCCCAGCTCCTCGCTCATGAGCTCGACCGTGACGAGCAGCCCTTCGATGTCCGGTGCGATCGACTCGAAGTACTTGCCCCACGTCTCGGCGCTCAGCTCCCGCGTCTCGATGCTCATGCGAACTCCCTTCTCGTGCTCGGTTGCAGGGCGTGTTCTACACGCCAGGATCAAGTTACACGCGTGCGCAAGGCGACCGGGTCCGTGACCGGGTCCGATTCCCGCGAGACATCGCCCGCGCTATCTGCCACGGTGTCGGCCATGGTCTTCGACTCCGAGCGTTTCTGGCAGGTGCTCGAGCTGGGCGACCCGCGTTTTGACGGGTGGGTGTTCTGCGGCGTGAAGACGACCGGCATCTATTGTCGTCCGAGCTGCCCGGCGCGCACGCCGAAACGCGAGAACGTGCGCTTCTTCGCGACCGCGGCCGCCGCGCAGTCGGCGGGCTTTCGCGCCTGCAAGCGCTGTCGCCCCGACGCGACGCCGGGCTCGCCCGATTGGGATCTGCGCGCTGACCTCGTCGGTCGCGCAATGCGCCTGATCGCCGACGGCATCGTCGACCGCGAGGGGGTCACAGGGCTCGCCGCTCGCCTGGGCTACAGCGAGCGCCACGTGCACCGCCAGCTACTGGCGAGCGTGGGTGCGGGCCCGCTCGCGCTGGCGTGTGCCCAGCGAGCGCAGAGCGCGCGGCTGCTGCTCGAGACGACCGACGTGTCGATCACCGACGTTGCGTTCGCCGCGGGCTTTCAGAGCGTGCGCCAGTTCAACGCAACGGTCAGGGAGGTGTTCGCGATGACGCCCGGCGAGCTGCGCGCGCGGACACGGCGCAACGAGCACACCGACGGGGGAGGGGGCATCTCGCTGCGCCTGCCCTACAGGGCGCCGCTGGACGGGGAGGGGCTGCTCGCGTTCCTGGCGCTGCGCGCGGTGCCGGGCCTCGAGGAGCTCGACGGCGGCACCTACCGGCGCAGCCTGCGCCTGGCGCACGGACACGGCACGGTCGAGCTGCGCCCCGCCGAGGGGCACGTGCACGCGTGCTTCCGGCTGGATGACGTGCGTGATCTAGCGGCGGCGATCGAGCGCTCGCGCGCGCTGCTCGACCTGGACTCCGACCCGCAAAGCGTGCTCGAGGTTCTGGGCGAGGACCCGCTGCTCGGAGCGCTCGTGCGAGGGACTCCGGGGCGCCGCGTCGCCGGGCACGTGGACCCGCACGAGCTTGCGATCCGCGCGGTGCTCGGCCAGCAGGTCTCGGTGCTCGGAGCGCGCACGCTCGCCGCGCGCCTGCTCGCGAGCTGCGGCGAGCCGCTGCGGCGTCCTCTGGGCACGGTCACGCACGCGTTCCCAACCGCGCAGGCGCTCGCCGCAAGCGACCCCGAGCAGCTGGCGATGCCCCGAGCACGACGTCGCGCGCTGCTGTCGCTGGCCGGCGCGCTCGCTTCCGGGGAGCTCGCGCTCGATGTCGGCGCCGAGCGGGCGCAGGCGCGCAGGCGCCTGTCGGCGCTTGTGGGGGTCGGACCGTGGACGTGCGAGTACATCGCGATGCGCGCGCTACGCGATCCCGACGCGTTCCTGGCGAGCGACCTCGGTGTGCGCCATGCGCTCGAGCGGCTTGGCCACGACGGTCGGCCCGCCGCGGCGGCGCGCGTGGCCGAGCGCTGGCGGCCGTATCGCGCCTACGCGGTGGCGCACCTGTGGGCGTCGCTACACCCAGGCGGACGTGCCAAGGACGCGCCGGCGCCGGCGCGGGAAGCCGAACGCGAGCGGCTCGCCGCATGAGCGCCGAAGGCGCGCGCGTGTACACCAAGCTCGAGAGCCCGATCGGGGAGCTGCTGCTGGTGGGCGATGGGCGCCTGGTGCACGGCCTGTACATGCAGCAGGGGCGCCGGCCGATCGAGATCAGGCCGACGTGGGAGCGCGCGGCGGAGCCGTTCGTCGAAGTGCAGGCGCAACTGCGCGAGTACTTCGCCGGCGAGCGCACCGCGTTCGAGCTGGCGCTGAACCTCGAGGGCGGCGCCTTCGAGTGCCGCGTGTGGCGCGCGCTGCAGGAGATCCCATACGGCGAGACGATCAGCTACGGCGAGCTTGCACGGCGCATCGGAGCACCCTCGGCGGCGAGGGCTGTCGGTCTGGCCAACGGCCGCAACCCGATCGCGGTGATCGTCCCCTGCCACCGCGTGATCGGCGCCAACGGAGCGCTCACGGGCTACGGCGGCGGCCTGGAGCGCAAGCGGATCCTGCTCGAGCTCGAGCTTGGGCAGGGACGCCTGCAGCCTGCATCCGGGCGATCGCCTGCGTCCTACTGGTGACGTCGAGCACCATGTAGATGCGCTGCAGGTGCTTCTCCACGGTGCGCTTGCTGATGCCGAGGCTGGTGGCGAGCTCGGCGTTGGAGGCGCCGCCGCTGACGCCCTGCATCACCTGCACCTCGCGCTCGGAGAGGGCGAGCGCCGTCGTGTGTGCGCTCAGGCTCTCGGCTTCGTAGGCGCTCAGCAGGCCCAGCAGCTGTTCGCGCTCGTTGAGGCGTTCGTAGCAGGCGCGCAGTGGCCGGCGCAGCAGGTTGAGCATCGCCGCCTCGGCGTCGGTGAAGTCGCGGCGTTCGCGGTTCAGCGCGAGGCCGACCACTTCGCCCGGAGCGGAGGGCAGCACGAACGCGATCTGGTGCTCGACCCCCAGCTCGCGGTAGACATGCTCGTAGAGCGCGAGCCGGTGCAGCGCGCGCTGGGAGATGAAGTCGGAGAAGCGCAGCGCCTCGCCGTCGCCCGTGCGCATGTAATGGTCGATCAGCGGGTTCTCGTGGGAGAACCTGCCGAAGACCTCGATGCTCTCACTCGTCGGCGGGATCTGCGGATCGGCGACCACGATCGCGCTTGCACCGGGCCTGACCTCGTTGTATGACGCGCTCTCGCAGGGAACGAGCTCGCGCAGCAGCGTGACGACGCCAGCTCGAAACTCCGAGAGGTCGCGGAGCTCGGCGACCTGTCCGGTCATGTGCACGACCTTGCGCAAGCGCGAGGCGGACAGGCTCTCCATGGCGGCCATCGTACTTCCACACGTTTACTACGTGCAATTACGTATTGACCTCGTTAGCAGCAGACCCTAAGCTCGCGCGCCTCGCGGCCTGCCATCCACCAGCTAGGAGAGAACCTCGTGAACAAGACCATCTTGCGAGCTGCGCTCGCGACCGCCGCCGCGCTCGCCCTCGCGAGCAGTCTCGCGCTCGCCGGCGCGGTCCAGGCGTCGACGCTGCCCACGCTGACGCTTGCGCTCACCAAGTCCTCGATCACGGTCGGCGGCACGACCCAGTCGGGTGCCGTCAACGTCGTCTCGACTGATACCGGCGTCAAGGAAGGCGGGACGATCCTGTTTGAGCTGAAGCCGGGCGCGACCGTCGCGGAAGTCGAAGCCGCGATGACGCACGGCGCCGGCAAGGACCCCAACGAGGTGAGCAAGTACGGCTCGATCGTGTTCGACGCCGAAGTGAATCCGGGCCAGACCAGCGAAGCCCAGACGATCCTGGCGCCCGGTCAGTATGTGGCGCTCGGCGCGGAGGGCGAAGGCTCGCCGAAAGTGAAAGCGGCCTTCACCGTGACCGCCGCGGCTTCCCCGGTCGCGCTGCCCAGCCCGCAGGCGACGATCCGCTCGATCGAGTTCGGCTTCCGCGGGCCGAGCACGCTGCACGACGGCGAGCTGGTCCGCTTCGAAAACGAAGGGTTCCTCGTGCACATGGACGTCGCGTTCCCGGCAAAGAGCGAGAAGGCCGCCAAGGAGATCGTCAAAGGTCTGCTGACGGGCAAGGAAAAGGGGCTTGAAAAGCTCGTCGTCGGCGCGCCGTTCACGTTTGCCGGGCCGCTCTCGCACGAAGCCTTCCAGCAGGAGACGATCACCGCCAAGCCGGGCTGGTATGTGCAGGCTTGCTTCATGGAGACCCAGGATGGGCGTGACCACACGCTCCTGGGCATGGAGCGGATCTTCCGCATCGTGAAGTAGCGCCGCGGCGAACCACCACGCTCGTCTGCAGCGGGGCCGCGCTGCTTTATTCAGCGGCCCCGCTGCCCAGCCGCGCCGTTCCGGGTCGGCCAAGGGGACACGAAAAAGGGGCCGCGCCCCGGTGGCGCGGCCCCTTCGAGGGATGGACGAGAGATACGACGTCCAGAGCGTAACTCCGCTGGCTCGCGAAAGTCCAGCAAACCGGCATGAGCGCGGCAGCCGAAAGCCGCAAGCTGCGCAGAGTTCCGCGGGTCCGCGCGGCGAGGAAGGTTGTGCGGCATCTGGCGTCTATGTGATCGAGCTCCATCCACCATCCCATCCCCCTGAAGTCCCAGTCCCAATTCCGACATTTGCGGAGGTAGGCCCATGAAACGAACGTACGCACTCTTCGCCGTCGTCCTGACCGTTGCCGTCAGCGCCTCGGCCGTGGCCAGCGCCCAGGGCGGCACAGCGACCGCCCACGCGAGCAGGGCCACGGAGGTGGTGCTGCACCACACGAGCCTTGGCACGATCCTTACGACCTCATCTGGCTTCACGCTGTACGAGTTCACGCGCGACCGCGTGGGCGAAGACAGCTGCGTGAAGCGCCACGGCTGCGTGCAGGCGTGGCCGGCCCTGGAGACGAGCGGCAAGCCGACGGCTGGCGCCGGCATAAAGGCCTCGTCGCTGTCGAGCATCGGCATCGCGGGCGGCGCCCGGCAGGTCACCTACGACGGTCGCGCGCTCTACACCTACGTCGGCGACAGCCGCGGCTCGACCGACTACGTCGGCGTGAGCGCCTTCGGCGGCACCTGGTACGCGGTCAACGCAGCCGGCCACTGGGTTAAGTAGGGCGCCTGAGAACGGCGAGCGCGACGGCGCCGGCGCGAGGGCTTTGCAAGCTCGTGCCCGGCGCCGTTGAGCGCTCGGCGCGCGAGCTTCAGGGAAGCGGCGGATCGGCCGATGCTTGGGTGTGTCCGTGTCGTTCGCGCGAGAGCCGAAGACGGACCCGCTGTGGGCGGGCGCCGATCGCGCGGCCGAGGCCGCGCAGCGCGAGCTGCCGGAGGCGCTGGTCTTCGTCTTCGACAGCGAGCTGCGGTTCGTGCGGACCGCCGGGCGGGCGCTCGAGCGCCTCGGCGACCCCGAGAGCTGTGCGCGCGGGCAGGCCGCTCGAGGGCGCGCTGCCGGCGGAGCTTTGGCGGGCGATCGAGCCGTTGCTGCGCTCGGCGCTCACTGGCGAGACGCGCGCGCGTGAGGTGTGGACCGCCGGGCGGCGACACTGCGTGACGGTCGACGTCGGGCCGCTCGATGAGGGCGCCGCCGACGCCGCTGAGGGGACTGGCCAGGCGGCCGGCATCGCGGTTCTGCTCGACATCACCGTGCGCCGGCAGGCCGAGCTGCTCGCCCCCCGTCCTCAGAGCGGCTTCGAGGAACACCTCGAGCGCCTGCAGAGCACGCCCACCGGAACGGGCCTGCTCGACGCGGACGGTCGCTGGCTGCTCGTCAATCGCGCCCTCTGTGACATCACCGGCTACACCGCTGACGAGCTGATCGGCAAGCGCTTGGAGGGCATCGTGCACCCGGAGGACGCGGGCAACGACGACGAGCAACGCCGGCGCCTGCTCGCCGGCGAGGTCTCCGCGTTCACGGTCGAGAAGCGCTACTTCGACGCCGCCGGAGAGACGCTCTCGGCGATCATGTCGATGTCGCTCGTGCGCGAGCGCGGCGGCGCGCCGCTCTACTACATCGCCCAGCTGAGCGACGTCTCCGAGCGCCGGCGCCTGGAGGAGAACCTGCGCGGTCTGGGCGACCACGACCCGCTCACCGGGCTGCGCAACCGCAGGCTGTTCGGCCACGACCTCAAACTCCAGGTTGCCCGCTCCCGACGCTACGGCGAGGTGGCAGGGCTGATGCTGGTCGACGTCGACGCCTTCCGGCGCGTCAACGACCGCCACGGCGAGCGGGCCGGCGACGAAGCGCTCGAGGCAATCGCCAGGGCGCTGATGCGCAGGCTGCGGGAGACAGACCTGGTCGCGCGCCTGGGCGCCGACCAGTTCGCGGTGCTGCTGCCGCACATCGACGAGGAGGGGCTGGCGGTCGTCGCCGAGGGGCTCTCGCGCGTGATCGCGGCGTGCGGCGTGGACGTCGGAGACGATTTCCTGCACCCCTCCGCGAGCATCGGCTTGGCGATCGTGGACGAGCACGCCGAGAGCGCCGAGCAGGTGCTGCTGCAGGCCGACCGCGCGATGCGCGCGACGCGGCGCGATCCGGTGCGGTGAATACGCTCAACGCATGCAGCCCAACGAGCGACTCGCGGTCATCGACCTCGGATCGAACTCCTTCCGGCTGGTGGTGTTCATGGCGGGCTCGGGCTGGTGGAAGCGCACGGATGAGATCTACGAGCCGGTGCGCATCGGCGAAGGACTGATGGCGAGCGGCAGGCTCGGAGCGAAGCCGATGCGCCGGGCGCTCGCGACGCTCGACGTGTTCGCGCACTTCTGTCGCGCCGCGGGGCTCGGCGAGGAGTCGGTCGACGCGGTCGCCACGAGCGCGATCCGCGACGCGGAGAACGCCGCCGAGTTCCTGGCGCAGGCGCGCGCGTGCCTGGGCTTTCCGATCCGCGTGCTCAGCCGCGAGCAGGAGGCGCGCTATGGCTACCTGGCGGCGGTCAACTCGACGACGCTGCGCGACGGCAGCGTGCTCGACCTCGGCGGCGGCTCGCTGCAGCTCGTGCGCGTCGCAGACAGGCTGAGCGGCAGCTCGGGCTCGTGGCCGCTGGGCACGGTGCGCATGAGCGAGCGCTTCCTGCCGCCGAACGGGCCGGCCAAGCGCAAGCAGCTGGAGGAGCTGCGCGAGCATGTCGCCGCCGAGCTGGCGCAGGCGTCGTGGCTCGTCGAGGGCGGCGGCGGTCGTCTGGTGGGAACGGGCGGCACCGTGCGTAACCTTGCCGCGGCCGCGCAGCGCGCCGCGGGCCTGCCCTCCAACGGAGTCCAGGGGATGATGCTCGGGCGCGAGGCGCTGGAGGAGCTCGTGCAGCGGCTCGCGGCGCTTCCGGCCGCCGAGCGCGCGAGCGTGCCCGGGATCAAGCCGGCCCGCGCGGATCTGATCCTCGCGGGCGCGGTCGTGGTCCAGGGGGTGCTGCACGCGGGCGACTTCCAGGCACTCGAGACGACCGAGGCGGGGCTGCGGGAGGGGGTGTTCTTCGAGCGTTACCTGGCCGGGCAGGAGCAGCCGCTATTCGCCGACGTGCGACGCGCGAGCGTGCTGAACATGGCGGCCCAATACCGGGTCGACACGGACCACACCGAGCACGTGGCGGCGCTCGCGCTGGGCATGTTCGACGAGCTCGCGGCGCTGGGGCTGCACGACGGCGACCCGCGCGAGCGCGAGCTGCTGTGGGCGGCGTGCATGCTGCACGACATCGGCATGTCGATCGACTACGACGACCACCACAAGCACTCGCGCTATCTGATCCTCAACGGCGGCCTGCCGGGGTTCACGCCGGTGGAGACCGCGATCATCGCGCAGGCGGCCCGCTATCACCGCAAGGGCATGCCCGTGCCCGGCCCGCTGGCGGCGCTGTTCGGCGAGGGCGACATCGAGCGCCTGGACCGCTGCGCGACGCTGCTGCGCCTCGCCGAGGACCTCGAGCGCTCGCGCGACCAGCTCGTGCGCGGCACCACCCTGGAGCTCTCGAACGGCGAGGTCGAGCTGCGGCTGATCGCCGACGGCGAGTCCGCCGTCCCGCGCTGGGCCGCCGGGCGTGAGCGCGAGCTCTTCGCCCGTGCATTCCACCGAGACCTCTCAGTCGCGGCCTGAGCCAGCCCACCCTGACTCCTCACCCCGCGGCGATCAGCCCCTTTTCGTCGCCTGCGCAGTCGAACAGCACGAGCCCGTAGGGGTAGCCGACCGGGCTCTTCCATTCCCACGGGGCGAGCTGCTTGCAGGCGCGCAGCACGGCCTTGGTGGCGAGGTTGCCGCCGCGCTCGGAGTACTCGCCGCCGAGCAGCACGTAGCGCGCCTGGTGGCTTGCGATGAGGCGCGCGAGCTGTGGGCCGTCGAGGGCGGGGTCGCTGCCGCTGTAGCCGCCGAGCGCGCCGGCGTCGAGGCCCATGAGCATCATCGGCGAGGCGGAGTCGGAGGCGACGGTCAGAAGCGCCCAGCTCGAGCCGGGGCGGTGGGTGCTGACGTAGACGAGCAGCGCGCGGTCGATCCCGAGGTCGCGGTCGTTGACCCCGTAGCCGCCGGTACCGGGGAACGCTTTGGTGCCAGCGACGGGGAACGTACCCTCGACGGGAGCGAGCCAGGTGGTGGTCGCATACGCGGTTGGCACGACGAGCAGCAGCAGGAACACGAGCGCGATCGCGGGCGCGGCGAGGCGGCGCATGGCGAGCAGCGCGAGGAAGCCGACGGCGGCGCCGGCGGCGAGCGCGGGGATGAACGACACCGCGTAGTCCTCGCGGTGCATCAACACGACCTGCGTGGTCAGCGTCGTCGCGAGGGCGAGCGCGATCAGCGCGAGGCCCCAGAGGCGGCGCCGCCCGCGGATGAGCTCGGCGAGCGCGACCGCGCCGGCGCCGGCCATCGCGCCAGTGCCCGGCGCGAGCGCGGAGACGTAGTAGGGGTGGACGATCCCCTTGGAGAGGCTGAGCACGGCCGCCTCGACGACGAACCAGCCGCCGAGCACGAGCAGCGTCGCCAGCCGCGGGTCGCGCCGGCCGCGCGCCGGCCCAGGCGCAGGCGATCCCGACCCCTCCTGCGCCGGCCCGGCGTGCGCCGGCTCGCTCGGCGCCATCTCACTCTGCGCCGGCTTGACCCGGCGCCGGTCGAGGACCGTGAGCGCGATCGCGAGCAACCCGAACAGCGCGAACGGCAGCATCCAGCCGGCCTGGTCGCCGAGGCCCTTGCCGAGCAGCCGCAGCGGGCCGGGGGAGGCGCCGAAGGGGATCGGGTCGGATTCTCTGCCGGTGGTCTTGCGCGCGGGCTCGGGCGTCGCGGCGGGTTTGAGCGCCACCGGCGGCGAGGCGGCGGTGGGCGGCGAGGGATGCGCACGGGCGGCGGCGTTGACGGCGCGCTGGCGCGAGGCCGGCACGTAGGCGCCCGGCTTCACGACGATGCTGTTGGGGCCGCCGTTCTGGCCTTCGACGCGGCCGAGGCCGTTGTATTCGAAGGTCAGCCCGAGCTCGGTGTTGTTCGTCGAGCTGCCGACGTACGGGCGCTTCGAGGCGGGCGTGAGTTCGACGAAGGCGATCCACGCGAAGGACACGGCGAGCATGACCGCGCCGGCGATCAGCAACTGCGCGATTCGCCGGCGCACGGACCCGGGCGCGCAGACGAGGTAGCCGAGGGCGATGCCGGGGACGACGAGGTAGGCGGCGAGCGTCTTGGTGTTGAACGCGAGCCCGACGATCACCGCGGAGCCGATCAGCGTGCGCCAGCGTCCCGTTTCGCACGCGCGCAGCGCGAAGGCGCAGGCGAGCAGCAGCAACAGGATCAGCACGGGGTCGACGCCGTTGTCGCGCGAGACGGCGACGAACGAGGGGAACACCGCGAGCGCGAGCGCGCTCGCGAACGCGGCGAGCGCGCCAAAGCGCCGCGCGATCACGACATACAGCAGCGCGACCGTCAGCACGCCGACGATCGCCTCGGGCAGCAGCAGGCTGAGGGGGGAGAGGCCGAACAGCTTGGCGCTGGTGGCCTGCACCCACAGCGCGACGGGCGGCTTGTCGACGGTGACCAGGCCGCCTGGGTCGAAGGACACGAACAGGAAGTTGTGCAGCGAGCGCAGCATCGACTGCACGCCGGCGGAGTAGAAGATGTTGGCGTACCCGTTCTGGGCGAGCCGGTGCGTGCTGAGGACCGCCGACAGCGCCATCACGACGGGCAGGCCGGCGTGGCGAAGGTACCGCTGGGCGCGGCTCACCCGGGAAGCGTCTCCACGAGCCGCTGCAGGTCGTGCTCATCGTTCCACGCTCCCACCGAC
This sequence comes from uncultured Solirubrobacteraceae bacterium, assembly GCA_963826985.1. GTDB lineage: Bacteria > Actinomycetota > Thermoleophilia > Solirubrobacterales > Solirubrobacteraceae > Palsa-744. Next base: position 696,521 of record CAWGYW010000002.1, read on the forward strand.
GCCCGCAGCCACGGCCGGTCGGGGATGTTGCGCACGATCACGCCGTGCTCGGCGAGCAGCGCGCGCTCGGCCTCCGGGTCGGGGCTCTCGAAGGACACGAGCGTGGTGGGCCCGCGCGGCGCGGGCTGGCGGCCGCGCTCGGCGAGCAGCTCGGCCAGGCGTGCGGCGAGCGTGCGCGCGTGCTCGTGCACGGCGGGCCAGCCGGAGGCCTCGAGCACGCCGATCGCGGCGAGCGCGCAGGCGGCGGTCTCGGCGTTCATGGACAGCGTGTCAAAGCGCCGCGCGTTCTCGTGCAGCTTGGCGTCGAGGCCGGTGTTCGGGTCCTCGAGGTTGCCGTAACCGCGCCTTGACACGGCGAGGCGCTCGCGCAGCGCGGGGCTGACGTACAGCATGCCGGTGCCGTCGGGGCCGCACAGCCACTTCTGCCCGGCGCCGGCGTATGCGTCGCAGCCGAGCGCGCGCACGTCCACGGGGATCGCGCCGACGCCCTGGGCGCCGTCGAGCAGCACGGGGACGTCGAGCTGGCCGAGCTCGGCGGGGGCGAGCGAGCCGCTGACCCAGCCGACGTGCGAGCAGGCGACCAGGCGCGTGCGCGGGCCGACGGCTTCGGCGATCTCCGCCAGGGCGACTTCGCGCACGTCGACGCCGCGCAGCTCGCGCGCGCCGGACAGCGCGCCGAGCAGCCCGGGATGCTCCTCGTCGCTGGTGAGGATCTCATCGCCGCGGGCGAGCTCCAGCCCGCCGATCACCTGTGCCATGCCCTCGGTGGTGCAGGTGGTGAGCGCGACGTCGGCGGCGTCGGCGCCGAGCGCGCGGGCGTAGGCGCCGCGCAGCTCGCCGGCGAGCTCGCTGCGGCGTTCGAAGTGCGCCATCGCGCGGCCGTCGCGCAGCTCGCGCTCGAGCTCGCGCGCGGATGCCTGGCCGGCGCGCGCGGGCAGCGGCCCGTCGGTGCCCGCGTTGAGGTACGCAAGGGCGCCCAGGACGGGAAACTCGTCGCGCAACCCCGGCAGGCTCACAAACCGCGAGAATACCCGCATGGCCAGCGCTGAACTGCAGCAGCCCCTCTGGGAGCCGCCGCCCGAGCAGCGCGAGCGGGTGGAGATGGCGCGCTTCATGGACTGGGCGGGCGAGCGCCGGGGACGCGCATTTGCCGACTACGAGGAGCTGTGGCGCTGGTCGGTCGACGAGCTGGAGGACTTCTGGGCGAGCATCTGGGAGTTCTGCGGCGTGCGCACGTCAAAGCCGTACGAGCGGGTGCTGGGCTCGCACGAGATGCCGGGCACGCGCTGGTTCGAGGGCGCGGAGCTCAACTACGCGGAGAACCTGCTGGCGCGCGCGGCCGAGCGCGCGGGCGAGGTGGCGGTGCTGCACTGCTCGGAGCTGCGCCCGGCGACTGGCCCCGGCGGGCTCGGGCAGCTGACGTGGGCGGAGCTTCAGGCGGAGGTCGCGGCGGCGGCGGGCGGCCTGCGCAGCCTGGGCGTGGGGCGCGGCGACCGTGTGGTGGCGTACATGCCGAACATCCCGGAGACGCTGATCGCGTTCCTGGCGGTGGCGAGCATCGGCGCGATCTGGTCGAGCGCGGCGCCGGAGTTCGGCGCGCGCAGCGTGATCGACCGCTTCGCGCAGATCGAGCCGAAGGTGCTGCTGGCGGTGGACGGCTACCGCCACGGCGGCAAGGACTTCGACCGCACGGCCGTCGTCGAGGGCATCCTCGCGGAGCTGCCGACGGTCGAGCACGTGGTGAGCCTCCCGTACCTGGCGCACGAGATCGTTTATGAGCCCGCCTCCGGCGGGGGAGGCGTTCGCAGCGTCATCGCCTGGGGGGATCTGCTCGCCAGGGGTGAAAACTCGGAGCTGCGCTTCGAGCAGGTGCCGTTCGACCACCCGCTGTGGGTGCTTTATTCGTCGGGCACGACGGGCCTGCCGAAGGCGATCGTGCAGGGCCACGGCGGCATCCTGATCGAGCAGCTGAAGAAGCGCATGCACCTGGACCTGCGCGCGGGCGACCGCATGTTCTGGTTCACGACGACCGGCTGGATGATGTGGAACTTCCTGGTCGGCTGCCTGCACAGCGACGCGGCGATCGTGCTGTACGACGGCAGCCCGGCGTACCCGGACCTGGGCGTGCTGTGGGACATCGCGCAGCGCGCACGGATGACGTGCATGGGCGTCAGCGCGGGCCTGCTGGCGAGCATGGAGAAGGCGGGCGTGGAGCCGGGGCGCGACTACGACCTGAGCGCGCTGCGGGCGATCGGCTCGACCGGCTCGCCGCTTGCACCGGAGAGCTTTCGCTGGGTGTATGAGCGGGTGAAGGGCGACGTGTGGCTGTTCTCGACGAGCGGCGGCACGGACGTGTGCACCGCGTTCGTCGCCGGCTGCCCGCTGCTGCCGGTGTACGAGGGCGAACTGCAGTGCCGCGCGCTGGGCTGCGCGGTGGAGGCGTGGGACGAGCAGGGCAACAGCCTGATCGATGAGGTGGGGGAGCTGGTGGTGAGAGAGCCGATGCCCTCGATGCCGCTGTTTTTGTGGGGCGATGCGGACGGTTCGCGCCTGTACGAGAGCTATTTCGCGATGTACCCGGGCGTGTGGCGCCACGGCGACTGGATCCGCATCACCCCGCGCGGCGGCGCGGTCATCTACGGCCGCTCGGACTCGACGATCAACCGCCAGGGAGTGCGCATGGGCACGAGCGAGATCTACCGAGCGGCCGCTGGCGTCCCCGAGGTTCTCGACGCGCTCGTCGTCGACATTCCCGGCAGGGACGCGAACGGGGAACCCGGTGGCGAGCTGTCGATGATCCTGTTCGTGGCGCTACGCGAGGGCATCCTCCTAAACGACGAGCTCGCGGCTTCCATCAAGCGCCGTATCCGTGAGGATTGCTCGCCGCGCCACGTCCCCAACGACGTCCGCCAGATCGCGGAGGTCCCGCGGACGCTGTCGGGCAAGGTGCTGGAGGTGCCGGTGAAGCGCATCCTGATGGGCACCCCGCCCGAGCAGGCGGCGAGCGTCGAGTCGCTGGCGAACCCGCGGTCGCTGGATTACTTCGTGGAGTTGGCTAGAGATATGGGGGTCGGTGGCGCCGATTCTGCGGTGCCCGATCCGATTCGGCACTGAGCCGGATGTCGGCGACGCAGGCGGTCGGGGCCTTGCGCTCTTGCTAGACGTGGCTTCGCCGACTGCGGAAGGGACCCACGAACAGCAGCAGGACCACGATGAGAAGGAGAAACACGAGCGGGCTGATGAAGGCGCCACCGGCGACGCTGAGAATAACCAGGGCGACTATGAGGAGCAGGAGCAGGTCCATGGGGACCCCTTTCGTTTGGATTGTCCTAAATCGTTCAGCTCAGCCCAGGGTCCTCCAGGCGCGGTGGCGGTCGCGCTCATGCGACAGCACACTCTGGGCGGAAGATGCAGCGCTGGGGCAGGCTCAGCTGGGTTGAGGTCGAAGATCGACACCTTGTCGCTGGCGCCGGTCAGTGTGAAGACGAGGTCGACTTGCGAAGGGCCGCGCACGAGCATCAGCCGGCCTCCTTGCCGCCGAGCCCTACGAGCGGCGTGCAGGATGACATGAACGGCGGAACTGTCGATGAACGTGAGCTCGCGCAGGTCGAGCACGACTAGCCGGACGCTGAGTTGGGCGTATCGCAGAGCTTCGTCCAGCTCCGAGGAGGTCGCGAGGTCCAGCTCGCCCGCCACGTGAACCCAGGCCGCACAAGAGCCCGCCTTGGAGATGCACAGGAACGGCGGCGACGTTGGACGACGACTCGCGGTTGTGGGGCTGGAAGCGACCGAGGCTTGGGGCATAGGGACCTCCTTGCGGCTTGCTGGAGCAACGCCGGAAGTCAGGTCGTGCTGCCGACTCCCGCTGGGGCCGACCTCATTGATGCCCTCCTTCACCGATGGTAGCGCCAATCGAGCGTGGAGGCCACGGCTTTCTTCATCTGGATCGGTGAGGCGGGCCGGGCGCTCCCCGCTCAGTCGCCATCGTCCTTTTGTTTTCTGGTGCTCCTGGGTTTGGTGTTACGATACAGTCGAGCACGCTGGAGACAGGTTGCGAAACCGGTGTTGCGTGCTTCTGTCCCATCAGATTGGGAATGCTCCGTCGGCGTAGGACCGCCTTCGCGAATAGGACCTCTGCATCTTTGCGTGACCCGCCGAGCTTCGCTCGGGTGGGGAGCGAAGGCGGACCGCTCAGGCGGGCGCTCGTCCTATTCCAGTGAGGAGTTTGTATGACAAACAAGAACGTCGATAAGGCGAAGGGCCGCGCGAAGGAGGCAGCCGGTGCGCTGAGCGGAGACACACGTCTGAAGAACGAAGGACGTGTTGATCAAGCAAAGGGCTCCGCGAAGAAAACGGTGGACAAAGTCGCCGACGCTCTGACCGGCCGCAACGCAAACAACAAGCGGGCCTAGCCGATGTGTCAATCCCCTCGACTGAGCGTTGGGAGGTGACCATGCTCCTGATCATCCTGATCGTACTCGCAGTCGTACTGTTGACGGGCGGATTTGGCTACCGCCGCCGCGGTCGAAGCACGTAAACCGAGAACGCCGTTATCCACGGCGAGCCGGCTCGTCGGCTTGTGGCCGTTAGAGCGTCTATAGCGCTCGCACTGACCGCGGCCCATTCAATTTCTCACCAACCAGCAAGTGAAAGGGAAGTGATGTTATGCCGAGTACCGCAGAAGTAGACATTTGGGGGTATCCCGATGAGGCTGCCGCCGGCAGGGATTTGGCTGGATACTCGATCGAGGCCATAGATGGCAGCATTGGCAAGGTTGACAACGCCAACAACGACGCAGGCGCGAGCTGGTTGATCGTTGATACCGGGCCATGGATCTTCGGTAAGAAGGTCATGCTGCCCGCCGGCGTCGTCTCCCGGATAAACAGCGAGACGGAAGTGCTTCGCGTCAACCGCACCAAGGAACAGATCAAGAACGCCCCCGAGTTCGACGAAGCCCGTCACCTCGAGCAGACCTACCACGACGAACTCGGCGGCTACTACGGACCCGGTGGTAGCGGCTACCAAGCGTGAGCCTGCCCCGCTAGACGTACCTGCCTCATCCACACCCCAGATGCACCGCTGAAGAACCCCGGGGGCCGCACTGGCCCCTCACCAGGCCGCACCCGGGGTAGTTGTTGGTTGGGCAGCCGCAGTGTCCGGCAAGCACTGTAGAAATTGCATGGTGGGATGATGGATAAGACGGTTAGCGGGGGAGACGAGGGTACTTCCGCGCAAGGCGAAACGTCACTCGTGGGCGAGCCGGCAGCGACCTCGGATGCGGGGGATGAGTTCGAGCCGGCATCCGGTCCAGACCGGGAGTTCGTGGGCACGACGGGAGTGCGGGCGTATGTTCGAGCGCTTGGGCCGGGCCTGATCACGGGCGCATCAGACGATGACCCATCTGGCATCGCCACCTACGCGCAGGCGGGCGCTCGGTTCGGCTTTTCGATGCTGTGGGTCGCTCTTCTGACCCTCCCGCTGATGATGGGGATTCAGGAGATATGCGACCGTACCGCGCTTGCTTCGGGCAAGACTCTCGGCGAGTTGATCACGGTCCACTTCGGCCGGGTCTGGCGGGCCGTGATCGGGGTGCTGATCGCGGTCCTGGTTGTCGCGAACGCGCTGAACATCGCCGCTGATCTTGTCGCGGTTGGACAGGGTATGCACCTGCTGCACGCGGGGCCGAGCGCTGTGTGGGCGCTGGTCGCTGGTGCGAGCATCACTGTGGTTCTGGCTGCCGGCTCTTTCCTGTTGATCGCCCGGGTGTTCAAGGTGCTCTGTGCGGCGTTGCTCGCCTACGTGGCGGTGCTCTTTCTCGTGCACATCCCGTGGGGGACGGTGGCCGTGAACACGCTGATCCCGCACGTGCAGTTCTCATCGGCGTACATCGCGCTGCTGGTCGCTGTGCTTGGCACGACGATCTCACCGTATCTGTTCTTCTGGCAGGCCATGCACCGTGTCGAGGACATGCGAGAGGAGCGGTTGGGCGGCGAGGAGCCGGTGCCGCTGCGCCGCCGTGGTCAGCGCGCGGGCAGGTCAAAGCAACTGATGAGCCGCCTTGATGTGTTCACCGGCATGGCGTTCTCGAATTTCGTGATGTTCGCAATCATCGCCGCGACCGCCGCGACGCTCGGGCGCACGCATCACGTGAGCATCTCCTCGCCGGCGCAAGCGGCGGAAGCGCTGCGCCCTTTGGGAGGCCAGATCGGCTCCTACGTGTTCGCGCTCGGCTTCATCGGCTCGGGCATGCTCGCGATTCCGGTGCTTGCCGGCGCGGGCTCGGCGGCGATGGCCGGACTGATCGGCAAGGGAGCCGGCTTTTCCAACTCTCTACGCGAAGCGCCCGTGTTCTATGGATTGTGCGCCGTCGGGACGATCGGCGGCTCGGCGCTCAGCCTGGCCTCCGTGAACCCGATCAAGCTGCTCGTCCTGGTCGCCGTCATCAACGGCGTGACCGCGGGGCCATTTCTGATCGTGGTGATGCGCGTCTCCTCAGACCGCTCGATCATGGGCAAGAACGTCAACGGTGCGCTCGCCCGCTGGCTCGGCTGGGCGACGACGGGACTGATGCTGATCGCCGCAGTTGCCCTGTTCGCGACTGGAGGCGTGTAAGACACATCCCGACGGATCGTTGGCGTCCGGTTCCTCTTCGCCTCGCGCTAGTGCATCGGCGCCACCCAGGGTTCCTTCGTGAACTGCAGGGTCTGGCCGGGGCGATCCTGCAACGATCCGCACAAAGGAGTAGAGTCACTGGAGGACGGTCGCTGACCAAGCCGACCAGCCGTCGTTGCCGCTGAGCTTTTGCCGTCGCCGCGACTAGCCGATTCGATTGACCTCCGCCCGCGTGAATCCCCTCAAGGGGTTCACGACCCGCCGGGCATTGCCCGGAAGGGATGGAAGACCAACAGGAGGTTCCTCTCATGTTCAGAGCCACGCCAGCAGGCGTTCCTGCTTCCGAAGTCGATCCGAATGGTCGGCCGGTCGAAGTGTCAGGTCGGCGCGAAGCCGGCGGTGTCGGTGTGTTCGGGCAAGGCGTGGGCTTGTTGGTTCGCGTCGTTCAGCTCGTTGTCAGCGTCGTCGTGTTGGTCATCATCGCTGGGATTCTGCTCGTGGTGCTCAAGGCCAATCCGGCCAACGGCATCGTCTCGGAAGTCCACAGTTGGGCGCGCTGGCTTGCCGGCCCATTCGACGGCATGTTCAGCTTCCACAGCGCCAACGTCGCTATCGCTGTCAACTGGGGCATCGCCGCGATTGTCTACCTCAGCGTCGGCGGACTGATCACGCGGCTACTCGGCCGCACCTACCGCTAGCGCCGCGATCAGGCGCTCCTCGCCCATACTAATCAGGAGGATTCCATGACGGACAAGAACATCGACAAGGCAAAAGGTCGCGCGAAGGAGGCAGCCGGCGCGCTGACTGGAGATAAACGCCTAAAGAACGAAGGACGCGTCGACCAAGCCAAGGGCTCTGCGAAGAAAACCGTGGACAAAGTCGCCGACACACTTACCGGCCGCAACAGAAACACGAAGTAGACCCATGGACCTGCTGCTGCTTTTGATCGTCGTCTTGATCATCCTCAGCGTCGCCGGCGGCGCCTTCGTGAACCCGCTTGCGTTGCTTCTTCTCATCGTCGTGCTGGTGCTGTTCCTCGGTCCCTACCGCGGTCGAAGGGGCCGCGTGTAGGTCTACTTCGCCCTCGCGTCGGAGGTCGTCGCCTCCAAAACACCTGTAGTCGAGGGGCAAGTGGTGCAGATTGGGTGTAGCACATACAAATTGTAGGATGAGGCTGTGAAGACGATCCAAGTACGTAATGTGCCCGACGATGTCCATCGTGCATTGCGCGCTCGGGCTGCGGCAACGGGCGTCTCGCTCTCGGATTTCGCGCTTGGAGAGCTAGAGCGGGTTGCCGAACACCCGCCGGTGGCCGAGCTGCTGCAACGCGCACGCTCACGCGCCGGCGGCGCGCAGAGCAGCGCGATCGTCGCCGCGATACGCGCTGGTCGCGACCGCGACTAGGCAATGCTCGTGGTTGACACATCGGCCGTGCTGGAGGCGCTCGCGGCGCGAGACCCCGCGCCGAGTTTGATCGAGCGCTTCGCCGGAGACGGTGACCTCCATGCCCCTCACCTAATAGACACCGAGCTGCTCCATGCACTCCGCGGGATGGGCATCAGACGCGAGATAAGCGACGAGCGCGCGGCCGATGCGCTCAGCGACCTCGCCGAGCTCGCGCTCGTCCGCTATCGCCATCAGCCGCTCAATGACCGAGTCTGGGAACCGCGCCCAACCTAACGGCCTACGACGCCACTCGTCGCGCTCGCCGAGGTCCTGGCTGCTCCCCTCGTCACCTGCGACGCGCGCCTCGCATCGGCTCCCGGGCACAATGCACAGATAGAGCTGTTCGACGCGTCGGCCCCGTAGCTTGCTGCCCGCTCGCCAGTGGTTGCGGACTCACGCAGATCGGCTCGCGCTGCCGCCCGACTACCATTTCGCCACCCACGGCACGGTGTAAGTTTTGTGTGTTACCATCTGATCCATGTCGTCTGTGAGCCAGAAAGCCCGTAAGGGCGAGCCTTTCAGCGTTCGCTTCAGCCTGCCCACCGACCATCTCGTCGAGGCTGAGGCCCAGAGGACTCGCCGCTCGAAGAGCGCGATCGTCGAGGCTTTGACCGAGGAGGCGGTGCGGACCCGCCGCTTTGCCGGGATCGGCTTCCGCGGCGAGGACGCCGCCCGGCGCCCGTGGGTGATCGGCTCGGGCCTCGACGTCTGGGAGATCATTCAGATGCTCCAGGACTTCGGCTCGAGTGAGATCCTCGTGGGCCAGACGCATCTGGGCGAGCGCCAGGTGCATCTTGCGCTCGCCTACCGTGACAGCTACCCCGAGGAGATCGCCGAGGCAATCGCGGAAAACCGCCGCACAGCCGAGCAGTGGCGCGAGCTCTACCCGTTCATCGAGTTCTCGCCTGCGGCATAGACATCCTTGAGGCTGCTGCTCGACGCGAATCTCTCCCCGCGTGGCATCGCCGCGAAGCTGCGCAAGAACGGCCATGACGTGCTTGCGCTCGCCGAAGACGCCACCTTCGAGGGGCTCCCCGATCCGCAGGTGCTCGAGCTCGCGGCATCCGAGCAGCGCGTCCTCATCACTCGCAACAGCCGAGACTTCGCGCCGCTCGCACGCCAGTGGGCCGAAGCCGGACTCCCGCACGCGGGCATCATCCTCATCTGGACACTCGACCACAGCCAGTTCGCCGAGATCGTCGCCGGCGTAGAGCGTCAGCTGCAGCAGCGCCCGACCCAAGAGCAGTGGCGCGACATCACCGTCGCGTTCTGATGCCACAGGCGCGTGACCGGGCTGCGGGGGGCGCGCCCTACTGCGACTGCGCCCACTCGCGCAGGCGACCGGGCACGGCGAGCGCGTCGCGTTCGACTTCGACAACCTCGTCGGCGGGAATGTTGGCCCGCTTCGCCGCTGCGACGATCGCGTCAGCCGAGGGCGCCTCATACAGGCAGTAGGTGCGCCGCCGGTCGGCGCTGAGGAACGAGAACAGCCAGCGCACGCCCTCGTCGGCGTTGACCTCCTCGATCAGCTCGACGTCGTCGTCGCTCAGCTGGAGCTGCTCGGCGAACCTGCGCTCGATCATGAATAGCGGCATATACGGCGATCGTACTCCTCGGCCCTATGCGTCGGCAAGCGCGTGACGGTGCGCGTAGGAGGCGGCCTCGGTGCGGTTCGCGCAGCCGGTCTTGCGAAGGATGCTGCGGATGTGGTTGGCGGCCGTGTGCTCGCTGATGTAGAGCTCGGCGCCGATCTCGCGGTTGCTGAGGCCACGTGCGACGAGTCGCAGGATCTGTGCCTCGCGGCCCGACAGCGCGTCGGGAAGGATGGAGTCCCGCCCGCCCGCGCCGGCCGGGGCGGACGCGATGTTCATCGCCGCGATCCGGTTGTGCAGGCTCGCCATCCCGATCGCGCGTGCGAGCCTGTCGGCCTCGACGAGCAGCGCCCGTGCGCGCTCGGGATGGCCGTCCCCGCGAGCGAGCAGCATCCGTGCGTACTGGTGGTTGGTGTGGGCGAGCCAGGTCTTCGCCTCCATCGCCACGTTGGCCGCAAGCGCCTGCTCGAAGTGCGCTTCCGCCAGCTCCCACTCGCCGAGCGTCGCCGCGAGCATGCCCAGGTAGCGGTCGGCCGAGCCGTAGTAGACGACCAGGTGCCCGACCATCACGTTGCTCGAGGCGAGCGGTGCGAGCTCGGGGTACAGGAGCGCCGCGACCGTCTCGTCACCCACCGCGACGCAGGCGTCGGTGAGGTAGGTCAGCGACGCGAGCCACAGCGACTCCCGGAACGCGTCGAGACCCTCGCTGGCGATCTGCGCCAGCTCGCTCCTTGCCTCGGACTCCATTCCCAGCTCGACCAGCAGGGATACGAGCCCGGGACGCCAGGGGCTGCGCTCGCGCTCACCGGCGACGAGGATCCTGATCACCGAGGCCAGCTCCGCCAAGCGCCCCTGCTCGCGGCGGAGGCTGAACATCTGGATGCCGTACGTGCCCGACGCGTCGCGCCCGGTCAACATGCGCCCCGCCGCCTCCGAGCGGCCCGCCATCGCCTCGGCCGCGTCGAGCTCTCCGTCGGAGAGGGCGATCGCGGCGCCGTAGTGCTCCGCCACGTGGAGGTTGAACGGCTGCCTGGTGATCTCGGCCATCCGCCTGAGCTGTGCCGCCTCGCTACGCGCGGCGGGGATGTCGGCGATCGCCACGAACGCGGGCGCGCGCCAGGACATCGCTTCCGCCTGCAGCTCCGTGTCGCCCAGCTCCTCGCTGATGGCGCGCGCCTCGGTCAGCATCTTCAGGATCTGCTCGATCGGCGTCGCACCGCGCGACCAGTAGGAGCGCACGAGCACCGTCGCGAGCCCCGCGCGGTCGCCCAGGCGCCGGGCGAGCTCGATCGCGTTGGCCCGCACGATCGCGCCGCGCTCGTGCTCGCCCTGTCCGTCGAGCGCGCGCGCCAAGCTGCCGAGCAGCTCGACGCTCAGCTGCGACTCGTGCTCGCCCAGTGCCGCCGTGGCCTCTTCCAGCAGCTCGACCGCGCCGCCTTCCATTCCGGGGCGCCAGCTGGCCTCCTCGTATCGCGCCGCGGCGCGCGCCAGCAGCTCGGCGTCCGCCAGCTCGCGGCCGATCTGTGCAGCGGCCGCCAGCGCCTCGCGAGCATCGAGCGCGCTGCCGGCCCTGTGCCGAGCCATGCCGAGCTCGAGCAGCACCTCGGCGCGCTCGCGGGCGTCGTCGATGCCAAGGGCATGCGCCGTCAAGAGCAATTGCGCCGCGTCGTCGAACGCGAGGGCATCGGCGGCGGCTCGCGCGGCGAGGACGTTGTAGCGAATCGCCCGCTCGACTCCGGCGACCGCGGTGGCCGCGGCGAAGTGGTGCGCGAGGTCGGCGAGCGTTCGCGCCGAGCGCCCCTCCGCCGCCTCCATGGCCTCGCCGATGCGCAGGTGCAGCTCGGCCCTGCGCACGCCCGACAGGCGGTCATAGACCGCACGGCGCACGAGCTCGTGGCTGAACCTGTACGCGAGCTGGCGGCCGGGCAGCTCCACGATGATGCCGCTGCGTGTCGCCTCGTCGACGGCTGCGATCAGCTCGCGTTCCTGCAGGCGCGAGCCCCGTCTGACGATCGCGAGCTCGAACTCGGCGCCGGCCGTCGCCGCCAGCTCGAGCAGCTCGGTGGTCGCCGGCGCCAACCGCGCAAGCCGGGCGCTCACCACCTCGCGGACGCTGTCGGGCGTTTGGAGCTGGGCGAGCAGAGAGCCGGCGAGCCGCAGCTCGCCCTCGCCGTCCGCGGTCGCGTCCGTGTCCAGCAGGGCGCGCCACAGCTCGCACATCAGGAACGCGTTGCCGCCTGTGAGATTGGAGATCGCCCGGGCGATCTCGGGCAGTTCTGCGCTGGCGCGGCCCTCGGTCACGCGCCGTACGAACTCGCTCACCTCCACGTCGGAGAGACCCTCCAGGCGCATGCGCACGACGTCGTCGGAGCGCCGCAGATCCGCGAGCGTCTGCGCGAGCGCCTGCGGAACCTCGTCCTCCGTGTCGCGGAAGGTGGCGAACAGCAGCACACGCCCAGCCCAGGCCGCCTGTGCGAGGTGACGCAGGAGCAGCAGCGTTGGCACGTCCGCCCAGTGCCCGTCCTCGATCACCAGGACGACCGGGCGCCGGCGGCCGACCCGCTCGAGCAGATCGGACACGGCCGTGTGCAGCCGGTGGCGCTCGGTGTCCGGGTCGGCGCTCACGGGCGGCGAGAGTCCCGCGAGCCGCTCGCCGAGGTTGGGGAGCAGGCGCATCAGCTCGCCCCCGGAGGATCCGAGCGCGGCACGCAGCTCGTCCTCGTCGAGCACAGCCGCCAGGCGCTCGAGCGCCTGGGAGAAGGGCCCGTACGGCGCGTGTACGACCGCGTCGCATGCTCCGTGCAGCACGAGCGCACCGGACTGCGCCGCCTCGGCGGCGAACTCGCGGACGAGGCGGCTCTTGCCCGAGCCCGCCTCTCCCCCCAAAAGCACCACCCGGCGGCCCTCGCCCTCGGCGCTCGGCAGCAACATGCGCAACTTCCCCAGCTCGTCAGCGCGGCCAACGAACGGAAACGGAGAGGAAACGCGAAGTCGGGGCAGGGAGCTCGGGCACGGGGGACCCCTGCGAGCACGATAGTCAGATCTGACCAGTGACGCAAATCCGGCGCTCGCTCCGCCGGCGGCAAAGTCGGTCAGTCCGCGTCATGACAAGCGCTGATCGACGCCGTAGGTTGCGCTCTGACGAGGCGATAACCATCTCCATCAAGAGGAGGAGCCCCGATGAGCAGCACGATCACAGCAGCGCAGGCCGCACGTCAGGAGATGTCCGGATTCCGGGGGCGCCTGATCGGACCCGAGGACGGCGACTACGAGCAGGCGCGGAGCGTGTACAACGCCATGATCGACCGCCGCCCAGCGCTGATCGCACAGTGCGCGGATGCGCAGGACGTCGCCCGTACGGTCGCCTTCGCGCGTGCGCACGCGCTCCCGCTCGCGATCCGTGGCGGCGGGCACAACGGCGCCGGCCTCGGCACGTGCGACGACGGTGTCGTCATCGACCTGGCGCTGCTGAAGGACATCCAGGTCGACCCTGGCGCGCGCACGGTTCGCGTGGGCGGCGGCTGCACGTGGGCCGAAGTCGATAGCGCCACCGGCGAGCACGGCCTCGCGACCCCGAGTGGGATCATCTCGAGCACCGGCGTCGGCGGGCTGACGCTCGGCGGAGGCCTCGGGCATCTCACGCGGCGCTTCGGGCTGACGATCGACAACCTGCTCGAGGCGGAGCTCGTGCTTGCGAGCGGCGAGACGGTGCGGGCCAGCGCCGACGAGCACCCCGACCTGTTCTGGGCGATCAGGGGCGGCGGCGGCAACTTCGGCGTCGTGACCTCGTTCCTGTTCCGTCTGCACGAGGTTGGCACGATCTTCGGCGGCCCGACGTTCTGGGCGGTCGAGGACGCCACGGCGGTGCTGTCCGCATACCGCGAGTTCCTGCCAGCCGCCCCCCGCGAGCTGAACGGGTTCTTCGCGTTCCACACCGTACCGCCGGCGCCGCCGTTCCCCGAGGAGATCCATCTGCGCAAGGTATGCGGCGTGGTGTGGTGCTACGTCGGTCCGGAGAGCGACGCGCGCGCGGCGATGGCGCCCCTGCTCGAAGCTGTGCCAGAGCCACTGATGCACGGTGTTCAATCGATGCCGCACGCGATGCTCCAGACAGCGTTCGACGGGATCTACCCGCCCGGTGACGAGTGGTACTGGCGCGCGGACTTCGTCAAGGAGATCCCCGACGAGGCGGTCGCGGCTGCACGCGCGCTTCGGCTCGCAGCCGCCGAGCATGAAGTCGACGATGCACCTCTACCCGATCGATGGGGCCGCGCACGACGTCGGGCGAGTCCGACACCGCCTGGAGCTACCGTGACGCCAACTGGGGCGCGGTGTTCGCCGGGGTCGACCCGGACCCGGCCAACCGCGACGCGATCAGCCGCTGGAGCATCGACTACCACGAGGCGCTGCACCCGTACTCCGCCGGGCGGCGCGTACGTGAACATGATGATGGACGAGGGCGAGGATCGCGTGCGCGCGAGCTATCGCGGCAACTACGAGCGGCTGGCCCAGATCAAGCGCAGCTATGACCCGGAGAACGTGTTCCGGATCAACCAGAACATCCCGCCCGCGAGCTCGTGAGGCAAGCCGATGCGGTGGTCGTCGGCGCGCGCTGCGCCGGATCGACGCTCGCGCTCGCCCTGGCCCGGCCGGCTGGGACGTGGTGCTCGTCGACCGCGACAGCTTGCCCAGCGAAACGATCTCGACCCATCTGATCTTCCCGAACACGCTCGAGCGCCTCAGCGAGCTCGGCGCGCTCGAGGTGCTGCTTGCCTCGCACGATGTGCCGATGCTCGAGTACCGGATCGTCGGCCTCGGGCACGAGTTCAGTGGCTCTTTCACGCCGATTGGGGGCTTCGACCGCTGTGCGGCGCCGCGCCGCGTCGCGCTCGACGACGCGATCCTCGACACCGCGCTTGCCGCCGGGGCGGATGGGCGCTTCGGCGAGGCCGTGGTCGATCTCGTCGGCTCGGGCAGCGCCGAAGACCCCGTCGCCGGGGTCGTGCTGGAGGGCGGCGAGCGGATCGCCGCCAGGTGGGTCTTCGGCTGCGATGGCCGTGCCTCGACGGTCGCGCGCCGGCTCGGGATCGAGAAGACGCGCCCACTGCGCGGGGAGGTGGCGTTCCTGCTCGGCTACTGGCGTGGCATACCGGACAACGGGTTGGCGACCATAGAGATAAGAGGACAGAGATCGCCAACCGGTGGGCGGGCGAGGATGGCTCGTGCCTGCTGACCACCGCCGGGGACGCGGCGTCCACGCGAGGATCCAAACAGGAGCGCCGGGCCCGGTATCTGAAGCGGCTGCCACCGCTTCCCCGATCTGATCGACCCGAGCGTGCTCGACCGGGCGGAGATGACAAGCGACGTCGTGGTGGCTCCCGAGTCGCTGATGCGCGGGTACTTCCGGGTTCCGAGCGGCCCGGGCTGGGCGCTGGTCGGCGATGCCTGCCACTTCAAGCACCCCGGCACCGCCCAGGGGATCGGCGATGCGGTGGAGCATGCCGTCTACATCGCCAACGCTCCTTTCCGGCGCGCACCCCAGCCTCGACGGCTACGAGCAGTGGCGAGACGAGCGCGCCGAGGAGCACTACGAGTGGTCCTTCGCGTGGGGGCGCTTCCCGCGCGTGGAGACCAAGAACCTGTTCAGGGGATGGGCTAGCGAGGCGGACGCGGCACAGGACCTGCGCGACTGCTACAGCCGGCGTGTCGAGCCGTCGCAGGTGCTCAGTGGGGAGCGGCTGGGGCGGTGGTTTGGGGGGTGACGGGGGCCGAGGCAGACTCCACCGTCAAGCGGCTGTTCGCCCCTGGAGCCTGACGCCTACTGCACGAGGCTTGTTTCGAGCGGCGGGCCGCTCTGGCCATTCGGCACGAGTTCGAGCGTGAACGACACGCTGAATCCGCCAGCGAACGGCTCAAGCCGGGTGGCCAACCAGGCGGTCTTTGATGTTGGACCGCGGTCCAACGACACGGCCGAGCACCGGTGTATCTTGGTGCCTTGACGGTGTGGCCTGCGCGAGGGGTGCCGGTGATGCGTGGCACCTGCCCCGATGCACGGGATCCGACCGCTCGCAGGTAGAGGCATTGAACGTGACCGCCATCGTTACGCCGTCAGCCGGCCCTGCGCGCTCCGAGCGAGGAGGAGAACCGATCGCCGGCCCAGAACCGATCGACGGTCCTGGACAACGACCTCCCGCCCGTGCCACGCGCGAGCGCGGACTGGTGCCGATAAGGGTGGGGTGCGAGTTTCGCTTCGACGCGGCGCTTCCGGTGCCGGCCGTCGTGCTTGTGCGCGCCCGCTCGGACGGTGGCGTGACGGTTGAACGCGAGACATGGCATGTGCAGCCCAACGCGTCCTTCTCGGATCTCGTCGACATCTACGGCAACCACGCCAGGCGGGTCGTGATCGGAGCGGGGAAGGCAAGCCTGCGTTACGACGCAGAGGTCACGACGTCGGCCGCGCTGGACGAGGTCAGCCCGGTAGCGGTGCAGCACCGGGTCGAGGATCTGCCTGGCGAGATCCTCATCTACACGCTGGCCAGCCGCTATTGCCTCTCCGACATGCTGTCCGACGCGGCCGTGAGCCTGTTCGGGACGACCCCGCTCGGGTGGGAGCGGGTGCAGGCCGTCTGCGACTGGGTTCACGACAACGTCCGCTTTGATTACGCCGCCAGCAGACCCTGACGCGACCTCGGTCGATGTCTTCGAGGCAAGGGTGGGCGTCTGCCGGGACTTCGCCCACCTCGCCATCTCGTTCTGCCGAGCTCTGAACATCCCGGCGCGCTACGTGTTCGGATATCTCCCCGACATCGACGTGACTCCGCCGCCGGAGCCGATGGACTTTTGCGCCTGGATGGAGGTCTACCTCGGTGGACGGTGGTGGACGTTTGACCCCCGCAACAACGCAAGGCGGTTCGGGCGCGTCGTCATCGCGCGAGGTCGCGACGCGATGGACGTGGCGATGGTGACGTCCTACGGCAAGCTGCTGCTCGAGCAGATGACCGTGTGGGCGGATGAGATCATTCCGGCCAGCGGCAACCGGCGACGATCGGCTGCGGTAAGGGACAGCCCGTGGACCTGCTCTCGCAGCATGGCTCGGACGAGCAGCATGACGCGGACATCCTCCGGTCGACTTCCTCGAGCACCACACCATGGACTGCAGCCGGATTCGGCGGACCGTCTACGAGGTGCAGCAGCACTTCCGCTACAGCTACGCAGCGCCCATCTGCAACCTCAGGCAGCGCCTGGTGGTGGTGCCCCGGCCGGTTCACGGCGACCAGCGGGTCCTCAGCCACCGCCTGGAGGTGAGCCAGCCCCACTCGCGCAAGCGGATGCGTCGCGACGGGTTCGGCAACGTCGTCTTTGAGGTCAACATCCCGAGAGTCGAGGAGGCCGTCGACTTCGACGTATCGGTGACTCGTGGAGCGGTTGCCCGGGCAGGGGCCACACCTCGAGGCGACCACGCGGCCAAGCGCTAGAACGTCTATCTGCGCCCGTCGGCTCTCACCCGGCCGGACTCTGCGCTGCGCGCCGTGGCCGCCGAGCTTGCCGCAGCGGCGAGACTGGCGGCCGACCTGGCCGCCGCCGTCGAGCAGCTGGGTGTATCGGCACATGAGCTACGGCTTCGACCGGACCGGCGTGCACACCACGGCGGGCCAGGCGCTCGCCGCGGGAAAGGGCGTCTGCCAGGACTACGCGCACGTGATGCTCGCGCTGTGCCGACTGCTCGGCATCCCCGCTCGCTATGTGTCCGGCCATCTCGTCGGCGAAGGCGGTACGCACGCATGGGTCGAGGTGCTTCTGCCCGCAGCAGGCCAGTCGGTCGAGATCCTCGCTTGGGACCCGACACACGACCGGCGGGCGGACCTCCGATACCTCACCGTTGCCGTGGGCCGCGACTACCGCGACGTTGCGCCCGTCTCCGGCACCTACTGCTTGCCCCATCAAGGGTGGCTCTCGGCCTCCCGTCGCGTGAGCGTGGCCCAGGTGGAGCGCGAGATCGCCGCCTGACCTCGGCCGTCATAGCCGCATCAAACCGCTACAACCCCAGCGACCGCCCAACGATCTCCTTCATGATCTCGTTCGCACCGCCGTAGATCCTGGTCACGCGGGCGTCCGCGAAGGCGCGCGCGATCGGGTACTCGAGCATGTAGCCGTAGCCGCCGAACAACTGCAGGCAGCGATCGACGACGCGGCCCTGCAGGTCGGTGCACCACCACTTCGCGGTGGCGGCGTCCTCGGGGGTGAGCTCGCCGGCGTTGAGCGCCAGCGCGCACTGGTCGACGAACGTGCGCGCGACCTGCGTTTCGCCGTGGACCTCGGCGAGCGTGAAGCGCGAGGTCTGGAAGGAGCCGATCGGCTGGCCGAATGCGTGGCGCTCGCGGCACGTAGTCGAGCGTCCAGCCGATCGCCGCCTCGGCGGCGGCGACGGCGCCGGCGGCGATCGACAGGCGCTCCTGAGGGAGGTTCGAGACGAGGTAGCGAAAGCCCTCGCCCTCCTCGCCGAGCAGGTTCTCGAGCGGCACGTGCACGTCCGCGAACGACAGCTCGGCCGTGTCCTGGCGCGTGCTGGCCGATCTTCTCGAGGTTGCGCCCGCGCTCGAAGCCCTCCATGCCGCGCTCGATGACCACCAGGCTGATGCCGCGGTGGCGCTCGCGACGGATCGGTCTTGACCGCCACGATCACCAGGTCCGCGTTGATGCCGTTGGTGATGAACGTCTTTGAGCCGTTGACCACGTAGTGCTCGCCCTCGCGCTTGGCGCTCGTCGACATCGCAGCCAGGTCCGAGCCGATCCCCGGCTCGGTCATCGCGATCGCCGCGATCAGCTCGCCCGTGGCGAGCCCGTCCAGCCAGCGCTCGCGCTGGGGCTCGGTGCAGTAGCTGAGGAAGTACGGCAGGCAGATGTCGGTGTGCACGCGACATCCCCAGGCCGACGCTGCCGACCGCCGCGCGCTGGGTCTCTTCGCCGATCACCAGGTTGAAGCGGAAATCATCCGCGCCCGCGCCGCCGTACGCCTCGGGCACGGCCATGCCCAGGAAGCCGCCCTTGCCGGCCAGTTCGTAGACCTCGCGAGGCACGATCTCCGCGCGCTCCCACTCGCCGTAGCGGCCCTCCTCGCCGATCACCTCGCGCTCCAGGAACGTACGAAAGCTCGCGCGGAAGTCTTCGTGTACGTCCTCGTACAGGCTGCGTCTCATGCCGCCAGGGACACTACCGGCGCTGGGTCCTCGCGGTAGCCGGGCTTTGCCAGCAGCAGCTGCACGTCCTGGATGCGCCGCTCGCGAAAGCCGCCCTCGCAGTAGCTCAGGTACAGCTCCCACAGCCGGCGAAAGCGCTCGTCGTAGCCGAGCTCCGCCACCCGCTCGGCGGCGTCCACGAAGCGCTCGCGCCAGCGCGCGAGCGTCGTCGCGTAGTGCTCGGTGATGTCCTCGAGGTGGATCTGGCGCATGTCGGTCACGCGCGCGAGCGAACGCGAGATGATCTCCAGCGAAGGCAGGCAGCCGCCGGGGAAGATGTAGGTGTTGATGAAGCTCGCCCCGCCTTCTCCACGGCGTAGGCGCGGTCTTCGATCGTGATCGCCTGCAGCAGCATCGCGCCGTCGTTCACCAGCAGCTCCGAGCAACGGCGGAAGTACGTCGGGAAGTACTGCCAGCCGACCGCCTCGATCATCTCGATCGACACCAACTTGTCGTAGCGCCCGCGCAGCTCGCGATAGTCCTTCAGCAGCACCGTCACGCGGTCCTCGAGGCCCGCCTCGTGCACCCGCGCGCACGCGTACGCATGCTGTTCGCGCGAGATCGTCGTCGTCGTCACGTGGCAGCCGTAGTGCTCAGCCGCGTACAGCGCGAGGCCGCCCCAGCCGGTGCCGATCTCAAGCAGATGGTCCTGCGGGCGCAGGTCGAGCTTCGCGCATACGCGCTCGAGCTTTGCCAGCGACGCGTCCTCGAGGCTCGTGTGCGGCTGCTCGAACACCGCGCACGAATACATCATCGTGCGGTCCAAAAACAGCGCGAACAGCTCGTTGCCAAGGTCGTAGTGCGCCGCGATCCGCCGGCGCGAGCGCATCGGCGTGTTGCGCGCAAGCCACCGCGCCCAGCGCTGCACCGGGATCAGCGCCGGCGCGAGCACCCGGCGCAACCGGTCCAGCGCGCCGACGTTCAGCGCCGCGATGCGCGTCAGCGCCACCAGGTCGTCGCACTCCCACAGCCCGTCCACGTATGACTCGCACAGCCCGATGCTGCCGCGCAGCAGCTGGCGGTAGAAGCGCGGCGAGCGCACGTGCACCACCGCGCGCAGCGGGCGCTCGGCCACGAGCTCGCCCAACCTCACGCGTACATCGCCGTCCTCCAGCTCCACGAGCTCGAGCTCGCCGCCGCCGATGCGCGCGAGCACGCGCAGCACCAGCCAGCGTGCGGCGCGGTCGCCGATGCGCCCCGCGCGTCGCTTGACGCGCCTCGCCCGCGCGCTCACGCCGACACCGCCCGCTTGTCCGCGCCCGCTGCCGGTCCGGGACCGCTCTTGGCTTCGGGATCGGCCCCGGCCTCGGTTCTCATCCCGCCCTTGGGCGGGTGCGGGAAGTAGCGCGCGCCGCGCAATCGCAGCGACAGCGCGTGGCCGTAGATGCGCGCGACGATCCGCAGTGTCAGGAACGGGTAGCGCGCGAGCGCTCGCGCCAGCTCGCGGCCGCTCAAGTCGCGGCGGCGCAGCGACAGCGTCGCGTCGAACGCCGGGCCGGTGCCCCCGGTGCCACCGGTGCCCGCGTGTCCGACGGCCTGCGAATCCACCGGTCCGCCGGCCCGCCCGTCGCGCTGGGCGTCCACACGGTGGGACTCGATGTGCAC
This sequence comes from uncultured Solirubrobacteraceae bacterium, assembly GCA_963826985.1. GTDB lineage: Bacteria > Actinomycetota > Thermoleophilia > Solirubrobacterales > Solirubrobacteraceae > Palsa-744. Next base: position 717,012 of record CAWGYW010000002.1, read on the forward strand.
CGACAGCCGCCCCGCCGGCTCGCTCGCGCGCCACACGTACGTGTGCTCCATGCCCATCAGCGGCGAGACGTGCAGACGCTTGTCCGAGCGCCCGCCCAGCAGCGCCGTCGAGCCGCGGTCGCTGGCGCCGTCGGCGCCCAGCACGTAGGAGTGGCTCTCACCCCACGGCGTGTTCGTCACGTGCGCGACCACCGCGCTCAGGCGCTCGCCGGCGCCGTCGCCGTCTGGGGCGGCGTCGTAGCAGTAGTAGAAGCTGACCGGGTTGAAGCAGTACCCGAAGTAGCGCAGGTGTGTCAGCAGCCGGACGGGGCCTTCGGGGCGCGCGCCGGTGCGCTCGGCGACGAGCTCGCGGACCGCGTCGGCGAGCGGCGTGCGCGGGTCGCCGAGGTGATCGGAGCGGCGAAACCACGCGAGCGCCGGGCGCCTTGCCGACCACAGCAGGCGCCCGTCGAAGCACTCAGGCAGCTCGTCGAGGTCGACGTACACCATGAACATGCGGTAGCGCAGCTCGTCCGCGGGCGTGCCGTGGCGGCGGTGGCGCACGGAGCCCTCGTACAGGCAGCTGTTCACAGCGTCACCCCGAACGGCGCGCACGCGCGCAGCGCGCTGAGCACGCCGTCCTCGTGAAAGCCCCAGCCCCAGTACGCGCCGCAGTAGTGCGTGCGGCCGGCGAGGCCGCTGATGCGGGCGTGCTCTGACTGGGCGGCGACGCCCGCGGGCGTGTACACGGGGTGCGAATAGGGGATCGTGGCGATGATCTTCGCCGGGTCGATCGCCTCGGTGCGGTTGAGCGTCACGCAGAAGTCGCGGTCGGCGCGCAGGCGCTGTAGGTGGTTCATGTAGTAGGTGACCGTGCTCAGCGGCTTGGGCTCGCGCAGCAGGTGGAAGTTCCACGCCGCTCGCGCCGCGCGCCGGCGCGGCAGCAGCGCGCTGTCGGTGTGCAGAACCGCCTCGTTGCGCTGATAGGGGATCGCGCCAAGCAGCCTGCGCTCGAGCTCGGACGGATCGCCGAGCAAAGCGAGCGCCTGGTCTGAGTGGGTGGCGATCACCACGTGGTCATAGCTCTCCGTCGTGGCCGCGCCATCGGCGCGCGCGCTCGTGACCTCCACCCGATCCTCGCCGCGGAGGATCGAGCGCACGGGCGTGCGCAGGCGCACGCGCTCGCGAAACGGTGCGATCAGCGCGTCCACGTAGCGCGCCGAGCCACCAGCGATCGTCGACCAGCGCGGGCGCCCGCGGAAGCCGAGCATGCCGTGGTTGGCGAAGAACTCGGCCATGAAGCGCACCGGGAACGAGCGCATCTGGCGCGGATCGGCCGACCACACGGCGGAGACCTGCGGCACGATCAGCCGTTCGACGAACGCGCTCGAGAAGCGCCGCCGCGTGAGGAACTCGCCGAGCGACTCCTCCCGCTCGCCCGCGCGTGCCTGGCGCTCGCCGTGTGCCGCCAACCCCGTGTGCTCGCCCCGCGCGAGCATCGCGCGCAGCTCGCGGTTGAAGCGCAGCAGGTCGACGATCATCCGCTGAAAGCGCGGGCTCGCGAGGTTGCGCCGCTGGCAGTACAGCCCGCGCGGCGTGCCCGCGTACTCGAAGTCCTCGTGCTCGCCCTTGACGGAGAAGCTCATGTGCGTCGGCTGCGTGGCAACGCCCAGCTTCTCGAGCAGCCTCGTGAAGTTGGGGTAGTTGCGGTCGTTGAGCACGATGAAGCCCGTGTCCACGTGGTGGCTGCCGAGCGGCGTGTCGACGCGCACGGTGTGCGCGTGCCCGCCCGCGCGCGAGTCGGCCTCGTAGACGACGATCTCGTGCTCGCGTTGCAGCAGGTGGGCGGCGACGAGCCCGGAGACGCCCGCGCCGATGACGGCGATTCTCACCTCTGTCGTCTCGCCGTATGCATGGCCTGAGCTTATGTACGCGCCAGGCGGGCCGCCGGATCACATCCCGCACGCACGACGATCTCACACGAGCTACTCCATTGTGGGGAGGAGTGCGAGCGGGAGACGTCGAACTCAACCGCCGATGAAGCGTGCAGCGACCAAGACCGTCGAGGCCCCGCCGGCGAACGGGACCAGCGAGCACCAGAGCCTGTCGAAGTACATCCAGGCGCGCTTCGACGAGTGCTCGCGCTCGCAGAAGGACGTCGCGCAGTACATCGTCGACCACCTCGACGAGGCCGCCTTCCAGACCGCCGAGGAGCTCGCGCGCCGCGCGAACACGTCCAGCTCGACCGTCGTGCGCTTCTCCCAAGCGCTCGGCTTCGAGGGCTTTCCCGAGCTGCAGGCGGCCGCGCGCGAGGAATACCGGCGCGTCAACGCCAAGGCCGCCAAGGAGGGACCGGCGGCGCCGACGACGCCGCTGTTCTCGCTCGACCAGAACGAGTTCGAGGCGGCGCTCGCCGCCGACCACCTGAACGTCGAGGACACCGCGCGCAAGGTCTCGCGCAGCTCCGTCGACGCGCTGATCGGCGCGATCGTCGAGGCCGAGAAGGTGCTCGTCGCGGGCACCGACCAGATGGCGTTCTTCGCCAGCTACCTGCGCCACCTGCTGATGCTGCTCGACCTGCGCGTCGACGTCGTCGCGAGCCCGTCGCAGGAGGCGCTCAGCCGCCTCGGGCGGATCGACGCGAACACGCTCGTCATCGGGCTCTCAGCCGGGCGCCCGCACCCGCTGGTCGTGCGCGCGATGAAGCTCGCCCGCCACCGTCAGGCGCACACAGCCGCGATCACCGACGCGACCCTCTCCGAGGTCGCCAAGCTCGCGCAGATAAAGCTCTACTACTCGTCCAACAGCCCCGCGTACGTGCGCTCGCACACCGCGCTGCTCAGCGTCATCCAGGCGCTTGCCTACGGGGTGTATGCGCAGGACACCGCGCAGTACGACGATCGGATCAAGGCTTTCCGACTGAAGTAGCGCTTCGCCGTGAGCCGTTCGTCTCGCGGGCTACGCCGTGAGCCGTTCGTCTCGCAGGCCGCTTCGCGGCGGGCGAGCCGCCCGTCTCACGGCTTCGCTTGGCCGAGCCGTCGTCAGCCTTGCGCGGTTGCCGCGTTCTGGAGGCGACCGGCGAACAGCACCGCGCCGGTGCGGTCGTCGCGTAGGAAGAACAGGAACGGCCTGTTCGCGTCGAAAGGCACCGGATGGGTGACCCTGACGAGTACCGGTTCGACTACCGATATGCCCGTGGCCGCGGCTGCCAGGGTGCCGGATTCGTCGATCTGCAGGTCGATCGCGTGCTCCACCACGCCGATGTCCAGCGGCCTAACGGGGGAGAGGCGCGTGAAATCGGCTTGGGGTGTGAACGCTTGCCTGACCCCGAGCGCTTCCAGCGGCCCGTCGAGGCTCGTCTGGAGGGAGAGGTGGATACGGGGGATGCTCAGTGCGACTTCGGTCGAGTGCACTTGGTGTGCGATCGTCGTGAGCAGCGATGGGTCGAGACGGTGTTCCAAGCTTGCGAGACTCGCGCCCGTGGGGAGCACGACGAGCAATGAGAGCGTCGATGCGCCGTAGGGCATCTGCACGGCGGTCCAGCCGCTGCCGCTCGCGTAGGGGAGGAATGCGGTCTCGTGCATGAACGGCACCGTCGAGGCTTGCCCCGAGGTGTAGAAGGGCGCCGGAGCCGTGTCGCGTTCGGTGAACGGCGTCCGCCACGCGGCTTTCAGGTAGATCGCGTCGGCGAGAACCAGCTTGGTCGTTGCTTCGAGCGAGCTGAACAGCTCGGGGATCAGTCCCTGCGTGTGTGCGCTCACCCAGGCGTTGATCGTGGGCACGGCTTCGGGGCTGTCGAAGTTGACGGTCTGCGGCTTCGCGCCGAAGTCCCGTGCCAGGCCTTCTACGAACGGCGCTTCTACTGAGAAGCCATCTTGGAGAAACAAGCCGTTGTCGATGTCGAGCGTCGGCGCTTCGGCGCCGCCCGCAGGGGTCGTTGCCTGCTCGGCAAGCAGCTGTCTTTGGAGCGCGCCGACGCCCACCAGCGCGGCTGGCGAGGAGAGGTGCAGTGCGGCGGCGATCTGCGCCGCGGTCCTGCCCTCGGCGCCGGTGCCCACCATCGCCAGGCCGGTCGCGATGCTGTCGGGCGAGAAGACGACGTTGCCGGCGCCGAGCGTGCGCAGCAGGTCGAGGCTGAGAGCCGCCGTGGCGGCCGCCGGTGCGAGAGCGGGCGGGTGGCGCGGCAAGTTCGCGCGTGGCTTGCGCGTCGTTCTGTGCGAGGTTCGGGTGGCGGTCGCGAGCGACGCCTGTGGCGAGGCGCAGCCGAGAAGGCCGATTGCGACCAGCGCGATCAGGGCTCGACGAGCATGGGACGGGGAGCACACGGGCGCCATCATCGCACCTGCCCATAGTCAGATTCGTCTCTTTTGATCATGACCACGCCGCATGCGGCGTGGTCCGGGGCCGCGCATGCGCGGCCCCGCCGGCAGGGCCGCATGCGGCCCTGCCCCGGTCGGGGCATGCGCCGACCGGAACCCGACTGGAGGGGTCAGGCGACCGGCAGCGTGTGGCGGTGACGTGAGGCGGGGGGCTGGGCGCGGATCGCGCGGCCCAGGCGGCGGACGCCGTCGCGCAGGCGCTCGGGCGTGACCGAGGTGAACGACAGGCGCAGGTGGGTTGCGCTTGGGGGCTCGACGAGCATCGCCGGGCCCGGGATGTAGCTGACGCCCGCGGCGAGCGCCGCGCGGTATAGCTCCTCGTCGTCGCGGGGCTGATCGAGCGTCACCCACACGTGACCGCCGGCGCTCGGATGCAGGAAGCTCGCGACCCCGTGCAGCTCGCTCTCCAGGGCCTCCAGCAGCACGTCGCGGCGCGTGCGGGAGAGCTTGCGCGCGCGGGCGACCTGGGAGGGGTAGTGCCCGGAGGCGAGGTACCTCGCCGCCACCTGCTGGGGCAGCGTCGCGCTGTGGGCGTCATCGTCGCGCTTCTCCGCGATGATGCGGTCGAGCACCGGGCCGGATGCCGCGATCCATCCCGTGCGCAGGCCGGGGGCGACCGTCTTCGAGAGCGAGTCGACGTAGATCACGTGCGCGGGATCGAGCGCGCGCAGCGAGCCCGGGTCGGCGCCCTCGTAGCGCAGGTCGGCGTAGACCGCGTCCTCGAGCACGAAGAAGCCGTGCAGCGCCGCCAGCTCGAGCAGGCGCGCGCGGCGCTCCTCGCTGAGGTCGCGGCCGGTCGGGTTGTGCCCGCGCGGCTGCAGCGCCACCAGCCGCAGCTCGTGCCCGCGCAGCAGCCGCTCCAGGGCATCCACGTCAAAGCCCCGCTCGTCGACCCCCACCGGCATCACCGTCGCGCCCGTCGCGCGCAGCGCCTCGATCAGGCCCATGTACGTCGGCGACTCGCACGCGACCACGTCACCTGGGCGCAGCGTCGCGCGCGCCGCCACCGTCAGCCCCTGGCGCGCTCCGGTCGTGATCAGGATGTGCTCGGCGTCGTCGTCCAGCCCGCGCGCGCGGCCGAGCGTCGCCAGCTGCGCGCGCAGCTCGTCCGTGCCCTCGATCGGGCAGTACTCGAAGCTCGCCAGCGCTTCGTCTTCGGAGGTCTCGTGGATCGCGGCGCTCAGCTCGTCCAGCGGGATCTGCTCGCTCGAGGGGTAGCCGACCGACAGCGCGATCATGCGTGCGCTCGCCGCGTGCTGCGCCGCCTCGCTCAGGACCCTGCCCGCATAGCCGTCGCGTGGCGGCGCCAGCGCGTAGGTCTGCCACGACAGGTCCGCCCTGTCGGAGACGCTGCCGGCGCTCGCGCGCACGAACGTGCCGCGACCGACCGCCGAGACGATCAGGCCCTGCTCCTGCAGGCGCCGGTAGCAGCGGCCCGCCGTCAGCTGGTTGATGCCAGCGATCTCCGCCAGCTCGCGCGTCGTCGGCAGCTTCGCGCCCGGCTCCAGCTCGCCGCTTGCGATCGCCGCCGCGAACACGTCCGCGAGCTGGCGGGTCAGCGACGGCTTCGCGCCGCGGTCCACCGCGCGCAGTCGGTCGTCGAGCGAGCCGGCCATGACCTAACCCAATCCTAGATTGATCGACATTGCAATTCTCAATTTAGTAGATAGCGTGCACTTGCATGACAGATTTCATCCAGATTGAGGTAGAGCAATGGCCAGAGACATCCTGAATGCGGAGCTCGCTCGCCAGCGCGAGGCCGAGCTCAGACGAGCCGCCGCGCGGCATCTAATGCTCGCGCCACCCGACGACGTTCGCCGTCGGCGGCCCGCGCTGCGCGTGCTCACGAGGCTGTCCATGGCCTTGATCGTGCGCCGAGCCCGCAATCCGGATCTGGCGTAGCGATGTCATCGCACCAACGGCCGCGAGCCGCGCGCCCCACCGGTCTCGCGGCCGGGCTGTCAAACTAGAGGCCATGCGCGACGAGGCGACGTTCCGGGTGAAGACCGGCCTGGCGGAGATGCTCAAGGGCGGTGTGATCATGGACGTCGTCACGCCCGAGCAGGCCAAGGTCGCCGAGGACGCCGGCGCCGCCGCCGTGATGGCGCTCGAGCGCGTGCCCGCCGACATCCGCCGCGACGGCGGCGTCGCGCGCATGTCCGACCCCGAGATGATCGCCGGCATCCAGGACGCGGTCAGCATCCCCGTGATGGCCAAGGCCCGCATCGGGCACTTCATGGAGGCGCGCGTGCTCGAGGCGCTCGAGGTCGACTACGTCGACGAGTCCGAGGTGCTCACGCCCGCCGACGAGGCCAACCACATCGACAAGTGGGACTTCAAGGTGCCGTTCGTGTGCGGCGCCACCAACCTCGGCGAGGCGCTGCGGCGGATCGGCGAGGGCGCCGCGATGATCCGCTCCAAGGGCGAGGCCGGCACCGGCGACATCGTCGAGGCCGTCCGCCACATGCGCCAGATCACCGGCGAAATCCGCCGCCTGGCGACGCTCGGCCCGGACGAGACCGCGACCGCCGCAAAGACGCTCGCCGCGCCGCTCGACCTCGTGCGCGAGGTCGCGCTCGCGGGGCGGCTGCCCGTCGTGCTGTTCTGCGCCGGCGGCATCGCCACGCCCGCCGACGCCGCGCTGATGATGGCGCTCGGCGCCGAAGGCGTGTTCGTCGGCTCCGGCATCTTCAAGTCCGAGGACCCGCCCACGCGGGCGCGCGCGATCGTCGAGGCCACCACCCACTGGCAGGACGCCGAGCGGGTCGCCGGTGCCTCGCGCGGCCTCGGCACACCGATGGTCAGCCTGGAGAGCTCCAAGCTCGAGGGCGAGCAGCTGCTCGCTCAACGGGGTTGGTAGCAACCGAAGGCGGGTCGCCCACGGCCGACGGGGTGGCTGCGCCCCTGATCGGCGTGCTTGCGTTGCAGGGCGACTTCGAGGCGCACGAGCGGATGTTGCACCGGCTGGGCGCACTCACGAGCGAGGTGCGGGTTCCGGACGATCTCGACGGCCTCGACGGCCTCGTGGTGCCGGGCGGGGAGTCGACCACGATGACCCTGGGGATCGCGCGCGAGGGCCTGGCCGAGCCGCTGCGCGAGCTCGCGGCCAGCGGGGTTCCGATCCTCGGCTCGTGCGCGGGGCTGATCATGCTCGACCGCGACCACCTCGGCGCGATGGACATGCGCGCCGAGCGCAACGCCTTCGGGCGCCAGATCCGCAGCTTCGAAGCCGACGTGCGGATGCGCGGCATCGACGGGCCGCCGATCCGCGGCATCTTCATCCGCGCGCCGTGGATCGCCGAGCACGGCCCCGACGTGGAGATCCTCGCCGAGCTGGAAGGCCACCCGGTGGCCGCTCGCCAGGGGCCGATGCTCGCGGTCTCCTTCCACGCCGAGCTCGGCGACGACGATCGTCTGCACCGCCTGTTCCTCGGGCTCGTGGAGGAGAGTCGTCGTGCTGGGGGGGCGACTGCCGCTACCGGATAGCGGTCGCTGTGTGATGTCGGCTAGCCACTCGGTGGGCTGCCGAGGGTGGCGAGCGTGTGTCTCGCGGCGGCCTCGAAGCGAGCCAGATCGCCGTAGGGACGTGCGACGAGCATCGCTCCCTGAAGGGCGCCGAGGACCGTCTGCGCCGCGTCCGCCGGAGACCCGCCGAAGGACAGCGTCCCTGCCGCCCGGCCGTCCGCCAGCACGCTCGCGAGCCACGCGAGGTTGTCGTCGAAGAAGCGAATCACCGAGCCGCGCATCGGCGCCGGCAGGGTCTGGTATTCGGCCGCCAGCATCCCGCACAGGCACATGCGGTCTCCGCGCAGCACATCCGCGTAGAGCGCGGCGTACGCGTCGAGCTTCGCGCCGGCGCCCGAACGCGTGCTGTCGATGCCTTCGAGCGCCTCCGCGAAGCGGGCTGAGTAACGCTCGATCAGCGCCTCGCCCAGCTCGGCCTTGCTGGCGAAGTGGTAGTGCAGGCTGGCCTTCGTGACACCGAGCTCGCCCGCGATGTCCGCGTAGCTGAACCCGTTGTAGCCCTGGCTCTGAACCAGTCGCTCGGCGATGTCCAGGACGCGCTGCGCCGTGCTCGCCGGCGCTTGACCTTGCGTCACCGCCATGTCCCGCATCTTCGCATAAGACCGACCCCGGGTCGTCTTGACATTCAACCTACTAGTAGGTAAGAATAGCGGGGTCGAACGAGCTTCCAGAGACAACCGGAGGATGATGTCGATGCAGACAACAGAGCACAGGAGTTTTGACGAGCCCGACGAGACACGCGAGTTCCCCCACGGACACGCGGGCATTCTCAAGATGGACGGCGGCGAGGTTGGGATGATGGTCTTCGAGCCGGGATGGCGCTGGTCCAACGACGTCAAGCCGATCGCCAACACGGCCAGCTGCGAGGCGCCGCACTTTCAGTACCACGTGAGCGGTCAGCTCGCGATTCGCATGGACGACGGCACCGAGCTCATAGCCGGTCCAGGGGACGTCACCTCCCTGCCAAGCGGGCACGACGCCTGGGTAGTGGGCGATGAGCCCGTCAAGGTCATCGACTGGTTCGGCGCCAGCGACTACGCCAAGAAAGCCTGACTTATTACCGGTCGTGCGCCGCGCGACCACACCCCGATCATCATTCAACCCTGAGAGGTGAGCTTCATGGCACGCAAGATCGCAGACTGCCGTCGCTTCGAGAGCGACAGCAACTGTTCGCTTACGATCATCGGCGAGGAGGATGAGGTGATCGCCACCGCCGCGCAGCACGCCGTGGCTGCGCACGGTCACCAGGACACCCCCGAGCTGCGCACACAGCTCCAGGCGATGCTCGAGCCAGAGGAGCACTACATACCGGGCACACGCGAGCCCGAGCCGTTTCCGAGCTGACGGGGAGGAATCTCCACAACACGGCCCGCACTGTCGCTCGGCCCCGAGGCCGTGCGTCGTGCTTCGTGCGGCGGGTCATCGGCGATACTCCGAGCGTGCGCATCTCCGTCGCCGCGGACGAGCTCACCGGTGTGGCCGGGACGATCGCGGGCGAGCTCGAGTGCCGCGGGCATGAGGTTGTCTGTCACGGCGCCCTCGCCGAGGGCGAGCGAGCCGAATGGGCGTGGGCGTCGGAGGCGGTCGCGTGCGACGTCGCCGACGGGCGCGCCGAGCAGGGGATCGTGTGCTGCTGGACCGGCACGGGAGCGTCGATCGCCGCCAACAAGGTCGATGGCGTGCGCGCCGCACTGTGCTCCGACGCGCCCACAGCCGCCGGGGCGCGACGATGGAACGACGCCAACGTGCTCGCGCTGAGCCTGCGCGCCACATCTGAGGCCGAGCTGTTGGAGATCCTCGATGCGTGGTTCGCCGCCGAGCCCAGCGCTGACGCCGAGGACCGCGCGAACGTCGGGCACCTGGCACAGATCGAGCGCGAGGCTCCCGGCTCGTGATGGCGCGCGACCGTGCGCCCGCTCACACCGCCCGGAAGCGCACGACTCCCGCGTGCTCCTCTTCGACGACCGCGCCGTCGCGCAGGAGCAGGTCGACGTGCCCGAGCACCTCCGAGAGCGTGAGGAAGGCCTGCGTCACGGCGACGTTGCCCCACATCTCCTGGGCGATCTCGTGCGCGGTGCGCGGCTCGGCGGCGATCAGGCGCCGCATCCGCTCGGCGCGCCGAACGTGCAGGCGAAAGCGCTCGTCGATCAGCGACACGTGGTCGGTGATCGGCCGCCCGTGACCCGGCAGCACCAGCTCGAGCTCCATCGCGCGCGTCTTCTCCAGCGAGTCGATGTAGGTGAGCAGCGCCTGCGGGCGCGGCTCGCTGTACTCCTCCTCGGCGTCCAGCGGACGTGCGATCAGCGGGTTGGAGGAGATGTGCCCGATCAGATGGTCGGCGGCGAGCATGATCGAGCGCGACTCATCGACGAAGACCGTGTCGGAGGGGCTGTGCCCGGGGCGGTGCAGCACGCGCAGCGTGCGGTCGCGCAGCTCCAGTGTGCCGCCGTCGGCCAGCGGTCGCGTGACCTCGACGGCGGACCCCCACGCGCGAAAGCCCGCGGAGACGGCTCGCAGCGCGGTCACGATTTCGGGCGGGATGCCGTGGCGCAGCATCAACAGCTCGGCGAAGCGGTCTTCGAGGTCCACCTGGTGGCCGTAGCTCGCGAGGAACGGCGCGAGCGCGTCCAGTGCCGCGACCTCCGCGCCGGAGCGGCGCGCGAGGATCGAGGACAGGCCGAAGTGATCCATGTGCTGGTGGGTGACGACGAGCAGCTCGATGTCCTCGATCGCGTGTCCGTGCGAAGCCAGCGCCTGCTCGAGCTCATCCAGCGCCTTCGCGGAGTTCGGGCCCGAGTCCACGAGCGTCAGCGGCGAGTCCTCGATCAGATACGCGTTCACGCGCCCGACCATGAACGGCGTGGGGATCGCCAGGCGGTGGATGCCCGCGTCGGCGGCGAGCGCCAGCGTCGCGCGCTCCTGCTCGGCGCTGGACTCGCCGGCGGCGCTCATACCCCAGGAGGCACGGGCGAGCGGATCAGCGCGAGCACCTCATCGCGCCTGCGTTCCATGTCCGCGGGCGAGACGAGCGACTCCAGGCACAGGCGCAGCAGCGGCTCGGTGTTCGAGGGCCGCACGTTGAAGTGCCAGTCCTCGTAGTCGATCGAGATCCCGTCCAGGCGCTGCTGGCGGGCGTCGGCGTAGTGCGCGGCGATCTCCTCCATCTTCGCCTGCGGGTCGGCGACCTCGGAGTTGATCTCGCCGGAGATGAAGTACTTGGCGTGGTAGGGGGCCAGCAGCTCGGACATGCGCTTGCCGCGGGTGCACAGCAGCTCGAGCACGAGCAGCGCCGGGATCGTGCCGGAGTCCGCGCAGTAGAAGTCGCGGAAGTAGTAGTGCCCGGAGACCTCGCCGCCGAACAGCGAGCCCTCCTTGCGCATGCGCGTCTTGAAGAACGCGTGCCCGACGCGGTTCATGTATGCGACGCCGCCCGCGCGCGCGACGGTGTCGGCGACCGCGCGCGAGGCGCGCACGTCGTACAGGATCGCTTCGGGGTGGGCGGTGTTCGAGTGCTTTTCGAGCAGCGACTCGGCCAGCAGCGCCGTGAGGAAGTCGCCGTCGACGAATGCCCCCGTCTCGTCGATGAAGAAGCAGCGGTCCGCGTCGCCGTCCCAGGCGATGCCGAGGTCGGCGCCCGTGTCGCGGACCTTCTCGACGATCAGCCGTCGGTTCTCCTCCAGCAGCGGGTTTGGCTCGTGGTCGGGGAAGTTCCCGTCGGGGGTCCAGTAGCTCTCGATCAGCTCGAGCTCGAGGCTCTCGAGCACCGGCCCGACCATCGGGCCGGCCATCCCGTTGCCGCCGTCGAGCACGACCTTCAGCGGTCGTGGCGCCGAGCGCACCGCGTCGGCGTCGATGAACCGCAGGACCGTCGCCTGGAACTCCTCGTAGACGTCGAGCTCCTCGAGCGTCCCGCGCGGCGGGCCTTGAGCGGCGTGCTCGCCCGCGTCTGCCACGAGCCCGGCTTCGACCTCGCGGCGGACGTCCTGGATGCCCGAGTCGCCGGACAGCGCGAGTGCCCCCTCGCGCATCAGCTTGGCACCGGTGTAGGCCTTCGGGTTGTGCGAAGCGGTGCACATCAGCCCGCCGTCGAGCTCGCGCGAGCCGACCAGGAAGTACAGCATCTCGCTCCCCACCTGGCCGACGTCGATCACGTTCGCGCCCGCCGCCAGAAGGCCCTCGCGATAGCGCGCCGAGAGCTCTGGCGCGCTCAGGCGCATGTCGTGTCCGAGGCCGATCCGCAGCTCCGCGACCGGCTTGCCCGCGAGGCCACCCAGCACGTGCGCGAAGGCACGGCCGATCCGCTCGGCGAGGTCGCCGTCGATCTGCTCCGGGTAGATGCCGCGGATGTCGTAGGCCTTGAAGATCTCGGGGTCGAGCGTCGTCATCTGGCTGTGCATCCTAAACTCCGCACCATGTCTGGACATTCCAAGTGGGCGAGCATCAAGCACAAGAAGGCGATCGTGGACTCCCGGCGCGGTGCGCAGTTCTCCAAGCTGACGCGCGCGATCACGGTCGCCGCGCGCGATGGCGGCGGCGACCCCGTCGGCAACCCGGCACTCGATCTGGCGATCCGCAAGGCCAAGGAAGCGTCGATGCCGAAGGACAACATCGAACGCGCGATCGCCAAGGGAACGGGCGAGGGCGGCGAGGCGGACGCGATCGAGAGCGTGCTCTACGAGGGCTACGGCCCTGGCGGGGTGGCGCTGCTGGTGGAGGCGCTGACCGAGAACCGCAACCGCACCGGCGCCGACGTCAGGCACGCGTTTTCCAAGAACGGCGGCAGCCTCGGCGAGCCCGGCTCGGTCGCATACCTGTTCGACAAGAAGGGCACGATCGTGATCGACGCCGAGCGCTACACCGAAGACGACCTGATGGTCGCGGTGGAGGCCGGCGCCGAGGACATCGTCACCGATGACGACGTCTTCGAGGTGATCGCCGAGCCGGCTGACTTCGCCGCGGTGCGCAAGGCGCTCGAGGACGCCGGTGTGGAGATGGAGAGCGCCGAAATGGTCTACCGGCCGTCGAGCGTCGTGCCCGTCGACGAGGGCCAGGCGGGCAAGCTGATGCGGCTGATCGAGTCGCTTGAAGACAGCGACGACGTCAGCGCCGTGCACGCCAACTTCGACGTGGCCGCAGACGTGCTCGAACGTGTCGCCGGCTAGAGGGTGGCGCAGCCGGCCGCAGGCCGGCCAGCCGGGCCCCTCTTCTTCGGATGAAGGGTGGCGCAGCCGGCCGCAGGCCGGCCAGCCGGGCCCCTCTTCTTCGGATGAAGGGTGGCGCAGCCGGCCGCAGGCCGGCCAGCCGGTGGTGGTGATCCTGTGCGGCGGGCGCGGGACGCGCCTGCAGGAGCACACGCAGGCGATCCCCAAGCCGCTCGTGGAGATCGGCGGGATGCCGATCGTGTGGCACGTGATCCAGCTATACGCGGTGCAGGGCTTTCGCCGGTTCGTATTGGCGACCGGCTACCGCGGCGAGCTGATCGAGCGGTTCGTCGCCGGGCACGCGTGGCCGGCGGGCGTCGAGGTGGAGTGCGTCGACACAGGCCTCGAGACCCAGACCGGCGGGCGGATCAAGCTGCTGGAGAGCCGCCTGGCTGGCGAGGAGCGCTTCTGCGTGACCTACTCAGACGGTCTCGCGGACGTCGACCTGGGTGCGCTGCTGGCATTCCACGCGGCGCACGGATCCCTGGCGAGCATGACGGTCGTACGGCCGCGGCTGCAGTTCGGGGTGACCGAGATCGAGCAGGACGGACGCGTGACGGGCTTTCGCGAGAAGCCGACCTCCGAGCACTGGATCAACGGCGGCTTCTTCTGCTTCTCGGCGAGCGCGCTGGACTACATGGACGGCGACAGCGCGCTCGAGCGCGACCCGCTGGAACGTCTGGCGGCAGCGGGCGAGCTGCGGGGGTATCGCCACGAGGGCTTCTGGGAGTGCATGGACACCTACAAGGACGCCGTCGCGCTCAACGACCTGTGGGCGTCGGGCGAGCCGCCGTGGGCTCAGACTGGCAGTCGCCGCGCACGGAACAACGGCACCGGCTCGCGGATCCCGCGCAGGCGCCGCTCGCCGGCGTAGGACCAGCCGTATGCGTCACGGGCGGACTCGCGCACCTCGCGCTCGGCGAGCACGCTGCCGGGCCGCGCGATCGCGGTGATGCGGCTGGCGAGGTTGACCGGCCGCCCGAACCAGTCGCCGGCGCGCGGCAGGGCGACGCCGACGGCGGCGCCGGCGCGCAGCTGCGGGAAGTCCTCGCCCTCGGCGTCGGCGGCGTCGATCAGGCTGAGCGCCGCGTCGAGCAGCGGCTCGGGCTCGGGCGCGGCGAGCATCGCCGCGTCGCCGATCGTCTTCACGAGCCTTACCGGCGGCTTCGCCACTTCGGAGGCGAGCGTCTCCAGGCGCGCGGCGAGGTGGCCGAGCTCCTCGGCCGCCACCTCCTCGCCGAGCCGCGTGAAGCCCACCAGGTCGGCGAAGCACACGGCGACCTCGCGCGAGCCGGGCAGGCGCCCGCCGCTGCGCTCCAGGGTGCTGATCACCTCGCTCTGCGCGGTGTGCCGCAGGTGCAGCGCCAGCACGTTGCTGACCAGTGGGTCGACGAGCGGATAGAGCTGGGCGGCGGCCTGGCCGTAGCGGCTGGCGAGGTCGCGTTCGCTCATGCCTGGTTCGAGCACGAGCTTCAACGGCACCAGCCGCAGGCTCTCGGCGGCCTGGGAGAGACCGCGGCCAAGCACGCGCAGCAGGTCCAGGATCTCCTCGTCGGAGATGCCGGCTTCGCGGGCGAGCAGGGTGCGCGAGGCGGACTCGAGCTCGGCCTCGGTGTAGACGGGATCGTCCGGGTCGGGAACGGGCAGGCCCATCGCGCGGCGGGCGGCCGCGAGGAAGTCCTGCTCCACCCCGCTCAGCTCGGCGATTTCCGCCGCCGTGTATCGCTCGTCGCCGCCGATCGCACGGTCGGCCGGCAGCAGGATGACCGTGCCGGTGGCGGTCGTGCGGCGCAGTTCCGACAGCGGCACGCCTTCGTCGGCGAGCTGTTCGAGCAGCGCCAGGCGCTCCGCGCGCGCCTCGCCCTCGAGCCCGTCGAGCAGGCCCTCGGCGGCGAAGTCGATCTGCGGCGGCGCCATCGCCCGCAGCGTAGGGCACGCCGCGGGCGCGCGAGCGCACAGGCCGGTAGGCAGCCGTGTGGCGCTGCGCGGCTGCGACGGCAGGGCAGGCGTCCGGCGGCGGGCGCAGAATCACAGGCCGTGGTCGTCCTCGGCATAGATCCTGGCCTGGCCAACACCGGCTACGGCGTCGTCGCGCGCCGCGGCGGTCGACTGCTGGCATTGGACGGCGGCGTCATCGGCACGCGCGCGGAGCTCGCGCCGGAGCGCCGCCTGGCTGAGATCCACGCCGCGGTGGACGCCCTGCTGGCGGAGCACGAGCCGGATGCGGTGGCGCTGGAGGAGCTGTACTTCGGCCAGAACGTGCGCACGGCGTTCGCCGTCGGGCAGGCGCGCGGCGTGGTGCTGCTCGCCGCCGGCCAGCGCGGGCTGCCGTGTGCCGGCTACACCCCGCAGCAGGTCAAGGGCGCGGTCTGCGGCAGCGGCCGCGCGCAGAAGGATCAGGTGGCGCGCATGGTCCAGGCGCTGCTCGGCCTGGCGGAGGAGCCGCGGCCCGACCACGCGGCCGACGCGCTCGCGGTGGCGATCTGCCACGCCAACTGCGCGCCGCTGGCGGCGGCGCTGGCGGGCTCAGCAGGCGCCGCGCCCGCGAAGGCGCGCAGGCTCGCGAGCACGTCGAGGTGGGCGCGTGATCGCGCTGCTGCGCGGCGAGGTCGGCGGTGCGTCGCAGCGATCACGTCGTGATCCTGAGCGGCAGCGTCGGCTACCGCGCGGCCGTCTCGGCGCAGACGCTCGCGCACGTGCCCGCCGTCGGCGAGCAGGTGACGCTGCACACGCATCTGATCGTGCGCGACGACGCGCTCGCGCTGTACGGCTTCGCCTCCGAGCAGGAGCGCGACCTGTTCCTGATGCTGCTGTCCGTGCAGGCGGTCGGCCCGAAGGTCGCGCTGGCGGTGCTCTCGGCGGGCGCGCCGCGCGAGCTGATCGGCGCGCTCGCCGCCGGCGACGCCGCGCGCTTCCAGGCCGTGCCGGGCATCGGCAAGCGCACCGCGGAACGGATCATCGTCGAGCTGCGCGAGAAGGTCGGGCGTGGACGGCGAGGCCGGACTCGGCGCCCGGCGCGGCATGCCGATCGTCGCGCGGCGCGGCGACGCGCGCAGGACCCGCGCGCTGCTGGCGCGCGACGGCCTGCTCGAGCTCGGCTACGCGCCGCTGCGAGGCGGAGGAGCTGCTGAGCGGACGCCGAGGGCGAGACGCGCCGAGGCAGCTGATCGCGGAGCGCGCTGCGCTTGGCGCGCGCGGCCTCGTGAGCCAGCATGACCGAGACCGCCGCCCGCATCCAGACCCCGTACCTCGTCGCCGAGGACGAGCTCGACCGCTCGCTGCGCCCGCGGCGGCTGGCGGAGTTCGTCGGCCAGGAGACGCTGCGCGAGCAGCTGGCGGTGGCGATCGAGGCGTGCAGCGCGCGCGGCGACGCGCTCGACCATCTGCTGCTGGCGGGGCCGCCCGGGCTCGGCAAGACCTCGCTCGCGCAGATCGTCGCGGCCGAGCTGGAAGTGCCGTTCGTGCAGACCGCGGGGCCGGCGCTCGAGCGCAAGGGAGACATCGCGGCGTTTCTGACGGCGCTCGAGCCGCGCAGCGTGTTCTTCGTCGATGAGATCCACCGGCTCGCGCGCACGCTCGAGGAGACGTTCTACCCGGCGATGGAGGACCACCGGCTGCCGATCACCGTCGGGCAGGGCGCGGGCGCGCGCGTGGTGACGCTCGAGCTGCCGCCGTTCACGCTCGTCGGCGCGACGACGCGCACCGGCCTGCTGACGACGCCGCTGCGCGATCGCTTCGGCATCCAGGCGCGCCTGGAACCCTACGCGGTCGATGAGCTCGCGATCATCGTGCGCCGCTCGGCGGGGATCCTCGAGATCGAGCTGGAGGACGACGGCGCGCTCGCGATCGCGGCGCGCAGCAGGGGCACGCCGCGGGTGGCCAACCGGCTGCTCAAGCGCGTGCGCGACTTCGCCGAGGTGCGCATGGCGGGCGTCGTCACCGCGCAGGCGGCGCACGCGGCGCTCGAGATGCTGGAGGTCGACGAGCGCGGGCTCGACCGTCTCGACCGCGAGATCCTGAGCGCGATCTGCACGAAGTTCGCCGGCGGGCCCGTCGGGCTCTCGACGCTTGCCGTCGCGGTCGGCGAGGAGCAGGACACGATCGAGGACGTATACGAGCCGTACCTGCTGCAGGAGGGGCTGATCAAGCGCACGCCGCGGGGCAGGATGGCGACGCCCGCCGCCTACGAGCACCTCGGCCTGGAGGCGCCCGCGCCGGCTGGAGCCGTCGCTGTTCTGAGGCTTGCCGGGACTCTGGGGCGGGGTGCGCAGGCTGCGGCCTTCGCGGACCGGCTTGCGTAGTCTGTGAGAGGACACCATGACCCACCCGTTCATCTGCCCAAACTGCGGTCACCGCACGAGCGAGCTCGACCGCAACATCGGCTTCACGCGCCAGCCCAAGGGCTGCGCCAAGTGCGGCTTCGCGTTCCTGTTCGAACTGCTCGACGACTACTACCCGGCGCCCGACGCCGCGTTCTTCGTGTGCGACGGCGAGGGCCGCATCGTCGGCTGCGGCAAGAACTCCTTCGCGTTCACGGGCCTCGAGGAGGAAGACGTGATCGGCCAGCGCGTCGAGCAGGTGCTCGGCCTGAGCTTCGCCAACGGCGACGACCCGGTGGCGACGGTGCTGGAGTGGGGCGTGCGCGCGCTCGAGGTGCCGGTGCGCGTCAGCGGCGAACGCGACGTGGCGGCCAGCGCGAAAGCGGACATGTTCCCCGCCTACGACGACGACGGCGGGCTGTTGCTGGTGCTCACCCCCGACAAGTAGTCTCTGACGAGCATGACCGATCGCCGACGCAACACCCTGATCCTTCTGATCGTCGCGGGCCTGGTGGTCGCGTCGGTCGCGGCGATCGCCACCAAGAAGACGCGCCTCGGGCTCGAACTGAAGGGCGGCGTCGAGCTCGTCTACCAGGCGCAAGCCCACCGCCGCAGTCGAAGGTCACGCCAGAATCGCTCGAACGCGCGATCAACATCATGCGCAAGCGCGTCGACCAGCTGGGCGTCGCCCAGCCGGAAATCCAGCGCTCGGGCGCCGAAGAAATCGACGTGGCGCTGCCCGACGTCAGCAACGCCGCGCGCGCCCAGGACGAGGTCGGCAAGACCGCGCAGCTGCAGTTCTACGACTGGGAGCCGAACGTGATCGGCCCCAGCGGCAGAACCGGCGCCGACCGAAGGCACGGTGACCGGCGACACGACCAGCACCGGGCCCGGCGGCGTGACCGCGGGGCTGCCCGAGTACCAGGCGGTGCTGCGCGCCGCCAAACGCAAGCCGATCCTGCGCAAGAGCGACACGACCTGGGCGCAGGGCTGCACGCCGGCGCAGGTCAAGGACTGCATCTACGGCAGCTGGTACCTGCTCGACACGGCGCACGAACGGGTCGTGCGCGGTCCCGAAGAAACCGAACACAACCTCTACACGCGACCTCGCCCAAACAGCCCGCCGGGCGCGAAGCTCAAGGCCGTGCGCGTCAACCCGGGGACCGTGCTCGTGCAGGCCCACCCGCTCGAAAGCGCCGCGGGCAAGGTCACCAACCCCTCGCCCAACAGCTGGTACGTGCTCAACGACGACCCGGTGCTCGAACGGCGCCGACATCACCAACCCGACGCAGAGCAACGACGAAGCGACCGGGCAGCCCGAACGTCACGCTTCGGCTTCACCTCGCACGGCAAGAGCGTCTTCGAACAGGTCACCAAGGAAATCGCCCAGCGCGGCCAGGAAGCCCAGCTCCCGGGCGTCACCCACGAAGCGGCGCTGCAGCACTTCGCGGTCGTGCTCGACGGCCAGCTGATCACGGTGCCCTCGATCGACTTCACGCAAGTACCCCGAAGGGATCGACGCCTCCACCGGCTCTGAGATCTCGGGCGGCTTCACGATCACCTCCGCGCAGAACCTCGCCAACGAGCTGCAGTCCGGCGCGCTGCCGATGCAAGCTGGTGCTGATCTCGCGCTCGCAGGTCTCGGCGACGCTCGGCAAACAGGCGCTCAGCCAGGGGCTGGTCGCGGGCCTCGCCGGCTTCCTCGTGGTGTGCCTGTTCCTGCTCGCTCTTCTACCGCTTCCTCGGCGCTGATCGCGGTCGGCGGCCTGGTCATCTACGGCGTCTACTTCTTCGCGCTGATCAAGCTGATCCCGGTCACGCTGACGCTGCCGGGGATCGCCGGCCTGATCCTGACGATCGGCGTGTGCGCGGACGCGAACATCGTGATCTTCGAGCGCGTCAAGGAGGAGATCCGCGGCGGCAGATCGATCGTCTCCGGGATCGCCACCGGCTACAAACACGGCTTCGCGGCGATCGTCGACGCCAACGTCGTGACGTTCATGACGGCGTTCATCCTGTTCGCGCTGGCGACCGCGGAAGTCAAGGGCTTCGCGTTCATGCTCGGCATCGGCACGCTCGTGTCGCTGTTCACCGCCGTGCTCGCCACGCAGGCGGCGCTCGGCGCGATGAGCCGCTCGCGCGCTGGTCACGCCACCCGGCCGCGCTCGGCGCGGCGCGGCGCGGCAAAGGCTGGACGTTCGACTTCATGGGCGCCTCGAAGTGGTTCTTCTCGATGTCGGGCACGATCCTGCTGATCGGCGCGCTCGCGATCGGCGGCAAGGGGCTGAACTTCGGCATCGACTTCAAGTCCGGCACGCGCATCCAGACGGCCTTCATCAGGCCCGTCGCCGAGAGCGAAGTGGCGAACGTGATGACGGCAGCGGGCTATCCCGACGCCGAGGTGCAGAAGTTCACGAACGCGAGCATCGGCGGCAACGGCTACCAGATCTCGACCAAGACGCTCGCGCCCGGAAAAGGTCGACGACGATCCAGCGGCGCTCGACGCGAAGTTCGGCAACGGCCCGAACGCAACCGGGCACCAAGGACTTCTCCTCGACCTCGATCGGCCCGACGTTCGGGAAAACGGTCGCCAACGCGCGGTGATCGCGATCATCGCCTCGCTGCTGGTGATCTCCGCGTACATCGCGCTGCGCTTCGAGTGGAAGTACGCGGTGCCGGTGCTGATCGCGCTGATGCACGACCTGCTGATCACGGCCGGGCGTCTACTCGCTCACGGGGAGGGAAGTCACGACGGCGACGGTCGCCGCTCTGCTGACGATCCTCGGGTATTCGCTCTACGACACGATCATCGTGTTCGATCGAGTGCGCGAGAACGTGCCGCGCATGCCGCGCGCCGCCTTCTCGCAGATCGTCAACCGCTCGATGTCCGAGGTGCTGACGCGATCGCTGGCGACGAGCTTCTGCACGCTGCTGCCGGTGCTCGCGCTGCTGCTGTTCGGCGGCGAAACGCTCAAGGACTTCGCGTTCGCGCTGATGGTCGGCATCGCCTCCGGCGCGTACTCGTCGATCTTCATCGCCTCGCCGGTGCTGACGCACTGGAAGGAGCGCGAGCCCGGCTACCGCGCGCGCCGCGCGCGGATCGTGCGCGAACTGGGCGCCGTGCCCGCGTACGCGACGACCGCGGCCGGCGCGCCCGAGGACGTCGAGCCCGAGCAGAAGCGCAGGCGCACGCGCCGCGGCAGCCTGATCGCGCCCGAGGAGCCGGGCGAGCAGCTCTCGCGCGACGAGTTCCAGGAACTGGTCGCGCGACCTCGACGTGGAGGGCAAGCCGAACGGCGGCCCCGCGCCGCCGGCGCCCGGGCGCCGCGCGCGAGCCGCGGACGCCAGCGCGACGGTCGCGCCGCCCGGCGCCGCCCGCCGGCCGCGCCGGAGCGCGACCCGGCCGCCGACCTCACGCCCGAGGACCTGGTGCTCAAGGAAGAGCCCAAGCCGCGCCCGAAGACGCGGCGCCCGCGCAATCGCCGTCACGGGAGGTCGCGCTGATGGGGCTGCTCGCTGGGTGATCATGGGCCTCGCGATCTGGCACTTCACGATCTTCCTGCCCGACCGCTTCTGGGGCGGGATCGTGGGCGCGTTCGTCGGCTCGCTGGTCGGCTCGATCGTCGTCGGGCTGCTCATCTACGGCGTGAAAGTCTCCGCGCTGCGCGATCCCGGGCGAAAAGGCGACGGACATCGCGTGGTGCTGTACGCCGTTCCCGGGGCGCTGATCGGGATCGCGCTGGTCTACCTCGAGGGCATGCGCCGCGAACGCGCGGCGGAGGAGATAGTGGCCGGGTAGAAGCGCACGCGCTGTTCTGCATAGCGATACCTGCCGACTTCTCAGGATCTGTCCTGGTAGTTTCACGCGCTCCGGGGGTTCGGAGATTGACGACCAGGAACGGAGACAGACATGAGCGGAAGGATTCGTGCAAGCGCGATCGGGGTCGCCGCGGCGATTTCACTGCTGGCGAGCGTGCCGGCAGGGGCGGATGCGTCGACCCTGTACGTGAGCGAAACCCCCTCGGGGAACGGAAACAGTTGCACGCACGCAGGCTTCAGAGAAATTCAGACGGCGATCGACGAGGCCGAGACGCTACCGGGCAGCACCGTCGAGGTATGCGGCGGCACATATGGTGAACAGCTGGAAATCACGGGTGAAGTCAGGATCGTCGGCAAGGGTAACACGAAGGTAACATTGCCCCCGACGATCGCGGACTCGAACACCGCATGCGACCTCACGATCGACGGATTGGGCGGTCAGCCCGACCAGGATCTCGTCTCGATTTGCACGAAAGCAACGGTTGGGCTGAGCGGGCTGACACTCGAAGCCAAGTGGCCGGCTGATACCTGCGACGACAGTATTTACAACACGATGGTGGGCGGTGGCGCCACGCTCGAAGCCAGCAAGGTTTCCTTCGAGGGCGCCGGTGTCGAGGGCAGCGGCTGCCAGGGTGGAGTCGGGGTGGAGGTCGGAACGAGCGGGCTCGAAGGCCCGAGCTCGGTGACGACGACGGCGCTCGAGGTCGGCCATGCCATCCTCAGCCACGACACCGTCAGCGACTACCAGAAGAACGGCGTGACCGTAGACGGCGATGGTTCTACCCTCACGGTCCAGCCGGCGGTAACGATCACCGGCGCTGGGCCTGGGCCTCAGGGCCAGAATGGCATTCAGGTCAGCAGGGGCGCCACTGCGAGCATCGACAAGGCGACGATCTCCAAAGACGAGTGCAACATCGCGAACGTCTGCGGCTATGAAAGCGCGTCGCAATGGGAGGAAGACGCCGCCGGCGTGCTGCTCTACCTACCGGGTACCACGACCACGGTGGAAAGCTCGAAACTGAGCGAAAACGACATCGGCGTCGAGTACATCTCCGGACGTGAAACGCGCCCGAGCGAGCCGGAGCTGCTGCTCTCCAGGAACACGGTGAGCGGTGGCTACGCGTCCGTGCAGATCAACCAGGGCAACGCCGCTCTTGGGAAAAACAAACTCAGCGGCGCTCGGATCGGGATCGATGTGAACGTCAACGAATACGGGGGCGGCTCCTACGCTCCCGTCGCGACGTCGACAGGCGACCACATCGAGGGCTCGATTGCCTCGGTGCTGGTCGAACCGTCGGTGGCAGCGCTCCAGGGCGAATTGAGGCTCACGAGCGACAACATCGTGGGCCCGATCGAAGACCACGGCCACGCTGGCTTCATAGTCAACGGCTGACGCGCTGTTAGAGATCGCGACGGCGTGGCAAGGGGAGAGGCGCTTTGCGCCTCTCCCCGCCTTTGTGCGCCCGGCATGGCCAGTAGCTCGGGGGTGGGAGTCCCCTGTGGAGGTTGATGGCACCAACCACAAGTCAATGGCAACTGCGTCGTTGTGAGGCGGGGTGGGAAGGAAGCCGGAGGCGAAGTCGCGACCCTAGGAACACATGGTGCGGCGGGGCTGTTCGGGCTGGTGGTGGGCTGCGCGTATAAGGCGGGGCGGTCCGGGCGAGCCAGCAAAACATGGCGAAGCCCGATGTCCATCAAGGGGCCGTCACGTAGACGCGGTGGGTGCGCGATGAAGGTTGCTGGTCTTACCCGGGGAGGTCTCCGCGGGTGTCCTGGATGCCCGGTCGCCGTGAGGGTGATCGCTGGGTGGTACGGGACGGCGATGGTCGAGAGGATGTCGCTCGCCGTGGAGAAGTCAGCAGAGGCCATATTACCGGCGGGATCAGTATCGCCGGAAAGGGCCGAACGCGAAGCCGAGCGTCAGGACGTTCGTGCTCGTGGGAGTCGACGTTGACCGCAGCCAACCCCTGGGGGCCTGGCCGGGAGGGTCTGAGGGTGAAGCCCGAGGACGCCCGGCCAGAGCGCAGCGGCATCCCCGGCGCCGGACGAGACCGCCCTCACCCCGCCGAGGCGAGCTTGTGGGAGCGTTCATGGCCCGCGGGAATCTCGCTGAGGCGCTCAGACGTGTCGAGCAGAACGCCGGTGCCGCGGGCATCGACGGGATGAGCACCAAGGAGCTGCGGCCGTGGTTGAAGGACCACTGGCCAGGTCCGCTCGCGCTCGACGCGGGCACCTACCGGCCGCAGCCTGTCAGGAGGGTGATGATCCCCAAGCCCTCGGGTGGTGTGCGGAGCTGGGGGTGCCGGCTGCGGTGGATCGGTTGATCTGCCAGGCCATCGCGCAGGTGCTCACGCCCATCTTCGACCCGCATTTCCATCCCCATAGCTTCGGCTTAGGCCGGGGCGCTCGGCGCATCAGGCTGTCGAGCGGGCACGCCAGTTCATCGCGATGACGCGGTGTGGTGCGTCGATCTTGATCTCGATCGTTTTTCGATCGGTTCAGCACGACGCTCTGATGGCAGGGTCGCGAGACGGGTCCACGACAAGCAGGTGCTGAGGCTGATCCGGCTACCTGGAAGCGGGCGTCATGGACGGCGGGCTGGTGCACGCGAGCGAGGAAGGGACCCCACAGGGTCCCGCTCTCGCCGCTGCTCAGCAACGTCATGCTCGACGACCTCGACTGGGAGCTGGAGCGGCGCGGGCATCGCTTCGTGCGCTACGCCGACGACGGAAGAATCTATGTCGCCAGCGAGCGCGCGGGACAGCGCGTCATGGAGAGCATCACGCAGTACGTCGAGCAGCGCCTGAAGCTGAAGGTCAACCGCGAGAAGTCGGTGGTTGACCGGGCGACGAAGCGGCCCCTGCTGGGGTTCGGCTTCTTCGCCGCGACGGTGAGGTCAAGGTGCGGGTCGACCGGAAGGCCCGCAAACGGGCCGAAGGACCGCCTGCGCCAGCTCACCTCGCGCCGATGGGGCGTCTCGATGGAGCGGAGGATCGACAGAGATCAACCGCTTCACGGTCGGGTGGACGGCCTACTTTCGCGTTGGCCGATACGCCCTCGCCGTTCGAGGAGCTCGACGAAGTGGCTCCGAAGGCGGTTACGGCAGGTCCGCTGGAAGGAGTGGAAACGTCTCCGCACCAAGCGACGCAACCTGATCGCGCTCGGTATCCCCGAAGACGAAGCCCACCAGTGGGCTTGCACACGCAAGGGATACTGGCGCATCGCCGGGTCGGCGCCGCTCCAGCGCGCTCTACCGAACGCCTACTGGACCGAGCCAGGGCCTCGAAGGGATTCACCGACCCCTACCGCCGTTTCCGGGACGCCAAGCGAACCGCCGGATGCGGACCCGCACGTCCGGTGGTGTGGGAGGCGCCGGGGTGAGCCCGGCGCCTACCCGATCTGTCAGACCTTGGCCGTAGTCTCGTTGCGTGCGTCCCTGCCGCTTCGAGATACCCGCTTGCTCCGCCGGCGACGTTCTGCGCCTGCAGGGTGAGCTGGGCGTGAGCGGGGCGCTCGCACAGGTGCTGGTGCGCAGGGGCATGGCCGAGCCGGAGCTGGCGCGCGCGTTCCTCGACGCTGACGAGGAGCATCCGCCGGCGGCGTTCGCGGGCATCGACGCGGCGGTCGCGGCGGTCCTCGGCCACGTCGAGCGGCGCACGCTGATCACGCTCCACGGCGACTACGACGTCGACGGCATCTGCTCGACAGCGGTGCTGCTGCGCGTGCTGCGCGGCCTCGGCGCCGAAGTCGACCACTACCTTCCCGACCGCGCCGGCGACGGATACGGCCTGAACGCGAGCACCGTGAGGCGGCTGGCCGCGCGCGGAACACGGCTGTTGGTGACGGTCGACTGCGCGATCACCGCCGTGGAGGAGGTGGAGGAGGCGAAGGCGCTGGGCATCGAGGTGGTGGTCAGCGACCACCACGCGCCGCGCGCCGACGGGAAGCTGCCGCGGGCACCGCTGGTACACCCGGCGCTGTGCGGCTACCCGTGCGCGGATCTGTGCGCCACGGCGGTCGCATACAAGCTGGCGCAGGCGCTGCTGGAAGCCGCTGCGCGCGGTGAGGCGGGGGAGCGGTGCGCTGAGCGCGCGCGGGGCATGCTCGCGCGTCGCGCGCTCGAGCGCGACCTCGATCTGGTGGCGCTGGCGACGATCGCCGATGTCGTGCCCCTGCTCGGCGAGAACCGCGCGCTGGTGCGCCGCGGGCTGCGCGCGCTGGCGGGCACGAGCAAGCCGGGCCTGCGCGCGCTGATGGCGGTCGCGCGGGTCGACCCGGCCAAGGTCGGCGAGCGCGCGGTTGCCTTTGCGTTGGCGCCGCGCCTGAACGCCGCTGGGCGGCTGTACCGGGCCGACGCTGGGCTGGAGCTGATCCTCACCGAGGACGCGCACCGGGCGACGCAGATCGCCGCGGAGCTGGACTCCGCCAACCGCGAGCGCAGGCAGGTGGAGCTGGGTATCCGCGTTCAGGCCGAAGCGCAGATCGCAGAGCTCGGCGAGCGCGCCGCGTACGTGCTGGCCGGGGACGGATGGCACCCGGGGGTGATTGGGATCGTCGCCTCGCGTTTGGTCGAGCGCAGCGGGCGCCCGGTCGTCCTGATCGCGCTTGACGGAGACACCGGCAGGGCATCGGGGCGCAGCGTCGATGCGTTCGACCTGCTCGCCGGGCTGAGCGCCTGCGGCGAGCACCTGGTTCGCTACGGCGGGCACCGTGCGGCCGCGGGGCTCGAGATCGAGCGCGGGCGCGTGGCGGGCTTCGCGAGCGCACTGTGCGCTCACGCCGAGCGCGTGCTGCGCCCGCAGGATCTCGTCGCGCGCGAGCGCGTGGATGCGCTCGTCGGCGGCGAGGAGCTCGGCATGGAGCTTGCGGAGGAGTTGCAGACGCTCGCGCCGTTCGGCCGTGGCAATCCGCCTGTCGCGCTGATGGTCGCCGACGCCACGTTCGCCGATGTGAGGCCGATGGGCGAAGGCAAGCACGCGCGCTTCACGGTCGAATCCCACGGCGTGAAGGCGCGGGCGGTGGCGTTCGGGAGCGGTGGACGGCTGCCGCTCCTCACCGGCGCGAACGCGGACGCGGATGCGGCGCAGGCGACCTTCGCGCTCGAGGTCAACGAGTGGAACGGCGTCAGCGAGCCCCGGCTCGTGCTGCGCCACGTGCAGGCTGCGGATGCGCTCGCCGAGGAGCTCCACGCAGACAGGGCGCACGCCGGCGGCGAGGCCGCTGTGGAGCGTCACCCGCTGGTGCCGGCGGCGGGCGCGGCAGAGGAGCTCGTGCTGTTCGCGCTGTGAGCAGGCGAGCGCCTTCAATCCAGCCCGAGCGTCCCCTACCCTTAGAGCATGGCCATCACCGAAGACTCGGAGCGCGTACAGGGAGCCGAGACGTTCGAGCCGGCCCAGGGGCTGAGCCCATCTGAGCGACGGCTGTTGAGCGACCTGTTCGCGATCGTCTCCGAGCACGCCGCGGACTCCGGGGTTGAGATCGACCGTGCGCGCGTGCAGGACGCGTTCGTGTTCGCCTGCGAGCACCACGCCGACCAGCGGCGCAAGTCCGGCGAGAGCTTCATCGTGCACCCGGTTGGCGTGGCGCGCATCTGCGCGAGCATGCGCCTGGACACCGAGACGCTGTGCGCCGCGCTGCTGCACGACACCGTCGAGGACACCTCGGCCTCGATCGAGGAGGTGCGCGAGCGCTTTGGCGAGGACATCTCGAAGGTCGTCGACGGCGTCACCAAGCTGACCGGCATCAGCTTCCAGTCGCGCGATGAGGCGCAGGCGAACAACTACCGCAAGATGATGGTCGCGATGGCCACCGACGTGCGGGTCATCCTGATCAAGCTCGCCGACCGCCTGCACAACATGCGCACGATCGAGGCGATGCCCAAGCAGAAGCAGATGGAGAAGGCGCGCGAGACGCTCGACATCTACGCGCCGCTGGCCCACCGCCTGGGGATCCACGCGATCAAGTGGGAGCTCGAGGACCTCGCGTTCGCGACGCTGCACCCACGCAAGTACCAGGAGATCAAGGGCCTCGTCGCGCAGCAGCGCGAGGAGCGCGAGCGCTACGTCTCAGAGGCCGGCGAGTACCTGCACAGCGAGCTGGCCGACGTCGGCATCGAGGCGCAGATCGCCGGGCGCGCCAAGCACTTCTACTCGATCTACTCGAAGATGACGAACAAGGGCCGCGAGTTCAACGAGATCTACGACCTCACCGCGATGCGCGTGATCGTCGACTCGGTAAAGGACTGCTACGGCACGGTCGGCGTGATCCACTCGCTGTGGAAGCCGCTTCCGGGTCGCTTCAAGGACTTCATCGCGATGCCGAAGTTCAACATGTACCAGTCGCTGCACACGACCGTGATCGGACCCGAGGGCCAGCCGCTGGAGATTCAGATCCGCACGCACGAGATGCACGAGATGGCCGAGTTCGGGGTGGCCGCCCATTGGGTCTACAAGCAGCCCGAGGCCGGCGGTGAGGACGCCAAGCTCAAGTGGCTGCGCTCGATGCTCGACTGGCAGAAGGAGCTCTCGGACCCGCGCGAGTTCATGGAGACGCTGCGCACGGACCTGTTCGAGGAGGAGGTCTACGTGTTCACGCCCAAGGGCGAAGTCAAGTCGCTGGCCGCCGGCGCCACGCCGCTTGACTTCGCCTACGAGGTGCACACCGAGATCGGCCACCGTTGCGTGGGCGCGCGCGTGAACGGGAAAATCGTGCCGCTGCACTACGAGCTGCAGTCAGGCGACATCGTCGAGATCCTCACCGCCAAGCGCGAGCGCGGGCCCTCGCGCGATTGGCTGGCGACGGTCAAGACGACCCGCGCGCGCAACAAGATCAAGGCTTGGTTCAAGGCCGAGTCCCGCCAGGACACCGAGCACTCAGGACGCGAGTTGCTGCAGGAGCACCTGCGCAAACAGGGTCTGCCCGCGCAGAAGATCACCGGCTCGGCGCTGCTCGCGGACGTGATTCGCGAGGTCGGCTACCGCAAGGCCGATGACTTCTACATCGCCCTGGGGGCGGCCAAGGTCTCGCCGAAGCTCGTCGTCAACAAGGTCATGCAGCGCCTGAAGCAGGGCGAGGCCGCAGACGGCGAGGACAGCGCCGCGGACCTGCTGCGCGTCGGGCGCGCGCGGCGGCGCCCGACGAAGTCCTCCAACCAGTACGGGATCAGGGTCGAAGGCGTCGATGACGTGATGCTGCGCCTGGCCAAGTGCTGCCGGCCGGTGCCGGGCGATGAGATCGTCGGCTACATCTCACTCGGCCGCGGCATCACGATCCACCGCGAAGACTGCCCCAACGCGACGCTGCTGCGCAAGAGCCCCGAGCGCTTCACGAGCGTGGCCTGGGAAGGGGACCAGTCGACGGGTTTCGTCGTCGAGATCCAGATCGACGCGTGGGATCGCCACCACCTGCTGGCCGACCTCTCGCGCGCGTTCTCGGAGTCCGGCGCCAACATCCTCGAAGCGCGCTGCCTGTCGATGCCGCCGATGGTCAAGAACCGCTTCGTCGTGGAGGTGGCGGACACGCACTCGCTGAAGAGCGCGATCACGCGCCTGCGCAACACCGAGTCGGTGTTCGACGCCTACCGCGTGACGCCGGGCGCCGTCGTGGCGTAGGGGCCGATCCGAAGGCAGCTGTAACACCGCCGCCGCCGTGTAAGCAATCGGCCCGTCCCGGACATATAACGTTGTGCAGATCGACGAGGCAGGGCTCTTCGACACGTATTTCCGCGGCCATGCGGGGCGGATCTACACCTTCGCGCTGCGCAGGACCAACGCCCAGGCCGCCCAAGACGTGACCGCCGAGACCTTTCTGATCGCATGGCGCAAGCGGGCGGAGATGCCGAATGAGCCGCTGCCATGGCTGTACGGGATCGCCCGTGGGGTGCTCGCGAACGAGATGCGGGCGGCAAATCGCCGTGGAGCGCTGGCCTCGCGCATCGCGGCGGAGGCGCATCTGTACGTCACCGCCGCCACGGGTGACCACCAGATCATCGAGGCACTGGCCGCCCTGCGCGAGAGTGACCGCGAGTCGCTTCTGCTGTGCGCATGGGAGGGCCTCTCGACCAAGGAGGCGGCGGCGGCCGTTGGTTGCAGCGCTGCGACGTTCGCCGTTCGGCTGCATCGGGCCCGGGCACGGCTCGCACGCGCGCTCGAGGAAACTGAAGGAGAGGCCCACCCCGTCCGCTCCAATGAGGCAGTCACGGAGCTGCCGAGATGACGCGCCGAGCCAATCCGCTCGACCGTGTGAGGCATGCAAACCCCGTCAGGGACGTGGTCGAGCCCGATTGGGGGTCGGTGAGGAAGCGGGTGGCCGGTGAGGAAGATGGTGCTCATGCCGGCGCATCGGCTGCGGCCAACCGGCGGCGGGGGCTCTCGTCGAGAGCCAGCGGTGTGCTTGTGAGCCTGGCTCTTTGCGCTGCCGCCGCAACGATTGTCGTGGTCGCGCTCGCGCCGTCCGGTGGGTCATCGGACTTTCTCGCCAGGGCTGCCGCGGCGCTCACACCGACGCGTGGAACCGTCCTCTATGAGCGTTGGGAGACGACGATCACTCCCGAAGCGGGTAACCCCGAGCGTGGGCAGGCGGTGACCTTCGGCCCCGAGCAGCTCTGGATCGAAGGCAACCACCCACATCGCTACAGGACGGTCCTGCTGCCACGGAGCGGATCTGATGAAGGGCGCCTCGGCGGCAGCGGCCTCGCCTACACCTACGGCGTGAGACTCGGCTTCGGCGGGTCCGATGCCAACGGCGTGCTGAGGCGGGTCCAGCGCGGGATCGCCGGGCAGCGGTTCGAACTCGGCGGTGCCGTGGACGGCCTGCGCCCGACACTCACCTTCCTGCCCTCGAACAATCTGCTGCGGGCACGGCTGAAAGTCGAACTTGGCCCCTCGCTGCCCGGCCCACACGATCAGATCATTGAAAACGGCGCCGACCCGGTCGCGGCGCTTCGGGCCGCGATCACCGAAGGCAGGGCGCGCGTCGCTGGCACCACGCAACTCAGCGGCCGCACCGTGCAGCGAATCGATATCTCTCTTCCGCAGCAGCCGCCGGCCGATGCGCCGCCGCTGCCGCCCGGCCGCCCGGCGATCCACGCCGACGCCTTCGCCTACGTGGAACCCAAAACCTTCCATCCGGTCGAGATCGTCTTCGGCGCCCACATCTACCGGTTTCTTGCATACGAGTACCTACCGGCGACAGCCGCAAACCTCGCGCTCACCGACATCCACGCACAGCACCCGCGAGCGAGAATCCTCGACACGATCACTAGGCGACGACGTTCAGCGCCTGCGGCAGGATCGAGTAGCGGGCCTCGCTGACCTCGCCGAGGTAGTCGCCGTCGACCTGCAGCGGCAATGGGCGCTCGTCCGCGCTGCGCACGGTCAGCTCGTGCAGGTCATGCAGCGGGCTGATCTGGCGGTGTCGGCTCACGCGCGCTCGCCGCGAGAACGCGCGCCAGGCGATCGATGGCATCGACAGCAGCGTCGCGCTGTGCAGCACGCCGCCGGCGAGCGCGCCAGAATCCAGCGCCGCGCCGTCGGCGATCTCGATCGGGCGGTTCTGGAAGTAGGTGAACGGCGAGCCGTTCTGGACGATCGCGGTGACGCCCAGGAGCGGCTCCTGCCCATTGCCGGCGTGCACCTGCAGTCGCGGGGGCGAGACCACGTAGCGGCGCAGGAACGTGCTCACGGCGACCCACGTGAAGAAGTACGGCCCAAGGCGAGCCTTCATCCTGGGGTTGGCATCGACTCGCTCGACGACGCTCGCGTCGAGCCCGAGCCCCGAGGCGAACGTGAAGCAGCGGCCGTTGACGACGCCGAGATCGACCTTGCGGGGACGCCAGTCGTCGGCCATCGCGAGCAGGTGCTCGGTCGCGTCGACGACATCGCCGGGGATCCCGAGCATCTTGCCGAACACGTTGGCCGAGCCGCCCGGCAGGCAGCACAGCGGCGTGGGGGAGCCGAGCAGCCCGTTGGCGGCTTCGTTGACGGTGCCGTCGCCGCCGAAGGCGACGACCACGTCATAGCCCTCGTGCGCGGCCTCGCGGCACAGCTCGGTGGCGTGCCCGCGCGCCTCGGTGTCGACCGCGTCGACCTCGAAGCGGCCCTGCAGCGCGTACACGACAAGGTGGCGCAGCCGGTCGGAGACGGTCGTCGCGTACGGGTTGACGATGATCAGCATCCGCCGCTTGCTCTCCGGCGAGGCGAAGCGGAAGGGCGCGTCGGCCTGGCCGGTAAGCTCGTCGTGGGTGTCGGTGGGGGTGCTCACGGCTTCGCCTACACCGAGCACGACGCGACGTTACCCGCGATCGTCCGTGCGTCCAGGGCTCGCTTGCGTTCGCCGACAGGCTTGCTAGACTGCCGCCCTACAGATGTACACATCCAGAGGGGTGGAGGGCCTGGCCCTATGAAACCCCGGCAACCACCGCCAAGTCACAGGCGGGAAGGTGCCAATTCCAGGTGATGTGTGGCCGGGCCTCGCGCTCTTCGCCACACGTGACAAGGCGAAGGCAATAGCGAAGGAGGCCCCAAATGGCTGTAAGTCATCTTCAGTGCAAGGAGTGCAAGGCGCAGTATCCGCTGGAGGCGCTGTACGTGTGCGAGCGCTGCTTCGGGCCGCTGGAGGTCGCCTACGACCACAGCCGCACCGTCGGCGATGTCGGCGAGCTGCGCCGGCGCATCCAGGGCGGCCCGCAGAACATCTGGCGCTATGCCGACTTCCTGCCGCTTGCCGGCGGGCCTCCCGGCCCCTCGGGCCGCCTGGCCTCGCGCGTGGGCCTGCCGGCCGGCTGCACGCCGCTGATCCGCGCCGACAGGCTCGCGGAGCGCCTGGGCCTGCGCGAGGTGTGGGTCAAGAACGACGCCGCCAACCCGACCCACTCGTTCAAGGATCGCGTCGTGTCGGTCGCCGTCACGCGTGCGCGTGAGCTTGGCTTCGAGACGATCGCGTGCGCCTCGACGGGCAACCTCGCCAACTCGGTCGCCGCGCACGGGGCGGCGCTGGGCCTCGAGTCCTACGTGTTCATCCCGGCGGACCTTGAGGAGCAGAAGATCCTCGCGACCGGCGTCTACGGAACGCGGCTCGTGGGCGTGCAGGGCAACTACGACGACGTCAACCGCCTGTGCACGGAGTTGTGCGCCGAGCGCGACTGGGCGTTCGTGAACATCAACCTGCGCCCGTACTACGCCGAGGGCTCCAAGACGCTCGCGTTCGAGATCGCCGAGCAGCTGGGCTGGGAGCTGCCCGATCGCTGCGTGGTGCCGGTGGCGTCGGGCTCGCTGTTCACGAAAATCGCGAGGGGCTTTCAGGAGTGGACCGAGCTTGGGCTGCTCGAAGGTCAGCTGCCGCGTATGAACGGCGCCCAGGCTGAGGGCTGCTCGCCGGTGGCGAGCGCGTTCGCCGACGGCCACGACGTCTGCCGCCCGGTCAAGCCTCACACGATCGCCAAGTCGCTTGCGATCGGAAACCCCGCCGACGGGCCGTACGCGCTCGAGCTCGCGCGCAGCTCCGGCGGCTCGGTCGACGCGGTCAGCGACGAGGAGATCCGCGCGGGCATCAAGCTGCTGGCTGAGACGACGGGAGTCTTCACCGAGACCGCGGGCGGCGTCACCACCGCCGTGCTGGCCAAGCTCGCCGCGCGCGGTGACATCGACCCGGACGAGCGCGTCGTGCTGGTGATCACCGGCGAGGGCCTGAAGACGCTGGACGCCGTGCGCGGCACGTTCGAGACCACCACGATCGAGCCCACCGTGCAGGCGTTCGAGGCGGGTGTCGCGGAGGCGGTGACCGCCTGATGAGCGTCGTCGTCAAGATCCCAACGCAGCTGCGCTCGGCGGCCGGCGGCGAGGCGGAGGCGCAGATCGACGGCGCGACCGTGCAGGAGGTGCTGGACGGGCTGTTCGAGCTCCACGGGGAGCTGCGCGTGCGCATCGCCGACGACGACGGCTCGCTGCGGCGCTTCGTCAACGTGTACCTCGCCGGCGAAGACATCCGCTTCCTCGACGGGCTCGCCACGCCCGTGACCGACGGCGCGGAGCTAACGATTCTCCCGGCTGTAGCAGGGGGTTAGGACACCGCTGAGCGGCGTGAGGCTGTGTCCTCGGTCGCTCGCGTGCCAAGCACGCCACGCTTCCTGCGTCCTTGCCTCACTTGCTCAGCGGCGCCCTAACGGGTATCAGCGAGAGGAGCTGTGATGCGCGACAGTTGCTGTGCTCGCGTGGCCGGCGCTGGCGGTCGCGGGGGTCGAGCCGCTGAAGCCGATCGTCGAGACGACGCCGGCGGCGCACATCGCGGCGATCGTCAGACGGCGCATCCGGCGTGGGGTCAGCCACGGGATGTTGTGGCTCTGCATCCACGTTCTGAATCCGCTCGCGGCGGAGGCCGCCGCCATTGCGCAACCGGCGCACATGCGCGCAGCGTAGCGCCTAGGGGCGCTCGGATGCGCCGGAGCCGGCCTGCACGCGTGCGGCTTCCTCCTGCGTCGTAGCTCGCTGCGGAGGCTGCTCGGGGTCCTCGACGCGCGCCTGCAGCCGCTGGCGCAGCTCCGTGCCGCGCCCGGCGGCGACCGCGCGGGCGGCCCGCGCGTCGCTGAGCTCGAGCCCCTGCGTGTGCGCGTAGTCGAGCAGCTCCTGGCGCTCCTCGCTCTCGCGCGCGGTGCGCAGGAACAGCCAGCAGAACAGGCCGAGCGTGAGGATCGACTCCTCGACCATCATGATCGCCCCGGCGATGTTCTGGTCGGCGAGCGGCGAGATGTGGAAGTGCGCGTCGCCTTTCAGGTAGTACGGGTAGAAGACCGTGCCCGACCACAGGAAGATGTTGCCGAGCACCGTGCCGGCGAGGCGCACGCCGACGATGTAGATCAGCTTGCCGAGGTTGCCGAACCAGCTCGGCGTGGGCAGCGGGCCGAACAGGCACATCCACATGTTGATGCCGAAGCCGAGGAACATCGCGTGCTCGAGCGCGTGGATGCCCGAGTGGCGCAGCGCGGCCTGGTAGAAGAGGGGAATGTGCCAGGCGTACAGGTCGATCGCCCATAGCGGGAACGCGATCGCTGGGTGCGAGAGCGCGCGTAGGCGGTCGAACAGCCTGATGCGCAGGACCGGCGCGAGCAGCGGCCCCGTGAGGCCGAGCACGATCAGCAGCGCGGCGATGTCGCCGAGCAGCAGGTGCTCGATCATGTGCACCCACAGCAGGTCCTGGCTGGCCGCGCCGAGCGAGGTGAGCGCGACGCCGATCACGACGAAGCCGCCGTAGAAGCACGCCTGGCGCCAGCCCGGCACCGGATGGTCGTCTTCGGCGAGCGTGTGCGCGCGGCGGGCGTAGAGCAGCCCGAGGATCGCCAGCGGCCCGAGCTGGAACGCGGCGGAGGTCGCGGTGGAGGCGGCGAACGGAGCGCTCGACATGCAGCCCCAGGGTACGCGAGGGCAGCCCGGGCGGCGAGTCCCAAGCGTGCGGTTGCCTAGACTCCCTCGCGCATGAGAGCCCCCTCCCGTCGCATGCTGGCGCCATTGCTCGGCGGGCTTGGGCTGGTGGCGCTGGCGCTGCCGGCGAGCGCCGATGCGCACGGGATCGTCGGCAAGGCCGATCTGCCGATCCCCGTGTGGCTGTTCAGCTGGACGGCGGCGATCGTGCTCGTCGTCTCGTTCGTGGCGCTGTCCACGATGTGGACGCGCCCGCAGCTACAGCAGCCGCGGCTGCGCAGGCTGTTCAAGCTGCCACGGGTGCTCGAATGGCTGGCGGGGCTGTTCGGTGTGTTCCTGTTCGCGCTCGTCGTCTACAGCGGCTTCGCCGGCGCGCAGGTCACGCAGGCGAACTTCTCGGTGACGTTCATCTACGTCATCTTCTGGGTCGGCATGCCGGTCGCGAGCGTGCTTTTCGGGGACATCTTCCGCGCGCTCAGCCCGTGGCGGACGTGCGCGCGGGTGTGCGCCGCGCTGCTGCGCCGAGGGCGCCCGGGCGAGCCGCTGCTTCGCTATCCGCGCTGGCTCGGCCTGTGGCCCGCGCTCGCCGGGATCGTGGGCTTCGCCTGGCTCGAGCTGATCTACGTCGAAAAAGACCGCCCGTCGACGCTGGCGGCGCTGTCGCTGGCGTACTTCCTGGTGATGCTCGTCGGGATGGCGCTGTTCGGGGTCGAGGAGTGGAGCTCGCAGGCGGACGGGTTCGGCGTCTACTTCAACCTGCTGTCCAAGCTCTCGGCGCTCGTGCGCCGCGACGACGGGGTCGTGTACCTGCGCCGGCCGCTCAGCGGCGTCACCGACCTGGAGATCCGCGCGGGCACGGTCGCGTTCATCTGCGCGCAGATCGGCACGACCACGTTCGACGGCTTCTCCAACGGCGGCATCTGGCGCAACAACGAGCCGAGCCTGCAGAGCCTGTTCGAAGGCCTCGGCTTCAATCCCGACGCCGGCGCAGGAGCTCGCGTACTCGGTCGGCCTGGTGTTCTGCATCCTGCTGATCAGCGCCGTCTACCGGGTGGGTATCTTCGGCGTGCACAGCGTCAGCGACCGCTACGACCGCCACACGCTGACGCGCACGTTCGTGCACTCGCTCGTCCCGATCGCTTTCGCCTACGTGCTCGCGCACTACTTCTCGCTGCTTCTGTGGCAGAGCCAGGCGATGGTCTACCTCGCCTCGGACCCGCTCGGCAACGGCTCGAACCTGTTCGGCACCAGCGGCTTTCAGATCGACTACCACCTGATCTCCTACGCGGCGATCTGGTACGTGCAGGTGGCCGCGCTCGTCAGCGGCCACGTGGGCGGCCTCGCGCTCGCGCACGACCGCGCGCTCGTGCTCTACAAGGACCCCGAAGAGGCGGTGCGCAGCCAGTACTGGATGCTCGCGGTGATGGTCGCGTTCACGAGCTTCGGGCTGTGGCTGCTCTCCGCGGTGGGCACATGAGCAGCGTCAGCGCTGCGCTACGGTTTCCGAAGCTGTGGCCCGCCGTCTGCTTCCCGCGCTCCTGGGTGCCGCGTTCGTGGCGCTCGTGGCTTTCGCGGGCGCGAGCGGGCGCCGCGGCGGCTTCCGTGTCGACGTCCACCGAGGCGTCCAACCCGATCAACGACCAGGGCTCGAGCTACGAGTACCGATCGAACATCACCGCGGTCACGCCGAGCGTCCCCGGGCTGAGCTTCCAGGTGCTCGAGTTCGCCGACCGCATGCTGATGACCAACCACACGGGCAAGACGGTGACGATCTACGGCTACGAAGGCGAACCCTACGCCCGCGTGCTCGCCAACGGCACCGCCGAGCAGAACGTGCGCTCGCCGGCGACCTACCTGAACACGAACTTCTATGCCCAGGTGACGGTGCCGCCGATCGCCGAGCGCGAGCGCGCCACCGAAGTGGGAAGTGATCGACCGCACGGGCCAGTTCGAATGGCATGACCATCGCATCCACTGGATGTCGCCGGTGCCGCCCACGAAGGTCAAGAACAAGAGCAAGCGGACGCTGATCTTCAGCTGGGCGGTGCCGATCTCGGTCGGCAGTAGCAAGGGCGCGATCGACGGGCAGCTGTTCTGGACGCCCGAGAGCTCCAAGGCACCGCTCGCGGTGATCATCCTCGGCGTCGCGATCGTGATCGCCGGGCTCGCGTTCGTGGTGTTCGTGCGACGCCGGCGTGCGCGCGCGGCGCCGGCCGGGGGCGGGGGCGGGCAGGCCCGCGGCCTCGGCGGCTCGGCGGAGGAGGCGTGGTAGCGGCGTGGTGGCGGCGTGGTAGATTTTGCCGCGATGGCACCGCTCGCCTGCCTGATGCACTGGTACATCTCGATGATGTACGTCGTGCCCGTGGTCGCGGTCGGCGGCTGGGGCTGGCTGAGCTCCAAGCGCATGGCGCGGCGCAAGGCCGAAGGGAAGTCCGGGCACGCCAGCGGCGCCGGCGAGGCGGCGAGCGCCAACTCGCGCACGGCGACGCTCGTATAGCGGCGCACTGCCGCAGCCTCGGTTCGCGCCCGGAGAGGTTTATTCCGTATTTCTTCACGACGGTTGAGGTTCGCGTGAGCAGCGTCGGGTATTCCTGTTGGCATGCCGCGCACAGACACTCACCCCCGCCGCCGTCGATGGGATCACCGAGAGGTTCGACCCGACCGCCTGCCTGGTCGAGCGAGAGCTCCACAGGGCCGTGCCGATCGAGCCCGTCGGAGCCCGGCCGCTACATCGAGATCCAGGGTCCCGAGCAGACGCTGCTGATCCCGCTCGCGGAGCGATGTGATGCACGTCGGACGCGGGCTCGCCGCGGAGCTGCGCCTCGACGACAACTCCGTCTCGCGCCGGCACGCGATCCTCGTCCCGCGCCCATCGGGCGCGCGGATCCTCGATGACCGCAGCGCCAACGGCACGTTCGTCAACGGGCGGCGCGTCCAGCAGGCCGACCTGCACGAGCGGCGACGTGATCGTGCTTGGCCGCGTCGTGCTGCGCTTCCTGGAGCTCTAGGAGCCAGCCAGACCAAGGGTCGAACGTGCGCCGCGGAAGGCTGCGCGAGGCCAAAGGCCCGTATATCGTTGCGCTGCGATGCAGGAGACGGCGAGCCCCGACACCTTCTCGCTCGAGCACGCCGAGGTGCGCCCCGGCGTGGACATCGCCTACATCCGCGCGGGGCAGGGCGGCTACCCGCTGCTGCTGCTCCACGGCTGGCCTGAGACAAAGCGCATCTGGTGGCGCAACATCGAGCCGCTGGCGCGCGCTGGCTTTGAGGTGATCGTCCCCGATCTGCGCGGCTTCGGCGACTCGGGCCTCGCGCCGGACGGCTTCTACGACCTCGCCGCGCACGCGCGCGACATGCATGCGCTGGTGGCGGAGGTGCTCGGTCACGAGCGCTGCAGCGCCGTGGGCGGCGACCTCGGCGGCGGCGTCGTCCAGGATCTGGCGCTGCGCTTCGCCGGGATTCGTCGAGCGCCAGGTGCTGTTCAACAGCGTGCTGCCGCTGCTGCCGCAGGAGTACGAGGCCGCCGGCCTGACGGTCGCATCGCCACCGGAGCTGCGGATGGCCGCGGACTACTTCGTGCGCCAGGGACGCGAAGCCGACGCGCTGGCCGGGGAGCTCGACAGCCCCGAGCGCCGCCGCCGCTACGTGGGCGAGTTCTACGGCCATCGCTTCTGGGCTGCGCCGGGCACGTTCTCGCGCGAGCAGGTGGACTTCATGACCGAGCCGTTCGCAGACGCGCAGCGGCTGCGCGCCGGGTGGGGCAACTACGAGAGCGCGCTCGGGACGCGCGCCGCTGTCGGAGTCGCCGCGCTTCTTCGAGGTCAGCGCCGTGCCGACGCTCGCGCTCTACGGCGCCGAGGACCACGTCATCTGGAGGCAGTTCCCGCAGATGTGCGAAGTCGCCTTCAGCGAGCTGATCGGGCCGTTCGTCGTGCAGCGCGCGGGCCACTTCCTGCAATGGGAGCGCGCCGAGCTGCTCAACCAGGCGATCGCGTACTTCCTGGGCGAGCTGCGCGGGCCACACTGACACGCCGGAACGCGAGAGCCGGGCGGCTGTTCTGGGACCAGGGGTTGACAGCTGGTGATAGGATCGTCCCACCGAGGGAGGAGACGATTGCCCGGGGCGCTGTCGGCCGGGCGGCAAGGAGGCGGGCGATGCAGCGGCGTGGGGGTTGCCGGCGAAGGATCGTTGCGAGTACGCGGAGCACTGCGGGCTCTGGCGCGTGGCTGCTGGCACTGGTGCGCCGGCTGTCTGATACTGGCGCTCGGCGCAGCGTCCGCTGGCGCGAGCGTCGACGGACTTCTCGGGGCGGCGCGTACCAGATCCTCGCCCCAGGCGAGGAAGGCGGCATCGTCGCGGGCCCATTCTCCAGCGACCAGGGCGAACTGTACAACAAGCTGACGCCACTCGGGGAGCAAAGTCAGCCAAACGCAACCTCGAAAAGGACTACGTCTCCGAGAAGTTCCACGAACCCCACCAGGCGGGCGACACGGAGGAGTTCACGAGCCGTGCCGGGGCTGGAAATCTGGCGCGACAGCCACGACATCCCGCATATCTTCGGCGCGACCCGCGGCGATGTCATGTACGGGTCCGGCTGGGTCGCTGCGCAGGATCGCGGGCTGCTGCTTGCAGCTCGGCCTCGGCCCCGCGTTCGCGGCGGCGTTGAGCATCCCGGGCATCAACCCCTTCGAACTGCTGCTCACCGATCGCTCGTTCAAGCCGAGCGCCGAGGCGATCAAATGCGTCGAAGAACAGAAGAAAGTGCTGATCGAAGAAGGGCCCGAAGGCGAACAGGTGATCGAAGACCTCGAAGAATGGGCGGAAGGCATCAACGGCTACGAGCAGACGCTGCCCGAATCGGCCAGCGCCTGCCCACGGTGACGCTCGCGGACGCGATCGCGGGCTTTGCGTTCATCGGCTCGATCTTCGGCAACGGCGGCGGCAACGAAGTCGCCAACTCGAACTTCCTGGCACGGCTACAGGCCAAGTACGGCGAAACCGAAGGACTGAAGATCTTCCGCGACCTGCAGGAGGTCAACGACCCGGAAGCGCCGACGACGGCCACCAAGCCGTTCCCGTATGACGGGGTGCCGACCGGGCCGACCCCCGGGGCGCTGGTGATCGAACCCGGCTCGGAGAGCCCGTCGGCCGTCAAAGCGGCGACCGGCGCGCGCGCATCGCAACGCAAAGCGTCGAACTTCCTGCTGGTCGGCGCCGGCGCACCGAAGAGCAAACACCCGGTCGCGGTGATGGGGCCACAGCTCGGCTACTTCTACCCCGAGATCGTCTTCCAGGCGCAGTTCAGCGGTCCTGGCATCGAAGCCGAGGGGATCGTCGCGCCGATCTCGCCGTACGTGTTCATCGGCCGCGGGCGCGACTTCGCGTGGAGCCTGACGAGCGCGAGCAGCGAGAACACGCAGCAGTTCCTGCTGAAGCTGTGCAACCCCGAAGACGGGCCGGTCACGCGCGAAACCGAAGACTACGAATACGAAGGCAAATGCATCCCGATGACGACGTTCGACGCCGGTGAAATCGGTGCGCTCGGCAAGCGAACCCGCACACGAGGTGTACTTCAAAGAAAGCGTGTACGGGCCGGTCAGCGGCACGGTGATGGTCAAAGGCGCGCCGTACGCGGTCGCCAACGACCGTGCCGACCGCGGCCGCGAGCCGGCTGGCGAGCTGGCGTTCAGCGCGCTTCGACTCCGAGCAGGTGCACTCGCCCGAAGAGTTCTTCGAAGCCGCGAACAAACT
Organism: uncultured Solirubrobacteraceae bacterium; assembly: GCA_963826985.1. Classification (GTDB taxonomy): domain Bacteria; phylum Actinomycetota; class Thermoleophilia; order Solirubrobacterales; family Solirubrobacteraceae; genus Palsa-744. The sequence continues at coordinate 757,398 of CAWGYW010000002.1, forward strand.
CGAGACGACGTTCAACATGGCCTACATCGACAGCGAAAACATCGCCTACTTCTCGACCGGGCGCCTGCCGATCCTCGCTCCGGGCACCGACCCGAGCCTGCCGACGCTGGGCAACGGCGAATACAACTGGCAGCGGCTTCCTCTCGCCGAACAGCACCCGCACGAAGTCAACCCCGCGAGCGACACGTTGCTCAGCTGGAACAACAAGCCGGCGCCCGAATGGGGTGCGGCCTCGGAAAACTTCTCCTACGGCCCGGTGCACCGCGTGCAGCTGTTCACGGGTTCAAGAAGGAGGCGTGACCGAGGACAAAGGTCGTCGGATCATGAACAGGGCCGCCACGCAGGACCTGCGCGCGGTGAAGGTCTGGCCGATGATCGAGCAGGTGCTCGCCGGCGGCCCGGCGCCGAGCAAACTCGCCGAACGAAGCGGCGGGCATGGTCGACAAATGGGTCGAAGAAGGCGCGAGCCTGTACGGCGTAAACCAGCCCGAAGCCCCGGCGGCGGCGGTCATGGACGCCGCCTGGACGCCGATCGCCGAAGCGGTGCTCGGGTCCGGTGCTCGGCGAACTGATGCCGGAATTCGAGTCGATGAACGGCGACCGGACAACCCGCCGAACTCGGGCGGCTCGTCGTTCGACAGCGGCTGGTACGGCTACGTATACAAGGACCTGCGCAGCGAGCTCGGCCTGCCGGTCGCAGGGCCCTACAGCCGCCACTACTGCGGCAACGGCAGCCTGGAAGCGTGCCGGGAATCGCTGTGGGCCGCGATCCAGACGGCGGCCGAAGGACTGAAGGCCAGCCAGGGCGCGAACCCGTCCGCGTGGCGAGCGCCGGCGGTGCGGATCGAATTCCCGCCCGACCCGGCTGTTCCACTTCACGATGAGCTGGACCAACCGCTCGACCTTCCAGCAGGTGATCGAATTCACCGGCCACGAAGAATAGGAGCGGGCGCGCAGTACGGGCGCGCGCCGGTCTGATCCGGCGCGCCGCCCAGCCTCGACTCCGGGGGACGCGCCGACAAGCGCCCGCTAGCGCGGGTCGGCGCGGTCGAGGTACCAGTGCCGCGAGGTGGTGCACATCCACAACCAGGGCTCATCGTCGTCGGCGTTCGTACGCGGGGTCAGGAAGAAGCGGGTGATCGTGCGCTGGCCGCCGTCGTGATCGCCGTAGAGGATGTCGACGCTGAGGGCGGTGCGCGCGCGGATCGCATCGCAGCAGCGGTCGATACAACGGGTCCTCGGGGTCGCGCAGGGCCGCCTGCCAGAAGCTGACGTCGCCGGCGGGCACGTACAGGTCGCGCTGCAGCCGGCGGAAGTCCTCGCTGGCGGGCGCTGTGTCGGGAGGTGCGCTCGTCGGTCGACGCGCTGCGTCCACAGGTGCCATCCGTGCAGGACGGCCATCCCGGAGGCGACGTTGCGCAGCGGCATCGCGAGGTAGAGGTTGCCGTCGGACTCCTGCACGGCGGCGAGCCCGTCGCGCAGCCGCAGCCAGTGGTCATCGATGAAGCCGACCTTCTGCGGCGGGTCCTGTGGGCGGGCGTTGAACAGCAGCGGGCGCAGCCCGACGTTAGCGCCTGCTCGGACACCCGCGCGGCGCGGTTGGCCGAGCGGGTGGAGGAGAACGTGGCGATCGCGAGCACGAGCGTGCCGCCGGCGGTGGCGAGCGAGGCGATCGTGCTGGTGTCAGCCACGAGCAGGCAGGCTAGCGCGCTGGATGCGCACGAACCACGCAAGGCCGGCGAGGCACAGGATGCTCGCGACGTACAGGTTCAGCCGCAGCCCGAAGATGTGGTGCGCGGGGTCGACGCGCAGGAGCTCCTCGCCGATGCGCGCGAACGAGTAGCCCGCGACGTACAGCGCGAACAGGCCCGGCGGGCGTGATGCTGCGCCGCTTGCCGAGCCACACGAGCGCGCCGGCGAGCAGCAGGTTCCAGATCAGCTCGTACAGGAACGTGGGCTGGAAGGTGGCGTACTGCGCGTAGGCGGCGGGGCGGTGCGCGGGGGAGATTTCAAGCGCCCACGGCAGCTTGCTGGGCAGGCCGAACAGCTCCTGGTTGAAGTAGTTGCCGATCCGCCCGATCGCCTGCGCGACGAGCAGCGCCGGGGCGGCGGCGTCCATGAACTGCGCGACGTTCGCGCCGTGGCGGCGCAGCACCCAGATGCCGGCGAGCGTGCCGAGCGCGATCCCGCCCCAGATGCCAAGGCCGCCCTTCCAGACCGCGAACGGCCCCCACCAGTGCGGCGGAACTTCGTTCCAGCTGGTGGCGAGGAAGTACAGCCGCCCCCCGATCACGCCGGCGGGAAAGCCCCACAGCGCGACGTCGTAGACGAGCTGGCGATCGCCGCCGAGCGCCTCCCAGCGGCGCACGGTGATCGCTCACCGCGGCGAGCACGGCGAAGACGTAGGCGAGGCCGTAGAAGTGGACGAACAGCGGCCCCAAGATAGAAGCCGTTGCTCGAGGGGCTCGGCAGGAATCCGCTGGGACAGGTGGATCATCGTCGTCGCTCGCCTCGTGCCTACAGCGGTCGCGGCGTAGGTCGTGGGATCCTCAACGAGGCTGCCTACAGCGTCGCGCCCGTGCGCAGCCACGGCAGCAGCGCCTCGGTGCGCCCGACCAGCTCGGGCTCCTGCTCCCACAGCCGATCGAGGCTCGCGAGGACCTGCTCGCGTTCGCTCGGCGGGCATCATCGCGAGGCTGCTGCGCGAGCTCGCCAGGTCGCGCAGGCTCGCGCGGTCGATGCGCTGCTCGTGCGGGAACTCGCGGTCCTCGACCTCGACGAAGTCCTCGCGCAGATCCTCCACCGAGGGCCAGTGGCCGGGTCGCTGGATCGCGGGTGGCCCGAGGATCTCGCGCACGCTGGCCACCCACGGTCGCGGAGATGTCGAACGCGTTGCCGAGCAGCCCGAGCACGCCCGGGAGCGCGCAGCACGCGCCTGATCTCGGCCCGGGCGGCGCGTTCGTCAAACCAGTGAAAGGCGGCGCCGACGGTGACGGCATCGACGCTCGCGTCCTCCAGCGGCAGCTGCTCGGCTGTGCCCGTCGAGCGCTTGCGCGCGCGGCAGCGTGGAGCTGAGGATCGCGCGCATCTCGGCGAGCGGCTCGACCGCGGTCACGCGATGGCCCGCATCGAGCAGCGCGCTCGTCAGCTTGCCGGTGCCCGCGCCCAGGTCGAGCACGTCGAGCGGGTCGGCGCCGAGCAGCCACTCGATCGCCTCGCGCGGATAGCCCGGGCGCCCGCGCTCGTACTCGTCGGCGACGCTGCGCGAACGAGCTCGCGCGCTGCGCACGGCTGGCGGCGGGGTGGGGGTCGGGCGTCATCGACAGATCAGTAGCACGCATGCGCTCTCGTGTGCGCCGGAACGCGGCGCTAGACTCGCGGGCGATGGCCGACACCGACGATGAGCTGTTCGGAGAGGAGCATGTCCGCGTCTATCGCGAGACGGGCGGCGAGCGCGGCTATCACTGGCGCGGCACGACGATCCTGCTGCTGAGCACCGTCGGACGGCGCTCGGGCGAGCCCCGGACGACGCCCCTGATCCACCGCACCGACGGCGATCGCTGGATCGTCGTCGCGTCCAAGGGCGGCGCGCCCGCGAACCCGGGCTGGTATGAGAACCTGCTGGCCAACCCGGAGATCACGATCGAGGTGCCCGGCGAGACGGTGCCCGTGCGGGCAAGCACGGCCACGGGCGATGAGCGCGCGCGCCTGTGGTCGCTGATGAGCGAGGTGTGGCCCGCGTACGACGAATATCAGGCCAGGACCGAGCGGGAGATCCCGGTCGTGGTGCTCGAGCGTCGTTAGCCCCGCGGGAGGATCGCACGAGCGCCGAACGCGCCCGTGCGATTGGCTCCTTACGGGGCGCTGGTCAGGTCCATCGAGTTGTTCGCCGTCGCGGACACGGCGAGCACGTGCGTGGCGACTAGCGCCGGTTCGTCGTGGTTTTCTTGGGCACCCCGAGACAGTGTTCGGCGTTGTAGCCCCATCCGTACAGTTCGCCGCTCGCGGTTAGACCGAAGGACTCGACGCCGCCTGCGACAACGCGCGCGAAATGTAGCCCCGTCGGGGTCGGTAGCGGTTTGTTTTCGCCTTCTTCGTCGCCGATCTGGCCGCCTTTGTCAGCGCCCCATCCGATCACTTCGCCGTTGACTAGCGCTAGCGAGGTCCCGTTGTGTGGGAGCAGACCCCCGCAGGAGATGTTGCTCGCGGGGCCGGCGAGGGGGACGTGGAAGGGTTCGTAGACCGCTTCCTGTTCTTCTTCGCCGTTGCCGACCTGCCCGTTGAGGTTCGAGCCCCAGTCGTAGACCGCTCCGGATGCGGTGAGGGCGCACGAGGATTTCTCGCCGGCGGACACTTCCACGACATTCGAGAGGCCCGGGACGAGCACCGGCGTCTTGGCCCGTTCGACGAGCGGACCGACACCCAACTGTCCGCTGCCGTTGTCGCCGCAGGTCTCGACGGTCCCGTTCTTCATCAGCCAGAGGACGTGACGCTCGCCGCCCTGCACCGCGACGGCGCTCGTGATGCCGTGCACCTTTTCGGGCGTGAGCGCCTGCTGTGAGCTGGTGCATAGCGCCTCACCCCAGGTCCAGCCCTGGCCCGTCGAGTCGACGGCGAAGCCCGAGTCCTCCGCCTCACCGATGGCGACGATCTTCACGCCCGCCGGGAACTGGACCTGCACGGCTTCGGGTGCCGATTCGGCGAACGAATCGTCGCCGAGCTCACCGCGGCCGTTGCCGCCGGTCGCCCAGACCGTTCCGTCGGACTCGAGCGCGTAGGTCGACATGTTGCTGGCGTCGACGGCGACGACGTTCTTGAGGTTCGGGATGGCGGTCGGGACGGTCTCCGTGTCGCCCAAGTGTGCGCCCGCGTAGGTGCCCCACCGGTCGACCGCCGCCGAGGCGGAAGCCGCCAGCACGAAGAATGCCGCGAGCACGAGCAGCAAACCCATGGATCGACCCGTCGGAACGGCACTGCGTCTGGCCGTGGCCATTTTCATCGCGTTGCCTCCACGCTCGAAGAAGTGGCCGGCTCCCAGGCGGCGCCCGAGACCCGACCGTACCAAGACCAACCGATCCCCCGTATCGGCAGACCCCCTTGATAAGACGATACCCGTTGGTCCGGAGGCGGTCAAGATTGCGGCTGCGGCGGGGCCGGGGCTGGCGGTTGCACTATGCGCCCGGGGCGACACCAATGGCCGACCTCTCGCTACGCGCGGCAATCACCTGCCATCGTTGACGATACGCGCGCCGCCCTCGGCATGATCAAGATGAGCCCAGACGACGACATCAAGCACTTCCTCGTGACGCGCGACGTAGCGCGCCAGGAGACGACCGTCGTCGAGTTCGGTACAGACTATGAGACCGCGCAGGACGCCCACCAGGAGGCCGAGCGCAAAGCGCTTGGGCCTCGGGATCTCGATGTGGTGCTGCTCAGTGCCGACTCGCTAGAGACGATCAAGCTCACGCACTCCAGCTACTTCGAACCGAAGTCGCTCGACGAGCTGCTGCGGGCGTAGGAGCTACCCGAGTACGTCGTGTCGTCACTGCCGGCCCGATAGTCGCTCGAGCAGACCGGCGACTCGCCGGCTGATCTCGTCGCGTACCGCGCGGACCTCGGCGATCGGTCGCCCATTCGGGTCGGGTAGATCCCAGTCGACGTACTGCTTGCCGGGGATGTAAGGGCAGGCGTCGCCGCAGCCCATCGTGACGACCATGTCGGCCTGTTCGGCGAGCTGGCGCGTGAGGAGTTGGGGCTTGCGGTCCGCGAGGTCGATGTCGAGCTCGCGCATGACCTCCACGACCTCGGGGTGTACGTGCTCAGCGGGGGTCGTGCCGGCGGAGATCGCGGTGTGCCGGTCGCCTGCGATGCGCTGGAGCAGCGCTTGGCTCATCTGCGAGCGACCGGCGTTGTGCAGGCAGACGAACAGGACGGTTGCCATCTAGACCTAGCTTGCGGCGGCCTGGCTTGCGGTCGCTGGACGCTCGGAGTGGGGGAGGAGCACGTCTGAGGCGTCCGCTGGGGTGACGCCGGGGTACAGAGCCTTGATCGTGAGCACGGCGAGTGCGCCGCCGGCGAGTTGCGCGAGGATGAAGGCGGGAACGGAGGCGGGCGCGATCCCGGCGAAGGTGTTGGAGAAGATGCGCCCGATGCTGATGGCGGGGTTGGCAAAGCTTGCGGAGCTGGTGAAGAAGTAGGCGGCGCCGATGTACGCGCCGACCGCCGCGGGTGTTGTGTGCGAGCGCCGCGTGCGAGCGAGGGAGAAAATCACGAGCACGAGGCCGGCGGTGGCGATCGCCTCGGAGAGCAGGTGCGCGGATGAGGCGCGGTGGTGTGTCGAGATCGTCACGGCGCCGAGCTCGAACATGCCGTTGGCCGTGACGGCGCCGAGCACGCAGCCGGCGCTCTGTGTCGGGATGTAGGCGAGGGCGTCGCGCCACGGAAGGCCACCGAACGCCGCGTCGGCGAGCGACACGACCGGGTTGAAGTGCCCGCCCGAGACGGGTCCGAACATGAGGATGATCGCGAACAGCCCCGCGGCGGTGGCGGCGGCGTTCTCGAACAGCTCGATGCCGGTGTCGCCCGGGGAGAGTGTCCGCGCCGCGATGCCAGAGCCGATCACGAGCGCCGCGAGGAATGCCGAGCCGAGCAGCTCGGCAAGCAGACGGCGAGCGAGCGGAGGCGTGTTCATCGCCCCGATCGTATTACATCGACATATGTGAGTGTTATTGATATAAGTAGATCGATGCCTGTCGATTTGGAGCTGTTGCCCAAGCAGAAGCGCGCCAACGGCTCGCCTTGCTGTGAGCCCGTCGTCTATCCGGACGTTCAGCGTGACCATGCGCTGCGGATGGCGGAGGTCGCCAAGGCCCTCGGGGACCCGATCCGGTTGCAGCTCGTGGACGTGCTGCGCAAGCACGCCGGCAAGGTCTGCGTCTGCGAGCTGGTGCCGCTGTTCGACATCTCGCAGTCCACGCTCTCCCACCACCTGGGCAAGCTGCGCGCCGCCGGGATCGTCGACTCCGAGCGCAAGGGCCTTTGGGCCTACTACTACGTGATCCCCGACGCCCTAGAGGAGCTATCCGCATGGCTGAGCTGACCATGGCCGCTGAGACGACCGCGAGCCCCTGTTGTGCGCCGGGGGCGCGAGCGACGTGCTGTGAGCCGAGCGCCAAGGCCGAATGTTGCGACCCCAGCCACGGCGAGGGCTGTGGCTGCTCGGCTGGCAACGGGCGCCCACCACCACGCTACGTGCCGGGCCCGGCGATACGAACATAGGTTCGTCCGATGGCTGTGCGAGAGTTTGCAGGTGCCGACTAAGCCATCCCGAACTCCTCGACATGGCCGATCGTAGCCGTATTGAGTGGACCGAGGCCACCTGGAATCCGGTGACTGGGTGCTCGAAGGTGTCTCCTGGCTGTGCCCATTGCTACGCCGAGACCTTTGCTGAGCGCTGGCGCGGTGTGCCCGGGCACCCCTACGAGCAGGGCTTCGATCTGCGCCTGTGGCCCGAGCGCCTGCAGGTGCCGCTGCGCTGGCATCGCCCGCGCATCGTGTTCGTCAATTCGATGAGCGACCTCTTTCACGAGGACATCCCGGACGAGTTCGTTGCCGACGTGTTCGACGTGATGGTTCGCGCCAAACAGCACACCTTCCAGATCTTGACCAAGCGGCCCGAGCGCTTGGCCGAACTCGCTCCACAGCTTCCCTGGCCGCGTAACGTTTGGATGGGTGTGACGATCGAGAATCGTCGTTTCGTACATCGGGCCGACTCGCTGCGGGAGGTGCCCGCTGCCGTGCGCTTCATCTCCGCTGAGCCTCTGCTCGGGCCGCTGGAAGGGCTCGACCTCGATGGGATTGACTGGCTGATCGCTGGCGGCGAGTCCGGGCCGCGTCATCGCCGCATCGATCCTGCATGGGCTACCGAATTGCGTGATCGTTGCCTTCACAAGGGCGTCGCCTTCTTCTTCAAGCAGTGGGGGGGGCAGCGCCCAAAGAGCGGCGGGCGGGAGCTCGCTGGTAGGCATTGGGACGACATGCCCAAGCCAAAGCGGCGCCGGCGCGCTCTCGCTATCGCGTGAACCGCATCGTCGTGCCCTCGGGGTAGTCGCTCTTTCGGCGCCGCGAAGACTCGACTACCTCGATTTTGCCGGCGTGCTCAAGTGGACGTAGAGCCCATTGACGCAGATGTGGTTTGTCCAGGTACCTCGTGCGGCAGAGCGTGAAGTCTTCCGCCTCGGTGATCGTGAACGCACGCTCGCCGAACTCCGTGCGCAGCATCTCACCGAGCACGCCCGTGTCAGGGGGAACGACGACCGAGTCGTCGCTGAACAATTGTCCCTGATCCGGCAGCGTTTTGGCCTGCTTGAAGCCCTCGCCGCCGTGCTGATCCACCTTCCACATGCCGCGCTTCATCTCGCGCAGGCCGTCCTTGTGATCGGTGCCAAACAGCAGGTAGTAGTCGTTACGGCGCTCAGGCTCCACGTTGAAGCTCGTCACCCAGTCAAAGTGCTTGCTGAGCCGGTCGCCGAACAGCCCCGCGAGCTTCTGTCCGGCGCGCTGGCGCGATGGCTCGTCCTTGGCGTCCTCCCAGGTTGGCCCGCCGTAGAGTCTGGTGAGCGCCTCGTCGGTGATGCCGGTCGCCAGGAAGCGGGCCATGAACGCGGCGGGCAGGTACACCATGACCTCGCTCTTGTCGGGCATTTGGCGCTTGAATGCCGCGATGTGCGAGAACGGGTTGTCTGCGTAGCCGCGCGGGTCCACGAAGGCGAACGTCGGGACCGGCTGGCGGTAGGTGCTCGCCAAATACGCGACGACCCTCGGGAACTGCTCCTCGTAGCTGCCGTGGATGACGTCCACAATCGCGCCGTGCGTCGTCGGGTAGTTCTCGACCTCGGCTTTCAGGCGTTGCGCGTACTGCTTCCTGCTCTCAATGAAGATGAAGTGCGGCGGCTGCTTGAACCGTGCCCGGTCCGCGGTCGGGCGCCCGAGGAAGGCGTCGAGCATGATGAGTGGCGAGCCGCGCTGACCATCCCGATAGCGCCCTGCGCTTGCGAATCCATCCACTAGCGCGAGCTGCCCGTAGCTGAACCCGAGCTTGGGTAGCCACACGTCCATGTAGCGGCGCAACAGCTCGTGCTTGGCGCGGTGATGAGGCTCGTACTCCGGCAGCTTCTCAGGCGGCAGCCGTACCGGCGCGAGGTGCGAGTCGAGTTCAGACATGTTGACATCAACCGTAAGTGGGCGACCGGACCTCTCGGCGTATGAGGTCGGATGGGTGGTCGCTCGCTCCCGGAGCTCGGCTCTGTACCTGACCCGAGGGAAGGGGGTCCCCGCCTCGGGGGTGTCCGGGTAGGAGCGAAGCGGTGAGAACGGGCGACGTACGCGGGCCGTCTCGAAAGCCGGAGTCGACCGTCGGGCGAGTCGCTGGACGGAAGGGGCGATTCCTGCGCGCCTATCGGAATCTTGTGTAGGCTCGCTGCCGTGGCTACAGGGGCAGTATCGGTTCCAATTGGCTCTGAGCCCGAGGGCTGGCGACACGCGCGGCTGATACCAACGTACGGGACGCGCACCCAGCAGGAGCAGGAGAAGCGCGCGACCTCCTGCCTGCTTGCGGTCATGCACGGCGTACCGGAGTTCGGCCACGCCCTCCTGAAAGAGCTTGGCGCGCCGAAGTCGCCGACAATCGAGACGTTCGCCGAGGTGCGGTTCAAGGACTGCGACGGTAAGACGGTGATCCCGGACGGCGCGATCATCTGTCGCCGGGGCAAGAAGTCATGGACTTGCCTGGTTGAGGTCAAGACCGGCTCGGCGCGGCTCAAAGACGAGCAGGTCGCCAGCTACCTGGACGTGGCGCGCGAACACGGCTTCGATGGCGTCCTTACGATCTCCACCGAGATCACCGCGACATCTGATGAATCGCCGGTAGCGGTGGACGGGCGCAAGCTGCGCGCGACCGGTCTTTGGCACTTCTCGTGGTGGAGGGTGCTCACGGAGGCGGTGGTGCAGCAGCGCTACCACGGCATCTCCGATCCCGACCAGGAGTGGGTGCTGCGAGAGCTGATCCACTACCTCAGCAGCGAGGCGTCGGGCGCAGTCGGATTTGAGGACATGGGCGAGAACTGGGTGCCGGTCAGGAGGTCTGCCCACGAAGGCACGCTACGCACCGGGAACCCCGCTGCGCGCGATGTCGCAGAACGGTGGGAGCAGTTCACGAACTACCTCGCGCTGAGCCTCTCCCAGGAGCTGGGTGCATCTGTGACTGCTCACCGGCCACGCACCCAGAGCATGGCGTCTCGCCTCGATGAAACGGTCAGGTCGCTCGTCGAGTCGGGCGTGATGCGCTCGACGCTCCGAATCCCCGATGCTGTCGGGTCGCTTGAGATCCGCACCGATCTACGATCTCGGCAGACCACGACGAGCGTCGCGATCGACGCCCCCCGCGAAGGCAGGCTAAAGGCGCGGTTCAACTGGCTGATGAAACAGCTCGCAGATGCTCCCGATGACGTTCGCATCGAAGCGGCGTTTCCCAACGCACGAGATACCACGGCTGCCGCGCTTGGGAGCGTCCGGGAAGACCCAACCGTCCTCGCCTACCCTCCGGACCCCAAGCGTGGCCCGCGTGGATTCGTGGTTGCTCGTTCTCGCCCCATGGGCCAGAAGCGAGGGCGTGCGGAAGGCTCGTTCGTGCGCGAGACAAGCGCCCAGGCGGTCGAGTTTTACCGCGACCTCGTGCAGAACTTGAAGCCATGGCATGCGCCGGCGCCGAAACTGCGCACCGAGGCCGATAGCACTGAGGCCAAGAGCGTGGAGGTGGCCATCGTCCCGGCCTGGGTCGGCGAGCCTGCCGCTGTCGCGCAACCAGACGGCACGAGTCCCGTGCCATCCGACGGCGATCTCGCGCACGACGGCGATCTCGCGCAGGGTCTCGCGCGGTAGAAGGCCGCGTCGCTGCCTTCGACGCCCTGCTTGCGGATGCCCGCAGCGCCCTTTGCGGGCCACAGCAGGAGCGGGTTTGGGCCACCGTTTTGGGCCATCGAGACCAACACGCGCGAATGTCCCACTTGCAGGCACTCCAGCTACGCGCCCGGGCCGATTCGAACGGCCGACCTCTCGCTCCGGAGGCGAGCGCTCTATCCACTGAGCTACGGGCGCATACGACGCCGCAACGGACGGCATCCCGAGCCCCGGAGCTTAGCGCCGTCGAGCTCGCCCGGCCGGCCCATGCGCCCCCGCCGCGCCGCCCGTTCTCGCTCCTCGCCGCTACCGTAGCGACCATGGATCTGTCGCTGTTCTTCGCCGGCACTGCCGGCTCTGTGCCGAGCGCCCGCCGTGGCCTGCCGGCGATCCTGATTCGCCGCGGAGGCGACCGCCTGCTGTTCGACTGCGGCGAAGGCACGCAGCGCCAGCTGCTGCGCTCGGTCGGGCTGCTGGACCTGGACAGCGTGTTCATCACGCACTTCCACGCCGACCACTGGCTGGGGCTGCCGGGGATGCTCAAGTCGTTTGCGCTGCGTGAGCGCAGCGAGCCGCTGACGGTGTACGGGCCGGTCGGACTCAAGCAGCTGATGGGGGAGATGCGCGTGGTCTTCGGTCGCCTGCCGTACCCGTGCGAGATCGTCGAGCTCGATCCGTTCGAGTCGGTGCGACGCGAGGGCTATGAGATCGCGAGCATTCCGGTGCGCCACAAAGGCGCCGCGTTCGGCTACGCGCTCGTCGAGGACGAGCGTCCGGGCCACCTCGATCCGCGCCTGGCGGAGGAGCTGGGGGTCACGCCGGGACCGGACTTCGGCCGGCTGCAGCGCGGCGAGACGGTCAACGGCGTCAGACCCGAGCAGGTGATGGGTCCGACGCGGGAGGGGCGCAAGGTCGTGCTCTCCGGCGACACGGCGCCATGCCAGGCGCTCGAGATCGCCGCGCATCAGGCGGACGTGCTCGTGCACGAGGCGACGTTCGTGCAGGAGGAGGCCGAGCGGGCGCGCCAGACGCTGCACAGCACCGCGCGCCAGGCGGCCGAGCTGGCGCGCGAGGCGGAGGTGCGGCTGCTGGCGCTCACGCACGTGTCCAGCCGCTACGCCGGCGGCGAGCTGCGCGACGAGGCACGCGCGGTGTTCACGCCGACGGAGGCCGCGCGCGATTTCGACACGATCGACGTGCCGTTCCCCGAGCGCGGCCGCGCGACGCTCGAGCGCTGGTCCGAGCGCCTGGCGCGCGAGCGCGCGCAGGCCGGGGCACAGGACTCCTCGCGCTCGGCCGCGTCGTCTGAGCGGAGCGGATCGCCAGAGCCTGACGCGCAGCCCGCGCCCGGCGCATCGCCCGAGCCCGTCGCATCCTCCTGATACATTCCAGATGCTCCTTTAACCCGGTCCTGTGAGGCCAGGAAGGAATGTATGGCAGCAGATGAGAAGGTCGTCCTCCACGAGGAGGAGATAGGGCGGGCGCTCACGCGCATCGCACACGAGATCCTCGAGCGCAACGCCACCGGGCCGGCGCCGGCCCTCGTCGGGATTCACCGCCGCGGTGCGTTTCTCGCGCGCAGGCTGCACCCGCTGCTGGAGGAGATCCTCGGCGCGGAGGTCCCGCTCGGCGATCTGGACATCGGCTTCTACCGCGACGACGTCGCCACCCGCCTGGACGCGCCGGTGCTGCACGCCTCGCACATCGACTTCGACGTCACCGGCCTGACGGTCGTGATCGTCGACGACGTGCTGTTCACCGGGCGCACGGTGCGCGCGGCGATCGAGGCCCTGTTCGCGTACGGTCGACCCGCAGCGCGTGCAGCTGTCGGTGCTCGTCGATCGCGGCCACCGCGAGCTGCCGATCCGCCCGGACTACGTCGGCAAGAACCTGCCGACCTCGAGCTCAGAGCACGTGTACGTGCGCCTGCGCGAGCTGGACGGCGTGGACGAGGTAGCCATAGCCGAGACCACCACGGTCGGGGCGGCGATATGAACCACCTGATCTCGATCGAGGACCTCGAGCGCGCGGACATCGAGCGGATCGTCACGCAGGCGGAGCGCTTCGCGGAGGTGTCCGACCGCGAGATCAAGACGCTGCCGACGCTGCGGGGGCGGATGGTGCTGAACCTCTTCTACGAGGCCTCGACGCGGACCCGCGGCTCGTTCGAGCTGGCGGCCAAGCGCCTGTCGGCGGACGTGGTCAACTTCGTGGCGAGCGGGTCGAGCGTGGAGAAGGGCGAGTCGCTGAAGGACACGGTGCTGACGCTGAGCGCGCACAAGCCCGACGCGATCGTGCTGCGCACGCCGTGGGCGGGCGCCGCGGAGCTCGTCTCGGGGTGGTGCAGCGCGGCGATCGTGAACGCGGGCGACGGCAAGCACGAGCACCCGACGCAGGCGCTGCTGGACGTGTACACGCTGCGCCGGCACCTGGGGGCGATCGACGGCGCGTCGATCTGGATCGTCGGCGACGTCGCGCACTCGCGGGTGGCGCGCTCGAATGTGCTCGCGTTCCAGCGGATGGGCGCGAAGGTGACGGTCGCGGGCCCGCCGACGCTGATCCCGCGCGGCATCGAGGAGCTCGGCTGCGAGGTGCGCTACACGCTCGATGAGCTCGGCGAGGCGAACGTCGTGTACGCGCTGCGCATGCAGCACGAGCGCATGAACGAGACGTGGGTGCCGTCGATGCGCGAGTACGCGGCGTGGTACCAGATCAACGGCAGGCGCCTTGCGCCGCACCAGATGCTGATGCACCCGGGGCCGGTCAACCGCGGCGTCGAGCTCTCGGGCGAGGTCGTCGACTCGCCGCAGGCCGTGATCACCGCGCAGGTGCAAGCCGGCGTGGTGGTGCGCATGGCGGTGCTGTACGAGCTGCTCGCGGGAAGAGATGCCCACCCACCCGCGCGGGCGCTCGCCGCGGCCGCCGGCGGGGCGCCGGACAGCGAGCGGCACGCTCCCGCGGAGCCGGTGGCCGGGGGCCGGGTCGCGTGAGCGCGACAGAGCCGCTGATCGGCGGGCTGGCGCTGCCCGCGAACATCCTGCTGCGCGACGTGCGCGTGCTCGACCCGCGCGCGGGCATCGACGCGCGCCATGACGTACGCGTGCGAGCAGGGCGCATCGCGGAGCTGGCCGCGCCCGGGGATCTGGAGCGCGAACCGCCTGGCGTCGATGCTGGCGGCGATCAGGAGCTGATCGACGGCGGTGGGCGCCTGCGGCTGCTGCCGGCGTTCTTCGACCCGCACGTGCACCTGCGCACGCCCGGGCAGGAGCACAAGGAGGACCTCGAGTCGGGCACGCGCGCGGCCGCGGCGGGCGGTTTCTGCGCGGTGATCGCGATGCCGAACACCGACCCGGTGCTCGACTCGGCGCCGCTGCTGCGCTCGCTGCGCGACGCCGCGGCGCGCGAGGCGCGCGTGCCGGTCGGCTTCCTGCCGGCGATCACGCGCGGCTCCGAAGGCGAGCAGTTGAGCGAGATGGCCGAGCTGCGCCAGGAGGGCGCGCTGGGGTTCACCGACGACGGGCGCCCGGTGCACAGCGCGGGGATGCTGCGCAAGGCGCTCCAGTATCAGCGGCTGTGCGGCGGCGTGCTGTCGCTGCACGAGGAGGACCCGACGCTCTCGCGCGGCGGCGCGATGCACGAGGGCGCGGTCAGCGCGGCGCTCGGGATCGGCGGCATCCCCAGCGTCAGCGAGTCGACGATGGTCGCGCGCGACGCGGCGCTCGCCGGCTACGAGGACGCGCGCGTGCACTTCCAGCACCTCTCGTGCGCCGCCTCGGTACAGGCGGTCGCGGCTGCGAAGGCCAACGGCTGGCGCGTCAGCGCGGAGGTGTGCCCGCACCACCTGCTGCTGACCGAGCAGGACGTGCGCGGCATGGACACGAGCATGAAGATGTACCCGCCGCTCGCCACCGAGGCCGACCGCGTGGCGCTGATCGACGGGCTTCGCGCGGGCACGATCGACTGCGTCGCCACCGACCACGCGCCGCACGCACGCGACGAGAAGGAGGTGCCGTTCGAGCAGGCGCCGATGGGCAGCACGGGCCTCGAGACCGCGTTCGCGGCGCTGCACACCGGCCTCGTGCTCCCGGGCGTGATCGACCTGGCGCTGCTGGTCGAGCGCATGACCGCGGGCGCCGCGCTGTTCGAGCTGCCGACGCCGAAGGTCGCGCTCGGCGAGCCCGCGAACCTGACGCTCGTCGACCTCGACGCCGAGTGGATCGCCGGCGAGCACGGCTGGGAGAGCCGCTCGCAGAACTGCTGCTTCGCGGGGCGCAGGCTGCAGGGCCGCGTGCTGCTGACGCTCGCCGCCGGCGCGATCGCCCACCGCGACCGCACGCTCGCGATGGTGGGCGCGATGAGCGCGCTCGATCGCGGATGCCCGATGCGCACGGGGGTAAGAGGCTGATGGGCCTGCTCGAGCGAAACCGCGCGGCGCTGCTGGTCGTCGACGTGCAGGAGGGCTTTCGTCCGTACGAGTCCTTCGCCGGGGTGGCGAGCGCGTGCGCGAAGCTCGTGCAGGCCGCGCGCATCCTCGACGTTCCGACGATCGTCAGCGAGCAATATCCAAAGGGGTTGGGCCACACCGCGCCCGAGATCGGGCTGGAGGGGGAGCGGCGGATCGAGAAGACGGTGTTCTCGGCCGCGCGCGCCGACGGCTTCGACCTGGGCGGCGCCGAGCAGGCGATCGTGTGCGGCATCGAGACGCACGTGTGCGTCAGCCAGACCGTCCACGACCTGCTCGCCGACGGCATCGAGGTCCACGTCCCGGCCGACGCGGTCGGCTCGCGCCACGACCTCGACTACGAGTGCGGCCTCGAGCGCATGGTGCGCGCGGGCGCGGTCGTGAGCACCGTCGAGGCGGTGCTGTTCGAGCTGCTCGAGCGCGCCGGCACGCCGGAGTTCAAAGCCGTCCAGAAGCTGATCCTCTGAGATGACCGTGAGCCTTCGCCATGCTGCGTCCTCGATCGCTCGTGTGCAGAGCACACTTCGCTCACTGCGTCCTTGCCTGGCTCGACTCACGGCCCTCTCAGGCGCGCGATGACTTCTGACCGACCGCGTCCCAACCGCCTACTCCTCTGAGGACGGCACGCGCTTTGACGGCGAGGCGTGCGGCGCGGAGGGCCACGCGGTGGGGGAGATCGTGTTCACGACCGGCATGTCCGGCTACCAGGAGTCGATGACCGACCCGTCGTTCGCGGGCCAGCTGATCGCCTACACCTACCCCCACATCGGCAACTACGGCGCGAGCTCGCAGGCGATGGAGTCAGAGCGCGCGTGGGCGCGCGCGGCGATCATGCGCGAGGCGTGCAACCGCGAGGACGCGCCCACCGCCGAGCGCGGCTGGCTGGACTGGCTGCAACGACTGCGGCGTGCGGCGATCAGCGGCGTCGACACGCGCTCGCTGGTGCATGCACATCCGCGAGGCGGGCGCGATGCGCGGGGGCGTGTTCCCCGCGTCGATGTCCGAGCGCGAGGCACGCGAGCTGATCGACGCCGAGCCGCCGATGGCCGGCCAGGACCTGGCGCGGCTGGTGACGCCCGAACGCGTCAGCCGCCACGGCGGCGGGAGGGGGGCGGCGCCGCGGGCTGGGGCGCGGGCGGCGCGAACGGGCCGCTGATCTCGGTGATCGACACGGGCATCAAGGCGTCGATGGTGCGCGAGCTCGTCGCGCGCGGCGCGCGCGTGACGCTGCACCCGTGCACGAGCAGCGCCGAGGAGCTGCTCGCAGAGGACCCCGACGCGGTGTTCCTGTCGAACGGGCCCGGCGACCCCGCCGCGCTGTCCTACATCGTCGAGACCGTGCGCGCGATCGTCGGCATAGAAGCCCGTGTGGGGCATCTGCCTCGGCCACCAGCTGCTGTGCCGCGCGGTCGGCCTCGAGACGTTCAAGCTGCCGTTCGGCCACCACGGCGCCAACCACCCCGTGCGCGACCTGCAGACCGGGCGCGTGGAGATCACCTCCCAGAACCACGGCTTCGCCGCGCTCGGCCCCGGCGGCGCGCGCACGATCGACAGCGACGAGCCCGTGCGCTGGGAGACCGACTTCGGCGCCGCCGCGCTCTCGCACGTCAACCTGTACGACCGCACCGTCGAGGGCCTCGAGCTGCTCGACGTCCCCGGCGGGACCGTCCAGTACCACCCCGAGGCCGGCCCCGGCCCGCACGACAGCCTGTACCTGTTCGACCGCTTCCTGACAGCGGATCTGCCGACGGCCGCCTGATGCCCCGCCGCGATGACATCCACAAGATCCTGATCCTCGGCTCGGGGCCGATCGTGATCGGGCAGGCCGCCGAGTTCGACTACTCCGGCGTGCAGGCGTGCAAGGTGCTGCGCGAGGAGGGCTATGAGGTCGTGCTCGTCAACTCCAACCCCGCGACGATCATGACCGACCCGGAGTTCGCCGACGCGACCTACATCGAGCCGCTGCTGCCGGGTCCGGTGGCGCAGGTGATCGAGCGCGAGCGCCCCGACGCGCTGCTCGGCACGCTCGGCGGGCAGACCGCGCTGAACCTGTCAAAGGCGCTGCACGACGACGGCACGCTCGAGCGCTTCGGCGTCGAGCTGATCGGCGCCAACTACGACGCGATCGCGTGCGCCGAGGATCGCGACCTGTTCCGCGAGGCGATGGCCAAGGCCGGCCTGCGCATGCCCAACAGCGAGATCGCCACGAGCGTCGAGCGAAGCCCGCGCCGCGCTGACCGGCGCGTACGGCCAGAAGGGCTCGCTCGGGCTGCCGTGCATCGTGCGCCCCGCGTTCACGCTCGGCGGGCGCGGCGGCGGCATCGCCCGCACGCGCCGAGGAGTTCGAGCGGATCGTCGCGCACGGCCTCGAGGCCTCGCCGATCGGGCAGGTGCTGCTCGACGAGTCGGTCATCGGCTGGGGCGAGTTCGAGCTCGAGGTGATGCGCGACGGCGCCGACAACGTCGTGATCGTCTGCTCGATCGAGAACGTCGACCCGATGGGCGTGCACACGGGCGACTCGGTCACCGTCGCGCCGCAGCAGACGCTCACCGACCGCCTCTACCAGCAGCTGCGCGACCAGGCGATCGCCGTGATCCGCGCCGTCGGCGTCGAGACCGGCGGCTCCAACGTCCAGTTCGCGGTCAACCCCGACACCGAGGAGATCCTCGTGATCGAGATGAACCCGCGCGTCTCGCGATCCTCCGCGCTCGCCTCCAAGGCGACCGGCTTCCCGATCGCCAAGATCGCCGCGCGCCTGGCCGTCGGCTACCGCCTGGATGAGATCGACAACGACATCACCGGCGCCACGCCCGCGTGCTTCGAGCCGACGATCGACTACGTCGTCGTCAAGTGGCCGCGCTTCGCCTTCGAGAAGTTCCCCAGCACCGACCCCACGCTGACCACGCACATGAAGTCCGTCGGCGAGGCGATGGCGATCGGGCGCACCTTCCAGCAGGCGTTCGCCAAGGCGCTGCGCTCGCGCGAGCTCGACAAGACGCCGGCGCTCGCGGGCGTCCCCGACGAGCGGCTGCTCGAGAGCCTGCTCACGCCGGCCGCCGATCGCTTCGAGACGGTGCTCGAGCTGCTGCGCCGGGGCGCGAGCATCGAGGCCGTGCACGAGCGCACGCGCATCGACCCGTGGTTCCTGCGCGAGCTGCGCGCGCTCGCCCTGCGACCCCGACGCGCCGTTCGCCGGCGAGCGCTCGTTCCGCTCCGTCGACACCTGCGCCGCCGAGTTCCCCGCGCGCACCCCCTACTACTACTCCGGCTGGGAGCGCACGCGCGCCAACGAGGTCCGCCGCGGCGAGCGCGAGTCGGTCGTGATCCTCGGCTCCGGGCCCAACCGCATCGGCCAGGGCATCGAGTTCGACTACTGCTGCGTGCACGCCGCCATGACCGTGCGCGCGTCCGGGCGCGACGCCGTGATGATCAACTGCAACCCCGAGACCGTCTCCACCGACTACGACACCTCCGACCGCCTGTACTTCGAGCCGCTCACGCTGCGAGGACGTGCTCGCCGTCGTCGAGGTCGAGAAGCCGCTGGCGGCGTGATCGTGCAGTTCGGCGGGCAGACGCCGCTGAAGCTCGCCGCCGGCCTCGTCGACGCGGGCGTGCCGCTGCTCGGCACGAGCGTCGAGGCGATCGACCTCGCCGAGGACCGCGCGCGCTTCGGCGCGCTGCTCGAGCGCCTCGGCTACAAGGCGCCGCCGTACGCCACCGCCGGCTCGCTGCAGGAGGCGCTCAAGTGCGCCGACCTCGTCGGCTTCCCGCTGATCGTGCGCCCCTCCTACGTGCTCGGCGGGCGCGCCATGGAGATCGTCTACGCCCACGACGGCCTCGCCGACTACCTGCGCCGCGAGGTGCTCGGCGCCGGAGCACGACGCGACCCACGCTCAGAGCCCGGAGGGCTCTCCATCGATATTCCTCGACCGCTTCCTCGAGGACGCCACCGAGGTCGACGTCGACGCGCTGTGCGACGGCACCGACGTGTGGATCGGCGGGATCATGCAGCACGTCGAGGAGGCCGGCGTGCACTCCGGCGACAGCGCCTGCGTGCTGCCGCCGCACTCGCTCGGCGAGGAGATGCTCGAGCAGATCCGCGCCGCCACGCGCGAGATCGCCCTCGCGATCGGCGTCGTCGGGCTGCTCAACGTGCAGTACGCCGATCGCCGCCGGCGAGCTGTACGTGATCGAGGCCAACCCGCGCGCCTCGCGCACCGTCCCGTTCGTCTCCAAGGCGATCGGCCTGCCGCTCGCCAAGCTCGCCTGCCGGATCATGCTCGGCGAGCGGATCGCCGCGCTCGGGCTGCCGCAGCGAGCGCCAGGGGATCGGCTTCGGCGACCACGTCTCCGTCAAGGAGGCCGTGCTGCCGTTCGACCGCTTCGAGGGCTCAGACGCGCTGCTCGGCCCCGAGATGCGCTCCACCGGCGAGGTCATGGGCATCGCGCGCGACTTCCCCACCGCGTTCGCCAAGGCGCAGGCCGCCGCCGGCGTGCCGCTGCCGCAGCGAGGGCACCGTCTTCATCACCGTCACCGACTCCGACAAGGCCGGCGCCTTCGCGGTCGCCCAGAGCCTGCACGAATGCGGCTTTCGGATCGTCGCCACGCGCGGCACCGCCGAGGCGATCGCGCGCATGGGCGTGCCCGTGCAGGCGCTCAACAAGATCGCCGAGGGCTCACCGCACGTGCTCGACTGGATCGAGCGCGGCGACGTGCACCTCGTCGTCAACACGCCCACCGGCGTCGGCGCGCGCACGACGGCTATGAGATCCGCCGCGCCGCCGTCGCCCACGGCATCCCCTGCCTGACCACGCTCGCCGCCGGCATCTCCGCCGCGCGCGCGATCTCGAGCGCCCACCGCGACGGCGCGCCCGAGGTCCTGTGCCTGCAGGAGCTCCACCGCGCCAGCCGCACGACCGGCGCCCGGCCGATTGCCGCCGGCTCAGCCCGACGCAGAGCGAGCGGCCAGTCCCGACGGGGCCGGGGTGGCGTGAGCCACGCTCCGTTCGCCCGGCGCCTGCTGACGGTCACCGGCAACGACGAGCTGGGCGCCTACCGCGTCCTGCGCGTCGCCGCACCATCGATGGCGTCGTCCCCGGACGGGGACCCCGACGGTGCGCTCGCACAGCCCGGCCAGTTCGCGATGCTCGCCGCCGCCGAGCGCTGGGGCGGGGGCGAGGACGAGCGACCGTACCTCCCGCGCGCCTTCTCCGTCGCCCGCCAGCGCGACGGCGAGGCCCACTTCCTGCTCGAGGACGTCGGCCCCGGCACGCGGCGGCTGTGCGAGCTGCGCGCCGGAGACAGCTGTGGGCGCTCGCGCCGCTCGGCCGTGGCTTCAGCGCCGGCGGGCAGGATCTCGACGGGCGCCGCGCGCTGCTCGTCGGCGGCGGCGTCGGCATCGCCCCGCTCGCGATCCTCCAGGACACGCTCGCCGATGCGAGCGCGATCAGCCGACCGTACGTCTGCTCGGCTTCCGCGACCGCGCGCGCGCCGCGGGCGCCGCGCTGCTGACCACGCGCGCGTCGCCACCGACGACGGCTCCGTCGGCCACCACGGTCTCGTCACCGAGCTGCTCGCCGCCGAGCTCGACCGCGACCCGCACGCCGTCGTCTACGCGTGCGGCCCCGCCGGCATGCTCGAGGGCGTCAGGGCGCTGTGCGAGCGGCGCGCCACGCCCGCACAGCTCGCGCTGGAGGCCGGCATGGCGTGCGGCTTCGGCGCCTGCTTCGGCTGCGTCGTGCCGCGACGCGGCGGCGGCTACCTGCGCGTGTGCGTCGACGGCCCGGTGATCGACGCCGCCGAGCTCGAGCACGTCGACGCGCACGCGGGGGCGCCCGCGTGAGCGTCGAGTTCTGTGCGGCATCGAGCTGGCGCACCCGATCATCAACGGCTCGGGCACGTTCGACGCGATCGCCGCGCGGCGCGTCGTTCGGCGAGCAGCTGCGCGAGCGCTTCCCGTTCGCCGCCTACGTCTCGAAGACGATCACGCTCGCAGCCGCGCGCCGGCAACCCGCCGCCGCGCCTGTGGGAGGCGCCCGCCGGCCTCGATCAACTCGATCGGGCTGCCCAACAAGGGCCTCGACGGCTACCTCGCCGAGGACCTGCCGCAGCTGGCCGAGCTCGGGATCGGCGCGAGCGCCGATCCAGACACGCCGGCCGTGCCGCTGATCACGAACGTCATGGGCGCGAGCGCCGAGGAGATCGCCGCGCTGCTGGAGGCGTGCGACGCGCGCGCCGAGATCGCCGCGATCGAGCTCAACGTGTCCTGCCCCAACGTCAAGACCGGCCTCGACATCGGCGCCGACCCGCGCCAGCTCGAGCAGGTGCGTGCGCGCCGTGCGCGCTCGCACGCGCAAGCCGCTGATCGTCAAGCTCACGCCCAACACCGCCGACGTCGCCGCGTGCGCGCTGGCCGCCGAGCACGGCGGCGCCGACGCCGTGTCGCTGATCAACACGCTGCGCGCGATGGCGCTCGCGCCGCGCGCGTGCGGAGTGCGGACGGGCGACGCGGGGGTCGCGCGCCCTGGCTCGGAGGCGGCACCGGCGGCCTGTCCGGCCCCGCGATCCGCGCCGTCGCGCTCGCCCAGGTCGCCGCCGTCGCCGCGCGCGTCGCGATTCCGGTGATCGGAATGGGCGGCGTGCAGAGCGCGGACCACGCGCGCGACTCTGCTGGACGTCGGCGCGACGCTCGTCGCCGTCGGCACCGAGAGCTTCCGCGACCCCGCCGCCGGCGCGAGGATCGCGCGGGAGCTCGCGCCGATCGGCGCGCGTCGGTAGGCGATCGCGTCTACCGGAGCATAGCCGATGCCCGCGAAACCGATACGTGCGGCGCAATAGCGAGCATCCCGCCTGGCCGAAGATAAAAACCCCTGCAAACTGCCGCGTCGATACCATCCAGGAGCCTCGACGTATCTCTACCTCAGCTCGAGGTATAGGTGAATTCCGCGATTTTCTCTTGATCGCTGGCGCCGGGTGTGTAGACTCGCCGCCCATGGCGCCGGCGACAGGAACGACGTCCGCAAACACCTCAACCGCCCCCGAGCGGTCGCTCAATCAGAGGATGGACGCGCTGGCGCGGGCGAACCAGATCCGCATCCAGCGCGCCCAGCTCAAGCGCGACCTCAAGTCCGGCCGGCGCTCGATCCACTCGCTGCTGCTCGAGCCGCCCGAGTACGTCGAGACGGCCAAGGTGTTCGACATGCTGCTCGCCGTCCCCAAGTACGGCCGCGTCAAGGTCAACAAGATCCTCGCCCACTGCCGCATCGCCCCCAGCAAGACCATCGGCGGGCTATCCGAGCGCCAGCGCAGCGAGCTCGATTTCGCTGCTTCACCACTGAGCGTCGCGGGCGTTGCGGGCTAGCGTCCTCGATCGCTCAAGCGCAGCAAGGACGCAGCGAGCGAGTCTGCTGCTCGGCACACGAGCGAGTGAGGACGTCCCGCCGCGCGCCGTCAATCGGTGCCGCTAGTGGCGCGCGTGTTCGTCATAACGGGGCCCTCGGGGGTCGGCAAGGGGACGCTCATCCGCGGGCTGATGGAGCGCCTGCCGCAAGCTCGAGCTGTCGGTGTCGGCGACCACGCGCGCGCCGCGCGCCGGCGAGCAGGACGGCGTCGACTACCACTTCCTCACGCGCGAGGAGTTCGACCGGCGCGTCGCCGCCGGCGACTTCGTCGAGCACGCCGACTACGCCGGACGCAGCTACGGAACGCTGCGCTCCGAGCTCGAGGAGCGCGTCGCGCAGGCGTGCCCGTCGTGCTCGAGATCGAGGTCCAGGGCGCGCGCCAGGTCCGCCTGGCGATGCCCGAGGCGGTGCAGGTGTTCATCGCGCCGCCGTCGCTGTCCGCGCTGCGCACGCGCCTGATCGGGCGCGGCACCGACGACCCGCAGGAGGTCGAGCGGCGGCTGCGGTCGCCGAAGCAGGAGCTCGGCGCGCAGCCCGAGTTCGCCCACGTCGTCGTCAACGACCGGCTCGACGACGCGCTCGAGCAGCTCACCGCGATCGTCGCCGAGCAGCTCGAGTGACACCGGGCGGCGTTGTCACGCTTTGCTGGCCGTATCACCATCGTTATACACGGGCCGCCGAACCAGTTAGCCTCGTCCGCGGCTCACACCCGCGGCGCACTACACTGGAAGGTCAACAAGGAAAGGCACCGAAACCGTGATCTCCCCCCGCATCGACCGCCTGCTCGAGCAGGTCGACTCAAACTACGCCGGCGTGATCGTCGCCGCCAAGCGCGCCCGCCAGATCAACAGCTACTACCACAACCTCGGCGAGGGGACCTTCGACGAGTTCCCGCCGCCGATGGTCGAAACCGGCTCGAAAAACTACCTCACGATCGCCCTCGAGGAGGTAGCCGCAGGGAAGATGAAGTACCACTACCGCTAAGCGCGGCGCAACCCTGCGCCAGCGCTTGCGAGCATCCGCTGGCCGCTCTACAACCTGTAGTCATGTCGCGGATACTGCTCGGCGTCAGCGGCGGCATCGCCGCTTACAAGGCGCTCGAGCTGGTGCGCCTGGCGACGCGGATGGGCACGCGGTGCGTGTCGTGCAGACGCCCGCGAGCGAGCGCTTCGTCGGCGCGGCGTCGTTCGCGGCGCTGAGCGGCGCGCCGGTGCTCGTCGAGCGAGTTCGAGCGCGACCCCGCGCGCGGCGCGTTTCCCGATCAGCCGACGCCGACGCACGAGCCGCTCAGCCACCTCGAGCTGGTGGCGAACGCCGACGTGTACGTGATCGCGCCCGCCTCGGCGAACACGATCGCCAAGCTCGCCGCGGGCCTCGCCGACAACCTGCTGAGCAGCTGCGCGCTCGCGGCCACGCTGCCCGCTGGTGCTCGCGCCCGCGATGAACAACCGCATGTACGAGCACCCCGCGACTCAGGCGAACCTGCTCGACGCTGCGCGAGCGCGGCGCGATCGTCGTCGAGCCCGACGTCGGCCGGCTCGCGTCGCAAGGGCGAGGAGGGCGTCGGGCGCCTGGCCGCGCCCGCGCGGATCCTCGACGCATGCGTGGCCGCGCTCGCGGGTGAAGCGGCTGCAAGCGGCGACGGCGACGGCGCCGCGACCGACGCCGACAGCGACGGGCGGCACGGCGTGCTCGCCGGGCTGAGGGTGCTCGTCACCGCCGGCGGCACGCGCGAGCCGATCGACAGCGTGAGGTTCATCGGCAACAGCTCCTCCGGGCGCATGGGCTTCGCGCTCGCGCAGGCCGCGCGCGAGCGCGGCGCGGAGGTGACGCTGGTCGCCGCCAACGTCGCGCTGGCGACGCCGCCCGGGCGTGCTGCGCCGCGACGTCGTCACCGCAGCCGAGCTCGAGCAGGCGTGCGCGCGGGAGTTCCCCAGCTGCGACGTGCTGCTGATGACCGCCGCCGTCGCCGACTTCACGCCCGCGGTCGCCGCGAACGGCAAGATCAAGAAGGCGGACCGCGAGCGCCTGGAGCTCGTGCTGGAGCCGACGGCCGACGTGCTCGCGGGGTTGGCCGGCGCAACGGCGCGCGGGCCAGACGCTCGTCGGCTTCGCCGCCGAGCACGGCTCCGCGGCGGTCGAGCTCGCGCGCACCAAGCTCACCGCCAAGGGCCTCGACGCGCTCGTCGTCAACGACATCTCCCGCGCCGACATCGGCTTCGACGTGGACGCCAACGAGGTCACGATCCTCACCGCGCCCGCCGGCGTGGGCGCCGCGATCGGCGAGCGCCACGTGCCGCGCGCGAGCAAGGCGCAGGTCGCCGACGCGATCCTCGACGCGGTCGAGGGGCTGCGCGGCGAGCCGTTAAAATGGTCTCGATGGAGAGCGTTTACGACCTCTATCAGCGCGGTTGCGAGCTGCTCGACCACGGCGACCACCAGGCGGCGATCGTGCCGCTCAGCAAGGCGCGCGACCTGGAGCCCGACAAGGCGTCGATCCGCGAGGCGCTGGGGCGGGCGCTGTTTCATGCCCAGCGCTACGAAAGCGCCGCCGCCGAGTTCGACGCGGTCGCCGTCGAGGACGCCCACCAACGACTACGCGCAGTTCTGCCTCGGCCGCTCGATGCAGCTGCTCGGACGCCATCGCGAGGCGTGCAAGCCGCTGGCGCTCGCGTGCTCGCTGGCGCCCGAGCGGGCCGACTACAGGCTGTACCGCGAACGCGCCCGCCGCGACGCCGAGCGCGCCTGAGCCCGCTATGGGCGGGCGTGCCACTGCTATCCTCGAACCAGAGCTTTCGTGCCCGCGCGCAGGCGCCGGCTGCAGTACCGAGAGTGGGCGCCCGCCCGCTTTTTTTGCGTAAGGAGTGAGTTCATGACCACGTTGCAGACAGACATAGAGAGGCGTCTGGCCGACACCGAGCCCGACATCGAGGTGCTGCTCGCCGAGGTTGCCGGCGGGCGCTGTCTGCGCGTGTTCATCGACCATCCCGACGGCGTCACGCTCGCGATGTGCGAGCGCGTGACGCTGCTGCTGAACGACCTGCGCGAGCGCTACTCGCTGGAGGTCTCCTCGCCGGGCACGCGAGCGCCCGCTGACCAAGCCGGCTCACTTCCGTCGCTTCGTCGGGCACCGCGCGCGGGTGCGCACGCGTCACCCGCGCCCCGTCGCCCCTCTGGCCGACGGCGAGCGCGCCGGCAGCGCACGGCCGGTGCGCAGCTTCACCGGCGAGCTCGTGGGGGCCTCCGAGGAGGAGGTCACGCTGGCCGCCGACGGGGGCGTCATCGCGATCCCCTACGCGGAGATACGTCGTTCGAACCTGATCGAGGATTAGGAGCCACCCGCCCATGTCACGCGAAATCCTCGAGGCCATGCACGCGCTCGCGCGCGAGAAGGGGATCGAGCCCGAGAAGCTGATGATCGCGCTCGAGGACGCGCTGCTGTCCGCCTACAAGAAGCAGCCCGGCTCGGCCAAGTACGCGCGCGTGGAAATGGACCGCGACGACCGCCGACTTCAGGGTCATCGAACTGATCATCCCCGAGCGCCTGGAGGCGCACCTGATCGTCGAGACGATCGACGAGGAAACGACGATCGACCCCGAGACCGGCGAGATGCGCGAACCCGAGGAACCGGAAATCGACCCCGAAGAAGTTCGCCGAATACCGCGACCAGATCGAGGAGCGCGACGTCACGCCCGACGACTTCGGCCGGATCGCCGCGCAGACCGCCAAGCAGGTGATCCTGCAGCGCATCCGCGAGGCCGAGCGCGACATGATGTACGAGGAGTACCGCGACCGCGTCGGCGAGCTGATCACCGGCATCGTGCAGCAGTCGGACTCGCGCTACACGCTCGTGCAGCTGCGCGAACGCGTCGAGGCGCTGCTGCCCAAGTCCGAGCAGGTCGAGGGCGAGCGCTACGACCACTCGCAGCGGATCAAGGCCGTCATCAAGGAGGTCTCGCCGTCGACCAAGGGGCCCGCGATCATCGTCTCTCGACGCGATCCCGAGCTGATCAAGAAGCTGTTCGAGCTGGAGGTCCCGGAGATCGCCGACGGCCTCGTCGAGATCGCGAACGTCGCGCGCGAGCCCGGCTACCGCTCGAAGATCGCCGTCATCTCCCACACCGACGGCGTCGACCCGGTCGGCGCTTGCGTCGGCCCGCGCGGCTCGCGCGTACGCATGGTCGTCTCCGAGCTGCGCGGCGAGAAGATCGACATCATCCCCTTCAACGAGGAGCCCGCGCGCTTCGTCGCCAAGGCGCTCTCGCCGGCGCGCGTGCGCGAGGTGCTCGTCGACGACGAGGCCAAGCAGGCGACCGTGATCGTGCCCGACGACCAGCTGTCGCTGGCGATCGGACGCGAGGGCCAGAACGCGCGGCTGGCCGCGCGGCTGACCGGCTGGCGCGTGGACATCCGCTCGGAGACGGAGTTCGCCGCCGAGGAGGCCGAGCACGGCTACGAGGAGGAGGAGGTGCAGGGCCGCTGCGCGGCGATCCTCTCCAACGGCCGGCGCTGTCCCAACGCGGCGCTTCCCAACTCGCGCTACTGCGGCCTGGAAAGCCACCAGGCGCTCGCGAACATCGCCAGCGACAACATCGGCGACCTCGCCTCCGTCGCGCTCGCCGACGAGGCCGTAGCCGAGGCTGAGCTCGCGGTCGAGGATGCGCTCGTCGAGGCGCCGGCGGCCGAGGTGCCGCCCGCCGCGCCGGCGCTGGGCGTCCAGGAGGAGGCGCGCGAGGCGGACGCCGAGGAGCAGGCGACATAGAGCGCCACGTGCCCCGGCGCCGCTGCGTCGGCTGTGGGCGGACCGCGCCGAAGTCAGAGCTGCTGCGCATCGCCGCGGCCGATCGGCCGGCGGCCGGCCCCGGCGAGCGCGCCGCCAGGATCGCGGTCGCCGATCGCGATGCGAGGATGCCCGGCCGGGGCGCCTATCTGTGCCGCGCCGTCGATC
The DNA here is from genome assembly GCA_963826985.1 of uncultured Solirubrobacteraceae bacterium. Taxonomy (GTDB): domain Bacteria; phylum Actinomycetota; class Thermoleophilia; order Solirubrobacterales; family Solirubrobacteraceae; genus Palsa-744. The sequence goes on from CAWGYW010000002.1 coordinate 785,167, forward strand.
CTGCGCCGGGCCCGGCCTCGTCGATCCCGAGTGCCTGGAGCGGGCGGCGCGTCGCGGCGGGATCGCGCGCGCGCTGCGCGCCGCGGTGACGCTCGACCCCAAGCTCGTAGAATCGGTCATGAGGGTGGCGCAGCCGGCCGAAGGCCGGCCAGCCGGGCCCCTCACTCTTTCAAGGAAATCATGAGCAAGAAGCGCGTACACGAGATCGCCAAGGAGCACGGTCTCTCGAGCAAGGAGCTGCTCGAGAAGCTGAAGGCCGCCGGCATCGAGGCCAAGGCGGCGGCGTCCTCCGTCGAGGAGGACGCCGCTCTGCGCGCGCTCGGCACCGGCGGAGGGCCAGTTCCCGCGAGCTCCAACGGCGCTCCGGCAGCACAACCTGCTCCCGTTGCCAAGGTGCCGAGCACGCCGCTCACCGCAACCGAGCGCCGCCGCCCCGGCAGCGCCGCCGAGTGCCGCGCCCTCGGCGCCCGCACCCGCCGCGCGCGCAGCGGCGCCCGCACCCGTGACCGCGTCCCCGCCCACGAGCGCTGCCCCGGCGAGCGCTGCCCCCGCGGGCTCCGCCGCCGTTGGTACTGCCCCTGCCGCGCCTGCACCGGCGGCCTCTGCCCCGGTCGGATCCGCTGCGCCCGGCGCCGCTCCGGTGGCGGCCGCCGCGGCCGCGGCCGCCGCTGCCGCTGAGCGCGTGCGACCGACGCGCGACTCGCGCACCGGCGAGCGCACGCCCGGCGACATCGGCCCGGGTGGACGCCGGCGCGTGGTGATCGACTCGCAGGCCTCGCGCCGCCAGCAGGGCGGCCCCTCCAACCAGCCCCAGCGCCGTCCCCGCCGCGGCCGGCGCCGGCGCGGCACCTACGACGAGACGATCGCGCCGATCGACACGACGGCGATGGAGGCGACCGACCTGATTCGCGTCAACTCCGGCTCGACCGTCAAGGACATCGCCGAGTACCTCGGCGTGGCGGTGCCGGAGGTGATCAAGAAGCTGATGTCGCTGGGGGAGATGGCGACGCTCACGCAGACGCTCTCCGACGACGCGATCCAGGTGCTCGCGGACGAGTTCGACAAGCAGATCGAGATCGTCCACGCCGCCGACGACGTCGAGGTCGAACCGCTCTACGAGGACGCCGAGGAGGACCTGATCGAACGCCCGCCGGTGGTCACGATCATGGGCCACGTCGATCACGGCAAGACCTCGCTGCTCGACGCGATCCGCGAGACCGAGGTGGTCGCCGGCGAGGCTGGCGGCATCACCCAGCACATCGGCGCCTACCAGGTGCGCCACGCCGGCAAGGAGATCACCTTCCTCGACACCCCCGGCCACGAGGCGTTCACCGCGATGCGCGCACGCGGCGCCCGGGTGACCGACCTGGCGGTGATCGTGGTCGCGGCCGACGATGGCGTCAAGCCGCAGACCGAGGAGGCGATCGATCACGCGAAGGCCGCGGAAGTACCGATCATCGTCGCCGTCAACAAGATCGACAAGGAGGGCGCGCAGCCCGAGCGCGTGCGCACGGAGATGACCCAGCACGGGCTGCAGCCGTCGGAGTGGGGTGGCGACACCGAGTTCGTCGACGTCAGCGCCAAGACCCATGAGGGCCTCGACACGCTGCTCGAGACGATCCAGGTCGTCACCGATCTGGAGGAGCTGAAGGCCAACGCCGGCGCCGAGGCTTCCGGCGCGGTGATCGAGTCAAAGCTCGACCCCGGCCGCGGGCCGGTCGTGACGATCCTGATCCAGCGCGGGACGCTGCGGGTCGGAGACGCGCTCGTCGCCGGCGCGCACTTCGGGCGCGTGCGCGCGATGCACGACTTCACCGGCGGCAAGCTCAAGCGCGCGATGCCCGGTCAGCCGGTCGAGGTGCTCGGCTTCGACGGCGTGCCCGAGGCGGGCGAGCACGTGCGCGTGGTCGAGAACGAGCGCCGCGCGCGCCAGCTCGCGGGCGAGCGCGCCAACCGCCTGAAGACCGAGGCGCTCGCCCGGCGCTCGGGGCGCAAGGTCTCGCTCGAGGACGTCTTCAAGCTCGCCCAGGAGGGCACCGTCAAGGAGCTCGGGCTGGTCGTCAAGGCGGACGTCGCCGGCTCGCTGGAGGCGATCGAGGACGAGATCGCCAAGCTGCCCCAGCAGGAGGTCAAGGTCAACATCATCCACCGCGGCGTCGGCGGCATCAACGAGTCCGACGTGATGCTCGCGTCGGCCTCCGAAGGCGTGATCCTCGCCTTCAACGTGCGTCCCGTCGGCGACGCGCGCCAGATCGCCGATCGCGAGGGCGTGGAGATCCGCTCCTACGCGGTCATCTACCGCGCGATCGAGGAGCTGCGCGCGGCGATGCAGGGCATGCTCGCGCCCGAAGAGGTCGAGACGCCGCTGGGCCAGGCCGAGGTGCGCCAGCTGTTCAAAGCGTCGCGCATCGGCACGATCGCCGGCTCGTTCGTCACCGAGGGCAAAGTCACGCGCGGCGCGCGCGTGCGTGTGGTGCGCGAGGGCACCGTCATCTACGACACGACGATCGAGAGCCTGCGCCGCTTCAACGAGGATGCGCGCGAGGTCGCCAGCGGCTTCGAGTGCGGCATCGTGCTCACGAACTTCCAGGATCTGCACGAGGGCGACGTGCTCGAGACCTACGAGACACGCCAGGTGGAGCGCGAGCTCTCAGTCTGAGACGCGATGACCGGCGCGAGGCTGCGTCCTCGATCGCTCATGTGCGGAGCACATTTCGCTCACTGCGTCCTTGCCTCGCTTGATCCTCGCGTCTGCAGGTGACTCACGACGGGACCCAGGGCCGGCGCGGGAATTGGAGGGGTAGGATGAGCCACAGGACGGATGCGTCGGGTCGATGAGGCGATTCGGCAGGTGATCGGCGATGCCGTGGCAGGCGAGCTCAAGGACCCGCGAGTGGGATTTGTAACCGTGACCGATGTCAGAACCAGCCCAGACCTACGCCATGCACGTGTGTACGTGAGCGTTCTCGGCGCCGACGGCGGCCCATCGCAGCCCGAGGAGCGCGAGGCGACGCTCGACGGCCTGCGCAGCGCCCACGGCTTCCTGCAGGCGCGCATCGCCGGCGAGCTGCACCTCAAGCGCACGCCGACGCTCGAGTTCTTCTACGACGACACGACCGATCGCGCGCTGCGCGTCGAGGAGCTGATCGCGAAGGCGCCAGAGCTCGCGCCGGAGGGGAGTCGGCGAGCGAGGAGATCGAGGAGCCATGAGCGAGATCCCCCCCGTAGCGAGACGCGCGAGCTCGTGCTCGCGCGCCTGCGCGAGGACCAGCGCTTCGTGCTCGCCGCCCACGAGAACCCCGACGGCGACGCGCTCGGCTCGCTCGTGGCGATGCAGGGGCTGCTGCAGCGCGCTCGGCAAGGACTCGGCGATGTTCATCTCGCCCGACGACCTGCCGCTGCCGCGCGAGTACCGCTTCTTCGCGCTCGACGGGCTGATCACGCAGCCGCCGGCGGACATCGCCGAGCGCACCGTCGTGTTCCTCGACTGCGGCAACATCGACCGCAACTCCGCGAGCGTGCTGCGCGACGGCGCGCACCTGCTGAACATCGACCACCACCACGACAACACGCGCTTCGGCACGCTCAACCACGTCGTCCCCGACGCCTCCTGCACGGCGGAGATCGTCTGGGATCTGATGCACGGCCTCGACGTAGCGCCCGACGCCGGCGATCGCCGAGGCGCTGTACATCGGGCTGATCACCGACACCGGGCGCTTCATGTACGAGAACACCGGGCCGCGCGCGCACCTGATGGCCGCCGAGCTGATCGAAGCGGGCGTCGACGTCTCCGCGCGTCTACCGCCGGCTGTACGAGGGCGTGCCGCTGGGCAAGCTGACGCTGCTCGCGCTCGCGCTCTCGCAGCTGCAGCGCTTCGACGCCGGCGAGCTCGCGATCGCGACGCTCAGCGCCGAGGACTTCGAGCGCGCGGACGCCGAGGAGAGCTACTCGGAGGGCATCATCGACCAGCTGCGCGCGCTCGAGGGCACGAAGGTCGCGGTGCTCGTGCGCGAGCTCTCCAGCGGCGAGCGCAAGGGCCAGCACAAAGTCTCGCTGCGCGCGACCGACGACGACGTCGACGTCTCGGTCATCGCGCGCGCCCAGGGCGGCGGCGGCCACCGCCGCGCGGCAGGCTTCTCGACGACGCTCGATGCGCAGGAGCTGATCGCGTTCCTGCGCGAGGCGATCGCCGCGCAGCTGCACCCGTCCTCAGACGGGCACGCGGCCGCCACGCTCGCCTGAGCGCCAGCGGCGGGCTACGAGCGTGGGGCAGAGCGGGGTGGCGGGAACTCCGATCGACGGCGTGCTGCTGATCGACAAGCCCGCCGGGCATCAGCTCCCACGACGTCGTCGCCGCCGTGCGCAGCTCGCTCGGGGGCGTACGCACCGGTCACGCCGGCACGCTCGACCCGTTCGCGACGGGGCTGCTGCTCGTACTGGTCGGCCGCGCGACGAAGGCCCAGAGCGCGTTGATGGCGCTGCCCAAGCGCTATGAGACCGTCGCGCAGCTCGGGGCGCTCTCGAGCACCGGCGACACCGAGGGCGAGATCACGCGCACGGGCATGGTGCCGCCCGATCCGCCCGCGCTGCCGACCGGCGAGCTGCGCCAGCGCCCGCCGATCTACTCGGCGGTCAAGATCGGCGGCGAGCGCGCATACAAGCGCGCACGCCGCGGCGAGCGCTTCGAGATGCCCGAGCGGATCGTCACCGTCACCCGCTTTGAGCAGCTATGGCGCGACCCTGACGCCCCGGCGGGTGTCGAGCTCGCCGGGCGCGCCGCCGCGCGCGGGCTTTGCGATCGAATGCGGCTCAGGGACCTACGTGCGCTCGCTGATCGCCGACCTCGGCGACGCCTACTGCCTGGACGCTGAGGCGCACGGCGATCGGCCCGTTCGAGGTGCGCGACGCGGTCGCGCCGCCGCCGCGCGCGGCGAAGGGCCTCCGCGGACAGTTCTGGCGCGACCCGCCGCTGATCGCGCTCGAGCAGGCGCTCGGCGCGATCTCCAAATAGGCTTTGCGGCCGTGAAGGTCACTCGCCTGCCCGACGTGGAGCGCGGATCCGAGCGCAGCGTCGCGGTGGGCACCTTCGATGGCGTGCACCTCGGCCATCGCGAGGTCATCCGCGGCTCCGACAGCGTGCTCACGTTCGATCCCCACCCCGTGTCGGTGGTCGCCCCGCAGCACACGCCCAAGCTGCTGACGACGCTCGCGCGCAAGGCCGAGCTCGTCGCCGCACTCGGCGTGCGGGAGCTGATCGTGATCCCGTTCGACGCCGAGTTCGCGAAGCGCTCGGCGAGTGAGTTCATCGACGACGTGCTCGTCGGCGCGCTCGGCGCCAAGCAGGTCGCGATCGGCGAGAACTTCCGCTTCGGCCACAAGGCCCAGGGCGACGCGCGGCTGCTGTCCGCCGACGAGCGCTTCGCGACGGTCGTGCACCCGCTGCTGGAGGTCGACGGCGAGATCGTCTCCTCGAGCCACATCCGCGGTCTGGTGCTCGCCGGCGAGGTCGCCGAGGCCGACCGGCTGCTCGGGGCGAGCTTCGAGCTGCGCGGCGAGGTCGTGCACGGCGACGAGCGCGGGCGCGAGCTCGGCTTCCCGACCGCCAACCTGGTCCCCGACGAGGCGCTCGCGTGCCCCGGCCACGGCGTGTACGCATGCGTGGCCGAGACCGAGGCGGCTCGGGGGTCGCGCCGGCGGCCGTCAGCATCGGCGTGCGCCCGACGTTCAAGACCGGCCGCGGCGAGCTGATCGAGGCGTACATGCTCGACTTCGAGGGCGACCTGTACGGCAGCCAGCTGCGCCTGCGCTTCCTCGCGCGCCTGCGCGGCGAGCGGCGCTTCGAGGACCCCGACGCGCTGATCGAGCAGATGCACCTCGACGTGCAGCGCACGCGCGAGATCGCCGTCGAGACGGGCACGCGCGCCGGCGGCGGCTGACCCGCGGGCAGTCGAAGCGCCCGCCGCCGGCGCCCGGTCAGGCGGCTGGCGTCTGCTACGGTGCCGCGGCATGGCAGCGATCACACAGAGCGCAAGCGCGAGCTCGCCGCGCAAGTTCGGTCGCGGCGAGCAGGACATGGGCAACACCAAGGTCCAGATCGCGCTGCTGACCGAGCGCATCAACCACCTGACCGAGCACCTGCGCGCGCAGGGCAAAGACCACAGCTCCCGTCGCGGCCTGCTGATGCTCGTCGGGCGCCGCCGCCGCTTCCTGGCCTACCTGCAGCGCCACGACCTCGAGGGCTACCGCGCCCTGATCAAAGAGCTCGGTCTGCAGGAAGTAGAGACGAGCGTGGCGGTGATCGCGCCCGGCACGCCCGCGCCGAGCTTCACGCTCGCCCGCGCCGACGGCGAGAGCTTCACCGAGCAGGATCTGCAGGGCCGCACGAGCGTGCTCGTCTTCTACCCGTTCGCGTTCAGCCCCGTGTGCACCGACCAGCTGCAGCTGTATGAGGAGCTGCGCGGCGAGCTCGACGCGCGCGGGGACGCGCTGTACGGCGTCTCCTGCGACTCGACGTGGGCGCAGAGCGCGTTCAAGGAGAAGCTCGGCGTCGGCAGCGAGCAGCTCTCGGACTTCGAGCCCAAGGGCGCCGCGTGCGCCGCGTTCGGCGTGCTGCACGCCGGCGGCTTCCCCGAGCGCGCGCTCGTGATCACCGGCCCCGACGGGGTCGTGCGCTGGAGCTATCAGGCCGACTCGCCCGGCGAGCTGCCCGGCGTCGAGCTGCTGCGCGAGGGTCTCGCCGCCGCCGGCGCCTAGCCCGCTTCGGCGGATCGCTCGCAGTCGGCGGCTGGCGCACCCGCCGCCGGCCCGCACTTCGCTAAGCTCCGTCCGTTCGGGAAAAGAGAAAAGAGAAACGGACCGCCGACCGACGGGCGGAACAGGAAGGCAGTGAATATGAGTAGTGATGCCGTTACACGGGTCTCCGTGGAGATCGCCGGTAGCGAGATCTCGTTTGAGACCGGCAGGATGGCCAAGCAGGCCTCCGGCGCAGTGGTCGTCCGCCAGGGCGACACGATGGTGCTCGCGACAGCCGTCGCGGGCTCGCCTGCGCGACGTCGACTTCCTCCCGCTGACGGTGGACGTCGAGGAGCGCATGTACGCCGCCGGGAAAATCCCCGGCTCGTTCTTCAAGCGCGAGGGTCGCCCGGGCGAGAAGGGCACGCTGACCGCGCGCATGATCGACCGCCCGATCCGCCCGCTGTTCCCGAAGGAATGGCGCTATGACACCCAGCTGGTGGCGATCCCGCTGTCGATCGACCACGTCCACCCTTACGACATCCTCGCGATGAACGGCGCCTCTGCCGCGCTGATGATCTCCGACATCCCGCTGCCGACGCCCGTCGGCGCGGTGCGCATCGGCAAGATCGACGGCAACTTCGTCGTCAACCCCAGCGAGGAGGACCTCGCACTGCCGGACGCCGAGGTGGGCCACTCGGACCTCGACCTGATCGTCGCGGGCACCGAGGAGGCGATCCTGATGGTCGAGGCGGGCGCCAACGAGATCCCCGAGGCGGAGATCCTCGACGCGCTCGACATCGCCCACGCGGCGATCAAGAAGCTGTGCGCGCTGCAGCGCGACCTCGCCGCCAAAGTCGGCAAGGAGAAGAAAGTCTTCGAGACGATCGCAGGTCGACCCGGCGCTGCTCGAGCAGATCCGCTCCTCGCACGGCGCGGCGCTGGACGCGGCCACGCAGGTCGAGGACAAGCTCGAGCGCCAGGACGCCACCAAGGCCGTCGAGGAGGCGATCCTCGAGCAGTACGCCCCGCCGGCGCCGGAGGGCGCCTCCGAGGAGCAGCTGCTCGCCGCCAAGGAGCGCCGCGCGGCCGTCCAGCTGGCGTTCGACAAGCTCGAGAAGTCGATCATCCGCGAGCGCATCGCCGTGCACAAGAAGCGTCCCGACGGGCGCGCCGAGAACGAGATCCGCGACATCTCGATCGAAGTCGGCGTGACCCCGCGCACGCACGGCTCGGCGCTGTTCACGCGCGGGCAGACGCAGGCGCTGAGCGTCGTGGCGATGGGCACGCTCAAGGAGGAGATGCGCATCGACACGCTCGGCCTGGAGACCAAAAAGTACTACTGGCACCACTACAACTTCCCGCCGTTCTCGGTCGGGGAGGCGGGCCGCATGGGCGGCGTCAAGCGCCGCGACATCGGCCACGGCGCGCTCGCCGAGCGCGCGCTCGCGCCGATGGTGCCCTCGATCGAGGACTTCCCGTACTCGATCCGCGTGGTCTCGGACATCCTCGAGTCCAACGGCTCCTCCTCGATGGCCTCGGTGTGCGGCTCCTCGCTGTCGCTGATGGACGCCGGCGTGCCGATCAAGCGCCCCGTCGCGGGGATCGCGATGGGCCTGATCAAGGAGGGCGATGACTACATCGTCCTGACCGACATCGCCGGCGTCGAGGACCACCTCGGCGACATGGACTTCAAGGTCGCCGGCACCGAGCGCGGCATCACCGCGCTGCAGATGGACATCAAGATCACCGGCGTCACCTTCGACATCCTGCGCGACGCGCTCGCGCAGGCCAAAGAGGCGCGCACGTTCATCCTCGGCAAGATGGCCGACGTGATCAAGACGCCCGCGCGAGCAGCTCTCGCAGTTCGCGCCGCGAATCCAGACGATCCAGATCGACCCCTCGCAGATCGGCCTGCTGATCGGCAAGGGCGGCGAAACGATCCGCGGGCTCTCCGAGGAGTTCGAATCGCAGATCGACGTCAACGACGACGGCCAGGTGCTGATCTACTCCGCCAACGGCGAGCTCGGCGACGCGCTCGTGGAGCGCGTGCGGATGATGATGAAGGAGGTCGAGGTCGGCGACGAGTACGTCGGCAAGGTCGTCAAGACGACGACCTTCGGCGCGTTCATCGAGCTCGCCAAGGGCACCGACGGGCTGCTGCACATCTCCAACGTCTCGCCCGGCCAGCGCGTCGACAGCGTCGAGGACGTGCTCAACAAGGGCGATGAGGTCAACGTGCGCGTGGTCGAGGTCGACCGCGAGCGCGGCCGCATCGGCCTGCGCCTGAGCGAGGACCCGGACATCGCCGGCAAGTCCGTCGAGGAGCTCGCCGGCGTCGGCACCGGTGGCGGCGGCGGTGGCGGCAATCGCGGGCCGCGCGAGGGCGGCGAGGTCCTCGAGCAACGGGCGCGAGCGCTCGGACCGCGGCCGCGTCGCGAGGGCGAGCGCGGCTCGGGGCGTCCGCGCCACGGCCGCGAGCGCGACTGACACGCAGAGCCCGCGGCGTGAGCGCCGAGCATCGGATAACCACGCTTGACTCCGGCGTGAGGGTGGTCACCGAGCGCGTGCCCAGCGTGCGCTCGGTGGCGCTCGGCTTCTGGATCGCCACGGGCTCGGTCGCCGAGCACGAGGACCAGGCGGGCATCTCGCACCTGCTCGAGCACATGCTGTTCCGCGGCACCGAGCGCTACGGCTCGCAGGAGATCGACGAGATCTTCGACGCGATGGGCGCGGAGATCAACGCGGGCACCGACAAGGAAGCCACCTCGCTGTACACGCGCGTGCTCGACCGCCATCTCGAGCACGCCTTCGACGTGATGAGCGACATGGTCTGGCACCCGCGCTTCGGCGAGCTGGAGGCCGAGCGCGAGGTCGTGCTCGAGGAGATCGCGATGTACGAAGACGACCCCAGGATCGCGTCTTCGACGTGCTCGGCAAGGCGATCTTCGGCTCGCATCCGCTCGGGCGCGCGGTGATCGGCACCGCCGAGGTCGTCGGCGCGGTCACGCGCGAGCAGCTCGCGGCGTTCCACGCCGAGCGCTACCGCCCCGACAGCATCGTGATCGCCGCCGCCGGCTCGATCGACCACGACGCGCTCGTGCGAGATGGCAGCGCGGCGCGACGCCGCGCGCCGAGAGCGCGCCGGGCTCGCTGCCGGCGCAGCGCCAACGGCCGACGGCGCGCGAGGCGCCGGCGCGAGCGCGGCACGGCGGCCGCCGCCGCGGCGGCGCCGCCCGACTTCCGCGCCGCGCGCGCATTCCTGCAGAAAGACACCGAGCAGTACCACGTGTGCCTCGGCGGCGCCGGGATCGCGCGCGACGACGAGCGCCGCTTCGCGCTGCGCGTGCTCGAAGGCGTGCTCGGCGGGACCTCCTCCTCGCGGCTGTTCCAGGAGGTGCGCGAGCGCCGCGGGCTGGCCTACTCGGTGTTCACCTTCTCGAACCTCTACGCCCACACCGGCGAGGTCGGGCTGTACGTGGGCACGCGCCCGGACAACCTCAGCGAGGCGCTCGCGGTCGTCGCGGCCGAGCTCGAGCGCTGCGTCGAGGACCCGGCCAGCGAGGAGGAGCTCGTGCGCTCGCGCGAGAACCTCAAGGGACGCGTGGTGCTCGGCATGGAGTCGACCGGCGCGCGCATGAGCCGTCTCGGCGCTTCGCGTGCTGCAACGAGATGCCGATCCTCTCGGTCAACGAGATGATCGAGCGGATCGACTCGGTCGAGATCGACGCGGTGCGCGCGCTCGCCGCCGAGCTGTTCACACCCAGCCGGCTGTCTGCCGCCGGCGTCGGGCCCGCCGAGAGCGGAGTTCCTCGCGGCGATCGAGCCGCTCGGAGCGCGCCGCGCGAGGCGCCGGAGCGCGGCGCGATGATCAAGGTCGCCGTCGCGGGCGCCGCCGGGCGCATGGGCCAGACGGTCTGCGAGGCGGTGCTCGGCGCCGCGGACATGGAGCTCGTCGGGCGCGCCGACCCGCTGCTCGACACGACGCTCGCCGACGTGCTCGCGCGACGCCGAGGTGGTCGTCGACTTCACCGCAGCCCGACACGGCGCTCGAGAACGCGCTCGCAGTGCGTGCGCGCCGGCGTGCACGTGGTGATCGGCACCACCGGCTTTGATCCGGCGCCGCTGCAGGAGCAGTGCGCAGCCGCGCGAGACGGACGGCGCCGCGCGCGAACGTGCTGATCGCCCCCAACTTCGCGATCGGCGCGGTGCTGATGATGCGCTTCGCCGCCGAGGCCGCGCGGCACATGCAGAAGGCCGAGATCATCGAGCTGCACCACGACGGCAAGCTCGACGCGCCCAGCGGCACCGCCGCGCGCACCGCGCGAGCTGATGGCCGAGGCCAGCGGCGGCGAGCCGCCGCCGATCCACTCCGTGCGCCTGCCCGGGCTCGTCGCCCACCAGGAGGTGATCCTCGGCGATCTCGCGCAGACGCTCACGATCCGCCACGACACGATCGGCCGCGAGTCGTTCATGCCGGGGGTGCTGCTCGCCGTGCGGCGCGTCGGCACGCTCGAGCGACTCGCCGACGCGTCGGGCTCGAGAGCCTGCTGTTCTGAATCGCGTGCGCGCGTGAGATACTGCAGCCATGAGCTACGGACCAGCTCGGCACGATCCTGACGGCGATCGTCACGCCCTTCGACGAGCGAGCTGCGCGTCAACGAGGAGTCGTTCGTCGCGCTCATGCACCATCTCGCCGAGAACGGCTCGGACGGCTTCGTCGTCGCCGGCACGACCGGCGAGGCCTCGACGATCGACCGACGACGAGCAGCTCGCGCTGATCGAGCTGGCGGTCGCCGAGCGCCCGCCGGGCAAGACGATCATCGCCGGCACCGGCACCAACGACACGCGCCAGGCGGTGTATCTGACCGAACGCGCGACCGAGCTCGGGGTCGACGCGACGCTGTCGGTGACGCCCTACTACAACAGGCCCAGCCGCGCTCGGGCTCAAGCGCCACTACGAAGCGGTCGCGGCCGCCACCGACAAGCCGATCCTGCTCTACAACATCCCCAGCGCGCACCGGCACGAACATGCCGCCCGGACCTGCTCGCCGAGCTCGCGCAGATCGACGGGATCGAGGGCGTCAAGCAGGCCAACGCCGAGGAGCTGCAGCTGATCGACGGGCTCGACGTGTACGCCGGCGACGACGCGCACGTTCGCGCGCACGCTCGACATGGGCGGCGCCGGCGGCATCCTCGTCGCCAGCCACATCGTCGGCAACGAGATGCGCCGCATGGTCGACGAGCCCGAGCATCGCGCCGAGATCGACGCCTCGCTGCGCGACGTCTACGAGACGCTGTTCCTGACCGCCAGCCCGACCTGCACGAAGGCGGCGCTGAACCTGCTCGGCCACAACGTCGGCGGCCTGCGCCTGCCGCTGGTGGAGGCCACCGCCGAGGAGACCGAGGCCGTGCGCGCGATGCTCGAACGCCACGGCCTGCCGGTCACGACGCGCGACGCCCGCGTGAGCTCAGAGCTGCGCGTCCTGCCCCTCGGCGGGCTCGGCGAGATAGGCAAGAACATGACCGTCGTCGAGTACGACGGCCGCATCGTCGTCGTCGACGTCGGCCTGCGCTTCCCGACGCCGGAGATGGTCGGCATCGACCTCGTGCTGCCCGACTTCTCCTACCTGCGCGAGCGCGCCGAGACATCGAGGCGATCGTCGTCACCCACGGCCACGAGGACCATCTCGGGGCGCTGCCGTGGGTGCTGCGCGAGCTCGGCAAGCAGCACGGCCTGCCGCCCGTGTACGGCGGCGCGCTGACGGTCGCGATGGCGCGCTCGAAGCTCGACGAGCACAAGCTGCGCGACGTCGAGCTCAACGAGGTCGAGCCCGGCGAGAGCGCTCGAGCTCGGCCCGTTCTCGCTGGAGCTCGTGCACATGACCCACTCGATCCCCGACTCCAGCGCCGTCGCGCTCGGCACCGACCTCGGCACGGTGCTGATCACCGGCGACTACAAGTTCGACCAGACGCCCGTCGACGGGCCGCCGGCGGACGTCTCGCGCCTGGCCGAGCTCGGCCGCGAGGGCGTGCTGCTGCTGTGCGGCGACTCCACGAACGTCGACCGCGAGGGCTTCTCGCCGTCGGAGTCGGTCGTCGGGCCGCATCTCGAGGAGGTGTTCGCCCGCTGCGAGGGGCGGATCGTGGTGACGAGCTTCGCCTCCAACATCCACCGCGTGCAGCAGGTCGTCGACGCCGCCTACGCGCTCGACCGCAAGGTCGCGCTGGTCGGGCGCTCGATGCGCAAGAACGTCGGCATCGGGCGCACGCTCGGCCACATCGAGATCCCCGACGGGATGCTCGTCGGCCCGCGCGAGATCGGCGACTTCCCCGACGAGCGCGTCGTGATCATCTCCACCGGCTCCCAGGGCGAGCCGCTGTCGGCGCTGCGGCGGATGGCCTACCGCGACCATCCCCAGGTCGAGCTGAAGGCCGGCGACACGGTCGTCTTCTCGGCCACGCCCGTCCCCGGCAACGAGCGCGCCGTCAACGAGACGATCGACCGCCTCTACCACATCGGCTGCGACGTGATCACGCCGCGCGAGGCGCCCGTGCACGCCTCCGGGCACGGCTACGCCGAGGAGGTCAAGCTGATGCTCAACCTCGTCAAGCCGCGCTACGTGATGCCCTTCCACGGCGACTTCAAGCGCCTGCGCCTGCACGCCCAGCTCGCCGAGGCGGTCGGCGTGCGCGCCGCGCGACATCTTCCAGGGCGACAACGGGCTGCCGCTGGAGATCGACGAGCGCGGCGCGCGCTTCGGCTCGCGCGAGCAGGCGGGCATGATCTTCGTCGACGGCGTCGAGATCGGCGAGATGGCCGACGCCGCGCTGCGCGACCGGCGCATGCTCTCCGCCGACGGCATCTTCATCGTCGTCGTCACGATCGCCGAGCAGGACGGCAGCTCGGTCGCCGACCCCGAGGTGATCTTCCGCGGCGTGCCGTTCCTGGACCAGGCCGACGAGCTCGTCGAGGAGATCCGCCTGACCGTCGAGCAGTCGCTGCAGCCGCGCCGCCGGCGAGGAAATCCGCGAGGTCGACCTGCTCCAGCAGGTGCTGCACGACGATCTGGCGAAGCTAGTCTATGACCGTCTCAAGCGACGGCCGATGGTGCTGCCGGTCGTCGTCGAGGTCTGAGCAGGCCGGCAGCGTCACGACGAAGCGGGCGCCCGTCGCGCCCGCGGCGCGAGCGCCTCGAGCGTGATCGAGCATCACGTTGCCGCCGTGGGCGTCGGCGACCGCCTGCACGATCGCGAGCCCGAGGCCGAAGGAGCCGCCGCGGTCGCCGGCGCCGCGCACGAAGCGCTCGAACAGCGTCGGCGCGAGCTCGGCGGCACGCCCGGGCCGTCGTCTTCGACCACGAGCTGCGACCTTGCCGTCGGGCGTGGTCAGCGTCGACACGCGGATCGCCGTGCCCGGCGGCGTGTGGCGCAGCGCGTTCTCGAGCAGGTTGATCGTCAGGCGGTGCAGCTCGTCGCGCGCGCCCATCACGGTGCGCCGGGTGGATGTCGAGCGAGATCTCGTGGTCGCCGCTCACCGGCCCCAGCTCGCCGGCCGCCTCGACGACGATCTGGGCGAGGTCGCACGGCTCGCGCGCGACCACGCGCGCGGCGTCGGTGCGCGCGAGCAGCAGCAGGTCGGCGACCAGCCGGCGCATGCGCTGCGAGGAGCGCAGCGCCGAGCGCGCCGCCTCGCCCTGGTCGCCGTGCAGCGATTCGGCGAGCAGCTCGAGGTTGGCGAGCACGCTCGTCAGCGGCGTGCGCAGCTCGTGCGAGGCGTCGGCGACGAACTGGCGCTGGCGGGCGAGCGTCGACTCGGTCTCGCCGCGCGCGGCGTCGAGCTCGCGCAGCATCCCCTCGCAGCGTGCGCGCGAGCTCCGCGACCTCGTCCTCGGCCTGCGGCTGCGGGCACGCCGCGCGAGGGGTCGCGCGTGCGCGCGATCTCCGCGGCCGTCGAGGTCAGCGCCGCGATCGGCGCCATCGCGCGGCGCGCGATCGCCATGCCCGGCGAGCAGCGCCAGCAGGCTGCCGGCGAGCACGCCCAGCACCAGGAACAGCTCGACGCGCTTGACCGTCGCCTCGGTGCGGACCCACCGGCCGGCCGTACTGGACGATCACGCGCCCGATCGGTCTGACCGTCGCGGTGCACCGGCACCGGCGCGGCTGAGCACGCGGTAGCCGTGGACGTGTCGTCGGCGTTCAGCTGCGGCGCGCCCGAGCGACGGCGCATGGCCGGGCTCCTGGCCGACGACGGTGCCCGCTTGCGTGAGGATCCTGATCACGGCGTGGTCGGTCGTCGGCGAAGTCGCTCAGCGGCGGCTGTGAATCCGCAGCGGGTACGACCGTGATGCTGCAGCTGCGAGGGCAGCTGTTCGGCGGTCTCGAGCGACCTCGCGGTTGAAGTCCGAGCGGATGCGGTCGACCGTCAGCGAGCCGATCGCCAGCGCGAACGCGCACAGGATCACGAACGTCAGCAGCGCCGAGACGCCCGCCAGGCGCACGCGGATCGGCAGCCGGTCGAAGCTCGCGGAGACGCGCGCGCCGGCGCGCGCGCAGCGGACGCGGGGAGCCTAGGCGCGGAGGACGTAGCCGGCTCCCCTGATCGTGTGCAGGAGGCGCGGCTCGCCGTCGGCCTCCAGCTTGCGGCGCAGGTTGGAGACGAACACCTCGATCGTGTTCGTGGTCGAGAAGGGGTCATAGCCCCACACCTCGTCGAGCAGGCGCTGGCGCGAGATCACGATGCGCTCGTTGCGCATCAGGTACTCGAGCAGCTCGAACTCGCGCTGGGTCAGCTCGATCGTGCGCTCGCCGCGGACGCACCTCGTGCGTGTCGCGTTCAGCGACAGGTCGCCGACGCGCAGCGGCGCCGAGCCGCGCGGCGGGCGCCGGCGCAGCAGCGCGCGCATGCGCGCCAGCAGCTCCTGGCGCTCGAACGGCTTGACCAGATAGTCGTCGGCGCCCGCGTCCAGGCCCTCGACGCGCGACTCCAGCGCGTCGCGCGCGGTCAGGATCAGGATCGGCACGTCGTCGTCGGCGCGCAGCTCGCGCGCGACCTCGACGCCGTCGAGCTTGGGCAGGCCGAGGTCGAGGATCACCAGGTCGGGCGCGAACGCGTGGCCCTGCTCGAGCGCCGCGTGGCCGTCGGCGGCGGTCCGCACCTCATAGCCCTCCATGCGCAGCGAGCGCTGGAGTGCCTGGGCGATGTCCTCGTCGTCCTCGACCACGAGGACGCGGGGTGCGCGGGAGAAGTCGTTCATGGTCTTTATGTAAGTGGCCGCGTGTAAAGCGATGGTAAGGCTCCGAGGCAGGTTCCGGGCGTGCTGGCGTCGAAGTTGCGCGGGATGGCCTGCACCCGCAAGCGCGCCTCCCGCACGCCCGCCGGCCGCCACGCCGACGCGCGCCCGCGCGCACGCGCGCGCGCGCGCGCGACGCCGGCGCAGAGGCGCTGCCGCGAGCCTCGGCTCGCTGCTCTCCGGCGGGCTGCCGCGCCTGCCCGTGCTCGACCAGCGCCAGCGCGACGTGCTCGGCCTCGCGCTCGTGGCGGCGCGGCGTGTTCATGGGCTTCGTCCTCTACGGCGGGCTGGACACCGGCGGGCGCGCCGGCCACGGCCTGGCGGTCGCGCTCGGCTGGACGCTCGGGCGCGCGCGCGTGCTCGCCCCGGTGGCGCTCGTGGTCGGCGGCGGCGCGCTGCTGCTGCGCCCGGTGCTGCCCGCGCTGCGGCCGCTGCGCACCGGCGCGCTGTGCGTGTTCGCGGCGGTCACGCTCGCGCTCGCCGCCGGCATGCTCGGGCTGAGCTCCGCGCCGGCGCACGGCGCGCCGGCGTGGAGCCTCGGCTCACCTGCAGAGCCACGGCGGCGTCGCCGGCGAGGCGCTCTACCAGCTCGCGCACCGGCTGGTCCAGGACGTCGGCGTGGACATCCTCGTCGTGTTCCTGCTGCTCACCGGCGTGATCCTGCTGACGGGCGCCTCGATCGCGAGCGTGATCCGCGCGACCGGCAGCGGCGTCGCTCGACACGACGCGCATGGTGCGCAGGCTGCGCGAGCGCGAGCCGCGCCGGCGCCGCGCGCGGCGCGCGCGCGCAGCGCGCAGCGACGCCGTCGAGGACGACGGCCGCGTCGCTCGTCGCTGACGCCGCCCGAGCCCGACGCCGCGCGAGCTGATCGTGCGCGCGACGCACGTCGAGGCGCCGCTCGCACGACTGGGCCGACGGAGCGCGAGCCGCCGATCGAGGACGCGCTCGCGCAGCGCAGACCGACGAGGAGCGAGCCGCGTCGCGGCGGCGAGGAGCCGCGCGTCGAGCGAGCGCGCGAGGCGAGGAGGAGCAGATCGCCGGGAGTCGGCCGCACGCCGACCCGGCGAGCTCGGCGCGAGCAGCTCACGCCCCAGGGCAGGCTGCGCGGCGCCGGTCACCGACGACCCCGACTTCGTGTGGCAGCTGCCCGACGCCAGCCAGGCTGCTGACGCGCTCGAGCGCCGAGCAGACGCGCCCGGACACCGCCGGGCAGGAGCGGACCGCCACGCAACCTGGTCGAGGCGCTCGGGCACTTCGGCGTGCAGGCCAAGGTCATCGGCACGGTCGCCGGCCCGCACATCACCCGCTACGAGCTGCGCCTGGCGCCGGGCACGAAGGTCGGCGAAGGTCGCCCAGCTGAAGGACGACCTCGCCTACGCGCTGGCCGCCACCGACATCCGCATCCTCGCGCCGATCCCCGGCAAGCAGGCGGTCGGCGTCGAGGTGCCCAACGCCCACCGGCGCATCGTCAGGCTCGGCGACGTCTTCCAGGCGCCGCCGAAGGACTGGTCGCCGCTGACGGTGTGGCTCGGCAAGGACGTCGCCGGCAAGGCGATCGGCGCCGACCTCGCGAAGATGCCGCACATCCTCGTCGCCGGCACCACCGGCGCGGGCAAGTCCGGCGCGATCAACGCGATGCTCTCGAGCGTGCTGCTGCGCGCCACCCCGCACGAGGTGCGCCTCGTGCTCGTCGACCCCAAGCAGGTCGAGCTCAACCACTACGAGTCGATCCCGCACCTGCTGACGCCCGTGATCACGAGCCCGCGGATGGCCGCCAACGCGCTGCAGAACCTCGTCAAGGAGATGGAGCAGCGCTACGGGATCATGTCGCTCGCGCGCACGCGCAGCCTGATCGAGCTGAACAAGGCGCGCGCCAAGCGCGGCGAAGCGCCGCTGCCCTACATCCTGTGCGTGATCGACGAGCTCGCGGACCTGATGATGGTGGCGCCGGCCGACGTCGAGGACTCGATCATCCGCCTCGCGCAGAAGGCGCGCGCCGTCGGCATCCACCTGGTGCTCGCCACGCAGAGCCCGCGCGTGGACGTGATCACGGGCATGATCAAGGCGAACGTGCCCTCGCGGATCGCCTTCGCGGTCTCCTCGCAGACCGACTCGCGCGTGATCCTCGACCAGAACGGCGCCGAGTCGCTGCTGGGGCAGGGCGACATGCTCTTCAGCCCCGTCGGCATCTCGCGCCTGCAGCGCATCCAGGGCGCCTACATCGACGAGGCGCAGATCGCCAAGCTGACCGAGCTGTGGCGCCGCCAGGGCGAGCCGGAGCTGCGCGAGGAGCTGCTCGAGGAGGTCGAGCCCGAGGCCGAGGGCTCCGAGGGCGCGCCCGGACGAGTTCGACCCGGACGAGGATCCGCTGCTGACCGACGCGATCAGGCTGGTCGCCGAAATGCAGACCGCCTCCACCTCGATGCTCCAGCGCCGCCTGCGCCTCGGCTACACGCGCGCCGGGCGCATGATCGACATGCTCGAGCGCCGCGGCGTGATCTCCGGCTACGAAGGCTCCAAGCCGCGGCAGGTGCTGATCACCGAGGCCGACCTGCCGCGGGTGCTCGCCGCGCTGGAATCGACAGCCCGCGGAGTCCGCGACTGCCGTCAGCGACTAGCCTCTTGCGCTAGATGCCCGAGATCGGAGCAACGCTACGCGAGGCGCGTATGCGCGCCCGCATCGACGTGTCGGAGATCGAGGCCAAGACCAAGATCCGCGCGAAGTACCTGCGCGCGCTCGAGAACGAAGAGTGGGGCCTGCTGCCCGGGCCGACGTTCGTCAAGAGCTTCCTGCGCACCTACGCCCAGGCGCTCGAGCCTCGACGGCAAGGCGCTCGTCGAGGAGTACCGGCTGCACCACGAGCGCCCGAGCGAGGCGATGCTCGAGCCGATCGTCTCCACGCCGCAGAGCAACGCGCGCGCGGGCGCGCGCGGTCGAGCGGCATCCGGGTCGGCGGGCCCTCGCGCGGCTACATGATCGCCGTCGGCGCGATCGGCGTGGTGATCGTCGTGCTGATCGTGCTGCTCGTGACCGGCGGCGGCTCCGCCAACGAACCGTCACAGGCAGCCTCGACGCAGCGCCGCCACGCACGGCGCGCATGCACGCGCCGCCACACACGGGCGCACGGCAGCCCGTCCTCACCGGCGCGCGTCGCCAGCGAGCTCGTGGCGCTGTCGCTGCAGGCCGACGCGCGGTCGTGTACGTGTGCCTGATCGGCGACGACGGGCGCAAGCTGATCCCGGGACTCGAGCTGCAGCCCGGCGAAAGCACGCCGCACCTACCATGCCAGGCGCTTTGAGATCACGCTCGGGCAACAGCTCGGTGACGATGTTCGTCGACGGCACGCCGCGGACGGTGCCGCCCTCCAGCCAGGCGATCGGCTACTCGATCACCAAGGCCGACGGCCGCCACCCGCTGACGGCCAGGCCAGCTGCCGACGTGCACAGTGAGCGCCGTCCTGACGCGTGCGCGCCGGCATCGTCGTGACCGGCACCGAGGTGCTGACCGGGCCGGGTCAGCGACCGCAACGGGCCGTGGCTGGCCGAGCGGCTGCGCGAGCTGGGCGTCGATCTGGCCTACACGACGATCGTCGGCGACCGCCCCGAGGACATGCGCGCGGCGCTCGCGTTCATGGCCGAGCGCGGCATCGACGTGATCGTCACGAGCGGCGGGCTCGGGCCGACCGCCGATGACCTCACGGCCGAGGTCGTCGGCGCGTTCCAGGGCCGCGAGATGGTGCTCGACGAGGCGCTCGCCGGAGCGGATCGCGCAGATCGTGCGCCGCTGCTCAAACGCTGGCCGAACATCGACCCCGAGGCGATCGCGCGAGGCCAACCGCAAGCAGGCCACGATCCCACGCGGCGCGACCGTGCTCGAGCCGGTCGGGCACCGCGCCCGGGCTGGTCGTGCCGCCGCGGCGGACCGCCGACGGGCGGCGGCCGACGATCGTCGTGCTGCCCGGCCCGCCGCGCGAGCTGCAGCCGATGTGGGCGCAGGCGGTGGCGACCGACGCGCTGCGCGCGGCGCTCGCCGGCGCGACCGTGTACCGCCAGCACACGCTGCGCCTGTTCGGGATCCCCGAGTCGGAGATCGCCGAGACGCTGCGCGTGGCCGAGCGCGAGGGCGTGCGAGCTGGCGCGGCTCGAGGTCACGACCTGCCTGAAACGCGGCGAGGTCGAGGTCGTGACCCGCTACGAGCCCGACGCCGCAGGACGTCTACGACGCGTTCGTGGCGGTCGTCGCGACGCGCCACGCCGACACGCTGTTCTCGACGCGACGGCAGCACCGTCGACGAGCAGGTGGCGGCGCTGCTGCGCGGATCGCACGGCACGGCGCCGCCGCGCCGCACGATCGCCACCGCCGAGTCGTGCACCGGCGGCCTGCTCGCGGCGCGGCTGACCGAGCTGCCGGGCGCCTCGGACTACTTCAAGGGCGGCGATCGTCGCCTACTCGAACGAGGTCAAGGTCTCCCAGGCGGGCGTCCCGCGCGAGCTGATCGAGCGCGCACGGGGCCGTCTCCGCGGAGGTCGCCGAGGCGCTGGCCGACGGCGCGCGCGCGCGCTCTGGCGCGGACGTCGGCGTCGGCATCACCGGCGTCGCCGGCCCCGGCGGCGGCACCGAGGAGAAGCCCGTGGGCCTCGTGTGGCTGAGCGTCTCCACCGGTGCCCACCCACCCGCCGAGCCGCTGACGCGCTCGGTCAACCTCCCCGGGGGCAGGGCCGACGTGCGCGATCGCGCGACGACCGTCGCGATGCACCTGGTGCGCCGCGCGCTGACTCGACGCCTGAGATCCGCACTCGCGACCGCGCGCGCTGGATGCGTGCGCTAGCATCGCCTGGCGCGATGTCCCGGGGTGCCACAGCGAGGCTGTTCGTGGCGGTCGACCCGCCGCTCGCAGGCGCGCGAGGAGCTGCGCGAGTGGGCTCGCGGCGTGGCGACGGCGGCGCGCGCGGCCGGCAGCGCGCGCGGGTCGCTGCGGCTGCTGGAGCCGAGTCGCTGCACCTGACGCTGTGCTTCCTGGGCAGCCGCCCGGTGGGGGAGATCGAGGCGCTGGCGGCGGCGCTCGCGCGCCTGCGCCGAGCACGCCTGTGAGCTGTCGGTGGGGGCGCCGCTGTGGCTGCCGCCGCGGCGCCCGCATGCGCTGGCGGTGGAGATCCACGATCGCGACGGGGAGCTCGCGCGGCTGCAGGAGCGGGTCAGCGAGCGCGCTCGTCGGCGCGAGCGGCTGGCGGCCGGAGCGGCGGCGCTTCCGGCCTCACATCACGCTCGCGCGCGTGCGCGGCAGCGCTGGGGGCGCCGCCGGTCGGCCGCGGCTCGGCGGGCGCGGGCGATCGATCGGCCGGGCGCTCGAGCGCTCGCTGCCGGCCACGCCGCGGTTGAGCTTCACGCCGGGGGCGATCGTCCTGTATCGCTCGTGGCTGGCGCCCGACGGGCGCCAGCTACGAGGCGCTCGCGAGCAGCGGCCTCGCGTCGGCCGCGCGCTGAGCGCACGCGGCGGCCGTCAGCCTTCGCCTTCGCAGATGAGGGCTCGGCGCTTCGCCGGCGGGGACTTCGCATGCCTGTTCGCCCGGGACCAGAGCCGCTGCCGCCGGCGCAGCCGAGTTCTTCTTCTTCGCATTCGGCTTCGCTCGCGCCCGTTTCGCCTTCGGCGAGGACGGCGCATAGCGAGGCTCTTGCCGTTGCGCGAGGGCGTCGGCGTCGCGCCGTCTTCGCATTCCGGTTCGGAGCCGTCGTCGCAGGAGAAGGAGCCGTCGCTCGCGCGCACGGGCAGGCTGCCGTCTTCGCAGTGGGCCGGGCACGGCGGACTGGAGGGCTCTTGTGCGGTCTTCTTGCGCGTGCTTGCTTCTTGGAGGCGTGCTTCGCGTGGCGCTTGTCCTTGTGCGAGGACTGCTGTGCAAGCGTGGACGCCGTGCTTGGCCTTGGCGTGGGCCGCGCTCGAGCAGGCGGCCTTGTGCGTCTGGGCGAGCGTCTGGGCGGCCCGAGCAGCGCCACGGCGAACGCGCTCAGCGACAGGGCGAGCGTCACGGCCAGGGCGAGGCGTCGGCGTAGGCGGAGGTGCATGGCGAGTGGGGGGCGGTGAACTGGGAGACTCGGTTGCCTATCGTCGGCTCGGGCCGTGGGCGCGAGTCGGGCGGCGGCCGGTGGACAAAGGGGCAGGCGTCGCGGGGCAGTCGCAGGCGCTTTGGGCGCGGCCGCGGCGAACGTAGCCGATACGAACAACTGTTCCGTCCGGAGCGGCCTCTAGCTTGCTGCTCTCCATCTCGAACCGGAGGAGTCAGACCATGCCCGTGACCGACCAGGAGAAGGCCGCCAAGGCGCGCGACGCCGCCCTTCAGGGCGCGCTCACGCAGATCGAGCGCGAGTTCGGCAAGGGCACGGTCATGCGCATGGGCGACGAGGGCGCCCAGGTGCGCTGCGAGGCGATCCCGACGGGTGCGCTGTCGCTCGATCTGGCGCTCGGGATCGGCGGCGTGCCGCGCGGGCGCATCGTCGAGGTGTTCGGCCCGGAGTCCTCGGGCAAGACGACGATGATCTACCACGTGCTCGCCGAGGCGCAGAAGCTCGGCGGCGTGTGCGCATTCATCGACGCCGAGCACGCGATGGACCCGCTGTACGCGAAAGAGATCGGCGTCGACATCGACGAGCTGCTCGTCTCCCAGCCCGACTACGGCGAGCAGGCCCTGGAGATCGCGGACATGCTCGTGCGCTCCGGCGCCGTGGACGTCGTGGCGATCGACTCGGTCGCGGCGCTCACGCCGAAGGTCGAGCTCGAGGGGCAGATGGGCGACCAGACGGTCGGCGCGCAGGCGCGCATGATGTCCCAGGCGATGCGCAAGCTCGCGGGCAACCTGAACCGCACGCAGACGCTGTGCATCCTCACCAACCAGATCCGCGAAAAGGTCGGCGTGATGTTCGGCTCGCCGGAGACCCAGCCGGGCGGTCGCGCATTGAAGTTCTACGCCTCCCAGCGCCTTGACATCCGGCGCATCGAGACGCTCAAGGACGGCACCGAGGCGGTCGGCAACCGCGTGCGCGTGAAGGTGGTCAAGAACAAGGTGGCCGCGCCGTTCCGCCAGGCCGAGTTCGACATCGAGTTCGGCAAGGGCATCTCCACGTCGGGCTGCCTGATCGACCTGGGCCTGGAGCACAACATCGTGTCCAAGTCGGGCTCGTTCTTCTCCTACGGCAACGACCGCCTCGGCCAGGGGCGCGGCAACGCAAAGGCGCACCTCGACGAGAACCCGGCGGTGGCGAAAGAGATCGAAGACAAGATCTACGCGGCGCTGGGGCTGGGCAAGGACCTGGTGACGCCGATCGACCGGGACAAGGAGGCTACGAAGCCGCCGATTGTGAGCGAACCGGCGGTAGCCGCGGCGTAGGGTAGCGCTGGCGTTTGTAGGCTCTACGCACTGGCGTCATGCTCGAAGCACTGGTCGCACTGGGTCAGTCCCAAATCGCTGCGCTCCTCGCTCGCGGTGCTGCCCTGGAAACCCAGTCATTCGGACTGATCGGTCTCAGCACAGCTCTGGGTGCCGGCGTCCTTGCTGCACAGGAGCCGATTCTCGGAGCCTCGTGGTGGGCGCCGCTCCCTGGACTGGCTGCGTCGATCCTTGCCGCAGGTACAGCTATTGGCGTCGGCAAATATGACCTCGGGCCAGATCCAGTCGACTTCTACAGCCGAAACGCTGCGGACGACGCAGGTCTTGCCCAGCTCCTCGTGGACCTTCGGGCAAGCGCAGGGAAGTGTGCTGGTGCGCTACGACTGAAAACGTTTGTTTTGAGAGCCGCCCTTACGTTCCTGGCCGCGACCGTTGGCTATTCAGCCGTGGTGATCGGGTTGTAGAATTGATCTCGATGGACGAGTCCGATCGGCATGCTGCGGGTCACGTGACCCTACCCTCTGTCTCAACCTCCGCGCATGTTGTTTTGAGCGGCGGTACGTTGGGTGGTCTTGCGGTGGTTGGGGATGGGATCGGCAAGATCGAGAAGGGTGCTGAAGTCGAAACCGTCGATCGCCGGGTTGGAGTCGTCGTGAGGGTCAGAGGCCGTCGGCTCTACCGCGGTGGCGTATCGGCTGGTTCAGTTGAGCTGGAGCTCGCAGATGGCGCGACGGTGCTGGCTCCGCGCGAGGAGATTGTGAGGGTCGTGAGGCCTGCTGTGCGTGAGCCTGAAGTTGACGCTGGGGCGGCAAGCTCCGGTCGGCTCCTGATCTCCAGCGCTACGTCACGGCGTCGCCGTCTCACGTCGACGATCGCCGTCACCCGCGGGCAGCACGATCTCGTTGGCGAACGTCTCGACGTCCCGTGGGGCGCTCGCGGCGTGCTGCGAGCGCCCCACGGGAAGGAATCGAGCCGAATAGAGTCCTGAAAACGGCAGGCAAAGGACCTGTCATCACCCGTCTCGTCTCGCCCTTCCGGCCAAAGGAGTCAAGGATGCGTCCAGCAAGCAAGCAGGTCCCACGCCGGAAGTCCGTCTCCGGCGGGCGAGAATCTCTGAGACGTCTGCCGGTCGCGGCAGCCATCGCGGTCATTGGGCTGCTCGCCGTGCCTGTCGCCTCTGCGTCGGCGTTGACCCTGGGCTCGACGACCCTGCCATCCGGAGCCTCGCCCGGGCCGTGCGAGGCGGGAGCGCTGATCGTCCAGAAGGCCACAGACTCCGCGTACACCTACACGGTTCCCTCAGCAGGCGGTGCGATCGTGTCGTGGAGCCTCAGCACGCTGGATGGCACAGCGGGAGCCCCCGTGACGCTTGCGGTGCTGCGGCCCACCGGCGCAAAGTCGTTCACGGTCGTGGGCATCGATCAGGAGACGCTGCCGAACCCGTTGCCGGCAGGCGGGGTCGCCACCTTCAAAATCGCGTCGCCGATCACGGCCACAGGTGGAGACGTGCTCGGTCTGACCTCAACCGGTGGGTCGGGTTGCGACTTCGGGAGCGGCGTCCTCACGGCGGCTGACACGGCCTACCTGGTCGGCCTCGAAAGCGCCACCGTTCCCACTGTGGGGGCGACCTACGAAGCGGCGGTCGAAGGCGAACACATAATCCTGAGCGTCTCCGCCGAACTCCTGCAGAGCCAGGACGACGGCGTCACCGCCGCGGCGATGCCATCGAGCATCACTGCCGGCGGCATCGCCGAGTACGCGTTCACGGTCTCCAACGCCGGCGTCGGGAACGGGCCGATCAGCTTCTCCGACGCGGTGCCGAGCGGGCTGACGATCCTCTCGGCGGTGGCGGGGTCGGGCACGTGCGCGGTCGCGGGGCAGACCGTGAGCTGCACGATCAGCGGTCTGCAGCCGGGGTCGAGCGCTCCGGTCCTGATCATCGTCTCCGCGGCGAGCTCCGGCAGCTTCGCGGACGCGGCATCGGTGTCCTCAACGCTTCAGGACCCAAACCCGGCGAACAACTCAGCCAGCGCCACGCTGAACGTGAGCTCGCCGGCCCCGACGACGACCTGCAAGACAGTGAAGCTCGCAGGGGTCACGCTGTCGATCGCCAAGCTCGTGATCCCCGCGCTTGACTGCAAGCTGGGGAAGATCAAGCACGCGACCTCGAAGACGGTCAAGAAGGGCCTCGTGATCACGACCAGTCCCGGGGCCGGCAAGATGCTGAGCGCCGGCACCGCCGTCAACGTGACCATCTCCTCAGGGCG
This sequence comes from uncultured Solirubrobacteraceae bacterium, assembly GCA_963826985.1. GTDB lineage: Bacteria > Actinomycetota > Thermoleophilia > Solirubrobacterales > Solirubrobacteraceae > Palsa-744. The sequence goes on from CAWGYW010000002.1 coordinate 810,841, forward strand.
GCCGAAGCCGAAGAAGAAGGGCTAGCGCGCCGAGACCCGCAGCAGCACCGTGCCGCCTGCTGGCACCTCGGCGCTGATCAAGCCGCCGGTGGAGCTGGCGCCGTGCGTCCAGACGTTGCGCACGCCGTAGCTCGACGCGGACGGCAGCCCGACGGCGCTCGCGCTCGTTTCGATCCGCGTGGCGTTCGAGCCGCGGTTGAGCAGCGCGACCGCGCGCGAGCCGTCGATCAAGCGGCTTCACCCACACCTCGCCGTTGCCCGCGGAGGACAGCAGCGTTCCCTGCACGCCCGCGGGGTCCTGGTCGATCGCGATCACTTCCGTGTTCTGCACCGCCGCGAGGCTCGCCGAGCCGATCTTCGTCAGATCGTCGCTGATCATCAGCGGCGCCGCGAGCATCGCCCACATGCTGAGCTGGCTGTGGAACTGGGCGGCGGACATGCCCTGGTCTGGGGCGAGGTAGTCGGGGTCGTTCCAGTGGCCCGGTCCCGCCGCCTGCGGCGCGGCGGCGTCGGCGTCGATGTTGCGCAGCACGTCCGAGAACGGCACGTTGCCGGGGAAGCCGACGTCGGTGTCGGTGCGCCAGCTGTTGCCGACGCTCGGGCCGAACGATGTAGGAGGAGAAGGCCGATTCGTCGAGCATCGGGCGGCCTTCGCCGTACTGTTCGGGCTGCAGGAAGTCGCAGATCGACAGCAGCATCGGGCGGTGGCTCGAGTTCGCCTCGATCGCCGCGTGGAACGCGGAGTAGGCGGCCGCCGGGTCCAGGCGGTATTCGGCGCCGCCGCAGAAGTCGACCTTGACCGCGTCAAAGCCCCACGCCGCGAACGTGTTCACGTCCTGCTGGTAGTGGCCGTAGCTGCCCTGGCCGGCGCCGCCGCAGCCGTTGGGGCCCGGCGTCGGTGTAGAGGCCGACGAGAAAGCCGGCCGCGTGCAGCGTGCGCGTCAGCCACGCGAGGCCGTGCGGCCACTGCGCCCGGCTGACGGTGATTTCGCCGCTGGCGTTGCGCGTCCCGTGCCACCAGCCGACGTCCAGCCACACGTAGCGGTAGCCGCGGCGCTCGAGGCCCAGGGAGATCAGCTCGCTCGCCTGGCGCAGCACCGTCGCCTCGCTGTATGGGCCGCCGAAGGCGAAGTAGGTGTCCCAGCCCATGTACGGGGTCGCCGCCAGCACGCTCGGCCGCGGCGGCTGCGCGGCCGCCGCGGCGGCGGTCCGATGAGCCGGCGCCGAGGCCGAGGCATGGGTGGATGCGCTGTGCGAGGACGCGCTGAGCGTTACCAGCTGCTGCGCGAGCTGCGCTTCGATCACGCCGATCACGGTTCCCGTCACGTACACGTAGGCGCTGAAGCGACGCTCGGCGGCGAGCAGGCGCCTGCCCGTCTTGCTGAGCGCGGCGACGACCGTCGTGTGCGCGCCGGGCGCGAGATGCACGCGCACGCTCGCGAGCGTGATCGCCACGTGGCGCACCGACGCGGCGCTGCGATAGGCGACGCGCTTCGCGCGGGCCGCGACGGCCACGACGCGACGGCCGCTGAGCGTCTCCACGGCGCTCAGTCGCAGAGCGAGCTCGCAGCCGCCGCTCGCCTGCGCCGAGCAGAGCGACCGGCACGCTGACCCGCCCGCCGCTGAACACGGCCATGCCCACAGCCGTCTCGCCGGCGGACGCGGGCGCGCCGCCGACGGGGATCGTCACGAACGCGCTCTTCGCGCTCACGCTGCCGCCGCCGTCTGTTGCCGTCACCTGGCACTGCAGGTGGTGGCCCGTGTCCTGGCCTTTGACCGTGTATGTCGAGCCCGCGGCGCCTGGGATCGGGATCTGGTCTCGAAGCCACGCGTACGTCAGCTGCGCCGAGGCGCCAGCAGGCAGGCCCGCATGGCACGTGAGCAGCTGGCCGTTGGCGGGCGTGCCCGTGATCGTGGGGTTCGGATGCACGAGCGCGACCTGCGAAGAGGTGGCGGTCGCGAACGTCACGGCGGCGCCCGTGGCCGCTCCCGCCGGGCTCGAGGCGGCGACGCGGTAGTGGTAGGTCGTGTTCGGGAAGAGACCAGACAGCTGCGCCGAGACGTCCCGGATGCCGCCCGTCGGCGCCGGCAGTACCGCGCACGGGAGCGACTGGCCGTAGGGTTCGCCGGCGCCGCCGCTGCCGTATTCGAAGGCGCACGCCCCGAGCACCGCGTCGTTCGGGTCGACCGCGCCCGCGAGCGTCGCGCTCGAGGAGGTCACTTCCGTCGGCGCCAGCGTCGTCGCCTGCGGCGCGTGCACGCGGCCGGCGAGGAAGCGCCCGCCGTGGTCGACCGCCATGCAGAAGCCGCCGGAAACGCAGGAGACGCCCTCGAGCGGCTCGCCGTCGTAGTTGGAGCTGCTCCACGCCGGGATCGAGCCGGCGGGGTCGTCGCTTGCCAGCACGTTGCCGGCGGTGTCGACGGCGACGCACAGGCCCGAGCCGGCGCACGACACGCTCGTCAGGCGTTCGCCGTCGATCGGCGTCGCGCTCCACGTCGACGGCGAGGCGACCGGGTCGACACTCGCGAGTGCGCCGCCGCCAGCGTCGACGGCGATGCACGCGCCTGCAGCCGAGCAGGACACCGCGAGCAGTTCCGTGGAGTCGATCCTCTGCGTATTCCAAGCCGCGGCATTGCCCGTGGGATCGGTGCTCGCGAGCGCCTGACCGGCGCTGTCGACGGCGACGCACAGCGACGGCGAGGAGCAGGACACGGCGGTCAGATCGTCTCCGGGGTGGCTGCTCGCGAGCGTCCATGCGCCCGACGCGGGGTTCGCGCTCGTCGCCACGTCGCCTTCGGCGTCGACCGCCACGCACAGCGACGCGCTCGGGCACGAGACTCCCGTGAGCGCGCGGTCGCTGTCGGGGATCGACGAGCGCGACCACGAGGACGCGTGCGCCCCGTCGCTCACGAACGCTTCGCCGTGACTGCCGACGGCGACGCATGGGCCGCCTGGCGCGCACGAGACCGCGTTCAGCGCCCCGCTGGGGTCGATTTCGGTTTCGCTCCAGGACGGGTTGGAGGCCGTTGGGTCGGGCGTGCTGAGCGCCCGCCCGTGAGCGTCGACCGCGACGCATAGCGATTCCGACGCGCACGACACCGCGCTGGGAGCCCCGCCGGAGTCGAATCCCACGGGCTTTGACCATTCGAGCGAGGGGGTGGCAGCGGCCGGCGCCGGCGCTATCGCAGCGCAAAGCACAGCCGCGATCGCGAGCGCGATCGGCCGGATGCGGTCCATGGTGCACGCAACCCTCCGGGCGGCCGAGTGTTGCGGTGTTCCGCGTTGGGGTCGCGGTTATGCTGTTTTGGTGAGAGGTTCGCGGGCGTCTCTGGTTGTCATGATGGCCTGCGCCGCGGCGATGTTCGCGGGCGCCGCCCCCGCTTGGGCGGGAAGCATGCCCGGATCGAGCGAGACGCTGACGCTGTCGGCGAGCGTGCCAAGGGCCATCGGGCAGCCCATGACGGTCACCGTCGAAGGCAACGCCGACGGCAGCCATCGGCTGTACGTGTACGGCGGCGACAAGCGGGAATGCGATGTCGATTTGGCCGAAGAAGGCATCGAGGAACACAGCCTGCTCTCGCAGCCCGGTGGCGAATCGCTGCCGGCTGGGCCGTTCGTGAGGACCTACGACGTGGTTCCGGACAGCGTCGCGGGCTACGTGGTGTGCGCCTATCTCTACGAGCCCCCGGAAAGGTTCCCGGACGCGTGGGAACGCGCGTGCTTCGTGTTCCCGCTCAACGAATGCTATTTCTCGATCGTCACGCCGCCCGAGCTGCTGTCGGCCGAAGCGGAGGCTCAGCAGGCCTATGCCGAAGCCCAGCAGAGACGCGCCCGGGAAGCACAGGAAGCGACCGAACGCCGCGCCAACGAAGAAGCCGTCATGCGCGCAGGCGAAGCAGCAGCAGCCGCGCGGCGAGCAAGCGAAGAAGCTGCACGAAGGGCCGACGAGGCGCGCCGCTGCCGAGTCCCCGCTCTACGCGGGCACACGCTCGGCGCAGCAAAGCGACTCCTCGGAGCCGCGAACTGCAGGCTCGGGAAGGTCACGATGCATGCTCGCGGTCGCGAAACGCTCCGCGTGACCGCGCAGAGCCCCAGGCACGGCATCACGGTCGCCGATGGAGCGAGCGTCGTGATCACGCTGGGGCGTTAGCGCCGATCGGGTCAGGGGCACGGTACTTGGCTGCTGGGGGCTACCCTTCGCGGGAGCAGCGTCCGCACCCGAGCATGAACGGCATGAACAGACAACCGCGCTACCACGTCACGACGTTCGGCTGCCAGATGAACGAGCACGACTCCGAGCGGATGAAGGGGATGCTCGAGTCGCTCGGCTACACCGAGGCGCACGAGCGTCACGAGGCCGACCTGATCCTGTTCAACACGTGCTCGATCCGCGAGTCGGCCGACACTCGCTTCATCGCCCACCTCGGCGAGGCCAAGCGCCTGAAGCGCGAACAGCCAGGGCGCGTCGTCGGCGTCGGCGGCTGCTGGGCGCAGTCGCTGAAGGAGGAGGTGTTCGAGCGCTTCCCGTTCGTCGACGTCGCCTTCGGCCCCGGCCAGGTGCACAAGCTCGCCGAGTTCCTGACGAGCGATTCGCTCACCGCTCAGGGCTTCTTCGAGTTCGAGGGCTTCACCGGGCACCTGCCGGCGCGTCGCGAGCGCCCGTTCCAGGGTTGGCTGCAGATCAGCGTCGGCTGCAACTGCGCGTGCTCATACTGCATCGTGCCCTCCACGCGCGGGCGCGAGGTCAGCCGCCCGGCGCACGAGCTGGTTGCGGAGGCGAGCGCGATGGCCGCCGAGGGCGTGCGCGAGGTGACGCTGCTCGGGCAGAACGTCAACTCCTACGGGCGCGACCTGCGCGAGCGCACGAGCTTCGCCGAGCTGCTGGGCCTGATCGATGCGGTCGAGGGCATCGATCGCATCCGCTACACGAGCCCGCACCCGAAGGACATGCGCGAGGACGTGATCCGCGCGCACGCGCAGCTCGCGAGCGTCTGCGAGCACATCCACCTGCCGCTGCAGTCGGGCTCGAGCCGCATCCTGAAGGCGATGCGCCGCACCTACGACCGCGCGCGTTACCTGGACCGGGTGGCGTTGATCCGCGAGCACGTCCCCGACGCGGCGCTCACGACCGACATCATCGTCGGCTTCCCCGGTGAGACCGACGCCGACTTTCGCGAAACGCTCGAGGTCGTCGAGGAGGTCGGCTACGACAGCGCGTTCACGTTCATCTTCTCGCCGCGGCGCGGCACCGAGGCGGCCGCCATCGCCGATGGCCTCGTGCCGCATCCGCTGAAGGTGGAGCGGATGCAGGAGCTGCTCGAGGTGGTCCAGCGCCGCGCGCGCGAGCGCTCCCAGCGCTTCCTCGGGCGCACGCTCGAGGTGCTCGTCGAAGGCCCGTCGCGCACCGACCCAGAGCGCCAGCGCGGGCGCACGCGCCACAACAAGGCGGTCAACTTCGCGGGCCTCGCCGCGCCTGGCGAGCTGACCGATGTGGAGATCCTCACCGCCACCAGCCAGACGCTCGGCGGCGAGGAGCGCCTGCTCACACGCGCTGGGCTCTGATCGGCCGGCCGCAGCCGCAGGCCGGCAGGCGCGATCCGGGCGCTCGCGGTCTGTGCGCGTCAGGCGAGCGCCGGCACGCGCGCGTGCCGGGGGACGCGTACGCAGTTGGCGCCCGCGCGCTTGGCTTCGTAGAGCGCGGCGTCGGCGGCGGCGAACACCGACTCGTAGTCGAAGGACGTTTCCCGGGCCGAGGCGTTTGCGCCGAAGCTCATCGTCACGAGCAGCCCACCGCCCGGACGGCTGTCGGCGACGGCCGCGCGCAGCCGCTCGGCGAGCTCGGCCGCGGCGTCGAGATCGCCGCCGGGCAGCAGCACGAGGAACTCCTCGCCACCGAGCCTGTACGCGAGGTCAAACGCTCGCAGCTGCTTGCGCAGCACATACGCGACGTCCTTCAGCACCGCATCTCCGACGGCGTGCCCGTGGGTGTCGTTGACGCTCTTGAAGCGATCGAGGTCGCCGACGATCACGCCGACGGGCTCGCCCGTCAGGCTCGCCTGCTGGGCGAGCTCCTGCACGCGCGCTTCCAGCGCCGTGCGGTTGAGCATGCCGGTGAGCTGATCGAGCACCGCGTCGCTGCGGTGCTTGATGTCCGACTGCATCAGCGGCGTCGAGAGGACCGCGACGCAGAGGACCAGCGCCACGGGCACGATCGCGAGCACCGGGTTCGCCAGCACGACGCGCTCGTCGACGGCGAAGGCGACCGTCAGGATCAGGACGATGCTGAGGACGACGCCCACAAGTACGCCGCGCAGCGAGAAGCGCGTGCTCAGCGTCATCACCGGGATCGCCATCCACGCGAGCGCAGGGGCGCCGAGCGGTCCGCTGAGCGCCACGGCCACCGCGATCGTCAGGCCGCTGCACACCCACGCCGCGAACATCAACAGCTCGGGCCGTGTGAGCCGCTCCATGAGCCGGTCGGCGAACGCGAAGCAGGACAGGATGGACACGACGAACACCAGCGGCCACCAGCCGAGCCACGGACCTGCGGCCAGGATCGCGAGGCTCATGATCACAGCCGCGCGCTGCCTTACCGGGCGCACCCGGGCCTCCATATCAAACATCCGTCGCCGGTCGAAATCGTCGCGGCACAGCCACGATCGCGTCTCGGCCAACGGCTCGGGTGGACTGCAGGGGCGGTTCATGTCTCGCTCGGATCGACCTCTCGCAGACACGCGATGACGCGCCTCCTTCGGCCTGGACGAACGTTCGGCCGGGCAATAGGATCGGTCAACCCCAACGCAGGAGAGCTCGAGGAGAGATGAAGATCCGCGCGGCCGTGCTCGAGGAGTTCGCAAGCCCGCTCGTCGTGCAGGAGGTGGACCTGGCCGAGCCGGGCCCCGGCGAGGTGCTCGTGCGCCTGCAGGCGTGCGGCGTGTGCCACACCGACATGTACACCGCCTCCGGCGTCGATCCTTCGGGCTACGCCCCGACGGTGCTCGGACATGAGGGCGCGGGCGTGGTCGAGCGCTGCGGCGTGGACGTCTCGCTTCTCACCGAGGGCGATCACGTGGTCACGCTGTTCTCGCCGCAGTGCGGCGAGTGCGTGCACTGCGTCAGCCCGCTGACCAACCTGTGCCTGGCGATTCGCGAGCAGCAGAACCTCGGCCACCTGCCCGACGGCAGCACGCGCCTCTCGCGTGCCGGCGAGCCGCTGCGCCACTTCATGGGCACCTCGACGTTCGCCGAGTACACGGTGATGCCCGAGATCGCGCTCGCGCGTATCGACCGCGAGGCGCCGCTCGATCGCGCGTGCCTGTTCGCGTGCGGGCTCTCGACGGGTCTCGGCGCGGCGATGAAGACGGCGGCCGTCAGGGACGGCTCGACGTGCGTCGTGTTCGGCGCCGGCATGGTCGGCCTCGGGGCGGTCGCGGGCGCTCGCCTGCAGGGCGCGGAGCGGATCGTGTGCGTCGATCTCTCGCCCGAACGCCTGGAGCTCGCGCGCGGCCAGGGTGCGACCGACGTGCTGATCGGAGGAGAGCACGCGGTGCAGGAGATCCTCGAGATGACCGGCGGCTTCGGCGCCGACTACACGTTCGAGGCGACGGGCAGCGTCGCGGTGATGCGCCAGGCGCTCGAGGCGGCGCGCATGGGCTGGGGTCTGTGCACCGTCTGCGGCGTCGCCGGTCGTGGCGAGACGCTGGACGTCGTGCCGCGCCTTTTGATCACCGGCCGGCGTGTGTGCGGCTCCTCGTTCGGCGGGCTGAAGGGCCGTGAGGACGTGCCCGCGCTCGTCGATCGCTACCTCGCCGGGGAGATCGACGTCGACCCGTTCATCTCGCACCGCCTGCGCCTGGATGAGGTCAACCGCGGCTTCGAGCTAATGGAGGCTCAGGACGGCATCCGCAGCGTGATCGAGCTGTGAGGCGACGCACACGCGGTCGCGCCCGCTGCGCTTGGCCTCATACAGAGCCGCATCCGCCTCGGAGAACACCGCGTCGTAGTCAAAGCGCTCGCCCTGCGCCGAGGCTCCGACGCCGACGCTCATCGTGACCTCCAGCCCACCACCCACGAGGTCGGCGGCGACGGCCTCGCGCAGGCGCTCGGCGAGCTCGGCGGTGTGCTCGATGTCCGAGCCCGGCACGAGGATCAGGAACTCCTCGCCACCGAGCCTGTACGCGAGGTCGAACGCACGCAGCTGCTTGCGCAGCAGGTAGGCGACGTCCTGGAGCACGACGTCGCCGATGCTGTGGCCGTGCGTGTCGTTGACGCGCTTGAAGTGGTCGAGGTCGGCGACGATCACCCCGACGGGCTCGCCCGTCACCTCTGACTGCTGCGCGAGCTCGTGGGTGCGCGCGTCGAGCGCCTTGCGGTTGAGCATGCCGGTGAGCTGGTCGATGACCGCGTCGCTGCGGTGCTGGATGTCCGAGCGCATCAGCGGCGTGGAGAGCACCGCGACGCACATGATCAGCGCGAAGGGGGCGATCAGGATCTGGGGGCTTTCGAGCACCAGGTGGGTCTCGGTCGCGAAGCACACGGCGACCAGCAGCCCAAGCGCGATTGCGACGCCCGCGACCACGCCGCGCATCGAGAAACGCGAGCTGAGGGTTATCACCGGGATCGCGAGCCACGACAGCGCGACCACGCGCGTGCCGCCCTCCAGGGAGATCGCGCCCGCGATCGTCAGCTCGCTGCCGACCCACGCGGCGAACATCACGAGCTCCGGGCGCGCGACGCGTGGGAGCAGGTGGTCCGCGGCGGCGAAGAACGCGAGCGACGGGATCAGGAAGAGCAGCGGCCACCAGCCAACCCACGGCGCCGCGAACGCGATCGCCGCCGCCAGGATCACGAACGCGCGTTGCCTGACCGGGCGCACGCGCTCCTCCATGTCGAGCATGCGCTCGCGGGCGGCTTCGCTGCGGCACAGCCACGACGACCGGCTCTGCGGCTTGCTTTCGGAATATGGCTGGCGAACGGAGCCCACGTGTATTCGCTCGGCTGGCGCAACCCGGACGATTACCGCTCCAGAGCCTCGTGGACGTACGTTGACGAGCGTAGGAAGCCGCACTTTGCGGTGGTCTGCCACCGACCCGGCGGGCGTGCGGTGGGATCACGTTCGATCCCACCCACCTCGGGCGTCATTTATCGGTCTCGCCGACGGCTGCTACTGGGCGGTCGCGCCCACCGGCGGGCCGCCCTGGTAGGCGGAGCCGGAGTTGGAGCTCCCGCTGGAGCTCGAGCCCATGTTCGGGCACGGGTTTTCCCGCTCGGCGAGGCCGATTTCTGGGTCGGGCTCGGCGTCGTCGGCGTGGTCGGAGTCGTCGAGGTCGACGGCGTGCTCGATTGCGTGCTTGTCGTGCTCGCGGCGGTCGTCGTCGCGGCGCCGGCGCTGGCGATGCCGGCGGCCGCGCCGCCTGTCGCGAGCGCTCCCGCGACCATGGTCGCGCCGAGCAGTCTGGAGATGGTCATCGGATCGAACCTCCTGGGATCGATTGGTGGGGTGTGTTGACCATCGTGCGGCGACGTCGCTAAGGGCAGGGCCACGTGTTTGTAGGGGTTGTGTAAGGGGGAGGGGGAGGGGGAGCTCCTGGGGGCGCGGAACGGCTTCTTCGTGCCATCCACCCGCCGCGTATGCGAACATATGTTCGTGCGTTGGAGCAACCTCACGCTCGACGGCGATGAGCAGCGGTCGTTGCCGGGCTACCGCGACCCGGCCGCCGTGCGCCGCTTCCAGGCGCCCGAGGCGCTCGACATGCGTTTCTACGAGGTTCACGCCAAGTCTGTGCTCAACCGCGTACCGCCGCAATCGCGGATGCCGTTCCGCTGGACGATCAACCCGTATCGTGGCTGCAGTCACGCCTGTACCTACTGTGTAAGCCCGGATACGAGGATCCTGATGGCAGACGGCCGCACAAAGAGGATCGCCGACATCGAGGTGGGGGAGTCGATCTACGGGACCGTCCGCCAGGGTGCCTACCGGCGATTCGTGGTCACGCAGGTCCTCGACAAGTGGTCGAGCATCAAGCCCGGGTACGCCGTCGGACTCGAGGACGGGACCGAGCTGATCGCGAGCGAGGACCATCGCTTTCTCACTGGGCGTGGCTGGAAGCACGTCATCGGAGCGGAACACGGCCGACTTCAGCGGCCACATCTAACCCTGAACAGCCGTCTGCTCGGCCCGGGCGGGTGTGTCGACGGGCCCGTCGTTGACAACGACTACCGACGGGGTTACCTGTGCGGCGTCATCCGCGGCGACGGGCAGATCGGCTCCTACTTCTACGAGCGACCGGGCCGCGCGGCGGGCGTCGTGCATCGCTTTCGCCTTGCCCTTGCCGACATCGAGGCATTGGATCGCGCCGGCGGGTACCTGGCCCATTTCGGCGTCGCCACGACCGAGTTCGTCTTCGCGAAGGCTGCAGGCAATCACAGGGCGATGACGGCGATCCGCACGCAGAAACGAGACAACGTCGAGCGCATCACCGAGCTGATCGGCTGGCCGATCCTGCCGAGCCTGTCGTGGCTGAAGGGATTTCTTGCCGGCATCTTCGACGCCGAGGGCTCGTGCAGCAAGCACATCCTCCGCATCGCAAACACAGATCCGGAGATCCTTGCGCGGATCAAGGCCGCTCTCGGCCGCTTCGGATTCGACTATGCCGTTGAGCGGCTGCGACAGTCGAGCAATGGCATGACCAACATTCGCCTTCGCGGGGGTCTCTCCGAGAGGATGCGCTTCTTTCTCGGCACCGATCCCGCGATCACGCGCAAGCGCACGATCGAGGGAAGCGCTCTCAAGACAACTGCCGCATTGGGCGTGACATCGATCCGCTCGCTCGGCATGACGATGCGCCTCTACGACATCACCACCGGCACGGGCGACTTCATCGCCAACGGCGTCGTCAGCCACAACTGCTTCGCCCGCCCCACCCACAAGTACCTGGACTTCAACCCCGGCCGCGACTTCGAGCGGGAGATCGTGGTGAAGGTGAACGCCCCGGAGGTGCTGCGCGTCGAGCTGGCCCGGCCGTCGTGGAAGGGCGAGCACGTGGCGCTGGGGACGAACACGGACCCGTATCAGTGGGTGGAGAGCCGCTATCGGCTGATGGAGGGGATCTGGGAAGCGCTGCGCGACGCGGCGAATCCGTGCTCGGTGCTCACGAAGTCGCCGCTGCTGTTGCGTGACCTGCCGTTGATGCTCGAGATCGCCGAGCGCGCTAGCTTCAGCGCGTGCCTGTCGATCCCGACGCTCGATGAGAAGGCGTGGCGGGCGACCGAGCCGCACACGCCGAGCCCACGCGCGCGCCTCGAGGCGGTCGCGGAGCTCAACCGCGCGGGTATCCCGACGGGTGTGCTGATCGCGCCGCTGATGCCGGGGATCAACGACGCGCCACATCAGGTCGAGCCGCTGCTGGAGCTGGCGGCGCAGGCGGGTGCGACGAGCGTCGGCGGAGTCGCGCTGCACCTGCGCGGCGAGGTGCGCGGCGTGTTCATGGACTGGCTGCGCTCGCAGCGTCCCGACCTCGTGTCCCGCTATGAGGAGCTCTATCGCCGCCGCGCATACGCGCCCCAGGAGGAACGCGAGCGCCTCGCGCGGATGGTCCGCCGCGGCGCTGGGCCGACCGTGTTCAGGCTGAGGGGCTCATCGCCCGCTGAGGATCGCCAACGCGAGCTCGCGGCCGCGACGCCAATCTCACAGCAGGAGAGCCTGTTTTGAGGGCGCCGCGGGAACGATCGCTAGATTTGAGCGCGATGCCGAGCGACGCCTCAAGCACGACCGACGGGCGCTACGCCCAACGGCTGGCGCAGGACGGTACGCGCGAGGCGGCCGTCAGCGTGAGCGGCCTGGTGAAGTCCTACGGCTCGGTGAAGGCGCTCGTGGGCGTCGACCTCGAGGTTGCTCACGGGACGGTCCTGGGCCTGCTCGGGCCCAACGGCGCGGGCAAGACGACGATCATCCGCATCCTGACGACGCTGCTCAAGCCCGACGCGGGGACGGCGCGCGTCGCGGGGCTCGACGTCGTCGCCGACGCGGCGAAGCTACGCGAGCGGATCGGGCTGGCCGGGCAGTACGCCGCGGTCGACGAGAACCTGACGGGCCTCGAGAACCTGACGATGGTCGGGCGCCTGTACGGCGAGCCGCGCGCGCAGGCCAAGCGGCGCGGGAACGAACTGCTCGAGCGCTTCGATCTGCTCGACGCCGCCGGCCGGGCGACGAAGACGTACTCCGGTGGTATGCGCCGCCGGCTCGACCTGGCGGCTGCGCTCGTGGCCAAGCCTCCGATCCTGTTCCTCGACGAGCCGACCACGGGACTCGACCCTCGCAGCCGCCTGCAGCTGTGGGAGACGATCGAGGGGCTGGTCGCCGAGGGCACGACGGTGCTGCTGACGACGCAGTACCTGGACGAGGCCGACCGGCTGGCGAGCGAGATCTCGGTGATCGACCACGGTCGCGTGATCGCGGGCGGAACACCCGACGAGCTCAAGGATCGCGTCGGCGGCGAGCGCCTCGAGATCCGTCTCGACGACGCGTCCCGAGCCGAGGACGCGGTGCAGGCGCTCGCGTCGATGGCCGACGAAGCCCCGGGCATCGACGGCGACCTGGTGACCGTGGGCGTGCACAGACGCGGCGGCGCGATCGTCGACGCCGTTCGCCGGCTCGACGAGGCCGGCGTGGGCGTGGAGGACATCGCGCTGCGCCGACCGACGCTCGACGACGTGTTCCTGGCGCTGACCGGCCACGCGGCGGAAGCCGACGACGAAGACGACCGGGCGGCCGCGTGAGGCGCCTGTTCACCGACACGCTCGTGATCGCCGAGCGCAACCTCGTGCGGCTGCCACGCGCCCCCGAGCTGCTGGTGGCGTTCACCGTGCAGCCGATCATGTTCGTGCTGCTGTTCCGCTATGTGTTCGGCGGGGCGATCAAGACGCCGGGCTACAGCTACGCGGACTTCCTGATCCCGGGCATCATCGTCCAGAACATCGCCTTCGGCGGGTTCGTGACTGCGCTCGGTCTGAACGAGGATCTCCACAAGGGCCTGATCGACCGCTTTCGCTCGCTGCCGATGGCGCGCGCCGCGGTGCTCGCCGGGCAGGACGCTAGCCGACGTGGTCACCAACGGGCTGTCGGCCACGATCCTCGTGATCACCGGGCTGATCATCGGCTTCTCCTTCCACACGAGCGTGCTCGAGGCGCTTGCGGGCGGCGGTCTGCTGCTGCTGTTCGGCTACGCGTTCTCGTGGGTGTTCGCGTTCCTCGGCATGCTCGTCTCCTCGCCGGAGGCAGCCAACTCGGTCGGCTTCATCGCCGTCTTCCCGCTGACGTTCATCTCCTCGGCGTTCGTGCCCGTGCAGTCGATGCCGACGGTCCTGCGGGACTTCGCGGAAGTCAATCCGTTCACGATCACCGTCGACGCGATGCGCTCGCTGTGGCTGGGGGCTCCGGCCGGCAACAACGTCTGGGGCGCCGTCGTCTGGGCGCTTGCGATCATCGTCGTGTTCGCGCCGCTGGCGGTCGCGCGTTACCGGCGGGCGGCGGGGCAGTGATCGCTGCCCTGTGAAAGAACATGCTTATGGCGTGCTAATCGCATGCTAAGGTCATGCTATGAGTGCGATCCAGATCAAGAACGTCCCTCCCGAGCTGCACGAGCGGCTGCGCGAGCGCGCCCGCCGAGAGGGAAGGAACCTGAGCGAGTATGCGTTGGACGTACTCGAACGCGACCTCGCGCTACCAACTACGCGCGAATGGCTGGCACGTCTGAGAGAGGACGAGCCCGTGCCGTGCATTACCTCCGAGGAAATTGTGAGCTTGATTCACGAGGGACGGGCCGAGCGCGATGAGCAGATCCTCCGCGCCATCTCCGATCGTGATTGACGCGTCGGCGCTCGTCGAGCTGCTGCTGCGGAGTGAGGCTGGCGCGAGGGTCGAGCGAGCGATCGGCACCGCTCAGCTCGTGGCTCCTGATGTCGTCAGCCCAGAGGTCATCCAGACTCTGCGTGGCCTCGAGCGCGGCGGCAAGTTGACCGGCGCGCGCGCATCGAAGGCCGTCGCACGGCTCGCCGAAAGCGACGTTACATGTGTGCCGACCAAGGCTCTGCTTCGCGAGATGTGGTCTCTGCGCGCGAACCTCTCCGCCTACGACGCCTGCTACGTGGCGCTTGCTCGTGCGCTGGGCGCTTGGCTGCTGACCGGCGACAGGCGCTTGGCGCGCGCTCCTGGCCTGGACGTCACGCTGGTCCAGGTTTAGCGGCGAACGCACCGGACGCCCTCAGCGCTTGTCCCGCTGCGCAGCTTCGAATTCCCGCGCAACCGCCTCGCCGCCCAACCGCCGCGACACGCCAGCGGCCACCTCTGGCGCCAAGCCGGAGACGATCGCCCCGATCCGCAGCCCAAACGGCGCGACGTCGACCTCGCCGCGGTCGCGCTCGATCGCGTCCACGACGGCGCGGGCGACGTCCTCGGGCGAGCGCGTGCCGACGCCGCGCGGCAGCTGTATGCCGGTGTCGGCGAAGAAGCCAGCGTCGCGGATGAAGCCGGGGAAGACGGCGGAGACGCCGACGCCGCTGCCGTGCAGGTCGGTGCGCAGGGCGGCGGCGAAGCCGCGCAGGCCGGACTTGGTGGCGTTGTAGATCGAAGACCCGGGGGCCGGCGCCTTGCCGGCGAGCGAGGAGACGAACAGCAGGTGCCCGCGGCCGCGCTGGAGCATCTGCGGCAGCAGCGCGCGGGCGAGCACGATCGGCGCGCGCAGGTTGACCTCGAGCGCCCGGTCGATCTCCTCGATGGAGAAAGACTCCAGGCGCCCGGACGCGGGCAGGGCGGCGTTGGCGATCAGGATGTCGACGTCGCCGGCCTCGTCGAGCAGGCGCTCGACCTCGACGCGGTCGCTGAGGTCGGCGGCAAGCGCGCGGGCGCCGAGCTCGGCGGCGAGCGGCTCGAGCACGTCGTCGGTGCGCCGCCCGGTGAGCGTCAGCTGGGCGCCGCGGGCGTGCAGCGCACGCGCGATCGCCTGGCCGAGGCCGCCGGTGGCGCCGGTGAGCAGCACGGAGGAGCCGGCGATCTGCACAAGCTGTGAGCCTATTGGCATGCGGATCGTCGCGCTGTTCGGACCGACGGGCGTGGGCAAGACCGCGGTGGCGGTGGCGCTCGCGGAGCTGCTGCGCGCGCGGGGCGAGGACCCGGTGGCGGTGTCGGCGGACGCGCTGCAGGTGTACGCGGGCCTCGAGATCCTCACGGGCGTGGCGAGCGCGGCCGAGCAGCGCGCGCCTGGAGCACCGCCTGGTGTCGTTCCTGCCGCTGGACGCGACGTTCAGCGCTGGCCAGTACGCCGAGCTCGCGCACGCGCAGATCGACGAGCTGCTGGCGGCCGGCAGACGTCCGATCGTCGTCGGCGGCACGGGCCTGTACCTGCGCGCGGCGCTGAGCGAGCTGAGCCTGCGCCCGCCGCCGCCGGAGGGCGTGCGCGAGCGCTGGACGGCGGAGCTCGAACGCGACGGGGCGCCGGCGCTGCACGCGCGGCTGCGCGGAGCGCGCGCCGTGGGCGGCGCGCGGCGATCGACCCGAACGACCGCCAGCGCGTCGTGCGGGCGCTCGAGCTGCTGGACCTGGGCGAGCTCGAGCCGCCGGAGGGCCCGTCGCAGCTGTGGAGCGAGGAGCTGCGCCATCCGACGCTGCTGGTGGGGCTGACGATGGAGCGCGAGGCGCTGTACGCGGCGATCGACGCGCGCGTGGAGGCGATGCTGGCGGCGGGCGCACGCGAGCAGGTGCTGCGGGCGCACGCGGCGGGCGCGTCTGAGACGGCGCGCAAGGCGCTCGGCTTCGACGAGCTGCTGGCGGGAGACGTGGAGGCGATGAAGCGGCGCACGCGCAACTACGCCAAGCGCCAGCTGACGTGGATGCGCAAGCTCGCGGGCGTGCGCACGATCGACGTGACGGGCCGCGAGCCGCAGGCCGTCGCGCGCGAGATCCTGGCCGAGACGCCCGACTGACCCAACTAGACTGCGCCGCGCGATGGCGACCACGCGATTCGAGAAGTGGCAGGCGCTCGGCAACGACTACCTGATCGTCGAGCGCGACGAGCTGGCGTTCGAGCTGACGCCCGCGCGCGTGCGCAGGCTGTGCGAGGGCCACTTCGGCGTGTTCGCGGACGGCGTGCTGCTGCTCTCGCGGCCGACGAATCCCGAGCACGTGGCCGACCTGCGCATCTTCAACCCCGACGGCTCGGAGGCGGAGCTGTCGGGCAACGGCGCGCGCGAGGCGATCCTGTACCTGCGCCGGCGCGGCTGGACCGACGCAGGACACCTTCGCGATCCAGACGGCGGCGGGCGAGATCCGCCCGACGATCACCGGCCCGGAGACGTGCACGGTGGACATGGGCATGGCGAGCCTGACGCTCGAAGGACTTCCCCGGCGGGCCCCCGGACGGCCGCGGCACGCTCAGCGCCGACGGGCGCGAGTGGAGCTTCCGGCACGTCTCGATCGGCAACCCGCAGTGCGCGATCCACGTCGGCTCGCTTGCCGAGCTGGAGGCGCTGGACCTGCCGGCGATCGGCCCCGCGATCGAAGGCGCCGCGCATTTTCCCGAATCGCACAAACGTGTCGTGGTACACGGAGTTGCCTGATTCGGCGACAGGCGAGGCGGGCGATCAGAGCCGGCCCGGGCGCATCCGCGCGCGGATCTTCGAGCGCGGCGTGGGCGAGACGCTGTCGTCGGGCACGGGCGCGACCGGCGCGGCGGTCGCGCACGCCCTGGAACGGCAGCCGCCGCTGCGCCCGACGCGCGTGACGGTGCTGCTGGACGGCGGCGAGCTGGAGGTGCAGGTGGGGGAGGATCTGCACGTCGACCTGACAGGCTGGGCGCGGCCGGTGTTCGAGGGTCGCCTGAGCGAGGAGTTCGAAAAGGAGCTGCATGAGACCGAGTAAGCGCCTGGAGCGCATCCCGCCGTACGCGTTCGCCCAGCTGGAGCGCAAGATCGCAGAGAAGCGCGCGGCAGGGGTGGACGTGATCAGCCTCGGCATCGGCGACCCGGACCGCCCGACGCCGGCGCTGATCGTGGAGGCGATGCAGGAGGCGGTCAGCGAGCCGGAGACGCACCGCTACCCGACGCAACCGCGGCCGCGAGGACTTCAGGGGCGCCGTGCGCGACTTCTACGAGCGCCGCTTCGACGTGACGCTCGACCCGGAGCAGCGAGATCATCCCGGCGATCGGCGCCAAGGAGGCGATCTTCAACCTGAACCTGGCGTTCCTTGACCCGGGCGACTACGCGCTGGCGGCGGACCCGGGCTACCCGGTGTACACGGCGGGCCCATGGCTGGCGGGCGGGGAGCCGGTGCTGATGGCGCTGCGGCCGGAGCTGGGCTTCGTCCCGGACCTGGGCGCGATCGACGCGGAGGTGGCCGAGCGCTCGAAGCTGATGTACCTGAACTACCCGAACAACCCGACGGGCGCGGTCGTGCCGGACGGCTTCTTCGAGCGCGTCGTGGAGTTCGCGCGCGAGCACGAGATCCTGGTGGTGCACGACAACGCCTACTCGGAGATCGTCTTCGACGGCTACCGAGGCGCCGTCGTTCCTGCAGACGCCGGGGGCGAAGGACGTGGGCATCGAGGTGTTCTCGCTGTCGAAGGGCTACAACATGACCGGCTGGCGCTGCGCGGTGGTGGTCGGAAACGCGCAGGCGCTGGAGACCTACTGGCAGCTGAAGACGAACATCGACTCGGGCCTGTTCGAGGCGGTGCAGCTGGCGGGCGTGGCGGCGCTCTCGCCGGACGCCGACGCGGAGGTGGCGTCGATGAACGAGCTGTACCGGCGCAGGCGCGACCTGGTGTGCGACGCGCTGCGCGCGATCGGCGTGGACGTGACGCCGCCGCACAGCACGATCTACGTGTGGGCGCCGGTGCCGGAGGGCTTCGCGAGCTCGGAGGCCTACTGCGAGCACGTGCTCGAGCGCACGGGCGTGGTGCTGACGCCGGGCGCGGTGTACGGGCCGGCGGGCGAGGGCTGGTTCCGGATCTCGCTGACGACCCCGGACGAGCGCCTGCTGGAGGCGGTCGAGCGGCTGGGCACGCTCGGGGGTTGACAGCTTCTGGGAGACCCGGTCGCGCGAGCTTCGTACAGCCGAGGCTTCACCGGTCATAACACCTGCTGGCGTATCGGTGGTCCTAGACTGAGTGGTGGATGGATCGAAGCCGCAACGGCCGTAGCGCCGTCACCCCGAAACAGGCCGAGTGGACGGCCGACGGATCGCAGCCCTCGCCGCGCGCGCGCCAGCGCGCGTTCTGCATCGCGGCGCTGCCCGACGGCGACGACCTGGCGGAGCTCGGCGAGCTGCTGCGCACGGCCGGCGTGGCGGTCGTCGGCGAGATGGTCCAGCGCCGCGAGCAGCCGCACCCGAACACCTACCTCGGCCCGGGCAAGGTGGCCGAGGCGAAGGCGGCGGCGCTGGCGTGCGACGCGAACGTGATCGCGTGCGACGACGAGCTGAGCGCGCGCCAGGAGCGCAACCTCGAGGAGGCGATCGGGCTGCCGGTGGTGGACCGCACGACGGTGATCCTCGACATCTTCGCCTCGCACGCGGGCAGCGCCGAGGGCAAGCTGCAGGTCGAGCTGGCGCAGCTCGAGTACAACCTCGCGCGCATGCGCGGCCTGTGGAGCCACCTCGAGCGCCTCGGCGGCGGCATCGGCACGAGGGGCCCGGGGGAGACGCAGATCGAGACCGATCGACGCCTGGCGCGCGACCGCATCGCGGTGCTGCGCCGGCGCCTGGAGCACGTGAAGGGCACGCGCGCGGTGCAGCGCGCCGAGCGCGAGCGCGCGGCGCTGCCGACGATCGCGCTGGTGGGCTACACCAACGCCGGCAAGTCGACGCTGCTGAACGCGCTGACGGGCTCGGAGGTGGGCGTGCGCGACCGCCTGTTCCACACGCTCGACCCGACCACGCGCACGCTGAAGCTCGGCGGGCGCCCGCACCTGCTGACCGACACGGTCGGCTTCATCAGCAAGCTGCCCCACCAGCTGGTGGACGCGTTCGCGGCGACGCTCGAGGAGACGCGCCGCGCGGAGCTGCTGGTGCACGTGCTCGACGCCTCCGCGCCGGAGGCCCAGCAGGAGATCATGCAGCGCTCGGTGGAGGCGACGCTCGAGGAGATCGGCGCGGGCGAGCGCCCGCGCGTGCTGGTGCTCAACAAGATCGACCTGCTCGACGGCGAGGCCCGCGAGGAGCTGCGCTTCCGCCACCCCGAGGCGGTGCTCGTCAGCGGCGTCAGCGGCGAGGGCCTCGGGGAGCTGGAAGCCCGCCTCGAGCACGAGCTCGCGCACACGCTGCGCCCGCTCGACCTGCTCGTCCCGTACGCCGACGGCGGCAGCCTCGCCGAGCTGCACGAGCTCGCCGGCGAGGTCAGCCGCGAGGACACCGCCGAGGGCGTGCGCGTGCACGCGCTCGTGCCGGCGCGCCTGGCCGAGCGCTTCGCCCGCTTCGCCGTCGCCTCCTGAGCGGGCGCCTCAGCGCTCGTCGCCGCTGCCGGAGAGCACCCCGCGGCGCTGGCGCGAGAGGAGCTTGTCGAGGTTGGCCTGCGCGATCTCGTCGAGGTCCAGGCCGAGCTCGCTGGCGAGCTGGGCGACGTACCAGAGCACGTCGCCGAGCTCCTTGGACATCGCCGCCGCGACGGTCGTCGCTGACCTCGCCGCCGTCGTCGCGGATCGCCTTCTTGGCGTGCTCGGCCACCTCGCCCGCCTCGCCGGCAAGCCCCAGGGCTGGATAGGCAAGCCACGCCTCGCGCGGGTACTCGGCGGTGCGGCGCGACAGCCGCTGGTACTCGGAGAGCTCCACGCGGCGATCGTAGGGCAGCGTGCCCCAGCCGGATGCGGCGACCCTGGAGTTTGCGGCGATCTGAGGTCTGTGGCGGCTTCGATTGACGCTGGGCCTCAAACCCCGGCGGCGTGGCGGGCGCTGAGGCTGGTCTGGCGCTCGATCTCGTCCTCCAGCGGCGCGAGCTCGCCGGGGTCGATGCCGAGCGCGCGGGCGATCAGCCAGTCGGCGAACCAGGCGTTCTTGGGCAGCAGCGGGCCGTGCAGGTAGGTGCCGATCGTGTTGCGCGCTGCGCGCGCCCTCCAGGCCGCTGCGCCCGTCGTTGCCGTGGCCCTTGAGCACGCGCCCCAGCGGCTCCTGGCCGGCGCCCAGGTGGGTGCGCCCGCCGTGGTTCTCGAACCCGGCGAGCACGCGCTGCTCACCAGCGTCGAGCGTCACCTCGATCGCGACGTTGCCGATCAGGCGCGGGCCGTCCTCGCGCACGGTGCGCACGTCGAGCAGCCCGACGCCCGGGATCTCCTGCTCGCCGAGCGTGTAGGAGTGGCCGAGCAGCTGGTAGCCGCCGCACACGCCGAGCACGACCGCGCCGCGCGCGGCGGCCGCGATGCAGGCCCTCGCGCTTGGTCTCGATCAGGTCCTGCGCGCACAGCCGCTGGTCGCGGTCCTGGCCGCCGCCGATGTAGAACAGGTCGTGGGCGTCCGCGTCGAGTCGCTCGCCGAGGCCGCTGCGCGGAGAGCTGGAAGCCGATCCCGCGCCACGCGCAGCGGCGCTCGAGCACGATCAGGTTGCCGCGGTCGGCGTAGATGTTCATCAGGTCGGGATACAGCGCGCAGACGCGCAGCGGGCCAGGGGAGGGGTGGCTGTGCGCGCCGGCTCAGGCACGGAAGATCACCGCCACGCTCGCCGTGTGCTCCTCGGTCGCCGCGATCGCGCGCGTGCCGGCGCTGCGCGAGCCCGA
Organism: uncultured Solirubrobacteraceae bacterium; assembly: GCA_963826985.1. GTDB lineage: Bacteria > Actinomycetota > Thermoleophilia > Solirubrobacterales > Solirubrobacteraceae > Palsa-744. The sequence goes on from CAWGYW010000002.1 coordinate 831,597, forward strand.
CCTGCGCGCCCTCGCGCTGCAGCTGCGCGACGCCGACGCGGTCGAGCTCGACGACGTCGCGTTCGCAGGACGGCGAGCGCCGGCGCACCGGCGCTCGCCGGCGCGAGCACGCTGCGCTCGCGCTCGATGCGCACGACGCGCCTGCCCACCTGCACGCGCGTGGCGCGGCTGATGTAGCTGACGCCCGTCGACGCGCGCGATCTCCGGTGAGGGGCCGAGGTCGCCGGCGTCGCAGTCGAACGGGTCGATCTCGGTGACGATCGCGCACGCGAGCACGCCGCCGGGTGCGCAGGTGGGCGCGCGCACGGCGCAGGAACTGCAGGCGCCCGGCCGCGCCGCCGAGCAGCTGGATCGTCTGCATCGGCACGATGCACAGCGCGAAGTCGCGCCGCTCGAGCGCGAACGTGCGCGCGTCGGCGCACACGCGTCTCGACGGCTGCCCCGCGGCGCGCTCGCGCAGCGCCGCGAGCAGCTCGGCGTCGAGGTCGAGCGCGGTCACGCGGTGCCCGCGGCGGGCGAGGTCGAGCGCCACGCGCCCGGTGCCCGCGCCGACGTCGAGGACGCCCGCCGCCTGCGATGACGCCACCGCTGCGTGTCGGCCAGGCGTGCGGCAGGTCGCGCCCGCGCTCGCGGCGAGCTCGCGCCACAGCGGCAGGTCGGCGGCGTAGGAGCCGCACTCGAGGTCGTGCCAGATGACCGAGCTTGGCTGTTTCGACGCCGCGCCCGTCCGTGCGCTCGCCGCCCTGGCGTGCGGTCGCATCGGTTGCGTTCACGACCACGCGCTGCTCGCCTCCCCGCGCGCGACGAGCAGCTCGCGCAGCGCCAGCATCGCCGTGTAGGTGGGCAGCGCGAACAGCGGCGCGTCCGCGGCCGCCGGATCGCCGGCCGGGCCGGGACGGTCGGCGGCGGCCGTGCGCAGGGCGTCGGCGAGATCCTCGCGCACGTCGATGCGCGCCGGGTCGACGCCCGCGTACTTCAGCCGCGCCGCCAGGTCCGCCGCGCGGGTGCCGCTGCACGTCGCCCGCCGGATGCGCCCGGCGAGCAGCTCGAAGTCGGCGTCCCAGATCCACGACACGTCGCGGCCGTCGGCGATGTGGTCGTTGAGCACGCCCAGCAGGTCGTGCTCGCCGGGCTCGAGCGCGAGCGTGCGCAGCACCTCGTTGGCGCCCGCGGGGTTCTTGACGAGCAGGATGCGCAGCTCGCGCGTGCGCTGGCGGCGCAGCGCCGTGCCGGCGCCGCGCGCCGGCGGCCGGGAGCGCGGGACCGTCACGGTGACGCGTCTCGGCGCGCCCGAACGCCGCCCTGTGTGGCCTCCAGGCCGGCGACGATCGTCTCGCAGCGGGACCTCGAGCGCGGTCGCGAGCGCGGCGGCGGCGAGCGCGTTGTAGACGTTGTAGAGGCCGGGCAGCGCGAGCGAGACCTCGCGCCTGGCCGGCGGGCGTGCTCAGCGTGAAGCGCGCCGCGCGCACGCCTTGCAGGCGCACGTCGGTGGCCGTGACCGCCGGCGCGGGCCGCGCCTGGCCGCAGCTGGGGCAGTGGTAGTGGCCGAGGTGGCCGAGGTAGATCGCGTCGAACACGTACGGCGCGCCGCAGCGGCGGCAGTGCTTGGCGTCGGCGGCGTGCGCCATCCCCGCCAGCGCCAGCGAGTCGTCCTCGACCCCGAAGTACAGGACGCCCGGGTGCTCGCGGCCGAGGTCGGCGATCAGCGGGTCGTCGGCGTTCAGCACGAGCTTGCGCCGTCGCGCGTCGCGCAGCACCTGCTCCCAGCGCTCGGCGATCGTCTCGAGCTCGCCGTAGCGGTCGAGCTGGTCGCGGAACAGGTTGCCGAGCAGGATCGCGCGCGGGTGCAGCTGCGCGGCGAGCTGCGCCAGCCACAGCTCGTCGACCTCGAACAGGCCGAGCTCGCCGGCGATCGCGCCGCCCGGGCAGCGCCGCGTCGAGCAGCGTCGTGGCGATGCCGCCGGCCATGTTCGCGCCCGCCTGGTTGTGCACGAGCGCGCACGCCCGCGCGCTCGAGGATGCGCGGCGGCCATCGTCGGCGGTCGTCGTCTTGCCGTTCGTCGCCGAGATCAGCACGCTGCCGCGCGCCAGGCGCGCGCCGAGCGTCGCCGATCGCGTCGGGCGCGAGGCGCATCAGCAGCTTGCCCGGCGCGCTCGTGCCGCCGCCGCCGCGCAGGCGCGAGATCGCGCCGACGCCGCGCGCGAGCGCGAGCTTGGCGGCGAGCGTGTCCGCCATCAGCCCTCCGAGAACGCCGCGCCGGCGCCGCGCCGGGGTCAGCATCGTGATCGCGCCCGCGCAGCGCGCGCACGCGCACCGGCAGCTCGCCGATCGGGTCGCCGTCCGCGTACATCGTGAACGGGCGGTCGGCGCTGAGCGCGATCTCGCGCGCGCGGAAGACGTGCACGCCGGGCTCGCGCACGTGCGTGCCCTTGAACACCTTCGGCAGGATCCTCGTCAGGAACGCGAGCTTGCCGACGTTCTCGAGCACCACCACCTCGAGCAGGCCGTCGTCGAGCATCGCGTCGGGCGCCGCGCGCATGCCGCCGCCGTAGGCCTTCGAGTTGGCGGCGCCGACCGAGAAGGCGCGTGAAGCTGCGGCGCTCGCCCGGCGGGTCGAGCTCGATCTCGAAGCGCGCCGGGCGCCACGCGACGAGCGCGCCGCAGCGCCCCGTAGACGTACACGAGGCCGCCGAGCCACGACGGGCGCCTCGTTGGCGATGCGGTTGGCGTCGCTGTCGAAGCCGGCCGAGGCGATCCCGACGAACGCCTGCCCGTCCGCTCGCCGGCCGTCGCTCGTTCCTGCACGAGGCCCGAGGTCGACCGCGCCGGGTGTGCCCGTCGGCGACGATCGCGGCGGCCGCACCGAGGTCGTCGGGGATCCCGAGCACGCGCGCGAGGTCGTTGCCGCGCCCGCCGGGGATCACGCCGAGCACCGCCCCGGGGAGCTCCCTGAGCGCGTCCGCGATCGCGCCGATCAGGCCGTCGCCGCTGAGCGCCACGACCGTCTCGCCGCTGCCGCGCCGCCTGCGAGGCGAGCTCGCGGGCGTGCTCGAGGTCGCGCGTGTCGCACGCGGCGCACCGTCAGGCCGTGCCCGCGCAGCGCCTGCTCGGCGGCCGGCGCGAGGCGCCCGCGCGCCGCCGCCGGCGGCGGGGTTGACGATCAGGCAGAGGGTGCGGACACGATCAGGCAAGCCTAGTGTCTCGCGGCGCTGCGTGGCGCGGTCAGGGCGCCGGCGCTGCGTGCCGGTCGCGCCGTCGCCGCCCGATCGCTGCGACGATCGCGAGCACCGCGATCACCAGGAACAGGCCGAGCAGGATCGCCGGGCGCGAGGCCGAGCCCGCCGAACGGGAGCGAGATCAGCTCGACGATCCCCAGGCCGAGGGCGAGCAGCGCGAGTGATCAGCAGGATGATCAGCAGGATCCCGCGCATGCGCGCGAGGATGCCCGCCGAGGACGGGGGGATCAGCAGCCCCATCGCGCGCAGCGCGAACAGCTGGCGCCCGCTGGGCGGCGCCTGGCCGAGGCGCTCGACCGCCTCCTTGAGGTCGCCGGCGCGGCGTTCGGCGAGCGCCAGCGAGGCGTCGGCCATGCGCCTGATCTGCATCCGCTCCTGCGGGCGCGCGGCGGCGATCGCGCGCTGGAAGTAGCCGCGCGCGGCTTCCGCGTCGAAGCGCTCGGACGCGCGCGCGCCGAGGATCGCGAGCGCGGCGGACTTGTATTTGGTCTCGGCCTCGAGCTCCTCGTCGGAGCGCTGCTCGAGCGCCTGGATGGCCTCGAGGCCGCCGCGCTGCTCCATCCGGACCTGGCGTTGTTTGGGGGCCATCGGCCGGCCATTCTATGGTGTCGCGAGGCCACGCCGCGGGAGATCGAGCGGACGCTCGCCGCCGCTCGCCGTGCGGGCCGCGCAGACGGTATGCTCGCCGCGTGTCCAGCGGTCGGCGTTGGACATCCACGAGCCTGCGTGCGAGCGTGTGCGCGCTGTGCGCTGCGGCGCTGCTGGCGTTCGCCGGGGCGCCGGCGTGCGGCGGCCGGCGCGAAGAGCTTTGGCGGCGCTGGCGCCCTGGGCAACCCGACGAAAGGCGCGTCGGAACAAAGCCCTCTTCGACGGCCACCACGATCACCACGGCGCCCAAGGCGACCACGTCGACGACCGCGACGACGGCGACGACGGAAACCACCAGAATCCGAACCGCACAACTCCGCTCGGCTGATCCTGGTCGTCGCCGGGCGGCGGTGCTGCTGCTCGGGGTCGCCTTCGTGATCGTGCGCGACGCGCGCAGAGTGGCGCCGGCGACGCGACGCCGAGCTCGCGCGAAGGCAGCACGCCGCGCCACTCCGAGGCAGCGCTGCGCAAGCGGCGCGCGAAGGCCAAGGCCGCGCGCCAGCAGCGCAAGCGCAACCGCTGAGAGACCGGAGACCGCTGTCGTCGGTGTCAGCGGACGGCCGGCGAGATCAGCGGCGGCCGGCGGCGAGCTCAGTGCTGGACGCGCAGCGGCCGCGGGCTGCGCACGCGCGGTGCGCACGCGCGGCGGCGAGGCGGCGAGGGCGAGCCGTGCGGACCGCGGCGCGGCCGCGGCGGGCGCGGCGCGCGGGGATGCGGGTCGAGCGGCCCGCCGGGCAGCGCCTTGGAGCCGCCGTCCTCTTCGGAGGAGTCCGGGATGTCCGGGGCGTTCGCCGGCTCGTCGTAGCGGAACGGGATCCACAGCATCAGTCCGGCGATCGGGATCTTCACCAGCGCGGCGAGCAACAGGATCCAGACCCACAGCGGCATCTCACGGCCGATGGTACTACTGCCGTGTGCAATCGCGAAGAGCGCGACGCCGACTGAGCGAGCTCGCCGCGGAGGTCAGCGACTGCCGGCGCTGCCCGCGGCTGGTCGCCTGGCGCGAGCAGGTCGCCCGCGAGCGGCGCGCGGCGTTCGCCGAGCAGGAGTACTGGGGGCGTCCGCTGCCGGGCTTCGGCGACCCCTGGGCGCGCGTGCTGCTGCTGGGCCTCGCGCCGGCCGCGCACGGCGCGAACCGCACCGGGCGGGTGTTCACCGGCGACCGCTCGGGGGACTTCCTGTTCGCGGCGCTGTGGCGCACCGGCTTCGCCAACCAGCCGACTCTCGCGTGCCCGCGACGACGGCTTGGCGCTGCAGCGACGCGTGGATCACCGCGGCGGTGCGCTGCGCGCCGCCGGCGAACCGCCCGACGCCCGCACGAGCGCGACCGCTGCCTGCCGTGGAGCGTCGCGGAGCTGCGGCTGCTGAGCGAGGTAGCGAGTGGTCGTGTGCCTCGGGGCGTTCGCGTGGGACGCCGCGCTGCGGCTGACGGCGGCGCTCGCCGAGCCGGGCACCGCGCCGCCGCGTCCGCGCCCGCGCTTCGGCCACGGCGCGGAGCTCGCGGGCGAGCGCTACCGGCTGCTCGGCTGCTATCACCCGAGCCAGCAGAACACGTTCACCGGCAAGCTGACCGAGCCGATGATCGACGCGGTGCTCGAACGCGCACGGGCGCTCGGCCGGCGCCGCGCTAGCATCGGTTGCAACGATGAGGAGCGCGATCGCAGCGACGCTGGTCGTGGCAGCCGGACTGGTGGTGGCGAACATGCTCGGCGTCGCCGCCGCGGAAGCGCCCGACCACGGCTGCCATGTGCGCACGGTCAGCGTCGAGGGCGTCGCGACCGTGCCGATCGCGCAGGACGCGAAGCTCGCGGAAGCGACGGCGGCCTATCGCGAAGGGCATGGCCGACGCGATCGCCGACGGCCAGAGCAAGGCTGAATTTCTCGCGGGCAAGGCTGGCGCGACGCTCGGCAGCGTCCAGAGCATCGCCGAAGGCGGCGGCTCGATCGACTGCAATAGCGGCGAAGAATCCTGCTTACGCCGAATACCAGGGCGAACAGCCCGACTTCGGCTCAGCGGCGGAGGGCATCTCCGCGGCTCGCCGCGCCCGCAGGCTGCGCGAGTCGTCCGCAAGCCCGCGGTCAAGCACCCGAAGAAGCAAGCCTCCGCCAAGAAGGCGAGCGCGACGGCCTGCACGCTGAGCACGCAGGTCTCGCTCGTGTACGCCATCGATTGAGCCGCGCGCACTAACCTGCTGCGGATGGCCTACACGACCGCCGACGCCAGACAGCAGCTGCTCGACACCGTCGCCGAGGCGGCCGAAAAGCTCGGCGCGGCGCTGTCGTCGCTGAGCGAGGCGTACGAGCGGCTCGACGAAAGCAACGCCGACGCGGTCGAGGAGGCGCTGTTCCGCCCGATGCAGATGGCCTACGTGCGCGCGCGCCGCGCGCACGCCGCCTTCGCCGAGCGCCACGGCCTGCCGGGGCGCACGTTCGAGACGGCGATCGCGGGAGCTCCCGCGAGGGGCGCGAAGGGCTTCCTGGACAGCGCGGTGTCGGCGATCGCGGACGCCGACCGCCTGCTCGCGACGCTCCAGGACTCGATGCTGCCGGTCGAGGTCGGAGACGTCGAGCTGCGCGCCGACCTCGAGCAGATCCGCTCGCTGCTCGGCGGCCTTGGCGGCCGCGCGCGCGAGCTCGAGCGCACGCTCGGGCGCTAGCCGCGACGGCAAGCTCGCTCGCCGGCTAGGTCGCCGGTGGCGTTGTCGGCGGTGGCGTCGTCGGCGGCGGTGGGGGAGTGCGGTATGCCGCAATCCAGGTGCCGACCCACGCCGCGATCCGGTCGACGCGGGTGAACACGGATGGGCGTCGTGTGCTGCAGCGTCCGTAGACGTGCACCGCGATGCCGATCTCGACGGGTTCTTCGCCTTCACCCGACGGGGCCAGCAGCGGCCCGCCGCTGTCTCCGAAGCAGACGCCCGTGGCGTAGCTGGGCGGGTCGATCGTGCACAGCTCCTCGCTGGCGTAGAACGGCGGCGCGTTGTGCGTGCACCAGCGATCGCCCTGCACGACCGTGTCGGCCCAATGCAGCGATTCGGTCGGCAGTCGCTGCGCGTAGAAGGTGTCGCCCCAGCCGGTGATTGTTGCGCTGGACCCGGCGCGAAGCGCGTCGGCGTCTGAGCTCGCGAGCCGAACCGCGGGGGCCGTGGTGGGCGTGGACAGCACCAGCAGCGCGGCATCGCCGGCGTCGACCTTGCGCAGGAAGCCTTCGTAGACGAGTACCCCCGATACGGTCGAGAGCCGTCTTTCCGCTGGCGCCCCGCCGGCGCCTTCGGTCAGGACCCTGTAGCCGGAGGCCGCGTTGACCGCGCCGGTTTGGATGTTCTCGGCGCAGTGTCCGGCGGTCAGGACGAGGCTGGGAGCGACGACGGTCCCTGTGCACTGGCCGATCCTGTGGCCTTTGATATCGATGATCTCCGCCACCGACGCGAATGTCCCCGTGCGCGCCGCCGTGCCGCCGATGATCGCCTCATGTGCGCGGGCGGCCTGACGCCGTGGGGCTTCGGCATGGAGCGTCTGGCCGGCGGCAAGCGCAGGCACGGCGCCTGCCGTTACCGCGCCTACCAGCAGGGCCAACATGCTGCCCGCCAGCCTGCCAGGGGATATCGGGCTCATCATCACGTTCTCGGGCTCTGCTGAAACCTCTGAGTCTGAGCAGCCGCGCGCGACCGGTCAGCGCGGTCCTATCGACACGGAGCGCGGGCGCCTTGACGAACCATCGTCAAAGCCCGCGCACGTCGGACCTGACCGCGGTGGCGAGATCACCGCCGTGCTGGCCAAGCTCTGACCCGCCGTTTCTCCGGGTGCGCCCGGCCGCGCGTTACTCGACGCGCGCGCCGTTGGCTGTGAGCACGACGTCGATGTTGCCGCGGGTGGCGTTCGAGTACGGGCAGACCGCGTGCGCCGCGCGGACGAGGTCGACTGCCGCTGCTGCGTCGGCGATCGACGGCAGCGTCACATCGAGGCCGACCGACAGCAGGAAGCCGCCGTGGCCGTCTGGGGAGAGCGAGACCTCTGAGTCGATCGCCGCGTCGCCGGCCTCGACCTTGGCACGGCGCGCGACGACGCCCAGCGCGCCCTCGAAGCAGGCGGCGTAGCCGACGGCGAACAGCTGCTCGGGGTTGGTGCCGCCGCCGGGGCCACCCATCTCGGGCGGGATGCGCAGCTGGACGTCGAGCGCGCCGTCGCTCGAGTGGCCATGCCCCTCCATGCGCCCGCCGGTCACGTGCGCCTTTGCCGTGTAAAGCTTGTCTGCCATCACATCCCTCTCGTCGCGGGTCCGGGTCGGGCCAGATGCTAGAAGGTCCGCGAAGATGTTCGTTCTGTATGACGAGAGCTGTGGCTTCTGCCGCTGGGCGATGGCCTGGGCCGTGCGCCGCGACCGAGATCGCGTGCTCGTTGCGGTGCCGATCCAGTCGCCGCTCGGCGGCGAGCTCTTGGCCGACATGGTCTCCGGCGAGCGTCTTCGCGCGGCGCACGTCGTGGGCGAGGACGGCAGCCGTCGCTCGGGAGGCGCTGCTGGCGCGCAGGTGCTGAGCGCGCTGGCGCCCACGCGCGCGCTCGGTCGACTGGCGAGCGGATTTCCTCGCGCCACCGAGCTGCTCTACCGCGTGGTGGCCGGGCGACGCCACAGCTTCGGGCGGCTCGTCGGCGCGGAAGCGCGGCGGCGCGGGGATGAGCTGCTCGCGGCGCAGGGCGTGTCGAGCGCCGCCGAGCTCGAGTTCCGCTCGCGACCGCGCGGCTAACGCGTTACGCGCGCTCGGTTGAGGCGTTCGCGCTGCGGCGCTGCGCCATGCGTGCGTCCCATGCGTGCTCGATCTGCCGCATCAGCGCCGGGTACACGATCAGATGGCGAAACGGTGCGATCGCCGCCATGTACACCGTCCCGAGCGCTCCCCGCGGCTTGACGTACACGCCCATCTGTCCCCGGTAGCGGCCGTCGCCCATCTCCACCCACGCTACGTGCAGGACCCCGTGGACGGTTGCGTTCGAGATCTCCGCCGCCCACTCCACATCGGTGCCGTAAAGGGGGGAGAAGTCCTTCGCGCCCAGCTCCACGCCATCCGCGCTGCCGCGCAGGTCCTCCGGAAGCCGCGCGCGCAGGGTCGTCTCCGCGGCCTGCGGGATCGCCAGCGGGCGCGCTGGTTCGTCCCAACCGAGCCATCCGCCGATGCGGTAGCGGATCGCGAACAGGGCGCGCGTCGCGCGCGAGGCCCCGCGGGCTGGGTCGAGCGAGGCCATCACCTCGAGCAGCGTCGAAAAGTCCTCCACGCCACCCTGCGCGGGCAGCGCCCATGCATCCACCAGCCTGAAGTCCGGTGCCACTTCCTGGATGCGCCACGCGTGGGATTCGTGCTCGCTGTTCGAGAGCCTCATGTCAGCCTCCCGTCATCCGACGCCGCAGGAATTCGTGCCACGACAAGATAACATACATGCATGCATGTATCTATAAAAGAGGAGGACAGCCGGCGGCCGGTGGGGGCGGCGAAGGCTGAGCGCGGGGGGCGCGTGACGCAGGCCGACCGCAGCGCGCGCACGCGCAGCGCGCTGCTCGAGTCCGCCGCCAGGAGCCTTTCGCGCCACGGCTACGGCAACCTCAACCTCGAGCGGGTGGCCAGCGACGCCGGCTACACCCGCGGCGCGCTCTATCACCAGTTCAAGGACAAGGAGGACCTCGCGCTGGCGGCCATTGACTGGGTCGATCAGACATGGCAGCGGGAGATCGGCGGGGCGATCGAGCGCGAGTCCGATCCCGTCGCCGCGCTGATCCTGATCGCGCGCGGTCACGCCGTCTACTGCCGGCGCGACGTCGCGCGCTTCGCCATCGCGCTGAGGCTCGAGTTCAGCGGGCAGGATCACGCCGTCGCACGGCGGCTCGAGCAGGTCTCCGAGGGTCTCGTCAAACGCTGCACGCGCCTCATCGCCGCGGGGCGCAGAGCCGGCACGATCCCAGCCGGCCCGCCGGCCAGGGTGCTCGCGCTCGCGTTCGTCGGCGCGCTCGAGGGCACCGTCATCCAGCTCGCCGGGCATGCGCCGCATGATGAGGTGCTTGCCGCGCGCGTGGCAGCGGGCGTGCTTGGGCTGAGCCCGGTAGTTGTCGCTGCTCGGTAAGCGGCGCTCGGCGGCGACGATCGCTCGCCAGATGCGCCGCGTTCTCGGCGCGATACACCGGTGGTACACTTGCCTGGTGGCCACATCCCATCCCCGCATTCAGGTCACCGAGGATCCGGAGCTCGCGCGCGCGCTGCGCGCGGCGGCGCCGCATCTGCCGGCCGGGCTCTCGCGCTCGCGGCAGGTACGTGAACTGGCGATCGCGGGAGCTCGCCACATTGCCGATGGAGCGCCGACCGAAGAGCAGCGCAGAATGCTGCTGGAAGGGCTGGCGGAGAGCTTCATGAAGCCAGAGACTGCGGGCATCGACTGGGATCTGCTGCGCGACGGCAAGCTCGGTGCCTGGCCCATCCGGTAGCCGGGCCGCGTGGGGCGAGTTGCCGCTGCTCGTCGATACCTCCGCGTGGTCGCGCGCGCACCACGCGGCCGTCCGCGACAGCTGGGTGCAGGCGCTGCTTGCAGATCGCCTGCGCGTCTCGCCCGCTACCCGGCTAGAGATCCTGCTCAGCGCTCGCAGCGGCGCGGACTTCGACGTGCTCGCCGAAAGTCTGACCGCGGTGCGCACCGCCCCGCTCACTGCCACCACCGCTCGTGCCGCGCAGGACGCCATGCGCACGCTCGCCCATCGCTCCGCCGGCGCCCAGCGGATACCGGTGGTCGACTACCTGATCGCTGCCGCCGCGCAAGGGACCGGAGCCGCCGTACTGCACTACGACAGCGACTACGACACGCTCGCCGAGATCATGGGGTTCGAGTCTGTCTGGCTCGCGCCGCCCGGCTCGCTCCCCGTAGCGCTCGACCGTGAGCGCACTCATGATCGGTAGGTCGCTGGTTGGAGTCCGGCCGGGCCCATGTTGGAGGAAGGTCGCGGCGCTAAGCGAGCCTCGCGGAGACGCGGGTTTGATCCCTAAGAAGCGATGCCGGCGCCTCGGGCAAGAACGGCCGACGGCTGCGGGCGCGCAGCGAAGTTCGCTGTCGTCAACGGCCATCCCGCGTCGACGGTGAGTTAGCCGTATCCGCCGCGCTGTGGCCGACAATGGCGTCGTGCCTCGCCTGGCCACGTTCTACGGAATCGTCATCTGGATGTACCGGCCTGATCATCCGCCGCCGCACTTCCACGCCCAGTATGGCGATGAGGTTGCGCAGATCGAGCTCGCCAGCCTGCGAATTCTCAACGGGTCGCTCCCACCGCGGGCGCTGCGGCTCGTCCGGACTTGGGCGCGCCTCCATACCGAGGAGCTGGCTGATAACTGGATGCGCGCCCAAGCGCTCGAGCCGCTGGCGTCGATCGAGGCACTGCCCTAGCATTGAGGGATGATGCTCCGAGTTACCAGCGTGCAGCCACTATCCGGTTACCGCCTGCGGGTCGGGTTCAACGATGGCGTTGAGCGCGATGTCGACTGTGCCTTCTTGCTTCACGGGACGCTGGGGGAACCCTTGCGTGATGCTGAGTACTTTCAGCAGGTCCGGGTCGATGACGATGCACGAACGGTGGTGTGGCCCAACGGCCTTGATCCGGCGCCCGAGCTTCTACATGGCGACTGCGAGCCAGCGCTTTCTGAGGAGCCGCGCTCCCGAACGCCCGCAGCGAGCCGGGCGGCCTAACAGCTGTTTGCGGGCACCGCGGCAGCGCCACGCCCAGCGCGTTAGTCCAAACCAGCGCCGCCGCGCCCAACCGTGACTCGCTCGACGCCTCATGAGCGTTCCGCTGAAGTTCAGGGGTATCGGGGCCGCGTGGCTCCCGGCTTCCCTCTCTACGTCCTAGTTGACATAACATGCATTATCAGGCATAGTGGAAAATGAATTTGAGCGGCGAAGTTTTCACTGGTCCTCGATTCTGTTAAGGAACTTTAGAAGGCGGTCTCTATCTATCTGGCAGGTGCGAGACATGCCCCTGAGGATCGGGTCCCACGCGCGTAGAGCGGACCAGCTCTCGGAGACGGGGAACTTGCCTGGCTTCGTGGGATGCGTCCAGACCGTCTGGTGACCCTTTCCCTTCTTAGTGGATGGGACCCATCCGTCCGCTTTCAGTACTCGCTTGACGTCCTTCGTCGTAAAGGGGCCACGATTGAGCTTGTTACCCACGCGGAGATGAGGCGATGATGGTTAGCTGGTAGCGAATCGAGGAAGCAGTCCGGCGGGCAGCTCGTAGGTAGTCTCGTCCGTGAGCGGCAGCCGCAACGCCGTGAGGCGCAGCGTCTTCGCGATGATCGACTCGAGCCTGATCCTGATCCGGAGCTGCGCGGGGATCGGTCGCAGTGTCTCTGAGAAGTCGGCGCCGTCGTCGAAGTAGGCTTCGAGGTAGGCACCGAGCAGGCCGAATGCGTCGGCGATTGCCGCTGCTCGAGTCGCGCCACAGCCCGTGATGTCGAAGTCCATGACGAGGGCGAACCATTGGTCGCCCTCCCGCTTCAGCGCTAGCCCGAACTCGAAGTCGTCCGGCAGCCAAGTCTCAAGCCGGGCTGCTCTCTCCGCTATCGCTTGCGCCGCCATGTTGTTCTTGTCCTGGGTCGCGGCCGTCAAGATCACGAGTCCCATCGGCCTCAGGAGAGCCTATCAAGAACATGGCAACCGGGGTTGCGGGGGGGCCGGGGAACCATCGAGACCCGGGAATCGGCGAAGGAGTCGTGCGCGTCGGCATGTTCTCCATAAGCCCTGTTATCGAGCTCGCGGCCCCTTCCTGGCCGTTCCAGCTACCGGCGTGCTTCGGCCTGCCCCTCCCCCCCACGCCCCTCCCCGGAGTGTCGCATAGCATGCATTATCAGGCGTTGGGAGGTAGTGGGTCAGTTTGACCTGTAACCGCTCTCGGAAGCGTGGTGTAGCCCTGGGCATGACCCAGTTCTTGACGTGGGCCGTCCTGGTCCTGATGGCGTTCGCGAAGCTCTGGAGCCTGCTCCAGACCGGTCGCAAACGCGGGTACATCTAGAAAATCGCCAGCTGGCGAGATCGCGGGGTTGCTCGACTACACGGGATCGACGATGACCGTGACGCGTCCCTCACGGGTGAACCTTCGCGTACGGACCTCCCAGTAGACGAATTGCTGCCCATTCAGAAGCTCAAGCACATCACCCGGCTCTGGCAGGGCAGGCTGGTTCTGCATCGCGCCTCGCGAAGCACCGTCTGTCGTCTCAACGTTGAAGTCGTGAGCCATGCCCAAAGTCTAACGACTCAAACCCAACCGGCTGCTCCGACGCGGAGGTCAGTAGCCTTTCAGCGATGCTCGGGTGGTTCTTCCAACGTCCCTACAGACCCGCCGCGCAGGCTGTGCATTACGCCGTGGCGGGAGTGTTCGGCGTCGTTCTCTTGGCGGTCGGGCAGCCTTGGGCAGTCGGTCTCGCGGCCATCGGCTGCTCAGGGCTCGTCCTCAGCGGACTCGGCGCAGCTTGGCGCCGCAGACATCCAAACTGACCCACTAGATGAGTAGTGCCATGGTTTCAGGCGGTGTAGTTGGCGAGGGATCGGCTGGGGCGGCCGAGGTGGTGGTTGAGTGCGATGCTGGCGGCGAGTGCCGCGAAGCGGCTGGCCAGGCGGACTCGGAGGTTCTCCAGGGTGCGGGCTCCGTGGCGCTCGAGCGTGAGGATGTCCTTGCAGGTCCAGAAGATCGACTCGATGCGTTGGCGTATCGGCGCGAGGTGCGGGCCGTGTCCGGGCTCGTCCTTGCGTCAAGGACGCATGATGGTCGCGTCGAGGCTAGCGAGTTCGGCTTCGAAGTCCTTGCCACGGAAGTTCTTATCGCCGATCAGGATCAGCATCTGGCCGGGTGCTCGCTCACAGCGCGTGACCAGTTGCAGGCACACGAGCTTCTCGTCGATCTTTGGCGAGGTCAGCGCCAGCGCTCTGGGAGTGCCGTCCAAAGCGCAAAGGGCGTGTAGGCGAAAACCCCAGAAGTGGCGGCTGTGACTGGCGCAATAGCCGTAGTCGGCGGCGTTGGCGAGCGCGTCACCGAGACTGGAATGCCCGCCGCGCTTGACGGTCTCGCGGCTGCGAGCGCACTCCACGGGGGTGGAGTCGACCAGCAGAAGATCGTCATAGAAACCAGGGCTGTGCTGCGCGAACTCTCGGATCAACGCCTCGATCGTCCCGGACAAGCGCAGCCTGCGCTTGTGGAAGGCGGTCCGCTCGGGCAAGCGCGGGAACAGATGGCCAACCTGACGACGAGCGGCTCGCAGGAACCGTGCGTCGGATGGCATCCCCATCATTGCCTGGGCGATACACAGCGTGATGACCTCCGCATCGGAGATCCTTCGCCTAGCGTTTCCTGCCCGCTCGGGCAGGAAATCGTCCACCGTGCAGTAAACAGCGATAAGCAGCAGATCGAGGTCGGCGTCCATCGTGACCCTCCCAAGAGTCGACGGTCGGTAGTGAGCACCGCCGACTTCGATCTGCCTGCTTACAACCCCTTCCACAACCCACAGCCACACCCACGGCCGTGGCACTACTCATCTAGCCGTTGGGAGGAGAGTGGGTCAGTTCGATTCAACTGCTGCGACGTCTCATCGATCTGAGACTTGGACTCTCCACTCATCTAACACCGCTTCGTCTCATCCAAGTGAGACTGGGTGTCCCGTAAGCCGATCCGATTACGAGGCGCTGCCCGGGTCAGCGTCGAACGCTGCAGCAGTGAGGTCAGTCAACGGCCCGTCGCTGCCTCCGGGGAACGCCAGTCGGGCGGTCGGGGCGGTCACGGCGAGCGTGGTGCCCGTGTCGGGGTAGATGACGATGTCGGGGAGGTTCATCTCGGATATGAAGAGGAGCCGGCAGGGCTCTGAGGATGCGTTGCGCAGTCGGTGTGCGCCTGCGGGACCGCGCGGGAACGAGACGACCTCGCCTGGCTGCAACTCACGAAGCCCGTCGGGCGTACGCAGCTCCGGCGTGCCGCTGAGCACGATCAGCAGCTCCTCGTTGGCGTGATGAACGTGGTACGGGCTGCTGAGCGTGCCCGACGCCAGCTCGACGACGCTCGCGCCGAGGCGCTGCGAGCCAGCGGCCGCGCCCACCCTGGCAACGCGGTTGCCGCCTCTCTCCCCCTGCCACTCGGGTTCGAACGCGTTGCTCATGCGCTGGCACGATAACGCCCGCCGGCAGTCGGCGAGGCTGGGGCTGCAGCGGCTACGAGGTGGGCACCCGCTGGGGGTCGGCGGCCCGCAACGGATCGCTATTCGGGCGTCCCGTCACGCTCTCTTCCTCCTGGCGAGCTGCTGCAGTTGCCGTTCATGCACGCCG
Source organism: uncultured Solirubrobacteraceae bacterium (assembly GCA_963826985.1). Classification (GTDB taxonomy): domain Bacteria; phylum Actinomycetota; class Thermoleophilia; order Solirubrobacterales; family Solirubrobacteraceae; genus Palsa-744. Next base: position 846,813 of record CAWGYW010000002.1, read on the forward strand.
GGCAGCCAATCCTTGCCGAATGTGGCCGATGGGCCGACCCGCGGGTCGCTGAGAACATCGCCGTCACGCAAGGCGCGTACGTATGCCCGATCCTGGTCGATCCGTGTGTGTACCTGATCGGCTCCGCCGATGGCCCCGTGGCCGGGGACTACTACATCGATGTCACCCGCCACGCCCTCGAGCAGCCGCAGCGCGGCGAGGTAGTCCTCGATTGGGTCAGCGGTGTCGTTGAAGTCGAGCATCGGAATCAGAACGTCGGAAAGCAGATCGCCGGCGACGAGAACCCCGCGTTCCTCGATCAACAGCGCCGCATGACCCGGAGCATGCGCTTGATGCTCGATGATCCGGACTTGAGGGCCATCCCAAGGAATCCGATCAGTCTCGGCGGGCAGGCCGGTGATGAGGCCGAGCAGGTCCAGCGGCACCTGCTCGACGATCTCGGGCGGGATCAGCGCAGCGACGCGGGCCTTCGCACCCGCGTCCGACAGCCGATCTCGGACGGTGGCCGCGCAGCGCGCCGTGCCGTAACGAGGCGGCGCGCCGAGCCGGGCATGCCAGAGCAGGTGATCCCAATGCGGATGCGTAGAAAACCCTGCCACGACGGGCTGGCCCAACTCGCGAAGGTCGTTCGCGAGGCAGGCCATCTCGTGGTCCTGCACCCCGGGGTCGATGAGCAATACGCCAGCCCGGCCTTGCACGACAACGGCGTTGTTCTGGAGGAACTCGCTCTCGTGGATCAGCACACCCTCCGCGACCTGTCTCAGCACGGGGCTCCTTCGCTTGTCGTTCGCGACCGCTTGGCGGGACCGTATTCCTATGGCTCTCGTCGGGCGGTTTGCGCGGCGAGCTCGGCGCGGGACGCGACGCCGAGCTTGGCGAACACGTGGGAGAGGTGCGCCTGGACCGTGCGGCGCGAGATGAAGAGGCGCTCGCCGATCTGGGGGTTGGTCAGGCCCTCGGCGACGAGCTGCACGACACGCAGCTCCGCGGGGCTCAGGCTGTCCCAACCGCCTGACGGCCGCTTGCGCTCTCCGCGGCCGCGCTCGGCGTAGGCGACCGCATCATCGAGCGAGAGCGAGGCGCCGGCCGACCACGCCGCCGCGAAAGCCTCCTCGCCGAGAGCTTCGCGCAGCGCGCTGAGTTGCGTTTCGTAGTCCGCCTGACGCACAGGGAAGCGCACGCAGCCGAGCACGGCGCGTACGGCGTCCGCTGCGCCCAGCAGCCGGACCCCCTGCTCGTCGCTGTGCAGTTCGTGCACGAGCGCGGCGAGCGACTCGAGGACGTCTGCGACACCGCCTGGATCGCCGGCGTCATGGAACGCTCGCAGCGCCTCGTGCAGCAGCTCCTCAGCACGCGATACCTCACCGGTCTCGCGTGCAAGCTGCGCTTGCGCCTCGAGCGCGGCCCCGATCGCCAGCGGGTTCTCGCTCTCGCGTGCGACGAGCGCCGCTTCGTCGATCGCGGCCACCGCTCGTGCCGTCTCTCCGCGCGCCAGCTGGGCGGCTGCTTCGATCAGCAGCGCGCTGACGCTGCCCGCAGCGTAGTTGCTGGCCCGCGTCGCCGGCAACGCCTCACTCATCAGCGCCGCCGCACGCTCCAGTTCGCCGGTGGCGTACTCCAGCAGTCCCAGATACCACACCATCAGAGGCGTGGCGTCGTGCCCCATCTGCCTGCCCAACGCGATCGCCTCCTCGATACGCGCTCGCGCAGCCGTCCACTCCCCCGTGCGGAGCTTGCCGAAACCGAGGAACGCGAGGTCGAACATCGCGAACAGCGGGTCGCCCAGCGAACGTGATTGAGCGAAAGCCTCCTCCAGCATCGCGTCCGCCTCCGCGAATCGACACTGCAGCGTCGCGTTGAGGCCGAGCCAGGTGAGCGACTCACGGATACCGAGCAGGTTGCCCGCCGCACGCGATACCGCCAGCGCGTCTTCGAGCAGCGGAGGCGCTGCCCTCAGCCGTCCCCCCATCGTTGCAAGAAAGCCGGCGCCATAGAGCGCATCGGCCAGAAACCAGGCGTCCCCGAGCGGGCGGGTGATGGCGATGCTCTCCTCGAGCACGGCCATGGCAGCCTCCGGCTCGAGCGAGGTCAGCGCCCACCCCATCAGATCGAGCGCGCGACCCACCGTGCGCTCTTCACCCGCTTCACGGCCAATCGCGAGCGCCTCCTCGGCAAAGCGCCGCGCCGCCGCCCAGTCGGCTGCGATCGTCGCGATGTGGCCCACAGCGACGAGCGCCTTTGCCCGAGGGAGCCCGCTTGCGGCCTCCCCGGCGAGCGCCGACTCGAGGTGCCCCCGGCCCTCGCGCCAATGACCACGCGCCTCGAAGAACAACCAGAGCGCAGCGGCGAGGCGTAGAGCCTCGTCGACGCGCCCGGCATCGACCGCCCACGCGAGTGCGGCGCGGAAGTTGTCCAGCTCTGTCGTCAGCGGCTCGAGCCACTGCTCCAGGCGCGCCCCGAACAGGTCCGGCTCTGCGGACTCGGCGACCCGCAGGTGGTAGTCGAGGTGCTGGTTGCGCACGAGCACCGCCTCGGCGGCGTCGCTGAGCTTCTGCCGCGCGTACGCACGGACCGTCTCGAGCAGCGCGTAGCGAGTCTTGACGCCCTGCTCCTCGACCTGCACCAGCGACTTGTCGACGAGGCTCGCGAGCAGGTCGAGGATCTCAACGGCCTCCAGGCCAGCGCCGGCGCAAACCGCCTCGACCCCATCGAGCGTCCAGCCGCCGGCGAACACGGAAATGCGCCGGAACAGAGTTTGCTCCGCTGCGCTGAGCAAGTCGTGGCTCCAATCGACCGAGGCCTCGAGGGTGCGCTGCCGCGGCAGCGCCGTGCGCGAGCCCCCCGTCAGCAGCACGAACCGCTCGCGCATCGCGTCGGCGATCTCCTGCGGCGTGAGCAGCCGCACCCGCGCTGCCGCCAGCTCGATCGCCAACGGGATTCCGTCCAGGCGCCGACAGATCGTCGCCACCGCCTGCAGATTCGCATCCACCAAACGGAAGTTCGGTCGCACCTGTCGCGCCCGATCGCAGAACAGCTGGACCGCTTCGACCCCCGCAAGCGCAGCTTGGGCCAGCTCGGCTTCCGGGACCTCCAGCGAGGGGACGCGCCAGCTCTGCTCTCCCTCGACCCCCATCGACTCGCGGCTGGTCGCGAGGATCACCACACCGGGACATGCCTCGAGCAGCCTCGCCGCCAACTCGGCGCACGCGCCCAGCAGGTGCTCGCAGTTGTCAAGTGCGATCAACAGCCGGCGCTCCGCGAGCTGCGCCGTCAGCGTGTCGATCACCGGCTGCGACGGGAACTCGCGAATCGAAAGTGTGGCCGCAACCTCGCTGGCCACCAGCGCCGAATCGCTGATTGGCGCAAGATCCACCCACCACACACCATCAGGGTGATCGTCGAGCACCTCGGCAGCCACCTGCAACGCCAGCCGTGTCTTCCCGCATCCGCCCGCGCCGGTCAGAGTAAGCAGGCGCGATTGGCTGAGCAGCGTGCGAACCTCCATGATCTCGGCCTCGCGACCAACGAAGCTGGTGAGCTGGACGGGCAGATTGTTGGGCAGGGCCGACAGCGAGCGCAGTGACCCGAAGTCGTCGTGTAGATCGGCATGGCACAGCTGATACACCTGCTCCGGCCGCGCCAGATCGCGCAGCCGATGCGCGCCGAGGTCACGCACGCTCACCCCGTCGGGCAGACCGCCTGCCACCAGCTCATACGTCGAACGCGACAGCAGCGTTTGGCCCCCATGTCCGATCGCCCGCAGCCGAGCACAGCGATGGATCGAGGGACCTGTGTAGTTACGCGGGTCGCGCAACACCGCGTCCCCGGTGTGCAACGCCACACGCACCCGCACATCCACATGCTCAGGCCACGGCTCGCTTCGCAACGCCCGCTGCAGATCGAGTGCGCACGCAACCGCATCCGACGCTCGCACGAACACCGCGACCGCACTGTCACCCTCACCCTGCTCCTCCGGACGCACCCCGCCACGCGCCTGCACGACATCGGCGAGCAGATCGTGGCAGCGCGCCATCACCGGCGCCATCACCTCGCCCCACTCCTCCCACAGCAGGGTCGAGCGCTCAACATCGGTCAGCAAGAACGTCACCGTCCCAGTCGGGACGATCGCCACCGCGTCCTGGTCAACTCCGCCCACCGGAATCATGATCGCCTCGTTCATCATCCCAAGCCTGCCGTGCCGTGCGGTGGACTACATCGGCCAGATGGCCTATTCGCCGAGACAGAGCTAACTCAGTCGCGTGCCTACCATCGAGCACATGGCAATCCAGCGGATGGACCACGTGGGCATAGTCGTCGACGACCTCGCGGACGCGATCGCGTTCTTCGCCACGCTCGGACTCGAGTTGGAGGGCGAGGCGCTGGTCGAGGGCGATTGGGTGGATCGTGTGGTCGGGCTCGAGGGCGTCCGGGCGCAGATCGCCATGCTGCAGACCCCGGACGGGCACGGACGACTCGAGCTCACGAGGTTTCACGCGCCGTCGAGCGACGGCGGCAACCAGTGCGCGCCGGCGAACGCGTCGGGCATCCGCCACATCTCGTTCGCCGTCGATGACATCGACGCGGTCCTCGCTCGCCTCCGAGCCCGTGGCGCAGAGCTCGTGGGCGAGCTGGAGCGCTACCGGGATCGCTACAGGCTCTGCTACGTCCGCGGTCCCGCGGGGATCATCGTCGAGCTGGCGCAGCAGATCGGCTGACCGGCCCGCACGGCCGCCGACCGCCCCGCCAGCGTCAGGAGGCCCCGGGTTCGAGCAAGTTCCCCCTCTTCCCTCGGCGCCGTCCGGTCGTCCCGGCCCTCATCTACCTTGGGGTCATGCCGCGCCAACTCGACGCACGCCGCTACGGACGTGTCTTCGACGAGATCGCCGAGGACTATGACCGGCATCGCCCGACATACCCGGACGCACTCGTCGACCAGGCGTGCGAGGGCATCGGCCCCGGCGCCGCGGTGCTCGAGATCGGTTGTGGCACGGGACAGCTCACGCGCAGCCTGCTGGCCCGCGGGCTGCGCGTGACAGCCGTGGAGCCGGGTGAGCAACTGATCGCGCGGGCTCGCGATCAGTGCCACGGCGTCGGCGACGTGCAGTTCGTCAACGGGCGCCTGGAGGATGTCTCGCTGCCACGTGCCCGTTACGCGGCTGTGTTCTCTGCGTCGGCGATCCATTGGATCGATCCGGATGTGAGCTGGCGCAAGGCGGCCGACGCGCTGGTTGACGGCGGGAGCCTTGCCCTGTTCTCGTACTTCGGGCTCGACGATCCCCGCAGCGCCGACGATCAGCAGGTGCTGCGCGCCGCTATCACGACGGTCGCGCCCGAGCTTGGCGCCGATTGGCCTACCTACCGCGACCTTGCCAGAACCCTCGCGGGTGTTGGCGCCCGGCGCAACAACGTCTCAGAGGTGTGGGCTTGGCTAGGAGGCTATGAGCTCGCGCGCCGGTATGCGGCAGACCTGTTCGATGACGCGCAGGTTTTCACTGCAGCGCCGATGCAACTGGAGCACACTGCTGACGAACTCAACGCGCTGCTCGGCACGATGTCGTTCTGGGCACGACTGTCACCTCAACAACGCGACGCTCTACTCGCCGAAATCCAATCCCTCCACCAGCGACTGGGACGGCCGATCCGTTCGAGCACGGTCGCATGCCTGGCGGTCGCACGACGCCAGCCCTGCACCTGGCCAGCTTGCGTGCCGATCAACTCAGCCAGCGCCACGTAGCCCTCGGCGTGTTGCGGCGTCGCGTAGCGCGTCAGTCCGCTTCGAGCATGTCTCGCGCCTGCTCGAGCGCGAGGCGCAGTCTGCGCGCCCCCACCACGACGGGCTGACCGTCGGGTCGCGGTTCGATCCGCAGCACGATCTCTCCACCTTCGAGCAGGGTGACCGCGAAGAGCGTGCCGCCGCGCCAGAGCTCGGCCACCCCGTCCGCGGCCTCCTCGGGGCTGACGACGCGGACCTCAATCTCATCCACCGCTCCAGAATAGTCGCTGAGACTGTGGATTGCATTCGGTGCGAGCCCGCTACGCAAGCGAGAAGACCGCGCCCGCGCTGGGCTCGGCTCGGTGGCCCCGATCAAGCTGCAGCGGCACGCGCCTCCTGGAAATAATGCCCTTGGTCGAGGTCTGCGATGAGCCCGGGTTGGGTCGGGCTCCACCCGAGCAGTTTGCGGGTGAACGCGCTCGAGGCGGGGGCGTCCAGCCCAAGGAACCCCCCCATCCAAGTGAAGTGCTCGCCCGCGTCCTCGGCAGGGACAGACACCACCGGCAGCTCGAGATGCCGCGCGATGACCTCGGCGATCTCGCGGACCGGCACGCCCTCGTCGGCCACGGCGTGCAGCGTCGAGCCCGCCGGGGCCTCTTCCAGCCCGAGGCGGAACAGGCGCGCGGAGTCGAGCCGGTGCACGGCGGGCCAGCGGTTGGTCCCCTCCCCGATGTAGCCGGAGGCGCCTTTCTCGCGCGCGATGCCGACCAGGGTCGCGATGAAGCCATTGTCGCCGTCGCCGTGGTTCGTCGGAGGAAGTCGCACGATCGACGAGCGGATGCCTTGCGAGGCGAGGGAGAGCGCGAGCTCGGCGGTTTCCCATCGGACCTGTGGGCCGCCGCCGAAAGCGGCGACGCCGGCGTGGGAACCGTGGCCGTCCTGCTCTCTCGCCACGCGCCCGGGTTCGAGCCCGAGGAGCCCCGAGGCGATCAACAGCGGCCGGTCCGAGCCCGCAAGCGCCTCGCCGAATGTCTCGACCGCGCGGCGATCGGCGTCGGCGGCGCCCTGAAAATCTCCCGAGAAGGCGAGCTCGTGCTTGAACGCCAGATGGATCACGCCGTCTGACGCATGAGCCGCATCCCGCAGAGCGTCGAGATCATCGAGAGTGCCACGGTGCGCCTCCGCCCCGGCGGCGGCGAGGGCATCGGCCGAGGCATCCGAGCGAGCGAGCCCGACGACCTGATGACCCGCGCCAAGGAGCTCGGGGACGACGGCGGAACCAATCCATCCGGACGCGCCGGTGACGAATACGCGCATGACAAACCTCCAGGTAGACAACCTATGACAGTGACTGCCATCAGCATAGCACTCGATGTCAGCCGCTGTCGTCGATAGACTCTGAGCATGGGTCGATGGGAGCCAAACGCGCGCGGCCGGCTGATGCAGGCGGCCTTCGCGCTCTATGGCGAGCGCGGGTTCGAGCAGACCACGGTGGCGGTGATCGCCAAGCGGGCGGGACTGACGGAGCGAACGTTCTTCCGGCACTTCGCCGACAAGCGCGAGGTTCTGTTCGCGGGCGCGGACGCGCTGCGGGAGCTGCTGGTCAGCACGGTCGCCAAAGCGCCCGGTTCGCTGGCGCCAATGGACGCGGCGGCCGCGGGGCTCGAGGCCGCCGGCGCTCTGATCCAGGAAGGCGGCGAGCTCGCACGCGAGCGCCAGGCCATCATCGCCGCCAGCGCGGAGCTTCAGGAGCGCGAGCTGATCAAGCTCGCATCGCTCGCCGCGGCGCTCGCCGAGGCATTGCGCGAGCGCGGCGTCGACGAGCCAGCCGCGAGTCTGACCGCCGAGGCGGGCATCGCTGTCTTCAAGGTCGCGTTCGAACGCTATGTCGAGGAGACCAACCAGCAGGACCTGCCGCAACTGATCCGAGAGTCGCTCGACGAGCTGAAAGCCGTGACCTCGGGTCGATAGTCGCCGATTGGCCTCGACGCGCACCGAAACCGACACACCGAGGAGACACCACATGCAGATCACGAGAAACTCCCTGCAGACGGCGACCGGCCCCAGCGACTGGTTCACCGGCACCGTCTACATCGACACCGTGGCCACGCCGTCAGAGCCATCCCGCGTGCAGGCGGCCAGCGTCCACTTCACCCCCGGCGCTCGCACCGCGTGGCACACCCACCCCTTCGGACAGACCATCTACATCACCGAGGGCGTCGGCCGCTGCCAGCGCCGCGGCGGCCCGACCGAGGTCATCCAGCCCGGCGACCGCGTGTACTTCGAGCCGGGCGAGGAGCACTGGCACGGCGCCGCCCCGGACAGGCTCATGACGCACATCGCGATGCAGGAGGTCGACGAGACAGGCAGCCCCGTCACATGGGGCGAGCACGTCACCGACGAGCAGTACCACGCCCCGCCGGCTTCATAGCCGACACGATGGGTAACAGCTCAACCGCTTCGACCGATGCTCGGCAGTCAGCCGACGTAACCTGAATGGGCATGTCATCCCCCACCTACGAGCTGGTCGAAGGCGACCTGCACCGCCACGGCCGCGTCCGCCATGCTCACCCGCACGTTGGGCCGCATGAGCATGCCGCTCGTGTTGCCAACGGACGTCACCGCAGTGGTCACGACCACGAGCGCCCGCCGGATGCTCGGTCCACTCTCCCCCGCTCCCACGCTGACGCCCACTCCCACGGCCTGATCGACGAGAGCATCAAACGCTCGCGCGAGGGGGTTCGCACGGTCGCGCTCGCGCTCGCGATCCTCGCCGTCACGGCGGTCGCGCAGGCGCTCGTGTTCGCGCTCACCGGCAGCGTCGCCTTGCTGGCCGACCTGATCCACAACGGCGGCGATGCGCTGACCGCGGTTCCGCTGAGCATCGCGTTCGCGCTGCGCTCCGAGCGGGCCGAGCGGCTTGCCGGCCTGGCGGTCGTCGCGGCGATCTTCGCCTCCGCGTGCGTGGCCGCGTATGAGGCGATCGCGCGCCTGATTCAGCCCTCGACCCCAGATCACCTCGCCGTGCTCGCGCTGGCCGGCGCCGTCGGGTTCGCCGGAAACTGGCTCGCCGGCCTCGTGCGAACCCGTGCCGGACGGCGGCTGAGCAGCCCGGCCTTGATCGCAGACGGCGAGCACGCTCGCGTCGACGCATACGTCTCACTTGCCGTCATCGCCAGCGCCATCGCGATCGCGATCGGCGCACCAATCCTCGACCCGATCATCGGTCTGGCCATGACCGGCGTGATCCTGCGCATCACCCGCACGAGCTGGCGCACGGTCCGCGGGCACACGCACTAGCTGGCACGATCGGGGCTCGTCGCCCCAGCCCTCCGCGCTCTCGGCGAAGCTCGCGGCGTCCGTTCAGCTCAGCATCGGCGACGGCGGGATGCGCGGGCTGCCGTGCACCTCTGGGATCTGCAGCGCCACGTCGTCGACGAAGCACCACGACCAGTCCTCGCCCGGCTCGATCGAGCGGATCAGCGGGTGGCCGTCGCTGTGCGCGTGCCCCCTGGCGTGGCGGTTGGGCGAGTCATCGCAGCAGCCGACCTGTCCGCACTCCAGGCAGATCCGCAGGTGCAGCCACTTGCCGCCGATGGCAAGGCATTCCGCGCAGCCCTCCACAGACTCCGGAAGCTCGGTGATCTTGACCTGGTCGAGGTGCGTGCACGCGGGCATCTGCAAGGTGCGTTCTAGCATCTCAGCGGTGACTCGGCAAGTCCTACGTCAGCACGTCGTGCGGCCCGCGTCGCTCGATCAGACGCGGTCGCTGCGGCAGGCCGTGCTGCGACCGCACGAAGCGTTCGAGCAGATCGCCTCGAGCGAGCCCGCGGACGCATTCGCGGTGGCTGCGTTCGACGCGGAGGAGCTCGTGGCGGTCGGGCTGGTGGCGCCCGACGGACAGCCGGGTGGTTGGCGAATCCGGGGCATGGCGACGGCTCCTGCCGCTCGCGGCAGGGGCGCAGGCACCGCCGTGCTCGATGCGCTGCTCGCGCACGCCTTCGCCCAGGGTGCGCGGCGTATCTGGTGCAACGCGCGCACGCCGGCGCGCTCCCTCTACGAACGCGCGGGCCTGCGCGTCATCTCCGAGGAGTTCGAGCTGCCGATGATCGGCCCGCACGTCGTGATGGAGCTGCTGACGCCAGGCGACCCCTGAGGAGCGCTCGGGCGCGGGCGCGCGAGGCTCTTGCATCGCCACTAGGCTGCAGCCGATGCAACCCCGCAGCGCCAACGGGCCCGCGCGCGTGGTCGTGCTCGGCGGCGGCTTCGGCGGCGTCTACACGGCACTCGCGCTCGAACGCCTGGCCGCCGCGGGCGCGCCCGTCGAGGTCTCGCTCGTCAACCGCGAGAACTACCTCGTCTTCCAGCCGATGCTCGCCGAGGTGGTCGCGGGGGACGTCGGCATCCTCGACACGGTCACCCCGCTGCGCCAGCTGCTCGCGCACACCGACCTGTTCGTGCGCGAGATCGAGGGCGTCGATCTCGAGCGGCGCGTGGTCAGGCTCGGCGCCGGGCTCACGCCGCGGACGCACGAGCTCGAGTTCGACCACCTGGTGCTGGCGCTCGGGAACGTCACCGACTTCCGCGGGCTCCCGGGGCTGCCCGAGCACGCGCTCCCGTTCAAGACGCTCGCCGACGCGGTGCGGATCCGCAATCACGTGATCAACGTGCTCGAGCAGAGCTCGATCGTGCGCGACGCCGAGGTGCGTCGCACGATGCTCACGTTCGTCGTCGCCGGCGGCGGCTTCTCGGGCACGGAGGTGGCGGCGGCGCTGAACGACTTCGTGCGCGAGGCCGTCGCGCACTACCGCTCGATTCCGCCCGAGGACGTGCGCATCGTGCTCGTTCACAGCGGCACCAGCGTGCTCGAGCGCGAGCTCACACCCAGGCTCGCGAGATACGCAACCGCGACGCTCGCCGAGCAGGGAATCGAGCTGCTGCTCGGCGAGCGGCTGGTCGCGGCGAGCCCGCGCAGCGCGGTGCTCTCCGACGGCACGCGCATCCCCACGCGCACGCTGATCTCGACCGTGCCGTCCTCGCCCAACCCGATCGTCGAGCAGCTCGGGCTGCCCACCGACAGGGGGCGCCTGGTGTGCGACGCGACGCTGGCGGTCGCCGGCCGCGAGGGCGTATGGGCGGTCGGGGACTGTGGGTTGATCCCGATGCCCGACGGCGAGCCGAGCCCGCCGACTGCGCAGCACGCGATCCGCCAGGCGAAGTTGCTCGCGGCGAACATCCTCGCCTCGCACGCGAACGCGCCGCGGCGCTCGTTCGCGTTCGCCGGCCGCGGCAAGCTGGGTGCCCTCGGTCACCATCGGGCGCTCGCCGAGCTGCCCGGCGGGATCACCGTGCAGGGTGTGCCGGCGTGGCTGATGTGGCGCACGATCTACTGGTCGAAGCTCCCGGGCGCCGCGCGCAAGACCCGCGTCGCGGTCTCCTGGCTCAGCGACCTCGTGCTCCCTCCCCACCCCGTGCAGCTGAACCTCGGCGGCGGGCGCGGCGCGACCCAGGCCCACTACGAGCCGGGAGAGACCGTGTTCGAGGAGGGCGACACCGGCGACAGCCTCTACATGATCCTTTCCGGACAGGTCGAGGTGATCAAGCGCTTCGCGGGTGAGCCGCAGGTGGTCCGGACGCTCGGGCCGGGCGAGTACTTCGGCGAGATGGCGCTGCTCGGGCGTCACCCCCGCAGCGCCGGCACGCGTGCGCTGAGCGCGCTCGACCTGCTGGTGCTGCCCGGCTCGGACTTCTCCGCGCTCGCGGACGGCCTGAGCGAGTTTCGCGGCGCGTTCGAGGAGATCGCGCGCCGGCGGGCCGCGTCGGACGCTGCGCGTGCCGCTGTGCCGCCGCCGCCCTGATCGCGGACTACCAGTGCCAGATGTTCGAGCAGCACCGCAATGCGGTGACCCAATAGGGTTGACCGATGGGGAGAAACCTGTTGAGCTCGATGGCGGTCGCGGCTGCCGCTGCGCTGCTCGCGGCCTGCGGTGGTCAGTCGGAAGGTGGCTCCGGCACAACCAGCGATGCCAGCGCCACGAGGGCCACGACCACGGCAACGACAGCAGCAACGACAACCAGCGCCAGCCGCCCGTCCACCGAGGCAAGCGGTGGCGGGACCGTGAGTGCCGTCCACGGTGGGTTCGCTGCGGTCATTCCGAGGGGCTACAGGAACGGCCTCGTCGCCGCCCCTTCGATCGCGCCCAGCGGCGCCGAGTACATGGTCATTGGTCCCAGGGAGGGAAACCTGGGTACCAGCTTGAGCGTCTTTCGCGCAGCGGCTGGCGGCCGCGACGTTGCCGCAGTTGCCGGCAGCGCGCTGCACAACCTCGCTCATGAGTCCGCCTTCCTGCCAAAGCCTCGCAACGTCTCGCCGCTGCAGTCGCTGAGCATCGCCGGCGAGCCGGCGCTGGCCCTGGATTACCAGCTGGCTGGACACAGAGCGAGCTATCGTCGCCAGATCTTCGTGATCCACGGCGGTTGGGCGTATGAGATCAGCGACATCGCCGCGTCGCTCAGATACGCGGCTTCCTTGCGTGCGCTCGATGAAGTGATTCGCAGTTGGCGCTGGCGGTGAGCCCCAGCGGGTGTGAGCGCGTCTTCGTATTGCGGCGCTGACGCATTCACGCACGATTCGTCGCCCCACACCTAAAGCCGTTCCCCGGGCCGCCCGATGACCTCCTTGTGGCCGCGCCGACATGCGTGCAGCCGCAGCTTGAATAATATTTTTGGCATGCCATAATCTATTTTCATGGCCACCAAGGATCAGGTGCGCACCCCCGCCGTCGAGGACTACTCGAAGGCGATCTTCGCGCTGGAATCCCGCGGCGATGAGCCGGTCTCGACCAACGCGCTCGCCGAGCGCCTGGGCATCACCCCGGGCTCGGTCTCGGCGATGCTCAAGCGCCTCGACGAGCTCGGCCTGATCACGCACGTGCCCTACCGAGGCGTGCGCCTGACCGCCGACGGGCGGCGCATCGCGCTCGAGGTGATCCGCCACCACCGCCTGCTCGAGAGCTACCTCGCCGAGGCGCTCGGCATGCCCTGGGATCGCGTGCACGCCGAGGCCGAGGTGCTCGAGCACGTGCTCTCCGAGGATCTCGAGGCAGCTGATCGCCGCGAAGCTCGGGCACCCGACGGTCGATCCCCACGGCGACCCGATCCCGAGCGCCGACCTCGAGCTCGACGAGCCGCGCGACCGACCGCATGGAGAGCCTGCAGCCCGGCGACGAGGGCCTGTTCGTGCGCGTGTCGGACTCCGACCCGGAGATGCTGCGCTACCTGGCCGACCGCGGGCATCTCGCCGGGCGACCGCTTCGCGGTGCGCGAGCGCCAGCCGTTCGGCGGCCCGCTGTTCGTGCGCTTCGGCGAGCGCGAGCACGCGATCGGCGGCCAGCTCGCCGGCGGCGATGCGGGTCGAACTCGCAGCGCTCAGCAGCCGCGGCCGGCAGCGGCGAGGTCAGCGGGGAGCCGCGCGGTGAGCACGACCGAGGCTCGCCGCCTCTCCCCTGCTGCGCCCGCCGCCGCTGACCGACGAGGACGCGCGCGCGCTCGCACGACCGCTCGCGCGTGCACCACGCGCGCAGGCACCGCCGGCGCTGGCATCTGCTGTGGCTGCTCGTCGGGCCGGGGATCCTCGCGATGCTCGGCGAGAACGACGGGCCGAGCATGATCGCCTACGCCTCCGACGGCGCGCAGTACGGGCTCGGCTTCTTCGTGCCGTTCATCCCGATCCTGTTCGCGATGGCCTACGTCTGCCAGGAGATGTGCATGCGCGTCGGCGCCGTCACCCACCGCGGCTACGGCGAGCTCGTGCTGCAGCGCTACGGGCGGGTCTGGGGCTGGTTCGGCGCCGGCGATCTCACCGCTCACGAACCTCGTCACGCTGGTCGCCGAGTTCGTCGCGATCCGCGTCGGGCTCGCCTACTTCCACCTCGGCTCCGGCGTCGCCGTCGCGCTCGGGCTGGCGCTCGTCGTGTTCACGCTCAGCGGCGGGCGCTACTGGCGCTGGGAGCGCATCGTGCTCGGCCTGGCGCTCGTTCAACGGCCTGTTCCTGCTCGCCGCGATCCTCGTCAAGCCGCACGTCGGCACGATCGCCGAGCTCGTTCGACTTCACGCCGTTCCCCGGCGGCAGCTTCAACACGCTGCTGCTGCTGCTCGCCTCGACGATCGGCGCGACGGTGACGCCGTGGATGATCTTCTTCCAGCAGAGCGCCTCCGCCGACAAGGGCATGACCCCCGCGCGACGTCGACCACGGCCGCTACGACACCGCGCTCGGCGCGGTGCTCGCCGCGGTCTTCGGGATCGGCGCGCTGATCGCCGGCGCGGCGCTGCTGACCCACGGCGGCTCGGGCATCCAGGGGTTCGCCGGCGCCGGCTTTCCGCAGGCGCTCGAAGCACGTCGCCGGCGGCGCCGCCGGCACCGTGTTCGCGCTCGGGCTGATCGAGGCCGGCGCGGTCGCGATCCTCACGATCTCCGCCAGCACCGCCTACGCCGCCGGCGAATGCGTCGGCGTCTCCCACAGCTTCAACAGCTCGCCGCGCGGCGCCGCGCGTCTTCTACGCCGCGAACATCGGCGTCGCGCTGCTCGCCGCGGTCGTGATCCTGATCCCGGGCGCGCCGCTGCTGTCGATCGCGCTCAACGCCAACGTGCTCGCGACCGTGCTGCTGCCCGTCAGCCTCGTGCTGATGGTGATGCTCGCCAACGACAAGGGCCTGATGGGCCCGTGGGTCAACAAGCGCTCGACCAACGTCGATCGGGATCGCGGTGATCGCGTTCGTCGGGCTCTGCGGCGCCGCCTACGGCATCGACTCGTTCCTGCAGGCGACCACCTGATCGGCTGCATGAGCAACGAGACCCTCGCCCCAGGCCCCAGCGACGTCGCCATCCGCGAGCGCGACCTGCAGCGCCAGGAGCGCCTCGAGGACGAGCTGATCATGCACCTCGAGCGCGACCAGTTCGTCGCCGAGACCTCCGGCCCGTGCCGCGCGCGCCGCTCAGCGCACGCGCCCGCGCCGGGCTGTGGGCGCTGCGCGTGTTCGTCGTGATCGTCAGCCTGATGGTCATCTACACGTTCGTCGAGCAGCTGCACTGAGCGCTTGCGCCTCGCGCGCGCGGCGACTCAGATCGACCAGCAGGCGCACGATCGCGAACACGCCCACGACCACGATCACCGCCCGCAGCGCGTCCGGCGGCAGCCGCCGCCCGTAGCGCGCGCCGAGCTGGGCGCCGACGATCGAGGTGCCCGCGATGATCGCCGCCGGGCCCCAGTCGACGTGCGCCGCGAACGCGAAGTACACCGCGGCCACGCCGTTGACGAGCCCGACGAGCACGTTCTTCAGCGCGTTCGTGCGCTGCAGGTCCTGCGCGAGCGCCACGCCGAGGATCCCCAGCAGCAGGATGCCCTGGGCGGCGCCGAAGTAGCCGCCGTAGACGCCGGTCAGGTAGACCGCGATCGGCACGAGCACGCGCGCCCTTGCGCTCGAGGTCGATCTCGCGCTTGCCAGCAGCCACGAGCCAGACGCGGCTGCAGCAGCGTCAGCACGAGCGCGATCGCGATGAACACGGGCACGATCGCCTTGAACGCCGACGGCCGGCAGCACCAGCAGCAGCACCGCGCCGGTGATGCCGCCCGGCAGCGACATCGCGCCGAGGCGCAGCGACGCGGGCGCGCTGGCCGGCCAGCTCGCGTCGATAGCCGACCGCGCCCGAGACGTTGCCCAGCACCAGGCCGATCGTGTTCGACACGTTCGCCGTCACCGGCGCGTAGCCGAACGCCAGCAGCACCGGGAAGGTGATCAGCGTGCCGCTGCCGACGAGCGTGTTGATCGCGCCCGCCGCCAGCCCGGCGCAGGCGATCGCCACGATTTCGCCGAGGCTCATCCCGCGTCAGCCCGTGGAGCGAGCGCTTGGCTCTACCGTTGCGGGCATGGACGTCGAGAAGGCTATCCGCACGCGCCGCACGCACAAGGCGTTCACCGCGCGAGGCGCTCGAGCCGGCGGTGCTCGACGAGCTGTTCGAGCTGGCGCGCTGGGCGCCCAACCACCACCTCACCAACCCCTGGCGCTTTCGCGTCCTCGGCGAGCGCACGCGCGAGCGGCTGATGGAGCTGGCCGAGTCCGAGCAGCCGGGCTCGGCGGTCAAGCTGCAGCGCGCCCCGACGCTCGTCGCCGTCACCGCCCAGCAGAGCGGCGATGCCGGCACAGGACCGCGAGGATCTGCTCGCGACCGCCGTCGCCGCCTACCTCGTGCTGCTCGGCGCGCACGCGCGCGGTCTCGCCGGCTACTGGCGCACGGTCGCGCTGCTCGAGGACCCGCGCGGCCGCGAGATCCTCGGCCTGGAGCGCGACCGAGACGCCGGTCGGGCTGCTCTACCTCGGCTCGCCCGTGCAGGAGCAGCGCGTGCCCGAGCGCGCGCCGCTCGGGCGAGTTCGTCATCTACCTGGAGTGACGGCCGCCCGCGAGGGCACTCGACGTGAAGCCGCGAGCGAGCAGTGCAGGCTTGCCCGAGCGATAGGGTCAGCGCGATGGCGTCGTCCTGCGCGAAGCCATCGGCACGCTGCGCCCACAGCCCGGCGACCGCCACGGGCCGCTGGTGCCGATGATGATCGCGCTGACGTGCGTGACGGGCGTCGTCGACGCCGCGAGCTACCTGAAGTTCGGGCACGTGTTCGTCGCGAACATGACCGGCAACATCGTCTTCCTCGGCTTCGCGCTCGCGGGCGCGCAGGGCCTGTCGGCGATCACCTCGCTGGTCGCGCTCGCGTCGTTCCTGCTCGGCGCCGCTGGCGGGCGGGCGCCTGGGAGCGCGCAGCGCCGAGCACCGCGGTCACGTGTTGCGCGCGGCGAGCGCCGCGCAGGTCGCGCTGCTCGCGATCGCGCTGGTCGTCGCGCTCGCGGTCGGCGAACCGCTCGACAGCGGCATGCGCTATGCGCTGCTCGTGCCGATGGCGCTCGCGATGGGCGTGCAGAACGCCGACCGCGCAGCGTCTGGCGGTGCCAGAGCTGACGACCACGGTGCTGACGCGCACGCTCACGGGACTTGCCTCGGAAGCGCGCCTCGCGGGCGGGCCCGGATCGAAGGTCGGCCGCCGCGACGATCGCGGTCGCGGCGATGCTGCTCGGCGCGCTCATCGGCGGGCTGCTCGTCCTGCACGTCGCGATCGCCGCGGCGCTGGCGCTGGCCAGCGCGATCGTGCTCGCGGTGGCGCTCGCCGTGCACCTGCTCTCGCGTGTCGAGGCCCCCTGGATCAGAGCCTGAGCCGTCGCGCAAGCCTGCGAGATTTCGCTGCAGGCGAGCGCTGGCGTGCATGCGTTAGCCTTTATCAGCTATGAGGCGCGGTTTGATCGTCGTGCTGCTGGTCGTGGCCGTGGCAGCCGTCGCGGTCGTGGCGCTGGCCGCCCGCGGTCACTGCGTCGGCGGCATGCTCGCCGCGCACGCCGGCCGCCACGCGCGGCCGCATCGCCCCTGCCTCCCACGCAGCTCGCGGCGCTGCCCGAGCGCACGATCGCCAACGGCACCGAGCCGCTGACGGTGACGCTGTCGCGCGCCCGTCTCCCCGACCTCGCCGCCGCCGATGCTCGAGCCCCAGCGTCGCGGGCACGTGGAGCGTCGTCGGCGACTCCGAGGTGTTCACGCCCGTCTCCACGCTGCAGCCGTGCTCGACTATGCGCTGACGGTGTGGGCGCGCACGAGCTCGTCGGGCCACGCCGCAGCTCGGGCGCAAACAGACGTTCAGCCTGCGCGTGGCGTGCCCGCCGATCGCCGGGCCTGCAGCAGGCGCTCGCGCGCCTGGGCTATCTCGGCGCGCAGCTTCACCCGCTGCTATGACGTGCACTATCGCGCCGGGCCCGAGACCCGCCGCGAAGCCGCCGAACACGCCTTTCACCCGCCCCGCGGCGGGCTCGTCCCCGACCCCTCCGACGCGCCGCCGGCGCAGATGGGCGAGCTCGACGCGACCACGCGCGGCGCGCTCGAGGTCTACCAGGCCGATCGCGGCCTTGAAGCGACCGGCGAACCGAACAGCGCCACGTGGGCGTCGCTGCTCTACGACGTGACCAACAACCGCCGCGACCACCAGCCGTACACGTGGGTGTCGGTGTCGGAGTCGCTGCCGGAGACGCTCGACGTGCACCGCGGCCACCGCGTCGTCTTCACCACGCCCGTCAACACCGGCGTTCCCGGCGCGGAAACCGAACTCGGGATCTTCCCGATCTACGCGCGCTACGTCTCGACGACGATGAGCGGCACCGACGTCGACGGCACCAAATACGACGTGCCCGACGTGCCGTGGGTCAACTACTTCAACGGCGGCGACGCCGTGCACGGCTATCCGCGCGCCTCCTACGGCTTCCCGCAGTCCAACGGCTGCGTCGAGCTGCCGATCGAAGCCGCGCACACCGTCTTCGGGATGCTCGCCATCGGCGACATCGTCGAGGTCAACGGCTGAGCCGGGCATCGCCTCGACGCGCGATCCGCGTCGTGGTCGATGCTGGTGCTCGCGTCAGCTTTGATCGGGCGGCGTGGCCGTCCCCAGCTGTTCGTGCAGATGCCAATGCCACTGTTCGCGCAGCGCGAGGATCGCGGCCGGCTCCCCCTTGTTCCATGGCCGATGCAGGACCACGGCGGCGAACAGAGCCTCGACCAGGATATTCGGGTGTTGGCGGACGGCGAGGTTGATCACGGCGAACAGGTCGGCGGGCTGCGTCAGCTCGTAGAGCCTTTCGAGGCCGCCCTGGCCGGCGTCCAGCACGTCCACCAGGTCCGCCCCAGCGCTCGCCGTGCGGGCGTCCGCGAGCGCGACCAGCGCACTCCGCTCCTCCGTGGAGAGCGTGTCGATCGCGGCGTCGCGCTCCTGCTCGGACATCGACGCGAAGTCGTGGAGGAACCCCAGCAGCCAGTCCCCGTCGTCAGCGTTCATCGTCTGCTCCTTCCCGTTTGCGGCGCGAGCCGCGTGGTCGAGAACGACGGAACTCGACGCATCTACTTGACGGTCAGCGTACCTTCCATCCCGGCCATGCGGTGTCCGGGGACCGAGCAGAAGAACTTGTACGTGCCGGCCTTGAGGTCGAGCGTGAGCACCTTCGTGCCGCCCTGGAACGTCGGCGTCGCACCGACGATCTTGCCGGCGGAGGATTCGATCGTCACGTTGTGACCGAGCGGCGAGAAGTTCGTGAAGTCGATCGAGACCTTGCCGGCCTGCGCGGTGAGCGAGGTCTTGTTGTATTTCAGCTGGCCTTCGGCGTTGGCCGCGAGGCTCAGGGCGCTGCCCGCAGCCGCGCCCGTGCTGGTCGAGGTGGTCGCGGGCGTCGTGGCGGCGGTGGAGGTCGTCGGGGTCGTGGCGGGCGTGCTCGTCGTGGTGGCGGTGGTGCCGCTGGAGGAGCTCCCGCAGCCGGCCAGCGCGAGCAGGCCGAGGACGAGTGACACCGCCGAGAGCACGGGTAGCGAGTGCTTCTTTGCTCGGGCCTGCGCTTGAAAACTCACGAGTCGGATCCTCCATCGATAGGGGTCATCGGCCGTAAGGACACCGCCGGCCGCGGATCCTTCCCGATCGGCGCGCCAACTCTATCCTGTTTGAAGTTCCAACTACGGACCTATGCGCCCTAAGCGGTCTGGGCCTCCTGTGCGGCGGCGTCCGCGGGCGCCTCCGTCGTCGCCTCTGCGTCGCTGGCCGGCAGCGGCGGCGCGGCGGCGGCGGCCAGGTGCGCTCCGAGCGCGCCCAGCGCGCCGGTGGCCAGCGCGGCGATCGCCCAGCCCGAGCCGGAGCGTTCGCGCCCGCGCGCCGCATCCAGCGACAGCGGCCCGGGCCCGGCCTCGACCAGCGCGAGCACGGCGGCGATCAGCACGACGTTGTACTCGTAGCCGCCGTTGCTCAACCAGGGGCCGTTCTTGCCGTGCACCTTCTCGATCGCCGTGATCATCGTCGCGCTCAGCAGCGATGCGGCGAGCGGCGTCGCCAGCCCGGCCGCGAGCAGCGCACCGCCGCCGGCCTCGGCCGCGCCGGCGGCGATCGCGTGGTGTTTGCCGGGGCGCAGTCCCAGTTGCTCGAAGCCCGCGGCGGTCGCCTCCAGGCCGTGGCCGCCGAACCACCCGAACAGCTTCTGCGTTCCGTGCCCGACGAAGAAGCCGCCGACGGACAGGCGCAGCAAAAGTCTCGCGATCTTCATCTGAAAGCCCTTTCTCGTTTCAAGTGGTTATACGCCGACGGCTACGGCGCCGCCGGCACGACGACGAGCGGGCCCTCGACCTCGGGCAGCTCGCCGGTCTCGAACACGCTGCCGGCGAGACGCTCGACGTGCGCCGAGCGCTCGAGGAACGCATCGGCCGTCTCGAGGAAGCCGATGCGCTGCGGTGCGGTAGTGCATCGGCACGACCCAGCGCGGCGACAGGCGCTCGACGATCTCAGCGGCCTGCTCGGCGCCGATCGTCGGGCCGGCGCCGACGGGCAGGATCAGCAGGTCGACCGCGCCGATCGCCTCGGTCTGCTCCTCGCGCAGCGCGCTCTGGCCGAAGTCGCCGAAGTGGGCCACGCGCAGCCCGTCCAGCTCGAACACGAAGATCGTGTTCGGCCCGCGTTCGGTGCCCGCGCGCTCGTCGTGCTCGGAGGCGATCGCGGTGATCTCGCCGAGCGGCGACTCCAGGCGCCCGGCGGTCGAGCGCAGGATCGTCGGCTCGCCGCCGATCGCCTCGACGCCGTTGTGGTCGATGTGCTCGTGCGTGACGAGCAGCAGGTCCGCCTCCACGCCCTCGATCGGCGGATAGTCGAACTGCATCCCGCGGCTCGCGGCCATCGCCGACATGTCCGCGAACGGGTCGATCGCCACCGTCGCGTCGGCGGCGCTCAGGATGAAACGCCGACTGCCCGTACCACTCAACGCGCATGCTGCTCCTCTGCTGTCGTAGTTCGCGCGAGCTCGCTCGCGTCTGGCTCGTAGCTCTGCTGGAGAATCCCCGACGCCACCGCTTCGCCGTCGTCCAGCGCCTCTCGGGGCTCGACCCGGGCGCCGGCGCCGCCGGAGTGCGCAGGCGTCTGCTCGACGTAGTGATACTTGCCGCCGCGCATCAGCGACGCGCCGGCCGCGATCAGGCAGGCGAGGATCGCGAACAGGAACGCCTCGTGCAGGCCGTTGCGGAACGGCCCGGAGATCAGGTGCGGGAAGAACGAGCGCCCGGTGAGCGCCGCGTGGTTGGCGGCCGAGAGCGCGGCGAGCACGTGCGGGCCGACGAGGTGCTCGATCGGGTTGTAGCCGAGGAACGCGGCGAACAGGACCGACACCGGCGGCGTGTGCGCGGCGCTGTGCGGCCGCGGCGGCCGAGACGCCGTGCGCCTCCAGGCCCGAGGACAGCGTGTGCGGCAGGTTCGAGGCCAGGCCGATGATCATCAGCGTGAAGAAGATGCCGATCGAGAGCACCTGCGCGGAGTTCTGGAAGGTCTGGTTCATGCCGCCGCCGGCGCCGCGGTGCTGCGGCGGCAGGCTGTTCATCACCGCCGCGCGGTTGGGCGAGGCGAACATGCCCATCGAGACGCCGACCATCAGCGAGCATCGAGCGCGAACGGCCGGAAGGAGAAGTCGATCGGCAGCAGCGTCAGCAGGAAGAAGCTCAGCGCCGAGCCGAGCATCCCGCCGGTCGCGAACCAGCGCGCGCCGAAGCGGTCGGAGAGGTAGCCGGAGGTCGGCCCGGCGATCAGCATGCCGATCGGTCAGCGGCAGCATGTAGATGCCGGCCCACAGCGGCGTGTCGGTGAAGTTGTAGCCGTGCAGGGGCAGCCAGATGCCCTGCAGCCAGATGATCAGCATGAACATCAGCCCGCCGCGGGCGATCGCCGAGAGGAACGTCGAGAGCGTGCCGAACGTGAACGCGCGGATGCGAAACAGCGGCAGGCGGAACATCGGCTCGGCGACGCGCCTCTCGATCACCGCGAACGCGGCCAGGAACGCCACGCCGGCGCCCAGCAGCGCGAGCACCCGCGGGCTGCCCCAGCCCGTCGCGTGGCTGCCGTACGGGCGGATGCCGTAGGTGACCGCCACCATGATCAGGATCAGCCCGAGCGCGAAGGTGACGTTGCCCCACCAGTCGACGCGCGCGGGTTTGGGCGTGCTGCGCTCCTCGAGCTTCAGGTAGGCCCAGACGGTGCCGAACAGCCCGACCGGCACCGAGATCAGGAACACCAGCCGCCAGTCGATCGGCGCCAGCAGGCCGCCGAGCACGAGGCCGATGAACATGCCGCTGACGCCGACGATGTTGTTGATCCCGAGCGCCATGCCGCGCTGGTTGGCGGGGAACGCGTCGGTGATGATCGCCGCGGCGTTGGCGAGCAGGAACGCCGCGCCGATGCCCTGCACGATGCGGAAGCCGATCAGGTACGCGGCCCCCGCGCCGCCCGTCGAGCCAGTCGACCGTCAGCAGCAGCGAGGCGACCGTGTAGATGACGAAGCCGAGGTTGTACATCTTCACCCGCCCGTACATGTCGCCGAGCCGGCCGAGGCTGACGATCAGCACGCTCGTCACGACCAGGTAGCCGAGGATCATCCACAGCAGGTAGAAGCTGTTGGCGGGGACGAGCGGGTCGAGGTGGATGCCGCGGAAGATGTCCGGCATCGCGATCAGCGTGATCGAGCCGTCGAGCGTCGCCAGCAGCACGCCGAGCGTCGTGTTCGACAGCGCGATCCACTTGTAGCGATCGGAGCCAGGAGCCTGCCGACGCGTCCGTTTCCGTTCGTCCTCGCGCGTAGCTCGTCTTGCTTGCCACCGAGCTCAATTATACAGGGAAACTGAGCAGTCTTCCTGCTCGATCTCCGGTTATAGTTTGCAGCGCGATGGACGACGGCGCTCGACAGCACCCTGCTCGCGAGCGAGCTGCGCCTGGTGCTCGGCCAGCTGATGCGCCGGCTGCGCGCCGAGCATCGCTTCTCGCTCTCCCAGGGCGCGGTGCTCGGGCGCCTGGACCGCGAAGGCACGAGGTCGATCGGCGACCTCGCGCTGGCCGAGCGCGTGCGCCCGCAGTCGATGACGCAGACGATCAGCGACCTGGAGGCCGACGGCCTGATCGCCCGCCGCGCCGGACCCGGCCGACGGTCGGCGCACCCTCGTCGAGCTCACCGAGTAGGGCCTGAGCATGCTCGAAGCGGACCGCCGCCAGCGCGAGGGCTGGCTCGCACGCGCGATCGCCGAGGATCTCTCGGCCGAGGAGCAGCGGGTGCTGATGGCGGCGCGTGGCGCTGCTGCGGCGCCTGGCCGAGGACTGATCGGGCCGGCGCCCGGGCGCGCCTGGCAAGCAGGGCGGGGTCGGCGGGCCAGAGGCGGGACGAAAGCGCTATACCCACAGACGGGATGACGCCCGTGCGTCAGGCATACCTGCTGCAGGCCCGCCAGATGCAGGCGCTGTCGTTCTCGGTACACATCCCGCTCGTCTGCTTCGGCATCGCGTTCCCGGTGATGGTGCTGTTCGTCGAGTGGCTGTACCTGCGCTCGGGCGATGAGCTCTACCGCACGCTCGCGCGCCGCTGGACGCGGGTGATGGCCGCGCTGTTCGCGATCGGCGTGATCACCGGCACGATCCTCAGCTTCGAGATGGGCCTGTTGTGGCCGGCCTTCACCGCGACGTTCGGCAGCGTCTTCGGGCTGGGCTTCGCGATCGAGGGCTTCTCGTTCTTCACGGAGGCGATCTTCATCGGCATCTACATCTACGGCTGGGACCGCCTGTCGCCGCGCGCGCACTTCCTCAGCGGCATCCCGATCGCGATCGCCGGCGTCGTCGGCTCGCTGAACGTGATCGCGGTCAACGCCTGGATGAACCACCCCTCCGGCTTTCGGCTGGTGCACGGCAGGGCGGTCGACGTGCATCCGCTGAAGGCGCTGTTCGACAACAGCTTCCTGTGGCCGGAGCTCGTGCACATGTACATCGCCGGCTACATCGTCGTCGGCTTCCTGCTCGCGGGCGCTTACGCGATCGCGATGCTGCGCAGGCATCCGCTCCCGCCCACCCGCTATCAGCGCACCGCCCTGGCTATCCCGCTGACGATCGCCGCGCTGGCATCGCCCGTGCAGATCCTGATCGGCGACTGGGTCGCGCGCGACGTCGCCACCGCGCAGCCGATCAAGCTCGCGGCGATCGAGGGCCTGCACAGCAGCACCCGCGGCGCGCCCGAGCACCTGCTCGGCTGGTACACCGAAGGCCAGGTCAAGTACGGGATCGCGATCCCGAAACTGCTCTCGCTGCTCGCGTTCCACAACCCCAACGCGCTCGTCAAAGGGCTCGACACGGTGCCGGCGAACCGCCAGCCCCCGGTCAACGTCGTGCGCGTGTCCTTCCAGCTGATGGTCGGGCTCGGCACGCTGCTGGCCGCGCTTGGCGCGATCTACCTGTTCGTGCGCATCCGGCGCAAGCGCCTGCCGCGGTCGCTGTGGTTCTACCGGGCGCTCGTGTTCGCCGGCCCCGCGTCGCTGGTCGCGCTGATCGCGGGCTGGGTCACGACCGAGGTCGGACGCCAGCCGTGGGTCGTCTACAAGGTGATGCTCACCAACGAAGCGGTCACCGGCGCCAGCGGCATCCCCGTCGGCTACGCGACGCTGGCTGCGGTTTACGTGGGCGTGGGAATCGGGCTCGTGTGGATCCTGCGCCGGCTGGCGCGGATGCCGATGGATCCCCCCGGGGCCGACGCCGGCGGCGAGCGCGGATTGGCCCCAGATCAGCCGAGCCCGGCGGTGTGAGCGTGCACCTGTACGAGCTGCCGCTGATCTTCGTCCTGATCGGGCTCGTGTTCTACGTCGTGCTCGCGGGCGCCGACTTCGGCGCGGGCTTCTGGCAGCTGTTCGCCGGTCGCGGCGCGCGCGGCGCGGCCGTACGCGAGCACGCGCACGAGTCGATCGCGCCCGTGTGGGAGGCCAACCACGTGTGGCTGATCTTCGTGCTGACCGTCACCTGGACCGCGTATCCGAGCGCGTTCGGCTCAATCGCCTCGACGCTGTCGGTGCCGCTGTTCATCGCCGCGATCGGGATCGTCCTGCGGGGAGCCGCCTACGCGCTGCGCGCGGGAGCCGCGAGCGCCCGCGAGCGCCATTCGGTCGACGCCGTGTTCGCGGTCTCCTCGATCCTCACGCCGTTCGCGCTCGGCACGATCGTCGGCGCGATCGCCGCGCGCCGGGTACCCGTGGGCAACGCGGCGGGGCACACGTTCTCGAGCTGGACGGGGCCGATCTCGATCCTCGTCGGTGTGCTGGCCGTCGCCACCTCCGCATATCTCGCCGCCGTGTTCCTCGCCGCCGACGCCGCCCGCGTCGAGGACCGCGAGCTGGAGGACGACTTTCGCGTGCGCGCGCTCGCCGCGGGCGTGATCGCGGGCGCGGTCGCGGCCGCCGGCCTCGTGGTGCTGCACGCCGACGCGCATCAGCTGTATCGCCACATGTTGCGCGGCGGCGCCCTCGCGGCGCTGATCGTCTCGATCCTCGCGGGCATCGCCACGCTCGACCGCGTCTGGCGCCGGAGCTTTGAGACGGCGCGCTACACCGCCGCGATCGCGGTCGCCGCCGTGATCGGCGGCTGGGCGCTCGCGCAGAACCCCGTGCTGCTGCCCGGTCTCACCGTGCGGCAGGCGGCCGCCCCGCACGACACGCTCGTGGCGGTCGTCGTCGCCGTGCTCGCCGGTGCGGTGATCCTGTTCCCATCGCTCGCGCTGCTGTTCAGGCTCGCGCTGCGGGGTCGCTTCGACGACCACGAGCGAGCTGCGGCCCCGGCGCCGGCGATCGGCGCCCTGCTGTCGGCGTCGGCGCCGGGGATGCTCGCGCGCGCCGCCGCGGCGTGCCTGCTCGCCGGCATCGGGTTCCTGACGATCGCCGAAGCTGGCTGGGCGCACGCTATCGGCGTGATCGCCCTGCTCGGCTTCATCGTCTGCGGCTTTCTCGCCGACGTGCCCGCGCAGCTGAGCGCGCTCGCGCGCGAGGACGCCGCCGAGCCGCCGCGCTGACCCGGGAAGTAATCCCGCGCCGGCGGAGTCAAGGGAGCAGCGCGCCAGGCGCGGTCTGATCCCCGACACCCCAACTACAGGAGAACAACCCAGTGCCCAGATCGTCAATTCTCGCTCTCGCAGGCGTAGCGGTCGCGCTCGCTGGATGCGGAAGCTCCAGCAGCAGCAACAGCAGTAACAGCAGCTCCAGCGCCGCCCCCGCGAGCACGCCGGCAGCGACCACGGCGACGGCGAGCACTCCGTTCCTGTCGCCGCTGAGGACCGTCTCGACGATTGCTTCCACGGTCCCGTCCAACGGCGACATCAACCCCTATGGCATCGTGACCGTACCCACCAGCACGGGGAAGCTCCAGGCGGGCCAGATGCTGATCAGCAACTTCAACGCCAAGGAAAGCGCCAAGGAGAACGGTCAGGGCACCGGCACGACGATCGTGCAGGTCTCGACGGCCGGGAAGGTCTCGCTGTTCGCGAGGATCGATGCCAAGACGCTCCCCGGCCCATGCCCCGGCGGGGTCGGGCTGACGACGGCGCTGAACATCCTGCCGGGCGGCTACGTCGTCGTGGGCAGCCTGCCGACGACCAACGGCAAGTCAGCGACCGCTAAGTACGGCTGCCTGATCGTGCTCGACAGCGAAGGCAGGGCGGTCGAGACGATCGCCAGCAAGAACATCCAGGGTCCGTGGGACTCGACCGCCAAGAGCGAAGGCTCCAAGACCATGCTGTTCGTCAGCAACGCCCTCAACGGCGGTGCCGCGAAGGGCATCCACACGATCGACAACTCGACCGTGCTGCGGATCGAACTGGAATCCGGCGAAGGACAGGCGCCGAAGGTGCTGGGCGAAACGGTGATCGCGGATGGCATCCCCTGGGTGGACTCCGAAGAAGCGCTCGTGCTCGGCCCGACCGGGCTCGCACTCGCCTCCGACGGGACGCTGTATGTGGCCTCGACCGAAGACAGCAAGATCCTCGCGATCTCCGAAGCGACGACACGCACGACGCCCGCCGCGAAAGGCGGCACCGTCCTCACCGAAGCCGGCCACCTCAAGGAACCGCTCGGCATGGTGCTCGCACCCAATGGCAACATCATCACGAGCAACGGTGGCGACGGCAACATGGTCGAAACCACGCCCGCCGGCCAGCAGGTGGCCGTGCAGACCGCAGACAAGAAGACCGGAGCCGGATCGCTGTTCGGCCTGGTGATCGCCCCGGAAGGCAAGGGCATCTACTTCGTGGACGACGGCGAAAACACGCTGAAGCTGTTGCACTGACAGCTTCCCGCGCGGTGGGCTACGGCTCGGTGTGGACGACGACCTCGGCGATGCCGTCGATCCGCTGGCGCAGCTCGTCCTCGAGCTCTCCCGCCAGGCGGTGGGCGTCTGTGAGCGACTCGTCGGGGTCGACCGCGAGCGTCAGGAACACGACGTGGCCGGCGTCGGTGGAGAGCAGCCGCACGCGCTGGGGATCGCTGCCCGTGTGCTCGCGCACGAGCCGTTCGATCGCGCGCGTGCTCTGCACGTCGGCGTCCTCGTCCTGCTCGCGCGCGGCCAGCGGGCGCTCGAGCGGCTCGAGGTGGGTCTGCACGTCGCTCACGCCGGGCCGCGCGCGGATCGCCTGCTCGACGCGCTCGGCGATCTCGTGCGCGGCGCGCAGGTCCAGGTCGGCGGGGAACTTCAGGTGCAGCGAGACGCTGCTGGACCCCGGCTGCTCAAAGATCGTGATGTCGTGGGCCTCCTTGACGAGCGGCTCGGACAGCGCGATCGAGAGCACCCGGTCGCGCAGGTCGAGGCCCTGCCGGCGCGGCTCCACGTGCACGACCACGTCGCTGCCGGGCAGCGCCCGCTCGAGCGCGCTCTCGACGAGGTCGGCCGCGTGGTGTCCCTCGACGACCGCCTGGCCGGGCGGCACGCTGACGACCACGTCGGCGAAGTAGCGTCCGGCCGACTCGCGCAGCCGCAGGCGATCGAGCTCGATGTCGGTGCCGAGCGCGCCGATCGCGCGCTCGGCGGCGGCGCGCGCCTGCTCGGGCTCGCGGTCCATCAGCACGTTCGCGTTCTCCGCGATCAGGCGCCCGGCGGTGACGAAGATGATCGCCGCGACGAGCAGCGCCGCGAGCGAGTCGCCGTCGGCGAACCCCGCGTGCACGCTGAGCAGGCCGGCGAGCACGACCACCGACCCGGCGACATCGGCGGCGAAGTGCGCGACGTTGGAGCGCAGCGTGGGGCTTTGCTCGCGTCCCTCGGCCGCGAGCGAGACGCCCATGCGCCCGGCTTCCACCACCAGCGCGACGCCGATCGCGGCGAGCTCATACCAGTGGACGCGCGGCGTCGTGCCCGCGCCCGACAGGCGGGCGATCGCCTCGACCGTGACGAGCACGCCTCCCCCCAGCAGGATCCCCGCCTCGCCGAGCGCCCCCAGGTTCTCCGCGCGGCGGTGGCCGTAGGGATGCTCGAAGTCGGCGGGCCTGCCGGCCAGTTTCACCGCGAAGAACGTGAGCACCGCCGCGATCACGTCGCCGCTCGACTCGATCCCGCTGGAGATCAGCCCGAGGCTGCCGCTCGCCAGGCCGATCCCCAGCTTCAGCGCCACCAGCAGGCCGGCGGCGGCCACCGAGACGAGCGTGCTGGCGCGCCGCGTCAGCTGACGGGTCTCGCTTGGCTGCGACATGGCTAGAGACTATGGATCGATCCCCCATGCGGGCGATGCGAGCGGAGGTGGGCGAAAGGAACCGGGCCGCGCGGCGTCTGAGAAGAGTGCCGGCCGCAATAACCGACGCCGACTTCACCCCATCCCCAGCCTGGCCAAAGGAGCACCATGCGCCCAACCTCGAAGACCTTCCTCCTCGCCCTCCCCATCCTCGCCGTGTCACTGACCCTGGCGGCGTGCGGGGGCAGCTCGAAGCTCTTACCCGTCGAGCAGCTCCAACGCGGCCGCGGCCTCGAGCGCCGCGACCTCCACCACCGCCGCAGCCGGCTCCGCCGCCGCTGGCGCGGGAGGCGTGAAGACGGCGTCGAACGCGACGCTCGGCGCGACCGTGCTGGTCGACGCGCAGGGCATGACCCTCTACCACCTCAGCGGCGAGCAGGACGGCAGGTTCCTGTGCACCAGCGCGGCCTGCGTGTCGGCGTGGCCGCCGCTGAGCGCGAGCGCGATCGGCACCGCCGTCAGCGGCCTCGCGGCGATCAGGCGTCCGGACGGCAGCGCGCAGCTCGCGTACAAAGGCGAGCCGCTGTACACGTTCAGCGGCGACAGGGCCGCGGGCGAAGCCAACGGGCAGGGCATCAAAGCCGACGGCGGCACGTGGAGCGCGGTCGTGGCGGGCACGGGCAGCGCTAGCGCCGCGCAGACCAGCGGCGCCGCCGGCGAAGGCGCCGCCGCCAGTTCCGGTGGCGAAACCGGTGGCGGCTCGAGCGGCTCCGGCGGGGGCGGCGGCTACAAATACTGAGCGCCAGCGACTCGCGCGCGAC
The DNA here is from genome assembly GCA_963826985.1 of uncultured Solirubrobacteraceae bacterium. Classification (GTDB taxonomy): domain Bacteria; phylum Actinomycetota; class Thermoleophilia; order Solirubrobacterales; family Solirubrobacteraceae; genus Palsa-744. The sequence continues at coordinate 875,957 of CAWGYW010000002.1, forward strand.
CCGCTGGCGACCCGCCAGCGACCCGCCGGCGACATGTGCGCGGCGTATCGTGAGCCGATGGCCCACGATCACGCCGCGCACCCCCATTCCCACGGCGCCGCTCACTCCCACGGCGTCGGTCCCGACGCGGACGGCCGGCGCCTGGCGGTCGCGTTCGCGCTGATCGTCGCGTTCATGGCGGTCGAGGTGGCGGCGGCGGTGCTCTCGCACTCGCTGGCGCTGCTGTCGGACGCGGGGCACATGCTCAGCGACGCCGCGGCGATCGGCTTCTCGCTGGCGGCGCTGCGGCTGGCGGCGCGCCCGCCGAGCGGCGCGCTGACGTTCGGCCTGCGACGCGTCGAGATCCTCTCGGCGCTGGCCAACGGCGTGACGCTGCTGGTGCTCGCGGCGTTGATCGCGTACGAGGCCGTGCGGCGCCTGTTCGCGCCGCCGCACGTGCACGGCGGGCTGGTGCTGGCGGTCGCGCTGGCCGGGATCGTCGTCAACCTCGCGGCCGCGTGGACGCTGTCGCGCGCCAACCGCCGCAGCCTCAACGTCGAGGGCAGCTTCCAGCACATCCTCATCGACCTGTACGGCTTCATCGGCACGGCGGTGGCCGCCGGCGTGATCCTCGCGAGCGGCTTCCAGCGCGCGGACCCGATCGCGTCGCTGCTGATCGCCGCGCTGATGACGCGCTCGGGCATCGTGCTCGTGCGCGACTCCGGCCGGGTGTTCCTGGAGGCGGCGCCGAAGGGCCTGGATCCGCAGCAGATCGGCGAGGCGCTGGTCGCACAGCCGGGCGTCGTGGAGGTCCACGACCTGCACGTGTGGGAGGTCACCAGCGGCTTTCCGGCGCTCTCGGCGCACGTGCTGGTGGGGGCGGACAGCGACTGCCACGCGGTGCGCCGGCAGATCGAGACGATGCTGCGCGAGCGCTTCGCGCTCGATCACACGACGCTGCAGGTCGACCACGCCGGGCGCAGCGAGCTGCTGGAGATCAGGCCGCACGCGAGCTCGTCGCAGCCGCGCTGAGGTCCTCCCCGGCGCCGTGGCGCCGACGCGGCGGTGTCAGCGCGCCTGCCGGCTGGGCCGCACGAGCACCTCGTTGACGGCGACGTTCGGCGGCTGTTCGATCGCGTAGAGGATCGCGCGAGCGATGTCCTCGGACTGCAGCGGCTCGACGTCGGCGAAGCGCTCGCGATCATCTGCTCGGATCTCCGGGCGGTTGTGCCCTGGTAGCTCGGTGGCGACCGCGCCGGGCTCGATCAGCGTCACGCGCAGCCCTGCGGCACGCCCTCCTGGCGCAGCGACTCCGAGAACGCGCCGACGCCGAACTTCGTGAGGTTGTAGACGCCCGAGCCGGCGCGGGCGACGCGCCCGGCGACGGAGCTGACGTTGACGATGTGCCCGGAGCCCTGCTCGCGCATCAGCGGCAGCGCCGCGTGCGTGCAGTAGAGCACGCCGAAGACGTTCGCGTGGATCATCCGCCGCCATTCCTCGGTGGGCGCGTTCTCGATCGGGCCGAGCAGCATCACGCCGGCGTTGTTGACGAGCACGTCCAGGCGGCCGAGCTCGGCGTGCGCGCGCTCGACGAACGCGCGCGCCTGCGCCTCCTCGCCGACATCCGTCTGCACGGCGATCGCGCGCCCGCCGTCGGCGAGGATCCGCTGCGCGAGCGCTTCGATGCGCTCGACCCGGCGCGCGGCCAGCGCCACGGCGGCGCCGGCGCGGGCGCATGCGAGCGCGGTGGCCTCGCCGATGCCGGAGGAGGCGCCCGTGACGGCGACGACCTGTCCGCTGAGATCTGGGGGTCGATGCGACGGTCATTGCGCCGAGCTTAGCCGTAGTCGCTCAGCGATCCACGGTATGCGGTCGATAACCAGGCTCAGATCGACAGGATCGCTCTTTTCGGCCCGCTCGCGGGTTTCAGCAGGCGCCGCGGCGGGCACGGTACATGTGATCCGCCGGGAAGGTAAGCGCGCATATGGCGTCGAACGAGCTAATGGACCCGCTTCAATCAAGAATGGTTGACAACGCAACTATCGTGGCGTATAATTCCGACTCCAAGCATCGGATTAGAAGGACGCACATGTCAGACTCGGCCACAAACCCCACCCTCACCACTAGAGCACGAGCCCGAGGAGCTCGGTCACGGACGCCGAGACGGTCGCCCCTGCCGCAGGCCGGCTGGACAGCCCGATCGAGCGCCTCGACGTCAGCACGCCGGACACGTTCATCCCCGAGGCGGTCGACCAGCTGCTCGCCCACTCGCGCCGCTACCCGCTGCTCACCCCGGCAGAAGAGATCGACCTGGCCAAGCGGATCGAGCGCGGCGACCTGCAGGCGAAGGAACTGCTCGTCAACTCCAACCTGCGACTCGTCGCATCGAACGCCCGGCGCTACCAGAACCAGGGCCTGCCCCTCGGCGACCTCGTCCAGGAGGGCATGCTCGGCCTGATCCGCGCGAGCGAGAAGTTCGACTGGCGCAAGGGCTTTCGCTTCTCGACGTACGCCACGCTGTGGATCCGTCAGGCGATCCAGCGCGGCCTGGAGAACTCCGGCCGCACGATCCGCCTGCCCGTCCACGTCGCCCAGCGCTCCCGCAAGGTCGGGCGCGTCGAGCGCGAGCTGTCGGTGCGGCTCGGGCGCGAGCCCACGCTCGAGGAGCTCGCCGAGGAGACCGGACTGCCGATCGACCAGGTCGAAGAGGTGCGCCACCAGCGTGCGGCGCTCGTCAGCCTCGACCAGCAGATCGGCGAGGACGGCGACACCGCCCTCGGCGACCTGCTCCCCTCCGACGCCGAGGTGCCGGAGGAGACCGCCTGGGAGAACGAGCGCGAGCGGATCGTGCACCGCGCGATCGAGCAGCTGCCCGAAACCGAGCGCAAGGTCCTGACCCTGCGCTTCGGCACCGGCCGCGAGGACCCGCAGACGCTCACCGCGATCGGCAAGCGGCTCGGCTTCTCCGCAGAGCGCGCCTCCCAGCTCGAGCAGCGCGCGCTGAAGAAGCTCGCCGAGTCGCCCGAGCTGGCGGCTCTGCGCGAGGCCGCGTAAGCACACGAGCCAATTCCTGATGCAAGAGCCCCGGCTGGGATTCCCACCCGGGGCTCTTTGCGTTTCCGCTGCTCACGATGTTGTTCCGGTCGGTGCATGCACCGACCGGCCGGCCGCGCATGCGCGGCCGGTAGAAGGGCCGCATGCGGCCCTTCCTCGGATATGAAGAGATGAAGAGATGCGCGCAGGCCGGTCCTCCCGGACGCCGCGCGAGCATTCGCTAGGGTGCGAAGTGGCCGCCGAGAAGCGGCGGCGCGGACGAATTGGGGGTGAGTCAGCATGTCGAAGTCGACCTGGGACCGCGTCGTCCAGTGGACGATCGCGCTCGGCGAACGGATCCTCGCGCCGGTCGAGCGCTTCATCGGCAAACGCTCGCTCGTCGGCGACGCGACGTTCTTCCCGCTCGAGCGCTTCCCGTGGGTGGCGCACATCGAGGAGCACTGGCAGATCATCCGCGAGGAGGCCGAGCGGCTGCTGGACGTCCAGGACGAGCTCGCGAACTTCCAGGACATCTCCAAGGACCAGATCGAGATCACCGACGACGATCGCTGGAAGACGTTCTTCCTCTACGGCTACGGCTTCGAGGCGAAGCTCGGCGTCGAGATGTGCCCGCGCACGGCCGCGCTGATGCGCGAGATCCCCGGCATGACGACGGCGATGATCTCGATCCTCTCCCCGCGCAAGCACATCCTCGACCACCGCGGCCCGTACAAGGGCGTGCTGCGCTACCACCTCGGCCTGATCGTCCCCGAGGACGCCGAGGCCTGCCGCATCCGCGTCGGCGACGACTTCCGCCACTGGGAGGAGGGCAAGAGCATGATCTTCGACGACACCTTCAACCACGAGGTCTGGAACGACACCGACGAGACGCGCGTCGTGCTGTTCGTGGACGTGCTGCGCCCCCTCGCCTTCCCCGAGTCCGCCATCAACGCGCGATCGTCAAGGCGATCGGCTACTCGCCGTTCGTGCTCGACGCCAAGCGCAACCAGGAAGCGTGGGAACGGAGGTTCCTGGAGCGGCAGGGCGAGCTCAGATGCTCGAGACGTTCAGGCCGGTGCCCTGTAGCAGCGTGTTGCGCCTGCGCGTTGAGGATCGTGAACTCGCCGGTGAGGATCAGCAGCCCGAGCGCGATCATGACCAGCGCCGCCGACGCCGATGATCACCGGGAAGTGGCGCTTGACGACCGCGAGCGCGTTGGTCATCCGCTCGAACGCGAGCGCGATCAGCAGGAACGGGATCGCGAGGCCGGCCGAGTAGAAGGCGAGCAGCAGCGCGCCGTGCGCCGCCGAGCTCGAGATCGCCGCCTGCGTGAGGATCGCGCCGAGCGTGATGCTCGTGCAGGGCGTCCACGCGATCGCGAACGCCGCGCCGGCAACCAGCGGCCCGCCGCGCCCGGCCAGGCGCAGCAGCGACTCCGAGTGCCACTCGCGGTTGAAGCAAGCCGACGAACGGCGTCGCCAGGAAGACGAGCCCCATCACGACGATCAGCGCCGCCGCCGACCTGCTCGAGCAGGTGTTTGTGCGTTGACCAGCGTCGAGCCGATCACCGTCGCGCTCATCCCCAGCAGGATGAAGATCGCCGAGAAGCTCGCGATGAACAGCAGGCTCGGGACGAGCACGCGGCGCGCCCCCACGCCGCCCTTGAGGTCCGCCGGCGTGACCCCGATGACCGTCGACAGGTAGCCGGGCACCAGCGGCAGCACGCACGGCGAGAGGAACGACACGAGCCCCGCCGCCAGCGCGAGCGGGATGCCGACGCCGGTCGCGGTGTCGGAGGAGGCGGCGAGGATCGACGACAGATGGATCATGGCTGGTGCTCGCCCACAGGATGGCGCATCGACGCGCGCAGCTCCGCGACTTCGCGCTCGAGCCGCGCGACGCGCTCGCGCAGATCGTCCGCGGCGGCGTATGCGGGAGCGTGCGGGCGCGCCATCTGTAGACGCAGGGGCGTCGGGTATGCGTGACGCCATGCCGGGCGTTCCCGGTAGGCCAGAGGCCGTGGGCGCCGGCGCCTCGCGTCCAGACGGCTGCTCGTCCTCGCCCGGCAGCAGCTGTGCGTAGCGCTCCTCCTTGTGCCCGGGGCGGCGCTCCAGGCGCGCCACCAGCTCGCGGCCGATCAGGCGCGTCGAGCGTGTCGTGCACGGCCGCGAGGTCGCCGAACGCGTGCATCCGCTCGGTGCGCTGCTTGAGCTCGCCCGGCGTCTGCGGCCCGCGCAGCATCAGCACGCAGATGACGGCCTGCTCGCGGAGCTCATCGGCAGCGCGTCGGCGAGCAGGTGGCGGTACTTCGGCGCGCGGCTGCCGGCGCCGCTTGCCAGCCGGGCGTAGCCGCGGCGTTCCAGGCGGTGCAGCGCGTCGCGGATGATCGCGTCGTCGTACTCGACCACCGGGTCGCGGTTGGTGGACTGGTTGCACGCCAGGCGCAGCGCGTTCAGCGACAGCGGATAGGCATCGGGGGTCGTGCGCTGCTTCTCCAGCAGGCAGCCGAGCACGCGCGTCTCCGTCGATGAGAGATCCATTCTCGGAGCGTAAACGTTGAGCCCTGGAGTCGGTCTGCAATGCGCCGCCTTAGGATTTCAGTACGCCCGGCTAGAGTCAGCTTCGTGAGCCATCAGCCCTTCGCTCAGGGGCACGGCGGTGGCGGCGGTGGGCGCTCGCGGCGAACGGAGCCGCCCAAGCCGCCGGGCCTGCGCCCCGAGGACATCCCCGACAAACACGTTTCGCTGCGGCGCATGGGGCGGCTGTTCGTCCCCTACCGGGTGCGCCTGGGCCTGCTGCTGGGGCTGATCGTGCTCGGCTCGGTGCTCAGCGTCGCCTCGCCGTTCCTGCTGCGCGAAGCGATCAACAAGGGCATCGTCGGGCACAACCTGACGCTGCTGTCGTGGCTCGTCGGCGGGATGATCGCGCTGGCGGTGATCAACAGCGTGATCAGCGTCGCGCAGACGTGGATCTCAAACCAGGTCGGCCAGCGCGTGATGCACGACCTGCGCGCGGCGGTGTTCGCGCACCTGCAGCGCATGTCGCTGGCGTTCTTCACGCGCACGCGCTCGGGCGAGGTGCAGGCGCGGATCGCGTACGACATCGGCGGCATCGACGACGTCGTCACGAGCACCGCCACCTCGACCGTGTCAACCGTGGCGACGGTCCTGGCGACGGTCATGGCGATGTTCGCGCTGAGCTGGCAGCTGACGGTGTTCTCGCTGATCCTGCTGCCGTTCTTCGTGTGGCTGACGCGCCGCGTCGGCAACGAGCGCCGGCGCATCCAGTCGGTGCGCCAGGGCCGCCTGGCGGACATGTCGACGCTCGTCGAGGAGTCGCTGTCGGTGTCGGGGATCCTGCTCGGCAAGACGATGGGCCGCTCGCACGAGCTCGTCGATCGCTTCTCCTCGGAGTCGAGCGAACTCGCCGACCTGGAGGTGCGCGCGCGCATGGCCGGGCGCTGGCGGATGGCCTCGGTGCAGATGGCCTTCGCGATCATGCCCGCCGCGGTGTACTGGTTCGCCGGCTACAACATCGCCCACGGGCACGATGCGATCTCGATCGGCACCGTGGTCGCGTTCACGACGCTGCAGACGCGGCTGTTGTTCCCGATGCAGCAGCTGCTGTCGGTGGGCGTCGAAGTACAGACCTCGCTGGCGCTGTTCGGGCGCATCTTCGAGTACCTGGACCTGCCGGTGGACATCGTCGAGCGCCCGGGCGCGCGCGCGCTGAGCGACGTGCGCGGCGACGTGGAGCTGGAGGACGTGTGGTTTCGCTACGAGCCCGACGCGCCGTGGACGCTCGAGGAGATCAGCGCGGAGGTCCCCGCGGGGACGCGCACGGCGCTCGTCGGCGAGACGGGCTCGGGCAAGACGACGCTCGCGTACCTGGTCGCGCGGCTGTACGAGCCCCAGCGCGGGCGCGTGTGCATCGACGGCGTCGACATCCGCGACATGACGCTCGACTCGCTGGCGGCGACCGTCGGCCTGGTCTCCCAGGAGACCTACCTGTTCCACGCCTCGATCCGCGAGAACCTGCGCTTCGCGTGTCCGCAGGCGAGCGACGCGGAGATCGAAGACGCGGCGAGGGCCGCGCAGATCCACGAGCTGATCTCCTCGCTGCCCGAGGGCTACGACACGCCGGTGGGCGAGCGCGGCTACCGCTTCTCGGGCGGCGAGAAGCAGCGCATCGCGATCGCGCGCACGATCCTGCGCAACCCGCCGGTGCTGATCCTCGACGAGGCGACCTCGGCGCTCGACACCGAGACCGAGCGCGCCGTGCAGCAGGCGCTCGACGAGCTCTCGCGCGGGCGCACGACGATCGCGATCGCCCACCGGCTCTCGACGATCAGGGACGCCGACCAGATCCTCGTGCTCGACTCCGGGCAGATCGTCGAGCGCGGCACCCACGAGGAGCTGCTCGAGCGCGGCGGGCGCTACGCGGCGCTGCTCAGCGGCGCGCGAGGTCGGCGAGACCCGGCCCGGCAGCGCGATCGCCTGAGTCCTGCCGGCAGGTGCGCCGGCGCTCACGCGACGGCGTCGATCACGCGGTGGCGTCGATGTTCAGGCGCACGTAGTCGACGACCACCGGCTCGCCGAGCGCCGCGAGCACGTCGTCCATGAACGGCTCGCGCAGCGCCTCGGGCAGCTGCTGCACGTGCGGGCCGAGCACGATCGTCGAGAGGAACGCGCGCGGGTCCTCGGGTTCGCGGGGCGCGGGCTGGAGCCAGCACTCGGCCGCGCTGAAAGCCCGCGCCGAGCAGGCGCTCGCGCGTGATCGCCGGCCCCGCGTAGTTCCACGGCGGCCTGCCAGCCGAGGAAGTGCTCGGCGTACGGTTCGTGTGCGAGCACCTCGCGCGCCCTGCCGCGCAGGATGTCGATGTTGCCCTCTCCCCCGCACTGCGCGACCAGCCGCCCTCCTGGCTGTCAGCGCCGCGTGCAGGCGCGCGAACAGCCGCTCGTGGTCGGTGATCCAGTGGAAGGTGGCGGTCGAGAGGATCGCGTCGACGGGCTCGCTCGAGCTCCAGCTCGAGCAGGTCGCCGACGCGCAGGTCCGCGTCAGGGCCGAGCCGCTCGCGCGCGGCGGCGATCATCGAGGGCGACTCGTCGATCGCGATCACGCGCCCGCGCGGCAGGCGCTCGATCAGCGCCTGGGTGATGCGCCCGGAGCCGCAGCCCGCGTCGAGCACGGGCTCGTCGCCGCGCAGCTCCAGCCGGTCGAGCACGTCCAGGCCGAGCGCCTCCATCGTCTCGGAGATGCGGTCGTAGCTGGCTCCGTCCCATTCGCGCACTGGCATACGACTGTACGTTATCACTTACACGCCCTTACGTGGCGGTCTCCAGGGGTTCGGGGTAGGGTTTGGAGATGGACGACGATCGAGCGGCGGATTTCGTCAGGCGCTTCGAGGAGTTCTGGAAGGCGCCGGTGGTCGAGCGCCTCGACACGTTGATCGCTCCCGATGCACGCCTCTCCGCACCGATGGTCCCGACCACGTACGGACTCCAGGCGGGCAAGCGTACCTTCGCTGACCTCTTCGAGCTGATCCCCGACATGACCGCGGCGGTCCACCGCTGGGGCGGCACCTCCGATGGCGTTCTGATCGAGTTCACGGTTCACGGCACGGCAAGTGGAGCGCCTATCTCCTGGGAGTCGGTCGACCGCTTCGTTCTCAACGAGGACGGGCTTGCCACCGAACGGTTCACATACTTCGACTCATTGCCACTGCTGCTGACCGTTGTGCGGCGTCCCCGGAGCTGGACCGCGTTCGCGCGCAGCCGCATGAAGCAGATGCGCCGCTGAGCTCGACTACTGCAAGCCCTTGACGCCGAGGCCGGCCCGCTCGGCCAGCTCGGCGATCACGCGCGAGAGCTGCCCGCCCTGCCACGCGATCGGCGAGCGGATCGGATGGCCGTCGACCCCGGCGTCCTCGACCACGAGCCGCGCGCCGGGGATCGCCTCGCGCGTAGCGCTTCGGCCACGGCCAGCGGATGCCCGGGGTCGGCCTCGTCGCGGCTGGCGACGACGACCGTCGGCACGCGCGATCGTCGCGCAGCTGCGCGAGCTGCTCGAACGGGCGCGAGCGCGGCACCGACTTCGAGCGCGTCGGCGACCGCATCGGGATGCTCGTGCGCGGCCAGGCGCTGGCGCAGCACGGTCTGCGACGGTCGCGCGCAGCGCCTCGGGCACGTGCTCGAGGTCATAGGCGCGCGACGAAGCCCTCGACGCCGCCCTCGCGCAGCCCGCGCGCGAGCGCGTCCCAGCGCTGCGAGCTCGGCGTCGCGCGCCGCGCGCGGCGGGGTCGAACGCGGGCGTGATGATCGCGAGCGCGGCGACGCGCTCGGGGTGCTCGAGCGCGAAGCGCACGGCCGTGTGCGCGCCCATCGAGGCGCCGGCGAGCAGCGCGCGCTCGACGCCCGCTGCGTCGAGCACCGCCGCGAGGTCGCGCGGCGAGGCGCTCGTAGCCGTACGCGCCGGCTCGGGCGCGGGCGTCGAGCGGCCGTGCCCGCGCGCGTCGTAGGCGATCACGCGGTGGCCCGAGCGCTCGAGCGCGCGCGAGCCCATCACGACGTAGCGGCGGGTGGCGGTGAGGCCGTGCAGCAGCACGATCGCGGCGCCCGTCGCCGCGACTCCTCGCCGGCGAGCGTGACGCCGTCGTCGGTGGCGACGCTCAGCTCGCGCTGTCCGGTGCCTGCGATCGGCGCGCTCGGCGCTCAGGCATGTGCGGCGGCGTGCGCGCGCAGCAGCTCGGCGGAGCGCTCGGGGCGCTCCCAGAAGAACAGGTGGCCGACGCCCTCGAGGATCTCCAGCTGCGCGCCGGGGATCAGCTCGGCGATCAGGCGGCCGTTCTGCACGGGCAGCATCTGATCGACGGTGCCGTGGATGACCAGCGTCGGCAGCGCGATCTCGGCGCAGGCGCGCGTAGGTGTCGTGCGCGACGCAGCGCCTGCGTCTGCGCCATGATCACCGCAGCGCGACAGCGCCGGCGCAGGCGATCGCCAGGAAGCGCGCCCAGGCGCTCGGCGTCGGCGGCGAACGCGGGCGAGACGTTGATCTCCCACGCGGCGCGCAGCGCGCGCTCGCGGTCGCCCGAGACGCATCGCCTCGCCCAGGCGCTGCAGCACCTCCTCGGCGCGGCGAGCGACGCTGCCCGGCGCCGCCGCAGTAGGTGCAGCCGAGCGTGAGCGTGCGAATGCGCTCGGGCTGCGGCGAGCGCGAGCTCCTGGGCGATCATGCCGCCCATCGAGATGCCGAGCACGTGCGCGGAGTCGAGCTCGAGCGCGCTGAGCAGCCCGGCCGCGTCCTGCGGCCATCTCGGCGGATCGTGACCGGGCCCGTCCAGCCGGCTGCTCGCGCCGACGCCGCGGTGGTCGTAGAGCGATCAGCGTCGAAGTCGCCGCGCAGCTGCGTCGAGGAACGGCTCGCCCCAGTGCAGCGAGGTGCCGCTCATGCCCATGATCATCAGCAGCGGCGGGCCGTCGCCGCTGCGCTCGTAGTCGAGCTCGATCTCGCCCACGCGGATCAGGGTCATGGCCGTCGATCCTACTACGGGCAGCGCGAGCTGGACGGGCGGCTGCTCCGCCGCGCGGGCCCGCCGCGCGGTCGCCGCGCCGGGGCTCGTCGCCGTCGGCCGCCGCCGGCACGGCGCGTCGGCGTCGGCGCCTGCAGCCCGGCGACGCGCACGCCGAGCAGCCGCACGGGTCGCGCGGGCGCGTACTCGCGCAGCAGCCGCAGCGCGACCTCGCTGACCAGCTGCGACGTCGCAGGTCGGCTGCGGCGACGGTGTGCGCGCGGGTGACGGTGGTCCAGTCGTCGAGGCGGACCTTGATCGCCGATCGTGCGCCCGCGGCGCCCGTTGCGCGGCGAGGCCCGCGCACAGCTCCTCGGCCATCAGCGAGAGCTGCTCGCGCATCTGCGCGGGGTCGCTGACGTCGGTGTCGAAGGTGCGCTCGCGCGACTCGGAGACGACCTTGCGCGCGGCGCCGATCTCGCCGTCGTGTTCGAAGCGCGCCGCGCCGGCCGAGCTCGCGGCCGAGGTTCGGCCCGAAGCGCTCGACGAGCAGCTGCTCGGGCGCGGCGCCGAGCGCCGCGAGCGTGTCCAGGCCCGAGCTCGGCCAGGCGCGCGGCGGTCTTCGGGCCGATGCCGGGCACGAGCCCGGGCGGCGAGGAGGCAAAGCGCGCGCACGCCTGCTCGCGGCTGAGCACGACGAAGCCCGGCCGGCTTCTCGGCGTCGGAGGCGACCTTCGCGACGAGCTTGTTCGGGCCGATGCCGACCGAGCAGGTCAGCTGCGTGGCCGCCTTGATCTCGGCGATCAGCCTGCGCATCGCCGCGCGCGGCGAGAACAGGCCCGCGACGTCGAGGTAGGCCTCGTCGAGCCCGACGACCTCGACGCGCTCGACGTGCGCGCGCACGATGTCCATCACCTGCTTGGAGGCCTCGCGGTAGGTCGTGAAGTCGGGCGGCAGGAACGACCGCGTCCGGGCACAGCCGCCGCGCGCGCGAGGCGGGCATCGCCGAGCCGACGCCGAAGCGCCGCGCCTCGTAGCTCGCGGTCGTGACGACCGCGCGCGGTCCGCTGCCGGCGACGACCACCGGCTTGCCGCGCAGCTCGGGGTGGCGGCGCAGCTCGATCGACACGTAGAACGCGTCGGCGTCCAGGTGCGCGACGCGCAGTCGGGGTCGGCGGCGGCACGACGACCACTCGAATCTAGCGCCGCGCGACGGCGGCGCCGAGCAACATGGCTCCACGTGTCGAGCCCTCCCTGCAGTAGGCTTCCGGCAGAGGGACATGGACCTGACGTTCAGCGACCAGGAGACGGCCTTTCGCGACGAGCTGCGCGCGTGGCTGGCGGAGAACCCGCCCGAGGCGAAACCGCCGGCGGACGCGGGCGAGGACGCGCAGTTCGCGTGGCGCCGCGACTGGCAGCGCCACCTGTACGACGCGGGCTGGGCGGCGCCGGCGTGGCCGACGGAGTACGGCGGGCGCGGCGCCTCGCAGAGCGAGTCGGCGATCTACTTCGAAGAGCTGGGGCGCGCGCGGGTGCCGTTCGCGGCGAACACGCTCGGCCTGCTGCTGGGCGGCCCGACGCTGATGGTGTGGGGCACGCCGGAGCAGAAGGAGCGCTACCTGCCGCCGATCCTCTCGGCCGAGGAGATCTGGTGCCAGGGCTTCTCCGAGCCGGACGCGGGCTCGGACCTCGCGTCGCTGAAAACGCGCGCGGTGAAGGACGGCGATGAGTGGGTCGTCACCGGCCAGAAGGTGTGGACGAGCGGCGCGCAGTACTCGAAGTGGTGCATGCTCGTCGCGCGCACCGACGGCGAGGTCGGCCAAGCACAAGGGCCTGACGTACTTCCTGATGGACATGGAGCAGGACGCGGTGCAGGTGCGCCCGCTGCGCCAGATCACCGGCGAGGCGGAGTTCAACGAGCTGTTCATCGAGGAGGCGCGGATCCCCGACGCGAACGTCGTCGGCGGCGTCGGCAACGGCTGGAAGGTCGCGCTGACGACGCTGATGAACGAGCGCGCGGGCCTCGGCTTCGCGCTGCAGATCCGCCTGCGCCAGCTGCTCGACGACCTGATCGCGGCGGCGCGCCGAGAAGGGCCTGCTCGAGAACCCGCTGTACGCGGACGCGATCGCGGAGCTGCACGTGCGCTGCGAGTCGATCCGCCTGCTCGCGTGGAAGGGCCTGACCGACGCCGAGCGCTACGGCCAGCCGGGCCCGGAGGGCTCGCTGGTGAAGTGGCTGTGGTCGGACACCAACCAGCGCCTGACGCAGCTGGCGGCTGACGTGATCGGCCCGGAGGCGCTGACGACGGGCACGAGCTGGAGCTATGAGCTGCTGCGCGCGCGCGGCAACACGATCGAGGGAGGCACGACCGAGGTGCTCAAGAACATCGTCGCCGAGCGCGTGCTCGGGCTGCCCCGCCTGAAGGTCGCCGCGCTAGGCATGGACTTCGGCCTGACAGACGACCAGCGCGACATCCAGCGCACGGCGCGCGACCTGCTGGCCGAGCGCGCGAAGTTCGCGCGGGTGCGCGAGCACGCCGAGGCGGGCACGACCGACACGGCGCTGTGGAGGGAGCTGTGCGAGCTGGGCTGGCCGGGGATCGCGATCTCCGAGGAGTACGGTGGCCAGGGTCTCGGCACGATCGAGCTCGTCGATCCTGTGCGAGGAGCTCGGGCGCGTGGTCGCGCCGGTGCCGTTCCTGCCCAGCGCGATGGCGGCGTGCGTGATCGAGCAGGCGGGCTCGCCGGAGCAGCGCGAGCGCTGGCTGCCGGGGCTTGCCTCGGGCGAGACGATCGGCGCGCTTGCGAGCGCGGTCGACGGCACGGCGGAGCTCGTGGTCGAGCGGCGCCGAGGCGGACGTGATCGTGCTGGTCGAAGACGACGGCAGCGGGCGGCTCGTGACCGCCGGCGGACGCCGAGGTGAGCCAGGTCGCGGCGATCGACCCGACGCGCTCGGCCGCGCGCGTGAGCGCGACCGACAGCGCCGGCGAGGCGCTGGAGGACGGCTGCCCGGGCCTGGGGCGCGCGCTCGTGGCGGTCAGCTCGGAGCTCGTGGGCGTCTGCGAGCGGGCGCTGGAGATGACGGTCGCGTACGTGAAGGACCGCAAGCAGTTCGGCGTGCCCGTCGGCGCCTACCAGGCGGTCTCCCACCGCTGCGCGCAGATGCTGCTGGAAACCGAGCAGGCGCGCTCGATGACCGCGTTTGCCGCGTGGAGCGCGGACGCCGAACCCGGAGGGCCTGGCGGAGGCGGCGGCGATGGCCAAGGCGGCGGCCTCGGAGGCCGGGCGCGAAGTGACGGCCAGCGCGATCCAGATGCACGGCGGCATCGGCTTCACATGGGAGGCGGACGTGCACTGGCTGTTCAAGCGCGCGCAGCTCGACGCCGCGCTGCTCGGCGGCGCCGGACGCCACCGCGCACGCCTCGCGGCGATCCTCGCCGAAGGGTCGCGGCCTCGGCCAGCGGCCTGACGGCCCGTTCCCCAAGCCAGCGCGGCGTCCAGCTTCTCAGCTGAAGGCCGGTAGGCGGCATACTGCCTGGGCATGTCGACGATCCTCATCACCGGAGCCAACAAGGGTCTCGGCCGCGAGACGGCGCGGCGCCTGCTGGCGGACGGGCACGACGTGTGGGCCGCAGCCAGGGACCCCCAGCTGGGCCGCGTCGCCGCAGAGCAGCTCGGTGCGCGACCCCTGGTCCTGGATGTCACCGACGACGCATCCGTGCAGGCCGCCGCCGAGACTGTCGCCGCGGCGACGGGCGGCGCGCTCGACGTGCTGATAAACAACGCGGGCATATCCGGGGGCGCCGTGCCCATCGACGAGGTCACCGCCGACCACGTCCGCTCGGTGTACGAGGTGAACGTCTTTGGGGTGGTGCGCATGCTCCACGCGTTCCTGCCGCTGCTCGAGCGCTCCAGCGCCCCCGTCGTGGTCAACGTGTCGAGCGGGCTCGGCTCGCTGGCCCACAGCGTCGATCACGAGTCCTCGTACTCCCGCCTCATCGTCCCCGCGTACTTCTCCTCCAAGGCGGCGCTGAACATGCTCACCAACCAGTACGCCGCCGCGCTCCCGGCGCTGCGCATCAACTCGGTCGACCCTGGCTACACCGCGACCGACCTCAACGCGCACAGGGGCACGCAGACCGTGACCGAAGGGACCGATGCGATCGTCGCGATGGCGAGCATCGGCCCCGACGGCCCGACCGCGACCTTCGTCAGCCGCGACGGTCCCGTGCCCTGGTAGTCGCGGCTACGCCGCCTTGGCGACAAGCCGCAGGTACGCTTCGAGCTGCGTCTCGTTGACGCCAACGTAGCTCGTCCCGGTGACCTTGTCGATGCGGTCCTGGGACACGTACGCCCAGGCCTCGTCGCACTGCTTTTCGAGGAAGGTCGGCGTCAGCAACAGCCGTCGCCCCCAGGAGAGCGCCGCGAAGTGTTCGTCGTCGGGGCGGCCAACCATCGGGATGCAGTGACCGTCGAGTTTTTCGGAGCCCGCCACGTGAGTCCACACGGGCGTCGAGCCGTTCCGTTCGGCGATGGCGAAGGCTTCCTGCTGCGCGTTGCCGATCTGCACGCCCAGCGGCAGCGCTTCGAAGAAGTACAGCGCCTCGAGCAGGTGCTGCACGTTGCCGGGTTCCAGTTCGACGAACTGCCCGATCTTGTGAAGCGTTTCCTTTGCGTCGAGGATGCCGTTTTCCTGCATGTGAACCAGGCGCGTGCGGACTTCCGTGCCTTCGTCGCCTGTACCGGTTACCGGGTCATAGCCCGTCACTTTGGCGTATTCCCCGACCACCACTTCCGTGTTGAACAGCTCGGCCACGGCCGCGGGGGGCTGCCCGGCGTTCGTCAGGCTCTCCATCACCTCGTGTGCGGCGGCCGCCCATACGCAGTCGCCGCAGCCTTCCCACGGTTCCTTGTAGTTGGCGGGCTGCGGCGGTTCGCCCGGCAGGACCGGGCCGTTGCCGAGCATCAGCCAGTCCTGGTAGGTCTCGCCGTGGCCGAACGTGGCGGGCACGGGCGGCAGCAGCCCCGCCGCCTTCAGCGTCAGGCGCAGGTCGGCCCAGCGCAGGTCCTCGGGGTGGTGGACGGGATCCTTCTTGCCCAGCTTCAGCGCGCTCATGGTTTCCTTTCGGGGGGTGGTGGATCTAGGTCGGTCAGCGTCTCCTGCCCAGGAGAGCAATGGCGGGGCGAGCCAGCTCCGCTCAGGTGCTGAACGTGTCGAATGCCTTGGTCACGGCTCCGGTCTTGTCGACCGCCGTGTAGCTGCCGGCGATGCTCACGGGGTTGCCGGCGGTGACGGTCAGGCGCAGAAACCCCCACTGCTTGTCGCAGAACGCGACCAGCTTGCAGTCGGCCGCCGCTTGGAATGGGAGCTGCACCTCCCCGCCGCCGGCTTCCGATGACATCTTGTGCAGGTTGTGGTAGCCGCCGGCGCCGGCGACGATGTACGGAACCTGCTTTGCGCCGATCGTGCGGGTGAAGCGCTGGTAGTTGTGAACGTGGCCGGAGAGCACCATGTCGGGCACGCGCTTGGACTTCGCGAAGGCTTCGTCGAGGAGCTCGCCCATGCGCGCGGACCCGCCGTGCGTGCTGTCGCCCGAGTAGGGCGGGTGGTGCAGCGAGACGATCAGCGCGGCGCCGGTCGCGGCGCCTTCGAGCTCGCCGATCAGCCATTCGACCTGGTCCTGCTTGACCTGGCCGCCTTCGGGCACGTTGGTGTACATGCCGACGATCGTCAGTAGATCGTCCTGGAGGGTCCAGTACACGTTCGGCTCGGTCATCGTGTCGCGGTTGCTCTCCCCCGCCTGTGGGTCCAGGTGCGGGGTGCTCGCGCAGAAGTTCTCCACGAACGCGCTCAGCGAGGCCACGCCCGGTTCTTCGGTGTTTTCTTCACCGTCGTGGTTGCCCGGGATCGCGAGGATCGGGGCGTTGTAGTGGGCATACGGTTCGTAGAATTGCGGGCCGTATTGACGCTCGGCGCCGTCGAAGTAGACGACGTCCCCGACGTGGTAGAAGTAGGCGGGCGCCGGCCCGGCGCCCGCTTCCTGCAGGTCGGCGGTCATCGCTTCGGCCACATTCATCTGTGGGTTCGGGTCCTTCACCCCGCCTGTGTCTCCGGTCACGTGCAGGACCCGTTCGTTCGTGGCCGGCGGTAGGCCGAGCTCGCTGGTGGCCAGGCGATAGGGGAAGGAGCCCGTCGGCGGCGGCAGCGGTTCGAATTTCTGGTTGGACTGAAACGAGTGGAACTTCTGGACCTGCTGGTCCACTGTCGACGGCGGAATACCGAACCGACGCGGCCTGGTCGCTGCCTGCACGCTCACGACGACCCCCCATGGTCTTTGTTGGCCCGGCCACAACGGCCGGATATGTGGCGATCCGCCAACGCAAATCAGCCGGCGGATCGGAACCCGGGATCCTAGCTCACATAGATGGGAGCATGCTGTGAAGATCGTGTATTCAGAATCTAATGTTTCTGACTGGTAGCTGGGTGCCTTCGTTTCGGCGCGCGTCTCCCCCGTCCCGCTCGCGGCTCACGCGGTCGCGAGGGTACAGTCCCGGCCATGTCGTCCTACGCAGCCTTTCTCCGCGGGATGAACGTCGGCGGCCACCGGCTCACGAACGACGAACTGCGCGCGCATTTCGAAGCGATGGGGTTCGGCGGCGTGCAGACCTTCCGTGCCAGCGGCAACGTCGTCTTCGCCGGGGTCGCGCAGCCGCTCGAGCGCTGCACGAGCGCATCGAGGAGGGGCTCGAGGCGGCGCTCGGCTACGCCGTACCCACGTTCATCCGCGCCGGCGATGAGGTCCAGGCGATCGCCGCGCGCGCGCCGTTCGATGACAGCGGCTGCAGAGCTCCGCGGGCAAGCTGCAGGTCGCGCTGCTCGACGGCGCGCCAACGCCGCAGGCGCGCGAGCAGCGCGCTCGCGCTGGCGGGCGACGCGGACGGGCTCGTGTTCGACGAGCGCGAGGTCTACTGGCTGCCGAGCGGCGGCGTGCTGGGCTCGCCGCTCGACATGACCGTGCTCGCCAGAACGCTCGGCGCGATGACGATTCGCACGAAGGGCACGATCGAGCAGATCGCCGCCAACACTTCTCCTGGGCGGCCTCAACAGTAGTTCCCGACCGGCTGTCGGCGGCGCTCCGCCCGTGCGCTGGGGGTAGGCTGCAGCAGACAGCCAGGGAGGAAGCTGTCGATCGTTCAAGCGCTGCGCCGGGGACGCAACCCCCACCGAGGCTTCGCCGAACAACCCGAGGGAGAGACAGCAGATGCCGAGCGTAGAGACCGTGCAGGGCGCCGTCGACGCGGAGGAGCTGGGAGTGGTGCTGGTGCACGAGCACCTGCGCTTTCGCGACGAGGCCGTCGCGGTGGAGTGGCCGAACCGCTATGACGAGCAGCTGGAGCTCGACGCGGCGCTGCTGGCGGTGAACGCCGCGAAGGCGCACGGCGTGCAGACGATCGTCGACCCGACCGCGATGTTCGGCGGGCGCGACGTGCGCTTCATGAAGCAGGTCGCCGACCAGACCGGCGTGCGGGTCGTCGCGTGCACGGGCATCTACAGCTACGACTATCTCCCCCATTACTTCGAGAACCGCGACGTCGACGTGATGGCCGACCACTTCGTCGAGGACATCGAACAGGGCATCCAGGGCACGGAGATCAAGGCCGCATTCCTGAAGTGCGCCGCCGACGCCGCCGGCGTGACCGATCACGTCGAGAAGATCCACCGCGCGGTCGCGCGCGCGAGCGTGCAGACGGGCGCGCTCGATCATGGCGCACTCGATGCCCGCCGTTGGCACTGGCCCGCGCCAGGTCGAGATCTTCCTCGAGGAGGGCGTCGATCCCGCGCGCGTGCAGATCGCCCACTGCGGCGATAGCGAGGACGTCGACTACATCGAGGGGCTGATCGACAGCGGCGTGTACGTCGGCCTGGACCGCTATGGCCTTGAGATGTACCTGCCGATCGACAAGCGCAACGCGACCGCCGCCGAGCTGCTGCGCCGCGGCCACGCCGAGCGGCTGATGATCTCCCAGGACTTCTGCGCGTCGATCGACTGGTTCCCGCCCGAGGCCGCCGAGGTCTTCGAATCGAGCGGCGCGATCCGCAACTGGTCGATGACGCTCGTCTTCGAGGAGGTCGTGCCGGCGCTGCGCGAGCTGGGCGTCATGGACGACGCCGTCTTCCAGACGATCTTCGCCGAGAACCCGCGGCGCTGGCTGACCGCGTAGGCCGCTGGCGGCGCAGCGCGCGAGCCTCGCGCCCCCAAATATTGCATTTGCAGTGCCAGGCGCGTACAGCAGCTCCGGCCCCTCCGCGTCGCCCCGCCTTGTTGACCGCCGGGTTGGCCGCGCGCGCGGACAGGCGCTCGGTCGCCAGCGCCCCGCACACGGCGAGCGCTTCCTCGGCGCCCAGCGCCGGATCGAGCCACGCCTGCTGGGCGTCGCGGTCGGCGAGGATCACCGGCATGCGGTCGTGGATCGGCGCGGCGATGCGGTTGGGCGCCGAGTCGCACGTCAGCAGCGTCACGCTGTGCACCCACTGCTCCTCGATCTTCGCGGGCGTCCACAGCGCCGCGAACGCGAACGGGATGCCGCCGTCGACCTGGAAGTAGAACGGCTGGCGCGGCTCGCTGCGCTTCTCCGGCTTCAGCCACTCGAAGTAGCCGTCGGCGAGCTGCAGCGCCCGGCGCGAGCCCTTCGGGATCAGGCTCCGGTAAGGCCGGCTTGGTGGTGACCGTCTCGATCCTCGCGTTGATCATCTTGCCGCCGCCCTTCAGGTCCTTCGCCCACGGCGGGATCAGGCCCCAGCGCAGCAGCCGCGCCTCGGGCTCGCCCTGCGGCGCGACGATCGCCAGCACCTCTTCGGTGGGCGCGATGTTGAAGCGCCGCGTCCCCGCGTCGCTCGAGATCGGGACCCGGAAGCGGTCGTTCAGTTCTTCGGGTCCCGCGGTGTTGGTGTAGCGCCCGCACATGCTTCGAGCATATGCGGACGTCGCGCAGCGGCTGCCCCGAGAGCGAGCGGTAGGTCAGCCGCGATGTGCGCCGTTACCGTGCTGCCGGACCCGTCGGGTGCCTATGGCGCGAGGTGGTCGTCCGCGGAGGGGTGCGCTGCACGGTAGGTACCTGTTCCGCCGGTGTCGGCTATGACCAGCGGGCAGACGCTGCATGCATCGCGGCCCTGCTCGAAGAACCAGCGGCAGGAGCTCGCGGATGGCGCAGTTCGGAAGCTCCCCCGACGCGGGCGCCGCCACTGTGTGCGCCTGGCTGGTGACAAGCTCGCCGATGCCGCAGTGGTCGCCCGTCCATTGTGGGCACGCTGCCTCCACGCACGGCGAGGAGAAGCGGAAGGTGCGCTCGGGCCGTCCGCGTGCTTTGGCGCGTGCCACGAAGTCGGCATCGACCCGCAGCGGTGGCTGGACATAGGCGAGCTTGCCGCTGGAGGTCATCACACCGAGCAGCAGTGCCCCCTCCTCGCAGAGGGCGCTCGGGCACGTCTTGACGTCATCGCCCGTGACGCTGTCGGCGCTCAACCGGGCGCCCGCGGGTGCGGAGCTCGGCGTCTTCGACATCATTGGCCGCCCTCACCTCACCCCGGCGTCGATCTCGCCCGTAGCGAACTCAGCCACTTGCTCCCACAGCGTGGGCGGTGGCAACCCACACCAGATTTTTTCCAGCCCACGATGGCGGACTGCGGTATCTCGGGCGTTCCTTCGGCCTCAGCTACGGCCGTCACGCCGCTCTGCGCGACGGTCTGCCCGATCCTCTCCACGTCTGCCTCTGAAAGCTCGACACCCTCGCCCGAGACGACGAACTTGAACTCGTACCTACTCATGTGGGACCCCCTTGTCGCGCGGTCTGTCGCCACTGTGGTGACGCACTGCATAGCAGAACAGTACTAGAGAATGGACCATCACGCGAGTATCCAACCTGTGATTAATTCCCGCCGCCGTCGCCATCCGCCGCAGCGCCTGATGACATCCACCCGCAGCCCCGCCCACGCGTGCTTGGGCTCCCCACCGCCTCCACGAGCAGGTCGGTCGAGCCGCTGGCCTGACGGGAGGGCTGGCCCAGATGGCGGAGCGTGGATGCTTGCCGCGACCATATGCGAACATGTGTTCGTATGGGACGGCCATACCGCCCGATCCGCGAGCTCGAAGCCCACCTCGACCGCGGCGAGCTCGACTTCGCGATCGCGCTCGCGAAGATGGCCGCGCGCGAGCGTGCGCGCCCGCTCGATCTCGGGCTGACGCTGCGCTTCCTGCCGCTCGATCGCGGTGCAGCGGCCGGACGAGTTCGACGTGTGGACGCTGCGCTGGCTGGAGCGCTGGTGCGGGGAGCTGCGCGGGCACGCGAGCATCGACGACGCGGTCGAGCTCGTCGCCGGCGCTCGCCGAGATCCCGATCGATCCCGAACGCGCGCTGCAGGTGATCGCGCCGATCTGCGCGCGTCACGGCCGCGCGTGAGCGTCGAGCCGGTAGAGCACGTGCGGGGCAAGCGGATGCCCGCGGGCAGGCCGAGGATGGACGAAGTCCTCGGCGGGGTCGCGGCACATCCCCAGCCGCTCCATCACGCGGCGCGAGCGCACGTTGACCGCCGCCGTGTAGCGCGACGAGCTCCTCGAGCGCGAGCTCGTCGAAGCCGAAGGCGATCGCCGCGCGGGCGGCCTCGCTGGCAATCCCGCGGCCCCAGAACGGCTGCGCCAGGCGCCAGCCGATCTCGATCGCCGGCGCGAACGGCAGCAGCTCGTCCACGACCGGTCTCGAGAGCCCGACGAAGCCCGATGAACGCGCGCCTCGCTCGGAGTACTTCCACCGCCCACAGGCCGTAGCCGAGCTCGCTCGAAGTCAGCGCTCGATGCGCTGCACGCGAGCGCGTCGCTCTGCATCGGCTCGATGAGCGTGCGCCGGGAAGTACTCCATGACGGCCGCGTCGGCGTTCATCGCCGCGAACGGCTCGCGGTCCGTCGGCCCGCCAGCGGCCGCAGCAGCAGCCGCTCGGTCCGCAGCTGAGGCTGGCGCGTCCACGCCGGGGATCGTCGAGCGGGACGCCGACCGCGCCGCGCCACCTGGCGCGGCGCGGTCGTGCGCGGTAGAGGGCCCGTCCGGCCCGCGCGCCTACGCCGCGAGCCGGACGGGGAGCAGCTTGAGCTGATTGATGAAGGGGGATTCGACGTACGGTCGGCGGCGCCCGCGAGCTGCATCCGCGGGTAGCGCGCGAGCGTCTCCTCGAGCATGATCTTCAGCTCCAGGCGCGCGAGCGCGGTGCCGAGGCAGAAGTGCCGCCCGCCGGCGCCGAAGGCCTGGTGCTCGGGGTTGCGGCGCACGTCGAAGTGGTCGGGGTCCTCGTAGCGCGTCTCGTCGCGGTTGGAGGAGGCGTACCACAGCACCACCTTCTCCCCCGCGCGGATCTTCTGCCCGTGCAGCTCGGTGTCGCACGTGGCGGTGCGGCGGAAGTGCGCGAACGCGGGGAACATCCGCAGCGACTCCTCGACCGCGCTCGGGATCAGCGACGGGTCCTCGAGCAGCGCCTGCATCTGCTCGCGGTCTTCCATCAGCGCCCGCATCGCCGAGCAGAACGTCGCCTTGGTGCTGTCGTTGCCGGCCGCCATCAGCAGGAAGAAGCCCATCACGATCTCGTGTTCCTCGAGCTTCTCGCCGTCGACCTCGGCGTGCACGAGCACGCTCGTCAGATCGTCGGTCGGGTGCTCGCGGCGCTCGGCGATCAGCTGCGCGCAGCGCTCGAAGATCTCGGGGATGTCTTTCTCCAGCGCGCCGTCGATGCCGTCGGGATTGACGTCCGGGTCGCCGGCGCCGAGCGTCGAGTTCATCAGCCGCGCCCAGATCTCGTCGTCCTCCTCGGCGATGCCCATGAAGCTGCCGATCACGCGCGCGACCACCGGCTGGGCGACCTCGGCCGACGAGGTCGCAGCTCTCGCGGCCGTGCAGGCGGTCGAGCACCTTGACGCACGATCGCCCGGATCGCATCCTCGTGGGCGGCGATCCGCCTCGGCGTGAAGCCGGCCTGGAACAGCGCCTTCAGGCGATCGTGCTTGGGCGGGTCCATGCCGATGAACATCGCGCGCACGAGCTCGATCGGGAGCACGCCCGCCGCGGTGATCCCCTGTTCGGAGGAGTACGTGCGCCAGTCGCGGCTGACCGTGTGGATGTCCTCGGCGGTCGTCACCGACCAGAAGCCCGGCCTCGTCGGGAAACTCCTCGAAGCTCTCGGTCCAGTGGATCGGGCAGCCGCCGCGCAGCTGCTTGAACAGCTCGTGTGGCGGGCCGTCGAGCCAGTGCTCGCGCTCGGTGAGTTCGACGCTCTCGAGATCGCTGCCAACCGCCGCCATCGAGACTCCCCGTGCTCGTTGCCGCACGCGTACTGCTACGCGGCGAGTGCATACTCGGCTGACTCGCGTTGCGCACGCCGTGGTGCGCCTCGGAGCGGCCTGCTCGGGGGCGTCTCAGCGCGCTCGACGACGAGCTCGCCACGCTCAGGCGCGACCGATCGCCGAGTCGAGCGAGCGATCGCGCGCGCCGATCGCGAGCCTGCCGATCGCGACCGCACCGCGGCGCGCGCCGCCGCTCCGCCGGCAAGTGCGCCGAGCGAGCCGGCGCCCGTGCGCCGAGACCACGCCGCGCCAGTGGCGCATCGCGTCGGCTGCTCGCAGCGCGCGCCCGGCGAACACAGCATGCTTTCGAGGTGGGCTTCGATCGTTTCGAGGTTGTGTTCGCCGGGGTAGATCGCGCCGCGCGGCGTCCGCGCCGGCGCGCCCGCAGCGCCGCGGCGAACGGCAGGTCCTCGGCGGGGTTGGCGATGTGGTCCTGTTCGCCGCCGTAGACGAACGCGTGCAGCCCGAGCCGCGCGATGATCGGCCGGTCGGCGTGCAGGTCGCCTTCCAGGCCGTTGAAGAAGCTGAGCCAGCTCTCGACGACGCCGAAGCGGTAGGGGTTGGCGAGCGCGACGTTCATCGCGCCGTAGCCGCCCATCGAGTCGCCGACGACCGCGCGCGCGTCGCGCGCGGGCACCGTCGGCAGCATCCGGTCGATCAGTTCCTGGACTTCGAGGATGTAGCTTTCGTAGCGCCAGCGCGCCCTGGTTGCGCCACAGGTTGGCGCCCGGCCCGCCCTGGATCATCACGGCGATCATCGGCGGGATCGCGTGCGCGGCGATCAGCCGGTCGAGCTGGGCCTGCAGGCCGATCTGCAGGAACGCCGTGTCGGACTGGTCATCGCCCGGGAGCATGTACAGCACCGGGTAGTGCAGCGTCGGTGCTCGCGTAGCCCGGGGGCAGGTACACGAGGAACGAGCCTTCTGCCGTGCAGCGCCGCGCGAGGGGTAGCCGGCCCTGAGTGATCGAGCTGCCGGCCGCGTCCTGGCTGACCGGCTCGAGCGTCGGCAGCGACTGCAGCCGCCGGCGCGGAGCTGATCGCCGGCGCTTCCTGCTCGATCGCCGCCGCGCTCGTCCGCGCCGATCGAGGCCGCGCGAGCGTCAGCTGCCCGCCCTGCGCGAGCGCGACGCAGATCGACGCGCGAGCGCGCCCAGCAGCGTGCCGTCGAGCAGCCTGCGCGCCCTGCGCGCGCCCGGGCTGCGGCGAGCGCGGCGCGCCCGCGCCGGCGAAGGCCGGCTCCCGCCGCGGCGGGAAGCGCCGGCACCCAGGGCGGCGGCAGGAACTCGACCGCCGCCCCGCCCTGGCCGGGCCAGCTCCAATCGCCGAGGCTCTCGAGCCACACCTGCGTGCGCGACGCCTTCATCGCCATGGACATCCAGGAGATTCAATGAAGCGCAGCGCCGAAATCCAACCCCTGCACGAGCGCGCCCATGCTGCAGGACGAGCGTGCAGAGCTTCTCAGCTCGTGCTCCACACCTGCCCGACGCCGCCGAAGCCGAGCGCCTCCTTGGTCGCTTCGGTGAGGTCGAATTCGCGCCCTGCGACGTACGGTCCGCGGTCGACTACCGGCACGCGCACCGTGCGGCCGTCGTAGCGGAGCGTGACGAGCGTGCCGCACGGCAGCGTCTTGTTGGCCACGCCCATCGTGCTGCTCGTGAGCGCGCCGCCGCACGCGAGGCTGCCGCCGCCGCCGTACCACGAGGCCATGGCCAGGCGGTACACGTTCAGCCGGCCGAGGCGGCGATGTGAGGGAGCTCGGGGCCGGCGCCGGCGAAGCGCAGGCGCACCCAGCTCGCTGCCGAGCCGGCGCGGCGCGTAGCTCAGCCGGAAGCGACCGCGCGCGCCCGTGCGGGCGCGGGCGAGCGTCCGCCAGCCGTGCCTGCCGAGCGCCTGCAGCGCCACCGGCTCGTCCGGCGAGCCCGGCCGGCGGTCTTCCAGCAGCGTGCCGGTGACGCTCGCGCGGTGGTCGGCGAGCACGTTGAGCTGGTAGCCGCGGACCTTCAGCGCGGTGTGCACCGGCGTCGGGACGGTCGGGCGTGGGAGCGGTCGAGGCGATCCCGACCGGGAGCCAGAGGCGCCGCAGGAAGCGGCGTCGCAGGTACGTACATACGGTTGACAAACCTCCTTGTTTGCGCCTACGGGGTTAGCTGTCGGGCTCACGGCCGGCCGCGCACGCGCAACGGACGCGTGTCAGCCGGGCGTTACGGCCACATCAGTGGCCGATTCGCCCCATCCGGGTTCGCCTTTATCGCGATCCGGCAGTGGGTCCCCCGCTCGCCTCCATCAACGGAGACGACTCGGCGAGTCGAACAATCGTTCGTATGATAACTGGTTATGACGGTGTTTGTGTGATCGGGGACACACAGAGATACGTCTGAAATACTGGCCAGGCCATGCCCGATGAGAGCGCTGTCGCGTTCGGCGTGATCACGAGGCCGCGGGTCTTGCGGGCTAGGAGAAATCGCAAGGGCGGGCGGTTTGCAAGGAACGGCCCAGCCGGCTCCCAGTCAATGCCATACGGCGCGCCGTCGGTTACTCTGCCGCGCCACCGGGTGCAATGTCCACTGCTCCCGGCCTCTCAGGAACGAAGTAATGCCCCGTCCAGCTGGAAGGCTGGGCGGGGCGCTATCGGCGGTTCCAAGCTTGCCGGCGCCCGTTCGGCGAAGAGCTGCTGTGGGATCATCAGCGCGATGAGGCGAGCGGCGAGCAGTTGAGCACCGAGCACCTCAGAGCCGGCCAGCTCGGCACCGCCGACGTGACCGCCTCGACCGTCGCCAACATCGGCCCGGGAATCGACTTCTACTTCGCCTTCGGGGTGATCGCGGTCACCGCCGGCGTGGCCGCCCCGTTGACGATCCTTGCCGCGGGCGTGGCCGTTGTGTTTCTCGCCCTCACGGTCGCCGAGTTCACCAAGGCGGAGCCATCGGCGGGCAGCTTCATCACGTATGTCGAGACATCCCTGGGAGCGAGGGCCGGAGTCGTTACGGCGCTGCTGGTCGCCGTGGGCTTCACCGTCGCGATCGCCGGCGTGTTCACGATGTCGGGCGGCATGGTGGCGCTCACCCTCGCCCACTACACCTCATGGCATCCGGCCTGGGAGCCGTTCACGCTCGTGCTGACCGTCGGCGCCATCTGGCTGACCGCGCGCGGGGTCAGGCTTTCGACGAGCGCCGTCGGCCTGGCTGTCCTCGCGCAGGTGGCGGTGATGCTGATCGTCTGCGTCGTCGTGCTCGTCGATCGGCGTTCGCAGCTCTCCGGCATACCGTTCTCCTGGGCGCATCTGAGCGGCGGGCTGACCGGCCTGTCGACCGGCTTCCCGCTCGCGCTCTACATGTTCATCGGCTGGGAAAACGGCCCGGCGCTCGCCGAGGAGGCGCGCGATCCGAGGCGCACGATTCCACGCGCGCTCTACATCTCGATCGCGATCGGGACCGCACTGTTCGTGTTCTTCGCCTATGCCACCGTCACGGGCTTCCACTACGAGGTTTCCTCGATCGGTCGCGCCTCCGTCCCGTTCCTGAGCGTCGCCGACCGCTATCTCGGTGGCGCGGCGATCGTCGCCTGGCTGGCCGGGATCGTCTCCGTGCTCGCCACGCTGGTCTCCGCCGCGAACGCCCAGGCGCGCCTGCTCTTCGACGGTGGGCGCTCCGGGCTGCTGCCCTCGCCGCTCGGTCGCGTCCGCCCGCCAGCGGACGCCCCCGTGAACGCGCTGCTCGCGATGGCCGCCGGCGGTCTGGGAATCGTCGCGATCTGGTGGCTCGTGCACGCGATCGGCTTGGACAGCGGCTCGACGGACCCCGTCGGCCTGTATGCCGAGTGCTCGACGATGGGCACGGTCGTGATTCTGTTCGTCTACTTCCTGACGACGCTCGCGCTGCCAGCGTTCATGTGGCGCCGCCACCGGCAGTCCTTCTCGCTCCTGCGACACGTGGCCGTCCCGATGCTGGGCGCGTTGACCCTGATCGTCCCGTTCGTCGAGCTGTGCAAACCCGGGCAGCCCTCGCCCTACAGCGTGTTCCCCTACCTGGGGTTGGTGCTCCTCGCCGCATCGGCGGCGATCGCCTGCCTTGTCGTGCGCCGCCACCCGGCCGCCGGTGCGGGCGAGGGGACGTTCTCCGGGTCCTGAGCGGATGCCTCAGGCGCCGTCCGCGGTGGGCTTGCCCGTGCCGGCCGGGCCGGGACCTGCGCCGGCGACCGCGGGGGCGATTTCGTCGAGGCGGTCGAGGATCGCCTTCAGGCCGCCCTGCGTGTGGATGTCGAGACGGTCCAGGATCGCCTCGGCGTCCTTGTACGTGTTCGCCGAGCGCGCGTCGGAGGCGAGGGCCTGCACGTTCTGCCCGACCATGATCACCGACAGCAGCACGAGCTGCAGGAACGTCTGCGCGATCCAGGCGATGATCCCCTCGCCGCCCGGCTTCAGCGCCGGACCAAGCCCGATCAGCGCGATCAGGCCGAACAGGTAGGCGCACCACATCGTGCCGACGAGCCTCGTGATCAGGACGGCGAACTTCGCGTTGAAGCCTTCAACCTCGCCCATCGCTTCTTTGAGCACGCTGGGGGTCGGGTGCAGGGCCTTCGCCAGATGGTGCCCGTTTCTCACCGGGCCGTGGAGGCGATGCTCCATTCGATGCTCGAAACCAATCGCATCACTGTCTGTCATCGATCCTCCTCGCCACCGTCGTGGGTGGCATGCGACGTCGACGGGTTGGGAAGCAGGCAGGCTACTCTCGCTGCCGCAGCGCCGGGGGGTGAGCACCTACGATCATCTGCTCCCGTTTGAACGCAGCCACGACCCCACCCAGCCATCACCCGAACGCTGGCGCCTCACCGGGCCAGATGCCGCCCGAACCGCCACGCCGCCCCTGGTGGCTTGCCAAGCGCGTGCTGTTCGCGGCGATTGGGATCGTCGTGCTGACGGGCGGTGCGACCTACGCGGTGGCACGTAACGAGGTCAGCAAAGTGGTCGAAGCGCTCGACCAGAACAAACCCGTCAAGCTGGCCGCGAAGGTGCTCGCGCCCGTGGGCAAAGGCGCACCGGAGACGCTGCTGCTGGTCGGCAACGACGAACGTCCGCCGCCGAAGGACAACCCGGGCGGCGCGGTCCTGCCGCACTCCAACGAGATGCTGCTCGTGCGGATCGACCCGAGCAAGCCGACGATCTCGATGCTCTCCATCCCGCGCGAGCTACAGGTGACGTTCACCAAGCCAAACGGGGAACTCGAAACCAACCGCATCAACTCCGCCTACACCTACGGATACGAGGACGGCGGCGGCACCTCCGGCGGCGTCAAGCTGATGCTCGAAACGATCAAGAACGTGTTCGGCCTGACGGTCAACCACGTGTTCGTCACCAACTTCAAGCGCTTCAAGCATGCGGTCGACGAAATGGGCTGCGTCTACATGACCGTCGACAAGCGCTACTACCACGTCAACGAACCCGAAGGCGAACAGTACTTCGAAATCAACCTGCAGCCTGGCTACCAGCGACTGTGTGGTCAGCAGGCGCTCGAATTCGTCGCCAACCGCCACGAAAGCACCTCGCTGATCCGCGACGCCCGCGACCAGCGCTTCCTGCTCGAAGTCAAGGCGCAATACGGCCCGACGCTGTTTGAAAACCGGGAAAAGTTCGAGCGGATCCTTGGCAAGGCGATGGAAACAGACCTGCACGGCGAAGAACAGGTGCTGCAGCTGCTCGAGCTGCTGGTCGAATCGGCAGGCAAGCCGGTGCGCCAGGTGCCATTCCACGTCACGCTGCTACCCACAGTCGACACCGCCACGCCCGAACAGATCCACGAAGCCGTGCACAACTTCCTGGGCGGTACCGCCTCGATCTCCACGCGAAAGCTCGGTCAGGCGGTGCGTGCAGCCCATCCTCACCACCGCGCGCGCGGCGGCGAAGCGCGGCTGCCGCTGACGCCGACCTCCGCCGAAGAGCTCGCCAACGCGCGCTCGGCCGCGCCTGAGCTGCCGTTCGCGCTCGAGTACCCGCGGGTGCGCAACACCACCGCCGAAGCCGAACCGGACATGCTGCGCCTCTACCACGTCCACGACCAGCACGGCCGTATTCACCCGATCTACGTGATCGTGATCGACCGCGGGGGCCTGGGCGAATACTACGACGTGCAGGGCAGCAACTGGACCGACCCGCCGCTGTTGAGCACCCCGAGCGAAACGGTCCAGATCGGCTCGCGCACCTACAGCCTGTTCTACGCCGGCGAACAGATCAGGACGATCGCCTGGCACGAAGGCGGCGCCGAGTACTGGATCCAGAACACGCTCACCAACGGCGTCCAGCCGCACGAGATGCTGGCGATGGCCGAGCAGACGGTGCCCGTCGTCAACCTTCCCGCCGGCGCTGCGCAGGCGGCGGGCGCGATTCCCACCGTGCGCTCGGTCGCGCTGCCCGCGCGCCAGCTCGACGCGACCAGCCTCGGCTCCAAGCTCGCGGCCGCGCTCGGCCTCCTCGGCCTTGCGGTCGTCGGCCTGCTCGCGGTGTTCGTGCTCGTCCGCCGCCGCGAGCTGATCCGCCTGCGCGAGCAGGTCGCACGCGCGATGGCCCTCGAAGCTAGTGGGCGCGCGCTGCTCACGCCCGCCGCCGTGCCCGCGACCGAGATCACCAGCGCCCCCGGTGGTGGATCGTCATCCTCAGACCCTGGCATGATCCCCACGCGTCCGTAGCTCCACGACAAGCCCACCGAAGATGAACGCCACCGAGCAGGATGCGCATGCGCCGAGCCCCGACGCGCTGCTGACGCGGCTCGACAAGCGCCAGCTCGGCGTGCTCGCGCGCGTCGGCCGCGAATGGGGCCGGGTCTGCGGCAACCCGGAGGCGTGGCGGCAGGCGCTGCCGCTGGACCCGAGCCTCGGCAGCTTCCCCGCGCCGAGCGAGGTCCGCCCGAGCCGTTTCGGGCGCGTCGTGCCGATCCAGAGCGCGCCGCTGCCCGAGGTGGAAGCCACGCCCGCGGCCGATGAGGTGCCCGCCTCCGGGGCGCTGCGCCTCGCCCACGAGCTGCGCCGGGCGCTGATCGGCCCGCCGCTGCGCAGCAGCGCGATCGCGCGTGAGCGGATGCGCAAGCTAGTGGCGCTGCCGGTGCTCTCCGCCGACGCGCTCTCCTCGGTCGCCTACGGCCCGGAAGCAATGCTCGCGGTGCTGGTCCTCGCGGGCAGCGGCGGCCTTGGCTACTCGCTGCCGGTGGCCGCCACGATCGCCTTCCTGATGCTCGCCGTCGGCGTCTCCTACCGCCAGACGATCCGGGCCTATCCCCATGGCGGCGGCTCCTACATCGTCGCCAGCGACAACCTCGGCCGCAACGCGGGGCTCGTCGCCGCCGCGGGCCTGATGACCGACTACATCCTCACGGTCGCCGTGTCGGTCTCCTCCGGTCTGGAAGCGATCACCTCGGCGATTCCCTCGCTGACGCCGGACATCGTGCCGATCGGCGCCGGCGTGATCGTGCTGCTGCTCGCGGGCAACCTCCGCGGCGTGCGCCAGGCCGGCGCGCTGTTCGCGGCGCCGACCTACCTGTTCATCTTCGCGATCTTCGCGCTCGTCATCGTAGGCGTGATCGATGCCGGCGGCCGCGGCTTTCACGCCACGCCCAGGCCGCACCTGAGCGCGATCGAGGGGGTCGGTGTGCTGCTGATCCTGCGCGCGTTCGCCTCCGGGTCCACGGCGATGACGGGGATCGAGGCGATCTCGAACGCGGTGCCCGTGTTCAAGCCCACCGAGTGGCGCAACGCGCGCACGACGCTGACGTGGATGGTGACGCTGCTGATCCTGCTGTTCGCCGGCACGATCGCGATGGTCCAGCTAGACGGCGTCGTCCCCAACGCCCACGAGACCGTGCTCTCCCAACTGGCCCACCGCAGCTTCGGCTCGGGCTTCATGTACCCAATCACGCAGGCGGCGACCGCCGCGATCCTGCTGCTCGCGGCGAACACCGCCTACAACGACTTCCCGCGGGTGCTGTTCCTGCTCGCGCGCGACTTCCAGGCGCCGCGGCTATTCCTGCGCATGGGCGATCGCCTAGCCTTCAGCAACGGCATCATCGCGCTGTCCGTCCTCGCTGCCGCGATCTTCATCGCCTTCGGCGGCAAGACCGCGCCCCTGATACCGCTGTATGCCGTCGGCGTGTTCCTCGCGTTCACGCTCTCGCAGGCCGGGATGGTCGTGCACTGGTGGCGCCTGCGCGATCCCCACTGGATGCGCAGCCTCGCCTTCAACGCGACCGGCGCGCTGCTGTCGGCGATCGTGTTCGTCACCGCGGGGATCACCAAGTTCACCGCTGGCGCATGGGTCTCGCTGGTCGCGGTCGGGCTCGTGGTGATGATCGCGACCAGCATCCGCCGCCACTACGAAGCGGTCGCCAAGGCGCTGGCGCTGCACCCGCACGCGATCGAGGTGCCCAGACGCACGTTCGCGCCGCGCTCGCGCACCGCCTCCCCGAAGGCCGGAGCGGACGCGGATGACGATGCCCCGCAGACGATGTCGGAGACGCAGGAGAGCGAGGAGACGCCCGAGGAGGTCCGCCACCTGATCCTCGTGCCGGTGGCCTCGCTCGATCTCGCCAGCATCCGCGCGCTCGCCTACGCCGCCTCGCTGGAGCAGCCGGTGCTGGCCGTGCACGTGAGCCCCGCCGAGGAGGAGGCCGAGCGCTTTCGCGAGTACTGGCGCACGTGGGGCGATCACCTGCCGCTCGAGGTCGTCGTCTCCCCCTACCGCGCGATCCTCGCGCCGATGGTCAACTACATCGAGTCGCTACACCGGCTCGGACCCGAGCTGACGCTGACGGTGATCCTGCCCGAGATCATCGTGCGGCATTGGTGGCAGCGCATCCTGCACAACCGCGTGGCCCCGAGATTGCGCCGCGCGCTGCGCCAGCTGCCCAAGTGCGTCGTCACGACCGTGCCCTTCCATCTGCCGAGCTGAACGGCTCTTTTGACGCAAGGCCGTTGACGCGGGCTCCCACAACCGCGACAATCGCGGTCGTGGCCAACCCCGACCGTCTGACAGCGCTGGACTCGACGTTCCTGCACCTCGAGGACCACTCGAGCGCGCACATGCACGTCGCCTCGGTGATGGTGTTCGAGGGCAGCGCCCCGACGCTGCAGGAGCTGGTCGACCACGTGCTCGGCCGCCTGCACCTGGTGCCGCGCTACCGCCAGCGCCTGGCCTACGTGCCGTTCGACCAGGGCCGGCCGGTGTGGGCCGATGACCCCCACTTCAACCCCTACTACCACATCCGCCACACCGCGCTGCCGCACCCGGCCGACGACGCCGCGCTCAAGCGCCTGGCCGGGCGGCTGTTCTCACAGCGCCTCGATCGCTCCAAGCCGCTGTGGGAGATCTGGCTGGTGCAGAGCATGTCCGGCGGGCGCTTCGCGCTGGTCGCAAAGACCCACCACGCGCTCGTCGACGGCATCTCCGGGGTGGACATCACGACCGTGCTGTTCGACACCGCGCGCGAGCCCGCACCCACGGCGCCGGCCGCCCCCTGGAGCGCCAAGCCACTGCCCGGATCCGCGAAGCTGCTCGGCGAGGCGCTGATCGAGCGCTCGACCGTGCCCGCCGAGATGGCACGCGGCGCCCGCGCGCTGCTGCGCGCTCCGCGGCGGGCCGCCGAACAGGTCAAGGACGGCCTCGCCAGCGTCGGCGCGACGACGCTCGCGGGGATCAACGCGCCGGCGCCGCCCAGCCCGTTCAACGTCGACATCGGACCGCACCGCCGCTACACCTTCGTCGACGCCGACCTGGCGAAGTTCAAGGCGATCAAGGACTCGCTCGGCGGGACGCTCAACGACGTCGTGCTGGCGTCCGTCAGCCTCGCTCTCGGTCGCTACCTGCGCAGGCAGGGCCACGACACCGACGGCCTCGTGCTGAAGGCGATGGTGCCGGTGTCGGTGCGCTCCAAGGAGCAGCGCGGCGCGCTCGGCAACCAGGTCGCCGCGATGTGGGCGCCGCTGCCGGTCGGCGTCGAGAACCCCGCCGAGTGCCTGCGCAAGATCAGCAGCCGCGATGGAGGACCTGAAGAAGGGTGGGCAGGCGGTCGGCGCGCAGGTGCTGACGAACCTCGCCGGCTTCGCGCCGCCGACGATCCTCAGCCAGGCCGCGCGCCTGCAGGCGCGCCAGCCGTTCTTCAACCTCGTCGTCACCAACGTGCCCGGCCCGCAGTTCCCGCTGTACCTGCTCGGCCGGCGTCTGCAGGTCCTCTACCCGGTCGTGCCGCTGGCCCAGCGCCAGGCGCTCGGGATCGCGGTCATGAGCTACGACGGCCACCTCGGCTTCGGCCTGCTCGGCGACTACGACGCGCTCCCCGACCTCGAGCAGATCGCACTCGACCTGAAGTGGGCGATCGCCTCGCTCGCGCGCGCCGCCGGCGTGGGGCCGCGCAACGGCAGGGCGTCGAGCGCGCGTCCCGCGCGCAAAGCGGGCAAGACCGCGAAAGCCGCTAAAGCGCAGCGGCAAGGCCGCCGCCGCGCCCGTCGCCGGCGAGCGACCGTAGCGGCGGGTCGCTAACGCCTAATGCCTGATGCCGAGCGCGCGTCGCACGGCCTCGCGCAGCAGCAGGCGATAGGCCAGGTCGGTGGCGGCCAGCGTCGTGATGATCAGGGCGCCTGGATGGCGCAACAACGAGCGTGGAAGCAGCACACCGACGGCATCGGCAGGCCGGCGCCGGGCACTTGAGTCGAGCAGGCGCCGGTTGCGAGCGGCGCGGCCCCGACGGAGCGCGGTCCATAGCCCCATCCCAAGCTCGCCCTACCGTACGCGAGAACATGGCTAGGACACCAGAGGAACTGGCGCTCGCGCTCTCGAGCGCGACGTTTGAAGCGCAACAACGCACCGAGACGAAACTGCGGGAAAGGGCGACCAATGTCCTTTCTGCCGCCTCGCTTGTCGTCCCGGTCGCGGCGGTAGCCCTTGGGAAAGGCCCGGCCGTCGTCGCGATTCCATTCGGAGGGGCTGCACTGGCGTACATCTGGTGTGCGACCGAGTGTTGCCGCGCCCTATTCCCGCGTGGCTTTGTCACGGGCATCGCTGGAGGTAGGTTCCTCGATGAAGCGCGCAGGTACCACGCGGACGCCCGGCAGATGGAAGCCACCGCTGCGGGCTACCTCGATCGGATGCACGATGACAACCTCCCGACCCTTGAAGCCACAGCCGACCAAGTGAAGGGCGCGATCGTCAGCCTGATAGTCGAGATTGGAGCGGCCGCCGTCGCGCTCGTCATTACACTCTTGAACTGAGATGTCCGACAATCCCCCAGCGCCTACGCCCGCCCCACAGAGCCCGATGCCGGCGGCGCCGCCGCCGAACGTCGTGGCTGTCGAGATTCGCTCGACCAAGCCCAGGGCTTAGCGCGCAGCGCGGTCCGGCAGGGTCACGCGGATACGATCCGGCCCCATGCGCCTCGCCCTGTGCCAGATGAACGCCACGGTCGGCGACATCGCGCGCAACGCCGAGCGCATCCGCGAGGGCACGCGCGCGGCGCGCGAGGCGGGCGCCGAGCTCGTGCTGTTTCCCGAGCTCGCGCTCACCGGCTACCCGCCGGAGGATCTGCTGCTGAAGGAGCACTTCCTTGCCGACGCGGCGGCGAGCGCTGCGCGAGCTGGCGGCGGACACGCATGGGATCGTTGCCGTCGTCGGCTTCCCGGAGCGCGCCGAGGACGTCTTCAACGCCGCCGCGGTCCTCGCCGAGGGGCGAGGTGCGCGCGATCTACCGCAAGGTCTACCTGCCCAACTACGGCGTGTTCGACGAGCAGCGCTACTTCCAGGCGGGCCCCGGCGGGGCGGTCATCGACCTCGGGCCCGCGCGCCTTGGCCTGACCGTCTGCGAGGACATCTGGGAGCCCGGCCCGCCGGCCAGCGAAGAGGCGCTGGCGGGCGCCACGCTGATCCTCAACATCTCCGCCTCGCCCTACCACGCCGGCAAGGGCGCCGAGCGCGAGCACATGTTCGCCCAGCGCGCGCGAGAGAACCTCGCGTGCGTCGCCTTCTGCGGGCTCGTCGGCGGCCAGGACGAGCTCGTGTTCGACGGGCACTCGTGCGTGATCGACCACACCGGCACGACGATCGCGCGCGCCGCGCAGTTCCGCGAGGAGCTGCTCGTGTGCGACGTCGACCTCGAGGCGGCCGCCGCGGCGCGCCTGCGCGATCCCAGCCAGCGACCCGCCGCGCGCCGCTCCGAGCGCCGCGCGCGGCTGCTGCCGGCGCTGCCCGCCCCCGCCCCACCCGAGCGCGCTCCGGCCAAAGCGGGCGGGCCGCTCGCCGAGCCGCTCGCGCCGGTCGAGGCCGAGGTCTACGGCGCGCTCACGCTCGGCCTGCGCGACTACGTGCGCAAGAACGGCTTCGAGCGCGTCGTGCTCGGCCTCTCCGGCGGGATCGACTCGGCGCTCGTCGCCTGCCTGGCCGCTGACGCGCTCGGCCCCGAGCGCGTCAGCGCCGCGATCATGCCCTCCCCGTACTCCTCGCCGCGACACGCAGGCCGACGCGCGCGCGCTCGCCGCGGCGCTCGGGCTGCGCACCCACGAGCTGGCGATCGAGCCGGTCATGCGCGCCTACGAGCACGCGCTCCGCGGCGAGTTCGCCGGGCGCGAGCCGGACCTCACCGAGGAGAACCTGCAGGCGCGCATCCGCGGCAACCTGCTGATGGCGCTCTCCAACAAGTTCGGCTGGCTCGTGCTCACGACCGGCAACAAGTCGGAGATGTCGGTCGGCTACACCACCCTCTACGGCGACCTCGCCGGCGGCTTCGCCGTGATCAAGGACGTGCCCAAGACGCTCGTCTACCGCCTGTGCGAGTGGCGCAACTCCGCCCGCCGGTCGTCGCGCGCCGCGCGCGCTGGCGGCGGGGCGCCGCGCCGACGGCGTCGAGCGTCCGATCCCGGCCTCGATCATCGAGCGCGCGCCCTCGGCCGAGCTGCGCCCCGACCAGCGCGACGAGGACTCGCTGCCCCCCTACGAGCTGCTCGACCGCATCCTCGAGGGCTACGTCGAGCTCGACCAGAGCCGCGAGCAGCTGATCGCCCAGGGGCTGCCGGAGCGCGAGGTCGAGCGCACGATCCGCCTGGTCGACCTCGCCGAGTACAAGCGCCGCCAGGCGCCGCCTGGGATCAAGATCACGCCGCGCGCGTTCGGGCGCGACCGGCGCATGCCGATCACCAACCGCTACCGCGGCTAGCGCTGCCGCGCGTGCCGCTGCCCGTCGCGATCGCTACGCCGCGTTGTGCGTCGCCGGCGCTCGTGCGCGCTCGCGCTGGGCGCCTGCGGCGACACGCTGCAGGAGCCGGCCGATCCCGCACAACATCCTCGAGGGCATGATCGCCGCGCCGTTCCCCGTGTACTGGCTGGGCGGCTCCTTCGAGGGCATGCCGATCGGCGAAGCCACGTACGATCCCAGCGGCTCCTACAGCCTCCAGTACGGCAACTGCCTGGAGGGCGGCCAGGGGACCTGCGTGCCGCCGCTGCGGATCGTCACCTCGCCCGACAACAGCTTCCTGCCGGGCGGCTCGACGCCGAGCAGGCGGGCGCGCATCAGGGGTGTCGACGCGCTGCTCGCACAGGCGGGCAGGACGATCGTGATCGCCACCGCGGGCGTCGTCGTGGACATCTACGCGACCAACGCGCGCGCCGCCGCCGCCGCCGCGCGCACGGCCGTGCCGATCAACGAGCTCGGCGCGCCCGAAGCGCCGCTGGCCCCTGCGCTGCGCGAACACCGGCTTCGGCGAAACGCCGCTGCCCTCGCAGGTGCCCCCGCCGCTGCGCCCGCTCGGGTAGCGCGATCCTCGACGCGCTCTGAACGTGCACGCGCGCTCAGGCGAGCGACCGCGGCCGGGCGCCGTCGGGGGCAGGGCGCACCGCGATCGTCATGCGCGTGACCGCGCACGTGCGCTCGGCATCGTCGCTGAAGCGCACGTCCCACACCCAGGTCGTGCGCCCGCGGTGCACGCGCGTCGCACACGCGTGCACGACGCCCTCGGTGATCGGGCGCAGGAAGCTCGTGTTGTTGGACAGGCCCATCGCCTGCTCTCCCTGCTCGAAGACCCCCAGCGCCGTCCCGAACGAGGCCATCGACTCCGCCATCGACGCGTACACGCCGCCGTGCACCAGCCCCGCCGGCTGCTTGAGCTCGTCGCGCACCGTGACCTGCGCGCGCACCTCGGTGTCCGAGCAGGAGAGGAACTCCATCCCGTACAGGCGGTCAAAGCCGCGCATCGCGCGGTTGATCTGCTCGGCGTCCACGGTGGCCATCCCGGCGCCACGATAGCCTACGGTCCTTCCCTACCTGGCCCCGCGAGGCCTGCACCTGCGGTGGCGGACGTTCCCACATCATGAGTCGATTGGACGAGCTCCCACCCGACCAGCGCGCGGCGCTATCGCTGCTGCTGCGCCAGCGTAAGAGCTACGCCGAGGTCGCCACGCTGCTTGGCATCGCCGAGCGCGCCGTGCACGACCGCGCGCACGCGGCGCTCGCGATGCTCGCCCCGCGCCGCGCGCGCGAGCTGACGCCCGAGCGCCGCCTGGAGATCGGCGACTACCTGCTGGGCCAGCAGCCGGGCGTGGCCGAGCGCCTGCGGACGCGCACCTACCTCGGCAGCTCCGAGCCGGCGCGGGCGTGGGCCGGCGAGATCGCCGCGCAGCTCGCGCCGCTGGCGGGCGCCGGGCTTGCGGAGATCCCGGCGGCGACCGGGCCCCCCGCCTCCCCCGCTGCGCCCGTTGCCGAGAGCCCCGCGTCCGCTCCCCAGCGCGTCGGCGATCTCTCCTCCGCGCCCCCCGCGAGCAGCGCCGGCGCGGCGCCCACCCCCCCTCCCGCGCGCTCGCAGCGCAGCTCGCGCGTCGGCGGCGCGGTGCTGCTGGCGGTGATCGCCGCGGCCGTCATCGTGGCGGTCGTGCTGATCGTGGGCAGCGGCTCGAGCGGCAAAAAAGCGAGCACCACCAGCAAAACCGCCACCACCGCCGCCAAAACCGGCCCGACGATCGACAACTCGATCTCGCTGAAGCCGACGCACGGCTCGAGGAGCAACAGCATCGGCGTCGTCTACGTGCTCTCCGAAGGCGCCAAGCAGGCGTTCTTCATCGAAGCTCAGCACATCCCCTCGGCCAAGGGCTTCTACTACGCGGTGTGGCTATACAACTCGCCCACCAGCGCGCTGCCGCTCAGCAAGACCACCGACGTCGGCTCGACCCACAAGCTCGCGGGTGGCTCGACGCTGCCGAGCAACTCCGGCGAATACCGCGAAATCCTGCTGACCGAGGAGACCAAGCCAAAACCATCGCATCCGGGCCACGTCGTCCTGCGCGGGCCGTTCAGCCTGCACTAGCCATTGGACCGAAAGCATGAGGCATACGCCCCCGGGCCACCGGGGGCGTATGGGTCGTTGGGTCTACGCCGATCCTCTAGCTCTCGTACGTCAGGGTTATCGTCTGGGCGAAGCAGCCTGCGCCCTGGCCTGACGGCTCTTCGCCCGAGTAGTTCTTGGTACCCCTCACCTTGTAAAAGACAGCGTAACACCCGCCGTTTGCGGGATACTGGGTGAGGGTGATCTCACCTTTTTTACCCTTGGTGAGCGTCCCGTATGTGATACCGGATTCACCCCAGGTTTTCGTTTTGTTCCAGATCTCAAGTTTGAAGCTACAGCCCGAATCAGATCCACACCATTCGTAGACCTTCGCCTTGGCAGCAGAAGGCTTCGCCGACTCGCGCCCTTGGGCGCCCCGGCTCAACAGGCTTGCCGCCTGGGCCGACGCCACGAACGCAAAGCTACAAAGCGCGCACGCGGCAACGATGAACATGATCTTTCGCATGGCCCCCCCGGTCTCGTTTAGAGCAAAGATAGCCGCGCGAGCATAGCGGCGCGGCCTTTCCTTGCACGGTACAGGTTGCTCAAGACGGCGGGAGCAGCTTGCCCGGGTTCATGATCCCTGCGGGGTCGAGCTCGGACTTCAGCGCTCGCAGCGCCGCGACGCCCCCGTCGCTCACCTCCCGCGCCATCCACTGCGCGTGATCGCGCCCGACGCCGTGGTGGTGGGTGATCGTGCCGCCGCCGGCCAGGATCGCCTCGCCGGCGGCCTGCTTGACTGCGCGCCACTGCTCGATTTCATCGCCCTCGCGCTGGCGCGCGATCAGCGTGAAGTACAGCGAGGCACCGGTCTCATAGACGTGCGAGACGTGGCACATCACAAGCCCCGGCGTGCCGCCCGCGTTGAGCGCCCCCGCGATCGCGTCGCCGACCGCGCGGTGCAGGCGCGGCAGCTGCGACCACTGCGCGGCGGTCTCGAGCGTCTCGACCATCACCCCGTGCGTGAGCAGCTCATCGCGCAGGTACGGCGCCGCGAAGCGCCCCGCCCGCCACGCCTCGCCCGGCGAGCGCCCGACGGTCAGCCCGCCAAAGCCGCGCACGATCGCCAGCGCGCGGGCGCGCCGCGCCGCGACCTCCTCGGCGGCGCCCTCGAAGCCGAGGATCGCAAGGCAGCCCTCGCGGTAGCCGCGCAGCCGCAGGTAGGCGCGCCCGAGGCGGCCCTTGAGGCCGCCGGTGCCGGCCAGCGCGAGCGACATGCGCGTCTCCTGCTCGTCTGATAGGCGCGCGACGTCCGGCAGCGCGTGCTCGCGCGCGAGCGCCCGCAGCGTCTGCGAGCCGGCGGCGAAGTCCTCGAAGAACACGCCTTCGTAGATGCGCTCTCGCGGCGCCGGGCGCACGCGCAGCGCGAGCTCTGAGATCACGCCGAGCGCGCCCTCCGAGCCCACCAGCAGCTGGCGCAAGCCCGGCCCGGCGGCGCTCGCCGGCAGCGCCGGCAGCGCGATCTCGCTGGCGGGCGCCGCCAGGCGCAGGCCCAGCACCATCTTCTCGATCGCGCCGTAGCCGCTCGATGCCTGCCCGGCCGAGCGCGTCGCCGCGCAGCCGCCCAGCGAGACGTACTCGTAGGACTGCGGGAAGTGCCCGAGCGTGAGCCCGCGCGCGGCGAGGTGGCGCTCGAGCGCCGGCGCCCGGATGCCGGCCTGCACGGTCACCGTCGCGGACTCCTCGTCGAGCGCGAGCACGTCCGCCATGCGGCCCATGTCGAGCGCGAGCACGCCCTCGTGCTCGCCGCGCAGCGGCGCCACGCCGCCGACGACGCTCGTGCCGCCGCCGAACGGCACGACCGCCAGCGAGCTGCGCGCGCACAGCTCGAGCAGCGCGCGCAGCTGCTCGTGCCCGTCGGGATAGACGACCGCGTCGGGCGCTCCCTCGGGCTCGCCCGCGCGCAGGCGCACGAGGTCGGGATAGCCCTTGCCGGCGGCGTGCAGCACGCGCTCGGCGTGCCCGTCGCGGACATGCTCGGCGCCGAGCGATGCTCGCGCAGCGCCGCGAGCGCCTGCTGTGGGAGCCTCGCCGCGGGCAGCCGCACGTTCGCCGAGCGCGACCGGCGGGCGCGGGCGCTCGGCCAGGCCCGACCGTCTCGCGCAGGAATCCAGCGCGTGCGCGGGCAGCACCGGCGGATGCGCCGGGTCGCCCCAGCCCCACCAGCGCATCGCCGGGGGCGACGCCGCGTCAGCCACTGATCCGCTCGAGGCCGTCGAGCGCCTGATCGAGCGTCGCCGCCGCCGCGCGGCGCACCATGCGGCCCGCCGAAGCGCGGGGCGATGCTCAGGAACGGGCTGTAGCGGGCGGAGCCGCTGGCCATCTCCTGGCGCAGCTCGATCGTCACCTCCGTCCGCGCGGCGCCCGCCGCCCCGCCGCCCGCCTGCTCCTCGCCCGCGCTCAAGGCCTGCGCCGTTCCGCTGGCAACGGGCGTGAACCGCAGCTCGGTCTCGGCCGACTTCAGCACGCTCGCAAACGGCGTGCCCTCGATCCGCTGCACCCACGTGAGCGTGCGCTCGCTCGCCATCGCCCACGACACGTCGAAGTCGGCGCGCACGAGTTTGCCCTTGCGCGTCTTCATCACCTCGGTGAACGCATCCTCCTCGACGTCCTCGACGCGCGTCACGCGCGGCCACCAGCGCGGCAGGTGATGCGGGTCGCGCAGCGAGCTCCCACAGCTCCTGCGCCGGCGCGGCGATCGTGCGGCTGCGACGCGCGGTGGGCACGAGGCCAAGCCTAGGACTCGTACGTCAGCAGCGCGTGCACGTCGCGCCCGGCCAGCCGCTCGCGCCCGTCCAGGAACGCGAGCTCGATCAGGAAGCCGCAGCCGACGACCTCGCCGCCGAGCTGCTCGGCCAGCTCGCACAGCGTCGCGGCGGTGCCGCCGGTGGCGAGCAGGTCGTCGTGCACGAGCACCCGGCGCCCGGCGGCGAGCGCGTCGGTGTGCAGCTCGAGCGTGCCGGCGCCGTACTCGAGCATGTACTCGGCGCTGACCGTCTCGTACGGGAGCTTGCCGGGCTTGCGCGCGAGCGCGAAGCCCGCGCCGAGCTCGAGCGCGAGCGCCGGCCCCAGCAGGAAGCCGCGCGCCTCGGCGGCGACCACGCAGTCGACGTCGAGCGGGCGCGCGTACTCCGCCAGCCGCGCGACAGCGTCAGCAAGCGCGCCCGCGTCGGCCATCAGCGGCGTGATGTCCTTGAAGCCGATCCCCGGCTTCGGGAAGTCGGGGATCTCGCGGATCAGCGAGCGCAGGTCGCGCGTCGCTCATCGGGCGTCAGCGGACGATCTTGCGCAGGTCGCGGATGAGCAAGCAGGTGCTTGAGGTGCGTGGCGACCGCGGCGAGGTTCTCGAGCGCGTCGACCGCCTCCTTGCGGCGCTCGGGGTTGCGCGAGCGCAGCGCCGGCGCGAGGATCTGCTGGAGCAGGTTGGCCTCGCGGTCGGCGGAGGAGCGAAAGACCCTGAGGTTGCGCCCGCCGACGCCGTAGCGGGCGAGCTCGGCGACCGCCGCGATGATCTCGCGCTCGGTCTCGTCGAAGTAGCGCACGCCGCCGCGCATCTCGCCCTTGACGACGCCGTACTCTTCGAGCTCGCGCACGAGCTTGGCCTCGGCCTTGGTCTCCTCGAGCACGTCGTCGATCGAGTACAGCGC
Source organism: uncultured Solirubrobacteraceae bacterium (assembly GCA_963826985.1). GTDB lineage: Bacteria > Actinomycetota > Thermoleophilia > Solirubrobacterales > Solirubrobacteraceae > Palsa-744. The sequence continues at coordinate 917,844 of CAWGYW010000002.1, forward strand.
GCCGGTCGCCTCGCGCACGCTCACGCTCGGGCGCCACGCGCGCGCGCCCTCGCGCCCGACGCGACCGGGAGCCGGCGGGGTATCCAGGCCCGTCCCTCCGCGCCGCCGCGCCCGGCAGCGAGCTCCTGGCGGATCACGCGCAGCGGCAGGAACTCGTCGCGCTGCATGCGCAGGATCGTGCGCAGGCGCGCGACGTCGCCCTGCGTGTAGAGCCGGTAGCCGCCGGGCGTGCGCCGCGGCGTCAGCAGCTTCTGGTCCTCCAGGTAGCGGATCTTCGAGATCGAGATGTCGGGGAACTCCTGCGCGAGCGCCTTGCACACGGCGCCGATCGTCAGCGACTTCTGGCGCTTGGCGCCCTGCGCGCCATCGTGCGGATCCTGCGCGGCCAGCTCGCCTGTCCCCGAATCGGCGAGCGCCACCTGCTCCGCGTCTGTGGGTGTCGCGTGTGCGGCCATCAGCGCGCGTGGAAGGTCAGCTTGTACTTGCCGATCTGCACCTCATCGCCCTCCTCCAGGCGATGGGACTCGATCCGCGAGCGGTTGACGTAGGTGCCGTTCAGCGAGCCGCAGTCGTCCAGGTACCAGTGCTCGCCGCGGTGGATCAGCAGCGCGTGGTCGCGCGAGACGGTGACGTCGTCGAGGAACACCTCGCATTCGGGGCGCCGGCCGATGCTCATGCGCTCGCCGTCGATCGGGAAGCTCTCCCCCACGCGCCCGCCGCCCGCGCGGATCACCAGCGCGGGGCCGCGCGCGGTGACCTCGCCGATCTCGACCGGGACGAGCTCGCCGGTCTCGTCGATCCGATACGTCGCGGTGATCGGATCCGCCCTCGCCCGCCCCGGCGCCCTCGCCGTCGCCGCGCGCGAGCAGCGCGCCGCAGCGCTGGCAGTAGTTGGCGCCCTCGTCGTTGAGGAAGCCGCACTCGGTGCAGTGCAGGGCCATCGCCGCTTTACTGCTGGCGGTTGGCCAGGATGTCGGTGAGTCGCTGGACGTCCTCGCCGGTGATCGTGATCTCGCCGTCCTCGTGCTTGTTGCGCAGGCGGTTGACGAGCTCGGCGCGCAGGATGTCGATCTTGCCGTGCAGGATGCGCCGCTTGTAGGAGATCTCGGTCTCCTCCTCGGTCAGCTGGCGGATGACGTCTTTGAGTTCGACATCCGTCAACGAGCCAAGGTCGGGGAACGTCTCGTCCATGGGGCTCTCTCCTCTCGCGGACTAACGCCGTCCTGCGCCGGTTTGCCAGACGCCGGCGTCGCCGGCCACGCGCGCCAGTATAGCCCAAAAGGTCAGGCTGAGCTTGAGGCTCTGGGCGGCGCAGCGGTGCAGCGCAGCGCCGGTGCGCGCGTACAGCGCGCTCGCGGCGAGCGCCAGCGCGAGGCCGACGTACAGCAGCACCTCGGCGAACGTCGTGCAGCCCGGTCATGGCGAAGAAGAACGACCCCATCACGGGCGCGACGGCGAGCCGCCCCGGCCAGTTGATGCGCAGCTCGACGCCGCGTGCGAGGCCGTAGCGCCCGATCGCGAGCATCGAGAGCTCGCGCGCGGCGAGCAGCGCGAGCGCCCAGCGCGGCAACAGCTCGAAGCGCCACGTCACGACGACGCCGGAGATCACGAGCAGGCGGTCGGTGACGGGGTCCATCAGCGCGCCCAGGCGGCTGTACTGGCCGCTGACCCGCGCGGCGATGCCGTCGGCGTAGTCGCCCCAGCCGATGACCCCGAACAGCGTCGCCTCGGGCGCGCCGACGCCGTCGCGGCTGGAGAGCGCGACGATCAGGAACGCGGGGATCAGCGCCAGGCGCGCGAAGCCGATCGCGTTGGGCAGCGTCCACGGCCGCAGCGGCTGGCCGGCCTGCGTCTGCGGCGGCGGCGGCCCGGAGCGGTCGAGTCCGAACAGGCGCCGCACGCTCAGGCGCGGCGGCGGGTGCTCTAGGGGAGGCTCTGCCACAGCTCGTCCACCGCGCGCAGCAGCTGCGCGGGCTCGCTCGCGAGCGCCAGCGGCGGGCCGCCTCGGCGCGACCGCGGCGCAGCTGCACCTCGATCTCGCCGGACTCCAGCGAGCGGCGCCCGACGGTCAGCCGCAGCGGGCAGCCGAGCAGCTCGGCGTCGGCGAACTTCTCGCCGGGGCCGAGGTCGCGGTCGTCGTAGAGGACCTCCACGCCGGCCCTGCAGCAGCGTCTCGTACACGCGTCGGCGGCGTCGCGCTCGGGCGTGCCGGGCTTGCCGAGCGCCACGAGGTGCACGGCGAACGGCGCGAGCGCCCGCGGCCAGGAGATGCCGTGCTCGTCGGCGAACTGCTCGACCGCGGCGGCGACGATGCGCGCGGGGCCGATCCCGTAGGAGGCCATCCAGATCGGCTGCTCGGCGCCGGCCTCATCGAGATAGCGCGCGCCGAGCGGCTCGGAGTAGCGGGTGCCGAGCTTGAAGATGTTGCCGATCTCGATCGCCGGCTCGATGCGAATCTGCCTCGCCCGCGATCAGTCTCGCCGTCGCGCAGCTCGTCGACGCCCGCTCGCCGCGCGCACGACCTCGGCGTTGGCGGCGTAGCCGTCGTCGCCCAGCACGACCTCGTCCTCGCCGGCGGCGCACGGCGCCATGTACTCGTGGGCGCCCGTCGCCGCCCATCATGCCGACGTCGCCCTCGACGCGGTAGAAGCGCAGCCCGGTGCGCTCCATCATGCGGTCGTAGGCGCCGACGTGCAGCGCGTAGCTCTGCTCCAGCCCCGCCTGGTCGCGGTCGAAGCTGTAGGCGTCCTTCATGATGAACTCGCGCGTGCGCAGCACGCCGGCGCGCGGGCGCGCCTCGTCGCGCTCCTTGACCTGGAAGTGGTAGACGATCAGCGGCAGGTCGCGGTAGGAGCGCACGATCTGCGCGATGTGGAAGGTGACGGCCTCCTCGTGGGTCATCGCCAGCACGAGCTCCGAGCCCTTGCGGTCGGTGAGCTTGAACAGCTCCTCGATTCCAAGGCGCCCGGTCTTGCGCCACAGCTCGGCCGGCTGCAGCACCGGCATCAGCATCTCCTGCGCGCCGATCGCGTCCATCTCCTCGCGGATGATCGCCACGACGCGCTGGTGCACGCGCCAGCCGGCGGGCAGCCACGTCCACATGCCCGCGCCCATCTGGCGGATCAGGCCGGCCCTGACCATCAGCTTGTGCGAGATCGCCTCCGCGTCGGCGGGCGGCTGCTTCTCGGTGGGCAGGAGGTATTCGGAGAGGCGGGTCACGTTCGCTCGAGCGGTCCGGAGGGCGCCGCCGCGGGAGGGTATACCCCACCGCGACGGCGCGCCCGGAGGCTCAGGCTTCGAACGCGTAGACGGCGGCCTGGATCGCCGTCGTGTTGACGAGGTTGCCGAGCGCGATGTTGACGTCGTACAGGTGCAGCCCCCAGTCCGGCCCGAGCTCTTCCTTGACGTATTCCGCCGGGTCGACGGCCGTGCCCACGGGGTTGACCTGCAGCCAGCTGGCGCCGTTTTCTTTGTGGCACTGCGCCGTGTACTCCCCGGGGGCGGCCACCCACGGGGTGGGGCCGGTCGGCGTTTCCTGGACGAGCCCGAGCCCGCCCGGGAACGGCGTCGTCGAGGCGTACGGCAGCAGCGGCCCGGTGGCGCCGCTCTGGCTGAGCAGCGCCGGGTTCACGCACACGACTTCCTCGCCTTTGTTTTCCACGCCCGGCCCGAGCAGCGGGCTGTCGGGGCGCCCGAAGAACGCGCCTTCCGGCGGTTCTTTGAGGAACGTCGAGTAGGCGATCACGCAGTGCGTCTGCGCGGCCGCCTGGCAGACGGGGACGTTCTGGAAGGTGCCGCCCACGAGCTGGCCTTCGGGCACGAGCACGTTGCCGCCCATCAGGTCGGCGGAGACGAGCTGGCTGGCGCAGCGCGGGGTTGGGGTCGATCTGTTCTTTGATCAGCTGCTCGAGCAGCAGCGAGCCCTGCGAGTGCCCGATGCAGGACGAAGCCGCGGCCCTTGTTGTACTTCGCGAGGTATTCGGCGAACGCCGCGGCCACGCCCTCGTAGGCCTTGATGCTGGCGCCTCGGGCTGATCGGCCCGCGCTGTTGAGCGCCGCGAGCGTGATCTGCGGATACATCGGCGCATACACCTTGCAGTCCTCCGAGAAGCGCGAGGCCTGGTCGATCGCGACCTGCGTCTCCTGCGGTTCGATTTCCAGGTTCGCGTTTTCGGTCGGCTGTTCGCTGACCGTCGGGATACACGTAGAAGCAGTCGATCGGCGCTTTTTTGTTCGGCTTGGCCTTTTCGGTGCTCGTGGCGCCGTCGGTCTGCACGACCGTCGTCGTCAGCGGCTGCGTGCAGGGGTCGTTCATCAGCCCGGGCTTGCACAGCCAGACCGTCGTTGCCTTCTTGGCCGACGCCGTGCCCGCCATCGCCCCAATCGCCGCGAGCGCCGCCAGGCCGACGGCGGCGAGCAGCCGCGCGCGCCGTCCGAGCACGCGCGTGTAACCGGATCTGCGTCCGTGTCGCATCCCTCTCTCCTCCTGCTCATGCGGCTCCGCCCCAGCGGCTGTGCCGCGATTGGGGGATTTTAGGCATAGTAGGGCACGAAAGACGCAAATCCCCCTAGCGCGCGGGCGTTCCGAGCAGCGCCGCCTGGACCTGGCGCAGGCGCTCGGTGTCGCCGCGAATCCCGGCGAGCGCGTCGTTGTAGAGAAACGCCTCGCCGAGCCGCACGATCGCGTACGCGAGCACGTCTGGGGGCGTCGGCGGGACGAACTCGCCCGCCTGCACCTCGGCGTCGATCAGGCGCTCGATGCGCGCGACCACGCGCGGCTGCACGAGCCCGGCGCTGGAGGTGAGGATCCGCAGCGCCCGCTCCTGCTCCTGGGCGAGCAGCGCGCGCATGCCGCGGGTCGCGGCGACCTCGCGGTTGAAGCTGTCGAGCGTCTGCAGCAGCGCGGGCGCGCCCGCGCCGCCGACGTCCGCGCGCGGATCGCCGACAGCCGCTCTTCGGCGAGCGTCGCGAGCACCTCGCCGAGCAGCAGCTCGCGCGTCTGAAACCAGCGGTGCATTGTCGCGCGCGCGAGCCCGAGCTCGCGCGCGAGCGCCTGCACGTCGACGCGTTCGCCTGCGAGGAAGCGCTTGCGTGCCAGCTCGAGTGCGGCCTCGCGCGTGCAGGCGGCGGGGCGACCCGGGCGGCCGGTGACGAGCGGGGTCATCGCCGGACAGACTAATCCGAAGCGCGGCTCGCCGCCTTTGATAGAACAGCGCTGAGAGACCGAAGAACCTCGACGACGACCCGACAAGGAGCCCGACATGGCCTATTCCGTTCCGCCGCTCCCGTACGCCTACGACGCGCTCGAGCCTCACATCGACAAGGCGACGATGGAATTCCACCACGACAAGCACCACCAGGCGTACGTGACCAAGGTGAACGCGGCGCTGGAGGGCACCGCGCTGGCGGACACGCCGGTCGAGGACGTGCTCAGCGACCTGAGCCAGGTTCCGGCAGACAAGCCACGGCTGTCAAAAACAACGGCGGCGGCCACTACAACCACACGATGTTCTGGGAGAACATGGGTCCGGACGGCGGCGGCGAGCCCGGCGGCGCGCTGGCGGACGCGATCGCCTCGACGTTCGGCTCGTTCGCCGACTTCCAGGCCAAAATCAAGGAAACCGGCATCAACCAGTTCGGCTCGGGCTGGTCGTGGCTCGTGCACGACGGCTCCGGCCTCGCGATCGTTGGCTCTGCCAACCAGGACAACCCGATCTCAGACGGCAAGACGCCGCTGCTCGGCGTCGACGTGTGGGAGCACGCCTACTACCTGAAGTACCAGAACCGCCGCCCCGACTACATCGACGCGTGGTGGAACGTCGTCAACTGGCCCAAGGTCGCGGAGCGGTTCGCCGCCTGCTCCTAGGACGACTTTTTATAGGCGCGCTTCGCGCGGGCGGCGTTCGCAGTGAACGCGACCCCGCGCGAGGCGCTCAGTTGCGGCTGAAGCGCCGCCCCGCGACCGGCGAGACGGCCTCGTCGAGCGCGATGGCCGGCTCCCCCTGCGGGGATGATGCCAGCATCGACTCGAGCACCGCGCCGGCGCTCGCGTCCTCCTGTGCGGCGGCGGCTTCCAGCGCGGCGATCCGCTCGGGCGTCATCGCGGTGTCGTCCTCGTTCTCGGCCAGCCACGCGCGCGCCTCGGCGGCGGCGGCCTCGTCGCGCTGCACGGTCTTGCCGGCGGCGTAGTAGCGGTCGATCTCCTTGAACAGCTCATCGACGAGCTGCTCGGTGGGGACCTTCTTCAGCGGCTCGCCCTTGGAGTAGATCATGCCCATGTCTTTGGCGCCGGTGATGCCGAAGTCGGCGTGGCGCGCCTCGCCGATGCCGTTGACCGCGCAGCCGAGCACCGAGACCTCGATCGGGTCCTCGTAGGCTTCCAGGCGCCGCTCGACCTCGGCGACGACGCTGTCCATGTCGAACTGCAGGCGCCCGCAGGTCGGGCAGGCGATCAGGTCGGGGCCGCGCTCGCGCAGCTTCAGCGCCTTGAGGATCTCCCAGGCGACCTTGACCTCCTCCTCGGCGTGGAAGGTGGACAGCGAGATGCGGATCGTGTCGCCGATCCCGTCGGCGAGCAGCGTGCCGAGCCCGACGGCGGACTTCAGCGAGCCCGACCACTTGGTGCCGGCCTCGGTGACCCCGAGGTGCAGCGGGTAGGGGATCCTCTCGGCGAGCATGCGGTTGGAGGCGATCGTGTTGGGCACGGAGGTCGACTTCATCGAGACCTTGAAGTTGTCGAAGTCGAGGCTCTCCATCAGCTCGACGGTCTCGATCGCGGCCGTGACGAGCGCCTCGACGGGGTTGTCGTACTCGAGCTGGCGCAGGTGCTTGGGCAGCGAGCCGGAGTTGACGCCGACGCGCAGCGGCGTGCCGCGCTGCTTGGCCAGCGCGATCACCTCGGCGACCTTCTCGGGGCCGCCGATGTTGCCGGGGTTCAGGCGCACGCAGTGCGCGCCCGCTTCGATCGCCTTCAGCGCGAGCGTGTGGTTGAAGTGGATGTCGGCGATCACCGGGATCGGCGACTCGGCGACGATCGTCTTCAGCGCCTCGGCGTCCTGCTCGCGCGGCACCGCCACGCGCACGATGTCCGCGCCGGCGTCGGCGACCGTGCGGATCTGCTCCATCGTCGCCTGCAGGTTGGCGGTCTCGGTCTTGGTCATCGTCTGCACCGCGACGGGCGCGCCGCCGCCGACCGGGACGGCGCCGACGTGGATCTGCCGCTCGGAGGCCATAGGCTGATTCTACGATGCCCGACGTCTACGCCACCGCACACGGCCCGCTGGCGCGCCTCGCCTCGCCGCTTGCGGCGCGCGCGCGGGCCCGCCGCCACGAGCGCTTCTTCGCGCTCACGCGCCTTGCGGCCGGGGGCGCGCGTGCTGGACGTCGGCTGCGGCAGCGCTCGGCCTGCGCGCACTCGAGCCCGAGCTCGACATCACCGGCGTCGACCTGCTCGAGCGCCCGGCTATCCCGGGCCCGTTCGTGCGCGCGGACGCCGCCGAGGGGCTGCCGTTCGCCGACGCGAGTTCGACCTCGTGTACTGCTCGAGCGTGATCGAGCACGTGCCGCCGGCGCGCCGCGCGGCGTTCGCCGCCGAGCTGCGGCGCGTGGCGCGCGGCTGGTTCGTGCAGACCCCCGCGCGCTCGTTCCCGATCGAGCCGCACTCGCTGCTGCCGGGCGCGCACTGGCTGCCCGGCGCGCGCTGCGCAGGCCCTACTGGCGCCTGGGCGCGACCGGCGAGCTGGGAGGAGATCTCGCTGCTGCAGCCGCAGCGGAGCTCGAGGCGCTGTTCGGCCCCGCGCGGCCCGAGCGCATCGGGCCGCTGGTCAAGAGCTGGGTGTGCGTCAGCCCGCCAGGCGGCTGATGTCGTTGCTGATGCCGTTGATCACGAGGAACACCAGCAGGACGATCCCGACCGAGCTGAAGCGGTACATCGCCGCCAGCGAGATCCGCCGGCCGCGCACCTTCTCGGCGACCGACCACAGGATGTGCCCGCCGTCGAGCGGCAGGAACGGGAACAGGTTGATGACCGCCAGGATCAGCGAGAGGAAGCCGAGGAACACGAGCCCGTAGCCGGCGCCCGCGGCGACGCTTTCGTGCGCGTACTGGGTGATGCCGACGATGCTCGAGAGCTGCTTGCGCGCCTTCGAGCTGGTGAGCGCGTGGCCGAAGCCGGTGAGCGTCTCGGTCGTCACGTGCCACATCTCGCTCACCGCGGCGCCGGCGGCGGCGAGCACGCCGAAGTGTTTTGCGGCCGGGCCGAAGTCGAAGCCGATCAGCATCCTGCCGACTTCCTTGCTGTAGCGCGGGTAGATCGACAGCGTCAGCGTCGCGTCCGCCGCGGCGCACGGTCAGGCGCACGGGCGTGCTCGCGCGGCAGCCGTTGACGAGCGCGCCGGCGCAGCGATGCGCGCGAGATCCGCGACGACCGCGCTCGCGACGCTCGCCGGCTTGCCCTTCGACCGCGACGATCCGGTCGCCCGGCTGCAGCACGCCCTCGGCCGGCGCTCCCTGCTCGATCGCCTGCACGGAGGTGGTCGCCACGAGCGTCTGGACCGACGGGTCGAGGTTCCGAGCGCGATCGCGCCGTTGAGGCTGCCGCTGAACAGCACCGCCCAGAACAGCAGCGAACGCGATCAGCGATGTTCACGCCGGGCCCGCCAGGATCACGACGATCCGCTTCCACGGCGCCTGGTTGTAGTAGGCGCGCCGCGGCGACCTCCGGGTCGAGCCCGTCGAGCTCTTCCGGGCTCATGCCCGTGATCTTCACGTAGCCGCCCGCCGGGATCGCGCCGATCGCGTACTCGGTCTCGCCCCGGCGCACGCGAAACAGCGTCGGCGGGAAGAACAGCGAGAAGCGCTCGACGCGCATGCCGACGGCCTTGGCGGCGGTGAAGTGCCCGAGCTCGTGCAGCACGATCAGCGCGACGATGCCGAGGATGGTCAGGACCCAGCTCATGGGCCTCAGTGTGGCAGGCGCGGGCGGGTTTCCCGTCGCTTGCGTTGCGGGCGGGCGCGACTTTGCAGCGATCGGCAAGCATCTATATGCGTCACTAGTGGTAGAATATCCCACTATGGCATATGTGGTCGCTCGTCCCGGCGGAACGTGGGAGATCCGCGAGTCCCGAACGACGCCCGCCGGCCCGCGCGGGCGCACGCTCGCGACGTTCCGCACGCTCACCCCCGACGTCGTCGAGCATGCCCGCGCGCGCTCCTCGCGCCCGCTCAGAGCACAGAAGCTGCGCGAGATCGCGCTGCGTGTCGGCGCGCCGGTGGCGGCGCACAGCCCCAATCAGGCTGCCGGCGAGCTGCTCGCCGAGCTCGCGAGCGGGAGCACGCCGCGCCCGGTGCTCACGAGGTTGCTGCTCGACGCGCTCGAGCCCGGCGTCGCCGAGCCGGTGTCCGACAGCGCCAGGGCGGCGGCGAGATGGATCACCGCATCCCCCGGCGCGCGCGGCGAGACGCTGCGCGATCTGCTGCTGCTCGCCGACAGGCTGCCGTCCGTGCGGGCACCGTCGCAGCCACGCTTCCCCCACATCCGCTCGGCTCCTGCATGAGCGAGCCCAGCCTCCCGGAGAAGATCGTCGCGATCCACTCGCGCTTGGAGCAGGCGCGCGTCGCGCACGCGTTCGGCGGCGCGCTCGCGCTCGCGTACTACGCCGAGCCGCGTGCGACCGACGACATCGACCTCAACGTCTTCCTCGAGCCGGCGTCGAGCGCGGCCGTGTTCGACGCGCTCGCGCCGCTGGGCGTGGGCGAGAACCGCGACCAGCTGTCGCTCGAGCGCGATGGCCAGTGCCGTGTGTGGTGGGGGCGCACGCCCGTGGACCTGTTCTTCGCCTACGACGACCTCCACGAGGCGATGCGCCGCGATACGCGTGTCGTGCCCTTCGGCGAGGACAGGCTGCCGATCCTCGCCCCCGAGCACCTGCTGGTGTGCAAGATCGCCTTCGACCGTCCCAAGGACTGGCTCGACCTCGAACAGGTGCTGGTCTGCGTCGAAGACCTCGACGTCGAGGCAATCCGCATGTGGCTGACGCGGATCGTCGGCGAGCAGGACCCGCGGATGCGGCGTTTCGAGCAGGTGCTCGAGGCGCTGCAGGCCGGCTGAGAATCTCTTTCAAGAGATCGGCGCCCGGATGGCGCGCTTGCCCTGTGCCGGGCGCTCAGGCCAGCGCCGCGACGGCCTCACGCGCAGCCTCGCGCGCCTCGCGGTCGGCCTCGTACAGCGACTCGAACGAGCGCACCGGCTCGCTGCCAAGCTCGGCGAGCGTGCGCTCGATCACCTCGGAGATCTCCAGGAAGCGCAGCCGGCCCTCGAGGAACGCGTGCACGGCGATCTCGTTGGCGGCGTTCAGCACGCACGGCGCGGTGCCGCCCTCCCGCGCGGCCTCGCCCGCCAGGCGTAGGCACGGGAACGCCTCCAGGTCGACCGCCTCGAAGCTCAGCTCGCCGACCTGCTGCAGGTCGAGCGGCGCGATCGGCAGCCGCACGCTTTCGCCGCCGTGCAGCGCGTAGGAGATCGCGATGCGCATGTCGGGGGGGCCGAGATGCGCGAGCATCGCGCCGTCGGCGAGCTGCACGAGCCCGTGCACGAGCGACTGCGGGTGCACGACCACGTCGATGCGCTCATACGGCGTGCCGAACAGGTGATGCGCCTCCATCAGCTCGAGGCCCTTGTTCATCAGCGTCGCCGAGTCGATCGTGATCTTGCCGCCCATCGCCCACGTCGGGTGCGCGAGCGCCTCGGCGACCGTCACGTCGGTGAGCTGCTCGCGCCGGCGCCCGCGAAACGGGCCGCCGCTGGCGGTGATCGTCAGACGCTGCACCGCGCCGGGCGGCTGCCCCGCGAGCAGCTGGTGAAGCGCGGTGTGCTCGGAGTCGACCGGCACGATCCGCGCGCCCGTGGCCTCGGCGAGCGCCGTCACGAGCTCGCCGCCGACGACCAGCGACTCCTTGTTGGCGAGCGCCAGGTCGATGCCCTCGCCGAGCGTCGCGACGGTTGGCCCGAGCCCGACCGAGCCGACGAGCGCGTTCAGCACGAGCTCGGCGCCGGACTCGACCACCAGCCGCACGAGCCCCTCCGCGCCCGCGAGCACCTTGCCGTCGGTCCACGCCTCGCTCGCGCGCGCGGCCGCGTGCGCGTCGCCGAGCGCGATCCGCGCGACGCCGTGCGCCCGCGCCTGCGCGACCAGCGCCTCCCACGAGCGCCCCGCGGAGAGCCCGACGAGCTCGAGCTCGTCGCTGCGGGCGCACACGTCCAGCGCCTGCGTGCCGATCGAGCCGGTCGAGCCGAGGATCAAGAGGCGCTTGGGCTCAGGCATGCGCGCGCGGCGCTCGTGTTGGGGCGAGGGGCACGACGCGATCATGACGCAGACGCGACGCTTGCGCCGGCGCCGCAGGGGCAAGAGCCCCGTGCCCCACAAGCGTTGCAGCCACCTTGCCCCGTGCCCCCTCAAGCGGTGCAGCCCGCCTGCTCCGCGGTACGTGTGGGACCCGTAGGCCCCACACGTACCGCCTACCGTTCCGACTACCGGCTGTTGCTCGGGCTATGCCTCGATCATCATCGCTTCGCCCTTCAGCGACGCAGTGGTGCTCTCTCCCATCGGGAGCGTTGTACCGTCGATTTCAGCGGTGAGGAAGAACGGGCCGGGGTTGCCATCCGGAGACCCTTCGCAGAAGACTTCTCCCTGTCCCCCTGCCGCGTTGACGCTGAGGGATTCCACCGACGACTTGCTTATCGTGTTGACGTCGCCGCTGATTTCGCCCAGCGCGGACACGTCAATCGCGATCGTGATGCCTTCGCAGTCGATGCTTTCTGCCACAGATGTTAATAATAATTTTTTGGGTTTTTTGCCGCCGAAGATCCCGTACACCAGCGTATCCAGGTGCGGCTGGGTCTTGATCGTGCCAGCCTTCTCGCCGACCGAGCTGCACTTCCTGCCTGCGTCCGCGCAGCTGCTGTACGTGATCGTTTCGGTACTCGTCTTTGGTCCGGTGATTTCGCCTGCGATCTTGCCCGATTTGCACACGACCGAGCCGATGACCGTACCGCCCTTCCATGGTTCGGCTTCGTTTTCGGGGATGTAGGCGTCGAATGTGGTTACGCCAGCCTTGCCGGTGAAGGTCGTCTTTTTGCCCTGGTTCCATTCGCCCAGTTCGTATCCGCCTTCCTTCTTGCCGCCTTTGGAGGGGACCGAACAGAGCTTGTCGCTGAATGTGCCCGTTCCTTTTATTTTCGCTTTGATGCACGTCCTGTATTCTGGCAGTGCCGCCGAGGCGCTCGCCGCGAAGACCGCGCCGATGGCAAGCACGGCAGCTACAACCAGCCCAACGATCTTTAAGTGGGTCATACCCTTTCTCCTTCCTCGCTCCGGGTTCTCGGACCGATCCCGGACTTCAGGAGACACTAACCGCTTGTAATGACCCACATGAGGTATGCGACCGGACCAGTAGGGATGAAACTCCCGCAAAATGCGGGAATGAGCGTCTCACGCTCAGTGCACGTACGCCGACCAGACGTAGTAGCTGACGACGGCCGTGAACAGCACCGCGTCGAGACGGTCGAGCGCGCCCCCGTGCGCGCCGAACAGGCCGCCGGAGTCCTTGATGCCGGCCTCGCGCTTGACGAACGACTCGAACAGGTCGCCGATGGGCGCGACGAGCGCGACGCCGAGGCCGAGCACGAGCGCGTGCGTGCCCGGCAGCCATTCCTGGTAGCGCCCCGCGATCCACACGCCGAGCACGGCGAACAGCATGCCGATCACGAGGCCCTCGACGGTCTTGTTCGGCGAGATGCTCGGCGCGAGCGGGCGGCGACCGAACATGCGCCCGCCGAGGTAGGCGCCGGTGTCGCCGAGGAAGGTGCCGACGAGCACGTCGATGACGATGCCGAGCCCGTGCGGCAGGCCGCGCAGCAGCACGGCGTGCGCGAGCGCGAAGCCGATCCAGTAGATGCCCAGCAGCGTGATCGCGATCCCGCCGACCGATGGCCGCGGCTGCAGCAGCGTCAGCCCGAACACGAGCGGCAGCGCCGCGACCGCGACGAGCAGCACCTGGAACTGGTCGCCGTACAGCGCCGCGGCGAGCAGCCCGGCGAGCGCGATGAAGCCGGCCAGGCGCGCCGGTTGCGCGCGCTGGTACATGCCGTAGAGCTCGTGCATGCAGATGACCCCGAGCACGAACATCCCGAGCGCGAACACGAGCCCGCCTTCGATCACGAGGAACAGCGCCACCGCGATCGCGGGGATCGCGGCGAGCACGCGCGCGCGCAGGTCCGAGCCGGGCTCGCGCCGGGCACGCTCGCGACTGCGCCCGCCGCCGCGGCGCCCGCGCGAGGGTGAGCGACGACCGCCACCGCGGCGCGCTGTCTCGTTCGCGGCCGACTGCGCCGCGCGGGCGCCGCCCGGGTGTGTGCGGCCCGCTGGACATCAGCCGCCGCTCATCGCCCGCCGAACCGGCGCCGGCGCTCGGCGTACTCGGCGAGCGACTGCTCGAGTGCCTCGCGCGTGAAGTCCGGCCACAGCTCCTCGCGGAACACGAGCTCGGAGTACGCCGACTGCCACAGCAGGTAGTTCGACAGGCGCCGCTCGCCGCTGGTGCGGATGATCAGGTCGGGGTCGTGCATCTCGGGCGCATACAGGCACGCGCGGAACTCCGCCTCATCAGATTGAAGAGCGAGGGGCCCGGCTTGCCGGCCTGCGGCCGCCCGCGCCACCCTCTGGCTGCAAAGCGCCGGGCGGCGTCGAGGATCTCGGCGCGCCCGCCGTAGTTGAACGCGACGAACAGCGTGATCGCGCTCGTTGGCGCCGGTGAGCTCTTCCGCCCAGGCCATCTGCTCGGCCAGCCGCTCGTCGACGCCCTCGCGGCGGCCGATGAAGCGCATGCGCACGCCTTCCTCGTGCAGCTCGGGCGTCTCGCCGGCGATCCGCCGCGAGAACATCTCCATCAGCCCCTGGACCTCCTCGGCGGGGCGCGACCAGTTCTCGGTCGAGAACGAGTACACGGTCAGCTCCTCGATGCCGAGCTCGGCCGCGTCGCGCAGGCGCGCCTTGACGGTGTCCGCGCCGGCGCTGTGGCCGTCGTTGACGGGCACGCCGCGCGCTCGCGCCCAGCGCCCGTTGCCGTCGGTGATGATCGCCACGTAGCGCGCCGCGACGGGTTGCCCGGCGGCCGCCATCAGACCGCGAGGATCTCCTCTTCCTTGGCCTTGAGCACGCCGTCGAGATCGCCGATGCGCGCGTCGGTCAGCTTCTGCAGCTCGACCTCCGCGCGGTGCTCGTCGTCGGAGGACGCTTCGCCCTCGGCCTTCAGCTCGCGCAGGTGCTGCATCGTGTCGCGGCGCACGTTGCGAACCGCCACGCGCCCCTCCTCGGCGAGGTTGCGCACGACCTTGACCAGCTCGCGCCGGCGCTCTTCGGTCAGCTCGGGCACGACCAGGCGCACGACGTTGCCGTCGTTGGACGGCGTCAGCCCGATGTCGGACTCGTTGATCGCCTTCTCGATCGCCTTGATCGAGGATTTGTCGTAGGGCTGCACGCTCAGCAGGCGCGCTTCCGGCGCGGAGATCGTCGAGAGCTGGTTCAGCGGCGTCATCGCGCCGTAGTAGTCGACGACGATGCGGTCGAGCAGCGCGGGGCTCGCGCGGCCGGTGCGCACGGTCGAGAACTCGTGCGTGGCGGACTCCACGGACTTGCTCATGCGCTCGCCGGCGTCCTCGAGCAGTTCGTCGATCAGGTTCTCAGCGGCCATCGTCGTCTCCTCCGGCTGTCGTTACGAGCGTGCCCACGCGCTCGCCTGAGATTATCCGCGCGAGACTGCTGTCGTCGTCCATGTTGAAGACGTTCAGCGGCATGCCGTTCTCCATGCACAGCGCGAGCGCGGTCGAGTCCATCACGCGCAGGCGTCGCTCGAGCGCCTCCATGTGGGTGATCTCGGGGATGAACCGCGCCGTCGGGTCGAGCGCCGGGTCGGCGCTGTAGACGCCCTCGACGCCGTTCTTGGCCATCAGGATGATCTCCGCGTGGATCTCCGCGGCGCGCAGCGCCGCGGCGGTGTCGGTCGTGAAGAACGGGTTGCCGGTGCCGGCCGCGAAGATCACCACGCGACCCTTCTCCAGGTGGCGCATCGCGCGCCTGCGGATGTACGGCTCGGCGACCTCGGAGATGCTCAGCGCCGACTGCACGCGCGTGTTCGTGCCGATCTTCTCCAGCGCGTCCTGCAGCGGCAGCGCGTTGAGCACGGTCGCGAGCATGCCCATGTAGTCGGCGGTCGAGCGGTCCATGCCCGCGGCCGCGCCCTGCATGCCGCGGTAGATGTTGCCCGGCGCCGACGACGATCGCCACCTCGACGCCCTGGTCGCGCACAGCCGCCACCTGGCGCGCGACCGCCGCCACGCGCTCGGGGTCGGTGCCGAAGTCGAGCTCGCCCATCAGCGCCTCGCCCGAGAGCTTCAGCAGGATGCGTTTGAAGGCAGGGGCCATCGGCGCCAGAGCCTATCCGCGCCAGACGCCTACTGGCCTATCGCGAAGCGGGCGAAGCGCCGGATCACGACGTTCTCGCCGGTGGTTGCGGTGAGCTCGTCGCGCAGCTGCTGGACGGTCTTGCCCTCGAACTTCGGGTTGTGCATCTCCTGCTCGAGCAGCACGATCGTCGCAAGCCACGAGTCGAGCTTGCCCGAGACGATTTTCTCGCGCACGTTCTCGGGCTTGTCGGCGGCCTCCTGCTCGTAGATGCGCGCCTCGGCGTCGCGCTCGTCGGCGGGGACGTCCTCGCGGCTGACGTACTTGACGGTCGGCGTCGCGGCGATCTGCATCGCGACCTCGCGCGCGAACGCGGTGAAGTCGTCGTTCTTGGCGACGAAGTCGGTGTTGCAGTCGACCTCGATCAGCACGCCGACCTTCGACCCCGGGTGCACGTAGGCCTGGACCGTGCCCTCCGTCGCGGCGCGCTCGCCGAGGTCCTGGATCTTCTTGCCCTGCTTGACGCGCAGGATCTCGATCGCCTTCTCGATGTCGCCCTCCGCCTCGGTGAGCGCCTTCTTGCAGTCCATCATCCCCGCGCCGGTGCGCTCGCGCAGGGCCTTCACGTCTTTTGCTCCGATCTCCACAGTGCTCATTATGCGCTCGCCTCCGTCGTCGTCTCCTCACTGTCCTCGGCGGCCGCCGTGGCCTCCTGCTCGGGCGCGGCTGCCTCCGGCTCGGGCGCTGGCGCCTCCTCCGGGGCCGCCTGCGCCGCCGGCTCCGGGGCTGGCGCCGCGGGCTCGGGCTCCGCGGCGGCCGCTGCCGGCTCGGGCGCTGGGGTCTCGGGCTCCGCGACAGCCGCTGCCGGCTCGGCAGGCGGGGCCTCTGGCTCCGCAGCCGCCGCTGCCGGTGCATCTGCGGCCGGTGCGGGTGCGGGTGTCTCCGGTGCCGCCTCGGCCACCACAGGCTCGGCTGCCGGCGGTGCGGGTGCCGGCGGTGCGGGTGCCTCGGGCGCGGCGGGCGTGGGCGCGGGCGTCTCAGGCGCGGCCGGAGCTGGTGCCTCAGCGGGGGGCGCCTGCGCTGCGGCGGCGGCTGCGCGGGCGGCTGCGTCGCGTTCGGCTGCCTCTTTCTTGGCCTGCTCCTCGGCCTCGCGCTTGGCCTGTTCCTCGGCTTCGCGCTTGGCGCGCGCTTCGGCCTCGGCCTTGGCGCGTTCCTCGGCTTCCTTGCGGGCGAGTTCCTCCTGGGCGCGGAACACGCCGTGTCCCTCGGAGACGACCTGCCCGATCGCCTGGGTGATCAGCGCGCACGAGCGGATCGCGTCGTCGTTGCCGGGGACCACGAAGTCGATGCCGTCGGGGTCGCAGTTGGTGTCGACGAGGCCGATGATCGGGATGCGCAGCCGCCGGGCCTCTTTGACGGCGATCTCCTCGGTTTTGAGGTCGATCACGAACATCGCGTCGGGCACGCGCTGCATGTTCTTGACGCCGCCGAGGTTGGCGCGCAGCTTGGCGAGGTCGGCCTGCGCGGCCATGCGCTCGCGCGTGGGCAGCAGCGCGAGCTGCCCGTCGGCCTCGTAGCGTTCGAGGTCGTGCAGGCGGCGGATGCGCTGGCTGATGGTCTGGAAGTTCGTCAACAGGCCGCCGAGCCAGCGGTGGTTGACGTACGGCATGTCGGCGGCCTCGGCGACGTCCTTGATCGTGTCGCGCGCCTGCTTCTTGGTGCCGACGAACAGCACCGTGCCGCCGCGGTGGGCGAGCGTGCCGGCGAACTCCTGCGCCTGCGCGAGCAGCGCCTGCGTCTTGAGCAGATCGATGATGTAGATGCCGCCGCGCTCGCCGAATATGAAGCGGCGCATCTTGGGGTTCCAGCGGCGCGTCTGGTGGCCGAAGTGTACGCCGGCCTCCAGCAGCTCCGCAATGCCTACTTCAGCCACGGGCTACTCCCTTGTTGAAATGCGGTTTTTTTGGTTGCCGCGCGGACGTCGCGGACCCGAAGCCGGAGGCTGTGAAGCCGTCGCTTCGGGCAGGGCCGCGATCCGTTTGCGCGCGGGTCGAAGTCTTGATTTGGACTTCAGGATACCCGTTCGGCGCGCTCCAGCGCGGATTGCAGGTCGGCGGGCAGCGGCGAGGAGACCTCGACGCGCTCGCCGGTGAGCGGATGCTCGAACGCGAGGCGGGTGGCGTGCAGGAACTGGCGTCGCAGGCCGAGCAGCCCGGCGGTGCCGTACTCGGGGTCGCCGGCGACGGGGTGCCCGATCGCGCGCAGGTGCACGCGGATCTGGTGGGTGCGCCCTGTCTCCAGGCGCAGGCGCAGCAGCGAGTGCTCGGCGAGCGCGCGCTCGAGCGTGAAGTGGGTGCGGGCCTCGCGCTGGCCGGAGCCACCGACGGCCATGCGCGTGCGCACGCGCGGATCGCGCCCGATCGGCGCCTCGATGGTGCCCGTGCGTGAGGGCGGGCGTCCCTCGACGAGCGCAAGGTATTCGCGCTCGATCTGCCTGTCGGCGAGCGCGGCCTGCAGCCGCGTGAGCGCGTCGTCGGTGCGCGCGACGACGAGCAGCCCGGAGGTGTCGCGGTCCAGACGGTGGACGATGCCGCGACGCTCGGCCTCGGCGCCGCCCTCGCCGGGGGCGCCGGCGTGCTCGGCGAGCAGCGGCGCGAGCAGCTGGGCTAGCGTGTCCTCGCGGTGCCCGCGCGCGGGGTGCACGACCACGCCGGGGGCCTTGTCGACCACGATCAGGTGCTCGTCCTGGAAGGCGATCGTAAAAGGAGGCCCGGGGGCGGGGTCGGCTGGCGCTCCCGTGGATCCTCGAGGAGGTCCACGGGTGGGGTCGTCTGGGGCGTTCATGGATCCTCGGCGTGGCGCAGGCGGTCGACGAGCACGAACAGGATCAGGATGCCGAGCGTGATCGATGCGTCGGCGAGGTTGAACGGGGGCCAGCCGAGCGGCAGCTTGATGAAGTCGGTGACCGAGCCGTGGCGCAGGCGGTCGAGGATGTTGCCGAGCGCGCCGCCGATGATCATGCCGGTGGGTAGCCACATGAGCGCTCGCGTGGCGTGCAGCGCGAAGTACACGAGCAGCGCGAGCAGCGCGAGCGAGACCAGGATCGTGATCGCGACGTGGTTGCCGGGGAGGAAGCCGAAGGCGACGCCGTGGTTGCGCGTGTTGACGAGCTGCACGCCGGGCAGGAACCTGCGTTCTTCGCTGGGGACGATCGAGTGTTCGACGGCGTGCTTGCTGAGCTGGTCGACGACGACCACGAGCACGAGCACGAGCGCCGCGCGCAGCCATGCGAGCGCCGCCCGCGGCTCACGAGGAGGTGCAGCGGGGCCTCGAGCGCTCAGCTGATGATGCCCTGGACGACGATGATGTTGACGAGGTACAGCGCGATGATCGCCAGCATCGGGGAGAAGTCGAGCCCGCCGAGCCGCGGCGCGAAGCGCCGGAAGATGCGCAGGAACGGCTCGACGACGTCGCGCAGGAAGCCGAGCAGGCGGTCGGTGGTGAGCGAGTACGGCGGGCGGATGCCGGCGGAGAACAGCAGCTGGATGACGATGTAGACGATGATCAGCAGCGTGTACACGTAGATCAGCGCCGACAGGTAGCCGGCGATCTCGGTCCGCGCGCTGGCGAGGACAGCATCGCTACCTGCCCCCGTCGAGCACGGCGTCGAGCGCGTCGCTGAAGGCCCCGCGCAGCCCGGCGCGCTCGAGCGCGTCGACGCCGCGCGCGGTCAGCCCGCCGGGCGAGGAGACCTCGCGGCGCACGGCCATCGTGTCGTAGTCGCGGCGGCGCAGCAGCTCGGCGGTGCCGGCGAGCGTCTGCACGACCAGCTGGGCGCCCTGCGCGGCGGGGATGCCGCGGCGCACGCCGGCGTCCACCTGCGCCTCGGCGACGAGCGCGACGTAGGCGGGCGCGCACGACATCAGGCCCATGGCGACGTCGATCAGCGCGTCGTCGAGCACGACCAGCGTGCCGAGCTCGGCGAACAATCCTGCGACGGCGGCGTCGAGCGCGGCGGCCTCGTCATCGCCGTCGGCGTCGAGCAGCCCCGGCCCGGCGGCCTGTACGACGGCGCCCTGGCGCACCTCCACCGGCAGCGATGGGATGAAGCGGTACACCGGCCGGCCGGGATAGGCCTCGCGCAGGGCCGCGAGCGGCGTGGCGGCGAGGATCGACGCCACGGGCGTTCCGCCGGCCCCGCCCGCCCCGATTTCGGCCGCCACGGCGGCGAGCTGCGCGGGCTTGTGGCAGAGCACGACCAGCTCGGCGCGCGCGGCGACCTCGGCGTTGCTCGCGAGCGCCTCCCCCCCACCTCGGCGGCAAGGCTGCGGGCGCGCTCGGCGACGGGATCTGCGCACAGCAGCGGCCGCCCCCACCCGCGCGCCAGCGCGCGCGCCATGTTGCCGCAACCGATCAGACCGACATTCATCAGACGCTCCAGGCTAGCGGGCGTTATGACTGATTGAAGAAGCCCTTCTCGATCAGCCTGGCCCGCTCCTCGGCGGAGATCTCGACGTTGCGGGGGGTGAGCATGAAGACCTTGTCGGCGATCCGCTGCATGCCGCCGTCGAGCGCGTAGGTGAGGCCGGAGGCGAAGTCGATCAGGCGCTTGGACAGGTCGGTGTCGGAGCTCTGCAGGTTGAGGATCACGGGGATCGAGTCCTTGAACTTGTCGGCGATCTGCTGTGCGTCGTTGAACGACTTGGGCACGACGAGGTGCACGCGGACGTCGCCGTTGGTGCGCCCGACCGGTTTGAGCACGGTCGTCGTGCGACCACGCGCGGCGCGGGCGCCGCCGGCCGCCTCGCCGGCGTCGTCGTCGGCGAAGATGTCGTCGAACTCGTCGCGGCGGCGGCGCAGACGGCGGACGTTCGGCCGCTCGCGGTAGCGGTCCTCGATCTCGGCCTCCGGAGCCGGTCCCCCGTCGTCCTCCTCGTAGTCGTCGTGATACTCCTCGGCGAGGCCGAAGTAGACGAGTGCGCTGTGCCAGGAGTCGCGGAAAGCCATCGGTGTAGGTGCGTCTTCGCCCGGCGGACCGGATTCCCTGCAGATGCTAGTAGTTCGCGGCCCACGAGCGCAGGCCGCTGGAGTCGCTCAACGATACAGACTCGTGCCGATTCGCACGATGGTGGCGCCCTCCTCGACAGCGACGAGGTAGTCCTGGGAGGTGCCCATCGACAGGTGCTCGAGGCCGTGCTCGCGCGCGAGCTCGCGCAGCGCGGCAAACCAGCGGCGGCTGTCCTCGGGCCGCGGTGACAGCGGCGGCATCGTCATCAGCCCCGCCACGGGCACGGGCGAGCGCGCGATGTACGCGTCGATCTCCTCGGGCGCGATGCCCGCCTTGCCGGGCTCGCCGGCGACGTTGACCTCGAGCAGGGCGCGCAGCCCGGGTCTTGCGAGCGCCAGCTGGCGCTCGAGCTCCCGCAGCGCTGACTCGGAGGCGAGCGAGTGGATCAGGCGCACGTGCGGCACGATCAGGCGCACGCGCCTGCTCTGCAGCTGGCCGATGAAGTCCCACTCGAACAGCTCGCCGTGCGCGGCGACCTTCTCCTGGAGCTCCTGCGCGCGGTTCTCGCCGACCAGGCGGATGCCCGCGTCGGCGAGCAGCGGCAGATCGGCCGTGGCGACGTACTTGATCGCCGCCAGCACCTCCACCTCACGGCGCTCGTCGCCCGGCCGATGCGACTGCGCGCGCTCGCCGGCGGCCGCGATCTCCGCGCGCACGCGCTCGAGGTTCGCGCGGATCGTCTCCGCCCGCAGGCCCGAGATCAGCTCAACCATGCGACACCCGCCTGGCGGCCAGCGCGGGCGCCTTCGCGCCGGTGGGAGAAGAAGCGCTCGTCGCAGATCGTGCACGCGCCCACGTCGCGGACCTCGGCGACACCGGCGCCGAGCAGGCGATCGCGGGCGATCGCGTGCAGGTCGATGTTTTGTCCGTGGCGATGGGCGCCGGCGAACACGCGGTGGACCTCTGCGCCGACCTCGTAGCAGCAGACGCCCGCGCCGGGACCGACGATCGCGAGGATCGGCTGCGTGCCGGCGAGCTCGCGCAGCGCGCGCACGCCCTCCTCGAGCACCCCCGCGGCGAGGCCCCGCCAGCCGGCGTGGACCATCGCGACCGCGCCATCGCAGCCAAGCGCGACCGGCAGGCAGTCGGCGGCGAGGACCAGCGTGCCGATGCCCGAGAGCGTCGTGGCCTGGCCGTCGGCCCTGGGCGGCTGCTCGCCCGGCCGCTCGGGTGCTGGCATGACGACGAGGCGCCGCACGATGGTGCCGTGCTCCTGGTAGCCGCGAGCGAGGCGCTGGACGCCGATCCGCTCGCGCAGCCGCTCGCGCGCGTGCTCTGCCCGCTCGTGGCAGTCGCCGCCGACGCTCGACAGGTTGCCGTCGGCGCGCGCGGTGAACAGCACGCGCCCGCCGCCGGGCAGCTCGCGGAGCAGCTCCGCCTCGGCGCTCATACGGCCGCCGCCAGCGCCGCGCTCAGCTCGGCCTCGCGCCCGGCGCCGTCGAGCTCGCCGTCGAGCTTGAGGTCGAGCGCGCGCTCGAGGCGGCGCCCGATCTCCGGGCCCTCGGGGAGACCGGCC
Organism: uncultured Solirubrobacteraceae bacterium; assembly: GCA_963826985.1. Classification (GTDB taxonomy): domain Bacteria; phylum Actinomycetota; class Thermoleophilia; order Solirubrobacterales; family Solirubrobacteraceae; genus Palsa-744. The sequence continues at coordinate 939,886 of CAWGYW010000002.1, forward strand.
GCGAGCAGGTCGTCGCCGCCGATCTCCAGGCGCACCTCGCGCAGCTCGGTGAGCCAGCTCTCGGCCCTGGCCTGGGCCTCGCGCGAGCTCCTGCCGGCGAGCGCGCCGGCGAGCGCGACGGCCTCCACCGGCCGCCCCGCGAGCAGCGCGCGAAGTTGCGAGGGTCGCTCGGCGCGCTCGATCCCGGCGACGAGCGCGGGCGCGTCGAAGGCCGCGGCGAGCACCCGCTCGCGGGTCTCGGCGGAGAACTCGAGATCGCGCATCAGCTCGCCGGCTCGCTGACGGTCCGCTTCGGTCGGCGCCGCGGCCGGATGGAACAGCACGGCCATCTCGACGATGTCCGCGACTGCATCGGGTGGCTGCAGCGCGTACGCATCGCGCAGGAGCTGCGCGTCGAACGGCGAGGGCAGCGCGAGCGACTCCAGCACGCCGAGCTCGCCGAGCGACGCGAATGAGGCTCCGGGCGGGAATTCTTCGGTGGCGAGCCACAGCTCGGCGCCGATGCGTGCGCCGGAGACGGTGCCGAGGGCGCCGTCGGCGAGCGCGCTGCGCGCCAGTCGCGCGGTCTCGGGCTCGAGCTCGAAGCCCAGCCGCGCGCGGTAGCGGGCGAGGCGCAGCAGGCGCGTCGGGTCGTCGAGGAAGCTCCCGTCGTGCAGGACGCGAAGGCGCCCGGCGGCAAGGTCCTCGAGCGCGTGCGCGACCGCCTCGAGCTCGCCGCCGCGCGGGCCGCCGAGCGCGACGGCGATCGCGTTGACCGTGAAGTCCCGCCGCGCGAGGTCCTCGGCGGCGCTGCCGGGGCGCACGACCGGCAGCGCGCCCGGCCGTGGGTAGGACTCGGCGCGCCGCTCGGCGATGTCGATGCGCCCGTGGATCCAGCCGACGATGGCCGTGCCGAAGCGCTCGTGCACGGTCACTTCGGGCATCCGCGCGGCGTTGCCGGGGAGCCTCGCGGCGAGCTCGGCGGCCAGCTCAGCGGACCCGCCCGCCACGACCACGTCGAGCTCGCGCGGACTGGCGCCGCGCAGCAGGTCGCGCACCGCGCCGCCCACCAGCGCGACGTCTGGGTGCTCGCGGCCAGCGCCAGCAGCTCGGTGCCGCCCGGCCGTGGGCCAGCGCGGCGATGACCGCGGCGCCCCCGGCGCTCGCGTCGAGGGCCGCACCCTCGGTCACGGACAGCTCGCGCTCATCGCTCGACGCGCACCGGGATGCCCCGTGCGGCGAGGTGCGCCTTGGCCTCGGCGACCGTGTAGCGGCCGTAGTGGAAGATCGACGCGCACAGCACCGCGTCGGCGCCCGCGGCGAGCGCCTGCGCGAGGTGCTCGAGCTCGCCGGCGCCGCCGGAGGCGATCACGGGGACGCCGACCGCCTCGCTCACCGCGCGCGTCAGGGGCAGGTCGTAGCCGTCGTTGGTGCCGTCGCGGTCCATGCTCGTCAGCAGGATCTCCCCCGCCCCGCGCTCGACGCGCCTCGCGCGCCCACTCGACGACGTCGCGGCCGGTGGGCGTGCGCCCGCCGGCGAGGTACGCCTCCCAGCGCGCCCGAGTCGCGCGCCTTGGCGTCGATCGCGAGCACGACGCACTGGGCGCCGAACACGGCGGCGAGCTCGTTGAGCAGCTCGGGGCGCTCCAGCGCGGCGGAGTTGACCGACACCTTGTCCGCGCCCGCGTCCAGCACCGCCTGCGCGTCTGCGACCGAGCGGATGCCGCCGCCGATCGTGAACGGCACGAACACCTCGTCGGCGGTGTTGCGCGCGAGCTTGGCGATCGTGTCGCGCTTCTCGTGCGTGGCGGTGATGTCGAGGAACACGATCTCGTCGGCGCCCTCGCGGTCGTAGTGCGCGGCCAGCTCCACGGGGTCGCCAGCGTCGCGGATGTCGACGAATTCGACGCCCTTGACCACGCGTCCGCGCGTCCACGTCCAGGCAGGGGATCACGCGCTTGAAGTGCACGCGCCCAGCGTAGATGGTGTGACCGGGCCACATGTGGCCCGGTCGGGAGAGCCGCATGCGGCTCTCCCCGGGCGGCGCATGCGCCGCCCGAACGGCGTCACCCGCAAGGGCCGCCTTCGCTTCGGCGACGGTGAAGCGCCTCTCGTACAGGGCGGTGCCGACGATCACGCCCTCGAGCCCGTCGAGCTCCAGCTCCCGGCGCAGGCTCGCCGAGCGCCTCGAGGTCCTCGCGGCTGCCGATGCCGCCGGAGACGATCACGCTGCCCTCCCCCGCTTCGCCCGCGGCCCTCGCCACCCACGCGACCTCCTCGCGGTTGGCGCCGTCGAGCATGCCGTCGTGGTCGATGTTGGTGAACACGAAGTGGCGCGCACCCCGCTCGCGCAGCTCGGCGAACGCGTCGCGGGCCGGGCGTCTGCGTGTCCTTGCAGCCAGCCATGGGTGGCGACGCAGCCCGCCGCGCACGTCCACGCCGACGAGGATCCGCTCTGGCCCGTGCGCGGCGAGCGCCTCGCCGAGCAGGTCCGGGTCGGTGAACGCGACCGTGCCGAGGATCACGCGCGCGGCGCCGGCGGCGAGCGCATCGCGCGACGGCCTGCGCCGAGCGCAGCCCGCCGCCGTACTGCACCGGCACGCCCGCACTCGGCGGCGATCCGGCGCAGCTGCTCGAGGTTGACCGGCTCGCCGCGCTTGGCGCCGTCGAGGTCGACGACGTGCAGGTACTCGGCGCCCGCCTCCACCCAGCCGCGCGCCGCCGACAGCGGGTCCTCGTCGTAGACCTTCTTCGCGTCGAAGTCGCCCTTGACCAGGCGCACGGCGTTGCCGCCGAGGATGTCGATCGCCGGGTAGAGCCTCACCGGGCGACGGACGGCAGGTCGACCGACGATGCGGCCAGATCCGGCGCAGCGGGTTGGGCCGCGGGCGCGGTCGTGCCAGGCACGCATTCGTCGGCGGCGATGCAGATGCGCGCGAAGTTGGCCAGCAGGCGCAGGCCGGCGGCGGAGGACTTCTCGGGGTGGAACTGCACGCCGTAGAACGAGCCGCGCTGCACGGCGCTGACGAACGGCGCGCCGTACTCGGCGGTGCCGAGCACGTCGCGCTCGCTCGGCGGGCACCGGCGCGAACGAGTGCACGTGGTAGAAGGCGCAGCTGCTCGGAAGCTCGGCGACGAGCGGCGAGTCCGGCTTGGTGAAGCGCACCTCGTTCCAGCCGATGTGGGGCAGCTTCAGCTCGCCCGGTCCGTCCTCGGGGACGACGCCAGCGCGCGCACCTCGCCGGGGACGATGCCGAGGCCGGCCGCGCCGCCGAGCTCGGTCGAGGAGTCGAACGCCAGCTGCATGCCCAGGCAGATGCCGAGCACAGGCGTGCCCGCCGCGACGCGCTCGCGCAGCAGCTCGTCCAGGCCCAGCTCGCGCAGGTTGTCCATCGCTCGCGGGAACGCGCCCACGCCGGGCACGATCAGGCCGGCCGCGGCGCGCAGGCGCGCGTGGTCGCTGGTGACGCTCGCGCGCGCGCCGACGTGCTCGAGCGCCTTCTCCACCGAGCGGCGGTTGCCCATGCCGTAGTCGACCACGGCGATCTCCACCGGCTCCTCGATCAGCGAGACGCTTTCCGGCGTCATGCGGTCAGGGTGCCCTTCGTGCTCGGCACGCCCGGTCTCGCGTCGGGTCGATAGCGACCGCCTGGCGCAGCGCTCGTGCGAACGCCTTGAACGCCGCCTCGATCATGTGGTGGGCGTTGCTCCCGGCTTCCACGCGCAGGTGCAGCGTCAGCTTGGCCGCGTTCGCGAGCGCGCGGAAGAACTCCTCCGTCAGCTCGTGCTCGAAGCCGCCGGTCGCGCCGGGCGGCAGCTCGGCCTCGAACAGCGTGAACGGGCGTCCGGAGATGTCGATCGCGCAGCTCGCGCGCGCCTCGTCCATCGGGCACGTCGCCGCGCCGTAGCGGGCGATGCCCGCGCGGTCGCCGAGCGCCTGGTCGAGCGCCTGGCCGAGCACGATCGCGGTGTCCTCGGCGGTGTGGTGCGCGCCCGTCTGCAGGTCGCCGCTGACCGCCACGTCGAGGTCGATGCGCCCGTGGCGCGCGAGCAGGTCGAGCATGTGGTCGAGGAAGCCGACGCCCGTGGCGCGCGTGCCCGCGCCGGTGCCTTCGAGCGTCAGCGTCAGGCGCACGTCGGTCTCGGCGGTCCTGCGCTCGATCGTGGCGGTGCGGCTCATGGCTGTTGATTCTCGCGCACGCGGGCCTCCATCGACTCGGCGTGCACGTCGAAGCCCTCCGCGCGGGCGATCGGCGCGCCCGCCGCCGGCGAGCTTCGCGGCGCCGGCGCCGATGCGCACCTCGGACATCGTGCGGCGGAAGTGGCGCGGCGAGAGCGTCGAGGCGAAGCGCGCCGCGCCGCCGGTCGGCAGCACGTGGTTGGAGCCGGCGACGTAGTCGCCGAAGGCGGTCGCGCTGTCGAGGCCGACGAACAGGCAGCCCGCGCAGCGGACCTGCGGCGCGAGCGCCTCGACGTCGGCGCCGATCAGCTGCAGGTGCTCGGGCGCGAACGCGTTGGCGAGCGCGATCGCCTCGCGTGCGGCGGCGACCTCGACGATCGCGAACGCGGCCTCGCCGACCGTCGGGCGTTCGACGACGAGCGCCTCGCAGGGTCGCGGCGAGCGCGTCGCAGACCGTCCGCGGACGGCGACGCACGCGACCACGAGGCTGCCCTCGCCGTGCTCGCGCCTGGGCGAGCATGTCGAGCGCCGCGAGGCGCAGCTCGTGCTCGCCGGCGTCGCGCGGCGAGCGCGACGAGCAGGTCGCTCGGGCCGGCGAAGCCGTCGATGCCGACGATGCGCGGAGAGCTGGTGCTTGGCCTCCTGCACGTACAGGTTGCCGGGGCCGACGATCACGTCGACGCGCTCGACCGTCTCGGTGCCGTAGGCGAGCGCGGCGATCGCCTGCGCGCCGCCCATGCGGTACACGCGCTCGACGCCGCACAGCCGGCAGGTGCCGAGGATCACCGGGTCGATCTGCCCGTCGGCGCCGGGCGGCGCGCACACGGCCACGTCGACGACGCCGGCGGAGCGCGCGGTGACGACGCCCATCACGACCGTGCTCGGGTACGGCGCGCGCCCGCCCGGGACGTACACGGCGGCCGAGCCGACCGGGCACCTCGCGCAGCACGATCCGCTGGCCCTGCGGGCAGCTCGACGGCGACGTCCCGCGCCGACGCCCGCGTCGGCGACGAGCGCGACGTTGGCGATCGCCACCTGCAGCCCCGCGATCAGCTCGAGCGGCAGCCGCTTGATCGCCTCGTCGAGCTCCTCGCGCGGCGACGAGCAGCGGCCGCGGCTCGTTGCCGGCGGTGTCGAAGCGGCGGGTGTAGTCGAGCACGGCCGCGTCGCCCTCGCGCGCGGACGGCGCGCGAGGATCTCGCGCACGCCGCTCGGCGACCGAGTCGCCGCCGGGCACGAGCGAGCGCACGCGCGCGGCCGCGCCCGCGGGCCCGCCGAGCTGCGGCGACGTCCTGCGCGCTCAGGCGCTCGATGCGCATCTCAGGCCGCTCGCTCGCCTCAGTCAGGCGCCGTGCAGCGGCTCGGGCGACGTCGGGCGCGCCGCGCCCGCGGGCGGCGGCGGGCAGCTCGCGCAGGCGCGCCAGCAGCTCGTCGATCGGCGGCGGCCTTGAGCTTGTGGGCGACCGGGTTGGCGATCAGCCGGGCGGTGCACACGACGATCTCCTCGCGCATCGACCAGGTTGTTCTCGCGCAGCGTCGTGCCGGTGGCGGTCAGGTCGACGATCGCCTCGACCATGCCCGTCAGCGGCGCGAGCTCGACCGAGCCCTTGACCTCGACGATCTCGGCCTGCCTGCCGGTCTCCTCGAGGTGGCGGGCGGCGATGCGCGGGTACTTGGTGGCGACGCGCATCACGCCGAGGCGGCGCAGCGCCTCGAGCGCCGGGTCGGGGCCGGCCTTGCTGGCGAGCACCATCGTGCAGCGCCCGTAGCCGAGGTCGAGCAGCTCGTAGACCTCGCGCCCGCCCTCGCCGGAGCGTCTGCGCCCGGCCTGCTCGAGCAGCACGTCCTTGCCGGTGACGCCGAGGTCGGCGGCGCCGGCCTCGACGTAGGTGGGCACGTCGGACGGGCGCATCGTGATCACGCCGATGTCCTCGAACAGCAGCTTGCGGTCGTTGGAGCGCAGCTCGTCGGTGTCGAGCCCGAGCGCCGGCGAGCAGGTCGACGGTGCCGTCGAACAGCGCGCCGCGGGGCACGGCGATCGTGAGGCCGTTGATGGCGCTCATCGCGCGCGCCTGCCGGCGGTCGCTCGCGAGCAGCGCGCCGGTGCCGCGCTCCTCGCCGGCGAGCGCCATGTGCAGGCGATCGACGCCCAGCGCGAAGCCGACCGCCGGGCAGGCTGCGCCCGAAGCGCCCGAGCAGCTCGTCGTAGCGCCCGCCGCCGCCGATCGGCGCGCCGAGCGCGGGGTCGTAGACGTCGAACACGGCGCCGGTGTAGTAGCCGATGTTGCGCACGAGGCCGAGGTCGAAGATCACGCGCTCGGCGACGTCCGGCTCGAGCAGCTCGTGGACGCGGCGCAGGCCGGTGACCGCCTCGGCGGCCTGCGCGGGCGTGTCGGCGAGCACCTCGGGGCCGCCGCGGCGCTGGGGCACCGTCGAGCAGCAGCTCGGCGGCCTCGCCCGCGAGCCCCGACTCGGCGAGCGCCAGCTCGAGCCCGACGAAGTCGCGCAGCACGAGCGTCTCGCAGCAGGCCGTGCGCGGGCCTGCTCGGGCACGCCGAGGCTGGCCATCAGCGCGGGGAACAGCGAGGCGTCGCCGAGCCCGATGCGGTAGTCCTTCAGGCCGGTCGCGTCGAGCGCGTGGCAGAGCACGGTGAGCGCCTCGGCGGTGCCCTGCGGCGCGGGCGCGCCGATCAGCTCGATGCCCGCCTGCAGCAGCTCGCGCGGCTGGCCGCGCTGGGGGCGCACGCCGCGGTAGCAGTGCGCGAAGTAGCAGAAGCGCAGCGGCGGCTCGCTCGCGGCGTAGCGGGTGGCGACGACGCGCGCGATCGGCACGGTCATGTCCGAGCGCAGCACGAGCACCGCGCCGGTCTCGTCGAACACGCGGTAGGCGGGCCGCGCTTCGGCCATGTCGGCGCGCGCGAGCACGGACTCGTACTCGAGCGCCGGCGTGTACACCTCGCCGTAGCCGTGGCGCTCGAAGACGCCGCGCAGCGTGTCGGTGATCGCGCGCACCTCGCGCGTCTCTTCTGGGAGCACGTCGCGCGTGCCGCTCGGGATCGGGTGGATCATGACGGACCCGAGATTATGCGTGCACGGGCTCGCGTGGCCACGCGCTCGATGCGTGCGCCGAGCTCGCGCAGGCGCTCGTCGATGCGCTCGTAGCCACGGTCGATCTGGCGGATGTTGCCGATCTCGCTGCGCCCCTCGGCGCACAGCGCCGCCAGCAGCATCGCCATGCCGGCGCGGATGTCGGGCGACTCGACGCGCTCGCCGCGCAGCCGCCGCGGGCCGGTGACGATCGCGCGGTGCGGGTCGCACATGACGATGTCGGCGCCCATCAGGATCAGCTTGTCGGTGAAGATCAGGCGGTTCTCGAACATCCACTCGTGCACGAGGATCGAGCCCTCGGCCTGGGTCGCGAGGGCGACGGCGATCGAGGTCAGGTCGGCGGGGAACGCCGGCCAGGGGCCGTCCTGGATCTTGCTCTTGTACTCGCCCACGTCGGCCTGCACGACGAGCTTCTGCCCGCCGGGCACGACGACGTCGTTGCCGTGCAGCTCCGAGCGCAGCCCGACGCGTTCGAACACGAGGCGGATCATGCGCAGGTCGCTGGGCACGGTGTCCTTGATGCGCAGTTCGCCGCCGGTGACGCCGGCGAGCGCCATGAAGCTGCCGATCTCGATGTGGTCGGGCGCGACGTCGTGCTCGCAGCCGTGCAGGCGCTCGGCGCCGTTGACGGTGATCAGGTTGGAGCCGATGCCCTGGATGTCGGCGCCCATCTTCACGAGCATGCGCGCGAGATCCTGGACGTGCGGCTCGCAGGCGGCGTTGCCGATGACGGTGGTGCCGGGCGTGAGCGCGGCGGCCATCAGCGCGTTCTCGGTCGCCATCACCGACGGCTCGTCCATGAACACGTCGCGTCGGGCGCAGGCCGCGCGGCGCGCTGAGCACGATCTCGCGCCCGCAGTCGGTCACGCGCGCCCATCGCGCGGAAGGCGTCGAGGTGCGGGTCCAGGCGCCGGCGGCCGATCACGTCGCCGCCCGGCGGCGGCATCACCGCGCGGCGAAAGCGCGCGAGCAGCGGTCCGGCGAGCAGGAACGACGCCCGGATCGACTCGGCGAGCTCGCGGCTCGATCTCGACGTCGTGGACGTCCGCGGCGCACAGGGACGAGCTCGTTGGGCCCGCGCCAGCCGACGTCCACGCCGATCGCCGCGAGGATCTCGATCATCGCCTCGACGTCGCGGATGCGCGGCACGTTGCGCACGAGCACCTCGTCCTCGGTGAGGACGCTGGCGGCGAGGATCGGCAGCGCGCCGTTCTTGTTTCCGGCCGGGACCATCGTGCCCGACAGCGGGACGCCGCCTTCGATGACGAACTTCTCCATGAGCTTTGGGCGCCGCCTGCTGGTGAACGGGGCCCACGCACCACGCGCCTCGCCGGTCGAGCGCCTGGCTAGCGTAACAGCCATCTCTGCAGTCCAGTTCGCCTTGCCTCGCGCCAGCCCCTGCATCGCTGGCGCGACACGACGCCCGAAGGGCGCGCCGGGCGCGCCTCGCTGCAACTCTCGTTGCAGTCTCGATGACCACGGAATCGGCTCTGCAGAGCCATTCGCCGCCCCATCGACCGATGCGTACACATGTTCGCAAGCGGTCCGTCCGACCGGCCTCGTAGCTTACGAACACATGTTCCCCGCGAACGCCCAAATCCAAGCTTGCGCAGCGCGCGCTCGGTGCTGTACGCGTGGCCCGCTCGTTCCTGTTGCTCGAGGACGACTACGAGGTCGACTGGGAGGTCGGCCAGGACGAGCCCAGCCACGCCCTGCATCCCCACCGAGCGCCGCTGCGCAGAGGGCTGCGCGCGCAGGCGTCCGGGCCAGATCCCGGCGCCTGCGCAGCCGTGCCTCATCTGCGGCCGCGTCGGCGCACGGCGTGGCGCCGGCTGCCGAGCCAGCTCTGCGGCGCGCCACGAGCCGCGCCGCAGCGCTCGTGCTCGACCGCAGCCGATCATCGACGACGGGCCGCCCGAAGGCGGCCCGCGTGTCGAAAAAACCGGCGGCGTCCTACTCTCCCAGGCCCTTGCGGGCCAAGTACCATCGGCGCTGAGGGGCTTAACTGCTCTGTTCGGAATGGGAAGAGGTGTTTCCCCCTCGCCAAGGCCACCGGAAAAAGGCGAAAGACCACGCCTCCCACGGTCCCTCAAAACTGCACACGCCACAGCGGGTATCACTAAATAAATCCGTCAAGCCCTCGACCCATTAGTACCGGTCTCCTGCAGACGTTGCCGTCCTTCCAGATCCGGCCTATCAACCTGGTGGTCTACCAGGGGTCTTACTCCCTCTAGGGGATGGGAGAGCTCATCTTGAGGCCGGCTTCCCGCTTAGATGCTTTCAGCGGTTATCCGATCCACACGTAGCTAGCCTGCTATGCCCTTGGCAGGACAACAGATACACCAGAGGTGCGTTCATCCCGGTCCTCTCGTACTAGGGACAAATCCTCTCAACTCTCCAACGCCCACGGCAGATAGGGACCGAACTGTCTCACGACGTTCTGAACCCAGCTCGCGTACCGCTTTAATGGGCGAACAGCCCAACCCTTGGGAGCAACTCCACCCCCAGGATGCGACGAGCCGACATCGAGGTGCCAAACCGGGCCGTCGATGTGGACTCTTGGGCCCGATAAGCCTGTTATCCCCGGAGTACCTTTTATCCGTTGAGCGACGGCACTTCCACTTGCTACCGCCGGATCACTAAGACCTGCTTTCGCACCTGCTCGACTTGTCAGTCTCGCAGTCAAGCTCCCTTACTACCTTTACGCTCTACACACGATTTCCAACCGTGATGAGGGAACCTTTGTGCGCCTCCGTTACATTTTGGGAGGCGACCGCCCCAGTCAAACTACCCGCCTGGAACTGTCCAGCACCCGGATTCACGGAATGCTGTTAGAACTCCAATACACCAAGGGTGGTATCTCAAGGTTGGCTCCACGCCAGCCGCAACCGGCGCTTCAAAGCCTCCCACCTATCCTGAGCGAAATGCACCGAAATCCAATACCAGGTTGTAGTAAAGGTTCACGGGGTCTTTCCGTCTAGCCGCGGGTACTCGGCATCTTCACCGAGACTGCAATTTCACCGAGCTCCTCGTTGAGACAGCGCTGAAGTCGTTACGCCATTCGTGCAGGTCGGAACTTACCCGACAAGGAATTTCGCTCTAGCTGTTACTAACCAGATTCCTCAAGTACACGCTCTGGTTTTGACTGGCCCCATCGGGACCAGCGGGTCGGCCATTTCTGCCGACCTCTCAATGTCGCCATCGAGAACGGACTGTATCTTCACCTCTGACGAGGCGGTTGGCGTACAGTCTCTGAGGATCCCCGACCTACGGGTTTCCTGCTGATTATCCGCACCGGACGCATTGTCACTGCCCGCAGAGCGGGCGAGTAGCGCCGGATACTCGGACGTTCCAGCATACAGCCAACTGCACCTGACACATCACTGTGCCAGGGGGCACCGAATTTACGGAACCTTAGGACCGTTCCTCCTGTTACTACCCAAGACACGCTTTCCGTCCTGGGCGGTCCGCTCATTTCTGACGGACTCTCATGGTCGCCCATGAGAGCGGACTATCTCATCCCATAACCGCTCTAGGTCGATGGGCTCGGCGTATAGTCTCTGAGGATTCCGTCCATCCGATAGCGTCTCTTTCCGCCGCGGTTCATCCGTTCCCGGAGAGCAAGAACCTGACGGTAGTCCTGGTCGCTTAGAGGACCGGCTAACAGAAGGAGCACTGCGCTCCTCCAAAGCCGATAGTCCTCCGCCTTCATGCCCACGATCGGAAACCGATCGAAGAACGGCACGATCCGGTCACTGAGATCGGAAAGTCGATTGACCTCCCAATACCAGCCACCGTTTCCTGCCTGTCGCAATGTCCCACACGCCAAGACCTCCCGGAAGAGATCCAGCGGCACGCGATCCTGTTGCGACACATTGAAGGCGGCTGAGATCCTGAAGCGTCGCGCCTGTCCGTCGCGCCTGCGACACACAAGCATGAAGCTCCCCTCACCCAGCGCAAAACCGGACAAGAAGCTACCGAGCGAGGCCGGTATGGCCTCTATGCACGGCCTTTCCTGCTGATTGTCCGCACCCGACACATTTTCACGGTACCGCCCACTTAGGACGGAACTCGTAGTGCGGGATACTCGGATGTTCCAGCATATAGCCGAGTTTTACAACTACCTCGGTCAACTGATAGTTACGGCCGCCGTTTACCGGGGCTTAGCTTCGCTGCTTCGGGTCAAGCCCTAACAACTCCACGTAACCTTCCGGCACCGGGCAGGCGTCAGCCCCTATACGTCGTCTTTCGACTTAGCAGAGACCTGTGTTTTTGGTAAACAGTCGCTTCAGCCAATTCACTGCGGCCCTCTCGGGCTCCACTCGCGAGGAGTTTCACCCTACTGGGGCGCCCCTTATCCCGAAGTTACGGGGCGATTTTGCCGAGTTCCTTAACGAGGGTTATCTCGATCACCTTAGTATTCTCTACTTGCCCACCTGTGTCGGTTTTGGTACGGGCACGCGCTTCCTCCCTAGAGGATTTTCTTGGAGGTATGGCGTCAGGGACTCGCCGGCTTAACGCCAGCTGGCATCGCACCTCAGGTTATGCGGCCCCGCATTTAACAAGGGCCACCCCTACATGCTTACCCCAGGACAACCATCGCCTGGGTTCCCTTAGCCTTCCTCGTCCCCCCATCGGTCAAACGGAAGCGACGTGGTACAGGAATATCAACCTGTTGGCCATCGACTACGCCTTTCGGCCTCGCCTTAGGTCCCGACTAACCCTGAGCAGACGAACTTTACTCAGGAATCCTTGGGCAATCGGTGGAGGGGATTCTCACCCCTCTTTCGTTACTTATGCCGGCATTCTCACTTCCCACGCCTCCACGGCTGGCTTACGCCGCCGCTTTACTGGCATGGGAACGCTCTCCTACCGCGCGATCGACCCGAAGGTCTCACGCACCCGCAGCTTCGGTGACTAGCTTGAGCCCCGTTACATTGTCCGCGCTCGAACACTTGACCAGTGAGCTGTTACGCACTCTTTCAAGGGTGGCTGCCTCTAAGCCAACCTCCTGGTTGTCTATGCACTCGAACATCGTTTCCCACTTAGCTAGTACTTAGGGACCTTAGCTGGCGGTCTGGGCTGTTTCCCTTTCGACGCTGAAGTTTATCCCCCAGCAACTGACTCCCGGAGTAAACGTGATTGGTCTTCGGAGTTTGCCTGAAGTCGGTAACCTGGTAGGGCCCCTAATCCAAACAGTGCTCTACGGCCAACACGCAATTTATCCGAGGCTATACCTAAATATATTTCGGAGAGAACCAGATATCACTGAGCTTGATTAGCCTTTCACTCCGACCCACAGGTCATCCGCCCAGTTTTCAACCTAGGTCGGTTCGGCCCTCCACGAGGTCTTACCCCCGCTTCAGCCTGCCCATGGGTAGCTCGCTCAGTTTCGGGTCTACCGCCTACGACTATGTCGCCCTATTAGGACTCGCTTTCGCTACGGCTCCGCTCATCGCTTAACCTTGCCGCAGACGAGTAACTCGCCGGCTCGTTATGCAAAAAGCACGCGGTCACAGGACAAGCCTGCTCCCACCGCTTGTAGGCACGCGGTTTCAGGTACTATTTCACTCCCCTTCCGGGGTACTTTTCACCTTTCCCTCACGGTACTTGTCCGCTATCGGTCACCAAGGAGTACTTAGCCTTGGAGGGTGGTCCCCCCAGGTTCAGTCCGCGTTTCACGGGTGCGGACTTACTCAGGAACGCCTGACAGGAGATCGTGCAGTTTCGTCTACGGGACGATTGCCCTCTATGGTGCGCGGTTCCACGCGCTTCGACTACCACACGATTTTGTAACTCCTGCCGAGCCGGACACGGCTCGGAACAGGCGCCCTACAACCCCCGACAGACAACGCATGTCCGCTTACATCTGCCAGGTTTGGGCTGATCCCCTTTCGCTCGCCACTACTCAGGGAGTCTCTGTTGATTTTCTTTCCTCGGGGTACTGAGATGTTTCACTTCCCCCGCTTGTCTTCTCCCGGCCTATGTGTTCAACCGGGGATAACGCCGCATTACCAGCGTTGGGTTTCCCCATTCGGGAATCCACGGGTCAAAGGCTATTCAGCGCCTAACCGTGGCTTATCGCAGCCGTTCACGCCCTTCATCGACTCTTGGTGCCAAGGCATCCACCGTGTGCCCTTACTATCTTGACGGTGATCTGGCCCAACGCGACCCGATACGAGCGGTCGTGCGGGGCCCGGTGATACCCGTTTTTCAGCCGCCGCTTATCGATGGCGGCTGATGTGGCTTCTGTGCAGTTTTCAAGGACCGTGGAGAGGCGTATAACGCCGGCCGGCCTCGCGCCTATTGGTCGCGTCATATCTGACGTGTCCACGCGATCGCCGGCGGACGCCGGTCTCTCAAAACTCAACAGCATGCTGGGGTCGTTTGCGGCTATGCCGGTCGTGCTCCCGAAGTAGTACGAGAACGCGTCCACGCGCGGCCATCCAGCCAGGTTCGGTCGACATGCTAGGCCCGATCCGCTTGGACACCGCCATGCCTCGAGGGCTTGGCGGCCGCGCGGGCCTGCTCTTGCGAGCAGACCCTGGATCGGGGCACCGCTAGGTGCTCCCTAGAAAGGAGGTGATCCAGCCGCAGCTTCCGCTACGGCTACCTTGTTACGACTTCACCCCAGTCACGAGCCCCACCTTCGACGGCTCCCTCCCTTGCGGGTTAGGCCACCGGCTTCGGGTGTTGCTCACTCCCGTGGTGTGACGGGCGGTGTGTACAAGGCCCGGGAACGTATTCACCGCGGCAATGCTGATCCGCGATTACTAGCAACTCCGCCTTCATGCAGGCGAATTTCAGCCTGCAATCCGAACCGAGACGCACTTTAAGGGATTCGCTCCACCTCGCGGTATCGCAGCCCTCTGTATGCGCCAATGTAGCACGTGTGTAGCCCTGAACATAAGGGGCATGAGGACTTGACGTCATCCCCACCTTCCTCCGGTTTGTCACCGGCAGTCTCGCATGAGTCCCCAACTAAATGCTGGCAACATGCGACGGGGGTTGCGCTCGTTGCGGGACTTAACCCAACATCTCACGACACGAGCTGACGACAGCCATGCACCACCTGTGAAAGTGCCCCGAAGGGAAGACGTGTTTCCACGCCGGTCACTCACATGTCAAGCCCAGGTAAGGTTCTTCGCGTCGCGTCGAATTAAACCACATGCTCCGCTGCTTGTGCGGGCCCCCGTCAATTCCTTTGAGTTTTAGCCTTGCGGCCGTACTCCCCAGGCGGGCAACTTAATGCGTTAGCTTCGACACGGGGGGAGTCGACACCCCCCACATCTAGTTGCCATCGTTTACAGCGTGGACTACCAGGGTATCTAATCCTGTTTGCTCCCCACGCTTTCGCGTCTCAGCGTCAGTCACGTCCCAGCGAGCTGCCTTCGCCATTGGTGTTCCTCCTGATATCTGCGCATTTCACCGCTACACCAGGAATTCCACTCGCCCCTTCCGGACTCTAGCCTCGCAGTATCCACCGGCATTCCAGGGTTGAGCCCTGGACTTTCACAGCGGACTAACGAGGCCGCCTACACGCTCTTTACGCCCAATAATTCCGGACAACGCTTGCACCCTACGTATTACCGCGGCTGCTGGCACGTAGTTAGCCGGTGCTTCTTGTGAAGGTACCGTCACTCCGTCCGGCTATTCACCGGAGAAGCTTCGTCCCAACTGAAAGGGGTTTACAACCCGAAAGCCTTCTTCCCCCACGCGGCGTTGCTGCGTCACGCTTTCGCGCATTGCGCAAGATTCCCCACTGCTGCCTCCCGTAGGAGTCTGGGCCGTGTCTCAGTCCCAGTGTGGCTGATCGTCCTCTCAGACCAGCTACCCATCGAAGCCTTGGTGAGCCGTTACCTCACCAACAAGCTAATGGGCCGCGGGCCCATCTCGATGCGGAGGCCGAAGCTTCCTTTCCCCTTGCGGGCACATCCGGTATTAGCCCGAGTTTCCTCGGGTTGTCCCGGTCATCGAGGCAGGTAACCCACGTGTTACTCACCCGTTCGCGGCTCTGCCCCAGGGCAAGCCCTGGTTCGTCGCTCCACTTGCATGTGTTAAGCACGCCGCCAGCGTTCGTCCTGAGCCAGGATCAAACTCTCCGTGAAGAACTTCACGAAAAGCTGTCATGGAGTTGCCCCCGCCGCTTACGACCAAAGGTCGCGGGCGACCGGAACGGGCGGGAACCTATACACCGTGGGCCCCGAACCATGACGGGGTACTTCTCTACTTGACTCTTTGACCGCCACCCGGAGGCGTCATCGAGCGCTCCCGTCGGCGGGTCGAACCTGGACGCACACCACGATCCAAGATGGATCGTAGATGCGCATGCTGTTGAGTTTTCAAAGACCGCCGTGCCTCACCGAAAGGGGTTCCTTCTGGAGGAGACCGATCCGACCCGGCGCCCAAGGGCACCTGCGGGCCGACCAGCGAGTATAGCGCGATCGCGCCAGCCACGTCTAGTCGGCGCGCAGACGGCGAAAGCGGCGCCTGCCGACCTTCAGGACCTGCCCGTCGGCCCGCTCGCACGACACGTCGTGCTCGCCGGCCGCGAGCGGCGGTCTCGCCGAGCGTCACGCCGCCCTGGTCGATCACGCGGCGCGCCTCCGAGCGCGAGATCCCGAACTCGCTGGCGATCAGGCCCGGCAGGTGGACGATGCCGTCGGCGCACTCGAAGCGCGCCTCCTGGATCTCCTCGGGCACGCCGCGCTCGACGAACACGCGGTCGAAGTGCCGCTCTGCCGCCTGCGCCGCCTGCGTCGGAGTGCAGCCACGCGACCAGCTCGCGCGCCAGCGCGCGCTTGGCGTCGCGCGGCGAGAGCTCCCCGGAGCGGACCCGATCGCCGGCGCAGGGCCGCCCGATCGCGGCTGCACGAGCAGCCGGTAGTACTCGCCGAGCGCCTCGTCGGGGATCGCCATCGTCTTGCCGTACATCTCCTGCGGCGGATCGGTCACGCCGATCTGGTTGCCCAGCGACTTGGACATCTTCTGGCGCCCGTCGACGCCGACCAGGATCGGCATCGTCAGGATCGCCTGCTCGGGCTGGCCGTAGGCGCGCTGGATGTCGCGCCCCAGCAGCAGGTTGAACTTCTGGTCGGTGCCCCCCAGCTCGACGTCCGCGTCGATCGCCACCGAGTCATAGCCCTGCAGCAGCGGGTACATCAGCTCGAGCATCGAGATCGGCTCGTTCGCCGACCAGCGTTTG
Source organism: uncultured Solirubrobacteraceae bacterium (assembly GCA_963826985.1). Lineage (GTDB taxonomy): Bacteria > Actinomycetota > Thermoleophilia > Solirubrobacterales > Solirubrobacteraceae > Palsa-744. The sequence goes on from CAWGYW010000002.1 coordinate 956,358, forward strand.
GCGAAGTCGTCGCGCTCGAGCAGCTGCGCGGCGGTGGTCGTGCCCACGAGCGCAGCAGCTCGAGCATCGGCATGTCCAGCCATTCGCCGTTGCGCCGGACCTCCAGGCGCTCGGGGTCCGGGTCGAGGATCTTCAGCGCCTGCTCCTGGAAGGTCGCCGCGTTGGCGTCGATCTCCTGCTCGGAGAGCATCGGGCGCAGCGTCGAGCGACCCGACGGATCGCCCACGCGCGCGGTGTAGTCGCCGACGATCAGCACCACGCGGTGGCCCGCGTCCTGGAACTCGCGCAGCTTGCCCAGCACGACCGCGTGCCCGAGGTGGATGTCCGGCGCGGTCGGGTCGATGCCGAGCTTCACGCGCAGCTGGCGGCCCTCCGCGCTCGCGCGGCGCGCAGCTTCGCCGCGAGCGCCCCCGCGGGCAGGCTGTCGACGGCGTTGCCGGCCAGCTTGGCGGCGAGCCGAGCGGCGTCGTCGGCAGGTGGGCGGCGGTCGGGCACCCCATCGCTGGCGTTCGGCATGGTGGCCAATGCTAGACTCTCGCCCCCTGGAGGGTCCCATCGCGCCGCGCTGCGTCGCGGCCCGCGCTGTCGGATCGGTCCTCCTCGCACCCGGAGGCGCCTCCTCCGCAGCCGCCGATGAGCGATGACGATCGCCCCGACATAACGCCCACCGCCGTGGCGACGCCGAGCTACGCCGCCGGCGCACCCGATCCGCGCTGGAGCGAGTCGACGGTCCGTCCGTAAGACCCGCCTGAAGCGGCTGCGCTTCCTGGCGATCCTGCTCGCCGTGCTCGCTGCTCGGCCTGGTCTCGTTCGTGTTCGGCATGTTCGTGTCGGTCGCCTCCGATCTGCCGTCGCTGACCAAGTTCTCGCTGTACAAGAACGAGAAGAGCTCATACCTGTACGACGACCTCGGCCACCCGATCGGCGTGCTCAGCCAGCAGAACCGGGTGATCGTCACCGCCGAACAGATCCCGCGGATCGTCAAGGAGGCGGTGATCTCGATCGAGGACAAGCGCTTCGAGACCAACAGCGGCATCGACATCCGCGGCATCGCGCGCGCGTTCGTCGACGACATCGAGCACAAAGGCGCCGTCCAGGGCGCCTCGACGATCGAGCAGCAGTTCATCAAGAACGCCCTGCAGGCCCAGTCGCACCGCACGATCTTCGAGAAGCTGCGCGAGGCGGCGCTCGCCTACCAGCTCTCGCACAAGTGGTCGAAGGAAAAGATCATCACCGCCTACCTCAACACGATCTACTTCGGCAACGGCGCCTACGGGATCGAGGCGGCCGCCCAGACCTACTTCGGCCACGAAGTCAACCATCTCGGCTGCGGCACGCCCGGCCAGAAGCTGTGCGTCGAAGAGCTCGCAGCCGTGGGAGGCGGCGCTGCTCGCCGGCATCATCCAGTCGCCCACCGAATACGACCCGGCGACCCACCCGATGGCCGCCAAGGAACGGCGCGACGTCGTGCTGCAGCAGATGCTCGAGCAGGGCTACATCACCAGGCCCCTCTACGAGGAAAGCGTCAAGCAGGCGCTCCCGGCGCCCGCGGAGATCCAGGCGCCGCAGGAGCAGACGGTCGAAGGGGTCGACGCCGGCTACTTCACGAGCTGGGTGCAGCAGCAGGTGATCGAACGCTATGGCGCTCCGCGTGCCTTCGACGGCGGCCTGAAGATCACGACGACGCTCGACCTGGAGACTCCAGCGCGCCGCCGAACAGGCCGTCAACAACTACCTGGCCGATCCGGAAGGCCCGTCCGCCGCGCTCGTCGCGATCGAAAACTCGACCGGCGAGGTGCGCGCGATGGTCGGCGGGCGCAACTACGACGAAAGCCCGTTCAACCTCGCCACCGAGGGCGAGCGCCAGCCGGGCTCCTCGTTCAAGGCGTTCGACCTGGCCGCCGCGCTCGAGCACGGCATCTCGCCCGACTCGGTGTGGACCTCCAAGGAAAAGGTCTTCATCGTCCCGAACAGCGGCGGCGAGAAAAGTTCGTCGTGCACAACGACGAAGGCAACTACACCGGCGAGAACACGCTCACCGGCGCGACCGCCTTCTCGGACAACTCGATCTACGCCGAAGTCGGCCTGAAGGTCGGCACGCAGCAACATCGCCGCTGCTCGCCCACCGGATGGGCATCACGACGCCGCTGTCGACCAACCCGGCGATGACGATCGGCGGCCTGACCGTCGGCGTCACGCCGCTGGACATGGCGCACGCCTACGAGACGATCGCCCACGGCGGCGAGCGCGTCAGCGGCACGCTGGTCGAAGGCGACGCGCCCGTGGGGATCCAGGAAGTGCAAGCCGGCAGCCAGCCGCTGCCCGACGGTTCGCGCGTGGACAAGAACAGGGTCATCACCCACCGCGTGCTGCCCCGCATGGGTCGCTGCAAACCGAGACCTCGATGCTCGAAACCGTGATCCAGTACGGCACCGGCAAGGCCGCCGCGATCGGGCAGTTCGCGGCCGGCAAGACCGGCACGACCTCCAACTACGGCGACGCGTGGTTCGTCGGCTGGGACTCCAAGTTCACGGTCGCGGTGTGGGTCGGCTACCCGAACAAGCTGATCCCGATGACCACCGACTTCAACGGCGGCCCCGTGCTCGGCGGCACCTTCCCGGCGCTGATCTGGCACGACTTCATGATCTCGGCGCTGCAGATCGAAAAGGAACGCGCCGAACACAGCTGGATCGCCGAAGACGGGCAGCAAGCGGCGCCGGTGGTCCGGCAGCCGAAACCGGCTCGCCGATCTCGACGGGCACCGCCGGCCCGCTCACTGGCGCCGGCACCGGCGCGCACACGCCCGCGCACGGCAAGGCCAACGCGCACATCCGCCCAGAACGGCGCTGGCAACCAGCGGGAGGAGGCACCGGCGCGGCGACCCCCGAACACGCCACCGCGACCCCCGCGCCCGGCGACCGCCACAGCGCACGAAGCCCCCAGCACCCCCGCACCCGCCACGCCCGGCGCCCGCCGCGCCACCGGCGACGCCGCTCGCCCACGCGGCGGCGGTGAGCGCCGCGCTCGACGCTCAGGCTGTCGGGCGGGCGTGGCCGCGAGACGTGGCGGTTGCCCGCCACGCAGAAGCGCCAGCGCAGCTCGACCGCCTTGGCTGATCCCGACGCGCGTGCCCTCCACCACCTCTGGCTCGAGCCAGCCGTTCGTGCGCGGCCCGATGCGCACCGGCCCGCTCGCAGCGAGATGCTGCCGTTCTCCGCCAGCGAGATGCCGAGCGCCTGCGTGAGCTTGCCCGGGCCCGAGCACAGCTCGCGGTCGCTGACCGAACGGCGTTCGGTCGCTCGGCGAGCGCCGGAGGGGGCGCGCACCGGCCGGGCCGCAAGTCCACGACGCGCGCGCATCGCCTCGAGCCCGGCGGTCGGCTCGAGCGCGCGGATCAGCACCGCCGCGCCCACGCCCTCCGGCTCGCACACCGCGTTCAGCATCGCGTGGATGCCGTAGGAGCGGTACACGTAGGCGCGCCCGGGCGCGCCGAACAGACGTGCGCGTGCGCGGCGTGAGCCCCACGAACGCGTGGCAGGCTGGCTCGCTCTCGTGGTAGGCCTCGGTCTCGACGATCACGCCCGCGGCGCCGTCGTGCGCGACGGTGCAGCCGATCAGCTCGCGTGCGACCGCGAGGACGGGCGGCTCGTAGAACTCAGGCGGCAGGGCCTGCATCGCAGCCGCCACGTCCAGCGTCAGCGCGTCGGCAGTGCGAGCTGCTCGCGCACGCGCGCGAGCGAGGTGCCGCCCTCGGAGATCTTCGACTCGAGCCACGAGCTGTCTGGCGAGCACGCGCTGGAACTCCGCTTGGTTGGCGCCCAGCGCTCGCTGTGCGCGGCGAGCTCCTCGGCGCTCAGCTGCGACAGCGGCTTGCCGGCGTCGAGCGCCGTGCGCACGAGCCCGGCGACGACCCCATGCGCCTCGCGGAAGGGCATGCCCGAGCCGCACGAGCAGGTCGGCGACGTCGGTCGCCGCGATCAGCTCGTCAGCCGCCGCCTCGCGCATGCGCTCGCGGTCGAAGCGCGCGCCCGCGATCATGCCCGCGCGCCGCGGCGAGCGTCAGCTCGAGCGTGTCCACGGCGTCGAACAGGTGCTCCTTGTCCTCCTGCAGGTCCTTGTTGTACGTGAGCGGCAGCGCGTGCATGACGCCGTGGAAGGCCGCCAGGTGCCCGACGACGCGCGGCGCCTTCGCGCGCAGCAGCTCGGCCGCGTCGGGGTTCTTCTTCTGCGGCATGATCGAGGAGCCCGAGCTCCACGCGTCGGGCAGCTCGCAGAAGCCGAACTCGGCGCTCGACCACAGCACCAGCTCGGCGCCCAGGCGCGAGAGGTGCGTCGAGCAGGTCGCGGCGGCGGCCAGGTAGTCGAGCACGAAGTCGCGTCCGGAGACGGCGTCGATCGAGTTCGGGGCGACGTCCGAGAACCCGAGCTCGCGCGCCAGCAGGCGGCGGTCGGTGTCGAAGTTGACGCCCGCGAGCGCGCCCGCGCCGAGCGGCAGACGCCCCGACTCGCGCTCGGCGAACGCGAAGCGCTCGCGGTCGCGCTGCAGCATCCAGAAGTACGCCAGCAGATGGTGGCCGAGGTACACGGGCTGGGCGCGCTGCAGATGGGTGTAGCCGGGCATCGGCCAGTCGACGTGCTCCTGCGGCGCGCTCGAGCAGCACCGCCATCAGCGCCGCGATCGCACGCCTGCGCGTCGGCGCGCGCTCGCGCGTGTACATCGCCAGGTCGGTCACGACCTGGTCGTTGCGCGAGCGCGCCGTGTGCAGGCGGCCGCCGACCGGTCCCGACGATCTCGGTCAGGCGCCGCTCGATCGCCATGTGGATGTCTTCGTCGTCGGCCTCGAACGGGAAGCGCCCCTCGCGCAGCTCGCGCGCCACCGCGTCGAGACCGGCGAGCAGCGCGTCGCGGTCCTCGGCGGAGATGATCCCGCGCTCGGCGAGCATGCGCGCGTGTGCGCGCGACTGCGCGATGTCCTGCGGCCATAGCCGCCGGTCGAAGCCGATCGACGAGTTCAGGCGCTGGAAGTCGGGGTGCTGGGGCTCGTGGAAGCGCGACACGGCGCGCCAGTCTACGGACGCCCGCCTCAGCGCTCGGCGCCCCGCAGCCCGCGCCGCATCGCGCGCTCGAGCTCACTGCCCCTGAACGTCAGCCACCACGCGTTGGCGGCGCCCTTGGGCTGACCGTCTCCGGTGTTCTCGATCAGTCCCAGGCCGGCGAGCCGCGTGAGCATCTTCGAGATCTGGCCCTGGTCGGTGACGCCCGCTCGCTCGCCCACCTCGGTGTTGCTGAGCCCGGGCTTGGCGCCAATCGCCCCCAGCACACGCATCGTGCGGTAGGTCAGGCGTGTGTCGAGACCCTTCAGCGGGTTGAGGGCCATGTTGCGAGGAGCGTTCGTGTGGGCGGGCTCCGGGGCCGGCCTGTCGAGCTCCCTGTGTGCTGCCGCGCCACCGAGGTAGGGATGCACGACGATGCTCATCAGCGGGTTCAGGAGCTCGATGAGCGGTCGCGCGTCCTGCTTGAGCAGGCGCTTGTGGATCACGGCGACGGTACCTCCGACCACTCCCTCGGCTGTGAGCGGCGGCGGCTGGTAGCGCGCGGCCGCGCGACCCTGGTCCACGACCAGTGCGAGGCGGTCGAGCACCTCTCGGCGGCGGCCCAGTACCGAGGGGCCGGCGCCCGCGGAGTCGACCACGCACAACCGCGCGAGCTGACGCTCCTGGTCGAGGAACTCGAGCAGTACGAGCAGGCCTGCACGTACGCGGTCGACCCAGCGCTCGTGGCCCTCACAGGCCGCGCTCGCGCGTTCGCTCGCGAGCGCCACGGCATGGTCGATCGTGGCCAGCAGACAGTCGCCCCGATCCTCGAAGAGCTCGTAGAACGTCCGCCGCGAGACGCCTGCACGCGACACGATGTCGGAGATGGTCGCGGCTTCGACGCCGCGGTCGCATGCGACCTCGACAGTCGCCGCGATGATCCGCATCCGCTGAGACTCGCGCACGTGCTCCCGCGGAGGGCGGCTCGCTGCCTTGCGTATCCTCACGGCCTTCGCCGGTCGCTCGCGCGTGTATGGCTTGCGCTCAATTGGCGTCATGCAAAACCAGCCTTTCCTTCGGAGCGTTTTGCTCGATGATCTGCCGCATGAACAGCGTCTCCTTCGGTTTATGAAAGGAGACGGTATCTCAACACACGTGTGCCGGCATGTCAAGCCACAGGTAGGGCGCAAGCCCACGAGCTCGCCGGCCCAAGCCCCGCTTTCGTCGGCTGTTTTGGCCTCCGGCGCGCGCAAGCGGATGCGACCAGACCCACCTCACGAGACATAACGCGCAGTATGGCTGAAATCATTCGGTCGGACTTCGCCGACCCAGACTACTTCTTGTGCTTCTTCTTGGGCCGCCTGGCGAGCTTCGCTCCGTACTTCTTACGGGCGGCCTTTTCGCAGGCGACACGCTTGCGCTTCTTCCTGTCCTTCTTGCAGGTCTTCAGCGCCTTCGCGAGCCGCTGTGCATTCGTTTCTTTGTAGGACGCGACTCCGCCGCAGCCGGTGACGGCGACGCTCGTCGTCTCCCTGATGACCGTGCCGTTCTGGCCCGTGAGTTCGGTGGGCATCGCGAGGCTCGTCTTGCACAGGCTGAAGTCTTCCTTTTCGGCCACGGCTGGCGTCAGCACCGAATACGGCCCCGCCGGCAACACCGTTTCGAAGCTCGAGAACGGCGCGTCGGGGGCGGATTCGAATTTCGAATAGGTGATCCCAGCTTTGATGTCCGTCTTGCCGTCGAGCACGAGCGCGATCCCTTCGCCCTGCAGCACGAACTCGAGGTCTGGGAATTCGGCGCCGCCGTGCGAGACGAGGTAGGCGGGGCCGCTGAGCGGGCTCTTGAGCACGGGCGTGTCGACCGTCGCGTGGCCGATGTCCGATTCCGGGTCACAGGAGGCGGGATCGGCGTCGAACACCGCGTCCGGGCAGGCCCTCTGCAGCGTGCTTAGCCGCGAGGGCAGCGCGCGGGGCAGCTGTAGGTCGACTTTGGCGACGTTGGCCTGGGAGAGGCCGCCCGATCCCAGCGCGCCCGATTCGAGCTTCACGGTCAGGCTCGTTCCGTCGGCTTTGCTTCCCTTGCCAGCGACGGAGGCGGTGAACTTGGGGCTGAACGCGAGGCTCGCGCAGTTTGTGACCCGGAACGGCGAGGACACGCTCGCGCTCGCCCCTTCCGGACCCGTGAGCGTGCCTTCGATGTGCAGCTGTTCGCAGTTGGTCGGGTTGAACTCGAATTCGGGGCGGTCGACCGTGACGTTGATCTGGCGGATCTGCGCCGGAACGCCTCTGAGCCTGGTCGGAAGCGCTTCGCCGCGCGGACCCGGGTCGGTCGTGATGGTCACGGCGGCGGTGCTCGGGTTGACGTTGATCCGCGAGCGCACGTTGACCATGCCGAGTTCGAACGGGCCGGCCTTCGCGCGGGTCTGTACGAGCAGGCCGAACGGCGCGCCGTCATAGCCGCTCGTGAGGAACACCTGGCCCGGAAGCTCGTACGGTTCGCTGCCAAGGCCCGCGCTCGCGATGGAGTGCCCGATCAGGCTTTCCGCTCCGCACGACCATTCCTGGCCGATCGGCGGTTCGGGGCAGGGCGTGACCTTGGAGAGCAGCGCCGCGATTCCCTCTGGGAGTTGGATTGCGACCCCCGTGAGCGGCCGGTCGCCACCCGGGTTTCCGATCGTGAGGCTGAATGGGGTGAACGCGCCCGCCTGGTTGTTCGTCGAGCCGGCCTGGAAGGACGGTTCGAACGGCAGTGGGTCGGTCGGGCAGGGAGCGCCACCGGGGCCCGAATCGATCGTGAACGGCGCTTCGGACTGCGGTTCGCGCACGGCTCCTGACCAGCCCGTGAACCGGGTCGTCGTGGCATAGCTCCCGCACAGCGCCGGCGTGCTCAGCGATGCGTGCGGTCCTTCGAAGAAGTGCAGCTTCAGTTCTTCGAATGGCACCTGGGGCGTGTTTTCGAAGCTCGAGGTGATCTGTCCGGTCTGTTGGTCGAGGCTCACCTTCCCCGCCAGCTTCACGCGCACGCCCGAGCACTGTGGCTGTCCTGGCTGCCCGCACGTCGGCGGGTCTTCGGCGACGATGTAGATCGCGAACAGCGAGTCGAACGGGTTCTTGCCGGATTCCCCGTTGGGCGCCGATTCGGCGACGTGCACCCCGCCCTGCAGTACGTCTTCGAGATCCGGCGACTTGATGCGCACGGTGGCGACCTTCGAGGCTTCCGGGCAATGCGTTTCCGCGGAGGAGAACCGCAGCGGTTCGTGGACGCCCGGCGCGTATGGGTCTTCGGCGCTGCCTTCGCCCTCGAAGCCGATCTCACTCTCCGAGCACGCCTGCAGCCCGTTCGCGCCGGAAGGGCTCAGCTGCACACCGGCGGGTAGCGTGACATCGGTCTGCTTGACGGCCGACTCGCCGAGCAGCACGCCCGGTTCGCCCAGCGCCGGCCCTTCAGCCGGGAGCTTGATGCGGAAGTTCAGGCCGGTGGGTGTGCTTGCGGCGCCGAGGGCAGCGTCTGGCCCATGACCTTCCCGTTCTTCTTCCGCTTCCTTTGGCGCCTGTGCTGCTTCGCGCTGGTCCACCGGATACGCGCTCAGCGACGGTTCGAATGGCACGTCGCCACATTCTTGAAAGCCGTCAGGGGCAAGCTCATATTCCGTGAACGGAGGGCCTTCGAGAAGGAGCGCTTTACCCGGCGGAGATTCTCCAGGCGCCAGCACCGGCCACGATTCGCCTTCCACAAACGTCTTCAGCGTTCCGATGCACGCGGTCGGAGCGGTCAGGAACGCAGCGGCGGCGACTGGACGCGCGAACTCATTCGCCATTTCGCAGGTTTCGCCGTTTTCCTGATCGCTGCGTAGACAAGACCAGCCCCGCGACGCATCATGGCTCCGATCATACGGCTCGCCCCAGAGCGTCACCTGACTACCAAGCAGCTGAGGTAGCTCGGTCGTGTTGTTGACGCCCACGCTCACACCGTAATCGCCGTCGGTGCGTACCGCTGTGTCAAGGATCACGGGTACACCGGCGGCCTCCAAGCCGAACCGGGCCGGCTCACCACTGGCTGGTACGAGGTTGAACACGGGAACCGTTTCGATCGTGCGACCACCGCCCACTGGCAGGTTGAGGCTCACGGTCGCAGCGCCAACGGCCGTGCTGGCTGGGCAGAGGTTGGCATTGCTGTCGATGATCGTCGAGAACTCGACGTCCGAGCACTTTGCGACGGCCTGCGGATCACCGAGCAAGCCTGGCGGCAAATTGAAGTCGAGGTTTCGCGGCAGCGCCGGAGCGCCAGGCTGGTGATCGGTGCTTTCGAGCACCTGGTTCAGATTGAGAGTCGTCGTCAGCTGGAAGGGGTGGGAGCCGGCCTGCGTATCCGCGGAGCCGTCTTCGTTTTCCGGTAGGAGCCCGTATCCTCCGCCGCCTTCGATGCCAAACGGCGTCTGTTCATTCTTGACGGTGATAGGACTGTTGAGGACCTCCGGCTGCGGAGCTTCAGGCTGTGGGTGACCACCTTCGGCGACAGCTTCGCCGCCGCTCACACTCACCTGGTTTTCTTCTACCGAGGACGCGTTCGCTCCGACTTCCACCGGGATTTCCACCTCGAGGCGGTGGTACGGCGTGATCGGGAGCAGCTGGGCAGTCGACGTGCACGTGACTACTTTGCGCGCCGGTTCGGCCACCTTACATTCAAGCTCGATCTGGGTGCCGCTGCTGTGAACCCATAGCTGCCCTTCTAGTCCACCGATAACCCGTTCCAGCGCATTCGCGGACACCGTCAGCTCTGGCGGCAGCGTGTCGGTGATCGTGACAAGCTTGTTGTCAGCATTGACGCTGCCATCGCCGAGCTCGCCGACCACGGCAATAATCCGTCCTTCCTGACCCGGTCTCAGGTACGACGGTGCGGATCGCGAGCCAAGATTCCACCGCGGCGTGCCGGCAAGCGCGCCGCTCGCGGTCACGCCCATGATCACAAGCAGTGCAGCGATCGCCGTCGCGCCCGTGCTCAGCCTGCGCGTGAGCGAATAACCGAGCGACGTTCGCGTCACCTCGCACCCCGTTTCTTGCGGACGGCGAGCTTGTACCGCTTGCGAGCTTGCTTTTCGCAGAAGGCGCGCTTCTTCTTGCTGGCTTTCCTGTGGCACTGCTTCAGCGCCGAAGCCAGCTCCTGCTTGGGCGTGAGCGGTTTTGGCTTGTTGCGCGGCGGACTAGACGGTTTGGTGCTCGTGTATGCCAGCGTCCCGAGGTTGCCGGTGCTCTGCGTCGTCGCGCTTGCCGGCAGCACCACGGCGGGCGGCGAGGAGGTCGCGACGTTGCACAACCGTGCGGTTTCGCACGTGGTCTTCGAGGTCTGTTCGTTGCTCAGGCACGGCGCTTCGGTGCAAACGCGTGCGTCATAGACATCAAAGTTGGTGTCGTGGTCGGCGCTCACCAGAGGCTCCGCTGTCAGGAAGAACGCGTCATCCCCGCCCTCGCTGGCGTCGAGAAAGGTCGATTCCTGTTGTGCGATGCCCGAGGAGATCAGTGACACGCAGCTGCTTTCCAAGGCGCAACTGCCTTCACCGTCACGCTCGTACTCATACACGTCCTCCTTGCCGTTCGTGGCTTCGCCAACAAGGTCATCGGGGCTGTTGAAGAACAGCCGGCCGCCGTCGGAAAGGTAGCGAGGCTGATGGAGTGCGCCTTTGCCACGGCCCTTGCCCATCGGCACCCAGCCGGGAATCGAGCCTGCGAGATACTGTCCTGTCCAGTCTTCGAGGCGATCGACGAGCAGCCCTTTCCCTTCGCCTGAGCTTTCGGTGTCGTGCACTCCGACAGAGGGTCCGCGCGAGTTACACGACGCGCACACAAGCAGTCGCGAGGCCGCATTGTACAGGTAGACCTCCTGGTCATGCGCGTTTTCGGCGGCATGGTTCGCATCGAGATTGTCATACCCGGTCAACGGCACCTTCGACATGAACGCGAAGTACTGTCCGTCAGGAGAAGCACCCGCGGTCACGTTCGCGAGATCTGGGCGCGGCTCAAGAGACTGTTCGCGCCCGCCCGATCTGTTCGCGCTCCCCCAGTCGCCCGAGTCTTCACCTGAGAGCTTTGCTATCAGCGTGATCTGCCCTTCGTTCCAAAGATAGAGGTTGCAGCTCTGCTGCGCCACCGGTATTTCGCGCGCTTCGCAGCTCCCCTGGGAAGCGTCCGGCGTGAGCGCGCCGTTCGCGACGAAGTACACGTAGGAGCCGCCTTCGCTGATCCCAGGCGCGACATTCAACACTTCGGCGCTGCCGCCTCGGAGCGGAGTTAGGTCCGTCAGGTCGCATTTCAGCTTGCCCTCCGCTTCGCGGCTGATCTCACAAGCGTAGAGATCGCCCGGATCATGTTCGCTGCCGAACCTGGGCCGCTGGCCCGATTCCGGGGTCAGTGGCTCCGTATCGGTAAAGAACACCACGGACCCGTCGCTCGAGGCGCCCTGGAAGCCAACTTCGCCTTCTTCGGTGCTTCCGATCGGTTCGCTGACACCTTGCGCGGCATTCAGCTGAATGCTTTCCTTCGTTTCCACATCGCGTAGGTAGAGCCGGCGATATTCGACGGATTCGCTGCCTTCTTCGGGGCCTTCGCTGTAGAAGATCACGTGCGAACCGTTTTCGGAGACCGCGTTGCGCACATTGACATTTTCATCCCCGAGTTCCGGCGAGTCGCCCACTTCGAGGTCCCCCGCAGGCGCACCGTCTGGGAGTACGCTCACCAGCTGCAGCCCGGTGCCGGCTTCCCACTCGTACAGCCCCGGCGCCTCGCCGGTCAGTATCGCCGCTTCGCGGGATTCGAAAATGACGTGGCTCAGGTCGGGCGTCGCGTCGAGGAAGTCGAGTTGGCCGCCGAATTTCGTGTTCGCCGTGTCCGTTAGAGGGGTCACGAGCGGCAGGTAGCCTGGCGCTCGGAAGCCGCGGTTGGCTTCAGCCTCCGTGTACGCCGTCTGCTCCGAGGGTTCGGGGGCGAGCGGCGGGTCGTCGCGTAGGTAGAGCGTCTTTTCGGTGGCTCCCGGCGCCAGCGGCGGGGCTTCCAGCGGTTCGGTGAGGTTGTTGAGGGGCTGCACCAGGGTGAGCGAGAGATCAGCCGAGAAGAAGCGGTACTCCCCCGGTTCGTCTTCGAGGCCTTCGCCGCGTTCGTGCGGCGTGACCATGTCCTTGGACGACCACCCTTCCGAGCCGCGCGTGGAGAGCACCTGCGTCGCTTCGGGCGCACGGTTGCCTTCCGGGTTAGGTTCGACCGGACCGTTCGCGCCGTAGGCGATCGCGCTGCCGTTCCCCGAGGCCTGAAGCGGTGCCGGCAGTTCGCCTTCGCCTGGCGCCTGGACCTCCGAGCCGTCCTTTTCAGGCGGCGAGACGATTTCCCACGCCCGATCGTCCGGGAGCAACTCCTGTGGTGCCGGCAGCGTCGTGATCGTGCCAAACGTGTCCTCGTCTTCGCCAGGGCCTTCGGGATTGCTTGCGATCACCCGGTAGTAGTAGGTCGTGCTCGGCTGCAGTCCTTGGATTGCGACTTCCGTATGCACATCGATGAAGCCCTGGGCGTCGTCGGCGCCCCCGAGGTCAATGCCTGGCGGCGCCGGTGCGTCAGTGCACGCAGACGGCGTTTTCACGCAGTCGACGGTGCCGTATTGAAAGTAGACGCTCGTGTCGGCGCCATGTCGATCGACCGTGGCGTTGAGCTTTGCTTCCCCGGGAGCCAGGTTTTCAGCCCAGACGCCGTCGACCGATGGCTTCGCCGGCTGCTCCGGTTCGAAGACGTCAACTCGAGCCTCGGCCGCGTCGACGACGTATACCTTCCCTTCTTTCGAATCGACCGCGATGCCCTCGCCCTGCTGCAACTGTTCGCCGCCGAAACGTTGAAGCAGACTGCCGCTGGCCGTGAAAGCGGCGACCGACGTCCCGTTGTCGATGTACAGATCCCCACCGGCTATCGCACCCAGGGGGTCTTCGGCGCTTTCCTGTTCGACTGCGACGCCCGTCGTGCTCTCGCGGTCTATGCCGTCTTCTGAGCCGGTGCGTACTTCCTGCTTGGAGTTGAGCTCGGTGGTCACGATCGGACGCGCTTCCCTGTGTTCCACAGCCGCGGGGCATTCTTCTTCGGCGTTGAACAGTTCGTGATCGATATAGAAGCTCGCGCCGGCCGCATCGACCGCGAGCCCCGGTTTCGGACATTCCATCGGTGACGAGATCGTTTCCACGCTGGTCGGTTTCGCGCCGTCGGTGAATCCTTCGATTTCGGCGACTTCTTCTTCTTCGCCTCGATAGATCCATACCGTCCCGTGAGCGTCGACCGCGAGCCCGTCGACTCGTCCTTCTTCTTCGATGGGAAGCTTGCCCAACGGCCTTTCCCCATCCGCCGGGAACCGCTCGATATCCGGGTGCTTGGCGCTCGCGTTCATGTCGACGTAGACTTCCTGGGCACCGAGCGGAGAGTTATCGACGGCGATGGCTCCTGGTTCGTTGAACTCCCCTTTGCCACTGCCGGCGAGCCCGGGCTGGCAGGCGCTCGTGCACACCTCGTACTTTTCCTGACCGTCGGCTACCCCCCATCCCCAGGCGGAGATGAATTCGCCCTTCGGACCGAACTCCTGCAACCGATGATTGCCGCGGTCTACGACGTAGACATCGCCGGTGGCTTCGTCGACGGCGACCTCGACAGGTTCGTTGAGTTTGAACGTACCCCCGAACTTGAACTGACCCGTGCCGTCGCCCGCGCCGCCAAACGAAAATGCAAACGCGTGGCCTCTCTGGCTGGACGCGAGCGCCGCGCTACAACACGCTAGCCCCCAAACCATGGCCAGGCAGAAGGCCGCGACGGACGAGCGCTTCTTGCGGCCGCGGCCAGCCCCGGCCGGGTGCGAGCACGCGGTCACAGTTCCGAACGCGCTACCTCGGCCGCTGGGAACTTCGCTGTGCCTCGCCAATTCCACTCCTCACCCCGGTTCTGATAGTAAGTGTACAACCCCCGTCGCCATGCGTCAAGGCGGATTGGACACTCACTCAAGCGCCTTGTCCAGCCCGAGAGACGGCGTGTGGGCGGAGCCTCATCTGCGAGACCCCGCCCACGCGCTCACCTGCTCGTGCACTACACCGACAAGTCGTCAATCACGGGCCTGGCTACTTGACCGTGTTGACCTCCAGCGCTTCTTCATCGGTCTGAACGTTTGTGACGGTCTGGCCGGCTTGTTCAAATTCGGTTCCACCGATTTTGCTGATCAGGACGTCCTTTATCTTTTCGTCAGCTGCGTTGTAATAGTATTCCGGCTTCTGCTTACCCTTTTTGGCCGAGAATTTCTGTTCAACTTTGGTTTCCATTTTATTGACTGGCAGCTTCGCCATCACGGAGCCCTTGACTTTGGCGTTGGCGGGCCCGCAGTTGAATTCAACAAAGAGTTCGGTCGATGCCGGGAACAGGTCGATTGCGGCGTCCTTCCCGAACTTTTCCCAAACGAGGTCGCCGGCGAGGGCGTTGGTTACGACTTCGCCTGCCCCGGAGCCGGCGGTGGAGCACGAGAATCCGTTCGAGGTGCAGCCGGTAAACGTCACCTCGATATTGCCGACGGTCGAGTCAGACGTGAATTCACCCGAGGATGCCTCAGCTTTGCAGATCACTTTCACCGCATGCACTGTTTCGAGCGTCGCTTCGCCACCCGCGCCGGTGAATTTGTTTTTGATCGCGCCGGGTTCGAATTCCCATTCGCCGAGCTTTGTTTCTTTCGCTTCCTTCTTGCATTCGTCGGTTGTGAAGTGTCCCGTTTTCGGCGCGACTTTCACACACCGGCCGATCTCTGGTGATGCCGGCGTTGCGCTCGCCACGGCCGCCGCGCTCAGCACGAACACCGCGACGAGGCAGAGCCCCACTGTTCTGATGCTCCTCATCTATCCACCGCTCCTTTTGCCCTCTGTTGATTGGATTGGACCGCCGGGGTTAGCTCGATCGTCGCCTAGGTTTCGCCGCGCCGATTGAACGACCGCCGTCCGTCACGGATCCCTCCTGCGGAAGACGCGACGAGGTCGCTTCTGCCAAGGCATTTCGGCACGCGAGCTACTCTCGATCGGCATCCCTTCCTCCGTGAGCGATTCCCCGAGCTGGATCGGCTGGGCTTTCCCCGGTTGAACGACAGTGTGATCTAAGCACAACCGTCCGATCGTGTCAAGTGCCTACTGCAGCGTAAGTGTCAAGACCCCGCGCACGGGACCGCTCTGCCCGGTGAGCCGCGTTTTGGGTGCTTCGGCGGGCGTGTGCGCGCACGATTCGGCGTGAAAGCGAACGGTCGGCTTGCCGTGCTGGACCAGCGCCCGCCACGGGCCGCTCGGATCGGCTCCAATCGTGTATCCTTTCGGACGCATCAAGCTATGCCACGTTCTGCACGTCAACCAGCTGCTACGCGCGGCCAGCGTGTGACCAAGGCTGGCGCGGAGGCCACCGCGGAGACGCGCAAACGGACTCAGCGCGAGCGGCTGCTGGAAGCCATGGTCGAGCTGTCATCGAGCGTCGGATATCAAGCGGTGAGCATCGCGCAGGTGAGCTCGCGGGCGGGCGTGTCCAGCGCGACGTTCTACGAGCAGTTCGAGGGCAAGGAAGATTGCCTTGTGGCCGCGTATCAGGAGGTCGCCGAGCGTGTGCTCGGACAGATGGAGCCTGTGGCCACCGACACCGTCACATCCGACGAGGATTGGTCTGATGCCGCCCGTGTGGCGCTGGGCCGCCTGCTTGGTGCCGTGCAGCGCGACCCAGACGGCGGACGGGTGCTGTATATCGAGTCGATGGCCGGTGGGGCTCGGATGCTGGACGAGCGCAGGCGGATCCTGGCGGAGTTCGAACGGCGCGCGCAGGATTTCCTAGATAGCACGCCTGCAGACGGGAGCATGCTGGACGTGCCCGCGACGGCGCTCGTGGGCGCCACACGTGCGATCGTTTCGCGTCACCTGCGCACCGATGCCGAGGACGAACTGCCAGGCCTCGCGGAGGACCTCGTCGTGTGGCTGCAGACCTACGGCGTGCCCACTGGTCAGCCGCGATGGAGCACGAGCGCCCGCGCGCTGCTGCCTGCAAAGCGCACATCGAAGGCTTCGACATCCGGCCAGACGCACCGCGCAGTGCAGCGCCTGCCTCGGGGCAGGCACGGCTTGCCGGCGGGCGTGGTCGCACGCAGCCAGCGCACGCGGATCATCTACGGAACGGCTGAGGTGATGATGGCGAAGGGCTATGCGAACGCGACCGTGAGCGACATCGTCGCCGCGGCCGGCGTGGCGCGGGATGTCTTCTACGAGCACTTCACCGACAAGCACCACGCCTTCCTTGAAGCTCAGCAGCACCCCACCCAGCACATCCTCGACACCTGCGCGGCCGCCTACTTCGCTGCACAGCGCTGGCCCGAACGAGTATGGGAAGGGCTGCGTACGCTGATCGAGCTGATCGTCGAGAACCCAGCGCTCTCGTACCTTCGCCTGGTCGAGTGCTACGCGGCCGGACCGGAGGCGATTCGACGCGCCGAGGAGATCACGAGGTCGTTCACGATTTTCCTGGAGGAAGGCTACGGTTACCGGCCTCAGGCCCACGACCTACCGCGTGTGTCCTCTCAGGCGATCACCGGTGCGATCTTCGAGGTTGTCCGCCGGCACATCGCCCGCGACGACGCGGCCGGGCTCGTGCGGTGCCTGCCGCAGCTCACCTATGTTGCGATCGCTCCGTTCACCGGTCCGCAAGCGGCCGTCGAGCTGCTCGAGGAGCTCCGCGCGCGTCGGACTTAGCGTCGTTCCGATTCGTCTTGGCACATCCTGACACGGCGATCTTGGTGTTGCGCCTCAGCGTGGCACCGTTGTGCCCCACCAGCGAAGTCGGCATCTCAAGTGCCGCTGTGCAGAGGTTTGTGTTAGCGGTGAGCAGCGAGTGCGGACCTTCTGGGAGTATCAGGTCGAAGCTGCTCACCGGTACGTCAGGCACCGAGTCGAACGTGCTCGAGGTGACGCCCTTGACGATCCTGGTGTCTCCCACCAGGTCGATAACCACCCCTTCGCCCTCGAGTACCACGTCGAGGCTTGGGAATTCGGCGCCACCCTGAGAAACGAGGTAGACCGGGCCGGAAAGGGCATTCGCGAAGACGGGCGTGACGGCGGTTGCGCTGCCCACATCCGATCCAGCTGGACACGATGCCGGGTTCGCGTTGAAGACATCATCTGGACAGGCCATGTCAAGCGTGCTAAGCCGGGATGGCAGCTGCTTGGGGATGGTCACCTTGACCTTGCCGATGTTCGCCTGGCCCAGCCCGGACCCGATCTTCACGTGCAGGTACGCACCGTCGGCTTTGCTGGTCTTGGCGTGAGTAAGAGCGGTCACGTTCGGCGCGAAGCGCAGTCCTTTGCAGGCGTCGACCTCGAAGGGCGAGAACGTGGTCTCGGTCGCTCCCTGGATCGCGGAGATCGTGCCGTCGAGCGCCATCGCAGAGCAGTTGGTCGGATTGAGAAGAAAGCCCTGCCGGTTGACGTCGATGTTGATCGTCCGGAGCCTGAGCGGCACTCCGGCGAGGATCTGCGGCAACTGAGCGGAGTCGATCGTGAGATGAGCATCGTGGGGATCCACGGCGACCGAGGCGCGGACGACCGCTCTGCCGAGATCGAATGGGCCGGCGATTGCGTTCACGGCAATCGACAGGCCGAACGGCGTCCCAGCGAAGGGCCCGGTGAGGTATACGGGCCCGGAGACGTAGAACGGCAGCGGGCCGGCGCCCGCGCCGACGGTCGCGGTGCCGATTTCAGAGGCCTCCGGACAGCCGCCTTCGCCGGCCTGCGGTTCGGGACACAGCGTGACGGACTTCAGGATGCCCACGAGACCAGGCGGAAGTTCAGCGTCGATCGCCGCGAGGTTCTGCTGGGCATCCGCTCGGGAGACCGTCAGCGTGAACGGGCTGAAGGCGCCGGCAAGCGGCGCGGTGACACCGGCGATGAAGGTCGGGGTGAACGGCTGGCTGGTGGGGCAGGCACCGCCCAGCCCGTCGGCGCTCACGACGAACGGCGTCGAGGATGGGCTGACGAGCTGACCCGCGTAGGAGGCGATCTGGGAGGTACTCGTGGCTGGCCCGCACGTGGAGGGGTTGGCCAGCGCTGCAGCGGCATCGCCGAAGAGCCTCAGCTTGAAGTCGCTGAACGGTAGCTGCGGCGCGTCTTCGAAGACCGTTGTGAGCTGGCCGGTGGACATATTTGGCTCAATGTGGCCGAAGAGATCGACGGTGACGTTATCCCCGCTGACCGTCACGAACACCCGGTACATTTCCGCGGCCGTCGGGGAGCCGATGTAGACACTGCCTGTGAGAGGGTCGGGGAGAAGCGGCGAGATGACTTCTGCGCTTCCGACTTTGGACCCGTTGGGGCAGTCGCCCGCTTCGAACTGTTCGGTCGTGCACGCCTGCAGGCCGGTGGCCACCCCAGGCGAGAGCGACGTGCCGGCGGGCAGCGTGACGGCGACCGTTCGCAGCTCTGGCGTGGCGAGGCCGTGCGCTTCTGGGTCGGGGGGCACTTCCAAGCCGACTTCATACCCGGCCGGCGTGTCGAGCTGCGTGGTTTCCGGTGTGACGGTCAGAGCGGGATTGAATGCCAGCGCTTCACAGCCGGTCGGAGCGGCCATGATCGCCTTTCCCTCGGCGGATTCATCCTGCCAGGACTCGACAGTCAGACTGCTTTCCAGCGGGGGGCCTTCGCAGTCGGTGGGGTTCGTCATGAACGCGGCTGGTGCGGCGCCGGCCATCCCGCATTCGAATCCGAGCTGGTTGCAGCGCAGCGAGTCGTGGCTCGAGTCGGCCGGCACCCCCCACAGCGTAAGCGTGGTGCCCTTCAGCAACACGAGCGTCGAGATGCCGCTGATCTTGGCCGTCAGCCCGTAGCCGTCGGCGCGGTTCACGTCGACCTGGATGAGGATCTTGGCTGGCAGCAGCGACGCACCGAGCGTCGCCACATGACCTGCCGATGGCTGCAGGTTGAAGAGTGGGATCGGCACCGATGTCGCTTCCGCGACGTGGGTGACCGCTTCTGACACGCCGGCAGCGTGATGTTTTGTCAACGGAGCTTCGAGTTCGAGCATCGTCGGGCTAGCTACATAGGCGATCTTCGCTGTCTCGGCGCCGGCGCCGGTCCCAATCGTGACCATGTTGCCCGGTTCGGAGGCGCAGAAACCCGCGGTGTTCGACACCGTGATGGTGCTTTCCCCTGCTTCGGCTGGGGCCAGCATGTGGGTGTGGACTCCACGGCAGGCGATCAGGGACGCGTCCAGGACGCCAACCTGGGTGCCAGAGGGGCAGTCGTAGGCTTCGAAGTTGCGACCGGAGCATCGTTCGATCGCCTGTGGATCGCCGATTACGCCGGGGGGCAGGTTGACGGTGACTTCCTTGAGCTGGCCATCTGGGTTTCCCAGCGCTTCGGTGTCCAGTTCGAACGCTGTAGTGAAGTCAACGTGTGCACCGGCCTGCCGCGTAGATGCGGACGTGCTGAACGATGAGATGCCGAACTGCGCGAACGCGGCGTCGGGAGCCACGGTGAGCACGCCAGCAATTAGCGCGGCGATCGCGCAAAGCCTCAGTCGCACGGTTCCTCACCCATGTTTGCGTGCCCGTTTCGCGTTGAGCTCGAGTTGGGCGACCTCGACGGCGCCGCTCGCCGAGAACCCCACGACGATTCGCAACGTGACTGGCTTGTGGTTGGCTAGCATGCTCCGCGCCGCCCTGTCAAGCGTGAGCGTAAGGGTGGCGTTCCCGGCGGTTGCGAGCGTCACACTCGCGTGCGCCACGCGCTGGGTTCTGCCGTGCAGCTTGGCGGTGGCACTGGCGGCGAGCTCGCCAGCGGCGCTGGCGGTCACGCTCAGCTCCAGGCGGCCGGTGCGAGCGAACCGCGTACGTTGAGCCGTGGTGATCTTCGCGATCGCAAAGGTCGCGTTGTTCGCGCCGATGTTCCCCGAGCCGATCAGGGTCGCGCTGGCGGGCACCGTGATGAACGCCGTCGAGCCGGCCGCGCCACGGCATTCCTTGGAGCTCTTGCACGGCGGCGGCGATTCGCTCGACGCCGGGAAGCCGCCGCCGACTCGGGCGTCGTAGATGTTGGCGTAGCCTTCGGAGAGGAGAGGGTCAGCGGTCGTGAAGAAGACGTCGTTGCCGCTCGGCGTCGTGCCGTCGAGGACAGAGTTTGTCGTGGAGTTCGGGTCGGAGATCAAATAGACATCGCCGTCCTCCCACTCATAGACGTTCGTGGGTTCGATGCTCGCGCCGAACTGCCCGTCGGGATATTCGCCCGCCGAAGGCGCTTCGGGAACGAGCTGATCGGGCGAGTCGAAGAAGATGCGCGTCCCGTCTTCGCTCATCGGCGCCCCCTCATCCGGGGGCGCATAGCTGCCGCCGCCGGTGTCTCCGAGCGTTGCGCTTCCGGTCGCGCTGACACCTGCCGGAGTGCAGGAAAGACAGATGAGCGAGCTCCCGGACGCTTCGTAGCGGTAGACCTCGAAGTGCAGCTGAACGACCGAAGAGCCGACGGCGTGTTCGTCATCCAGGCCGTCGATTCCCGCGGGCCCGTATTCGCTCAGCTTGAGCGTCGTCGGGCCTTCCACCGCTTCGATCACCGCGAGCTCCTCAGCGGCGCCGCTATCGATGGCAATCGTGTGCCCGGCCAGAAAGCCGGTCGTGCTGGCGACCGTGAGCGTGTGTTCTGCCGCCAAGGTTGGGGCCGCAAAGGTGGTCGCCGGCCCGACGTCTTCGTCTGTGAGAGCGTCGCTGGACTCGAATACGAGCACCGAGCCAGTCGGCGTCGGAACCGCGGGCCTGTCGATATCGGGCTCGGCCACCAGCACGCCGGCATCACCCTGACCGCAGGTGGGCTTGCAGTTGCTCACGTCGGTCCACGCGAGGGTCGCGATAAACGTCGTCTGCCCCGTGATCGTGTCGTACACATACAGATTTGGCTGATTCGCCTCGGCGCTGCGACCGCCGGGACCGAGGTTCGTCGCGAGCACGGTGTTGGCGACAAAATAGACGTGCGATCCATCGTTGGAGATCGCGCTCACGCCGATGACTCCGTCCGTGTCCTCGCTCACGCTGGCTCCCAGCGGGTGGGTGTCGACGAGTCGTTCCTGGAGGACGATCTCGGTCGCGTTGAGTACCGACGCGACGATCAGGGTTTCACCTTCGATGACGATCGGACGCCCGGCGTAGAACCCATCGGTGCTGGCGAGCGTGATCGTAAATTCTCCGGCAGAGGCTTCAGAGGTCAGGGTCGTGCTCGGCTGCTCGACGCCGCTGTTGCCCGAGGAGATCGGGATCGCCGACATTGGCGCAGCCTGCCCTATCTGCTCGGTGGTCGTGTTGAACTCATAGAGTTCGTCAGCAGGGGATGCGCCATCGAGCCCCTCATCGCTGGTGAAGAACACCAGCGAGCCGTCCGCCGAGGCGCCCTCGTATCGCGCCGAGAAGGTGGGCTTCGATGGTTCGCTCGTCAACGCCGGGTCGTCCAGCGCGACCGTGGTGTTGCTGTGCAGATTGCGCATGTACAGATGCGTGCCCATGCCTTCCGGCAGATCCGAGGCACCCGCGGGCGGACTCTCGAAGAAGATCTTCGAGCCCGCCGCGCCTTCCGTCGAGCTCGCTTGCGAAACGGCGTTCGTGGTCGTGCCCGCCTCGTCCACAGGAACGATGCTCTCGCCGAAGAACCCGCCGTCTCCCAGACTTGCACCGTACGAGTCGAGCAGTTCGTCGTCGCTATCAACGTCGACCAGGGTCGTCGTTTCGTTCGCCACTTCGCGCACGTACAGAAACTCCGCGGGTGTGTTGAGCGCTTCGTTCAGGCCGGTGGCGTTCGCTGTGAGCCCTTCGACGGTGCTGAATGCGACCTCACCGGCATCCGGAGTCGCCCCGTCGAAGGTGGCGGTGTCTGGCTCGCTGCCATCCCCCAGCGGTCCTCGAGAGAGCCACGTCAGCGACCCCGCGGGCCCACGGAGATATAGGTCGTCCTTGCTCGAGCCTTCGGGGCGATCATCGCCGACGGCGTACGAGGCCGGCGTCGCGAAGATCGTCTGGGCGAGATCCCCGCTCCAGAACACTGGGGCCTGCTCTTCTGTGAGCCCAGCCAGAGGCTTGCTCGGCGTCGGGGTCAACGTCCTCGTCTGCCAACCGCCCGCTAGCCGTTCCGACTGATACAGGTTCGCCGCGCCCGACGTCGCTCCGCAACACGCCCCCAGCGCCTCCCAGTCGACCGCACCTCCGTTCACGGAGGGTACGCCGGAACCGGGTTCCACCCCGTTCAATCCCACCGCTCGTTCCGCCTGCACAAACCTCGTGACCGTCTCGTATGCCCGGCAGTCCGGCAGATACGAGCGAAACCCGGCGGAGGATTCCGTCGCGGGGAAGCCGCTGCAGCTTTCGGTATTCGCGTCGCCAGCCGCCAGCGTGGCGGACGTCGCCACGCACGCGGCAGCCGCAATCACTGACCCGGTGGCCGCGAGTACGCGGAGACAAATACGGACGTTCCTAAACACAGCTCTCTTTCCGCTCCCGAGCCTTTCTTGATGCTCCACCGCGCACCTGGACACTACGCGCATGTGTCGTAAATAAACGCTTGCGTCATCTCAGCACGCACGTCGGACGTCACGCGCTCTCGCCCCCGGACGGGCCTCTCGCATCCGACTGGCCCGAATGAATCTCTTGTCTGAACGCCCTCGTCATCCAAGACCGCGATTTAGGAGAAGACCCCCAAGAAGACCGCACGGGCCGGGACGCTCGAGTCCGGCTCGCGCCGCAGCCCATCGTTGCTGCATACCCTCGCCCGCCCGATCAGCACACTCACGGCCGTGGCCCTGCCGCGGTGTGGGCGCGCAGCACCCCGAGCGACTGGTCACACCCGAAGTACCAACAGGGGTCCGCCGCTGAAAAGCGGCGGACCCCATGCCGGCCATCACGCAGTTCTGAGAGCTGCGTGCGTGTCCTTAGTGTTCTGCCACCACCGCCGCGGACGCCTGCTTCAACGTACCGTTGAGGATGACGGTGTTGTGTCCTGCGCCTGCCGGCACGCCCATCGCCAGATCGACGAGTGGGTCGACAAGCAACGGGATCAGCCCGCAGCCCTGTGCGCCTGGTGCAGCGAACGAGTTGTTGACCAGCGTGTTTTTGCTGATCGTCAGGATCGTGCCTTCTTCGTTCGTTGACGGTTCTCCCAGTTTGCCTTTGATCGCTTTGTTCGGTTTGGGCGGACTAGTCGTGCCCGTCGTGAGATTCAGAACGATCGGGCTGGAGTTCGAGCCCACGTAGCAGGAGCCA
Organism: uncultured Solirubrobacteraceae bacterium; assembly: GCA_963826985.1. Classification (GTDB taxonomy): domain Bacteria; phylum Actinomycetota; class Thermoleophilia; order Solirubrobacterales; family Solirubrobacteraceae; genus Palsa-744. Next base: position 979,692 of record CAWGYW010000002.1, read on the forward strand.
CCCAGGATCGGGTTGCCCAGCTTGACCTTCACCGGCAACGCCAGGGCCGTCCCTGTTTCACTCAACAGGTTTTCCTCATTGATACCGATCGAGCTGGCCGCCCCGGCGAGTTCGGTCGTGGCTGTGACTTCTCCGCCCAGTCCTTCGATGCCCACCAGTCCACCCGGAACGGTCTGAGGGACGGGCGAAAGCGTCGAGGTGCCTTCAGCCCCAACGAATGTCTCCGCGCCAGTTTCCGGGTTTTCCGTGAAGCCCCCCTGCAGGGTAATCGCTTTGCTGAGTGGCACGGTCTTGCTGCCCACCACAAATTCTCCGCTCGTCGACGTTGCTACAAGACAGGCGCCGAGTTCCGGAGTTTTGAGAGGACAGTGCGCGAACGGAGCGAATTCGCCCGTCGGCGTGGCGAGCGCGGGCGCAGCGCCAACGACTGGGGCGACGGCTGCGACCGCCACAGCCGCGACAAGCGTCCTGCGCAGCCTCCTCGGGTGTACCAAACGCACCTTCATTATGTGGCTCCTCACTTTCGACTTCATTCATATGTGGAGAGTCAAATAACCCCACCACAAGACAGCAGGCTGACAGCTAGTACCCTACTTGCCAGCCTGTCAACACGACAGTAGTCCAGCCTGACACAACCTCGCAACCGTTGTTTCTGACTTTTCTGGCAGATAATGTTTCTGACTCATCCGCAGGAGACGAAAGCATTTGCCATTCCGAAGCGCTCGCAGATAGCGACCGGCGCTCGAACTGCTCGCCCAAGGTCGTATTGCGCGGTCCGCTGAACATCATCTTGGCATTGATCGCCGACGACACTTGAGGCGGCGTCCCCGGAATCATCCGGGGACGCCGCCTCAAACACAATCTGTCTAGCTGCCATCACGCTCTTGACACAAGAACGCAACTTCCGCTCGTATTAGCCCGATACCTCATTTGTCGATGCAGTGCCACCCGCTGCCGTCGTTTCGAAGGACTCTGTGTCCGTCGAGGACAGGCTCGCGTCTTTCCCGAAGGCTTTCAGCTGCGCGGTGTGTTCTCCTGTCGCGGTTGTGATTTTAGTCGTGGTCTGGCTCGTCTCGGCAGAGTTCGCCGTGAAGGTCACGGTACCCGTCGCCTGTAATACGTTCAGCGGCGATACTTCGCCGATGATGCTTCCTTCCGCAACCTCGGAGCTGGTGTTGCATTTGAATTTCGCGAACGTGCTGCCCGACGCCGGCGTCAAGTAGAAGCCGACTGTCGTGGCGCTCGTTTCGCCGAGTTCGCCATTGAGCAGTTCCGTCGTAATGGTGCTGAGACCAGTGCAGGTAGTGCTGCCGATTTTGCCCGAGCAGCCTTTGTATTCGATTTGGATGCCGGAAACGCTGTACAAAGTGCTTTTGATAGTCGCATTTTCACCGGACTTGCTCGCCAATGAGGTGCACGTGATGCTGTTGGCGCCGCTCGTGCCAGACGCCAAGGTGCTCGAGCCGCTGTCCGACGTCTTAATGAAGTTTTCTAACGAGAATTTCGGCTGTGTGTATGCCGATGCCGCGGAAACCACAACGGCGCTGAGCGCCGCTACCGCGAACAGGGCCAGACCTATGACCTTAATGCGCTTCATTGAGTGTCTACTCCTTTATTGAGAAATGGAACACCGCCGTTGTCGCACTCGTCGACAGGCGCCGAAATATTCCTAACTCGGGCGCACTGACAACGCGTTGCCCTTCCCGCAGGCGGCATTTGTACTTCGCTTCTGACTAAAGCATATCCTGCGGTCAGGTGTCAACAGTCTCGCGGCGATGTTTCCTACTTGCTACTGCGCTATCTATTAGATTGCTGAGAGCGCAACGCCCACACCGGTCCGGAGCACCAACCCCTACACATGCATCGTTCACGCGGATATCGACCGCGGGACGCGGACGGGCACGGCGCAGCACCCTGGTGACGGTCACCACTTGCAGCGGCCGCGCTCGTTCGACGTTGAGCCATCTCCACGCTGTGACCCCAGTCGGCCTCGACGCTCGCGCCGCCGGCGAGCGCCGGCGCCTGAACCGACGGACCCTCGAGCGCCGAGAACGTGTCTGATCTGCTCGAGCCGCTCCGTTCCGAGCACGCCTTCCGGCCATCCGCATCGCGCTCGACCGACCACCGCGGGTCGGACTCACTCGGACGGAGCCGGGGATCCCCGCCACGCGTGGGACTGAATCATCCGGGACGCAGTCCCACGCGAAACACTCGCGTTGACGTCGCGCTCGCGAAACGGAGAACGCGAGTTCAACTCGAGCTCAGAACACCACCTCCTGTTCCTCGGCAACGCTACTTAAGTTGTCGAACGTCTCCGTGTCCGTCGAGGACAGGCTCGCATCTTTTCCGAAGGCTTTCAGCTGTGCGGTGTGTTCTCCAGTCGCAGTGGTGATTTTAGTGGTCGTCTGACTCGTCCCGCAATGGCATCTGCGAATCTATGTTGGCTTCGAGAGACAGTGCTTACGCGTTTCGCCACTAAAGCGCAAGCGCGCGCGTGTGTCAAGGATTCCGCATGCGTGTTTCCGACTGGCCAATGACAAGTGCGGTACAGCGCGCACAGCCGGACAGATTCAGGCTCCCGACGCAGCTGTCTACGCTTGGCTCGCTTGCGGCAATCGCGGCATCACGCGAGGACGGGGCCCACCGGTTACCCGGCAGGCCCCGCCCATGCTGCTCAGAGTCATACCACCGACGTTCCGGCGCGTTGCTAGCCGAGTCCTTCTTCGACGATGTTCGAGCTTGCCTGCTTGAGCTTGCCGTCGATGATCGCGGTGTTCTCGCCGGACCCGGCGGGAAGGCCGAGCTTCGCATTGAGCGCAGCGTCGGCTTCGCCGCCCTGGCCGCAGCCCGTAGCTGCAGGTGCTGCGTAGGTGTTGTTGACCAGCGAGTCGCCGCTGATCGTCAGGATCGTCCCAGCGCGGTTTGAGCTGACCTGCCCCAGCGTGCCGGTGATCGCCCCGGATTTACCTGTTGTGAGGTCGATCTGGATCGGACTCCCGTTGGAGCCAACGTAGCAGTCGTTGCCGAGGAACGAGTTGCTCAGCTTGACCTTCGTCGGCAAGCCCAGCCCCGTTTTGCCGCCTTCGCCAGGGACGAGTTCCGGAGCGAGGATGTTTTCCTCGTTCAGGTAAACCGCACTCGAGGGCCCTGCGAGTTCGATGGTTGCAGTGACCTTGGTCTTTCCCGCCGCGACGGCCTTTTCGTAGGTAGCACGCAGGGGTTGCGGCAGCAGCGACGGTTCGATGTCGTGTTCGAGGCTCGGGCCGGTTTGCGGCTCGACAGTCAGAGTTGGTCCCCCTTCGGCGCCGACGAAGGTCTCTTCGCCGGTTTCAGGGTCTTCGATGAAGCCGCCGTCCAGCGTTAGCGTTTTCTTCAGCGGCACGGTGACGTTCCCAGCAGTGAAGCTCGACGAGTCTGTCCGACTTCGCGGATACACACGCCTGCACTTCGCTTACATGCAATGGGCAGGTAGCGAATGCAGAGAACGGGTTCGCCAGTGCGGATGGGGCAAAAGCGAGTATCGCCGCGGTCACCGCCGCGGTTGCCATCGGCACGGTGCGCTTACCCTTGGGGACTTGCCCCGCGAGATCACGAAATGTTTCCAACGTCCGTCTCATCTCTTGAACATCTCCTTTTCCCCTCACAGGGCTAGATGACCCGCCTGCGCTTCTCGCCTCAGTGGTCGAGATGTCCGGTTGCGGCTTTTACGATCGCCCGTACGAGATAGGCTCCGCCATGTCTCGCCCTCCAGGGTCCCCCGGCTAGCAAGCTGCGGTCGGCGTCCTTTCCTCCTTTGATCACGGCCAGAGCCATCCCCAGTCAGACCCCTCTTGAACGACGATGGAATCTAAGCAGAGGCGCGACGTCGTGTCAAGTGCATCATGAACGTAGCTGTCAAGGGCTCTCGAGGCGATGGCTGCAGCGCGGCGCGGCGCCGGCGCTGCGCAGACCAGCGTGAGCGGCCAGATGGGACGATCGGGACAGCCAGAGTGACGGGACGGCTGCGTAGCAGGTCTCGACGGAGCCCCAAGCTACATACGGTCCACTACCGGTCGTAAAACAGGGGCGGCGGCGGATCCGGACCTGCATTCGCGAACTCGATCGTCATTCATGACCGACCGGTCAAAGTTGCTCGAGTACGGTGCGCAGCCCCTGCTCGACTCGTTCGATGTGTCCCTCGCTCATTTGAGGGAAGAACGGCAGCGCCAGCGAGCGCGCGGCCACCTCCTCGCATACCGGGAACTCCCCCTCCCGGTGTCCGAAGCGCTCGCGGTAGAAGCTCATCAGATGGATCGCCGGTAGATACGGCTTGCTCTGAATGCCAATGGCAGCCAGCCTGCCAACGGTCTTGTCGCGGTCCACCCCTCGCGGCAGCTGCACGACGAACACGAACCAGCCGCGCCGGTCGCCACCCAGGTCCGGGCACGGCAGCTCCAATCCCTCGATCCCTGCCAGCGCATCCCGATAGAGATCCGCCACGCGGGCGCGGTCGGCGAGCATCCCCTCCAGGCGCACGAGCTGCGCGATCCCCAGCGCGCACGCGACGTCCGACAGGCGGTAGTTGAAACCCAGCCGGTCGTGGTCGAGCCAGCCCATGTCCGGCGCGCGGCCCTGGTTGCGCTCGGAGTCGATTCGCTCCTTCATCGCAGGGTCCTCGAGCGTCACCATCCCGCCCTCGCCGGTCGTCAGCTGCTTGTTGGCGTAGAAGCCGAACACCGCCGGGATGTCCGCGCCCACCGACCGCGACACCATCGCTGTGCACCGCCCCGAGCGCCTCGCACGCGTCCTCGACGAGCGCGAGACCGTGGCGCTTGGCGAGTCGCTCGAACGCGGGCATGTCAGCCGGATAGCCGAAGATGTGCACCGGCAGCAGCGCGTGCGTGCGCTCGCTCACCGCCGCCGCCGCCGCGTCCGGGTCGAGGTTCAGCGTCACCGGATCGATGTCCGCGAACACCGGCCGCGCACGCTCATACAGCGCCGCGTTCGCCGACGCCACGAACGAGAACGGGCTCGTCACGACCTCATCGCCCTCCCCCACGCCGACCGCCCGCAGAGCCAGGTGCAGACCCGCCGTGCCGCTACTGACCGCGCAGGCGTGCGGCGCCCCGACGCGCGCGGCGAACAGGCGCTCGAACTCCGCCAGGCGCGGCCCCAGCGACAACTGTCCCGAGCGCAGCACCTCGATCACCGCCCGCTCCTCCGCGTCGCCCAGCACCGGGCGGGCCAGCGGGATCACCTCGTCGATCGCGAGCGTGTCCGCGCCGGCTCCCGCCTGCGCCAACGTGCGTATCCGCCACTAAACCCTGCCGGTCGCATCGTCCACGAAGGGGGAGCCGAGCTTCGACACCGAGGCGCTACGCCGCTCGCCCTGCATGCCGTACTCCAGCGAGTCGACCAGCGCATCCCACGACGCCGCGATCAGGTTCTCCGCCACTCCGATCGAGCCCCACACGTCGTGCCCGTCGGAGGCGTCGATCAGCACGCGCGTGACCGCGCCCGTGCCCTTGGTCTCATCGAGGATGCGCACCTTGTAGTTGACCAGGTCGATGTCCTTCAGGTGCGGGTGGATCTCGCCGATCGCGTCGCGCAGCGCGCGATCGAGCGCGTTCACCGGACCATTTCCCTCGGCAGTGCGCACGTAGCGCTCGCCCCCCAGCCAGATCTTGACCGTCGCCTCGGTCGTGGCGCGCCCGTCGGCGTGCTTCTCGACGATCACCCGCCAGGACTCCAGGCGGAACAGCGGCTCGTACTCCCCCGCCTCCTTGCGCATCAGCAGCTCAAACGAGCCGTCCGCGGCCTCGAACTGGAAGCCCTCGTGCTCGAGCTCCTTCACGCGCTCGACGACGCGCTCGGCGAACCCATCGTCCGCCACGATGCCCGCCTGTCCGGCCTTCTCGGCGATCGTGCCGCGCCCGGAGAGCTCGGAGATGAGCACGTCGCGGCTGTTGCCCACGACCGCCGGGTCGACGTGCTCGAACGTCTGCGGCTCCGCGCGCACGCCGGCGGCGTGCAGGCCGGCCTTGTGCGCGAACGCGTGCTTGCCGACGTACGGCTGCGCCGGGTTGGGCGCGCGGTTGAGCAGCTCGTCGACGAAGTGCGCCGTCTCGGTCAGGCGTGCCAGGCGCTCAGGCGCCAGCAGCTGCGGCGCCCATCTTCAATTGCAGGTCCGCGATGATCGTTATTAGGTTGGCGTTCCCGGTGCGCTCGCCGATCCCGTTAATCGTCCCCTGAACCTGGGTCGCACCGGATTCGACGGCGGTCAGCGTGTTGGCGACCGCGCAGCCGGAGTCGTCGTGCGTGTGGATCCCCAGCGCAACTCCCGAGAGCGCTTCGCGCACCACCGCGAACGCCGTGCGTATGTGGGGAGGGAGCGAGCCACCGTTGGTGTCGCACAGCACGACCCGCTCCGCGCCCGCCTCCGCGGCCGCGCGCAGGCAGTCGATCGCGTAGCCGGGGTCCAGCGCGAAGCCGTCGAAGAAGTGCTCCGCGTCGAGCAGCACGCGCTTGCCCGCGCCCACGAGGAACGCGACCGAGTCCGCGATCATCGCGAGGTTCTCCTCGCGCGAGACGCGCACGACCTTCTCCACGTGCAGCACCGACGCCTTGCCCACGATCGTGCACACCGGCGCGAAGGACTCGGCCAGCACCCGCAGCCCCTCGTCCTCCTCCGCGCGCGCATCGCGCCGGCGCGTCATCCCGAACGCGACGATCTCAGAGACGTTCAAGCGCTCGCCCGCGAGCAGCTCGAACAGCTCCTGCTCCTTCGGGTTGGATGCGGGGAAGCCGGCCTCGATCAAATCGACGCCGAGATCGTCGAGCGCGTGCACGACGCGCAGCTTCTCCGCGGCGGTCAGCGTCAGGCCGCCGCCGCCCATGCCATCGCGCAGGGTGGCGTCGTATAGCTCTATGCGGGTGGCGGTGCTGCTCATCTCGGGGAAGTTCCTTTCGGCTTGGGGTGTGCGAGGCGGGTCGCGATGGAGCGACCGGCCGCGGCGCGATGCGCCCCTAGCCGGTCGCGCCGGTAATTCGCTCGCCGGCGCTCGCCGCCGCGTCGCCGCTCGGAGTCTCGAGGTCGACCGCGTGCACGACGTCCAGCCACTCGCGGTAGCGCTCGGTGCGCCCGTGGATCGCGTCGTCGAACTCCTTCTGCAGCACGCGCGTGATCTCACCCGGCTCGCCCGCGCCGAGCTTGTGGTTGTCGATCTCGCACACCGGCACGATCTCCGCGGCCGTGCCCGACATGAAAACCTCGTCGGCGAGGTACATCTCGGCGCGCGCGACGTTGCGCTCGACCACCTTGTAGCCGAGGTCCTGGCAGATCTGGATGACCGAGCGGCGGGTGATGCCGTCGAGGATCGAGTTGTGCTGGCCGGGCGTGGCGACCTCGCCGTCGCGCACGATGTAGATGTTCTCGCCCGTGCCCTCCGAGACGTGACCGTGGTCGTCCAGCAGGATCGCCTCGTCGTAGCCGGCCTTCACCGACTCGACCTTCGCGAGCACGTTGTTCAGGTACTGGCCGCTCGCCTTCGCGTGGGGGATCAGCGAGTCGGGGCTGATCCGCCGCCACGAGGAGGTCATCGCGCGCACGCCGTGCTGGATGCCCTCGTCGCCGTGGTAGCTGCCCCACTCCCAGCACGCGATCGTCACGTCGACCGTCGCGTCCAGCGGGTTCAGGCCCATCGTGCCGTAGCCGCGGTTGACGAGCGGGCGGATGTAGCACTCGCGCAGTCCGTTGCGCGCGACCAGCTCCAGCGTCGCCGCCCGCAGCTCCTCGACCGTGTACGGCACCGGCATGTAGTACAGCTCGGCCGACTTCAGCAGGCGCTCGAGGTGGTCGACGTTGCGGAACACCGCTGGGCCGAGCTCGGTCTCATAGCAGCGCATGCTGTCGAACACGCCCGTGCCGTAGTGCAGGCCATGCGTCAGGACGTGGACCTTCGCGTCCTCCCAGGCGACGAATTCTCCGTTCATCCATATGAGGTCGGTGGGCTCCACGTTCATTACGCTCCTTGACTAATTTAGCGAGGGGCCCGGCTTGGCCACCTCCGGTGGCCTGCGCCACCCTCTATGCGATCTTTTCGAGCACTGCGCTCGTCGCCTGCTCGGTGTTCGCCCCTCCGCCCAGGTCCGGTGTGCGCAGGCCCCCGGCGAGTGCGCCTTCAACCGCCGATTCTACAGCCGCCGCCTCGCTTTCCAAGCCGAGGCCGTGCCGCAGCATCAGCGCCGCCGAGAGGAACATCGCGAGCGGGTTGGCGATGCCCTGCCCGGCGATGTCGGGCGCGGAGCCGTGCACAGGCTCGAACAGGCCGGGGTGCCGCTGCCCGGAGCCCTGCGCGCGCCGCCGTCGCCGCCGAGCGACGCGCTCGGGAGCATGCCGATCGAGCCGGTCAGCATCGCCGCCTCGTCGGAGAGGATGTCTCCGAACATGTTCTCCGTCAGGATCACGTCGAACTCCCGCGGCGCGGACACGAGCTGCATCGCGGCGTTGTCGACGAGCACGTGCTTGAGCTCGACATCCGCGAACTCGCGAGCGTGCAGGACGCTGACAACCTCGCGCCACAGCCGCGAGGTCTCGAGCACGTTCGCCTTGTCCACGCTCGAGACCTTCGGGTGAGACGAGCGCCGCTGAGCGGCCGTGAAGGCGGTGCGCGCGATGCGCGCGATCTCCTCGGTGGTGTATGAGCAGACATCAGACGCCGAGGTCGGAGTGCGGGTCTTCTCGCCGAAGTAGATGCCGCCCGTCAGCTCGCGCACGACCAGCAGGTCGGTCCCCTCGATGCGCTCGCGCCGCAGCGGCGAGGCGTCGTAGAGCGCCGGCAGCGGCTTGACCGGGCGCAGGTTCGCGTACAGCCCAAGGCCCTTGCGCAGACCGAGCAGGCCCTGCTCCGGGCGCGGCTTCTGCGGGTCGGTCGTATCCCACTTCGGGCCCCCCACCGCCGCCAGCAGCACCGCGTCGGCCTCGCGGCACGCGTGCAGCACCTCGTCGGTCAGCGCGACGCCGTCGACGTCGATCGACGCACCGCCGAACAGGTACTCCTGGAACTCGAAGTCACCCACCGCTTCCAGCAGCTCGAGCGCCGGCTCCATGATCTCCGGGCCGATGCCGTCTCCGGGTAGGGTGGCGATCTGATAGGTCATTGGCGGTAAGTCTACGCTGGGGAGTCAGACGCGCGATAATTCCAACTTGTGATATCTGAAGCAGATCTTCCCTTCGATTCGCCGCGTGGTCAGCTGCCGCGGGGTCCCCACTCGCTCTCGCGTGAGCAGGTGGCAAGCAGCCAGCGGCGACGGCTGATGGAGGCGATGATCGACGCGGTGGCCGAGCAGGGCTACGGGAAGACGACGGTCGCGGACCTTCACATGCGAGCCGGAGTCTCGCGCAAGGCGTTCTACGAGCAGTTTGCGAACAAGGAAGAGTGTTTCCTCGAGACCTACGACGCGGTCGTGGCGGAAGGACTGAGGCGGGTCGCGAATGCCTACCGAGCCGCGGAGGGCGACCTCGGCGGCATGCAGGCCAGCCTCGAAGCGCTCGTCGAGCGTGCGATCGAGAGCCCGCGCGTGCTGCGCCTGGTCCTGGTCGAGATCGGGGGCGTGGGTCCCGCGGGAATCGAGCGGCGCGAGCGGTTGATCGCCGGCTATGAACGGATGCTTCGCGAGAACCTGGGATTGGCAACCGTTCCCGGGATGATTCCCACGCCGATAGTGCGGGCGATCGTTGGAGGATTGAGCAATGTCTTCTACACCAGAGCGCAGAGCCGCCGCCAGGGGCAACTTCGCAAGCTCGTGCCGGATCTGATGCGGTGGCTCACGTCGTATTACCGTGCGCCCGCCGAGGTGATGGAGACTCTCCAGGCTCCCTACCAGCGTCGACCGACCGACCGCCTCGAGGGCGGCCGTGCGCCGGGAACCCTCTGGCCAAACCCGATCTCCGGCAGGCGGCGCGGCCTGCGCGGCGAGCACACGGGATCGCACAGCTTCGTGGTGCACAACCAGCGCGAGCGGATCCTCGACGCGGTAGCAAACCTGAGCGCCGCGAAGGGATACGCGGCGATCACGGTCAAGGACATAACCGAAGGGGCCGCCGTGTCGCTGGACGCCTTCTACGAACATTTCGCAGACAAGGAGGACGCGTTCCTCGTGGCCTACGAGGTCGGCCACGGCAAGGGCCTGGCGATCGTACAGCGCGCGTACGACGCAGCGGACGACTGGCGGTGGGGCGTACGCGCAGGAATCGTGGCGCTGTTCGACTTCCTCGCCTCAGAGCCCGCGTTCGCGCACCTCGCGCTCGTGGACGCCCTGATCGCGACCTCCCGCAGCGCCGAACGCGCGGCCAAGGGCGTGACCGTCTACGCGCAGATGCTCGTCCCCGGCCTGGAGGAAACCTCCGACGCCGAGCAGCTGCCCGCGGTCACGATCGAGGCGATCGCCGGCGGCATATTCGAGCTCTGCCTCACCTACACCCTCCAGAAACGCACCCAGGATCTCCCCGAGATGGTTCCTCGCGCCACCTACTTCGCGCTAACGCCGTTTATCGGCGGCAGCGAAGCCGCGCGAATCGCGACAGAGACCGACCCCGACTGACCGCACGCCCTCCCCAGTTCGCATCGCCCGCCAGCAACCGAGCTGTCCTCATCTGTGCGTCGTGTGCCTCGAGGACGCCTTCTTGCCGTTCTTCGTCTTCTTGACCTTCGGACAGCCAATCACCTTGATCGGCGTGGACTCGTGAATTTCGGCCCCGTTCTGCGCAACGAACGCGGTCGGCATCACGAGCTTGTGCTTACAGAGGTTCCCGTTGGCGGCCAATGCGGAGTACTTGCCCTCGGGCAGGGTCAGTTCGAACGTGTTGAAGGGCGTATCAGGTACGGTCTTGAACGTTGTGCTGGTGATGCCGGCCCTGCTGATAAACGTCGTTCCGACGAGGTCGATCGTGACGCCGTAGCCCTTCAGCACCATCGTCAATGCCGGCCAGTCTTCACCGCCATGCGAGACAAGGTACGCCGGCCCCGTCAGCGGAACGGGAAGCTCGGGTGTGGTCACGGTGGCGTGTCCCACGGCCGAGGCCGCAGGACAGTCCTCGGGATTCGCTTCAAACACCGCCGCCAGGCACGCCTGCTGCAGCGTCGTCTCTCGCGTCGGCAGTATTTTCGGCAGATCGACCTTCGTCATCGCGATATTCGCCTGCGTGCCCGGTGGTGCCGCGGGATAGACCAGCCTCGCAGTGAGGCTCGCACCGTCCGCTTTGGAGGTGTGCGCGCTGGTCGACACGCTGAATTTCGGGGCGAACTTCAGCGTCGCGCAGTTGGCGGCCTGGAACGGGACGGACAGTGCCGAGGACGCTCCTTCGATGCCCGATATCGTCGCAGTGATTGCAAGCGGACTGCAGTTAGTCGGATTGAACTCAAATCCGGGCCGATTGACCGTCACGTCGATGTCCTTGATCTGCAGCGGAATCCCTTCGATAATATGCGGGATAGCGCCCGAAGCGATCGTCAACACCGCAGTATGCGGATCGACTTCCACCTTAGCGCGCACCACTACACAGTCGCAAGGCGTGTCTTTCTCTAGATCGAATGGGCCAGCCTTTGCGGGGGTAGCGATCGAGAGACCGAACGGCGCGCCCTGGTAGGGGCCGGTGATGAACACCTTGCCGCCGGTTACGGTGTAAGGATGGTCGCCTACCCCCGCACTTACCGTCGTTTCGCCGATCAGGCTTTCGGCCCCGCACAGACCTTCTTCCGCCTGCCGTTCTTCGCACAGCTTCACACCTGTGAGCAGGCCCGACAAGCCGGCCGGCATGTGCAGCGTGACCGCCTGAAGGCTCTGGTTGCCGTCTTCACGTGAGATCGTCGTCTTCAGCGGGCTGAACGCACCGGCCTGGTTGTTCGTCGTGCCCGCCACGAGCGACGGGGCAAACGGCAGCGAGGAGCCTGGGCACTGGGTGCCGTTGGGACCCGATGTAATCTCAAAGCTCGACGTCGGGTTCTCGGGTACAGCGTCGGACCACGGTGTCAGCGACGCCGTGGTCTGGTAGAGGCCGCAGCGAGATGGCGTCGACAACGAGCCGTCAGCCCCACCGAACAATTCGAGCTTCAGTTCTTCGAACGGAAGCTGGGGCGTGTTCTGAAACGTCGATACAAGCTGGCCCGTGCGTCCATCCAGCGTTACTTCGCCCGCGAGCTTGACTAGCACTCCAGCTTCCGGATCCTGCGCGATGATGTAAAGCGCGATCAGAGAGCCAAACGGGTTCGCGTTCTGCGCCGCGAGATAGACGCCACCTTCAAGTTCGCGCGGTAGAAGCGGCGTCTTGATGTGAACGACGCCGACCTTCGAGCCGTTGGAGCAGGAAGGTTCGGACGACGAGAAGGTGCTCGTACCAGTCGTGTCTATCCCGGAGAAGCCGACCTGCCCCTCCGAGCATGCTTCCAAGCCGTTCGCCGAGGCAGGGTTCACCTGCATGCCTTCGGGGAGGGCCACGGTTGTGTCCTTCACGTCCGCCTCGGCAAGCCCGCCCGGTGAAAGCGTCGTTTCTTGGGGCACGGTCAAGTTCACCTTCAAGCCCGTGGGTGAGCTCGCCGCCTGCGTGTCGGACGAGACGGTCATCGTGGGGGTGAACGGCAGGCGGTCACAGCCGGTGAGGGCCACCGGTTCGGCCGTGTCGCCTTGAAGCGTGTAGGACAGCGGCGCGGCGACTTCGGACGGTTTGTCCGGCGTCGACCAAGAGTCCCCTGTGACGCTCGATTCAAGCGGGCGCTCGCAGGAGGTGGGGAGGGTCAGGAAGGGCTGCGAGGTCGTGGGTGCCGGACAGCCACCGGCAGGTGCCTGTGAGGGACGTAGGCAGTTCCATCCCCGCGAGGCGTTGTGACGCGGGTCACCGGGCACACCCCACACCGTCACCCGGGCCGAGAGCAGTTCAGCCGTCTCGGGCATATTGCTGCTGCTGACCGTCACGCCATAGTCGCCGCCCGTGCGCAGCGAGGTGTCGAGCACAACCGGCACGACAGCCGCCACGAAGCCGAGGCGCGCGGGCTCCCCAGGCGCCGGTACCAGGTTGAACAGGGGCTCGACCCTTGTTACCGGTTCCGGCGTGCCGAGGTGTTCGGATGGTTCCCTGACGGTCACCAGCACGATGCCCACCGCGGTGTCCGGCGGGCAGTAGTTCGACTCAAGGAGGTTTGTCGTGAACTCTTCGGCAGTGCACTCGGGGACCGCCCTCGGATCGCCGATAAGACCAGAGGGCAGATCGACGTGCAGATCCTTGACCATCGCGACTGGCTTCGCGACGCTCGCTTCATAGTTAGAGTTCAGACTCAGGGTGGTCGTCAGCGCAAATGGGTGCGAGCCGGCCTGGGTGTCGAGCGAGCCGTCTGCGTTTTCTGGCTGAAAGTTGTATCGTTCAAAGCCGAACGGCGCCGCGATGCTGTTCACGCTGAGGGCCTGTGAGACCACATCTCCGGGTGCTTCGCCGCCTTCAATCCGCGCTTCGTCGGTCACGGTGCGCTGCGGTCCTTCCACCTTGACATCGATCCTGACCTCGAGGATTCCGTAGGCGGTGAGCGATTCGCCGGACAGCGACGTCGCTTTGGACCACGTGCAGGTCGGCGCGGGGGTCAGCGCACATCTCATCGGTTCAAGTTCTTGCGTAAGGTGTTCTCCCGCCAATTCCGTTTCGCCGTGTACCGCAGTTGCCGTGACACCGGGCGGCAGATCATCAGTGATCGTCACCGGTGCGCCTTCGGCTTCACCACCGAGATTCCACGCCAAGAGGACGATCTGGCCTTCGCCGCCCGGCGGTAGGTTCGTCGGGACGGGGGTGAGGCTGAACTGCCAGCGTGGGCCTTCTGCGAGTGCCGGTGCCGCTGCACCCAACCCCAGCAGCGAAACTGCGACGAGGACCAAGCCACCGAGGGTTAGGAGCTTGCTCATGACTTACCTCCCTTGCGCGGCCTCTCCACGCCATGTGCCGCACCGTAGACTCTTCTTGCTTGCTTCTCGCAGGCCGGTCGCTTCTTCTTCGGCTTGCGACGACATGCCTTCAGGGCTTTCGCGAGATCCTCTGCTCTCATTAGCGACTTGGGCTTCTTCGCAGTAAGCGGCGCGAAGTTGCCCAGTCCGGAGAGGGTCGCGCTCGCGGGGGAGCCGAAACCCACCTGTTCCGCGACAGACCCGGGCCTGCAGCTTTCGCCTTCCGTGCACGTGGCCGACACGCTCGCGGTCGACGGCGCTACGCATGGAGAGAGCGAGCATTCGTGCGCGTCGTAGATGTCGAATTGTTCGTCGGTGTCTTGGGGGGTGAGTCTCGCCGCAGTCAGGAAGAAGACATCGCCTCCGGTTTCGCTCGCGCCCAGGAACGCCGATTCCTGGCTCGAGCCCCCCGAGGAGATGAGGTTCAAGCAGCCGTCGGCCGTTTCGTCGAACGTTTCGCTTTCCCCGGTGCACGTACCGACTCCCGCTGGCTCGTACTCATAGACGTCCCACTGCCCGTTGCCGTCCTGGGGCACGAGCGCGTCGGCGCTGTTGAAGAACAGCCGGCCGCTGTTGGATAGGTAGCGGGGCTGGTAACGAGCTTCCAGGCCGTTAGCCCAGTACTCTTCCGTGGGGACATTTGCAGCGAGCCACGTCAGCTGCCACGTCCCTGGGCTATCGACGAGGTTCGTCACCGCGGGGAGCGATGGTGCTCCCGGCCCGACCTCGAACGTGCCGATTGGGCGGGCGCCGGTCGGGTTACACGATGCGCAGATGAGCCGTCCGCGCCCACCTGCGGCTTCAGCGTCGTAGAGGAAGACCTCCTCGTCTGGTTCGCTGCTGTTGGCGTCGTTGTTGTCATAGCCCGTCAAGCTCCGGTCGGACATGAACGCAAGATAGCGGCCGCTGGGCGAGACCCGCGACGTGAAGCTTCTTTCGGCATTTTCCTCGTCGTGGCTTGAGAGCGAGGCGATAAAGCTCGTAGTCCTGTGCGTGCCGGTATTGTGCAGCATGTAGACGTTTTCAGCACCCAAAGTCGCTTTTTCCTTGGTCGCCTCGTTTTCGTTGGCCGCGAGGACGCCCTTAGCAACGAAGTATATGTACGAACCATCTTCGCTCGCTCCCAGCACTGCAGGCGGTTCCTGTCTAAGATCCGCGCTTTCCCCCACTTCGGGGGCCGGGGTGAGGTCTGTCAGCGTGCAAGCAGGCGCTCCCGAGGTTTCGGTCATTTCGCACTCATAGAGGTCATCCTTCCCTGCTTCACCCGCGCCTTCGGTCAGCCGCTGCGGGTCGGTGAAGAAAACAGTCGAGCCATCGGCGCTGGCGATCTGGAAGTTCGGTTCGGGATTACCTTCTCCAGTGCCTGATTGGACGGTATCGAGCTTGAGTGTCGTTTCGTGATCTTTGACCGTGTCGCGCACATAGAGATGTTTTTGTTCGTGTTCGGATATAGCGATCTCTCCTTGCCAGAAGATTCGCGAGCCATCGTCGGAGATTGCATGCCGGGCATCCAGTCGGTCACCGAGAAGGAGCGAGCCTTCTACCAGCTCGCCTTCTTCGGCTTCCGGCACCACGCTCACGAGCTGCAACTCTCCGCCCGACCACTCATACAGGCCATCTGAATCGGGTGTCGCGGTCGCGGTCAGCGCAACGTGTTCGGCACTCAGGACGACATGGCTGAGGTCTGGCGTAGTGCCGACCACGTCGACCGGCGGCGGACTGTAAGCTTCCGCCGCGTCGCCGCCAAATTTCGTGCCGGGCGGCACGTTTGCGGACGTGACCATAGGCCGATAGCTGCCGCTCGCATTGTCTCGAATGTATGGCGTGCGTTCGGTGGCTTCGGGCGAGAGCGCCGTAAACGAGCCGAACGGCTGAATCAGCGCGAGCGAGAGGGTGGGTGAAAACAGGCGGTATTCTTGCCCGTCGCCGATGCCCTGGCCGGGCGGTGCGTCATGGGGCGTGGCGACATCTTCGTCGGACCAGCCGCTGGATGTCCGCCGCGCGAGGACCTGATCGAAGACCGACGCGCCGTGCGCTTCGGCGAGCAGCGACTGCTCGCTGAGGAAGGTGAAGGCGCTGCCTTCGGCCGAGACCTGCACGTCGTCTTCGTTTATCAGAGGCCTGATGTAGCCGCCATGCTTGTCTGGAGGTGAGACCAGTTCCCACGCGCGATCATCTGGCAGCGTAAAGGTCGCGCCCTCGCCGGGCGTCGTAAACGTCTTGTCTTCGCCATGCGCGGTGCCGAATTCGTTCGCAGCTACCAGGCGATAATGATAGGTCGTGACCGGCCGGAGACCCTGCGGCTGCACGCTCACGACCCTGCTGGCCGTCAGGCCGGCGCCCACCTGCCCTTCCGGAACCGGCAGGCTAGCACCATACGATTCGCTCGGACCGTATTCAAATCGGTAGCCGGTTCGCAGGCCGGCGGGGTTGATGCGTGCGCCGAGCGTCGCGCCGCTCGTGCTTACCGTGGTCACCGACTCTTCTTCCACGAGCGGCTTAGTCGAGTTGAAAAACGACAGTGCGCCGCTGCTTCGACGGTGCCCGCCGACGACGACGGTCAGCCGGAAGTGGTCTGTCGTGCGGGCTTCCAAGCCCGATAGGGTGGTACTCAAGGACATAGATCCGCTGCCCGTGAACGGGGTAGCTTGTTCGCATGCTGCAGAGTTGGGGAAGACGCCGGCTTCGGTGCCGTATTCAAAGTGGCATTCACTCACCGTTTCGCCTTCGAGATCGATCCCGCCGTGCAGTGTGACGCTAGCTTCGGTAACGCTGGCTGCTTCCACGCCGGGAAACGGTACGAAGTCGAAGGCCTCGAGGTCGTCCGCGCTGCGCTGGGACACGTACACGGTACCAGTCGCTGCGTCCACGGCGATCCCGTTAGATTCCGTGAGCGCGGGTTCCGGTTCGATCGGGAACGTTTGAATAGGGGCCGAGTAGGGTTCGCCGAACGGTCCGTACAGCGCGATGCTGCTTCCCTGGTCCAGGAGCACATTGTTCGTAGAAGGACTTATCGCCAGGGCCGTCACGCCGGCGCCGAATTCGGCGACTTCTTTTTCCGTCCCCACGTTGTACTTGGACACCTTGGGTTCACCGTTAACCGCATAAACGTCTTCGCTGGAATCGACCGCTATGCCAGACCCCGAGCCGCGGTGAGTGTTAGCCGCTTTGATAAACGCCCCGGTGTCACTGAGCTTGTCGACATCTTTTTCTTGTCTGCCGTGAAACACCCACAGGTTGCCGGAGAAGTCGACCACCACGCCATGCAGTGCTCCGAACGCTTCGCCGTTGGTTTCGTTCAGCTGGCCATTGGTGCCCCACGTTTTGACCAACGCACCGGATCCGGTGAACTTGGTGATGGTGCTATCCCCGACGTCGCCGACATACACGTCGCCTTTGGATGCGCCGGTCGAGTTGTCGACGGCGATGAATGCCGGCGATTCGAACTCGCCGGGACTCGAGCCGGAGAGACCCTTGAAGCACGCGGTGGTGCAGGTTTCGAAGCCGATGCCTCCCCCGACCCCCCAGCCCCAGGCACGGACGAACGCGCCAGTCGAGCTGAACTCGTCGACGCGCTCGTTACCGGTGTCGGCGACGTACACAAGTTTTGTCGCGCTTTCGACGGCTACCCCTTCGGGATCTTCAAAATGGCCCGCTTCGGAGCCCGGCTCGCCAAAGGAGACACCATCTGGCGCGTACTCCTTAAACGCGAACGCGGAAACAGCCGTCATGGCGAAGGCGCCGACGAGGCTGCATAGCGTGGCCAGCGCCGTCAGTGTCAACCTACGAGCGGTCATCGGCAAGGCTCCCCTCTTGATCCTGATCGCCGCGTTCATCCGTCGCCCCATCTGCCTTTCCTTCGCCCAGTGTCTCAGTATAACGCGACTGATTGAAACGGATGATCGAAACACAGACGCTGCGCGGAGCCCTGCGGCCCGGCGCAGCGTCTTGGTCCTCAGCGCGACCTAGTGGTTACGCTTTCAGTTCCGCATTTTCTCCCGCAACGCTAGTAGTGCCTTCACCCTTCTGGTTCGATTTTTCGAATTTCCCTTCGTTCAAGCTGCTTTCAAGATGCGCTTCTTCCATGAAGCCGCCTTTGATACCCAGGTCCTTCTGGACACCTTTCCCGTTGGTTTCGAAGCCTAGTTTTAGAGATTTCTTCGATTCGTTGTGTTCTCCGGCCCCGAGCGTTCCGATGACCGCACCGCGCGCTTCGATTTTGGCGAAGCCTTTTGTGCATTCGAAAAGGACGAACGTCGAGTTTTCACCTTTTAATGCTTCCGGCGTTTTCGCGGGACGCAGTTCAAGACCGACTTCTTTGGATTCTGGTTTGCTGAGATAGCCGAGTAAGCCTGTGATTGCACCGGTTGTGATTTCGCCTTCGTTTGTAGACCCTTTCGTCCTACATTTGCCGCCGAAGACCGATTCGGTACAGCCTGTGAACACGATTTTGATTCCAGTGATTTCTTTCGTGGTGACCGCTTTGCCTTCTTTGGAGACCGCTTTTTCGCATTTCACCGTCGTGCCTTTTTCTGTTTCAAGCACAGTTTTCGTGCCAGTCGCGGATTCTCCGGTGATTTCACCTAACACCGGTGCGGTCGTACCTGGTCTCGTCAGTTCCGGCAGTGCCGCTGACGCCGAGCTGGCGACGAACGCGGAAAGCGCCAGCGCCACCATCACGGCCAGTCCTAGAATAACGTTGATGCGCTTCATGATTTTGTAGTGCTCCTTGTTCGTGGAGCACGGCAATTGAGCAGTGGACCGTCATCACGAGCGACAGCATGACTGGGTCTGACCCCTAGTAGAACCCCCGTTTTTGACTTTCGTCAGCGGCTAACCGCCGGCGCAGCACGGGAGCCGTGACCATCATCAGGCCAGGCCCTGCCAGGCACATACCGTGATCCGAGAGCTTGCTGCATCGCATAACCATGCTCCTATGTTTTGTAGGTGACCCCAACGCCAAACGGGTAGAGGCCATACGAGTCCGATTGTCTGGCGAGTTCAGCCAACAAGGACAAACAGACTGCAGCACAAGTCTGGCTTGCTGTCAAGAAGAAGGATAGAGGCGTTTCTGACTCGCGCCTGCCCATGCTGTACTGCTACCTGCTCCCGTTCGACGCTGCGGTCGCCCGCGAGTGCGGCCGCGTCTATGCGGAGAGCACCAACGTGGAGCGTCGCGTGCGAGCGCGTCTCGCCCGTCGGACATAGTGGCGGAGCGCACTCCTCACAGTGCAGTGGTCAGAGGAATCGGCGGCGTTTGATCCGCGCGGTCTCGCTCGTAGGAGTCAATCGCGTCCGCCTGCTGCAGCGTCAGCCCGATGTCATCCAGCCCACCCAACAGCCGGTGGCGGATCTCGTGGTCGATCTCAAATGGCACCCGACGACCCGCGAAGCGCACCTCCTGCTCGCGCAGGTCGACCTGGCCGTGGCCGGCGCGCGCGAGCGCTTTGCAGTCCTCGTCGGAGACGACGATCGGCAGCAGCCCGATCTTGGTGCAGTTGGAGTAGAAGATGTCCGCAAAGCTCGGCGCCACGATCGCCTGGAAGCCGTAGTCCTGCAGCCCCCACGGCGCGTGCTCGCGCGAGGAGCCGCAGCCGAAGTTCTCGCCCGCGACGAGGATCGGGTTGGCGGGCAGGTCCCAGCCAGGCTCTTTCGCCCAGTCGTAGAATAGGAACTGCCCAAAGCCCGAGCGCTCCACGCGCTTCAGGAACTGCTTGGGCATGATTTGGTCAGTGTCCACGTCGGCACGGTCGAGATGGCTGACCGGCCCGCTGATCGTCTCGATGGGTTCCACTGCATGTCTCCTTTCACGGACCTCATCCCGCCATAGATGGCGGCCTCGGCCCACTTGAAGTGCACTTCCACCTGCTCGAAGCCGGCGTCGCGCAGCCACTGCAGCTGGTCCTCGACGGTGTCCGGCCGGTCGTCGTCATCGTCCAGGTCCAACTCGTGCTCGTGGTGCGTGCCGCCGCTCTCGCGCTCCCCCTGCACCGCGTTGGCGAGCATCTGCTCGTCGAACAGACCCTGCAGCGGGCCGTCGATCGCGACGTAGTCCATGTTCACGAACATGCCCCCGGGCTGGAGCAGCTCGAAGACCTCGGCGAACAGCGCGCGCTTGCGCTCCGGCGGCAGGTGATGGATGGCAAGGCCCGACACGACCGCGTCGTAGCGCCCCGCCGGCAGCGCCTCGCGCCACGCGGGGTCGTTGAGGTCGCCGCGCACCGCCTGCCAGCGCCCCGCGTGGCCCTCGAGGTTGACGCCCGCGCGCGCGAGCATCGGCTCGGAGAAGTCCACGAGCACGCCCTGCGCCGCCGGCAGCAAGCCGAGCACCAGCTCGCTGACCGCGCCCGCGCCCGCGCCGAGGTCCACGAAGCGCTCGAGCAGGCGCCGCAGCACGTCCTCCTGCACATCCAGCAGCGGTATCAGGATCCGCCGGCGCTCGGCGAAGCTCGCCGCCAGCTCCTCGCTCTGCCAGTGCGCACCCGGTGTCGCCGGAGCGCCCGGTGTCGCCGGAGCGCTCACGCGTCCTCACCGGCGGTCGACCACTCACGGATGTCGACGAAGCGCCCCTCGATCGCCGCCGCCGCCGCCATCTGCGGCGAGACCAGGTGCGTGCGCCCGCCGCGGCCCTGGCGGCCCTCGAAGTTGCGGTTCGACGTCGACGCGCAGCGCTCGCCCGGCTCGAGGATGTCCGGGTTCATGCCCAGGCACATCGAGCAGCCGGCCACGCGCCAATCGAAGCCCGCCTCGCGGAAGATCTCATCAAGGCCCTCCGCCTCCGCCTGCGCCTTCACCTGCTGGGAGCCCGGCACGACCATCGCGCTCACGCTCGATGACACCTTCCTGCCGGCGACCACTTCCGCCGCCGCGCGCAGGTCGCCGATGCGCGAGTTCGTGCACGAGCCGATGAACACGCGGTCGATCGCGATCTGCTCGATCGGCGTGCCCGGCTCGAGCGCCATGTAGTGCAGCGCCCGTTCGGTCGCCTCGCGATCCGCCGGGCTGTCGAACTCCTCCGGCGCAGGCACCCTCTCCGTGACCGCGCGCACCATCCCCGGGTTCGTGCCCCACGTCACCTGCGGCGAGATCGCCGACGCGTCGATCTCCAGCTCCTTGTCAAACGACGCGCCCTCGTCGCTGCGCAGCGAGGACCACTGCGCGATCGCGCGCTCCAGCGGCGCCCCCTCAGCGGGCGCACCCGGTCGCCCAAACTCCGAGAACCACTTGAACGTCGTCTCGTCTGGGGCGATCATGCCCGCCCGTCCGCCGCCCTCGATCGTCATGTTGCACACGGTCATGCGGCCCTCCATCGACAGCGCCTCGATCGCCGGGCCCGCGTACTCGACCACGTGGCCCGTCAGCCCCCCCACGCCCAGCCGCCCGAGCGTTCCCAGGATCAGGTCCTTCGCAGTCACGCCGAAGCCCAGCGCTCCCGTGTAGTGGATGCGCATCGAGCGGGGGCGCTGCTGGACCATGCACTGCGTCGCCAGCACGTGCTCGACCTCGCTCGTGCCGATCCCGAACGCCAGCGCCCCGAACGCGCCGTGCGTCGAGGTGTGCGAGTCCCCGCACACGATCGTCATCCCCGGCTGCGTCACACCCAGCTCCGGGCCGATCACGTGCACGATCCCCTGCCGGTCGGAGCCCAGCGAGTACACCGGGACGCCGAACTCCGCGCAGTTGCTCTCGAGCGTTTCCACCTGCACGCGCGAGAGCTCGTCCTTGATCCGCGCCGCCACCGGCGTGCCGTCCGTCGGCGTGTTGTGGTCCGCCGTCGCCAGCGTCCGGTCCGGGCGGCGGACCGTGCGCCCAGCCAGGCGCAGGCCGTCGAACGCCTGCGGGCTCGTCACCTCGTGCACCAGGTGCAGGTCGATGTACAACAGGCCGTCGGCTACCTCGTGGGACTCCCAGATCTTCTCGAACATGGTCTTCGGCATCGTCATCGGTCCTCGTTGTCGTTGGTCATCTAACTGCGTCTCAGTCCCGCGGAGACGACCGCCAGGAACTCGGCGTCGGCGTCGCGCTCGCTGGGGTTCTCGAAGTGGTGCGGAAGGTCGGCGTCGAAGGTCACACAGTCGCCCTCCTCCAGCACATAGCGCTGCCCGTCACACACCAGCACCACCGAACCGCGCTCGACCAGCGCCGTCTCGCGGCTGCCGGGCTCGTGCATCGGCGGATCGTCGGGCGCCCCCGTCGCTCCCCCGGGTGCGAGGGTATGGCGCGATAGCTCGGCGCGCTGCCCCGGCTGAGAGGAGGTCAGCACCTCGAAGCTGTGCCCGCCCCGCTTGTCGCCTCCGCGCTGACGCTGGCTCGCCCGCACGACCGTGACCGCACCCGTCTCGTCCAGGCGCAGCAGCTGCGACAGGCGCAGCTCGAGGCCCGCCGCGATGCGCGCCGCCACCGTCAACGTCGGGCTCGTCTCGCCGCGCTCGACCTGCGAGAGCATCGGCGCGCTCACGCCGCTGCGCTCCGCCAGGTCGCGCAGGGAAAACCCCTCGGACTCGCGCAGCGCCTTCACCCGCGCGCCGATCACCGCGGGCGAGAGCGCGGCCGCGTTCTCTGGAGGCGCATCCACGACCACGGGCTCGGTCACGGGCTCGGTGTCTACCGTCATACAAGCGTACGTTATCACAGACAGCCGGCGTGCTACCGACAGGTCTCGAAGCTCAGCCCGCCGCGGTCTCCGGCAGCCCGATCGCCGCGTCCGCGCGCGAGCGTGCCACGGCCACCGACAGCGCCCGCACATACGCGCGCGCGGCCGCGTCGATGATGTCCGTCGACACGCCCTGGCCGGCGCCCGTGAAGCCCGCCACCTCGAGCACGACCGACACCTCGCCGAGCGCGTCCTGACCCTCCGTGACCGCACCGATCGTGAAGTCGCTGAGCGTCGGCGCGATCCCCGTCGCCGCGTTGATCGCCTGGAAGACCGCGTCGATCGGGCCGTCGCCGGTGAACGAGCCCGTCCCCGAGGAGCCGTCCGGCAGCGTCACCGACACGCGCGCGTGCGGCGGGCGCAGCGAGGACGCCTCCACCTCGAAGGACTCCAGCGCGAAGCCCGCCACCTCCTCGCGCAGCTCGTCGGTGACCAGCGCCTCCAGATCCATCGCCGTCACCTGCTTCTTGCGGTCGGCGATCTCCTTGAAGCGCTTGAACGCCGTGTTCAGCGCCTGGCCGTCGAGCTCGAAGCCCATCTCCTCGAGCGCCTTGCTCAGCGCGTGGCGGCCCGAGTGCTTGCCCAGCACGATCGAGTTGCTGCGCAGGCCGACGGTCGTCGCGTCCATGATCTCGTAGGTGGTGCGCTCCTTCAGCACGCCGTCCTGGTGGATGCCAGCCTCGTGCGCGAACGCGTTGCGCCCGACGATCGCCTTGTTCGGCTGCACCTGGTAGCCCGTCAGCCGCGAGACGAGGCGACTCGTGCGCGCGATCTCCGTCGTCTCCGCACCCGTCCACAGACCCAGGCTCGGCTCGCGCGTGCGCAGCAGCATCACGATCTCCTCCAGCGACGCGTTGCCCGCGCGCTCGCCGATGCCGTTGATCGCGCACTCCACCTGGCGGCAGCCCGCTTCCAGGCCCGCCAGCGAGTTCGCCACAGCGAGCCCCAGGTCATCGTGGCAGTGCACCGAGACGGTCACCTCGCGCAGCCCCGGCACCAGGCGGTAGAGCTCCTCGAACATCGCCTTGTACTCGCGAGGCATCGTGTAGCCGACCGTGTCCGGGACGTTGATCGTGCTGGCGCCCTCGTCCAGCGCGATCTGGATCACCTCGGCCATGTACTGGACGTCCGAGCGCGAGCCGTCCTCCGGAGAGAACTCCACGTCATCGGTGTATTCGCGCGCCTGCGCCACCGCCGCGCGCACCTGGCCCTTGACGTCCTCGCGCGTCGTCTGCAGCTTGCGCTCGATGTGGATGTCGCTCGTCGCCAGGAACATGTGGATGCGCGGACGCTCGCTGTCTCTCACCGCGTGCCACGCCGCCTCGATGTCCTGCTTGCTCGTCCGCGCCAGGCCGCAGATAACCGGGCCTTCGACCTCTCTGGCGATCGCCTGCACCGACTCGAAGTCCCCCGGCGAGGTGATCGGGAAGCCCGCCTCGATCACGTCCACGCCGAGGCGCGCCAGCTGATGGGCGATCTCGAGCTTTTCCTGCTTGTTCAGCGAGATCCCCGGCGACTGCTCGCCGTCTCGCAGCGTCGTGTCGAAGATCTTGACGCGGTCCGCCTCGCTGCGACCCGCCTGGGGACCCGCGCCACTGTGGCCGTCCTGAGTGCTCATGTCGTTCGTACTCCTTCTCTATCTCGCTTGCCGTTCCTCTCTGCTGGGTATGCGGCTACGCGGCCGCCACGCGCTATTCCCCCCGAGGGGGGAGCAGGAGAAGGCGAAGGAGCGAGATCCGAGACGACATTCGCGAGGACGATAGCATCGCGGCACCGCCGCCGCAAGGCCACGCGGCGAGCGCTCGCGCGATCGAGCGCGACGCGCCGGAGCATGCGCGTCGCGCCTGCGCGCCTCACGCCCGGTTATCGCCCGTCGCGGCTCGCTGTTTCTCTCTTTTTGGAAAATCGTGCTTAGGCCAGAACCTAAGCACCAGAGCCATTTCTTGCGATCAATTGATCGGTCGAATATCGACTGTTCTGCACTCCGCTGTTGCGCCCCCCGTCGAGCGCTGTTAGACAGTCCACGATGCGCCGTCTGGGGAAGCCTCGGCTCTCCCCTATGAGACGCAGACGGCAGCACGTCTCCCCCAGAGGCGCGCTGCTGCGCGCTGTCCAAATACACAATCAGAGGAGAACACCATGAAACGCGTCAGGTTCGTCGGGCTCGCCCTTGCGGCGGTGCTCGCGCTATCCGCCATCGCCGCCTCCGCGGCGATGGCGGCGGCACCGGAATTCTCGAAGACAAAAGTCAAATTCACGACAACCGGCACCGAAGCCGTGCTCGGTGGCGGCGCCACGATCACGTGCAAAAAGGTTGCAGGCTCAGGCGAAATCACGAGCACCACCGCGCTCAGCGCCACGGTGACGTTCGAAGAATGCAAAGGCGAAGTTCTGGGCGGCAAATGCCCCGAAACGATCAAATCGGAACTCGTGGGGACGCTGGGCACGGTCGCGGCGGCGGAAGCCACCAGCGAAGTCGGCCTGCTGTTCAAAGCAAAAAGCGGCGCGTTCTCCGAATTCAAATGCGGCAGCCTCACGATCAAAGTCGAAGGCACCATTGCCGGCGAAGTCACGCCCACCAAAAAACTGAGTAAAACGGGCGACCTGGTGTTCGCGCTGAACGGCAGCAGCCAGAAGATCAAAAAGATCACCGTCGCAGGCAAAGAAGAAAACCGTCGCTCAAAGCGTTCGGGCTCGCCTCGACCCTGAAGACGACCGAGGAAAACACGTTCGCTGAAGAAATCGAAGTTAGCTGATCGGAGGATAGTTTCGCCGATCGCGCGATAGCTCGGGCGGCGTGGGGTTCTGGGATCTCACGCCGCCCATTGCGCCCGCACCCGCAAGCGCCGGCCGGGCTCAGGCTCTCACGGCACGAGCACGACCTTGCCGACGTTGCGCCGCTCGGTGATCATGTTCTGCGCCGCGCCGGCTTCCTCGAAGCTGAACGCTCCCGCGACGACCGGTTTGACCGTGCCGTCGCCGAGCATCTCCTGCATCGGCTCGATCCACGGCTGCAGCGTGCCGCGGTCCTTCCACAGGCTGAGCATGTTCAGGCCGATCACGGCCTTCGATTCGGACATCTGCTTGATCAGGTTGAAGCGCGGCATGCGCGCCACGGTGCCGAGCGCCGTGACGACGTTTTTGCGCTCCCCCGAGACGACCGAGGAGGCGCCGAACGCCACCAGGCGCCCGCCGGGGCGCAGCAGCGAGTAGCTGCGGCGGAAGCTCGCGCCGCCGACGGCGTCCATGATCAGGTCGAACTTCGGCAGGCCGCGCTCCCAGCCGGCCTTGGTGTAGTCGAGCACGTGGTCGACGCCCAGCTCGACGCAGCGTGCGTGCTTGCCAGGGGAGGCCGTCCCGTAGACCTCCGCCGCCGAGCGCTTGGCGATCTGCGTGGCGGCGATGCCGACGCCGCCGCCGGCGGAGTGGATCAGCACGCGCTCGCCGCGCTGCAGGTTGCCGTAGCCGATCAGCCCCGCCCACGCGGTGCCGTAGTTGACGGGGATCGCCGCGCCCTGCTCGAAGCTGAGCTCGTCGGGCAGCGCGAGCACGTCACCGGCCCCCGCCACAACCTGCGAGGCGTAGCCGCCGAACTGGGTGCCCGCGAGCACGCGCTCGCCGACGCTCAGGTTCTCCACGCCCTCGCCCAGCTCGAGGATCGTGCCGGCGACCTCGTAGCCGACGACGCACGGCGTCTTCGGCGCATCGGGGTACAGCCCCATGCGCGCCATCACGTCGGCGAAGTTGATCCCCGCCGCGGCCACGTCGATCCGCACCTGGCCGGGACCGAGCACCGGGTCGGGGCGCTCCTGGACCTGGAGCACGCCCGGCCCCCCATGCTTGGTGATCACGACTGCCCTCATACTCAGCCCCCTGTCCCGCTCGCTCGCCAGTAGCGGCTGAGGCTACCGGCACGAGCTGCTTACGGGAGGCTCGTCGGTCCCGCGCCTGGGCGCGATCAGCTTGGGGATGCCCGTCGGTCCCGCGCCCGCGCGCGATCAGCCGAGGTCCACGGACCAGCCGTCGACGAAGCCGTCCGAGGCGACGATCTCCTGCACGACCTCGCGCGACACCGGCGCGTCGGTCGTGACGACCATCGCCGCCAGGCGCCGGTCGCCCCCGTCGGCGCCGCCATCGGGCGTATGACCGACCGCCGCCGAGGAGATGTTGATGCCGTGCGCGCCGAAGATCGTGCCGACGCGGCCGATCATGCCCGGCAGGTCCTCGTAGCGGAACACCGTCACGTAGGGCTCGAGCTCGATCGTCAGCCGCCGGCCCTGCACCTCGACGAGGTGCGGCACGCGGTTGGGGCCGATGCCGGTGCCGGCGACCGCCACGCGCTCCGAACCGGCGACGACGGTCACGCGGATCAGCTCGTTGAAGTCCTGCGCCTCGGAGACGACCTTCTCCTCGAAGACGATCCCCCGCTGCTGGGCCATCGTGGGCGCGTTGACGAGGTTGACCTGCTCCTCGGTGCGCCCCTGCAGCGCGCCGACGATCACCGCGAGCCCGAGCAGGCGCGTGTCGAAGTCGGCGATCCGCCCGAGGAACGCGGCCTCGATCCGCTCCACCGAGCTGCCCTCGGCGAGCTCCATCGCCAGGCGGCCGAGCTGCGTGGCGAGCGGCAGGAACGGCCCGAGCATCTCCATGTCCTCGGCGCCGATCGCGGGGATGTTGACGGCCGTCGAGACGACGCCGCCGGTCAGCGCCGCGACGACCTGCTCGGCGCTCTGGTAGCCGGCGCGGTCGGTCGCCTCGGCCGTGGAGGCGCCCAGGTGCGGGGTGACGACCACGTTGGCGTAGGCGAACAGCGGGTGCTCGGTCATCGGCTCGCTCTTGAACACGTCGATCGCCGCGCCCGCGACCTTGCCCGAGTCGAGCGCGTCCTTCAGCGCGTCCTCGTCGATCAGCCCGCCGCGCGCGACGTTCAGCACGCGCACGCCCTCGCGCATCTTCGCGAACGCCGCCGCGTCGATGAAGCCTTCGGTCTCGGGCGTCTTGGGCAGGTGGATCGTGATGAAGTCGGCCTGCGCGTAGATGTCCTCGGCGCCGTCGGCCTTCTCGACCGCCAGCTCGCGGTAGCGCTCGGCGCTGACGAACGGGTCGAACGCGAGCACGCGCATGCCGAAGCCGCGCGCGCGCTGCGCGACGAGCTGGCCGATGCGCCCGAAGCCGACGATCCCGAGCGTCTTCTCGTACAGCTCGACGCCCGAGAACTTCGAGCGGTCCCATTTGCCGGCGATCAGCGACGCGTACGCCTGCGGGACGTTGCGCGCCAGCGCCAGCAGCAGCGCCATCGTGTGCTCGGCCGCGGTCACGACGTTCGACTCCGGCGCGTTGGCGACGACGATCCCGCGCTTGGTCGCCGCCTCGACGTCGACGTTGTCGACGCCGACGCCCGCGCGGCCGATCACCTGCAGGCGCGCCGCGCGCTCGATCAGCTCGGCCGTCAGCTTCGTCGCCGAGCGGATCACGATGCCGTCGTAGTCGCCGATGCGCTCGGCCAGCTGCTCGTCGTCCCAGTCGATCCCGAGCTCGACGTCGAAGTGCTCGCGCAGCAGCGCCACGCCCGAGTCGCCGATCTTCTCCTTGACGAGCACCCGCGGTCGGGCGCCGTTCGCGCTCCGCTCGGCGGCCGTCTCCGGCGTCGCGGCGCTCATGCCCGAGCCTCTCGACGACCCAGTCGATGCAGGCGGTGAGCGCCTGCACGTCGGCGGTGTCGACCGCGGGGAACATGCCGATCCGCAGCTGGTTGCGCCCGAGCTTGCGGTAGGGCTCGACGTCGACGATGCCGTTCGCGCGCAGCGTCGCGGCGACCGCGGCCGCGTCGACGCGCTCGTCGAAGTCGATCGTGCCGACGACCAGCGAGCGCTTGGCCGGGTCGGCGACGAACGGCGTCGTGTAGGACGTGTCGCTCGGCCCAGCCGTAGAGGTGCTCGGAGGACGCGCGCGTGCGCGCCGACGCACCAGTCCAGCCCGCCGCCGTCGAGCATCCAGCGGATCTGGTCGGCGAGCAGGAACAGCGTCGCCACCGCCGGCGTGTTGTAGGTCTGGTCCTTGAGCGAGTTCTCGAGCGCCGTGTGCAGCGACAGGAACTCGGGGATCCAGCGATCGGAGGCGTGCAGCGCCGCGATCCGCTCCTGCGCGGCCGGGCTCAGCAGCGCGAGCCACAGCCCGCCGTCGGCGGCGAAGCTCTTCTGCGGCGCGAAGTAGTAGGCGTCGGTCTGCGACGACGTCCACCGGCAGCCCGCCCGCGCCGGAGGTCGCGTCGATCAGCGACGAGCGCGTCGCCGGCGCCCGCGCGGACGCAGCGACGGGCACCATCACGCCGGTCGAGGTCTCGTTGTGCGCCCACGCGAGCACGTCCGCGCCGGCCTCGGCGGCGGCCGGCCCGAGACCGCGCCGGGTCGGGCGCGTCGCCGGGCTCCGCCGCGATCTTCACGGGGTCCTCCAGGAACGGCGCGCCGGCGGTGACCGTCGCGAACTTCTGCGAGAACTCGCCGTAGGTCAGGTGCGCCGCACGGCGCTCGACCAGCCCGAACGCGGCGGCGTCCCAGAAGGCGGTCGCGCCGCCGTTGCCGAGCGCGACCTCGTAGCCGTCGGGGGCGGAGAACAGCTCGCGCAGGCCGGCGCGGATCTCGCCGACGAGCGCCTTCACCGGCTTCTGGCGGTGCGAGGTGCCCATCACCGCCGCGCCCTCGCCGGCGAGGCGCGCGAGCGCCTGCGGGCGCACCTTCGAGGGCCCGCAGCCGAAGCGCCCGTCCACGGGTCTCAGCTCGTCGGGGATGACCAGCGGCGTCTGTCTCTGTCATGGGGCTCGTCGTCATTTGGGCTCCTCGCTGCGTTCGGACCTCGAGGGTAATGGTCGGTGCTGTGAGGGTGCCCAGGCGCGCGGCGGTGCTGCGATCGTCGCTTCCCGGTGGTGAACTCCACCCGAGCGCCAGTCGCGACGACGAAGGCGAGTGTAGCGGACCTCGCGCGCGCTGACGATGCACGCCCGCGGACGGCTCGGAGACCGGCCGCAGATGTACGCGGATGTCTCCAACAGCCTGTCGCCAGGCCCTATGACGCCGCGACGGGGGCGTCGATCCCGGCGCGATCGGACCAGTCATAGCCCGGGCCGACGGGGATGATGTGCTTGGGGTTGAGCTCGTCGTGGGTGGTGTAGTAGTGGCGCTTGATCTGCTCCATCGCGACCGTCGCGCGCGACGCCCGGCAGCTGGTAGAGCTCGCGCGCGTAGCGCCACAGGTTGGGGTAGTCGACGAGCCGCCGGTGGTTGCAGCGGAAGTGCACGTTGTAGACCTCGTCGAAGCGCACGAGCGTCGGGAACAGCCGCCAGTCGGCCTCGGTCGGGCGCTCGCCGAGGAGATAGCGCCGCGACTCGAGCAGGCCCTCGAGCCAGGCGAAGCTGTCGAACAGCTCCGCGAACGCGCGCTCGTAGGCGCTCTGGCGGCGGGCGAAGCCGGCGCGGTAGACGCCGTTGTTGACCGTGTCGTAGACGCGTTCGTTGATCGCGTCGATCTCCGCGCGCAGCGACTGCGGATAGAGCTCGAGCTCGGCCCCGCGCCCGAGCCCGCCGAGCGAGTCCGCGCGGCCGATCATGCGCATGATGTCGCTCGACTCGTTGTTGACGATCCGCCCGCTCGCGTGTCCCACAGCACCGGCACCGTGACCCGCCCGCGAAAGCTCGGGTCGCTGAGCGGTAGGCCTCGCTCATGAAGCTCCAGCCGTGCAGCGTGTCGATGTACTCGCCCCCCGGGCCGTCGCCGAAGCGCTCGCCGCTGAACGCCCAGCCGCGCTCGTCGCGGAACGGCGCGAGGTAGGAGATCGCCGATCGCCTCGCTGCAGGCCCGCGAGCTCGCGCAGGATCGCCGTGCGGTGACACCACGGGCACGCGAGCGACACGTACAGGTGGTAGCGGCCCGGCTCCGGTGCCAGCGCCGCCGCGGCTGGGCGCACACGCGGTCGCTGCACATCGCCCGTCGCGGCTCGCCCCCGATCCAGTCGCGAAAGCGGCTCTCCTGGCGCTTGAACTCCCCGCTCGCCAGCTCAGCGCCCATGACCTCCGTCAGCCATGCCACAGCACCTCGCGCCCGAGCACCGTGCGCCTCCAGCCCTTCGGCAGCCGCGTCGGCGCGACGCCCGCCGAGGCCTCCGACGGCGAGCAGGCAGAACTCCGGCGCGGGCCCGAGCACCAGGCAGCGCCGCCACAGCCCGTCGCCGCGGGGTCCATGCCGTCGCCGAGCAGCGCCGCGAGCGCCGGGCGCTCGTGTCCGCGCCGAGCGCGCCACCCACACAGCCACGCGACGCTTCGTCCAGCCCGCGCATAGCCCTCGAGAGCGGTAGACGGCCCCGGTGGCGATGCCCGCGAGCGAGGCGATCTCGTCGTGGGCGCCGGCGTGCTCGTGCGAGACGGCGGCCTCCTCGAGCACGCCGAGCGCGGCCCAGTCCTCGAGCAGGTACCAGTCCTCATAGCCGCCCACGTCCACCGAGCCCGGCGCCGCTGCGAGCCACGGCAGCTCCGGCACGCGAAACGTCGCCGAGCCGCGAAAGCCGCTGGGAGCCTGATGCGCGAGCGAGCGATGGAACTGCTCCAGCGCGCGCTCGTAGCGCGTCCGTAGCGACGTCCGGCGCCGGGCGGTGCCAGGAGACGATAGGCGAGCACCGTGGCGCGCCGATCGGCCGCTCAGAAGGCCGGCTTGATCCAGTCCATGTGCGAGCGCAGCTCCGCGCCCGACGTGCTCGACCTGCGTGTCGGCCTGCTCGGCGCGCATGCGCTTGAAGTTCTCCTGGCCGGCGCGGTTCTCGGCGATCCACTCGCGCGCGAAGTCGCCGGACTGGATCTCCTCGAGGATCTGGCGCATGCTCGCGCGCGTCTCCTCGGTGATCACGCGCTTGCCGCGCGTGTAGTCGCCGTACTCGGCGGTGTTGGAGATCGAGTAGCGCATCCCCGCGAGGCCCTTCTCGTGCATCAGATCGACGATCAGCTTGAGCTCGTGCAGGCACTCGAAGTAGGCCATCTCGGGGTCATAGCCGGCCTCCACGAGCGTCTCGAAGCCCGCCTGCACGAGCTCGGAGGCGCCGCCGCAGAGCACCGCCTGCTCGCCGAACAGGTCGGTCTCGGTCTCGTCCTTGAAGGTCGTCTCGATCACGCCGCCGCGCGTGCAGCCGATGCCCTTGGCGTAGGCGAGCGCGAGCGCGCGCGCGTTGCCGGTCGCGTCCTGCTCGACCGCGATCAGCCCCGGGACGCCGCTGCCTTCGGTGAACTGGCGGCGCACGAGGTGGCCGGGGCCCTTGGGCGCGACCATCGCCACGTCGACGCCCGCCGGCGGCTCGATCTCGCTCGTAGTGGATCGAGAAGCCGTGGCCGAACAGCAGCATGTTGCCCTCGGCGATGCCGTCGCGGATCTCCGCCTCCCAGACCTGCGCGGTGCAGCTCGTCGGGCAGCAGGATCATCACGAGGTCGCCGCGGCTGGCGGCCTCGACGACCGGCAGCACCTCGAGGCCCTGCTCGCGCGCCTTGGCGACCGAGGCCGAGTCCTCGCGCAGCCCGACGACGACCTCGACGCCGGAGTCCTTCAGGTTGAGGGCGTGGGCGTGGCCCTGCGAGCCGTAGCCGATGATGGCGACGGTCTTGCCGTCGAGGAGCGTGAGGTCTGCGTCGTCGTCGTAGATCATTGCGCCGCAGGCTATCCAACTTCCCGCGGCTGTCGGGTCCCGCGCCCGCGCGAAACGTGCGCTCAGGCGCTGGCCGATGCGACCACGTGCGCGCGGGGATCTCGAGCGTGCCGTCGGCGGCGGTGTAGGGCGCGAAGCGCTCGCGCCAGCGACGCTTCGATCTCCTCGATCTCGGCGCGCCGGGCGCGAGAGCACGGCGTCGTGGAAGCCGCGCGAGAGGTCGAGCGTCGTCTCCCACAGCTCCTCGAAGCTCGCGTGGCGGCGCACGAGCTCGAGCGCCTCGACCCGCACCTCGGCGAAGCCGGCCTCGTCGAGCAGCTCCTGCGACGCGTCCCGGCTCGGCCAGCGCGAACGGCCCGGGCGGCGGCGCGGCGTCGGGGTCCGGTCGCGCGGCGTCGAGGCCGCGCTCGATCAGCTCGCTGCGCCGGCAGCAGCGCCCACGGGTTGCGCGCGAGCGAGTCCCAGACCGCGAGCGCCACGCGCCCGCCGGGGCGCAGCACGCGCCGGGTCTCGGCGAGCGCCGCGGCGGGATCGGCCATCAGCATGTAGCCCCAGCGGCACAGCACCACGTCGACGCTCGCGACCGGCAGGTCGATCCATTCGGCGTTCAGCACCTGGAACTCGACGTTCGCGAGCCCGAGCTCGATCGCTCGCGTGCGCGCGCGCCCTCGAGCATCGCCTCGGCCTGGTCGGAGATGATCACGCCGCCATGCGGCGCGACCAGCTCGGCGGCGAGCATCGCCGTCTCCCCGAGGCCGGCGGCCAGCTCGAGCACGCGCTCGCCCGGCTGCGGCGACGACGCGTCGATCATCCAGTGCGACACCGGCGCCGCGAACGCGCGCAGCTGCGCCTGCTGGCGCACCCAGCCCGTCGCCGCCTCTTCCCAGGCCTCGAGGCTCGCCTGCCGGTATGCCGTCCGCGTCGAAGCTCATCGCGATCGCAGCTCCCGGCGCAGCAGCTTGCCCGAGCGCGTGCGCGGCAGCGGCTCGGCTCGCGAGCGACGAACCGCTTGGGCACCTTGTAGGGCGCGAGCGCGCCGGCGCAGTGCGCGCGCAGCTCCTCGACGTCGAGCTGCTCGCCGGCGCGCGCGACGACGATCGCGGTCACCGCCTCGCCCCACTGCGCGTCCGCGCGCCCGAGCACCGCCGCCTCGAGCACCTGCGGGTGCGCCTCGAGCACCGCCTCGACCTCCGCCGGCGCGACGTTCTCGCCGCCGCTGACGATCGTGTCGGCCTTGCGCCCGCTCACGCGCAGGCGGCCGCGCTCGTCGAGCTCGCCGAGGTCGCCGGTGTGCAGCCAGCCGTCGGCGGCGAGCGCGCCCGGCGCGACCGTCGGCCCGCGCGACGAGGATCTCGCCGTCGGCGGCGATCTGCACGCGGGTGCAGAACAGCGGCGGGCCGGCGCTCGACGGGCCGCCGTCCGATCGCCGCGACGGGCGTCGTGGTCGCCTGCGAGCAGGTCTCGGTCAGGCCGTAGGTGAGGCTGACCGGCACGCCGGCGGCGTGGGCGCGCGCGAGCAGCGCCGCCGGCACGGGGCCGCCGCCGGTCAGCGCGCAGCGCAGCGCCGGCGGGCGTCGCAGGCCCGCGTCGAGCAGGCGCGCGAGCGTGGTCGCGACGAGGCTCACGAGCGTCGCCTCGCCCGTCCTGGAGCGACGCGCAGCACCGGCTCGGTCTCGAAGCGCTCGTGCACGACGCGCGCGTCGTCGCGTAGATCGCCGAGCGCAGCAGGATCGAGAGGCCGCCGACGTGCGAGAGCGGCAGCGCGCACAGCCAGCGCTCCTCGGGATCGAGCCCGAGCGCGACGGCCGAGCCGAGCGCGCTCCACAGGAGGTTGCCGTACGTCAGCTCGACCGGCCGCGGCGCGGCGGTGGTGCCGGAGGTGTGGATCACGACCGCGGTCGCGTCGAGGTCGTGGCGTGCACGCGGCATGCGCGACATCGCGGCGCCGGCCCCTCGCCCAGCGGCTCGTCGACGAGCACCGCGGCGCCGTCGGCGATCCGCGCGCGCTCGGCGGCGGCCAGGCGCAGGTCGACGGGCACGGCGACCGCGCCCAGCAGCAGGCACGCGTGCAGCGCCTGGGCGAAGTCGAGGCCGGCGGGCAGCGCGATCGCCACGCGCGCGCCCGGGGCGGCGCCGCGCGCGGCCAGCTCCCCGGCGCCGAAGCGCGCGGCGGCGTGCAGCTGGGCGTAGGACCAGTCCCCCCGGGCGTCTGCAGCGCCGTGCTGCTCGGGCCGCGCGCGCGGCGGCGCGGGCGAGCCATGCCTCGACCACCATGCCGCACAGGCTAGCCTTCGCGCGATGAGCACCACCTGGATCCATCGACGCGCGCCCGCGCAGGGCGAGCTACACCGACATCCGCTACGAGAAGTCCGCCGCGCCGCATGCGGGCATCGCGAAGATCACGATCGCCCGGCCGGAGGTCCGCAACGCGTTTCGCCCGCGGACGATCATCGAGATCTCGCAGGGCGCTCGAGGACGCGCGCGAGGACACCGAGATCGGCGTGATCATCCTCACCGGCGAGGGCCCGGACGCGTTCTGCTCGGGCGGCGACCAGCGCGTGCGCGGCGACTCCGGCTACCTGCGACGACGGGGCCGGGCCGGCGCACCCGGCGTCGGGCGCTTCCACGTCACCGACCTGCACGTCCAGATCCGCCGGCTGCCCAAGCCGGTCGTGGCGATGGTCGCCGGCTACGCGATCGGCGGCGGGCACGTGCTGCACCTCGTGTGCGACCTGACGATCGCCGCCGACAACGCCCGCTTCGGCCAGGTCGGCCCGCGGGTGGGCTCCTTCGACGGCGGCTTCGGCGCGGGCCTGCTGGCGAACCTGGTGGGCCCGAAGAAGGCCAAGGAGATCTGGTTCCTGTGCCGCCAGTACTCCGCGCAAGGAGGCGCTGCGAGATGGGGATGGTAACACGGTCGTGCCGCTCGAGCGCCTCGGAGGAGGAGACGGTGCGGTGGTGCCGCGAGATGCTCGCGCTCTCGCCGTTCGCGCTGCGGCTGCTGAAGGCGAGCTTCAACGCGGCCGAGGACGGGCTGGCGGGCATCCAGCAGCTCGCGCACGACGCGAACCTGCTGTTCTACGGCAGCGAGGAGGCGCAGGAGGGCCGCGACGCGTACCGGCGAGAAGCGCAAGCCGGACTTCTCGCGCTTCCCCAAGCGGGCCTGAGCGCAGCCGTGAGCGCGGTGCGCATCTGGGTGATGGCGGCGCGCGTGCGCACGCTGCCGGCGGCGGTCGCGCCGGTGC
This sequence comes from uncultured Solirubrobacteraceae bacterium, assembly GCA_963826985.1. Classification (GTDB taxonomy): domain Bacteria; phylum Actinomycetota; class Thermoleophilia; order Solirubrobacterales; family Solirubrobacteraceae; genus Palsa-744. The sequence continues at coordinate 1,015,232 of CAWGYW010000002.1, forward strand.
TCGTCGGGCACCTCGCTGGCGCTCGGCGCCGGGCACTTCCACCCGCTCGCGTTCGTCGCGGCGCTGCTCGGCGCGATCTTCATCCAGGTCGGCACCAACCTCTCCAACGACTACTCCGACGCGCGCCGCGGCGCCGACACCGAGGACCGCCTCGGCCCGGTGCGGGTGACGGCCGGCGGGCTGGTGCCCCCCGAGCCAGGTGCTGCTCGCGACGTACGTGACGTTCGGCCTGGCGGTCGCCTGCGGCGCCTACCTGGTCGCGGTCGCCGGATCGGAGCTGCTGGCGGTCGGCGCCGCCTCGATCCTCGCCGGCGTGCTCTACACCGGCGGCCCGCGCCCGTACGGCTACGAGGGCCTCGGCGAGGTGTTCGTGTTCCTGTTCTTCGGCATCGTGGCGGTCGCCGGCTCCTACTTCGTGCAGGTCCAGCAGCTGCCGTGGCAGGCGTTCGTGTGCGCGGTGCCGGTCGGGCTGCTGGCGAGCGCGATCCTGGTCGTCAACAACGTGCGCGACCTCGAGACCGACCGGCGCGCGGGCAAGCGCACGCTGGCGGTGCGGCTCGGGCCGCGCGCGCACGCGCACGCTGTACTCGGCGATGCTCGCGGTCGCGTTCGTGACCGCGCCGCTGCCGTGGGCGCTTCGGGTCGATGAGCGCCTGGCTGCTGCTGCCGTGGGCGGTGATCCCGCTGGCGCTGCGCGCTCGCGCGCGATCGGTGCGCACGCGCACCGACGGCCCGGCGCTGAACGGCGCGCTGGCGCGGACGGGCGTGCTGCAGCTCGTGTTCTGCCTGCTGTTCGCCGGCGGGGATCCTCGCGAGCGGCGGGATCGGCTGATGAAGCTCGAGCTCGAGCGCCGCACGCTGCAGGCTCGCGCAGCCCGCTGCGAGACCTCCTACGGCGCCGTCGGCGAGCGCGAGCTCGTGCTCGTGGCGCTGACCGACGAGGACGGCGTGCGCCGGCTACGGCGAAGCGGCGCCGCTGGAGCCCTACGACGGCGTGAGCATGGAGCGCGTGCAGCGGCACTCGAGCGCTACGCGCCCGGTGCTGGCGCGCATCCGAGGGCCTGAACGGCGCGCAGCTGATCGAAGCCTGCCGCGCGGTCGAGGACCTGCCCGCAGGCGCTCGCGGCGATCGACCTCGCGCTGTGGGACCGCGCCGGGCGCCGCGCGGGCAAGCCGGTCGCGGCGCTGCTGAGCGACGACGCCGGCGCCGCACGTGCCCGTCAACGCGACGCTGTCGGCGCTCGACCGCGCGGGCGCCGCCGAGCAGGCGGCCGCGGCCGTGCGCGCCGGCTTCGCGTGCCTGAAGCTGAAGGTCGGCGTCGGCGACGACGCCGGGCGCGTGGCGGCGGCCCGCGCCGCCGCCGGCCCGCAGGTGGCGCTGCGCCTGGACGCCAACGGCGCGTGGGGCGTCGAGCAGGCGGTCGCCGCGATCGACGCGCTCTCCCCCGCCGGCCTCGAGCTCGTCGAGGAGCCGGCGCACGGCCTGCGAGGCGATGCGCGAGGTGCGCGAGCGGGTGGCGGTGCGGGTCGCGATCGACGAGACCGCCGCCGAGCACGGCGCGCTGGCGGCCGGCGTCGCCGACGCGGTCTGCCTGAAGATCTCCCGCTGCGGCGGCATCGGCGGCCTGCTGGCCGCCGCCACGCTCGTGCGCGCCACCGGCGCCGAGGTCTACCTGGCCTCGACGCTCGACGGCCCGCTCGGCGTGGCCGCCGCGGTGCACGCCGCCGCCGCGCTCGCCTCGCGCGGGCCGCTGCCGCCACTGCGGCCTGGCGACGCTCGGCCTGTTCGCGGACCTCGAGAGCCCGCTGCCGCGCCCGCGACGGGCGCGATCGCGGTGCCCGCGCGCGCCCGGGCTCGGCGTCGAGCCGTTCTAGCTACGGATCGGCCTTTGGCCCACGATCATCGCGCCGCCCCGGCGGCAAGCGCGCCCGCCACCTCGCGCGGGTTCTCGAGCGCCAGGCCGTGGCCGCCCGCGAGGATCGAGCAGCTCGGCGTGCTGGCAGCAGCTCGACCATCCGCGGCGCCCGAGCGCGCGGAACTTCGGCGTCGCGCTCGCCGGCGAGGACGCGTGACGGGCATCGCCAGCTCGCCCAGCCGCTCCCACAGCGGCTCGCATCTCACCGGTGCCGATGCCGCGCAGCACCGCGGCGAGCGCGTCCGGGCGGTTGCGGCGCTGGTCCTCGCGCGCCAGCGCGCCGACCTCGGGCGGCTCTGCGGCGAACAGCGGCTGCGATGCGCCAGCGCTCGATGAACTCCTCGAACGGGATCCGTTCGAGCTCGTCGGCGAGCGCCCCGTCGGCCTCGCCGCCGCGCGCGCCCGCTCGGCGTCGTCCTCGATGCCGGCGCTGCAGGAGACGAGCACCAGCCGCGCCACCCGCTCGGGCGCCGCGAGCGCGACGTGCAGCGCGACGCGCCCGCCCATCGAGTAGCCGCACAGGGTGAAGCGCTCGGGGCTGCGCGCGAGCACGTGCGCGACGCAGCCGGCGAACGTGATCGGGCGCTCGGCGTCGGCCGCCTCGCCGTGCCCGGGCAGGTCGAGCGCCAGCGGCCGGTAGCGTTCGCGGTCGAGCGCCGCGATCACGCCGTCCCAGGCGCGGTGCGTGCCGCCGAAGCCGTGCAGCAGGACGACGCTCTCCGGCATCCGCGGATCCTATGACCGTATGACCCCCACCACCGACATGTACGTGCTGCTGCGCGCGTTCGTGGACGAGCTCGCGCGCTGCGGCATGCGCGCCGCGTGCACCTCGCCCGGCTCGCGCGGCGCGCCGCTGGTGCTGTCGCTCGCGCGCGAGCCGCGCCTGCGCTGCTACTCGCACATCGACGAGCGCTGCGCGGGCTTCTTCGCGCTCGGGCTGGCCAAGGCCTCGGGCCTGCCGGTGGCGGTGACGTGCACGTCGGGCACGGCCGCCGCCGAGCTGCTGCCGGCGGCGATCGAGGCGCGCGAGGCGCGCGTGCCGCTGCTGCTGCTGACGGCCGACCGCCCGGCGGAGCTGCGCGAGAACGGCGCCGGGCAGGCGATCGACCAGCTGAAGCTGTTCGGCGGCGCCGCCAAGTGGTTCTTCGAGGTCGGCGTGCACGAGGCGGGCGCCGAGCAGCTGCGCTGGATGCGCACGCTCGCGTGCCGCGCCTACTGGACGGCGCTGGAGGGCCGCCCGGGCGCCGTGCACCTGAACTTCCCGCTGCGCGAGCCGCTCGTCGAGCGAGGAGCAGCTGCCCGAGGACGACAGCGGCCGCGCCGACGGCGCCCCGTACGTGCGCCGCGCGCCGGCGCGCCCGGCGCGATCGGCGGACCGACGCGCAGGCGACGACGCCGCAGGCGCGCCTGCGCGAGCTGCGTCGCGCGGCGCGCGCCGCGGCGTGCTCGTCGCCGGACGCCACGAGCGCCGACACCGAGCTCGGCGCGGCGGCCGCCGCGTTCGCCGCAGGCCGCCGGCTGGCCGCTGCTGGCCGACCCGCTGTCGGGCGCGCGCCGCGGCGACGGCGGCGATCGCCCACTACGACGCGCTGCTGCGCGATGAGGCGTTCGCGCCGTCGCTGACGCCCGACCTCGTGCTGCGGGTGGGCGATCTGCCGGTCTCCAAGCCGCTGCGCACGCTGGCTGGCGGGGCTCGAGCGGCGCACGCCAGGTGGCGCTCGACCCCGAGGGCGCCTGGCAGGACCCGGCGTCGGTGCTCAGCGACTCGCTCGCGCTCGAGCCGGCCGCGGCGCTCGCGCGGCTGAGCGCGCGCCTCGCTGGCGAGGACGCCGCCGGCGCACGGCGCACGCGATGAGGACTGGCTCGCGAGCTGGCGCAGCGCCGACGAGCGCGCGGCCGAGGCGATCGCCGGGGTGCTCGGCGGCGGCGAGCTCTCCGAGCCGGCGGTCGCGGCCGAGCTGGGCGTGCTGCTGCCCGCGCGACGCGACGCTGTTCGTCGCCTCCTCGATGCCGGTGCGCGACATCGAGACGTTCTGGCCGGTGCGCGCGGACCCGCCGCGCGTGCTCTGCAACCGCGGCGCCAACGGCATCGACGGCACCGTCTCCTCGGCGTTCGGCGCGGCCGCCGCACGGCGCCCGGCCCGGTCGTGCTGCTGATCGGCGACGTCGCGCTCGCGTACGACATCGGCGGCCTGCTCGCCGCGACGCGCCTGGGCCTGAAGCTGACGATCGTGCTGCTCGACAACGGCGGCGGCGGCATCTTCGACTTCCTGCCGGTGGCCGGCGCGAGCATGGCGCTCGCTGCCCGATGCCGCACGGGCCAGCGAGGACTCGGACCGCCGAGCGCGGACGGTCGAACGCCGCGGCGGGCGGCGAGGACATCTACACGCGCCACATCGCCACGCCGACGGGCCTCGACTTCGCGCAGGCGGCCGCGCTCTACGGGCTCGCGCACGAGCGGGTCGGCACGACGTCCGAGCTGCGCGCGGCGCTCGAGCGCGCGCTCGCGCCCGAGGTCGGCTCGACGATCGTGCACGTGCATACCGATCGCGTGCGCAACGTCGAGCTGCACCGCCGCGTCTGGAGCGCCGTCTCGCGAGCGCTCGCGGTCTGACGCTCGATCGGTCAGGCCAGGGGCGCGAGCATGAACAGCTCGATCTCGATGTCGGGGCCGACGTGGTGGTTGGAGATGAAGCGAGCACGTCGCGCCCGGAGAGGTGCTCGACCTCGTCGATGAACCGCTCTGCATGGCGGTCTGGAAGGCGCTGCGGGTCTCCTGCACGACGGTGGAGCGCTGCGAGCTCGATCATCGTCTGCTCGACGTCGGTGTAGATGCCGCCGAGAACGCACGCGAGCAGATCATCGCCGAGCATCCGGGTCTTGGCGCTGACGGGCGTGCGGTGGTAGTAGCGCTCGTGCAACACCACCATCGCTTCGGTCACGGCGACTAGGAGCTCCTCGCCGCTCAGCGGAGGATCGGATGCCAGCATGCTGGCCTTCTCTCTTCGTCCTCCGAGGTCGGGGTTCGCGCGCGAGGCGAAGGGCGAAGACCCGACGAGCGATCAACACCCACGGTAGCGCTATCTGGCGCTACCATCAGCGGGTCACTGTGCAGCGACCAGCTGGGTCAGCTGATGAACCCGTCACCCATCAGCGAGCCTCCCTCGAGCACCCACGGAGACGTGCTCACGGCCATCTCCGAACGGAATGGTCGCGCTGCTTGAAGGAGTTCTATGGGCGTGGACCGACTCGTGCGAAGTCCTACTACGAGGATGACCTGGTGGTGTGCGTTCTGCGCGGTGGCTTCTCGCGGGTTGAGCAGACGCTGCTCGAGGGCGGCCGTGGCACGGCGGTGATCCAGCAGCGCATGGAGTTCCAGGAGGTCATGCGCGAGCCGCTTCGCCGAGGTCATCGAGGCGGCGACCGGGCGTCGGGTGATCGGGTTCATGAGCGGGAACCAGCAGCACCCCGATCTGATGTGCGAGGTCTTCATCCTCGGCCCCACCGACCTCGTCGACGAGCGACGAGCTCCGGTGCCAGCCATGCTTTCCGCGCGGCTGAACCGGGGTCAGGCCCGCGCACGACATCTGCGCTCCGGCTCGCGCTATGCTGCGCGGCGGAGGGCATTACTGCGGTCGGCCCCAAAGGGCCGGCATCACGAGCTGACTTCCGGCGTTGCTCCAGCGAGCCGACGGAGGTCAGAGTGCCCGAAGTTTCGTCCGATATCAGATCAGTAGCCGCAGGTCGTTGTGCCGCGTGCCCGGACGCAGAGGCGCGGCGGTGAGCGATCAGAGGATCCAAGTCGAGTTGAGCGTCCATGAGGCCAGAGCGCTGATCGCGGCTGCCGAGCTGATGATGAGCGCCTTCGGTCCCAGACGTTCACGCGGCGCTGAATATCGGTCCCGGGGAGACCGACCTGGAGCTGGCCGCGTTCGAGGCTCGAGTCGGCGATCGAGCGTCAGGAGGTGCTGGTGTAGCTCGGCGGCCGCCGATGCCTCGAGCGACACCGTGGGGCTCCGTCGTCGTTCCTTGCTTTCGATCAGCCGTCGTTATGAGCGCCATCCGCGCACGCCACGAGGACGGGGCCGCAGGCGCTCGAGGAGGTCCTCATGTATCGCTACCAGCTCTGTGCTCGTCTCGTTGGCGTTCGCCTTCGTTGTTCGCGCTTCCCGTCTCTCACGGGCCAGGCCGCTTCGCCGCCGCACCCGAGCGCCAGCACCGGAGGCGTCTCGAACGTGAGCTACTCCGCGGCGATCGCTCGATGGCTCGGTCGACCCGCGCGGGGAGGAAACCAACTATGTCCTTCCAGTACGGGCCCACCCGTAGCTACGGCTCCCAGACGCCACTCTCACCCGCGGGAAACGGGACGAAGACGATCAAGGTGAGCCAGTCCGTGAGCGGACTGCAGCCGCTGACGACCTACCACTACCGGATCGTCGCGACCAGCCCGGCGGGGACGACGAAGGGCAACGACCGCACGTTCACCACGCCGGAGATTCCCACTGTCGGTGGCCATCGCCGGCGTGCCCGGACCCGCTCGTGCTATCGGAGACTCCTTCGTGGTCGCGGGCATCGCTGTCCGGGACCGGGCTCCGGCAACCACGAGATCGTCCTGCAGGCCAATCCCATACCCCTATCTGGCGCGGCTTCAAGACGGTCGGCAACCCGGAGCTCACGAACACCGTCGGGGGCTTCTCGTTCCCGTTCCTCGGCCTGCTGGAAAGCACGCAGCTGCGTGTCGTGACGGTCGGCAACCCAGAAGTGCTCAGCGCCGTCGGTGCTCGAGAACGTGGCGGTTCGGGTCACCTTCCACGCGCGCTCAGCCGGCCGGCCGGGCCTCGTGCGCCTGTACGGAACGGTCGCTCCGGCGGAGGCCGGCGCACTCGTCGGCTTCCAACTGCTCGTGCCCGGCCACAGGTCCGTGAACGAGGGCGGCACCTGCTGTGAAAGCCGGTACCGCAACCGTCTCGAGCTTCAGCCGCGTCGTGCGGGTTCACAGAGGCGGTCTCTACCGCGCGCTCGTTCAGGTCCCGGCGGGCGCGCACGTGTCCAACTACAGCACCCCGATCCTCATCCGCTGAGCAGCGGCAGCAGCGCCTGCAGCTTGACCTCGGTCTCGGCGAGCTCGCGTCGCCGGGTCGGAGTCGCGCACGATGCCGTTGCCGGCGTAGCAGCGCGCGACGTTCCCGCGCAGCAGCGCGCAGCGCAGCGCGACGCAGAACTCGCCGTCGCCGGTGGCGTCGGTCCAGCCGACGGGGCCGGCGTACCAGCCGCGGTCGAGGCCCTCGAGCGCCGGGATCAGCGGCGCGGCGCGGCGCAGCGGCTCGCCGCCGACCGCCGGCGTCGGGTGCATCAGCCCGGCCAGCTCGAGCGCCTCGATCGGCGCGGCCAGCTGCGCGCGGATCGGCGTGGCCAGGTGCTGGATGTTGGCGATCCTGCACGAGCTCGGGCTCGGGCGCGGCGGTCACCCAGACCGCGTGCGGGCGCAGCATGCGCTCGATCCGCCGCGCGACGATCGCGTGCTCCTCGCGGTAGCTCGCGTCGCGCAGCAGCTGCTCGCCGAGGTGCGCGTCGACGGCGGGGTCGGCGCTGCGGCGGGTCGAGCCGGCGAGCGCGAGCGTGCTGACGCGATGGCCCTCGCGGCGCACGAGCAGCTCGGGGCTCGCGGCGATCAGCGTCGCGTCGCCGCGCCCGACGCAGAACACGAAGCACGACGGGAACTCCTCGCGCAGCACGCCGAACACGGCCGCGGGGTCGTAGTGGCCGCCCGCGCGCGTGCACCTGCACTTCGCGCGCGAGCACGATCTTCTCGAGCTCGCCCGCGCCGATCAGCTCGGTGGCGCGCGCGACCGCCTGCTCGTAGTGCTCGGGCGGCATCGCGCTGGCGACCTGGAAGCGCCCGGTGGGCGCGGGGTCGAGCAGCGGCAGCGCGCGCCTCGCGCAGCTCCGCCGACGCGGCGCTCCAGGCGCGCGAGCAGCTCCTCGGGGACATCGTCGGGGCAGGCCAGCGCGGCGAGCGTCATCCGCACCGTCGTCGCTCCACGGCGCTCGCTGCGCACGAGCGCGACCTCGGGCACGGTCAGCGACGCCGGCTCGAAGCCGCGCCAGTGCGGCGCCGCGCCGCCGTCGGGCGCGAACGCGAAGCCGCCGACCGCGACGGACCCCGACCCGCCCCCGAGCCGGCGGGCTCGTCCGCGGGATCGGCCACGGCGCCGCCGCGAGCGCCCGCCAGCGGTCGGCGACCGTCGGCGAAGCGCTCCGCGCCCGACGCCTGCAGGCTCGTCGCCTCCCCGAGCGCCGCCAGCGCGGCGCGGCCGCGGTCGGGCTGCTCGAACACGAACCAGCGCTCGCCCGGGCGGCGCGAGGCGCAGACGACCGCCGAGGGGTCGACGTCGCGCGCGAGCGCCAGCGAGATCGTCGCCAGCACCCCCTCGCCCGCGCGGCGCGCGCGCCGGACCGCGAGCGCCAGCCGCGCGGCCAGCCGCTCGCGGTCACCCGCGCTCAACGCAAAAGTGCGGCGGCCGGCGCCGGCTGGTTCGTGGAGGGGGCTCGCGAGCGCGCCTCCCAAGAAGTCGTGGTCCGTGCGCACGCTCGCTCTAGCGGACCCGCGACGCTAGGTCTCGGTGCGCCCTCGCGAGATCGCGATCTCGCCCGTGCGCATCATCTCGATCAGGCCGAACGGGCGCACCATCGTCTCGAACGCCTCGATCTTCTCCGTCGTGCCGGTCACCTCGATGATGATCGCGCGCTTGGTCACGTCGACGACCTTGCCGCGGAAGATCTCGGCGATCTGCATCAGCTCGCCGCGCTGCGCGCCGTCGGCGGAGACCTTGAACAGCGCGAGCTCGCGCGCGACCGTGTCCGCCGGCTCGAGGTCGCGGATCTTCAGCACGTTGATGAGCTTGTGCAGCTGCTTGGTGACCTGGTCGATCGGGTGCAGCGCGCCGTCGACCGTCAGCGTCACGCGCGAGATCTGCACGTCCTCCGTCGGCCCGACGGTCAGCGTGTCGATGTTGAAGCCGCGCCTGGCGAACAGGCCGGCGATCCGCGTGAGCACGCCCGACTTGTTTTCGACGAGGATCGACAGCACGTGCTTGCGGCCCGTGCGCATGTTCGTCGACGCTTCCAGCTCCTCGAGGCTGAGCGGCTCCTTGGTTCCTGGTTCACCCATGACGCGCTCACCCCACCATCTCGCGCGCGGCCTGCCGGCGGGGATCATCGGGTAGGTGTTCTCCTCGCGCGTGACGCGCACGTCGACGAGCACGGGGCCCTCGGTGGCGATCGCGCGCTTCATGTCCTCGACCAGCGTGTGCTTGTCGGTGAAGCGCATGCCGGTCACGCCGTAGGCCTCGGCGAGCTTGACGAAGTCGGGGAACTCGCCCATGTCGACGTGGCTGTATTTGCCGTCCCAGAACAGCTCCTGCCACTGGCGGACCATGCCGAGATAGCCGTTGTTCATGATGAACACCTTGATCGGGATGTTGTTCTGCGCGCACGTCGCGAGCTCCTGCGCGTTCATCTGCACCGAGCCGTCGCCGGCGACGCAGCACACGAGGCGATCGGGGCAGCCGACGGCCGCGCCCATCGCGGCCGGCAGGCCGAAGCCCATCGTGCCGAGGCCGCCGGAGTTGATCCAGCGCCGCGGCGCGGGGAAGTCGTAGAGCTGCGCCGCCCACATCTGGTGCTGGCCGACGTCGCTGGTGACGATCGCCTCGCCGCCGGTCGCCTCGTACAGCGCCTGGATCATGTACTGCGGCTTGATCTCCGCGTCGGTCGTGTCCTCGTAGCCGAGCGGGTACTTGGCTTTCCAGCCATCGATCCGTGCTCCACCACGCGTCCAGCCGCGCCGGGTCGGCGCCGATCGCGCGGTACTCGATCACGAGCTTCGCGAGCACGTTGCCTGGCGTCGCCCACGATCGGGATGTGCGCGGGGACGTTCTTGGAGATCTCCGCCGGGTCGACGTCGATGTGGATGAACTTCGCGCGCGGCGCGAACTCGGAGAGCTTGCCCGTGATGCGGTCGTCGAAGCGCGCGCCGACCGCGCAGATCAGGTCGGCCTCGTCCATCGCGTAGTTGGCCGCGCGCGTGCCGTGCATGCCCAGCATCCCCAGCCACTGGGGGTGGGGTCCAGCCCCCTCCCGCCCTCCACGTGGCCGGGAACGCGCCGAGGCCCATCAGCGTGCACGTCACGGGGAAGCGGTCGGAGGTCGCGAACTCGGTCAGCTCGGCGGCGGCGTTCGCGTTGACCACGCCGCCGCCCGCGTAGATGACCGGCCGCTGCGCCGCCGCCAGCGCCTTCGCGGCCTGGCGGATCTGCTTCTGGTTGCCCTCGATCTTCGGCTGGTAGCCGGGCAGGCGCACGTCGGTGACCGGCTCGTAGTCGATCTCCGCGCGCGACAGGTCCATCGGGATGTCGACGAGCACCGGACCGGGGCGGCCGGTGCGCGCGATGTGGAACGCCTCGTGGATCGCCCGCGGGAGTCTCCTGCGGGTGCTGGATCATGAACGAGTGCTTGACGACCGGCATCGTGATGCCGATCGTGTCCGCCTCCTGGAAGCCGTCGGTGCCGAGCAGCTCGGTGCGCACCTGGCCGGTGATGAACACGCACGGCACCGAGTCCATCATCGCGTCGCAGATCGGCGTGATCAGGTTGGTCGCGCCCGGGCCGCTCGTCGCGAACGCCACGCCGACCTTGCCGGTCGCCTTCGCGTAGCCCTCGGCCGCGTGCCCGCCGCCGGCCTCGTGGCGGACGAGGATGTGGCGGATGCCGCCGTTGACGAACGCGTCGTAGGTCGGGAGGTTGGCGCCGCCGGGCAGGCCGAAGACGACGTCCACGCCCTCCGCCTTCAGACATTCCATCAAGGCATCAACTGCCCGCATCTCGCCGCCTCCTTCCTTTTAATTACGGAAAAAGTCAGTGTACCAGCGGGTTTACGACCGGCTGGAAACGCTAGGAGGAGCCGATGCGATGCCGATCGCGAGCACGATCGCGCCGCCGACGGTGACCACGAGCAGCGATGAGCGCATCGAGACCTCCAGGAAGCGTTTCCTGACCCACGCGATCGCGAACAGCTCGAAGGCGACCACGCAGCCGGCCACGAGCAGCGCTTTGTGGACGTTGGAGATCAGGAACGGCAGCGTGTGGAAGATGCCGCCGAGCGTGGTCATGCCGCCGGTGATCGCGCCGCGCACGAGCGCCGAGCCGCGACCCGTCTGCTCGCCGGTGTCCGACAGCGCCTCCGACCAGCCCATGCTGACCCCCGCGCCGAGCGCGGTGGAGAAACCGACGAGCAGCGCCGTGTGCGAGTTCGACGCGATCGCCGCGGCGAAGATCGGCGCCAGCGAGGAGACGGTGCCGTCGATCATGCCGACGAGCGCCGGCTGCACGACGCGCAGCACGAAGTCCCGCTCGTCGGCGAAGCCCGCGCGGTGGATCCAGCGCGCCAGCAGCGAGTCCTGCGGCGCGGGCGGAGAGCTCTCCGGCGCGGGCGCCGTCTTCACGCGTGTGCTCATCGCAGCGAACAGCGTATGACAGCGACCGGCTTAGGGCGGCCGAATCTGGCTTAGGGCAGCCGAACCGAGGCCTTGACGATTGCTGGCCAGCCCGCTGCTAGGCGCTATGGCCCGCCCGCGTGTCCATCGATCCTTCGGCGCTATGGCCAGCTACGCGTGTCCATCAGGTCAACGCGCACCCACGATTCGGGCGCGATCGCGACGTCGGGGAACTCGAGCTCGGTGCCGCAGCGCGTGCAGAGCGCGTCGTAGATCTTGGTCACGCGCCCGCAGCTGGGGCACTGGCGGCGCAGCTCGTCGCGCTCGACGCGGTAGGCGATCGCGGCGAACAGGCCGAGGAACGGCACGGCGCCGGAGATCAGGAACCACAGCAGGAACGAGCTGCCCTTGAGCTTGCCGATGATCCCGCCGGAGAGGCCGAAGCCGACCGCGATCAGGACGTAGGCCATATGGCCGACTGACTCCGGCCCGACTCAGAGCAGGACGCGCAACGCCCAGATGACGGCGACGATCGCGAGGATCACGGCGACGGTGCCGGCGACCGCGACGGCGATGCCGATGACGATCTCAGCAGCACGCAACCGGCGACCAGAACTACGAGGGCCGCGAGGACGGTCTTGCCGATGGAGCGGGAGCTGGCTGAAGACTCGTTCATGTCGATGCAGTGAATGGTAGCGCGGCCGAGCAGGAAGTCCTACCCCTGCCCGGCCGCACCCCCATGTCGCCGGCCGAGGGAAGCCGGCGTTGGTCGCTGCGGAGGGATCACTACATGCGACCCAGCCGACCGAGTTCGCGAGCGATCCGTGCCGTCGCGAGATCGACACTGGTGAGACCTGCACGTCGGCGCCCCGCACCCTGCCCCACGCTCGTGAGCTGGTAGCGGCGGATACGTGGGCGGGCGGACCCATTGGAGCATCCACCTGTTCCTCGGGCAGCAGGATGAACCGCCGAGGAGATGAAACGCTTGAGTTGGCTGCTGAACGGTTCATGGTCAGCATATTGGCGCCACGGGCGCGCATTGCCTTTGGCCCGAAGTCCAAAATGTCGTGCGCGGCGGTCTTCTAAGTGCCGAGCTGCTCGTGGACCAGGCGCGCGACCTCGGTGCCGTCGGCGCGGCCCTTGGTCTCGCGCATGACGGCTCCGACGATCGGGCCGATCGCCTTGGCGTTGCCTTCGCGCACGCGCTGGGCGGCGTCGGCGTTGGCGTCGATCGCGGCGGCGACGATCGCGGCGAGCTCCTCGCCGCCACCGTCCATCGCGGCGAGCCCCTCGGCGTCGACGATCGCCTGCGGCTCGCCGCCCTCGGCGACGAGCTTGTCGAGCACCTGCCTGGCGGCGCCGACGCTGACGCGCTTGGCGTCGACGAGCCCCACGAGGTGCGCGAGCGCCTCCGGGCTGACCTGTGAGGCGCCTGGATCCTCGCCGTCCGCCAATCGAGAGAGCAGCTCGCCCGTGACCCAGTTGGCGAGCGCCTGCGCCGGCGGCGCAGGGACCCCGTCCCCCGCCAAGGACGATGCGCCGCCGGCGGCGAGCGCCGCCTCGAAGTAGTCGCCGAGCTCGCCGCGGAACGCGAGCAGCTGCGCGCTGTCGGCGCTCAGCCCGTGCTCGCGCGCCAGCCGCTCGGCGCGGTCGACGGGCAGCTCGGACATGGCGGCGCGCGCGTCGGCGAGCATCTGCTGATCGATCGCGACGGGCAGCAGGTCGGGCTCGGGGAAGTAGCGGTAGTCGTGCGCCTCCTCCTTGGAGCGCAGCGAGGTGATGGCGCCGGAGGCGGGGTCGAAGTGCAGCGTCTCCTGGACGACGTGCCCGCCAGCGCTGAGGATCTTCTCCTGGCGCGCGATCTCGGCCCTGATCCCGCGTTCGATGAAGCGGAAGGAGTTCATGTTCTTCAGCTCGGTCTTGACCCCGAGCTCGTGCGTGCCGGCGGGGCGCAGCGAGATGTTGGCGTCGCAGCGCAGCGAGCCCTCCTCCATGTTCACGTCGCAGACGCCGAGCTGGCGCAGCGTGGTGCGCAGCAGCTTCAGCCATTCGCTGGCCTGCTCGGGCGAGCGCACGTCGGGCTCGGTGACGATCTCGGCGAGCGGCGTGCCGCCGCGGTTGAAGTCGACGATGCTCGCGTCGGAGCCGTGGATGCGCCCGCTGGAGCCGAGGTGGATCAGCTTGGCGGCGTCCTCCTCCAGGTGCACGCGGTGGATGCGCACGTCGCCGAGCGAGCCGCCGCGGCACAGCGGCTCGTCGTACTGGGAGATCTGGTAGCCCTTGGGCAGGTCGGGATAGAAGTAGTTCTTGCGGTGAAAGATCGAGCGCGGCGCGAGCTCGGAGCCGAGCGCGAGGCCGATCATCAGCCCGAGGTGGACGGCGCGCGCGTTGGCCACCGGCAGGCTGCCGGGCAGCCCCAGGCAGACGGGGCAGGTGCGCGTGTTGGGCGGCTCGCCGAAGGACAGCTCGCAGCCGCAGAACATCTTCGTGGCGGTCGCGAGCTGCACGTGGATCTCGAGGCCGATGACCGGCTCGAAGGCAACGTCGTCTTCTATGGAGCCGCCTGCCGGCGGCTGCGGCGTTCGCGGTGACTCAGACACGGGCGGCCGTCCCGTCGAAGCCGAGGCTCTGCTCGAGCGCGTAGGCGGCGTCGAGCAGGCGGTTCTCGCTGAACGCGGGGCCGGCGATCTGCAGGCCGACGGGCAGCCCCGCGGAGAGCCCGCAGGGGATCGAGATCGCGGGGATGCCGGCGAGCGACATCGGCACGGTGCAGAAGTCGTTGAGGTACATCGCGAGCGGGTCGGCGGTCTTCTCGCCGAGCTTGAACGCGACGGTGGGCGCGGTCGGCGTGACGATCAGGTCGACGTGCTCGAAGGCGGTGCGGAAGTCCTCGGCGATCTTCGTGCGCACGCGCTGGGCGCGGCCGTAGTAGGCGTCGTAGTAGCCGGAGGAGAGCGCGTAGGTGCCGAGCATGATGCGCCGCTTGACCTCCGCGCCGAAGCCGTCGTGGCGCGTGCGCGTGTACATGTCGAGCAGGTCGCTGGCGTCCTCGGCGCGCAGCCCGTAGCGCACGCCGTCGAAGCGCGCGAGGTTCGAGGAGGCCTCGGCGGGCGCGATCACGTAGTAGGCGGACAGCGCGTGCGGGGCGTGCGGGAGCTCCACGTCGCTGATCTGCGCGCCAAGCTGCTCGGCGTGCGCGAGCGCCGCGCGGAAGGCGTCGAGCACGCCCGCTTCGATGCCCTCGCCGGTTAGCTCCGCGGGCACGCCAAGGCGCACACCGTCCAGGCGCTCGGCGCTGGGCAGCTCGATCGCGTGCGGAAAGCTCAGCGAGGTCGCGTCGCACGGGTCGTGCCCGACCATGTGGCTGAGCAGCAGCGCGGCGTCGCGCACGTCGCGCGTCAGCGGGCCGGCCTGGTCGAGCGAGGAGGCGAACGCGATCATGCCGTAGCGCGAGACCGAGCCGTACGTGGGTTTCATGCCGACGATCCCGCACAGCGCGGCGGGCTGGCGGATCGAGCCGCCGGTGTCGGTGCCGAGCGCCCACGGCGCGAGGCCGGCGGCGACCGCGGCGGCGCTGCCGCCGGAGGAGCCGCCCGGCACGCGCTCGCGATCCCACGGGTTGCGCACGGCGCCGAACGCGGAGTTCTCGTTGGAGGAGCCCATCGCGAACTCGTCCTGGTTGGTCTTCGCGAGCAGCCTGGCGCCGGCGCTCTGCAGACGGCGCACGACGCTCGCGGTGTACGGCGGCAGATAGCCCTCGAGGATCCGCGACCCCGACTGGCTTGGCACGCCCTCGGTGCAGAACAGGTCCTTGACCGCCAGCGGCACGCCGGCAAGCGGCACCGACGCAGGCGCATCGGCGTGCTGCGCGGGCGCGTCGTCGGCGACCCACGTGAAGCAGTTCAGCCCGTCCTCGCCGGCGGCGCGGTCGGCGGCCGCGCGCGCGCGGTAGGCCTCGAACAGCTCACCCGCCGACAGCGAGCCCGCGGCAATCGCGTCGGCCGCCTGCGCGGCCGAGAGCTCGAGCACGTCGGCGGCGCTCATGCCTGCGGGCTCGGGACCAGGAATCCGTCATCGGCGACGGCGGGCGCCTGTGCGAGCGCGACCTCGCGCGGCAGGCACGGCCGCGGCTCGTCGGCGCGCAGCGCGGGGTGGGTGGGCATCGCATCACCGACCACGTGCGAGGTGGGCGCGACACCGTCCAGATCGAGCTCGCCGATCCTCGCGACGTGGTCGAGCACCGCGGAGAGCTCGCGCGCCATCGGCTCGATCTCATCCTCGGCGAGCGCCAGGCGCGCCAGCCGCGCGACGTGCAGAACTTCGTCGCGTCCGATCACAGTGGCGCGCATTCTACGGCGCCAGTAGTTCTGTACTTCGTTGCTCCTCTTCGGGGGCTCCTGGGGATGAGCTCAGGCCGGCTGGACGGCGCAGGTGCGCGCAGCGCTCATCACCACGGCGGCGACCTCCTTGGGGTGGGAGATCATGACCACGTGCGAACCGCCGTCTATTTCGGTGATCTGCGCTCCCATCCGCTTGTAGCTGAAGCGGTGGACGCCCGGGTCGATGCACCGGTCGGCGCTCCCCAGCACGGCCCAAACCGGACGGCTACGCCATGCCGGAGTCGATGCAGCCTCGCTGAGCGCAACCCCCGCCAATGGGCGCTGCGAGATCGCGTAGAACGCGGCATCGTCGACCGGGATGTCGGCGCAGAAAGACTCGTGGAAGCCCTCGGGCGCGAGCGTGAACTCCTGGCCGCCACCGGGAAGCTCGTGCTGCACGATGAACGGCACGATCCCCGGAGCAGGGAACTTGGACTGCAGATCGCTCAGGTTCTCCCCCTCGTCCGGGGCGAAGCCGGAGATGTAGACGAGGCCAACAACGTTGTCGGCAACGCCGGCAGCGGTGATGACCGAGCCGCCGTAGGAGTGCCCGACGAGCAGAACTGGCCCGTCGATCTCCTCGATCACGCCCTTGAGGTACTCACCGTCGCCGCCGGTCAGCCCGCGCAGCGGGTTCGGCGGAGCGATGATCCTCAGGTCTTCCCCGACAAGCTCGTCGTACAGTCCACGAAAGCTCGATGCATCGGCGAACGCGCCGTGCACGAGAATGATGGTGGGGTCGAGCTCAGCCATTTCGCGTTACCTCTTTCGAGTCGACTGAAAGGACCTCGCGCACACATGCGCGGCCGATGCACACGGAGCACAACCGCATCCCGACGGCCCCGCGCTAACCATGAGCAGCGTGCCGATCCAGGCGAGCGCCGTCTACACGGCCAGCGTCCATCTGACGTCCCCGCGAGCGGTAGTCCCCGAGTACCAGCTAGCTACAACTCCAGATCGATTACGGCCGCGGACGCGGCGCCGGCCGTGCGGATGTGTACAGCGACGGCCGTTCGTCGCGCAGCGCGAGCCACGCGCCAAGCAGGATCGCGACGGCCCCCGCGAGCGCCAGCCATGCGCCGAAGCAGACCTCGGTGGCGTGGTCGGGTCGCTCCAGCGCGCGCACGAGCGCCGCGATCGTCGCGACCAAGCCCAGCAGCACGCACCACACCGCCGTGGACACCGGCAGCGCGGGGCTGCGCTCGGTGAGCGCGCTCACGACCATCGCGAGCCCGGCGCACACCGCCGCCAGCAGCAGCACGACACCCGGGCCGAACGTGTTCCACGCGTCGAGGTCGCCCGCGGGACCGTAGTAGTTGCGCACGAACAGCGACACGAGCACGGCGATCGCACCGAGAAGCGCGAGCGTCTCGCCGACGCGCAGCTGCCTGAAGTTCATGTCGCACCGCCCGTCGAGATCGGCGAGCAACGAGTCGAGCTCGGCCTGGTAGCGGGCCGCCTGCAGCGTGTTGCGCAACAGCAGCGCGATCGTCATCGGGCCGACGCCGCCGGGAACCGGCGTGATCGCAGAGGCGACCTCGGCGGCGGCCGCGAAGTCGACGTCGCCGACGAGGCCACTCTTGTTGCCTGCCTCCTCGGGGCTGATGCGGTTCATGCCGACGTCGATCACGACCGCGCCGGGGCGCACGAAGTCGCCCTTGACCATCCGCGCGCGGCCGGCGGCGACGATCAGCACCTCCGCGCGCGAGCACACCTCGCGTAGGTCGCGCGTGCGCGAGTGGCATACGGTCACGGTCGCGTTCTGCGCGAGCAGCAGCTGCGCCATCGGCTTGCCGAACAGGTTCGAGCGCCCGACGACGACCGCCTCGGCGCCCTCCAGCGGAACGCCGGTGTCGGCGAGCATCTCCATCACGCCCAGCGGCGTCGCCGGGCGCAGCCCGGTACGCCCGAGCGACAGCAGCCCGGCATTGACCGGTGTGAGGCCGTCGACGTCCTTCTCGGGGCTGATCAGCGCCGTCAGCGCCGGCCCGTCGAGGTGCTCCGGCACGGGCAGCTGCAGCAGCACGCCGCTGACCGCGCGGTCCGCATTGAGACGCTCGAGCTCCTCGGCGACCTCCTCGAACGACGCGTGCGCCGGCAGCCGCAAGTCGACCGGCACCATCCCGACCTCGACGGACGCGCGCTGCTTGCCGCCCACGTACACCTCTGAGGCGGGATCCTCGCCGACGAGCACCGTCGCCAGGCCGGGAACACGGCCGACCTCGCGTTGGAAGACCTCGACCTCGCTGGCAACCTCGGCGCGCACGCGCGCCGCGATCGCTTTGCCGTCGATGATCGTGGCGCTCATGAGCAGATGCTATGTCTTTGCGCCGCGCATCGAGACGCGCGCCTCAGCGGCGGCTGACCGGCGCGTACTCGGCCATCAGCTTTCGCTCCGAGCCGTCGTCAGCGAAGCGCACGACGATCACGCCGCCGGGCTCGACGCCGGTGACGACGCCGTCGCCGAACGCCGCGTGCACGACGTCCTCGCCGAGGCGGAACTGGCTGGCGAGCGACGCCGCCTCCTCGCGCTCGCGCACGGCCGCGCGCCCCGCACGCGAAGGCTCGCCCCAGCTGGGAGCCGCGGAGCCGCGGCGCGCGGTCACGGTCGGCGCTGCCGCACCGGAGGACCAGCCGGCCCCCGGTCGGAACGCCACCTGCTCGTGCTCCTCGAGCAGGTCTGACGGGATCTCATCGAGGAAGCGGCTGCGCATGCCGTACGTCGCCGCGCCGAACACCGCTCGCCGGCGCGCGTAGGTGAGGTACAGCTGGCGCATCGCGCGCGTGATCCCGACGTAGAACAGGCGGCGCTCCTCCTCGAGGCCGCCCTCCTCGATCGCGCGCGAGTGCGGGAACACGCCGTCCTCGCAGCCGGCGATGAACACCGTCGGGTACTCCAGGCCCTTGGCGTTGTGCAGCGTCATCAGCGTCACCAGGCCCTCGTCGCGCGGCTGTCCGCGTCGGCGACGAGCGCGATCTCCTGCAGGTAGGCAGCGAGCGTGTCCTGGCCCTCCGGCGCCTGCGCGTCGAACGTGCGCGCGCCCTCCACGAGCTGCTCGAGGTTCTCGATCCGCCCCTGCGACTCGATCGTGCGCTCGGCCTCCAGCGCCTCGATGTAGCCCGTCTGCGACAGCACCGCCTCCAGCAGGTCCCCCACCGGCACGCCCTGCTCCGCGTCGGCGGGCTCGCCATCGCCGCGCGCTACGTCGTCGGCGTGCGTCGCGCGTCGGCTGCGCAGCGCGCCGACGGCCGGCATGCCCGCGAGCCTGCGCAGCTCGTCCATCGTGTCCATGAAGCGCCCCAGCGCCTTCACCGCGGCGGCGCCGAGGCCCGGCACCCGCTCGGGCGCCGCGGCGGCCTCCCACACCGCGATGCCCTGCGAGCTCGCGTGGGTGAGCACGCGAGCAAGCGAGGTCTGGCCGATGCCGCGCCGCGGCGAGTTGACCACGCGCGTGAAGCTGACGACGTCCGCCGGGTTGGCGATCAGCGACAGATACGCGATCGCGTCCTTGATCTCAGCGCGTTCGAAGAACTTCGTGCCGCCGATCACCTGGTAGGCCATGTCCCCGCGCGTGAGCGTTTCCTCGAGCGCCCGCGACAGCGCGTTCGTGCGATACAGCACCGCGATCTCAGCGCGCGAGGCACCGTCGTCGAGCAGGCGCTGGATCTCGCCCACGACGAACCGCGCCTCCGCGTACTCGTCGTCGAGCGCGCGCAGCTGGATCTGCTCGCCCTGCCCGAGTTCGCTCCACAGCCGCTTCGCGATGCCGCCGCGGTTGTTCGCGATCACCGCGTTGGCCGCGCGCAGGATCGTCTCGGTCGAGCGGTAGTTCTGCTCGAGCTTGACCACGCGCGCGTCCGGGAAGTCTTCCTGGAAGTCGAGGATATTCCTCACATCAGCGCCCCGAAAACTGTAGATTGATTGGGCGTCGTCGCCCACGACCGCCAGGTTGCGATGCCCGACGGGGCCGGAGTAGGTCGGACGGTCCCCTGGCTCGGCCGCACGTTGAATGGAATCCCCACCCGCCCGGCGCCCGCCGCCGACCAGTAGCTGCAGCAACCGGTACTGGGCGTGGTTGGTGTCCTGGTACTCGTCGACGAGCACGTGGCGGAAGGCGTTCGTGTAGCGGTCGCGAACCTCCTCGAACAGCTCCAGCAGGTTGACCGTCCTGAACAGCAGATCGTCGAAGTCCATCGCGTTCATGCGATGCAGGTCGCGCTCGTAGATGGCGTACACGTCGGCGATCATCTCCTCGAACTGCGAGCCCACCTGCTGGCGGTAGGTCTCCGCGTCGATCAGGCGGTTCTTCGCGGCTGAGATCTGGTTGTGGATCGCGGCCGGAGTGAAGCGCTTGGGGTCCACTCCGACGGCGTCCGCCGAGCGCTTGGCCAGCCGCCGCGCGTCCGCCTGATCGTAGATCGTGAACTGGCGCGTGTATCCCAGGCGCTGGGCCTCCGCGCGCAGGATCCGCGCGCACGCCGCGTGGAACGTCATCACCCACATCCCGCGCGTACCGTGGCCGAGCAGGCGCTCCACCCGCTCGCGCATCTCGCTCGCCGCCTTGTTCGTGAACGTGATCGCCAGGATCTCCCCCGCCTGCGCCTGGTCGGTGTAGATCAGGAACGCGATCCGGTGCGTCAGCACCCGCGTCTTGCCGCTGCCCGCGCCCGCCAGGATCAGCAGCGGTCCCTCGCCGTGTGTCACCGCCTCTCGCTGGGGCTCGTTCAGGCTCTCGAGCAGCTCCTCGAGGTGCCCTGCATGGGGATTCTCAGCCATCGATCCCCAGCATAGATGCGGGTGCGGGTGGCAGAGCTCGCCCCGCCGCCCAGATGCGGATGGTCCTACCCTCCGGCGGGGTTGGGACCCCTTACGGTCCTCAGAGGCCTGACCTCGGCCACCGGCTGCGGCTCTGCGTCGGACAGCTCGGCGACGAGCCGTTCGAGCGTGACGATGCGGCTCGACAGCGCCTGGATCGCCTCGGCGATCGGGTCGGGCAGGTGGATCCAGTCGGCGTCCGGGCCCTCGACGCGCCGTCCGTCGACGCGCACCGGGTGCCCGGGGTTGCCGACGACCGTCGAGTTCGCCGGCACGTCGGTGATCACGACGCTGTTGGCGCCGATCTTCGCGCCGTGGCCGATCGTGATCGGGCCGAGCAGCTTCGCGCCGGAGCCGATCGTAACGTTGTCCTGCACCGTCGGGTGGCGCTTGCCGGTCGCGAAGCCCGTGCCCCCGAGCGTCACGCCCTGGTAGAGGGTGACGTCGTTGCCGATGTCCGCCGTCTCGCCGATCACCACGCCGACGCCGTGGTCGATGAACAGCCCGCGGCCGATGCGCGCGGACGGGTGGATCTCGATGCCGGTCAGCGCCCGCGTGGACATCGAGATCACGCGCGGCAGCAGCGGCACGCCGGCCGACTGCAGCGCGTGCGCCACCCTGTAGGCCAAGAGCGCGTGGATGCCCGGCCACGTCGCCAGGATCTCCGCCGGCGAGACGCCGCGCGCCGCCGGATCGCGGTCGCGCGCCGCGAGCACGTCGCGCCGAACCTCCTTGGCCACCCCCGCGAACTTGCCGAATCCGGCCATCGCAACAGCGTAGCGGGCAACGACGCAAATAGTTGAGCACGCAACCGAATCCTCATCAGCCCGAACCCCGAGAGCGCCCCCCGAGGGGCGCCCCTAAAAGTTGTCGTTACGGCGCAAAGAAAGCTTGCGAGACGTAGCGCTCGCCGGAGTCGGGCATCACCACCACGATGCGCTTGCCCTTCGACTCCGGGCGCGCGGCCACCTGCAGGGCCGCCCACAGCGCGGCGCCGCAGGAGATGCCGGCGAGCAGACCGACGCGTTTCGCGCAGCTCCACGCCGTCTGGATCGCATCGTCGTCGCTGACCGCGATCACCTCGTCGATCAGCTCGCGGTTGAGCACCGGCGGCACGAAGCCCGCGCCGATGCCCTGGATGCGGTGAGGCCCCGGGCGCCCGCCCGACAGCACCGCCGAGCCGCGCGGCTCGACCGCCACGACCCGCAGCTGCGGGTTGGCGTGCTCGCGCAGGTACTCACCGACGCCCGTGATCGTGCCGCCCGTCCCCACTCCCGCCACGAGCACGTCCACGCGGCCCTCCAGCGCGCGCTCGATCTCCGGGCCGGTCGTGCGCCGATGGGCCTCCGGGTTCGCCGGGTTTGAGAACTGGTCGGGCAGGAACACGTCCGCGTCGCGCGCCATCGCGCGCGCCGCCTCGACCGCCTCCCCCATCCCGCCCAGCGACTCCGTGATCTCCACGCGCGCCCCATACAGCCGCAGGAGGCTCTCGCGCTCGCGGCTCATGCCCTGCGGCAGCGTCAGCACGAGCTCATAGCCCTTCGCCGCGCACACGAACGCCAGCGCGATCCCCGTGTTGCCGCTCGTCGCCTCCACGATCAGCGTGCGCCCCGGCTCGATCCTGCCCTCCGCCTCCGCCGCCTCGATCATCGCCACGCCGATGCGGTCCTTGACGCTGCCGCCCGGGTTGAACGCCTCGAGCTTCGCGAACAGCTCGACGCCGTTCTCAGCGGCGCGCGTGCCCTCGAGCATCCGCGGGATGCCCACCATCGGCGTGCCGCCGACCAAGTCCGCAATGTTGATCGGAATTCGTGACATCACCGCCACGACAATAGTGCAGGCGACTTTCGCGTCCGTCCTGCACGCACCGCCCCGAGCCGACGAGCGCCGGCGGCCTCGCGCCTACGGCTTTGGCTTCGGGCGCGGGCGCGGGCGCGCCAAGCGCACGCTTGCCGTGTGCGACACGTACGGCGTCGGCGCCTGCTTGACCAGCAGCAAGCTCGCGTTCAACCCACCGTGACCGGCCGCCAGCAACGCGCGTCCGGCGGCGTTCAGCTTGACGCTCACCGACACCCGCTTGCCCGGGGAGATCGAGAAGACCGCCGTGCCGATCGTCTTCAGCTTGAAGCGCCCGCCCGCGAGCTTCAGCTTGACCCGCAGCCTGAGCTTGCCCGAGCACCTGCCCGCGCCTGTCCCGAGAAGCCTGAACACGGCGCGGCTGTGCGACCCGACCGCGATCCTCTTGCTCAGCAGGCTCGCGCCGCACGCACCGCCGGCGGTCGGCCCGGCGGCCAGCACCGCGATCGCCGCGCCCGTGCCTGTGCCCGACGATTCGTTGTTCGACGGGCCGCCAGGGGGCTGTTCGTTGCCACCGCCGCCCGTCCCACCGCCGTTGTGTCCTTTCGTTTCTTCTTTTTCTTTGCCGCCTTTGTGCCCCGGCGGCACGTACATGAACTGATCGGATTCACGCACCGCGCTCGTGCCGAACGGGGTTTCCACGGTGACGTCGACCGTGCCCGCTCCAGGTGGAGAGATGGCGGTGATCCATTCCTCGTCGCCTTGCGAGTGCACTTCGAAGCTCGCGGCCTCGGACGCGCCGAAGCGGACGGCCGTCGCGCCATTCAGATGTTGCCCTTTGACCTTGACCTCGGTCCCGCCGACGGTCGAGCCCGTGGCGGTTTTGGGTTTGTTAGCTTCACATGCGCGCGATTCATCCACTTCCACACAATCGACCGATGGACCCGGACCGAACACCCACGCTGCACCGGCTTTGGCGTTTTCGTTCGGCCCCCCCACGAGCACCGTTTCCCCGTCGTCAGGGGACATCGCGACGCTCGTGCCGAAGCGCGCGTGACCATACGGAGGGCCGGTCCTGAGCTCGCGCGCCGCCGCGCCCCAGCTCGTGCCGGAGCGTTCGTAGAGCCACGCCGCCCCGCGTCCCGAGGCGAAGTTGGGCGCGCCGACGACCGCGCTGTTCCCGCTCACCGACAGCGCCACGCTGTAACCAAACTGTTCGCCTTCCTGGCCGGCTCCCAATAGCTTCGGCCCCTGTTCGTCCCAGGTCGTGCCCGACCGCGCGAACACCCAAGCCGCCCCCCTGCCTTCATCGTCGCGCGCACCCACCAGCGCGGTGGCGCCGTCTTCCGACAGCGCGACGCTGAAGCCGAAATGCCCTTCCAGCCCCTCGCCGCCACCCAGGAGCTTCGGCCCGCGTTCGACCCATCCAGAGCCGGCGCGTTCGAACACCCACGCCGCGCCCTGGTTGTGGTTGTCGGTCGGAGCGCCGATCAGCGCGACCTCGCCGTCGCCCGACAGCGCCACGCTGCGCCCGAAGTGCCCTTCACCCTGCTCGCCAAGCCCTTCGAGCCCAACGCCCTGCGCCGTCCAGCTCGATCCGGAGCCCACGAACACCCACGCCCGGCCAAGTCCCGCGTGCTGCGCCGGCGCCCCCACCAGCGCCGTTTCGCCGCTGCCCGCAAGCGCGACGCTGCGCCCGAAGTGGCCTTTCAGGTCCGGCTCCGGGCTCGTCAGCTCGGCGGCCTGCGTCCAGCCCGACTGCGAACGCGTGAACACCCACGCCGCGCCCGCCTGCGCGATCGCTTCCGTTTCCCCTTCGCTCTGGGGGTGCCGCGCCGGCACCTGCACGGTCATGCGCGGGGCACCGACCAGGGCCGTGTCGCCGTTGGCCGACAGCGCCAGGCTGCGGCCGAAGCCGCATTCGTTGCCTTCTTCGCTTGGTTCGTCTTCCGAGCCTTCTACGCATTCGCTCGTTTCGCCTTCCGCCGGAGCCATCGTCAGCTCGCCGCTGCGTGTCCACTGCGTACCCGACACACGCGTGAACACCCACACGATCCCACCGCCTACTTCCGCGTCGGGCGCACCGACCAGAGCCGTGTCCCCGTCGGCGGACAGCGCCACGCTGAGACCGGCCCCTTCGCCTTCGTTTTCAGAGGGCGTGAGCGTTGTTTCGGGGGTTTCGACCGTCGGGTCGACTCGCAGCGGGAAGCGCGCGCCGCCAGCGTCCACGCGCAGCAGCAGCCGATCGCCATCCAGCGCCAGCCAGCTGCGCAGCGTCCGCCCGCTCGCGTCGCTCACGCTCAGCCCCCCGTACCGCAGCGAGCCACCGCGCGCACCGCTGAACGTCACGCTCTGTCCCCCCGCCGCCAGCGACGCGTGCGCGTTCCCCGACACGGCGATCGCGAGCGTCAGCGGGCCCCCGTCCACGCCGCGTGCGGGGGCGCTGGCGAGTGTAAAGCCCTGCTCGAGGCCCAGCGGGCCGTTCACATACCACTCGCCGACCCCCGCGTGCGCGAATGTGACCCTGTTGCTCATCGCCTGCGGTGCCACCGCGTTCACGGCGCCCAGCGAGCTGCCGTAGCCGATCGCACGCAGGCCCAGTCCCAGTTCGAGACCACGCGAGCGAAGCAGCACACCCGCGCGGTCCACACCGACGCCCAGATGTTGGATCCGGTTGATCGACTGGAAGCCGCCCGGCGCCGGCTTGAAGCGATACGCGGGCTCGCGCGCCCCGAGCGCCGCCGAGATCGACGCCCGCGCGGCTGGCGAGAGAGCGGCGCTTGCGCCAGCCGCACGAACCGCCCCGGCCCCCGGGGACACGGCGGCGCCCGTGCGCGTCAGCGCCTGTGTCAACCCTGCCGCAAGCGCCAGCGCCGACAGCGCCGACACCGCCAGCTGACGCGTCGAGAGCCCCTTCGCGACGAGCGCCACGCGCGCCGTCATCGAGAATCCTTTTGCATTACCGCAACAGCGCCGGCCGTTCCGAGCACTCGCAACCCTCCGTAGTCGCCACCGACAAGCCCGGGCGCGTCTGGCCTACGCGCACCGACTGTCCCGCCTCCACCATCACATTACCTTGACCAAGGCTACACGTGCGCCGCGTCAAGTCAATAGGCAAGCCAAATCCTGGCCGGCTGACCAGCCAGGCGGGGAGCGAGTTTAGACAGTTGTCAAATGTGGTACATGCTGGCGCCCGCGTCGCGCATCTCGCGCTCGAGCACATCGGCGATCGTCGTCTCCGCCAGCACCTTGCGCGCCGCCTCGGCGGCGTCCGCGAACACGCCCTGTGCGTCGCGGCCGAGCGGGCCGTCGAGCAGCTCGACGACCTCCAGCACCGTGATCGTCGCGGGCTCGCGCGCGAAGCGGTAGCCGCCCTTGACGCCGCGCTGAGAGCTGACGATGCCGCCGCGGCGCAGCACCGCGAACAGCTGCTCCAGGAACTGCACCGGCACCTCGCGCCTGCGCGCCAGCTCGCCGATCGGCACCGGCTCGGTCCGCCGGGTTGCGGGCAAGCTCGGCCAGGGCGAGCACGGCGTACGGTGACTTGCTCGTGATCGAGATCATTACCGCGCGATGCTACGCAATGACCCACTGAGACGGTCAGTGGGCAAGCGGCTCAAGGACGCAGTGAGCGAAGTGTGCTGCGCCCACGAGCGATCGCATCGTCCCCGAATGGAGGAGGACGCCGAGCCGCGCCGCCCAATGGCCGTCTCAGAGCCAGCCGCGCTCCGTGGCGATCAAGACCGCCTGGGCGCGGTCGACGGCGCCGAGCTTGCCGTAGATGTTGTGCAGGTGCGTGCGCACGGTGCTCGTCGATAGCGTCAGCTCGTGGGCGATCTGCTTGTAGACCTTGCCCTCGGCCAGCCGCTGCAGCACGCCGAGCTCCCTGCCCGAGAGCGGGCACGGGTCGACGTGGCGCTGGCGCTGGCTGGTGGGGCTCGGCAGTTCGTACATCACGCGCCTGAGCTCGTCGGGGCCGAGGCCGACGCTGCGCGCGGTGTGGAGCATCTCAGTCGGCGAGACGCGCGCGCCCTGCTCGTAGTGGGCGAGCATGTCGGCGAGGCGGATGAACGCGGCCTCGCCTTCGACGTCGGGGTTGTGGTGGCGCTCGATCGGCGTCGCCAGCGAACCGGGCAGGCCCCAGCGGCGGATCAGCACGCCGCCGACGAGCGCGTGGTCGACGCCCAGCTCGCGGCGCTCCTGGTGGATGCGCTCCTCGGGCGTGCGCGCGCCGCGGTGGACCTGCGAGGGATAGCCGGGGTAGGCGTGCAGCAGCACCAGCTTGCCGACGTCGTGCAGCAGGCTCGTGACGGTCAGGCGGTCGCGGTTCTCGTAGCCGACCTCGGTCGCGATGCGGTCGGCGGCGTGCTGGGTGGCGAGCGCATGCAGCCGGAAGCGCTCGGGCGCGGCGTCCCACACGCTCGCGCGCTCGAAGAAGTCGAACGTGCGCACGCGGTTGGCGACCGCCTGCACGGTGTGCGTGCTCGAGCACCTCGACCGCCGCGACCGCCGTGTCCACCCGCGCGCGACCGTCCTGGGCGCGGTTGGCCAGGCGCAGCACGGCGATGATCAGCGCGACGTCGGACTCGACCGCGGCCACGACGTCGGCGGTCGCGACGTGGTCCTTGGAGACGACCGACGAGCAGACGGTCGCGCGACTCCGCGAGCGCCGGAAACGCCTCGAGCGCCTCGAACGCCATCGTCAGGCGCCGGCCGTGGCCCTCGTTCTGGTGGCGCTCTCCGGGGGCCGCACCTGGTGCGCTGGGGCGGCGCTGCGGCTGGGCTGGATGGGCGCTGGCTCGAGGCGGTCGAGCTCTTCGCCGGCGACGGCGTCTTCGCTATGCGTTGCCTTCTTGGCTGCGTCAGCTTCTTGGCTGCGGTCAGCTTCTTTGCTGCGGCGGTTGCCTGCATGCCTACTTGACCCCTTCCTTGGGTTCGCCGGCCTATCCGGGCCGGTGATTCCGACGTGAGCTCCTATCGGCATCCGCCGGCAAATATTTAGCGTGGATCGTCTGACGGACTCGCCGGCCGGGCGCTCGGCGAGCGCGCGTCGATCCGCCGCAGCGTCTCCTCGCGCCCGAGCAGCGCGACGCTCTCGAAGATCCCCGGCGAGACGGTCGTGCCCGTGAGCGCCACGCGCAGCGGCTGGTAGACCTCGCGCGGCTTGGCGCCGCGACGCTCGATCACCGCCGCGAGCGCCTGCTCGACCGCCGCCTCGTCGAAGCTCGTGCGGTCCGTGCGCGAGCGCGTCGCTGACCTCGGCCAGCGCCGCGCGGCCGTTCTCGTCGAGCCAGCGCTCGCGCGCCTTCGCGATCCTCGCGCGGGCCGTCGAGCAGCGCCCCCGCGAGCGGCCAGAAGTCGGCGAGCGTCTGGATCTTCTCCTGGCTGATGCGCGCCGCCTCTCGAGGCCCGTCGCGCCCGGTGAACGCCTCCAGGCGCCGCGTCGAGCTCGGCGACGGGCAGTTTGCGGATGTACAGGCCGTTCAGCCAGCGCAGCTTGACCTCGTCGAAGCGCGCCGGGTTGCGGCTGACGCGCTCGAGCGTGAAGCGCTCGATCAGCTCCTCGGTCGACGAGCACCGTCGCGTCGTCGCCGGCGCCCCAGCCGAGCAGCGCGAGGTAGTTGCGCACCGCCTCGGGCAGGTAGCCCGCGTCGCGCAGCTCCTGCACGGAGGCGGCGCCGTGGCGCTTGGAGAGCTTCTTGCCGTCCGGGCCCGTGCAGCAGCGGCAGGTGCGCGTACAGCGGGCATCGGCGCGTCGCGGCCCGAAGCCCGCGGCGCGCGCGGCCTCGAGCACGAGCAGCTGCTTGGGCGTGTTCGAGAGGTGGTCCTCGCCGCGCACCACGTGCGTGATGCCCGGCGTCGAGGTCGTCGATCGCGACCGCGAAGTTGTAGAGCACCGAGCCGTCGGCGCGCGCGATCACGGGGTCGTCGAGGTGCACGTGCTCGAAGCGCGTGTCGCCGCGGATCACGTCGTGCACGACCGTCGCGCCCTCGTCGGGCACGCGCAGGCGCACCGCCCCCTCCGTCTCTCCCGCCCTCGCCGCGGAAGCCGCGGTCGGCGCCGTGCAGCTCCTTGAACGCCTTCACGTCGTCGGCGGTCGGCGTTCGAGCGGTACGCGTGGCCGGACTCGAGCAGCGCCTGCAGCGCCTCGCCGTGGCGCTCGGAGCGCGCCGTCTGCAGGATCGGCCCCTCGTCCCAGTCGAGCTCCAGCCAGCGCAGCGCGTCGAGGATCTGCTCGATGTTCTCCGGCGTCGAGCGCTCGCGGTCGGTGTCCTCGATGCGCAGCACCAGCTCGCCGCCGCAGTGGCGCGCGAGCAGCCAGTTGAACAGCGCCGTGCGCGCGCCGCCGATGTGCAGCGCCCCGGTGGGCGATGGCGCGAAGCGACTCTCATAGGATCCATAGGATCCGCGCATGCTAATCGGCGCGCACGTCTCGCCCGCGGGCGGCCTGCCGAAGGCGATCGAGCGCGGCGTCGAGCGCGGCTGCCGCGCGATCCAGATCTTCAACCAGTCGCCGCGGATGTGGCGGCCGACGGTCTACCGCGACGAGGACGTGGCGGCGTTCCGCGAGGCGATGGGCGCGAGCCCGATCGACGCGGTGCTGATCCACGCGGTGTACCTGCTCAACTGCGCCAGCGAGGATCCCGACATCCGCGCGAAATCGCTCGCGTCGCTGACTCACTCGCTGCGCGTCGGGCACGGCGATCGGAGCGGCCGGCGTGGTGCTGCACCCCGGCTCGGCCAAGACCGGCGACGTCGGCGAGGCGATCGCGCGCGCCGGCGCGACGATCCGCGAGGCGCTGGCCGAGAGCGAGGGCTGCGAGCTGCACCTCGAGAACACCGCCGGCGCCGGCGGCACGCTCGGGCGCTCGTTCGACGAGCTGGCGCAGCTGCTCGAGGGCGCCGGCGGCGAGCGAGCGCCTCGGCGTGTGCCTGGACTCCTGCCACCTGTTCGCCTCCGGCTACGACATCCGCACGCGCCGAGGGCATGAGCGGCGTGCTGCGCGAGTGCGACGCGCAAGCTCGGGCGCGGACGCGTCGCGCTCGCTGCACCTCAACGACTCGCAGACGCCGCTCGGCTCCAACCGCGACCGCCACGCCAACATCGGCGCAGGGCGAGCTCGGCGAGGACGGCTGCGCGGCGTTCCTCTCGGCGCCGGCGTTCGCAGGGCCTGCCGTGCGTGCTCGAGACCCCCGGCGAGAACCGCAGCGGCCCGCCGCGCCGAGGAAGTCGCGCTGGCGGTGCGAGCTGCGCGAGCGCGGGCATCGCCGCGCGCGGCTGAGCGCGCTCGGCGGCGCTCAGCCGGCGCCGCGCGAGCGCGCGCGCAGTCGGCCGCGGCGACCGCGGCGCGGCAGCGAGCGCGTCGGCGGCGCGGTCGCGCCAGCGCGCGTTCGAGCTCGGCGCAGCAGCGTCGGCGTGTGGCGCACGCGGTACTCCTCGCCGAGGCGCAGGCGGCGGGTGCGCCGTCGCTGCGGTCGATCTCGACGATCACCTCGGCCGTGCCGCGGCATTCCTCGATCATCTGCCTGAGGTCGTCGATCGTGCTCTCGCTGCAGGTCCGCCGCGGCGACGCGCAGGTGCACGGGCTGCGGCGAGCGCGGTGGCGGTGCGCGCGGCCGCGCGCGCCTGCGCTGCGCGCCCGCTCGATCTCCTCCTGCGAGGGCGCGAACGCCTCGACGCTCTGCACCACCAGGCACGTCTTGCCGGCTTCCTTGTGGTCGACGCGGCCCTTCACGATCACCACCTCGTCGACCGCCAGCGCCGCCTCGTGCTCGGCCAGCGCCTTGCCGAACACCAGCATCTCGACCGCGCCCGCGAGGTCGTCGAGCGTCGCGAACATCATGTGATCGCCGTTGCGCGTGCGGATGCGCTTGGCCTCGGTGATGATCCCGCCGACCGTCACCCAGTCCTTGTCGCGGCGGTCCTCGAGCGCCGAGATCGGGCAGTCGACCCGCGCGCGCAGCGCGTCGCGCAGCGGCTTCAGCGGGTGCGCGGACACGAACAGCCCGATCGCTTCCTTCTCGGCGGCCAGCAGCTCGGGCTGCTCGAACTCCTCGGTCGGGATCGGCGGGTGCACGGGCGCGGCCAGCCGCGCCGCGGCGAGCCCGAGCTCGCGGAGCCAGCGGCGCCCGCGCCGGGCGCCGTCGGCGGCGTCTTCCTGCAGGTCGAAGATCGAGCCCTGGCCGATCAGCGCGTCCTGCTGGATCTTCTGGCCTTTGGCCTGCGCCTGCTCGAGCACTTCGAGCATGCCCTTGCGGGTCGCGCCGGTGGAGCCGAGCGCGCCGCACTTGACGAGCGCCTCGATCGCCTTCTTGTTGACCGTGCGGCTGTCCACGCGCTCGCAGAAGTCCCAGATCGAGGTGAATGGATGCCCGCCCTCGGGACCTTCATCCTCGCGCGCCCGTTTGATCGCCTCGACCGCCTGGTAGCCGACGCCCTTGACGGCGTCCAGGCCGAAGCGGATGTTGCCGAGCCGCGCCTCCGCTCGCGTCGGCGCGCCGACCGTGAACTCGTGGTCTGAGAGGTTGACGTCGGGCGGCAGGATCTCGATGCCCATCTCCTCGCAGCGCGCGACGAAGAACGGCACCTTGTCCTTGGTCGACATCACCGAGGAGATCAGCGCCGCCATGTACTCGGCGGTGTAGTTGGCCTTCAGCCAGGCCGTGCGGTAGGCGATCAGCCCGTAGCAGGCGGCGTGGCTCTTGTTGAACGAGTAGTCGGCCGACTTTTCGTTGGTGCTGCCACAGGAACTCGATCACCTCGGCCCTGGTGCCCGACGCGCGGCAGCCCTCGACGAACTCGGGCTTCAGCGCGGCCATCGCCGCGCGGTTCTTCTTGCCGATCGCCTTGCGCAGGTCGTCGGCCTTGGCCCCCGAGAAGCCGGCGAGCTCCTTGGAGATCTGCATCGCCTGCTCCTGGTAGAGGATCACGCCGTTGGAGGACTCGAGGATCGGGCGCAGGCGCTCGTCGGGGTAGGAGATCGCCTGCGGGTTGTGCTTGCCCTTGGCGTACACGGGGATCTGGTCCATCGCGCCCGGCCGATACAGCGCGTTGAGCGCGACGAGGTCGTTGAACTCGTCCGGGCGCACCTTCTTCAGCGCCTCGCGCATGCCCTCGGACTCGAACTGGAACACGCCCGATGGAGTCGCCGCGCGCGAGCATCTCGTACGTGCGCTGGTCGTCGAGCGGCAGCGTCGGTCCAGTCCGGGCGCGCGCCGCTCGAGCGCTCGATGATGTCGAGCGCGTCCTCGATCACGTCGAGGTTGCGCAGCCCGAGGAAGTCCATCTTCAGGATGCCGATCTCCTCGATCGGCTTCATCGAGAACTGCGTGACCGTGCGGAAGCACGCGCTCGCCGTTCTCGTCGGTGCCGGCGTCGGCGAGCTGCAGCGGCACGATGTCCGTCAGCGGCCGGTCGGCGATCACGACCGCGGCGGCGTGGATCGAGGAGTTGCGCACGATCCCCTCGAGCCCCTGCGCGACGTCGACGATCTGCTTGGCCGTCGGGTCCTCGTCGCAGGCCTTGCGCAGCGGCTGTCCGGGCTTCAGGCATTCCTCGAACGACGGCGAGCGGCCCATGATCGGGTCGGGGATCAGCTTCGCCAGGCGATCGCCCGCGCCGTAGTCGAAGCCGAGCACGCGCGCCGCGTCGCGCGTGGCGGCGCGCGGGAACATCTTGCCGAAGGTGACGATCTGCGCGACCGACTCGCGCCCGTACTTCTCGGTCACGTAGCGCATCACCCGCTCGCGCCCGCGCACCGAGAAGTCGATGTCGATGTCCGGCATCGACACGCGCTCGGGGTTCAGGAAGCGCTCGAACAGCAGGTCGTAGCGCAGCGGGTCGACGTCGGTGATCGCCAGGCAGTAGGAGACGATCGAGCCCGCCGCCGAGCCGCGGCCCGGCCCGACGGCGATGCCGTTCTCCTTGGCGAAGGCTTGACGAAGTCCCAGACGATCAGGAAGTACGCGTTGAAGCCCATGCGGTCGATCACGTCGAGCTCCATCTCCATGCGCTCGACAGCGGCGGCGGGCGGCGGGTCGCCATAGCGCAGCGCGCAGGCCCTCCTGCACACGCGCGCGCAGGTACTCGCGCTCGCCGCTGCCGTCGGGCGTCGGGTAGCTCGGGATCAGCTGCTTGCCGAGCTCGAGCTCCACCGAGCAGCGCTCGGCGATCTCGAGCGTGCTCGCGATCGCCTCCGGCCACTCCGCGAACGCGCGCGCCATCTCCTCGCTGTCGCGCAGGTAGAACTCGTTGGTGTCGAACGTCAGCTTCGGCGCCGCGATCGTGCTCTTGGTCTGCACGCACAACAGCGCCGTGTGGTGGTCGTAGTCCTCGCGGCGCAGATAGTGCACGTCGCCGGTGCCGACGAGGCTCGCCGCCGAGCTCGCGCGCGATCCGCACGATCCCCTCGTTGCACTTGTCCTGCGGCGCGAGGCCGTTCTTCTGCACCTCGAAGTAGACGTTCTCGGCGCCGAACACGCGCAGCAGGTCGTCCGCGTGGGCGCGCGCCTCCTGCTCGCGATCCTCGAGCAGCCGCTGGCAGAAGCGCGAGGCCAGGCAGCCCGTCAGCGCGATCACGCCCTCGGCGTGGCGCTCGACCTGCGCGAGGTCGACCGTCGGCTTGCCGCGCTGCAGACCCTCCAGGAAGCCGGCCGAGGAGAGCTTGACGAGGTTGCGGTAGCCCGCGTCGTCGGCGGCGAGCAGCGTCAGGTGGTTGCGCTCGGACCTTGCCGGTCGCCGTGTGGTCGTCGACGAGGTAGATCTCACAGCCGACGATCGGCTTGACGCCGTGCTTCGCGCACGCCTTGTAGAGCTCGACGGCGCCGTTCATGACGCCGTGGTCGGTGAGCCCGAGCGCCGGCTGGCCGAAGCGCGCGGCGCGCTCCGCGAGCGCATCGATCTTGCACGCGCCGTCGAGCAGCGAGTACTCGGAGTGGACGTGCAGATGGGCGCAGGAGCTGCTGCTCACGGGCACTGCATGCTAGGCGCCAGACGCGGCGGAGCCGATCACTTGCCGCGACGTTCCCGTCGCTGTTTGCGCTTGATCCGTCGACGCTCGAACCACGACATGCTGTGCTTGTGCGGCCGCGGCGCGGCCGCGCGCGGTTCGGGGCGGCTGCGACGCTCGGCTGCTCCTCGACGCTCCTCCGCGCGGCGCGCGCAGGCGCTCGACCGCGGCCGCCAGCGCGTCGGCCATCTCGCTGCGCGGCGGCTGCCTCGCCGGCGGCACGCCTCTGGCAGCAGTGCCTGGCCGGGCGCCACGGCTGCGCGCGCGGCCTGCTCGGCGGCCAGCGCGCTCGTCGCTACGCGGCGAGGATGCCCTTCATCTCGCCGACCAGCAGCTCGATGCGGCGGTGGCCCTCGCGCATGCCCTCGAGGGCTTGCTCGGAGCGCTCGCGCGCGCCGCGCTCGGCCTCCAGGCCGCGCTGGATCTCAAGCGCGCGGCGCTCGAGCTCGCTCAGGCGCAACTGCAGATCCTGCTCGGAGCGCCGCACCGCGGCGCGCTCGGCGGCGTCTGCTGCTCGGCCTCGGCGAGCTGGCGCTGGATGCCCTGAGGCGCCGCGGCGAGCTCGCGCGCCTCGCTCCTCGCTCGCGCTCAGGCGCACGCCCAGCTGCTCGATCTCCTCGCCACCCTCGCGTTCGAGCTGGATCGCGACGGCCGAGGCGTGCGTCAGGCGCTCCTCGGCCTCGACGCGCAGCTGCTGCTCGGCGTACTCGCGCTGCTTGACGCGCCGCAGCTCGTGCTCGCGCTCAGCGCGGCGGCGCGCTCGGCCTCGAGCAGCTCGTCCATGCGCAGCTGCTCGTCCTCGGCCTCGCGCAGGCGCTGCTGCAGGCTCGCGACGTGGCGTTCGAGCGTCTGCACGTCGCTTCGGCGGCCTCCGCGCGGCGCGTCAGCGCGAGCTCGCCGCTCTCGGCGGCGCGACGCGCGCGGCGTTCGGCGAACAGGTCGCCGCCCTCGCCTCTGCGCGGCGGGCCCTGGCCGGGTGGGCTCCCGGCGGGTGGGTTACTTTCCCCGTTCGTCTCGCTTCCCTCTGCCATCACGTTGACCGGCAAGCTAGAGGAGGGCCGGACGCTCACGCGCGCGGCGCGCGGGCGCCGCGGACTCGCGCGGTCGCTCCCGCGGGCGATGGCGATCAGGAGTTGCGCAGGCGCCAGGCCATCCGCGACTGCAGCGACCACAGCTCGATGAAGCCGGGCGCGGCGGACTGCGAGAAGAGCCCGCCGGACTCCGAGAAGGACGCGAGGCTCGCGTCGTAGACGGCGTTTGGCGAGGAGCGCGTGACGACGCGCGCGTGGCCCTTGTAGAGCTTGACGCCGATCGTCCCGCGTGACGCGCTCGTTGACGCGCTCCATGTAGGCGTCGAGGTCGCCGCGCAGCGGCTCCCACCACAGCCCGGCGTAGACGAGGTAGGCCCACTGGCGGTCGAGCTCGGGCTTGAACTGGTTCTGGTGGATCGTGCACACGAGGTGCTCGAGCTCCTGGTGGGCGGGCAGCACGATCGCGCGCGGCGGGGACCTCGTAGATGTCGCGCACCTTCAGCCCGACGATGCGGTCCTCGATGTGGTCGACGATGCCGACGCCGTGACGCGCGCCGATCTCGGCGACCCGTTCGATCAGCGCCACCAGCGCGCAGGCGCTCGCCGTTCAGCGCCACCGGCACGCCGCGCTCGAAGGCCGAGCTCGACCAGCTCGGGCTCATCCGGGGCGTCCTCGGGGCGGGTGACGAGCTGGAAGACGTCGTCGTCGGGCGCGTGCCCGAGGTCCTCGATCCAGCGACCCTCCGAGGAGCGCCCCCAGAGGTTGTCGTCGATCGAGTACGGCGCCTGGCCCTCGGCGCCTTGCGAGCTCTTGATCGGGATGCCGTGCTCGCGCGCGTAGGCGATCTCCTCCTCGCGCCCCATCTGCCAGGAGCGCACCGGCGCGATCACCTTCAGCTCGGGCGCGAGCGTCGCGATCGTCGCCTCGATGCGCACCTGGTCGTTGCCCTTGCCGGTGCAGCCGTGGGCGATCGTGTCGCAGCCGCTCTTGCGCGCGTGCTCGACGGCGAGCTTGGCGATCAGCGGGCGCCCGAGCGCCGTGAACAGCGGGTAGCCGCCGCCGTAGAGCGCGTTGGCCTTGATCGCCGGCAGCGACGAACTCGCGGGCGAACTCCTCGCGGGCGTCGACGACGTGGCACTCGAGCGCCCCGAGCTGCAGCGCCTTGCCCTCGATCACCGCGTAGTCCTCGCCGGGCTGGCCGAGGTTGACGGTCAGGCACACGACCTCGGCGCCGTAGGAGTCCTGGATCCACTTGAGCATCACGCTCGTGTCCAGGCCGCCCGAGTACAGCAGCAGGACGCGGTGGACGTCCGCGGGATCGGCCTCGTAGGAGGCGCTGCGCGACCGTCGGGATCTCGTGCTCGCGGCTCACGGTCGGCGAAGGCTACTCGGGCTGCGCCGTGCTCGCGCGGTGGCTCGCGCCCGGGGCGCGTCCGCGTTCCATCAGCGCGTAGGTCGGCCGCGTCCTCGCTGAAGCCGAGCTTTGCGTACAGACCCTGGGCGTCGGCAGTGTGCAGCAGCCAGCGCACGGCTCCCACGCCGCCGCGCCGTCGACCATCTCGCGCACGAGCTCGAGCCCGAGGCCGCGACCGCGGTAGGCGGGCAGCACGTACACGTCGGCGAGGTAGCCGACGATCGCGCCGTCGGAGACCGCCCGCGCGAAGCCCGACCTGCTCGGCTGCCGCGGTAGAGCCCGAGCGACCCGCTGCGAGCCGCGGATCGCGCGCTCGACACGCTCGCGCGAGCGCCCGCGGCCCCAGTAGGACTCGCCGCTGATGAACGCGTGCACGGCGTCCACGTCGATCCGCCGCGGGTCATCGTCGAGCTCGAAGCCATCCGCGAGCGCGCGCCGCATCCGCTCAGCCCTCCAGCGCCGCCGGCGAGCCGCTCGAGCGCCTCGTCCACGTCGGCCTCGGTGGCGATCAGCGGCGGCAGCAGCCGCAGCGTCGTCGCACCCGGTGGCGTTGAGCACCAGCCGCTGCTCGAGCAGCGCCCGGCGCGCGACCGCCGGCGCCGGCGACGTCGAGCTCGCAGGCGAGCATCAGCCCGCGTCCGCGCACGGAGCGCACGTGCGGCGAGCTCCCTCAGGCCGGCGGCCAGCCGCTCGCCGAGCTCGCGCACGCGCTCCAGCAGCGCGGGGTCGTCGGTGACCTCGAGCGCGGCCAGTGCGGCGCTCGCGATCACCGGGCCGCCGGCGAAGGTCGAGCCGTGATCGCCCGCCACCAGCACGTCAGCCAAGCGCTCGCCGGTGATCAGCGCGCCGATCGGAAGGCCCCCGCCGAGCGCCTTGGCGACGGTCATCGCGTCGGGCTTCACGCCGGTCTGCTCGTAGGCCCACAGCGTGCCCGTGCGGCCCATGCCGCACTGGACTTCGTCGAACACGAGCGCCGCGCCGTGCTCGTCGCACGCCTCGCGCGCGCTCGCCAGCAGCTCCGCGGAGAGCACGTTGACGCCGCTCTCGCCCTGGATCGGCTCGAGCAGCACGGCCGCTGTGCGGGCGTCGACCGCCGCGCGCAGCGCCTGCGGGTCCGGGGCGACCGCGCGAAAGCCGGGCACGAGCGGCGCGAACGGCGCCTGCTTTGCCTCCTGCGGCGTCGCCGACAGGGCGCCATAGGTGCGTCCGTGAAAGGCGCCGTGGACGACCACCACCTCGCCGCCCGCGCGCGCCTTGCGCACGAGCTTGATCGCCGCCTCGCTGGCCTCGGCGCCGGAGTTGCAGAAGAACACCTTGCCGCCGAGGCTCGACTCCGACAGGCGCCTGGCCAGGCGCATCGCGGGCTCGGTGTAGAAGAGGTTGCTCGTGTGCATCAGCCGCCCCACCTGCTCACGCACGGCCGCCACCACGCGCGGGTGGCAGTGGCCGAGGCTCGTCACACCGATTCCGCACAGGAAGTCGAGGTACTCGTTGCCCTGCTCGTCCCACAGGCGCGCGCCCTCGCCGCGCACGAACTCGACCGGCATGCGCGCGTAGGAGCCGATCACGCTCGTGCGCTCGAGCTCCTGGAGCTCGGCGAGGCTCATGGGGCGGCCTCGATCTTCGTGCCGATGCCGGCGTCGGTGAACAGCTCGAGCAGCAGCGAATGCGCGAGCCGCCCGTCGAGGATGTGCGCGGCGCTGACGCCCTGCTCGATCGCCTCGAGGCAGGCTTCGAGCTTGGGGCGCATGCCGCCGTCGAGGCTCCCCAGCTCGGTGCGCACGTGCTCGGCGGTGGCGTGGCCGATCAGGCTCGCGGGATCGGCGGGATCGCTCAGCCAGCCGGGGACGTCGGTCAGGAAGACGACCTTGTAGGCGCCCAGCGCGCCGGCGACCGCGCCGGCGGCCTCGTCGGCGTTGACGTTGTATGACTGACCGTCGCGGTCGGCGCCGACGGAGGCGATCACGGGGATGTAGTCGCTGGCGACGTGCTCGATGACGCCAACGTTGACGCGCTCGATGCGCCCGACGAAACCGATGTCCTCGCCCCCGGGCGCGGCGCGGCGGGCGACGCGAAACAGCGAGCCGTCATCGCCGCACAGGCCGACGGCCGGCTGCCCATGGCGACTCAGGCGCAGGACGATCTCCTTGTTGACCTTGCCGACGAGCACCATCTTGGCGACCTCGACGGTGCTCGCGTCGGATACGCGCAGACCGCCGACGAACTGCACGGGCAGCCCCAGCCGCTCCATGTAGCCGGTGATCTCCGGTCCGCCGCCGTGCACGACGATCGGTTTCAGCCCGACGTACTTGAGCAGCACGACGTCGCGCGCGAACTCCTCGCGCAGCTCGGCGTCCTCCATCGCGGCGCCGCCGTACTTGATCACCACCGTGCGGCCATGGAACTCCCTGATGTACGGGAGCGCCTCGAGCAGCGTGGAGACTGAGCTGCCTGGATCACGCATCGGCAGAGCCTTTCGCGAGGGGTTGGACATGGCCTGTGCTCATGTGTGGTAATCCGCGTTGACCGTGACGTACTCGTGCGACAGGTCTGAGAAGAACACCTCGGTCTCGGCTCCGATCGAGTCCCGCCCGCCCAGGGTGATCTCGTACTCGACCTCCTCGGCCGCCACGGCGCGCGCGAGCGCGGGCTCGTCATAGGCGATCGCGGCGCCCGCCGAGCACACCCGGATCCCCTCGATCGCGACGTCCACGGGCAGCGGCGACGGGTAGCCGGGCCGTCCGCCGAGGGCACCGCCGACGGCCTGCACGATCCGCCCCCAGTTGGGGTCGCCGCCGTGCAGCGCCGCCTTGACCAGCGGCGAGTTTGCGACGGCGCGCGCGGCCGCCTCGGCTCCGTCGAGATCGCCGCCGCGCACGAGCACGCGCGCGATCCGCCCGGCGCCCTCGCCGTCGGCGACCATCATGATCGCGAGCGCGCGCAGCAGCGCGTCGAGCGCCTCGCCGAAGCGCAGCTCGTCCTCGCTCGCGGGGGCGATGCTCACGCCGCTCGCGCCGGAGCACATGAGGATCGCTGTGTCGTTGGTGGAGAGCTGCCCGTCGACGGAGGCGCGGTCGAACGAGCGCTTGACGCAGACGCCGAGCAGCAGCTCGGCCGTCTCCGGGGCAAGCGCGGCGTCGGTCTCGACGAAGCACAGCATCGTGGCAAAGCGCGGCGAGATCATGCCGGCGCCCTTGCACTGCGCGCTGAGGCGCACGCTGCCCGATGGCAGCTGAAGCTCGAGGTTGGCGCGCTTCTCGAACAGGTCGGTCGTCTGGATCGCCTGCTGGAGGTCGCCGTCGCCCTCGCGGCGCAGCTGCTCGCGTGCCTGCAGGATGCCTCTGAGCATCGCGTCAACCGGAAGCTCCTGGCTGATGCCGCCGGTCGAGGCGAGCGCGACCTCGGCCGGCTCGACGCCGACGGCGAGCGCCGCGGCGCCCTGCGTCTTGGCGGCATCGTCCAGACCGCGCCGGCCGGTGGCGGCGTTTGCGCAGCCGGAGTTGGCGAGCACCGCTCGCAGCGCGCCCAGGCGGCAGCGCTCGCGGCTGACGAGCACCGGCGCGGCGGGCGTGGCGGTGGCGGTGAAGCGCGCGGCGCTCACGGGGCTGTGCGTGTCGCACACGAGCAGGCCGACGTCCGGGCGGCCGCTGAGCTTGATGCCCGCGGGCACGCCGGCGGCACGAAAGCCGGCGGGCAGCCCGGCGTCGAGTCCCAGTTCGCGCATATGCTCGGGCACGGGCACCCAGCGCGAGCGAAAGAACGGCCGCGCTGCGATCTCGCCGGCGTCCACCGCCGCGCCCTGATCCTTGCCGGCGCTCACAGCAACCCCCTGGTCTCGGGGTATCCGAACATCAGGTTGAGGTTCTGCACGGCCTGCGAGGAGGTCCCCTTCCAGAGGTTGTCGATCGCGCCGAACGCGATCACCTTGCCGGTGTGCTCGTCGGCGGCGGCGAACACGCGGCAGTAGTTGGTCTCGCGCACCTCCAGCACGCCCGGCGGCGACTCGACGAGCTCCACGAACGGCTCCTGGGCGTAGGCGTCGAGGTACAGGCCGTGCAGCTCCTCGGCGGAGACGGGCCGCGCGGTGGTGACGTAGCAGCTGGCCATCTCCCCCTGGTCGAGCGGCACGAGATGCGCCTGGAACTGGACCCTCAGCTCGCCCGGCGCGCGGTCGGCGGCGGCCCCGCCGGAGGCGGCTCCCGTGGCCGTGGCCCTGGCGGAGCCCATCAGCAGCGCGAGCTGCTCCTCGATCTCGGGGGTGTGGCGGTGCGCGGCGACCTTGTAGGGGACGATGTTCTCGCCGGCGATCGACAGGTGCGTGGTCTCGTCGAACACGCGCCCGGCGCCGGAGATGCCCTGCTTGGCGTCGATCACGACGTCGGCGATCAGACCGGCGCGGGCGAGCGGCGCGAGCGCGAGCAGCGACGCGGTCGGATAGCAACCGGGGTTGGCGACGATCGAGGCGCCGGCGATGCGCTCGCGGTGCAGCTCGGTCAGCCCGTAGACGGCCTCGCCGAGCAGGTCCGGGCGCGGGTGCGCGCCGTACCAGCGCTCATACGTGGCAAGCGAGCCGAGGCGAAAGTCGGCGCTGAGGTCGACGACACGCACGCCGCGCTCACGCAGCGCGCCGACGGTGGGCGCGGCGGCCGCGTGCGGGTAGGCGACGACCGCGGCGTCGACGTCCCGCAGGCGCTCGACCTCGAGCGGTTCGATCGTCATCGGCACGCGGTAGCGCGGATACACCTCCCCCAAGGGCCTACCGAGCTCCGAGCGCCCGGTGACGGCGACGAGCTCGAAGTCCGGGTGGCGCCAGAGCAGGTGCGCGGCGAGCGCGCCGGTGAAGCCGGTGGCGCCGGCGACGATCACCCGTGGCCCGCCCTCGGCGAAGCGCTGGGCGCCAACGCCCTCGCGCGGGTTGGCGCCGTGGTCTGGGGCGGGCGCGCTAGCCACGCAGTTCGCCCCCCAGCTCCTGCAGCGCGGCGACGATCCGCGCGCGCACGGGCGCGATGTCCTCGTCGGTGAGCGTGCGATCGAGCGCGCGGAAGGACAGCGCGAGCGCGAGCGAACGCCGCCCCTCCCCCACCTGCTCGCCGCTGTAGACGTCGAACACGCGCGCGTCCTCGAGCAGCTCGCCGGCGGCGCCGTGCACGGCGGCGAGCGCGGCGGCCGCGGCCACCGACTCGGGCAGCGTCACCGCGAGGTCCTGGCGCAGCGGCGGGAAGGGCCCGAACGCGGTGAACTCGACGAGCGGCGAGGCGAGCGCGGCGAGCTTGCCGAGGTCGATCGCGAACGCGGCCCCACGCTGCAGATCCCAGGCGTCGGCGACGAGCGGATGCAGCTCGCCGATGAAGCCAAGCCGGACGGCCTCGCCGCCGCCAACGGCCTCGCCGCCGCAATCGGCCTGGGCAAGCGCGGAGCCGGCTCCGGGGATGGCGAGCACGGCGGCGCTGCGCCCGGGGTGCAAGAACGGCCAGGTGGCGGGCGCCACCGACCAGTCCAGGCCGAAGCGCTCGAGCAGCGCGCCGAGCAGCGCCTTGGCGGCGAAGAAGTCGGCTTCGCGGCGCTCTCCCCGCCAGGAGCTCGGCTCCAGGCCGCCGCTGAGCAGCGCTCCGAGGGCGTGGTGTTCGTCCGCGGGGCGCGCGTCGTGCGAGGCGCGATAGACGGTGCCAGACTCGAAGATCGCGACGTCGGGGCCGTTTCGCGAGACGTTGTGCCGGGCGGCGTCGAGCAGCGAGCCGAGCAGCGTCGGGCGCATGATCGACTGACTGTCTGACAGTGGGTTCTCGAGTGCGACGACGCGCCGCAGCTCGTGCCGGGGCGGCAGCTTGAGGCGGTCGAGCAGCTCGGGCTCGGTGAAGCTCCAGCCGACGACCTCGTGCAGGCCGCGGCCGACGAGCGCGTCCTCGGCGGCGCGCCGCACGCGCTGGGCGTGCGTGAGCTTGCCGGCGGCGCCGCGGCGCGCGGGCAGCGTCGCGGGCAGCCGCTCGAGGCCGTCGATGCGCGCGACCTCCTCGATCAGGTCGACCTCGCGCGCGACGTCCTCGCGCCGCAGCGCGGGCACGGTAACGTCGAGGCCGTCCTCGCGCTCCTCGGTGGCGAAGTCGAGCGCGTTCAGGATCTCCACCTGGCGCGCGCGTGCGACCGACACGCCGAGGATCGCCCGCACGCGCGCCTCGCGCAGCCGGATCGTCGGCCGCGAGGCGATCCAGTCGGCGGACTCCAGGCCGACGTCGATCGTTCCGGGCGCCACGCGCGCACCGCAGAGGTCGATCATCAGCTGCGTGGCGATCGCCTGGGCGTGCAGGCACTGCTCCGGCTGCAGGCCCTTCTCGAAGCGCCCGGAGGCCTCGCTGCGCAGCCCGAGCGCCCACGAGGTGCGGTGGATGTTGGGGCCGTTCCAGGTGGCGACCTCCATCAGCACGCGCGTTGTGTCGGGCTCGACCTCGGAGCGCGCGCCGCCCATCAGCCCGGCGATCGAGGTGGGGCCGTCGGCGTCCTCGATCACGACCATCTCCGGGTCGAGCGTGCGCGTCTGGGAATCGAGCGTCTGCACCTGCTCGCCATCGTGGGCGCGGCGCACGGTCAGGCGCGCACCGGCGACGCGGTCGAGGTCGAACGCGTGCAGCGGCTGCCCGGAGAGCAGCATCGCGTAGTTGGTGATGTCGACGACGTTGTTGATCGGCCGCTGCCCGGCGGCGCTGAGACGTGCCTTCAGCCAGGGCGGCGAGGGCGCGATCGTGACGTCCTCGAAGGCGCGCGCGGTGAAGCGCGGGCAGAGCTCAGGGCAGGCGACGATCACCTCGACGCCGGCGACGGGTCCGTCCGAGCCCGGGTCTTCGCTCCACGGCGGTTCGGCGAGCGGCGCGCCGGTGGCCGCGTGCAGCTCGCGCGCGACGCCGTAGACGCCGAGGCAGTCCGGCCGGTTGGGGGTGATCTCGAGCTCGAGCACG
This sequence comes from uncultured Solirubrobacteraceae bacterium, assembly GCA_963826985.1. Taxonomy (GTDB): domain Bacteria; phylum Actinomycetota; class Thermoleophilia; order Solirubrobacterales; family Solirubrobacteraceae; genus Palsa-744. Next base: position 1,058,040 of record CAWGYW010000002.1, read on the forward strand.
TCCATCGAGATGGCGAGCACTTCCTCGAGCGGCGTCCCTGGCGCGAGCTCGGCGTCGAGCAGCTGGCCGCCGCCGGCCCCGTCGGGGCTGTCGAGCACGAGGATGCCCCGCGAGCCAGCGCCGATCTCGAGCTCCGACTCAGACAGGATCATGCCTTCGGAGACGACGCCGCGCAGCTTCGCCCGCTTCAGCTTGGTGCCGTCGGGCATGACCGCCCCGGGGCGCGCGACGGCGACGGTCTGACCGGCCGCGACGTTGGGAGCGCCGCAGACGATGCTCGCCGGCTGCCCGTCCTCGGCGCCGAGGTCGACCGTGCACACCTTCAGCCGGTCGGCGTCGGGATGCTGCTCGGCGCTGAGCACGCGCCCGACGACGAAGCCGTCGGGCGACGGAACGCCGTGATGATGGATCGCCTCGACCTTGGTGCCGGTCATCGTCAGGCGCTCCTCGATCTGGTGCACGTCGAGCGCCGGGTCGCAGTATTCGCGCAGCCATGGCAGCGGCACCCTCATCCTGCACCCCCATGGCGGCGCCGGATCGGCGTCCTCGGTCGCTCGCGTGCAGAGCACGCCACGCTCCCTGCGTCCTTGACCGGCTTGCCCTGGGTGCACAGGATCATGTGAACTGCTCCAGAAAGCGAAGGTCGTTCTCGTAGTAGAGGCGCAGGTCGGGGATGCCGTGCTTGAGCATGGCGATCCGCTCGACGCCCATCCCCCAGGCGAACCCCTGGACCTTCTCGGGGTCATAGCCGGGGGCGTTGGCGTCGGTGGTGGGAACGTGGGAGTAGACGTTGGGGTCGACCTCGCCGGCGCCGAGCACCTCGAGCCAGCCCTCGCCCTTGCATAGGTAGCAGCGCGAGCCGTCCTTCAGGAAGCCCTTGCCGCCGCAGTGAAAGCAGGAGACGTCGACCTCGACGCTGGGCTCGGTGAAGGGGAAGAAGTGCGGGCGCAGCCTGACGTCGCGCTCGCCGCCGAAGACGGCGCGCGCGAACTCGAGCAGCGTGCCCTTGAGGTCGGCGAGCGTGATGTCCTCGTCGACGGCGAGGCCCTCGATCTGGTGGAACTGGGGAGTGTGCGTGGCGTCGGAGTCGGGTCGGTAGACGCGTCCGGGGATGACGACGTACAGCGGCGGCGGGTGCGTCTCCATCGCGCGCACCTGCATCGGCGAGGTGTGCGTGCGCAGCACGAGCTCCTCGGCGAGGAGCGGTGAGGGTGGCTGCCCCGGGTGCAGCTCGCCCGGCTCGAGCAGGTCGGGCCGGGCGATGTAGAAGGTGTCGGTGCGCGCCCGCGCGGGGTGCGTGGGGCTGTGGTTGAGCGCGTCGAAGTTGTAGTGGACGGTCTCGATCTCGGGCCCCTCCATGACGGTGAAGCCGAGCCCGAGGAAGATGTCTTCGAGCTCCCTGCGCGTGGCGGTGAGCACGTGCAGGCGACCGATCGGCTGCGGCGGCGCGCCGGGGAGCGTGACGTCGACGCGGTCTGCGAGCAGCCGCTGCTCGAGCTCGGTGACGGCGAGCTCGTCGGTGCGCGCGGCGATCAGCGCCTCGAGCGCCTGGCGCGCCTGGTTTGCGGCCTTGCCGACGGCGCCGCGCTGCTCGGGCTCGAGCTCGGCGACGCCACGCAGGAGCTGCGGCAGCTCAGCCTTGCGTCCGAGGTAGCGCACGCGCAGCTCCTCGAGCTGCGCGCTGGAGCCGGCGGCGGCGATCGCGCCCTCGGCCTCGGCCTGCAGCTGTTGGATGCGATCGATCATGACGCGGGGACCGTATCGATGTCCCGCGCGGGCGGGCGGGACATGGTCGTCATCTCATAGAGCGCCACGGTGGCCGCCATGGCGGCGTTGAGCGAGTCCGAGACGATCGGGATGCGAGCGGAGCGATCGCACGCGGCGACGAGCTCATCTGGCAGCCCGTCGCGCTCGGCGCCGATGAGCAGCGTGACGGGGCGCGCATCCTTGACAGACGGCCCACGCAGAACCTCCTCGGCGTCGGCGACGAGCGCGATCCGTTCACCGGGGAGCTCGGCGATGTCGCCGGCGCGCGCGAGCTCGACGGTGAAGATCGCGCCCATGCTGGCGCGCACGGCCTTGTCCCCGTGGGGGTCGGCGCAGCCGGGGCCGAGCGCGACGCAGGAGGCGCCGAAGGCTTCGGCGGAGCGCAGCACGGTGCCGACGTTGCCGGGGTCGCCGACGCGGTGCAGGTACACGCACAGCGGTCCGTGCGGCGTTCCCCAGCGCTGCTGGTAGACGGCCATGACGCGCGTGCCGGAGCCGAGCGCGGAGACGCTCGAGAGCGCGGCGCGCTCGACGTCGTGGAAATGCTCGCCGCCGAGGCCTGAGCCGGCGAGCCGGTAGCCCTCGAGCGCGGGGCGCCCGGCGCGCTCGGCGGCGGCGATCAGGTCCTCGCCTTCGGCCAGGAAGCTGGCGCTGCGCGCGCGCCCGCGCTTGGTGTGCAGGTGGCGCACGGCCTTCAGTCGGGGGTTGTGTGGGGATTGGATCAGGCTCATGTCGGTTCTCGGGTTCTGCGTGGCTGCAGGGTGTTCCTTGTCGCTCGTGCCAACAAAAAGGGCGCCGTCCTTTTCAGGAGCGACGCCCGGGAGGCTGTCTGTCGTGTGCCGGGTCCCCGGCGGATCGCGGGGTCAGGCAGCCGACGCCTCGCGGGCGACCTCGGCAAAACGTCGGAATGTGTCGGCGTCGCGCACGGCGATGTCGGCGAGCACCTTGCGGTCGAGCTCGACGCCGGCGAGCTTGAGGCCGTGCATCAGCTGCGAGTAGCTCATGCCGTTGATGCGCGCGGCGGCGTTGATGCGGGTGATCCACAGCCTGCGGAAGTCGCGCTTGCGGTTGCGCCGGTCGCGGTAGGCGTAGGCGTCGGCCTTGAGCAGGGCCTCCTTGGCGCGCTTGTAGTTGGAGTGCGCCTCGCCGCGAAAGCCCTTGGTCTGCTCGAGCACGGCGCGGCGCTTCTTGCGGGCGCCGACGGAGCGCTTGACGCGCGTCACTTGCCCACCCCCAACATGCGCTTGATCCTGGGCGCGTCGTCGTCGGAGACGATCATCGCCTTGCCGAGGTGGCGCTTGTGCTTGGGCGACTTCTTCTCGAGGATGTGGCTCGTGAAGGCGTGCCGGCCGCGCACCTTGCCGGTGGCGGTGACTTTGAAGCGCTTCTTGGCGCCGGAGTGTGTCTTCATCTTGGGCATAGGATCACGATCGAGGGGTAATCGGCTCGTCGACCTACGGTCGGCTTCGCCACCCGCGAGGCGATGATTATGACACGGGTGTGCCAGCGGCCGCGGTTCCGCCGTTCTCGACGGGCGGCGGCACGTCGATCGCCGCGGCGGGGACGTCCTCGGTGGGCGGCTCGACAGCCGCGGTGGCGAGGTCCTCCACGGGCTGCTCGACGGCCTCAGCGGAGACATCCCCGAGGTGCGGCTCGAGCGCCTCCGCGGCGACGTCCCCCACATGCGGCTCGTGCTTGTCGACGGCGGGCGCCTCGCCCTCGGCGCCCTCGCCCCCAGCGACGATGGCGTGCTCGTCGGTGGCGGCGGTGACGCTGCCGTCGGCTGCGATGCGCCCGGCGAGCACGGCTTTGGAGGGGGCCATCATCATCGTCATGTTGCGCCCTTCCTGCATGGGGCGCTGCTCGACGACGCCGAGGTCGGAGAGCTCCTCGGCGAGCCGGTCGAGAATCGCGGTGCCGCGCTCGGGGTGGGTGACCTCGCGCCCGCGGAACATGATCGTGACCTTGACCTTGTCCTTGTGCTTGAGGAAGCGCTCGACGTGGTGCTTCTTGGTGTCGTAGTCGTGCTCGGCGATCTTCGGCCGGAACTTGATCTCGCGCACGGTGATCTGCTGCTGGTGCTTGCGCGCCTGCTTGACCTTCTGTGCCTGCTCGTACTTGTACTTGGAGTAGTCGAGCACGCGGCAGACGGGCGGGCGCGCCTCGGGTGCGACCTCGACGAGGTCGAGTTCGCGTTCCTGGGCGAAGGCGAGCGCGTCGGCGGTCTTGAGCACGCCGACCTGCTGACCCTGATCGTCGATCAGGCGCACCTCGGGCACGCGAATACGCTCGTTGATCCTCGTCGTATCCCGCTCAGGCGGGCGCCGGTCGAACCTGCGGGGAACCGGCACTAGGTGTGATTGCTGCGCGTCAAGCGAACGCTACGCGCGGCGTTCTGAGGATTTGGGCTTCAACGGCGGGGATTATAGCTCTCCGAGCAAGCGTTGGGTGAGCTCTGCGATCGGTAGCGCGCCGAGATCGCCGCCGCGCTGCTCGCCGGCGCCGCCGTGGGTGCGCACGGATACCGTCCCATCTCCCTGCTCGCGCTCGCCGACGACCAGCATGTACGGGATCTTGCGCAGCTCGGCCTCGCGGATCTTGCGCCCGATCGACTCGCTGCGCGCCGTCGAGCTCGACGCGGAGCTTCTCGCGCGCGCAGCGTGTCTCTGACCGAGGCGGCGTAGTCGTTGAAGCGGTCGGAGACCGGCAGCACGATCGCCTGCACGGGCACCAGCCACAGCGGCAGCTCACCGGCGAAGTGCTCGAGCATGATGCCGATGAAGCGCTCGTATGAGCCCAGCATCGCGCGGTGGATCATCACGGGCGTGTGCTCCCGGTTGTCCGCGCCGGTGTAGGTGAGCCCGAATCGCGCCGGCATCGAGTAGTCGAGCTGCACCGTGCCGAGCTGCCAGGAGCGCCCGAGCGAGTCGGTCATGTGCATGTCGATCTTGGGGCCGTAGAAGGCGCCGTCGCCGAGGTTCAGCTCGTACTCGAGCCCGAGTCGCTCGAGGCTGCGCGTGAGCTTCTCCTCGGCGCGGTCCCACAGCTCGTCGTCGCCGATGCGCTGCTGCGGGCGGGTCGAGAGCTCGAGGCTGATGTCGAAGCCGAAGCGCGCGTATGTCGCGAAGGCCATCTCCAGCGCGCCTGAAACCTCGTCCTCGACCTGGTCCTCGGTGCAGAAGATGTGGCCGTCGTCCTGGGCGAAGTGCCTGACGCGCAGCAGCCCGTGCAGCACGCCGGAGGCCTCATTGCGGTGTAGCAGGCCCGGGCTCGAAGTAGCGCACGGGCAGCTCGCGGTAGGAGTGTCTGCGGTGCGCGAACAGGTGGCAGTGCCCGGGGCAGTTCATCGGCTTGACGGCCATCTCCCGGCCCTCGACCTCGAGCGTGAACATGTTCTCGCGGTACTTTTCCCAGTGTCCGGACGTGCGCCACAGCTCCGCGTCGAAGATCTGCGGCGTCTTGACCTCGGTGTACCCGCGCTCGCCGCCCATCTCCCGCGAGAGGCCCACGAGCGCGTTGAAGATGGTCGTGCCGGCTGGAAGCCAGAACGCGGCGCCGGGTGAGACCTCCGAGAAGGTGAACAGCTCGAGCTCGCGCCCGAGCTTGCGGTGATCGCGCGCCTGCGCCTGCTCGATGCGCTCCAGATGCTCGTCGAGATCGGCCTTGGTGAAGAACGCGGTGCCGTAGATGCGCGTGAGCATCGTCCGCGTGGAGTCCCCGCGCCAGTAGGCGCCGGCGACCGAGCTGCAGCTTGAAGGCGCCGACGGTCTTGGTGCTCGGCGCGTGCGGGCCGCGGCAGAGGTCGGTGAAGGGGCCGTTGGTGTAGAGCGAGACGGTGCGCAGCGGCTCGCGGTGCAGGCTCTGCTCGGCGGCGGTGACGAGGTCGTCGATCAGCTCGACCTTGTAGTCCTGGCGCTCGGCGAGGAAGCGCTCGCGCGCCGTGGCCGACGGGCACGTCCTCTCGCACGAACGTCTCGGCGGACTTGACGTGCGCGCGCATGCGCTCTTCGATCTGCGGGAAGTCGGCCTCGGAGACGGACGGTTCCGTCGGGGAACTCGAAGTCGTAGTAGAAGCCGTCCTCGATCGGCGGCCCGATCGAGATCTTGACGCCTGGCGTAGAGCTCGATGACCGCGGCGGCGAGCACGTGCGCGGCGTCGTGGCGGATCAGCTCGAGGGCCTTCGGCCCGCTTTTATTAGTGAGGATCGCGAGGTGCGCGCCGTCGGGCAGTGGGCGCGCGAGATCGCGCACCTCCGGACCCGCGCCGTCGTCCTGGCCCGCTCCGACCCCGAGCTCGACGGCGAGCGCGGCGCGCGCGAGCCCGGCGCCAATCGCGGCGGCGGCGTCGGCGCCGGTGGCGCCGTCGGGCAGCTCGAGCGCGTTGCCGTCGGGGAGTGTGACCTTCATGGACATGTCAGCGCGCAGGCTACCCGCCGGCGGCGAGACTTTCTTGCTCGGCCGCGCGAACCGGCTCTAGCTGTGAGCGAGAGCGGCCTCGCGGCGCGCGTCGGGCGCGGAAGCGGCGACCGGGGCGAGCGACCACAGGGCGTCGTCGGCAAGCGCCTCGCGCCGCACGTCGCCCGCGCCGAGCAGCTCGATCAGCGCGCGCTCGGCGGCGCCCCGGTCGGGCGTCTGGTTGTTCTGGGTCATGATCGCGGCGACCTCGGCGGTGACGAGCCCGTCGGGGAAGCGCCGCAGCGCGTCGATCGCGTGCTCTGGCGGAGCCTCGCGCTCGAGCGTCGGGTCGAGGTTGGCGATCAGCAAGTCGTAGGCGTCGATCGTCTGAAAGCCGCCGGCCTCCAGGCGCTGCCCGGAGCTCGAATGGAAGACGAGCGAGGGCGCCGAATAGCGCACGGGCCCGTCGGTCTGGCGCGCCTTGCCCTGGACGTCGGTCGGGCCCCCCTCGGCGCTGCGCGTCTGGAGCTTGTCGTCCTCGTAGGCGTCGAGCGTGGCCTGCTCGTCGATCGCGGCGACGATCGCATCGATGTCGAGCCCGTCGACGCGTGCGAGCGCCTGAGCGATGTCGGCGTCCTGGTCGAGAAGCAACGTGGTCGTGAACCAGCCGAACTGCAGCGCGCGCAGCACCTCGTCCTCGCGCCCGGGGAACAGCGTGCGCGTGGCGACGATCGCGCGGCACGCGCGCGACGTGGCGGTGACGCGGGCGCGCGGCTCCATCAGCAGCGGCATGCCGAAGCGCTTGAAGTAGCTCTGCTGGCCGATCGTCGAGCGGGTGGGCGTGTAGCCGGCGTCGATGTAGCGCTGCGGATCCTCGGCGAGCCCGATCGTGACGAGGCGCCAGTCGAGCTGGTCGCCGTAGCGCCAGCGCAGCACCGCGAGCGCGGGGCTGGCAGAGTAGGCGAACGGACAGCCCGGGTCAGTGAAGTGGGTGACTGAGATCGTGCTCATGGGTCAATGATTGCACGTGCAAGCACTTGATGCCAGCCCAACGCGGCCGGACGCGGCCACCGTGGCCCGTCATCCCGGTTCGGAGGCGCCTTGTCTTCCTCGCCGATCGCGAGCTATAGGTCATCGCCGCTGTGGCTGGCGTTCCTCGTGTACGAGCCGCAGACGGCCGCGTGGCTCGGCCTCGGCGAACATCGGCGGGTCGCCGAGCGGGCGCATCCCGAGCGCGAGGCGTAGGTGGTCGCTCATGGACACGCCTTGGCGTCGGGCTGCCTCGACGCGCTCGTGTAGCTCGTCGGGCGTCACCTTGACGTCGAGCCACAGCATTCAGATGGCGATCAGAGAGAGGCTTTCGAGGCGGGTGAGCGCTGGTGTGGCCATGAGCCGATCGCCGCTGGCCGTCAGCACGCCATCCCGTACGAGGTCCGCTATCGCGTCGTTGATCGTCTCGCGGTCGTGGTCGCGTAGGTGCCGGTAGAGCGTTGGTCGTCTGCGTCCTCGTGTGTTCCCGAGGAGGTCGATCACGACCAAGCGCGCTGCCGTATCGCGGGTTTAGAGGATGGCTCGTGCATGGGCGCCAATCGGGTCTGGGAACTAAACCCAGTGGAACTCTACATGGTGGAATATGACCCGTCAATCGGACAAGATCGCTAGATGCCGCCAAAGAAGTCCGAGGCCAATCAGGCGCTTGGCGAGGCGATCCGCGCCATTCGCGGTGAGCAGAGCCTGACGCAGGAAGCGTTCGCGATCCTCGCGGGCATCGATCGCAGCTACTACGGCGCTTTGGAGCGCGGCGAGTTCAACATGACCGTGGACACGCTCATGACCGTCGCCACGGGCCTCAGCGTCCCTGCGGCGGAGATCTGGCGGCGAGCTGGCCTCTAGCTGGGAGCTTTGCCAGGTGGAGCTAGATACAGTGGAACAACGCCAGCCAGTCGGCGAGGCTCCCCGGCGTGCCGAAGGGGTCCAAAGACAGCCGCGCGCTCGGCCGGGCGTTCCGGACGACCCGCAAAGAGCAGGGCCATACGCAGGAATCCTTCGCGCTGAAAGCCGGGATCGACCGCTCCTACTACGGCGCGCTCGAGCGCGGCGAGCACAACGCCACGATCGAGACGATCATGGAGGTCGCTCGTGGCCTTGGCGTGCCCGCATGGCGGCTCTGGGAACGAGCTGGGCTGTAGGGCCGCGCCGGCGCCGCCGATCTGACGGCTTCGCCGATCGGTGGTTAGTCAGTGCCCATCAGCAGGAAGTCCGCGATCTCCGCCCTCATGGGTTCGTCTGCGTCAAAAACACATGCTGCAGACAGTCGTCTGCATATGCGAACATCGTGCACATGACCAACGACGAGCAGCACTCCATCTCCATCACCCTGTCCCCCGCCCAGGTCGACACGATCGTGCGTGCGGCCAGCAACAGCCGCGCGCCGAGCGTCACGACGGTGATCAACAACGCGCTGCGCGCCACGGCGAGCTCACCGAAGACGCCCGGCGAGCGCGACGGGCCGGACCCCGGCGGCTATCTGCAGGTCGACGACAGCGACCCGCGCCTGTCGCGCTCGCTGCTGCGCGGGCTCTCGATTCTCACCTGCTTCGGTCCCGAGGGGGACTCGCGTGGAATCGTGGAGCTCGCACGCCACCTCGGCATGAGCCCGAGCACCACCCACCGATACGCCTCGACGCTCGTCGAGCTCGGGCTGCTCGAGCGCTGCCCGAAGACGCGCAAGTACCGGCTCCCGGGCACCTCGTAAGAAAAGTGGCCGGCACCGGCGCGCGGGGCGCGCCGTGCCGGCCTTTGCCAGCGCCTTCTGTGGGGATGGCGTGACAGCAGCAGGATACCAGCAGTTAGCTGTCTGGATCTTGCTACTCGCGAAGTGCAATGTTTCTGATTGTGTCAGCGCCGACCAAGGCAGATCCCGCGCTTGCGGCCACGGTGCGACGCATGCGCGTCGAGCGCGGGGACACACAGGAGGACCTGGCGCACCGCGCGGGCCTCACGGTGGCCGCCTTCGCACGTATCGAGCGCGGCCACGCAAACCCCACGTGGACGACCGTCCGGCGCATCGCGACGGCACTCGAGGTGAGCCTGGCCGGTCTCGCGGAGGCGGTCGAACGCCACAAGCCGCGCGGCTGAGCGCGGCCGCGCCGGCGACGTTCGCCGGAACGCAGGTGCCGGGTTACAGCCGTGCTACGGCGCGGCGACGTCGATCGGTGCGACGTTCCAGCCGGAGACGCTGACGACCGGCTGCTGTCCGTCGAGCCCGGAGGCATCGTAGGAGGCGCTGAGCGTCTCCGATTCACCCGGCCACAGGGTGGTGTCGTTGTCACTCCAGAACGTCGGTAGCACCTCGTTCTCGCCGCTGAGCGGCGTTCCCTCGGCATTGCCCCTGCGCACGTCGGCCCGCAAGAAGAACGCGACGGCTGGTGTTTGCGAGGTGTTCGTGATCGTCACCGATGTGACCGCATCCGCCGCCGCGCTGGCGGCGCCGTCGCTGACGAACGCTCCCGCGGCCGGCGCGCCAGAGACTGCGGGCTCCGGTTCGTACTGCGTGTGCGCGCTTACCGCGAGCGTCGCGGGAGCCAGCTCGTGCAGCTGGCGCAGGTCAGCGTATTGGGACATGCTCGCATGCGGTTCGGGTTCGGCGAGCGTGGTGTGCCAGTCGACGAGGTCCTGCTGGGTGGAGAGCCAGTACACGTTGCGGTCGATCACGCTGCCGCCGCGCTCGAGCAGGAGCTCGACGAAGTAGGTCTGCGCGGGCGTGGGCGGCGTCGTCGCGGCGGGGATTCGCGGTGAGAGCACATCGGTGGCGAGCCCCTGCGCGCCGAGCGCGATCGGGCCGGCGCTCTGCGCATCCAGCAGCTGCCCGTCGAGCGCGTACACCTTCGACTGCACCGACAGGCCCGACTCGGTCGCATTGGTGAGGTTGTCGAGCGTGACGGTGTTGGTGTCGTAGGCGTACAGCGCGTGCACGGGCTCGTTGGCCTTCTTCGCCCCGAAATAGCTCCCAGCCTGGTCGAATTCCTGGTTGTAGAGGTCCCACAACAGCGACGGCCAGCCCTTGTTCAGCTGCCAGTAGACGACGCCGGTGGAGGGTGTCGGGGTGGTGTGGGCGTGGTCGATGTAGGCCTCGAACTGCGCGCGCTGGGTTTCGTAGTTCTGCACCTGCGCGTCCTCGACGTATTCATCGAGGCTCGACCACGCGCCGAAGCGTTCGGCGATCGCCCGGTCGAGCTCGTAGAGCGTGCCGAAGGCATAGCCGCCGTTGCTTGGGCCGGGCAGTTCCGGCTCGTAGTTGGTGTGGTACTGGTTGTAGGCCGGATCCTGCCATAGCTGTTGCTGTTCGAACGGCGACATGAAGCGTTCGATCGAGTCGAGCGTGGGCACCGTGTCACCGGCGCTTGCCTCGCTGTCAAAGCCCCACGCGCCGCCGACGTTGGTGCGTGTGGGGTCGTGTTTGTCATAGTGCGTGTTGTCATACCAATAGCTGGGTGGCACCCAGTCGTAGGGGCCCTCCTTCTCACCTGAGGGTCCGAGCTTGCGGGCGCTGCGGTACTCGGCTGAGGCGATCAGCGGGTCCTGGAAGCCGGCAGCGGCGAAGCCCGCGAGCGAGACGCGTTCCTGCTTGGGCGTGGGCGCGTCATCGCTCCAGCTGAAGTCGATCACGCTGGGGTGATTGCGCAACTGCTCGCCGATCGTCAGCGCCGAGTCGTACAGGACCGCGTCCTCGAGCTTTGAGAGCTTGCGGTGTTCTGGCTGCCAGGCATCGCAGCACTGAAAGCCGGCGTCGATCAGGATCCCCGCGCGATCCATCTGTTCGTAGAAGTCTTCGGGCATCTCCTTGCCCTCGGTGCGGATCGCGTTCAGCCCGAGGTTCTCGAGCAGCGCGATCTGCTCGGCGGTGTTGGCGGCGGAGTAGCGCAGGAACAGGTCCTCGGCCCAGCCGCCCGCGCGGATCAGCAGCGGCTGCCCGTTGATGAGAAACTGGCGCACACCGTGTGGTGCGATCGGCGAGCTGCCCACCAGCTGGGTGCTGACGGTGCGGATGGCGAACGTCTCCGATTGAGCGTCCACGGGTGTGCCCGACTGTTCGACCTGCATCGACAATCGGTACAGCGGCTGCGCGCCCATCTGATAGGGCCACCACACCCTAGGGTTGACAATAAGCAGCTGGGGGTACTCCGCGGACGTGAAGGAGACGACGCTGGTGGCGTGCGCGGCGAGCGTCACCGGCTTTACGAGCGTGATCGCTTTGCCGCCGCCGGCGGGTGGCGTGACGGTCGCCTGGACGCTCGCGGTCTGCGCGGCGGCGGTCTCGTTGCTGACTTCGCCCTCGAGCGTGAGTTGCGAGCTGGACATGTCGCTGGCGTTGTTCTGCAGCACGTGCGCGCCCGCGAGCGCGAGCGCCCCGGAGGTGTGCAGCTGGAGCGGAAACTGGATGCCGGTGTTGTTGTCCGGGGGGATCTGGTTCCAGTCGACGTCATCGAGCGTGAACATGCGCGTGGGATCGTTGGGATAGACCTCGAGCGCGAGCGAGTTGGCCCCGGCGTGCAGCAGTTCGGTGATGTCGAAGCTCGAACGCGCATAGTCGCCCTGCAGGCGCGCGTGCGTGGCCAGCTCGTGGCCGTCGACCCACAGGTCGGCCGCGCCGAGGACGCCGTTGACGATCAGCTGCGCGTGCTCGCCGGGCTGCAAATCGGGTTCGAACTCGGTGCGAAACCACCACGGCACGGCGAACTGCGCGACGGTCTCGGGGCCGATCGCTTCCATGTAGCCGAAGCAGCGCTTCATTTCTTCGGAGAAGAACACGTTCGGGCAGGCGCCATTCTGCAGCAGCGCGCCGATCTCGGTCCCGACCGCGCCCGCGTCGTCGGGCCTGACCGCAAGCCACGTTTCGGTCGGAAAGCCGGGCTCTGATACCTGGCTGCCGGGCTCGGGCGCGAGCGCGCTGCTCTGCACCTGCCAGCCGCCGAGCCCGAGCGTGACCGTTTCAGCGGAGGCCCGCGCAACGAGCGGCGCGAAGGACATGCACAGCACGAGGGCCAGCGACAGCGTCAGAGCACGGCGCCGGCTCACACGGGCTCCGGCGCCTCCAGCGCGCGTAGGTGCTCGTCCACGCGCCGCACCCACTCCTCTGAGACCTCATCGGCCTGGACGGACAGACGCGCCTGCACGACGAGCCCCGCGGGCGCGGGGATCCCGAGGTGCGCGAGCACGCGGTGCAAGACGGCGTCGGTGCTCTCGGCGAGCTCCTCGTAGGTGAGCTTCAGAGGCTCGTGGCCGAGCCCGAGGAAGTAGGCGTCCCAGGAGGCGTCGTGGGCGGTGAGCAGCCGCACGAGGTAGTTGATCGCGCGGAATGAGAACACGAGCTCTGCCGGGCTGCCTGGCCTCCTCGCCGGCCTCGCGCTTCCACGCCTGTGTCTGCACGGCCTTCCACAGCGACACCGCCTGGCGGATCTTGTTCTGGCGTGTGATCTGGATGTAGCGCAGACCGGGAAACGCACGCGCGAGCAGCTCCGGCAGCGGTCGCTCGGCCATGCCGTCGATCCCGCGCAGCAGCTCGGCGAAATCGCCGAGATAGCCCCACATCAGCTTGGCGCCGAAGACCCCGTTGGGGGTGGTGCCCTGCTCCAGCGCCCAGGCGAGGTACTGGTCGTAGGTCTCGGGGTGCCACAGCGGGTTGGGCTGGGCCTCCTCGTCTGGCATCTCGCGGAAGGCGAGGCGCTCGACGATGTTGGCGTGGCGGTCGGGGTCGAAGTACTCGTGCGGGCGTCGCGGCAGGCCCGAGCGGCTGAGCGCCTCGAAGTACTCCGCAGGGTGGCCGGCGACGGCGGTCTGGTCGAGCGCGTGGCACAGTAGAGTGCTGCCGCTTCGCGGCGTTGCGCACACCAGGTAGGAGAGCATCGGCGTCATCGTCGGGACAACTAGATCAAGCACACTGACTTGGTGAACAATACAGTGACCGCCCTACCGAACATCCTCTACATGCACTCCCACGATACGGGCCGCTACGTGCAGCCCTACGGCGAGCCGGTGCCGATGCCCAATGTGCAGGCGCTGGCCGACCAGGGCGTGCTCTTTCGCCAGGCGTTCTGCGCGGCGCCGACGTGCTCAGCCAGCCGCGCGTGCCTGCTGACGGGCCAGTACGGGCAGAGCAACGGGATGCTCGGGCTCGCGCATCGCGGCTGGTCGCTGCGCGACTACCGCCACCACATCGTCAACGTGCTGCGCGGCGTGGGCTACACCTCGACGTTGATCGGCGAGCAGCACATCTCCAAGGAGCCGGAGGTGATCGGCTACGACGAGGTGCTGAAGGTTCCGACCACACGTGTCGAGACGGTCGCGCCGCTTGCGATGGAGGTGCTGCGGCGCCCGCGCGAGCAGCCGCTGTTCGTGTCGATCGGCTTCTTCGAGACCCACCGCGAATTCCTCGGCCCGGGCTCGCTCAGGGATGTCCACTACTCAAAGCCCCCGAACAACCTCCCCGACAGCCCGGAGGTGCGCGCGGACGTGGCGGCGTTCAAGGCCAGCGCGCGCTCTCTGGATCACGGCGTGGGCATGGTCCTCAACCAGCTCGACGCCTCGGGCCTGTCGGAGAACACGCTGATCATCTTCACGACCGATCATGGGATGCCGTTCCCGGGGGCCAAGGCGACGCTGTATGACCGCGGCTTGGGCGTGACGCTGATTCTGCGCGGACCGGAGCCGTTTGGCGGCGGGCGCGTGATCGACGCGCTGGTTTCGCACATCGACATCTACCCGACGGTGTGCGAGCTGCTGGGGATCGCGCGCCCGGCGTTCCTGGAAGGCGTCTCGCTGCTGCCGCTGCTGTGGGGCCACACGCCGAGCGTGCGCGAGGAGGTCTTCGCGGGCTCGACGTGGCACGCTGCCTACGAGCCTCAGCGCGCGATCCGCACCGGACGCCACAAGTTCATCCGCCGCTGGGGCGATCGCCGCACGCCGGTGCTCGCGAACACCGACGACGGGCCCAGCAAGGACCTGCTGCTGGCGGCCGGCTGGGCTGAGCGGGAGATCCCCAAGGAACAGCTGTATGACCTCGTGTTCGACCCCAGCGAGGCGAACAACCTGGCGGAGGATCCCGCGTACGCGGCGGTGCTCGCGGATTTGCGTGCGCGCCTCGAGCAGTGGATGCGAGACACCGACGATCCGCTGCTCGCCGGCCACGTCGATCCGCCGCCGGGCGTGGAAATCAACCTCCCCGATCAGCTCTCGGCGAGCGAACCGACGGTCCGGATCGAGTAGCGCCCAGAACCTGTTTCAACAGGTTCTCAGGCCAGGCGCCGGCGCAGGAAGTCCACGAGCGCGCCGGTTGCGCGCTCGGGCTCGTCGTCCCAGACGAAGTGCCCGGCGCCGTCAAGGACGATGAGCTCGGAGCCGGGGATCTCCTCGCGAAAGCGCTTGGCCATCGCGACCCCGGCGAAGCGATCGTCCTGCCCCCAGAGGATCAGCGCGGGAACGTCCAGCGCGGCGACGCGGCCCTCGTAGGGGACCAGCTTGTCGAACTCGCCGGAGCGGTAGAGCTCGAGATGGCCGAGACGGCGCGTGTCATCGGCGAACGCCTTCCAGTACTCCTCGATCGCGCTCTCGCTCATGCCGCTCGAGACGGCGCCCATCGCGGCCTCAAAGCCCTCGCGCGTGTACGCGCGGATCAGCTGCTCGCCCTCTCCGGGGGTGCGCATCACGTTCGCGAGGTCGTGCCAGCGCCGATCTGAGAAGAAGCCCCCGTCTGAGATCACCAGCGCGCTGACCGCGCCGGGATGGTCGCATGCCCAGCGCAGCCCGATCGGCACGCCCCAGTCGTGCGTCACGAGCACGACAGGGCCGAGCTCCAGCTCGCCGACGAAGCGTTCGAGCGCCTCGATGTGGCGCTCCCACGTGGCCGGCGGGTCCGGCTCGGAGTCGCCGTATCCGGGCAGGTCGGGCGCGAGCGCGCGCCAGCCGGCGGCTGCGAGCGCGGGCAGCGCATCGCGCCACATGTAGGAGGACTCGGGGTAGCCGTGCACGAGCAGCACGGCGGGAGCCGTGCGCTCACCGTCCTGGCGGTAGGCAAGTCCGCCCGCTCGCTCGAGGCCGCTCACGGCCGAACCCTACGCGACCGGGACGCCCGCGGGTCGGCGCCGCTAGTCGAGCTCGGCGCTGAGGACCTGGCGCGGGTCAACCTGCGTGGCGACGTGCTGCTCGCCGGGGACATCGACGCGCGTCACGGTCAGGTAGCCGACGAAGGCGACGCTCAAAATCGCGAGCGTGACGCTGACCGGGCCGGGAGTCAGGCCGACGCCGCCGTTGTGAGGCGACACCGCCAGCCAGTCGGAGAACGACGCGCCGAGCGGGCGCGTGATGATGTAGGCGAACCAGAAGGTGAGGACTTCGTTGACGCCGAAGCGCAGGTAGGCGACGGCGGGGACGGCGATCCACGCGGCGAACATCAGCCCGGAGGCGAGGTAGCCAAGGTGCATGGTCGTGGCGGTCATGTCGCCGGCGGCGGTGCCGAGCGCGAACGTGGCGAGCACGGTCGCCCAGTAGAACTTCTCGCGCCGCGGCGTGTAGATGCTGTGAATCGAGAGCGTCCGCTCGCTGGCATACCAAGCGGTCAGGATCGTGGCGAGCACGACGAGGTAGAACGAGGTCGAGATCAGATACGGAATGCCGAGCACGACGTGCAGCGCGTCGGCTGCGCTGGTGCCGAACACGGCGACAGCGACGACCACCAGCCAGTAGGTCCAGGCGACGTAAGAGCGCGCCCTGAACTGCAGCCGCAGCGCTACCCCCAGCACGATCAACATGATCGGCACGGCGATCGCGGGGCCGAGTTCCTGGTTGAGGTAGTCCGAGGTCGTCTCGCCCATCGCCGTCGTGAGCACCTTGACGACCCAGAACAGGACGGTGATCTCGGGAACCTTCGCGAGCGCGCGCCGCGCGGGGTGCATCTGCTCGGTCATCCCACGGATAGTTACCTCAGGAATGTTTGGCGCCGCTAAAGAGCGAGGAGGCGTTTCACGCCGTTACTCGTGCGTATTGGCACGAGTAACGACGCTACTTGCAACTCCAATCACAAATACCGGTTCTACCCAGGTCTAATCCTGCTCGCGCTGGGCAGTCAACCTGCTAGCGACAGCAGCGAGGCTACAGGCGCAGGTAGGAGTGCCCAGGGAGTTTGGTGTGGCAGGTGTGGTAGACGCGCTCGCCCCTGAGCGTGTGCCCGCTGTGCGTGTGCGCGACGATCTCGACCGTGAACGTCCCCGGGGGTAGCCCGCGCAGGTTGATGCCGGCGATGAGATGCTTGGCGCTGAGCGTTTTCTTGTCGTGACCGTCGATCGAGACGACCGCAGAGACGATCCCGAAGTTCCTGACGTTCTGAATGTGAATCGTGATGTCGCGTTTGCTCGCGCACTGCGCCGGGCTGGTGATTTTCACCGACAGCACCGCGCTTGCGGGCTGCGGAGCAGGAGTCGGCGCGGGAGCAGGGGCTTTTTCTTCGGTTTTGACTTCCTGCTTGGCCGGTTCCTGGTACTCGTAGGCGCCGATGTCACAGCCCTTGCCGGCGATGCCCGGGCGCTTGAGCCCGCGCTGGTCGACGCCCGCGGGACCGAACACGGCTTCATCGCAATCTTCGCTGAGCGGCACGAAGCCAATCGCGGGGCTGCTCGACAGCAGCGCGATCGTCTGCGTGGGACCGCCGTTGCTCGCGAGGCCCGCGCCTTCGTCGAGCCCGGGGGCTTCGCCGACGAGATCCTGTTCTTCGCTGCTCATGCCACACGTGTCAAGCGATTCGCCGGGCAGCACTTTGGAGGGGTAGTCGAGGTTGTAGCCGGCCTTTTCCTCGAGCGAATAGAGATTGCCTTCACAGTTTTCGGTGGATGCGCTGGGCTCGGCGACGATCGTGTTGCGCAGCAGCATGTAGGCGTCCTCGTCTTCGGTGGCGAGGTTGCTACCAGGCCCAACCGTGCCCTCGACGACGTCGCGGTGGAGGGCGCGACGGGCGCTCTTGCCCTGGATCTCGATTTCTTCAGGTTCGACGGTGTTGTCGAACACGGTGTCGCTCACCAGCGCGGCGGAGGCTCCGTCGGCAATCTCAATGCCGCCTCCGTCGTTCTTAGCGAAATTCTCGGCGATCGTGGAGTTGACGATCGGGTCATCGACGGACCCTTCCTCGTAGATCCCGCCACCGTATCCCCCACGCTCATCGAGGTCTTCGGCGCGGTTGCTTGCGATCGTTGACTGCTCGATCAGGATGCCCGGTTCGAGTTCGATCAATCCCGCCAGCGGGCGAACGCTCTTGGCGGCGCTGTGCGCGGAGGACTTGCGAGCCGCGCCACGTACACCGCACCGCGCTTCGTGATCTTCGTAGGTGGCGATGCCGCCGCCCCACTGGGCGTCATTGCGTTCGATCGTCGACTGCTCGATCGTGACATTTGGTTCGGGTTCGTCGTTCGCAGTGCTCTTGCGAACGCTGGGCGTGTGCGAGGCGGCGCCCCCATGCGCAGTGTCCTCACAGGTTTCTTCGGACAGATACGCCTCGATGCCGCCGCCGTATTCCGCTTCGTTGTCGGCAACCGTGGACTGTTCGACGAGCAGCCTGGACTCCGGATCGCTGGCGATGCCACCGCCGTCCTCATGCGCACGGTTTTTGGTGATCTTCGATCCCTTCACCAAGACGTAGGATCCCTCTTCTCCGAAGATCCCGCCGCCTTCGCTTTCGGCAACGTTTTCGTCGATCGTCGACCCCACGACCGCTATTTCGGCGAGGAATCCTCCGTAGATGCCACCCCCGTAGCGTGCGCTGTTTTCGGTGATCGTCGAGTCTTCGACGAGCAGCGCAGCGAAATCAGCCACGTCGATGCCGCCGCCGTCCTCTTCCTGGGCGCCATTGGTCACCGTGACACCGTCGATCGTCAGCGAGCTGTCTTCTTCCACCTCGAGGACTCGCGCCTTCGCTTCGCCTTCGATGATCGTGTTTTCGGCGCCCGCGCCGGAGATGGTGACTTCAGCGTCGTTTTCGATCACGAGCGTGGGGTCGGTCGCGGACTCCTTGTAATTGCCCGCGGGCACGTCGATCGTGACTTCACCGCCTTCGGCGTCGGCAAGTTCCACGGCGGCGCGTAGCGTGCAGCCTTCGGCAGGGTCGGTGCTTTCACACGTGGTGGCGCCGGAGGCGAGTGGCGCGTCGGTTGTTTCGGTGACCGTGATCGTCGTCGCAGCGAGCGCGCTTGACGCCGACAGCGCCAGCAGCGCTACCACCGCCAAGAGCCCGATCCCCGCCTTCCCCATGCGTCGCATCGAGACCACCCTCCGGCAAGCGGCGGAGACGAAGAGGAGCCCACGCCGGCGCTCGGCGGGCGTGGAGGGGCGCTCGGCGCCGTGCGCGAGCGAGGTTGGGCTGAGGCTGAAGATGTTCATGTGAGTAGCAACGCGGCGATAGTTTCTGTTCTTCTGCTGACGGTACGCGGCCAAGACTGCACCAGTTGCCAAGCGAGAAGGCCACGGGCGGTCGAGCGCCGCAGGTGCACGACTTGGCGCCGTGGGCTAGCGTCCGCGCATGTCCTCGACTGCGACCGAGCACGATCGGACCCAGCTCACACCGCGGTGGCTGGCTCAGGAGGTGCGCACGGTCGTCCATGCGGGCGGTTGTGGTTCAGGCGGACGCTGCTGCCGCACCGCGACACGTTCAACGTGGTTGCCGAAGCGGGCGATCCTGGTAGTGCAGAGACGATCGTGGTGGTCGCCCACCACGACGCGGCCCACAGCGGGCTGGTCTTCCATCCTGCCCTGCCGCGGCTGTTCGCTGAGCGCTTCCCCGAGCGGCACGCGCGCTCGAGCCAGAGCCTGCCGATCATGTACGCGACGTGGCTCGGCCCGGTGCTGGTCGCGCTCGGCGCGATCCTGCGCCGAGCGGGCCTGCTGCGCGTGGGCTCGCTGCTGGCCGGGGGCGCGGCCGTCGCGATGGCCGACATCGGCCGCAGCAAGGTGGTCGCCGGCGCCAACGACAACCTGAGCGCGGTCGCGGTGCTGGTGGCGCTCGCGCGCTCGCTCGCCGAGCGCCCGGCGCCGGGCGTGCGTGTGCTGCTGCTGTCGACCGGCTCGGAGGAGTCGTTCATGGAGGGCATGCAGGGCTTCATGCGCCGCCACCGCGCCACGCTCGATCCGGCTCGCACGACGGTTCTGTGCCTGGAGTGCCTCGGCAGCCCGACGCTGACGCTGGTCGAGGCGGAGGGAATGCTGCGGATGCGCTACTACAGCGACACGGCACGCGAGCGACTGGCCGCGGCTGCCTCAGACGCGGGCGTGGAGCTCGTACGTGGGCTGCGCACGGTCGCCGCCACCGACGCGCTCGTGGCACTACGCCAGGGCTACCGCGCGGCGACGCTCGCGTCGATCGACGCGACCAAGTTCCCGTCCAACTACCACTGGCCGAGCGACACGCCCGAGAACCTCGACTGGAGCACAATCGAGCGCGCCTTCGCGGTCATCGACCGCTTCGTGCGCACCAGCGGGTAGGCGCTCAGATCGAGCAGGGACGCGAGCGGCGATCGATGCCCACCTCGGTGATCCCCGCGGAGGTGATCTTGATCCGCGTCGGCACGTTGCCGCGCTCGAGCAGCTTGCGCAGCACCGACTCGCCCTTTGACTCGATGCCTGAGCGCAGCGGCTCCTCGAACGCCTCCGCTCGCAGCGAGCCCGCGATCTGCACGTAGACGTGCTGTTCGGCGCGACCGTTCTGAACCTTCCAGCGGTAGAGGCCGCCGTCGCGAGGGACGGGGATCGGAGTAGGTCCGCCGATGATCTCAGGATCGCCAGCCATACACGACAGACTCTACGCTCTTGCCGCTACTCGAAAGGGCCCGCTGGCCAGCATCTGAGGCTCGACTTTGGACATCTGCCAAGCCCGCCTCGATCGGTCGAAACACGGGCTCGAGCAGCGGTCTGCCCTCGCCGCGTGCCCCGCGGTTTCAGGCTAAAGGGTCGGCGGGTCAGACGCGTGGGCGAGGTACCAGAGCTGGGAGATGCCTTCGTTCCACTGCGTTCGCCCGTTTGCGAGCCTGCTCTGATAGCCGGCGAGCGCGGCGGCGCTCGGTGCGCGCGCGTATGCCCGCAGCGCCGACATCGCGCTGGCCAGTTCACCCGCGCCTTCGGCCAGCTGTGTCTCAGCGCGCGGAACATCTTCTTCTTCGGCGCCTTCTTCGTTGCGCCCGGGAACATTCCAGGAGCCCGCCCGTGCGGCCTCGTCCTGCGCCTTCGTGGCGGCCTGGGCCAGCTGACCCAGCTGAGGGCGCGTCGGCACGGGCGAGAGTCGCGAGACGTCGAGCTCGAGAGCCTTCGTCGTGGCCGCCAGCTGCGCCGCCGCGACGCCGTGTTCGTCGCGATAGGACGCCGCGCCGGTCTGGGGACTGCCCGACGCGCAGCCGCCGAGAACGCACGCCCCGAGCGCGATCGCAGCGACCGGACCTGCAAGCCGATGGACCATCGCAAAGACCCTACAGCCGCACGGTTGACAGTCGAGACGAGCACGGGCTGCGGCCGAGCTCGCTACGGGTCTCCCTGGCCTCCAAATATGGGCGCGCGGTGGTAGGATCGCCAGGCTCCGGGGAGGGGCGCGAGCAGCGTTCAAATGGGGAGGGTGAGATGTCAGGCATGACACGTAGGGAGCTCCTGCAGGCGGGAGCGGGAGCCGGGGCGTTGGCGCTCGGCGCAAACCCACTGGTCCAGCAAGCGCTCGCCGCTCGCGGTTCGGGCAAGCTGACGGACATCGAGCACGTCGTGATCCTAATTCAGGAGAATCGCTCGTTCGACCACTACTTCGGCACGCTGCCTGGCGTGCGCGGGTTCTCCGATCCGAGCGCGCCGCTTGATGTCTTCTACCAGCCGGGCTATCCCGCGCCGGGGTTCGAAGGCGTCCTGCTCCCGTTTCACTTCGAATCGAGTGCGATGGCCGGCAACGGCTGCTTCCCGGACATCACGCACGACTGGGCGCCCCAGCACCAGAGCTGGGACGATGGCGCGATGGATGGGTTCGTGCGCGCTCACCTCGCCGTCGACGGATCCGACGCGGGCCCGGCGACTATGGCCTACTACGAGCGCTCGGACATCCCCTTCTACTACGCGCTCGCCGAAGCCTTCACCATCTGCGACAACTACCACTGCTCGGTGCTCGGGCCGACCCACCCCAACCGCCTCTACAGCATGACGGGGACGATCGACCCAGAAGGCCTCCAAGGAGGCCCGCTCGTGCAGACGCTAGAGCCACCTCTGTTCCAGGAGTTCGAGGGGCGCTTCACGTGGACGACGATGCCCGAGCAGCTCTCCGCGGCGGGGGTTAGCTGGAAGGTCTACACGGGCTCCGAAGAGGGTCTGTACGACAACGTGCTCAACTTCTTCCAGGCGTACAAGACCAACCCGGAGCTCGCCGCGCTCGCCTTCGACCCCGTCTATCCGAACGACTTCGTCACCGATCTGAAGAACGGGGAACTCCCCCAGGTCTCCTGGATCAACGTGTCGCTGGATCAAACCGAGCACCCCGGCTACTCCTCGGCGAAGGTGGGCGAGTTCATCGTCGAGAACCTGCTGCGCAGGCTCAAAGACCATGGCGTGTGGAACTCGACGGCGCTGTTCTTGACTTGGGATGAGAACGGCGGCTTCTTCGACCATGTCGCCCCGCCGGTGCCGCCGCTTGGGACCGCGAGCGAGTACCTGACGGTCGCGGATGTGACCAACGACGACGGTGAAATCACCGGCCCGATCGGCCTGGGCTTCAGGGTGCCGATGATCGTCATGTCGCCGTTCAGCCGCGGCGGCTTTCTCTGCTCGGACACATTCGACCACACCTCGATGCTGCGCTTCCTGGAGACGCGCTTCGGGGTCGAGGTGCCCAACCTGAGCCCGTGGCGACGCGAAACCGTCGGCGATCTGACCAGCGCGTTCAACTTCGCCAAGCGAAACTCGACGGGCGGCAATCTGCCCAACGTGACGCTGACCAAACACGAAGTCAAAGACGGCGCCTGCGAAGAGAGCGCCCCGGTGACGGTGCCACCGAACTCGTTCCCGGAAGAGGGCGCTCGCGAATGGAAAACCCCAAGCGGACCGTAGCCGCGAGCGCTAGAGCATCCGCTCAGCGGGGCTCGTGCAGCCGCAGCGCGAGCGTCTCGCCCGCATCGTGTGTGGTCTGAGCGCCAAGCTGGTGCAGGCACTCGATCGCCAGTCGACCGCCCGCAGCATCGGCCACCGCGGCGAACAGTCTCGCGGGCGCGCCAGCTGGCAGCGCCCCCACCCGCAGCTCCAGCTCGCCCGGCGCGAGCTCGACGGTCGCCCGTAGCTGGCCGGAGTCGCTCAAATCGCGTGCGTTCGCGGTGAGCGCGTCTGCGAGCAGCCCCAGCCCGTCGAGCGCCTCTGTCGAGAACAGCGCCTGCTTGGCCAGCGAGCTGAGGATCCCGGGCAGGAGGGCGTGCGCCAGAGAGCTCGGGGCCACGGCGATCGCGATTGCGCCCTCACCCATCGCCGCGCCGTCGCTCCCACGGTCCGGCTCGTGATCGGCGAGCGGCTCGAGCGCGGCGACGTCGGGCGTGGTGAAGCGCATGCGAACCTCCGTGCCGCCGCCCGCGAGTTTGCTGAAGGCGAGGTGCTGGGTCAGGGCGTGGACGATCGGCATGCCGAGACCGGTGTGGGGCTGGCGCCGCTCGCCCACGTGCGGGCGGATGCCGATGCCACGGTCGCGCACCACGACCTCGAGCGTTCCGGCCAGCGCGAAGAGGTCGAGCTCGAGCGGTCCCCGCTGCCCGTCGTAGGCGTGAAGCACGACGTTGTTGCAGACCTCGGTGACGGCCGTATTGAGGTCATTGGCCTCGAGCGCGTCGAGACCGACGACGGCGGCAAGGACGCGCAGGGCGCGCTGCACTACCGCGACGCTCTCAGGCGCGTTGGAAAGACGCAGGCTGACGTTCGGGCTCGCGCTCATCGCTCAGATCACGCGCATCGCGCCACCGTCGACGGGCAGCATCGCGCCGGTGATGTAGGAGGCGGCCGGCGAGAGCAGGAACGCGGCGACGCGCCCGAACTCCTCCGGCTCGCCGTACCTGCGCAGTGGGATCTCCTGAGACTTGCGAGCACGCACCTCGTCGGGATCGCCACTCAGCGCATCGACCTCGCGCACACGGTCCGTGGCGATCCTGACCGGCAGGATCGCGTTCACGCGCGTGCCGGACGGACCGAGTTCCTCGGCGAGCATCTTGACGACGCCCGCGAGACCCGGAAACAGGCCGTTTGAGACGGCCAGCCCGGCGAGCGGCACGCGCACCGATGAGGCCAGCACGAACACGAGCGCGCCGCCCGTACCGGTGATCGGCTGCTCTCCCCCACCGCGACGATCGTCGCCGGCAAGGCGGGGCCCGAGCACCCGCGCGAGGCGCACGGCGCCCAGGAACACGCTCTCAAACGCCGTCCGCCACGCATCGTCGGGCGTGCTGGCGACGGTGCCGGGCGTCGGCCCGCCGACGCTCACAAGCGCGCCGTCCACGCGGCCAAAGCGCTCCTCGGCGGCGGCGATCAACCGATCCGGCGTGGCGACGTCGGCGTTGTCGGCGATGATCCAGGCGACCTGCTCAGCCGCTTGCCCACCCTGCGTAAGGCGCTCGGCCGCCTCCCGGACGCGGGCCTCGTGTGGACCGCTGAGGAGCACGCGGGCGCCCTCCGCCACCAGCGTCCGCGCGCCCGCAAAGCCCAGGCCGCGGCCGGCACCGGTGACGACGTAGACCCGGTCGCGTAGCTGCAGATCCATGCTCAGGGCGCTCCCGCCCTGTAGAGGTAGGTGGCGGCGAGCGTCCGCCAGGGTCTGAAGCGCTCGCCAACCTCGTCCACCTGCGCGACCGTCGCGGGGACCTCGAGTCCCCAGACGCGCTCGACGGCGCGGCGCAGCGCGAGGTCGCCGGCGGGCCACACGTCGCGCCGATGCAGCGCCAGCATCAGCACCCCGTCGGCGGTGAAGCGCCCGACGCCCTTGATCTGCGTGAGCTCGTTGCGCGCGTCATCGTCATCGAGACCACGCAGTCGCTCGGGATCGAGCCGGCCGCCCTCGAGACGCGCGGCAATGTCGTGCAGGTAGATGGCCTTGGCGCCAGACAGGCCGACGCCGCGAAGCGCCTGGACGTCGGTGGCGAGCAGCTCGTGCGGAGTTGGCATGCGGGCGCCGTGCAGCGCCTGCAGCCGCACGAGGGTCGCCGCGGCGGACGCGAGCGAGAGCTGCTGGCTGATCACCTGCAGCACGAGCGCGCCCCACAGGTCGTGCGGCATGTCCGCGAACAGCTCGTCGGGGTCAAGCCCAGGGTCGGCGTCCACCAGGGCGGCCATCCGCGGGTCGGCCGCACGCAGGCGCTCGCGCCCGGGGGCCCAGCGGTCGATGCGGGCCCGTTTGCCTGTGCTCCGCCTGCCGCGCTCGGCGCTCACCGCGGCCGCTCGCGCACGACCTCGCCCGCCGGCTTGTCATCGCGCAGGCCGCGAAAGCGCGGCTGGCGCAATCGACCGTCGCTCGTCCACTCCGCAAAGCCGACCTGCGCGACGAGCTCGGGGCGTATCCAGTGCGTGCCCCGCGGGATCGGTCGTGCGTCGAGGAACGGCGAGTCGGGCCTCTGCAGCCCTCGCAGCCTGGCGCCGAGGTCGCGCAGCGTGGCCGCGTTGAAGCCCGTGCCGACCCTGCCGGCGTAGCGGAGCGCGCCGCGCTCGTGGTAGCCGACGAGCAGCGCGCCGAAGTCCGTACGACTGCCGCCAGGCTCGGTGAAGCCGCCGATCACGAACTCCTGCTCCCAGGCGCACTTCAGCTTCAGCCAGTCCTTCGAGCGCCCGCGCGCGTAGGGCGCATCGGCACGCTTGGCGATCAGTCCCTCCCAGCCGGCCCGGCAGGCATCGGCAAAGCGCCGCTCGGAGTCGCCCTGCCAGGCTTCGGTCAGCTGCAGCGCCTCGCTCGGGCGCAGCGCACGTTGCAGTGATTCGCGGCGCTCACGCAGCGGGCGGCCGCTGAGATCCTCGCCGTCGAGCTCGAGGATGTCGAACACGCAGTAGACGACCGGGTAGGTGGCGAGCTGCTGGGCGGAGGGGCTGGCGACCCCGAGGCGCTGCTGCAGCCGGCTGAAGGACGTCTGCTCGTCGTCGAAGGCGACGAGCTCGCCGTCGATCAGCAGCGCCGGCGAACGCTGGGCGCCAACGGCGCCGCGAACCTCGGGGTAGGTGCCGGTGAGATCTTTGCCGTTGCGCGACTCCAGGCGCACCGTGCCGCCGTCCTTGCGCGCGACGCAGCGCTCACCGTCCAGCTTTCGCTCGAGCAACCAGTCCTCGCCGAAGTCGCGGCGATCGGTGAGCGTCGCCAGCATCAGCGCGATTGGCATCGGCTCCTCCGATCAGGCGGCGTCCTGCTCGTCGATCGCATCGACACGATCTGGATAGAAGGCCACGTGACCCTCGATCTCGGCGACGGCCGCGAACGGGGCCCGGTAGGTCCAGACGGCGTTGACCGCTCGCTCGCCGCCGACGGGGACGCTGTAGTAGCTGGCATCGCCCTTGTACGGGCAGTAGCTGGCGTTGTCCGTTGGCTCGAGCAGCGACATGTCGACGTCGGCGAGCGGTATGTACTGCACGGGCGGATAGCTCGCCTCGCGCAGCGTCAGCGCATCGCGGGTGTCGGCGAGCACCCGCCCCGCCACCGACACGACCACGCGTGCCGGGTTTGGCTCAACCGTGATCGGGTGCTCGGGTCCGGGCTGCAGTATCGGCTTGTCCGTCATGGCTCCTGGCGCTCCCCTCCGCTGGTTTGGCTCCGCTCGCGCCGCGCGCGGACGCTCGGCAGCGAGGGCGGTGGGCTCCCGCCCACCCCGTCAAGCAAGGATAGGCACCCGCGGGCTCTGTCCCGTGACGCTACGCGTCGGCGCTGTTTGGCAGCTCGTCGGAGCGGTCCTGCGTGAGCGCGAACATGAACGTGAGGGTTCCACCCGCGACAGCCAGCATCGCGAGCACCGCGAACACGAGCACGACCACGCTTCCGCCGACGGCGGCCAGGGCGAGCAGCCCGACGGGGATCGAGATGCCGACCAGTCCGACGAGCAGCGGAACGATCTCGGGCGAGCTGCTCGGGAGGGTGCGGCTGTCATCGACGCGATCCATGGCGACCTCCGGGGTTGAGGGGCTGAGGCCCGGCACGTTAGCCAGTCGCCATCAGCTCGCCGTACTGCCGGATGTCCAAAATCGCGCGAATCGGTGTTGGCCTGCTGTCGGAGCGCCGGCGGCGCAGCGGTCCCCTGGCGGCGCACGCGTGCGTTGCGATCGGAGCGCAACACAAGCTCGTAGGCATCGGCTGGGCTAGCGCCCCGCCCACCGCCCTATTTTTTAGCCTTTTTGTATTTGAACTTGCCCTTCTTGACGGCGGGGCTCGTGCCGACGGCGTTGGTGACGGTCACGTTGACGGTCCCCGTCCCGGGGGGCGATTCGGCGGTGATCGAAGTCGCGGAGTCGACCTTGAATTCTTTCGCCTCCGCGCTCCCGAACCTCACTTCTTTGGCGCCGGTCAGGCTGGTGCCGGTGATCGTCACTTCGGTGCCTCCCGCGGCGACCCCGTTCTTGGGGGAGATGCTCGTGACGGTGGGGGCTTCGGGGGATAGTTCGACTACGCCGTCTGGGGTGCCGAGCCCGGTGGGTCCGTCGTAGCCAACCTCAGCGTTGCAGAGGTATTCGTTGGGGGCGCATTCGCTGCTCGGGCTTTCGGGGTTCCAGTTGAACCCTTCGGTGACGTCGAACAGGGATGAGGGGTCTTTGTAGAAGAAGTCGGCCCCCTGCGCTCGCTCGGATGAGGTGGCGTGCGCGTAGATCCCGGCGGTGAGCGGCGAGGCCACGCTGGTGCCACCGTAGACTTCCCAATGGCCATCGACCCGCACCGACACGCCCGTTTCGACGGCGGCGTCGGCGGCGATGTCGTTGTCGGTCCTGTGGGTGCACCCCCCATCGCTTTGCCAGGCCGGCTTGGACTCGAACTTGCTGCAACCGCCGCCGCTCCCGGCTTCGAGTTCCGGTTCGTCCCACACCTGCTCGCGCCAACCGCGCGTGCTGGAGGCATCTCGGTAGAGCGCCGTCCCGCCCACCGCCACCACGTTCGGCGAGGCGGCGGGGAAGTTCGTTTGGAGGCCGATGTCGAAGTAGGTGTCCTCGAACCCGGAGTCTCCGGCGGAGGCGAAGATCAGCACGCCCGCGTGCTCGTAGTCTCCGTTGAACTGAGCGCAGCCTGTGCTCCCGCAATATTCTTCGAGCTGTTCGGGGTAGCCGTAGCTGTTGCTGACCTCCGTCGCACCCAACCTGGCGGCCGTGTTGACCGCGTCGCCGAGATCCGCGGGGAGTTCGGTGCTCCCCTCGACGAGTAGGATGTGGCATTCGGGGCAGGCGGCCGACACCATGTCCGCGTCCAGCGCCGCCTCGGCATCCCAGCCGGGTTCTTCCGGCGGGTAGTTGCCCCGTTCGCCTGCCTCGTTGACCTTCTCGAAGCAGCCGTTCGCTTCGGTGCACGCCGGCAGGCCGTAACGCGAGCGGTACTTGGCGAGGTCCGATTCGGCACGCGGATACCCATAGGCGTCGATCAGCGCGACGGTCCGCCCGGAGCCGCCCCCCGTGGGGATCTCGTATGCCGACTGGAGGTCCGCGGGGTCATATCCCCCGAGCTCGCCGCTGCCTTCGAGCAGGCGGTGGGTGAGCGGAAGGGCGAACCCGTGCGCCGTGCGGGTCGGCGGCGGTAGGGCGATCGCTTCACAGGCTCCCTCGGGGCACGCCCAGTGCGGGCGCGGTGCCGAGCGACCGGTCGCCAGCGCGCGCTTGTGCAGATGCAGCCTGCCGGCGAGAGGTCTGGCGGCGGGCGCGGCCGTCGCGATGCTGGCCCCCGCGGAGATCAGCCCGCCCACGACGAAGATGCACGCAAGCACAAACAGCACACGAGTGCGTTTCATGGGAGTGGTTCTCATGGCTCTCCGCTCCTCTTGTGTTCCTCATCCACGACCGGCGTGGCCCCACGCGACCGGCGCCTGTTGACGCCTGGGAACAGCTTACACGCCCGCTGCGCCGCGACAGCCGATACATTTAGCCTGAGCTGAATCTCTCGACTCCAGCACGGTCGTGGGCGAAGCTTGGAGCATGCTGGAGATCGTCTTCAACACCGAGGCTCTGACACGCGTTCGCTTTGCGATCTCGCCGACAATCGAGATGGTCGCAAGCACGGCGGTGCTCGAGGATCCAAGCCGCGGAGCGCTGCACCTGCCCTGGGTGGCGCGGGCGAAACCGCGAACGGCCGACCTCGACCTCTCCTCGCTGCGCGCGCTGCAGGGCTCCGACACGTACAACCCAGACTTCATCCACCCGTTGCCGGCAAGCCCACTCACGCGCTTTGAGGAGGAGGTGGAGAGGATGGTGGCGATTGCGCCCGAGCAGATACGGGCGGAGGTGCGCGTCGCCTACGAGGGGCAGCCGATCCCGGCGGTCCTGCGCCCCTTCCTGACCGAGCCACGCGCGGCGGTCGAGTGTCTCGCAGAGCTGATGCGCCGCTACTGGGCGGCCGCGATCGCCGATGACTGGGAGCGGATCCGCTCGCTGCTCGAGCACGACATCCTCTACCGCGCCCGCCAGATCGCCGACGGCGGCACACGAGCGCTGTTCGCGGACCTCGACGAGACCGTCAGATGGAACGACGGTGTGCTGCGAATCGACAAAGACTGCGCCGGCCACCAGAAATTTTGCGGCGGGCGGCTCGACCTCGACGACCGCGGCCTGCTGTTGATCCCGAGCGTATTCGCTTGGCCGAAGGTGTTCATGGTGACCGCGCCGCCGTGGCAACCGGCGCTGATCTATCCGGCGCGCGGCATCGGCATGCTGTGGGAGTCTCAGCAAGACGCGGCTCCAGATGCACTGGCGCGCCTGCTGGGACGAAACCGCGCCGCGGTCTTGATGGCACTCGACTGTCCCCGCTCGACGACGGAGCTCGCGGGGCTGCTCGGGGTCACCAGCGGCGGGATCTCCCAGCAGCTGACGGTGCTCGCCGAAGCCGGCCTGGTGAATCGCAGGCGCGTGAGGCGCCATGTGCTGTACCTGCGAACGCTGGATGGCGATACGCTCGTCGACGCGGTCGCCGCGGCGCCAGCCTGAAATTTGCCACCGTCCGACTCTCAGGTGGAGCTAAATGTGTTGAGTGAACGCGGGGCGTTGCACAAGAGTGAACGCATGCACAGCGATCACATTGCGCGCGCGATGGCGCGCGAGCGCCACCGCGATCTAGTGCCTGCGCAGCGCAGGCTCGAGCGCAGCGCCCTCGACATCGAAGCTGGTGAAACCGATGGCGCTCGCGCGGTCGGGCCCGGACCGGACCCCAAGAGCCGGGCGCTATCCCGCTTCGGTCGCGCGATCGCAGGTCGAGGCACGGGCCGGAAGCAGACAGGGCAACAGGCAAGCTAGCGACGCGCGTGACGCTCGCTTCGCCGCGACCGCCAGCGGAGCAACAGACCTGGCTCCGGTCGGCCCAAGCATGCCGCGTCGCGCCTTTGGAGGGGGTCCGCATCCACCCCTACAATTTTTCATGATGCTGTCTGTCGCCGAAGCCGCCGAGAAGATCGGGAGGAACCCCGAGACGGTCCGCCGCTGGATCAGGTCCGGGCGTTTGCCGGCACGACGTGTCGGCCGACACCATGAGATCGAGGCAGGCGATCTCCGCCGAATCGAAGACGAGCTATTCCCGATGGCAGAGCTGCCCGACGAGTGGAAGGTCGGCGACGACGGCTCGCCGGCACCGAACTGGGTAGCCGCGCTGCATCGCTCCCGCAGCGGCCACTAACCCGGATGCTCGTAGTCGACGCATCCGTGGCGGTGGCAGCCTGCCATACGCCCGTGGGCTTTGCGCGACTGCACGGACACGGGCTCGTCGCGCCTCAGCTCATGCTCGTCGAGGCAAGCTCGGTACTGCACGAGATGACCTGGCGCAAAGAGATCACCGCGCAGCGCTCAAAGACCATGCTCGACCGTCTACTCAAAGCGCCCGTCAAGATCCAAACCCCCGACGGTTTGATCAAGGCCGCTTGGCGCGTCGCCGACGACCTCGGATGGGCCAAGACCTACGACGCGCAATATGTGGCGCTCGCACAAATGCTCGCATGTAAGCTCGTGAGCGTCGACGAGCGACTACTCCGCGGAGTCGCGCGACTCAACATCGCGGTGCGCCCACGGGACCTGTGACAGCCGGCCCGGTAGCGTCAGGTACGATCACGGCAGACCACTGTCATGGGCGATACTGGGCTCGAACTCGCCCCTGGGGCTCAGGTACGGTCAGATAGCCGAGTTTTATTGGGGTTTAGCGCTCTCGGATCAGCTCAGGTTCGCTCAAATTGCTACCAAAATTGCTACCAAGGCCAGGGGCAAGCCGCGACGGTAGAATAAGGGCATGACGACGCGCGCCCAAGCTGCCGAGAACGCATTGGCGTCCGTGCGCGCCGAGGGTCTCGATCCCGGCGTAGCCGAGGCACTCCTGGGCCGATGGGGGCGTGGGGAACTGACCGACGCACAGCTAGACGACGCAGCACGTCTGATAGCCGCTGGCGAGCCGCTCGGTGAGCTGCTCGTCCCGGCACGGGCGTAGTCTCGACGCCGGGACTCTCGATACGTCGCGGCGGTGACCGCCGATCCATACGTCTATCCCGGCACAGACGTGCTGCGGAACCTTCTGGACTTGCGCGACGCGGCCGAGCTTGCGGAGCGCGAGGCAGCACTCAGCGCCATCCGCGTAGCGCAGCTCGAGCGGCGTTTTATTCCCGGCGATTTTGACCTCGCCCACCTGCAAGCGACACACCGCCACATCTTCGGCGACATCTATTCGTGGGCCGGCGAGCTGCGCACCGTGCGCATCACCAAGGACGGCGACCTGTTCGCACTGCCTGAGCACATCGGTCCCTACCTGACGACGCTGTTCGCGGACCTCGCTCACGAGGACCGCCTCCACGGCCTGGACCGCGAGCAGTTCTTGGAACGCCTGACGCACTACTACGCGGAGATCAACGCCGTCCATCCCTTCCGCGAGGGCAACGGGCGCACCCAACGCGCGTTTCTCGGCCAGATCGCCAAGGCCGCCGGCCATCCGATTGCATGGGTCCACCTCGATGCCGAGCGCAACATCCTCGCCGCCCACGAGAGCCATCGCGGCGATAACTCACTACTCCACGAGATGCTCGACGACCTCTTGGAATAGGCCGTCGCCGCAATCCGTCATCGGGCTTCTTTCACGCTTGGACTCGCTTCTGACCCAGGCCAGATCAAAGCTCCGTCACACCCAGCCTGGCTCTAGCCTCACCGGCTGAATGGCCGGGCCAGGTTAGGGTAGCGGTCGCTTGGCTCCTCGTGGCCAACGCTGGCAGGGACACCTCAGCACAAGCCGACCTTGTTGGCGGCGTATTCGGCTTGCGCCGCGGTGAATTTGCTACCGGCTTCGGACGAGAGCTGTTCGATCAGCCCCTGGCATGAAAACGATGACGTGCTGAGGTACTGCCTGGCTGCTTTCACGGCCTGTTCGTTCCAGCTCACTTCGAGGTGTTCCACAGCCCAGACAGCGTCCGAGTGCGGATATTTACTACCGGCTTCGGAAGACAACTGTTCGATCAGCCCGGCTTCTGAAAACGCGGACGTTTCGAGATACTGTTCAGCGGACTTCAGCGCATTCTGCTGAGACAGGGTGGCGCTTTCGATTTCTTGGTGTTTCCGTTCTGCGCGTTCTTCGACTTCTTTATGCTCTCGTTCTACGCGTTCCGCTTGTTCCCGCTTTGCCCTTTCGCGTGCCTCCCTTTCTTTGTTGGCTTGAGCTATTGCTTCTAGTGGTTCGTCTGTGAAGTTTGTTGGTGGTTGAAGGGGTGTCGTAGTCTTTGCCGAACTCGTCGGTGGTTGGGTCCAGCGATGATGGAGGTTCGGTATGCCTGCGTTGGCGAAGAGCGTTGAGATCGCAGCGGACGATCAAGCGGAGCTTGAACGGATTGTGCGCTCGAGCACTGCTGAGGTGCGGATGGTCGAGCGCGCCCAGATCGTGCTTTGTGCCGCGGAAGGTCGTTCTGCCGCGGAGATCGGCCGGCTGGTGGGGTGTTCGACGAACACGGCGCAGAAGTGGCGGGCGCGCTATGAGCAGGATGGGATCGCCGGGCTCCGTGACTTGCCGCGCTCGGGTAAACCTCTGATCTATTCGCAGGCGGACAGGGCGAGGCTGATCGCCAAGGCGTGCACGCGTCCACCGGAGACACCGGAGGGGGCTCAGCAGGAACGCTGGACCTATGAGCAGCTCGGGCAGGCGGTGGGGATGTCGCGCGCCCAGGCACACACGATTCTCGCGCGCGCCGACATCAAGCCGCACCTGACCGACTACTGGGTGATGAGCGACTTCTCCGACCCCGAGTTCGAGGAGCGCCTGAAAGGCGTCTGCGGACTGTACGTGAATCCGCCAGAGAACGTGCTGGTCGTCTCGATCGACGAAAAGACCGGGATCCAGGCCAAGGCACCGACCAAGCCAGACATGCTTCCTGCTCCTGGGCGACCGACACGCCGCGAGCACGAATACATCCGTTAGGCCGACCCGGTGGTTATGCCGACTCGCGCGAGATTCTCTGGCTCAAGGTGGGTTGAAGCGGTGAGGTGGTCGGCGTATCACAGGTCGTCGAGGAAGGCTAGGAGTGTGTCGGGTGCTTGGTAGCGTCCGGGTTTGGTGTCGGGTGGGGTGGTGCGAGCGATCGCTCGTTCCTTTTGGGCCATGTCGGCGTGCAGGTAGATGTTTGTTGTCGAGACCTGCTCGTGGCCGAGCCAGAGCGCGATGACGGTGACGTCGACGCCGGAGAGCAGTAGGCGCATAGCGGCTGTGTGCCGGAGCGTGTGTGCGGTGATGTGCTTGCTCGCGATCGACGGGCAGCTCGCAGCGGCGGTCGCGACGTGGCGGGCGAGGCGCCGCTCGATCGCGTCACGGCTGAGATGCTTGCCGGTGGTGGTCGGGAATAGTGGCTCGGTCGGTGCGCCTTGGCGTTCGGCGAGCCAGGCTCGTAGCACTGTCCTGGTCAGCGGGACCAGCGGTGTTCGTCTTTCCTTGCGGCCCTTTCCGACGCAGTGAACGGTGGCTCCGGTGGTGAGCGTGATGTCGGCGCAGGTGAGGCGCGGCGAGCTCGGAGATCCGTAGTCCGGTCTGGATCGTTAGCACGAGCATCGCGTGATCGCGCCGGCCGGTCCAGGTGCTCAGGTCGCACGCGCCGATCAACGCGTCGACTTCCGGATCGGTGAGGTAGGTGACGAGGTTGCGCTCGGTCCGCTTTGGCGGGATCGCGAGCACCCGGCTGATCGACGCTGCATGCTCGGGATGTTGCAAAGCGGCGTAGGCGAACAGCGAGTGGATCGCGGCGAGCCGGTTGTTGCGGGTCCTGGCCGTGTTGTGCCGGTCGCGTTCGAGGTGCTCCAAGAACGCGGCGATCAGCGGCGCGTCGAGATCGTCGATGTCGAGTTCACACGGCGGCTTCCCGGTTCGCTGCGAGGCGTAGCGCAGCAGCAGCCGAAGGCTCACGCGGTAAGCAGCGATCGTGTTCGGACTCGCGTCGCGCTGTCCAACGAGACGGTCAGTGAAAAACGCCTGTAGCGTAGGTGCGAGCGCGGTCATCGGCGTGCTCCATATCGGTCGTCGAGGCGCTCAGCGGCCAGTCCCATCAGCTCCGGGGCGGCCGACAGATACCAGTATGTGCCCGCCGGGCCCACATGCCCGAGGTAGTTGGAGAGCACCGCGATGTGCTCCCCGACATCGACGCCAGCTCGCTGCCAGCCGATCAGGGCGCTGACAGCAAAGCTGTGCCTGAGATCATGAATTCTCGGTTGAACGCCGCTTGTGCTGCGGACTCCGATCGCTGAGCTCAGTTGCGCGAATGTTCGCCACACGCAGCTGTAGTCGAGCGTGGTCCCGACGGTTGAGAGAAAGAACGCGGTCGATCGCGGCCTCGGGCACAAGCAGTCGCGCTCGGTCGCGTATCGGCGCAGCGCCTCGCTGCTGGTCGGATGCAGCGGCACCAGCCTGACACGACGGAGCTTTGCCTCGTGGATCGTGAGCACACCAGCGTCCAGATCGACATCGTCTGTATCCAGGCTGATCGCCTCGCCGACTCGCATGCCTGAGACGGCGAGCAGCCCGAACACCGCCTCATAGGTCGCAGCGCGCAGCAGCGGCCGCAGCGCCCGCGTCGCGTCGAGCAGGCGGCAGACATCGGCCGACGCCCACAGGTATGGAGTCCGGCGGCGTTGGCGGGCGCCGAACACGTCGGCCGGCGGAACCTCGGTCGCTGGTTCGATCGTCTTCAGATAGGCGGCAAACGCGCGGGCGGCGCTGAGCCGGTGAGCCCACTGGATTGGCTGCACGCCCGCCGGGAGTCGCGCCCAAGCGATCGCCAGCTCGCTCGTCAGCGTGCTCGCGCCAACGGCGCCAAGGTACGCAACGAGCTGAGGAAGCAGCCGCCCCTCAGGCTTGAGCTTGAACCCCAGTGCACGCCGCAACCGCAGATAGTCCTGGACGTGGGCATCGAGCGCGCTCATCGTCCCGTCCCTTCCGGCCACGGCTGGGCCAGCAGCCGCAGCCGATCGAGATCAACCCGGGCGTAGTTCGCGGTGGTCTGTAGGCTGCGATGCCGCAGCACCTGGCCGATCTCTGGCAGCGGAACACCGACCCTGACCATCTCGCACGCGACTGTGTGCCTCAGACGATGCGCCCCGACTCCCGGGATTCCCGCACGGACACAGGCGCGGCGGACGACCGCGGAAACCCCGCCACGCCCGAGCGCACCGATCGGCGCTCGGGCTCGCAAGAACAACTCCCGCCGCCTGCCCTCAGGCCGACCCCGCCGCAGATAACCCACGATCGCCTCCCCCACATCGGCGGGCAGAGGCAGACGATCCTCACAGCAGCCCTTGCCGTGCACCACGATCTCACCAGCACGCCAGTCGACATCATCGAGCGTCAAGCGAGCCGCCTCGCCGGCACGCAACCCAAGACGCAGCAGCGTGATGATCACCGCGTAATCGCGACGGCCGAGCGCCCGCCGCCGATCACAACAGCCAAGCAATGCCGCCGCGTCGCTCTTGCTGATGCCCATCGGCAGCGATGACCGTCGCCGACCCGTCACCGCCAGCGCCGCCGCCGACAGATCCGCCTCCACCAGCCCCTCGATCAAGCAGAAGCGCAGAAACGAGCGCAACGCCGTAACGAAGTACTGCGCCGAGGACGCCGACACCACAACCGACTCGCGCAACACCGCGCCAGTCACCTCGCCAGCCGTCACCCCGGACAGCTCGCCGTCACCTGAAAGCCCCACCAGGAAACGCCGAGCGTAACCCACGTACGCGATCGCCGTTCCCGCCGCAAGCCCCCGCTCACGAAGCAGATACTCGGCAAAGGAAGCCAGCAACTGCTCAGTCGGCGTCGAGTCCACGCTCGCTGAGGACTCAGCCTCCAGCACCCCCAGTCCACGCAACACTTCCAACAGCAGCATCAACCCCTGAAGTGAGCACCCACCGCCTCCGCCCCAAGCCCTCCGCGCCTCGCGAAACTGCTCGAGACGCTCAATGCTCAGGCCAGCCACCGTCAAACCGCCCGCCTCAAGCCAACAGCTCAGCCGCGCCACCTGCCGAACGTGGCTC
Organism: uncultured Solirubrobacteraceae bacterium; assembly: GCA_963826985.1. Lineage (GTDB taxonomy): Bacteria > Actinomycetota > Thermoleophilia > Solirubrobacterales > Solirubrobacteraceae > Palsa-744. The sequence goes on from CAWGYW010000002.1 coordinate 1,093,908, forward strand.
ACAATTGTCCGCGGCGCATAGCCGCGGTCGCTCAGCTCCGCCTCATACACATCCACGAACGGCGCCAATGGCCCCGCCACCTCAACCCTGCTCGCCCTGCCGGACAGTCTGGCCATGCTGCCTCCTTCTCCTGCATCGGGGACAGCAGCATGACCACAGCAGCCAGCGTTATGCCGACTATGCGATGGCGATCATCCCAACGTGCAGGAACTTCCGTCCGTCATCGGCATAACCACCGGGTCGGCCTAACGGGTGTTGCGCCGACGTCGGCGCAACGAGCGCAACGGCACGCAGTGCCTGTTCGCGTGTCTGAAGGTCCACGAGGGTGACGTGCTCGCGATGACCTCGAAGACCCGCAACCGCTTCGATCTGATCCGCTTCCTCGACCAGCTCGACAGCGAGATCCCCGTCATCGAGGGCCAGCAGATCATCGCGGTCAGCGACAACCTCTCCACCCGCGGCACCGAAGAGGTACAGCAATGGCTCGCCGCTCACCCCCGCTGGAGCTTCCAATTCACCCCCACCCACGCCTCGTGGCTGAATCAGGTCGAGATCTTCTTCTCGATCCTCTACCGCCGACTGCTCAAGCACGGCATCTTCTTCAGCGAGGAAGACCTCGCCGAGCAGATGCTCGCGTTTATCGAGACCTACAACCAGACCGCCAAACCATTCAAGTGGACCTACACCGGCAAGGTCCTCGAGGCATAACCCACGAACTTCACAGACGAACCACTAGTTCGGCTTGGGTGTGATGCCGGGTGACCGTGATGGTGTATTCAGCTGACCGGTGACCTATAAGGGACGCGCTGACGACAATGGTGTTTTCACCGACGTGGAGGTGCTGCGCCGTCCCGTGCCAGCCACCCCCGTGAACGGCGGCCGGGTGTTCGTCGACGGTCACGGCGGCACCTGGCGTAACGGTGCCTGTCAGCGTCGCCTGAGAGCCGGTCTGGGAGAAACTCCCCTGATTGAGATGCAGTTGGACCGACGGCTCCGGTGGAGGCTTCACCACCGATCCGACGCCTACCGAGGTTGCCTTCGTGCTGTTGCTACTCCCTCCCACTGCCGCGCCGATCACGATGAGTAGGACGAACACAGCCAGCGCGCTCCAGAGCACCTTGCCTTTCGTGCTCCTGCTCTTCCACCAGCGACTCAGCCCGTTCCCCGCGCCGTCCTCATCACCCCGCTTGGCCTCAGCCATTCAAGCGCCCCCTTTAGTTCTTTCCGCCTCAGAGAGGAAGCCCGCCCGACACGTTACGTGGGATTTCGCTCTTAAGGTGACGCGACCCGCCGTGCGGCCCTTCCCCCACATTGTGCTGGCCTGTCTTCTAGCTATTCCGACTCCCGGACTTGTGCAAGCCTCATATCCGAGCCAGCTCGACGTGTCCTCGCCAGTGCTCAGCGAAGGACTGAAGGCGATCCGCCAAGGCATTCAGGCGCTCGTCGCTCGCCGTGACCAAAAACAGACGGCAGGACCCCCTGCGCGCGATGATCGCGCCGACCGGCACCTGCCCGACAGCGCGAGCGATCCGACCAAGCTGGGCCTTCGCTTGAACCTCAGCCTTCGCCGACCGATCGGCGTGGTGATAAACGACGAGGCTCTGCCCACGCGCCGCGTAGTCGGCAAGCTCTCCCGTGAGCACATGCTTGATCGTCGGTCTACCGGATGCCGAGGCCAGCCCGTTATCGGGATCGACAAACACCGCGTCGGCGCTTGCGAGCGCAGCCAGAGCACGCTCGTGCCACGCCTGCCGATTCACGGAGCGATCTAGGACCTCGCCAAAGGTCAACGCGCCCACAGGCAGCGCACCGGAATCCTCAAGTGACTGCACACTGCGCGAGCCCGCGACCACCCCGGTGAGACATCGCATGAGATCGGGGTCGCACGCCTTCAGGCTCGCGTGCTGGCGGTTGCCAGGCTCGACGTAAGCAACATGCTTACCGTCGGCGTTGTGGGCCTCATCGGGCGTGAGATACCAGTTGACGTCGAACGAGAGATCGTCAGCCGTCAAGTGGCGAATGAGCCCCACCTTGATGAAGTCGCCGACATCGCCGGCGTAGCGGTTCTGCATCTAGCCGAAGCCCTACCCGCCGGGAGACGCCAGAACGTCGATCAGCCGCTTTGCGATCTCTTGCATCTGCTCTCTGGAAAGATAGCCACGCTTGGCCGCGAAGATGCTGGACGGCAAGGGCCGCAACGTGCAATTGGACACGGTCGCCGATGTCGCCGACGCGCCCGACGTCTACATCGAGATGCGCGTGCGCCCGCAGCCGAAGGGCAAGCGGGCGCGACACGCTCCGATCGAAGCCCTGGCTGCGTAGCCGCAGACTTGGCAGGCTGCCCACGCGACGAGGTGCAGTTCGCTCGGTCGCGGTTCGGCACTCGCGTCCGGAAGTCCGGAAGACACATCTACAGGCGGATCCGCTCACGCGCGGTCACTTGTTTTCCGGCTACATTCACGGTCACAGAAAGGACTGTGGGCTTGTGGTGCTCGCGGCTGGCCTTCGCGGTCTTCGTGAAGGTGAGCGTGACGCGATGTTCGCCGGCGGTGAGCGTCCGTGACAGCGTCTTGAAGCCGTAGCCCTTGATTGTTGTGACGCCGGCCGCGCCGAGCCTGAGTTGTAGCGAGGCTCCCGTGTGGGTCAGGCGGACGGCGAGGATGCTCACCGACGGGGTCGCGCTGCTTGTCGTCGGGGTCGGCGGTGCCACGGTGGGGCTGCTCGTCGTCGCCGGTGGGCTGGGCGACGGGCTCCCGCCGCTGTTGGTTGGTGGTGGTGGGGTGCCGATTTCTTCGGGTCCGGTTGAGAAGTGCAGCTTGTCCGTAACCGATTCGGAGGCGTTGATCGCTATCTGCGCTTCACCGGAGTATTCGGTGTTGGGGTGTAGCGGCGGCGGGACGATGATGAAGCAGTCCTCGCCGGGGACCGACTCGATGTTCGCCACCGATTCGCCGGAGGTCGAGGTCAGGGTGACGGTGGCGGTCGCGTGGGGTGCCTCGGGCAGCGGCAGGTGGCCGGATGTGGGGATGGCGTATGCGATCAGGTTCGGGCCTGTCTCGGAGGGCAGTCCGAGCGCTTGTGCCGGCGTGTAGTCCTCGAACGCGATGACGGCCGGCGGCACCCATGAGGCGCCGAGTGCGCTGTAGAAGACTGCGCCTTCCGGGGTGCTAGGCGCTGGGCGTTCGTTGGCGACGCTCGCGCACGCGGCGAGAAGAACGGGTCCTTCGCCGTCGTACGGTCCTTCGGCGTTCACCTCGCCGACCGTAGTGAATACGGGGTCGTAGATTAGCGCCTCGTGAAACGGGGCGGGCGCCGTCGGGATGGGCGCCCACGGAGAGGTGCCGGCGTCCCAGTACGGGTCGGCCGAGAGGACACGATCGCCGCTGCCGCCGACGCCGCCCCGCTCGTTAGGGCACCACGACGTGAGGCTCGCCTCTTCGCTGGTGAATGGTGGGATTCCGTTCGCCTCACGCTGCACGTTCAGGTAGGCGACGGCGGCGGCGCCTTGCACGAGTTCCGGTGTTTCCGCGTGCGCGATGGCTGGCGCGGCGAGTGCGGCAACCAAGCCAACCGCGGCGAGCTGGGCGGCGGGTGACTTCATTCCTGGCCAGCGCATCGCCTCAGCTGGCGACTTCGGCGACGGAGACCGGAGTCGCGCTGTCCCCCTGGGCTGTGGCGCCGCCGTTGCCGTTGCCGAGTTGCCCGAAGACGTCTCCGCCCCAGCAATCGACGGCGCCGGCCGCGAGGACCGCGCAATTCTGTCCGTACCCGGCGGCGATGGCGGTTGCGTTCGAGACGGCCGCCGCGACAGGTGTCGCGCTTTCACTCAGCGCGTTGTCGCCTAGCTCTCCGAAGTAGTCAAGGCCCCAGCAGTCGACGCTGCCGCCTTGCAGCAGAGCACAGTCCGCGTCCCAGCCGGCCGCGACCGCCTGGACTTGCGAGAGCCCTTCAATCGGAATGGGGACCGGCGTATCTTCGTGGCCGAAGGTACTGGCCTCCTGCCCCCAGCACTCGACCTGGCGGGTGGCCAGCAGAGCGCAGGCGCTCGATTGGCCGACTGACACCGCAGTCGCGTTGCTGATGCCCTGTACTTCGAGCGGTTTGGTGCTGCAGTATTTTTCGCTAGCTCCGTCGCAGAGTTCGTGTCCGGCGCCCGCACCCGCGCCGAGTTGTCCGTATTCGTTTTCGCCCCAGCAGTCGATGTGCCCGGTTTTGAGCAGGGCGCAGAAGAAGCCTCCGGAGGAGACGCTCGCGACATTGTTCAGGCCCGGGACTGGCGTGGGTGTGAGGTCTTCTTCATTGAGGTTTGTGTTGCCGCTGGCGAGGTTGCCGGTGTAGTTGTTGCCCCAGCAGTCGACGGTCCCGTTCGCTAGCGACGCACATGTGCTCTGCCCGTTGATACCGACGGACCCGACAGACGTCGCGTCGGTGACGCCGCTGACCGGGACAGCGGTGCTGACCGTCCCGGCAGGCTGGGCGGTGCCGTTGCCGAGATCGCCGCCGCCCCAGCAGTCGATGCTGCCGCTGGTCAGCACGGCGCAGTTGGCGTAGCCGCTGGCCAGCGCTCTGGCGGTCGTGACGCCAGCGACTTTGACCGGCGTGGGGTTTGATTCCAGGTTCGTCGTGACGCCGTTGCCGAGCTGACCATCGTCGTCGTCGCCCCAGCAGTCGATGCTGCCGCCGGAGAGCAACGCGCAGGTCGTGGCGTTGCCACCGTCGCTGAGCGCCGTCGCGCCGGTCAGCGGGATCGGGGCGCTTCCGCAGCCGGAGTCTTCACACAGTGGCCTGCCGGGTGGTGTCGGGATCGGCGGAGGGTTCGTTCCACCGCCGGGGGCTTTGCCACCACCTGGCAGGGTGGTCGAGGCGGGCGCGCAGCCGTGCCAGAGATGCAGCTGAAACGGCGTGAAGGTGGGTGTGTCGAGCGTTTTATCGAGGACGGTGACGCCAGCGCTGAGTGACCCGAGGTCAAGCAGCAGTTCGCATTCGTGGCCGCTTGACCAGTCGAACTCCGGGCCAAAGCCAGCTTCGAGATGGACGTTTGCGCCCTTGGCGATCCCGATGCCGGCCTGCACGCCGATCGAAGCCGACAGCTTGACACTACCGGTGAGCGCGAGCGTGCCGGTGATCCAGACGTTGCTGCCCTGCTGTTTAAGTGAGGCCGCGGTTTCGTCCCAACCCGCGGCGGCGTGAGCGACGGTGGTGCTGGCGAGGTTGACGGTGCCGGCCTGCAGCGTCCCGTTGATGTGGACGCCTGCCTTCAGCGGCACGGTCGCATACACCGGGATCACGATCGGGCCGACCGGGATCGCCGCGGTGTAGGGGCCGAGTTCGTGCAGATCAAAATCGCAGTTGACGCCGGCCGCAGCGACCGCGATGCCGAGGGACTCCGTGGTGCGGACAGCGATCGTCAGCCTGACCTGCGGTGGCCAGGTGCCGAGGAACGCTTCGCGCAGTTCGACACTGTCCATGTGCGCGCCGAGCTGGACGAGCTTCGGCGGGATGCAGCTCGCGGAAGATGCGCGCCCTCGAACACCCGCGGCCTGGGCGGGTACGGTGCTGCCGCTTTCAGAGACTGCGCCGGCTGTCGGAGTGAGCGGAAGGCCCCCGGTGAAGGACAGCTCCGGGACGGCCTCGATGACCGGGACCGGCGCGAGCGAGACTCGCAGCGTCGACCCTTCTTGCTTGACGGCTGTGACCTTCGCGACGAGGCCCATCGGCAGGGCCGTGGTTGGGCCGCTGGTGAGGATCGCCCCGACGGCTGGCCTGCCGGACCGGGCCGCGATCACGATCGCGGTCGGGGCGTCTGGTTCTCCCGTGCGCCCGAGTACCGGCGGCGCGCGGCGAACGTCGGGGTTCACGATCGAGCCGTAGCGGACCGTGACTGACCGGCTCGCTGCGCCTCTGAGCGTCAGGACGATCCGGCGCTTGACGGGATAAGCCGTCGCGCGAGCCTGCACGGCCCTGTTGGACCGCACGATCAGAACCGGGGAGACCGTGAGGACGTAGCGCCCCCGTCGCACCGCCAGACGTGTGCTCGGGCTCGCCAGTCGGCGGTGCAGGAGGTTGTCCGTGTCCTCGTGGAACTTTGTATGGCGGTCCTCCCGCCTCGTCCGCTCGTGTTGGGAGCGTGACAGGCGCCAACCAAGTCCGCGAGGACAGGAGGAACCGCCATGAAGAAGGTATCCGTGCCGCAGGTCGTGACGGCTGTCGAGGCTGTCGAGAGTTCGCTGCCACCGGAGATCCAGGAGGCGCTCGGCGAGCTTGTCGGGGCGGCGAGGGAGGGATTGCTCGCGCTGAGCGTCGGTGTCGGGCTCGGTGTCGTGCATGAGCTGATGGAGCTCGAGGTCGACGGGGTCGTGGGTCCGAAGGGGAAGCATGATCCCGACCGGACGGCGAAGCGCCACGGCCACGAGGACGGGTCGATGACCTTGGGTGGACGGCGTGTGCAGGTCAGCCGGCCGCGGATGCGCACGGCCGATGACGAGCGGGAGTTGCCGGTCAGACGTACGAGTACTTCGCCGACCGCGACCCGTTGACCCGTGCGGTGATGGACCGGATGCTCGCCGGTGTCTCCACGCGCAAGTTCGCCGGTGTCGGGGAGCCCGTCGGCGAGGAGGTCGAGCGATCCTCGACGGCGACCGGGAAGAGTCGGTGCGGTGTCGGAGATGTTCATCGAGCGCACCCGGACCGCGCTCGGCGAGCTGATGGGCCGGCGGCTGGAGGACGTGCGCTTGGCGGTAATGATGCTCGACGGTCTTGAGATCGCCGGGCGCACGCACATCGTCGCGCTCGGAATCTCGACCGAGGGCGTGAAGATCCCGCTCGGGCTGTGGGAGGGCTCGACCGAGAACGCCACGCTCGCCCGGACGCTGCTGGCCGATCTCGTGGACCGTGGCCTGGACCCCGAGCAGGCGATCCTGTTCGTCATCGACGGCGGTAAGGCGATCCGCCGGGCGATCAAGGACGTGTTCGGCGAGCGTGCGCTGGTGCATCGCTGTCACCGTCACAAGGAGAGAAATGTGTGCGATCTGCTGCCCGAACGCGACCGCCCCGCCGTGCTGGCGAAGATCCGCGGCGCGTGGGCGCTCAAGGACGCCGATCTCGCCGAGCAGCGCCTCGAACTCCTCGCTTCAGAGCTCGACCGCACCTGGCCCGATGCCGCCGCCTCGCTGCGGGAGGGGATGCCCGAGACGCTGACGCTGATGCGGCTCGCGATCACAGGAGGACTCGCAAAGACGCTGTGCTCGACGAACCCGTGCGAGAGCATGATCGAGATCGTCCGCCGCACCCAGCGCAACGTGAAGCGCTGGCAGGACGGCGATATGCGCAAGCGCTGGACCGCCGCCGGGATGCTCGTCGCCGAGCAGCAGTTCCGGCGGATCATCGGCTACCGCGACCTCGCCAAGCTCGTGGCCGCGATCGAACGCCACACAGCACGAGCCGCCCTTCCAACCCCCGCCGCCGCCGTTCACGCCGAGACACCACAAACCGTTACTGTCTGACCGTCAAATCCCGGAGGCCGCTCCCAAAGTTCCACGACGACCCGGACATCCTCCGGTGCAGTCCTGGGCCGGAGATGAGGATGTCCGCCGGCTGTCCAGCGGGAAGCCCCGTGGCCAAGACGGTCAGGGCCGCGCTGCGCCCGGAAGCGGCAAGCGCCCGGGATACACTCACAAGCGACAGACAGACCAGGAAAGCCACGGCGAGCATTGCGGCCCGTGCGGCACGCAAGTTCCCGAGGCTCGGGATGTGCCTCGCGCTGACATACATCCGCGAACCCTACCCCACGAGTTTCCTCTTGAGTGGCCATCCAGACGGTGAGGGTTGCTCGCACGGTTAGCCAAGCGGGACTGGATCTGCCCAGCTCGATTGCGCCAGCGCCGAGCCCAGCCGTGTTGGCGATCGTCTTCCTGTGATTCTCCGCGAGCTTCACGCCCGTTTTGACCACCGCCGCGAGCGCGAGATCGGTTGGCTAGGAGGCTTCGGCGAAACTCGCCCGTGATCCCGCTACTCGCCCTGCTCATTCTGCCGAAGCTCGTTCCTGATTGTCGCCATCGTTCGTTCCGTCGTTTGAGTCTCGGGTCCCGCCGCTCAGCGCCTAGAAACGATGGGCGAACTACTCGTCCTCGTCGGACTCTACGTCTGCCTCGACGCCGGGGTGGCGCTCTCTGAAGGCACCCACGATGCGCTTGACAGCCTCAACGGCCGCATACCCCACCACGCCGTCTTTCGCTGCCGAACCGATTTCCATCGTGACGTGGACCACATCCTGGCCGACTCCGCGCCGCTCCATAGGCGGCGGGAACTCCACTTCGAAGCCAGCATCAGAAAGCTGACGTGACAGCATGTGCACGCCACGAATAGGCCCTGAATAGCGGACTCGGATCACGTCACGGGCTCCGTGCCGCCGCGATCAGTGACGCGTGTCGCGTGGTGGATCTGGGTCGGGCCTGTTGATCGTGTTTGAGTTGCGGATCTGGCCGTCAGGTCGGTGGATCACGACCTCACCGCCACCTGAACGGTTCTGAAGGTGCTGGGTAGCCGCTGCCTGGGCCTCGGCCTGCGTGCCGTACAGGCCACCCGCACGCTCTGCCCCCTCGGCTTTGTCCGCCCACTGACCTTCTGGCCTCTGCGTGACGTGCCTTCGTTGTCCTGGCATCAGTCCTCCAAGAGATCGAACGTATGTACGTGACAAACGATACCCGCCCCATCGGCGGAGCTACGCGAGGCAGATGCGACCCAGGTGGTCTTTGCGGTAGCGGTCCCGGTACGTCTTGTTGCCGACCCGAGCGTTTAACCTGCCCAGGCGAGGCAGGCTGACCGTCGCCTTTCAGGTAGAGCCCTCTCCGCCGGATCTCGTCAGCCAGTTCGCGCGTGCTCATGCCAGCGGGCCTGTCGGCTAGCACGGCGTCGATGGCTTCGTGCAGCTTCATCGGCACATCCTACGACTCGGAGGATTGCTACCAAATTGCTACCAAGCCCGCTCTCATGGGCCGAATAATCCTTGCACCAGAGCTAAATCCACCAATGGGCGATACTGGGCTCGAACCAGTGACCTCCGCCTTGTCGAATCGACCTGCGGCGCAAACGACGATGACCTACGCGGCTCAACCCGCTTGTTTGCTGGGGTTTCCGGCATCCTCTGATGTCGCCGCGCCACGTTGTCCCGCGTGGTTTGTGGGAAGAATGTGGGCAGGCTTGTGGGAGGCTCGAACCTGCGACCAACCGATCAAGTCCACGGCGGCACGGCTCTACTGCTCGGATTGGGGCCACCGGGCTCGGGGTCAGCCGTGGAGGATGTTTGCGCCGCGTTGGCACGTCTGTGCTCCTTCAACCACGCTCGCAGCGGCCCCAGCTTGTCCCGCTGACCTTCGCCCTCGTTCAGCAGTGTGACCAGCTCGACAGGCCCGGGGAACGACGACGGCGGAAGCTCGCCCTGATCCCTGATGAAGTGCGCCAGCGCAACCCGAGCGTTGCGGATGGCTTCCACGACGTGCCGGGTCGGCGTCCGTTGCGCGCCGTGGATTTGTTCCGCGTCGATCAGCTCCATGAGCATCGTGGCGACCGACCGATAACGCTCCGTCAGCTCCACATTCTCGATGCGCAAAGCGTAGGCCACCCAGGCATCGCTCCAGGCGTTGAACGCGTCCATATGCGCCTGGCCATCGCGCTGCCCCTGGAATGCCGAAAACACCTTGACCAGGGCCTCGTCCAGCCGTTCAGCCGCATCCACTTCGCGCCCAATGTCGCGCCCAATCTCGCCGCTCTCGGCGTTCCTCGGCACGCACGGTGCCGACTCGACCACCCCTGTAGCAGCCAGCCGAGCACCACACCTGCAACGGTCCCCCCGACGGCGATCAGCGCCGTGGTCACGGGTTCGTGTTCGTGGACGACTTCGCGCACGACTCGACCTCCAAGGTCGGCGTTGGGGTCGTCAACGGCTCGCCCGAGTCCCCGCCCAGCAGGTGGACGTGGCCAGCGTGAACGCCGCCGAGTTGCAAAGCTCGTCGCTCAATGGCAACGCGGGTCCCGGCGATCATCACGTCGCTGGGATCCCGCGTTGCGTTTGGACCTAACCAATGGAGATGCCGGGCTTGGTCGCGGCAGCTATCTGACCGACGATGGCTCGCACGTCATCGAACGTGGCACAGTCGATGTAGTTGGTGCCCGTACGCGGCCTGAATGGGTCGAGGACGGAGAGCGCCACGTTGTCGGGCTCCTCCTCCTTGGCCTTCTCGAGGAGCGCGGTGACGACCTTGCCTATCTGCCAGGACACGCTGGTGCCCTTGGCGCTCTTGAGGTCATCGAACAGGGCTTGAGCTTGGATGTACGTACTCATAACGACACTTCCAAAATCGAGGTTGACAAGATCGGGCATTTACCCAAGAGCATCACATCACACCGGGCAGACAGATCAGCGGCCTCGGGGGCCGTGAGCACGAACGTTTGGTCTAGGACCTGAGATTCGGCCTTCAGGAGAGCCGTCCCAGCATGACGCGCAGCGGGCGTCCACGCTGACCATGCGCGGGCTCAGCAGACGGCACTGCGCGCTACGCCAACGGCCGTGGGACCCGGCCACGCCCCACGCCCCTCGATACCCCACTCCCATCGGGCGAAAGCGACCGCCATGCACACCGGCCCTGGGGAGCCTCGGCTAGGGCCTACGATTCGTCAAACTTGTCGGCGTGGCAATCTATCTCGACGCGAATGTCCTCTGGCCGTGGCGCACATGGACCGAGGTCGACGGCCTTGCTCTAACAATTGTCCCCGGGAGGGCAGCGTAACAATGGCCAACGGGAGTCTTAGCGGCTGGGTGATGGTCCGCCCGGTACGTCTGGGTCTGCTTGTGGCCGCTGACGGCAACGATCTTGCTCGTGCCGCACAATGCGCGACCTCATCGTGGGGAGGTATCTACACGCCATTTCTCGATCCCGCTGATGGCGACGGCGCGCTGCGCCGCGCTGATGCTCTGAGCGTTGATGCGATCTACGCCGCCGCCGATGATCCTGCTGTTCGAGACATAACCTCGATGCCGGGGTATCAGTGGGTCAATCGCTCGCCCTTCGGGCCTTACGATGAGCCTAATGAATACAGGCCGTCTCGCTTGCTTGCTGCGAACACGCTCCTCGGCTCGATCGGCCATGATCGCCAGCTGGTCCACCATAGTTGGGCGTCTACCGATCCGTTGGCCTTGTTGTTCGCTGTCTGGTTCGGGCAATATGGCTCCTCAGATTTCGAGCGCACGATAGAGGCGCAGTTTGTAGACCGGGCGAGCGAGGTAGAGATAGATCCAGAGGGTGACCTTTCGCCCCTTGAAGGCCTCACGCCCGTGCAAGTCACTGCGGCGCAAACCACTTATACCGGCGAGTCCACGTTTGACGGTTTCGTCGTCCTGGACCCGTCAGATCCTGCTGACGTTCAGCGTTTCTGGAATGCGCGTGCCTATGGCGGCCGAGTGTTTCCGTGGCCGGTAGGCCATAGCCAAAGGATGACCGAGGCGGCTGCGGCTTGGCTTGAGGACATGCGCGCCGACGGTGCGCTGAACCGTTGGCGACGCGGCGACGGCAGTCCGCTCCCACCACATGTCGCTGTGCTTTTGCGACCCACCGATGCGGCAGTGCCCAATGAGCTTCTAGACCTCCTGCGCAGCGCGACCGTGGACCCATTTGTCGAGCACGAGATTTCACTCATAGGCTGGACCGGAGCCCATCCGATCCAGACCGGGTTCTCACGCAGCTTCTCGGTAGAAGCCTCCCCCAACGACTGGCATCCGAGTATCCCACTACCTACGCTCCCCGTGGAAATCGCACAACGGTCTGCTAGCGCTGAGATGCTGGTAGCGGCACAAATCTCTCTCTCGGGTGAGAGCGACCCGACGACGACACGTTGGGCTACCCTGCCGAACCTTCGCGTACTGTCGGAGCTCCTTGGCAGGATGCCACTTTCAGCGCCGATGCACCGGCCAGTGAGCGAAGGTCGTGTAATCGCAGTCAGCACAACAGCCGCCGACTGTCCGCTTGAGCTTGTGCCAGCCCATGACGCTGTTGCGGCTCTGTTTCGGGGATCACGATGGTCCTTCGAGCAAAGTGACAATGGTGTATTTGCTACTAGACTTGGGACGATTTTCGGAGGCCCGGACGCGTCGGCACCGATAGAGCCGGCGACGAGAGAGATCTTGGCCGCTGTGATCCGCTCACCTCGTGGAAAGACTCGCACTCAGCTTGACGACATAGCCCGCAAACACACGGGAGGCTGGCCAGGCGAGTTCCTATTTGCTGCCCAGGAGCCGGACGCGTATGCGAGGGGCGTATCGTTGCGACTGCTTCGTCGGAAGCTGCTGCGACCTTACTTGTCTGTCCGGTGCCCGGAATGCACGATTCCCGCCGCGATGCGTCCCGAGGAACTTGAGACTGAAGTCACATGCCCGATGTGCTCGGCTTCTTATCCCCTCGGCTTTGCTCTGGCCCACACCGGATCACAGGCTACTTGGAAGTATCGCACCCCGCCGGACATTGACGAGGATCGCCTCTTCGAGGCGATCGCGCTACTGGCCACGCGAGCCGCTATCCGGGCCTGGAACCACACTGGAAACGCAGTGCCTCACATCTTTGGCGCGAAGTTGACCGCGACCGACCTGGCCGTAAGAGGACGGCCAGGCGACACGTCATGCGAGCTGGACCTTCTCCTGTTTGGCGATTCACGGGGACAACCGCAGGTGATCGTAGGCGAGGTCAAGCACCGAGGTCGCGTAGAGGAGGCGGACCTAAACAACATGCGAGCCGTGCAGGAGTGGTTTGCCTCCCAGGACATCGACTGCTGGCCACTCTTTGCGACCCTGCGATCCAGCCTCGACGCCAGCGAGGTCGAGCTTCTGCGGGTCGCTTGCGAGACCGCCCCGCGTGCCCGAGGGAGCATGATCGTCCCGCAGTTCCCGATCATCCTGCTAGCGCCAGAGCTATCGGCTCCGTGGATGGACGACGACAGCATTACGAAGTGGTGCTCAAGCAGGTCTGCGGGAGATCTGGCAGTCGCCAGTTGCGCCCGCAACCTCGGCCTCCAGCAATTCGACTGGTCTCCGACGCCAAGCCCGAACTGGGTGTGTCAATGGTCACCCCACCCTAGTGCGGTGCCTTAACGGTTGCGAGTCGGCAGGGCAGCGGTGAGAAGTTAGGACCGTTTGGCGGCGCTCACTCAACGGCAATGGTGGACACCGAGCGCATCCTGCGCGCCGCCTCGTGCGCCCGCTGCGGCAGCAGGTGGCTGTACACGTCTACCGTGGTCGAGGTTTTCGCGTGGCCTGCGAACGCGGCCACCAGCAGTATGTCCTCGCCTTGTGCGATCGCGTTCGTGATGGCCGTGTGCCGGAGGTCGTGTAGCCGCACGTTGGCCGGCAGGTTTGCGCGATCGGCATAGCGACGGAATACGCGCGTGACCATGCGCGGGCTCAATGGGCGCCCGACCGGGCGTACTACGCCGTCCCGGCCGCGCTTGCGCTCGACCGTCACGAACACGGGCGTGTCGTCGCTCGTGTCGGCCGCCGTGGCGTAGAGCTTTTCTAGCGCTGCCTGGGCGCCGTCGAGGATCGGGACTAGCCTCTCCCCCGCTTCGGTCTTGGTGGTCAGGTCGTCGTCGTTCGCGTCGATGGCTTCCGGGTCGTCGTAGTTGCCGATGCTTCGACGCACATAGAGGATGCGATCCAAAAGATTCACGTCCCCCCACCGCAGGCCGACCATCTCGCCGCGTCGCAGGCCCGTGTCGAGCGCGACTGTGAAGAACAGCAGCCATCGGGCATCATCCCGTGGCTTGCCGCTCGGGCCGCGCGAGCACTCCACGAGGAGACGGCCGACCTGTGCCGGCGTTAGCGCGATCCCGCGTGCTCGGCGGCGCTGCTTTTGTCCACGCTTGCGCGGTGCGCTGGCGGGATTGACCACCACGAGCCCGGCGTCCTGTGCGAATGCGAACATCGCGTGAATGTGCCGGCGAATCTTCGCCACGGTCTCCTCGCTCAAGCCTTCCGCGCGCTTCTGACCGAGCAACGCCTTAACCATCTGTGGCTTGCAGTCATCGACTCGTATCGCGCCGAGCGTCGGGGCTACGTGCTTGTAAAACGTGCCCTTGTAGTTTGCTGCGGCGCCCGGCTTGAGATTTGGCTGCACATGCTCGCGGAGCCACTTTCGTCCGAGCTCTAGGACCGTCATGGCGGTTGGCACGTAGCGTGCCGTCGTCCATGTCGCCCTGCAAGGTCCGCAGGAGTTTCTGTGCCTCGCGCTTGCTGTTTCCGGCGACCTTTTCGACTTGCTTCCAGCGGACGGCGCCGGTCTGCTGGTTGATGATCCGAACCCGCGTCCGAACGTAGTAGTTGTCGCCTCGCTTACGGATGGTTCCGGCGGCCATCACGCATCACCCCCGAACAGCGTCTCGACCGTCTCGCCTAGCGTTCCCGCGATGGCGAGCGCCAGTTCAACGCTCGGGGTCTGCGCCCCTCTCTCGATGCGGCTGATCGTCACGCGCCCGACGCCCGCCTTCTCGGCAAGCTCGCGCTGTATGAGCCCGGCGCGACGGCGGGCCTTCTCGACCCTGATTCCGGCAAGCGCCGCGCGAGGTCTACCCTCTCGTACTGGCATGGGAGTCACTACCTCCTGTGTCCAAGCCCCCGGGGCGCCTGCAAGCGTCGCCGGGGGCATCTGTTATTGCAGACAAGTGTATCACATCCGATACCCGCCACCGCGCCCGCTTTCAGCCGAGCGCCCACTCGGCATCGTGCCGCCACTGACCAGGGCCGACCTTGGCGGGCGGCCTCAAGCGGCGCGCGGCGAGGAACCGCTCGACCTCGGATGCACGGAACCGGATCGGGTTGCGCCCGCCTCCGTCCGAGAGCCGGAACGCGCCTAGCTCGGCTTGGTGGCGACGCACCCATTCGGGCGTCGTTGCGAGCGTGTCCGCAAGCTGCTCGACCGTCAGCAGCGGCTCGGGCGGCCGACTCCGCTCGGCCACGAGCTGCGTCGCGCGCTCGACAACCTGCTCGATCAACTCCGATGAAACGTCGAGCGTGACGGCCGCCATTGCCACGCTAGGCTGCCTTCCGCGTTTGTACGGACCTCGCTTTGATTGCCGCCTGCTGGGGCTTGCGGAACACGAGCACGTCCTCGTGCGCGACGACTTGCGTGCGGTCGCCTTTCTCGCGGCGGCGGCGGGCGTGGAGCGTCTGCCAGAACGATGGGCGCATGACCAATTCGCTGTCGCGGACGGTCGCCAGCAGGCTTATGACGCGCTGCCAGTAGATCAGGCCGGCACCCTCGCAGAGTGCGATCGTTTCGCCTGAGAGGTTGCGTAGCGCGCCACCCCCGCCAGAGCGCATGTCCTTGGTGACGCACACGAGGAATCCACCGGGCTTGAGCACCGCTGCGCACGCCCGGTAGATGTCGTCCATCGCCACGAGGTACACGCTCCCGCGTGCATGACCGAGATTGCGCCGGTCGCGGCTGTAGTTGGTCGTGTCGTCCCGTCGCAGCGGCTCGGGTCCACTGACGGCGTTGAGGTCGGCGACCTCACACGCATACGGCGGCGACGTGAGGATCAAGTCAGCGACGCCATATGCCATGCGACGAACCGTGCCGCCTTGCTCGGGGCTCACGAGGCGCCGCGCTTGGGTCGTGAGCACACGCGCCAGTTGCCGCGCGTCGCCTTCGGCCACTTGCGCCAGCGCGCGAGTACGCGGGTTTTCGTGTGCGTGCTCGATGTTGGCGGCGGCGAGCTTGGCCCAGCGAGGCTCCAGCTCTACACCGATGGCGCGTCGGCCGAGGTCGATTGCCTCGACTAGCGTCGTGCCGATCCCGCACATGGGATCGACCACGAGCCCGCCCGGGTCGCTGTACGTTTCAACTGCCCGGCGCGCGAGCGCGGGAAGCATCTTACCGGGGTGCCGGTTGGACTCTGCGAGGTAGCGACCGTATCGTTGCCACTGGCTTGTGCGTTGCGCGCACGGCCACACGGCGAGCGGGAGGTCAGCAGTCTTTCGGTTTTCAGTCATTCATTAGGGCGTCGGTGAGAGACCCTGTGCGAATGAAAGAAGGTCGCCCGGCGCCCCTAGTGGTACAGCACGTCCGCCGCTCACGCCATCCTTTGGATATGCACGAAACGCTGGTACACGTTACGGACGTCGGGTCGAACGCCGTTGATGTAGGGATCGCCGCTGCTGCCGGGATTTTTGGCGCCGTCTTGGGCGCAACGACCGGAGGCGGCATCAATTTCTGGCTGGAGAAGCGCCGCGAAGCCACACGAGCGCGGGCTGGAGCGCGACTCCTTCGGGCGGACTTCGAGCACGCCGCTGCCATGTTCGGCGTCGCTGAGGGCACCAAGCGATGGATACTGACTCTCGATGTTGAGGTTCAAGGCTGGGATGATTTTCGAGATGTTCTCGCCGCGCAACTTGATTCGTCGCAATGGGATGAGGTTGATACCGCGGTACGGTTGATCCGATCGGTTCAAGAGACCCAGGAGGCAACCCGCCGCCAATATACGAGCGCTGACCACCCTATGCCTCTAACGAGATCACTGGGCCAGGATGAGGTCGAGCAGATGGCCTATCAGCGCAACCAGGCAAGACTCGCGTATAACGTTCTAGCTCCACTCGCCAAGGGGCGACAAGTAGACGAAACGTTCGGGGTATATCGCTCGCCAGCGCCTAAACCCTGAGCAACGAGCGCGGATCGCTTACGGCGTGGAACGGTCACACTTACTGTATGTCGTCTGATGTGCGGGCGGTGGCGGTCATCGTGGTGCCCCGGCTGTGAGTGCGGCAAGCCGGCGCTTTTGACGACTGATGTTCCCCGAGAGATTGCGCAGCGTGTAACTCGGGAACCGGCCGCCGGGGCATTGAACGTCACCCCAAACACGGATGCTGCTGGCAAGCTCGCGTGCGAGCTTGGCCGGTAGCGTGGCGGGGTCCGCCGTTCCCTTGCGGCACGCCGTGTTGTATGCCTTGATCGTGTCTCGTTCACTTTCAAGCCCGGCGATCCTCTCAGATAGCCGTGTGATCGCGTCGGCGTCGTCGGAGTAAATCGCGTGCTCGGCTGCCGCTTCGATGTTTGCGGCGCGGCTGGTGAACTCGCGCGCTTTGGTCGAGTGCTCGACAACGCGGCGTGTCCCGTTCACGATGCGGTCGCGGTCGCGTTCGGCGCGTCCTTGTGAGTGATGCCCGCGCAGGATCGGCTGTCCCAAGGGGATAAGGCTTGCGAGTGCATCCACCGACGCGGCGGCTTGCTCGGCGCGTACCTCGCGTTTGGTTGCCCATTCGCGCAGCCGTTCGGCTCGCGCTTCGCGTCGCTCGCGGTATGTGCGGTGCGGGGTGTCAGTTGTCGGGGTCATGGTCGTGTCTCCTTTACAGCGCGTCGATCACTGATTGGGTGTGACGCAGCGCGATCGTCTCGGCTGCCGCGCGGCTGCCGCGAATCTCCTCGTCGTACTCGTCGGGGGCGAAGTAGCACGCCGCGCGCCATGAGTAGCTACCGGCACGGTCAACGGTTGCGAGGATGATCCCGAACTCGCTGCTTTCGTAAGTGGTGGTGTTGAGTGTGCGACTTACTGTTATGTCGGGCTTTGCGTTTTCCATACTCATTACGAGACCAGACCACACGGTTAATTTCAAGAGGTTTTGCTCTAAGATTGGCTAAAGATTTGCCTCCTGTCTTTGCGGCAAATGTGAGCGAGCGTCGGCGGCGCAATGTGTGACGGTAGCCAGCACTGATCGCTGAGTTTCACTGTTCCACGTTGTCACGCTGAGCGGCGCGGGAATGTTCGCTACGGCTGCCCGTGCGGCGCGTGTACGGCGCTCGCTCGGCGTGGCGAGGATCACAACAGGGTCGAGGTCGCGCAGGCTGCTGTGGGGCAGTATCTCGGCGTATCGCTTTGCCTTGGCGCGGAGGACTTCGGATGCCTCGGTCGAGCGATCAAGCTCTAGGAGGACGTGTAGCGGCTTGGCGCCGGGCATGGTCAGTACGCCCCAGCTATCGGGCACGACGGCGCCGGAGAAGAGATGAGCGATTGTGCGGACCCCGTACCACTCGGTTAGCTCGCCACCGGCCGCGTTTGCGTCAGCGGCTAGGCGGACAAGGAACTCGTTGGCTTCGACGTGGTGCGTGAGGTTGCGGCTGCTGGCGAGGCGCAGTCCCTCGTCGCGGGTGTAGCGCAGCTCGCTACGGTCGATCCCTTCGCAGTCGGCGACGAGGAGCGCGCCAGCTTCATCGAGTATCCAGTGGTAGGGATGCGAGCCTTCGCCTGCGTTCGGGCCGGGGCGGAAGCGTTCGAGGACTCGCAGCTTGTAGAGGCGCTGAAGGCGTACCTGGGCTATGCGGAGGTTCGTGAAGTGCAGCCGGGAGATTTGGTCGGTTGTGAGGACGGCGTGCTCGTAGCAGTCGAGCGCTATCCGTCGGTCGCGTTCGGTGATGTGCGACGCCAGTTCGACCATCTCGCCCTCGGTGAGACGGCTCGGTCGTCTCGATTCTCTGTTGTTTTCACTTGCGTTTGTTGATTTACCCCCCTTATCGGGGTTTTTTCTAGTGGTGGGTTTCACGGGGTTTGCGGCGGGTTTCATGCAGCGCGCCTCCTCGTTTCATCATGCGAGGACGGAGACGAGGACGGGTGCGAGGACGGAGACGAGGGCGGAAGCGATGAGCCCTTGTGCGGCATCCCTGCACGGCGTTTGCGCTTCGTCTCGATAGCAACGGCTGGTGTGCGTTGACGCGCCGCAAGCTCAGCCTCGACTTGCTCCCTGCTGCGACCGTAGCGTTGACGTGCCGACACGCGGACTGCCTCTGCACTGTCAGGCGTTGCCTCTCTCAGCGGCTCAGTGCTGAGCGTGAACGCCGGTCCCGGCTGTCCATCGTTACAGAGCCTCACAGCCGCCGTGTAGACCGGTAGGTGTGCGAGGTCGTGCGCGGAAAGCTCGGGGCGCACTTCCCGGTCGAGCGTCGCGGCATCGTCGCGCGAGAGCTGAAAATAGACCTTAGTGCGGGCATTTGCGGCCACCGCCTCGCGCAAGTCGCGCGGCAACTGCGCAAGGTGCTGGTGGGCAAGGCATAGCGAGAGCCGGTAGGAGCGAGCCTCGGCGAGAACGTCCTCGGCCGGCGTCGGAAGGTCAAGGTAGTTGTGAAACTCATCCACGTAGCAGGAGGCGTCGCGGCGCTGCTCGGGTGCCACGGCTGCGCGTGCCAGCGCCGCCTGCCATACCCGCGCGAAAAGGAACGAGCCAAGAAGCCGGCTTGTGTCCTCGCCGAGCGTGCCCTTCGGCAGCTTCGCCAGCAGTAGGCGACCCTCGTTGATCGCGCGTGGAACGTCGAGGGTCGTGGTCGGCTGCCCGACGATCGCACGGACAGGCCGACGCAAGAGGAACGCGCGTAGCTTGTTGAGCAGCGGACCCGACGCCTGTGCGCGCAGCGGGTCGGACATCTCGCCGTACCACTCCCAGAACGGGCCGAGCACCGGATCATCAATCTGGGCAGCGAGCTTGCTTGCCACGAGCGGTCGGTGAGCAGCCGGGGTATGTCGGCAAGCGTGCTCGTGGGCGAAGCGGTGGTGAGCGTCAGGACGGCCGCGCGGAGAATGTCATCGGTTCTCGGACCCCAGTAGCGGTCGAACACCCGCCTGAAAATGCCCACGAGCTGATCGACGCCAAGGTCACGATCGGGGCTATCGAGGACGTTCAGGCCGGGTGGCGCCTCGTCCAGTGGGTCCAACAGGTCCACGTCGCTCTCCCTGCCAGCGGGGATGCGCGCCAGCAAGTCCTCCACGAGGTCGCCCTTCGGGTCGATCACGACCGCGCCCCTGCCGGCGTCGAAGTCGGCCAGCACGAGTCGCGCGATCAGCGTGGACTTCCCGACGCCCGTTGGCCCGAGAACGTGAATGTGGCGCCGTGCGTCGGGCACCGACGAGATTCACGTCGCGCCGTTGAGCTGAGGCCGAGCGGCTTACCCTGCGCTGGCAGTCCGGGTGGCGGCGCTATCTCGCGCGCTCCGGCCATCACCACGCCGGGGATCGCATCCTCGCCGGGAAGGTGCGCGAGCGCCGCCAGCTCCCCAGTGCTCGGAAGGAACGCGCGGCGGCCAAGCCAACGCTCCCGCAGACTTACGGGCGCGCGGCGGGCACGACGGCGGCGCAAGACGACCCTGCCCTCATACGCGGCGAAGCCACCGAGGATGCCGTGTATGCGACCGCGAGCCTCCGCGCTCGAGGACGGCGGTGACGGCCACGCGGACGAGGCAGCGATAGAGCGGCTGTGTGCTCTTGCCCATCACGTCGCGCACATCGGGGCTAATCGTCGGATCGAGCCGCGGCGGCTTCGGTGCGCTGGCGGTCGTGAGGAAGTCTGCAGCAGCCGCGCGAGGCGCTGTGGCGCAATCGCCCGCACGTATCCGCCGCGCGGCGTTGCGCAGCCGGCGTTGCTCGCGGATCGTCGCCGGCCGCGGCAACGACCTGGACAGTGCGCGCTCTGACGCCCGCGCAGCCCGGAAGCTGGCCGAGGATGAGCGGCAGCGGGTCAGGCTTCATCGCGGCATTGAGCGAAAACCAATCCGGCCCGGAGAGCGCAAGCTCGGAGGCGAGACCTGCACCATCCCCGCGGCTGGTGGTCATCGGGCTCCCGGCTCGGCTCGGTGGTCGTGCTCGCGCCCGGCCACGCCGAGGAGACGGCACGCTCGATCAAGCCCGGCGGGATCGTCTCAGGCACCCACACTCGAAATACGGTTCCCGTCTCGCTCGCGGCGACCTCCCACGCTAGATGCGGCTGGCCGCCGAGCAGCCGCGCGAGACGCGGGCGCAGAAGGTCATGAAATGCCGACCACACAGCAGCGCGCCGCCTGGGTCCACGTCGGGCGGAACGCCGATCGTCACCTGCCGCGCACCCACGGGCGAAGCGCGACGGCGCGGAGCACGACCGACCGATGGGCACGAGCGAGCCGAGCGGCCACGAGCAGCACGGCGAGGATCGGCGCTACGTGCGCGACAGTGAGCGAACGCGCGTGCCGAGCAGCGGCCGGTCGGTTCGAGCTAGCGTAAGTGGCGCGTCCGGATGCTATCCAGCCGCGCTGTCGAAGGTGGGGACAAGCGTGGTCGCGTCTCATCGCGCCTGCTTCCGCTGCGGCGGGCCGCGTCGCGCCGAGGTAAACATCTTCGCCCCAGCTGCGCCCGATAGTCGTGGGGAACGGCTCTGTGCGAACGAAGGCGCCCGGGTCGGGCGCGTCCACCATCTCGCCCGAGCGCACGACCATCCCGACGTGCGTAACTTCGCTGGACTGCCCGAAGAAAACGAGGTCGCCGGGTTCGTAGCTGCGCGCTGGCTGGCAGGTGCGGCCCGGCGTCGAACTGTTCTTCGGCGGTGCGCGGGAGGCTGACCCCGGCCGCACGGTAGGCAGCTTGCACGAGCCCGGAGCAGTCATAGCCGGCCCGGCTCTCGCCGCCCCACACATAGGGCACGCCAATTTGAGCCAGCGCGAACGAGAGCGCCGCGCCGGCTGCGCCGCTTGCCGGCGCCATGACGGGACGGCTTGCTTTCATAGCTCGACGCCCACCGCAGGACCTCTTCGACGTATTCCTGAGAGTGGTTGTAGGCAAAGATCGCACGCTGTAGTTCCCGTGGGGCGCCGTTGGCCTTCAGGTAACGCGCAGCGGTGAAGATCGCATCGGCCGCGTCCCACCGGTCAGGCCGCCCTTTGCCCGTCGCGCTGACGCCGTAAGCCGCCCAGGTGGAGCCAAGGAACTGCATCGGGCCACCGGCACCCGCGTAGTTGACCGCGCCCTCCTGGGTGCAGGAGGGGTCGGGGTCTTGGCCGTCGTCGCACTCCACCTTCCCGATGCCGGCCAGCACGGTCCACGGCACGCCGTAGCGTGCCCCGGCGGCCTGGAAAAGCTGTAGGTATTCGGCTGGGATTCCCGCGACCGGTTGGGTATCAGCGGCCGGCAGGCCGAGACTGACACCCGAGCCGCCACCGAGAACACCGACGGCCGCGCCGAGGAACAGCACCGGCAGCATGAGGAGCAGCCCGCACGAGCTGAGCGCCGCGCGCTTCACGCGGCCTCCACGAGCTCGGCCGGGTCGCTCGTCACAAGCTCGTGCTCCGCAGCGCT
Source organism: uncultured Solirubrobacteraceae bacterium (assembly GCA_963826985.1). Classification (GTDB taxonomy): domain Bacteria; phylum Actinomycetota; class Thermoleophilia; order Solirubrobacterales; family Solirubrobacteraceae; genus Palsa-744. The sequence continues at coordinate 1,116,027 of CAWGYW010000002.1, forward strand.
CGCCTTGACTCCGAGCGGGATTCGCTGCTCACCCGTAAGTAGTAGTCCGTGGCCGGGAGGGCAAGCTCAAAAGGTAGGAGCGCTCGCCGGCTGTCAGCGCGAAGGCCTGCCCAACCCGGTCGATCGCCTGCGGTGACTGATGCAGCAGAAAATGCTGAGAGGCGTTGTTCACTACCGCCTGCCCGAGCGGGGAGTCGAGCAAGTCGCCGGGGTCCTGGGTGATCGTCGTTAGCCCGGTCCAGCGCTTGCGGGCCTTCTTTGCGAGCCTGAATAGGAAGCGTGCGCCGGGTGCCTCGCGCGTCGCACTCGGCGTCTCGCGCATGAGATCCCACGCCTCATCGACCAGCACGACGCGACGGCGCAGCGGACCCTCAAGCGAGCGCCAGATAGCGTCGAGAGTGAGCATCAGCGCGGGCGCGCGCATCCGCTCTGGCAGCCCCCGCACGGAGAAGCAGACAAGGTGACTGTCGGGCTGCACGCTCGTTGGCCTGTCGAACAGCGAGGAGTGCGAGCCCGTCGCGTAGGGAGACAGGCGCTCGGCGAGCCGCTTGCCCGTTTCGCTCTCCGCTTCGAGCGCGCGCACGAGGTCTGAGAGCAGCGGCGCCGGCCGGCGATGCGTGGATGGATCGGACGTGATCCCGGCGCCGTGGTAGGCGGCACGCGCGCTACGGTCGAGCACCGCAAGCTCGCCACCGTCGAGACCTCCGGCCAGCAGTTCGATGAGGTCCGCGAGGAACAGAATCCGCTCGTCCAGCGCACGCGATCCTTCGCTCGACGCGGGGAGGTCGAGCGGGTTCAGCGCAACGGCGTTCGGGCCGGTCAGTGGCAGGTACGCGCCGCCGACCGCCTCGCAGAGCGAGTGGTACTCGTCCTCGGGGTCGAGGATGAAAACCTGCACGCCCCGGTAGAGCAGCCGCAACGTTTCGAGCTTCGCCGCGTATGACTTGCCCGCACCGGAATAGGCGAGGACGACGCAGTTGAAGTTCGTCCGCGCGAAGCGATCAACCAAGACCGGGGCGCCGCTGTCGGTGAGCCCGTAGAGCACGCCATCCTCAAGCGGCGGATCGGATGAGGCAAACGGGAATCCGGCCGCGAGCGCCGGGGTATCGAACGTGCGCCTGAGTCGTAGCCGGTCGGTGCCGAGCGGAAGCGTTGAGAGCCACCCGTCCCACGCGCGGAACGTCGCCGGGACGACGTGCAGCAGCATCGAGGCACACAGCGCCTTGACGCGCTCGGTGCGCTCCTCAAGCTCCTCGCGGCTTCCACCGGACACCGGCAGATAGAGAGCGGAACGAAACAGACGACTCTCGCCTCTGGCAAGGGCACTCGCCAGCTCGTCGGCGTCCTCAGCGGCGGCGGCGAGCGTCGGATCGGACAGGCGCCCGCGGTCGGCGTCAAGGCGGCGTGTGGACTCAAGCCGGGCGCGTTGGCGGCGCAGCCGGTCGGCCGCCAGCGAGGGGGGGATCGGCCCGATATGCAGAGTCAGGTCAAGCTCGCCGGCAGCTTGAGCAGCGGTGCGAGCCAGCCTTGATTTACCTCGCGCGGGTAGCCGACGACCGCAAGGCTGCGATGCCACACGTTCCCCGTGCGTATACAGTCGCGCTCGATCTCAACCGCTCTCGGCGCCGGCAGCACGGAGTGCGCATGGGTCCGGCGCCCATCACACGTAGACGAGGGAGAGGGGTCTTCAGCATCGGTGGATCACTCCGTCCAGTTGCGAGCCAGCGGGCGGCCCTGGCGGTTCAAGCGCGTTGAGCAGCAGCGCGGTCGCCTGGTTTCCGTCGAGCGGGTGAAGCTCCACGCCAGCTGCGTGCAGGAGTCCAGCCGTCTCACTCGCGCGTCGCTCGAGATCGGCCTTGGCGGTGTTTCGCTCGCCGCTGCGGCTGCTCAGCACGAGCAGGATTTGACGACGGCGCAGTCCTTCTCCCTGGTCGCCAATTCAGAGAGGAATTGCGCGTAGGTGTGAGCACAGCGCCGCAGCGCAGGATGCGGCAGTCCGGGCGCGGCGTGCTCGATCGCGTCCGCGCGCTCGGTGAGGTCAACGGGCTCTGAGCGAACCGTTATCGCGGTCGGCTCGACCAAGCTGTTTAGCCACTTCCCATAGGCCTCGGCCAAGGCCGCCTGCTCCTCCTGAGCGAAGCGCCCAGCTCGTGCTACTCGCCGTGAGCAAAAGCGCGCTTGTGCCGTCGGCAAGCTCTATGACCCCGCTTGACAGGATCGCGTTCACCGGCACCCGCAGCAGCGACACGCCGGGCTGAGCCGGCGCGTTCGCCAGGTTGGCGGGAGCCCGTCAGGTGCGGCGACGCGCCGGGGCGATTGGGTTAGGTGCCGGGCAGCGGCGAGCGCGAGCCGGTCGCCTGAGAGGCCGTCGAGGCGTCCCAGCGCCAGCGCGACGCCAACCAGAGCGAGCGGTGCCGCGAGGGCCGCCGCGACCGGGATCGGTAGCGCCGAGCCGGCCGCCGCGAACACCCATAAGCAGACGAGCGCGGTCACGGCGAGGATCACGAGCTGGCGGGCTGTGAGACCCCACGCCAGCCGGTCCTCCATCTCCACGTCGGCAGGGAGCCGGATACGCGAAGGCTTCACAGCACAGCCCCGAGCGCGCCGCTTAACGACCCGGAAAATCACATATGTCTTTGCCATCCGGGCGGTTGGCGAGGGGTGGCGACGCGAGCCGACTAGCTCCTTAGCCCAGAACGGAATCCGCAGCAGGACCCAGAACAGGCACAGCACGAGCAGGAGGTCGATCAGGCGTCCGCCTGTTCCGAGTCCCAGGAGGCGATGTCCTCCCGAAGCGAAAAAGACGTGGACGGTCGCGGCGAGGGTGAGCGCCTGCGCGACTTGCACGCCAAGCGAGGCGAGCATCACTCGCCACCACAAGCGCGCCAGACCTTCGGTTTGCGGCAACCCGTGGCCGAGCAGCATCAGAGGCGCTGCGCACACGAACAGCACGATCAGTGACGCTCTGACCAAGTAGAGGATCAGCAGCGCGACGGCCAGTACCGCGCACGCCAGCCCGAGCAGCACGAGGAAGATTCCGCCGTCGGTGATCGCGTGCAGGACCAGTTGCTCAAGCGTGTTACCGGCCTGTTCGGGATTGACTCCATTGCCGAGCAGTCCTGACGCGAGGACATTGGCGATGTTCACCATCTGCCCGGAGATGGCGAGGCTCGCGTTTACCGCGATGCCCGGCGAGGACTAGGCGAGGAAGCAGGTCCTTCACCGCGTAGCTGGTTTGCACCGTCTCGTGACCCATCGCCAACGCGCCCGCCGCCATCACCACGAGCACAAGCAGCGAGTCGGCGACCCCTACCGATAGGTCCCAATAGGAGCGGACCTCGGCCTCCCCGGCGATCTGCGGCGTGGAGAGCAGCGTCCGACCGACGAGCACCATCGCCGGATTCAGCGCGTCCTTGACGAGCGACGCGAACCATTCATTGATCGCCGCCTCGATTTTCCCGCCGACATCGAAGAAGCCGGGATGACTCGCCTTGCCAGCTTCCACTTCGCCGCCCTTGGCAGGTGCGGAGGGAGTAGGCAGGGAAGGTCCGACTTCGATGCCACCGCTTTCGAGCGACGCACCTTGCGATGCCGTGCAGGCAGCGGAGGAGACGCGGCCTGGGTACTCGCCGCATGTGCCGGCGCCCGCGTTGCGGGCGCCGCAGCGGCCGGCATGACGCCGGCCGCCAGCGGCACCGCAAACGCAAGCAGCGCACCGAGGAGTGTCAGGCGCGGTCTCACCCGACGATGTGCTGCAAGACCGTGACGAGCACGGGTGCGAGCGCGGCGAGCGCATAGCCCGCGATCGCGGCCTTGATCGTGCCCTTGGCCTTCTCAAGCGCCCCCGGATCGCCAGCGGCGAGCAGGTAGCGAACGCCGCCGACCGTGAGCAACAGCGTGGCGAGCGCGACGAGCAGCCCAATCAGCCAGTTCCGCAGGTTTTCGATGACCTGACTCAGGCTCGTGGCGGCATCTGCCACCTGAGGAACAAGCAGCGCCGCCACGAGTGCCAACGCGGTTGCGAGCGCGAGCGTGCGTCTCATACGTTGCTCGGGTCCGGCGCGGGAACGGACCCTGGATCACCTCCTTCATCACTCGATTGGTCTTTTGACTCACCGACTGGGGCTCTGCCCAACGCCGGCGACCCGAGCAAGTGACGAAGGTCGGTTTTGCTGCCCTCGCGGTACAGGCCGAAAACCAAGGAACAGAAGTAGGCGCCGCTCCGCGCGCTGGCGGCGCAACTTCATCGTGTTGTAGGAGACGCCCGCCGAGCGGGCGAGGTCGGCGAGATCCACTCCGTCGATCCGGCTAGAGAGGATGACCTCCGCCTCCTCAGAGCGACCGCGCAAGCCCGCACCGCATCGCTGAGCAGCCCGTCCACGTCGCCGTCGACCTCTTCCGGGGCGGGTCGTCGGTCGGTGTCGAGGTTGCCGAGCGCGACAGTCCGCCACGCGCTCTCGCGGCCAAGCGCGTCAGCGTCAGGTGCAGAGTGTCGAGCAGCAGATTCGCCGCCACCCAACGCGGCCGGCGCTCCAACGGGTAGCGCCGAATCCCCTCCCAGACGGCGCCGAACATCACCGACCAAAGCTCCTCGCGCTCCCGCGCGTCGCGCATGATCCGCGCCGACAAGTTCAACAGGCCGGGGCGGATCGCCTCAAGCACGACCCTCGCGCCGATCGGCTCCAGTCGCGCCCACCTAAGCAGCGCGCACAACACGGCGTCCTTCTCGACGCGCGCTCCCGGCGCGCGCATAAAGCGCACAAGCGCTGCCGCGTCTACGAATCCCGACAGTGCCGGCTCAGCGTCTCGCCACACACCGAAGCGGGCACGCAAAAGCGGGCTGCGTAGCGCCTGGCGCCAATCGCTCTCAAGGATGTCTACGGGCAGACGGGGCATCGGGCACTCCTTCGGTCGAGTTGACCCGAAGGTGCCCAAGCCCCCTGACCCGGAGCTGACAATTCGCTGACCCGCCCGCGCAGAAATGAGCCGCGCCGCGAGGAAATGTTCACAAAGCCGAATCGCCGGGTATGCAGGACTGTTAGAGGAATGGAGTTCCCCAATGCGCCGTGCTGCCAACAGCTTCTATGCCGGCAGACACGCCGCCGCAGCAGCGACGGCGAGCGGGGCTTTGTGCGTCCGATCCCCCGCCGCGCGGCTCCTCTCAGCCGTCGATATGTCGCCGATCGAGCCGGCAGCCAGCCGTCATGGCGGCGCCGCTTCTCACTGGAAAAGCCCCGCTAAACGGCCGTGTAAGCGTCGTGTCAGTCGCGTGTCAGCGATGTGTCAGCGCCACAAGGAAGGAATAGGCCCATGAACACGCCCCGCATCGCCCTCCCCCGTCGCGGTCACGACCAGAGCGGCAACGGCGCTCGCCCGATACTGCGCCCGCGCGAGCAGCCCAAGCCATCGTCTACTCCTCCTGAGTCCGCCGCGCGCCGCAAACTCCAGCCAGTTCCCATCGTCGGCGCTTTGCTCGTGCTGATCGCGTTCCTCGGCTATGTGGGTGTCTACAGCGCAAGCACGAAACGCACGCCCGTCCTCGTCACGACGCACGCATTGGCCGCTGGCACGGTCCTGTCCAGCGGCGACCTACGCACCGCCGAACTGGCCGGGGAAAGCTCTGTTCTCGACTCGATTGTGCCCGAGCGCGACCTGACGCAAGCAGTCGGTCGTCGGCTCTCAACCGCTCTACCGGCCGGGATGCCGCTTCCCGCTGGCGCGCTCGCCGCGCAGCAGTCCCAGACCTCCGCGATGACGCTCGCGGTCCCCGAGTTCGACGTGTCCGGGGCGACCCTCCAAGCCGGCGATTCGGTCACGGTACTGGCGACGTTCGGCGCCGGGTCCGGTAACGCGACGACGCGCCCCATAGCCCGTGACCTACAAGTCCTCTCGATCGGCGAAGCGCCACCCAACGCGGACGCGAGCACGACGACGGTTCCCGTCACTCTCTCGGTCACTAATCCGTCGATGGCCTCCGCGCTCGCGCTCGCCAACGAGGACGCCAAGCTCGACCTCTTGCTCGAAGGCGCAGGCGCCTCCAGTGCCCCGATCCCACCGGCCAGCCAAACGAGCGCACCATGACGGCTCGCCCCAAAGTCGTCCTCGCACTGACCCCGCTCGCTGAGCGCGAGGTCGAGCTGCTGCTGTTCGACAACGACGCACCACTGACGCTCGTCAGCAGCGTCGCCGAGGCTGACGACCTCCAACGAGCGGTCGAGCAGGAAGCACCCGACGCCGTGCTGCTCTCCCCAGAACTATCCGGGCTCACCGCCGGGCATTGCGCACGAGTACGTGCGTCGGGCGTCCGTCTCGTCGGCCTCGCACTGGACGAGCGCGAGCGCGAAGCGCTCGCCGCGCTGAGCGTCGATGAGACGATCGACTCCACCGTCTCCCCGGACGGCCTCCTCACGGCCATCCGTGGAACAGTGAGCGAGGCGCGGCCTGCAGCCGCGACGCCCGCGCCGGTACGACCCGAGCGCCGAGACGACGCCGGCAGCATCCTGGCCGTGGTGGGAGCTAAGGGTGCTCCCGGCGCGAGCGAGTGCGCCGCGTCGCTCGCCGCTCTCGCCGCCCGCAGTTGGCCCACGATGCTTGTCGAGATAGACGCGCTCGGCGGCGGTCTCGACGTGCGGCTCGGCGCGGACGCGAACGAGGGCTCGATACTCGGGCTTGTCAGAGCCGCTAACGGCGGTGGTGTGCAGGCCGAGCTCGTGGAGCGTTGGCTAACAGAACGTGCCGGCTGGCCGGCGGTGCTACTCGGCGCACCCGAGCCGCAATCGCTCATCGAGCTTGCCCAGCCCGGCGCCATGACACGCGCTCTGACCTCCCTCGCCCCGCTATACCCGCTCACTGTCTGCGACGTGGGAGCGTTCCTCGCAGACGGCCATGCCGCCGCTGCCCTGCACCGTGAAGCACTGATCGCCGCCGACGCGGTGCTACTCGTGCTCGGCGCACGGGATACGCAGCTGCGCCACGGGCTACGCCAACTCGATCTGCTGCTCGGGACGCTCGGAATCCCACCGGAGCGCTTGCGCGTCATCGCTAACGGCATCGGCGCCCCCGGCACCGCGAGCCGCAGCGCCATCACCCAGACGATCACCGCCCACTTGGCCGAGCGCGGCGTCACGGTAGACGCCTGGGTGCCGTGGGACACACGCGGCGTCACACGCGCTCAGCGACGCGGGATGCCGCTCGCAACCGCGCGCCAGCGCAGCCGCTACCGCAGCGCTATCACGCGCCTGTTGGAGGAGCTGTTCCTACCGGCTGCCACCCCTACCGCGAAGGGTCGCAAGCGTCGCCTCTCCTCGCCCGGACAAGTCACTGAGGAGCAAGTCGTATGGCAACGGTGATGACTCGCAGCACGACCGACGCAACCGAGGCCGTGCGGCTTCACGTCGAAAGGACGCTCGCCGAGGAGCAAGTCAACCTCACAAGCGAGGAAGGCCGCGAGCGCACAGCGGACATCATCGAGCAAGCAATAAGCGCCTTCCACGCCGAAGCGCTCAACGGGCAGCAGGCCGAGCTTTCCGAGCAGGACCTCGCCACTCTCTCGCGCTCCTTGCGAGACGACTTCATCGGCTTGGGCGCCCTCGCCGAGCGGATGCTGAGCGACCCCGAAGCGCAGGAGTGGATGGTCAACGGCCCCAAGCGCGTTTTCCGCGATGACGGGCAACGCATCGAGCGGGTGCCCGGCGTCGTTTTTGCCGACGATCGTCAGGTCCGTAGCTTCCTCGACCGGCTCCTCGAGCAAGTCGAGGGAAAGCGCCTTGATCGCATAACCCCTCGCGTGGAGGCGCGGCTGCCGGACGGGTCACGTCTCACAGCAGCGATCCCGCCCGTCTCCTCCAACGGCCACACGATTTGCTCCATCCGTCGATTCCGCCTGCCGGTCGGCACCTTGAACGAGCTTGTCGGACTTGACTTCCTCAGCGCACAGGCCGCCGACTTCCTCGCCGCCTGCGTCAGGGCCGGCAAGAACATCGTCGTCGCGGGGCGGGTATCGGCGGGCAAGACGACCCTCATAAACGCGCTAGGCCGCGCGATCCTTGGAACTGATCGTGTCGTGGTGTGCGAGTCATCCGCCGAGCTTCACCTGCCAGCGGTCCTACCGAACTGCGTCGGCTACGAGGCCCGACCCGCGAGCGCCGATGGCCTCAAAGCGGAAACACTTGAGGACCTTGTAGCTGACGCCCTGAGGATGAATCCTCACCGCATCATTGTCGGCGAGTGTCGCGGGCCCGAGACGATGGCGATGCTGTGGGCTATCGCCACCGGTCATGCCGGCATGACGAGCGTCCACGGCGAGTCCGCCGAGCACGCCTTGATGAACCTCGCACGATTCGCGCTGACATCGGGCGCGAGGATCGAGGCGGACCAAGCACTCGACTGGATACGCGAGATTGACCTCGTTGTGCATTGCGACCGACCCCGAAGCTATGACGGCGGAGAGCGACACTTTCTCCCTCGCCACATTGACCAGATAGTCGAGGTCGCGGGCATCGAGGGTCGCCGCATGACGCTCAACCCACTATTCAAGGGCGCTGGCGCCGACCTGCAATGGGTCGCGCCTGGACCCCGCTTCCTACCCGACCTAGAAGCCGTTGGCTTCACACCCCAACAATGAGACTCCAACCACTAGCTCTTGTTGTCTGTCTGTTCGTAGCCGGGTGTGGCGGCGCGAGCGGCCACGCCACAATCGCCGCGACACAGACGACAAGCACGGCGCAGACAAGTCCGGCCGCCGCGCTTGAACAAGCAGCACGCACCGCAATTGAACAAAACGCGAAGGTGTCTGACTATGTGCTCTCGAACAACGCGATCCCGTCGTGGGCGTCTCAGTCCACCGCCGGACCCGCGCTGGCCGGGCTGCGCGGATCGGCTGCTCAGCGCAAGGAAGCAAAGGTGCGCGTCCGCGTGCTGGCGAGCAGCGTAAGGATTAACTCAATACAGCTAAATCCTTCATACCTCAGCGCTACCGCCTCGATCGTGTACGAAGGCCGCGTGAGGGTCTATAAAAATGGGCACCCAGAACGCAGGACAATCAGGCTAAAGGAACCCGCACACGTCGCGCTCCATCGTATTGGCAACAAAACAAGGTTCGTCGTCTGGAGGGTGGCGGTCGTCAAATGAGAACCTGCGTTCCGCTCATCATTGGGATGGTGGTGCTGCTTACCGCGAGCGCCGCCTATGCGACGAGCTACCAGGTTGGGATCGGCTCACAGCAGGAAGGCCGAAGTCACGCCTCCATAGGTGCGGGAGTTCGCGTGTCCGTGTCCGCGCCTGGCGCTCCCGGCCGCAGCGGCGAAGGCGGGTCAAGCCCCGTCGAACCGCTCGGCGGCGGCGAAACCTCCTCCAAGACCGAAGCCGAATCTTCGCCCGTGAACACATGCGAAGTGGAACCGAAAAGAATCCCATGTGCTCCACAGCCAGAAGCCCCCGAAAAACCCGCTGCCGCTCAGCCGGCGGTCAGTCCCGCCGTACTAGCTACAACCGTCGCAACCCGACTAGCGCTGCCCGCAGGTGCAATTGAAGCGAGCCCGTCTCGGCATACGGCCGGGCTCACTGGCGCCGCCTCGTGGTTCTGGCTCTCGCCGTCACCATCGCCACAATCATTGTCGGCTTCGGTAGGGCGTGAGCGTGTCACCGTGACTGCTTCCGTTAGCGCCGTCCGCTGGAACTTCGGTGAAGGAGAACCGCTCCTCAGCGGTCCAGGTGTCGCGTACCGACCCGGAACGCCGCCACCGGCCGCCGTTCTCCACATTTACCAAACCCGCTGCCTGCCGGGGGATCAAGGGCATGATCCAAACGTTGCCTCAAGCTGTGGACCCAACGGGTACGAAGTGCAGGCGGCAATCGAATGGCGCGTCTCCTTTCAAGCGAGCGGGCCGATAACGACCGCCGGATCACTCCCGAGCCGGACAACCGCAGCGACCGTCACATATCCAGTCACCGAGGCACGCGCCTTTCTCACGAACGCGGGTGGAACATGACCGGCTTTCTGCTTGGCGTCGTATTCGCCGCTGGCGTGGCACTCCTGTTCGTGCATGTGACCGGCGTGCGCGTGCCTATGCCTACAAGCGCGCTGCGCATAGATACGTTGCTCGATGACGCCGGCCTGGGCGCGTCTCCCGGCGCAGTCCTCGGCGGCATCGGAGCCTGCGGGCTGCTGGCCGGCGTCCTCGTATGGTGGATCGTGGACGTGCCGGCAGTCATCATCGCGGGAGTGCTCGGCGCGGTAGTCGCCCCGGTCGCATGGTTGCGCTCTCGACGCGAGAGCCTACGGCGAGAGCGTGAGCGCGCCTGGCCTGCGGTCCTCGGGCAACTCGCAGACGCATTGGAGGCTGGATTGGCCTTTCCGGCAGCAGTCGGGTTGGTCGCCGACTCGGGACCAATGGCGCTACGCGGCGACTTCGCTGCATTTCGAGCCCGGCTACGCGGCTCTGATCTGACAAGTGCGCTCGACGGGCTACGGCGACCGGGAGAGCGCACAACCGACTCGGTTGCGCTGCTGCTCCGCGCCGCCCTGCTTGAGCTGCCCACCGGGGGACTAGCCCCCGTTCTGCGCGAACTTGCCGGCGTGCTCTCAGAGCGCCTTGAGGCCCGCGAGAAGGCACGATCCCGAACCGCGAGCCTCGGCATGGAAGCCGCGATCCTCGCCCTCAGCCCGATCGTGATTCTTCTACTCATCGGCGTCTCCTCGCCCGGCTTCCTCGCCGCGTACCGAACCACGGCCGGCACCGTCGTCTCCCTGCTATGCGGCGGGCTGATCTTCGGCTGCTACCTCCTGATGCGCCGTCTAGGGCAGGTGCCCGAGCCGCGCAGCACACGATCAGAGAGCAGCCGATGAACACCGCGCTTCTTTTCTCCTCACTTTGTCTAGTCGTCGGTGGCTTGCTGCTCTGTGAGTACGTCCTATCTCGGCGGCGCCCGGCGCTATCGACACGGCTCGCCGCTGCTCAGGGCGCACGGCAGCTCGTCCACGGCGCCGGCAACCTCAGCGGGAGCCTGCCAGAGCCCGTCCGTGCGTGGATCGAAAAGGTAAGCGCAAGCTACGACGCCCGCCTGCACCGTGCCGGCAACAAAGACTCGGTGGGACTGTTCTTTGCCAAGAAAGCGCTCCTCGCGTTCGCGGTCCCGTTTATCCCCCTGGCGCCCTACGCGACCCTAGCTCGTCAACTCCCACCGGGGATCGTCGTTCTCGTTCTCGCCGTGCTCGGCTTCTTTCTCCCAGACCTGTCTCTCCGCGTCGAAGCTAAGAAACGACGCGAGGCACTGTTCCTTGACTTGCCCGAGGCGTTGGCCGTGATGACGCTATCGCTACAGGCCGGGCAGTCGCTCAGACAAGCATTGGAGCTTGCCGCGCGAGATTGCGAGGGCGTGCTCGGCGACGAGTTGACAAACGCACTGTCACTCGCCCGACGTGACCGCGCACTCAGCGAGCGTGACGCGCTAGTTGTCGTGGCACGCGAGAGCGGCGAGCCAATGTTTCTGCGCTTCACCGAACTGCTCGCGGCCAAGGAGAGCCCTTACGGCGAGTTCCTGCGCGGCCAAGCACGAGAGATGCGCGCCGAACAGAACCGCTACCTAGAACGCGCAGCCGACCGCGCCCACCTGGCGATGCACCTGCCCCTGGCGCCGTTGATCGCCGTCGTGGTCCTCTGGGTCTCCTTTGGCTTCCTTCACTTGCTCGCCCAAACGATCTAACCCTAGAAAGGAGAAACAAATGGGCACCCTCACAAGAATCTGGCTCAGCCTCGCTAGAGGACGAATCGCACGCGATGAGCGTGGCGAAGTTGTCACTTGGGTTGTCCTCGCTATCGGCATCGTCGTTATCACGACAGGAGTCCTCGCAATCGTGGGACCAGGCGTGTTGAACGCCGGGCAGAAGCTCGTCAACGAAATGAAATAGGCGCTTCGAGAATGTCAGTGCGAGAACGGCTCTCCTCAGAGCGCGGCGACACGCTTATCTCGGGACTGCTGGCCTTGGGCTTGGTGCTGCTCACCGTCGGGCTTGCCATACAAGCCCTAGCTTTCGCCCACGCTGGATCAGTCGCGCACGCGGCAGCTCAAGACGGCGTGCAGGCGGCCAGCTCCGAAGGAACCGGCGCAGGTATCGCTCGCGCCAATGCGATTCTCGCTGCCGCTGGAGGCATCGGCTCGCACCTGCGACCGTCCGCGCACAGCAATACCAGCGTCGTGACGCTCGTAGTGCAGGGGTCGGCGCCGCGCTTGTTTCCCGGCGTGGACCTGATGCTCCCCAATATCACGGCGACCGCGAGCGAGCCCGTGGAGCGCTACCCACAGGACGAACAATGACCATGCCACGTCTAGTAAGCAGGCTCTCGGAGGAGCGCGGCGAAGCGGCGATTATCAGCGGCGTACTGCTGCTTGCGGCCGTCCTCGTTCCCTTGATGTTCCTCGTGCCCTTGTATGCACGGATCGAGCTTGCCCACGTAGACGGCCAGCAGGCTGCCAATGACGCGGTGCTCTCGGCGACCCAAGCCCCCAACCCATCAGCGGCTCACGCGGCTGCGACCGAAGCGCTTGCACGCGAACAGCCCAACTCGCCGACGCCTCTGACGCTGAGCCTCACCGGCACCTACGCACGAGGCGAAGTGATGAGCGCCCAAGTCACTACTAGCGTTCCCATCGGCACGCTGCCCTTCCTCGGGCACTTTGGGACCATCGTCGTGCGTAGCCGCGCATCGGCCCCCGTCGATCGCTACCGAAGCATCTTGCAGGCGCCATGACTACCGCACTACGACACCGGCTGCTCGGCGAGCGCGGCTCCGTACTGATAGGCGGGCTCCTGCTCTCACTCGCCGTAGTCATGGTGATCGGCCTGGGTGTAGACGTGGGCCACGCCTTCCTCGTTCGCCGGCAACTGACCTCGATAGCCGACGACGCCGCGCTTTCAGGCAGTCAGGCCATCGACATTCCCGAACTGCACGCCGGGCATCTTGAGCTGGACCCTGGCGAAGCACGCGAACAAGCGCTGCGAACGATCACCGCCAACCCTTCGACCACAGGGCAAGCGACCGCGACCACCGGCCAAGTGACCGTCACTGTCACTCGCACGGTGCCAACGATCCTGCTCGGCGTCGTAGGCCTGCACTCCCTGACCATCTCGGCCCACGCGACCGCAGCGCCTCGCCAACCGTGAAACCGAGTCCCGCCATATCTGCCATCGCAGGCGCTCTCGCGTTTCTCCTGATAGGCGCCGAGCTTGGGTTCGATCTGATCGTGCTCGCGCGCCTCGTCATCCTCGGCGGGGCACTCGGCCAAATCGTCGGCTACGACCTGCGAGAGCACCGGATCCCCAACCGCGTCGTGCTCCCTGCCGCCGCCGCGTGCGCGGCACTCTCACTAATTGACGGCGTGCGCGTAAGCAGCCTTATCGGCGGCGGCATCCTCATAGCGGTGCTTTTCACGGCGAGCCTCCTGCGTCCCGCATGGCTAGGCATGGGCGACGTGAAGCTCGCGCTCCTCATACTCTGTGGCCTGCACGGCGCGACACTCCTGGCGGTCATGCTCGCAGTCGAGCTCGCCGTCGTCGTCGCCCTGCTTTTCACTGTCCGACGCGGACGCGAGGCACTTCGCCTCGCGGTGCCGCTCGCGCCCTTCATGGCCGCCGGCTCTCTACTGGCACTCCTGATATGAGAATCCATGCAGCAGCGCGGCGAGCTTGGGCGACGGCGCGGGCCGTGATCGCCCTCGCTGGCATCGTGGGACTTAGCCTCATCCGCCCCGCGCTGCCACACCTATCCGGCTCGCTCACGAGCCCAATCACGACAAACGAGGTCGAACAGATCGCGGCCTGCGTAGCTTGGGTGCTCGCCGCGTGTCTCGCAGCGATCTTGCTCGTTCGCGCGATACGGAGCCTCACCCACGACCACAGCTCTCCAGCAGGCGCCCGGCTGCCCGGCGTTCTGCCGTCCCGATGGACGGTCCCCGACGGGCGCTCGATAAGCAAGCGTGGCCGGCGCTCGCCTTACGTCTTGACGATCCCTGCGCCGCTCGCCGAAACTCGCGCGGCGCCAGCGCCAGCGCCTCCATCCGGCCTGCTCAACGAGGCCCAGGCCGCGCCCGGTCAGAGCGACCCGCGTACCATCTCGATCGCCGTACTCGGCCCGCTCGCAATCGACGGGCTCACCCACAAAATCAAGCGCGCCGCCACCTACGAGCTATTGGCCTACCTCGCATTTCACCCTCAAGGCGCCAGCCGAGACGAGCTGACTGAGGCAATCTGGCCCGAGCAAGACCCCGCACGGACACGACCCCGCCTCTGGCAATCCGTCACCGAGGCAAAGCGCGCCTTGGGCAAGGCCTGGATACACCACGGCGAGCGCTACCAGCTCGACCGCGCAAAGGTGCGCGTCGACCTCGACGACCTCGACCGCCTGCTCACCGCGAGCGGCGACGACACGACCGACCCCACCGCCCTCGAATCAGCACTCGCGCTCTGGCGGGGAGAACCGCTTAAGGGCAGCGACTACCTATGGTCCGAAGGAGAGATACGCAACCTCCACGCAACGCTTGTCGATCTACTTGAGCGCGTAGGACAGTCGCGGCTCGGACGCGACGACCCGCGAGGCGCACTCCAACTAGCCGAGCAAGCCATCACCCTCGACGGACTGCACGAGCCAAGCTGGCGCCTGGCGCTCCAAGCCGAACACTCCCTCGGGCTACGCGAGTCGATCACCCGCCGCTACGACGAACTCGCCCGCTCCCTCGATGAGCAGCTTGGCCTAGAGCCCGGCCGCGAGACACGAGTCATGTACCGGCAGCTACTCGGGCAAAGCTAGGGCAACAGCGGCACTTCTCAGGGAACGACCACCCGCTCGCGCCCGTGTTGACTGTTTGTCTGTTGTTCGCAGTCCGGCCAGCGGCTGCGGATTTCTTCCTTGAACTGTGCCCAGCCAGGCGCGGCTCCGTCCGCCTCGATCGTAACTCCCCAAGCCGAAGCGGTAAACGATACCGCGCCCAGCGCTATGGACCGCTCACTTTTGTAGTCAAGTAGACCGTCGCCGTAGCGGGTGACCACCACGGGCGGCTCCGAGCCTGTCAAGACGCCGTAAACGTCGTGGCCCTCCCAATGACCGATGAAATTGCCCGGCTGGTCGTGGCGGAATCTGGGTTCAACAGTGGTCATTGCAGGACGCTCAAATGACTCAGGCTTCGAGTGGTATTGAGTCGCTTTCCGAAGGAAGCCATCCGACGGCACCTGGAAACGATGCGCTCATCGAGAGAGTGCTGCACGAGCCTTTGACAACTAGTGTGCTTGGTTCTGCTTCCCGCGAAAAGACACACTCATGGGGTTCTGTCTCTTCGACAACTTGAAGATGGATAATCTTGTCGTTTGATGTTGGGTATGAGCCACCAGCAACGTCTGGAAGTCCGACCGTGATGCATAGTGAATCAGTACATATTGCGGGGACCAAAGATTCTTGATCTCTTACGGAAGGCTGGATCTTATACTCACACGAGTGCGTTTGGTTAATGATTTTGCATTCCTGAGAGACGATCGTGAGAGTAGTTTGAGTAGCAAATGGTTCTATATCCTCTATACTGGTTTCAGTAACAGAAGTGGCACCAGAAGAATAAGTAACGATAATCGTTTGTGGACCTGTAGCAGTATATGTAATTGGGCATTCGCCGCCGGTGATCGAGCCACCAACATTGATTGAGCACGCAAGTAGGCCGTCGCTGTAGAGGTTGAGGATGCCTCCCGGCAGATTTGGTTCGTTTTCAGATCCGACCGTGGCGCTCGCGCTGTAGTGGTAGGTGACGGCCAGCGGATTCGTTGGGCTCTGCACGAAACTTGGGTCCAGATGGGCATGGAGAGTAACGGTGCGGGCCGGGGCGGGAGTCGTAGGCGTGGAGGGTATAGGAGCGGGAACTGTTGAAGTTGATGGAGTGGCCGATGTAGTGGTCGTGATTGGCGCTTTCGTAGGCGCGACGTAGACGCACAGAGTCTCGCGGACCTTCACGGCCCGGCCGTGCTCGCGCGTCTTGACGGTCTCCACCCTCTTGACGTAGCGCGCCTTGCAGCGTTCGTGCTTCGGATGCTTGAGCACATATTGCTTGGCTGGGTTCGCAGCCGCCAGTCCCGGCAACACCAGCAAGGGCACGAGTGCGCCCAGCGCAAGTAGTTTTGATCCCATGTTGCACAGTTTCACCCGGCAGATCATATCGTCGCGCTCTTTTCGCGGTTACATCGCTCACATAGCAACTGGAGGTTCCGCTCGGTGCTCGCGCCGCCGCGCGATACAGGGATGATGTGGTCGAACTCTAGACGCTCCTGACTACCGCACTGAACACAGCGTCCCTCGTCCCGTCGCCAGACTGCGTGGCGCACATCCTCCGGGATCGCCGCGCGGCTGGTAGACCGACCACCGGGCCTAACGGCATCGAGCAGTCCATCCTTATCCGTGTAGGAGGGTTCGTCTGCATAGAGGCGAGCCAATTCTTTTCGCGCCCGCGTAAGATCACCAATCGCGACCAACACTTTCGCCTTGTCATATCGAGCGGAATACTGGTACATCCTGCCCCGCTTCTTGCCATCCTTGCTGGCGCCGTCGTAGGCCACTAGCGCGGCATCGGTCAGACCCTTATCGGCCAGCGCTTTTGCCTTCAAGTAAAGATCACCCACAAAGCTGAATCGACCCAGGATGTCGAGGGCGGTGTCTGGCTCGCCCAAGATCAGACGGTCAAGGCACACGGTAGACGCAAGCTCATCGACCAGTCTACGCCGAGCCGCTTCTGCATCGACAGAGTAGTCACCCTTAAAGCGAGGTTGCCACGGCGCTGTTGCGAGGTCCAGAGCGGCTTCCAGTGAGGCGACACGCTCGGCAAGCTCACTGTCAAGCGGCAGCGAGCCCGCCGTCGCGAGCTGAGCCGCAATGGCAGGGTAAAGCAGCATATGGGCAAGCTGAATCCCCGTCCCATCGCCGGCATACTTCGATACGCACAACGTGCAGGTAGCAAGGGCACGGTGGACGAAGTTGTCAGGTGGAGTGTTCTCCAGACAAGCATCCATCATCGCCGTTAGTGGGGAAGGGTCCCCCAATGCTCTGTACAAAACAAGGAGGAGGAGCTTTGCTGATGGGTAGACCCACAGTACGTCGTTTTCGACAACGGCCCTGAGCTGGTCGAACGCGACATCTAGCTCGTTCCTCGCTAGCGCCTGCAACCCGCCAAGGTAGACCTGCTCGGTTTCATTCCCCGGCCTGGGCGCTCCCTTCGATAGCTGCACAGCGAGTGTCACGTGCTGCGCGGCCTGGTCCCCCTGCTTGCGGAGCAGAGGGATCGAGAGCGGCTCACGCAACTCGTGAACCGGATTCTTCTGCCTTATCAGCCCCATTCGGCGTACTGTACCGCCACGCGGCGCCAAGAGGCGGTCAGAGGAGCCTTCGATTCGGGCGTATGGCGTCTTGTGCGGCCCAGACAAAGCGAGTCTCTTGATGGGTCGGGGCGCTTTGGCGCGGCCGTGGACATCGGCCACGCCCTCCTCGTCAAGCGCCAGCTTGCCTTGATCGCCGACGCCGCCGCATTCTCCCGCAGTCAGGCGATCGGCCTCCAAGCTCTGCACAAGGCCACTACGGCTCAACCCGGCACCGCGGCGTGTAACCGGCAATCCGAGGAGTATAATTACGGGTCAAACGACACGAAAGGAGAGGCGCAAATTGGACTTAACATTAGCACTAGTTGCCATAGTGATATCGCAGATTTGCATTATCAAAGCACTCTTTAGATAAATCAGTTATCTGATAGTGCATATACTTATATATGGTTGGCTTTTATGGTGATGTCTTTTGTTGATTTACTGGCCCTACATCGGACGCAAACTACAGTCCGCGCCGATGTAGGGCCAACTTGTATTCATGCCCTGTGTCACACCGATCCAAGTCGTCGTGTCTTTCGTGCAGTCAGTGGGCTGGGTTCTTGCGTTGCGTCGCGTAACTCGGCCCGAAAGACTGCCGGCCCGTCGAGCGCTACCGAAGCATCTTGCAGCCCGCGCCATGACTTGCGCACTACTACGCGAGTCGATCACCCGCCGCTACGACGAGCTGACGCGCTCTCTCGATGAACAGCTTGGCCTTGAGCCCGCACGCGAGACACGCTTCGTCTACCGACAGCTACTCGGGCAGACTTGAGAAGGCGGAACGGTGCGCGGGCCGAGGGCTTGGAGGCTTGGGCTAAGGCCGCGCGGGCCAACGCGGGCAACGGCTAATCGGCAATCTCCAGTTCTGCCGCGCGGCGCGCGGCGCGGGCGGGGAACACCAACTCGCCCGTGCGGTTGACTAGCCCGGCGCTGGAAAGCCGGGCAACGGAGTCCCGCGCGCCCGAGTCTTGAAGCTCGCGGACAAGCTCCTCGACGCTCCACGGCACATTCACGTCGAGCAGGAGCCGAAGGACCGTACTGTCGAAATCTCTCTCGGCTTGAGCCGGGTCCGTCATAGCTCTCCTTTGGTGGGATCGGGGGATGGCAGAAAGCGGGAACGCTCGTAGATCACTCGCTGTTCAAGGCTCAGCCGGCCGCCGAGCATCGTTATGTAGCTGGGTTTGACGCGGAGCGCGTTGGCTAGCTCGTCGGCGCTGATGCCTGGGTGTTTGCGCACGAGGGCGAGCATGAGTCGTGTGCTGCGCTCGCGCAGCGGGACGGGGAGATGCGACAGCAGCGCGTCGTGCGGCGTGTCGAGTGCGTGCCCGAGCATCACGAGTTGGAGGAAGTTCGGTGGTCGTGTCCCGACCTCAAGCTGTGAGGCGACGGTCGCGCTCGAGAACTCCGCCCGGACAGCGAGGTCGCGCTGAGTGATGCCGGCGCTCAGCCGTGCGCGCCTGAGATTCGCGCCGAACGCCATGAACAGCGCCCGCCGCTCGGCCTTGTCGGCGGGAGTCAAGATGCGGCTATCCGGGAGATAGTCCATGCGCCCAGGCGGTGCCGTGGCCTGATTCGCCTCACGCCCCGTCATAGCTTTGCTTTTGAGCACAGCGCGCCGCCCGTTGTGCCGAGGCCGCGAGCAATCTTCACGATCGTATCGAGGGACACGTTGAACTCGCCACGCTCGATCGCGCCGAAGTAGGAGCGGTCCATCCCGACGTGGCGGGCGAATCCCTCCTGGCTGTAGCCGCGCCGTTCACGGGTAGACCGGATGACTCTGGCAAGCGCGCGGTTCGCCGAGGACTTCTTAGACGGCATTAGCCGACCTCCTCATAGTTTGGCCTTGCTCACAAACTCCCCGCCGCTCAGATCGAAAGCCTTGGCGAGCTTGCACAGCTCCCCGTAATCCACAGTGCGCAGAGTCCCGGCTTCGATCCGAGTGAGGCGCCATCGCGCGATCTTGCAGGCGACGGAAAGCTCCTCCACGCTGAGGTCGCGTGCCTCGCGCAGCTCGCGCACGACTCGTCCGAGTCTCGCCAGCGCCAAGTCAGTCTCACGACGGGACGTATCGGTCACGCCGCGACCGCCCCCAACGCGCCTGCACGAGCGTCCGGCGCGAGTCGATAGCCGACGCCCCAGGTTGAGCAGACCCAGCCGTCGGCGCCGGCACGGGCGAGCTTGCACCGCAGCCGAGAGGCGTGCGAGTCCACGGTGCGCGTTGAGCCTTCGGCGCGGTAGCCCCAGACCTCGTGGAGAATGTCCGCCTTTTCATGGACGCGGGTCGGGGCGCGCGCAAGGTGGGCGAGCAGCGCGAACTCCATCCGGCGAAGCTCGACGGGCACTCCCCCGAACGTGGCCGTGCGTGTCGCCACATCGACCTTGAGCGGACCGCACACCATCACGGCAGGCCCGTCGATCAAGCTGTGGCGCCGCAGCAGCGCGCGCACACGAGCAAGCAGCTCGGCGTACCCATGCGGGGTCCGGGTCACGTCATCCGCGCCAGCCTCGAAGGCGCGCAGGACGCTCATGGCGGGCTCGCGGCTCGCGCTCATCCACAAGACACGGACGCCCGCTGCGCCCGGCGCAAGCTCGCCAGCACGGAGAGCCCGCAACACGTCGAAGCCGCGATGCGGCGACTGACCGAAGATGACCAAATCGACCGCGCTGGACGCGCAGCGCTCCCTCACCGTCGCGGGATGGCTTGCTCGATAGACCACGTAGCCGTCAAGCTCAAGCTCCCCCGCGAGGCCGGCGTTCGCGCGCTTCTCGCCGTACACGAGCAGCGCGCCCGGACGCCGGCTCGAAAGCTGCTTGTGGGCATCGTGGGCCAAACCCGGCTTCCTTCCCGCACCGAGGAAGGGCACTCCCGCAAAGCACGGACGACCAACGATCCGTAGCGAGCGACTACGGTTCTCCGTGGCATCGAAGGAGTGCCCTTCGGTGCTACGGCCGGGCGGGTGTTAGCGCACTCGTCCGGCCACTCGGTTTCTTGGTTGCCGCCAGAGCAGAGCAGAACTCGCGGCCGATCTCAAGGGGTGCGCGCCGGGTCGCGCCGGCCCTCACCCGTTGTCAGCGGCGTCGAATCCTGACGAGTGGAGCCATGTGGGCAAAGTGTGGGCAAACGGCGAAAATGTGCCCGATCCGACTCCCGATCCGTCACACTGAACCGAAGAAAAACCCCGCATTTGCGGGGCGTTTCCCGAGTGGGCGATATTGGGCTCGAACCAATGACCTCCGCCTTGTCGAGGCGGCGCTCTCCCAGCTGAGCTAATCGCCCTGGGATCGGCTTGCAAGGGTATCAACGCGCTCCAGCCGGAAGGAGCGCCGGACCGCCTGACCCAGCCGGGGCCTCACGCAACAGGACACCCGGACGCCAACGCGGGACGCAGTCCCCGCATGCGCCCGGGCCTCCTCATATCAACGAACGATCACCAACGGGCCTTCGGCTTCGCCAGACGCCGCCGATCCGGACACGCCCGCGCCGGAGCCAGCTTCCGTGCCCGCCGTCGCGCCCTGCCCCGGGCCTTCCGCTTCGCCGTACGGGCTCTGCGAGCCATACGGGGAGCCCGCCCCATACGGAGACTGGCCTTCAGCTTCGCCGGCCCTGCGTGTCGCCGACGCGTAGGACACGCCGTTGCCCACCTCGATCGTCTTGATCGCCTGCGCCACCGTGTTCGAGGAGATCGCGAAGCCCACGCCCGTGCTGCCCGGCTGCGAGCCCGCCACGCTAGCCGCGTCGCTTGCGATCTGCGAGTTCACGCCGATCACCAGGCCTTCTTCGTTCAGCAGCGGTCCGCCCGAGTTGCCCGGGTTCAGCGCCGCGTCCGTCTGGATCGCGCCCGTGATCTTCGCGCCGTCCGGCGCCGAGATTTCGCGGCCCAGCGCCGACACGATGCCGCGCGTCAGCGTCTCGTTCAGGCCGTACGGGTTGCCGATCGCGTAAACCGAGTCGCCCACCTGCACCGCGCTCGAGCTCGCCAGCTGCAGCGGCTTCAACCCCAGGCCCGATGGGTCGACCTTGATCAGCGCCAGATCGTCGTTCGCTTCTTCGCCCACCAGGCTCGCCGCGCGCGACGCGCCAGAGGCACCGCTCGCCGTCACCGTCATGCTCGTCGCGCCCTGCACCACGTGGTCGTTCGTCACGATCAGGCCTTCGTCGTTCAGCACGATGCCCGTGCCGCTGTCCTCGCCGCTCGCCGTCCGCACCACGATCGACACCACGCCCACCGAGTCGCGGTCATAGATCTGCGTCGCCGTCAGCCCCGTCGACGCCACCTCCCGGCGCGTCCCCGTCGACGCGCCGACGTTCGACGCCGGCGACGAGCGCACCACAGTCGACGCCCCGCGCGGCGCGCTCGCGCCCAGCAGCAGCACCGCCGCGCTCGCCAGAGCTCCTCCCACCAGCGCCGCCACCAGTATCGGTGCGAGTTTACGTTTCACGGGACACCTCCAGTTAGATTCGGGGCATCCATCGTGCGCACCCTCGCTCTGCGCCCGCTAACAATGTCCGCAAGCGCCGCTAACGGGCCTCGAAAAGGTTCATAACGCGCAGCGAAGGGGCGCATAAGGGCCGGCGAGCCTCGCTCGGGCGCGAGCTCCGCTCGTTCCCCGGGCGTCCTGCGCCAGCGCTTGGACCTGCGACCGCAGCCCGATACGCTACGAGGGCATCACGGCGACGTGGCGGAGTGGCTACGCAGCGGCCTGCAAAGCCGTCTACACCGGTTCGATTCCGGTCGTCGCCTCTCCGATACTTCGCGCTTCAGTTCGCAATTTGGGCTGGTTGACCGCGTAAACCGCCGGAAACCGCGATTTCTCGAGGTTCAGCGGCCATCCCCAGGACGAGAAACGCGCCCGCTGAAAGTCCGGGCATCACGCGGCGCGAAAGCGCCCAGGGGCTATCCGCTGAGCGCTTCCGTGATCCGGCTGGTAGTTGATCCTGGCTGCTCGCTCAGGCGAGGATCGGGGGCGGAAGGTCAGATGGAGGCTTCCCCGGCTTGAACCCGAGACGAACAGCAGCAGGACCATAAGCAGCCGATAGCCCGAGGAATGCGCGGGAGTCGGCCAGGCGAGCAGCAGCCTTCTCAGCGCGGCTCTTGAACCGACGCTTACCCGGATGCCTGGTCTTGCTCCGAGTTGAGCCAAGCCAGCCACAGCGAGCCGCGATCCGCAGCCAGTCCACGAGGCAAGCGACGTTCGCCCGGAGGCGATGACAACCAATGCTGACCCGCTTGCTGCGATTCCCCAACGAGTCCGAACCAACCCGGTAGCGATCGCGGAAGTATCGATGGGCTGCCTCGTAGGTCTGGTGGGATTCGGCAAGCTCGTGATACAGCGGCTCGGTCTGAGCGAGCGGCACGAGCAAGCGCCAGTTCGCGGAGCAGGAGATCGTCTGGTCCTTCGCGCACTCAGGCGTGATCCCCAACATGCAACGAAACCAGAGGCGGGGCTGGCCGTTCGCGGTCGATGATTTCGTCTGGCGCATCGGCCCGCCGCAACCAGCGCAGCGCTTGACGCCGTGCCGATCGTACTCGATCCGATCAGTCGGCTTACGTTCGCCGGACTGGACTCGCCACGGGAAGATCGGCGCGGTCCCGGCACGAGTCGCGTGCTCGAAGCACTCCGCGATTGAGACGCCCCGGTCAGCCGTGATCGTCTCTGGCGCTTTCCCGATCATCTCGGCTGCCCGGTCAAATAGCTCCGGGAAGATCTTGCTCTCTTGCTTGCTGGCGCTGTCCACACTCGGAATCACGCCCCCTGTCAGACCATCCACGATCTTGCCCGAGTAGTAGCCGTGCCAGAAACGCCTCAGCACATTTCCGCTCGTGTAGGCCCTGATCCCCGCGTCGAAATCGCGGGTGATATACCAGCAGCCGTTGATCCGTACACGCTTGCGCTTGCGCCCTTTCCGCGTGACGGGCTTCGTCTCGGTCGGCGCGTGGTTCTCCGCGGCGTCTTCCGCGTCCTCACTCGCTTGCGCATTCGCCTCTTGGCGACTCTCCCGTGCGGTTTCCGTGCTCACACGCCTTGGACCTCCAGAACCAGGACGCTTGCAGTCATCGCCCGGCTGGCAGTCATGGACCAAGCGGGAGTGAGTCTCATCCTCGGTCCAGTCGACATGGCTGTGCGCGAAGACACGCGAGTCGTGCATCCGGCAACGCTGGATCACGAGCGCGGCAGCGTTCAAGAACTCGTCGCAGACTTCCTCTAGCTCCGCGAGCCGTCGCCAGGCGGTCGAGTAGCTCGGGCGAGAATCAAAGCCACACTCGCTCCACAACTCATCGGATACCGAGTCCCACCACGGCTGCACGTCCACGAAGCCGGACGTGATGTAGGCGACGGCTGCTAGCTCCCAATGTCCCGGCTCGCGCTTACGCGCGTACCCAACTTCGAGGTCGCACGCCTCACGTAGCTGATCCCATACCCACTTCTGGCTCTTGACGAGCCGAACAGCATTCAGCGATCCGCGTAGATCATCGACGGCGGAAAAGTCGGCTGCTCTGGGCAGCCGCTCGGGTGGCTGAAATCTGAGGCGCGGCATATGTGGGTTGGAACTGCATTACTGCCTCCAGTCGGGCGACTCGCGCCCTGTGGATTACAAGTACAGAAGTTGTAACACGGAATCGGGCGATCTCCAAATGAACATGCCCGACGGATTCAACGTTTAGACGATGCCGGATCGTGAAGTTCGCTTGCATCGCCGCCGATTCGATGATAGGCATGACCGGAGCAGCCGATCTGCTCACCAGCACGGATAGCCCTCTCTACTGGAGCGCGTCTCTTGGCGTGCTCTGTGTGAGAAGCCGTGTCCGCGTTGGCCTGCTGTACGACAAGGAGGTTACGCACATAGCCAAACAGCACTCAGAGGCAGCCGAGGATGAGCGCCAGCCGCGAGACGATGATTTGCGGATTGACTCAGCCATCCTCGTACTACTCAACGGCCACAAGGAGCAACGACCGTGGTCAGT
Source organism: uncultured Solirubrobacteraceae bacterium (assembly GCA_963826985.1). Taxonomy (GTDB): domain Bacteria; phylum Actinomycetota; class Thermoleophilia; order Solirubrobacterales; family Solirubrobacteraceae; genus Palsa-744. Next base: position 1,140,375 of record CAWGYW010000002.1, read on the forward strand.
TCAGGAGATGGAGCTAGAAATCGGCGACCGCATCGCGGTCATCGACCGTCTGGCTCGCTTGAAAGGCGCGGGACTCATTCATCGCTGCGGCGATTTCGTATGGATCTCGCGGGCGGCACTTGCCGCCGACGCACTGGCGATCTAGCCAGCGGAGCGCCGCGTCATCTCATCACGGCGCGGCGCTGCACACAGCAACCAGCCATGAACACACGAACACACAAAAGAGCCGACCACTGCCAGGAGAAGACATCTCCAGAGCGCCCGTGGATTGAGCATGGCCCTTTCCTTCATGCGGAGGATGAGGCGCTTGAAATTGATGAGCCACTGACGGAATCCGAGCGCCTTGACCGGATGCTCGATGAGGACTGGACACCAGAGGATTGGTCGGATGAGTTCTTTGCCTGACCTTCTGACACTCGCGCGTGCAGGGATTCGCGCGGACGGGTCGTATTCTCACCGCAGACAACCGTCTACAGACCGTCGGGGGACCGGCGATGTCTGAGAACCGATCCGCGAATGATGCGCTGCGTTCCTTCGGGCAGGCGGTGAGTGAGCTACGCGCCGAGCGAGGCATGAGCGTGAGCGAGCTTGCCTCTGCAACCCGGACAACGCCGCGACGCATTCAACGACTGGAGGCTGGCCGAGTTGATCCACCTTATGACCTACTCGTAGCACTGGTGAACGCACTTGATGTCCGCGCGAGCCTGCTTGTCGGTCGTGCGGAAGAACTTGAACGACAGATGAAAGGCGCTGGCGCGGATCGCTAGCGCTCACAGTTACCAACCAGAGAAAGGATACCTCCAGACCATTGACTCACTCACGCATCATCAGAACAGGAACATGGCTCGTACTCACGGCGGCCAGCGCCGTATGTCTCGCCGCTTGCGGTGGTGGGAGCACGGTCGTCTCGGCAAGCTCAGTTGCCAGATGCGCTCATGCCCACCAGCAGCCGGATACGGCGCTCGCTCCGAATACTCCATCGCAGCATGAGGTCGTGGCGAAAGTGGTGCAAGGTGGTTGGTTGCGCCAGAGCGCCGACCTTACTGAACTGGAAAAGCAGCCGCTCGTCTTCGAACTGTATGTCTTCCCAAGCAACAGGACGGCGGAAGAAGCGTTTAACCTCATCAGCGACGCGACCAATGCGAAGGAAGAATTTGGCGCAGGCGGCACGTTCCGACGCGAGAACGTAATCATCAGCACCGACCAGGGCCAAGCAAGCTCGCTGACCCCTCTTGCGGAATCGCTGTTGAACAAGTGCGCGGGCGCGGGTGCATCTCAACTCGTGCTGCGCACACAGGAAAGCACCGACACCAGCACGAGCACCAGCGGAGAAGCGATCACTCCAGCGGCGACGCCAGAACCAGGTCAAGAAGCACCGGCATCCGAGGACCGCACGAACCCCGGCAAGAGCACCGTTCCAGGGGAGGGCGAATAGGAGCAGAGCAGGCAGACCAGATGCAGCGTTTGGACGCGCTCATGCTGTTGCGCGGCGTGCGCGAGGTTGCGAGCCATGCGGACCCCGAGAACCCGATCCAGGTCAGCCAGCGGCGCTTTGACGACGCCCGCCAGATCAGCCGGACCTTTGCTCATCTGCCTCGAGCGAAGCGGATCGCGGAGCGTCTACGGATGCCGTGGCGCGATGTCTTGCTGCTCGCCCACGCGCCGGCCAGCACGCACGCTCATCGTCTCGGGCGCATCCAGACCGAACCGAAGCAGGACTGGCTGAGCGAGCACTTCATCGCTTTCGCGCTGCGACTCGTCGCCAGGAGGTTGGACGTGGCGAGCGTGAGTCCCATCCAGTACCGCACGGAGCGCGAGAAGCTGATGCGGGAGGATCGCGCGGCGTTCCTTCATGGACGCCAACTGCGCCTGCCGAGCGAGGACCAGATCAGGATCGCTGTGGGCGGCGACTGGAGCAGAGCGCTTGCGCTCGCGGGCCTGACTGCACGATCGCCGCACGCTGGACAAGCAGACTCGACCGTAGAGCTTCTTGAACGCTGCTACGCGGCTCACGGCACGGAGCCGAGCGCCCTCGAGCTACGCAGGTTCGCCAGAGCGAACCACATCCCGTGGACCCCGGATCGCCAGAGGACGTGGTTGGAGTCTGTGGCGACGTGGAAGCTCGATCGCCGAGCGCGAGGGCTGCACGTGCCAGACGGCCCACCGCTGCGCCACCTACGACCAGATTACGCCGTCGACGTCGGCGCTGCGCGGCCTGATGAGCACCGCCGCCGGGACTGGAGCGATATCGAGGACTGTCTCCCGCACGTCATCGCGTACTTGGAGCAGCTTCCGAGTGGCGCTCACGCCACCAAGCGCGGCTACCAGGCATGGGCACGCGATCAAGCCGACGCGCCCGCCTACTCTGCCTTCGATCAACATGCCGGCTGGGAGCGCCTGCGCAGTCTCGCTCTTGCCGAGATGGCAGCGCGCCACCGATCGCATACTGCCTAGCGTCGTTCGGGGTCATCCGATCCTCCCGCTAGCCTGAGTTCCTATCAGGATGGCGAGTTCTACCCTTGGTACAGGCCCGCAACGCCCATCAGCCACAGCGGATAGGGGCCCGCTCGCGCAGCGCTTCAAGCGCTTCTGCACTAAGCCACGGAACCGCGCCGGCCTCGCGACGGCTGTGTTTTCGATGCCGCTTCTGCTCGCCTTCGCCGCAACGCACGGGCATTACACAGCGGTCGCCGTCGACGTGATTCCATCGTTCGTCATCGCGTTTCTCCTCGGTCGTGCGGTGAAGGTAGAACCAGGCGACGCTCGCTCCGATGAGGTGGGGATGCTTGCCTACATGCCGCTTGCTGCTGCTGCGATCACATTCATGCTTGTGCCTGTCTTCCTCGCCAACGCCGGCAAGCAGCCGCCGCACACTTTCGACAGCTTCTACACCGCTGCTTCTGCGGTTCTCGCGGCGCTTCTCATCGCCTTGATGATCGAGAGCCACAGTCTTCTACATGTTGACCCGCAGCTACAGGCACTTCGTAGCTGGTGGATCGGCTGCGCCGTGATCGGTCTGATCGCGGCACTCACTGGCCTTACCCCGGACCATTCCTCCATCGCACGCGAGACAGCCTTTCAGATAACCTGGCAGGGTTCACGGGAGCCATCACGGCCGGAACGCTGATAATGGGCCGCGACTGGCTGGCGCAGCTAGCAGAGAAGACTCGCTACACGCCCGGTGCCGCCGCTGACGAGTCATCTGAGCCAAGACCCACATCGCCGAAGCGTTGACACGTATCTTCCAAGACGCACCCGCGTGCTACCGGACAATATCGGAGAATCGTGCTTTTCACCGCCCTCGGTGCATACAATTGCTACGTGGAACAGATACTCGCCGAAATCTCCCCAAGATTGCTTTTCGATCTCATCCTTGCGCCGTTTTTCCTCATCTGGCTCGTGCCGCTTTATTCGTGGTGGCGACACGGAATGGGACCGAGACACCCGAGCCGCAACGAGCATAAAGAGCACTACAACACTCAGGACTAGCAGAGCGATATCCCCTGCTTCGAAGACTCGCACCCGAGCCGCTGCCGCGAACTCACGATAGCCGACCAGGGCGGTACCAAAAAGAGTTGAAAGAATCCCGAGCACTATGCGGGTGTTAGGTTTTTCCTCTGAGACAATGTCGGGAGCGCTGAGCAACAGAGCGAACACCAGAAACCAGAAGCCGATTCCTGCCCCGGTCAACGGTGCTAGCGGTTCGGCAAATGTGAACCACACAATGCACCCAAGCCAGACAATAAGGAGCGCCATCAGCAGTAGTTCGCGTTGCCGGGACATGCCCGTCGGGGGCGTCACGCTATGGGGCGCTTCCGTCCGCCGGCTCGGCGATGATTCGGTCGTAACGCTCATGTCAAATGCTAGGAGAGTTTCGTGCACACGATAATCTACACGTCGGATGGAGGGAAGGTCGATCGTAGCGGCGAGCCGGACGGCATCATCGCCAGCATCGCGCACGCGCTTGACCAGGAAGGCTCCGAGGACAAGCTCGGGCGGCTTACACCGAGAGGCTTCCTTCCCTTCACATCGCCACAGGGCACGCAGCTTTGGGTCAACGCCGCCCAGATCACACGCGTCGAGCAGACATTCGACGTGTAGGGACTCACGCTCGGCGAATCGGTCGCCAGCCGAGAGCTACGACTGCGACCGCCGTGTCTGCAAGCCCATGCGCGATCATGCATCCCTAGACATGGATCGAGACATTCTGATAAGAGCAGGCAGTCTCGCTGACTTTCGCCAGCGCGAGCTTGACGAGCTTGCGGACGCCGTCGCCGAGGCGATCTCAGACCCCGAGGTTTCGATTGGAACGGCGACGCAGACCAACATGCTCGGTGCGCCGCTGCCCGAGATCGCCCGTATCGTGCTCAACTTCACGGGCGACTACGTGGCGGCCAAGGTGATTGATGTCGCGCTGCACTGGGCGCGCGAGACATGGAAGCACCACCAGGAGGAAAAGGACCGCCCACAAGCCCTGCTTGTCGAAATCCTCGGACCGAAAGGCGAAGTGTTGAGTCGCGTCGTATGCGATGAGCCAGACGGAGAGCCACAGCCGTATCCCGAGCGTGTTGGGCCGCTGGGGAGCCGTCCCAAACCACCCCATTGGCGACACGGTCCGCGATCTGGCCCAAGCGAGCCAACCGGTAAGAGCGCGTAGGCAGCGCGAATAGATTGGAACCGCTACTCCTTCTCCAAGAGGTGCGCGAAGTCTCCACGCTCGCCGACCCGGAGCAGCCGACCAAGATCACGCAACGGGCCTTTGATGAAGCACGAGCGCAGAGCGGGCAGCTTCCGAACGTCCCACGCGCGAAGCGGGTCGTCGAACAACTGAACACGAAGCGGCGCAGAGAGCAGCGCCTGTCCTGGTCGAGAGTCCTTGAACTTGCCCACGCCCCGCAACAGGACCAAGCGAACACGATCAATCAGCCGGAGACCTCTCAGACCTGGTTGACTGACGAGCAGATCGCTTTCTCCCTCAAACTCGTCGCGTATAGGCTCGACACCGGAACATTCAGCATCGAGCAGTACGCGACTGACCTACACAAGATGAGGAAAGAAGGCGTGCCCGTCGCGCAGTTGAGGATACCGTCTCACCACGTCATCGCTCGTGCGATGGCCCGTAAACTTCAACAGCGCGCGAGCGCATTCCCCGCACGAGTCCGCACGAAGAAACCAACCACCGCGAAACCAGCGAAAGCGAAGCGTAAGCGGCAACCCATCAGCACAGAGAACGCTTGGAAAGCGGCGCTCGAAATGGCAGGTATAGAGCCGGTCCAGCACGCATACCTGACCACGCGCGTTGTTACGCCTGTTGATCTGCTTGAAAGATGTTACGCGACGCATGGAACACAACTCACCCAAACAGAGGCGTATGTCTTCGCACGCGCTAACGGTGTTCCCTTCACGACAGAGGTTGTCCGTGTCCTCGTGGAACTTTGTATGGCGGTCCTCCCGCCTCGTCCGCTCGTGTTGGGAGCGTGACAGGCGCCAACCAAGTCCGCGAGGACAGGAGGAACCGCCATGAAGAAGGTATCCGTGCCGCAGGTCGTGACGGCTGTCGAGGCTGTCGAGAGTTCGCTGCCACCGGAGATCCAGGAGGCGCTCGGTGAGCTTGTGGGGGCAGCGAGGGAGGGATTGCTCGCGCTGAGCGTCGGTGTCGGGCTCGGTGTTGTGCATGAGCTGATGGAGCTCGAGGTCGCCGGGGTCGTGGGTCCGAAGGGCAAGCATGATCCCGACCGGACGGCGAAGCGCCACGGCCACGAGGACGGGTCGATGACCTTGGGTGGACGACGTGTGCAAGTCAGCCGGCCGCGGATGCGCACGGCCGATGACGAGCGGGAGCTGCCGGTCAGCACGTACGAGCACTTCGCCGACCGCGACCCGTTGACCCGTGCGGTGATGAACCGGATGCTCGCCGGTGTCTCCTCGCGCAAGTTCGCCGGTGTTGGGGAGCCCGTCGGCGAGGAGGTGCAGCGATCCTCGACGGCGACCTCGAAGACGTCGGTGTCGGTGTCGGAGATGTTCATCGAGCGCACCCGGACCGCGCTCGGCGAGCTGATGGGCCGGCGGCTGGAGGACGTGCGCGTGGCGGTAATGATGCTCGACGGTCTTGAGATCGCCGGGCGCACGCACATCGTCGCGCTCGGAATCTCGACCGAGGGCGTGAAGATCCCGCTCGGGCTGTGGGAGGGCTCGACCGAGAACGCCACGCTCGCCCGGACGCTCCTGGCCGATCTCGTGGACCGTGGCCTGGACCCCGAGCAGGCGATCCTGTTCGTCATCGACGGCGGTAAGGCGATCCGCCGGGCGATCAAGGATGTGTTCGGCGAGCGTGCGCTAGTGCATCGCTGTCACCGTCACAAGGAGAGAAATGTGTGCGATCTGCTGCCCGAACGCGACCGCCCCGCCGTGCTGGCGAAGATCCGCGGCGCGTGGGCGCTCAAGGACGCCGATCTCGCCGAGCAGCGCCTCGAACTCCTCGCTTCAGAGCTCGACCGCACCTGGCCCGATGCCGCCGCCTCGCTGCGGGAGGGGATGCCCGAGACGCTGACGCTGATGCGGCTCGCGATCACAGGAGGACTCGCAAAGACGCTGTGCTCGACGAACCCGTGCGAGAGCATGATCGAGATCGTCCGCCGCACCCAGCGCAACGTGAAGCGCTGGCAGGACGGCGATATGCGCAAGCGCTGGACCGCCGCCGGGATGCTCGTCGCCGAGCAGCAGTTCCGGCGGATCATCGGCTACCGCGACCTCGCCAAGCTCGTGGCCGCGATCGAACGCCACACAGCACGAGCCGCCCTTCCAACCCCCGCCGCCGCCGTTCACGCCGAGACACCACAAACCGTTACTGTCTGACCGTCAAATCCCGGAGGCCGCTCCCAAAGTTCCACGACGACCCGGACATCCTCTCACGACAAGCCACCAGAAGCTGACCTGGATAGAGTCTGTTGCTCAGTGGAAGCAAGCACTCGAAGCGCGCGGGATTACTCCGCCCGATGGACCTCCGCCCGTCGGCCAACGACCAGATTGACGGCGGCCATGCAAACCTCCCCGTAGGCGGCCGCTGGATCTCCCCACTGACGGTCACCGGTTCTCCCCATGGGTGGCCATCGGATCTCCCCACTGTCCTGTCCTGATCGCCCGGTACTCCCCGGTGCCTTGTTTACGAGGCACGTCGAGGAGGACGGCTTGAAGAGAGCGGAGGAAGTGATGGAGATCCTTGAGGCATTTGACCTGGCGGGTTCGCTGCGCGGAGCGGCGGAGCTTGCGGGCTGTGATCACAAGACGGTGGCGCACTGGGTGCGGGCTCGGGAAGAGGCGGGCGGTGGTCTGCCGGTGCACGTGCGCCGGCGTCCACAGGTAGACCCGTTCGCCGGGAAGATCGAGGAGCTGGTGGAGCGCTCGCGCGGGAAGATCCGCGCGGACAAGGCGCATGAGAAGCTGATCGCGATCGGCTATCGGGGCTCAGAGCGCACGACCCGTCGAGCGGTGGCGGCCGCGAAGCGCCGGTGGCGGGTGGAGCACGGGCGAAAGACCCGCCCGTGGGTGCCGGAGCCTGGGCTGTGGATGCAGTGGGATTACGGTGACGGGCCCGTGGTCGACGGGCGCGGCACGGTGCTGTTCTGCGCCTGGCTTTCATGGAGCCGCTATCGCGTCGTGCTGGCGCTGAGGGACAAGACGCTCGCGAGCGTGGTGATGGCGCTCGACCGGACGCTCAGGCGCTTCGGCGGCGCGCCTACCTATGCGTTGACCGACAACGAGCGCACGGTCTCGATCGACCAGGTGTGCGGGATCGCGGTGCGCAACCCGCAGATCGTGGCGGTCGCGCGTCACTACGGGCTGAGCATCGCCTCGTGCGTGCCGGCGGACCCGCAGAGCAAGGGCGGCTCGGAGGCGACGGTGAGGATCGCCAAGGCCGACATCGTCCCGACCGAGCACAACCTCCGTGAGAGCTATGGGTCCTTCGCCGAGCTCGAGCATGCGTGCGAGTCCTTCTGTGATCGCGTGAACACGCGCGAGCACCGCGTCACGCGCCGAGCACCGGCGGTGATGCTCGCCGAGGAGCGCGAGCGGTTGCACCCGCTGACGAAGGTCCCGCACACGCTCTGCTTCGGCCAGACGCGCAAGGTCTCGTGGTCCTCGACGATCAGCGTGGGCGGCGCGCTCTACTCGGTCCCCTCACGGCTCGTCGACGAGCGGGTGTGGGCGCGCGTTGATGGCTCTGAGCTCGTCGTGGTTCACGCCGACTCGCCAGAGGGCCCGCACGAGGTCGCGCGTCATCCCCTCACGACGCCCGGAACGCCGGCGATCAACGACGATCACTATCCGCCGAGGCCCTCTGGGGCCCTTGAGCGACGCCCCCGCGCGCGATCTGGCGAGGAGGCGGCGTTCCTAGCGCTCGGTCCCGGCGCGGAGGCGTGGCTGTTGAAGGCCGCGGCGGCTGGGACGAGCAGGGTGAGGCGCAAGATGGCAGAGGCCGTCGACCTCGCGAAGCTGCACGGTCAGGAGGAGCTCGAGCGGGCGTTGGCCTCTTGCGCGCAGGCGGGGCGCTTCGGCGAGGGAGACCTCGCCGCGGTGCTCGCCCATCAGCAGTCCGGGAAGGTGATCCCGTTCCCGGCGAGGAGCTCAGAGGAGCAGACGCTGCAGCGCTCGACCGCCGCATGGGAGGGGTTCGGGCGATGAACGAGCGCTACTTCAACGTCACAGCCCACGTTCACCCCGACCAGCTCGAGGAGTACCCCAATGGGGTCCGTGTCCAGGAGATCGAGATCGTCCTCCACGATGACCCGGACCGTCCGGCCTGGCGCGCCATGGCACCGGCGCTCTGCGCGATCGACGCCCGGCGGGCACGCGAGCTCGCGTTCGAGCTGTTGATGGCAGCCGAGATCGCCGAGCAGTGGGAGCAGGCACTGTGAGCGTCAAGGCACCGGACCCACCGCCACTGCCGGGCGAGCTCGAGGCGCTCCTGCGCCGCCTGCGGCTGCCCTATGTCCGGAAGGCCGCGCCGGAGGTGATCGCGACCGCGGCCGCGCAGCGCTGGGAGCCCGCGGAGATCCTGCGCGTCCTCTTCACAGAAGAGGCGGCGGGGCGCGACCGGGCGACGATCGCAAACCGCCGGCGCTCCTCCCAGCTCCCCGCCGGAAAGACACTCGACGTCTGGGAGCAACAGGCCAGCCCGATACCGAAGGCCACCCAACAGTCCCTCCAGACGCTCGAGTGGATCTCCCGCGCGGAGAACCTCTGCGTCTGCGGGCCGTCCGGGACCGGCAAGAGCCACTTCGTGGAGGCGCTCGGACACCACGCGATCGACCAAGGCAGAACCGTCGTCTGGCACACCCTCGAGAGCCTCGCGGCGCTGCTCACCCGCCACCGCGCCGACGACAGCGTCAGCAAGGCAATCGCGAAACTGATCAAAGCCGACCTGATCATCCTCGACGATGTCGGACTGCTCCCAGTCTCACCCGACGCAGCCGAGGCGCTATTCCGCCTCGTGGACGGCGCCTACGAGCGCCGCTCGATCGCGCTGACCTCAAACATCCACCCCGCCGGGTTCGACGAGCTGATGCCCAAGAGCCTCGCCGCCGCCACCGTCGACCGGCTCCTGCACCACGCACACGTGATCCTCACCGACGGAACCGAGTCCTACCGGCTCTCCCAGGCAACGGCCGGCAAGGGGGTGACGCCCCTGGCCAGCTGAAAGCGCCGCGGTCTCGACTCCGCTACGGCCTACGGCCTCCGCTACGTCGAAACCGCGAACCCCACGTCATGGGGAGAACCCATGGCCGCCAGTGGGGAGAAAAGATGGCCGCCGGTGGGGAAAACCGATGGCCGTACATGGGGAGAAACCGATGGCCATTGACACCAGATTACAGCCGTAATGTTGACGCGGGGCGACCAGGCGAGCGACGCCTGAAACTGGTCGAGCCTCGAGGCTTGCTTGCCTCCCGTGATTGCCTATCTAGACCAACTGCCAGCGAACCAGATTTCGACCTACGTCGATTTCACGCGCTGGATGAGAAGCGAGGGACAGACAGCACCTACTCCCCGCGCGCTACGCCGGCACGGAGGCTGGAACAAGGTCCGCGCGCTCGCGCAAGAACGAATGACCCCAGGACAAGCCAGTGCGAGTCAGCCGGAGATGATCCCTGCGAGCAAGAGCGCGGATGAGAAGACAGGTGGGCGAACCCCGAAGACGAGAACGAGAGCCGTGAGCAAGCCCACAGCGGCACCCCGGCGGTCGGCGGAAAGCACTCGGACTAGAGCCAAGCCAAGCGGGAACGAGACACCAGCCAACCCCGACCCCGTGAGCATCCTCAAGCACCTGTCGTTCCGCGTGCCCGCACAGCCGAAGGGACGCCGAAGACGACGAGCCTGAGAGCCAGGCCGAGCGAGCCTGACTCATCCCCCACGGCCCTCTCGCCTATCGTGAGGCGATGAGCAACGGCAGGCCCGCCGACCTCAAGAACGTTCGTCTCAAGCTCGCGCGAGCGAAGGAAGACCTCGACGCACTGAGCGCGAAGGTCGCCGAGTACATGGAGCCGCGACCTTTCCACGTCGCTACGGAGAAGAATGGCCATGAGCAGATCGGTCGCATCTACATCGACCGGGAACCTGATCCAGAATGGGGACTTGATCTCGGCGAGATCGCTGTGCAGGCCCGCTCAGCTTTGGATCTACTCGTGAAGCAGCTTGTCCGTGATAGCGGTAACGAGCCAACACGCGGCAACACCTTCCCGATCTTTCTTGACCACGACGACTATCTCGGCAAGGGCAACGCAAAGTCCTTCCGAGAAAAGACGCTCAAAGGAGTGGCTAAACGCCACCGGACGGTCATCGATCAATATCAGCCGTACCATCGGGGCAAACACGCCGGTCGAGATCCTCTAGCGATCTTGGCTGCCATCGCTAACCGCGATAAGCACGAGGACATTCACGCTGCGCTCGGCATGATCGTCGGCTCGAAGTTCCGCCTCACCAAACCCGACGGCACCGTGCTTGAACTTGAGATGACCAAGACGGATCATGCTCCTTACCGCATCATCAAGGATGGGATGGAATTGCTCGGGCTCATCAACGAGCCGTCGCCCGACGAGCCGGATGCGAAAGTTGATCTCGACGTAGCCGACGTTGATACCCAAGTCGTGTTCGTAGGCGACGACTTCATCACGCTCGATGATGTTGAGCGCTCTGTGCAACGGGTCGCCGTGATCACCGGACACTTCGAGAAACGACTACAAGCGTCAGGGAAAGGCTAAGGTCCAGTCGAGACGCGGCTCAACGAGCACGAGCCAACCGAGAGCTAATCCAGGATCGTGGGCTACACTGCCCGAGCCGTCGGCGGTCTGCTAAGCAGCCTGGGTATTGGTGCGCCGCATGACCGTCTGCATCACGAGGTCATCCCAGGTGGTAGAGCCGTCCTTTGACGGTTTACGCCAGTCGAGTCGCCACGCCTGTTGCGGAACCGGCATCCCGCTCGTGTCGACCGGAATGGCCAAGTACGAACAGCCGAACAGGCAAACGCCTACGTGAACCCCAGCCTTCAAGCGTATAAAGAAGATCAAGTGCTCGTCGTCCTCAGCGAGCCAAGCACCAGACTCAATATGAGTCGGGACGAGAGGCAGCGCCTGCCCGTCCTCTGTCGATGAGTCCCGATTGTGCATCCACTCGCGCAGTTGGTGAGCGTCTGCTGAGAGTCGCCAGGCGGGCGGGTAGACGTGTGAGCCGACCGCGAGTGCGATCTTCGCAGCCTCGCGTCGCCATACATCGGTGCGCATGCTGAACTCTACAGTGATCTCAGGTTGGATCTCCCCGCGTTCTTCATTCTCGATCTTGATCTCCTTACCTTCTGCGGCGGCACGCTTACGCGCTCGCTCAAGCAATCGTTCCGCCTCCTCCGGACTGCCCGCACGAATCTGCTGACGACCGTCGCCGAGGTCCACTATCCGCGAACGCCGCACCGGCTTATTAGTCTCAGGGTCAATGGTGAAGAAATCGCCATCGGCGGTATAGCCTTGTAGCAGCGGAGACGCAATTGGACGAGCCTTCTTGCCCCGCCTCGGATCACGTTGCCCTGCGAGACTACGGCCAGCTTGAAGAAGCGAATCGGCTAGGAACGGCTGGTCAATCTCGCGTCCGGCCCACTCATTACACGCATCACAGACTGTACGCACAGTGAGAGAAGCACCCAAGCTGGCAGGGATCGGGTGCTCCGGTTTCTCGTCGCCAGTTAGGACGGCTGTGAGGCAGTATGCGCACAGTTCATTCGGCTCGGGCACGCGCCCTATTCTAGCCGCAGCACGGCGCGCCCAAGTGGAGCCGACGCAGCGGCTACGGCGAGCCGACAAGCTCGCCGACGCGCTGGACCATCGTTGCTGTTGCGAGCAGGTCGCATGAGTGCTCAGCGACTCGGAAACTTCGTGGTCGCCCAGTCGGCTCCGCTTTCGTTCACGTCGCACCCTGCGTTCTTCAAGCGTTTAGCGATCTCTCTGAGTGGTCCCTCGGTGTGATCCACGCGAACCACGTGCCGACCGTAAATATCGCTGAACGGCCTGAGCGTGCCAAGCTCAACCAGGACCGTCCGGTCTGGATGGACGCCGAGCGCCATACCCGCCTCAAAGAGCACATTCGGTCTGGCCCGTGGTGTCGGCTGCGTCTCGTCTGGTGGATCGGTCGGTAGGCGGAACGTGTCCTTCAACCAGCCTTCATCGTCGGGCGTGAACAGGACTACGACCGCCTTCGCTATCTCAAACGCCTTATCCAACACTTGCCCGATGTACGGCGCGGCGCTCCCGGTCGCTGCTACTAGCTCGCTCCACTCCTGCGGGTCAAGGTGGAGAGCGCGCAGGAAGTCGAACATCGCGCGTCGCGCCTCTGCATCCCTCCCATGCACGACCATGACCTTCCGGGGGTCGGCAGCAGAAGCCTCCGCGATCTCGGCATCGTCGTCTGGCGAACCCACGGGACCATCAATCAAATCGTCGGTCATGTCTTTGCCGAGTGCTGCTGCTCGCCACGGGTAGCCCGTGCTGCTTAGCACCGCGTAAGGCAGGGCAGCGTCTCTCGCCTTGACCTGCGCGACTAGCTGGCTGATCGGAACCTCGGAGACGCTGATCCAGACGTGGTCGATTCCCGGCCAGGCGAGTTCCCGCCCCTGGACAGCGATTGGCGTTCCCCGGCTTCGTGGAGCGAGAATGCGCTGCTCAATCCACTCGCGCGACTTATCCGTGGCGAGCACCTTCGTTTTCGTCTTCGCCTTGCCCGAATCGTTCTTAGCTTCGATCCGTACGTGCCAATACTCGGTTGCTGGCTCGGCCATCCAGCCAGCCTACAAACCCGCCTGGACGCGCTCGCCTCCTGCCCGAGCGCGAACTAATCCCAGGAGCGTGGATTACGGCGTCCGAGCCGCCGGCTGTCGTCGATATCCGCGCTGGCGTCGCTCGGCTCGGCCCACTCGCGCAGGCAGTAGGTCGCTGATCCGAGTCGCTTGCACGCCTTCCCTGTCTTCTCTCCGAACACCGCCCACGCCTCGGAGTCGGTTGCCTCGTCGGCGAGCAGCGCCACTCCCTCGCTCAAGATCGCCCGCAGATCATCGCGGAAGCTGTCGATGCGCTCCACGGCGGCAGCACGCCCCTCCCGCCATTGACGATGCTGTGGCGACTCGGGCAGCACGATCGCCGCTTGCGCCCCCGCCTCCCTCAAGACCCGGTCGCCCTTCGGCGTCGGCGCGTACGCGATCATGCCGAGCCGTTTGAAGCCCCGAATCAGTCCCGCCGCCTCCATCGCACGGATACGCGGGCGCAGTTTGTGGCCCGTGCTCGACCCCATCTTCAAGCCCAGGTGATCCACGATGCTCGAGTAGAGGACGCCGGCCTCATCACGGCCATTGTGGAGTTCCGCGCGTGCGAGTGCAGCAAGGATCAAGGCGTCAGGGAACGACCCGTCAGGCATAGGCTTCGACCTCCGTATTCAGGCCCAAGATCGCGGGCCGGATGGTTTGCGCCGCTAGCAGCCTGGTTGTGCTGCGTTAGCGCCTCGTCAACGACTCGTGAACACGAGCCGCGTCGAACCTACGCCTGCACAAGGAAGCAGTCGAAAAGATTTCGAAATCGAGCCGATCCGTCGACGCGCTTGCGCTGGTAGCCTACGCGCCGCTCCGTCGCGGAACCAGACGGCGCATCCGACCGATACGACGATATGGACTGCTACCGCTGGGGGACAGATGGCAAAGAAGACGGCTAGTACCGCCTGCGTTGAGTGCGACTGCGGCCGGTTTCGCAGGAACCGCTGGGCCATCTGGGAGGCGCGTCGACTGTCTGCGGACCTCAACAGGTTTGATAACGAAATGCAGACGGGTCGTCCGTTCACCGTGTTCGCGCCCGATCCGCACGTCGCATCCAAGGTCCCGTGTAAAGACTGTGGACATCTCCCCGGCAGTCATCTACGGAACCCAGCAGAACCGCTCGCGGAATATTTGCGGAAAAGAGCGGCAGCTGAAGCAGAGCAGCGACGCCGAAATATGGAAGCTCAAGCTAGGAGAGAAGAAGAGTGGGCGCGCCTGCCGAGATGGCGGAAAGCCCTCCAGTCCTGGTCATGGTCGTGGACAAATCCCCTCATCAAGCTCGGCCCTATCGTGTTCTTCAACTGGACGCTCATCGTTTCTGCCCCTGTTGCGGTGCTGGTATATAAATGGCTTGCCTCTTGGCACGAAGCCGGCGGTCCTCCCACGTGGTTCAAGGCCATTCCAGCCGGGACTATCTTGGCGGCCTCGTCGCCCCTTGTCGCAAGCGTGATCCGGTTCATCTTTGACAAGGGCCCTAATCATCTTTGGCTGCATAGTGCTCGGCGGGGTTCTGTTCTTGGCCGGGATCATCCAACACTGGTGGTGAGAGGTGAGTATCAAGGAAGCCACATTCTCAGCAGCGTCCGATGTGATCGCTCCGTTCCAGGCTGCGGCTAGTTGGCTGGTTTCATTTCTCATCGTCAGTGTTCAAGCGCTGGTGTTGGCGAGCGCAGACTTGAGTGCGGCGCCATGATCCTCAAACTGCTCGGATTTTCGCTGACGGTCGCCTCGGCAGGGCTATCCACACTGCCGGCAATCTTGCGACAAGAGACGATCGACGCGTTCGGTAAACGCATCCGTACCGCCGGAACGCGCGGACGGCTGATTATCAAACAGTGTTTTCCTGTTGTGGGCGGCTTGTTGCTCCTTGCTCTGGCCGTCCCGAGCATCGGCGGGAATAATCCCGGCCGCACTAGAACAACTCGACTCGCGACACGGCTTCTCCCACGTCGTCGGGGTGATCGGCCTCGTTCTCGCGTTGATCGCTGCCGCGTTGATCGCTATCGCGATTGTAATAGCTGTTCCTCTTGGGTTCTTGTGGGCGATTGCCTCGCTACTCGCTATGCTTCCAACTGGACGGCGGGCGCTGGGAATCGCCGCATTCGTCCTCTGTGTCGGGGCCGCGTTCGTTACTTTCGTGCTCCCATAGCCACTGGTTTCATTTCTCGTCGTCAGTATCGGTGTGGAGTAGTACCAATGTGCTCACATACTCGTCGGCGACCTTGACGTCGATCGTTCCGCGTACCTTCTTTTTTGCATCGTGAGCAGTAGCGCGCCACTCGATCGGTATCACGGCGGGCGCCTTATCGTCAACGATAAGCCAAATGTAAGGTAGCTCCGCGGTGCTTTCAGCGCGAACATCCTTATCAGCGAAAACCACAGTCCTCTTGCCTCCTGACCGGCCCAGGCTTGGAACCCAAGCTGGCTTGGTCATAAACGGAGATACCAAGTCGGGGATAAGAATACCCGTATGTCCCCGGCTGCCCTCCCCGTAGGGCGCTGGTGAGGGCGGCAGTTCATGTCGATTGTCGTTCTGCGCCTCATCTTTCCAGACACAGACGGGCACGTCATCAGGTATCAGTAGTTCCACTCGAACGCGAGCGAACGGGTGAGCGGTGTCGTTGACGATATCCAACTCTAGCCGGCCGACATTCATCAAAATAGAGCGCGCCGCGAGAACGCTGGGCAGCTTCTCCGTTAGCTCCTGAGCGTACTTCTCCACTTGGTTTTGGTAATCGGTCTTGGTGCGAAACTCACCCGCTACCAGGCCGGTGGGAAAACCGCCGTAGACAGAGCCCGGCGCGGAGAGGGAGCGCAGCAGGATTTGTCGCCGTTCGTCAGCGAACGTCTGCACGGATTCCTCGCGAAGATCAAGACGCCGAAGCGGTGTCTCGCTCGTCAGCCGGACATCGACGTCTAGCTCATCTCCCGGAGCACGAGCGGCACGGCGGCTCAGGGCATCGATATCCGCAGCCTTCGCCGGATCGCTGCTGGCATGGTGCCGAACAAAGATGTCGCCGTCGCTCAAAAGCTCGCCAGCACCATCACTGAAGCTCTTACGGACCGGATGAGCCGGTTCGCCCCACTGTGGCGGCTCGACCGCAACCACGAGCACCGATCGCCCATCTACGTCGACGTAGTCTGGCCTCCACTGGACGTCCCGGCCGATGTACGGGACCAGGCTGCTCTCCAGCTTCGCGGCGTCGATCGGCTGGATGCCCGCCAGTGCGCCCGGCTCGACGCCGACCAGCAAGTACGCGCAGCCGCCGAATGCTCGGCTCGCCTCGTCAGGCTGGCGGTTAGCGAAGCTCAGAACAGCCTTGACGATCTTCGTCAGATCCCGCTTGCTGGACAGGTCGAGCGAGCCCTTCCACTCCAGGGCGTTCGTCTCCTGCTCGTGTGCAGCAGCATCCCGGACAGCCTCCACCAGCCCTGCCTGCTCAGAGCGGGTGCGGAGAGGACGCGATATATCGATAGGCAGCGGCAAGCACCCAAGTATCGCCGCAGTAGCGGCCGGCAAAGCCCGATCCCGCTCCGGACGCCAATCCCGCATAAAGCCGTCCAATCCGGGTGGGTGCGGGCGTCCAAACGCCCCGGAAAGCGTCCCGAATCTGGCTCTACGATGTAATTGAGAAGTGTCCCTCTCGGACAGTTCACGCTACGGATTCCGATTGGGGTCTGGCGGGGGTTGTCGGCATCTGGTCGCGGTCGTTTCGCGCGTGCTGCGCTCAACTCGGCACGCTCCAGGCGTGCAGCTCGCGGCGCGCAGGGCTTGACGCGCGAAGCCGCCCAGGGGTGATCCCCGTGGGCGGCGGGTGCTACTTGCGTGGCTTGCGGCGGGCGCCCGGTGGGGCGCCGCGGGGCCGTTGCGACGGTGGAGCCGTTGCGTCCTTGTGGCCGGTCTTGCTCGCCTGCGGGCCGTAGGGCTTGTACAGGCCGATGCGTGCTCGGATGCTCGCAAGCTGGTCGGCTGCTTTCCGGCCGGCGTCCTTGAACGGGCGCTCGCCGGCGTGGCGTTGCGTGGAGCGCGTGGAGCCGAGCCAGCCGGCTTTCGCTGCGATGCGCAGCCAGTCGACGAGGCAGGCGACGTTCGCGCGGAGGCGGTGCCAGCCGATGCCCGACGGACTTCGGCCGGTTCGCCAGGTTGTCGGACGCCACGCGGTAGCGGTCGCGCCAGTAGTCGTGGACGGCCTCGTAGCGCGGTGGACTTTTGCTAACTCGTGGTAGAGCGCGCTCGTGCGCGGGAGCGGGATGAGGGCGCGCCAGTCTTCGTGGCAGTAGATCGTCTGTTCGTCCTTGCAGTCCGGCGGTGAGCTGGAACGTGCAGCGGAACCAGAGCCGCGGCTTCCCGTCGTTAGGGGAGAAGCGAGTCTGATGCATGACGCCGCCGCAGTGCTCGCAGCGCTTCACGCCGTGGCGGTCGTGCGTGGGCTTGTCGTGGCGTTTGCCGTCGCCGCAGCGTCGCCACGGGAAGACGGGCGCGCAGTGTCGTTCTTCGTGGCGTGCTCGAAGCACGAGGACACGGAGATGCCCTTGTCGCCGATCGCGGTGTGCGGCGCTGCGCCCGCCATGTCTGTCGCGCGGTCGTACAGCGCGGGGAACAAGTGGCACTCCAGCTTGCTCGCGGCGTCCACGCTGGGGATCGCGCCACCCGTGTAGTGATCAGATCGGCTTGCCGGAGTAGTAGCCGTGCCAGAAGCGTTTGACTTTGCCGTTGCTCGGTGTACGCGCGCACGCCCGCCTCCTCGTCGCGTCGTCCGGTACCAGCAGCCGCCGACCTTGACGCGCTTAGGCGCGCCCGCCGCGCTAACCGTTTCGGTCTCCGGCGTGTCCTGCGCGCGTGCTGCTCGGCTGTCCGTCTGCTCCTCTTCGTTCCACGCCTCGCGGCGCTCGCGCGCGACCCTCGTCGCCGCGCGCGGCGCCCTCAGCGCGGTGCCGCGTCCCCTGCGGCGGCCGCGCGGAGCTGCTCCACGAGCGGCGCTTGCAGGGGTCGCCCGGGCTGACAGTCGTGGACGAGCGCAGCGTGGGTCTCGTCCTCGGTCCAGTCAAAGTGGACGTGGGCCATGACGCGCGGGTCGTGCATGCGGCAGCGCTGGATGATGCGCGCCGCGGCGTTCAGGAACTCATCGTCTACGTCCTCCAGCTCGCGCAGCCTGCGATGCACGCGTGGCCGTACGACGGGCGCTGCGGGAACCCGCACTCGCGCCAAAGTTCGTCCGTCGTGTTCGCCCACCACGGCTTGATGTCAACGTGGCCGCTGACGACGAAGGCGACGGCGGCCAGCTCCCAATGTCCGGGCTCGCGTTTGCGTGCGTAATTGATTCCAAGTTCGCACGCCTCGCGCAGCTCGTCCCACGCCCACCGCTGGCTCTTGAGGAGCCGCACGACGTTCAGCGAACCGCAGAGGTCCGGGCGCTTGGAGAAGTCCGTGGCGCCGGGGAGGCGGTCGGGTGGTTGGTAGCGAGTTCTTGGGCATGGGCTTTCGGGGTGGGTCAGTCACGGGCGCAGGGGCGCGCGGGCGACCGCTCCTGCTGGGCCTCGTGTGGCCGGGCTTTCGGGGGAGTTGTGGCGGGTCGTTCGCCGCTTACTGAGTGGCGATATCGCGAGGTCGCGCGCCGCTGAACGGTGGACAGGGCTGGACGTTTGATCGAGTTCGCCCGGGGGGGCAGCGCAGAGTTCGTCGCCGCGCACCGCCGCCCACGACGCGCGCAGCTCTGGCGCGCGTGCGCGACAACGAGGAGTCCGTCCGCGCGCAGCGTCGCGGTGCCGAGCCCGATCACGTCGGCGGGGAGGCGTAGCCGCTGGGCGAGTTCGCCGACGCGCCAGGGCCAGTCCTCGGCGAGCACGAGCGCGAGCACCGCGGCCTCAACGCGCCGCCTCCGCTCGTGTGGGATTGAGTAACTACGCTGGTCGTGCATGGGAGATTGGTCCTCCTGTGCCGGGCTTCGGCGTGGCCGCAATCCGCGCCGAAGCCACTGCGCGTTGGTCGTGGGCCTTCCGTGCCGGCTCGCACGCACATGAAAGCTCGATCCGAGCGCCCCGGCACTCGAACATTCGTCGATCGTTCTACTCGCCGGGGACGCCGTGTGATAACGGCTCGGCGTCGCTGCGATTCGCTCCCGCGCCGCTCGGGCCATCCGCGCCGCGTCCTACTGTGCGGCGTCATGTTCACGGAGCCGATCAAGCGCTGGCTGAAGGAGAACATTCACCCCACGGAGGCATGGTTCTTCTTCTTTGCGATGGTGCGCTTCGCCGCGTTCACGGCGTGGGGGAACTTGATCGTCCGCTTGATCCGGGGCGAAGAAGCGAAGGAAGATTGGAGGACGCTCTCCTCCGCCGCTGCGCTCATCACGTTCACGACGTTCACGTCAGCCGGCGAAGCTAGGGAGTTCGCGTCGCTGCGCGAGGCGGCCGTGGGGATGAGGGGCCTCGTGGACGAAGCGGCGGCGCAGGCGGAGTTGCGGGACCAACGCGCGGCGGAGCGGGACCGGCGTGCCGCCGAGCAACAGGGCCGCATGCTTCGCCTCAACAAGCGGGCGATCGTGCTGGCCGCCGTCACGCTGGTCGCCGCGATCGTGACGCTGGCGGTCACAATCGCTCGTTAGCCCCGTCGCGGTCGACTGGCTGACGCGCCCACGGAGGGGCGGTTGCGGACGGGTGTTACCAGGTCTTGGGCCGTGGGTCGCGTCGCCCGCAGCGCGGGCCGTCGTCAACGTCGGCGGCGTCGTCGCCTGGCTCTGCCCACTTGGTGAGGCAATGCGTCGCCGCGCCCATGTGCGCGCAAGCTCGCCCCAGGCTCTTGCCGAGCGCGAACCATGCCTCGGAGTCCGCGGCTTCGTTGGTGAGCAGCGCCGCGGCCTCGTCAAGCAGCGAGCGGGCCTGCTCGCGGTATTCGCCGATGCGCTCCGCGGCCTCCGCGCGCGCGTCCCGCCAGCGGCGGTGCTGCGGCGACTCGGGCAACTCGCCGAGCCGATCCGCGGCGCGCGCGGACCGCAGTCTCTCCCTCGCCGTGGCGGTGAGCGCGTGCACGATGAGGCCGTTCCGCTTCGCGCTCGTGACGAGGCCCACGTCCTCCAGGGCGCGGAAGCGCGGGCGGAACCAGTGCCCCGTGGACGAGCCCATCTTGAGCCCGAGGTGGTCCACGACGGTGGCGTAGAGCACGGCCGGGTCGTCGGGCCTGCCGTCGTGGAGTTCCGCGCGCTCCAGCGCGGCGAGGATCAGGTCGTCTGACGGCTCTCCCTGTCGCGGCACGCCGCGACGAGCCCTCCGCTCGGGCATGACAGCACTCCTCTCTGTGGCGGCCACGTGGGCCTGGACTGGTTCGAGTGGCGCCGTGACCGCGCGACTGCTGTGCTCCGGCGTTGGCGCCTCGTGAACGGCTCGTGAAGCGAGCCGCGTCGAACCTACGCGCCCCTAATCAAGCGGTCGAAAAGATTTCGAAATCGAAGCCGCTGCCGGGCGCTGCGCCTACCCGAGGCGAGCTGCTGCGAGGCCGTCGCCGTCGTAGATGCCCGTGCAGTCGAGCAGGCTCTCGGCGAGCGCTTTGCGTGTGCCCGGCGCGGCCTCCGCCTTCAACCAGAGCACGAGTAGCTGCTCGCCAGTCACGAGGCAGAATCCCTGCTGGTCAGCAGCGAACTTGAGCATCTGTTTCGGGAACGCTGCACGAGTTCTCTTGCTCAGCGGAGTCTCGTTGAAAGCGTTCACGAGCAGCAAACCCTTTGGGTGTTCGCCGTGGTCCGCGTAGTACGCAGCCAACCACTTGTATAGCTGCGCGGCGTCCTGCTCCTTCGCGCTGCCCTTCTGGCCCTTGATCTCCACGACCGCAGCACGTTTCCCCAGGCGCAGAACACTGTCGGCCCTGCCCTCCTGCGGGGTTTCCAGTGTGAAGCCGAGCGCCGCAAACGCCTCGTGGGCGAGCGCTTCGAGCGCGTGCCCGCTCGCCGTCACCAGACCCTTGCGTCTCTCGATGACGCGAAGCGTCTCGGCTCGACTCGTTGTCTCGGTCCTCCAGTGTTCAACCTTCCCTTCCGCGTCGTTTAGGCGCGTGCGCGCTTTGCGCTCGTCGGGCAACTCGATCTCCTGTGCCCAATCCGGCAACTTCTCCTCGCCGCGCAGCTGCGCCGCGAGCGAGACGAGCGCGTCAACCAAGGCTTCATGCGCAGGGTTCGGACCGTCCTCGGGAGCCGGATTTGCGGGGTCGTGGAAGTCTTGGAAGGCCGGCAGCAAGAGAACAAGGCCAGGCCCCTTGTGCACGATCGCGGCAACGGCCTTGTCCGTTCCGGGGATGACGACGGCCTTCGTGCCGGGGTGGTCAACGATCTCCGCCTCGTGGTGAAAGATGGACGCCCACTCCGTCCAGAACCCGGCAAACGGGCCAGTGGTCGCAAGCCGGAACGCCCGGCCCGACACGCTGTCGAACGACGCGTCGACCGGCAGCACCTGTTCAAGCGTTGACCGGGGCTCGTGCATGTGGACCTTCCTCGTCTTCCCGGTGGCCTCGTCGGGCTGCTCCTCTGTGCCCGACGGGACGGCGTACTGCTCCGGCTTCCCCGCGAACACGACGAGCGTCTTCCGCTGCTTGAGCAGTTCGTCCAGTTCACCTCGGCGCTTGTGTAGCGCCCGCTCCATCGCTCCCCTCGCCTGATCCGACGGGCGCACGATCCCGTGCACCTGATCGCGCTGACCGAACAGATCCTCGCCCTGGCGATAGGAGCCCAGCACCGGGTCCATGCTCAGCAACACGAGGTCGTAGCCGAGCACCGTCTCGTCGCTGATCACTTTGCCCCAGGAGAGCCTCTCGTCCTCCAGCTCCACTCCGAGGTCGATCGCGTTCAGATCCTTCGCCATGCCCCGATGATGCAGGATGCCCCGGCGGTGCGCGGCCCGGCTACCGAAGTAACGCCGCCGGCTTACTGCTCGTTCTGGCGCTACGCAGTTCGTCGGCGCGCGTGACGAGCACGCCCGGCGCCACGCCGAGCGCTTGCGCGAGTCCCACCCAACGAACACAGAAGCAACGATCGCGAGCAGGCCCGTCCTCGCGCCCGCGCGGCCACGAGTGCACGTACAAGTTGCTGGTGGGCGGCATTGAACGCCTCGGGAGCGGCGTTGGCGCGACCTGCACGGGCGGCAGCGCCGTGATCCCACGAACCACGCTGTGCCCGGACAGCGCTAACACCGCCTGCTTCTTCGGACGCGAATCTACGTAGAACGCCGAATACAACATCTACGTGAACGCGCGCGAGGCTGAGCGCGACGCGTCCCGACGCGAGCCAAGTGCACAGCTTCTGCGCGGTCAACGAAACGTTCGGTATGCAAGGGGACGGATACGCGGAGACGTGGCGCTCGCACGCGCCGCCGAAGATCGTCGCGGAAACCGTGCGCGGCCCCGCATCGGAAGCAGTCATCAACACCGGCGGCGGAATAGAAGCGGGAGCACGGCGGGATACTTGCCGCGCTAAAGCGGAAGTTCCGTTGGGCCGAACTACCGCTTGTCAATGCGGATAGCCACTATCAAAACACGCACGCGAGGTACAGCGGCCGGCCGCCGGGCGCATGGTTCCACTCGTCTCGTCGTGGCAGCCACGACCTGGCGGTATAAGGCAAGGGAGAGCGAGACTATGAAACACAACCTCCAAGTGTGCTCCTGAATACCCTCGTGCAAACGAGTGAGAACAACTATCCTCCTGCCCGTCATCGGGCCTTTTGGCTGCTCGCGCTTGTCCTTGCGTTCCCACTCTTGCGCGACCTTACTCGCGCTGTCCTCTCTTGCGTCTGTCCCGCGGGAACGACTCACGCGAGCACGCCGGCCACAGACACGATGGAAACTCTCGATAAAGTACAGCCATTTACCTCGTTGGCGCTCTACTTTGCTGCGGCCGTCGCCTTGCTTACTCTAGTTCTTGACAGCATCTTGGAACACCGTCCGCCTGGTGCTTATGCCCTCGCCTGCGTGACAGCATCGGTCATTCTCGCTACCCCTAATCTCATCTTTAATGCGATATCTCGGAAAGTCGTCGCCTCCGAGCAGCGCGCAATACTGGCTCGTAACGTTGGTATTGGGTCTGCCATTGTCTTCATCGTTGGTCTTATCATGCTTATAATTCATGCAATTATCACCGGGCATGCCCGCATTTATTACTCATCCGACTGGCTTGCGGCACTTATCGCGCTCGTAGGCATCATCATGCTTGGGTTTGGCTCTATTGGTTTGACGTGTGCCTTCGTGTTTGGTATCGGTGCGCCCACTGTTCCGTCCACAAGTAAGTTCAGCTTTCACGCTCTCGTGCAAGCGTGGAAAGGTGTTGATGATGGCGAGCGTCGCTGGTTTATCGCGGGCTCACTCTTTATTACCGGGACTTTGATTCAGTTCTTCTCCTTGTGAATCATCTAGTACGCTTGGGTCAAAACAGGGGCTAATAAAGCTGGCGATAAAGAACAAGGCGAATATACCGATAATCAAGACGTTCAACGCCATTCCCAGCACGTGCTCAAATGACTACTATCAAGGAACTGGACGAAGGTTGAGTAACTAGTGCATACAACCAGCGAGCGCATACCAAGTGAACATACGACAGAACGGCGCGTTTGGGGCGGATTTACGTTGGAAGCCCTCGCCCTCCTGAGGAAGCGTGCGCGAAGTCGCCGCGCTCGCCAGCCCCGCGGAACCCGCCGCGGCGACGCAGCGCGCCTTTGACGCCGAGCGCGAACGCAGCGCTGCCCACTCGTATGTGCCACCCGCGCGGCGGATCGCGGAACAGCTTGGATTGCCGTGGCGGGAAGTGCTCGCGGTCGCGCTCGCCCCGGAGCGCGAGCAGAACAAGCTCCTTGCCTTGAAGACGCGGGAGCCGGAGCAGGACTGGCTCACAGAGGATCACGCCGCGACCGTGCTCGGCCTCGTCGCCGCCCGGCTCCGCAAGGACTCGTTGTCGCAGCGCGAGTACCGCGTGGAGCGCTACCGGCTCGCCGAGAAGGACCGCGCGCGGTGGGCTCACGGCCGCGCGCTGCGCCTGCCCACAGACGCGCAGCTCATCCAGGCCGTGGGGTCGTGGGACGACGCGTTGCGCCGCGCCGGGCTCCGAACCGTCGCGGAGCGCGGCCCGTATGAGCGCCCGAGGGCGCCCGCGCTCGTGGACCTGATCGAGTGGTTCTACGCCGAGCACGGGCTCCAGCCCTCGGCGCGCGACCTCAAGGCGTTCGCGCGCGGCAACGACGTCGCGTACCCGAGCGAACGGGAGCGTACGTCCCTCCGCAAGGCGCGAACCGAATGGTTGGAGAGGCGGTGCGCCGCGGGCCTCACCGCGCCCCGGCTCGTACGGAAAGCCGGCGGGCGCGGGAACAAGGAGCCCGACTACTCCCGCAACGCCGCGGCACCGCGGCCACCCGGCCTCGTGGGCGCGGCACGCAAGAACTCGTGGGACGAGGACGCCTGCGTCGACGCCGTCGTCCGCTACCTCGCGCAACTCCGCCCCGGCGAGCGCTCCACGTCGCGCGGCTACACGGACTGGAAGGCCACGCAGAACGGCGCCGCGCCCGCGCTCCCCACGATCCAGGCCAACGGCGGATGGGAAGCCATCAGACGCGCGGCCGGGGAACGCGCGAACGGCCACGAGCGACACCCACGCGAGCGGCCGAACGAGTGTGGCTAAAACGTCCGACGACGCAGTATAATTCGCTACATGAGCGCTCCAGACAACGGCGACTTGGCGGCCGTCCCAGCACAAGCCGCCAGGCTGCAACATACCCACCTCGAAGAGGCGCGAAAGGGCTTCGTTACGATGGCAACGATCCCAGCGGACCCCCAAGCGCTTCTCGGCCCCGTGGGCGGGATGCCGCAAGTCCAGTTTCTCCAGCCGCAGGCGCAACAGCCCCTCCCTGCTCAGGCTGTGTCGCCTAGCGCCCAACAGCCTCTCCCTCAAGCTTCGCCGCCTAGCGCGTCGGAGTGATCCCAACTACCGCCCTCGGCCTAGTCGTCTTCCTGGCGGCTCTAGGGCCAGGCTACGTATACCTACGGGTCGCCGAGCGTAGGGGCGTACGGCCAGAGCGGAGCGGCCTGCTCGAGGCCGTAGAGCTCGCAGTCGTTGGCGCCTTCGCCTCCACGGTCGCAACGCTCGCCGTCTTTGCGCTTGCTGACGCGGCAAACGTCGTCAACATTCACACCCTCGGCAGCGACCCCCAGCACTACGCGGAAGACCACCCACTGCGACTGCTCTGGCTGGTCGCAGTCACGCTCCTGACGGGTTACGCGCTTGCATGGACCGGGGCTCGCCTGGTTCATCTACGGAACGAACCTAACATTGTGCCTGGAGGCACCGCGTGGGGAAACGCGTTCAGGGCGGAGCTGCCGCACCCCTACGATGTCGTGCGTGTCACCGTGGAGCTTCGCGACGGACGGAAGCTGACCGGCCCCCTCGGCGGATTCACGACCGACGCCGACGCGGATCGTGAGCTTTGCCTCGCAGCCCCGATCTTCGTCCAGCTACCCGAGCCAGGCGCGCAGCAAATCCCTCTGGAGGAGGATTTTATCGTCGCCAGGGAGGCCGACATTCTTGCGATCTCCGGGAAGTACTTCCCTGGCAAGCCACCCACGCCTCGTCCGCCTGCACAGTTCCAGCACAGCGGCCTTTGGCGGAGAATCGCGGGCGACCCGTCCAAGGCAGCATCAAAGCCGACGCAGTGCGCCGTGTTGGGCGTTCCGCTGATCGCGACGGGCGTGGTGGAGCTTGCAAGGTCGGCTCCGCCGTTGCGGTCCGTTCTGTTCCTCGCGACAGGGTTCGCACTGCTTGTCATGGCTATCGCGTTGCGCGTCAGCAGCCGGGAGTGATCCTGCTGGACCTCGAAGGGCTTGCGCGCGACGCGCGCAAGCAACGCATGAGCAGCTAAGCGCGAGGTTTGAGTGAGTAAGTCGCCTCAGCCCTCGCCCGTTCGGCCGTGCCTTCGCATGAACTCCTGGTACGGCACGTCCTCCGCGAGCAGCTTCTCAACGTGGTCCTGTTGTGCCCGCTTGAACACGAGTCGGCGAACGGGGCGCCAGCGCGGCGGCAAGTCGACGAGCAGCGTTAGGTAGGACATTCCCCTGTTCATCGCAAGGAACGTGCTTGCGAGGGGCCAGCCCTCGGCGTCCGTCAGCGGCGTGTCGTCGGCGCGTTCCGCCGCCCCGTCAACGGCGTGCGCGAGCCCCTCGAACGCCGCGGAGAGGCTGATGTAGGCAGGCGTGCTGAGCGAGTGCGCGAGCGCTCTGCGGTGCTCCTCCCACGCGCCGCGCTTGGCGAAATTGCGACCGGCCTTGATCGGCGCCCACGTCCGATCCTCTTTGAGCTTCAACATGGGCGGATAGGAGGTCATCAAGTCTTCGGTCACGAGCAGAGCGGCAACACGAGCGTTCCGCCTGTCATCGCTGCGCCGAAGCAGAACCGTAACCCCGGCATTGAGCAGCCCGCCGACAACGACGCCCACGAGCGCAGCGGCAGCGGCGACGTAGGCCCCGGTGTCGCCGACGAGATGCACGTCAAGCGCAGTGAGCATGCGCGGATGATCGTCACGGCGCCGGATGCTCCCCCAGGACCGCCTACCCGCGATTCGAGCTGGATTGCGCAGCTCGTGGGCTTGACCGAAGCGGCGCCTATCGTTCCCTCGCGCCCCGTCCCGCACGTTCCGTAGTAGTTCCGTCCGATTCGCCAGTAGGGTTTACAAGCGTGAGGTCGAACCTGCCGAGCAGAAGAAGCGGAGAGGCCGAGCGGCCAGGCTCAACCCCTCCGCGGGTGCTACGCGCTACTTCTCGTGTTTCGCTGGTTTGGGTTTCCCGTACCCTTCGCCCGGATTGGGCGTCGGGGGCAGGGGCTTACCCTGCGTAGACACGACCTGCTCGCCGGTGTCGCCACCACGCGGTCCTACGCGCGGATAGATTCCGCTAACCGGGGCGGGGTCGCCGGGGTGCAACTTCGGGGGTTTGTTGGCCATCTGGCCTTCCTCCTTTCTGGTCTCGCGTGACACGCGGGCCTGGCAGTCGAGTAGTCCGACTGCCAAACCTCCACCCGTCATTGTGCAACGCCCGTCGGACGTTCCCGTTCGCACCACGACTGACGCTTGGGCGCGGCCAGATTTGGGGCCTGCCGAAGCCGCCTAGCGTGCTGCGGGGCCGCGCGCCTCGGGCGGAACCTCCGCCATCATCATCCCCTGGCGACCGCAGGCGGGGCAGGGCGTCTCCTGCGGCGGGCCAAGCTCGCGGCCCACTCGTTCATGGAGGATGGACGCCACGAACGTCTCCTCGCACTGGGGGCACCAGCGCTCCGCTTTGCCCATGAACGGCATGACCTCATCGTACGACTTCCGGCGACGGATCGCCGACTGCACGGCATGAGCGGTTTGCGTAGGTTTGCGAAGAAATCATGCGTGTACATTAGGCGCCGGGCGCGTGTACAGACCCGTGCGCCATCGTCCGCCGGAGCCCGCAAACACGGGCCGGAATCAAATCGGAATCTGTCCCTCTCTAACAATTATCGCTTGGGTTCTCATTGGGTTCCCGGCCCTGCAGGGATGGCGCGGCCGTCGGCGCGCCGGGCAGGGGCTACTCAGGGGGTGATGTGCGCGATCGCCGCGTGCTCGCGCAGGTACTCGCGCAGGCCGGGGAGCGCGAAGTCGAGCTGGCCGTACCCGACGGATTCGATCAGCTGCCTCTCAATGAGGCGCACGCGGTACGTGTTCGCATAGTCCGGCTTCACCCCCATGCGCTTCACGATGTCACTGGTCTTGGACGCGCCGTCGTCCTTCGCCATCGCTAGAAGGAACGTCTTGTCGATGTCCGAGCAGGCCTTGATCTCGGGCGCATGGACGAGGGAGCCGAGGCGCCGGCGTGCCTGCTCGACGCCGACGCGGGCGTCCGCGCCCGTGATCGTCTTCTCCTTCGGGTGCTGCTGCCATGTCCTGTAGCCGACGAGCTGGATTAGGAACGGATAACCGCCGGTTCCCGCGACGCACTCCCGAAGGGCATCGTCCTCGATCGCCCTCCCCTCGTCCAGGATCGGGCGCTGAATCGCGAGCGCGACATCGTCGTCCGCGACCCGGCCGAGTTCGTGGCGCTCTGCGCGCCTCATGAACGTGAGCACGCTTTCGCTCAGCAGGTCGCTGACGGTCGCGGGCAGGCCTGCGCCGAGGAACGCGAGCTCCAGCCCCTCGCGGAATGCGTGCTGCACGACCGTGCACAGCTGCACGAGCTCGTCGAGCAAGTCACGGTGCAGCTCGTCCACGCTGATCACTAGCCCCGTCTCCTGCGCAGCGAGGATGTTGCACAAGTCGGTGGCCTGGGAGCGCAGGCCGGGCACGGCTGGGTGTTGCTCCGTAGTGTCCCAGGTGAGGCCGCCGCCGAGGCTGCCGGGCACGGTGAAGCCGGAGAGCGTCCTGTGCTTCGCTTTCGGGTCCTGCTGGGTCAGGAGCCGCGGCAGGTGTTCCGTGGTGAGGCGCTCGAGGAGGCCCGGCGTTGCCGTCTCTGCGACCACGAGCCAGCCGCGGGTGCGCGCCTCCTCCTGCGCGGAGTTCAGCATCACCGTCTTGCCGGTGCCGCGCGCGCCGGTATAAATTGTGGCTCGCGCGGGCGCGCCTGGCCCGGTTTCCAGCGCCTCGCTGAAGTCCTGGAGCAGCTCGTCGCGCCCCACGAGCAGCGGCGGCGACGCGCCGAAGGTGGGCTTGAAGGGGTTCCTTTGATGAGCTGCGTTCATGGCCTCATCGTAGCTGCTCTTTCTATTTCTTTCTAGTTTTTCTATTTCTTCCTATTTAGCCGTACTCTCCCCACACTCTCCCCAAACGACGGACTTCGGAGGGCACCGGAGAGCCGCTGAAAGCCGCATAGAGACGCGGAGAGCACAGCTTTCCGGCGCACTGCAAAGCCGTCTACACCGGTTTGATTCCGGTCGTCGCCTCTCCCGCCTTAGCGACGGTAGAGTGGCGCGCCGATGCTCGACTTCGATGCCTATCTCGAGCGAATCGGTCTAACCGCCGCCGACTCGCCGACCTGGCAGACGATCCACCGGGCCCACGCGACCTCGATCCCCTTCGAGAACCTCGACTCGCACCGCGGCGTTCCCATCTCCCTCGAGCAGCAGGACCTCGAGCGCAAGCTGGTCACCGAGCAGCGCGGCGGCTACTGCTTCGAGCACAACCTCCTGCTCGCCTCGGCGCTCGAGCACCTCGGACTGCAGGTCGAGCCAATGCTCGCGCGCGTTCGCCTCGGCGACCGGCCTCCCGACGCTCGTGCCACCGGGCACCTCGTGCTGCGGGTGACCGACAGCGATGGCAATGCGTCGATCGCGGACGTCGGTTTCGGCCTCGGCACGCTGCTGGATCCGATCCCGTTTGGCCCGGACCCCGACACGGACTACGAGCAGTCGGGCTGGGGCTTCCGCGTCATCGAGGACGGTCCCGAGCTGGTGCTGCAGGCCCGCGGCCCGGACGGCTGGTCGGACGTCTACGGGTTCGTGCCACATCCGGTCCGGCGGATCGACATCGAGGTCAGCAACTGGTGGATCTGCACCCACCCGAGCTCGCCGTTCGTGTTTGGGCTGATCGCCTGTATCAACCACGACGACGGTCGCCGCGAAGCCATCTCGGACTGGAGCGGCCCCCTCCAGGTGATGACGATGCTCCCCGGCGGGGTTGAGTCCTCCGAGCAACCGCGCTCCGTCATCCCGGGCAAGCTCGAGCACTTCGGCCTCCCCGGGTTCTCGCTCGGCGAGGGCGGCCGCGGCCGCTACCGCCAGCGACTGCACATGTACCGACGGCAGTGGCGGCGCCCGGTGTCGAGCGCCGCCCGCCGCTCCGCTACCGCAGCGTCCTGAACGCCGCGCGCAGCTCCTCCGAGAAGAGCTGCGGCTGTTCCCAGGCCGCGAAGTGACCGCCGCGGTCGAGCTCGTTGAAGTAGATCAGGTTGTTGGGGTACGCCTTTTCCGCCCAGCTCCGAGGCGCCCGATAGAGCTCGTCGGGAAACACGCTCATCGCAAACGGAATCGAGATCTTCTTGGCTTCGAAGAAGCCCGCCTTGTTCTCCCAGTACAGGCGCCCCGAGGAAACCCCCGTGTTCGTCAGCCAGTAGAGCGTGATGTTGTCGAGCAGATCGTCGAGCGTCACATCGCCCGGCGGCTTGCCCTGCACCACCCGTTCCACGAGCCCGGGCTGCCCAGTACCGTCACCGTGGTCGAGAATGAACGACGCCAGGTCGATCGGCGAATCCGCGAGCCCGTACAACGTCTGCGGTCGCGTCGACAAAATCAGCGCGTAGGCGACGTGCGTCGCATAGAAGCTCCGCAACCCTTCATACGCGCGTGTCTCCTCGGCTGACAGTCCCGCCGGCGACGGGTCGCCGCCTTCGAACCCCTTTGCTAGCTCCAGTGGAGCCGTGCCGGGCATGTTGGAGTGAATGCCGAGCAGCTCCGGAGCGGCCTGTTCACCCATCGACTGTGTGACCACCGCCCCCCAGTCGCCGCCCTGCGCGACAAATCGCGTGTACCCAAGGCGCTTCATCAGCTCCACCCACGCGCCTGCGATGCGGGGAGGGCCCCATCCTGTGGACGTCGGCTTGCCCGAGAACCCGTAGCCCGGCAGCGAGGGAATCACGACGTGGAAGGCGTCCGATGCGCTCCCGCCGTGCGCCGTCGGGTCGGTCAGCGGCTCGATGATCTTCAGCTGCTCGATGATCGAACCGGGCCACCCGTGCGTGATGATCACCGGCAGCGCGTCCTCGTGCTTGGATCGAACGTGGATGAAATGGATGTCCAGCCCTTCGATCTCGGTCACGAACTGCGGGATCGAGCTCAGCCTCTCCTGGCACTTTGACCAGTCGTAATCGGTTCCCCAGTAGCGCGCGAGCTGCTGAATCATCGCGAGCGGAACGCCCTGCGAATCGTCGGCAACCGTCTCGCGCTCGGGCCAGCGGGTCGCGTTCACGCGCCTGCGCAGCTCGGTGAGCTCCGCCTCGGGGAAGCTCATCTGAAACGGACGAATCGCGGCCTGCTCGCTGCCCGTCGCTTGGTCTACTTCGGTAGCTGACATCTGGTCCTCCTGCGGTCGTTTTGGGCACCGGGAGCCCGGCTTCGATGCTCCATGTCTTGTACTGCGCACGATCGCCGCTTCCGCACCGCTTCGCGCCCGTGAGGTCCCCTGGTCCCTTGCCCTGGTCGGCCCGCCCTCCGGCAGGCGCCATGCGCAAGCGATCGCCTCGGCGGTGCCTGATCGCGAGGGCGCCCAGCGATTACGCCAGCCGGTCGTTCGGCCCCGGTCAACGCCGACGCGGCACGCTCCTGCGTGGACCGCGCCAACCACGCCGCACCGCGACGGCTCGGCAGAAGCCCACGCCCGCCGGCCCCGTCGGAGCGCCGCTGGCGTTTGCGACCGGCAGCATGCACGGCCGCGCCGACCTGCTCGCGCGGCATTCGGCGCTTTCGAGCCGCGGACTGACCATCACGACCGCGCCGGCAGCGCGAATACGAGCCGCTCGGCGATCGCCGCAATGCTCGTCGGATCGCGTAGCAGGCGCACGAGATCTTCGCGCTGGGAGAGGCCTTCGGGGAGCAGCCCCGACAGCGCGGTAGCCCCCGTTGCCCCCCCGTCGGATCTCGCCCGCTCCTCAAGCTCACCGGCAAGCGACGGTCTGTCGATGATCTCCTCGGCCAGCTCCGGCCAGCGCTCCATCACCACCGCCCACTTGCTCAGGTGCTCGGCCGTCAGCGGCGGCGTGCCGCCGATCATCTCCCTGCTCACCGCCACCGAGGCGAGCAGGTAATGGCGGTTTGCGATCCGCTTGACGCTGCGCGGGAGGTCCGGGTAGTAAGACGAGAGCTCGCCGCTGCCTTCGCTGACCAACTGCTCGACGTTCGCGCGACGCAGCCGCTGTTCGACGAGCCTCGAGGAGGCGCTCGCAACGACCGCCGAGATCGTCTGGACGTTGGACTCGCTTCGGGATCGCGCGTTGTCGCGGATCGTCTCGTCGATCTTTGCCGTCGACTTGCGCGTGCGACGCTTCTTCTGCCCCTGATGCAACGTCCCGATTCCCGCCACCGTCCACAACAGGAACGTGAGCAGTCCCCAGTAGCCAACCAGATCGTCACCCCAATCGGTCCCGTTGCCACCAGCTTTGGGGTCCACGACCCCGATGATCGCCGCCACAACGAGCCACAACGCGAACGTGATCGCCACGAACGAGGCGAACCGCCGAGGCCGCGACGTGACGAGCGCGAACCCATGTCTGAGCAAGGCGCGCGGGTGCAGCCCGCTCGCGGCCTGCGGGTTGGCGGGCTCCTCGGCTCGACTCCCGTGCCCGTCCGACGCCAGCGCGGAGCGGTGGGCGAGCATGCTTGCCAGCGCCCGCTGATCGGGCGGCGGCAGGGAGAAATCGAGCTGCACGATCTTGTCGAAGTAGTTACGCCCGTAGTCCTCGCTCGCCTGGTCCGCGCCGTTGGCTGAGGAGAAGCGCTGCCTGGCGAAGCTCCGCAGCGCAACCAGGTCGCCGATCAGGACCGTCACGACGTCGGGCACCGCCAGCAGCAGGCCCGCCGTCTCGCATATCTGCAGCGCGCGTTCGGGCGTGCAGCGGTCGAGGTCGTCGACGAAGATCACGAGCCGCCGGCGCCCGCGCGTCGCCGAGCGCACGAGCTTCGCGAACTGCGCCGCCACGTCAGCCATCGAGCCGCTGGCCGCCTGCGACTGCGGATCGTTGACGAACGTCGCCGTCGCCTGCGCGACGCCGAGCGCGCTCGTCCACAGCGACGCGGCGACCGGCACGCCCGCGAGCACCCCCAAACCCAGCCAACCGCCCGTCTGCTTGGACACCGGGAAGATCTTCGGCAGCGCACGCGGGACGAACACCGCGATCAGCGCGGCCAGCGCCGCGAACGCGAGCACCAGCACCCGCCGGCGGCGGCGCTCGGCGGGCGAGAGCATCGCCCCCGGCATCGGGCTCACCAGCCGCCGCCACAGCGGCCGGTCGCGGGCGACCGTCTTGCCGACCGCCGCCGCCAGCGCCGGGCCGAGGTTCGGCGCGTCACTGTGCATCCACGCGTTGAACCAGCACACGATGTGCGGCGGGTCCCCGCGCAGCTTCGGCCACTCGCACGCCTTGCGCTCGATCAGGCGCGCCAGCGACGTCTTCCCCGCCCCCCACGGCGCGTCGATCGACAGCGTCAGCGGCGTCGCCACGCTGGGACTGTCGATCAGCTCCGCGAGCGCCTCCGCGTAGGCGTTGTAGCCGAGACGGTCCTCCCCCGAGCCGAGGATCGGCAGGTCGCACACGAGCTCCGGCGCGGAGTACGAGCGCCCGTTCACGCTCACCGGGCCGCCCGCCGCCACCCCCGCCGCCTCGCCCTTCGCAGTCAACATTGGCCCATCGTTCCAGTCAGCATTGGCCCATCGTTCGTCTCACTGGATTCCGCCTGTCCGGCTGTCGGAGCGTACTCCATCTCGAGAGCACTTTTCAGCTGAGCGAATCGCTCCGCGCGCACCGCCTCGACAGCCCAGACGTGGGATGCTCAACGCATCGTGAAGATCCACGCTCTCACGACCGGCGCGGTGCGCGTCAAGCACAGCTTCCTGTACCCCGCCAGCGGCCCGCGCCGGCAGCTGAGCCTGTTCCTGCCCGACGCCTGGTCTGAGCCGCTACCGATCCACTGCTGGGCGATCGAGCACGAAGGGCAACTGCTGCTCGTGGACAGCGGTGAGACCGCCAACGCGCGCAACGTGCCGTTCGCGCGCTTTGAGGTCACGCGCGAGCAGGAGCTCCCCGGCGCCCTCGCAGCGGCGGGCCTGCGCCTCGAGGATGTCTCTGAGCTGGTGCTCACGCACGCCCACGGCGACCACATCGACGGTCTCCTCCACGTGCGTGCGCGAGTGCTCGCCAACGAGGCCGAGCTGAGCTTCGCCGCCGCCCCCTTCTCGCGTGTGATGCGCCGCGTGATGCGCCAGCCGCTGCCCGCGGGGTTCGCGCCCGAGCCGTTCGCGCTCGATCAGGGCCCGTTCGGCGCGTTTCCCAGCAGCCGCGCGCTGAGCGAGGACGGACGCATCCTCGCCGTGCCCACGCCAGGGCACACCCCCGGTCACATCTCCGTGATCTGCATCGACGACGAGGACCGGCACGTGATGCTCGCCGGCGACGCGACCGACTCGCTCGAGCAGCTGCGGGCACTGCGCGCCGACGCGATCGGACCCGACCCGAGGGTGCACGTCGCCACGCTCGAGACGATCCTCGCCCACTGCGCTCAGCACCCGACGATCTACCTGCCCTCGCACGACCCCGAGTCCGCGGCGCGGCTCGCGGGCACAGTCCTCGTTTGACGGGCACGCGCGCCGGACCAACCCCCTCCCCCACCCTCACACCGGTGCATAGGCCGTGCGCAGCCGCACGTTCGGCTCGCTGCTTCGCTCGAGCACCCGACTTGGTCGCCCACGCGAACGGTGACACCCGGCGCATATACGTGGTTCAGGTTCTGCGCGAAGAACACACCCTTGTTCGACTCGTCATGGGCATTGACCCCGCTGACGCGTCATGAGCGCCCTGCGTACCGCCTTGCCGACACCGCCGTGTCCTGGTCGACGTCGGGGATGACGCACCTGTCCGACAGGCCTTGACGACGAACGCACTCAACTCGCCGATCGTCACGTGTGTCCAGTAGTCCTCGTCATACGGCGCCAGCCCTGCCCCGTCGACGACGATGTTGGGGCGAAAGCGGTTCATCGGGACCGGCACCTCCAGCTCCGTGTTCAGCTGCGCCAGGGACGGCTCGGTGGCCAGCAGCAGCGCGATTGCCGTCGGCGAACCCGACGCTGGTTGGACGCCTCGGGACTGCCGGTAGCGTTCGTTGATAATACCGGGGGCGGTCCTCGCGTACGCGCAGCAGGCGAAAGCGCCGATGCTCGCTTGTAGCGTGGCAGGAACGTGGTGAACCAGTCGTCGAGCTCCTCGCCGACGATCTGGCCCGCGACGGGCTTGCCGTGGACGGTCGCCGCCACCAGCCGCGTCGTCGTCTCGGCTCGAGCTGGAGCGGAACCTCGACGTCCGGCATGCCCGGCGCCGCCAAGGTGAAGCAAGCCTCGCCCAGCGTGGGCGTACCAGCGCGAGCTCGGGGACCTTTCGCTGCGAGACGAAGTCGTCGTCGTCGTCGACGAGCATGAACTCGCCGATCGTGCTCGAAGCCGCGGGGCGTAATGCGGGCCTCCTCCAGGTCCATTCCTGCGCACGACTTGAACGGATATACGTTGAGGCCGGTAACCGTGATCGCGCTCATCTCGCGCCGTATGTTAGTTCGAATGCGCCGCGTGCCGTCACGACCGGCGGTGGCGGCGGCGGCGGACCATGGAGTCCGCCGCCCCAGCGCCTTGCCGGCGCTGCTCACTCGATCCGGCGCATTGCTGCACGCCGAGACCATGCTGACTCCGCCGCCGGTGCACCCGCTGCCGGCTCGGGATGAAGGATATGGCCGGGCGCGTGGAGGTGGTGCTGGTGCTCCTCCTCGCTGATCGCGATCTCGTGCGCTGAGAACTCGAGCGCGCGTTCGAGGTCACGCTGGATCCCGGCAAGCGCTCCAGGCTGCGTGCGGTACATCTAGTAGATCCGCGCACCGCCCAGCAGCATGAAGCCGAGGAAGATGTAGGGGAACAGGTTGACCGGCTACGCCGGCGCCGGATAGAAGCTGCCCACCGTCGGCACTATCAGGCACGCAAAGGCCAGTACCGCGACCAGGACATGTGCGCGCGCGCATCTCGCCGAGCTTGCGCAGGTAGAAAGGTGAGGCGACGGTGATCATGAAGTAGGCGAGCAGGAAGCCGAACGCCGCCAGCGTGCCGGCGTCGCCGAACAGCGTCAGCGGGTCGGTGCCCGTGCGCGTGAAGACACCAGCGCGATCCCGAGGATCACGGCCCCGTAGGAGGCGAGGGCCACGTGCGGGCGTCATGTTCGTGGCGTGCACCGCGTGCGCCCTTGCGCGGCAGGAACTCGTGCCCGCAGAGCGGGAAGATGATGCGGGCGCCCGCATTCAGGCAGGACAGCGACAGCGAGAAGAAGCTCACCATCGCGCCAAGCGCCACCGGAACCTTGAAGAAGCTGACGCCGTATGCCGCGGAGATCGCTGTCAGCGGGGTGGTGAACGAGCTGAGCGACTTGCCCATGTGGTGGGTCGCGAACACCTCTACGTAGCTCATGAACACCATGAACGCGCCTGTTATCAAGAAGACTCCAGATGACCGCGCGGGGCACGTTGCGAAGCGGCCGCTTGGCCTCACTGCCGAGCGTCGTCGCGCTCTCGAAGCCGACGAGGCTGAAGATGCAGATGACGATCGCGAAGTCCATGCCTTTCGAGGTGAACGCCTTTGAGCTGGAGCTGGCCGGTGTCGACGGTCAGCCCGTGCTTGAACAGCACGACCGCCGCGAGCGCAACGATGATCGAGACGGAGATCGCCTCGAGCGCGAGGGTCAGAAGCGACGATATGCGGATGTCCTTCCACGCGATCGTCAAACAGATGGAGCCGCTGATCAGGAAGAAGACATACGGGCTGACGGTGCCATGTACCCCGATTCCGTACAGAAATTGCTGTGCGAAGATCGCAAAGCCTCCAAGTCCTGCGGTGGCGATGCCCCAATAGGCCCAGATCAGCGCCCATCCCGAGAGCACGCCCGCAGCCGCGCCGAGTCCCTTCGCGGTGTAGGCGTACATAGAGCCGGCCGTCGCCGAGCGGCGGGCGAACTGGTTGAGCCCAAGCACCACGAACAGCAGCATGATCGTGCCGAACAGGTACGCCGCCCAGGTCCCCTGACCGGAGTCGGCAAACGCCAGCGCGATAATCAGGACGGCGGTCATCGTCGGCGAGATAAGGGCCACCGACTGGGCCAGCAGCGGTGGAAATCCGAGCGCATGCGGTCGCAGACGTGGAGTCGCGGAGGTCCCCCCACCCTCCGAAGACTCGGTCGCGGTTGTGGCGGTACTCATAACGGGTTCGACCCCCTTGTGGGCGATGTGGCAGTACCCATCGCAAGATACGCAAGCGCTCGTGCACCGGTATGGCCCGATGGCCAAGATTGAGCGGTGGGCTTCCACCGCCTGCGCCAAAACAGTGAAACTCGGCGCCGACCTCGACGCAGTAGTCACAAACTCGGTCGTCGCGAGAAGCCAAACCGTGCCAACCGGCGCGGAGCTCGACGCAGTTCACACAAACCCCGCCGCCGCGGACCGCGAGCAAGACGATGGCGCCCCCCAGCCACCGCGAACGAGCAACTGCCACATCGCACGTACCGCATGGGGCGGCCGGGGGGCGTACCGGACACTGTAACTCAAGCCGACGCTCGCAACGAGCGGGATCTCTGCATGTGCAATGCTTAGGCAGATGCCGCAGGACCTATCTCTCGGAGAAGCCGCCAAGGCGATCGGCGTGAGCGCCGACACGCTGCGTCGCTGGGACCGAGCGGGCAAGCTGCGCACGACGCGCGACGAGCGCAACCGCCGCCGCGTCTCGCAGGCGGAGGTCCGCAGGCTGACCTCGAAACCGCGGCGACACACCACCGGCTCCACAGGCTCGGCCCGCAATCGCTTCGCCGGGACGATCCGCTCGGTCGAGGTCGACGGCGTGATGGCGCTCGTCGAGATGCAGGCCGGACCGTTCTTCATCACCGCCGCGATCACGCGCGACTCCGTCCAGGAGCTCGGGCTC
This sequence comes from uncultured Solirubrobacteraceae bacterium, assembly GCA_963826985.1. Taxonomy (GTDB): domain Bacteria; phylum Actinomycetota; class Thermoleophilia; order Solirubrobacterales; family Solirubrobacteraceae; genus Palsa-744. Next base: position 1,178,389 of record CAWGYW010000002.1, read on the forward strand.
GCCGCCGGCGTCCAGGCCACGGCGACCGTCAAGGCGACCTCCGTGATGATCGAGCGGGGCGCCTGATGAGACCAACCAGCAATTAAGAGGAGAGGCCGTGAGCGAGATCGCATCGAGAGGCTGGGTCACACGATCGAGGGGAGGCCGCGGCGCGTTGACGCTCGCGGCCGTAGCGGCACTCGCGTTGAGCGCCAGTCCGGCGGCGGTCGCGTCCGGGCGCGGCACCCCCACGGCGCACGCCGCCGCCGCCAAGGTCTCCGCGATCTTCGCCGGCTCGCTCGTGGACATCATGGAAAAGTCCTTCGGCCCCGAATTCACGGCCTCGAGCGGCTACCCGTTCGAAGGCTACGGCGGCGGATCCAACGAAGACGCGGCCCAGATCAAGGGCAAGATCCGCCAGGGCGACGTGTTCGTCAGCGCCGCCGCCTCCGCCGATCAGGAACTCGAGGGCGCCGCCAACGGCAACTGGGTCTCCTGGTACTCGACCTTCACCTCCTCGAACCTCGTCCTCGGCTATGACCCGCACACCAAGTTCGGCAAGCAGCTCGCCGCCGGCAAGCCCTGGTACAAGGTGCTGACCGAGCCCGGCATCATCGTCGGGCGCACCGAACCAAAGGCCGATCCCAAGGGCAAGCTGACCGTCGAAGCCATCGACGCCGCCGCCAAGAAGCTGCACGACCCCAAGCTGCTGAAGGCGCTGAAGGGCTTCCCGATCTTCGAAGAGACCTCGATGCTCGCGCGCCTGCAGGCCGGGCAGCTCGACGCCGGCTTCTTCTACGTCGTCGAGGCCAAGATCGCGGACGTGCCCACCGTGCCGCTGACGCCCGTCTACAAGTACGCCGACTACACGATCACGCTGCTCGACAACGCCGAAAACCAGGCCGGCGGCGAATCGCTCGTCTCGTTCCTGCTGAGCCCCAAGCGCAAGGCCGTCGAGAAGCAGTACGGCCTCGTCCCGATCAAACCGCAGTTCTCCGGCAGCGCCGCCGCCGTGCCCGCGAGCCTGCGAGCCATCGTCGGCGCAGGCTAGGCCATGCGCACCCGGGCGAGCAGCCCGCTGCCCTGGCTGGGCGGGCTGCTCGCCCTCTACCTGCTCGTCCCGATCGTCGCGTTCGTCGGGCGCCTCGCCGCCGGCGCCCCCGCCAGCCCCGGGCTCGGCGCGGCGCTCGCAACCTCGCTGGAGACCGCGACGATCGCCACCGTCGTGATCGCGGTGCTCGGCACGCCGCTCGCCTACCTGCTCGCCCGCAGGCGGGGACCTGCCGCGCGGGTGCTGCTGACGCTGCTCGCGCTGCCGCTCGCGCTACCGGCGCTGATGAGCGGCGTGCTGCTGCTGTACGTCGTTGGCCCCTTCACGATCGTCGGCGAACTGTTCGACGGCAAGCTCACCGACACGCGCGCCGGGATCGTACTTGCGCAGATCTTCGTCGCCGCGCCGTTCCTGATCCTCGCCGCGCGCGCCGCCTTCAGCGCCGTCGACCCCGCGCTCGAGGACGTCGCCGCCACGCTCGGCCTCGGGCGCGTCGCGCGCTTCACGCGCGTCGCCGTGCCCGCCGCCCTGCCCGGCATCCTCGCCGGGATCATGCTCAGCTGGCTGCGCGCCTTCTCGGAGTTCGGCGCCACCGTGATCCTCGCCTACCACCCGTTCTCGCTGCCCGTGTTCACGTTCGTGCAGTTCGACGAGACCGGCCTGCCCGGCACGATGCTCCCGATCGCCGCCGCGCTGCTCGCCGCGCTCGTGATCCTGCTGCTCGTGCAGCTGCCAACGCCGCGAGCGCGTCGCGCGCGCGCTGGGCCACCCGCACCCTTCGCGCCACTCGCCAGCGTGCCACGCGCCAGCGCGCCCAGCGCGAGCGGCGCGCCGGTGACGCTCGACTTCGCGCTGGCCAAGCGCCTCGGCGGCTTCACGCTCGAGCTCGCCCACCGCGCGCACAGCCCGCGCCTCGCGCTGCTCGGCCCCTCAGGCGCGGGCAAGACGCTCACGCTGCGCCTGCTCGCCGGGCTCACACCGGCGCACGGCGAGGGCCACGTGCGCGCCGGCGCACAGGCGCTGCACCGCCTCCCCCCCGAGCACCGCGAGATCGGCTACGTCCCCCAGCACGCGGCGCTGATGCCGCGCCGCACGCTCTGGCAGCAGGTCACGCTCGCCCCCCGTGCGCAACCCGCGCTCGCCTCGTGGTGGATCGAGCGCCTCGGGCTCGCGGGCCTCGAGGACCGCTACCCCGACGAGCTCTCGAGCGGCCAGCAGCGACGCGTCGCGATCGCGCGCGCGCTGGCCGTGGAGCCGCGGCTGCTGCTGCTCGACGAGCCGTTCACCGGCCTGGACGCGCCCGTGCGCGACCGGCTCAGGCGCGAGTTGCGCCGGCTGCAGCGAGACGCGGGCCTCAGCACCGTGATCGTCACCCACGACCCCGAGGAGGCGGCGCTGCTCGCCGATGAGATCCTCGTGCTCGACGACGGCCGCGTGCTGCAGGCCGGCAGCCGCGAGTCCGTCTTCGCCACCCCGCGCACGGCTCAGGTCGCCGCGCTGCTGGGCATCGCCAACACCCACCACGGGATCACCGTCACGCCCGAACGACTGCTCAGCGAGGGCATCCATATAGATATCCCCGCAGATTCCCTCCCCCCGCAGACGGAGGTCGTGTGGTCGATCCGCCCCGAGCACGTGCTGCTCGACCCGCGCGGGAGCCACACCGCGACGCTGCTCGACGACATCGACCTCGGCGCCGTGCGCGAGCTAACCCTTGCATTCGGCGACGCGCTCGAGCTGACCGTCCGCATCAGCGACGCGCGCGCGCTCACGATCGGGGCACCCCTCGCCGTGAGCCTGCCGCCGCACGCCGTCAACGTCTGGCCGCTGGCGCCCGGCATATCCTGAGCGGGCACCGTCCACGCCAACTCGGAGAAAGTCGAGGATCCGTGCCCGCCACCACCCTCAAGCAGCGACGGTCATTCCAGGCGCTCGAAGCCCACCGCGACATCATCGCTGGCCGCCACCTGCGCGAGCTGTTCGCCGAGGACCCCGGGCGCGGCGAGGAGCTGACCGCGCAGGCCGCCGGCCTCTACCTCGACTACTCCAAGAACCGCGTCACCGCCGAGACGATCCGCCTGCTCGTCGAGCTCGCGCAGGAGTCCGGCGTGCCCGAGCGCCGCGAAGCGATGTTCGCCGGCGAGCGCATCAACGTCTCCGAGAACCGCTCGGTGCTGCACGTCGCGCTGCGCATGCCCAAGAGCGCCTCGCTGATCCTCGACGGCGTCGACGTCGTCGCCCAGGTCCACGAGGTGCTCGAGCGCATGGCCGCGTTCAGCGAGCGCGTGCGCTCGGGCGAGTGGAAGGGCCACACCGGATTGCCGATCCGCAACGTCGTCAACATCGGCATCGGCGGCTCCGATCTCGGGCCGGTGATGGCCTATGAGGCGCTGCGCGCCTACTCGCGGCGCGATCTCACCTTCCGCTTCGTCTCGAACGTCGACGCCACCGACTTCGCCGAGGCCACACGCGACCTGCGCGCGCAGGAGACGCTGTTCATCGTCTCCTCAAAGACGTTCACAACCCTCGAGACGCTCACCAACGCGACCTCCGCGCGCGAATGGGTGCTCGCGCAGCTCGGCGGTGACGAGCACGCGATCGCCAAGCACTTCGTCGCCGTCTCCACCAACGAGCAGCTCGTCGCCAAGTTCGGCATCGACACCGCCAACATGTTCGGGTTCTGGGACTGGGTCGGCGGGCGCTACTCGATGGACTCCGCCATCGGCCTATCGACGATGCTCGCGATCGGGCCCGAGCAGTTCGCCGAGATGCTCGCCGGCTTTCACGCGATCGACGAGCACTTCCAAAGCGCGCCGCTCGCCGAGAACCTGCCCGTGCTGATGGGGCTGCTCGCCGTCTGGTACGTCGACTTCTTCGGCGCGCGCTCGATCGGCGTGATGCCCTACGAGCAGTACCTCAAGCGCTTCCCCGCCTACCTGCAGCAGCTGACGATGGAGTCAAACGGCAAGCACGTCACGCTCGACGGCGCCCACGTCGACTACGCCACCGGCCCCGTCTACTGGGGCGAGCCCGGCACCAACGGACAGCACAGCTTCTACCAGCTGCTGCACCAGGGCACCGAGCTGATCCCCGTCGACCTGATCGGCTTTGCCAACCCCATCAACCCGCTGCGCGACCACCACGACATCCTCTCCTCCAACGTCTTCGCGCAGGCGCAGGCGCTCGCGTTCGGCAAGACCGAAGCGGAGGTGCTTGCCGAGGGCACCGACGCGGCGGTCGCGCCCCACCGCGTGATGGAGGGCAACCGCCCCACGAACGTGCTGCTCGCCGAGAAGCTCACACCCCGCGTGCTCGGCTCGCTCGTGGCGCTGTATGAGCACAGCGTCTTCACGCAGGGAGCGATCTGGGGCATCGACTCCTTCGACCAGTGGGGCGTCGAGCTCGGCAAGGCGCTCGCCAAGGCGATCATCCCCGAGCTCGAGAGCGAGCAAGAGCCACAGCTCGCGCACGACTCCTCGACCAACGCCCTGATCCGCCGCTACCGCAAGCTCAAAGCCGGCGGCTGAGCGCGATGGCACAGGCACCGATCGCGATCGTGCTCGCCGACGTCGACGGCACGCTCGTCACCCAGGAGAAGGTCCTCACCGAGCGCGCCGTGGCGGCGGTGAAGCAGCTGCGCGAGCACGGCATCCAGTTCGCCGTCACCAGCGGGCGCCCGCCGCGCGGCATGGCGATGCTGATCGAGCCGCTCGGCCTGAGCACGCCGATCTCTGCGTTCAACGGCGGCGTGATCGTGCGCCCGGACATGTCCGTGATCGAACAGCGGACGATCCCCCAGAGCCTCGTCGCGCCCGCGATCGAGCTGCTGGGCAAGAACGGCCTGGACGTCTGGCTCTACAGCGGCGCCGACTGGCTCGTGCGCGACCCGACCGCGCCGCACGTCGAGCGCGAGGCCAACACCGTTCGGTTCCAGCCAACCGTCGTCGAGAGCTTCGACGGCGTCAAGGACGTCGCCAAGATCGTCGGCGTCTCAGACAAGCACGAGCTCGTCGCCGCTGCTACCGCGGCCGCGCGCGAGCGCTTCGGCGATCACGTCTCCGCCGCCGAATCCCAGCCCTACTACCTCGACATCACCCACCCGCAGGCCAACAAGGGCGAGGTCGTCGCCTACCTGTCGAAGGCGCTCGGCATTCCCCCAGAGCAGTTCGCCACGGTCGGCGACATGCCCAACGACGTCCTCATGTTCGCCCGCTCCGGGCTCAGCATCGCGATGGGCAACGCCAGCCCCGAGGTGCAGCGCGCCGCGCGGCGCGTCACCGCCTCAAACGAGGACGAGGGCTTCGCCAAGGCGATCGAGCAGTTCGTGCTCCAACCTGTCTAACCCAGAAGACCCGGGTCCGGTGGATTCGGGTCAAGCGCGTGAACCGTCTCGCTGATGTGGTGCACGACCACGTCGCTCGGGCGCGCCAGCAGCGGCCCGGCGTTCGCGCGGTAGTAGCGGTAGTGGTTGCTGTCGTAGTGCGCGCGCAGCGCCGCCTCGCTGCTCCACGAGCCGAGCGTCACGAGCTCGCCCGGCTCCTCGGCGGCGAGCACGCGAAAGCCGGTGCACTGCGCTTCGCCTGCGCACCCCGCCGCCAGCTCGTCCAGCAGGTCGCGCAGCTTTGGCACGAGCGCCGTGCGCCCGTGCCGCTCTGAGACCAGCAGCACCGCGGGGTCGCTCATCGCGACCGGCACGCTCCTTCGCCGCGCCCGAGCACGCGGTCAGCGGCGCGCGCGGTCACTGCCAGTAGCCCTCGACCGTCTTCTCGTCGCGCACCGAGGCGTCGTCGGGGTTCTCGTCGAACTCGCGCCGCGCCCTGCGCTGGCGCAGCAGGTCCCAGCAGCGGTCCAGTTCCACCTCGATCGCCGACAGGCGCTCGTGCGCGTCCGCCGGGCGATGCTCGGGGGGCGCTCCAGCAGCGCGTGCTCCTCCGCGACCAGTTTCTCGATCTTGTTCTCCACGCCGTCGTCGCTCATCGCTCTCCTTAGGTCCTCGTCTATGACTGCGCGACTGAGATCACGACGCCCCGGTCGCCGTACGGGATGCGTTTGCCGCGCAAGGTGCCCCAGATCGTGGCGAGCGCTTTCGTGACCTTCGTCATGAAGCCGTACTTCGCGATCACCCGCTCACGAATCGCGTCCAGCTCATCGCCAGTGACCAGCCGCGCCGTGCCCTCGACCGCGACGCTGCCCTGCTTGACGCGCCCACGCCCGTCCGATGGCTGCACGGTCACGCGCGCGGTGTGCGCGAGGCGCTTGGCCTTGCCCGAGCCCGAGCTCGTCCAGAACCCGACCTCCTCGCCGTCGAGCGCCACGACCCACACAGGCGTCGACACCGGCGTCCCGTCGCGGCGGAACGTCGTCAGCAGCATGTACTTCTCATCTGCCAACGCCACGCCGACAGACTAGCGCCGTCGCCGCCGCGCGGACCTCACGCCAAGGCGACCCGCCCGCCGTCCAAGCGGCAGCCGGCTCAGGTAGGTGGGTGCTCCTCGAGGTACTGCCGCGCGAGCCGCTTGGGGGCGCGGCACAGCCACGCCTCGACGACCAGCTCCTCGAGCTCTGGCGCGTCGAGCTTCTCGAGTCGCGCGAGGATCGCCGGGTAGCCGTCGAAGTGCGGCGTCGTGAAGTACACCCGCGGATCGTCGGCCAGCAGCGCCTCCTTGGCGCCGAGATGCTCCACCCTCGCGCCCAGGATCGGCCCGTCCGGCACGGCGTCACCGAGCGCCTCGAGTTCCGACGCGCGCAGCGGGCGCTCCCACACGAACAGCTTGTCTCGCACCCGCCAGGAGGCCAGGCCATGCATCGGGCGCTCGCTGGACTCCGGCAGCGCGAGCGCAATCCGGCGCACGTCCTCCCAGCTCGCCATCAGCTGCGTTCCGCAGCGGCGAGCGCGCTGCGCAGCGAGCCCTCGCTCTGCGGCCCGCGCAGCACGTTGCGGATGCGCCCGTGGGGGTCGATCACGAACGTCGTCGGCAGCACGGTCAGGCGGTAGGCGTTGCCGACGAGGCCTTCGCCGTCGCGCAGGATCGGGAAGCGTCCACGCGTAGCGGCGGATGAACGCTTGCGCGTTCGCGCGCAGCGGGTCGCTCCAGTCGACGCCGACGATCCGCCCGCGCCCGGCGGCGCTCTGGCGAAGCGCTCGAGCGCGGGCGCCTCCTGGGCGCACGGCCCGCACCAGCTCGCCCAGAAGACGACCAGCGCCGGGCGCCCGCCGCGCGCCGGCCAGCAGGCTCGCGAGCGTGACGCGGCGGCCCGCGCGAGCGTTTCGCGCGGGAGCGCCGGCGCCGGGCGCCCGCTCTGCGGGTGCGATGCGAGCCCGAACACGGCGGCCAGCGCGATCGCCGCGACCAGCACGAGCGTTCCAGCCGAGCACCCGCAGCCGCCGCGCCATCGCGATGCCCGCTCAGCGCGCGGCCAGCAGGGGCACGTCGTGGGCGATTTCCGAGGGCTGGAAGCTCGACGCGTACAGCGTCAGCCGCTTGCCCGAGCCGGTGACCCCGTAGACGAGCCCCGTGTGGTTGATGAACTGGGGCTGCTGGGCGTCGCGTTCGGAGCCCACCCCCCACGCCTTCCACACGCGCGCGAGTTCCTTGGCCGAGCCGATCAGGTACTGCATCCGGCCGGTCATCTCGTGGCGCGCGAGAAACGCCGCGACCGCCTTGGGCGTGTCCCCACGCGGATCGACCGAGACGGCGATGATCTGCACTTTCGAGGCCGTCTTCGGGTCCCATCAGGTTCAGCGCCACGCGCAGGTTGGAGGTGATCAGCGGGCAGACGTCCGGGCAGCTGGTGTACAGGAACGTCACCAGCACCGCCTTGCCGCGGTAGGAGTCGATGTTGACCGGCTGGCCGAGGTAGTTGCGCAGCGTCAAGCGGCGGCGCCTGCACGGCCGGCGTGAGCACCGCCGCGGCGTCGAAGTTCTGCCGCGAGCGCCTCGCTGCGCGCCTTCGCCGCCGCCGTTGCCGCCGATCGCCACCAGCGCCACGACGCCCGCGACCAGCACCAGCAGCAGCAGCGACAGGAGCAGCCGGAAGTCGAGTCCGTTCTTGCGCATCGGGCTGCGAAGTTACCAGCGCGCGGGCTCGCGCGCGGCAGCCCGGGCAAGGTCCCCGTCGGCAAGAACGCTTGCAGACCTTCCCTTGTAATGCATCTTGCAGCGAGATCTGTTAGGTTGCCGCCCGTTCGTGCCGAGTCCCGGACCCCAAGGGGTGCGGGAGCGGGGGACCCACTGCAGCCGAAAGGCTGCTGGGGCGAATCGCCACAGAGTGTGGCGTAGCGTAGACGTTTACGCGAGCCCGTCAGCTAACCCCGTAGGCGCCATGCAAAGGAATGAGAAAGGACGCCTCGGATGCCGGGATCCCCGCGTGATCTTGCTGTTCTCGACCACTGGAGTGCATCGCTCGAGCGCTCGCGCGCCCGCCGCGCTCGCGCGCGAGCGCGGGCCGTTGCGCCGTGGCGCTCACGCCAAGACCGCAGCGAGCAGCTCCTCGCTGTCGGCGCTGCTCGAGCACCGCGGCGCCCCAGCGCCAGCCGCGCGACCTCGCCGAGGAGGAGCCGTGGCAGCTCTCGCTCGGGCGCTCGCGCGCCCGCAGGCGCGCCGCAGCAGCTGCGCTTCGTGCCCACCGGCTCGCGCGCCAAGCGCGTGTCGCTCGGCGCGCTCGCTGCGCTGAGCGTCGGGCCGACCGCGAGCCTCGCAAGCGGGCAGTCGAGCAGCCGCTCCGGCGACGAACCCCGAACCGGCGACCACCACCGAACACGTGATCGTGCTCAGCAGCGGCGGCGAAGGCAGGCAGGTGCAGCTGCTGCAGAAGGCGCTCGGCGGGGTCAAGGTGGACGGCATCTTCGGACCCGAAACGGAAGCCGCCGTGCGCGAGCTTCCAGGCGAGCCGCGGCCTGAGCGTCGACGGCGTCGTCGGGCCGCAGACGAGCGCAGCGCTGCGCACGCCAGAGCGCCGGCAAGGCGTTCATCGCGGACGTCAGCAGCGCGCTCCCGGGAACCGCGACGCTGCCGCGCTGCGGCCGGCGAAGCACCCACCTCGACGGCAGCACCGCGACCACGAGCGTGCAGTACTGAAGACGTCGCGGACGTCGTCGAGCGCGACGACCGGCGGCGCGGAAGCCGCGGCCGAAATCGAACCCGCCGAAGCCGAAGCCGAAGCCAAGAGCGTGGCCGCCGAAAAGGGCACCACGGTCGCAGCGATCGCGACAGCGGCAACGAGCGCAACCGGCGAAAAGAGCGCGACCGGCGAAAAGAGCGCGACCGGCGAATCGAGCGCCGCGACGGAAACGGCGGCCAACAGCGAAAGCGGCAGCGAAGCGACCGAAACGGACGCCGTCAAGCAGCTGCAGAGCGCGCTGCACGTCCCGGCCGACGGCGACTTCGGCCCCGAAACCGAGGCCGCCGTGCGCCGCCTGCAGGCCCGCCACGGCCTCACGGTCGACGGCATCGTCGGCCCGGCGACATGGAACGTGATCGGCGTGCACGGCCAGGAAACGCTGACACCGCCGGCCTCGGCGCTGCCCAAGCCGCGCCGCGCCGCAAAGCAGGCTGCAGCGACCGCCGCGCCGACCGACGCCGGCCCACCGCCGGCAGCGCCGGCGCCGAGAGCGTCGCAGCCCGCAACCGGCGCGACCGCGGTCGAGTGGCTGCAGAGGGCGCTGAAGCTCCCCGTCGACGGCGAATTCGGCCCCGAAACCGAGGCCGCGGTGCGCCGGCTGCAGGCGCGTCACGGCCTCACGCGTCGACGGCGTCGTCGGTCCCTCCACGTGGGCGCTGATCGGCGTGCAGGCGCGGCCACGCTCACCCCGCCCCCCTCCGCGCTGGTCGCGCCAAGCACCGGCGGCGGATCGACGAGCGCCGATGCGGGCGCGCCGGGCGCAGGCGGCGGCGAAGCCGAAAGCATCGTCGCGCGCGTGATCGCCGCCGCCGACGAAATCGCCACGCGGCCGTACGTGTGGGGCGGCGGGCACGGCTCGTTCGAGTCCGACGGCTATGACTGCTCGGGCTCGGTCTCCTACGCGCTGCACGGCGGCGGCCTGCTCAGCTCGCCCGAGGACTCCACCGGCCTCGAGTCATACGGCGAACCGGGCCCCGGCAGGTACATAACGATCTACGCCAACGCCGAACACGCCTACATGGTGATCGACGGCAAACGCTTCGACACGGTCGCGCTCGCCGAAGACGGCTCGCGCTGGGGCGGCGCCTCCGACGACGGCGGCGGCTTCGTCGAACGCCACCCCGCCGGGCTGTAGCACCCGGGCCGAGCGTTCCGTCCCAAGCGCGGCCTAGCTTGCTCCTGCCGATAACCGATAACGGCGAGAGGAGGCGACGGCGATGCTGGCGCGGGCGCACACGTTCACGATCGACGGCCTGCAGACGCGACACGTGACCGTCGAGGTCGACGTGCGCGCGGGGCTGCCGGCGTTTGCGATCGTCGGGCTCGCCGACGCGGCGGTGCGCGAGGCGCGCGAGCGCATCACCGCGGCGATCCTCAACTCCGGCTACGAGTTTCCCGCCAGGCGGATCACCGCGAACCTCGCGCCCGGCGACGTGCGCAAGGCCGGCCCGGGGCTCGACCTGGCGCTCGCGTGCGCGGTGCTCGCCGCCAGCGGGCAGCTGCCGAGCTGAGCGCTCGAGCGCGTCGCGCTGTTCGGCGAGCTCGCGCTCGACGGCGCGGTGCGGCCCTCGCGCGGCGCGCTCGCGGTCGCGCACGCGGCGCAGCGGGCGGGCATGCGCGGGCTCGCGCTCGCGGCGCGCGAGCGCGCACGAGGCGCGGCTGATCGACGGCCTGCGGGTGAGCGTCGTCGAGCACCTGCGCAGCGCCGTGCGCGTGCTGCAGCGGCGGCCCGGGCGACGCGCTGCCCGCGCCGCCGCGCCAGGGCCGTCGCGTCGGCGGGTGGGCGTGTCCGCGGCGGGCGCTCCGGCGAGCTCGCGGGCGCCGATGTCCCGGCGGGCGCGGACCTGGGCGACGTGCGCGGGCAGCACCACGCGGTCGACGCGATCGTGATCGCCGCCGCGGGCGCGCACAACGTGCTGCTGAGCGGCCCGCCGGGGACGGGCAAGACGATGCTCGCGCAGCGGATCGCCTCGATCCTGCCGCCGCTGAGCAGCGCGGAGGCGGTCGAGGTGACGCGCATCCACAGCCTGATCGGCGAGCGCTCGACGCGCTCGCGGCGACGCCGGCCGTTTCGCGCGCCGCACCACTCGATCACGGCCGCGGGTCTCGTCGGCGGCGCGCGGCGCGGCTCGGTCGGCGAGGTCGTGCTGGCGCATCACGGCGTGCTGTTCCTTGACGAGCTCTCGGAGTTCTCGCGCGCGACGCTCGAGGCGCTGCGCCAGCCGCTCGAGGAGGGGCGCGTGGCGATCGCGAGGGCAGGCCACTCGGCCGTCCTATCCCGCCCGCTTCATGCTGCTCGCGGCGACCAACCCTTGCCCGTGCGGCTACGCGGGCGACGGCGATCGCTGCGACTGCAGCGAAGCGGAGCTGGCGCGCCACCGCCGACGCCTGAGCGGCCCGCTGCTCGACCGCATCGACCTGCTGCGCAACCTCCAGCGCGACCCCGCACGACGATCTGCGCGCGCCGGCGCTCACGAGCTCGCGCGCGGGCCCGCGAGCGGGTCGCTGAGCGCCCGCGCGCGCCAGGCCGCGCGGCTCGTCGTCGGACGGCGTGTCGGTCAACGCGCACATGGACGCGCGCATGCTGCGCCGCCACGTGCGGCTGGACGACGCAGCGGCAGGAGATGCTGCGCGCGGCGTGCGAGCGAGGGCTGCTGAGCGCGCGCGGCGAGCATCGCGTGCTGCGCGTCGCGCGCACGATCGCGGACCTCGACGCGAGCGCGAGCGTGTGCGCGCGCGCGACGTCGGCGCCGCGCTCGCGCTGCGCCCGGAGCCGGCGCTCGCTGGCAGCCGGGCGGCATGAGCTCGCCGCGCGTGCAAGCACGCGAGGCGAGCGCGCGGCGCCTGCGCGCGCTGCCTGCGTCGCAGCTGGCTGCTGTCGACGCTGAGCGGGCCGCTCGAGTGCTTCGCGCGCGACCGCGGGCGCCTGATCGAGCTGCTCGCGCTCGGCGGACAAGGAGCTGCTGCAGGCGGTCGCGGGCCGACGCAGGAAGAGCTGCGGACCGAGTACGCGCGCTTCTCGCGGCGACGCGGTCGCGCCGCGAGCACGGGCGTGGAGTCGCATCTGCCGCCATCGCCGCGGCTATCCCACGCGCCCTCGACGGAGCGGCGGCGCCGCACATGCTCGAGGTCGCCGGCGGCGCCGGGCAGGCTCGCGGCGCCTGACGGCGGCGCCGGCGGTCGCGATCGCTTGGCAGCCGCAGGCCGAGCGACTACGGGATGCGAGATGGCGCGCGCGCCTCGCGCGCGGGCTGGCGGCGAGCGAGGTGACGGTCGTGGCGGGCTTCGCCGACGGGGTCGCGGCCGCGGCGCACGCTGGCGCGCTCGACGCCGGCGCGGGCAGCGTCGCGGTGATGGGCGGCGGGCTCGGCCGTCGCCTGCCCCGCCCGCAGGCGCTCGCTGTACGAGCGCGTGACGGAGGGCGGCTGCGCGGTCTCCGAGCTGCCGGCGCGCTGCGCGGGACGGCGCTGGGGGCAGCTCGCGAGCGAGCGCACCGTCGTGGAACTGGCGCGCGTGGTGCTCGTCGTCGAGGCGCACGAGACTGCGGAGGAGCTGTTCGCCGCGCGACTCGCGCACGGGCTCGGACGGACCGTCGCGGCGCTGCCCGGGCGCGTCACCTCTCCCCTCTCGCGCGGAACGCATGCGCTGCTGCTGGACGGGGCAACCTCGTGCGCGGCGCGCAGGACGTGCTGGAGCTGCTGTACGAGCGCGAGGACTCGCCACCGCGCGCGCACCCGGCCTCGACGGTCATGCCTGCGCAGACGCCGCACGCCGGGCTGCGCCGCGAGCTGCGCGCGACGCTCGCGCGCGTCGGCGGCGGGGTGCGACACCCCCGACAAGCTCGCGCGCGCCGGCGTCGACGCCGCGCGAGGTGCTGCTCGCGCTCAGCGAGCTGGAGCTGATGGGACTGCTCGTACGCGGCGACGGCGGGCGCTACCTGCCGCGCGATCCCGTCGATCCAGTGGAAGCCAGTCGTCTATCAGACACAAGTCATCCTCAAGAACGAGGCTGAAACAGCCGACTCCTTGGCCTGAGATGACGGATCAGCTCAAACCCCGGGAGGGATGATGCCGGCACCGGCAAAACAGGGGGCACCCGGGGGGGCCGGAAGCCAGGACAGCGAGGTGAGAGAACTGGGCGAGGCGCTTGGCGCCCGCGTCGAGGAGGTGCTGCGCCGCACCGCCGAGCGCGTGCGCGCGAGCAACGGCGCGCCGGACTCGGCGCTCGACCCGGCCGCGGTCGAGAGCTTCGAGCGCATCGGCACGCGCTCGACGGCCGCGATGGCGGTATGGATGGCGGGCGGGGATCCGCGCGCGGGGCAAGAAACCGGCCGCGAGGCGTGGCACACCTACGGCCAGCTGGCGGCCCAGCACGCCGCGCCGCTGCACGAGGTGACCAAGCGCTGCCTGTGCTGGCGCGACACCGTGATCGACGTCCTGACCGAGAGCGCGCAGGAGCTCGGGATCTCCGCCGCGGCGCTGGCCCACACGGTGGCGATGGCACAGCGGACGCTCGACGTGACGCTCGTGCGCATGTGCGAGACCTTCGAGCAGGAGAGCGCGCGCGTCGCCGAGGAGCTGACGCGCCGCGAAGAGGAGCTCGCGTTCATGGCGACCCACGACCAGCTCACGGGGCTGCCCAACCGCACGCTGATCCTCGACCGCGGCGAGCAGATGCTCGCCCGCGCGCGGCGGCTGCGCACGCCGGTCGCGGCGCTGGTGATCGACCTCGACAACTTCACGAGCATCAACGACACGCTCGGGCACGCGCTCGGCGACCAGCTGCTGCAGGCGATCGCCGCGCGCCTGGACAGCATCGTGCGCGACAGCGACGCGCTCGGACGCATCGGCGGCGACGAGTTCGTGGTGCTCGCCGAAGAGGTCCCCAAGGCCGCCGACGCGGAGCTGATCGCAAGCGCCTGCGCGAGGCGCTGCGGGCGCCGTTCATGCTCGCCGGCCGCGAGCACGTCGGGCTGACCGTCACCGCGAGCATCGGGGTGGCCGCCGGTGAGCGCGCCTGCGCCGAGGACTTCCTGCGCGACGCCGACATCGCGATGCACCGCGCCAAGTGGGACGGAAAGGACCGCCACGTGGTGTTCGATCCGGGCATGCAGGACAGCGTGCAGAGCCGCATGGAGCTCGAGATGGAGCTGCGCGTGGCGCTCGAGCGCGACGAGTTCTTCCTGCTCTACCAGCCGACGTTCGACCTGCAGGGGATGATGCCCACTGGCGTCGAGGCGCTGATCCGCTGGCGCAGCCAGGCACGCGGCCTGGTGCAGCCCAACGACTTCATCCCGCTGCTCGAGGAGACCGGGCTGATCGTCGAGGTCGGCCGGTGGGTGCTCGAAGAGGCCTGCCGCCAGGGCGCGAGCTGGCGTGAGGCCGGGCGCCCGGTGGGGGTCGCCGTCAACGTCTCCGCGCGCCAGCTCGAGACCGACCAGTTCGTCGGCGACGTGCGCACCGCGCTTGCCCGCAGCGGCCTGCCGGCGCGGGCCCTGACGCTCGAGATCACAGAGACGGCGCTGATGCGCAACCCCGAGCAGACCGCGCGGCGGCTGCACGCGATCAAGGAGCTCGGCGTGCGCGATCGCGATCGACGACTTCGGCACCGGCTACTCCTCGTTCGCCCACCTGCAAACAGTTTCCCGTCGACGCGCTCAAGATCGACCGCTCGTTCCTCTCCCAGCTCAGCGAGAACCCCGAAGGCGAGACGCTCCTGCGCACGCTCGTGCAGCTCGGCAAGGCGCTGTCGATGGAGACCGTCGCCGAGGGCATCGAGCTGCACGACCAGCTGTCGCTGCTGCGCGACGAGTGCTGTGACAGCGGCCAGGGCTTCCTGTTCGCGCGCCCGCTGACGGTCGAGGACGCGGAGGCGTTTATGCGCGATTGGCGCCCAGGGGAGCTCGTGCAGTCGGATGAGCCACCGGTGGTCGAAATGTCGAGCGCGGGCGTCCACGCCCAGCCGCTGCTTGCCGCGAGCGAGGAGAGCGCGTAGCGCTCAACGCTCGCCGCTGGACTCCCCTCTCTCGATCTCGCCGCTGGTCTCCCCTCCCCGCCGTTCGTCGGTCGCGAGCGCTTCGGCGCGGAGCACGAACGCCGACGCGCGCACGCCGAGAGCTTCCGCGAGCACGAGCAGCAGCTCGTATGTAGGGTCCACGCGACCGTCCTCCAGCGCGCGGACCTGCGCGAGGTCGACGCCAGCGGCGCCCGCAAGCTGCTCCGCGCTCATGCCGCCCTCCTCGCGGATCTGGGCGACCGCGCGGCCGAGGATACGCAGGTCCTGTTGTTCTCGATGGCTCACGGCAACGAAAAGCTCCCAAATTGCGGCTGCAGACAATCGTCTGAGAGTCTTTCTACTTATATGCCCCTATGTCCTGCTCGTCGGTTTGCGTAAAGCTGCCGGCCATGACAGACCACGACAAACCGGCACGACGCACCCAGGAGTTCACCGCGATCGGGTGGGTGATGAAGGTCGTGATCGCCGAGAAGGGGCTGAGCCGCGCGAAACTCGCCGAGCGCACCGGCATCGATTACAAGTCCGTCAGCAAATACCTCAAAGGCCAGGGCAACCCGACCTACGAGACGCTCAAACGGCTCTGCGACGGCATCGGCGTCAGCCTCGGCGAAGTCATGGTTCGCGCGGAGGAGCTGGCCCAGCAGGACGACGATGGGGAGGGGGACGGAGGTGACTGACGCGGGCCGATTCACGCCTGGGCCCGCAGGCGCTCATGCTGGCGACTCCGGCGTTCACTGACACGGCTCGCTCAGCAGTCGGTCGCGTGGCGTAGGGCGCCGCATAGTGCGGGAAGCCGTTCCGGCCCAAGCGTCGTGATCGGCTCAACAAGCTGCGACTTGGGAACGGTTCGCAGGTTGTCGAGGCTAATGACGCATGGTCGCGGGAGCCCGTCCTCGGGGCCGAGCGGCACCTCGCTGGGAATCCCCCGGACGCGCGTCGTGACCAAGGCAACGACGACGTTTGCGAGCGCTGGGATCGCTGCGTCGCGGGTGAGCACGCATACTGGCCGTCGACCCTCGAGCTCGAGCTCGAGCCAGAAGAGCCCGCCGCGCTTCACCAAGGCTCTTCGCGGATCGCCTCGCGCGCGTTCGCGTCAGCCCAGGCGGCGTCGCGCTCATCTGCGGCGTCGCTGGAGAGCTTCGCCTCCTCGTCGAAGTACCAGGCGAGCTCGGCCTGGGCTTCGACGACCCGGAGCGCCGCGGTTGCCTCGGCCTCCGTGAAGCCTGACGCACGCTCGAGCAGCTTTTCCTTGGCGGTCATCGCAACCCCCGATGATAGTTCGCTGTGCACTTGGCGCTGAAGAGCTTGCTGATGATCGTGATTGGATCTGATGTCCACAAGAGCGCCCACGAAACCGAAGGAGGAGCGTGATGCGGAAGCTGATCTACTCGATGACGGTGTCGCTGGATGGCTACATCGCCGCACCCGATGGCGCGATCGACTGGTCGGTGCCCGACGAGGACCTGTTTCGGTTCCACACCGAGCAGGTGCGGGAGCTCGGTGTGCATCTCTGCGGAAGGCGGCTCTACGAAACGATGGTCTACTGGGAGACCGCTGAGGAGAGCCCGCTCGTCGCAGAGCACGTCGAGTTCGCCCAAATCTGGAAGGCCCTGCCGAAGGTCGTGTTCTCCACGACGCTTCAGAGCGTGGTGGGCAACACCAGGCTGGCCAGCGACGGCGTCGGCGAGGAGGTCTCGAGGCTCAAGGAACAGTCCGGAAGGGACATCGCGGTCGGCGGTGCCGGCCTCGCCGGTACGTGCATGAAGCTGGGGCTGATCGACGAGTGGCGGCTGTTCGTCAGCCCAGTGCTGCTCGGCGGCGGCACGCCCTACTTCACGACCCTGGACGAAAGGCTCAGTCTGGAGCTCGTCGAGACGAAGACGTTCGGCTCTCGCGTCGTTTACCTTCGCTACAGGCGCGTGTCAGACGACCTGTAGCTGATCGTCCCACTTGCGAACGCTGGCGGGACAAGCACAAAAAACCTCAAAACCCCACGGTTTGCAGGGCTTTCGCATAAAGCGGATGAAGGGATTCGAACCCTCGACCTTCGCCATGGCAACTCGTGGAATGCTCCCCGAGGCGCACAAACTGGCGCGATTTGCGATGCTCAACATGGCTTAGACAAGCGGCTTGAGGCTCGTTTGGTACCCAAAGCGGTACCCACGGCTGCGCGTGGTACCCACGTGGTACCCACCTGATACGCTGCGCTGGAGTTCGAAAGCAACAGCTTGTGTGGCAGTAGCCGCCGGGCGCCAAACACCCCGATGCCAGCATCCACGCCCAACGCCAACATCATCATCCGCGACCACGGCGGCCAGCCCTTCTACGAGGCGAAGTTCCGGCACGTTGGGCGCCAGGTCAAGAGACGCATCGGCCCGGCGTGGATCGATCGTGATCCGAAGACTCGCGCTTGGGTCCGGCGCCGGGGCCGGGTACCTGACGGCACCTACGACGAGCGCGGCGCGATTGTGGCTGCCGCCGAGCTGGTGGCCGCGCATGTTGCCGAGGCGGCGAACGCGGAGCGCATCGAGCACGAGCGGCGCACGCGCGGCGTGACGTTCCGCGAGGTCGCGCACTCCCACATGCGCTGGCTTGCAGATGTGGCGGGCGCCAAGCCCTCGACGCTGCGCGACCGGCAAACGGTACTGGGCGAGCCAGGAATGCCGCGCAAACGCGGCGAAGGCAAGACACTCGGACACGTCATGGCCGCCCTCGGCGACCGTCCGGCCGCGAAGATCACCACGCGGGAGATAGACGAGCTGCTGGCGACGATCAGCGCAACGGGCGCGTCGGCGAGCACCGTCAACAAGTACCGCTCGGCGGTCTCTGCCGTCTTCAACCACGGATGCAAGCCGTCCACGTTCGCGCTGCCAACCAATCCCGTGATCGCAGCTGACAAGCGCCGAGAGCCTCCCCAAGCTCCTCTCGTGTTCTATACGCCGGACGAGATCGAGGCTATAGCTCGCGCGCTTGCTGAGGGACGACACCGCGATCCGGCATTTCCGGCGGTCAACGACAGCGAGCGGATGGCACGGCAAGCCGAGGACCACCAGGACGCCGAGATGGTGCGCGTTGCTGCTTACGCTGGGCTGAGGCAGGGTGAGCTGTTGGCGTTGCGCTGGCGCGACGTCGATTTCGCTGGGTCCGCGTTGACGATCGCCCGCGCGATGAGCGCTGGCGTGGAGTCGTCCACGAAGTCCGGGCGTGTTCGTCGTGTGCCACTCGCTGACCAGGCCGCCGGCGCGTTGGATCGGATGAGCCGGCGCGACCACTACACATCGCCCGACGAGCTTGTGTTCTGCAACGTGTTTGGGCGCCCGCTCGATGGCTCGGCGCTACGTCGACGCTACAAGCGTGCCCAGGGCGCTGCCGGCGTTCGGCCGCTGCGCTTCCATGATCTACGGCACACGTTCGGGTCACTGCTGGCAGCGCGCGGCGTGGATGTCGTCACGATCCAGAAGGCGATGGGTCACAGCGCGCTGAGCACGACAAGCCGCTATCTGCACGCGCGCCCCGCGTCGGAACAGGCAGAAGCGTTCACGGCGGCATTCACGCCTACGGCACCGGACGACACGGCCAACGATGACCCCGCCACGGTTCGCCCCCTTTGATCTAAGCCAAGATATGGCAGAGCGCGCGCAGCCTGTAACATCGCCTCATGGGTAGCGTGCAGGTAGCTCTGATCGGACCTACCGCAGCTGTCGTGCGGGCGCGTCTAGAGGAAGTCGCCAGCGCGGTCGGTGCCACACTGAGTCCGTTCAACGCGATGGCGGGCTTCGAGACCAACGGATCGACGACGCTCCACAACGTTACGTCGACGCTGGTGGCACAGTCACTAAGCAATGACGAGTTGACCGCGCTACTCGCCCCGTTTCAGGATGAAACAGTCGACACACAGGTCGGCGTGCGCTTCATTGTGAGTCCGAGAACATGACAACCCCCGGCGCCGATAGGCAGTGCGGACGCCTCGTCACCGAGGATAGCCATTTTGCCGGGTAAGAAGGATACCGCCGGCACGGTTGTTTGCCCAGGCTGCGGGCTGCGCTTCAGGCTCGATGAGCAGGTCGTAGATCATATCCGACATGACTTGGAGCGAAGCGTTCGCCAGAGCCTCACGAAGCAGGTTCGTGCCGAACTTGCCCCAGAGGTGGAGAAAAAGGCGGCCCGTCTAAGTGCTAAGGAACTTCGAGACAAGAAGGAGGAACTCCAGGAGCGCGATCAGCGGATCGCCGCACTTAGGCGACAGGTAACCACCCTGTCGAAGAAGCTTCCTTCGCCACGCGCACAAGCCTTGGGTGATGTGCGTCAGGACACTTTGGCCCAGCGGCTAGCAACTAGGTGTCCGCAGGACGAGATCCTCCCGGTATCACGCGGTATTCGCGGTGCTGACATCGTGCAACGAGTCCGCAGCACCTCCGGTACTGCGTGCGGCACAATCCTCTGGGAGTCGAAGCGCGCCGCAAACTGGAGCAATGGTTGGGTGCGAAAGCTACGTGAAGATCAGCGGCAGGGCAACCATACCGCCGCCGTGATCGTCTCTGACGCACTGCCGCAGCCAGACTGCTCTTTGACCGAGGTAGACGGCATCTGGGTAGTCGCTCTTGATATGGCACCGGACCTGGCGGCGCTCTTGCGTGACACTGCAATTCAAGTGGCTGGTGCCCGTGGTGCCCGTGCGCAGCGCAACGACCTCAAGGGCCTAACGTATGACTACCTCGCTGGTCCCGAGTTTGCGTCGCATGTCATCGCCATCATTGAAACCGCGCACAAGATGCGCGCCAGTCTCGATCAGGAGCGACGGGCTCTACAAGCAAGGTGGGCCGAGCGGGAGCAGCAGATCCAAGGTGTGGTGGGTGAACTAGCCGGGATCTACGGCGACCTACGGGGGTTGGGGACAGCACTCCCAACCATTGAGCATCTGGAACTTCCACAGCCGGAGAATTAGTGACCTGCGGAGCTGGGTGGCACGCGATGGCACGTGACCCTACTTCGTCGTCTTACGACTCGCTCTGAATCAAGCAGCGTCAGCCCGTCTGCTGGTGCTTGGACGACCGTCGGGTATGCGTGGTGTAGGCCAATCACACCGCGCGCGTATCCGTCACCGGCCGCTATCCGCCGGCGATTAGTGTCGACTCGTCTCGGCGGCGAATCCACATGCCCAGCGTGCCGAGCGGCAGCATCATTCAGAGCTGCCGGCAGGGAAAGTCTGGCTTGATTACGCGATTGAAATAGCTGCCAACCGAGTCGGCGCTGCGTAGGTCCACAAATGTTGATTCGTCAGCATTGCCATATGCGTAAGTGCGCCCGTCAAGAAACCGAATGTAGATTTCACGCTCCTCCGAGTCATATCCGACCGCCTCGATGTTCGAGGAGTCAACGGGGTACATCTGAGGCTCTGGCATCAGGAATCCCTTCTGGTTGCGGGTTGGTGGCAGACGTTGATTGCGCCCGCCAGTTCTTGACGGCAGCCGCATACATCCCCGGATCGGGCCGCTCCTCACTCTGCCAGGCGCCGGGAAGAGGGGCATCTTCACCGATGGGCTTCGAGCGTGCCTTGCGAATGCGAATGCGAGATGGAATCTGGAGCGCCTCGCCAAGTGCCAGCGTCTCGCCTGTGCGCAGGGCGGGCAGCAGTTCTGTGAGATCGCCCAGATCGTCCGGGATCATGCCGGAGACCGCCCCACGATCCTTGCTGTTCGTGACCCGCAACGCAATCATCGTCCCGCACTGGCTGAGCACGGCGGGATCGACATCTGATGGGCGCTGTGTGACCACCATTAGGCCGACGCCGTACTTGCGTCCCTCCTTTGCGATGCGCGAAATGACAGCGTGCGCTGGTGTGTGTCCTTCAGATGGCAGGAAGCGATGGGCCTCGTCTAGCACGACGAGCAGCGGCTGCTGACGGCCGCCGACCGGCAACTCCATTGCCCAGAAGAGCGCGTCGTAGATGAGACGCAGCATCGTCCCAACTACCGTTCCCAACACCTCTGGAGGCAGTCCAGATACATCGAGGACTGTCATTGGCTGTGAGCTGCCGATCCATTCCGCAAGTAGGGAGTCTAGATCAGCGTCAACCTTGCCGGCAAGGTCTGGGTGCAATGGATCGTCAGGGTCAAACATGAACGCGAAACGCGCATCGCG
Organism: uncultured Solirubrobacteraceae bacterium; assembly: GCA_963826985.1. Lineage (GTDB taxonomy): Bacteria > Actinomycetota > Thermoleophilia > Solirubrobacterales > Solirubrobacteraceae > Palsa-744. The sequence continues at coordinate 1,199,696 of CAWGYW010000002.1, forward strand.
TAGGCGTGAGTGCAGGAGATCAAGCTGGCGTCCGATTGGCAGCCGGCGTTTTGCTAGATAAGGAGCCTTGCTACCGAGACTGATGGGCGGATAGCTGGGAGGACGCAGGGTCACTGGGTCGCCGTCATCGTCCGGCTTGCACTTTGTTTCGTCGTTCTGCGGCTCTGATTTTTCGTACGTGACCCGCTGGTCGTGCTCAAGCTCGAACCAAAGTTGCCTGATGCTGAAGGGAACGGGTGTGTCTGCCGTAATTGCCTCCTGCGGCGGCGGGTCGGCGAGATGCAAAGCAGCCTTGCGCTTCATGGAGGCGACCCGGTCGCGGAGCGCCTCCGCAGCATGTGGCTGCATATCCCCCAGCGCCAGGTCGAGTAGCTCGTCAAACGGCAATGCCCAGTACGGCACCCGCAGGCGCTTAGCTCCAGCTGGAATTGCGATGCCGGTATGAATAACGGTCGCACTATCGGCGACTGCGGATGCATACTCCCCGTGCGGGTCGATGACGAGAGTCCGGGCGGTCGGAAAGCGCTCGCTGCAAAGCTCCTCAAGCACCACGGCCACGAAGTTCGACTTCCCGGCGCCTGTCGAGCCAACAACACACGAATGGCGACTGACGAGTTTTGACAATTGAAGTCGAGCAGGGATGCCGGCCGAGCTTGCGATCTGGCCGACAACGATCGAATCGATGCCGCCGCCCTCGGGCTCGCCATATATGATCTCGAGATCGTGCGATGTGACAAGGTGGACTTCATCGCCGACTGTCGGGTACTGGCCGACACCGCGATCGAAATGTCCGCCCACTGCCTCACCAAAAAGCGTGACAGTCATCCAGCGGTAGCTATCGTTCGCTGCATCCTCGTCGGGCGCCGGGATGGGAGCCGGGTTCTCGGAGGGCAGAGTAGGCGCCGCGTCTGCACCTACCTGCGTGCACACAGCGTAGAGATGGGTGTAGCCGAGCGGGATACGAAGGAATGCGCCGATCTGGCCAACACGGTAGGACTCGCCGCCGACCATGATGAGGGTGGTCGGCAGTGCCTGCAGGCGAACCCGGATGATCCCGCCCCGTACCGACGCAACCCGCCCGATGAACGTTGGCGGAAGCCCTCGGCTGTCATGCATCAGCGCCGACGATCGTGTCGAGACACTTGGCGAGCCAAACAAAGTCGCCTAGACGAAAGCGCCCGGTAGTGGCGAGCGCTTCCGCGTCAGGCGCGCCATCGGAGTCGAAGGGTATGTCAAGTAGCTCGGCTGTACGCGCGTCGACGGGTTCGACAAGCCTCCAGGGCCCTCTAACACCGCCGACGACAGCGGTGTTCGGTCCGTAGACGAGAAGGTTATGGCGAGCTTCCGCCCTCTTGATTAGTTCGTGCTCGGCGGGAAGCTCCTCGAACTGCAGCGAGACGATGTGTGTGCGCTCGCGTGCGTCCAGGGCATCAAAGAGCACCCCATTGATGTGCTGGTCTCCAAAGGAGTAGCCAATCGTCAGGAGCACAGTCTCCTCCCGACGACCAAGCACGCGCCCGAGATGCTCAAGCATTGCGACGTACGGCTGCTTCCGCGACTCATCGTACTTGTGCATCGACGGATAGATCAGCTCACCAGCCCCGCTCGCCGCTTCCCGCACGATGCGCTCGCCCGTCCCATCGGACGCTGGCACGCGGCTCCAATTGACTGACCCATGGATCTTCCAAAGGCGCGTCCAGTGTCGCGCGGGTGCGGCGTCAGCATGAATTAGGCTGACGGCGGAGAAGAACGGTCGGCGGCTACCGACAAAGCCGTCGAAGACGGCCACCCGTTCGTCCTCGAGCGTTCGCTCGATCAAGGTGTCGTAGTTCGTCGTAAACATCTCTACCGGCACCTTGCGGTCGATCCGTGAAATCCAGCGGGCGAGCGAGTGATGAGGAAGGCGCGCGGGAATCAGCGAGTCCTCCGGATCGGCGGCCTTGGCGATCGTCGTGCGTAGCGCATGCTCAATGTCCTGCAGTTGCTTGCGAGTCGCCCCGAGCAAGTAGTCCTCTGCAGTCATGACGGCGATCCTGCCGCTGATGCTCGATAGCACGTCCTCGATCGTCGGCACCCTTTCCAGCGCGGTCGTCAGCCCCTCAATAAGTGCAGCGTATGACGAAGCGCAATCGGCACCGAGCGCATCGACTGCACCTACGCATTGCTCAGAGAGTTCGGTGATCCCTGGGATCAAAGGCTTATCGATGGCATCACGTACCGAGCAGGAAGCACCTGCACCGATGAGCAGCGCCAGTGGCTTGTCGTGCGAAGCGAGGTGCTCACGGAGCTTCTCGATCTCGCGGCGAGGGTCATGAGCTGATGCCAAACCTTCCGTAACGTATCCGATTGCTCCGTTCAAGTTGCGTGAACAGGTCCGGGGACGCTTCGACTGCAGCAATCGCGATCAGGCGGACTCCTATCAACAGATGGTCGTCCCGCTCAGTGCGCCCGCGATCTTTCTTCCTAATCTCCCCGCCGTGCCCCCGTGAGTGCCCTTTCGATGTTTTGGCGGATGTAGAGTCGGCGCCTGCCGATCTTGACGCTCGGCAGGATGCCTCGGCGTGCCCAGTCTTCAACCGTCGAGACAGGCGCGTGCAGCAGGTGGGCGACATCCCGCGCGGTCATCACGTCATCTGCCGTGAGCTGTCGTTGCCCCGGCGACCGCGTCTGCCAGACATCCCGCGCGGCGTGTCCAGGCCAAGGACGACTCATCGTGTCCGCTCGGGTGCTGGTCGCTGGGTGGCGCGGTGAAGGGTGCGGATGATGCCGGGGAGGCGCGGGGCGTAGCGCTCGGGGCCTCGGCTTGCGACGGTGTGCTCGAAGCCTGGCCAGTGTTCGTAGACGGCTGGCTCTGGGTGTGCGAGTGATGGTGTTTGTGTTCGGCTGCGGCTCATGTCGCGTGCGAGGCGTCTGATGCGGTCGGTGTCGTGTCCGTCGGCGCCGAGGTCTTGGCGGTTGACGTACCAGTCGGTGCCTTCGCGGGCGCGGGATGCCTCGACGTAGGCGGTCTCCTTGCTGGTCTGCCAGCCGCCGGTCACGACGAGCGTGCGGGTCACGGTCGCGCCTTGCGCCCGGTGGATGTGGCTGGCATACCCGAGCCGCAGGCGTGCGAGGTCATCGCCGGCGAGTGTCCGCCATTGGCTGGTCGCGTCGAACTGGATCAGCACCTCGCCTGTCTCGTTGACGTCGATGACTTCGCCGCGGGCGCCGTTCTCGACGCGCTCTGTGCCGGGCTGGCGGTACTGGTCAATCATCGCTACCCGGTCGCCCGCGCGGATGCCGTAGTGCACGCCGGGCACTTGGGCTTCAATGTCGCCGAGTTCGCCGCGCTCGGCTCGGTAGTGCTGCGCGCGAGCATTCAGCCGGTCGATCTCCAGGTTCGATGCATCGGAGATAAGCGCAACCTCACGGATCGGGATCGTCTCGGTCAGGCTGGCCCAGCCTTGGACGGCGCGCTCGACGGCCTCGTCGCGCGTGTCTGCCATGTGCAGCCGGCCTTGGCGGTGGTAGTAGGCCATCGCCCTGTCTGACCGGCCTGCGCGCAGATCCGCCCACGCCCGCTGCTCGGCCCGATCGAGAGTGCGCCGCACGTTCGATAGCTGTGCGTTCGGGGCGATCTCGGCGAGCCGGTCGAACATGCCGCCGGCGCCGATCGAGGGGAGCTGCGCACCGTCGCCGATCGCCACGAGCTTCGCCCCCGACCGCTCGACCGCCTCGGTCAGCCGGGCGAGCCGGCTTGTGTCGGCCATCCCGGCCTCATCGAAGAAGATCGTCGTGCCCGCATCGAGGGAGAGCCGGCCGTGCTGCGACGCGGGCAACGAGCGCGTCGAGCGTGAGTGTCCGCCCCGCGAGCGCGGGACTGTCCTGGCCGAGCCGCTGCGCCGTCGAGCCGGACACCGCGATTCCGTAGGTGGTGTGTCCGGTGAGCTGCTCCGCGCGAGCTGCCGCGTCGATCACCACGCCCTTGCCCGTGCCGGCCGGACCGACGAGGATCGCGGCGCGCTCCGGGCCGGTGATCGTCCTGAGCGCCTGGAGCCTGCTCGTCGCTAAGGCGCGAGCCGATCCGCTCGGCGAGCTGGTCGGCGGCGGCGGCGCGTGCCGGCTCGCCTACGTCCCGGCCGGCGGGCTTGGCGAGCTGGGTGACCCGGCGCTCGATCGCCTGCTCTTTCGCGCGCACGGCGAGCGTCGTCATCCGCCCGCCCTCCAGCGGGAGCACACGGCGCTCGGCGATCATCGCTCGTGCCCGGTCGAGTGCGTCGGCTGGGGCGAGTTCGCCGGCGGACTGCTCAAGCAGCACCGCGCGTAGCTCGCCCGGCTCGAACGTCGCGGCACGCTCGGTCAATCGTTCTTCGACGCGATCCTCGAGCACACCCCCACGCCTCGAACGATCCTGTGGTCTGTCGTGTCGCTCGCGTGTGTGGCTGTGGCGTGCGGCCTTCTCATCCCACACCCGCTGCAGGTCCGCACGGGTCACTGGGTGCTTGGCCTTGCGGTTCTCAAGCTTCAACCGGCGCAGCTCCCCCCGCTCGGGCGCCCTCCCCCACTTCGCCCGAAACCGCTCAGCCGCCGCCGCGACCTCACGACTACGCGCCGAGAACGCGTCGAGCAACCCCTGCGGCACGCCCTGCGATCTCGAAATACCTGCCCTCCTTACCCGTCCCCGCATTGATCTCATAGCCGTGCTGGGAAAGCTCGTGCGCGAGCGCGGAACGGTAGAACGCGCCGACCTCACGCGCCGAGCGGAAGATCGGCCGGGAGGCAACCGCGACGATTCGCCCGTCATCCCGGACCGCGCTCGTCACCACCACATGACTGTGCAGCTGCGGGTCAGGGGCATCGCCGTCCATCACGCCGCGTGCGGTCGTGTGCAGGTACTCCGCGGCGATCAGCTCCCGTGCGGGCTCCTCCACGACCCCAGCGCCATACCTGCGTCTGACCGTCGGGACCGTCTCGGTCATGTGCGCGAGCGCTTGGTCGACCGCGGCCTGGTGGGCCTGCTCGATCACCCTGCGCTCGTGCTCGTTGCCGAGCGCCCACGTCACCGACACCGACTTCGGAGCACTGAACGTCACATCGATCCCCCCACCCCGACTACCATCAGCGCCAGCCTGCCGTAGCCACCGTCCGCTGCTCGGATGCCGGCCCTCCATCAACGCGACGAAATCGGGGCCGTCAACGACGGTGCTCTCGATGCCGAGTTGCGCGAGCGTGTCCGCGGAGGCGAGCCAGCGGCCAGGTGCTTGCGTCGGCTCCCCGCCGGGGGTCAGGTAGTAGTCGCCGCGCTCAGGCGCCACGGTCTTGCCCTCCAGATACCGGGCATAGCCGCCGCCTTTCGCGGCACCAATGCTGGAAGCGGTCACCACTACGGTTAATGACCGCGAGGCCGCCGAAACGGCCACCATGTTGCTGGTATGCGTCTCTGCATACCGGGTAGTGACCCCAACTGCGCCCGACCGGCCAAAGACTTTTGCGCCGGGCCAGGGAGCGCGGACAAGGAGGCGGCAGCCGACGCCTCCGATGCGGCTAACGGCGGCCACTCGGCCGAAACGACTTCCGGCGCCCGCATCACCCCTACGGCCCCGCCCTATACGTGCGGCCCCTTACCGCCCGAGATGGGCTCGGCTCTCAGCCAGGGCCGGGGGCCAGATGTAGCCACGGGGACACAGCACGCGCACACCCGTGCATCTCGTCTGTCCTGGGTTGTTGTGCTGTGCCGGCCGCGACGCACAGACGACAGCAAGGCCGGCACGGAGGACAGGCTGGCTTGGGTCGGTCGGGGCGGCCTGCGAGGCTGACAAGCGATGGAGCCGACTCGCGTGACGCTCAGCGGGGACCTGTCAGGCGACTACGTGCTCGAGGAGCGTCGTCCAGACGGCCGCTTGGTCCTGCGCCCCGACTTGAGCGTCAGGACGATGCTCTCCCGCCACGGCGAGCGCGAGCTGACCCCGGAGGAGTTCGAGCAGCACTTCGGGGAGCTGGGCTGAAGCGCCTGGGCGATCGCCCACCGCCTTCGATGGGTTAGCCCGACGCCAAGGGCGGATCGTGAGTTTCGTCGGAAGCCTGCTGTAGCGTCGGGGGATGGCTTCGGAGTCGCTGAGGGTGTGGCGTAACGACGCATCGGCGGCGTTCGATGAGATCGTGAACGCTCATCAGGCGGTCGGAGGGACGAGGCCGGGCAGGCGGTTCCTGACCCAGCAGCTCAACTACGCCTACACGATGCTGCTTGCGGCACGCTTTCAAGGGTTCGTTCGGGCGCTGCAGGTACAGACGGCGGAGGTGATCGCACTTGGCGCACACAACGCCACCTACGGAGAACTGCTGCGCGAGAATCTGACGAGCAACAGGGCACTCGAACGGCACAACGCGCAACCAAACTCGATCGCGGAAGACTTCGGGCGTTTCGGACTCGACATCTGGACCGAGGTCGACAGGGAGCGCAAGGGCAACGACCAGCGCCGCAAGAAGCTCTCGGCGCTCATCACGTGGCGCAACGCGATCGCACACGACGACATCGACGCAAAGCGCGCAAAGGGTGCTCTGGAACCCATGACCATCAGCCTCGGCGCGTGTAGGAGCTGGCGCAGCTCCCTCAACGTCTTGGCCGGATCGCTCGATAAGGTCGCAGCCGACCACTGCAAAGCGCTGGAACTACCCCCTCCCTGGTGATACCTTCAAGATCATGGCTAGCGCTCGAACAACCCCAACGAACTCGCTGAAGGTTGGCGACCACGTGACCTCGAAGGTTCCTGGTTTCAACTGGAAGGGCGTCATCATCGAGGATCTCGGGCCCTTGGGTGTCGGCGGCAGGAAAATCTTCCTGGTGCACGTCGGCGAGGAGGACGCAGGCCGTCGATTCGACGTGCCTGCTGAGAACCTCGAACGCGTCGCGGCGTAGACAGGCGTCCGTCTGTAGGACGCCCTCTGGGAGTCGACGTAGATAGTCGTCCCTGATTCGCGCAGCATTCGTCCCGGGCTATCGTTCGGCGCGGCATGAGCGGGCGGCGTGAGTTCGACGTGGTGATCGTGGCCGAGCAGAAGGGCGGCTACAGCGTGCTTGTCTCAAGAGGCGATCGAGGGGTATCTCGAAGCGATGCACGATGATGGTCTGCCCCTCCCCGCGGTGCACCGCGACCGCGTAGCGGTCAACACCACGTGAGCTGAGCGACACTACGGCGCCAGGCAATAACCCACACCTCGCGCCGTTCGTACCCATCCATGTGCCCCTGCCTGGGCGAGCGCGCGGCGCAGGCGCGCGGCATGGCTGTCGACGGTTCTCGTGATGCCTTCGGACCGATAGCCCCATACGTCGCGAAGCAGCTCATGCCGCGTGTAGACGCGAGTCGGATCGCGAGCCAGGTGGATGAGCAAGGCGTACTCGCGTCGCCGAAGATGTATCGGCGTGGATGCGAACTCGGCCGTGCGAGCGGCGGTGTCGATGCTGAGCTTCCCATGGCTGAGGATGCGGACACCGGGGCCCGCAAGCTCGCCCCCACGCAGGATGCGTTTGGCGCCACACTCTGCGCTGCCTGTAGGCGTGCGAAGCACGATTGCGTGCTTGAGCGACCGCACGTCGTAGCCGTCTTCCGCCAGCGTTCGAGCCAGCGTGTTCTTATCGCTCTCCTGGCCATAGACGGCTATGACCAGAGGCGCAGCTCGCGGGATATCCTCCGGCTGCATGGGAAGGTGCGTCCTTTCCTTGCCACGCCCCCGGCTGTTGACGCAGCGCGGGGGCACTTTTTGGTTGCGGCCAAAGCATAACGCTTACGCACTACGTAATACGCGCATGGACGTAAGCGGTTGCGCCTGCGAGGCTCCAGCCGATGCCGCCACCCCTCCCACCCGACCGCGCGCTCGGCCTGGCGATCAAAGAACTGCGCGACGCTCGCGGCCTGACGCAGGAAGAACTCGCCAGCCGAGCCGACACAACCATTGGCACCGTCAGCCGGCTGGAGTCGGCCAAAAGCGCGCCTGCGTGGGCAACGGTGATGCAGGTCATCGACGCGATGGATGTCTCCCTGCCCGCCCTGGCCGAGGCTGTCGAGAAGAGCCGCCGAAGCGCTTGAGTCCGGAACCCGTTAGGTCTCGACGCCGTCAGACTCACCCGAACAGCCAGATCGCTGCCGGGTACGATCCACGCCGTGTCATCCGGGCGTATTCCGACTAACTCCGAGGTGCTAGATGTGCTGGTTCGTCTCGAACGCGATCCTGAGCAGCGCATCAAGCTGGCCTCAAGCTACGAGGTCTTCCGTACCTGCCTGGCTGCTGGTCTCCTGGGCGAGGATTCGATTGATTGGCTCGCGCAAGTCATGCAGCAGCTTCACGGCGAGGAGCTGATCGCCCACGGCGCAGTGAACGGGGGTGCGCGTGAGCCGCCAGTTTGGGACGGTACCTGGCTGCAGCAGATTCATGGCTGGCGGGTTACGGCGTCTGGCCGGGCAGACGCAGCGCTCTATCAACAGGGCATCAGTGCCACACCAGCCGCTGCCACACCAGCCGCCGCCAACGCTCCTAGCCATGACGTGTTCATCTGCCATGCAGGCGAGGACAAGGATGCGGTCGCTAGGCACTGTGTGCGGCACTGAAGACCCGCGGCTGGAGCGTGTGGCTGGATGAGCTGGAACTGACCGTCGGCGACAGCCTCAGCGGCAGCATCGAAGCCGCGCTAGCAAAAACTCGCTTTGGGGTTGCGATCCTGAGCCCGGCCTTCTTCAAGAAGACTTGGCCGCGGCGGGAGCTTTCGGGCCTAGCCGCCCGGGAAGTCGATGCCGAGCGCAAGGTGATCCTGCCCGTGTGGCACAACGTCGATCAGCACTACCTGGCTGAGCGGGCTCCGATCCTGGCGGATCGTCTCGGCGCATCGACCAGCCTCGGCATCGAAAATGTCGCAGACCAACTCTCACGGGCGCTCGAAAGGGCCGGACTGCAAGCGGCAGAGGGAACGCAGTCGCGAACGGTCGTTCAGTCGATTGTGCCGTCGCCATCTGACGGCCGCCTGACGATCCCAAGCACGCCCGACGAACAGGCACGGGTAGTCGACGACCGTCCTCCGCATTGGGAGTACCTGCTTTTCGCGGGCTTTCTCGTGCAGGGTCGGCGCGAACTAGAGTCCAAGTGGGACGACCACGAGCTTCGATTGCCACGCGGGCCGAAGCAGGATTTCGACCGCATGTCGGCGCTCGGCTACCTCACGCGCGAGATGGGCTGGGTGCGAACTCAACTCGAAGTGCTCGGGAGAATCTTGTCGCCCGAGACATCTGAGGCGGCCTTCGGTGAGCCTGGTGAGCCTGGCGACCCCGAGAAGATTGCGGGGTTGGCCCGTCGCGTCTTGTCGATGTACGAGGCGCTGATGGACTGGGCGGCCGGCCTCCGCAACATCAGTGTGCCAGAGGATTTTCGAGAGTTGCGGGAGGCCACCGCCTGCTTTGTCGATCAGGCGATCAAGGAGATGCGTCGCTTCGTGGACGATGCCGCCGAAATGACCGCCCGACTGCCCGAGCTGGTTGCTCAGGCCATCGACGACGAGCCCGTCCAGGTCGTCATGAGACTCACGCTTACGATAGATCCAGCCGTTGAGCAGCGGTACATGACGGCGCTGAGGCGTTTGGAAGCCGACTCCGTTGGCTAAAGGGGACCCGCGTGGGGAGCTACGGACCCCTATTTCCTGCGCTTCCGTGGACTACGATGGACAAGTCATGGCATGTCGGCAGTCGCCCTGGGTCGAAATCGCAAGAAGGCTCGCCGCCAAGGCGGCCGCACGGCGAGAATGGGCGAGTAACCAGCAGGCGGTCGCGATTCACGTCCGACAGGTTCTGGCCTCGCGGACACAAACCGCCGCCTTGAATCGCGGCTTGACCGTCTCGCGCGGCATCGAGCGAGCCGCCGCCACTCCTGGCATTGCTTCCGGCTGCTGGCTTTTCTGCGCCGGCCCAGTTGTACGGGAGAGGTCTGTCCGCAGCCACCTAGGCCCCTGCTCGACATGTCCAGGAGTTCGCCAACCAGCTCGACGCCGCACAAGTTCGTCTACGAGTCTCAGCATACGCCGGCCGCTCCCCGGCAGACACGCTTGGTGCGGTGGTCCGCGATCGCAGCGATCGTGTCGGCTATCACTGCGATCTTGACGCTCGGTATCACGTTGGCGAAAGGAGCAGAGACTCCACATGAGCCAGCCAAGTCATCATGCCGATCGGCACAGTCGCAGCTAGAGACGATCGGCGCCGGCCGCAGATCGCCCAACCCCCGGTCGATCGTGTCAATGACGGCCCAGAGAGCAGCCTCTAGCTCGGATCTCCCAGGCTCCGGGTGGCTTGCTCGGCATGGTGCCAGTTCGCCCCTAGAGAGTGCGAACGTCGAGAAAGCCGCCGCGGCACTCGACCGCGCTGTGAGCAAACAGAAATCCTCATCTGGTACCCACGCTTGGTACCCACGCCGTAGCACTCGAAGACTATCGCGTCCCCAGAAAGCAGAAAACCCCGCGATTTGCAGGGCTTTCGCTTTAAGCGGATGAAGGGATTCGAACCCTCGACCTTCGCCATGGCAAGGCGACGCTCTAGCCAGCTGAGCTACATCCGCAAGGTCCGGCCATTCTACAGCGGCCGACGGGCGCGTACCTGGTAGACGGCGAGATCGCCAGCTTCGAAGCCGTGGCCGGCGGAGCGCAGGTACAGGCGCCATACCCGCGTGCGCTCGACGCCGGCCAAGCTCTCGGCCTCGTCGAGGTGCTCGTCCAGACGCTGCGCCCAGTGGCGCAGCGTCGTCGCGTAATCCTCGCGAAAGCCCTCGACGTGCCCCGTCCAGAAGCCCGCGCGCTCGAGCGCGAGTTGCACGCGCGAAAGCGGCAGCGGCTCACCGTCGGGGAACACGTAGCGTGTCGAGAACAGGTCGTCGAGCGGGGTCGCGTTCGGGTCGAGCGCCGAGATCGCGTGGTTGAGCAGTTTGCCGCCTGGGCGCAGCAGCGAGAACAGCGTGCGCGCATACACGTCGATCTGGTTCTCCCCCACGTGCTCGGACATGCCGATGCTCGCGATCGCGTCGAACGTGCCGTGCGCCAGCTGGCGGTAATCCTGCAGGCGGATCTCGACCTGGTCGGCCAGACCCGCATCCGCGACGCGCTCGCGTGCGCGCTCGGCCTGCTTCTCCGACAGCGTGATGCCGGTGACCTGTACGCCGTATTCGCGCGCCGCGTGCATCGCGAAGCTGCCCCAGCCACAGCCGACGTCGAGGACCCGCATGCCCGGCTCCAGGTCGAGCTTGCCCGCCACCAGCTCGAGTTTCGTGCGCTGAGCCTCCTCGAGCGTCTGCGCGCCTTTGGAGAAGACAGCGCAGCTGTAGGTCATCGAGTCGTCGAGGAACAGCGCGAAGAAGTCGTTGCCGACGTCGTAGTGGTAGCGCACCGCCGCCGCGTCGCGCTCGGCGCTGTGCAGCCGCCCGTGCAGCAGCAGCTCGATGCTCGGACGGCGCGGCAGCCCGCCCGGGAGCGCGGCCGTCACCGCCGCCAGCGCCAGCCGCGCGCGGTCGCCGACGCTCAACGGCGGCGGCTCGAACTCATCGACGACGCGCAGCGCGCGGTCGAGGTCGTCAACCGCGAGCGAGCCGTCGACGTAAGCGCGTCCGAGGCCGAGCGTGCCCGGCGCAGATAGCACGTGCGCGAGCGCCGTCGGGCGCCTCACGAAGAACGTTGGCGCCCCGTCGCCGGTGGTGGCCGCAACCATGCCGCCGTCCCAGAAGCGCACGTTGAAGGGCCGCGATGGAAACACGCGCTGTAGCTCGCGCCGAAGCGGCCTGCTCACGCGGATGATCGCCACGGCCGTACGATCGCACATGCGCGCGTCCAGCGGCCGCGAAAAGGCGTCTTCAGCCCTTGAAAGTCGAGCGTCCCAGGTCCCCGAAGGGCTCGTCGCGCTCGCGCACCGCCTCGCGGAACCCGGCCTCGGCGGCACGTGCGCGAAACGCGTGGCCCTCGGCCGTGTGGCGGGCGATCCCGTCGAAGACCGTACCCAGGACCTGCGCCCCGTGCAGGCCCTGGGCGTAAAGCGCCTGATTGACCAGCAGCTTCATCATCATCAGCTGGTTCACCGGCATCCGCGCGATCCGCTCAAGCAGGATCTCCGTGCGCTCCACCAGCCGCTCCGCCGGCGGCGCCTCGATCGCAAGACCCCACTCGAGCGCCTCGGCGCCCGACAGCGAGTCGCCGGTGAACAGCAGGCGCTTGGCGCGCTGCGCGCCCACCCGCTGCGCCCACAGCGCGGTCGTCGGCGAGCCCCAAACGCGCGCCGGCGGGTAGCCGATCTTCGCGTCCGCCGCGATCACCAGCAGATCCGAACACAGCGCCATGTCGGTGCCGCCCGCCACGCAGAAGCCGTGCACCATGCACACCACCGGCTTGCCGCAGCGCACGAGGCTCATGAAGCCCTCGACGTTGCGGCTCATCATCGCGTAGTCCACCATCGGGTCCCACGTGGCGCGCGGGTCATGGTTGGCGGCGATCGCCGCCGGATCGAGCGGCGAGCCACTCGGCGCGCTCGCCGCCGCGTCGACGCCACTTCCCGCGACCTTCGGCGTGTCCGTGCCCGCAGCTCCCGGCGAGCCCGTCGCCGTGGTGCCCGCGCCCTGGCCGACCCCCGCCCCCTCGGCGCTCTCCACCAGGTCATAGCCGCCGCAGAATCCCGGCCCCGCTCCCGACAGCACCAGCGCGTGCACCGCCGGGTCCAGGTCCGCGCGCTCGACGCACTGCACGAGCTCCGCGATCAGCTGGCGCGTGATCCCGTTGCCACGCTCTGGACGGTCGAGCGTGATCCGCGCGATGCGCTCGGTGACCTCGTAGCGAACGACCGCGCACATGCTCGCGCACTCTAATCCACGTCCTGTCCGCGCACTTGCGGTGGCATACTCCGCCGGTGCCCAGCGATCGCGCCTACGCGCGCCTCTCGATCCTGATGCCCGCTGGTGCGCTGCGCGTGTGGGGCAAGCTCAACGTACCGATCTACCGCGCAACGCGCGGGCGGCTGATGAACAAGGTCGGCCGCGCACCCGTGATGCTGCTGACCTCCACCGGGCGGCGCTCGGGGCAGCCGCGCACCGCGCCGGTGCTGTATCTCGCCGACGGCGAGCGCCTGATCGTGGTCAGCTCCAACGGCGGCAACAACCACGCGCCCGGCTGGTCCTACAACCTCAAGGCGAACCCGGACGCCGAGGTCGAGATCGGCGACGAGCACCGGCAGGTGCGCGCGCGGGTCGCCGAGGGCGAGGAGCGCGCCGGGCTGTGGCGCAGGATGAACGAGCAGTACGCGGGCTTTGAGCAGTACGACGAGACGACCTCGCGCGAGATCGCCGTGTTCGTACTCGAGCCGCGCTAGCCTGATCTGCATGAGACTTTTTGGACGTGACACAACCATCGTCGACGCCGCCTCCGCCCTGCCCGGACGTGAGCAGGAGATGCGCGTTCCCGACCGCCACGACGTACTCGGCACGCCGCTCGAGGGACCGTTTCCCGACGGCGTCGAGACCGCCATCTTCGGCATGGGCTGCTTCTGGGGCGCCGAGCGGATCTTCTGGGAAGCGGACGGCGTGTACACCACCGCCGTCGGCTACGCCGGCGGGATCACGCCGAACCCCACCTACGAGGAGGTCTGCAGCGGACGCACCGGCCACGCCGAGGTCGTGCTCGTCGCATTCGACACCGCCAAGACCAGCTACCAGGAGATGCTGCGGCTGTTCTGGGAGGGGCACGATCCAACCCAGGGCATGCGGCAGGGCAACGACGTCGGCAGCCAGTACCGCTCGCTGATCATGTGGAACGGCGAGGCACAGCGCGCCGCCGCCGAGGCCTCGCTCGCCGCCTACCAGCAGGTGCTCTCCGCGGCCGGCCACGGCACGATCACCACCGAAATTGCCGAATACGACCCTGAGCGCCACCCGTTCTACTACGCCGAGTCCTACCACCAGCAGTACCTCGCCAAGAACCCCGGGGGTTATTGCGGCCTCGGCGGGACGGGCGTCAGCTGCCCTGTCGGTCTGGGCGCCTCGTCGTAGTTCCTCCCCGCCGGCGCGGCAATGACGCGCGAGGCACGCTGATCGAACGCATCGACGTCGCGTCGGTCGACCACGGCCGTGGTCTTTCAGCGCCGACGGCGTCAGACGTCGAGCAAATCGGCCCGAACCCCCCACAAACGAGTAGCGGCTCCGCCGAAGCGGAGCCGCCCACCCGTCCTGCACCCCGGAGGCAGGCGCGTCCGTGGGGAGGACGCGCCTGCGTTGGGACAGAGCTGCGCGCCTACGCCCCCGCCGCGCCGGTCGCCGGCGCTGGCTGCCACGCCGGTGGGTGGGGACCACCGAGCGTCGGCACGTCCGAGGGGTAGACCTCGTTGCCGTGGATCGCGTGATCGCCGATCTCCAGCTCCTCGTCGCTGAGTCGCAACGGGATGAAGATGCCGATCACCTTGAGGATCACGAACGTCGCCACCGCGGTGTAGACGATCACCCACGCCGCGGCCTCGGCCTGCCAGCGCAGCAGCGTCCAGCCGCCGCCCAGCAGCAGACCCGTCGACCCCGGCAGGTTCGGTGCGCCTTTCACGCCGATGTACTCGACCACCGCCGGATCGGCGAGCAGCCCGACCAGCAGACCGCCGAACAGGCCGGCGATGCCGTGGGTGAAGATCACCCCCAGCGTGTCGTCGACGTTCCTGAATGGTCGCACGCGGCTGAGGTAGCGGATCGCCATCCACACGATCGTCGCATCGACGATGCCGATGATGATCGCCCCCCAGCCGTTCACGAACCCGGCCGCCGGCGTGATCCCCACGAGCCCGGTGATCATGCCGTTGACCGCGCCGATCATCGACGGCTTGTCGCGGTAGATGTAGTCCCACGCGATCCACACCATCATCGCCACCGCGGTGCACAGGTTGGTGTTGATGACCGCCGCCGAGGCGTCCGCGCCGGCGTAGTAGGAGTCCCCGCCGTTGAACCCGTTCCAGCCGAGCCACAGCAGACCGGCACCGACCGCAAGCATCAGCAGGTTGTTCGGCGCGTCGACCTCGCGATCTCGTTGCAATCGTGGACCGATCACAGCCGCGAACACGAACCCGGAGATACCCGCCGACAGGTGGATCACGTAACCACCGGAGTAGTCCAGTGCGCCGTGCGCGGCGAAGTAGCCGCCGCCCCACAGCAGGAACGCGTTGACCGTGTACACGACGGTGATCCAGATCGCCACGTACGGGATCCACGCCTTGAAGTTGACGCGGCCGAGCACCGAGCCGAGCGCGAGGATCGGCGTGATCGCCGCGAACACGAACTGGAAGTACACGAGCGACGCCTCGGGGAAGTGAAACGGCGGGCCGGTCGTGATCGACTGGATTTCCGCCTGCGCCTCCTCGCCGGTGTGGCTCAGCACGCTCGCCGGTTCACCTAGGAACGTCCCCAGGAAGCCTTTCGTCCCGAAGATACCCGAGCCGCTGTGCGCGATCGGATGGCCGAAGCCCATCTTGAACGCCCACAGGCACCAGACGATGAGCGTCACGCAGAACGCCACGAACGTGAGCATCATCGCGTTGACCGACCAGCGCTTCTGCATAACGCCGCCGTACAGGACCGCCAGGCCGGGCAGGCTCATCAGCCCGACGAACGTCGCAGCGGTCATCTGCCATGCGTTGTCCCCCGCGTTCAGCCAACTTGGGTATGACAGCCAGGTCATGTGCCTCCGTTCCTACGGTTGTTTGCGGTGCCGCTGAGTCCCCCACGCAGGGCGGACGCCGCTCACCGATGACAGTCCCGGTATGAAATCCGGCATCTGGGAACCGGGGTAGGGCCATCGTGGCCAACACTTGGCCCGGCCGTTTCGACATTTGTCTAGACGTCTGCGCTGGACGCTGTCAGCCCGTGGCGAACGGGAATCCGAGCCGCCTGCAGTCCTCGGCGAGTTCCTGGGCGATCTCGCGGCTCGGGTTCGGCGCCGCACACAGGCGCCTGGCGCCCGCGCCGCACTCGTGCACGTACGCGCCGCCCAGCGTGCTCGCGAACGTCAGGCTGATGCAGTCCCTGCGCGCGGGTGCGCCGCTCGTCAGCGCGTACGCAACGAGCCCGATCAGCGCCAGCGCCGCGCAGCTCAGCAGCACCGCCGCGACCGTCTTCTCGCGCCGTCCCCACTGCAGCGGCTCCGACAGCCGCCGCGACTGATCGAACATGATCATGGTCGCGGACAGGCTATCCGCTCATGCGCGCGAGCGGGGCTACTCGGCGGGCTCGGCGGGCTTGAACGACAGCGCCGCCGAGTTGATGCAGTAGCGCTGGCCGTTGGGCCCGGGACCGTCGTCGAAGACGTGCCCCAGGTGCCCGCCACACGCGCGGCACAGCACCTCCGTGCGGCGCATGAACAGGCCGTTGTCCGGGCGCAGCTCGACCGCCTCGGCGACCGCCGGCTCGGTGAAGCTCGGCCAGCCGGTGCCCGAGTCGAACTTCGTGTCCGCGCCGAACAGCACCGCCCCGCACCCCGCGCAGCGGTAGTCGCCGGACTCCTTGTTGTAGACGTACTCGCCTGTGAACGGCGGCTCGGTGCCCGCCTTGCGCAGCACGTCGTACTGCGCCGGCGTCAGCTGCTCGCGCCACTCCTGCTCTGACCTCGCGACCTTCGGCTCATTCGTTGACATGCCTCTCGTTTTAGCAGCAGAGGCGCTTCGCTTCCACCCACCGCCCGGGCATCCCGTGCGCGGGACAGCGACGCACGCGCCGGCCTCCAAAGCATCGGATACCTGCGGGCCGCGGAACGGGCGACGCCCTGGCCTCCTGCTATCGTGATCTTTACGTTCACGTCAGATTCGACAGCACCCGCGACACCCAAGGCGACGGCCGCCCCGCCCGCCTCGCGCTTCGGCGTCGCCGCCGGACATGCCAACTACAAGTGGTGGGCGCTGTCGTGCACCAGCCTCGGCATGCTGCTCGCCGCCACCAACTCGGGCACGCTGATCATCGCGCTGCCCGACCTCGAGCGCTCGCTGCACACCAGCCTGCTCGCGCTCGTGTGGGTGATCCTCGCCTACCTGATCGCCGCCACAGTGCTCGTGCTGCTGGCCGGGCGCCTGAGCGACCTGTTCGGGCGCAAGCGCGCGTACGTCGGCGGCTTCCTCGTGTTCGCGCTCGCCTCGCTCGGCGCCGGCTTCTCGCCCGACGCGACCGTGCTGATCCTGTGGCGCATCCTGCAGGGCATCGGCTCCGCGTTCCTGTTCGCCAACGCCGCCGCGCTCGTCACCGACGCCTTCCCCAAGGAGGAACTCGGCCTCGCGATGGGCGCCAACACGATGGTCGCAGCCATCGGGCTGGTGCTCGGCCCGGTGCTCGGCGGCGCGCTCGTCGCGATCTCCTGGCACTGGGTGTTCTGGTTCAACGTCCCGTTCGCGCTCGCCGGCGCCACCTGGGGCGCGCTGATCCTGCGCGAGCTCGCCAAACCCGACTCCGTGCGCGGCTTCGACGTGCTCGGCAACGTCACGTTCGTCGTCGGCCTCACCGGCCTCGTGCTCGGCGTCTCGCGCGGCGGCCTCAGCGGCTGGAACGACCCAATCGTGATCGGCGGCCTGATCGCCGCCGCCGTGCTGCTGCCGCTGTGGGTCACGATCGAGCGCCGCTCGAAGGCGCCGATGCTCGACCTGCAGATCTTCCGCAGCCGCCTGTTCGCCGCCGCCAGCGGCGCCGCCTTCATCAACGGCCTCGCGCGCTTCGCGCTGATGTTCCTGTTCGTCTTCTACTTCCAGGGCGCGCAGGGCGACTCGCCGATCGACGCCGGCATCAAGCTGATCCCGCTCGCGCTCGGCATGCTCGTCGCCTCGCCGATCGCCGGCATCTACGCCGACCGCCACGGCTCGCGCACGCTCGCCGCGATCGGCATGCTCGTCAGCGCCGCCGGGCTCGCCGCGATGACCACGCTCGAGGTCCACACCCCCTACTGGCAGAGCGCGTTGTGGCTGGCGACGGTCGGCGTCGGCTCGGGCATGTTCAACAGCCCCAACACCGCCGCCATGATGGGCGCCGTGCCCGCCCACCGCCGCGGCATCGCTGCCGGCGCGCGGACGCTCCTGCAGAACACCGGCGCCGTGCTGTCGATCGCGTTCGTGCTCGCGATCATCACCTCCGCCGTGCCCAAAGCGACGCTGTTCGCCGTCTTCTCTGGGCTCGCCAAAGGGCTCTCGCCCGAGAAGCTCGCGCCGTTCATCGCCAACATGCACACCGCTCTGTGGGTGCTCGCCGCGGTGTCGTTCGTCGGCATGTTCGTGTGCCTGCTGCGCCCCAGCCACGTGCAGCTGCAGGCCGAGGACGCGCGCGAGAAGGCGCTGCGCGTGCCGGCATGAACTTGCGCATCGGCGACGTCGCGCGCCTCCTCAGCACGACGCCGCGGACGATCCGCTACTACGAGGAGATCGGCCTGCTCGCCGAGGCGCCCGCGCGACCGTCCGGACAGCACCGCCTGTACACGGACGCCGAGGTCGAGCGCATCCGTGAGGTGATGCGCCTGAAGAACCTGCTCGGGGTCTCGCTGGAGGAGCTCAAGACGCTGCTCACGGCGGAGGACGCGCGCGCGGAGGTGCGCGCACAGCTGCAGCGCGAGGACGTCGACCCCACGCGCCGGCGCGAGCTGCTGAACGAGGCGCTCGGCCACATCGAGCGCCAGCTCGAGCTCGTGCGCCACCGCGCCGCCGAGCTCGACAAGCTCGAGCACGAGCTGGGCGAGACGCGCAAGCGCGTGCGCCGCAAGATCCGCGAGCTCGAGTCCGACCCCGCCCTCGCATCCGCGGCCACGCGCGGGTAAGGGCGCTCGGCAACAACTTTTTTTATATAGAGAGGAGGCAGCAGCGAGATGACAACAGCGACGGTCAACGCAAGCCCCGAGGGTGTCCCCGGGGCGGTCGCCGATCCGGCCGGCCTCGCCGGTGAGGACCTCACGTTCGCGGGCGCCGGCGGCACGCAGGTGAACGGCTACCTCGTGCGGCGCTTGGATTCGGACCCTTCCCGCCCCCGCCCCGCGATGATCGTGATCCACGAGGCCCACGGGCTCAACGAGCACATCCGCGACATCGCCAACCGCCTGGCCAACATCGGCTACGTTGCGCTCGCTGTCGACCTGTACACGCGCGAAGGCGGCCCGCCGCCGATGGACGACCTGCAGGCACTGATGAAGCGGCTGTTCTCGATGTCCGACGAGACCGTGCTCGGCGACCTCGAGGGCGCGGCGGACTTCCTGCGCGCGCGCCCCGACGTCAGCGGCAAGGTCGGCTGCGCCGGCTTCTGCATGGGCGGGCGCTACACGCTGCTGTTCGCATGCGCCAGCGACCGCCTGAACGCCGCGATCGACTGCTGGGGCGGCTTCATCGACAGGGCCACGCCCGACGAGCGCTCGACGCCCGCGCGCCCGACGCCGCCGCTGGAGCTCGCCGGCAAGCTGCACTGCCCGCTGCTGGCCGCGGTCGGCGCCGAGGACCAGAACCCCTCGCCCGAGCTCGGCGAGCAGCTGCTCGAGCGCGCTGCGGCAAGCGGCCAGGAGGTCAAAGTCGACGTCTACGAGGACGCCGGGCACGCGTTCTTCGCCGACTACCGGCCCAACTACCGGCCCGCAGCCGCGGCGAAGCTGTGGGAGCAGATCGTGCCGTTCCTGGCGCGCAACCTGGATTCGGTGTAGGGCCGAGGAGTTGCCGCGGCGGAGCGGCAGAAACGCTCGGCGTTCATATAGTGCGTGGCGATAAGCCCGGCGCGCGCGGAAGCGAGGAGATGGTCTTGGTCTTGGAGCGCAAGTGGTGGACGCTGATCGCGGTGTGCGTCGCGATCTTCATGCTGTTGCTGGACATCACGGTGGTCAACGTCGCGCTGCCGGACATCCAGCGCTCGCTGCACTCCTCGTTCTCGGACCTGCAGTGGGTCGTGAACGCCTACTCGCTGACGCTCGCCGCGTTCCTGCTGACGTCCGGCGCGGTGGCCGACCTGATCGGGCGCAGGCGCGTGTTCGTCACCGGCCTGCTCGTGTTCACCACGGCGTCGGCGGTCTGCGGGCTGTCCACGACGCCGCTGATGCTGAACCTCGCGCGGGCCGTGCAGGGCACGGGCGGCGCGATGATGTTCGCGACCTCGCTCGCGCTGATCGCGCAGGCCTTCCAGGGCAAGGAGCGCGGCACCGCGTTCGGCGTGTTCGGCGCGGTCACCGGCGCGGCGGTCGCCGTCGGGCCGGTGCTCGGCGGCGTCATCACCTCGGGCATCGGCTGGCAGTGGATCTTCTTCGTCAACGTGCCGATCGGCGCGGTCGCGGTGTTCGTCACGCTCACGCAGGTGCTCGACTCGCGCGACCCCAACGCCACCGGCGTGGACTGGGCGGGCCTCGTGACCTTCTCCGGGTCGCTGTTCGTGCTCGTGTACGCGCTCGTGCAGGGCAACGAGAAGGGCTGGGGCTCGACCGAGATCGTCGCGCTGCTCGTCGCCGCCGTCGTGCTGCTGGTGGCGTTCATCGTCGTCGAGCGCCTGCAGACGCCGGCCGATGCTCGACCTGTCGCTGTTTCGCCGCCCCGCGTTCGCCGGCGCGAGCATCGTCGCGTTCGCCCTGTCGAGCTCGTTCTTCGCGATGTTCCTGTACCTGACGCTGTACCTCCAGGACGTGCTCAACTTCAGCCCGCTGCAGGCGGGGCTGCGTTTCCTGCCGACGACGCTGCTGTCGTTCGCCGTTGCGCCGATCGCGGGGCGGCTGACGCGTGCGCGTGCCCGTGCGCCTGCTGCTCGGCTCCGGCCTCGTGCTGATCGGCATCGGCCTGATCTTCGATGACCAGCGTGAACGCCGAGCTCGCACTGGACGGTGCTGATCCCCGGCTTCGTGCTCGCCGGCGCGGGCGTCGGCCTCGTCAACCCGCCGCTCGCCTCCACCGCGATCGGCGTCGTGCCGCGCGAGCGCAGCGGCATGGCCTCGGGCATCAACTCGACCTTCCGCCAGGTCGGCATCGCCACCGGCATCGCCGGGCTCGGCGCGATCTTCCAGCACGACGTCACCCGCACCACCTCCACCGCGCTGCGCGCCAGCGGTCACGCGCGCGAGATCCTCACCGCCGCCCACGGGCAGCTCGGCACGCTGCTCGAGTCCGGCGAAGTCACGAAGATCGCCCGCTCGCTCTCCCCCGCCGCCCGCGTCGCGCTCGATCACTCCTACCGCGTCGGCTTCACCGGGGCGTTCACGACGATCGCCGCGATCGCCGCCGCGATCGCGCTGACGGGCGCCGTGCTCGCGTTCGTGCTCGTGCGCGGCCGCGACTTCGTCTCCACCGGCTATCGCCGCCCCCGAGGCGGCCTCGGCGCGCGCAGCCGCGAGGCCGCGGGCGCGCTGGCCTCGTAGCCCGGACATGCGAGCACGGGCAGGCGCGGATAGCGCGGATAGGCGGGGTCCTCGCGCGAGCGCCGGCACAGCGAGAACGTCGAGCCGCGCGTGTTGCGCACGAGCTGCTGGTGCGCGCAGGAGTCGCACAGCCCGGCGCGCGAGGGCGGGGACGGCGGCGTGGACTCCCGGTCGGGGGTGCTCGGCGTGGACATGGCTTGAGCTTAGGAGCAGCGCGGCGGCGGCGCGCGAGCGAGATCGGAGCGGCGGGCGCGCCACGCCACGGACGGGCGCGCCGGACGCAGGCATCCGCCTGCGATAATCGTTGTCCATACAACTATGACGAACTTCTACCGACTGCTCGGATTTCTGAGCCCCTACAGGCGCGGCCTGGCGCATCTCGTGGGCGCTCGCGAGCCTTGCGATGGTGATGACCGTCGCGCTGCCGGCGCTGACCGGGCGGGCGGTGCAAGCGATCAAGAACGGCGCCGTGCGCGTCCACGCGCACGCCAGCGCCGCCGACGCCCACGATCGCCACACGCTGCTGGTGCTCTCGCTGGTGATCCTCGCCGTCGTGCTCGCGCGCTGGGGCTTCATGTTCTGGCGGCGGATCATCGCCGGGCGCGTGTCGCTGGCGGTCGAATACGACCTGCGCGAGCGCATGTACGGGCAACTGCAGCGCCTGGAGCTCGGCTTCTTCGACCACCAGCAGACCGGGCAGCTGATGTCGCGCGCGACCGTCGATCTCGCCGCGGTGCGCTTCTTCCTCGGCTACGGGCTCGTGTTCATCCTGCAGTCGATCCTCACGATCGCGCTCGCGGGCGCGGTGATGATCGCGATCAACCCCGGGCTCGGGCTGATCGCGCTCGTGCCGGTGCCGTTCGTGGTCCTGATCTCCTACCGCTACGGGCGCCGCGCGCGCCCGGCGATCCAGGAGACCCAGCAGCGCATCGCCGAGCTGACCGCCGACGCCGAGGAGAACATCTCCGGGGTGCGCGTCGTCAAGGCGTTCGCCCGCGAGGAACGCCAGCTGACGCGCTTTCGCGACACCGTCGGGCGCGTGTTCAACCAGGCGATGGTCGCCACGCGCCTGGAAGCAAGATACAACCCGGTGATCGGCTTCCTGCCCCAGCTCGGCCTCGCCGCGGTGCTGTTGCTCGGCGGCGAGGCCGTGATCCACGCGCACCTCACGCTCGGGCAGTTCACGGCGTTCTTCCTGTACGTGAACATGCTGATCACGCCGATGCGCTCGCTCGGCGTGACGCTCAACCTCGCCCAGCGCGCGACCGCCTCGGGCGCGCGCATCTTCCAGCTGCTCGACCGCGAGCCGCGCATGGCCGACGTGCCGAACGCGCCCGAGCTGCCGCCCGGCAGCGGGCACGTGCAGCTGCGCGACGTGACGCTGCGCTACGAGGACCCGCACGACGAGCTCGGCGCGAGCGCGCTCGTGGAGAGCGTGCACGCGGCTCCGCAGAGCGGGCGCGCGGTGCTGCGCGACATCGACCTCGACGTGCCCGCCGGGCGCACCGTCGCGCTCGTCGGGCCGACGGGCTCCGGCAAGACGAGCCTCGTCGCGCTGATCTCGCGGCTGTATGACCCCGTCGCCGGTGAGGTGCTGCTCGACGGCGCCGACGTGCGCGAGCGTCGACCGTGCGTTCGGTGCGCGCCGCCGTCGCGGTCGTCAGCGACGACCCCTTCCTGTTCTCCGCGAGCGTCGCCGAGAACATCGCCTACGCGCGGGCCGGACGCGCCGATGGCCGAGATCGAACAGGCCGCGCGCCGCGCGCAGGCGCACGAGTTCATCGCGCGGCTGCCGCAGGGATACGACACCCAGGTCGGAGAGCGCGGCGTCACCCTGTCCGGCGGCCAGCGCCAGCGCCTGGCGATCGCGCGCGCGCTCGTGGCCAACCCGCGCGTGCTGATCCTCGACGACGCCACCTCCTCCGTCGACGCGTCCACCGAGCAGAGCATCAAGCTCGCACTCGCCGAGGCGATGGCCGGGCGCACCACGTTCGTGATCGCCCACCGCCTCTCGACGATCGCACTGGCCGACCAGATCGTCGTGCTCGACCACGGCCGGATCGTCGCCGCAGGGCAACCACGAGCAGCTGTTGGAGCGCATCCGAGCTCTATCGCGAGATCGTGGCCGGCGACGCCTCGGCCGCGCGCCGGACGGCGCGCGCGCTCGAGCACGCGCTGCGGCGGCGCCGGCGCGGGCGCCGCAGCCCAACCCGGGAGGACGGCTGTGAGCGCTCCGGGCGGCGGCATGGGCGGCGGCGGTGGACGGGGGCGGCGGTCGCGCCGGCGCGGCGCCGGCCTCGGCCCGGGCC
Organism: uncultured Solirubrobacteraceae bacterium; assembly: GCA_963826985.1. Taxonomy (GTDB): domain Bacteria; phylum Actinomycetota; class Thermoleophilia; order Solirubrobacterales; family Solirubrobacteraceae; genus Palsa-744. The sequence continues at coordinate 1,223,354 of CAWGYW010000002.1, forward strand.
TCGGCCGCGGCGGGCACAGTGGGACGGGCGAGCGCGCCAGCCGCGAGCAGCCGCGGTCGCAACCTGCGCGGGCTGCTTGCAGCTGCTGCGCCCCTACCGCCTGCGCGCGGCGGCGATGCTGTCGCGCTGCGTGCTCGGCACCGCCGCCTCGCTGGCGCCGCCGCTGCTGGCCAAGCTCGCGATCGACTCGGGCATCGAAAAGCACGACATCCACACGCTCGTGCTCGTGGTGGTCGCGTTCCTGGTCTCGGCGCTGCTCGTGTGGGTGGCGACCTACGCGCAGACCTACCTCGTCGGCTGGGTCGGCCAGCGCGCGCTGGCGGACCTGCGCATCCGCATCTTCACGCACCTGCAGAGCCAGCCGATCGGCTTCTACGAGAGCCGCCCCGCGGGCGTGCTGATCTCGCGCATGACCAACGACGTGGAGGCGCTGGAAAGCCTCGTCACCGACTCGGTCGTGACGCTGTTCCAGTCGGGCCTGACGCTGATCGGCGCGATCGGCGTGCTGCTCTACCTCGACGTCAAGCTGGCGCTGCTGACGTTCTGCGTCGTGCCGTTCGTCGCCGGCGCGAGCATCTGGTTCCGGCTGATCTCGACGGGCGCGTTCCGGCGCACGCGCGAGACGATCGGCTCGATCACCGGCTATCTGCAGGAGACGCTGTCGGGCATCCGCGTCGTGCGCAGCTTCGGGCAGGAGCCCGCCCACGAGGCGCGCTTCGCCGAGCTCAACGAGGACAACCGCGAGGCGAACATGGTCACCGTGCGCCTCAACGCGCTCGTACTTCCCGGCGGTCGAAATGCTCTCCGGCGTCGCGCTCGCGGTGATCGTGCTGTACGGCGGCTACCAGGCGATCGACGGCCACATCACCGTCGGCACGGTCGTCGCGTTCGTGGCGACGCTGTCGTTCCTGTTCGAACCGATCCAGCAGCTCTCCCAGCTCTACACCACCTACCAGTCCGGCATGGCCGCGCTGGAGAAGATCTTCCAGCTGCTCGACACCAAGCCGACGCTCGAGGACGCCCCGAACGCGCCCGCGATCGGCCCGATCCGCGGCGAGATCACGCTTCGAGGACGTGTCCTTCGCCTACCGCCCGCGCTCGCAGCGGCGGGGCGACGGCGACGCTCAGGCGGCGCGCAAGCGCGCAACGGCGCGGCGCCTGCAGCCGAGCGAGCCCGGAGGTGCTCGCGCTCGAGCACGTCGACCTGGACGTGCCGGCCGGCCAGACGATCGCGCTGGTGGGCGCGACCGGCGCGGGCAAGTCGACGATGGCAAAGCTCGCCGCGCGCTTCTATGACCCCACGCGCGGGCGCGTGCTCGTCGACGGGCACGACCTGCGCGAGGTCTCGAGCCACTCGCTGCGCTCGCAGATGGGGATCGTGCCGCAGGAGGCGTTCCTGTTCTCGGGCACCGTGCGCGAGAACATCGCCTTCGGGCGCCCCGACGCGCAGGACGAGCAGATCCGCGCCGCCGCGACGGCGGTCGGAGCCGACGAGTTCATCTCCGAGCTGCCGCGACGGCTATGACACCGAGGTCGGCGAGCGCGGCGCGCAGCTGTCCGCCGGCCAGCGCCAGCTGATCGCGTTCGCGCGCGCGCTGATCGCCGACCCGCGCATCCTGATCCTCGACGAGGCCACCTCCAACGTCGACCTGCACACCGAGGGCCGCATCGAAGCGGCGCTGCGCCGCCTGCTCGCGGGGCGCACCTCGATCGTGATCGCCCACCGCCTCTCGACGATCCGCCAGGCCGGGCGCATCGTCGTGCTCGAGCACGGCCAGCATCGCCGAGCAGGGCACCCACGACGAGCTGATCGCCGCCGAAGGGCGCTACTTCGAGCTGTACCGCGACTGGTCCTCGCAGGCGGCGGCGGCGTAAGGCTTGCCGGCTGGCGCGGATAACAGGCGCTCGGTTCCTGCCATCGGGATCCTGCCTGCGCCATGGCCGATAGTTCTCTCCCCGTCGCCGCGTAGCCTGCGCGATTCACCATGGTCGCTCAACAGATGGTCATTGATCTCGAGGCCCCCCGACGGGGCCTCGCATTCGGAGCTCGCGATGCTTGAGGCGCTGATAGACCTCACCGAGGCCCAGATCGCCGCAGCCTATGCAAGAGCCGCGAACCTGGATACACAGGCGCTTGGCCTGGCCGGCTTCGATGCGGCGCTCGTGACGGCCGACCTGGCTGCCCAACGACTACTCGGCCACTGGTGGTGGGTACCGCTTCCAGGGCTGGCGGTCTCCATTGTCCTCGGCGCGTCGGTGATGGCTGTCACGCGCTTCGATTTCGGCCCAGCCCCGAGCAGGTTCTACGCCCGGCATGCGGACGGTCCGCAAGACGACGCCTTGGAGCACTTGCTCTCAGACCTGATTGCAAGTCAGCACGACAACGCTCAGCCGGTACACGTCAAGACGGAACGTCTCGTGCTCGCACTCGGCACGCTCGTGCTGACGGTCGTCTGCTCAGCCGTAGCCATAGCAGCCTAGAATGAGCCACATGAGAGACGATAGGCAAAGGCACGGCGAGCCAGACGAGCAGCGGCCCGAGAACGGCTCGCTTCGGCTGCCGTCGGCCCTTCCAAGTCCCTCTCGACTGCCCCACGTCACGCTCAGCGGCGGGCTGCTGAGCGGCTTTGACGTCTTGCGCGTTGAAGACACCAGTTGGATGGCCCCCGAGAAAGTCGAACGCGGCGCACGGGTCGAGCTCTACGACGGCACCCACGCGCGCGTCGTGAAGGCGAGGAGACAACACCTCTCCAAGCTAGGGATCGAGGGGAGTGTGGACCTCGAGCTCCCCGACGGGACGCTCGTGTCGAAGCCGAACCGGGACATCGCGCGTGTTCTAACGGCGGCGGGCCGCGACTGATCCGCTGTAGCTGAGCTGTAGTCTGCGGCAAGCATGCCTGCCGCCGCCAAACCAGGCCGCCGGCGCCAGCGAATCGCGCTCGTGCTCGCCGGGGGCGGCGCGCGCGGTGCGTATGAGGCGGGCGCGCTCGCGGCCCTGGCGCCAGCGCTCGAGTCACGCGGCCAGGCCCCTGACATCCTCGTCGGCACCAGCATTGGCGCGCTCAACGGCTCGTTCTTCGCGGCTCGCGCACACGAACCGCTGCCGACGGCGGCCGCGGCGGCGCTCGACATGTGGCGTGCCATGCACTGGGGCAGGGCGCTGCGTCCGCTGACCTCGCCGGCCGAGCTGCGTCGCCTGCTGGGCACGCTCGCGATGCTCGCGCACCTGCCGCGCGCGGATCCGCCCGCGCTGCTGGACACCTCGCCGCTACGCGGCACGCTCGATCGGCTTGTCTCCTTCGAGCGGATCGAGAACAACGTCGAGGACGGGACGCTGACGGCCGCCGCGGTCGTCGCGACGGCATACGCGACCACGCGGAGCGTCGTCTTCCACCACGGCGGCCCGGCGCTCGCACCCGACCTCACGCGCGCGATCGACTACTTCGCCACCGTGCTCAAACCCGAGCACGTGCTCGCGTCGGCCGCGATCCCGGCGCGTTCCCCGCGGTCGAGATCCGCGAGCCACGGACGGCTGGCGGCTGGTACAGCGATGGCGGCGTGCGCCTGAACGCGCCGCTGAAGCCGGCGCTGTCGCTGGGCGCCGACCGCGTCGTCGTGATCGGCCTGAACTCATCCTCGACGCCCGCCGGCGCCTCGCGGCGACCGGACATGCTCGACGGCGTCGCGCAGCTGCTGCGGGTCGTGCTCGCCGACCAGCTCGCCGAAGACGTCGCGACGCTCGCCACCGTCAACGAGGCGCTCGCGCCGAAGCGCTCGAGCGCCGGCGCGGCTGGGACCAGCCGCGGTGCGCGGCCTGCTGGCGGTGCGCGGCCCGCGGGCGGCGCGCGGGCGACCGGCGGCGGGGCCGCAGGACGCAAGCCCCGGCGCACGATCCCCTACATCTTCATCGCGCCGTGCGATCGCCTCGAGGTCGGGCGCCTGGCGCGCAGGGTCTACGAAAAGCGCTACACCGGCGTCCGCGGCTTCCTGCGCGACCGCAACCTCGAGTTGCTCGGCCAGTTCGTCAACGCCGAGCGCGGCGACGTCCACGGCGAGCTGCTCAGCTACCTGTTCCTCGCGCGCGAGTTCATCGACGAGCTGATCGCGCTCGGCGAACGCGACGCCAACCGCTGGCTGCAGCAACGGCACGACGCGGGGCTGTGGCAGGTCGGGCGGCTGCCGCCCGGCGCCACCACGCCTGCTACCGCGCGGCGCCGGGCGCGCAAACCCTAGCTTCGCGCCTCGTCCGTGTTCACGGGGCGCCAGCGTACTCCGGGACAGGGACTCGAACTGTGGGCAGCGGATCGCGCAATCCCTGTGTCAGAGCCAAATATGGCTCCAGTGCAGGCGAAACGCCCGATCGCTCATCCGGCCGAGTCCGGCTGAATCCGGCCGAATCAGTACACGACTGGCCCAAGATTGGCCCGAGCTTTCACCCCACGAGCCTGAGCGCCGGACGCTTCCCGTCGCCTGCCAGATAGGCGTTCGCGGCAGCTGCCGCCTCATCCAGGCCGCCGGGCATCAGCTTGCCGTACACGTCGAACGTCATGGCGATGGTCGCGTGGCCCATGATGACGCTCAGCGCCTTCGCGTTCACGCCCGCGGCGATCAGCAGCGACGCGCAGGTGTGCCGCGCCTCATGCAGCGTGATCGGCTGCTGCGCGTCGTCTCGTTTCTTGGCGATGATCGTCCTCGGACCGTCCGCTTCCTCGTTCGGGACTTCCTGCCAGCCCCACGCCGCGAGCGCGTTCCGCCGGATGGTTTCCGGGTTGAACGGCTCGGCGGCGGTCCTGCCGAACACCAGCGCGTCGTTAGAGCCTTCGGTGCGGAGCTTGTGCGCGGCCAGCTCCCCCGCGAGCGGCTCGAGAATCGGCACCCGCCGGTTGCCCGCAGCACTCTTCACCGGCTGCTCGCGCTCGATCGCATCCCAGCCCCGCGAGATGTGGATCACGCGGGCCGCCAAGTCGACGTCGCCCCAGCGCAGCGCACGCAGCTCCCCGCGCCGCAAGCCGGCGTAGAACGCGCACGCCCACAGCGCCCGCTCGCCCTCAGCGATAGCAGCGATGAGCGCCGCCGCCTCGGCGGGGTCGGCGATCCGCTCGCGCCGACCGTCGGGCCGGCGTAGCTCAAGCCGCTCGGTCGGGTCGGCCGTGACTTCTTCGTCGCGGATCGCACGCCGATAGATGACGCGCAGCGGGTCGAGCGTGTTCTGCACGGTGCTCGCGCTCAGCCCTTCGCTCGTCAGCCGGTTGGCGAGCTCCTGCACGTCGCGGCGCTCGACATCCGACAGGCGCATGCCGCCCAGCGTCGGCAGTAGACGTTTGTTGAGCCCGACCCTGTAGCCCCGGAGCGTCGCGGGCTTGTAGCGGGTGCCCGATGCCGTCGGGATAGAGCCGTCGCGGGCGCCGGCCATGAACGCCTCGGCGGCCTGCCGGACGGTCATGGACGTGGGCGCACGGAGCTTGCCCTTGTTCGCCGCGGCGAGCTTGTCCGCCCGCCAGACCTTCGCCGCCGCCTGCGTCGGGAACGTCTTGCGCAGCTTGCAGTCGTCGCGCTTCGAGTAGACCTCGGCACGCCACGGACAGTCGCAGCGACCCTTGCCGTTGCAGCCGTTGCCGTGGCGTTGACGCACTCCGGTGGCCATCAGCAATCACCTCCAGACGATGCCGCGGTGTACGGTGCCGATTGCATGGGAGCTGAACCTCCTGTGTCATGCCCCCGGCCGCGACCACGGTGCGGGGGCGCTTTGCAGATAGCTCGGCACGCTACTCCCCCACACCGACGCTTTCGGCGTGCCGGTCAAGCCAAGCCTGCAGCTCGCTGACCGGGATCAGCTTGCGGCGCCCAACACGCACGAGGCGCACGTCGGGCTCGATATGCGCGCGCCAAGTGTCCCACGACACGCCCAGCGCTTCGCATGCCTGCTCGACGCTGAGGGCGAGGGCGGGCGCGCTCTGCTTCCGGTCCGCAAGGGTGACTGCCGTACGTGGGGATATTGGGGCCATCGCGGTTACAGACCCCAACCTGCACGGACCGGCCAAGAGATTGCGTGAAGAACCGGCGCGGGCGCGACATTGGCGCGCGCATCTCAAACGCCCTCGAAGGGCAAAGCCGCGCGGCAGGCCACAAGCCCCTGACACCTGCGCTTCGCTCGGTCAGTCGCCCGCACCACCAACGAGTCATCCCACCACGAAGCGCTCGACGCGACCCCGACGGTCGACGCGTCTGGCTGCGCCACCACGCGCGCCTCGGCACGACAAAAAGCCCGTACAGACAACATGCACGGCTGTGCCGTGGCACAGCGAGCGCTGTGCGAATTGCTTGGCCGGTTCGGCGCGTTGAGGGTCATCACCCATGTGATGACTGCGGCGAGCATAGGTGCGTCTCGGGGCGGTGGGTACGCGCGCTACCTGGAGAGCAAGACGGTGGAGCCCGAGCGCGGGGACTACTACCTGACACCCGATGGGGAGATGGCGCAGGCCCCCGGCCGCTGGCTGGCCGATGCCGAGACCCTGGAGAGGCTCGGGGTTCAGGCCGGCGGGCCGGTGGATGGCGCGGACTTCATCGCGCTGATGGAGGGCCATCACCCAGGCAGCGGCCGGTGGCTTCGTCCGGAGGGCGCCGGCGGCGGCCGGGGCGGCGGGATCGACGTGACGTTCAGCGCACCGAAGTCCGTCTCGACCGTATGGGCGCTCGGCGACCCGTGGCAGCGCGAGCAGATCGAGCAGGCCTACGCCAGGGCGGTCGAGCAGACCATCCACCATCTGCGAGAGCAGGTGCCCGTCGTGCGGCGTCGCTACAGCGGCCAGGTCGTGGAAGAGCACGCCAAGGACGTGATCGCCACCGAGTACCGACACACCACCGCCCGCGGAGTCCAGGGCGCCCAGGCCCCAGACCCGCAGCTGCACAGTCATGTCGTGATCACCGGCGCTGTCCGCGAGGACGACCGGATTGTGGCGGTCGCGTCGCGGCCGATCTTCCGCTCCGCACGGGAGATGGGCGCGTTCTACCGCACCGCGCTCGCCGACGAGCTCGTGCGGGAGGGATACACGATCGAGCAGGGCACCGGCAAGGATGGCCGGTACTTCGAGATCGCCGGTGTCCCCCACGAGCTTTGCCAGGCGTTCTCCGGTCGCAGTCGTGAGGTCGCCAGGGCGGCGGAGCGCTTCCGT